>OY970219.1:0-3764199 GCA_963713985.1 uncultured Solirubrobacterales bacterium | reverse complement strand
GATGTTCGCCACTCGACCACCGGGACGGATCAGATCAGCCGCGAGCTCAAACGTGTCCGGCACGCCAACCGCCTCGAAGGCCACATCTGCGCCGAGGCCGTCAGTCATCTCCATGACCTTGGCGAGAGCATCCTCGCGCGAGTTGTTGATCGTCTCATCCGCACCGAACCGTGTGGCGCTCTCAAGGCGGCTGTCGGCGAGGTCGATGGCGACGATCCGCCCCGGCGTGTAGAGGCGGGCTGTGAGGATCGCTGCCAGGCCGATCGGGCCGGCGCCGACGATCGCCACCACGTCGCCGGGGGAGACCATGCCGTTGAGCACGCCGACCTCGAAAGAGGTGGGCAGGATGTCCGCGAGGAACAGCACCTGCTCGTCGCTGAGCTGGGCGGGAACCTTGTAGACGGAGTTATCGGCGAACGGGACGCGAGCGTATTCGGCCTGCAGCCCGTTGATGAGGTGCCCGAAGATCCAGCCGCCGCCACCCAAGCACTGCCCGTAGCGGCCCTCCTTGCAGAAGCGGCAGCGTCCGCAGGAGCTCACGCAGGACATCAGCACCCGGTCGCCCGGTGCGACGGTGCTGACGCCGGCTCCGACCTCCTGGATGGTGCCGACGGCCTCGTGGCCGAGGATCGTGCCCGCCGTGGTCTCCGGCACGTCTCCCTTGAGGATGTGCAGGTCGGTGCCGCAGATCGTTGACGTGTCGATCCTCACGATCGCATCGGTTGGGTCGATGATCGTCGGGTCATCGACCGTGTCCCAGCCTCGCTCGCCGGGACCGTGATAAACGAGGGCCTTCATCTCGGGTTCCACCTTTGGTCGGTTTGTGTGCAAGAAAGGACGCTCAGCGCAACGGACGCTAGAAGCGGCTCAGGGCCGACGCATCGGGGACTCACACTGTCCCCGTTGCGTGTTTCTACGTGCTCAGGAGCGTGCATGGGTCTCTCCACGCTGGCGCTGTAGCCTGCGCACCTCGGCCAGCAGCCCGCGGTTCTCTATGCGCAGCGCGGCCGTCTGACGGCGCGCGGTCGCCAGCTCCTCGGCGAACGCTGGGAGGATCGCGCGAAGCTGAGCCAGCCGGTCCAGAAGATGCTCGCGCTCAACCCCACCGGCAGTGATACGCCGACCGCTCAGCAGTCCAACGGCACTCACCGCCAGCTCGGGCGATACGGATGGGATGGCGCTTGTTGCTGGCACTGTTTCGATCCTCCGGGCTTGTGTGTTGATCCGAGGGCCATCTTCGCCCCGCCCGCCACACCGCCGTATCCGCTGCTCCCACCTGGAGCACTCAGTGCTCACTACGGAGGATTACCGGGGCCAGCACTGATGACCGGCACCGCTATGGGCATCTACGGTGTGAGCAATGCCTGGTCGCAGCCTCCGCATAGCGCGCATCGCCGGAATCCCCGTCGGGGTCAGCCCCTGGTGGCTGGTGATCGTCGCGTTGATCACCTGGTCGCTGGGCGCCTCCTACTTCCCCGAAGTGATACATGGCATCAGCCCCGCCGCGTCCTACGCGCTGGGGCTCTCAAGCGCGCTGCTCTTGTTTGCAAGCATCCTCGCGCACGAGTTCGGCCACGCGATCGTCGCGCGGCGGCACGGCATCGAAGTCGAGGAGATCGACCTGTGGCTGCTCGGCGGCGTCTCGCGTATGCGCGGGGAGGCACACGACCCACGCGACGAGCTGCGCTACGCCCTGGCGGGTCCCGCCGTCACAGCGGTGATCGCCGCCTGCTTCGGCGTGGTGGCGCTGCTGTTGCCGTCCTCCACGCCGGCGGCCATTCGTGCGCTCGTCGAATACCAGGTGTTCGTCAACGGGCTGATTCTCGTCTTCAACCTGCTGCCCGCGTTCCCACTCGACGGTGGGCGGGTGCTGCGCTCGCTGCTGTGGCGCCGCAGCGGTGATATCGGAAAGTCCACAGACACCGCCGCGAGCGTCGGTCGCGCGTTCGGCTACCTGATGATCGTGCTCGGCGGCCTCGAGTTCCTGGGAGGCGCACCCGAGGGGCTGTGGCTCGCGCTGATCGGCTTCTTCATCGTGATGGCCGCCGGTGCGCAGGCCGTCGGCGCACAGGTCCAGGCGGCCCTCTCTGGCGTGACAGCGGGTGAGCTGATGTCCACGCCGGCCGTGAGCATCCCCGAGCACGCCTCTCTCGCGCACGCCGCCGAGGCATACTTTCGCCCCTACCGTTACAACGCATTTCCCGTCACCGACGAGCAGGGCCACGCGATCGGGCTGGTCAGCATCGCCCAGGTCGAGGCGTACTTGCGCGGGCGGCGCTCCCCGGCAGAGATCCGCGCGGTAGCCGACTGCGACCCCGCCTTGATCGTCCACACCGAGGAGGACGTGGCACGACTGCTTGAGCGGCCCGCGTTCTCCAGGTTCGGGCGTGCCGTGGTCATCGACGCCGACGGCCGACCCGTCGGGCTGGTCTCGATCACCGACGTACAGCGCTCACTACGCGCCTACAAGCTCACCGGCCCCAACGGTCATGGGCACGCGCACGCCGCCGCTGGTTGACGCATTCCCAGCGGGCTCAGGCTCGCGGAGATGAGGAGCGAGCGATAGTGATGAGCCAGTAGCCACCCGCGAGGTTCAGCACGCCAATAACCAGGAAGAAGGCTCCCCATCCGTAGGCGGCGTAGGAGAGGCACACGACGCCCGCGGTGGCCGCAACGAAGCTACCGGCAATGCGCGTGAGGCCAAAAGCGCGGAGGTGGCGGTACTCCCACGGATTGATCAGGCGTTGCAAGCCGGATCGCGGAGGGGATGCCCACCACCCGCGAAGACCTGTCCGCGCGGCGTTGTCGTTGGCTGCGTGCATCGGGGGCGTTCCGCTCACCGCTTCACGAACCTCAAATAGAACGCCCCGAACACCAGGACAATCCCCACGTTGACGATCAGGCGCTCCCAGAACCGATGCCTGAAGAACAAGACATCCACGGCGACCACGACGGCTACCAGCGCGAGCACATAGAGCACGACGCCTGCCTGCCTTCCCATCCGTTCCACTCTACTGCCCGATAGGTCTTTCACATTCTGTCTCGTCGGATGTTCATACATCCTCGGGGATCATCTCGATCGCACCACAGGGGCACTCCTGCACACAGATTCCACAGCCCTTGCAGTAGTCGAGATCGAACGCATAGCCATCTGCGTCGTCGACCTTGAGGACCGCGTTATCGGGGCACACGCCGTAGCAGTTATCACAGCCGAAGCAATTGCCGCAGGACAGGCAGCGACGCGCCTCAAACAGCGCGTTGGTCTCATCCAGGCCCTGTGTCACCTCATCGAAGGTGGACTGCCGGCGGATGATGTCCAACTGCGGCGCGACGGTCAATGGTGCGTCGGCGTAGTACCAGGTGTTCAGCGTCGGGAAGTCTGCAAGCTCTCCGACCGCAGGGTGCGTGAACTCGCGGCCGGCAAGCCAGGCGTCGATGTTGCGGGCGGCCTGCTTGCCGTGCCCGATGCCGACGGTGACGGTGCGCTCGGCGGGCACCATGTCCCCGCCGGCGAAGATGCCCTCGTGGCCGGTCATCATGCGCTCATCGACCTGAACGACACCATCCTCGACCTGTAGGCCCGGCACGCCGTCGAGCAGTGAGAGGTCGGCTTCCTGGCCGAGGGCGAGCACCAGCGAGTCGGCCTGCAGCTCCTCGGTCTCGCCGGTGGGCTGCGGAAAGCCCGTCTCGTCCAGCTCCATCCGCTCCAGCAGCAGCTTGCCCTCATCGGCGTGCTTGATCGTGGAGAGCCACTTCATCATCACGCCCTCCTGCAGCGCCTCCTCGACCTCGAAGTCGTGGGCGGGCATCCGCTCGCGTGTGCGGCGGTAGACGACGATCGCATCGCTGGCCCCGAGGCGCTTGGCGGTGCGCGCGGCGTCCATCGCCGTGTTCCCGCCGCCGTAGACGACCACGCGGCGGCCGAGCAACGGGCGCTCCTGGCCCTCCATGCTTGCCAGCAGCGTCACCGCGTCCAGGATGTGCGCGGCCTCCCCGGCGGGAATGTATGCACGCTTGCCGATGTGCGCACCGACGGCCAGAAACGCCGCGTCGAACCCGCCGTCTCGCATCACATCGAGGATGCTCGTGACCTTGCTGTCCAGTTCGAGCGTGACCCCGAGGTCAAGGATGCGCGCGATCTCGGCGTCCAGAACATCCCGCGGCAAACGGTATGTGGGGATGCCGAAGCGCATCATGCCGCCGGCGATCGGCCCCGCGTCGCGGATCGTGACCGTGTGCCCGCGCCGCGCGAGCTGGTAGGCCGCCGACAGGCCGGAGGGACCGGCGCCGACGACGAGCACACGCTTGGCGGTCGGCTCGGCGTCTACGGTCAGTCGCCAGCCCTGGCGGATCGCCTCGTCGCCGAGGAATCGCTCGACGCCGTGGATGCCTACGGGATCGTCCAGCTGCGCGCGGTTGCAGGCGGTCTCGCATGGGTGGTAGCAAACACGGCCCATCACAGCGGGCAGCGGGTTGTCCTTGACCAGCTCGTGCCACGCGGTCTCGTAGTCGCCGGACTCAGCGTGGTAAAGCCACTGCTGAATGTTCTCGCCGGCCGGGCAGCCGTGATTGCACGGCGGCAGCCTGTGCACATACACGGGCCGCTCCTGCCGCCAGGAGCCCGTCTTGTTGGCAAGACTCGAACCGACATCGAGCGTGATCGCAAACGGCTTATCCACCGTTGCTCACCGCCCCTTGCTCGTCACGGCGCTCACCCAGGCTGGGGCGCTCGCCGAGCAGGCCGAAGCGGCGGATGTTGCGATCCGCGCCGGCCTGGATGCGCGCGATCACCTCGCTGTGCAGCTCGGGCTCGAATAGGTGCGCGAAGCGCTTCTGTGGGCGCAGGTACTCCTCGACGGGCACCTGCCGACGAATCTCAGAGACACCGCACAGCTCGCCGTCGCGCGCCTCGAACACCGGGAAGATGCCCGACTCCTTCGCCAAACGCGCGATCCTGATCGTGTCCTTCGACGCGCTGCCCCAGCCCAGCGGACAGGGGACGAACACGTGCAGGTAGCGCGCGCCTCGCAGCCCCATCGCGGTCTGAACCTTCGCCTCCAGGTCGCGCAGCTCGGCAACGGTCGCGGTCGCCACGTAGGGGATCTCTTGCGCCATCGCAATCAGCGGCGCGCTCTTGCCCTGCCCGAACACATTGCCCGGCTCCGGGCCGACGGCCTGCGTGGTCGCTGTGCGCGCCGCGGGCGGCGTCGCGCCCGAGCGCTGCACGCCCGTGTTCATGTACGCCTCGTTGTCGTAACAGATGTAGAGCACGTCATCGTTTCGCTCGAACATCCCCGACAGGCACGCCATCCCGATATCGACGGTGCCGCCATCACCGCCCTGACCGACGACCCGGATGTCCTCACGGCCCTTGGCGCGCAGCGCGGCGGCGATGCCCGTCGAGACGGCGGGCGCGTTCCCGAACAGCGAGTGAATCCACGGTATCCGCCACGAGCTCTCCGGGTAGGGCGTCGAGAACACCTCCAGGCAGCCGGTCGCATTCGCGGCGATCATCCGCCCGCCCGTGGCTCGCATCGCCGCGTCAAGCGCATAGCGTGCGCCGAGCGCCTCCCCGCAGCCCTGGCAGGCACGGTGCCCGCACGTGATCGAGTTGGTGCGCTCATCACCGGCCTGCACCGAGCGCTGCTCAGGATCGAGCAGCCGGTTGCCAACGGCGAAGCTGCCGGTCTGGTAAAAGCGAATCGCGGGCGCGGTCATGCCTGTCTGCTCCTCACACCGGCCCCGCCGCGACCGTGCCGAGGTCGCGCAGAATGTTCTCGGCGTGCGGACCCGAGGCCCGCGAGGCGCCCATCCGCTCAAGCTCCCGGTTCACGACATCCCAGTCCATGTCCAGGAACGTCAACGCCTCCAGACGGTCGGCTGCCGCGTCGGTGAACAGACTGTGCAGCGAGGACTTGGTGATCGGCCGGCCGCCGAGGCCAGCGATCACCGTGTAGCCGTGCAGTTGGATGCCGGCGAGCGCCATGCGCACGTTCGCGGAGACGATCCCGCCGATACCGACCGCGAGCGCCTTCTCCAACACCACCACACGCTCGGCATGACCCACCGCCGCTCGCAACGCATCGAGCGGGAAGGGCCGGAAGGAGCAGATCCCGACCGCCCCGATCTTCACGCCCTGCTCGCGCAGCTCGTCGATCGTGTCCTTGATCGTCCCCAACACCGACCCGAGCGCCACCACAATCGTGTCGGCGTCCTCGCTGCGGTAGGTGCGGATCAGGCCACCGGAGTCGCGTCCAAACGCGCGCTGAAACTCGCCGGCGATCTCGGGGATCAGCTGCAGGGCCTGCATCTGCTTGGCGTGCGCGAGGTACTTCACCTCCATGAACGCCTCGGGGCCGACCATCGCGCCGATCGACACCGGCTCATCCGGGTCGAGCACCTGCCGCGGCTCAAACGGCGGCAGGAACTCATCGACCTGCTCCTGCGTGGGAATCTCCAGACGCTCGACGGCGTGCGTGAGAATGAATCCGTCCATGCAGACCATCACCGGAGTGGAAAGCTGCTCGGCCAGGGCGAACGCCTGGATGTGCAGGTCGAGCGCCTCTTGGTTGGTCTCGGCGTAGAGCTGTATCCAGCCCGAATCTCGCTGCGACATCGAATCCGAGTGGTCGTTCCAGATGTTGATCGGGGCGCCGATCGCGCGGTTGGCGACAGTCATCACGATCGGCAGACCGAGCCCCGAAGCGTTATACAGCGCCTCGGTCATATACAAGAGCCCCTGGCTCGCCGTCGCCGTGTACGCCCGCGCGCCGGTCGCTGATGCGCCGATCGCCACTGACATCGCGGCGAACTCCGACTCCACGTTCACGAACTCGCACGGCGAAAGCTCGCCCGTCTTCACCAGCTGGGAAAGGTTCTCCACGATGTGCGTCTGCGGCGAGATCGGGTAGGCGCAGATGACCTCCGGCCGGCACAACGCCACCGCCTCCGCTACCGCACGCGATCCCTCAACCTGACGCAGCACCGCTCAACTCCCTACGCTCGTCAGCGACCCAGGCGTAGGCTGCCATCGCCGCCGCCACATTGCCCTCGCCGATATTCCCGGTGAAGCGCTCGCGGATCGCCTTCACTACAGCGTCCAGCGAGACCAGCCCGCTGAGCGCCGCGAAACCGCCGAGCAGCGCTGCGTTGGCGATTGGCCGCCCAGCGTGTTCGCGTGCCAGCTCGCCGGCGGGCACGGTCAAGAGCCGCTCGTGACGGAACCCTGCCACGAACTCGCCCAGGCCGAGCTCGTCAAAGCTCCGTGTGGTGTTAATGAGGATGAACCCCTCCGGGGCAAGGCCGCCGAACACGTCCACCTGGTGCAGCAGCGTCGGGTCGATGACGATCAGCACGTCGGGCGCCATCACAGGCTCCCGCACACGGATCTCACGCTCGTCGATCCGGCAGAACGACACGACGGGCGCACCCATACGCTCTGAGCCGAAGCTCGGGAACGCCTGCGCGTAGCGGCCCTCATCGAACGCCGCGAGCGCCAGCAGCTCCGCGGCGGTGACGACGCCCTGCCCGCCGCGGCCGTGGATACGGACCTGCAACATCACCGGGTTCCGAGATGCGCGCCGGGAACGGTGGCCCGCTCAGCAGCGATGTCGTGCGCGCGTGCGAAGTCGAGCATCACGCGCTGCTCCGCCGCGGCCACCAGCGCTCGGGTGCGGTCGATCACATCGACGTTGACTGAGATCGCGTCGATGCCCGCGCGCACCAGCAGCTCTGCGTACTCGGGATACACCGATGGCGCCTGCCCGCAGATCGAGGTGCGCAACCCCAGCTCGCGGGCACGCGGGATCAGCTCCCGCAGATACGTCGTGACGGCGGGATCGCGCTCGTCGAACGTTTCAGCCAGCACCTCGTTGTCACGGTCGGCGCCAAGCAGCAGCTGGGTGAGGTCGTTGGAGCCGATCGAGATGCCGCTCACGCCGAGCGCCGCGTACTCGGAGAGGTTGAACAGCACCGAGGGGACCTCCGCCATCACCCACAGCTCGAAACCGGGCCGGTCAAGCAGCCCCGACTCGGCGATCAGGTTACGGCAGCGGCGCAGCTCTCGGGCGGTGCGCACGAACGGGAGCATCACGTGCAGGTTGTGCTGGCCGGCGTCCCACACCCTGCGCACCGCCTCCAGCTCAAGCGCAAAGACATCCGGCTCGCGGGTGTAGCGCAGCGCGCCGCGGTAGCCGATCATCGGGTTGGCCTCCTTTGGCTCAAAGCGCTCTCCGCCGCGCAGACCGGCGAACTCGTTGGTGCGAAAGTCGATCGTGCGGTAGGTCACGGGCCGTGGCGCGAAGCCGACCGCGAACGCGCTCAAACCCTCAGCCATGCGGGCGACAAGCTCCTCGCCTCGGTCCTCCTCGAGCAGCGTGCGGGGATGATCGCCCGCCAGCGCCTCCAGCACCATCATCTCCGCCCGCAACAAGCCAACACCGTCGACCGGCAGGTCCTTGACCCGCTGCACCTGCGAGGGCTCAGATAGGTTCACGAGGATCTGCGTCGCGGTCACGGCAGCCGCCGAGGATGCACCCAGGCTGACCCTCGCGGCCTGCTGGCCACCGGAGGGCACCCGCGCGAGCTCGGGTGCACATGCGCCCTCCAATACGAGCCCGCGAGTCGCGTCGACAGTCACGATCTCGCCGTCGCGCAGCTTGCTGGTCGCTTCGCCGGTGCCGACTACGCAGGGGATACCAAGCTCGCGTGAGACGATCGCGGCGTGGCAAGTCATGCCGCCCGAGTCGGTGACGACGCCGGCCGCGCGGCGCAGCAGCGGCAGCCAATCAGGGGAGGTCATGTGGGTGACAAGCACATCCCCGTTGCCGAGCGCAGCGGCGTCGGCGAGCGAGGTGAGCACGCGAGCGGCGCCGCTCGCGCTGCCCGGCGCTCCGCCCAGCCCACGCAAGAGCACCGTCTGCGGCTGCTCAGACCGCGCTACGCCAGCGCTGGGTATGGGCTGCTGCTCGTCATGGAGCGTGGTGATCGGACGGCTCTGCAGCATCCACAGCTTCCCGTCGGGGTCAAACGCCCACTCCGTGTCCTGCGGTGAGCCGTAGTGCTCCTCGATGCGCAGGCCAAGCGCGGCCACAGCCATGACCTCCCGCTCATCCAACGTGGGACGCAGACCCTCCTCGTGCGAGAGGGGCCGCGTGCGAGTGCCACCCTCAGCGTCATATTCGATCGCCAGCTCCTTGCAGTGAACGTCACGGCGCCACACCGACGCCGGGTCCTTCCGCACCACGTAGCGATCGGGTGAGACCGAGCCTGAGACGACGGCCTCGCCGAGACCGAAGGACCCCTCGATCACGAGCTCGTTGCGCTCGCCCGTCGCGGGGTTGACGGTGAACATCACGCCGGCGCGCGTGGAGGCTACCTGGCGCTGCACGACGACCGCGATGTCCATATCCGCCTGTGCGAAGCCGTTGATGCCGCGGTAGTAGATAGTGCGCGTCCCAAACAACGACCGCCAGCAATCGCGCACCGCGTCGATCACCGCGTTTGAGCCGCGGACGTTCAGGAAGGTCTCGTTCATTCCCGCGAACGAGGTCTCGGCGGTGTCCTCCGCCGTCGCTGAGGAGCGCACGGCCACAGGCCCCTCGGCGTCCTCGCCCACAAGCTGCTCGTAGCGCGAGCGTATCTCGCGCTGCAGAACCTCCGGCATCGGGGTAGCGTCGACCATCTCTCGTGCGGCAACGCTCGCCGCCTGCAAAGCCGCGGTGTCTTCGACATCCACGTCGTCAAGCAACTCCGCGAGGCGCTCGCGCAGCCCGCTCTCAGCGCAGAACGCCGCGTAGGCTGGGGCACCGATGACGAAGCCCTCTGGCACGGGCAGACCCGCGCGGGTCAGCTCACCCAGGTTCGCGCCCTTGCCGCCCGCGAACTGCACATCCTCACGGCCGAGCTGCGCGAACGAGCGGACCAGCTCCAGGCCGGACATGGCAGGTGCTGGGGGCGAGACGCTCATTGTTAGTTCCTCCTGTGTCGTGGCTGCTCGATCGCGGTCGCTCTGACCGCTTACAAGTCAACTCGCCGCCGGCGCGGGCGCCTACCGCACTCCTCCCCGAACGAACTCGGTAGTTCCCACCCATGACCGTGCTCGCCGCCGGCGCGTAGTGTTGAACGTCGGATGAAGGTGATCTCCCAGCGCGACTTGCACACGGCGCTCGCCGCGCTTAGCGCCGGCGAGCCGCGGGTCGTCGCCAGCGGGAACCTCGGGACCCCTCGGGTCCTGCTCGACGCCCTGGAGGGCGCGGTGGAGCGCTACCGCCTGTTCATGCTCGCCGCTCAGGCCCCGTTGCCCGCCCGCGAGGGCGTCATTTTCGAGACGCCGTTCGTGGGGCCGGGGATGCGCGACACCGGCGAGCGACTGGACTACCTGCCGATGCGCCTCTCACTCGTACCCAGGCTGTTCAGCACGCTGCGCCCGCCCGACGTGGTGCTGCTGCACACCTCCATGCCACACAAGGGGAAGGTCTCGCTCGGGATCGAGGTGAACATCCTGCCGGCGGCCGTCGAGCATGTACGCGCCCGCGGCGGGCTCGTCATCGCCCAGCTGAACTCCGACATGCCCTACACCCTCGGCGACGGCGAGCTGGCCGAAGACCTCATCGACCTCGCCGTCGAGGTCCAGCAAGACCTCCCGACCCCGGCCATCGGCGCCAACCACGACCATGCGCAGACGATCGCCGAGCGCGTCGCCAATCTCGTGGGAGACGGCGCCACCTTGCAGCTCGGGATCGGCCAGGTCCCCGATGCGACGCTGCGCGCACTCGTCAGCCGACGCAACCTGGGGATCTGGTCGGAGATGATCTCCGACGGGGTGATGGGCCTCGAGCAAGCCGGGGCACTCGACCGTAAACGGCCGATCGTGTGCTCCTTCATGTTCGGCTCCAGGGAGCTGTACGAGTGGGTTCACCACAACCCCAGGCTTCGCATGACGCGCACCGAGACGACCAACGATCCCTCGCGGATTGCGGCACGAGCTCAGATGATCTCGGTCAACACGGCGCTGCAGGTCGATCTGCACGACCAGGCCGGCGCAAGCCACATCGGCGGGCGCGTTTACTCAGGTTTCGGTGGCCAGCCCGACTTCGTTGAGGGCGCCCTGCACTCGCCCGGCGGGCACGCCGTGATCGCGCTGCGCTCCTGGCACGAACGCAGCGACACCTCGACAATCGTGCCCCACCTCGACGGACCCGTGACCTCCTTCCAGCACTCCGCGGTCATCACCGAGCAGGGCGCCGCGCACATCTTCGGACGCAGCCAGCGCGCCCAGGCCCGCCTCATCATCGAGCACGCCGCGCACCCCGACGCCCGCGATCAGCTACGCGAGCACGCCGCGCTGCTCGGGCTCGGCACTACGCCCGAGCATCCGATGCGAAGCGTTTGTGAGCCAGTCGCCAGCCCGCGGTGAGGAACTCGACCCTCTGCTCCGGCCCATCGTGGCGTACCACACGCCCATCGAAGCCCTCTCGAAAGACATCCAGCATCGCCCGGTTTTCACAGAGAACCTCGGCTACGAAATGCGTGATCCCACGCTGCTCGGCGACGATCGCCAGCTGTTCGATGAGGATCGTCCCGAGGCCGCGGCCGTGGAGATGATCGGCGACCTCGACCGCGACTTCCGCCCGCGTGCCATCCAGCTGGATATACAGGGCGTGAGCGACCATCGCCCCCATCTCGTCATGGGCAACCAGCCCGAAGCAACCCGTGCTGGTGTCCGCCGCCAAATGAGCAGCACAGCCTATGTCCACGGCGCCGCTGAAGAACCGCAGACGCCGCGCCTCCAGGCACAGTCCCGCCAGGAACGAGCGCAGCGCGGGCTCATCGGCGGCCGTGGTGGGACGCAGCGTGACCAGCGAGCCATCGCGCAGCCGGACAAGCTCGGGCTCGTCGATATCTGCGACGGCGCTGGGTGCCTGTGACAGCGAAGGAACGGTCATGGTGTTCGCAGCCTCGCGCCCGGCGCCGCCCGGTGCATCCGTTGCTGCCCCTGGCGGTGGCGGGGAGAAACTACGCGGGCGGCGAGACCGACCGACCTCGATGCGTGCGCTGTGCTCATGCCGGGTCGCCCTGTCGGGCTGGGTGGTGCACGATCGCCTCGTGGTCGGCGGGGTAGACGATCGACTCGTGTCCTTCATCCCAGCGAACGCGGAAGTGGGGATGCTCAGAGCTGCCGAGCACCTCCCTGATCTGTCCACGCCGCGAAGGGCGCTCGCCAACGCCCTTGACCTCAAGCCAGTCGCCGGCGCGAGCGCACGATATGTCTCGATCTTCGGACATTGGCCAAGCAGATCAGATCACGCACGCACAAGCCAAGCATCGGTCCTCGCTACCCAGCCGTGACGTGGGGAACTACCCGCCTACCAGTTCCCTTGCACCGGAGGGACGGCGACCACAGGCGTTCCCGCGATATAGGGGCAGCACTCCCTACAGCGGCCAGTAGTGGCCCACGTGAGCGGCGGCGCGCGATGTCAAGAGCGGCTCCGGTGCCGCCGACTGCGCTGGCTCATCGGAGGCGAGCGCGGCAAGCGTCTCCCGCACGCACTCCGCCAGCGCCACAGGCTGGTAGCCACCCTCGAGGACGGCTCCGAGTGGCACGCCGAGTGATGTAGCCAGCCCCCGCACGTGACGGGCCATCTCCGCGAACGAGCCCGCCTCCAGACGACAGCCAGCCAACGGGTCCTCGCGGTGCGCGTCAAAGCCGGCAGAGATCAGCACGAGCTCCGGCGCGAAGCTCTCGGCGACTGGGAGCACGATGTGCTCGATCGGCGATAGCCACAGCTCCTCCTCCGAGCCGGCCGGGACAGGCAGGTTGATCGTGTAGCCCTCGCCCGCACCCGAGCCCACGTCGCTCATCGAGCCCGTGCCCGGATAGATCCCCGCCTGATGGATGCTTACGAACAGAACATCCGATCGGCGCCGGAACGCCTCAGCGGTCCCGTTGCCGTGGTGCACATCCCAATCCAGGATCAGCACCCGCCGAGCGCCCAGCTCTCGGATCGCCAGCTCCGCGGCGATCGCAACGTTGTTGAACAGGCAGAAGCCCATCGCGCGATCCGGTTCGGCATGATGGCCAGAAGGACGCACGCCGCAGAAACCGAGCGTCGCCTCGCCTGCCATCAGCGCCCTTGTCATCTCGCACGCGCCGCCGGCGGCGTGCAGCGCTGCACGATAGGAGGGCTCGCCGACGAAAGTGTCCGAGTCGATCGCGCCGCCACCGGCCAGCGACAGCTCCATGATCCTCTGCACATGCCTGGCACTGTGGATCAATTCCAGCTGCGCTACCTCGGCCGGCGGCGCGGCACGCCGCTCCCAGCCCAACCAGTTGTGCTCGGCCAGCATCCGCTCGATCGCCTCAAGCCGCTCAGGCGTGTCCGGGTGCTCAGGCATGTGCACACGCGGATCGTGTTCGAGGCACGCCGGGTCGCTGAAGTAGAGGCCCGCCGGCCGCGAGTTCGCGGAGTCTTGTTCACTCACGGGCGCGCTGTGCCCGCGGCGGATGGCATTGAGCGCGGTTCACTGAGCATCGAACCTTGACTGTATGTCCTCGCCAGGACCCCTGTCGAACGGTCGTCAGACCTTGGCCTGCTCGGCAAGCCAGTCGTCAGCATCGGGCACGTGAAACGAATGTCCCACCGACACGTCACTCTCGACATCTGGCGCCATACGCGAGCCAGCCAGTTGGCTGCCGGCAGCCTGCTGAGGGCTGGGCTACCCTCGAACACGAATGCCGCTGCCCCTACCGCCCCTAGACCACGTAGACCTGCTGCCACTCGATGACCCGCAGTGGGAGTGGGACGCCTTCGAGCGGTTCTGCCTCGCCTACGTCAACGGCCAGCCCGACGTCGCCAGCGCGCACAAGTACGGCACCCGCGGCCAGGGTCAGCTCGGCATCGACATCGCCGCCGAGCTCACCGACGGGCGCACACGTACCTACCAGTGCCGAAAGTGGCGGAAGTACACCAAAACACACGCGAAAAGCACCGTTGCGGAGACCGAGTACGACGCCGACGAGCACGTCATCCTCGTCGCCTGCGAGGTGGGCACCACCGTGCGCGACTACGTTGCCGCACTCGACGGCTGGAGGCTGCTCGACAAGGAGGATCTCTCCCAAGGCGTCCGTGCGATCGAGCCGCGCGAGCGTGCCCGGCGGCTGATCGAGGACACCTTCACCGTCCACTGGCGCCGTGCGTTCCTCGGGCCACGCGGGCCGTTGTGCTTTCACGAGACCGACGAGTATTTCCGGCCTCTGCTGGACGAGGATCATCTGTTCCGTCACACCTGGGCGCTCGTCGGCCGTGACGAGCTGCTCGCCACCATCGACCAGCAGCTAGCCAACCAGGAGATTCGCGTGCTTGTGCTCGTCGGCCGCGGCGGCATCGGCAAGACCCGCATTCTGCGCGCGCTCGCCGAAGCCCACAAGGCGAGCCGAACCGTGCTGTTCGTCGACGACCAGCTAGCGCTCACGGCCGAGTCGGTTGAGGAGCTTCCGTGGACCGCGCCGCTCGTGATCGTCGATGACGCGCACCGGCGCGAGGATCTCGCCGCGCTGATCGGCGCCGCCACCCGGCAGCCCAGCGCTCCGACGCTCGTGCTCGCCACCAGGCCACACCGTGCCGAGGAGCTTCGCTCGCGCCTATCGCTCGCCGGCCTCTCACCCGAGAAGGTCTGGATCTCAAAGCCGCTTGGCGATCTGCCAGTCAAAGACGTGCGCGCACTCGCCGCGCAGGCTCTCGGCGCCGAGCACGAGCACCTCGCGGAGCATCTCGCCGACGCCACTGCCGACTGTCCGCTCGTGACCGTCATCGGCGGTCAGCTGCTCGCGCGGCAGGCAGTCGCGCCGGAGTTGCTTGAGCGCCACGCCGAGTTCCGCATGACCGTGTTGGACCGCTTCCGCGACGAGATGCTCGGCAAGCTCGGCGACGAAGTGGACGCGCAGGCCGCACGCGACGCGCTGATCCTGATCTCCGCGCTCGGCCCGCTGTTCATCGAGAACACCGTCCTGATCGAGCGGCTAGCCGCCGACCTGCAGATCGAGGATCACCAGCTTCGCTCACTGGTCTCCCAGCTCGAGCAGGCCGGGGTCCTGACCGCCCGCGGGCGGCTGCGCCGCATCGTCCCTGACGTGCTCGCAGACCACATCCTGCACCGCGCCTGCGTAGACCATCAAGGCCGACCCACCGGACGCGCGCAGGCGCTTCTCAACCGCTACGCCGACGTTGCGATCATCGGGCTCCTGCGCAACCTCGCCGAGCTCGACTGGCGCATCGGCCAGGAGGAGCAGACCGACAGCGCACTACTCGACAAGTTCTGGCGCGACCTACATACCTTGTTTCTGCGTGGGCACGCCGAAGAACGGCTGCGGATCATCCAGCTGATCAAGCCCGTCGCCCGGCTCGCACCGGCGGCCGTGTTCGAGATCGTCACCTGCGCGCTCGCCAACCCCGCCGCGTCAGCCACCGACGACCTGTTCGCCAGCCAGCTCACCGACGCTGACGTGCGTCGCCGCCTGCCCGAGCTGCTCGCCTCGATCGCCTTGACGCCGAGCTTCCTGCCCGAGGCGCTCGACCTCCTCTGGCAGCTCGCCTGCGATGACCCGAGGCCCCTGAACTCGAACACCGACCATCCGGTACGCCAAATCCAGAGCCTCGCAGGCTATGAGCTACCGCTGCTGTTCGCACGCGGCGTGCTGCAACTGGTCGAACGCGCCCTCCAAGACGACGCCAGCGCATCCGCATACTCACCGCTCGAGCTGCTCGCGCCGCTGCTCGCCCGCGAAGGCGAGACCACACACGCAGCCGAAACGGGCTTCCAGATCAGGGTCTTCCCGGTCTCCGCGAAAGCGACCGCTGACATACGCGCCACGATCAGGACAATCCTCGCCGCCCAAGCCACCAACGGCGCTGCCCGCGAGCGGGCGCTAGCCGCCCGGCTCCTCGGCGACGCGCTACGCCCGCCAATCGGCGCGTTCGGCCGCGAGATCACCGACACCGAGATTGAGCAGTGGCACGACGACCAGCTGGCAATCCTCGACGCGATCGAGACCGTGATGAGCGACACCCAGGACCCGCACGTGCGGCTGAAGCTGCGCACCGCCCTCGGATGGCACTCGCAGCGCAGCGCCTGGAACGACGTCCGTGACCGCGCCCGCCAGATCGGTGAGCAACCCGAGATCGAAGACGAGAGCCTCGCCAGCGCGCTGCGCAACCCGATCGACGTGCTCGACCAGGACGGGTCGAAAGCCAAGCTCCACGCCGTCGCAGACGCCCTCGCCGCCAGCAGCGCAGGCACCTTCGATGCGCTCGCTGAACGTCTGGACGCACACGTATCAGCGATCAACGATCTGCCGGAAGACACAGCTGCGAACGCGAGTCCGCTGCTGATCGCGCTCAGCGAAGCGCACCCCGAGCTCGGCGAGGCGCTGGCCCGCTGGTGCGCCGCCAACCCCGACCGGCCGCTCGCACAGTTCGGAGGGACGCTGCTCGCCGTCCTCAGCTCACACAGCCCCCAGGCGACCTACGGGCTGCTCGAAGGGCTGCGTGCCGGCCCGACCTCAGCGCGGCGGCAGCTCGCCGACTACCTGTTCAACGGCAACTGGTTCGCCGATCCCGACGCGCCAGAGGCCGCGATGCTGCGCGAGCTCGTCGCCGACAACGATCTCAACATCGTCAACGTCGCCCTGCACGCCACCCGCCGCCTCGCACACATCAACGCTCCCCTGGCCCTCGACATCGCGCTCGCCAGCGACATCCACGAAAACAGCCACCTCGCCGACTCGCTGTGCGCCCTGATCGCGCTGGTGATCGACCACGTTGAACACAGCCAGATCCCCGTCCTGCTGGACAAGCTCCGACCGGCGCCGAGGCTCGAATACTTTGCCAACGAGGTTCTCGCCAAGCTCGCGCCCGAACACCGCGACGAAATCCTCGGCTTCCTCCTCGCCCGCGCCGCCGCCGGCGGGGAGATCCGGGCGCTCTCCTACGACGACTTCAACGCCGACCTCCTCGGCGGTGCCACGGGCGAGGAGCTACTCGCGCTACTGCGGCGCATCCGCGATGCCATGCTCGACCCAAGCCCACGCCTACGCTACGAAGCCCCCGGTCTCTACTGGCGGCTCGCCACCAACCAAGATGCTGCGCTCACCGTACTCCTCGAGTGGCTCACAACGAGCGAGGAATCGAGAATCGACGCCGCCGTGGAACTGATGGGAGCAATGCCGTGGCAGGTCGCGCTTACCCACCCGCAGTTCGTGCAGGAGACTCTCGAGGCTGCGCACGCGCGAGGCGCAGAAAGCCTGGCCAAGGTCGCCCGTGCGCTGCTGTCGGTCACTGTCATCACCGGCAACCAGAGCCGCACGATGGGCCAGCCGCCACAGCGCCACATCCAACTGCGCGACGAGAGCCGAAAGCACGCAGAAGCATTCGCGCCCGGTACACCCACCCGCGAGTTCTACGAGGCCGTCGTCGCCAGAGCCGAAGCCCACCTGCGCGAAGCCGAGCTCGAGGACGAGGAGTTCCCCGAGCTGCCCATCTAGGCCCAACCGAGCCACGATCGCGGAGGGATACTGCGCCTCGATGACTGCCCGCGCTGAGGGAGGTCGCTCGCAGACAAACTCGTTGGCCGGATGAGCGCCCTGGGGGTCAGTAACCCACATGAACGGCGATGGAACGTCTGGGATCGACCTGCTCAAGCCATCCGAAGTAGCGACGCGCCTGCGAGTCTCGCGGACCTGGCTCTACGACGCCGCCAAGCAAGGCCGCATCCCGTCGATCAGGATCGGTGGGGAGGAGGGGCCGTTGCGCTTCCACCCCGACGACATAGAGCGCTGGGTCAACGACGCCAGGGCCGCATGGAGCCCAGGCCGCTCCGCGCAACCTACCGCTACGGTGCGGCCCGCTCAGCGAGTGCCCGCGCGGGCTTGACGGGCGTAGGCGCTGCGCCGGCGGCCGTTGTGCTCCCGCACCGCGCGGGCGATCGCCGCCTCGGTCGCCTTCGCGCCCTCCTTCTTCACGTGGCGCTCCAGGTGCCCGTAGTAGCGCTCGGTCGTGCGAATGTCACCGTGCCCGAGCTGGTCCTGCACGTACTTCAAGGAGTTGCCGCCCGCCAACCACGCCGCCGCCGCGGTATGCCGCAGAGCGTGCAGCGGCATATCGCGCAGGTCCGCGTCCTGCAGCGCCGCCTTGTGCCAGTCGCGCGAGACAGTCGTGCGATCGAACGGCTTGCCATCGCCGTCGCCCTCCCAGCGCCCCTGGTCGGTCTTGCGGACGCGCACGGGCATCGTGTAGAGCAGCGCGTCCAGCTTGTCGCCGCCGGCCATCGCCGCGCGCTTTTCGACCTGCTCGCGCACCACAGCCGAGAGGCCAGGCCCGATCTCCACCGCGCGGAAGCGATCTGACTTCGTTGAGCCGACCTTCCCCTTCTTGCGCGAGCGGTAGACCACGATCACGCCGCCCGAGTCTTCGAGTTCCAAGTCGCCGAGCTGCAAAGCTATTGCCTCGGAGATACGCAGGCCGCTGCCGATCAGCAGCTCCGCGAGCGGGCGATAGACCAGCGAGCACGAGTCGAGATACAGCGGGATCTCATGCAGCCGCAGGTACTCGCGCTCCACATGCGCGTCCGGCAGCTTCGGAATCTCAAGCGCCGGGTTCGTGACCATCAGCTTGTCTTTCTTTGCTTCGTTCAAGCAGACGACGAGCGTGGTGAGCGTGTTGTTGACCGTCTTCGGCGCGATCTCCCCGGCTTCCATCCCTTCGGTCATCACGTCCATCAGGTCACGGACGTGCTCGACTTCCATCACCCCGAGCGGCACTGACTCCAGCGCCGGAAGAAGCCGGATGCGACCGTCGCGCTCATAGCAACTCCAGCTGCCCTCCTCGAGATAGGGCTTGCGCCGAGTCAGCCAGCGCGGGAAGAACTCGCCGAAGGTCTCCTTCGTGTGGACGACCTCGCGCCGCTCGACCCGCTCAAGCTGACGACGCCGCCAGTTCGCCGCCGCGCTCGGGCTTGTGAACCCACGCTTCTGAGACCACTTCCCATCCGAGCGCTTGACCCTGCACCGCCACCGCGTGCCCTGCGCGGTCTCATAGGGGTAGACGCCGCCGCTCTCCCCGTAGCCCGCTGGCTTGCGTTCCTTGCCCTTCTGGTCGTGGATCGCTTCATCGAACGCCTGTGCGGCCCGCTCGTCATCACCGAAGCGACGCGAGCGCTGTCGCCCATCGCCACCACGCCAGCGCACCTCCCACACACCCCTGGTCAGGCTGTAGCTCATCTCGCGCCTCCGGGCTGCTCGCTTGAAGGGCGGACACCACGCCGGTGAGCGCGCTGCCCGTGGCACATCTGGCACATCTTGTTCGGCTCCAGGTGGTCGGAAGGACCTCTCATCTGCGTAGGTCTTTGACCCTGAAGCCGAACAACCGGCACACGAAATGTTCGGCAAATTGTTCGGCCGTGCCATTGGCACAAAACCGAACAATCGCCCCGCGCCCCCCTCGAGACCGCCTTAACTACGAAAAGCCCCGATTTGCAGGGCTTTTCGTATGCGCCCGAGTGGACTCGAACCACCACGGAGAACAATCTCCACAAGGCCCTCAACCTTGCGCGTCTACCAATTCCGCCACGGGCGCAGAGGGGGGCGAGTATAGCCCCACAGGGCCCACTCCACCCGACTCGGCCTCGCGGTACGCGCCCCCGCCAAGCGATCGAGCCGATGCCCAAGCTACCCATCGCGCCCTCGGCCTTGCATCCGTCCGCAAGCGGCGCTACTGTACGAACACATGTTCGTTCCATCCTTCCATCCAGCCGACCAGGGAACCGAGAGACCATGGATCTGACCAAGCGCCAGCAGGAGATCTTCGACTTCATCCACAAGTACTCCGCCAAGTACGGCTATCCCCCGACCGTGCGCGACATCGGCAAGGCGGTGGGCCTCGCCTCCTCCTCGACCGTGCACGCCCACCTGGCCAACCTGGAGAAGATCGGCCTGCTGCGTCGCGATCCCTCCAAGCCACGCGCGATCGAGCTGCTCGACCGGGCGGTGGGCAACGCGGTGGACAGCATGCGCTCGATCGTGCGCTCCGATGGCCTACCGCTCCTCGGCTCGGTCGCCGCGGGCCAGCCAGTGCTGGCGGAGGAGAACATCGAGGAGTACATCCCCGTTCCGGAGGCCGCCGGGGGTGAGGACGGGGAGTATCTCCTGCGGATACGCGGGGACTCGATGAAGAACGCCGGCATCCTCGAGGGCGACATCGTGGTGGTGCGACCGCAGGACACCGCTCGGGAGGGCGAGATCGTGGTGGCCCTGCTGGGGGAGGAGGCGACCGTCAAGCGCTTCTTCCGCGAGGCCGACCACATCCGCCTGCAGCCGGAGAACGAGACCATGGAGCCGATCCGCAGCAGGGAGGTCAAGGTGCTGGGGCGCGTGGTCGGACTGCTCAGGAGCCTCTGATGGGCGCCGTTGTGCTCCCGAGGCGCCGTGGCCGGCAGGGTCTCCACGGTCTCCCCGGGCGGGAGGTCCGCCGGCCGGCAAGCCGCGATCGATCGGATGTCGGACAGCACGCGAGCGGGGTCGGGTCAGCCGTACACGGAGGGGCGTGCGGAGCGCTCACGCTGGACGATCTGATCTCCGGTGCGTGGGAGGAGTTGGGCATGCGTGAGACAGCCACCTGCCCCGCATGCGGGGGGGCGATGGCGCTCTGCGGAGGTGGGGGGGCCTTGGCTCAAGCCACGGTCCCCGGATCTGCCCCTCGCGGGGAGTGCGCCGATTGCGGAGCGCAGCTCTCCTGAGAAGGCGCTGGCGAGGCGCTAGACTCGGCGGGCTGGTCAAGCAGCCGCGGAGGCCCTGGGCCTTCGAGGAAAGTCCGGACATCACAGGGCGAGGTGGTCGAGATATCGACCCGGGGAAACCCGCGGGAAAGTGCCACAGAAACAAACCGCCGACGCCGGCCGTCCCACGTGAACGGCCGGCGGGCAAGGGTGAAATGGTGCGGTAAGAGCGCACCAGCGTCGCGGTGACGCGGCGGCTGGGCAAACCCCACCCGATGCAAGGCCAAACAGGACCGCTTGCAGGCTGCCCGCCGAGGTCCAGGTAGGCCGCTCAGATGGATGGCTGCTCTTGACAGGATCCGGCTTATCGACCAGCTAAGGAAAAGCCCCGCTCCGGCGGGGCTTTTCTATATGTCGGTCAGGTGTGGGGCGCCTACCGGCCGTCGAGGTCGGACCTCCCTGTGGGGCTAGGTGTAGGCGTGGGTGTGGGGCGCCTCCCCGATGGAGAGACGCCCCACACGACCTGCGACGCTCTGCTCCCGGGCTACCCCACGCTCGCCTTCGCGCTGCGAGGCCCACCAGGCAAGCTCACGGTCACCACATAGCTTCCGCGGCCGAGCCCGTGCTTGACCGAGAGCCTGGCCGACACGACGCCCTTACGCAGCGACCCGGTGCCGCTGGCCAGCGTCCTGCCGTGGCGAGTGATGTGAACCTCGACTCTCGAGACCCCGTCTGTCGACGCGACCCGTGCGACCGAGGCCGTCGTGGCCGCCTCCACGCAGGTGATGGTGATCGTGCTGCCTTTCACCGTCACCGTGCAGGTGATTTTACCGACCGGCCCGGGAGGACCCTGCGGCCCAGCTGGCCCCTGCGGGCCGGTCGCCCCGGTCGCCCCCTTGGGGCCGGCGGGGCCCTGGGGCCCGGTGGAACCCTGGGGCCCGGTGGAACCCTGGGGCCCGGTGGGGCCCTGGGGGCCCACGGGTCCGATCGGGCCGGTGAGCCCAATGGGGCCCTGGGGACCCGTTTTGCCTTCCGGGCCCGTTTTCCCTTCAGGGCCCGCCGGACCGGTCTTGCCTTCTGGTCCTACGGGCCCGGTCTCGCCTTCCTTGCCTTCGGGTCCTGTTTTCCCTTCGGGTCCCGTCGGGCCGGTCTTACCTTCAGACCCTTCCTTACCTTCTGGACCCTGAGGTCCTTCTTTGCCTTTTTCGCCTTCCTTCCCTTCCTGCCCCTGTTTGCCTTCTTTCCCTTCTTTGCCTTCTGGTCCCGTTTCCTTCGCGCTGATGGGCACCGTGAGGATGTTCCGGTACAGCGCCGGGTCGCTCAGGGTCGGCGTGAACTGGTAGTCGGGGTTGTCGCCGATTGGCTTGGCCGCGGTACCCGTCACCGGCAGCGGCTTGCCCGTCCGGTAGCCCGAGAAGATCATCGTGAGGCTGCCGTTGGAGCCCTCGATGACGTTCGGGTCATACGTGCGACCGGAGTAGTAGGCGGAGACTTCGAGCGGACTGTCCATCCCTTCCGCTGCCAGGGCGTTCTGCAGCGCCGAGGCCAGGAAGGAGGGGTCGGTGGTGATCAGCGGCACCGGCTGGCTCCATTCGATCCCGTTCGTCGAGTTCGAGTAGAAGATCTGCTGGAAGGAGTCGCTGTCACCGTCCTGGCAGTCGGCGCCCGACATGAACATCGTCTCACCCTGAGCGGTCGGGACGATCGTTCCGCGTGAGGCGACGAAGCGCAGCTGGTCGGTGCCGGTCTGGCCGATTTCCGTGGCGTCCCCGGCGTTGCCTGTGTATTCGGGGTTGTTCAGCCCGTTGACGATGCCGAGGTCGTGGAAGGTGAGGCCGTCGGTCGTCCACGCGGCCCGCACGACGGTGTAGTCCTCGTTGTTCTTGAACAGCGTTTTCGGCTTCGTGCTGCCCTCGCCGGTCTGCGCGAGGATGGCAGACGGGGTGAGGCAGGCGCCGGGCGCTCCGACGTCGCTTTCGGTTTTCGCCCCCACGCTGGTTGTCCCGGTTGGTAGGCCGGAGGTGCCCGCAGTGCAGCCGGTCAGTTCGTCCACGCCGGTTTTGATCACCGCTCCGGTGCACGTGACAGACGCGATCCCTTCTTCTTCGGCCGCCGTTTTCTGTTTGGGGGTGGCCGACGTGTAGCCGATGCCGATCGTCACCGGCGCCGGGAATTTGCTGGCGGTGGTGGTGGGCTGGGTGTTGTCGGTGAGGCTCGCGTAGGACTGCGCCCCGCTGCCGGTGTAGCCGAAGCTCGACACCGGGATGCTCGTTCCGGCGCCGGAGGTCGGGATCGTCACCTTGGACTCGAGGATCGCGGGCTCGAAGTAGTTCAGCAGCTTCTCGCCGTAGACGACGACCGTTGCGCCGCTGGGTACTTCGCTGCGCGAGGCGCCGCTCGGCAGTTTTGCCGGCAGACTCGACGCGGGCACCGTGCCGATGATGCCATCGGGCGCCTGCAGCCCCGTGCCGGTGCTCGTGCCCTCGGATGCGGGGTCGGTCACTTTCGCGGTGTCCGGCACCTCGGGCGGGGCGACGAGATGGTCGCCAGCACCGACGCTCACCGGCTCCTCGCCGGTCTGCCCGGCGGCGTCGACGGCCACGCAGTGCGTGAATTCGGTGGCGGTGGTCTTTTCGAAGCAGTGGATGGCCGGCAGCGTCGAGTCTTTCAGGTTGCTGTAGGACGTTTCGGCGCCCACGTCGAAGATCTGCCCGCCGGGGCCGCCCTTGAGGTTTGAGAAGTTGGCGGTGCTGGCGACTTCGATCGACACACCGCTCTGGTTTTCCTGGTAGTTGGGTACCACAACCGCTTTGCTGGCGGTGGTGATACCCGGTTCGGTGACCCCGTTCGCGTAGCCCGGGGGCGAGCCGCCGGTCTGCGCGTTGTCGGGGTTCGGGCCGCCGTCCACGGGCTCGGCGGTCGGCAGTTCCATGATCGGGTCTCCCCAGGGGTACTGTTTGGAGGGCGTCCAGTTGAGCGGGTACACCAGCAGGCCCTGGCCGAGCGAGTCGCCGCTGATGCGGTTGAGCGTGTACATGTAGTAGGTGCCCCCCGCCTCGGTGACCCACGGGTGGCCCTGGCCGTTGTCGTTCTGGATGCCGTCCGGGCAGACGTTCGGGTTCAGTTCGAGCTTCTCATCGACGTAGTGCCAGGTGCTGCCCCCGTTGAACGAGTTGGCGACCACGATCGCCTCCTGGGAGTCCTTGGGGCGGTAGTCGAAGAAGCCGGTGAGCACGCTGGGGTCGTTGGGGTTGCGCATCACGAACGGGAAGTAGTACGGCGACATCGGCAGGATGCTGCCGACGGGCTGGCGCTCGACCGCGCCCGTCTCGGGGTTGGGCCCGCCGTTCGAGCAGTAGCCCGCAAGCGGTCCGGGGGTGCCCGCGAAGCCGGTCAGGTACGGCGCTTCGTTTTTGGCGCCGGGCACGTCTTCTTCCGCGGAGCCCGGGTACACCGACAGGTTGGGCGTGGTGAGGCCGCTGAAGGTGACACTCGGCGAGCCACCGAAGTCGAATGTGGGCAGCGAGGAGCCGTACGGGGCCGCCGAGGGGTCTCCCTGCGAAAGTGTCCACGGCGCGGGGCTTTCCGTCGAGCCGCTCACCTGGTCGAGAACGGGCGTGCCGGCCGTGTAGGCGGGACCGGTGCTCGCCAGCGAGCTGACCGCTCCGAAGGTCAGCGCCACGAGGATGGCCACCGCGGGGGCGGCGGCCGTGAGGAGCGAACGTCTGAGCATGTGAGCGGTTCCCTTCCGAGTTGTGAGTGCACGAACTTGGGAAAGCGGGAGACCCCGGAACCAGCGATTCACCCTCAGGGCGATGCACCCTCCGGAGTACCCTCGACTGTTCCAGGCGAGCCTATGCGTGACACAAAAAGGCTCGTGTGAACCGGATGACAACAGGTGGTTACGATTCTGTGATCGGTGGCTCCCGCGGGAGCCCACCCTGGCTCAGGGTGCGACACAGCTCGGTGCGCCGCCCTGTGGAGCGGCGCGCGGCCCAAGAGCTCACCCGGCCCAGGCGCTGCTCACACCCTGCCGTGCAGAGCCCGTTCGATTGCGCCGTTGACGGTTTCGAGCACGTGCACGCGCGCGTAGTGCTTGGACTCCGCCGCGACTATGTGCCAGCGGGCGTGCTTGGCGTCGGTGCGCTCGAACATCTCCTCCAGGGCCTCCCCGTAGAGCTTGCGCTGGTCGCGGTTGCGCCAGTCTTCGGGGGTGAGCTTCCAGCTCTTGAGCGGATCGTTGGCGCGGGCTTCGAAGCGCTCGAGCTGCTCCCCGCTGGAGATGTGCATCCAGAACTTCACCAGCACCGTGCCCTCCGTGGTGAGCATGCGCTCGAACTGCTCGATCTCGCCGTAGGCCCGCGTCCACTCCTCCTCGGTGGCGAGCTCGTCCACGCGCTCCACCAGCACGCGCCCGTACCAGGAGCGGTCGAGCACCGCGAATCCTCCCCACCCCGGCAGGGCCGGCCAGAAGCGCCACAGGAAGTGGTGGCGCTTGGCGGTGGCGTCCGGGGCGGCGAACTGGGCGACGCGCACGTGGCGCGGATCGAGCGGCGCCACCAGGCGCTTGATCGCGCCACCCTTGCCCGAGGCGTCCCAGCCCTCGAAGAGGACGCACACGGGAGGGCCCAGGTGCCCATCGTCGCGCAGTCCCGCGAGCTCCAACCGCAGCGCGAGCAGGCGCCGCTGCAGCTCCGCCACGCGCCTCTCGGACTCCTCGCGCGAGAGGGAGAGACTCAGGTCGACGTCCTCCAAGCGTCCCACCACTGGGATGTTCGCAGCTGCGGGATCCCGCTGCGTGCGGAGCCTACGCGTGCAGCCGCTCGCCGGGCGCTCCCCGCTCGGCGGGGGCGAGGCCGGCTTCGCGCTGGAAGCCCTCCAGCACCGTGCGCATGGTCTCCGTGTTGCACTCCACCTTGGAGGGCCAGGGCTTGGAGGGGTGGTCGTAGAGGGTCTTCAGGCCGTTGCCCGTGATCACCGCCACCACCACCTCGTCCGGGTCCAGGTGGCCCTCGGCGGCGAGCTTCTTCACCACCGCCACCGTGGTGCCCCCCGCGGGCTCCGTGAGGATGCCCTCGGTGGAGGCCAGCAGGTCGATGCCCGCGAAGATCTCCCGGTCGTCCACCGACGCCGCGGTGCCCCCGCGGCTGCGGACGGCCTCGATCACGAAGACCCCGTCCCCGGGGGAGCCGATCCCCAGGGAGTGGGCGAGCGTGGTGGGCTTCACGGGGTTGATCTCCGAGGCCCCCGAGAGGATCGCCTCCGCGATCGGCCGGCAGCCCTCGGGCTGGGCGATGTCGATCTTGGTGTGGGCGGTCTGCGCGAGCCCCACCAATTCGAGCTCCTGCAGGCCCTTGTGGATGCGCGAGGAGAGCGTGCCCCCGGCGGCGGGGGAGACGATGTGGTCCGGCGCGCGCCACCCGAGCTGCTGCACGATCTCATACGCCTCCGTCTTGG
Source organism: uncultured Solirubrobacterales bacterium (assembly GCA_963713985.1). Classification (GTDB taxonomy): domain Bacteria; phylum Actinomycetota; class Thermoleophilia; order Solirubrobacterales; family Solirubrobacteraceae; genus Palsa-744. The sequence goes on along the minus strand of OY970219.1, from coordinate 3,737,976 downwards.
CCCCCTCGGCGTAGAAGGGGCGCAGGGTGATGTTCGCGAACTCGAGGCCCGTCGCTTCCGCGAGGGCGCGGCAGGCTTTGTTGGCTTCGTCGTAGTTGCCCTCCACCTGGCACACCCTCGCGCCGAGCGCGCGGCAGGCGTGGGCCTTGGTGCTCTCCAGGCGGTTGGGGTAGAAGACGTAGGCGGCCACCCCCGCCTTCGCCGCCAGGGAGGCCACGGCGGTGCCGACGTTGCCGGTGGAGACGCACCCGATCTCGGGGCGGCCCAGCTCCAGCAGGCGCGCCACCGCCATGCCCACCACGCGGTCCTTGTAGGAGAGGCTCGGACGGGAGGTGCTGTCGTCCTTGATGTACAGGTTGCGCAGCCCCACCGCCGCCCCCAGCCGATCGGCGCGGATCAGCGGGGTGAAGCCCGCGAACTCCCCGACGCGCGCGGCTCCGACAGCGTCGTGGATCGGCAGGAGCTCCTCCAGGAACCAGATGTTGAGCGGGCGCTCCCCCATCGGCGTCTCGGCAATGCGCTCTGCGGCGAGCTTGTAGTCGTAGTCGACGTCCAGGCTCTTGCCACACCGCGGGCAGTACGCCCCGCCCTCGGCGAGCGGGGAGCGCTCGTCGCATTTGCGGCACACCAGCTCGGTTGCGCAAGAGCGCGTCCGCTGGGTATCCCCGGCGTGATCTCGTGCAGTGCTCATCCGCTTCTGCTCACATCATCGCAGAGGGGGAGGTCGGCGCAAAGGCCGACCTCAGTGAATCTCCGCAGAGTTGGGAGCGGGGCGGGACGTCGCCCGCCTTGGGGCTGTTTCTCTTTGGCGCCCGGTGGGTGTCCTCTCCGTTTCGCTCGCATCTGTCGCCTGCGACGATCTGCTCCGCTTACGTCCACCGGCTCCACCCTCAGTCCGTCGCCCGATCGGGCTCCGGGCGTGGGGCGCCCACCGCCACCGCAGCGGGGGGCTGGCGTGACCACTCCCCCGCTCGCGGCCACGGGGGGTCGACGCCGGGCTCCCCGAGGCCCGAGGCCTCCCACAGCTCCTCCCCGACGTGGGGGGCGAAGGGGGTGAGCACCCGCGCCATCAGCCCCAGCGCGTCGCGCAGCGCCTCGTGATCCTCGCGGCAGAGCGCCCCGCTGTGCTGGAGCACGCGCTTCTCGTAATCCTTGATGCGGTCCAGCAGGCGGATCGCGTTGCGCACCGCGGAGTGCATCTCCAGATCCGCGAGCTCCTCGGTGATCTTGGCCACCGCGATGTCACACCATTTCTCCAGGCGCCTGCGCAGGTGCTCGGTGCGCGCGGGGTCGAGCTCCCCGGAGTCCTCCACCCGCTGGGCGAGGCGCGCCTGGGAGTAGGCCCAGAGGTTGTGCAGGAAGCGCCGGCAGAACTGCACCGCGCTGTCGCTCCAGTTCAGCGACTTCTGCGGGCGCGCCGCCCACAGCACCGCCATGCGCACGGTGTCCGCCCCGAAGCTCTCCACGAGCTCGTCGGGGTCCACCACGTTGCCGAGGTGCTTGCTCATCTTGCGCCCCTCGCGGATCACCATCTCGTGCATCAGCGCCCCCGCGAAGGGCTCCCCGTCGGCGAGGAACGCGAGCGGGCCGATGTCGCGCAGCGCCTTCGTGACGATGCGCTGGTCGAACATGAAGTTGCCGCTGTCCGAGCCCGCCACGAGGCGCTCCGAGGGCAGCCACGCGCGCAGGTCCGCGAGCGCGAGGATCTCCTCCAGCGGGCGCTCGCGCTCGCTCGCGGGCACGCACGCGGGGATCCACAGCCACAGCGCGTCGAAGTGGCAGTCCAGCGTGTCCGTCTCCCGGCGCGCCGGCCCCCCGCAGCGGGGGCAGGTGGTGTTCACGAAGTCCTCGCGCTCCGCCAGCGGGTTGCCGGCGCCCGTGGGTTTCAGATCCAGCGGCAGCACCACCGGCAGCTGCTCGGCGGGGATGGGCACCGTCCCGCAGCCCTCGCAGTACACGATCGGGATCGGCGTCCCCCAGGAGCGCTGGCGGGAGATGGAGAAGTCGCCCGCCTTGTAGCGCACCGCGGGGTTCCCCGTCACCTCTCCGTCCTGGGCGCCGGGGGAGGCCGCGAGGGAGAGCCGCTCGGCGATCAGCTCGTCGGTGCGGTCCAGCTCGGGGATCCCCAGCACCGCGGTGGCGCCGAAGCGCTCGTCCACGGCCGGGGAGATGAGCAGGGGCAGCTGGGGGGGAGGGGGATGGGGGGAGGGAGTCCGCAGCGCGAGCCCCACCGTGCAGCCGGTGTCCACGAGCGCGACCGTCTCCGCGCCGCGGGAGCTGCGCTCCCATCCGCCCAGGCGCATCTCCTCGAGCTGCTCCGCCACCCCGGGCTCGGAGACCCAGCGCTCCACCTCGGGGTGCTTGGGGGACATCAGCACGAAGCGCGCGGGGGGGCCTCCCTCCAGCAGCGCCTGGGCGTGGGGTGTGAAGACCGTCAGCTCCCGCCCGTCCGGGGCACGGGCCTCGATCTCCACCCCATCGGTGCGGCCGAGCACGAAGCGCTGGCTGGCCAGCGAGGTCTCGTCCCATTTCTCCAGCTCCCCCAGGCGGCGGTCGTTCTCCGCCAGGTAGGCGCTGATGCGCAGGTACCACTGGGGGCGCTGGATCAGGCGCACCGGGTTGTGGCAGCGCCAGCAGGTCCCGTCCTCCACCTGGATCGTGGCGAGCGTGGTCTGGCAGGTGTCGCACCAGTCCACGCTGCCGCTGCCGTGGTAGATGAGGCCGGCGTCGAGCAGCGTGAGAAAGAGCCACTGCGACCAGCGGTACATGATCTCCTCGGAGCTCATGAAGGTGCGCTCCCAGTCGAAGGAGAACCCCAGGCGCTTGAGCTGGCCGGTCATGTGCTCCGCGCAGCGCGCCACCCACGCGCTGGGGGACTCCCCATTCGCGATCGCCCCGAGCTCCGCGGGCAGGCCGAAGGCGTCGAAGCCGAACGCGAACAGCACCGGCTCCCCCCGTGCGCGCTGGAAGCGCGCGTAGGCGTCACCGATCGCGTAGCTGCGCACGTGGCCGATGTGGACGTTCCCCGAGGTGAAGGGGGCGGAGGCCTTGATGTAGACGCCCATCTGCCCCTCCTGCACCGGGGGGGTGCGGAAGGCCTCGCGGGCCTCCCACTCCCGCTGGCGGCGCAGCTCGATCGCGCGCGCGTTGTAGCTCGATCCGGCTCCCTGGGCCGTCCGCTCCCGGCCCCCGGGCGGTCCTCCGCCGTTGCCGGTGGGTGTCGAATCGCTCATACAGCGAGGATATCCGAGCCCCCAGAGCCCAATCCGCGCGAGGCGCGCGGGGGTTGCCCAAACGCGATCGCTCGCCCCCGCCGACGCGATCGTCCGCCTCCCCAACCCGATCCCTCGCTTCGCCGGGCCGTTTGCGCTCGCGCTGGGCAGCCCGAGCGGACTCCCTCCCCCTCCTCCCAAAAAGATTCCCCGCCGCGAGGCCCGCGCGAAGCCCGCGGGGGGACCCGTTGCTATGCTCAGATCCACTTGGCCGCCGTCTCCGACAGGCACCCCTCGGCCCCCCGCCGACCCCCCTCCGGCCCCGCCCTGCGCGGGGTCTTCTCGTCCGCCCCGACTGTAAGGATTCTGCGATGGAGATAGAGATCGGACGCGGCAAGAAGGCGCGCCGCGCATACGGATTCGACGACATTGCGATCGTGCCCTCGCGGCGCACGCGTGACCCCGACGACATCGACATCTCCTGGAAGCTCGGGCCCTACCAGTTCGAGCTGCCGATGATGGCCTCCGCGATGGACGGGGTGGTCTCGCCCGAGACCGCCGGCATCATCGGGCGCCTCGGCGGTCTCGCGGTGCTCAACCTGGAGGGCATCTTCACCCGCTACGAGGACGCCGAGGCAAAGCTGCAGAGGATCGCCGCGCTGCCCAAGGAGATCGCCACGCGCGAGATGCAGGAGATCTACCGCGAGCCCGTCAAGCCCGAGCTGATCGCCCAGCGCATCCGGGAAATCAAGGAGCACAAGGTGGTCGTCGCCGCCTCGCTGACCCCTCAGCGGGTGCTGCGCTACCACGACCTCGCGCTGGAGGCGGGCCTCGACGTGCTCGTGATCCAGGGCACCGTGGTCTCCGGCGAACACGTCTCCACCGTCTCCGAGCCCCTCAACTTGAAGGAGTTCATCCCCTCCCTGGAGGTGCCCGTGGTGGTCGGCGGGTGCGCCTCCTACCACACGGGCCTGCACCTGATGCGCACCGGCGCCGCCGGCGTGCTCGTGGGGGTGGGACCCGGTGCCGCGTGCACCACGCGCGGGGTGCTCGGCATCGGGGTGCCCCAGGCCACCGCGATCGCGGACGTGGCGCACGCGCGCTCCACCCACATGCTGGAGACCGGCGACTACAGCATGGTGATCGCGGACGGGGGGATGAGCAACGGGGGGGACGTCTCCAAGGCGATCGCCCTCGGCGCCGACGCCGTGATGATCGGCTCGCCGCTCGCCCGCGCCTACGAAGCCCCCGGGCACGGCTTCCACTGGGGGATGGCCACCTTCCACCCCACACTCCCCCGCGGCGCCCGCGTGGCCACCGCCCAGAACGGGACGCTCGAGGAGATCCTCGTGGGCCCCGCGCGCGAGAACGACGGCACCTTCAACCTCTTCGGGGGCCTGCGCACCTCGATGGCCACCTGCGGCCACAAGGACCTCGCGGAGTTCAACCGCGCGGAGGTCGTCGTCGCCCCCGCCCTGCAGACCGAGGGCAAGGCGCTCCAGCGCGACCAGGGTGTGGGGATGGGCGCGGTGAACGGCAAGGCGGCCGCGCTCGTCAATGAGTGAGGCGGCCCTGGTGTCCGCCCCCGCCCCCCAGGGGCGGGTCGCGGCGCCCGCGGCCACGGATTTGGTGGTGGTGCTGGACTACGGGGGCCAGTACTCACAGTTGATCGCCCGCCGGGTGCGCGAGTGCGGGGTGTTCTCGGAGCTGATCCCCCACCACGTGCCCCTCCAGGAGATCGCCGCGCGGCGCCCCCGGGGCATCATCCTCTCCGGCGGCCCCGCCTCGGTGTACGCACCGGACGCGCCGCGCCTGGAGCGCGGCCTGCTGGAGCTCGGGATCCCGGTGCTGGGCATCTGCTACGGGATGCAGCTCCTCGTGCACGAGCTCGGCGGCCGCGTCGAGCAGGCGGAGGTGGGGGAATTCGGCCGCTCCGAGCTGACCGTCGACGAGCACGGGGTCCTGCTGAGGGGAACCCCCCGCGAGCAGACCTGCTGGATGTCCCACCGCGACACCGTCTTCGCCGCGCCCCCCGGGTTCGCGGCCCTCGCCCACACCCCCACCTCCCCGGTGGCCGCGGTGGAGAGCGTGGAGCGGGGCATCTACGGCATCCAGTTCCACCCCGAGGTCGTCCACACCCCCTACGGCCAGGAGATCCTCGGGCGTTTCCTGGCGGAGGTGTGCGAGTGCCCCCCCACGTGGTCCGCGGCGTCGATCGTGGAGGAGCAGATCGCCCGCATCCGCGCCCAGGTGGGGAAGGGGAGGGTGATCTGCGGCCTCTCCGGCGGCGTCGACTCCTCGGTGGCCGCCCTGCTCGTGCACCGCGCCGTGGGCGACCAGCTCACCTGCGTGTTCGTGGACCACGGCCTGATGCGCAAGGACGAGGGGGAGCAGGTGATCGCGACCTTCCGCGACACCTTCAAGGTGCCCCTGGTGGCGGTCGACGCGGAGCGGCGCTTCCTGGAGCGCCTACGGGGGGTCACCGAGCCCGAGGCCAAGCGCAAGGCGATCGGCGCCGAGTTCATCAGAGTCTTCGAGGAGGAGGCCGCCAAGCTCGCCGGGGGCGACGCCGCGGAGGGGGGGGGCCCGGAGAGCGCCGCGGGGGCGCCGGACGCCGCGAAGGGGGGAGCTGCGGGGACCTCGGACGCGGCCGGCGTGACGGGCGCGGAGGGCCCCGAGGGCGCGCGCTTCCTCGTGCAGGGCACCCTCTACTCCGACGTGATCGAGTCCGGCGGGGGCACCGGGGCGGCGACGATCAAGTCCCACCACAATGTCGGCGGTCTCCCCGAGGACATGCGCTTCGAGCTGGTGGAGCCCCTGCGCGCCCTCTTCAAGGACGAGGTCCGCGCGGTCGGCGCCGAGCTCGGCCTGCCCGAGCGCCTGGTCTGGCGCCAGCCCTTCCCCGGTCCCGGCCTCGCGATCCGGATCGTGGGGGGGGAAGCGACCAAGGAGCGCCTGGACGTGCTGCGCGAGGCCGACCACGTTCTCCAGGAGGAGATCCGCAAGGCGGGCCTCTACCGCGAGCTCTGGCAGTCCTTCTGTGTGCTCCCCGACGTGCGCACCGTCGGAGTCCAGGGGGACGAGCGCACCTACGGGTACGTGGTGGTGATCCGCGCGGTCACCAGCGACGACGCCATGACCGCCGACTGGGCGCGGCTGCCCTACGACCTGCTGGAGACAATCGCCTCCCGGATGATCGGCGAGCTGCGCGAGGTCAACCGGGTGGTGCTCGACATCACGAGCAAGCCACCGGGGACGATTGAGTGGGAGTAAAGATGCTCCTGGCTCAATCACGCTGTTTTTGCTGATTTGGCTATGATGTCGCTCTCGCCGCGCGCGGACTGCCGCGTGCGGCCTTTTTCACGTGATGAAGACCTACGTCGCCAAGCCCACCGACCGCGAGCGCAACTGGCTGCTCGTCGACGCCAACGGCAAGACCCTCGGCCGGCTGGCGACGCAGCTCGCGGACGTGCTGCGGGGCAAGCGCAAGCCCGAGTACACCCCCCACATCGACACGGGGGACTTCGTGGTGGTGATCAACGCCGAGAAGGTCGCAGTGACGGGCAAGAAGCGCACCGACAAGCGCTACTACCGCCACTCCGGCTACCCCGGGGGCCTGCGCTCGCGCAGCTTTGAGGAGATGCTCGCGCGGCGACCCGAGGAGATCATCCGGATCGCCGTCAAGGGGATGATGCCCCGCAACCGCCTCGCACGCAAGCAGCTGACGAAGCTGAAGATCTACGCCGGGCCCGAGCACCCGCACGTCGCACAGAAGCCCGAGCCGCTGGAGATCGAGGCCTGATGGCCGACGACGAGCCGCAGAGCCCCGCAGACCCGGAGCGCTCCGAGGAGGAGGCTGCGGCGTTCGCCGAGCACCGCGCGGTGCCGACCGAGGAGGCCGCCGAGATCGCTGGCTCGGTCGAGGACGCCCCGCTGGAGGCTTTCGAGGAGGCGCGGTCGGCCGCCGAGGAGGCTGTGGTCGAGGAGGCTGTGGCGGAGGCTGTTGTCGAGGAGGCGGTCGCGGAGCTTGCCGCGGAGGAGCTCGCGGTCGATGAGGCCATCGTCGAGGAGCTTGTCGAGGAGCTGGTGGTGGGGGAGGCCATGGCGGAGCTTGTGGCTGAGGAGGCCTCCGCCGAGCCGCCCGTCGGGGTGGAGCAGCCCTCCGCGGAGGCCGAGGAGGAGGACCTCGAGGAGGAGGAAGAGGAGGAGCCCGCTCCGCGCGTGAAGCCCGCGGTGCCGGGGGCCCACCTGGAAGTGGACATCGTCCCCGAGGGCGTGGACCCCCTGGCGCGGGAGGCCCCCGAGGACCCCTACGCCATCGAGGACGAGGAGACCGAGGCCGCGGGGGCTCAGGAGGAGGCGGAAGAGCAGCTGCCCCAGCCGATCTCCACGGCCGCCATCGACCTCGCCGCTGGCGCGCGCTACCGGGCCACCGGCAAGCGCAAGACCGCGATCGCGCGCGTGATCCTCAGGCCGGGCAGCGGGGCCTACCTGATCAACGGGCGCACCCTCGAGGAGCACTTCCCGAGGGTGACGCTGCAGCGCAACATCCGCCAGCCCCTGGAGACCGTGGGCTACGAGGAGCGCATGGACGTGGTGGCGCGGCTGCACGGCGGGGGCATCTCCGCTCAGGCGGGAGCCCTGCGGCACGGGATCTCGCGGGCGCTGCTGGAGGCCGACCCCAACCTGCGCGGCGAGCTCAAGCGCCGCGGCTTCCTGACGCGCGACTCGCGCGCCAAGGAGCGCAAGAAGGCCGGGCTGAAGAAGGCGCGCAAGCGTCCGCAGTTCTCCAAGCGCTAGTTCGTACCCGCGCGATGGCCACGCCCCTCACGGCGTATCCTCTCTCCCGCGCCTGGAGCGGCTTTGTCCAGCGATCGTCGAGAAGGTCAAGTCAGGTGTGCCAGCAGCCGAGTCTCCGCCGATGAGTTGCCCACCCACGCGCCGCAGGACAACCTCATGACCCGCCACCTGTTCGGAACCGACGGAGTGCGCGGCGTTGCGGGAGAGCTCCTGAGCGCGGAGCTCGCGCTCGCTCTCGGCCGCGCGGCGACCGGGCTCGCCGCCGCTGAGCGTCCCCAGGTGCTCATAATTCGCGACACCCGCGAGTCCGGGGAGATGCTCCAAGCCGCGCTCGCCGCCGGGGTCAGCGCCGCCGGCGGGGACGCGCTGCTCGGCGGCGTGCTGCCCACCCCCGCCGCGCCGCTGCTCCTCGCCCGCTACGGCTTCGACCTGGCGGCGGTGATCTCGGCCTCCCACAACCCCTACCGCGACAACGGGATCAAGTTCTTCGGCGCCGACGGCTTCAAGCTCTCCGACGAGACCGAGCTCGAGATCGAGCGCGAGCTGGAGCGGTTGGGGGAGGGGGGCGGCGGGGCCGGAGCAAACGGCGCCCGCGGGAGCAACGGCGCGGAGCGATCCGCCGAGCGCTCGCGATCGCAGGCACCTGGCGAGCCAGCCGCCGGGCACTCGGGATCGCAAGTACATGGTGAGCCGGCCGCCGGGCGGGCGATCGGCCACGTGCGCGAGCTGCGGGGCACACACGAGGACTACCTGCGCGAGCTCCACACCCGCTTCGCCGATCTCGAGCTCCACGGCCTGGACGTGCTGCTGGACTGCGCCAACGGCGCCACCCACCACGTCGCGCCCGAGATCTTCAGGCGCCTCGGCGCCACCGTGAGCGTGATCGCGGACAGCCCCGACGGGCGCAACATCAACGCCGGCTGCGGCTCCACCCACGTGCAGGAGCTCGGGCACCAGGTGCTCGCGGGCGGCCACGCCGTCGGCTTCGCCTTCGACGGAGACGGCGACCGCGTGCTCGCAGTGGACGGCGCGGGGGAGGTCGTGGACGGCGACGAGCTGATGGCGCTCGCGGCGCTCCACCTCAAGCGCACCGGCCGCCTCACCGGCGGGGGGGTGGCGGTCACGGTCATGACCAACTACGGCTTCCACGCCGCCATGCGCGACGCCGACATCGCCGTGAGCTCCACCAAGGTCGGCGACCGCTACGTGCTGGAGGAGCTCCGCGCCCGCGGGTGGGTGCTCGGGGGGGAGCAATCCGGTCACATCATCGACATCGGCTTCAACCGCTCCGGCGACGGTATCGCCAGCGCGCTGCTCGCGCTGGAGGCCCTCGGCGGCGCTCCCCTCGGCGAGCGTGGCGCCATGCACAAGCTCCCCCAACGGCTCGTCAACGTCCGCGTCCGCGACCGCGGCGCCCTGGAGAGCGCCCACACCGTGACCGACGCCGTGCGGGCCGCCGACGAGGAGCTCTCCGGCCGCGGGCGCGTGCTCGTGCGTCCCAGCGGCACCGAGCCGCTCGTGCGCGTGATGGTCGAGGCGCCCACCGACGAGGAGGCCGACGAGATCTGCGCCCGGCTCGTCGCGCTCGTCGAGCGCGAGCTGGCCTAGCGGCCTCGATCTCGCTCCGGCCTCCCCTCCGCGGGTGGGCGCGGACCGTTCTCCGTGTATGCGCTCTCCCCGATAGGCCGGTTCACTCAGGCGGGCCCTGCGGACATCTGTTCTAGGCCTCTGAGAACCGGTGGTATCTTCGAAGCGACCTCCATTCGGAGAGTAGCGTCGGTGTGCCGCCAGGGGGCCCGACCTTCTCCCGTGAAAGGACCGATCGGCTGTGTGCGGCATCGTTGGCTACGTCGGCAGGCGGGAGGGCGGGCCTCCCATCATCGAGGTTCTGCTCGCCGGACTGAAGCGGCTCGAGTACCGCGGTTACGACAGCGCCGGGATCTCGGTGATCGCCGAGGATCGCATCGACGCCGTGCGCGCCGTCGGCAACCTCGCCGCGCTTGAAGCCAAGCTCGGCGAGCGCCGCTCCGCGGAGCAGGCCCCGGGCGGATCGGTGGCGCTGCTCACGCGACCCCCCACCACCGGCATCGCCCACACCCGCTGGGCCACGCACGGGCGCGTCAGCGAGGAGAACGCCCACCCCCACTACGACAGCTCCGACCGCGTCCACGTCGTGGTCAACGGGATCGTCGAGAACTACATGACCCTGCGCGAGCGTCTCCTCGAGCAGAGCAGCACCTTCACCTCCGAGACCGACGCCGAGGTCATCGCCCACCTGATCGCCCACCACTACGCGGGCGACCTCGCCGACGCCGTGCGCGCCGCCTACGCCGAGCTGGAGGGCCACTTCGCGTTCGTCGCGATGAGCCTCGACGAGCCCGAGCGGCTCGTGGGGGCGCGGCGGGAGTGCCCGCTCGTCGTCGGACGCGGGGAGGGCGAGCAGTTCGTGGCCTCCGCCGTGCCCGCCTTCCTCGCCCAGACCCGCACCGTGCAGTACATCGAAAACGGCGAGATCGTCGTGCTCGAACCCGACGGCGTCACCATCACCACCCCCGACGGGGTGGAGGTGCAGCGGGGCACCGAAACGGTCGACTGGGACGAGGAGACCGCCGAGAAGGGCGGCTTCGAGACCTTCATGCTCAAGGAGATCCACGAACAGGCCGGCGCGATCGCCGACACGATCGCCGACCGCACCGCACGCGGGGACGGCGTGGACCTCGACGAGGAGGGGGCGCTCGACGAGTCGCTCCTCACCGGGGTGGAGCGCATCGTGATGGTCGCCTGCGGCACCGCCTACCACGCAGGCCTGATCGGCCGCTACGCGATCGAGGAGTGGGCGCGCGTGCCGGTCGAGATCGACGTGGCCTCGGAGTACCGCTACCGCAACCCCGTCGTCGGGCCCGGCGACCTGGTGATCGGGATCTCCCAGTCCGGGGAGACCGCCGACACCCTGGCAGCCATGCGCCTCGCCCGCGAGCGCGGCGCGACCGTGTTAGCGATCACCAACGTGATGGGCTCCCAGGCGACCCGTGAGGCCGACGGCGTGCTCTTCACCCGGGCCGGGCTCGAGGTCGGGGTGGCGGCCACCAAGACGTTCGTCTGCCAGATCGCCGTCCTCTACCTCATCGCCCTGCGCCTCGCCGAGCTCCGCGGCACCCTGCCTCCAGCTCGCCTCGCGGAGCTGGTCGGGGAGGTCAAGCGCCTGCCCCACTGCATCGCCGAGGTCACCGGCCCCGACGACGGCTCCGGCGGCGTCGTCCCCCAGGTCAGGAGCATCGCCGCGCAGCTCTGGGAGAGCGAGTTCTTCCTCTACATCGGCCGCCACGTCGGCCTGCCCGTCGCCCTGGAGGGCGCGCTCAAGCTCAAGGAGATCTCCTACATCGCCACCGACGCCTACGCCGCCGGGGAGATGAAGCACGGGCCGATCGCCCTGCTCGACGAGTCCACCCCCGTCGTCTGCGTCGCCACCGACTCCCCCGTGCTGGAGAAGGTCGCCTCCAACATCCAGGAGGTCCGCGCCCGCGGCGCCCACGCGATCGCGGTCACCACCGCCGGCTCCAAGCAGATCCTCGAGCACGTCGACGCCGCCATCCCCGTACCCAGGATCGACTGGATGCTCCAGCCGATCCTCGCGGTGATCCCCCTGCAGCTGCTCGCCTACGAGATCGCCCGCCGCCGCGGCCTCGACGTCGATCAACCACGCAACCTCGCGAAGACCGTAACGGTCGAGTAGCGACAGCGAGTCGCACACGCTGGCGCATTAGGATCGCAACTCATGGGGGCTCTCCCAGAGTGGTGCCTGCCGCTGCCCGACGCCGAGGCGATGCGGGCCATCGACCGCTGGGCGATCGAGGAGCGCAGGGTGCCCTCGCTGGATCTGATGGAGCGCGCGGGGGTCGGCGTGGCGCGCGCAGTCGAGCAGCTCGCGCCCGACGGGCCCGTGGCGGTGCTCTGCGGCAAGGGCAACAACGGGGGGGACGGGCTGGTTGCCGCGCGCCTGCTGCGTGAGGCGGGCCGTGAGGTAGTCGTGCTCACCGCCGGCCCACTCGAGGAGTTGAGGGGAGATGCGCGTGAGAACCTCCTGCGCCTCCCCGGTGAGCCCCCGGTGCAGCTGGACCTTGTGGGAGATCGATCTCGCGAGAGCGCGGGCGAGGGTTCCGGCGAGCCTCCTGCCCGCGTGGGCGACGGCTCCGGCGAGCCTCCCGCATCCAGCGCATCCACCACGCCCGGCGTGTCTCGCGGGGCTGGCGATCCCCTGCGTGGCTGCGCGGCGATCGTGGACGCGCTGCTCGGCACCGGCTTCGTCGGCGAGCCCCGCGGTGCGCTCGCCGACGCGATCGACGCCGCGAACGCCTCCGGGGCACCCGTGGTGAGCGTGGACGTGCCCAGTGGCGTGGACGCCTCCACCGGAGCCGTCTGCGCGCGGGCGGTGCGCGCCGCGATCACCGTCACCTTCCACGCCGCCAAGCCCGGCCTTTGGATCCACCCCGGCAAGGCCCACGCGGGGGAGGTGCGCACGGTCGACATCGGCGTTCCCCGCGGCGCCCCGGCCGAGGCTGACGTCGGCCTCCTCGAGGCGTCGGTGCTCGGCCTGCTTCCCCGACGGGGGCCCCACTCCACGAAGTTCTCCAGCGGCCACGTGCTCGTGAGCGGCGGCTCCCGCGGGCTCACCGGCGCACCTCGTCTGGCCGCCCACGCGGCGATGCGCGCGGGCGCCGGCTACGTCACCGCCTGCGTGCCCGCCTCCCTGCAGGAGATCCTCGCCTCCGGCGGGCTCCCCGAGCTGATGACTCGCGGCCTGCCCGAGGAGAAGGAGAAGAAGGGTAAGGATGGGGGGGAGGAGGATGCGAGGAGCCTCGGCTCGGGAGCTGTGGAGGCCGTGCTGGAGGCCGCCCAGCGCGGTGGCGCGCTGGCGCTCGGGCCCGGACTTGGGCGCAGCCCCGCTGCGTTCGCCTTCGCCCGGGAGCTCGCCCGGCGAGCGCCGGTCGCGACCGTGATCGACGCCGACGGCCTGAACGCGCATGCGGGACGCCTCGATGAGATCGCCCGGCGGGAGGCCCCCACCGTCCTCACCCCCCACGCCGGTGAGCTTGGCCGGCTGCTGGGGCTCCCGAGCGCCGCGATCGAGAGCGAGCGTCTGCGTCACGTCCGCGCGGCCGCTGCGCTGGCGCGCGCCGTGGTGGTGCTCAAGGGCGACGATACGCTGGTCGCCGGCCCCTCCGGGATCGTGGCCGTCAGCCCCGGCGCCAGCCCCGCCCTCGCCACCGCCGGCACCGGGGACGTCCTCACCGGGGTGATCGCCGCCCTGCTCGCCCAGGGCCTCGATCCGTTCGCCGCCGCCGCCGCCGGCGTCTGGCTGCACGCCGCCGCGGGGCGCCTCGCCGCGGGCGCGGTGGGCGCCGCGGAGGGCGTCATCGCCTCCGACGTGATCGCCGCGCTGCCCCCCGCGCGCGAGGGGGCGGGGGAGCGATGAGCTCGGTCGATGGCCGCCGCCGTGAGGAGGGGGCGATGGGCTCGGTCGATGGCCGCCGCCGTGAGGAGGGGGCGATGGGCTCGGTCGATGGCCGCCGCCGTGAGGAGACGGGCGTGAACCTCGGTAGCGTCACCCTGCCGTGGGGGACGGGGAGCCCGTGAGCGTCGATCGCGCCGTCGCGCGCGTCAACCTCGACGCGATCGCCCACAACTGCCGGCGGCTGCACTCGGAGCTGCGCGAGGGCGTCGAGCTGTGCGCGGTCGTGAAGGCCGACGGCTACGGCCACGGGCTGCTCGAGAGCGCCCACGCCGCCCTCGCCGGGGGCGCCACGTGGCTGGCCGTCGCGAGCGTCCCCGAGGCGCGCGAGTTGATCGACGAGGTGCAGGCCCGGCTGCTCGTGCTGGGCCCCCTGCGCGCGCCGGAGGTCGAAGAGGCGGTCATCCTGGACATGGAGGTGGTGGCCTGGCAGGAGGAGCTCGTCGCTCGCCTCGGCGAGCTCGCGCACGAGATGGGCAAGACCGCCCGGGTGCACGTCAAGCTCGACACCGGGATGGGGCGCTTCGGCGTGTGCGACCCCGAGCGTGCCTGGAGTGTGGTGGCCGCGGCCGCGGCCGACCCCCACGTAGAGCTCGCCGGGGTGATGACCCACTTCGCCACCGCCGACGAGCGCGGGGATGCCTTCTTCGGCGAGCAGCTGGAGCGCTTCACCAGGTGGGCGCAGGCGGTCAAGCGTGAGCACCCCGAGGTGATCGTGCACGCCGCCAACAGCGCCGCGGTGCTGCGCGACCCCGCCGCCCACTTCGACATGGTGCGCTGCGGTGTCGCCATCTACGGCATGGACCCCTTCGGAGAAGATCCCCTCGCACACGGCCTGCAGCCGGCGCTCGAGCTGAGCTCCTACGTGGCCGCCGTGAAGCTCTGCCGCGCCGGGGAGAGCAGCGGCTACGGACGGCGCTTCATCGCCGCGCGGGACACCCACGTCGGCCTGCTCCCGATCGGCTACGGCGACGGCTGGCGGCGGGGGCTCTCGGGTAAGGCCGAGGTGCTCATCGCGGGGCGCCGCCACCCCCTGGTGGGCACCGTCAGCATGGACAGCGTCGCCGCCGACCTCGGCCCCGACCCGATCGCGCCCGCGTTGCTCGAGGAGCCCGCGATCCTGATCGGCGCTCAGGGCACCGAGCGGATCACCGCCGAGGAGCTCGCGGGGCGCCTGAGCACGATCAACTACGAGATCACCTGCGGGCTCACCGCACGCGTCGCCCGCGTGCACCACGGCGATGACGGGGTGGCGCATCTTGCCGGCGACGGATGACCCCCTCGAGCTGGCCCGCGCCGCGCTGGCCGGCAGGCGAGCGTGGCTGGTGGGGGGAGCGGTCCGCGACCGCCTGCTCGGCGTTTGCGCGACGGGGGAGCCCGGCGTCGCCGACCTCGACATCGTGCTCGACGGCGAGCCCCGGGAGGCCGCGCGTGCGATCGCTCGCTCCACACGTGGAGCGAGCGCTTTTGCGCTCTCCGAGGAGTACGGCGGCTGGCGCATCGTGGCCCGCGACGGGACCTGGCAGGTGGACCTGGAGCGGCTCCGCGGCGCGACGCTCGAGGACGACCTCGCGGTGCGCGACTTCACCGTCAACGCGATCGCCGAGCAACTCGGCGCGCCCGGCACGGCTCGCGGGGAGGCGATCGACCCGCTGGGGGGGCGCGAGGACATTGCCAACCGGCGGCTGCGCGCGGCCGGCCCGCGGGCGTTCGTGGAGGACCCGCTGCGGGTGCTGCGCCTCGTGCGGATCGCCGTCGAGCTGGACTTCGAACCCGACGCCTCCACCCGCGCGCAGGCGCGCGCGTGCGCCGAGGGGCTGCACACGGTGGCGGGGGAGCGGGTGTTCGCGGAGCTGCGCCGCATCCTCGACGCACCCCGCGCGGTGCACGGAGTGCAGCTGCTGGGGGAGGTGGGGGCCACCCCCGTGGTGCTGCCCGAGCTGGACGCGCTGCGCGGCGACCGCTCGGAGATCGGCCAGCAGGGCCGCCACGACCATCGCGACGTGTACGGCCACACGCTGGAGGTGCTCGGACGCGCGATCGCGATCCAGGGCGATCCCGCCGCGGCTCTCGCCGAGTGGGCGCAGGGCGATGGGGGGGACGTCGACCAGCATGCGACGGCGCTCGCCGCGCTGCTTGCCGAGCCCCTCGCGGACGGGCTGACCCGCGGAGGAGCGCTGCGCTGGGGTGCGCTGCTGGCCGATCTCCGTGGGGCCGAGCTGGCCGGGGGGGTGCTCCGCCGGCTGCGCACCAGCGGGCGTCTCCAGGCCCATGTCGCCGCGCTCGCGCGCCACCATCTGCGACTCGGCCTCCTCGAGCACGAGCCCCAGCCGCTCCCGCGGCGGACCGTGTTTGCCTACCTGCGCGCCTGCGCGCCCGTAGAGGTCGACGTCACGCTGCTCTCGATCGCGGGCCGCCTCGCTGGCCGAGCGGGGGATGCTCGCGGGGACCGCGCGCAGGGGTCGATCGACGCTCACCTGCGCCTCGCCCGAGTGATGCTCGGCGACGCGTTGTGCTGGCGCGCCGCAGGAGGTCCTCCGCCGCCCCTGTTGCGCGGGGACGAGCTCGCGCGCGAGCTCGGCATTCCGCTCGGCCCGCGCATCGGCGAGCTGCTGGAGGAGCTCGCCGCGGCCCGCTACGCCGGGGAGATCGCCACGCGCGAGCAGGCCCTCGAGCACGCGCGCGCGGTCCTGGGCCGGGTAGCATTCCCCGAGCTGTGAGTGACCCGGACTGCATCTTCTGCAAGATCGTCGCGCGCGAGCTGCCCGCGACGATCCTCGAGGAGGACGAGCTCACGGTCTCCTTCATGGACATCAACCCCGCCACCCGCGGCCACGCCCTGGTCGTGCCCCGCCGCCACGCGCAGGATCTGCTGAGCGTCGACTCCGAGGACTTGTGCGCCACTGCGGCCGCGGCGCAGCGCCTGGCGGCCCGGATGAGCGAGAGGTTGGGGGCCGAGGGGGTCAACCTGCTCAACTCCTGCGGCGTCGCCGCGTGGCAGACCGTCTTCCACTTCCACGTCCACGTGATCCCACGCTACGCCGATGACCCCCTGCGGCTGCCGTGGGTTCCCGCCGCCGGCGACCCACAGGAGATCGCGGCCGCCGCGCAGGAACTCGCGCGCGCGTAGCGAACCGCTACATAACCAACTCCCGAGTGTTCTATGCCCAACATGCGACGCACATCGATTCCAAGCAGCCACCCAGCCCCCCGAGTCGCCTCCCGGGACTCTCCGCGACGGGGGGCGAGGGCCTCGGGGTGGTTCCTGAAGGCGCTTCTGGCCGGCGTCCTGCTGTCTCTGGCGTTGCCCGCGGGCTCGCTGGCGAAGCTCTCCGAAGTGGGGGTGATCCCCGAAACGACGCCACCCTCCACGCCGAGCTGTCCCAGCTCGTGCCTGGCGGTCACCCGCACCACCGGCTTCCAGGTGAAGGTGGGCAGCACGCGCAGCCTCCTCACGGCGCCCCGCGAAGGCACCGTCGTCGCGTGGATGATCACCCTCGGCAAGCCCAACGCCACCCAGGTCAAGTTCTTCAACTCCAACGAGGGCGGCACGGCATCGGCCGCGATCGCCGTCCTCGCGCCCCAGCCCAAGCCGAACCTCACCTACAAGTTGGTGGCCCAGAGCCCCCCCGTGCAGCTGACGAAGTACTTCGGCAAGACCGTCCAGTTCCCGCTCGCCACCACCCTTCAGGTCAAGAAGGGCGACGTGATCGCGCTCACCGTCCCCACCTGGGCTCCCGCGCTGGCGTTGGGGTTCACGAACGAAACCTCCTGGCGCGCCAGCCGGCCCCGCAGCCAGTGCTCGAGCACCAGCACCCAGTCGGCCCAGCAGACAGAAACGGCGGTGCAGTACTACTGCCTCTACCGCCAGGCCCGCCTCACCTACAGCGTCACGCTGATCTCCACTCCCTGAACCGGCCGCAGCGACCGGCGGGGCGGAGGGCTCAAGCCCCCCTGGACGGGAGGATCGCGCCCCGGGCGGGAGGTGAGATGGAGCGAGCGCCTGAGCGGCTAGGGCGCCTGGGCGCCGCCGGTGGGGCTGCTCGAGGAGGAGCCCCCGCTGCCCGGTTCCGCCCCGCCTTTGACGGCGCTTTCCCCGGTGCCGCCGCTGGAGCCTGAACTGGGTTCCGTGGCGGAGGGCCCTCCCGCCGTGCTGGTGGGTGAGGTGGCGCTTTCGCTGCTCGGGCTGGCAGCCTGTTCGCTCGGGCTCGTGCTTGCTTCGCCCGAGCCGGCGGGGGCACTGGAGCCGGTCGTGGAGGTGGCGGTGGTGGCGGTGGTCGTCGTCGAGGTGGTGTGCGTCGCTTCGCTTTCCGCCTGCGTGCTCGCGGGCGGGGTGATTTCCGGGGTGCTGCGGGGGGCCACGTCGGCTGTGTTGCCGCTCCCTCCGCAGGCCCCCAGCGTCAGTCCGGCCAGCAGCACCGTCGCACTGGCGAGAGCGCGGACACGAACTCGGGCGGTGCCGCCAAGCCTCCCGGAACCGCGGTCTCGGACCGCCAGGTCTTGTTGTTCGGCTGGCCCCGGATCGCTCACGGGCCCAGCGGCCCCATCCGGCGGCCGCAGGTGGGGCAGTCGTTCAGGTCCCGCTGGGCGAGCTGCTCGCACCAGGGGCAGAAGCGCAGGTTCTCCACCGCCCAGGGAAGCTTGGAGGTGGAGGGTATGAGGGGGAGCAGCTTGCCCACGACCTCCAGCGGTTCGCCGGAATCCCGATCGAGGTAGATCTCCTGCGGCTGCGCCTCCAGGATGACCTCTCTCCCGCTGACCGGGTTGCGCAGGCGGTAGCGCTGCTGAACGCTCATCGGGAGGGACTCTAGCGAAGGTCGAGGGGGAGCGTCCGCGTCCCCGACTGCCCGCGTCCGCGGACGCCGACCGCCCGCGTCCAGATCCCCGAGTGCCCGTGTTCGCGGACCCGATTGCCAGCGTCCAGATCCCCGCGCGCACGCGTGCGCGACGTCGCCCGCGCGGTTGGATAGAGTTCCGCTTGGTGAGGGAGTCGCGCAACTTTGGGGTGTTGCTGCTGGCGAGTGGTGCGATGGCGCTCGCGGTGGGTGGCTGCGGCTCGATCAAGCACGGCGAGAATGCCAACCTGATCGTCGGCAAGCAGCAGTTCGTGGCGAAGTGCGGCGCCTGCCACACGCTCGCGCGGGCCAACACCAAGGGCACCGTCGGGCCCAACCTCGACGAAGCGTTCCGCCAGGGCCTCAAAGAAGGACTCGGACGCACCACGATCCGCAGCGTGGTGCAGTACCAGGTGGAATACCCCAATCCCGAAAACGTGATGCCCAAAGGTCTCGCCGGCGGCCCCGTGCTGAAGGACATCGCCGCCTACGTCGCCTATGCCGCGGACCGCTCCGGCACTGACGCCGGCCTGCTCGCCAACGCCGTGCCCCCCGTGGGCGCCGGCAAGCCCGCGGTCGAGAAGGCCGGCAAGCTCGAACTGGAAGCCAACCCCGCCGGGCAGCTCGCCTACACCACCAACAAGGCGGTTGCCGCTGCGGGGCAGGTGACGATCTCGATGAAAAACATGTCCGGCGTGACCCACAACCTCGCGATCCAGTCGGGCACCACCGGCCCCGTGCTCGGGCACAGCGAACTCCAGTCCAAGGGCACCTCCTCGTTCACCGTCAAGCTCAAGCCCGGCACCTACACCTTCTTCTGCCAGGTTCCCGGCCACCGCGCCGCGGGGATGTCCGGGACGCTGACGGTCAAGTAGCGGCGCTCGTCTCGGCTGGCGCCGCTTGACGCGCAGGGCGTCTATCTCGTACACTTGTACGGACATGTCCGCCAGCGCCTCGACACGATTCGAGTTTCGCATCCGGCCAGAGGCCAAACAGCGCATCGAGCATGCGGCGAACCTGGTTCACGAGTCCACGAGCGACTTCGTGCGTCAGGCAGCGGAACGCTCGGCCGAGGAGGTTCTACTCGATCATGATGCCGTCACGATCGTGCCTCCAGATTTCTTCGATCGGCTGCTCTCGGCGCTCGACGAGGAGCCCAAGCCAAGTCCTGCGCTGGTACGCGCCGGCAAGCGGACCCGGCGCGTGGTGCACCGATAGCCAAGCCGCACCTCGCCTCTGAGCAGCTGAGCGAGGCTCATCGGCTGTACCGGTTCGAAAGTGGTGAGCGGGAGCTCGACGAGTGGCTGATCGACCACGCGCACGCGGCGCAAGTGCGGCGCACAGCGCGAACCTTTGTCTGGCGCCGGGACGATCAGACAGTCGTGGCCTACTATTCGATTGCGGCACACCTTCTGCAGCGAGCGGAGCTTCCACGCGCTCTCGGACGCGGCGGACCCCGTCAGATCGCCGCCGTGCTGCTCGCCCGCCTCGCGCTCGATCGATCTCTCCAGGGTCAAGGGCTTGGTGGCGTGCTGCTCGCCGAGGCACTCGAGCGTGTTGTCGGCGTCACCGAGACTGTCGCCGCGCGGTTCGTCGTCGTCGACGCGATCGACGAGCGCGTCACGAGCTTCTACGAGCATCACGGCTTTCGGCGTATACCCGAGACCCTTCGCTTGGTGCAGAAGGTGGCGGACATCGCTGCTGCGCTGCAGCAGTGAGTCTGGATCCTCAGAAGATCGCCCGCAGGATCACGATCAGCGCGATGATCACCGCGAACGCCGCGATCACGTAGATCAGCAGGCGGAACATCTCGCCCTCGGAGCGCAGTGGGTTCAGCATCGCGGGTGCGGTCTCGCCGACTCCTCGATGGGGCGCGGCTCAGATCACGTAGACCGTGGTGTAGACCACGATCCACATGATGTCCACGAAGTGCCAGTAGATGCCTGGCACCTCCACGCCGCGGTATGAATCGGGTGAGAAATGCCCGCGGAAGGCTCGGATCGTGACGATCAGCAGCAGGAGCAGGCCGATCGTCACGTGCGCCCCGTGCAGGCCGGTGAGCGAGTAGAAGACCGTCTGCTGAGCGTGGTCCTGGGGGGCGAAGCCGATGTTGGCGTACTCGTTGATCTGGATGAACAGGAAGGTGGCGCCGAGCAGGAAGGTCGTGACGATGCCGGCCTTGAGCCCGAAGCGGTTGCCCCGCTTGATCGACTCCTGCGCCCAGTGCAGGGTGAAGGAGGAGGAGACCAGGATCAGCGTGTTGACCCCCGCGACCTCCACGGGCAGTTTGGTGCCGGTTGCCGGCCACGGGTCCCCCTGGGCGACGCGGATGAAGAAGTAGGCCGTGAAGAAGGCCCCGAAGATCATGATCTCGGAGATGATGAAAAGCAGCATCCCCAGCAGCTGGGGGTCCACGCGCGAGCTGCTGTGGGCCGGCGGGGGGCCGTGGTGCTCGTGCTCGGCGGGCGGGTGAACGGGCGGGCGGGTTCCCGTTCCCTGGGCGATGCTGGCGGCCTCCATCGCGCGCTCCTAGCTCCCCGCGGCGGCGGGGGAGGGGGCCGCCTGGAGGTCGACCACGACGTGCTCGACGGGGACCGTGGTGGCGCCGCGCACGCGCTCGATCAGGTTCGAGCGCAACCAGCCCGAGCGCTCGTCGGGGAGCGTGGAGATGACCACGTCGTCGACTCTGAAGAGCTCCAGTGCGTTCATCGCCGCGGTATAGGGGTCGGGGTCCCCGATCATGCCCGAGCTGAGCAGCCCCGCGGCGCGCAGCTTCTCGAGCATCGCCTGCAGGCGCGTGCGCGCCTCCCGCGGCGCGCCGCCCTGGCCGTCTTGCTGGGGCACCACCGCGATGAACAGGTGGCGCTCGCCGTGGGCGGCCTTCTGGCGGAGGCGCTCGATCAGCTCCTCCCCGCTGGAGGTCCGGCTGGCGATCACGAGCGTGACGCGGAACGGCAGGCCCTCCTGATCGAGGTCGGTGACGATGTGCTCGACCGGCAGCGCCGAGGCGTTCTCGATGCGCTCGATCAGATCGCGCCGCATCCAGCCGGAGTGCGTGACGGGGTGGGTGGAGACGATCACCTCGCTCGGGCGACGGTCGGCGATCGCGTCCATCGTCGCCAGGAAGGGGTCCGCGTCGCCCACCGCGCCGCTCGCCTCGATACCCTCCTCCGCCAGCAGCGAGACCGCGAGATCGATCCGCACCTGCGCGGACTCGCGCACCGCCTCGTCGTAGATCACCAGGCCCGAGGAGGGCTTGCTCTGGGGTACTACGAGACGGAAGCGCACGTCACCGGACGCCGCCAGCTCGCGGACTCGCTCGAGCAGTTTGCGGCCCCCGAGCGTGCGGTTGGCCACCACCAGTATCTCCTTCATCTCCTCAGCCCCTCTCTCAATCGCCGCCACTTGGTACCGACACGCCGCCGGCTGTCTGCGTTCTGACCTCCGAGGGCAGCGGCGCGGGCGTGAAGATCCCGTGCACCGCGCCGGGGACGCCGTACTCGTAGGGTCCGCCCACGACCGTGGGCACCCTGTCGAAGTTGAAGATCGGGGGCGGCGAGGAGACCTGCCACTCCAGCGTCAGCGCCCGCCACGGATTGGCCACGGCGCGGGGGCCGTGGCGCCAGGAGTTGACCATGTTGTAGAGGAAGATCAGCGTCGCCGCCCCGAGGATCCAGCTGCAGATCGAGATGAACAGGTTCATGTCCGCGAATTCGGCGGCGTAGGTGGCCACCCGGCGGGGCATCCCCTGCAGGCCGAGGATGTGCATCGGCCCGAAGGTCAGGTTGAAGAAGATGAAGGTGCTCCAGAAGTGCCACTTGCCCAGGCGCTCGTCGTACATGCGCCCCGTCATCTTCGGGAACCAGTAGTAGACGCCCGCGAAGATCGTGAACAGCGAGCCGCCGAACAGCACGTAGTGGAGGTGGGCGACGATGAAGTAGGAGGCGCTCACGTGGATGTCGAGCGGGAGCATCGCCAGCATGATCCCGCTGATCCCGCCCGCCGAGAAGGTGACCATGAAGCCGAGCGCGAACAGCATCGGGGTGTCCACGTGCAGCACCCCCCGGTAGAGCGTCGCCAGCCACGAGAAGATCTTGATGCCCGTGGGCACCGCGATGATCACGGTGGTGATCGCCATCGGGATGCGCACCCATGCGGGCATCCCCGAGGTGAACATGTGGTGCGCCCACACCGTGAACCCGAGCCCCACGATCGCCAGCAGCGAGAAGGCCATCATGCGGTAGCCGAAGATCGGCTTGCGCGACTTCACCGCGAGGATCTCGCTGATGATCCCGAAGCCCGGCAAGATCATGATGTACACCGCCGGGTGTGAGTAGAACCAGAAGATGTGCTGGTACATCAGCACGTTCCCGCCCTTGTCGGCGTCGAAGAAGTTGAAGCCCAGCGCCCGGTCGAGCAGCACCATGAACTGCGAGGCCGCCACGAACGGCGTCGCGATCACCACCAGCAGCGAGGTCGAGAAGTTGGCCCACACCAGCAGGGGCATGCGGAAGAAGCTCATCCCCGGCGCCCGCATCGTGATGATCGTCACGAGGAAGTTGAGCGCGGTGGCGACCGAGGAGGCGCCCGCGAACTGCACTCCGATCGAGAAGAAGTTCTGGCCGATCGGGGAGACCGTCGAGAGTGGCGCGTAGGCGGTCCACCCGTCGGCGAACGCCCCGCCGGGCGCGAAGAAGCTCAGCAGCATGATGACCCCGCCCAGCGGGAGCATCCAGAAGGAGAGCGCGTTCAGGCGTGGGAAGGCCATGTCCGGCGCGCCGATCATCAGCGGCAGCACGAAGTTCGCGAGGCCCGCGAACACGGGGATCACGAAGAAGAAGATCAACACAGTGGCGTGCACCGAGAAGAGGCCGTTGTAGGTGTTGGCGTCCACGAACTTCGCCCCCGGCTGGGCCAGCTGGATGCGCATCAGCATCGCGATCATCCCGCCCACGAGCAGGAAGAAGAAGGAGGTCACCACGTACTGCACGCCGATCACCTTGTGGTCGGTGTTGACCTTGAAGTAGTCCTTCCACGTGTACGCCCCGTGGTTGGCGTGGCTCTCCGCGCGCGTGGGGCGCCCGGACACCCAGTAGAACCAGTAGTCGAAGGCCCCCAGCCCGACGAGGAAGAAGAGCGGGCCCGCGATCAGCGAGACCGTCAGGATCGCATCGGGGCTGAGGTAGTGGGTGTAGGTCGCGTGTCCCGTGGAGACGCGGACCAACCACGTCAGCGCTGCGGCGAAGGCGATCGCGAGGGCGACGCCCAGGAAGGCGCGGTAGAAACCCGGTGCCCGAAGTCTCACAGCCATCTGTCAGCTCCCTCCAAGGATCTCTGAGCAGCCATCACACCTTACCCCGTGGCCACAGTCGAGGGGACTTTCATCTGGCTCTTGATCCACGCCTCGAAGCGTGCGGGCGTGACCACGTGAACCGCCGAGCGCATCAGCGAGTGCCCCACGCCGCACAGCAGGTTGCAGACGACCGGATACGTGCCCAACCGGATCGGGGTCGCGCGGATGTGGGTGGTGATGCCCGGCACCGCGTCCTCCTGCAGGCGGAAAGCGGGGATCCAGAAGGCGTGGATGACGTCCTTGGAGTGGATGTGGAAGTACACCGACTCCCCCTTGGGCACGTACAGCGAGTAGCTGCGCAGCGGCGCCCCGCCGGTCACCGAGGAGGGGTACTCGTAGCTCCAGAAGAACTGCTGGCCGGTCACGTTGACCTGGATTTCCTTGCCGGATGGTTTGCGTTCGTTCTCATTGAGCACCACAAAGGAATAGGAGACGAGGCCGATGACGAGGGCCGCCGGGATCGCCGTCCAGAAGACCTCCAGGCGCGTGTTGCCGTGGATCGGCGGCCCGTCCTGGAGCTCCTGGCCCGGGCGCATGTGGAACTGCCAGACGGAGTAGAGGATCACGGTGACCACCAGCACGAAGATCGGGATCGAGACGATCGCGAGCACGTGGTAGAGCAGGTCGGTGTGCTTGGCCTGCTCGGAGGCCTCCGGCGGGAACCAGTGGATCACGTAGCTCAGGACGATGCCGATCGCCGTGGCGAGCAGGGCCGCGAGGGCCGTCAGGACGACCGAGCGCTCGACCTTAGGCACCGCTTTTCAGCGCTCCCCGGAATACAACGATCCCATGTTCCACAACAGACCCATCCATCCCATACGTGATCCTATTGCCTTCGCCCGACGAATGGCAACCCGCGCTTGACAGGGCAGGGAAAGACCACTAGATTGAGGCAATAGTTGCAAGCCTTCCTCGGGGCCGAGAGGGTGGCGAGTAGGGCCGCTGGTCCATCGGTCACCGGCGGCGGGAACTCCCAGAAAGGAGCAGCCATGCAGGTCCACGAAGGGATGAGCCCGATGACCCTCACCGCCGGACCCGGCCATTCGCTGCGCGAGGCCGCGCGGCTGATGTCCGCGCGTAACGTGGGCGCCGCGGTCGTGGTCGACCCCGACGGCCACGCCCCGGGGATCCTCACCGAGCGCGACATCCTGCACTCGCTCGGCGCCGGGCAGGACCCCGACCGGGAGCTCGTCGGGGAGCATCTGACCAGAGAGGTCGTCTACGCCGCACCCGACTGGTCGCTGGAGGAGGCCGCCGCGGCGATGGTGCGGGGTGGCTTCCGTCACCTGATCGTCGTCGAGGGAGGGGAGACCGTGGGCATCCTCTCAGTCCGTGACATCGTGCGCTGCTGGACCTCCGACGGGGCCATCTGCCCCCTGCCGGCGGGCGCCTCAGTGGGCGTTGTGGTCTAGGGGAAGTTCGTCGATTTCGCGGCGCGTGTCTCTGATCCAGCGGTAGACGCACACCACTGTGAGGATCACGCCGACGACGGTCAGCTCGATCATCGTGGTGATCCCCACCAGCGCTAGCGTGACCCCGACCGCGGTGAGCAGCGGCAGGATGCTCGGCCCGGGAAGGTGGATCTCCTCGCCGACCGGCGGGATCTCGGGATCGAGGGGGCTCACGAGACGTAGAGGGCGGCGACTACGAAGGTGATGCCGAACATGAACATGCAGATCGCGCTCACGATCAGGGCGGTGCGGATGTTCTTGCGTGCGAGGCGTCGGGTCATCGTGGGTGTGAAGGATATAGCTCTTGCGGGCGTCCTGCCTGCGGACCTGACGTCGTCCTCCGGGCTTCGATCATAGGTGCAGATGGGCGTCGAGCACCATCGCGCAGAACAGCAGCGCCAGATAGGCCAGCGAGTAGAGATACAGCTGCAGGGCGCTGCGCCGATCCGCCCGGCGGTACAGGCGCACGGCGCCGCCGATGAAGCCGAGGCCGAGCACCAGGGAGGCCGCCAGGTAGATCCCACCGAACCCCCCCGCGCAGAACGGAAGCTGGGTGACCGCGTAGAGCAGCACCGCGTAGAGCAGGATCTGCCGTCGCGTCTCCGCCTCCCCGCGCACGACCGGGAGCATCGGCACGCCGACCTTCGCGTACTCCTCCTTCATCAGCAGCGACAGCGCCCAGAAGTGGGGGGGGGTCCAGAAGAACACGATGAAGAACAGCAGCACCGCGGTGGCGCTCACCGAGCCCGTCACCGCGGCCCACCCCACCAGCGGCGGGACGGCGCCGGCGGCGCCGCCGATCACGATGTTCTGCGGGGTGCGCCGCTTCAGCCACATGGTGTACACGAGCACGTAGCCGAGGAAGCCCGCCAGGGCGAGGCTCGCCGCGAGCACGTTGACGGTCAGCGAGAGCTCCAGGAACGAGAGCGCCGCCAGCCCGCAGCCGAAGCTCAGCGCGGCGCCCGGGGCGATCCTGCCCGCGGGGATCGGACGTGTGGCGGTGCGCGCCATCTGCGCGTCGATGTCGCGGTCGAACCAGTGGTTGACCGCACCCGCACCGCCGGCCGAGAGGTAGCCGCCCAGGCAGGTGAGGGCCACCAGCAGCGGCGAGGGGTCCCCCGCGACGTACATCGTGGTGATCGTCGTCAACAGCAGCAGCGACTGGACCTTGGGCTTGGTCAGCTCCAGATAGTCGCTCGCGAGCTGCCGCAGATGCGAGGTCGGGGCAGCAGCAAGAGGTGCGGACGATCCCTCCATCGCAGAGGAGTCTAAGCGGGCCGAGCTATCGGGGCGCCGACCGATCGGCCGAGCAGATGCACTCGCCGATCGGCCAGCAAGTTACACGCCCACCTGCGTGGCGCCCACAGGCACCGTCGCCTGGCCGGGCGCCGGCGCGGAGGTGGTGCGGCGCTCGATCTCCAGGCGGATGTCCTTCATCGGTTCCGCCGAGCGCACCCGGGGGATCGCGTCGAAGTTGTTGACCGCCGGGGGCGAGCTGGTGAACCACTCCAGGGTGTTCGCTTTCCACGGGTCGGGGCCCGCGATCGCGCCCCGCTTGAGGCTGCGCAGAACGTTGAGCACCGTGACCAGCACCCCCGCGGCGAGGATGAAGGAGCCGCCCGTCGAGATCTGGTTGTAGAGCGCGAGGTGGCCCACGTTTTCGTACTCGTACACGCGCCGCGGCATCCCTTCCAGGCCGATCGCGTGCTGGATCAGGAAGGTCACGATGATGCCCCAGAACATCAGCCAGAAGCTGAGCTTGCCGAGGCCTTCGTTCATCATCCGCCCGGTGATCTTGGGGAACCAGTAGTAGATCGAGGCGAAGATCGGCATCACCGCCCCGCCCACCAGCACGAAGTGGATGTGGGCGACCACGAAGTAGGTTTCGTTGAGCTGCCAGTCCACCGGGAAGATCGCCAGGAACACGCCGGAGATGCCGCCGACGATGAACAGCGCGATGAAGCCCACGCAGAACATGAGCGGCGTCGTGAATTCGATCGTCCCCCGCCACAGGGTGCCGATCCAGTTGAAGATCTTCACGCCCGTGGGGATCGCGATCAGCATCGAGCTCAGCATCGCGAACGCGATGATCGCCTCGGGCAGGGGCGTCGCGAACATGTGGTGGGCCCACACCAGGAAGCCGAGGAACCCGATCGACACGGTGGAGGCCGCGATCGCCTTGTAGCCGAAGATCGGCTTACGCGCGAACACCGGCAGGATCTCCGAGACCACCCCGAACGCGGGCAGCACCATGATGTAGACCTCGGGGTGCCCGAAGAACCAGAAGAGGTCCTGCCACAGCAGCGGCGAGCCGCCCTGCGCGGCATCGAAGAAGTGGGTGCCGAAGTGGCGGTCTGTCAGCAGCATCGTGACCGCCGCCGCGATCACCGGCAGCGCGAAGATCAGCAGCACCGAGTAGGTGAGGATCGACCAGATGAACAGCGGCAACCGCCCCCAGGTCATCCCCGGGGCGCGCATGTTGGCGACCGTCACGTAGAAGTTGATCGCCCCCACCAGCGAGGAGAGGCCCGTGAGGTGGATCAGGTAGATCCACGCGTCCTGGCCCCCGCCGGGTGAGAAGAAGGAGTCCGAGAGCGGCGGATAGCTCGTCCACCCCGCTTCCGGGGGGTTCCAGAAGATCGAGGCGTAGAAGACGAGCCCGCCGGCCAGCAGCAGCCAGAAGGAGAGCGCGTTCAGGCGCGGGAAGGCCATGTCGCGCGCGCCGATCATCAGCGGCAGGAAGTAGTTGGCCAGGCCTGCCATGAACGGCACGACGAACAGGAAGATCATCGTCGTCCCGTGCATCGTGAACAGCTCGTTGTAGATCTGGGGGCTGACCAGCGTGTTCTCCGGGGCGCCCAGCTGCAGGCGGATCATCAGCGCCTCGGTGCCCCCGAGGATGAAGAACACGAAGGTGAGGACCATGTACATGATCCCGATCCGCTTGTGGTCGGTGGTCGTGAGCCAGCTCATGAAGCCGTGCTCCTCGCGCTCGACGCGATGGGCGACTACCTGGGGTACGGGGGCTGCGTAGGTGGCCATGATCTGTCGCTTGCTTTCTCGGCTTAGGGGTTCTCGACCTGTCCGGGGCCCAGCTGTTCGTTGAGTTTCTTGCGTTCCGCGGCCGCGTCGGCGTTGGCTTCTTCGATCAGCCGTTTCTGTTCGGCCAGCCACGCGTCGAACTGCGCCGGCGGGACGGCCCTCACGGTCGCGATCATGCGGGCGTGGCCGCGGCCGCACATGTTCGCGCACTGCCCGCGGTAGACGCCGGGCTTTGAGATCTTGAACCAGGCGTAGTTGTGGTATCCGGGAACCGCCTGGAACTTGCCGCCGAGCGCGGGGATCCACCAGGAGTGCACGACGTCCGAGGAGACGATGTTGAGGGTCACCGTGGTGTTCGTGGGGACCACCATTTCCTCGTAGGAGTACGGCGCCCCCAGCCCGTCGGGGTTGCTCGCGCCGGGGTAGACGTACTGCCAGATGAACTGGCGGCCGATCACCTGGATTTCAAGCGATTTGCCGTTGGGTGGCAGGTGGCGGTCGGCGGTGGCGTACAGCTCGCCGCTTTCCCCGATGAAGGTGTCCCCGCCGGGGCCCGAGTTGGGGGGGTCCTGGATCGAGGAGAGCTTGGCGAAGGTGAGCGCCGAGAGCGCGATCACGATCAGCGCGGCCCCCAGCGTCCAGCCGATCTCCAGACGGGTGTTGCCGTGGATCTGTGCCGCCACGGCGCCCTTGCGCTTGCGGAACTTGTAGAGCGCGTACCCCAGCGCCCCCTCGACGCCCACGAAGATGACCATCGCGACGTAGAGCGTGATCTTGTAGAGGCTGTCGATCTCATCCGCGTTCGGCGAGCCGCCCGCCTTCGGGGTGAAGAGCGAGGCAAGGGTTGTGGGTAGGAGATGGCTCAAGGCGGGCGGGATTCTATTCAGGCCCGGGCGGAACGCGCTTGATGACGTTTGCCACGAGGGATTTGAGGTGGATCTGCCTACTCGAGAAGGGTGTGGTCAACCGGCCCAAGAAGGTCGATTCGCCGGCCCGAGCAGGGTCGATCTACGGACCCGAGAAGGTCGATCTACCGGCCCGAAAACCGCGGGGGGCGCTTCTCCACGAACGCCATCGCGCCCTCGACGAAGTCCTCGCTGCCGGCCATCTCCCGCTGGATCTGCGCCTCCAGCTCGAGCTGCTCAGCCATGCGCGCGTAGAGCCAGCTGTTGAGCTGGCGCTTGGCGCCCGCGTAGGAGCGGGTGGGCCCGCCGGCGAGGCGACGGGCGAGCGCGGCGACCTCCTCCTGCAGGCGCTCGTCGGGCAGGACGCGGTTGATCAGCCCCCACTCCAGGGCCTGCTCGGCGGGGACGCGCTCGCCGAGCATCGCCATCTCGGTGGCGCGCGCCATGCCCACGCGGGTGGGCACGAACAGCGAGGAGCCCCCGTCGGGAACCAGGCCGATGTTCACGAACGCGAGCAGGAAGTAGGCGCTCTGTGCAGCGAGCACGAGGTCGCAGCTGAGCGCCAGCGAGCAGCCGATGCCGACGGCGGGGCCGTTGACGCATGCCACCACCGGCTTGGGCAGCTCGCGCACCGCCCGCATGATCGGGTGGTAGAGCTCGGTCAGCCGCTTGTACACGTCGGGCCGCCCCTCGGGGGTCAGTTCGACGTTGAGATCCTTCAGGTCCGCGCCGGAGGAGAACGCGCGCCCGGCACCCGCGATGACCACGGCGCGCACCGCATCGTCCTCCCGCACTTGGCCCATCGCGGCGAGCAGGTCGCGGCCGAGCTGGCCGTTCCACGCGTTCAGCGCCTGGGGGCGGTTCAGCTCGATCCTCGCGACCCCCTCGGGGTCGATCGACAGGTTGACGGTCTCGAGGGCGGTGGGGGCGTCGGTGTCGCTCATCGCGCGCTCCTGTTCTTTGGTGGGCGAAGGTGGGCAGGTCGAGGCGTGAGCTGCGCGGTAGGGCGCGGGCACACTGGATCTCGGTCGGGGATGGGGCCATGATCCTACGGTGTGGACGGGACTCCGTCTAAGGTGGTTGGCCGATGGCACGCCCGGTGATCGGCATCTGCACTGCCCTCGAGCGCGCACGCTGGAGCGTGTGGGATCAGCAGGCGGTGCTGCTGCCGCGCAGCTATGTCGACGCGGTGCAGAGCGCGGGTGGGCTGGCCGTGATGATCCCGCCGGATCCGCTCCTGGTCGAGGAGCCGGGTGAAGCGCTGGAGCTGCTCGATGGGCTGATGCTGGCGGGTGGCGCCGACATCGATCCGGCCACCTACGGTGCGGAGGCTCACCCCGAGACGACCGGCACGGTCCCCGAGCGCGACGCATGCGAGATCGCGATCTTCCAGGAGGCGCTCAGGCGCGATATTCCGGTCTTGGGCATCTGCCGGGGAATGCAGCTGATCAACGTCGCCCAGGGGGGCACCCTGCTGCAGCATCTCCCGGAGCGCTTCGGCCACCACGAGCACCTCTCGGTGCCGGGCTCCTTCGACGGAGCCGACCACGAGGTGCGCCTGATCGAGGGCTCGCTGGCGGCCCGGGTGGCGGGCGAGTCCAGGCACGCCACCAAGTCCCACCACCACCAGGGGGTGGACCGCATCGGGGAGGGCCTCACGGTGAGCGGCTTCTCGGTGCGCGAGGAGCTCCCCGAGGCGATCGAGCTGCCCGACCGGCGCTTCGTACTGGGCGTGCAGTGGCATCCCGAGGCCGATCCCGTGAGCCCATTCGTGCGCGCGCTGGTACAGGCCGCGACCCGGGCGAAGGTCTGAGGGCGATCTCGGAGCCGCACGTCCACGCCGAGATCTGCCCTGGGCGGCCCATATACTCCCCGCCCTGTGCGGCGGTCCAGCGCGATCAAAGCAACCGCCTGGGCGGTAGTCGCGGCGGGGGTGGCGGCGCCGCTGGTGCGCAAGAGGGTGAAGGCGCCGCCGCTGGTTACGCAGACGGTTGCGTTCTGTGCGCCGATCGGCCTCTGCGTGGCGGTGCGCCGCTCGCGGGCGCGGGACGTGGCGACGTGCTGCCTGCAGATGTGGGCCTACGTGGCGGCCTACAAGTCGCCCAACGACGACCCCGCCGAGCAGGCGCGGCGCGTGCACGTCGAGTACCCGATCGCGATCGACCGCGCGCTCGGCCTGGGGGAGCTGCCGACCGTGCGCCTGCAACGCCGCCTCGCGCGCCGCGGCCCGGAGGGCCCGCGGTGGCGGACCCTGGACAAGGTGCTGGTATGGGCGCACTGGTCGTGGTTCATGGTGCCCCACGGGGCGCTGGTGTACGTCATGCTGTTGCACCCCCGGCGCTTCGAGCGGGCCGCGGTGAGCACCTACGCGGTGTTCGACATCGGCGCGATGATCTACTGGATCCTGCCCACTGCGCCTCCCTGGTATGCGGCCCACGCCCCGGAGAACGGCCACGGCATGATCGAGGTGCGGCGGATGATGGTCGAGTACGGGGAGTCCTTCTGGCATGACGGCTGGGGGCCCCTCTACAGTGTGTTCGGAGGCAACCCCTTGGCTGCGATGCCCTCGCTGCACTTCGCCACATCGATGATGGCCGCGCTGCTGCTCACCGAGACCGGTTCGGGGGCGGGCGCGGTGGGGTGGGCGTATGCCGGGACGCTCGGGTTCGCGCTGGTGTACCTGGGGGAGCACTACGCCGCGGATCTGCTCGGGGGAGCGGCGCTGACGATCGCGGTCCGCCGCCTGGGGCCGCGGGTCGCTCCCGTGGTGGAGCACTGCGCGCGGGCGGTGGCGGTACTCGAGGCGAAGGCGCACGGGGCCGGGTGAGGGGGAGCGGCGGGGTGGGAGTGAAGGCTGCGCAGATGGGAGCCGGGGATTCCTCGGGAGCACGGGCCGCAGGCGCGCCCGGCGAGGGAGAGGAGACCTCCGGGCAGGGTCAGGGGGGTGGGACGTCGAAGGAAGGGGCGATGGCTCTGTTGCAGGCCGAGGCGGCCGGTGCGATTGGTGTGGACGGCGTTCGGACGGCCGGTGGGAGGCGCGCGAGCGCGCTGGCCGAGCTGCGCTCGCGGGGGCGCAAGGCGGATGCCGAGCGCCCTCCGCAGCACCCGAGCCATGAAGAGGTGCTGCGGGTGCGCCTCACCCGCAGGCGGGTGCTGCTGTTCGCGACGTTCGTGCTGGCGGCGCTGGCGTTCCTGTACTTCGTGCTGCCCCAGGTGGGCGGGGTGAAGCACACCTGGGATCGGCTCAACGACGGCGACGCCTGGTGGATCGCGGTGGCGGTGGTCGTGGAGGTGATCTCGATGGCGAGCTACATCGCGATCTTCCAGGGTGTCCACGTGCCGCCCGGCTCGCCGATCCGCTTCCGCCACAGCTACCAGATCACGATGGCGGGGCTGGCCGCCACGCGGTTGTTCGCGGCGGGGGGAGCGGGCGGGGTGGCGGTCACGGCGTGGGCACTGCGACGTTCGGGGATGGAGGGCCGCGAGGTGGCGCAGCGGATGATCGCGTTCCTCGTGCTGCTCTACGGCGTCTACATGGCGGCGCTGGTGGTGTGCGGGGTGGGTCTCTACACCGGCCTGTTCCCCGGGCCGAACCCGTTCGCGATCACGATGATCCCCGCGATCATCGGCGCGATCGGGCTGCTCGCGATCCTCGTGATCGCCCTCGTGCCCCGGGATCTCGAGGAGCGCTTGGAGCGCACGGCCTCCCGCCGCGGACCGGATCGGGGGCCGGGAGCGATCAGGGGTCGTGCGGCGCGCTGGCTGGCGCGCATTGCCACCGGCCCCGCCTCCGCGTCGGAGGGGGCGCGCTTCGCGTTCCACAAGCTGCGCCACCCCGACTGGGCGCTGCTGGGGGTGCTGGCGTGGTGGACGTTCAACGTGGCGGTCCTCTACGCCTGCTTCCGCGCCTTCGGTGAGGCGCCGCCGATCGCGGTGCTGGTGCAGGCCTACTTCGTGGGGATGCTCGCCAACCTGCTGCCCCTGCCCGGGGGCATCGGCGGTGTCGACGGTGGCATGATCGGCGCGCTCGTCGCCTTCGGGGTGGGCGGGGGCCTGGCGTTGATCGCCGTGCTGATGTACCGCCTGCTGGCGTTCTGGCTGCCCAGTATCCCCGGCGTGATCGCCTACTTCCAGCTGCGCCGCACCGTCGGCCGCTGGGGGGTCCGCGGCGAGCTCGCGCCGGTACCCGACGCGGCGCCCGTCTCCTCGTAGGCGAACCCTCCCCCTCCTCCCCCCTCCAGATCCGCCAGGCGAACTCCGCGCTCGCCGGGACGCCGCGGTGGGCCGGTGCGTCGCGGCAGCCGGGTCTCAGCGCGGCGAGTGCTCGGCGTTCACGCCGCGCAGCAGTTGACCGGGGGTGGTGTCCAGCCCGCGGGCGAGTTTCGCGATCGTGGTGAGCTTCGGGTCCCGCTTGGACTTCTCCAGCAGGGAGATGTGGGTGCGATGCAGCTGGGCGGCGTCCGCCAGGCCTTCCTGGGTCATCCCCCGGGCCAGGCGCTCCCGGCGCAGATTGCTCGCGAAGCGCTCCACCATCTCCATGGGTGGGAGCTTCGCGGGGCTCGGACAGATAGTCTACAGACAAGCCACTGCGTGACGGTGGGGGGGCGGGAGAGATAGGGTGCGTGCCTTGGCCAACCGCGTGCTGATCCTCTCCTGGGAGTACCCGCCCGTGATCGAGGGGGGCCTCGCGCGACACGTGCGCAAGCTGGCGGAGGAGCTCGTGTGCCAGGGGGTTGCGGTCGATGTCCTCACCCGCGGTGCGGGGGAGCGCCTGGAGAGCGGCCGCCACGCCGTGGAGGAGCGGGCGGGGGTGCGTGTGTACCGCGTGCCCGAGCCCAGCTGGCCCCGCGACCTGGATCGCTTCGTGGGGTGGGTGGAGCGGATGAACGGCGACATGCTCCAGGTGGGGGAGACGCTGGCGGGGGAGCGCCGCTATGAGCTCGTGCACGGCCACGACTGGCTGGTGGCGCGCGCGGGGGCCGCACTGGCGGAGCACCTGGGGGTGCCCTACCTCACGACGATCCACGCGACCGAGCACGGGCGCCACCAGGGTTGGGTGCAGGATGAGCCCCAGGCGCACATCCACGGGGTGGAGCGGTGGATGGCGCACCGGGCGGACTCCGTGATCACCTGCTCGCACTACATGAGGGGTCACGTGGCGGACATCTTCGACATCGAGGAGAGCCGCATCACGGTGATCCCCAACGGGATCGACCCCCGCGACCTGCGGCCGGTGGGTGATCTCGACGCGCTGCGGCGCGAGTTCGCGGCCCCCCACGAGCGCCTCGTGGTGCTGGTGGGGCGCCTGGTGTACGAGAAGGGCTTCCAGCTCGCGCTCGACGCCCTGCCCGGGGTGATCGAGCGGCTGGGGGACGTGCGCTTCCTCGTGGCGGGCAGCGGAACGCACGAAGAGGAGCTCAAGGAGCAGGCGCGGCGCCTGGGGCTGCTCGATCACGGGGCCTTCCTGGGGTGGATCGGAGACGACGCGCTGCACTCGCTGTACCGCATCGCCGACCTCTGCGTGGTGCCCTCAATCTACGAGCCCTTCGGGCTGGTGGCCCTGGAGGCGATGGCCTCGGGCTGCCCCTGCATCGTGGCCGACACCGGGGGCCTGCGCGAGGTGGTGCCCGCGGGGGAGCGGGTGGGCCTGCGCTTCAACGGCGGCGACGCCGCGCACCTGGGCGTGATGATCGAGCGCCTGCTCACCGACGGGGAGCTGCGCGAGCGCCTGGTGGCGGAGGCCTCCGAGCACGTGCTGAGCTTCGACTGGAGCGACGTGGCCCGCCGCACACGCGGGGTCTACCGCGATCTGACAGCTCCTCGAAACGGGGATGCTCCTCGAATCGG
Source organism: uncultured Solirubrobacterales bacterium (assembly GCA_963713985.1). Classification (GTDB taxonomy): domain Bacteria; phylum Actinomycetota; class Thermoleophilia; order Solirubrobacterales; family Solirubrobacteraceae; genus Palsa-744. The sequence goes on along the minus strand of OY970219.1, from coordinate 3,703,022 downwards.
GGATGCGAGCGAAGCGAGTGTCTCCCGAATCGGTCGCTAGTGCGCTCCCTGCGCGTCGCGCTGCTGCAGCGCCTCTACAGGGTGGCGTGGCGGGGCGTGCAGCTGCGCGCACTGGTGTGGCGGCGCCGAGGCGACGGCGTGAAGTGCGTGCTGACCCATGATGGCGAGGTGCTGCTGGTGCGCCACACCTACGGCAGACGGGACACCTGGTATCTGCCGGGCGGCGCGGTGCGCCGCGGCGAGCCGCCGCCGCTAGCCGCGGCGCGGGAGATGGAGGAGGAGCTGGGGGTGCGCGACCTGGGGCTGCGGGAGCTGGCTGCGTTGGACACCCGCCTGGAGGGGATCACGGTGCGCCTCACGTGCATGCACGCCGAGCTTCCCGACCCCACGCTGGTGCGCACCGACCCCGTGGAGATCGCGGAGGTCCGCTGGTACGCCCCCGAGCGGCTGCCGCTCCCGCGTGGGAGCGAGGTCGATCCGCTGCTCGCGCTGCTGCCCCCGACCACGCCCTGATCTGCCACTTACGCGCTGCTCCCCAGACCCGCCTGAGGGCGAGGGAGAGGGGGGCGGGCGCCTGCGGCGGAGATTGCCACCGGGGGCGCTCGTGGGTTTACCATGGGTCTGCCGACGCGCCCAACACACGCCACAGAGGGAGCCACGAGGATGGGTCAGATGCTCGAAGGGTTGATGCAGAACGATTTCCCGCTCACGCTCCAGCACGCGCGTCGGCGGATGCGCGACTGCCACCCCTCCGCCCAGGTGGTGACGCTGACCGCGGAGGGGACGGTGCGCGCGAGCTTCGGGGAGGTCAACGAGCGCGTGGATCGCCTCGCCCGCGTGCTCGAGCGGCTGGGGGTCGAGCAGGGGGACCGGGTGGCGACGTTCGCGTGGAACAACCAGCGCCACTTCGAGCTCTACATGGCGATCCCCTGCGTGGGGGCGGTGCTGCACACCCTGAACATCCGCCTGTTCGCGGAGCAGTTGACGTACATCGTCAACCACGCCGAGGACCGGGTGATCTTCGTCGATGACTCCGTCGTACCCCTGCTGGAGCCGCTCGCCCCCACGTTCGAGGGGGTGCGCCACTTCGTCGTGATGGGCGATGGCGACGCCGGCTCCCTGCCGAACGTGCTGCGCTACGAGGAGCTGCTGGAGGAGGCCGGTGCCGGCCCCTTCGAGTACCCCGAGCTCGACGAGCGCCAGGCGTCGGCGCTCTGCTACACGAGCGGCACCACGGGCAACCCCAAGGGGGTGCTCTACTCGCACCGCTCGATCTGCCTGCACGCGATGGCGTCGCTGATGGCGGACAACCTGGGGCTCTCGCGGCGCGAGCGCGCGCTGGTGGTGGTCCCCATGTTCCACGCCAACGCCTGGGGGATCCCGCACGCGGCGGCGCTCTGCGGGGCGGACCTGGTGATGCCCGACCGCTTCCTGCAGGCCGAGCCGCTGGTGCGGGCGATCGAGTCCGAGCGCCCCACCGTGGTGGGCTGCGTGCCGACGATCTTCGCGGACCTGCTGCGCTACGCGGACACCCACGAGGTGGACCTCACCTCGCTGACCAACTCGGTGTGCGGGGGCTCGGCGGTGCCGCGGCAGCTGATGAAGGACTTCCAGGAGCGCCACGGAGTGGTGATCCACCAGGGGTGGGGGATGACCGAGACGAGTCCCGTGGCGACCTTCTCCGAACCCTCCGAGGCCCGCGGCCACGACGAGCGCTACTGGGACGAGCGCGCGCTGCAGGGCAAGCCGCTGCCGTGGGTGGAGCTGCGCCTGATGGGCGACGACGGCGAGGAGGTCCCCTGGGATGGGGAGTCCACGGGGGAGATCCAGGTGCGGGGCCCGTGGATCGCCTCCAGCTACTACAAGGACGACTCCGGGAATGAGAAGTTCCAGGGGGAGTGGCTGCGCACGGGGGACATCGCGGCGATCGACGAGCAGGCCTTCGTGCGGATCACCGACCGCTCCAAGGACGTGATCAAGTCCGGCGGGGAGTGGATCTCCTCGGTGGAGCTCGAGAACGAGCTGATGGCCCACCCCGATGTGATCGAGGCCGCCGTGATCGCCAAGCCCGACGAGCGCTGGGCCGAGCGCCCACTCTGCTGCGTGGTGCTCTGCGAGGGCTCCACCGCGGGTCCGCAGGAGCTGATCGAGCACCTGCGCCCCCGCGTGGCCAAGTGGTGGCTGCCCGACGAGTTCGCGTTCATCGCCGAGGTCCCCAAGACGAGCGTGGGCAAGTTCGACAAGAAGGTCTTGCGCGCCCGCCTGCAGGAGGGCTCCCTGGAGGGGCGCGTGTCGGTCGGGGGCGCGGTGGCGCCACCGCCGCGCGCGGAGTCCGTTCGATGAGCGTGAGCGCGGCTCCCGTGGAGCTCGGCGGGGCTGATCTCCGCGACTCCTAAGCCGACGTCGGTGGGGTGCGCCTGCACTACGTGGAGGCGCACCGAGTGGATCCCCGAGGCCACCCACTGGGTCCAGCACGACGCCCCCGAGCGGGTCAACGAGCTGCTCATCGAGTTCCTGCGCGCCGGCAGCACCTCGTCTCGAGGCGGGGTGGTCCCGGGAGGCAGCGAGCGGAAGGAACGGGGGCGCGCGGGCAGGAGAACGGGACCTGGGGTGGAAGGGGAGGGGAAGCGGGAAAGAAGCGATCTTGGCGTGGCAATAGACTTCGGCTCGACCCACACAGCGGTCCCGTCCCCGCTGAGACCACAATCGAACACCGAACACGGGAGGTGCGCACGATGCGGACCCATCAGATGAGCTCGAGCAGGTCACGGACAGCAGGCGCAGCGTCGATCGAGGAGATGACCGATCGGAGCTCGGCGCGGCGCCGGCTCCTGCGGCGCATCGCGCGCCGCGAGCTGCTCGCAGTGCCGGCTGCGCTGGCGCTGCTCGTCCCCGCCGCGCCCGCCCTGGCGAGCAGCGGGACCTCGGGCTACAGCCAGAAACCGCCCACACCCACCACGAAAACCGAAGCCAAAAAAGCTGTCGAACCCTCCAAAGAAGCAACCAAACCGGCTGTCACCACTGAACCGGCCGTCACCACCACGACCCCCACGGCGAAAGCGTCCACACTGCCCTTCACCGGGCTGAACCTCACGTGGGTCGTCGGCGCCGGCGTGCTGCTGCTCGCCGCCGGTCTCGCCATCCGGATGGTGCTGCGCCCCGGCGCCGAACGCTGAGCGCCTGAAACGTGACGCCGCCCCGCGCCCCACCGGCGCGGGGCTCACGGGGGCGTGGACGTCCAGGCGCACGCCGCCGCGCGCTCGCGCAGCAGTCGCTGCTCGGCCGCGTTCTGGGTGAGCGAAGCCGCGCGTTCGAGCTCCGCGTGCGCCTCCTCGAGGCGGCCGAGTCTCGCGAGCAGGTCACCGCGCACGCTCGGCAGGAGGTGGTAGCCCCGTAGCGAGGGCTCCGACGCCAGCGAGTCCAGGAGCTCGAGGCCCGCCGCGGGGCCGAACGCCATCGCGAGCGCGACCGCGCGATTGAGCTCCACAACCGGCGAGGGCGCGAGCTGGGCGAGCGCGTCATAGAGCGCCGCGATGCGCACCCACTCGGTTTCATCGGCCTCACGCGCACGCGCGTGGCAGGCCGCGATCGCTGCCTGCAGGGCGTAAGGGCCGAGTGCGCCCAGGCGCTCCGCGCGCGCAAGCGCCGCCAGGCCGCGGTCGACGAGCAGGCGATCCCAGCGCGCGCGGTCCTGGTCGAGCAGCAGCACGGGCTTTCCCCCGGGGCCGACACGTGCGCGCAGGCGCGAGGCCTGGAGCTCCATGAGCGCCGCCAGGCCGTGCACCTCGGGCTCCTCCGGGGCGAGCTCGGCGAGGATGCGCCCGAGTCGCAGGGCCTCCTCGCAGAGCTCCGGGCGCATCCACTCCTCGCCCGCTCTCGCGGAGTAGCCCTCGTTGAAGACCAGGTAGATGACCTCCAGCACCGAGGAGAGACGGTCGGAGAGCTCCTCGGTGCTCGGCAGCTCGAAGGGGACGCGCGCCTCCGCGAGCGTCCGCTTGGCACGCACGATCCGCTGCGCCACGGTCGGCTCGGGGACGAGGAACGCCCGCGCGATCTCTGCAGTGCTCAGACCCCCCAGCAGGCGCAGTGTGAGGGCCACGCGCGCCGGCGCGGGGAGCACGGGGTGGCAGCAGATGAACATCAGGCGCAGGAGGTCGTCGCCGATCTCCTCCTCCTCGGCGAGATCGAGCCCCTCGATGACCTCCCCACCACCGCTCTGAAGCTCGCGGGCGAGCTCCTCGTGCTTGCGCTCCAGGCGTGCGCCCCGGCGCAGCAGGTCGATCGCGCGGTGCTTGGAGGTGGCCATGAGCCAGGCGCCCGGGTTCTCCGGGACGCCCGACTCCGGCCACTGCTCGAGCGCGGCCACGAGCGCCTCCTGCGCGAGTTCCTCGGCGAGGCCCACGTCGCGCACCATCCGCGTCAACCTCGCGATCAGCCGGCCCGACTCGATCCTCCAGACCGCCTCGATCGCGCCGTTGGTGTCGGCGGGCCCCACGAGCGGACGCCCGCCGTGCGGCCGATCCTCCTGATCTCTTCGATCGGAGCCGTGCGTGTCGGAGGGTCCCACGAGAGGGCGCCCACCGTGCGGCCGATCCTCCTGATCTCTTCGATCGGACCCGTGCCTGTCGGAGGGTCCTACGAGAGGGCGCCCACCGTACGGCCGATCCTCCCGGCCTCTTCGATCGGAGCCGTGCGTGTCGGAGGGCCTCATAGCGGAGCGCCTACCGCGCAACCTCCTGGACCTCGGGCGGGAAGTCCGCCATCTCGTACACCTGGCGCACCTCGATCACGTCGCCGTCCGCTGCGGGGCAGCGCGAGGCCCACTGCACCGCCTCCTCCTTCGAGCGCGCCTGGATCATCCAGTACCCGCCGATCACCTCCTTGGCCTCCGTGAAGGGGCCATCGGTCACCGTCGGCTTCCCGCCGGCGAACGCGACGCGAGCGCCCCTCGAGGTCTGCTGCAGCCCGTCGAGCGCGAGCAGTACGCCCGCCTTCGTGAGCTCCTCGTTGTACCTCGTCATCGTGCCGACGTCCTCGGGCTTTGGCTCCCAGTCAGCCTCGTCTTTGGGGCTCGGGATCATGATCATCATGAATCGCATCGTCGTGACTCCTTTTGGTCGGGGGGCCGGGCCGCCCTGCCGATCGTCTCGGCGGGGCCTGTATCCGGTTCTACCCATGCGTCGAACGGGGGTGCGCGAAATCGACACGCCCCATCATCGCGATCCACGAAGACGCAGGTGACGGATGCGGGGTGTGCGAACATATGTTCGTGCGCTGGAGCAACCTGACTCGGGACGCGGAGGAACAGCGGCGTCTGCCGGGCTACCGCGAGGAGGCGGTGGTGCGGCGCTTCGAGGCGCCGGAGGCGCTCGACATGCGCTTCTACGAGGTGCGGGCGCGCTCGGTGCTCAACCGTGTGCCGGGGCGCTCGCGGATGCCGTTCCGCTGGACGATCAACCCCTACAGGGGGTGCAGCCACGCGTGCGTGTACTGCTTTGCGCGGCCCACCCACACGTACCTCGGTTTCGATGCCGGACGGGACTTCGAGCGGGAGATCGTGGTCAAGGTGAATGCCCCGGAGGTCCTGCGCGTGGAGCTGGCGCGCCCGTCGTGGCGGGGGGAGCACGTGGCGCTGGGCACCAACACGGACCCCTACCAGTGGGTGGAGGGCCGCTACCGGCTGATGGAGGGCATCTGGGAGGCGCTGCGCGACGCGGCGGGCGGGGCGGGCAATCCCTGCTCGGTGCTGACCAAGTCGCCGCTGCTGCTGCGGGACCTGGGGCTGATGCGCGAAATCGCGCAGCGCACGAGGATCAGCGCGAGCCTGTCGATCCCCACGCTCGACGAGCGGGCGTGGCGTGCGACCGAGCCGCACACCCCCAACCCGCGCGCTCGCCTGGAGGCGGTGGCGGAGCTCAACCGCGCGGGCATCCCCACGGGCGTGCTGATCGCCCCGCTGATGCCCGGGATCAACGACGCTCCCCACCAGCTGGAGCCCCTGCTGCAGGGCGCGATCGACGCGGGTGCGCAGAGCATCGGCGGAGTGGCTCTGCACCTGCGCGGGGGGGTGAGGGATGTTTTCATGCAGTGGCTGCAGGCTCGGCGGCCGGAGCTGGTGGAGCGCTACGAGGAGCTCTACCGCCGCGGCGCCTACGCCCCCCGCGATGAGCGTGAGCGCCTAGCCGGGTTGGTGCGCGGGCGGGGGGTGGCCGGAGCCGCCGGACGGTGGGGAGCTCCCTCGGTGCCGAGGGACCCACCCAGTGAGCCACGTGCCTCGCAGGGGAGCCTGTTCTGAGCCGCAGCGCACCGCGGACAAAGTCGCATGATATCCGCACCGTGGGAAAGTCGCATGATATCGATAGAATCAGTGATCATTCCAGGGGCTGCGACAATGCTTGCGGCGATGCCAGGCCCGAGACCGTGGCTACTGCGACACCGGCAGACCGGCGCAAATCGAAACCAACCAGCGTGGACCGAAAGGAAGCAGACAAATGGGATTGCAGCTAGGAGACACGGCCCCCGATTTCGAGGCCGACACCACCGAGGGCCACATCAAATTCCATGACTGGATCGGCGACTCGTGGGCGGTGCTGTTCTCCCACCCCAAGGACTTCACGCCCGTGTGCACCACCGAGCTGGGCTACATGGCGAAGATCAAGCCCGAGTTCGACCGTCGCAACGTGAAGATCATCGGCCTCTCGGTGGACCAGACGGGCAAGCACGCACAGTGGGCGAGCGACATCGAGGAGACCCAGGGGTACGCGCCCAACTACCCGATCATCGGCGACGGTGACTTCAACGTCTCCAAGCTCTACGGGATGCTCCCGGCGGCGACCGCGGGCGACTCCGACGCGAGGACGCCGGCCGACAACCAGACCGTGCGCAACGTCTTCGTGATTGGCCCCGACAAGAAGATCAAGCTGATCCTCGTCTACCCGATGACCACTGGCCGGAACTTCGACGAGGTGCTGCGGGTGATCGACTCGCTGCAGCTGACCGCCGGCCACAAGGTGGCGACGCCAGTCAACTGGCAGCCCGGGGAGGACGTGATCATCGCGGGGTCGGTCTCCGACGAGGAGGCCAAAGCGACCTACCCGGATGGGTGGAAGACGCCCAAGCCGTACATCCGGATTGTGCCCCAGCCCCGCTGAGAACCGAGCGGTTCCGACATAGCGACCGCCGGGCGCCTCGAGTGAGGAGGGTCTGGGCTCGATATTGCCCGGTGTGGGCTGTGGGCTGTGGGCTGCGCGACGCCGGGAGCGGAGAGCGTCGATTACTGCCCCGGGGGAGGCGTGGGGTGGAGGTGTGCGCCGGCCAGTGCGTGGAACAGATGGGGGGAGAGGTAGACCTCGATGAGCGCGGCGGCCAGGAGCAGGGGTATCGCGACGACGACCGTGACGAGCGTCGCGGCGAGCAACTGGTCCCACTCGCCGCGGCGGCTGGCGATGATCCATGCGGCGAGCGGGAGGAACAGCGCGATCAGCTCGGGCACCGCGTGGGGGAGGACGGCGAGTAGGAGCAGCGCTGGAGGAACGCCGAGAAAGTGGGCAAAGGCGGCGAGCCGGTTGCCGAGCAGGTAGGCCTGCGCGGAAAGGGAGAACGTGGTGGCGCACACCACGAACCCGATCGCGATCCTCCCTCCGTGTTTGTGAACCCAGCGTGAGGCCCCGCGGTGCGAGTCGGCCTGCAGCGGCAGTGAGCTGCCTGCGATGAAGCCGGCCACACAGGCCATCGCGTGCAGCGCCAGCACGAGTAGGTTGTGACCGATGACACCCGTGATGTCGGCCGCGTTCCCGACGGCGAACGGCGGTTCGGCCGGGATCGGTTCGGCGCCGGTGCTCGAGAGGGCGGAGACTGCAAGCACCGCGACCAGCAATCCGCAGGCCGCGAACGCGGAGCCGGCGGTCCACCGACACAGGATCCTCCACCGGTCGTGCTGCCAGCTGCGCAGTGTGTTGCGCGTCCGGCGGACTCCGTGCGCGAAGGCATATGCGGAGGCGTCCACCCTCTCCTGATCGGCACGCCCGGCGGTCCAGCTGAGCCGCTCAAGGCCACCGTCGATATGGCGATGTGTGAGTGGCCGTCTCGCGGTCGGCGAGGGCGACCGCGCCGAGGCACACGCCAGCGAGTACGACTGCGGTGAGCCACGTCCACCAGCCCACCGGCGGAGTCCAAGCGGCGCGGCCCAGGAACCACTCGGGGCCGGAGCCGCCCACGGCATAGCGCCTGGCGTTCACGTACCAGGCGGCCACCTGCATGAAGCCGACAGCAACCGGAATCGTGACAGTGAGGAGTGTCAGCCAGTCAGCCCTGGCGCGGTCACGGTGGCGGTTCAGTACCTCGCCCGCGAGGAGGGGCACCGCGACGAGAATGGGGAGGACGTGGCGTCCCTGCAACCCGAACCCGGTGGGTCGGATGAGCAGGGCGTAGAAGATGACTGGCCCGACGAGCCCGGCGACGAGCACGATCGTCAGCAGAAGACGCTCGCGTCGTCCGCACACCAGGACGGCGCCCCCGAGGAGGGCAAACACCAGCCCAAACCACGCAAGCGGGATGACCAACGGAAGCTTGACGTCAAGATAACCGAACTTGCCTACCAAATCGGGTAGTGCTTTCCACCATTCGTGCGCACCGGCGACCAGACCCGCGTGCAGCTTGGTCGTGTCGAGTGGGAGGCGCGAGCCGTATAGCCCTTCCCAGACCCGGTTCAGGCCCACCGCGAGTACGAGCGCGCCGGCCGTGACACGCGGTTCCCAACCCCCTGTCCAGCGGCGGATGAACGCTTGGGGTCCGCTCCAGCCCACAGCGATGAGCAGCGCCAGCACGAGCCAGGCTGGGCTGGCCGAGCGGCTGAGTGCGAGCGTCGCGCCACTGATCGCCGTGAAGGCCCACCAGCGTGCCGGCACCGATGCGGGCCGGCCGACGCGCAGCAGGCATGAGAAGAACGCCGCGGCACCAGCGATCTCCGTCCCGCTCCCACTGAGGGAGGATGCGCAAAAGAGCACCATCGGGGTCACGGCGAGCAACAGGCCGAGCAGGGAAACCAGAGGGCTCTCAGCGTCATGGAGCGCAAGGACAGCAATCGCGAGCAACGCGAGCACGGTGAGCGCCTCTGCCGCACGCCCGAGCCGCAGCGCCGCGGGAGGAGAACCTCCGGCGCGCAGCGCAAGGGCGGGCAGGAGGTAGGGAAACGGCTGGTAGTTGCCCACCGCGGTGACGAGCGCCGCCGGCGGCGGGTGCGGGTTGGCCGTGTTCTGGCACGCCGCGCTGCGCTCGCCCGGCCCAAGCTCGCAGGCAAACGGCTCCGGGTTCAGGTCCGCCGGCAGCGACACGACGCGCGCCGCCTGCGACGTCGACGCGATCTGGGTTGGCGTTGATCCGCTTGTGCGCGCCCGAGTCGGCTCGCCTATCAGGTGACCCTCGCTGACGCCGATGGCGCGAATGAAGTGTTCAAACTCATCGGGAGCAGCGAAGGGGGCGTTGCCCATGACCCAGGCTGCCAGCAGTAGTGCCCAGGCAACGAGGACGAGTGCGGGGACAAGCCGCGCGGCGCACGGGGCGCGCCGCGATCGGGCACCAGTCACGTCGGTGGGAGGCTCATCCGCCCTCGCCGCGCCGCACCGGCGCAGAGTGACACTTTCCGAGCCCCCCGGTTCAGACGACAAGACCCCACATGCCACATGCCACCAGCGAACACCATCGGTCGCTCAAAGTTGCGATATATAGGTTAGGCCCGTTCTTCGGTCACTTTGCAATCGACGTTTGGCACGGAGATCGGCTCAGGGCAGTTTCCGTTGAGAAACGATTAGTCCGGGCCAGCCCCCTCCCGCCAGAGCCGCGCCTGCCCAGGGCGGGTCCGCCAAGTACTCGCTTAACCTGAAAGGCCAGACCCGCACGCTGAGCCGCGTTGGTGAGTTCGAGTGGGATCTGTTGCGCAAGGCCGCCCTGCTGAATGCTCCGACCGACATAGCGCTCACCTTCGCCGCCTACATCGACGCAAGCAACACCAAAGCCTGGCGCTTTGACCAGCTCACGCCCGGGCCGATTCGGTTCATCGACGAGATCGAAAGCGTCACCGGCGCACGCGTGTCGCTGATCTCCACCGGGTTCATGCAATATCGCGGGATCGTCGAGGAGCCGACACGTTCAAGCCCATGAACAGCTATCCGTGGGACGTGCGCCTCAAAAAAAACCGCAACGAGCCGGTCGTCGAGCTCGCCGTTCGCTACTCGGTCCCCGACATCGAGACCCTCGTCACCTCAGTAGAGCGTCGCTAGCAATCGTCGACGATGTTGCCACGACGATTCAGGGCGAAGTCTCTCAGCTTTGAGTAGATCGTGGGTCGCGACTGGTGGAAGGAAGCAGCATCATCAGGGTGAGCGGGTCGATCGGTGACTCGACGAAGCCGTGATACAGATAGAAGTCCTTCGCCTGCTCGTCCTTGGCGTGTACGAGGACAAGTCTTACCCCGACTTTTTCGGAGACCTCGATTGCCTTCGTCATGAAGTGCTTGAGCATGGCCGCGCCGAGGCCCTTGCTCTGGTGGCGGCTGTCGACGGCCATTCGTCCGAGCAGGATCGCTGGCAGATCGGCGGGTTGGTCCCGGGCGATGCGCCGCGGCGCCGCGGCGCGCATCACCGAAGCGGTAGAGGATGCGTAGTACGCTACGACCATCCCGGTCGGCTCGTGGATTACGACCCACGTGCGGCTTGTGCCGGCCGCCTGGTTGCCAAGCGCTCGGCGCGCGAGCCAGTCATTGAGTGCAGGCTCACCACAGTCGAACCCCTCCAGCCCGTGCTCGCTGGTCAGCAGGGTTGGGCCGCTGTAGCTCAACGTGTAGGTCGCTCGAGCACCGACTGCTGGGAGAGCAGCCTGGCCATCGCCGGCGGAAGCTGCGATGGCGTCGCGGAGAGCAGGCCCTGCAGCTCGTTCCAAGCCGCGTCGTCGAGGGCGAACACGCGACGATCGGCGAGGTCGAGCTCCGCGGCTTCCACGGCATGGCGCAGCACGTAGTCGTTCGTCGACTCGCCGCGGGCCTCTGCGGCGCGGCGCAGAACCATGTCCTGCTTGGGGGTCAGGCGGAGGCTCAGTCGCTCGGTCTTGGACGCCATGCCTGTATTGTACGTCATCGGACGTACGGAAGGAGCTGCCGCACACGGACCCTATGACGCTGGCCACAGCACGTGGTTCGGTTAGCGACGCTCAACCTGCCGAAAATGCGGATGAGAGGACTCGAACCTCCACAGAGTTACCTCCACACGGACCTGAACCGTGCGCGTCTACCAATTCCGCCACATCCGCGCGGTGGATCGCCGACGATATCGCACGGCCGTCCGATGGGCTGGCAGCTCTGCTGCGATGGCGGGCTACGCAGTGGCTCGCTTTGCTAGCCTCGGGTCTCCTCTGCAATGAGCCGCCATCGTCTAGGGGACTAGGACGCCGCCCTCTCACGGCGGTAACACGGGTTCGAATCCCGTTGGCGGTACTTCCCCAAAAGCCCTGCTATGCGGGGCTTTTTTGTCGCCGATTCAGGCGCTGAGGGGTTCTCCGTGGGACCCTCTGACGCACTCTAGGCGCACATACCGTCTCGCGCGCCTTGGCGATCTCGGTCTCCGGATCGACGCGCTCGTGCTCGGCGAACTCATCAATCAGGTGCGCGTAGGTCGAGAGCAGCACCGCCAGCGAGTGCCCGGCCTGCTTGGCTATCCACAGCGGCTGACGGCCCGCGGCGAGCAGCAGCGATACAAAGCTGTGGCGCAGGTCATAGGGGCGCGGCACGGGGTCCAGGCCGACGGCGCGACAGGAGGGCGTCCAGCGGTCGCGCGCCCACACCTGCCAGGCGCTCTTGTCCCACGGCTGGCCATCGTCATCGAGGAGGAGGACAGCTAGCGGCGTGGAGCACGCTTGGCCTGGTGTTCGGCACGTTGATCTTGGCGATAGCTACGGCACGTCTCGTGATCCAGACACGGGAAGCAGCGGAAGAAGCTCGATCGGATGCGCGGGATGCACTCACGCAAGCACAGCGACAACTTGAGGCGAGCTACCGTCCGCTGCTGACCGACATCGACCGGTGGGGACCCATCTACCCCGACATGGGCGCACACGACAACCCCAACCCAGCACATCGTCGGGTTCTTGGGAAGACGATCACCGTCCAATCAGGAGGACCCGAGGAGGAGATTGATCCACGCGCCCTGCATCTGCGAGAAAGCCCGAGCGTGGCCTACATGAGCCTGGCCTTGCGAAACGTCGGGCAGGGAATGGCCATCATCGCAGGGGTTACAGCGGTAAACCCCGCTCATCGCGTAGCTAATGTCACGGTTCGACGCAAGCGCGTAGCGCCGGAAGAGACAACGAGGATCGACCTTCAGATCGCGTTGCAGGAACCCGGGGATATCGACGCCCGTTCTCTCTACAAGCTGCTGGTGAGCTACACAGACTTCCTTGGCGAGCAGCGAACCGGCATCGAGATTCATGTCTCGCCATTCGATGACAGGGAAGGGCGCGTTGCGAAGGTGATCTAGGCCACTCTCTCTCCCCAGCGTCTTGCATTTCCCGCAAATTGCGGATCTCGCTTGACATAGGAGCAACGGACGTGGTGCTGTGCGCCGGGTGCGGCGAAGCCGAAGGCGAGCGGCGCAGGCCGAAGGGTTCTGCGCAGGCGGGCGTGGTGGCTGCGGCGAAGCGAGCAGACCCGTAGGCCGTAGGCGTGCAGCGCCGGGGTCGATCAGAGAGCCGACCACAGGGGAGGGCTCGGTCACAGCGGGCGAAGCCCGCGCCGGGGTAGCTCGCTGTTGCTGTTGGGTCGGCTACTGGCCTCCGCGCTGGTGCGGGTCCCCTGGGGTGTCCGTGAACCAAGCCGGTCATCCGGCATGACGTGCTCGGTCGCCCCATCCGCGAGTGCCAGATCGCAGCGTGTCCGGTTTACGGCACCACACGGCGAGCGTCGTGCCTCACTCGGATTCCTGCTCGTCAACTGCGCTTTCGCGCGTCCGCGCTAATGGACGGCGACCAGCACAAACACGCAGAGCATGATCCAGACCACGCCTACAAGTACCGTCACGAGGCGGCTGTACGCAGGAATCCACGGCTTTGCCATCAACCGCTGATGCGGCCCGAAGCCAAGCGAATCGGCGGCTGCCCGGTTCGCGGCGACGTTTGCGTCCGAGATCTGTCGGCTCCATCGAATCAGCGCGATCCCACCGATGCCGAACAGGACGAATATCACCTTGGCGAAAACCATCTCAAACTTCAGCGCATGGTGTGTTCGCGCCGCGTCCACCGGAAGAAGTCAGTAGGGAACACCCCGAACCGGGGGCCAATCGCCGAATGAGCGTCGTTGGATCGCTGCTCGGCTCCGAGGACGTAGACTCTGAGCTCGCGTCCGAGCGCCTGCATATCGGCTCGACCCCGTACCCAGGCTTTCGCGGAGCTTGCGGCCCGTTTCAACACCCCGCACCTACCCGAACGGATTGCTCGTCGGGGTCGCCCCGATCGGCGGCCGACCCAACATCACACGAGCGACGAGCCAGATTCCGACCAGAGACACGGCGAGAATGAACACGCCAGCGCCGAGTTGCCACCGCCAAGGCGCGTTGTCGGACAGATAGTGAGCTTCGGCAGGGTCACGGGGGTCATAGGACACCAAGACCTTGCTCCCGACCCCGGCTGGTGTGCTGCGGCCTGGCGGGTTGAACACAATCCGTCTGCCAGCGTCGTCGATGAACGCCACAACCGGCTGGTAGGCGTATCCCTTGGTCCCTTCCGTCACGTGTTCGTCTATGACCGTGCCGGAAGCCTCTATCCCACCCGAAATGGGCTGCTCAAGCGCCCGATGGCGAAGACCGGCCGCGATCAGGATGACAGACATCACGAGGAATCCGCAGACCACGACCAGGAACGCCCTTCCTCGAACCGCGAGCGCCCGACGGCTAGGCGGCGAGCGGTGACGGTCTCTGGTCACGTGGAGCATGGCCATACGAACAGCATCGACAAGCGACTCGTCGGGCTTGAAGCCGCTGTGCGGTCACGTCGACACACTCCTGACACACATCCCACGCACCGGCAGCGTGATTCGGCATCGGGCTGTCTACGTGTTTCCCCTGTATACAACGGATATTGCCGGATGGTGGCGGACGCCCGTTCGCCCTCTCACGGCGGTAACACGGGTCGAATCCCGTTGGCGGTATCGCCGGAAAGCCTGTCCAGTACAGGATTTTCGCGTCCCTAGGAACGGCTGTGACATCAATGTGGCACCGTTTCCCCCCGTCAGTGAGCTACCCCCAGACCTGATAGCCGCTCTTGAGGCGCGAGACCAAGACGACGCCCTCGGATAGGCTCGCGCTCGGCAACTCCTTCGGGAAGCGAAGTTCTACGACGATTGTCCTTGCCCGGGTCGCCTTGCCGCATTGAAAGGCGCGCCCAGCGCCCCGAGCTGCTCGCCGAGACCGGCTGCGGCCCGCTCTGCACCGCGATCCTGATCGGACAGACCGCCGGCGCGCAGCGCTTCCCCAGCGACGCGCACTTCGCCAGGACCGCCAGCGTCGCGCCGATCCCCGTCTCCTCCGGCCGCCACGAGCGTCACCGCCTCGACCGCGCCGGCAACCGCCAGCTCAACCGCGCGCTTCACGTCATCGCGATCGCCCGCGGACGGATCGACCCCGAGACTCGTGCCTACCTGCTGCGCAAGGAAGCCGAGGGCAAGAGTCGTATGGAGGCGATGCGCTGCCTCAAGCGCCACCTCGCACGCCACTACCGCCGGCTCCTGCTCCGTCCTCCGGCACCGCCAGTACGACTTGTGCGCTGAGAACCGCTGCGCCCAACGGCGTGCCGTGCGAGACGTGAGTCTCAGCTGGCGTGTAGTTTGTCGATGTTGATGCTGACGAGGGTGGGCGTGGGCAGGCCGCGTGGTGTGACCCGCCTGCGTGTCGGGATGAGTAGGCCATCAATCCAGGTGTGGTCGAAGCAGCGGTGTTGGGTGCGGCCGAGCGGACCGAGGAACACCTCGGCGGTGTAGTCCAGGCGCTGCAGCACGGCGTTGTGGTCAAAGTGGAAGGTCTGTCGGCGGCTGTGGGCGGGGACACGCTCGGGGCAATCGACGCGCAGCCGGCGACCGGGCAGCTCACGGACAGTGAAGTCGTCCTCGGCGAAGATGAATGGGGCGCCGAGGTAGCCCCACAGTGCGTAGCCGGCGAAGTGGACGATGTCGTCGGTGCTCCATCGCGGGCGACGCGCCATCCCGCCCGGGCGAGGTTGGCTTGCGTCGAACGTGCCGATGCCGTGCAGCTCGACGTGCGGGCGCCGAGGATCGACGGTCGCTGTGAACTGGCGAAGGACAGTGGGCTGGCTCTTGAGAGGCATAGCGATCCCGCCGCAGCGCAGCGTGACGTCTATCGCATGGATCTCCTGCCAGCGCTCCAAGCCTCCGTGGGCGGTGATCGCGTCGTCAAGGAGCGTCATGGTGTGCTGTCCTGGATGAATTGGCGCAGATCGCTCGCGAGTTGCACTGGGCATTCCTCTGGCGGTAAGTGCCGAGCATCATCGTAGATGGCGAGACGGCCGTGTGCTCGCAACGGTGCGCTTGACCCCAACGACGAGCAGGACACTTCCTCGCAATTTCCGAAACCCCCTTGACATAGGAGCAACGGTCCTGTACCGCGATGGTTCTCGCCGTCCGGTTGGAATCGCCTTGGCTCCTGCTCCGGCGGTGTGGATGTTATGCATCCTCGACCGGGGAAGAAGGAGGCGGGGTAGAGCTCGCCCCGACAGGAGCTCCTCATCTGCGGCGCGACCTCGCTAAAGCAAGAAGTGGTCTCACTATCTCGCTAGCATGAGGGCTATGTCGGCCGTCAGTGGACTGGAGTGGGCGGAGCACGCTCGGGCGGTGCTCGACCAGGCCGGACACCACCGGGGTGGCGCGCGCAACACGATCATCGACCTCCTCTCGAGCCAGTCCTGTGCGCTCGGTGCGCTGGAGATCGAAGATCGGCTGCGCGACGGCGAGCGTAGTGTGGCGCGCGCGAGCATCTACCGAATCCTCGACCTTCTGCAGGAGCGCGGACTTGTCGCGCGCTTGGAGCTGGGCGACGGTGTGACACGCTACGAGCTGATCGACCCCGCTGGCGCTCACCACCATCACCTGCTCTGCGACTCCTGCGGGCGCCTGGTGCCCTTTGACGATGGCGACCTGGAGCGCTCCATTGACCGGCTCTCGCGTCGCCTGGGGTTCGACACGCACGAGCACGAGGTCATCCTTCGCGGCGATTGCGCGGCCTGCAGCACCTGAGGGCCTGCCTCCAATCAAGAAAAAGACTCAGACTCACTATTGTGGTAGGGTGCCGTGCCGCTGGCCCTGAGGCGCCGTGCGTGCTGTCCACCACCCGATTGAGGTTGCCGATGAAGATCGCCCCACCCAGCACCGCGCCCCGGCTCGCCCTCCCTGCCCTGACGGCGGCGATGCTGTTGCTCGCGCTCCTGCTCGCGCTCGCGGGCTGTGGAGCAAGCTCCTCCTCCTCCTCGAACGCCACCATTGCCGCTGTCGGTGCCGAGAACGAGTACGCGAACGTGATCTCCCAGATCGGCGGGCGGTACGTCAAGGTCACCGCGATCGAGAGCAACCCCAACACCGATCCCCACACCTTCGAGGCCAGTCCGAGCGTCGCCCAGGCGGTCAGCTCCGCCGGGCTGATCGTCCAGAACGGGGTGGGCTATGACACCTACATGGAAAAGATCGAGGCGGCCTCCCCCAGTTCCTCGCGCAGGGTCATCGACGTCCAGAAGCTCCTCGGCCTGCCGGAATCGACTCCCAACCCCCACCTCTGGTACAAGCCCACCACGATGCCCGCGGTCGCCCGCGCGCTGGCCGGGGACCTCTCCGCGCTGGCGCCCGCCCACGCCGCCTACTTCCGGGCCAACGCGAGAGCCTTCGACGCGTCGCTGCAACCCTGGCTGAAGGCGCTGAGGGAATTCAGCAGGCGCTACCCCGGGGTGACCGCCGCGACCACCGAGCCGGTGGGCGACTACATGCTGGAAGCGGCGGGGATCGAGAACCTGACCCCCTTCGGCATGCAGGCGGACATCATGAACGGCACCGACCCCGCCCCCCAGGACGTGACCCTCCAGGAAGCCCTCTTCTCGGGGCACCGGGTGAAGGTGTTCGTCCACAACCAACAGGTGACCAGCTCGCTCACCGAAGCGTTCGTGGCGGACGCCAAGCGCTACGGGATCCCCGTCGTAGGTGTCTACGAGACCATGCCCACCCCCGGCTACGACTACCAGTCCTGGATGCTCGCCGAGGTCAGGGCCCTCGAAAGGGCCGTCGGACAAGGCCTCTCCACCGAAAAGCTGTGAGCCCCGAGAGCCCACCGGAGAGTCGGGATGTCCTCGCGGTGGAGGGGGTGGACGTGCGGCTCTCCGGCCGCAAGATCCTCGACGGGGTGAGCTTCAACATCGCGCCCGGCGAGTTCACGGGACTGATCGGGTCCAATGGAGCCGGGAAGACGACCCTGTTTCGGGTGATCCTCGGCCTGCAGGCGGTGAGCGCCGGACGCGTCGTGTTTGGGTCCCGCGCGGGGGGGTTTGGGTCCCGCGCGGGGGGGCGTGGACTGGTCGGCTACGTCCCCCAGAAGTTCCTGCTCGACCCCGATCTGCCGTTGCGGGCGCGCGATCTCGTGGGACTCGGTCTGGACGCCCACCGGCTCGGGGTGCCGTGGCCCTCCCGCGCCCGCCGCGCGCTGGTCGAGGAGATGCTCGGAGCGGTCGACGCCCTGCCCTTCGCCGACACCCGCGTCGGCAGGCTCTCCGGGGGCGAGCAGCAGCGGATCCTGATCGCGCACGCGCTGATCGCGCGGCCCCGGCTGCTGCTACTGGACGAGCCACTCGCCAACCTCGACCTGCGCAGCGCCCAGGAAGTGGTCGGGCTGCTCGCGCGGGTCACCCGCGAGCAGGAGATCTCGGTGCTGATCTCCGCGCACGAGATGAACCCGCTGCTGCCGGTGATGGACCGCATCGTCTACCTCGCGGCGGGCCGCGCGGTGAGCGGGAGCCGCGACGAGGTCGTGCGCGCCGACGTGCTCAGCGAGCTCTACGGCCACCACGTCGACGTGCTCGATGTCCACGGGCGGGTCCTGATCGTCGCCGGGGCCGGCGAGGACTCCGATCTCGCCGGCCACGAGGTGACCTTCCCCGGGGCCGGGATCCGCTCGTGAGCCTCCTTGCCCCGGGGGTCTGCGGGGCTGGGAGCCGCTCGTGAGCAGCCCCCTCGCCCCGCTCGCCTTGGCGTTCCCCGGGCCGCTCTCGAGGCCGGTGCCGCCGCTCGTGAGCGATCTCCTCGCCCCGCTGCTCGCCCCGGGGTTCTTCGCGAGCACGGCGGTCCACATCGCGCTCGGTGTGGGGGCGCTGGTGGCGATCGTCACCGGGGTGGTCGGCGTATTCACGGTCATGCGCGGACAGTCCTTCGCGGGCGAGGCGTTCGGCGACACCGGCACCACGGGGGGCTCCGGAGCGTTCCTGGTCGGGGTCGGGCCTCTCGGGGGCTTCGTGGTCGGCAACCTCATCGCTGCCGTGGCGATGGAGGCGATCGGGATCCAGCGTCCCCGGGGACGGGACCTCGCCACCGGAATCGTGCTGGGCGCCGCGATCGGGCTGGCCGCCCTCTTCCTCTACCTCGACACCCAGCGGAGCACCACCGGGGCGACGGTCACGATCCTGTTCGGGTCGGTCTTCGCGATCCCGAGCTCCACGATCCCCCTGATCCTCCTGCTCAGCCTGCTCGTCCTCACGCTCATGCTGGCGCTCTACCGGCCACTGCTGCTGAGCTCCGTGAGCCCCGAGATGGCGGCCGCCCGGGGCATACCGGTGCGACTCGTCGGCGGCCTCTACCTGTTGGCGCTGGCGCTCGCCACCGCGCTCGCCGCGATCACGATCGGAACGATCCTCTCGACCGCCCTGCTCGTCGGCCCCGCCGCCACAGCGCTGCGCCTGACCAAGCGCCCCCTGCTCGCGATGCTCGCCGCGGCAGGCGTCGGGATCGGGGCGATGTGGCTGGGGATCGCGCTCGCCTACGACAGCTACGAATGGCCCCCCGCCGGGCGTGGCTGGCCGGTGAGCTTCTTCGTTGTGAGCCTTGTCTTCGTCGCCTACCTGCTCTCGGGCGTGCCCGAGATGCGACGCAGGCACCGCTCCGGGGAGGCCCGCCACACGCCACCGGCCCTCGAATCCGCGCCGGAAGGGTAGCGGCGCGGCGATGTTCTCGGGCTTCATGGTCAACGCCTGGATGGTCGCGAGCATCGTTGCGGTGGTCGCAGGGGTGGTGGGGTTCTTCACCGTCCTACGCGGCTCCGCCTTCGCGGCCCACGCGATCCCCAACGGCTCCTTTGCGGGTGCCGCCGGCGCGAGCCTGGTGGGCCTCAGCACGCTCCTCGGCCTCGGCGTCTTCTCGCTGGCGGGCGCCCTCGGGATTGGCCTGCTCGGCCGCAGGGGTCGCCATGACGTGGCGACTGCGCTGGCGCTCGTGACGATGCTCGGCCTCGGTGCGCTGTTCCTCAGTGTGAGCACCGAGTACGCGCCCGCGGTGTACTCGCTTCTGTTCGGCGAGGTCCTCGGGATCTCGAGCAACGAGGTCGCCCCAACCGCGACCCTCGGCCTCCTCTGCATCCTCGCGATCGCAATCCTCTATCGCCCCCTGATGCTCTCCTCGGTGCTCCCCGAGGTGGGGGAGGCGCACGGCATCAGCGTCTTTCGCATGGAGATGCTCTTCCTCGCCCTCCTCGCCCTCGCGACCACCATGACGGTACCCGTGGTCGGGACCCTGCTGATCTTCAGCCTCATGATAGGCGCCCCCGCGGCCGCCCGATCGTTCACCGACCGCCCACCCCTTGCGATGGCGCTCTCGGTGGTCATTGCGCTGCTGATCGTGTGGAGCGCGATCGCCGCCTCCTACCAGACCAACTACCCCGTGGGGTTCTTCGTCGGCAGCGCCAGCGCCCTCTCCTACGCCCTCGGGCGCCTCTGGAGCGCGTGGCGGACTCGACGCGGAGCCGAGCCCGATCTCGGGGTCCGGCCGTGAGGGCGTGTCTCGGTAGGGGCGTGCGGCGGGCCTACCGCGATACGCCCTGAGCTGGCACGGCGAGCGACCGCGCGCGCAGAGAGTTGGAATCGGCCTCGGTGGGCTTGCGATAATCAGTGGCCCGCGGAGCGCGCTTTGTGCTCGGGTTCGACCGCTGGGGCCCCGTTGTGAGGGCCGCCCGGGGGACGCTGCCACAGTGGCCGCGGATTGTCCGTCGGCCGCTCGCGTTACGATCGTTCCACGACTGTCAATGACACAATGTTGACAATGCAATGGGCGCATGGCCCCACTACTAGCTGACCCTCTCTCTAAATCTGATCTATCGGAACTCTGGGCGTCGCTCGAAAGCTCCTCGCGGACGAGTGGGAGACGCTCCTCGACTTCTTTGCGTCAACCCATGAATCTTTGCAGAAAGCATCAGGGGGCCACCGTCGCCGATCCAAGGGCGACGTATCCCCTCGGGAGTCGTGACGCGAATGCGCCACAGCGCCCACGTAGCTTCAACAGTGAAAAACACTGACCGATTAGGCGGAATATGATGGCTTCAAAGGATAGGACCCGCTCGATGGCCCCGCGGTTGCGTCCGGGCCCCAATGGACTGCCACGTGGGCAGGTTTCGGAGATTCAGCGCAGCCGCATGCTCTCGGCGGCTGCGAAGGCGGTGGAGGAAGTCGGCTACGCGCGCCTGACCGTCGCCCAGGTGATCGCCCGAGCGCGGGTCTCCCGTAAGACCTTCTACGACCTCTTCGAGGACCGCGAGGACTGCTTCCTCGCCGTCTTCGACCAAGCCGTGGACCAGCTCAGCGCGCTCGTCGGCGAGGCCTACGAGCGGGAGTCGAGCTGGCGGGAGGGCGTCCGCGCGGGCCTGCTCGCGATGCTGCGCTTCATGGACGAGGAGCCCGGCTTGGCACGGATCTGCGTGGTGGAGGCCCTGGGGGCGGGCCCCCGCGTGCTCAAGCGCCGCACGCAGGTCCTCGCACAGCTGAAGGACGTGATCGACAAGGGGCGGACCAGCGCCGGCGCCCGCGTCGCCCGGGCCACCGAGGAATCGCCCGACGTGACCGCCGAAGGCGTCATCGGGGCGGTCTTCGCCGTCCTGCACACCCGACTGCTGGCGCGCAACAGAGAACCCTTCACCGCCCTCCTCGGGCCGCTGATGAGCATGATCGTGCTCCCCTACCTCGGCGCCCGGGCGGCCAGCAGCGAGCTGACCCGCAAGCCCCCCCCGCTGCCCAAGCGCCGAAGGCCCCCGCGGCGCTCCGTCAGAGATCCGCTGGAGGGTCTCGACATGCGCCTCACCTATCGCACCGTGCGCGTCCTCACCTTCATCGGGGAGCACACCGGCGCCAGCAACCGCGAAATCGCCGAAGGCGCCGGCATCACCGACCAGGGCCAGATCTCCAAGCTCCTCACCCGCCTGGAGCGCCTGCAGCTGGTGCACAACGTCGGGGAGGGCCAGATCATGGGATCCTCGAACGAGTGGTACCTCACCGACCGCGGTGTGCAGGTCGAGCGAGCCACCCGACCACGTTGAGGCTACCGTTAGAGGGGATGGCAACCGGGGCGGGCACCTCAGGAGACGCCGTGCACGAGAAGCCGGCTCCACTGGACTCATCGGATCCGCCGGACTTGCCGGACCCGCCGGATCGGCCGGATCCACTGGACTCCGCGCGTTTGGCGGCGCTGATCCGCGAGATCGCCGAGCTGCGCAGAGCGGCCGAGGCGAAGGACCTGCTCATCTCCGCCACCGCCTCCCTCGACGCCTCCCTCGATCCCCTGCAGACCGTCCAGACCGTCGCCGGCACCGCGGTTCCCCAGCTCGCCGACCTCTGCGTGATCGACCTCCTCCGCGAGGACGGCACGATCGGCGACTCCATCGCCGCCGCCGAGGAGGAGCGGTTGACGCGTCGTCTGGAGGAGCTGCGCGCTCGGGAGCCACTCGTGCTCTCGGGCCCCCACCCCGTGGCTCACGCGCTGCGCGCGGAGGAGTCCCTGCAGGTGTACGACCTCACCGACCCCGCCACGCTCCGGCAGGCGGCGCAGAGCGAGGAGCACATGCGCTTCATGCGCCGCGCCGGCTACCGCTCCGCGGTGGTCGTCAAGCTCACCGCCCGCGGGCACGTGCTGGGGGCGCTCTCCTTCCTGCGCCTCGCGGGCGGGGGCGAACTGCTGCCCGAGCACCTGCCGATCATGCAAGACCTCGCCAACCGCGCTGCGATGGCCCTCGACAACGCGAACCTCTACGCCGAACGCACACACGTCGTGCGCACCCTGCAGCGCAGCCTGCTGCCCGACGCGCTCCCCGAGGTGCCCGGCGTGCAGCTGGCGTCCGCCTACCATCCCGTCGGCGAGGGCAATGAGGTGGGGGGCGACTTCTATGACGTCTTCTCCGTCCCCTCCGGGTGCTGGCTCGTCGTCGGCGACGTCTGCGGCAAGGGCACCGAGGCGGCCGCGGTCACGGCGCTTGTACGCCACAGCATTCGCGCGCTCGCGCTGCACCAGGACAGCCCCGCGCAGGTGCTGGGCTTCGTCAACGAGGTCATGCTCAGCCACGAGCTCTTCGGGCGCTTCGCCACTGTGATCCTCGCCCGCCTGGACCTCTCCTCCTCGCCCGGCCCCGTGTGCGCCACGATCGCCAGCGCCGGGCACCACCCCCCGGTGCTGCTGGGCGCCGACGGGAGAACCCGCTGCCCCGAGGTCTCCGGCACCCTGCTCGGCGTGCTCCGCGAGGCCCGCTCGCGCGACGTCGCCGTGACGCTCGAGCCCGGCGCCAGCGTAGTGCTCTACACCGACGGGCTCACCGACGCCGGGGCCCCCCGCCGCGGAATCTCCACCGCGGAGCTCTGCCGCCACCTCGCACGCGGGGGCCCCGCCTCCCCCCGGGCGCTCGTGAAGCGCCTGGAGAAGCTCGCCGGAGCGCGCGGCGGCGGGCGGCTGCGGGACGACATCGCGATCGTCGTCGCCCGCGTCGAGCGCTAGGGGCCTGACGGGCCGCGAGGGTCGTCCGTGCGAGGCCCGAGGCCCGCGAGGGTCGTCCCGCTCGACGCCGAGGCTCCGGCGGTCGTCCCATCCGACAGCCGGCGGTCGGATCAGGGGGAGAGATGTTCGCGCGCCTACTGCTCTGGCGGCTGCTCGGACTAGTGGCCCTCCTGCTAGGGGCCGCGGTTCTCGTGTGGCTGCTCCACGGAGGCATCGGGGCAGCGCTGCGGGGCGCCCCGGCGGCGCGCGCGACACTTCCGCGTCGAGTACCCCACACGCTCGGCGGCCTCCCTGTCACACATCTCGCCGCTCTGCTCGGCGCACCGCTGCTCCCGCTCGCCGCACTGCTCCTCGGAGCCCGCTGGCGGGCACGCCGGGAGCGCCACTACGTGCGGCTGCGCGTGGAGGCCTACCGCACCGACCGCACCAGCGTGGAGGGGATCGTGGCGATGTACGAGGCCCTGCACAAGCGCCTCCAGCGCCGCTGGTGGCGGCGTCTGCTGCGCGGCCAGCCCTCGGTGGCGCTCGAGGTGCACCACCTCGGCGAGGAGGGGGCCCGGAGGGCGCTGCTCGCCATCGCGTGCCCCCTGGGGATGGAGAGGATGGTGCAGGCGGCCCTGCGCAGCGCCTACCCCAACGCCTGTGTAGTGCCCCCGGGTGAGGAGCTGGTGTGGGGGCGGACCGGCGTCGGCGCCCGATCCAGCCCTCCGGGTGGTGCTCCCCCTGGGGCGGGAGCCCTCTTCTGTGGCACCGCCTATCACCCTCCGGTGCTGCTGCGCCTGAGGAAGCACACGGGGTTCATCAAACGCGTCAAGCAGCTCGACCGCTACGAGCTCGCCCGGGAGCCCCCGATGGACCGCCTGATCACCGCGATGGGCGCCTGTGGGGTGCAGGCCTGCGTGCAGCTCGCGCTGACCCCCGCGCCGGCGCTCCTGGAACGCTACGCCAAGTGGCGCTACAAGCGCCACGAGGACCACCTCTCCCGCGAGCGCCGCGAGCACCTCTTCGTGCGCGACCGCTCGCTGGTGGAGGACGCCGAGCTGCGCGGGGGCCTCGCCGTGCAGCACCGCCCGCTGTACTTCGTGGATCTGCGCGTGCTCGCGCCCTCGCGCGGCGCCTGCGAGCAGATCGCCTCCGAGCTGCGCGCGGAGGGGGCGGAGAACCGGCTCGTGGAGCGGGGGACCACCGTGCGCCATGGCCTGCTGGGGCTCTACCGCAGGCGCGTGGAGCGCGGCGAGGGCAACGCCTGGCCCTCGCCGCGCAAGGGGGTGCTCGCCTCGACCGAGCTCGCCGCGCTCTGGCATCTGCCCTCGATCGACTACGCCACGGTGCCCTTTGCCCGCGGCGCCCTCCCGCTCGCGCCCGCGTCCCCCGCGATCATGCGCCCCAGCGAGGGTGCGGGGCTCCTGCGCGACGCGCTCGGGCCCGTCTCGATCCACCCGCGGATGCGCCGCCAGAACACGGCGGTGCCCGGTGCGGTGGAGCAGGGGAAGTCGAGCTACCTCACGGCCACTGTCGCCGAGGATCTGCGCCGGGAGCGCTGCGCGGTGATCGTGCTCGACCCCAAGGGGGACGCCGCGGAGGCCGCCGTCAGCCTCGTGCCGGAGCAGCGCACCTGCACCCTGCTCGACTTCTCCCACCCCACCTGCGGCTTCAACCCGCTCGCCGTGCGGGCCCCCGCGGATGTGATCGCCGACTACGTGGTGGGGGCCCTCAGAAATCTCTTCACCGACGCCGACATCCGTGCGTCCTCGGACCGCTACCTGCGCAACGCGATCATCGCGGTGCTCGCCCACGACCCCCGCTCCACCCTGTGGGACGCCGCGCGCCTGCTCTCGGTGGGCGAGGAGGGCTACGCCTACCGCTCCCGCGTCGGCGCACACGTGCGGACACTGCCCGAGTTCAAGGAGATCGCGGAGTTCTTCACCGCCGAGCTCTCCGCGCAGCTCGCCGACGCGCGCAGCATGACCACCGCCAAGCTCGATGCGCCGGTCAACAAGCTCGCGCGGCTGCTCAACTCCCCCTCCATCAAGCGGGTGCTGCTCAACGACTCCCTCACCGTGGACCTCGACCGCGTGATCTCCGGGCGGGAGGTGCTCGTCGTCAAGGGCGCCCTTGGGGGGATGGGGGCGGGCAACACCTCCGTGCTCATGCAGCTGCTCATGGGGATGCTCGACGCCGCCCTGGCCCGCCAGCAGGACGCCGTTCCCGCCGAGCGGCGCGTGGCGGTGGCCCTCAAGGTCGACGAGGCGCCCCTGGTGCTCAACCGGGGGTTCGCCGAGACGCTCGCGCTGAAGCGCTCCGCTGGCCTGGAGACGGTGGCGTGCTGGCAGGCCGACTCCCAGTGGACCGACCGCGAGGTGCGCGCGCAGCTCGACGCGCTGTTCGCCCACCGCGTGTACTTCGCCACCGCCTCCGTCTCCGACGCGAGGGACGCTGCGAGCCTGATGATGGCCGAGTACTCCGACACGGTGCGCCCCGAGATCAGCGGCCTCTCCGCGCTCGGGCACCCCGACGCGCGCCTGCACCTGCCCAAGCACCACGCGATCGCCAGCTGGGTCGCGCCGGAGGGCCGCCAGGCCCCGTTCCTCGCGAGCACGATCCCGCTGCGCATCGACCACGAGCGCCTGGCACTGCACGCCGCCCGCCAGGCCGAACGCGGCGGACGGTATCTGGCCGACCTCAGCCAGCCCCACTGGGACCGAAGCCGGGAGACACTCGCAAGCTCGCATCCCCGTTTCGGCCAACGGGAGGCAGATCCGGGGGGGAGGGGGGACGGGAGGGAGTCATTGGGGATCGTCCGCGCGCGTGGGTGGGAAAGCGAGCCGGTGGGGGGTGGGGCCTCCGTGCCCCCCCACGATCGAGGGGGGGAGCGCAGCACGGATGTCCAGGGGCGGCTCCCCGAGACCGCCGCGGAGAGCTACGCCGAACTGGTGGACCTCGATGCCGCCCACCGCATGCGCTGGGCGCGGGCCGCGGCCACGCCCCGCCCACTCGATCCAGACCCGCTCGATCTGGAGATCCTCGTGCTCGTCGCCTCCATGCGCCATGTCCTCACCGGCCAGATCCACCGCCGCTTCAACCCCGGGCGCGCTCTCACCACCACCCAGCGGCGCCTGAAGCGCCTCTCCGACGCCGCCCTGGTGGGGCGCTTCCAGTTCCATCGCCGCGATGGGGGAGGGGCGCCCATGTGCTACGTGATCGCCCCCCTCGGACTCGAGCTGCTGCGCGCGCACGGGCGCCTGGATGTCCCTGTCAAGGATGGTGCCGAGGCACGAGACCCCTCCCCCCAATCCCTTCTCCCATCCCCCTCGCGTTCCTCTACGTCGCCTGCTCTCGCCGGCGCGGGGATGCTGCGCCAGGCCCGCCACGAGGTGCGCGTCACCGGATGGGCGCTGGCGCTGGAGGGCGCACTCGGCGACACGGTGCTGAGGTTGAGGGGCCCCGAGGAGTCGGTGCTCTCGCCGCCGCCGCGCTCGGGCGCCGCGACCGATCGGGGAGCCCGAAGGGCTGGGTGGGCCAGCATTGCGATCGGCCCCGCCGACCTGCGCCTGCCCGGCGGGCGCACACCCCACGATTTCCTGCGCACCGACTCCCGCGGCGAGCGCGTCGAGGTGGAGCGCTTCGAGACCGTGCGCCCCCATGCGAGCGCCGAGCTGCCGGCCGCGGCCGGCGGTGCGACCGGGGTCGCTGGCGTGCACCTGCTGATCGAGCTCGACGACCGCCTCTGCGCCCGCTCCCCGCAATCCGCCGTCGCCAAGCTCGAGCGCTACGACCACCTGCTCGCCGGCTGGTCGGTGTGCGCCCCCCGCTTCGCTGGCCGACCCAGCCCTGCGGGCGGTGTACCCCCGATCGGTCGCGCCGGGCGGGCGGGGCCGAGTCTCCTGGTGGTGTTCCTCTGCCGCGACCGCTCCCGCGCCCGGGAGTGCGCTCGCCGGGCCGACCACCTG
Source organism: uncultured Solirubrobacterales bacterium (assembly GCA_963713985.1). Classification (GTDB taxonomy): domain Bacteria; phylum Actinomycetota; class Thermoleophilia; order Solirubrobacterales; family Solirubrobacteraceae; genus Palsa-744. The sequence goes on along the minus strand of OY970219.1, from coordinate 3,676,028 downwards.
CTGAGCGCCTGCCGCGCCTACGCCGGCGAGTACCCCCGCGACTGGGAGTACCCCGGTCGCAGCGCGATCGTGTTCGCCTCCGAGCGCGACGCCCACGAGGGGCTGCTCGGCGCCTACGGCGTCCCCCGCCTGCCTCCCGCGGTGCGCGCGGCAGCGGCCGACGGCGACCCCGGCGCCGGCGAGGCGACGGTCGAGGCGCGGGAGCTCCTGCCCGGGGCGGGTCCCCGGTAGGGGTCGGGCCGGGGCAGCTGGCGTTGTCAGCGGTCGAAGGATGCCTGCTCGCCCATGGGACCAATGCACCACCCGCTTGCGGACACCACTTCGGGAGGTTGAGCCGGCCTGTCAACCTGGCGCGTAAAGACGCGTGCAGTCGCTTTCCCGGATGTGCCTTTACCCCTCCCGGATATGCAGTTGCCCCGATCTGCCAGTGCTTGCTCGTGCAGTCGGACACCGACCGCCAATGAGCCCAACTGCACGCCCCGCACCTCGAGAGTGGCCCTGCTGAGCTGGATTGCTCCGTTGCGGAGTGGGCGACTGCACTGCACAGCTCGCGGCAAGGCGGCGCGTGTCGCCACTCACGCCGCGCGACGCTAGGATCGCGGCTCCCCGATCTTTTTTACCCAGGCCGCAAAGCAGTCACAGCGCAACACCGCGACCTCTCTCCGGTCGCCTCGGCCCCGTGCCACCAGGTCAACCTGCACCCTCGCACGGAGGCCCAGTGACTCGTGAACGGCCCCCCGAGGACCCGATCGCGCCAGCTTCGACTGGCGCGGTACAGCTGACCTGAGTACCGAGATCCCTTAAGGGGATCTCCTCTGAGTGCCCGCTCACGCGCGTCTCTCGCGCTGCTTGACGGCCGAGCGCCGCGGCCCTTACAAAGCCCGCCCCACTCGACCACTCGACGGCCGGCCCGCAGGCCAGGAGACGCTCCATGCCCCTCACCACACTCCCCAAGCAGTCCCCCCGCACATCGCGATCCCAGCTCCCCCGGACGGCCCGCTCGCGCACCCACGCGACCCACCATGCCGGCGACGCCGCGGGGGCCCACGGCTCGCTCGCACGCTACATCGACGCCGAGGGTCGCCTCCGCGAGGTGCTCACGCGGCCCGGGCACGCCGGCAGCGTGCTGGTGCTGGACCGCGACGCCACCACTCTCGGCGATCGGCGGCTCGTGGCGCACCTCGCCGCCGACGAGCCCCCCCAGAACGCGGCCCTCGTGGGCCGCCACTACCTGCGGGACCCCCGCGGTCGCAGGTGCCGGCCACTCGCCCCCGAGGATCTCCGCGCGGCCCCCCTCTTCGAGGGGGACGAGCAGGAGGATCCCGAGGGGGCCGACCCCGCTCCCCCGCCGCAAGCCGTGGAGCTGCGCGACCGCCGCGGTCATTGCCACCGGCTGGAGCCGCTCGCCACCGGCCTTTCGATCCCGGAGCTGCGCTGGTACCGGCGGGGGGGCGGCGCCGAGCCCGGCCGGCCCGAGAGCGTGCGCGACGCGGTCGCCTGCATGGAGAGCTATGAGCCCGTTCGCGCTCTCACCGCCAGGGCCCTGGAGCTTCATCGCGGGGACCCCGCGATCTCCGTGGCGGTGCTGCGCTCCGAGCTGCGGCGCATCGACGCAAGCCGGATCGTCCTCAACCGGGGCCTTCGCCAGGCGGTGCTGCATGCGATGCGCACCAGGGGGCTGAGTCTGAGCGAGATCGCCTTTCGCTGCGGGCGGATCAAGCGTGACGGCAAGGGCAACTCGAGCGGTGAGACCAGCTGGCTCTCCCGCCGTGTCGGCATCTCGCCCGAGAGCGGTGGCGGCGAGCCCACGCCCTGGATCCACAGCGAGGTGCTCGCTCTGATCGCACGCGAGGGCCTCGGCATCAGTCCTCGTGAGGTCGAGCTTTGAACATCGCTGCGGACGGCGCCGGAGATCCTCCCGCGATCCTCGTGGTGGAGCGCGACCCTGACCTCGGGGGGCAACTCGTGGATCAGCTCGCGGCCGACGGGTACGCGGCGCGGCTGGCGCGCACCGCCGAGCACGCCCGGGTGCTGGCGCGCACCATCCCCCCCGGCCTCGCGCTGCTCGGCGAGCTGGAGACCCCGCGGGCCGCGCTCGAGCTGCTCGTGGAGATCCGCGCTCCCGGGCCACCCCCACCCAGCGGCGTGGAGAGCCACTCGGCGGCGCACGGTGGCCCAGAAAGTCTCCGGATGGCGCACGGCGGCGTGGAGAGCCCCTGGCCTGCGGGCCTGCCGGTGATCGTGATCGGCTCCCAGGCACACGAGCCCGACCTTCTGCGGGCCTTCGAGGCGGGCGCCGACGACTTCCTCCCGCGGCCTGCCCGGTACCTCGAGTTGCGTGCACGCCTGCGCGCGCTGCTGCGGCGCGCCGCCCCCGCACGCGGCTCCCGGCGTGTGGATGTGGGGCCGCTCGCAATCGATCCCCTCGCTCGCACCGTGAGTCTCGACGGGCTCCCCCTGCCGCTGCGCCATCTGGAGTACGAGCTGCTCCTGCACCTCGCCCGCGAACCCCACAGGGTGTTCGCCAAGCAGGAGCTTCTGCGCGCGGTGTGGGGCCACCCCGCACCGGTCTGCGGCCGCACGCTCGACAGCCACTCCAGTCGCCTGCGCCGCAAGCTCCGCGCGCACAGCGATGAGCGTTGGGTGGTCAACGTCCGCGGCGTCGGCTACCGCCTGATCTGAGCTTCTGAATCGCGGCCCCGCCGGCCGCAGCGCACCAACGACGGCGAGCCCCCTGGCTCGCCGTCGCTCGTCAACCCGCGTTCGGCTCAGGCCGGACGCTCCAAGTGAAAGGAGGGACCCCGTGTCCCCAACGAACGAAGCCACCCTCAATCGGGAAACCGACCCCCTGGCTCCGCTGGAACATCTTGCCCAGCGGCTCCTGGGGGCGACCGCCCACGTTGCCCTCGGCGTGCTCCTCGGACTCCTCGTGGCGCGCGCGATGCGCAACCGGCACCTCCACTGGAGCTGGGCGGCGTTTGCGTTCGCGCTCGTCCTCCTGGCCCGCACCGTGCTCGCGGCCTCCGCCACGACGCTGGGCGTCGCCGCGCTCGGCGCCGCCGTCCGTGGGCGGCGCTGGCACCGCGAAGACCTGCAGGTGGGAGCGGACCTCGCGGAGATCGCGGCGAGCCGCACGACCCCACTCGACGGCCTGCGCGGCGCCCTGCGTCGCGTGCGCTCTTGGTGGCGCACCAGCACGATCGCGGGCCGAGCCGCCGAGCGGTGCGCACGGTGGATCACACCCTGGATTGCCCCACATGTCCGCGGGCGCAGCGAGCGGTGGTTCCGCGGCGGCGAGTTGAACGTCGGGACCGACCGCCACGGCCGCCCGGTCTCGATTGAGCTGGGCGGAGCGAGCGGAGCCGGGAGACACGGGCTTGCAGCGCTGGCCGATTCGGGGATGCTCGCCAAAGGCGAGCGTCACCCTGCTTCGGCAGAGCGAGTGTCTCTCGAATCGGTCCCCGTTTCGACCGAAGCCGGGAGACACGCGCTTGCAGCGCCAATCCCCGTTTCGGCCAGCGGCACCCATACGCTTGTGGTGGGCGCCACCGGCTCCGGCAAGACGGTCACCCAGACGTGGATCGCAGTGCGGGCGATTGCGCACGGGATGGCGGCGATCGTCGTGGACCCCAAGAACGATCGCTGGATGCGCGATCGACTGCACCGCTCCGCACTTGCCGCGGGGCGGCGCTTCATCGCGTGGACGCCCCAGGGCCCCGCGGTCTACAACCCCTACGCCCGCGGCGGGGAGACCGAGGTCGCCGACAAGGCGCTCGCGGGTGAGCGCTTCACCGAGCCCCACTACCTGCGTCAGGCGCAGCGCTACCTCGGGCACGCCGTCCGGGGGCTGCACGCCGCGGGCCGCGAGGTGAGCCTCGCGGGACTCGTGGAGGCGCTCGACCCGGCGAACCTGGAGCTGCTTGCCAGGGATCTGGAGGGAGGGTACGCGGCGGCGCTGCACGCCTACCTCGACTCCCTCAGCCCCCGCCAGCGGAGCGACCTCGCGGGCGTGCGGGACCGCCTGGCGATCATGGCGGAGTCCGACGTGGGTCGCTGGCTGGACCCCGCCACTCCCGGCGCCGAGCCCTTCGATCTGCTGGAGGAGGTGCGCGCGGGGACGGTGGTCTACTTCAGCCTTCAGGCGGACAGCCGGCCGCTGCTCGCGCAGATGCTGGGCTCCGCGATCGTGCAGGACCTGCAGACCGTGGTCAGCGCCCTGCAGGAGCGCCCCGCGGGGTGTCTGGTGGTGATCGACGAGTTCTCCGCCGTGGCCGCCGAGCACGTGGCGAGGCTCTTCGGGCGGGCGCGCTCGGCCGGGATCAGCCTGCTTCTGGGCACCCAGGAGCTCGCCGACATGCGCCTGCCCGGCCGCGAGCACCTGCTGGAGCAGGTGCTGGGCAACCTCACCAGCCTGATCGCCCACCGCCAGGTGGTCCCCGACTCGGCCGAGCTGATCGCGCGCCTCGCGGGCAGCCGGGGGGCGTGGCGCTCCACCCTCAGCAGCGACGGCCGGCACACCCGCACGCGGGTGCAGGAGTACCTCCTCGGTCCCGAGGAGATCGCACGCCTCCCGCGGGGCTGCGCCGCCGTGGTTCGCCTCGGCGGCCGGCGCGGCGTGGCGATTGCGCAGATGCACTCACCGGAGTAGCCAATCGACAACGACAGGAAGGAAGGACCATATGACGATCCCTGCAACTGGCACGAAGAATCCAACACACCAGGACCCCGCATGCCCCAACGATGAGAGTCGCCACCACGACGATCTCCCCGCCCAGCCCCCCGAACGAATCGCAATCGTGCGTTGGGCCGCGGGCCTTGGCGCGATCACCGCGGAGGCGCTGGCGGATCGCCTGGACGTCACCGTGGCCTCGGCGCGGGCGCGGCTGCTGGCCGCTGAGCGCGAGCGGCTGCTCCGGCGCCACCGCCCGCTCGCGGGCAAGCCCGCTCTGTACACAGTCACGCGCGCCGGCCTGCGCAGTGCCGATGTGCATGGCCTCGATCCCTGCCGCGTGAGCGCCTCGGGTGCGCTGCACCTGATCGAGTGTGCCCGCGTGGCGACGGCGCTGGGGCGCTGCTATCCCGACCACCGTGTCCAGGGCGAGCGGGAGCTGCGCCGCGAGGAGCGCGAGTGCCGCGGCGCGCTCGCGAGCGCCGAGCTCGGCGCGGGCCAGCACGGCGAGCGATCGCAGATCGGCCGACGGCGCCACCGGCCCGATTTGGTGCTCTGGCCGCGAGACCCCGCCGGGGGGCTGCCGGTGGCGGTGGAGGTGGAGCTGACCGTCAAGGCGCCCGAGCGTCTGGCGGCGATCTGCCAGGCGTGGGCACGGGCGCGCTGCGTGGCGGGCGTCCTCTACCTCGCTCCGCCCGAGGTGCAGCGCGCCGTACAGCGCGCGATCGAGCGGGCGCAGGCCCACGAGCGGGTGGTGATCGTCCCTCTCGACGCGCTGCCGAGCGGGGGGAGCTCATCGGATTGACCCGGGCCATCCGACCGAGCTCGGCGGGCGTTCGCGCGGCGCTCCAGGCTGGCCGGAGGGGCCGGGCGAGCGTGCCCTCCCCACCGGGCGAGCGTACCGTCCCAAGCAGCGCGTAAGTTCCTCGGCGGGGCAGTGGCTTACCGCAAAGGAGACGAACACATGTCGTACTCGAGCATCAATCGCGTCGTGCTGGTCGGCAATCTCACCCGCGACCCCGAGCAGCGCGAACTCCCCTCGGGCCAGAGTGTGTGCAGCCTGAGAGTTGCGTGCAACGGCCTGCGGCGCGACGCGGACGGCGAGTACCACGAGCGCCCGCTGTTCTTCGACGTCGCCGCCTTCGGAGGACTCGCGGAGACCGTGGCCCGCTATATGCGCAAGGGCAGCCGCATGGCGATCGACGGGCGCCTGGATTGGCGCGAGTGGGAGACCTCCGAGGAGTCGGAGGGTAGCCCGCAGAGGCGCCAGTCGGTCAGCGTGGTGGCGGAGTCGGTGCAGTTCCTCGACAGCGCCCCCGGTGGGCGCGGTGAAGACGACCCCGACACCCAGGACGGCGAGCGCGAGCTGGTGGGTGCGGGCGCCGGCGAGGTCGACCTGGTCTTCTAGCGATCTCGCGGTGCGGCCGCGGGGCTCCGGTTCTCCGGCGCCCCGCGGGCAGCCCTGGGGCGCTTTTCGCATTTAAGGCCCGGATCCGCAGTTCGTCCGCACCGATCGACCGCTCGGCGCCGCCATTGGGATTGGCCGCAGGACCGTGACGTCCCCACCTCGCCCGGCCGGGATCGACTCGATGCCATAGACTGCCGCGCCGCAAGTACTCCCAGTTGCAAGGAGCTATGTCCAGGTGCCTGTGAACAGCCAAGCGGTCGGCAAGACCTACGAGCCCACGCTCTACGCGGTGGGCCGCGAGAAGATCAAGGAGTACGCCCGGGCGGTCGGCGAGACCAATCCCGTCCACCTCGACGTGGATGCGGCGCGCGCCGCCGGTTACGCCGACGTGGTGGCACCGCCGATGTTCGCGGTCGTCTACTGCGCGCCCTCGATGGGCCCCCCGATCTTCGACCCCGAGATCGAGATGAACTTCGCGATGATGGTGCACGGGGGCCAGCAGTTCGAGTGGGGGCCGCTGGTGGTGGCGGGCGATGAGATCACCACGACGGCCAGCGTCAAGGACATCTCCGAACGGGATGGACGGGGCTACTATGTGTTCGAGTCCATCTCCACCAACCAGCGCGGCGAGCAGGTCTCGCGCGGAACCTGGACCAACATCGTTCGAGGAGTGTGAGCGCGATGGCCGATCTGAGCGAGGGCAAGCAGATCCCGGAGGTGAAGGTCACCCCCGACAAGTACCTCACCGCTCGCTACGCGGGTGCCTCCGGGGACTTCAACCCGATCCACATCGACGAGGAGTTTGCCCGCGCCGTGGGCCTGCCCGGGCGCATCCTGCACGGGTTGTGGACGATGGCGCAGGTGGCGCGCGCCCAGACCGAGGCGGCGGGCGGCCCCGAGCACTTGCGGCGCCTCTCGGTGCAGTTCCGCGGCATGGGGGTCCCCGAGCAGGAGGTGATCGTCACCGGAACGGTGCGCGAGGCACACGACGGCCGCGTGCTGATCGACACCGTCGCGACGCAGGGGGAGACGGAGATCGTCCGCAACGCCGAGGCCGAGCTGACGATCTGAGACCCGCCACGGCGGCTCGTACAATCAACTCATGTTGACGGCCAGGCAGGAGCTGATCCTGTGCAAGGTGGTGGACGGCTACCAGCGCACGGGCCAGCCGGTGGCTTCGAAGCTGATCGCGGCCGATCCGGCACTAGACTGCGGCGCCTCCACGGTCCGCAACGAGCTCGCGCTGCTCGAGGAGCAGGGCCTGCTCGCTCACCCCCACACCTCCGCCGGGCGTGTGCCGACGGATGCCGGTCAGCGCTATGTGGTGGACCGCATGCTGGCCTCAGGCGAGGGCCTCCTGCCCACACGCCTGGAGCTCTCGCTGACCCGCCAGGAGGTGGAGGAGGCGATGCGCGCGACCACCGAAACCCTCTCGCAGGTGACAGACCTACTGGCGGTGGTCTCCGCCCCCTCGGCGAGCACCGCGACGATCCGCCGGGTGGAGGTGCTGGCGCTGCAGTCGCGTGTGGTGGTGGCGGTGATCATCACCTCCACCGGCGAGGTCTCCAGGGTGTTCGCGACCTTCGAGGAGCACCTCGACATGGGTCTGGTGGCGTGGGCGGGGGAGTACCTCAACGACCGCCTCGTGGGTCTGGGCCTGGGGGCTCGGATGATCCACCAGCGCCTCGCGGATCCCACTCTGCGGGCGATGGAGCGGGCCTTCCTCGACCACCTGATCCCAGCCTTCGGCGATCTGGCGGCGGAGTCCGAGCACGTGCTCTACCTCGACGGCGCCGCGCGACTCTTCTCGGAGGCGCATCTGCGGGACGTCGGTCAGATCAACGAGCTGATGGAGCTCCTGGAGCGGCGGGTTGCCCTGCTGAGCGCGATGCGCACCGCGCTGAGCGAGCCCGGTGTCTACGTGCGCATCGGCCGTGAGAACGAGGCCCCCGCGATGCGCTCATTGGCGATGGTGGCCGCGGGGTACGGCGTGGGGCAGCGCCGCCTCGGGATCGTCTCGGTGATCGGCCCGGTGCGGATGAACTACGCCTATGCGATCCCCGCGGTACGGGAGGTGGCGCATGAGCTCTCGCGCTTCGTCGAAGAGACGTATGCCGAGAGCTAGGGCCCACGCCCCGATGTCTGCTGCGAGGGCCCACGCCCCAATGCCTGCTGCGCTGGATGCAGCCCCCCGGGTGGGGCGATGAGCCGCGCCTCCACGCCGCGCGATCCCTACGAGGTCCTGGGTGTCGGGCGCGACGCCTCCGAGCAGGAGGTCAAGAAATCCTTCCGCCGCCTCGCGCGGGAGCTGCACCCGGACGTCAACGCGCACGACCCCCAGGCGGAGGAGAAGTTCAAGGAGGCCGCGGAGGCCTATGAGATCCTCTCGGACCCCGAGCGGCGTGCGACCTACGACCGCTACGGCCACGAGGGTCTGCGCTCCGGGGGGTACGCGCCGAACTTCGACGGGTTCGGCTCGATCGGAGATCTATTCGATGCCTTCTTCGGCGGCTCCAGCCCCTTCGGCGGGCGCTCCGCCGGCCCCGCCCAGGGAGGCGATGTCGCGGTGACGCTGCAGGTCGATCTGCGCCAGGCCGCGCGGGGCACGAGTGAAGAGGTCGCCTTCGAGGCGATCGAGCGCTGCGAGCACTGTCGCGGCAACGGCGCCGAGCCGGGCACCCCGATCGAGACCTGCAGTCGCTGCGGCGGGGCGGGGCAGCTGCAGGCGGTGACGCGCACCCCCTTCGGCCAGATGATGCGCACGGTGGCCTGCGATGTCTGCCACGGCGACGGGCGCACCGCCAAGCAGCCCTGTCGCGAGTGTCGCGGCCGCGGCCGCCGCGCCGCCAGGCGCACGCTCACGGTGGACGTGCCCGCGGGGATCGCCGATGGCCAGCGCATCCGTCTCGGCGGCAAGGGTCATGCGGGCGAGACCGGAGCCCCCGCGGGCGACCTGTACGTGCTCGTGCGGGTTCGTCCCGACGAGCGCTTCGTGCGCGAGGCGGATGACTTGATCACCGCGCTGGACGTCTCCGCGCCGCTGGCGGCGGTGGGGGCCACGCTCGACGTGCCCACGCTCGATGGGTCGAGCTCGATTCGGGTTGCCCCCGGCACCCAGCCGGGGGAGGTGCTCACGGTGCGCGGCCAGGGGATGCCCAACCTGCGCAGCGGCCGGCGGGGGAACCTGCGGGTGGTGGTCAACGTGGTGGTCCCCCGCCGCCTGAGCTCCGAGCAGCGGGAGCTGATGGAGCGCCTGCACGACACGCTCACCGAAGAGAACCTCCGCACCGAGGAATCGATGCTTGCCAAGCTGCGCCGCGCTCTGCGCCACCAGGCCGCGTGATGCTCTGGGCCCCTACGGCGCCAGGTCGCGTGATGCTCTGCGTCCTGCACGACCTGCCGGCGTGATTCGCCTCGCGGTTCGCGTTCGCCGCAAGGACGCCGAGCTGGTGCTCGCGGAGCTCTTGGAGCTTGCGCCGGCGGGGGTGGAGGAGGTGGACGTGGACGGGGAGACGATCGAGTACGCGGTGTATGGCGCATCCGGGGAGCTTGCTGCGCTGCCAGACGTTCGCGCTGCGGCGGGGGCGGCACTCGTGGAGGTCCACACAACCGAGCTGCCCGACGACTGGTCCGAGCGCTGGAAGCGATTCCATCGCCCCGTTCTGATCGAGCCCCCGAGGCTCGACCCGGCGCGTCGCACAGTGCCCGCTCTACACGTGAGGCCCCCCTGGGAGGCGGCGAGCGAGCGTGGCGAGGTCGAGGAGATCGTGATCGACCCCGGCCAGGCGTTTGGCACTGGAGCGCATGCGACGACCAGGATGTGCCTGGAGCTGCTGCTGGAGCTGGCCGCTGGGGAGGAGTGCCCGCGCGGGCCGCTGGTGGACGTCGGCACGGGCTCGGGGGTATTGGCGATCGCGGGTGCACATCTTGGGTATGCGCCGGTGCTGGCGCTCGACCACGATCCCGAGAGCGTTGCGGCGGCCGCCGAGAACGCGGGGGTCAACGACGTGTCCATCGACGTGTCCCGCCTCGATCTGCGCCGCGAGCCTCTGCCCTCGGTCGCCTGCGATGGGGCGTCCACGGTGCTTGCCAACCTGCTGCGCCCGCTCCTGCTGGAGCTCGCCCGTTCAATGGAGAGCGCGCCGCGCCATCTGATCGCCAGCGGACTGCTGGTGGAACAGGTGGATGAGGTGGTGGGCGCGTTCGGCGAGCGCCTCGGCCTGCGCGAGCGCGAGCGCCGCACAAGCGGGGAGTGGGCGGCCGTCTGGCTGGCGTCCCCTCAGACGGGGTCGGCAACCTCGGTGGCCGCGCGGGCCATCGCGCGGTAGATGAGGTCGATGGCGGGGCGCACCCCCTCCTCGCTCCGCAGCAGCGAGACGGCGGCGGTGAGCGCGGCGCCGATCGCCTCGAGCGCATCGCCCACGTCCGCGGGCTCCGGGTCCCGGCAGGCGGCGATCCCCATTTCGAGCATCGCGAGCGCCTGCTCGGGGACGCCCGCGAAGAGCGCTGGCCCGGCGAGGCTGCCGTAGCCATACGCGCGCGCCAGCCGCCCCGAGAGCGTGATCGAGGGCCCGCGGCGCGGCGGCGTGACGGGGGGCAGCCCGCGGCCGTCGAACAGCCCGGCGACCGTCTCGCCGAGGAGACCGCGGACGGCGGTCTCCTCGAGCCCCGCGTGGGCCGCCATCCTCAGCGCCATGTAGAGAGTGCTCTGAGGGTGCCCGTAGGGGGGGTCGGAGGCGAACACGATCCGCTCCGCGGGGACGCGCGCGAAGAGCTCGACCACGTCGAGCGCGAAGAAGCAGGAGATGTCGTAGAGCACCCCGGGGTGATCGGCGAGCAGGGAGGTGAGGATCCCCTGGTCGCAGATCGCGCCATGGGCGAGGATCAGCACGACCTCGGGGTGGCGCAGCGCGAGCTCGGCGAGCCCCTGCGCGATCGGAGGCAGGCCGCGGCCGGCGTGGATGAGGATCGGCACGCGGGCCTCCTCGGCGACCGCGAAGATCCCCTCGAGCTCGCGCCCGTCGAAGGCGAACTCCTGGGCGCGGGGGTGGAGCTTGATCCCGCGGGCGCCCGCGGCGAGGCAGCGCTCGGCCTCGGCGACGGGATCTTCGAAGGGGTCGAGGCGGCAGAAGGGGATCAGCCTGCCCTCGCTTTCCTTCGCCCACGCGAGCACGCGGTCGTTGGGAACGCTGTAGGCGGGGCGGCGCTCGGGATCGTGCAGGGGGAACACGCAGGCGCGCCGCGCGCCCGCTTCGTCGAGCTGGGCGAGCAGCTGCGCCAGGGAGAGGGAGCGCCCGTCCTCGTCGAGCCCCAGGTGGGTGTGGGCGTCGAGCACCTCCGCTCCGGTGGGGAGCATGCGCTGTGCTTCGGCGAGGAACGGCGCGAGGGCGCCGGTGTAGAGAGCGGTGTCCATGGCCGGCACCCTAATGGGTCCGCGGGCTCGTGACATTGGCCTCTACCCCCTTGCACCTCTAGCGTGTCCCGGAAGTGGCGTGGGACGTGGTGATCGCCGGTGGCGGCTTCGGGGGCTTCTATGCCGCCCGGACACTGGAACGGGTGCTGCCGCGCCAGAGCGCGCGGGTGACGTTGGTGAGCGACGTGAACTTCCTTCTGTTCACCCCACTATTGCCGGGCGCAGCGGCGGGGACACTGGAGCCGCGCCACGTCGTGGTCCCACTGCGTGAGCAGCTGCGGCGCACGGACCTCTCCATCGGGCGTGTTGTGGGCGCAGACCCGGGTCGGGGGGTGCTGCTGGTTGATCGCTCGGAGGTGCCCAGCCCGGACGGCCGGGTCGGCAAGCCGGATGGAGGGCTGCGCGAGCTGCGCTACGACCAGCTGATCGTGGCGCTGGGGTCGATCTCGCGCACCCGGCGGGTTCCGGGCCTGGTGGAGCACGCAATCGGCTTCAAGACGCTCGCGGACGCGATCGCGCTGCGCAACCGCGTGATCTCGATGCTGGAGGTCGCGGAGACCATCGACGACCCGCAGGTGCGAGCGGAGCACCTGACGTTCGTGTTCGTGGGTGCCGGGTATGCAGGCCTCGAGGGGATCGCGGAGCTGCAGGATTTCATGGGGGCCGTGATCGACCTCTATCCGCGCAGTCGAGTGCAGGGGATGCGTTGGGTGCTGGTGGAGGCGCAGGCCCGGGTCATGCCGGAGGTCGCGCCGAGCCTGGCGGCGTTCGCCGATCGGGAGCTGCGGGGACGGGGCATCGAGATCCGCACGGGTACGACGCTCGCCGAGGTCTCCGACAGCACGGTGCGCCTGAGCGACGGAGAGCCGATCGGTGCGCGCACAGTGGTGTGGACGGCGGGGGTGAGGCCCAACCCGGTGGTGGCAAGCCTGGGACTGGCCCTGGAGGAGGGGGGGCGGATCGAGGTGGATCGCACGATGCGCGCGGTGGGTGAGCGCAACGTGTGGGCGATCGGGGATGCGGCCGCGGTGCCGGATCCGGCGCGCAGGGGCCACTCCTCGCCGCCGACGGCGCAGCACGCGATTCGCCAGGGCCGGCGCGTGGCGCGCAACGTGGCGGCGGAGCTCGGCGCGGGAGGACGGGTGCGACCGTTCAGATACAGGACGCTGGGGGTGTTCGTCGACCTGGGACGCCATCAGGCGGTGGCGAGCACGGTCGGGATCCGCTGGAGGGGCTTCCCGGCGTGGTTTCTCGCGCGCACCTACCACCTGGCGAACATGCCGGGCTCCAAGCGCAAGCTGCGTCTGGTGGTGGATTGGACGGTGGCGCTCCTGTTCGACAGGGACACCTCGGAGCTCGGTCAGCTGGGCCACCCCCCGGGGCTGGAGCACATCGAGGAGCACACGCTCCCCTGACGGGCCGTTTGAGTGGCGCTACGCTGCGCGGACTGTGCGTTTCGCGGTGAAGTTCCTCGGCTGCAAGGTGTCCCACGCGGACGCCATGCTGGCCCGCCGCCGGCTGTTGGAGGAAGGGCACGAGGAGGCGCCGGAGGAGGAGGCGGAGCTGCATGTGATCAACACCTGCTGCATCACGGGCGAGGCGGAGGCGAAGTCTCGTCAGTCGGTGCGTCGCTCGTTGAGGAGCGCTCGGGAGGTTTACGTGGGGGGCTGCGCGGTGAACCTGCGCGCGGAGCAGTTCGCCGAGATCGATTCCGCGGTGAGGCCGTTCACGGGTACCGCGGAGGACGTCGCGCAGGCGATGGCGAGCGCGCTCGGGGGGTGCGTGGATCTGGAGCACGAGCCGCTCCTCGGCCGCGCTCGCCGGGGCACGCAGGGTGGCCCGGCGCAGCCGCTGGAGGATCCCGCGCGTCGGGGTATGCAGATCGTCCCGTCGCAGCGGCTGGAGAGCCGCGCACAGCGAGACCCACTGGGCGGTACGCACCGTCTGGAGGCTCGCTCGGCGGCAGTGCGCACGCGGGGCTTCGTGAAGGTGCAGGACGGCTGCGACTGCCACTGCGCCTACTGCATCATCCCGACGGTGCGGGGCGGCGCGCGCTCGCGCCCGGCCTCGGCGGTGCTGGAGGAGGTGGCCGCGCGCGTCGCCCAGGGCCAGCCCGAGGTGGTTATGACGGGGATCAGCGTGGGTGACTACCGCGATCCGCGGGAGGGCCTGGAGCTGGGGGAGCTGATGGTGGCGGCCGCGCGGGTGGAGGGTGTGGAGCGGGTGCGGCTCTCCTCGGTGGAGGTGATCCACGTACGCGACTCGCTCGTGCGGGCGCTGCGGGAGGAGCCGAAGGTGTGCCCGCATCTGCACGTGCCGATGCAGTCGGGCGACGACGGGGTGCTGGAGGCGATGGGCCGCCACTACACCGCCGGGGAGTACCTGGAGGTGATCGAGAAGCTGCGGGCCGCCGTGCCGGCGGTGAACGTGACGACGGACATCATCGTGGGCTTCCCCAACGAGGACGAGGCGGCGTTCGAGCGGACGCTCGAGCTCGTGCGGGAGGCGGGGATCAGCCGGGTGCACGCGTTCTCCTACTCCCCCCGCCCCGGCACGGCCGCGCAGGCCCTCGGCGACAGGGTCGCCCCCGAGGAGAAGAAGCGCCGCTCGCGGGAGCTGCGGGGGCTCTCGGAGGTGCGCTCGCGCCACCACCGCGCCCGGAAGCTGGGCGCGGTGGAGCGGGTGCTGGTGGACAAGGTGGCGGACACCCAGTGCTCGGGCTACACCGCGGACTACACGCGCTGCTACCTCCCGGCCGGCGCGGCGCGCGCTGGAGAGCTCCTCGACGTGAGCGTGGCCGAGCTGCACGCGGACGGCCTGCGTGCGACTCCAGCGTGAACTGCGTGGCCGAGCTGTATGCCTGGTGTGCCCCTGGTGTGAGGCGCGTGGCCGAGCTGCACGCGGACGGCCTGCATGTGACCCCGGTGTGAACTGCGCGGCCGCGGCGGCTCACGGGAATCCGCGGCACGGCTATCCTAAGCCGCACAGGTGAGTGTCGAAGCGCAGCTCAAGAGCGATCTGGCCACCGCGATGAAGGCGGGGGAGAAGGAGCGCGTGGGTGCGCTGCGGATGGTGCTCTCGGAGCTGCAGAAGGACGCGAAGCTCGCTGGGGGCGATGAGCTGGCGGTGCTGCGCCGCGAGCGCAAGCGGCGGCTGGAGGCGGCGGAGGCCTACCGTGAGGCGGGGCGCGCGGAGCTGGCGGGCAGCGAGGAGAGCGAGGCGGAGCTGATCGCGGGCTACCTGCCGGCGGAACTGCCCGAGACCGAGCTGCGCGAGATCGTGGAGCAGGCGGTGCGCGACAGCGGAGCGGAGTCGGTCAGAGACATGGGCCGCGCGATGGGGGTGGCGATGGCCGCAGTGGACGGCCGCGCCGATGGCAAGCGGGTTTCGGGCCTCGTACGGGCCGCGCTTGGCGGATGAGGACCCAGATCGAGCTACCGGGCGACGTGGCGGCGGAGTTGGCGGGCAGCCAGGATGCGGTTCTGCGCGCGCTGGAGGGGCACCTCGAGTGCAGGGTGTTCCTGCGGGGCAACCTGCTGACACTGGACGGTTCGGAGGGGGAGATGCGCGCCGGGGAGCGGGTGGTGCGGGAGCTCTCCGAGCTGATCGCCCACGGCCATGAGATTGGTCCGGGAACGATCGCCGCGGTGACGGGGGCGCTCGATGCCCACGAGTCCCCGGCCAAGGTGCTGGAGGATGTGGTCTGGCGCCATCGCTCGCTGCGGGTGGCCCCCAAGACGGTCAACCAGAAGCGCTACGTGGACTGCATCCGCAGACGCACGATCACCTTCGGGGTGGGCCCCGCGGGGACGGGCAAGACATTCCTGGCGGTGGCGATGGCGGCGGCGGCGCTCTCGCGCAACGAGGTCAACCGGATCATCCTCACGCGACCCGCGGTGGAGGCGGGGGAGCGCCTCGGCTTCCTGCCGGGGGATCTGATGGCGAAGGTGGACCCCTACCTGCGCCCGCTGTTCGACGCGCTGCACGACATGCTCGACCCCGAGAAGGTGACCCAGCATCTCGAGCGGGGGGTGATCGAGATCGCGCCCCTGGCGTTCATGCGGGGAAGGACGCTGAACGACTCCTTCGTGATCCTCGACGAGGCGCAGAACACGACGCCGGAGCAGATGAAGATGTTCCTCACCCGCCTGGGGTTCGGCTCGCGGATGGTGGTTACGGGGGACATCACCCAGGTGGACCTGCCGCCCGAGCAGCGCTCTGGCCTGATCGCGGTGGGGGAGGTGTTGGGGGCGGTGGAGGGCATCGAGTTCGTGCGCTTCGGCGGCGAGGACGTGGTGCGCCACAAGCTGGTGCAGCGGATCGTGGAGGCCTACGACGAGCATGCGCAGCGGGACGCCCCCGAGCAGTCGCGGGGCCCCCGGCAGATGGATCGCCGGCGGGCGTAGAGCCGTGGTCGAAGTCGAGGTACAGGGCGTCGAGGTGCTCGGAGCGGATGCTCCTCCGGCGGAGCGGCTGCAGCGCCTGTGCATCCTCGCGGCGGTCACCGCCGGTGTCGACGAGGGCCATCTGGCGATCGAGTTCGTCTACGCCGAGCGCATCGCCGAGCTGAACCGCCAGCACCGCGGCAAGCGGGGCCCCACGGACGTGCTCTCGTTCCCGATCGACGGTGCGCAGCCCACGGATGGGGTCCTGCGGGAGCTCGGCGACGTGATGATCTGCCCGGAGCACACCGAGGATGTGTGCGAGGCGATCGTCCACGGGGTGCTGCACTTGGTGGGGATGGACCACGAGTCCGACCAGGGGGAGATGCTGGCGGTGCAGGCGGAGCTGCTGCGGTGGGAGGCCCTGCCGGCGAGCGCCGGATCCTCCCGAGAGCAGCCGTGACCCGGGCGGGCTTCGTGGCGCTGGCGGGGCGCCCGAACGTGGGCAAGTCGACGCTCCTCAACGCGGTGGTGGGGGAGAAGGTGGCGATCGTCTCCGATCGCGTGCAGACGACGCGCCGCGCGATCCGCGGGGTGCGCACCGAGAAAGAGAGCCAGATGGTGCTCGTGGACCTGCCGGGGGTGCAGCGCCCGCGGGACGCGCTGACAGCCCGAATGGCCCAGCGGGTGCGCGAGGAGCTCCAGGGCGCGGATGCGGCGCTGCTGCTCCTGAGCGGCGAGCAGGGGGTGGGCCCGGGGGACCGTTTCATCGCCCGGGCCCTCGCGCAGGCGCCGCTGCCGGTTGCGATCGCGGTCAACAAGGTCGACCGGCTGAGCCGTGCGCAGACGCTGGCCGCTCTGCAGGGCGCGGCGGACCTGGAGCTCGAGGGGGAGGTGTTCCCGATCTCGGCTCGCACGGGGGAGGGGGTGGGGGAGCTGGTGGGCCACCTGCAAGAGCTGCTGCCGGAGGGCCCTTTCCTGTTCGCCGTGGATGCGCGCTCCGATCAGCCCCCGGCGCTGCTGCTGGCGGAGCTGATCCGGGAGGCGGCGATCAGACGGACCTTCCACGAGCTGCCCCACGCTGTGGAGGTGGTGGTGGAGGAGGTGGAGAAGGTGGCCGATCACAGATCGCCCGACCGATTGCAGACCGGCCAGCGCGCCGGCCTCGTGCGGGTGCGTGCGCTGATCTGGGTGGAGAGCGCCTCCCAGAAGGGGATCCTCCTCGGCGCCCGGGGGCGAATGATCAAGGCGATCGGCAGCGCCGCGCGGGGCGAGCTCGAGCGGGAGCTCGATTGCCGAGTGCACCTCGACCTGTCCGTGCGGGTGCGTCGGGACTGGCGCAGGGACGATGGCCTGCTCGACCGTCTGGGGATCACCTGAGGCTTCTGTCGAGCCCAGTGAGGGCTCTCCGCGAGGACCCCCACAGGCTGTTTCTAGAACGCAAATCCGGGGTATTGATGACATCGCCCGGCCGTGGAAGTAGTTATCAAGACCCCGGGACCGGTCGTCTGTTGGGGTGTTGATGACATGGCTCTGCCGTGGGGGTGGTTGTCAATACTCCGGGACTGGTCGTCCAAAGGTTGTACCGGTGGACCATTTGGTGTACGGTTTATGTAACGAACTGTCCAGCGGGGGAGACGGGGTAGAACTAACTGTCCAGCGTGGGAAACGGTGTCTTACGGCAGGGACCCACGGGAGCGGAGTTGTCAAAGGGAGCAGGCGGGGAACATGTCCGCGAAGATCGCAGTGCTGGGGCTGGTCATCGAGGAGCCCGGCCCAGCTCATCGGCTGACGGCGAAGCTGCGCCAGCGCCTATCCTCGGCGGGATTCGTCGATTCCAACGTCT
This sequence comes from uncultured Solirubrobacterales bacterium, assembly GCA_963713985.1. Taxonomy (GTDB): domain Bacteria; phylum Actinomycetota; class Thermoleophilia; order Solirubrobacterales; family Solirubrobacteraceae; genus Palsa-744. The sequence goes on along the minus strand of OY970219.1, from coordinate 3,658,310 downwards.
ACTCGGCCCTCACCCGTCTGGAGCGTGATGGGCTGGTGCGTGCAGTCAGCGAAGATGGGGCGGGGCTCGCACAGGCGGGACCCTCCTCCGGGCGCATCTTCACCTCGACGAGGAGGGCCGCTGCGAGGCCGCAACTGGCGATAGTGGGACAGCGGGCCAGCGCGGGCAGGCAGCGGTCTGCCTCCCGGCGGAGCCCGGGCTCCCGAGCGGATTCGCGCTCCTTCGAAGCGACCCCCGCAGGGGTGCGGCACTTCGAGGAATGGCTGCTCGGCTCCTCCACCGCGCCTCCGCTGCGGGACGAGTTGCACATGAAGGTGGCGCTCTGCCAGCCTCACAACCTGCCGCGGCTCGTGGAGCTGGTCTATGGGCAGGAGCTGGTCTGTCTGGCGCGCGTTCAGGAGCTCAAGCGCTCCTTCGAGCGGGCGCGGCCCCCGGCGCCGACCAGATGGTCGGGGCTGGTGCTGGTGCACATCAGGGACGCGGAGCTCTCCTTCTGGGATGCCCGGTTGACTTGGCTACAGGGCGTCAGGGCGTCCCTGGAAGGCATGCACGCCGAATACGAGCGCGCGATCAGGCAGCGTTCGGAGTCCGCCTGCCAACCCGCCTCCGCGCCCCCGGGGGTGTTGTCCGGAGCCCCTCCGGCGCCGGTCGGGCAAGTCGCATACGAGCGGACCCGCAGGCGCAGCTCGGAGGGTTGAGGATGGGCGCTCTGCTTTCGCTTCAAGGCGTTGGCAAGAGCTACTGGCGGGGGGATGCCGAGGTCAGAGTGCTCACCGACGTGACGCTTGCGCTGGGGGCGGGCGAATTCACGGCTGTGTGGGGCACGCGCGGCTCGGGCAAGACAACTCTGCTGAAGCTCGCGGCTCGCCTGGAGCGGCCGGACAGCGGCGTGGTGCGCTTCAACGGCGTCGACCTCGCGAACCTCTCCGAGGCCCAGCACGCCCGGCTGATGCTCGGGCAGGTCGGTTGGGTGCGGCACACCGGGCCGAGGAGCGACCTGCGGATGCTGGATTACGTGGCGCTGCCGCTGCTGGCCGAGCACGGCCGCCGTCACGCGTACACGCGCGCAGCGGAAGCGATCGAGCGGGTGGGGGTCTCCGCGCACGCGCGCCAGCGGTGGGGAAACCTCTGCGACGGGGAGCGCTCGCTGATCGGGATCGCCCACGGGATCGCGCGCGCGCCGCGGCTGCTGCTGGTGGACGATCCGACCGCCAACCTGGACGTGCTCGAGCGTGAGCGGGTCACCGAGCTCCTGCGCTCGCTCGCGGACACCGAAGCGATCGCGGTGCTGATGACGGTCCCTGATATGCCCGCGGCGATGCAGGCCCACCAGATCGTCTCGCTCGGTGCCGGACGGCTGCGGAGCGCGCCGATGCCGCCGGAGTCCTCCGCGGCGAAGACCGAGCCCGCGATCGAGACCGAGTCGGGCAAGGAGACCCAGCCGGGCAAGGTGATTCACCTGCGCGGCCCCCGGCAATCGGCGTGATGCTGGAGCTGCGTGACCTGGTCAAGCACTACCGGGTCGGGGAAGACGAGCCGGTGCATGCGGTGGACGGGGTCTGCATGTCGGTGGCGGCGGGCGAGCTGGTTGCGCTGTATGGGCCGAGCGGCTCGGGCAAGACCACGCTGCTGATGCTGATCGCGGCGCTGCTGCGCCCCGACAGCGGGAGGGTGTTCGTGGGGGGACGCGAGATATCGGCGCTCTCGGAGCCCGAGTGCGCTCAGTACAGGCTGCGCGAGCTCGGGTTCGTGCGCCAGACGGTCAATCTGATGCAGGGTGTGAGCGCTCTGGACAACGCCGCGCTGAAGCTGCTGGGTACCGAGCTCAGCCCGCGCGTGGCCCGCCGCCGGGTGAGCCCGCTGCTGGAGCAGCTGGGGCTCGGGGAGCGCCTGCGCCATCGGCCCGACCAGCTCTCGATGGGCGAGCGTCAGCGGGTGATGATCGCGCGGGCACTCTCGACCGAACCCAAGCTGGTGCTGGCAGACGAGCCCACGGGCAGCCTCGATTCGCGGCGCAGCAGCGAGGTGCTCAGGCTGTTGACCGACATCTGCCGGGAGCGCCAGGTGGCGACCGTGCTCGTCACCCACGACCCCCAGGCGGCCGCGTACGCCGATCGCGTGCGCTCACTGCACGATGGGCGCCTCTGCGACAGTGCGCCCGAGCCCGTGCTCGCCTCCCTCGATGGCGACTAGAGGCCGGGGGAGGGCGCGATGAGGCTGCGGAACATCATCCTGCTCTACCGGATCCGCCTGCGCACCAGGCTCGCGCACGAGGTCTTCGCGATCCTCGGGATCGCGGTCGGGGTGGCGCTGCTGTTCGCCTCACAGATCATTCGCACGAGCCCCGACGGCTCGGTGCAGCGGCTTGTGAGCGGAATCGTCGGTCCGATGCGCTTTCAGCTCGCCGCGCGCGGCCCAGAAGGATTCGACCAGCGGCTGTTCGGCGAGGTTCGGCGCCTTCCCGGGGTGCGCACCGCCATGCCGGTGGTCGAGGAGCACGCGAACCTGATCGGACCCAGAGGTCAGCAGGCGATTGAACTGCTCAGCACCGACGCGCGCTTCGCGGACCTCGGCGGACCGGTGCTGCGCCGCTTCAGCGCCCCCCAACTCGATGGCCAGGAGGCGCTCGCCCTGCCGCTCGCGCTCGCGCAATCGACCGGCCTCACCTCGCTGGAGCCGGCGGTGCTCCAGATCGGTGGTCGCAACGAGCGGGTCTTCATCGGCGCCGTCCTCTTCGAAAGCGACCTCGGCATCCTCGCCAACAGTCTCGTCGCGATTGTGCCGATCGCCTATGCACAGCAGCTGGCGGGGATGCCGGGGCGTCTGACGAGCGTCCTCGTGCAGCCCTACGGGGGGCACGATCGCGAAGTGCGGGCCGAGCTCGAACGTCTGGCGGCTGGGCACGTGAACGTTCAGCCCGCCGACTTCAGCGGCAGGCTCTTCAGTCAGGCGGCCGGACCGACCAACTCCTCCGCGCAGCTGTTCTCGGTGATCGGCGCGCTGGTCGGGTTCCTGTTCGCGTTCAACGCGCTGATGCTCACGGCCTCCCAACGGCGCGACCTCGTCGAAGACCTGCGGTTGGACGGCTACTCCCGCGGGATGATCGTCGAGGTGCTGCTGTTCGACGCCCTCGTACTCGGCGTCGCGGCCGCGCTGGTGGGGCTCGTGCTCGGCGATCTGCTCTCCCTCGTTCTGTTCAGCTCGAACCCCGGCTATCTGGCATTCGCGTTCCCGATCGCCGCGCAGCGCATCGTCACCTGGCAGAGCGTCGCAGTGGCGGCGTGCGGGGGGCTGCTGGCTGCGTTCATCGGCGTGCTCGTCCCCCTGCGGGGAGCGATCCTCTCGGGCGCCTCGCTCGGGCTCGCTCTCCCGCGGGTGAGGTTGGGCTCGACGTCCAGGGTCGTGCTGGGAGAGCTGGCCTGCTGGGCGATAGTGGTCTTCATCCTGCTGGAGGCTCAGCGAGCCGCGGTCGTCGGGATCGTGAGCCTCGTCGTCGCTCTGCTGCTGGCGCTGCCCTGGTCGATCAGGGGTGTCGTGTTCGGGGCGGACCGCCTGCAGCGCGTGCTGAGCAGCACGGCGTCACACCTTGCTGTGATCGAGCTGAGATCGAGCTCCAACTGGGGGCGCTCGCTGGCGATCGCAGCGACTGGAGCCGCGGCGGTCTTCGGCAGCGTGGCGATCGTGGGCGCGCAGAGCAACCTCGAGCGCGGTCTGGACGGCGCCTCTCATGAACTCGCCGCGAGCGCCGACGTCTGGGTCACCGCCGCCGGTGCGCAGAACGTGCTGGCCACGACGGCGTTTCCCCCGGCGGCTACGGGTAGGCTCGAGCGTCTGCCGGATGTACGGAGCGTCGGACTCTTCCGCGGAAGCTTCCTGGACTACGGGGTGCGCCGGATCTGGATGATCGCTCCCCCGGGCTCGATCGCGCACCCGCTGCCAACGGGTCAGATCGTGAAGGGCGACCCGGTGCTCGCGACCGCGCGACTGCGCGAAGGGGGCTGGGCGGTGGTCTCGCAGGCGGTCGCCGAAGAACACCGTCTGCGTATCGGGCAGTCCTTCACGCTTCCCTCCCCACGGCCGATCGTTCTGCGCGTGGCTGCGCTGAGCACAAACATCGGCTGGTCGCCCGGGGCGATAATCATGAGCTCGAGCGACTACGCGCGAGCGTGGCCGGGTGGTGGGGTGAGCGCCTATACCGTCGCGTTGCGGGCGGGAGTGGCGCCTTCGCAGGGACGCAACGAGATCGAACGGGCGCTCGGCGCCGGGTCGGGGCTCAGGGTGGAAACCAGCTCCGAACGCGAACGGCGTCAGCGTGCCGTGAGCCGCCAGGGACTTGCGCGCCTGACCCAGATCACGAGCCTCGTGTTGATTGCGGCGATCCTCGCGATGGCGATCGCGATGAGTGCGATGATCTGGCAGCGGCGGCCCCTGCTGGCGGACATGAAGGTCGACGGCTTCGGCAAGGGTGTTCTGTGGCGCTCGCTGCTCATCGAGAGCGCTCTGCTGCTTGGGGCGGGCTGCTCGCTGGGGGCCCTGTTCGGGCTGTGCGCCCAACTGCTGCTGACGCACACGCTCGCGGTCGTGACGGGCTTCCCGGTCGTGCTGTCGGTCGGCGCCGTAGTGGCGATCGCGAGCTTCCTCCTGGTGACCACGGTCGCAGTGTCGATCGTCGCGCTGCCCGGATACCTCGCGACGCGCGTGCGCGCGGCGATCGCCCTGCAGGATTGAGGGAGGTCGAACCTAGATCGAGGGTGGTCGAACCTCGTTGGCGCCGGATCGAGATTCAGGCCCTGAACAAAAGCGGCTTGCACAGCAATCAACGACTCAGAATGCTCGCCGCCGCGGTATGGCAAAAGCCCGGGGATGCGCGCGCAGCGTAACTACGCAAGACTATGCAAACCGACCAGTTCGTTCTCTAATTGTTGAGATCTCGATTTCTGGCGAATCTTCAAACCCGCTGTCCCTCAGTCCCCGGCAGGTCTGGGCTCTGCTCGTCGCCGCGATGCGCGAGCTGCTCTGGGGACTGCACGCTGTCTCGCGGGAGCTTGAGCCCTGGCGGTGCCGGGCACGAGCGATCCCCGATGCGTCGATTCGCGACGATGCGCTGAGCTCACTCGCCGGCAAGCGAGGCCACGCCGACGGTGCCGCGCTGTTCTGGGTCCTTCCGTACCGCCGCGAGCCGCACCTGCTGAAGCTCCTCGTCGACTACCAGATCGCGTGGGACTTCCTCGACAACGTCGGTGAGCGGGCGGCGTCGACCGGTGAGGCGAACAGCCGGGGCCTCTACAGGGCTCTGATCGATGCGCTGGATGTGGACGGGGCGGTGAGCGACTACTACCGCCTCAATCGGTGCGGCGACGATGCGGGATACCTGGCGGCGCTCGTGGCCGCGTGCCGCGACGGCTGCGAGTGGCTGCCCGCCTACGAGGAGGTCCGCGCGATCCTCCGCCGCGAGACCACACGGGCGCTCGTGCTGGGCGTCAATCACGAGGTCGATCCCGAGGGGCGCGACGCGACTCTCAGGGAATGGGCGGAGCAGGAGTACTCGGGCCAGGCGCAGGCGAGCTGGTTCGAGCTGACGAGCGCGGCGAGCGCATCGCTGACTGTGCACGCGATCCTCGCCCTGGCGGCGGAGCCCAGCTGCCGGGGGGTGGAGTTGGAGAGCGCCTACTCCGCCTACTTCCCGTGGATCTCGGCGCTAGGAACGATGCTCGACAGCTATGTCGATCGAGCCGAGGACGCGGCGGCGGGAAACCACATCTACATCGATCACTACCCCACCGGCGAGGCCGGCCTGCGGCGCGTGGGGGAGCTCATCGGGCGCTCGGCTCTGGAGGCGCGCCGTCTGCACAACGGCCACCGGCACGGCGTGATCGTCGCCTGCATGGTCGCGATGTACCTCTCCAAGGACAGCGCGCGTGCTCCGTCCATGCGGGCGAGCACCCGCGGGTTGGTCCGCGCGGGTGGGTCGTTGGCGGTGCTGCTGATCCCGGTACTGCGGATCTGGCGCCTCGCCTACGCGCAGCGCTCCTCCTGACACGACAGCACAGATGCCTGCAGTCCGACGCCGAGATGAGGCGGTGTCCTGCCGTACGAAGAACAGCCCCCTGGCCGTCGAGCGCCCGACCGCCCCATCTGAAGATTTTCACTTGTGCATTGAGTACAGCGCAATGGTACGCAATCATACCCAGCGCAATGCGGGACGGACACGTCAGCCTACGGGTCATGGCTCCCCGGAGAGGAGAGGAGCGGTGTTCCACGAGACACCCGGCCGAGGGCGCCAAGGGTGGCGTTGTCCGATCCCGAACCGCTGTACCGCGAGCCGGGCGCTGGACGCGGCGTCCGGCGTCGCACCCATGCGGGTGCGCTCGCGTCCAAGCTGAGCGGGGCGAGCGCAAGCAGACACCGGGATCTGCGGGCAGATGCCGGTAGTGGCCCGCTCCGGCGCTTCGCTGGTGCGGGACCGTTTTGCAACCCACACAATTCACAAGGAGCTGTGACCTTGAGCAAGCGGTTGGAGCAGTCTTCCGATAACTCAGCGGATCGCTCGGGAGTGGCGCTCCTCGAGGAGGAGCGCCGCGGGCGATTCTCCTCCTCGCTGCAGGCGGGTCTGGCAATCCTCAACTGCTTCAGCGCTCAACAGCCCGTGCTCGGCATCGCCAAGCTCGCCGACGAGTTGAACATGAGCCGCTCCACCACCCATCGCTACGCGTCCACGCTGGTGGCCCTTGGCTACCTCGAGCAGGATCACGCACGCCGCTATCGCCTCGCTCCGCGGGTTGCCGACATGGGCATGTCCGTGCTGGACTCGATGGCCCTGCGCGGCAAGGCCCGCGAACATCTGCGCGAACTGCGCGAGCAGACCGGCCGCACGGTTTCCCTGGCGGTGCTCGACGGTACGCAGATCCGCTACGTCGATCGGCTGCGCGGTTGGCGGCGCGGACAGCATGCGGTCGACCTCGACCTCGGGGCGGGAGCGCGCATGCCGGCCCATTGCACTGCGATGGGCAAGGTGCTGCTCGCGTACCTCCCCGAGCGTGAGCGCGAGGGGGCAGTCGGCGCTCTGGAGCTGACACGGCGGGGGCCGAACAGCATCACCAGCAAGCGGGCGCTGCGTGCGGAGCTCCAGCAGGTGCACGAGGACGGCGTGGCGATCGGCGACGAGGAGCTCGGCCCCGGGGTGCGAACGATCGCCGCCCCGATCATCGGCCCCGACGGCGAGGTCATCGCCGCGGTCGGTATCCCCGTCCCCACCGATGCGTTCTCATCGCAGGAGCTGCGCAAGGCGCTGGGGCCCGCGGTGATCGCCGCCGCAAAGCGCATCTCCGCTGAGCTTCGGGTTTGACGCCCCGGCGGGGCCGTCCGAAATCAGATCCCGCGCTCCAGGCTGTCGGCGATACGCTGCACCGCCCCGAGGTCGAGTTCTGCGCGGAAGAGGAACGGCACCCTCAGCAGCGGCGGCGAGGGGTGTGGCCCCTCGTCTCGGCGTAGACGAGCGATCTGGCGCTGCTGGGTGCGTGTGCGCTCGTGCAGCGCATGCGCGGCGCGCACGGCGGAGCTCCTGACTGCATCTGCGCCCCCGCTCGCGGCCCCGTTCCCAGCCGCGGCTGGAGTGGCGGGCACGCCACTCAATGCCGCGATACGCCCCAGCTCACCGCCCTCGAAGCGGCGCGGCAGGGTGCCGTTCACCACGACGGCGTGCAGCTCCCGTCCCAGCTCTGCGCGCAGATGCTCCCGCAGCTCGAGCGTCTCGGTGACGCCCATCTCGGTCGCCTGCGTGACCGCGAGGTAGGCGGAGCGTGCGGGGTCCTCGAGCAGCGCGCGCACCTGCCCGGACTGGCGTGCGATGGGTCCCACGCGTGCGATCGACATGAAGGTCTGCGGCGAGCGCAGCATTGCCATCGCGTGGCCGGTCGCGGGGGCATCGAGTACCACCAGGTCGTAGCCCTGGGAGCCCCCGGGCGGGCGCTTCTCGCGCGCACCGCGCTCCGAGGGGCGCCTGCCCTCGGCGAGCTCCCAGACCTTGACCATGCTGAGCATCTCCCGCGCCCCCGGCGCGGCGGCGATGAGGTACTGAAAACTCGAGCTCGAGGTGAGCACACGCGCGGGCACCCTCCCTCCGATCGCCCGCAGCCACTCCGCGAGGACGCGGTCACGGTCGATTGACAGGCCCCACAGCAACCCCTCCTGCAACTCCACCTCGACGCCGTGGGGGGGCCGCTCGGAGAGGCCGAGCAGCGTCGAGAGGTGGCCTGCCCCCAGGGCGTCGCCGTCCTCCCCGGCGTCCTGTCCGCCGGTCACCTCCACCACGATCGTCCGCAGTCCACGCCGGGCGCCGAGCACGCCCAGGGCGGCGGACACCGTAGTCTTGCCGACGCCCCCCTTGCCGGTCACCACGATCAGCTTGCGCTCCAGCGCCGATCCCATTCCCACCAATGATGACGTGCCGCGAGCTTTGGGACCCCCAGGCGCCGCCTACAATCCCCTGGATGAGCGCCCCTACTGCGGAGCCGATCGATACACAGCTGGTCTATGACGAGCGCGGCCTGTTGCCGTGCGTGGTGCAGGACTGGCGCAGCGGAGAGGTGCTGATGCTCGCCTACATGAACGAGGATGCGCTGCGGCGCACGCGGGCCACGGGAGAACTGCACCTGTGGAGCCGCTCGCGCGGGGAGCCGTGGCACAAGGGGGCCACCAGCGGCAACACCCAGGTGGTGCGCACACTGCGGGTGGACTGTGATGGAGACACGCTGCTCGCACTGGTGGAGCCCGCCGGGCCAGCGTGCCACACGGGGGAGCGCACCTGCTTTCACCGTGGCGCGGAAGCTGAGGCCGGCCCGCAGCCGCTCGCACCCCACGAGATGCTGCCCGCGCTCGAGCGTACCCTTGCCGAGCGCGCGAGGGAGCGCCCCGAGGGCTCCTACACGGTCACTCTGCTCGACAACCCCCCGCTGATCGGCGAGAAGGTGATGGAGGAGGCCGAGGAGGTCGCGCGTGCCGCGCGGGAGGAGTCCCCGGAGCGCGTGGACGAAGAGGCGGCCGACGTGCTCTATCACCTGCTCGTGCTGCTCCGCAGCCGCGGGCGCTCCCTCGCCGACGCCGAGCGGGTGCTCGATGCCCGGCGCCGCTGAGTACATCGAGCGCACGCCGGCCGCGGAGCTCGAGATCGAGCCGACGTTGGAGCAGGTGCGCGCGCTTGTGGGGGAGCCCTGGGGCGAGGTATCGCTTGCCGGGGAGCACGGGGGCGCAGGATTGCTCGGGGGGGAGTCCCAGGGCGATGCGGGATCGCTCGGGGGAGAGCCCCAGGGCGAAGCGCCGCTCCCGGAGGAGTCAGAGGGCGATGTGTGCAACATGGTCCCCCTGCGCCACAGCTTCATCGCCGACTGCGAGACGCCGGTGTCGGCGTTCCTGAAGCTGCGCGCCCTCGCGCCCGAGGAGCCCGCGTTCCTGCTGGAGTCCGCCGATCAGGGCCAGCGGGTGGGCCGCTGGTCCTTCATCGGCATGCGCCCACGCTCGGTGTTGCGCTGGTCGCTGGGGGACCCCGGCGACCCCTATGCGCTTGCGGCCAAGCTCCTCGCGGGCTTCCGCCAGGCGCCGGCTGGCGACGGCGGCGGTGGCGGAGGGGCGCAGGAGGCTCCCTTCAGCGGTGGGGCGGTGGGCTTCTTCGGCTACGACCTGGTGCGCACCGTCGAGCCCCTCGGGGAGCCGGGAGAGGACCCGCTGGGGCTGCCGGACATGGCGCTGATGCTCTCCGACGCGCTCGTGATCTTCGACCACCTCAAACACACCGTCACGATCCTCGTGAACGTCGAGGTGAGCTCCGAGGTGGAGCACGACTACGCCTGCGCCGTGCAGACCATCGCCGACATCCGCCACGCGCTCGACGGTCCCGTTCCGCACGCCGCCGAGCGGGTGGGTGGGTTCAAATCCCCCCGGGCGATGCCGCGGTTCGAGTCGAACATGCCCCGCGAGCAGTTCGAGGCGATGGTCGAGCGGATCGTGCGCTACATCCACGCCGGCGACGCCTTCCAGGTCGTTCCCTCCCAGCGTTGGTCCGCGGCGGTGCCCGTGGATGCCTTCTCGATCTACCGGGGCCTGCGGGCGGTCAACCCCTCCCCCTACATGTACTTCCTGGACTTCGGCGACTTCCAGGTGGCCGGCGCCAGCCCCGAGCCGTTGCTCACTGTCACCGGCCGCCAGGTCTCCACTCGGCCGATCGCGGGCACCCGCCCGCGGGGCGAGAGCCCCGAGGAGGATCGCCGCATCGCTGGGGAGCTGCTGGCCGACGAGAAGGAGCGCGCGGAGCACATCATGCTCGTGGACCTCGGTCGCAACGACCTGGGCCGGGTGTGCGAGTACGGCAGCGTGACCGTGGATGAGCTGATGGAGGTCGAGACCTACAGCCACGTCCTGCACATCGTCTCCTCCGTCTCGGGCACCCTGCGCCCGGGGATCGGGGCGATGGACGCACTGCGCTCGGTGCTTCCCGCCGGCACGCTCTCGGGGGCGCCCAAGGTGCGGGCGATGCAGATCATCGACGAGTTGGAGCCGATCAAGCGGGGCGGCTACGGTGGCGCCGTCGGCTACCTGAGCTACAACGGGGATCTCGATACGGCGATCCACATTCGCACGGTCGTGGTCAAGGACGGCGTCGCCCACATCCAGGCCGGTGGGGGCACCGTGGCGGACGCGAAGCCCGCGTATGAGTACGAGGAGTCCGTGGCCAAGTCTCGGGCGGCGATGCACGCGATCCAGCTGGCCTGCAGGCAGGTGGACTGGCCGTGAGGGTGCTGGTGCTGGACAACTACGACTCGTTCACCTACAACCTCGTGCAGTACCTCGGGGAGCTGGGGGCGGAGGTGCACACGGTGCGCAACGACCGCGCCACGGTGAAGGAGCTGCTGGAGGGGGGGTACGAGCGCTGCGTGGTCTCCCCGGGGCCGTGCACGCCCGACGAGGCGGGCATCACCCTGGAGCTGGTGCGCCGGATGCCCGAAGCGGGCGTGCCCACGCTTGGCGTGTGCCTGGGCCACCAGGCGCTGGCGCAGGCGTTCGGCGCCCGGGTGATCCTGCATCCGCCCGTGCACGGGAAGGCCACCACCATTCGCCACGACGGGCGCACCATCTTCACCGGCCTCTCCTCCCCCCTGACTGTCGGGCGCTACCACTCCCTGATCGTGGATCCCGAGCTGCCCGACTGCCTGGAGAGCTCCGCCGAGGGCGACGGCGTGCTGATGGCCCTGCGCCACCGCGAGCTCCCCGCCGAGGGCGTGCAGTTCCACCCGGAGTCGGTGCTCACCGATGAGGGCAAGCTGCTGCTGAGCAACTTTCTGGCGTGATGGTCGACTCGACCTTCATAGTCGCAACGGATGCGCGGGCGTCCACGCTGGGTGGATCGAGAGTTCCCTGATGCCCAACCCGATCCTCACGGGCGCCATCGACGCGCTCGCATCGCGCCGCGACCTCAGCGAACAGCAGGCCGCCGAGGTGCTCGCGGAGATCATGCACGGCGAGGTCTCCGAGACCCAGATCGCGGGCTTTCTGATCGCGTTGCGCACCAAGGGCGAGACGGTGCAGGAGCTCGCGGGCATGGCGCGCACGATGCGCGAGCTCGCCGCCCGGGTGAGCGTCGCGCGCGAGGATCTGCTCGACACCGCGGGCACCGGGGGAGGGCGACGCACCTTCAACGTCTCCACCACCGCCGCGGTGATCGCGGCCGGCGCGGGCTGTGCGGTGGCCAAGCACGGCAACCGCTCCGCCACCGGACCCTCCGGGTCGGCCGACCTGCTGGAGGCGCTGGGGGCGCGCATCGATCTCGAGCCCGACGGCGTCGCACGCTGCATCGAGGAGGCCGGCTTCGGCTTCATGTTCGCCCCCGCCCACCACCGCGCCACCCGCTACGTCGTGCCCGTCCGCCACGAGCTCGCGGTGCGCACGATCTTCAACCTCCTCGGCCCCCTCACCAACCCGGCCGGCGCCTCGCGCCAGCTGATCGGGGTCTCCGACCCCGGCTTCCTGGAGACGATCGCGGGTGCGCTCGCGCTGCTCGGATCCCGCCGCGCGCTGGTGGTCAGCGGGGAGGACGGGCTGGACGAGGTCTCGAGCTCTGCCCCCACGCGGGTGGTGGAGGTCGACGGCCACGACATCCGCCGCTACACGATCGACCCCGCGGATCTGATCCCCACCGCTCCCGCCGGGCACCCCGCCCTGGAGGGCGGCACACCCGCGGAGAACGCTGCCGTCACCCGCGCGATCCTCGAAGGCGAGGAGGGGGCCCGCGCCGATCTCGCGCTCATCAACGCCGCCGCTGCGATCTACGCCGCCGGCACGGTCGCGTCGCTCGCTGAGGGCGTCGAGGCGGCTCGCGCGGCTCTCGCTGACGGGAGCGCCGCGAGCACGCTCGAGCGCTACGTGCAGGCCACCCATAGGTACGCCTCCGCCGAGGCGGCCTCGTGAGACGTTCCCGGGCCAGCGCCACAGGCTCTCTGCGACGGTGGCCGAGGCAGCCAAAGGATGCCCAATGAGCGCCACCGTGCTCGATCGAATCCTTGCCTCGACCCGTGAGGAGGTCGATCGACGCAAGCGCGAGCTGCCTCTGGGGGAGCTGATGAGTGGGAATCCCACCCGCCTGCACGCCCCCAGCGCTGACAGCCCCTCTGGGGCGCGGCCCTTCGGAGAGGCTCTGCGGGGGCCGGGTATCGCGGTGATAGCCGAGTTCAAGCGCCGCTCCCCCTCCGCTGGGGAGCTGCGCGAGCGCCCCGACGTCACCGCGCAGGTGAGCGCGTACGAGCGCGGCGGCGCCCGCGCGGTTTCCATCCTCACCGAGGGCCCCCACTTCGGGGGTACGCTCGAGGATCTGTGCCTCGCCCGGGACGCCTGCGCGCTGCCGATCCTGCGCAAGGATTTCATTGTCGACCCCTACCAGCTGGAGGAGGCCCGCGCCGCCGGCGCCGACGCGGTGCTGCTGATCGTGGCGGCGCTCGATCAGCCCACGCTCTCCTCTCTGCATCGCGCCGCGGGCGAGCTGGGACTCGATGCGCTCGTGGAGGTGCACGACCGCGCCGAGCTGAGTCGCGCGCTCGACGTGGGGGCGCAGACGATCGGGATCAACAACCGCGATCTGCGCGACTTCACGGTGGATGTCGAACGCACCTTCGCGCTGCTGGAGGAGGTCCCCGACGGGGTCGCGGTGGTTTCGGAGTCCGGGATCGCCACCTCCACGCACCTGCGGCGCCTGGGGGAGAGAGGCGTGCAGGGGGTGCTGGTGGGGGAGCTCTTGATGCGTGCCCCCGACCCCGGGGCCGCGCTGGGGGAGCTGCTGTCGGGAAGTTTTAGCGACACCGGGGCCCCGCTTTAGATCGCCTTCATCGCGAGCGATCATCCTGTGCTCATATGAAACGACTCTTTGCAATCCCCTTCCTCGCCGCGCTCATCGGGGGCGGAGTGGTGGTGGCCGTGATCGCCGCCACCGGCGGCCTGAGCTCCTCCTCGAAGACCGTCACCGAGATCCAGGCGGCCGCGCCGGTGGCCTCCAGCGCCACCCCGTCCTCGTCCTCGTCCTCCACCGCGGCGGGCGCCACCAGCAGTGGCGGCGGGCTGAGCGCCCACGAAATCTACGAACGCACAGCGCCCAGCGTGGCGTACGTGACCTCGACGATCGTAAAGCAGAGCGAATCCCCCTTTGGTTTCGGCGAAACACAGCAGCAGGGCACGGCCACGGGCTCGGGGTTCGTGATCGACTCCAATGGCACGATCCTCACCAACTGGCACGTGGTGGAGAACGAGGTCAAGGTCACCGTCAGCTTCGAACACTCCAAGACCGTCGAAGCGAAGGTGATCGGCAAGAACCCCTCCCAGGATCTCGCCGTGCTGCGCATTCCCACCGAAGGCCTCCACCTGCACGCGCTCCCCCTCGGGAACTCGAGCGCGGTCGAGGTCGGTGAACCGGTGCTCGCGATCGGCAACCCCTTCGGGCTCAGCCGCACGCTCACCACTGGGGTGATCTCCGCGTTGCAGCGCCAGCTCACCGCCCCCAACGGCTTCACGATCGACAATGTCCTGCAGACCGACGCTCCGATCAACCCTGGCAACTCGGGCGGTCCCCTGCTCAACGCCAAAGGCGAAGTGATCGGCATCACCTCGCAGATCGAGACCGGGGGCAGCGGCAGCGACGGAAACATCGGCATCGGCTTCGCGGTGCCGATCGACACCGCCAAGGGAGAGCTCCCCGAACTCGAGAAGGGCGGGACCGTCCGCACCGCCTACCTCGGCGTGGTGATGATCCCGGTGGACGGGTCGCTCGCAAGCCTCAACCTCCCGGTCTCCAGCGGCGCGCTTGTCGAGAAAGTCGAAGCCGGGAGTCCCGCGGCCAAGGCGGGCATCCGCGCGGGTAACGTCGAAGCCAAGATCAACGGCAGCGAAGTCTCCGTCGGCGGGGACATCATCATCGGCTTCGACGGCAAAAAGGTCACGGGCACAGAAGACCTCGCCGCGGACGTCGGGGCCAAGAAGCCCGGGGAAACCGTTCCCATCGAACTGTGGCGCGCCTCGGGCAGCGGTGGCTACACCAAGAAGACCGTCAACGTCACCCTCGGACAGCGCCCCAACTCGATCCCCAACCCCAACACGCCGGAATAGCGCGCCACACCGCCCCGTGGCGAGTGAGCGGACTGCTGACTCAGACGAAGCGCCCGCGATGCGGGCGCTTCGTCGTAAAGGCCCCGGCCGCCGGTCGGAACTAGTGCCGCCCCACGGCTTGTGACCCCTTGCATGCGTCGGCCACCCGCTACCGTTGGCCCATGTCCGACACGGCCCCCCAGATCAAGGTTTGCGGCATAACCCGCCTGCAGGACGCCGAGCTTGCGGTCGAGCTTGGGGCGTGGGCGGTGGGCATGATCTTCTACGCGGGCAGCCCGCGCGCGTGCTCGATGGAGGAGGCGTTGCGCATCGTCTCGGCGTTGCGCCGGCGGGTGGAGCTGTGCGGGGTGTTCGTCAACGCCCCCCTGGATGAGGTTCTACAGACCGGCGACGAGCTGGGGCTGACGATGCTGCAGCTGCACGGCGACGAGGGGCCCGCCTATTGCGCGGAGGCTGGGCACCGCACGGGAGCAAAGGTGATCAAGGCAGTGCAGGTGGAGAGCATCGGGGAGGTGCGCGACGTGGAGCGCTTCCACACCGACTTCCACCTGCTCGACACGCGCTCCACGGCGCCCGGCAAGCAGGAGCTGCGCGGGGGCACCGGGGAGGCGTTCGACTGGGGGCTGCTCGCAGCACGGCGCTCGCGGGTTCCGCTGATCCTCAGCGGTGGCCTCGGTCCGGAGAACGCCGCGGAGGCGATTCACGTGGCATGTAGTTATGGACACCGCGCGTGGCCCTTCGCCGTTGACACCGCCTCCGGCACCGAGGCTGCCCCGGGGCGCAAGGACCCCGAGCGTCTGCGCGCGTTCTTCGCCGCGGTACACGACACCGCGCCGGTGGGCACCCCGGCGTGAGCGGATTGGCGCCCCGCGTGAGGAATCTCACTACGCGACCCCGCCCGCCGGAGCGCTTTAGCGCGGAGGCACCATCCCAGCCTCCACCAGCCCGCTAACCTCGCCCGCGTGAGCACGATCGAGCACCGCTACGGACGCTACGGGGGGCAGTACGTCCCGGAGACGCTGATGCCCGCGCTGGCGGAGCTCGAGCGGGCGTGGCTGGAGGCCCGCGCGGACCCGGGCTACATGACGGAGCTGAACGCCCTGCTGCGCGACTTCGGCGGGCGCCCCACCCCGCTCTACCGCGCGCGACGCCTCTCGCAGCGGCTTGGGCGGCCGGTGTACCTCAAGCGGGAGGATCTCAACCACACGGGCTCCCACAAGCTCAACAACGCCCTTGGGCAGGCACTGCTGGCGCGGCGCATGGGCAAGCACCGCATCATCGCCGAGACCGGCGCGGGGCAGCACGGCGTCGCCACCGCGACGGTGTGCGCGCTGCTGGATCTGGAGTGCGAGATCTACATGGGCGCCGAGGACACCCGTCGCCAGCGCCCCAACGTGCAGCGCATGGAGCTGCTCGGCGCCAGGGTGCACCAGGTGGACGTGGGGGCGCGCACGCTCAAGGAGGCCACCTCCGCAGCGATCCGCGACTGGGTGACCAACGTGGAGGGCACCCACTACGTGATCGGCTCCGTGGTGGGCCCCGCCCCCTACCCGGCGCTGGTGCGCGACCTGCAGCGCACGATCGGCGACGAGGCCCGCGCCCAGCTGCAGGAGCGGGAGGGCCGCCTGCCCGCGCGCGTGATCGCCTGCGTCGGGGGAGGCTCCAACGCGCTGGGGATCTTCACCGCTTTCCTGCAGGACGAGCACGTGGAGCTGATCGGGGTGGAGGCGGGGGGGAGGGGATCGACACCCCGCGCCACGGCGCCCCCCTCACGGTGGGGGGGCGTGCGGGTGTGCTGCACGGGGCGCTCTCCGCGGTGATGCAGGACGAGGAGGGTCAGATCATCGAGGCGCACTCGATCTCCGCCGGCTTGGACTACCCCGGCACGGGCCCCCAGCACGCCCACCTGCGCGACAGCGGACGCGCGCGCTACGTGGCAGTCAGCGACCGCGATGCGCTCGCCGCCTTCCGCGAGGTGGCCCGCCTGGAGGGCATCATCCCGGCGCTGGAGAGCGCCCACGCGCTCGCGTGGACGCTCGCCCAGCCCGAGGGGGAGCTCGACCTCGTGTGCCTCTCCGGGCGTGGCGACAAGGACCTCGCGGAGGTTCTCGCCCTCTCATGAGCGGCGCCGAGCGCCTCGCCCAGGCGTTTGCCGAGCACGGCAGGCGCGCCGCGCTGATGCCCTACCTGATGGGCGGCTACCCCACGCTCCCGGAGTCGATCCGCATCGGCGAGGCGTGCGTGCAGGGGGGCGCGGACATCCTCGAGCTGGGGGTGCCCTACTCCGACCCCCTCGCCGACGGGCCCGTGATCCACGAGGCCGCCACCCGTGCGCTCGCCGCCGGCGCCAGCCTCGCGGGGGTGCTGGAGGTCGCCCGCGCGCTCGCCCCGAGCGTGCCGGTGGTGCTGATGTGCTACGCCAACATGGTCCTCGCGCCCGGTGCCGAGGCCTTCGTGGAGCGCCTGGCGCGCACCGGCGCGTGCGGGCTGATCGTGCCCGACCTGCCCTTCGAGGAGGGCACGGAGGTGCTCGCCGCCTGCGATCGTCACGGCCTCGCGCTCGTGCCGCTCGTCGCTCCCACCACCCCACTCGCGCGCCTCGCCGAGATCGGCGCGCGGGCGCGGGGGTTCCTCTACACCGTCTCCGTTGTCGGCACCACCGGGGAGCGGGAGGCGCTCGCGGAGCGCTTCGCCGAGATCATCGCCCGGGCGAAGGCCGCCACCACTGTGCCCGTGGCGCTCGGCTTTGGGATCAGCGGCCCCCAGCAGGCCCGACAGGCCGCCGACGCCGGGGCCGACGGTGTGATCGTCGGCAGCCGCCTCGTGCGCGCCGCCGGCGAGTCCGAGGATCCAGCCGGCGCGGTCGGCGCGCTCGTCGCGGAGCTGGCCTCGGGGCTGGCTGTTCAGCGAGTGCGGTCGCGCCCACCTCGCTGAGTGGGCCTCTGGTTGGCGGTGACCCGCTGGCGCGGTCGGCGCTCGTCGCGGAGTTGGCCTCGTATAGCGAAGCAGCCCGCTGGCGCGGCAGGTAGGATGCCGGTGATGGGATTGATCGCGGCAGTCACCGCTGGCCTCGTCGTGTGGATCGTGCTCTGGGCGCTCGGCGCCAAGGGCTTCGACGCATTCATGCTCGCCGTAGTCATCATGCTCGTCGGTGCCTGTGTGCGGATCCTCTCCGGCTACCTGCCCGGCCGCCGCCGCAGCAGCAGCTGAGCCGCCGGTGCGTTCGCACTGGCTCCGTCTAGACTCGCTGGTGTCCCACCTTCGCGCGAGCGCTCTCGTGCCGCTCGTGGCGACCCTGCTCATGCTGGCGGCGCTCGCCGCCCTGGGCGGCTGCGGCGGCGTGGGGGTCTCGACCGCCGGAACGCTCCCCGGGAACAGGCTCACCATCTACTCCAGCCTCCCCCTCCAGGGCCCCCTTGCCTCGGCCTCCCAACAGATCGCCGACGGCGAGAAGCTGGCCCTCGCCCAGGCCGGCGGGCGGGTGGGGCGCTTTCAGATCGAATACGCCCTCCTCGATGACGCCAACCCCAAGACCGGGGAAGCAGCCCCCGGGATCACCGCCAGCAACGCCCGCGTTGCGGCCCAGGACACCTCCACGATCGCCTATATCGGTGAGCTCGACTCCGCCGCCACCGCGGTCTCGCTGTCGTTCGTCAACGAGGCCGGCATCCTCCAGGTCAGCCCGGCGAGCCCCTATGTCGGGCTGACCTCCTCGCTCGACGCCGGCCAGGACGAACCCGAACGCTTCTACCCCACCGGGCAGCGCACCTTCGCGCGACTGATGCCGGGCGATCCCGTACAGGCCGCCGCCCAGGTCAGGTTGATGCGCCTCCTGCACCTCGGGAGCGTGTACGTGATCGACGACCTCGACCCCTTCGACGCCCCCCTCGCCACGATCCTCGCCGAAGACGCCAAGCGCGCCGGCATCGAGGTCCTGGGCGAAGACCAGATCGACACCACCGCCGGCACCGAATTCTCCGGGGAGGTCCACAAGGTGCTCGAAAGCGGCGCTCGCGCGGTGTTCTTCAGCGGCCTGCCGAACTCGGGCGCGGTCGCGCTCTGGCAGCAGCTGTACGCGGCCGACCCCCACCTGCGCCTGCTCGGGCCGAGCGGCCTCGCCGAACCCTCCTTCGCCGCCCAGATCGGCTCCGCCGCCGCGCTCACCTACCTGAGCACCCCGCTGCTGCCGCTTTCGCTCTACCCGCCGCCCGCGCAGCGCGTGCTCGCCGAATACCGCCAGCGCTTCCACCGGGCCCCGGGCCCCTACGCGCTGTATGGGTACGAGGCCATGAGCGCCGTGCTGCTCGCGATTCGCCGCGCCGGGCGCCACGGCGACGATCGCGAGGCGGTGATCCACAAGTTCTTCGCCATCTCCGACCGCAACTCTGTGCTGGGGCGCTACTCGGTGCTTCCCGACGGCGACACCACCCTCTCCCGCTACGCCGTCGACCGGGTTCACCACGGGCGCCTCGCTTTCTACCGAGCTTTCCAGCTCCCGCCCGCGGACTGAGCCTCAGCGGCCCTGAAGCGCGGCGCTCAGCGCCCCCTCGAGGTGGGGGTGGCGGAACTCGTACCCCAGCATCAGCGGCTTCGCGGGGAGCACCCGCGCTCCCGTGGTGAGGACCTGCGCCATCTCGCCATACAGCAGCGCCAACGCCGCGCCGGGCACTGGCAGCAGCGCGGGGCGGTGCAGCGTTCGGCCCAGTGTGTGTGAGAGCTCGCGGTTGGTGACTGGCTCCGGGGCCGTCCCGTTGACGGGGCCCGACCAGCGCTCGTCGCTCAGCGCCGCCAGCACCACTCCCACGAGATCCTCGGTGTGGATCCACGACACGTACTGGCGGCCACCCGCCACCGGGCCGCCGACCCCCAGGCGGAAGGTGGGCAGCATCTTCGCCAGCGCTCCGCCGCGGGGGTCCAGCACCACTCCTGTGCGCACCTGCACGGAGCGCATCCCGAGATCCTGCGCTCTGCGCGCCTGCGCCTCCCACGCCACGCACACCTCCGGGAGGAAACCCTCGCCCGCGGAGGCCTCCTCGTCGAGGGGTTCCTCGCCGCGAGCGCCGTAGTAGCCGACCGCCGAGGCGCTCACCAGCACCCTCGGTCTGCCCGTGCTCGTCCGCTCGCTCTCGCTGCCCGCGCCTGCTCTGCCGCTTGCGCCTGCTCTGCCGCCCGCGCCTGCTCTGCCGCTTGCGCCTGCTCTGCCGCCCGCGCCTGCTCTGCCGCCTGCGCCCCTGCTGCCCTCGTCACCCTCCCGGCCGCATTCGCTCAAGCCCTCCACCAGGTGGCGCGTGCCGATCACGCGGCTCTCGCGGATCGCGCGCTTCGCGTTCGCGCTCCAGCGCTGCGCGACGTTCTCGCCCGCGAGGTGCACGACCGCGTCCCGCCCCTCGAGAGCCCCCGTCGGCGCGGGTTCGCTCAGTGGATCCCAGCGCATCGCCTGCACGCCGAGCGTTGCGTGTGCCCGCTCGGGGTCGCGTGAGAGCACCGTGACCTGAGCCCCCTCCGCCTCCAGGCGCGCGAGGAGCGTGGTCCCGATCAGGCCCGTTGCGCCGGTGAGCGTGACCCGCATCGCCTCACGCCGCGGTGGGCATGCCGGTGGGGGTGTCGCCCTGGGCGAACCCCACCTCCCGGCCGGCCAGCGCGATGCCGCTGGAGCGCGCCTGCTCGGCCGCCGCCGCCGCCACGGCGGGCGCCACGTCGCGGTTGAAGACCGAGGGGATGATGTAATCCTCGCGCAGCTCCTCCTCCGGGACGATCGCCGCGATCGCGCGTGCCGCGGCCATCTTCATCTGCTCGGTGATCGCCCGTGCGCGCACGTCCAGAGCGCCGCGGAAGATGCCCGGGAAGCAGAGCACGTTGTTGATCTGGTTGGGGTAGTCCGAGCGCCCGGTGGCCATGATCCGCACGTAGGGCGCCGCCTCCTCGGGGATCACCTCCGGATTGGGGTTCGCCATCGCGAACACCATCGCGTCGTCGTTCATCCGCTCGAGCGCCTTTGCCGGCAGCGCCCGGGCGCCTGAGACCCCGATCAGGAGGTCCGCGCCCTCGATCACGTCCGCGGGGGAGCCCGCACGACACTCGGGGTTGGTGACCTCCGCGAACCACCGCTTCACGGGGTTCATGGAGCCGTCGAGGAAGTCCTCGCGGCGCACGTGCAGCGCCCCCTTGGAGTCTGCGCCGATGATGTCGCGTACCCCGGCCTCGCGCATGATCTTCGTCACCGCGATCCCCGCCGCGCCCAGGCCGATGACCAGCACGCGCAGGTCCTCCAAACGGCGGTTGGTGAGCTTCACCGCGTTCAGCAGCGCCGCCATCACCACCACTGCGGTGCCGTGCTGGTCGTCGTGGAAGACCGGGATCTCGAGCTCCTCCTTGAGGCGCTCCTCGATCTCGAAGCAGCGTGGCGCGGAGATGTCCTCCAGGTTGATCCCCCCGAAGCCCGGCGCGAGCAGCTTCACCGTGCGCACGATCTCGTCGGGGTCCTTGGTGTCGAGGCAGATCGGGAAGGCGTCCACGCCCGCGAACTCCTTGAACAGGCAGCACTTGCCCTCCATCACCGGCATCGCCGCCGCCGGGCCGATGTCGCCCAGCCCGAGGACCGCGGTGCCGTCGGAGACCACCGCCACGGTGTTGCGCTTGATCGTGTACTGGGAGGCCTTGTCGGGGTCGTCGCGGATCGCGATGCAGACCCGCGCCACCCCCGGGGTGTAGACCATCGAGAGATCGTCGCGCGTCTGCAGGGGGTGCTTGTTGTGCTGCTCGATCTTGCCGCCCACGTGCAGCAGGAAGGTGCGGTCGGTGGTGTCCACCACCTCCACGCCCGTGAGGGCCTCGATCGCCTGCAGGATCCTGCCCCAGTGTTCGCGGTCGGCCGCATCCACGACGACGTCCCTGATGCTGGAGCCCGCGTCGCTGTCCACGAGATCGACCGCCACCACGATCCCCCCGGCCTCGCCGATCGCGGTCGTCACCGACCCCAGCAAGGCACCCTGGGCGTCCTCCAGCTTCACGCGGATCGTGAGACGGTACTGCGCGCTGGGGGTGATGTTCACGTGCGGGAGCTCCTGTCCTGATCGAGGGTCAGCCATCTTATTGCTAGCCGCTGTCCTAAAGTGCTCCGTCGTGGCGACCCGCACGACACTCCCCTCGGCGGCGAGCGGCGAGGAGCGCCAGAGCTCTGGGGGCGGCGCGGGGCGGCGTCTCTTCCTGATCGACGGCCCCAGCCTTGTTTACCGCGCCTTCTTCGCTCTCCCCGAGTCGATCGCCACCTCCACAGGGGTGCCCACCAACGCGATCTTTGGGTTCGCCTCGATGCTCGTGAAGATCGTCACTGAGTACGGGGTCTGTCCCACCGTCGTGGCGTGGGATGCCGGCACCTCGGGGCGTACAGAGCTGTTCCCCGAGTACAAGGCGCAGCGACGCTCCCGGCCGGACCTGCTCAAACAGCAGTGGCCCGCGATGGAACCCCTCGTGGAGGCCTTCGGCTACCGCAACGTGAAGGTCGAGGGGTACGAGGCCGACGACGTGATCGCCTCGCTCGCCGAGCGCGCCATGCGGGCCGATCCCCCGGTGCCCGTGACGATCGTCACGGGCGACCGCGACGTCTTCCAGCTGATCGACGAGGGGGGTCTCGTAGAGGTGATGGCGACCGCGCGCGGGATCACCGACACCAAGCTCTACGACCACCAGGCGGTCCTCGACCGCTACGGCATTCCCCCCGCCATGATCCCCGACTTCTACGGGCTCAAGGGCGACACCTCCGACAACATCCCCGGGGTTCCCGGGATTGGTGACAAGACCGCTTCGGAGCTGATCCAGCGCTACGGCGCGCTGGAGGACGTGCTCGCCCACATCGCCGATATCAAAGGCGCGAAGCGCAAAGAGAACCTCAAGCAGCACTCCGAGGACGCGCGCATCTCCAAGCGCCTGGCGACCGTCGATCGCGAGGTCCCGCTCGACTTCGACCCCACCTCGGAGGCCACGCGCGAGCCCGACCGCTCCCGTCTGCGGGAGGTCTTCCGCGAGTACGAGCTGCGCGATCCCCTGCGCCGCATCGAAGAGGCGCTCGGCGAGGGCGAGGCGGCGGTCCCCGCCGCAACGGGCGAGGTCACACTCGCGGGGCGCGTTCGCGCGGGGTGGTTGGGGGAGATGGGGGTGCTCGTGGGTGGTGCAGACGGCTCGGCGGTGGGGGAGCTGTGCGTGGTGGTGCGCCAGGCTGAGGTCCCCGACGGTGCGCTGTTCGCCGAAGAGAGCGGCTGGCGCTTCGCCGTCACCCGTGCGCCGGACGCGGGCGACGAGGGCGCTGGCGCCAAGCCTCGCGGCGGGCGCGGGAGCGGTGATGCTGTGATCCCCGAGGTGCTCGCCGGCGACTGCGAGGGGCCCGAGGAGGTGGCGGCGGCGTGCGGGGAGCTGCCGGTGGTCGTGCACGACGCCAAGGCGCTCGGGCTGGTGCCGGCGGGACTCGTGCACGACACGCTGCTGGGGGCTTACCTGCTGGAGCCCGCCCGGCGCGGCTACCCCTTCGCGGAGCTCTGCGAGGAGCGTGGCCTGGTGTGCGACGTGGAGGAACCCGCGGCCCGTGACGCGCTGCTGCTCGGGGCGCTCGCGCAGTGGCAGCGCGAGCAGATCGCCGAGCGGGGCCTCGAGGGGCTGATGCGCGACATCGAGCTGCCGCTCGTGGGGGTGCTGCGCGCGATCGAGCTCGCGGGGGTGCGCCTCGACGTGCCCCGCCTGCAGGAGGTCGCGGGACGCGTGCGGGAGGAGGTCGCGGAGCTCGAAGGAGAAATCTTTGCGCTTGCGGACGAGGAGTTCCTGATCGCCTCGCCGCAGCAGCTCGGGGAGATCCTCTTCGAGAAGCTCGGCCTCTCGCGCAAGCGGCGCGGCAAGACCGGCTACTCCACCGACGCCCGGGTGCTGCAGGCGATCCGCTCCGAGCACGCGATCGTGCCCCGCATCGAGCGCTGGCGCGAGCTCTCGACGCTGATCAAGACCTACTTCGACGTGCTCCCCGGCCTCGTGGACGGGCGCTCCCGCATCCACACCACCTTCCTGCAGGCGGTCGCCCAGACCGGTCGCCTCTCGAGCACCAACCCCAACATGCAGAACGTCCCGATCCGCACCGCGCTGGGCCGCGAGATCCGCGGCTGCTTCGAGGCCGAGGAGGGGGCCCTGCTGATCTCGGCGGACTACTCGCAGATCGAGCTGCGCGTGCTCGCCCATGTCGCCGAGGAGCCCGCGCTGAAGGAGATCTTCGCGAAAGGCGAAGACGTGCACACCGCCACCGCCTCCCGGGTTTTCGGCGTTGCCGCCGATCAGATCGATCCGGGGATGCGCTCGAAGTCGAAGATGATCAACTACGGGATCGTCTACGGCCTCTCCGACTTCGGTCTCGCCGATCGCCTCAACATCCCGCGCGAGGAGGCCAAGGAGTTCATCGACGCCTACCTCGCCCGCTTTCCCCGTGTGGCGCAGTTCATGCAGGACACGATCGAGCGCGCCAAGGAGGAGGGGTACGTCAAGACGCTGTGGGGCCGGCGTCGCCAGATCCCCGAGCTGCGCGCCCGCAACTACCAGGTGCGCTCGCTCGGCGAACGGCTGGCGGTCAACACCGTCGTGCAGGGCACCGCCGCCGACATCATCAAGCTCGCGATGGTGCGCTGCCATCGGGCGCTGGAGGTCTCCGGCATGGATGCCTGCCTGATCCTCACGATCCACGACGAGCTGCTGTTCGAAGCCTCGCCCGAGGCGGTGCCCGTCGCTCGCGAGCTGATCGCGCGCGAGATGGTGGGCGTGTGGGATCTCGAGCCCCCGATGGCGGTGGAGATCGGCGTAGGACGCAATTGGTTGGAGGCGAAGTGAGCGCTTCGCACCGGCGCCGCATGCCCACAACCGCATCGATGCCCCGCCAGTGGCGCGGTGGCGATGCGCGAGCCGGTGGGCTGGAGGTATTGCGGTGAGCCACGTGCTGGAGGTATTGCGGTGAGCCACGTGCTGGAGGTGTTGCGGTGAGCCGCGGCCTGGCGGTGGCGTTGACCGCTGGCGCCGGCGTGCTGGTGGGGATGCAGGCACCGATCAACGCCCGCCTCGGGCGCTCGGTGGGCAGCCTGCAGGCGGCGAGCTTCTCCTTCATCGTCGGCACCGTCGCGCTGGTGACGATCGCCGCCCTTTCGCGCCAGGGCCTCGGCACCCTCGGCAATGTCGCGCACGTGCCCTGGTGGGCCCTGATCGGGGGCCTGTTGGGAGCGACCTACGTGACCGTCGCGATCCTCACCGTGCGCACGCTCGGCGCCAGCGGCCTCACCGCGGCGGTGATCACCGGCCAGCTTGCGGTCTCGGTCGCGATCGACCGCTTCGGCCTGCTGGGGATCGCCCGGCAGCCGATCGCGCTGCACCGCATCGTCGGGCTGGTGCTGCTCGTGATCGGGGTTGCGCTGGTGGTGCGGAGGTGAGGTCGTCTCGGTCTGTCAGCATCACTTGGATGTCACGACTTCGATGGTTGTGCGTGGTGGTTGGAGCAATTCTGCTGAGCAGTGCCGCAACCGGGTTTGGCGCCGGGCGCAGCCAGCCGGCGGTGGCGGCGTCGGCGTTCGATCTCCACGGGGTCGATTGGGCCAGCGTCACGCTCCCCGGTGCGGCCTGCGACGCCTCAAAGCCGATTCGCCTTCATCACGGCAAGGCTTTCGTTACGCCGATCCCGCGCCGGTGGTCGCGAGCTTCCTTCTATGGCAAGCGAGGCGTGACGGTCGACAGCGGCTGGGAAGCGGTCGTCTTCGGGGATCTCGCCGGCAGCGGGGAAGATGAGGCGGGACTCAACGTCGACTGCAACAACGGCGGCGGTACCGCCGACGGTGCACTGCTCTACTCCTGGGTCATCTTCAGCGGTCGCGGTGGCCGGCTGTCAGTGGTTGGCATCGTGACGCCCCAGGTGCAGCCCCACGAAGTGCTGCCGACGATTCTCACGATCGCGATCGCGCCCGGGAAGATCACCGCACACGAAGATTTCTACGGGCCCGACGATGCGACCTGCTGCGCGACCGGTCGCGCAACGACGACCTGGACCTATGCGGACGGAGCGCTGCGGCCCGGCCTGCCCATGATCACAAAACACCCCAGCACAACGCTGCCGTAGATCAACGCACCGCGGCGTATGCGTCCGCAAGCAGCCGCACGCCCTGCTCGATCGCGGGCTCGGAGAGGTTGCCGAAGCCGAGCAGCACCCCTGGGGAGCCGCCGGGGGTGAAGCGGTGCAGGGAAAGGCCCTCCATGCCCACCCCGTGGGCGGCGGCGGCCTTGAGCAGCGCCGGCTCGTCGACACCGTCGGGCAGCCCCACCAGCTCGAACAGGCCGGCGGCCGCGCTGCTCGTGCGCGCGTCGGGGAGATGGCGGGCGAGCGCCTCCAGCAGCGCTTCGCGCCGGCGCTGGTAGATCGTGCGCATGCGGCGCACGTGCCGATCGAGCTCGCCGCGCACGATGAAGTCGCGCAGCGCCAGTTGCCCCACCACCTCCGAACCGCCGTCGTGTACGGCCTTCGCGGCGGAGATCTGCCACGCCAGCCAGGAGGGCGTGAGCATCCAGCCGAGCCGCATGCCCGGCGTCAGGCGCTTGCTGGCGGAGCCGATGTAGAGCACGCGCTCGGGCGCCAACCCCTGCAGCGCGCCCACCGCGACGCGGTCGTAGCGGTACTCGGCGTCGAAGTCGTCCTCGACGATCAGCAGCTCCTCGTGCTCGGCCCACTCGACCAGCGCGGCGCGACGGGAGGGGCTGAGGATCGCCCCGGTGGGGAACTGATGCGCGGGTGTCACCACCACCGCGGCGGCGTCGCTCGCGATCAGCTCGTCAACCCGCAGCCCTTCGGCGTCGACGGGGATCGGCACGATCCGCAGGCCCGCCTCCTCGGCGATCAGCCGGTGTATGTGCCACCCCGGGTCCTCGAGCGCGATCGACTCCACGCCGTGGCCACGCAGCACCCCGCAGGCGAGGGAGAAGCCCTGCATGAAACCGGTGCAGATCGTCATCTGCTCGGTGTCGGCCGCGGCGCCGCGCACCCGCCCGAGATAGTCGGTGAGCGCCTCGCGCAGCTCGGGCTGCCCGCGCGGGTCGCCGTAGCCGAGCGCGTCAAGTGGCGACTCGCGCAGCGCCGCCCGCAGCGAGCGCACCCAGCGCTCGCGGGGGAAGCTCGCGAGGTCGGGCAGGCCGGGGTGGAAGTGGTAGGGGAAGCGCTCCTGCAGCGAGCGGGCGGGGGCGCGCTGGGTGGCGGCCCGCACCGCTGCGCTCACTTTCACCGGCGCGCCCTGGCGGGTGCTGAGATAGCCCTCGGCGGCCAGCTGGCTGTACGCCTCGCTCACCAGGCCGCGCGAGACGCCCAGCTCGTCCGCCAGGCCTCGCGTCGAGGGCAGCGCCGTGCCGGGCGACAGGCGTCCCGCGCGAATCGCCTCGCGGATGCCGCCGGCGAGCTGCTCGCCCAGCGACAGCTCGCCGGCGCGGTCGAGCTCCACCAACAGCTCCACTGGTCCTGTTCTGGGTGTCATAACTGGCACTGTACTGTGAGCCAGTTGCGGGCTACGGTGATCGCACACTCTCGACCTTGGAGGCAACCATGGGCCAGATAACAGTTGTGGGAGGCGGGCTTGCGGGACTGACGGCGGCGATCGCGTGCGCGGAGGGGGGTGCGCAGGTGCGGCTGCTGGAGGCGCACGAGCAGTTGGGCGGGCGGGCGCGCAGCGCCGACGGCCCCTACAAAGCCAACCTCGGGCCCCACGCCCTCTACAGCGATGGCGCGATGTGGGGGTGGCTGAACGAACGCGGTCTGCTGCCCAACCACGTCCGCCCGCCGCTTGGCGGGGCGCGCTTCCGCTGGCAGGGCTCGGTGCAGCGCACCCCACCCTTGGGCACGATTCCCGCAGTCCTGCGCCTGCGCGGCCGCCAGGCACCGGTGGAGCGCGACTTCCGCGGTTGGGCCACCAGCCACACCGATGAGCAGACCGCCGCGATGCTCAGCTCGGCCGCGGGCGTCTACACCTTCCACCACGACCCCGGCGAGCTCTCGGCGGCGTTCGTGTGGGAGCGCACCGTACGCCTGTTCCTCTCCACGCCGCCCCCGAGCACGGTGGTCCGCTATGCGGCCGGGGGCTGGAGCGGGCTGGTGGCTCCGCTGGAGCGCCGCCTGCGGGACCTCGGCGTCGACGTGCAGACTGGTCATCGCGTAGAGGCCCTGCCCGACCCGCCGGTGATCCTCGCCACCGAGATCCAGCAGGCGAGCGAGCTGTTGGGGGGCGAGCCGCTGGGTGGGCTCAGCGGGCGGACCGTATGCCTCGACGTGGGCCTCAGCCGCCGCCGCGGCGATCCCTGGATCGTCTCGGACATGGACGAAGCGGGCTGGATCGGGCGCTACTCCTCCTCGGACCGCCTGATCGCCCCCGAGGGACATGAGCTGATCCAGACGCAGATGCCGATCCGCCCCGGCGAGAGCACCGATCAGGCGGGCGCGCGCCTGGAGCGGCTGATCGACCAGTCCTACGTGAGCTGGCGCGGGCGCGAGACCTGGCGCCGCCGGCAGGTGATGGACGCCCGTTCGGGAGCGCTCGACCTGCCCGGCAGCACCTGGCGGGATCGTCCGGCCGTCGATCGCGGCGAGGGCGTCTACCTCGCGGGCGACATGGTCGCCGCCCCGGGGCTGCTCGCGGAGGTCTCCTGGGCCAGCGCGCTGGAGGCCAGCCGGCTGGCGCTGCGGGCCGTAGAGGCTGCACGGCCGCGGCTGCGCAAGGTGGCGTGACAGCGGCACGTCCCTCCGCGCACCCGCGGCCTGGGCGCAGACTGCCAGCGGCGGTCTTCAACGCGCGCATCACCGCCCGCCTGACGCCACCGGGAGCGAGGGAGATCGTCGATGCACCGCGCAGCGGCTCGATCGCCGAGATACGCGGCTGCAAGCGCTCGTTGCTGGTCACCTTCCGTCGCGATGGAACTCCGGTCCCCACGCCGGTGTGGGCGGCGGAGGCGGGCGGTCGTCTCTACGTTCGCACCGACCGCACTGCCGGCAAGGTCAAGCGACTGCGCAACGACCCGCGGCTGCTCGTGGCCCCCTGCACGGTGCGTGGCAGGCCGCTCGGCACGCCGCTGGAGGCGACCGCCAGGATGCTTGCGCCCGAGGAGGAGCCGTTGGCCGAGCGGACGCTCGCCACCCGCTACGGGCTCGGGCGCGTGATCTTCGAGTGGGCGATGGACGTGCTGCGCGTGGATATGGGCTACCTGGAGATCACACCCGGGGCGTGGCTTGGCTAGTCCGAGGTTTGGTTGACCGTGCACTCAGGCAGTCGCCGTGGCCCGCTGGCCGAGGACGGGACGCCCCCCGCGTGGCCCGACGAACGAGGCGGGGGCGATCCGCGCGTAGTGCTCGAATGCCCACTCGCACACGCCCGGGCGCTCGAAGGCTCGCACGAGCGCGGTGACCGTGCGGCTGGGGGTCATACGCCCAATCGCGCGCTGGGAGAGGAGCATCGAGCGGTACTTCCAGGCGTGCGCGTCGGAGAACGCCCCGTAGCGTTCGAGCGCCTGCTCGCGGGTGAGGCGGCCTTCGATCACCGCGCGCAGCTCGCGCCCGCAGGCGAGCCCGAAGTAGAGCGCGGTGCGGATGCCCTCCGCGGTGAGCGGCAGGCAGTGGCCAGCGGAGTCCCCCACGAAAAAGACGCCGTCCTCGACCGCGGGGCGCAGCTCGTGCGGGATCCAGTTGCCCTGGTAGCCCTCCGCGGGCAGCTGCAGATCGCGCGCGAGGCGCACGGTGGGCTCGCGCACGTGGTGGGTGGGCCAGAAGGAGCCGATCCCCACGCGCACCTCGTCGCGCGCGGGGAAGCTCCAGGCGTATCCCGAGCGGATGTAGCGGGGGTCGATCCACAGCTCCATCTCCGCTCCCGCCCCCCGCGGGTGCACCTCCAGCCCCCGGGAGAGCCTTGCGTGCGGGGGTTGGATCGCGGTCGAGTTCGAGAGCACCCGGCGCCAGCCGAGCGCATCGACGATCAGCGGGGCGCGCAGCTCCCCGCGGTCGGTGCGCACCGTGGAACCCTCCCGGCCCTCCACGGTGGCGGTCTCGAAGGCGGTCCCCTCCGCGCGGGCCTGCTCCCATAGAAGCGCGCACAGCTCGCGGTAGTCGAAAGTCGAAAACGTCCACGGGAGCCTCCAGCGGGCGCTCCTCCACGGGGTGTGCACGACGAGCTCTCCGAAGGTCTGGCGCAGCGAGCCGCCCAGCTGCAGCGCGTCGAGCCATGTGGTGGGAACGGCGCACGCGGAGGTCTGGCGCTCGCCGATCTCGTAGCGGTCGATCACCAGCACCTGTGCGCCCGCGCCCGCGAGCTCGCGAGCAATGGCGAGGCCCGCGAAGCTCGCGCCGCAGACCAGCACCTCGCAGTCGCGCTCCAGTCGGGTGCGCTCCCCTCCACGCTTGGTAGCTCGCACCGGCATCGGCCGCGAATGATAGGTGCGCCGGCCCGCCCGATCGCGCCGGCGAGCGGGTGGGCTTCCCAACTGACCACGCTGCGCTAGGCTTCGAGCGGTGCAAGCACTGATCGAGAAACCCGAAGCACACGTGGTCGAGGGGTCGGGCGGCCTATTGCTCGAAATCGACGGGCAGATAGTCCCCAACTACGACGCCACGATGCAGCCCTTCGAGGAGGGCGAGGTCGTCACGGGCCGCGTGGTGCGGATCGACAAGGACGAGGTCCTCGTCGACATCGGCTACAAGTCCGAGGGCGTGATCCCCTCCGGGGAGCTCTCGATCCGCAAGTCCGTGGACCCCCACGAGGAGGTGGAGCTCGGCGAGGAGGTCGATGCGATCGTCCTCACCAAGGAGGACCAGGACGGCCGCCTGATCATGTCCAAGAAGCGCGCCCGCTTCGAGAAGGCGTGGCGGCGCATCGAGGCCGCCGCGGAGTCCGGGCAGCCCGTGGAGGGCACCGTGATCGAGGTCGTCAAGGGTGGCCTCATCATCGACCTCGGCGTGCGCGGCTTCCTGCCGGCTTCGCTGGTGGACATCCGCCGCGTCCCCAACCTCGACGAGTACATGGGGACGAAGATCGAGACCAAGGTGATCGAGCTCAACCGCTCGCGCAACAACGTCGTGCTCTCGCGCCGCGCGGTGCTCGAGGAGGAGCGCAAGGAGGTGCGCCAGCAGATCCTCGATCGCCTGCAGCCCGGCCTCGTGGTGGAGGGGCAGATCTCCAACATCGTGGACTTCGGGGCGTTCGTGGACCTCGATGGGATCGACGGTCTGATCCACATCTCCGAGCTCTCCTGGTCGCACGTCAACCATCCCTCGGAGATCCTCAACATCGGGGACACCGTGCAGGTGAAGGTGCTCGACATCGATCGCGATCGCCAGCGCATCTCCCTGGGCCTCAAGCAGACCCAGGAAGACCCCTGGCAGCGGATCGTGGACACCTACAACGTGGGGGACGAGCTGGAGGGCACTGTCACAAAGGTCGTCACCTTCGGCGCCTTCGTGGAGATCCTCGACGGAGTGGAGGGCCTCGTACACATCTCCGAGCTCGCCGCCCACCACGTGGAAAGTCCCCGCGAGGTCGTCCACACCGGCGACGAGATCCGCGTGAAGATCCTCGAGATCGACTCCGAGCGCCGGCGCCTCTCGCTGTCGGCCAAGCGCGTCGAGGACCAGATCCTGCCGTTGCCTCGCTCTGCGGCGGCGGCGGCCGCCGGGGAGCCCTCCGCGGTTGCGCCCGCTGGTGAGGCCGAGCTGTCGGCTGAGGTGCCCGAGGGTCAGCCCGAGGCTGGAGTCCTGGAGGGCGAGTTCCCGGCTGAGGCGTCGGAGGGTCAGCCCGAGGCTGGAGTCCTGGAGGGCGAGTCCTTGGCTGAGGTGCCGGCGGGAGACCCCGAAGCCGGTGTAGCCGAGACCGAGGACGCGGTCGTGGAGAGTCAGCCAGAGGCCGGAGTCGCTGAGGGTCAGCCCGAGGCCGAGGAGCCTGCGTCTGTGGGGGAGAGTGAGCTTGGCGTGGCAGGTGGATCCGTCTCTGCGGAGGCGGCGGATGCTGCCACCGAGACGGCGCAGAGCGAGGTGGGAGCGGCTGCGCAGCCCGCCGAGGCTGGAGAGCCCGAGTCCGCCCACCCGAACGCGGTCGTGGAGCCCGTCGCCGCGGAGGGAGAGGCGCCCCCCGAGCTCGCTGCTGAGACTGCTCCGGCTGACGGGGGGGCTGCGGCTCTCGAGGATCCTGAGTTAGCGCCCGCCGTGAGCGACTCCCCCGAGGCCTGATTCGCACCTCGTGCAGGCGGAGCGGGAGGTCCCACTCCTCGGGTTGACGGGTGGAATGGGCGCCGGCAAGTCGACCGCGCTGGCGGCGCTCGAGCGGCTGGGGGCGGCGGTGCTCTCGACCGATGCCGTGGTGCACGAGCTGTACGCCGGGGAGCCCCGTCTGAGGGACGCCGTGGTGGAGCGGTGGGGCCCCGAGGTGGCGCCCGGGGGGGCGGTGGACCGCGCGGCGATCGCACGGCGGGCGTTCGCCGAGGAGGGGGAGCGCCGCTGGCTGGAGGGTCTGTTGTGGCCGCTGGTGGGGGAGCGCGTAGGGAGGTGGATCGAGCGGGTGCGCGTCCAGCGGCCCGCCCCGCGGGCTGCGGTGGTGGAGGTGCCGCTGCTTTTCGAGGCGGGGATGGAGGGCCTCTACGACGCGACGATCGCGATTGTCGCGCCCGAGGAGTTGCGCCGCGAGCGCGCGGCGGGACGGGGGCACGAGTTGCAGGGCGAGCGCGCGGCGCGTCAGCTCTCCCAGGAGCAGAAGGCGGCGCGCGCCAGCTTCGCGGTCTGCAACGATGGCAGCGAGGCGCAGTTGCTGCAGAAGCTGTCGGAGATACTTGACAAGCTGAAGGTGTGAGGACTCAAACCCACGAGCTGTATGTAGGCCGTTCGCGCGCGCGAGGCGAGCGATCGAGGGTCGGCCGCCGTCAACGCGGCTCGGGTGGGCGGGCGCCGAGAGAGCGGCGGCTGCTCACAACGGTCGCGGTGCTGATCGCGGCGATCGCGCTGATCGTGGCGTTCGCCCCACGCCTGGAGCACGCGGTGCGCGAACTAGCGCTGCCGCTGCAGGACGCGAGCGTGATCCGCCAGCAGGCGGCGGAAAAGCACCTCGACCCCGCCCTGATCGCGGCGGTGATCTACGCGGAGACGAAGTTCGACCCGCGACCCTCCTCGGCGGGGGCGGAGGGCCTGATGCAGATCCTCCCCAGCACGGCGGAGTTCCTCGCGCACCTCTCGGGTGGGGTGCGCTTCCAAACCGACGACCTGGCGACACCGGCGATCAACATCGCCTACGGGAGCTACTACCTGCGCTACCTGCTGGACCACTACGAAGGCAACGAGATGCTCGCCGTGGCGGCCTACAACGCGGGGCTGACCAACGTCGACGAATGGGTCGCGGGCGCCCGCGCGCAGGGCCGGGAGCTGACGGTCGAGGCTATCCCGTTCCCGCAGACTCGCGAATACGTGCGGCGGGTGCAGAGCGCCCAACGCGCCTACCGAGCCACCTACCCCGCGCAATTGGGCATCGATTAGCTTCACCGCGTGATCGGCGCGACGGTCGGCTGCGCTTAGGAGCGGGCGACCAGGGGACGTGAAACCCGAGCGCCCGCTCGCCGAGGCCCCTCCTCGACGAACGAGGGGGGTGCGATCGCCAGGTAGCGGTCGAAGGCCCATCTCGTGAGGCGGCGGCTGGTCAGGGCCTTGGCCCACATCGGTGTGGTGCTCCAACTCGTTGGGCGGCACACGGCCCGCTGAATGCGCAGCAGCCACCGGTACGGTCGCTCGTGCGCCAGTGAGAAGGCTCCGTAGCTTTGAAGCGCCTGCTCGCGGCTGCGGGTGCCGTCGAGCACTCCGCCCAGCTCGCGACCGCAGGCGAGCCCGAAGTACAGGGCGGTGCGGATGCCCTCGGCGGTGAGCGGCAGGCAGTGGCCCGCGGAGTCCCCCGCGAAGAACACTCCGTCCTCGATCGCGGGGCGCAGGCGGTGCGGGATCCAGTTGCCCTGGTAGCGCACGGCGTCGAGGCCGAGTTCCTCGGCGAGCCGCACGGTGGGCTCCTTGACGTGATCGGGGGGCCGGAAGGAGCAGACCCCCACACGCAGCTCCCCGCCCGCGGGGAAGTTCCAGCCGTAGCCCGCGGGCACGTAGCGGGGGTCGATCCACAGCTCCATCTCCTCCCCATCCCCATGCGGGTGCACCTCGAGGCCCCGGGTGAGCGGGGCCTGCGGCGGCTGGACAGGGGCGCCGGTGCAGAGCACGCGCCGCCAGCCGAGGCAATCCACCACCAGCGGCGCGCGGATGTCGCCACGGTCGGTGTGAACGGTGTGGAGGGCGCCGCGCGTGATGCCGTCCACCTTCGCGGTCTCGTATCCATCTCCGGGGAGGCCGCTCTGCTCCCACAGCAGGGCGCAGAGCTCGCGGTAGTCGAACGTCGAGAATGACCAGGGCAGCGGCCAGCGGGTGCTGGTCAGGGGGGTGTGGACGCGCAGCTCCCCGAAGGTCTGGCGCAGGGAACCCTGCAGCGAGAGCCCCTCCAGCCAGGCCGTGGGGATGGCGCAGGCGGAGGTGGCGCGCTCCCCGAGCTCGTAGCGGTCGATGATCAGGACCTTGGCCCCGGAGGATCGAAGTTCGCGGGCGACCGCGAGGCCCGCGAAGGATCCCCCGCAGATCAGGACGTCGCAGTCCCGATCCAGCCTCGTTCGCCCCGCCCCCCGCTTGGTCGCTCGGACCGGCATGGTAAGTCGATCATACCGGGGTCAGGGTGGCGCCCCGTCGGCTCTGGGCTTGATAGGCGCGACGGTCCCCGTATCGGCACGCGGACCCTGTCCGCACCCTCGCCTTTCGCCCCGGATCGTAGGGGGTCGCTACCGTAGGAGACCGCTGCCCATGCCCGCCTTCAAGCTCGATTCAGTCTTCACACCGACCGCCGATCAGCCCAAGGCGATCGCGGGGCTCGCGGAGGGGATCGAGCAGGGTGAGCGCTTCCAGACGCTGCTGGGGGCGACGGGCACCGGCAAGACGATGACGATGGCGGGGGTGATCGAGGCGGTGCAGCGCCCGGCGCTCGTGATCGCGCACAACAAGACGCTCGCGGCGCAGCTCTGCAACGAGTTCCGCACGTTCTTCCCGGAGAACGCGGTGGAGTACTTCGTCTCGTACTACGACTACTACCAGCCCGAGGCCTACGTCCCCAGCCGCGACCTGTACATCGAGAAGGACTCCGCGATCAACCAGGAGGTGGACCGCCTGCGCCACGCGGCCACCGCGGCGGTGTTCGCGCGCCGCGACGTGATCGTGGTGGCGTCGGTCTCCTGCATCTACGGCTTGGGCTCGCCGGAGGTGTACGAGATGAACATGCAGATCCTGAGCCGCGGTGCGGAGATCGACCGCGATGCGCTGCTGCGCAAACTGGTCTCGATCCAGTACACCCGCAACGACACGGTGCTCGCGCGGGGCACCTTCCGGGTGCGGGGGGAGACGCTGGAGGTGTTCCCCGCCTACGCCGAGACGGCCTACCGGGCGACGCTGTTCGGGGACGAGGTGGAGCGCCTGCAGCACTTCGACCCGCTCACCGGGGAGCTGATCGAGGACGACCTCGAGCACGTGGCGATCTGGCCTGCCACGCACTACAACGTCAGGGAGGGCTCGATCGAGAAGGCGGTTGCGGACATCGGCGCCGAGCTGAACGCGCGCTGCACCCAGCTGGAGTCCGAAGGCAAGCTGCTGGAGAGCCACCGCCTGCGCCAGCGCACGCAGTACGACATGGAGATGTTGCGCGAGATGGGCTTCTGCTCGGGGATCGAGAACTACTCGCGGATCCTCGACGGGCGCGGCCCGGGCGACCGGCCGTACTGCCTGATCGACTACTTCCCGAAGGACTTCGTGTGCTTCATCGACGAGTCCCACCAGACCGTTCCACAGCTGGGGGGGATGTACGAGGGGGACCGCTCGCGCAAGCAGACGCTCGTGGACTACGGCTTCCGTCTGCCCAGCGCGATGGACAACCGCCCGCAGCGATTCGAGGAGTTCCTCTCGATCACCCCCCAACTGCTGTTCGTCTCGGCGACCCCGGGGGAGTTCGAGCGCACCCGCGCGGGACGGGTGGTGGAGCAGATCGTGAGGCCCACGGGGATCGTGGACCCGGATGTGCAGGTGCGCGCCACGCGCAACCAGATCGACGACCTGATGAACGAGATCCGCGCCCGGGTGGAGATCCAGGAGCGGGTGCTGGTGACGACGCTCACGAAGAAGATGAGCGAGGACCTCACGCAGTACCTGCTGGAGATGGGCTTCCGGGTGCGCTACCTGCACTCGGAGATCGACACCCTGGAGCGCATCCAGATCATCCGCGACCTGCGCCTGGGGGAGTACGACGTGCTCGTGGGGGTCAACCTCCTGCGCGAGGGCCTCGACCTGCCGGAGGTCTCGCTGGTGGCGATCCTGGATGCCGACAAGGAGGGCTTCCTGCGCGGGGAGACCTCGCTGATCCAGACGATCGGCCGCGCGGCGCGCAACGTCAACGGGGTGGTGCTGATGTACGCCGACAAGGAGACCCGCGCGATGAAAGCGGCGATCGAGGAGACCGACCGCCGCCGCGAGATCCAGGTGGCCTACAACGAGGAGCACGGGATCACCGCGGCGTCGATCGTGAAGGGGGTCTCCGACATCGCGGAGTTCCTGCAGGGCGAGTCCAAGGTCCCCCGCGGGCGCCGTCAACGGCGCAGCGGCGCACGGGGGAGAGGCAAGGCGAAGGAGTTGCCCACGCACGAGCTCGAGCGTCTCGCGGTGGAGCTCGAGGAGGAGATGCTTGCGGCGGCGGAGGACCTGCGCTTCGAGTACGCCGCCCAGTTGCGCGACGAGATCCGCGAGCTGCGCCGCGACCTCCGCGAGGCCCAGGCGGAGGAGGCGCCCGCGGAGGAGATGGCATAGGCAACGGGCCGGCGGTGACGCGAGATCCGCAAGTGGGGGGTGGCGAGGCCATGGTCCGGTACGCTTGCGCGCAGGTGGAGCTGGATCGCGAGAGCATCGAACGGCGCGACTTCCCGATCGCGCGGAGGGGATACGACCCGGCGGCGGTGGATGCCCACCTGCGTGCTCTGGCGGCTGCGGTGCAGGCGCTCGCGCAACGGGCCCAGGGCGCCGGGGAGCTCGCGCTCGGCTCTGCGACGGCGACCCAGGTGCAGGGGATCCTCGACGCCGCACAGGCCACCGCCACGGAGATCGAGCGCCAAGCGCAGCGGGACGCACAGAGCACTCGTGAGCAGGCGGCGGGGGAGGTGGAGCGCGCGCGCACACACGTGGAGACACTCGCGCAGGCCTCCACGGCGCTGCTCGCGCGACTCGAGTCCCTGGACGGCGAGGTCGGCGCGCTCGCCGAGAGCCTGCGCGCCGGCCGGCCCTCGCCGGCAGGAGAGGGAGCGCCGGGCGGCAAGGGGGAGGTGGGCGAGGACCTCGCGCCCTCCGCTCCGGCCCCCATGGTTCCGGCCAACGTGGTCCCTCCCTCTTCCGTTTCGGCCCCGACGGTCCCGGCCACCGTGGTCCCTCCTCCTTCCGCTTCGGCCCCGACGGTCCCAGCCACAGCGGTTCCTGCCATCGCGATCCCGGCCCCCGCGGTGTCCGCACCAGCGCCGCGAGCGCAGGAGAGCGTGCAGGGCGGCGAGGAGGACCTCGACGGTGCCCGGCTGGTTGCGCTCAACATGGCGCTGGGCGGGGAGCCGCGCGAGCAGACCGACCGCTACCTCGCCGACAGTTTCAAGCTCCTCGACCGCGCCAAGCTGCTCGACGAGGTGTACGCCGCGATCGAGGGCTGAGTGCCAGCCGCCTGAGCGCCGGCCCCACTGCGGCCGCGTATCCATCTACAATCCGCGATCACCAACCCATGCGCCTGTAGCTCAGTGGTCAACGGCAACCTACGGGGTGCCAAAGAGCAGCGGCCTTTCAAGCCGCAGGTCGGGGGTTCGATTCCCCCCAGGCGCACTAGACGAATCTCCATTAACCACAAGGTTTTCGTGGGATCGAGGCCGGGATCGCTGGAACCATCCTGGCCAGTGGGTACCACTCGTGGGTACCAAATGGGCCGGGCGCAGCTCGCGCTCCGGGGTGGCGTGGGTTCAGGCGGGTGGCGCGCGACTGGTCCGAGAAAAGGTTTGGGCGACCTGCGAGGCCCAATGATGCCCGGCATCTGAGGCGGGG
The DNA here is from genome assembly GCA_963713985.1 of uncultured Solirubrobacterales bacterium. Classification (GTDB taxonomy): domain Bacteria; phylum Actinomycetota; class Thermoleophilia; order Solirubrobacterales; family Solirubrobacteraceae; genus Palsa-744. Next base: position 3,620,473 of record OY970219.1, on the reverse strand, counting down.
CGGGCGTGTGGGACCTCGGCCGTGCGACCGAACGCGGCAAGCTCGTTAAAGACACCATACGGTCCTTGCGCGCAAGCGGCCTCGTCAACCAGACGAGCGACGGCTACGTGTTCGCCACCGGCATGGTGCAGATCGTCGGCCCGGTCAACTGACGACCGCAGGAGCGCCACGCCGCAGGGCTGGGCGTGGCGCTCCTTCTTCTCAAGCCCTGCGTGTGCGCGTAGACATAGGCTGCGCGTATGGGGAGGAGACTGCTGCGTTGGTCGCGCTCGCGTTACCACCCGTGGCTACTCCTTGCCGCGCAAGTCGGGGGTGCCATCGTGGTAGGCGTCGGGCTGCCAGGTGGTGCTCTACTGGCCGCGACACACCCAACGCACCACAGCACGCTCTGGACGTTTGCCCTGGTGGCCGTATTCCTGCTCGTTGCGGTGGGCGTCTTGGCGGCGCTGATCGGGGGCGTTGGTGCGTTCTGGACGCGGCCCGTTCGTGATAATCACGCTGGCGAACTGAGGGCGTCAGCGCAAGCGCTGGAGCGAAGCCTTGAGTCCGCGCTCTGCCAGTACGGGGACGGCCACCAGGCCGAGCAGGCGTTCTGTGCGCACTACCCCAAACTCGGGGGCGAGCTGAGGGCGTGGGATGAGCTGCGAGAGGCTGCCGCAGAGGCGCAACGGCTACTTGGGGTGAGAGCGGGCGAGCTGATGGCTTCCCACGGCATCACGAGCGAGAACTACAACGTAGATCACATCAGGGGGCATGTGCGGGGGCTGGGCATGGAACGTGCGAACGGCCGGCTAACGGCCCTACCAGCTATCGAGTTGGCGTGGACGACGACCGCCGTACCTGCGGACAGCCCTGCGATTCCAGGTCCACCCGTGGGTGTCTTGGGGCCGCATCCGAGCATTGACTGGATATGGCTCCTGCCACTTGCGGGCGAGACGAGGGACGATTGGCGCGAGCGGGCCACGCCCTTCATTGAGCGCGTGGAGGGATTCCGACAGGTTGCCTGGGAGAACCTGCTGCCGCAGGCCGAGGCCGCCCGGCAGGCAGCGGAGCGCGTGGACGTGTTCCAACGGGATGAGCTTCCTGGAGTACGGGATGCCCTCCAACTGATCCGGGTTCGAGAGGCGCCGAGAGAGCGAAACTACAAGTGCGAAACATGCTGACGACACACTATGCTGCCAGCGCCGCGACGGCACGCTCCCGATTCAGCGCACACGTCAACTGCGAGAGGATCGTGAGGTTGGCGTGAAGCCGCACACGCTCGATCCTGCGGACGCGGAGCGGCGCGAGGCCCCATTCGTTCTTGGAGCGCTCGAACGCCCGCTCAACGGATGCACGACCCCGGTAGAGGCGCGGGGGGCCGGCGCGCGGGGAGTAGGCGGCCGTAGCCGCGTAACGCATGGGCCGCGCCGACGCGGGTCGCGGGCCGGGCGCCGCAGGGCCGGCGGCCAGCTCGCGGTCGGGGCTGTGCTCGACTGTGGCGGGGGCGGCGCTCGCCTTCGGCTCGCGCAGCTCGGGCGCCGGGGGGCCGGCGCGGGGAGCGGGGGCGCGGTAGACGGGTGACGCTATGGGCCGCGCCGACGCTGGCCGCTGGCCTGCATCCTGGGCGCGGCAGGGTATGATGACGGTGCCGGTCGAGGTGTTGATTTGCTAGACAGTCACTCCGCGCGGACCGTAAACATAATCGTACTAGCTTTTGGTGTCATTTTGTGACTTGCGATCCCTATCTATTGGTCTGATCCTTGTGAGTTTCAAAACAAGCCCACCGCACATAATCGCCACCCACACACACACAATGATTACTCCCCCCGTACCTCCCCAACCACTACCGCCATGCGCACCGGGCTGTTCCGCATCAACCGTAAACGCCGCGACACCAATCCCCACTCCCAATATCAGCATTACGCAGGCAGCAATCCGGACTATAGGCTCACTCATGCCTTGCGCCCCCGACGCGCGCCTGCCCTTTATCAAGAAAACAAGCCCTTGATATAGAAGAAGAACCGCCATAACTGCCGCGAGAACTTCCCACACGTGCTGGGGTAGAAAGGCAAGTATCATGATCCACCTCCCTCAGTCAACACCTAAAAGGGAATCACTTCTGTATAGGACACTCCTAGTCCACCCTCAGCACCGACTCCAGCCGTAATTCCTCCTGTACCTCCGACAACCACAGCATTGCATCCTCCTTTCCCGGCGAATCCGCTTGCATAGCCACCGAGTCCTGCTTGTGCGCTACCACCAAGGGTTGCGAACGGACCACTATATTCACCAGGAGTTTGAGCATTACTGCCGCCCACTCCAGCGTGTACGTTCGCACCAAGACCCGGACCGCGAGCAACCCCACCGGAAAGCGCTACACCTTCGCCACCTGGTGTATTTACATAGCACGCATTAGCTTCCAACGTAAAGCCAAACGCGCTCACCGTGCCACCCACACAAATCTGCACGGCTCGGCCGCTAGGATCAAAGTAGTTCAGTGGGTTGTCGTTCGTGTAGATGTATGGCGCCCGGGTGATGGCCGCAAGTGGATCGACCGTCAGGAACTGTGCGGTCGCTGGATCGTAGACGCGAGCGCGGAGGTAGATCAGCCCGGTGTCGCCGCTCGTGTATTGGCCGTCGTAGCCGAGCGGCGTGGTCACGGTACCTTCGCACGTAGCGGTTCCGTAGGCGCCGTAGGTGCATTTGCCGGTGACGGTCCCGGTTGATCCTGTCAGGAGGCGTGTGGAGCCAGCCTGGTCGTGGTGCAGGTAGGTCACGGTTCCGCCGCTGGAGATCTGCTCGACAGGCAGGCCGCCGGGACCGTAGATATAGCTGTTGGTGCCGTCGCTTAGGATGAGGGGGAGTTCTTCGGCCACGTCCCATGCAATATAGCTAGTGGTCCCGGAGATGGTCTGGGAGGCGCGTAACCCTTCGCCGTTGTAGGCGTAGGTGTCTTTGATTTCGGCGGTTGCGCCTTCTTTGGGGCGTTCGACTGAGATGAGGTTCCCGGTCTGGTCGTAGCCGTAGGTGGTCGCCGGGCCGCTTGTCGGGGTGGTGTTGGTGCGCTCGTCCCGTTCGTTGTAGGTGTATTTGAAGCCGGTTCCGGTTCCTAGCTCATCGTCTTCGTTGTAGGTATTGGTGCTTGATCCCTCTTTGGTGGGATTGTTCGCTGCGTCGTATTCGTAGGCGGTGGTGCCGGCATTGGTGAGGCGGTTGTTTTCGTCATAGGTGTATTCGGTTGTTTCTGCGCCGGGCAGCCCTTTGGAGGTTATCTTTTTGACCTGCCCGTCATTGTCGCGGATGTAGGCGAGCGAGGCGAGCGTTTCTGTACTTTTGACCATCTTGACTTCGCTGAGCTGGTCAGCTTCGTTGTAGGCGTATTTGTCTTCGTCTTTAGTTTCGCTGGGGAATACGGTCGTCGCTAGGTCGGAGTCGGGATCGTAAGAGAATTTCGTGGCGTGTGATAGCCAGTCTGTGACTTTTTCGAACCGTCCATCTTTGTCGTATTCGCGAGTGATGGTTTTGCCGTTGGGGTAGGTGATCTTGGTCGTCTCGTTCGCCAGGTTGTATTCGTATTTGATTTTTTCTTTGTGGCCGTTTTCGCTTTCCGTCAGTCGGTCGAGCTGGTCGTAGGTGTATGTCGTTGTCCCGGTACCATCGATCATCTTGACACGATCACCGTCTTTGTCATATTCATATTTGATCGAATGGGTTTTCCCGTCGGAGTAGCTGATTTCAATTAGGCGATTGCCCGGGTCGTATTTATAGGTCGTCGTCAGTCCTTCCGGGTATGCTGTTGCCTCCTTGAGGTTTCCCGCATGATCGTATTCCTTGTCGATTTCTTGTCCTAGCGGATTGACTTCCTGAGTCACCTCCTCTGCCCCGTTGCGGGAGTATTTAGTGGTGTGTTTGTTGCCGTCTGTCTGGCTGATGACTTGTCCCGCGCCGTCATATTCAGTTTCTAGGACCGTGCCATTTGGCTCTTTGACTGCGGTCTGCTGGTTGTCGCCGTTATATGTGTAGGTTGTTTTGTGCCCGTTTCCGTCGGTGATCGTTTCGACGTTGCCGTCTCCGTCATAGGTGTATTTCGTGGTGTGCCCGAGTGGGTCGGTGATCGTGAGTGGTCTGCCCTGGGCGTCACGTTCGGTTTTTGTAGTGTATTTGGATGCTTCGGCGCCTTTGACGTTGCCTCTGGGACTGACCATTGATGTTACCTGAGAGTCTTCGTTGTAGCCCCAGGTTCGCTTGTTGCCTTCTGGGTCAATTTCCGCGGTACGATCTCCCTCGGTATCGTATTCGAAGGTCCGTGTCTGTTCGAGCGGGTTCTTTTCGCTTGTTAGGTTTCCGTGGCTGTCGTATTTGTAGGTCGTCTTCTGTGTTTTGCTTTCTGGCGCGGCGCGTTCGATGACTTCTGGGTCGCCGTCGCTGTTACGTTTGATTGTCGTCGTCTCGCCCTTTGGCGTGGTCATGGTTTCTACGTCGTGTGTGCTGTCGTATGTCCATTTTGTTGTGTTGCCGTTGGCGTCCTTGGCGCTTGTCCGGTCGCCTGCGCTGTCGTATTCGTAGGTCGTCTTTTCGCCATCGCCGTTGACGAGCGCGATCTCCTGGCCGGCTTCGCTATAAACGTATCCTTCTATGATTTCATTGCCACTGCCGGCACCGCGGATAATTGACCCTAGCTCGTGATCGCTCGTGAACGACTCTTCTGTCACGTTGCCTGTCGTTTCGTTGGTGATCTTAGTGACAAATGGTTCGTATTCAAATTTCAGGGTTCGTCCGGCCGGGTCCGTTTGCGAGACGACTTGATGGGAGCCGTTGTATTCGTTGGTCGTTTTCCCACCCCGGCCGTCTGTCATTGTTGTAATCTCGTGCGACGAGTCGTATTTGAACTGCCAGCGCAAGGCGGATTCCCCCGGCTCAGTCACGCTTGCGAGGTTCCCTGCTTCATATGTGTATTTCACCACATGACCCACTGGGTCTTTTGCGCTTTCCACGAGCCCCTCGGAGTTATAGGTCAGTGTAATTTTGCGTCCTGCGGGGTCGGTGATCGTTTCTAGGTGCCCTGTACCGCTATAGGCGAGGGTCGTTGCATTGCCATTACGGTCGGTCACGCTTTCTAGTCTGCCGCTGCTCCCATTGAACTTATATTTTGTCTGGCTTGCTAGCGTCAGCGTGTACCCGGATTCCGCACTGCCGGTCAGCGTATCTTGAGACCACGCAGGTGCGACGAACGTCCCGCCTGTTTTTTCTGTAAATGGCACAATGCTACCTTCTGCCTGGTAGACGGTAGCTTTTGTGCTGGCTTTTTCGACAACGAGGTGATCGCTGAACGAGCTGGTCCAACCATAACCAAAGGCGCCGGGCGTACTTGCTTCCGCGGCACTTTGTGAGTTATATGTCCGTGTCAAGTTGAGCCCTACGCCTCGTCCACCGACGGAGAAGTCCGTCTGAGTCTCTGAAAAATTACCTGTTGCGCACGATACCGGGTCACCACAATGAGCGGGAGCTGGATGCCCAGGCGATACGGACGGATTGTCGGCCCCTCTTTCAGTCAATGGTTCGGCGGTAATGATCGCGTCAGGAAAACTTAACTCCCCGATAATCGAGCCTCGGTTTTCAAAAGGTACCCCAACGATAACGCCACTACTACCTTCGAGGATCCCTATGTTGATAAACTTTGGGGCCGCCCCTTCCCCGGATTCTATTGCGTCGCCTTTTTCGGGATCCGCCGTTAGCCTAAATGTGCCGGCGTTGATGAGCTGAGCACCGTCGGTCATCAACAACGTATGTTCAGGATCGGTCATAAAACCTTCGCTTACGAGCTTTGTGCCTTCAAGCGTGAGGGTTCCGCTAGGCGGATCGTTCAATTCTCCTCTCCCGTGGATCAACATTTCGCTTGACCCGGATATCTTGCCTGGCCCGCTCCACAAGAATTCGTGCGATACTTCCACGCGGCCCACATGACTCAGAGACGATCCCGGGAACATAGATAGGTGGTAAAAGTACGAGTTCCCGCCTCGGGCTATTGCAAGCGAGGCCCCTTCTTCGATCTCTATTGCTCCGGAGTCCTGAACGTTAGCGGCCGTTGCGGCGGATCTGATTTTTATCAGTGCTCCTTTTTCGATACAGGCTTCTTCTTCGGCGGTCGGGGGGTGCCGTGCGCTCCAACTTGATCCTTCTTCCCAATATGCACCACCCGCCGTTATCGTGTCTTCGCATGCAAGGGCGCTTGGAGTAAAGGCTAGCGTGGCTATCAGCAGTCCAGCTAGAAGCAGGCCGATATGCCTCGGGGAACCAGAACCTGCTCGAAAGCGGTCCACTGACCAGCATCGTGCACGCGAAAACATATGGCCTCCTTGACGGTCCAATCTCAGTTTTGACTTAGGGCCTATCCCTGTAGGGCGGTGGCTGTTTGTTCGGTGTGCGCTCGCTTGAGGGCTATCATGCCGCTGGCGAGTTGGAGGAAGGCGAGGTGGTTCTCGTCCTTCTTGGACCAGCGGATCAGGATTGCCCGGTTGCGGTTGAGCCATGAGTGACAGGCCTCGACGACCCACCGGCGTGCTCGCCAGTCCGGATGGTGTTGCTTGAGTTCGATCTCCTCGCCGCGCGCGCGGATGTGTGGTGTGAAATCGCGGTCTTCGAGAAGTTCGCGGACGACGGGGAAGTCATAGCCCTTGTCCAGGCAGAGACCCTGCGGGTCGGCATTGGTTGGCCTGGGACGCTCGACTGGGACCGAGTCGAGCGTCTCCTTCAGGAGCTTGTGATCGTTACGGTTCGCGCCGTCGTGAGCGATCCCGATCGGGACACCACGTGCCTCGACGAGGAGCGAGCGCTTCGCCCCCCCTTGGCCCGGTCAGTGGGATTGGGGCCGGTCTTCGGCCCGCCGAGCGGCGCTTTGGTCATCGCACCGTCCGCCGCCAGCCAGGACCAGTCGATACCGATCTCCCTGTCGTAGTCGAGCAGCCCCTGGCGCCAGATCTCGTGAAAGACACCGGCCTGCTCCCACTCCTGAAAACGCCGGTGCGCAGTCGAGGAGTTACACACCCCGGTCACGCCGAGCGCGTTCCACTGCATACCAGTGCGCAGCACAAGCAGGATTGCGTCCATCACCTGGCGCTTGGGCAGACCCCGACGGTGAGTTCTCAACGGATGCACGGGCGCAGCCGGCAACAAGGGCTCAACGCGCTCCCACAGCCAGTCCGGCATACGCCAACCATCGTCACGGTCGACCAACCCCATCTCCGGCCTCCTATGTCCGATCAACAGATCAGCTCAAGAATTCGCCGAAGCCGAGCAAGACTCCTCCCTACAGGGATAGGCCCTTAGAAAGGATCTATGTCAAGGCTCCACTCCCCGACTCGATCTATCCGGACTATAACTCGATTGTCTAGATAAATGCTAGTGGGCGGGATTAGGTTTTCCTCGCAAATTGCGGGATGCTCCTGCCGACGGGGTCGGCTGAACGATATGCGCGTTGCTCGGATCGTTCCTATGAGTGCCATGCTCGCGGATGGTGCGCCGCTGCGTATACCCGGGGGGCAACCAACTCCGACAACCACGGCTGTTGAGCGCGACCGCGTCCAACTGCTCCATGCGCACCTCAGTAGTATTCGCCACGCTGCGTATGGAAGCCTCGCCACCACGCGCGTGTTGTCATCTGATTGAGCCTTGAGCGCTCGACGCGTTCCTGCGCTTGGCGGTCATCAAGGCCATCCTCGGCAGCTTCCAGCCCGGGCGGAAGGCTCGTTCCATGTGCCACTGCGTGTACGGGTTGAGCTTGTCGTTGTACGTGCTCAACACGCCATGCTAGTGTCGGGATCGGCGAACTCGTGACGACGTGGCTCGCAGCGACGGCCGGGAAGGCGGATGGGTCGTGGCGGGTCTCTCCGGGCGACGATTCAGGCCGTTGACCTGCTCCTCAACTGCTTTCACGAACTCCCCGAACTCTGCGACCTTGGCCGAGGCGGCATCGCGCATCGCCTTTCGCGTCCTCTTCGGCATCTCACCGAGTTGTTCCATCAATATGCGGTGCTCGTCCTTCAGCCCACTGACAACATATGTCCCGCCAAAGCTGAGGTTGACGACGACATCGCCCTGCGCGGCGTTCTCTTTCAAGCCGATCTCGGCTAGGAGTGCGTAGGTGGTGAAGAACCTGTGCAGCGGCACGAGGTAGGCGCCGTCCGGCGCATTGCTGCCAGACTCCAGTGCCAAGCTGGATAGCTGCTCGGCCGCATATCCCCACTCCCCGAACAGGCTGCCACGAAGGTAGGAGACGAAGCCGGCGGGTACGACGATCTGGGTGCTCATTGCATCCGCTCTCTCATGCCGGCCGAATGGTGAAGTGATATATGTAGGCGAGCGAGCCACGCGGCTCGTCCTCACGGCGGAATCCGAAGCGAGCTGAGATACGGTCGGCAGCGGGCTCAACCCAATCCTGCGGGGTTTGACCAACTACCATCACAATACCGCGTCCTCGCGCTGCTTTAGCTATCTCGAACAGCCCTCGCCCCAACGACGGTGAGTAGCGCTGTTCGCGCAAGACCGGAACCGATTGTGTCCATTCGGCAGCGACATCGACGGTAAAAGTAGGTGGCGCTATCTTCGGCATCAACTGTTACCCAGCAGATCGACGGCGACAACCGTTATGGAGCTGATATTGCATGACGGGAGGCGTGGGTGCCCTGCTGGCCACTCATTGCAGAGGGCACCCACGCTTACTCCCGATCGCGCCCCAGGGCGGCGCCCGTGTCCCCTGCCGGCTGCTCGAAGGGCGCGGGCCGGGCTGAAGAAAGACACAGCCCGGCCCGGTAGCCCTCGCCCGTTGTGCGTCCTCGACGTGCGATTGGCACTAGCGGGAGTCGGCAGCCGGCGGCGAGTTGAACTGTTGTGGAGCGTTTGTCCAGCCCGCCGCCGTTTTGTCCTTTGACACGACGGTCACGCACGCGGCCGTGGCTTCCCTCGCCCTGGGAATTGCGGGGCGACCCCTTCTGTCCAGATTGAAGGGATGGTCTGCCTGTCAGCCGGTCGCGGTCGCCGGCTCGTTGGACGCGGTGCATGGTCATCGCCGACTCGATACTGCCGATCGTTGCGCTCGGCGTAAAGGCCGGGATGGGCATAGTCTCAACCCGGACGATTGATGTCGGAAGACAGGGCGTCGATCGGTAGTCACAGACTCCGCGCCGTCGCGCCGTGGGACCGATGGCGCATGGCGTGGCGGACGCTGAGGACGATCATGGCCGGTATCCCGAGGTCGCCGATCGCGTCGATGATGCTATCTCTGGCCGGTCGTACCTGCGACGTGGAGGCAGCGCGCGAGGCGAGGTACAGGCTTGACATGGCGGCCAGGATGAGCGCGTGGTTCGTTCCGTCAGGGAGCGCTCGGGCATGAGTAGCTGCCTCCAGCGCGACGACGCGCATCCGCGTGGCAGTCGTCTCGGGTGAGGCGTAATGCTCCACGAGACTGTGCTGCCCGGTGAGCAGGTCTTCGGGGCGATCGACCAGGCTATCGAGAAGGGTGTGCAAGGAGTCGATCCACGGGAAGTATGCGTGCTCAATCTCCACGGCCTCGCGCCGGTTGAGAGTAGGATCGGCGGCGGCGGCGATGAGCGCGAAGATGCCCATTGAGGACCCGCACGCAGCGCCCACCTCCCACCAGCGGAGGTTGGTGGCAGGTGGTGTGACCGTCGACGCCCAAGCGGCGAAGTCGCACGGCCGGGTGATGCGGGTCTGGTACTGGACGATTCGGTGAGCGTTGCGCTGCACGAGGTCGAGCACTGTCCCGTAGCGCGGGAGGGCCAGGAGCGCCGAGCGTGAGGCATCGACCAATGCCGTCATGTAGCCGCAGTCGTCGCGGTGGAGGTGGTGCGCGTAGTAATGCTCGTGTGGTGCGCCTGGGGTCACTGCGACGAGGAGGGAAGCGTGAAGGTCACGGGCGTTCGCTGCGCGGTCACGGCATGGCTGCTCAACGAGCGTGTCAGCGAAGTCGTAGATGGCCTGCCACGCGAGCGCGGCGCGCGTGACCGTCAGACGCTCTGCGGAGGGGACGAAAACGGCGAACGCGGCGGCACCCTCAAGGTTGCCCCACTTCGTCTCCAAAGTTTCCAGCGCGAGAGTGCGAAGGGCGGGGTCGGCGATCGTGGTGGCTCGGCGTCGCCAGCGCCGAATCTCGTGGCGGGCCGATGGGAAGACCCTGATCCAGTAGCGTTGTGCGGCGAAGAGGAAGGTCCATGCGAGGGTTGCTCGATCAAGGGTCGAAGCCCGCACAGCGGATAGCTTTGCGCGCGGCGTTTGGTCGCGCGCGTCATTCCTGAAAGCTGGTTGCCGCAGGGACGGTCGCCGCCTTGTAGCCGGGCAGGGCGACGACGGCGAGGGCGATGCCCGCGACGAGCAGGAGCGCAACGAGCACCTGAACCAGCTCGGGTGAAAAGGGCGCGGGGAAGCCGGTGGCGATCCGCAGCCAGCGGTTTGCGAGAGCGTGTCCGTAGATGCCGAGGATCGCGCCGTCCGCGGCGCCGATGCCGAGCACGATGGCACTCTCCAGCAGCAGCGAGCGCCAGAGCTGCCAGCGATCGAAGCCCTGTGTTTTGAGCGCCGCGAGCCGGTTGCGCCGCTGCCAGATCGCCGTGCTGAGCGCGGCGGCGAGCGAGAGCGCGGCCATGAGCAGCAACAACGTCGAGATATCGGCGAGGCTGCGCAGACCCTCGCGGAGATTGTGCTCGAACTGCTGTACTCGTTCGTGGGTCGTCTGGACACGGAGGCCCGTTGACGCAAGCGCCAACGCGACGGCACGGCGCCCGGCGGGTGGGGCGACGCCGGGCTTGAGGGTGACTTCCAGTGCGGCCGGGTTGGTGGTCTGCCAGTAGCGATGGTAGTCATCGGCGTTGAGCGTGATGCCGCCCGGCGGCCATCCAACGTTCGTCGTGATCGCGGCCACGCGCAGCGGCGCCGGCCCTGCCGGGGCCGGCAGCGCGAACGAGCTGCCGACATGCAGGTGGTGTTCGTTGGCGAACCCTTCGGGCACTGCCGCCCAGCCGCCGCGGCGCAAGCGTTCGGTGGCACGGGATAGTTCGCCTCTCACCATCTGGCTCGCCTGGAGCATCCACGGGACCTCCGGCGACCGGGCGCGAATCCACAGGCGCCGGGGGCCATCATCGAGGAGGCCGCCCTGGTAGGTGCGTACCGACGCGACCCCCGGCACTCGCGCGACGACCGTGGACAAGTGATCGGCGGCGAAGCTGGTGGTGGTCAAATCGTTCGTGCCTGGCGTGATCCACAGGTCGGCCGTCCCGAAGAACTGCACTGTGGCCGTGTCCAGCCCGCGGATCAGGTCGGTCCGTGCGCCCTCGATCGCCACCGCTCCGTAGATCGCCAGCGCCGCCACGGCGGCGAGCGCGACCGAGCGCGTGACCGTCGCCTCGGTTTCGATCACCGCGACCGACAACATGCTGCCCGCGATCCGCTTGCTGAGGGGCTTCAGCAAGCGCGTGATCGTGGTGAAGGCGAGCGGTATCAGGGCAACCGCGGCAGCCGCCAGCGCGATTCCGCCGAAGACGGTCAGGCCGGGGTCGGCGACGACGCCGATCGTCGTGGCGAGGATGATGAGGACGCCGACGTATCCGAGCTTGCGAGCGGTACTGGCTCGGATGCTCTGTCCCGGATCGCCCGGCGCGTGCAGGACAGCATCGACCGACGCACCAGAGCGAAGGTCGAGGACGGGCGAGATCGTGGCTGCGAGCGCTGCTGAGACGCCGCACCCAACGGCGATCGCCACGGTCGTCCAGTGGACTGCCTGATGTTCGCTGACGGGGAACGCGACCTCCAGATAGATCGGCGACTGCGCGAAGATGGTGTGCGCCAGCACCTCACCGAGCGCGACACCGACGAGCGACGCGATCAGGCCGAGCGTGGTTGCCTCGCAGGCCAGCATCGTCCTCACCTGCCGCGAATCGAAGCCCAGCGAGACCATCTCAGCGATCAGACGGCGCCGCTCGGGCACGGTCAGGAGCATCGCGTTCAACGCCAAAAGGAACCCGACCATGACGCTGATCCCGGCGAACAGCCGTGTGGACTGACTCGTCGGCTTGGCCGTTTCGCTGAGCAGCCGCCATTCGTTGTCCGCCGGCTCGACTTCCACCCGCCCGGCCGCGAGGCGCCGAAGCTCCCCAGCGACCCGTTGCTGCGCTCCGGGATAGGTGCCGATCAAGACCTGCGTGACCCGTCCGGGCTCGCCAGCGAGCGCCTGCGCTCGCCCCAACTTTGCTACCGCGAGGCCGCTTTGCGCGAGTGCCCCGATCGCGCCGCTGTTCAACACCGCCCTCACCAGCACACGATGGACCCGCCCGTCGGTCAGCAGCGTGACGACGCCACCCGTTTTCGCGCCGATGGCTTCGCCCACCGCCGAGGGAAGCCCGATGCCGCCGGAGAGGACGGCCTCGCCGGCCCCGAGGTCTTGGGTAGCGGCGCCACCGAAGCCCAGCAGGCCGGCGGTCACGCCGACCAACTGGATCGACTGACGCCCGCTCGGCCCGACGATCACGCCGTTGGTGCGCAGCAGGTACGCGGAATCATGGACGCCGTTCAGTCTGCTCGCCCGTTCGGCAAGCTGTTCGCTGAAGCCCTCTTCTGAGCGCGCCGCGAGCTGGAGCTGCGCGGAACCGATCACAGCGTTCAGCACTTCACGCGCCGAGCCCGTCGCCGACGTGTTGGCCACCAGCACGCCGAAGACCAGCGCCACCCCGACCGCGATCCCACTGCCCGCCAGTAGCTCTTGCATCGCGTGATCCCGTAGCCGGATGCGATACATACGCACCAAGGCGCTCACATTCAGACCGCCGATCCTCGGATGCAAGGAGCGCGCGCTCATTTGGCGAGGGCGACAAGTTCGGCGTTCAGGCCGTCTTCGATGTGGCCGTCGCGCAGCGTGTAGACGCTATCCACGAACGCCGTGGCCTGGGAATCGTGGGTGACGATCACCGCCGGGATCGCTCGCTCGTGGCAGATATCCCGCAACAGCCCGAGCGTTTCCCGGCTGCGCTTGGAATCTAGGTTGCCGGTCGGCTCGTCAGTGAGCAAAAGCCGAGGCTCGTTAGCGAGCGCTCGCGCGATGGCCACACGCTGGCGCTCCCCCATCGAGAGCTGCGCGGTCCTATGGTCGAAGCGCTCCCCCAACCCGACGCGCTCAAGCCACGGGCGGGCCTCCCGCTGCGCCCGGTCCATGCTGTAGCCCTCCGCGATCAGCTTCAGCGCCGCGTTCTCCAGCGCGGAACCACCGGGCATCAGGTGAAAGGACTGAAAGACGAAGCCCACGTCGCGGCGGCGGTACTGCGCGCGCTCCCGCGGCGCAAGCGACGAGATATCGCGCCCATCGAAATGCACCGTGCCAGCGTCCGGGGTCACCAGCCCGGCCGCCAGGAGCAGCAGCGTCGTCTTGCCCGAGCCAGATGGCCCGTACACGGCCGCGAACTCGCCCGGCGCGACGGTGAGCGACACGCCATCGACCGCCCGGACGGGCTCGGCTCCGGCGCGGTAGTGCTTGACCACCCCGCGCAGCTCCAGGGTCACGAGGCCGGAGGCGCCGCCGCGCCGGGCCGCCGGAACGCCAGCACCTTCCGCCGCGAATCCGAGGAGCGCACCCGGCCGTTGTTGATCGTCAAGACACGCGGCGCACCTTCGATGGCGGCGGCCTGCGCGGAGGCGATCATGACCGCGAGCGCGTCTTCCCGACCGAGGGAGCGCAGCAGCGCGTACAGCTCGCGTGCCTCGCTGGGGCTCGTCAGTATCGCCGGCTCGTCCACGAGCAGCAGGCGAGGCTCGCGCACGAGCGCGCGCGCCAGCTCGACACGGATACGCTCAGCCAAGTTCAAGCGATCGGTCATCCAGTCCTGAACCTCCTCGGCGCCGACGCGCCGGAGCGTCCGTCGGGCCGCAGCTTCGGCGTCGTGGAAGCTCAGGCCACAGCCCACCAGCGGAAGCGCGACGTGCTCAACCACCGGGCGGCGCACGGTCGGACTCCACTCGCCCAACGCGAGCGCGATCCCGCCACGCCGACGCTGCTTCGCCTGCTCGTCCATCGACATCTCGGCGATGTCCTCGCCGTCAAAGATGATCTCCCCGGCATCCGGCAGCTCAACGCCTGCCGCCAGGCGCAGCAACGTGGACTTCCCCGACCGTCGCACACCCCACAGCCCAACGTATTCGCCAGGGTCGATCTCGAACGACACGCCGGCCAACACGGGCACCATCCGCGACCCGTCCGGGATGCTCTTGGAAACGTTCTTGAAGGAGAGCAGCGACATCCCGCCAGCGCTCATTGCGACCGCGCGACGAACTCTTCGATGTCCCGGCGCAACTCCTCGACCCAGGCTTTCTCGGCATCCAGCCGCTTCGACACCGAGTTGCGAACCTGGCTCATCACCAGCCCCAGCCACGAGACGCGTGGAACATCCACAACGGCGTTAGCCTCCAGCTCCGCGATCAGGTCTTCCTCATACCCATCCAGCAGCTTCAAGACCGTCGGCGCCTCCTCTTCGCGCGCGAACGCAAGGTGCGCCTGAATGTCTGCACGCACGAGCGTCATCAAGATCGGCGTCTCCATCCACTCATCGCGCGCAGCCAGCGCTGCCGGGGTCGGGAAGTAGACAGTCCGTTCGTTTTTGGAGGCTCTGCGACGTGACTTCGGGTCACCCGGCGTCTCTTCAGACCGCACGAGCCCGGCTTTCTCAAGTTCTTTGAGCAAGGGGTAGAGGTGTTTGGCGTAGATGCGCCAGCTCGGCCCCAGCCGCTTCTTCAGGCGGTTTGCGATTTCGTAGCCGTAACCCGGCCCTTCGAGCAGCACAGCGACCACTGCCGCCCGCAGCGGCGAGCGCCTGCCCAACTCCGGCTTCTTCTTCTCTTGAGCCACAGACTCGAATTAGGCGATCGTCAGATATTGCAGCCTACATATGCCGAACTTCCCCATCCTATAGGTTTCCTGCATGTGGACATATCCCAAGACCACAAACTTGCCCGCATGGCGATCCACGTTCGTAGCCGTCCTGTCGGGCCTGGCCGTGCTCACGTGCTTGGCTGCGGCTGACGCATCATCAGTGCGCGCGAGGGCAGCACGCACACTCAACGTGACCGACGAAGCGCACCTACATCTCGTCAACGCCGCAGGCGAAGTGCTCGAAGAGGAAGGCCCCGCAACCGGGGCGCTCCCAGGCAAGGTCCACGTCCGCTTCACGGTCGGCACATCGGTCACGGGCACATTCGTCTTCTACCCCCGCCGCGGCGGGTCGATCACCGGCCACGGCTCCGCCCGGCTGCACTCCACAGGCACGTACTCCAGCTTCGGCGGGACGCTCACCGTGAGCCGCGGCACCGGCCGCTACGCACACGCCCACGGCAGCGGCGGCCTCTACGGCACCGTCAACCGCCGCGCCAACGACACCTTGGTCATCCAGACCACCGGGAAGCTCTCGTACTGATGGCCGCTCGGCCGACGCTGAGCGTGGGACGACGGACCATGCTGGCCGTACTCGCCTGCGTCCTCTGCCTGCCGGCGTCCGCAGTCGGGACGCCTACGGTCACGCTCAAAGCCGGACTCCGCCCCGAGCGGTTGGGAAGCAGCACGACCATCAAGTTCGCCCTCTCGATCGCCTACCACGAAACACCCAGCCCGCTGCGGATGATGGAACTACGCTACCCGCGCAACCTCGGCATCGGCAACAGCGGCCTCGGCCTCTCGACCTGCCGAGCCGCGATCCTCGAATGGGACGGGCCTCCCGGCTGCCCCTCGACCTCCGTCATGGGCTACGGCTCCGGGCTCGTTGAGGTTCCCTTCGGTCCGCAAACTGTCTACGAGGGAGTGCGCCTCACGACATTCATGGCCCCACTACACGCAGGGCACCTTGGGCTCCTCTTCTACGCAGAGGGGGAAGACCCGGTCTCCGCAGAACTGGTCTTTCACGGCAACGTACTCCCCGCCGACGCCCCGTTCGGCGGCGACCTCGCCACGAACGTGCCGCTCGTCCCGACCCTGCCCGAAGCGCCCGATGCGATCTTGGCGCGATTCAGCACCACCCTCGGCCCCGCACACATCACGTATTGGGAATACAGCAACGGTCGCTACATCCCCTACCACCCGCGCGGCATCCAGCTACCGCCACAGTGCCCGCACGGCGGCTTCCCGTTCGCCGCCGCGTTCGCGTTCGAGAACGGCCTCCACGCCCGCACTCATACGGTGGTGCCGTGTCCCAGCGACCGCCGCCGAGCCGGAGACGAACCGACGCAATAGCGCGCGAACTGGCTGGCGGGCTAGGCGGACGTGCTGCGGCTCCCCTAAGGCAACGCATGGGCACCGCCCCCAACCTGTTCGTTGGGTGTTCGTCTATAAGCCGAACACCCAAACGAACACGCTGCTGCCCGCTCGCTCCCGAAGATTGGCTCTGCACCTAATAGTGCTTTGTTAGTTTCTTTGTAGGATTCGTTGCTGGTTCGGCGAACTCTTCTTGCGTCTGGTTCTCGGCGTGGGGAGGCTCGTGGTGACGACGATGGAGATGGTGGTGGATGGGCCTGTGGTGGTGCGGGAGCGTTTGGAGGCGTTCGCCGAGGAGGTGTTTGAGGAGGCGGTGAACCGGCCTGTGCAGCTGGTCAACGGCCGGTTGTATCTGCGGGGGCTGGTTGAGGAGGGTCCGCGTAAGTCGCTTGAGCCGATGGTCGCGCGGCTGGGTGGTGAGGCTGACTATGAGAGCTTGCAGCAGTTCTTGGCGGTGAGTACGTGGGATCCAGGGTTGGTCGTCAAGGCCACGGCTGAGCGCGTGGCGCCACAGATCGGTGTGCAGGCGTGGGTTCTCGACGACACTGGTTTTCCGAAGGACGGCAAGCATTCGCCTGGGGTCAAGCGTCAGTACTCGGGGACGCTCGGCAAGATCGGTAACTGCCAGATCGGTGTCTCGGTGCACGCCGTGGGCAGCAAGGGCACGGTCCCGTTGGGGTGGGCGCTGTATCTGCCCGAGGAGTGGTGCGAGGACGCCGAGCGCAGAGCGAGAGCGAGGATCCCCGAGGAGATCGAGTTCAAGAAGAAGCCACAGCTCGGGAAGGACCTGATCGAGCGCGCCGGCGGGTGGGATATCGGCAGGGCGCCGATCTTGGGGGATGAGGCGTATGGCGAGAACACCAGGCTGCGTCGGGATCTGGATGATGCTGGTTTCCAGTACGTGTTCTCGATCGACAAGATCGCGAGCGTATTCGCGCCGGACACCGTGTTCTCGCTACCCGAGCGCGCCGGGGAGACCGGCAGGCGGCGCACGCGGCTGCGCCCCGACCGCAAGCCCGAGCCCGCCCGTAAGCTCATCGCCCGACTCGCCCCTGAGAACATGCAGACCGTCACCTTCAGGGACGGCCCCGATGGGACGCCGGTTACCTCACAGTTCGCGTTCCTACGTGTCCGCGCACTGGCGCGCTGGCAAAACGGGGCTGAGCAAGAGCCCTGCGAGGAGTGGCTGATCTGCGAGTGGCCCGAAGGCCACAAGGAGCCACTGGACTACTGGATCAGCAACATGCCACCCTCCACCTCGCCCGAACATCTGGCGCGCCTGGCACGGATGCGCTGGAAGATCGAGCTCGACTACAAACAGCTCAAGGGCGAACTCGGCCTCGATCACTACGAGGGCCGCTCCTGGCTCGGCTGGTACCACCACACCGCGCTCGTGACCGCTGCACACGGCTTCCTCACCCTGGAGCGGCAGAACCCAAATCGCCCGCGGCCGGCCTGACCCTCCCTCAGGCAGTCCTCCTGTTCCAGCCCCTCTTCAAATGCTGGACCGGCCGCTGCGCCACCTGTCACCAAACGATCAACCACGCCGACATACCCCTCCACAGAGCACCACAACACGAGTAGCGACCTAACAAAGCACTACTAACCCGAGGAAGGGGGTCCCGGTGGCGAGGCTGGGGGGCGGTAGAGGGCGCAGGCGTGTGGACGGTACGTGGTGGGAATGGCGGGTGGCAAGACTGAAGGGGCAGTAGAGGGCGCGGGGGCCGGCGCGACCGGGAGCGATGCTCGCCCTCGGCTCGCCCGCCGGTAGCTCGCGCGGCGCGCTCGCGCATGGCGGCGCCGTGGGCCGGCGCGCAGCTCACGGCGGGGGGCTGCGCTCGATCGCGGCCGGAGGCGGTGCTTGCCTTCGGCTCGCCCGCCGCGGTGGCGGCGCGCAGCTCGGGCGCCTGGGGGCCGACGTGGCCCGGGGGCGATGCTCGCGGCAATGCGATCACCCGATCCACCTCGAAGCGCCGGTCGCCGGGGTTGATCACCACTTCGCGGGAGCTCGGGACCTCGGCGTAGGCGGAGTTGATCGTCTCGACGTTCGCGTCGGCGAGCAGCTCGGCCACGGTGCTGCTCGCCGACGATCCAAAGATCGCGAGGGGGCTGTCCTCGGGGGTGACGATCGTCGTCCGCAGCTCGATGCCCATGTCGTAGGCGCGCCCAGCTGTCATCAGCGCAAGCTCGTACAGCGGCAGCGGCCACGCCATGCGACCGGGCGCAACGAACGCGAGCTTGTGGACATAGCCACCCTCGACGTCCTGGATCAGCCCGCGCATGGTCCGCGCCAGATCGTGGTCGTCGATTGTGAGCGCGTGCGGGTAGCGTTTTGTGACGCTCGCCCCGAGCGCGAGCACCAGCGCGTCGTACTCGATCGCCTCATCAGCCTTGGTGTGGATCGTCCGCGTGGCTGGGTCGATCCAGCCGAGCTCGCCACGGAGCAGCGTCGCGCCGGCGTCGTGGACGATCGACTCGAGTGGATAGCGGTGCGCGGCGCCGTAGGCGAACGGCTCGCGGACGACCATCGGGCGGTAGACGAACTCGCTGTTGGGAGCGATGACGGTCACCTCAGTGTGGTCGGGCGCGAGATCGGCCAGGGCCAGCGCCGTCTCCAGGGCGGCTACTCCTCCGCCGGCGATGACCACATTGAGCTTGCCCGAACGTGGGCTGGTTGTTGGCGTGGGGCTGGGATTGCGGGGCATGACTACCGGCGGGTCTTCCCGTTCGGTGTTGTCGGTGGGGCTGGTGTGTCTGGGAACTCGTCGGTGGTGCCGATCAGGATCGTGAGCAGGTCGCTGATCCGTTGCACGCGGCCGAGACGGTCGGGGAGGGGAAGGCCGGCTTGGATCGTGTACTGGTTGCGGCGTCCGTTGCGCTCGCGTGTGATGTAGCCGCCGTCTGCGAGCTCCGTGACGATCCGGTGCGCGGCGCGTTCGGTGATTCCGACCCGCTCGCTGATCTCTCGCAGGAGCACGCCCGGGTCGTGGGCGATGCAGGCGAGGACCTGAGCGTGGTTGGTGAGGAACTTCCAGCGGTGCGCTGTGGTCTCGGTCATGTATCAAGACTAGCGTATCTGGACATATATTTCCTAGATATAGATTTCATGCTATGTTGTTCAGGTCCGCGGTGCTTCTCAGATCGCTGGCGCTCATGCGCACAACCAACGAAACGAGGAACACCATGCCCAGCTCAGTCATGCCGCACCCATCCGCTCCGACCACCGGCAACGGCGTAGCGCCCACCGCTGTCGCCGATCCCATCTCCAACGGACGCCACCAGGACCCACAGCCCGATCGTGCGCCGCGCAGCCCGCTGCTCGCGAAACTGACCAGCCTGACCTCGATCGCCACCGTCGCCGCGGCAGGCATGATCGTCGTCGGCGCACTCGCGCTCGTCGGCGGTCACTACGACAAGCAGGTCGTTCACGACCAGCTCGCTCCGCAGAAGATCTTCTTCCCCAAGCCCGCGACAAACCCCGGCCTCGCCGCCTACGCTGGCCAGCAGGTGCTCACCGGCAAGCAGGCAAAGCTCTACGCCCAGGACCAGATCGGGGTGGACCTGACGAAGGTTGCCGGCGGCAAGACCTACTCACAGGTCAGCGCTGCGTGGATCGCCGGCGGCATGAAGAACACGACACTCGCAGGTGAGCGCACCACCCTGTTCATGGGAGAGACCCTGAACGGCCTACTGCTCAATGCCTGGGGCTGGTCGGTCATCGGCGGTATCGCCACACTCGCCGGATTCATCCTGATCCTGCTCGGAGGAGCCCTGTTCCTGCTCCCGCTCGCCAACTGGCAGGTCAACCTCAGAGGCCGCCGCCCGGCGGTCGCAGGGGTCTGACATGAAGGCGCTCGTTTACCACGGTCCCAGCCAGCGCGGCTGGGACACAGTGGCCGACCCCACGATCATCGACCCGACCGACATCGTCGTGCGGATCGACACCTCGACGATCTGCGGGTCAGACCTGCACATCCTCAAGGGTGATGTGCCCGAGACGACTCCCGGCACCGTGCTCGGCCATGAGGCGGTCGGCACCGTGCAGGAGATCGGTCCGAGCGTGAGCACGGTGGCGGTCGGAGACCGGGTGCTGATGTCGTGCGTCAGCGCCTGCGGGCGCTGCCGCTACTGCAAAGAAGCCCGCTACGGGCAATGTCTCGGCGGCGGCGGCTGGATCTTCGGTCACCTGATCGACGGGCTGCAGGCCGAGTATGCACGCGTTCCGTTCGCCGATAACTCCGTCTACAAGATCCCCGAGGAGCTCTCAGACGAGCAGGTCCTGTTCCTCGCCGACATCCTCCCGACCTCCTTCGAGGTTGGTGTGCTCAACGGCAAGATCACGCCAGGCGATGTCGTGGCAATCGTCGGTGCCGGGCCGATCGGACTCGCGGCAATTCTCACCGCCAGTCTCTATACACCTGGACGGATCGTTTCGATCGATCTAACCGACGGTCGGCTGGAAAGCGCCAAGCGGTTCGGCGCCGACACGACGATCAACAGCGGGCGCGAGAACGCCCTCGAGCAGATCATGGAGCTCACGGACGGCCTTGGCGCGGATGTCGCGTTGGAGGCGGTGGGCGTGCCCGACACGTTCGAGCTTGCGACCGAGCTGATCCGCCCGGGTGGACGCGTGGCGAACATCGGCGTGCATGGGAAGCCCGCGACGCTGCACCTGGAGAAGCTGTGGACCCGTGACGTCACGATCACGACGGGCCTCGTCGACACCAACACGATTCCCCAGCTCATGAAACTCGTAGCCAGTGGTCGCCTGGACCCGACCATGTTCGCCACACACCACTACGCGCTTGCAGACACGATGACCGCCTACGACACGTTCACCGACGCAGCAAACACCAACGCACTGAAGGTCGTACTCGACGCAAGCAAGAGCAGCCACAACTCAGATGCCCTCGCTCTGACGGCGGCGAGGTCATGAGCGCTATAGATGCAAGTGTTCGACCACAGCACTCCAAGACCAAAGGCGCCGGGATCTTGCAGCACGTTCGCGCGAACTGCCGCGCGAAGGACGCGTTCCGAATCGCTTTCGGTCTGATCTGGCTGATCGACGCGGCGCTGAAGTGGGAGCCCGCGTTCCGCAGCGGGTTCACGGCCGATCTGAGGATGGCAGCACAAGGACAGCCCGGATGGCTGCACGGCTGGTTTCACCTCTGGATCAACATGGTCGCACCCAACTCTGGCTTCTTTGCCTACTCGACCGCGGTGATCGAGACACTGATCGCGGTGGCAGTGATCGTCGGTTTCGCACGCAAGTTCACCTACATCAGCGCCGCGCTCTTCAGCATCCTGATCTGGGCGACAGCCGAGGGCTTCGGAGGCCCCTACACCTCCAGCTCGACAGATATCGGCACCGCTGTGATCTACGCCGTCGTATTCATGGGACTACTCACCCTCGACCACGAAACCAGTCCGAGCCGCTTCAGCGTCGACAGCCTGATCGAGCCGCGCGTGTCCTGGTGGCATCGCATCGCCGAGATCGACGGTGGAATGCCGACCAGCGATGACAGGAATGTGCAGCGATGATGTACGCCAACAACATGGGTGGCGCTGGCTGGGCCGTCTCGATCATCGGGACGGTGATCATTGTCGCGCTGATCGTCGCCGCGGTCATCTGGATCGCCTCTCACCGCGGGGTACGCCGTGAGTGACGCGCTCATGGAGATGAAGACGATCCTGCGCACCGTGCTCGTCCGCGTCGAGCTGCGCGCACCCACACAGAAGCCCGAGCGGGCGATGCGCACGCGGCGCATAACCACCGTTCCGGCACCCGGCGGACGAGTCACCAACCTCGGTCCGGTGTCCGCGACTCTTGACGAGCGGACTCCCGGAGGTATCATCCCGGCCTCGATGCACCCGTTTCGCGCAGCCATCGAGGCAGAGGACTTCGCCGCCGCCGTCGCGCTCCTGGCCGAGGACGTCGTGTTCCGAAGCCCGATCGTGTTCAAGCCCTACCGTGGACGCGAGGCCGTCGCGCCGCTGCTCCTCGCCGTCTCGCGCGTATTCGAGGACTTTCGCTACGAGCGCGAGATCGGGGCGCCCGGGGCACCGGACCACGCGCTCGTCTTCAACGCGCGCGTCGGCGATCGCGAGCTCGAGGGGTGCGACTTCCTGCACACCGACGAGCATGGGCTGATCGACGACTTCTCCGTGATGGTCAGGCCCCTCTCAGCGGCGCTCGCGCTCGCCGAGGCGATGAGGGCCCAGCTCGAGGCCGCTCAGCGCGAGCTCGGCGAGCAGGCGTCTCTCTAGTCGGCGTCCCCCTCATCGCCTCGATCGAGCCGGCGAGCTCGACCTCGCGCCAGCCGCGAGCCCGGCGGCCTCTCCGGGCGGCGCGTCGCTTCAGGCCTGCAGATGCAGGTCGAATTCCATGGTCGCACTTTCGCTCACGTTGACGAAGCCGCCGATGCTCGGAGCGGTCATGCCGAATTCACTCCAGGGGAAGGTGAGGGAGCCCACAGCGTCGAGTGTGGATCCCGAGAGGCCCATTTCCACCGGAATGGTCTCCCGCCTGGAGGTGCCGTGGATGTCGAAGACCCCGGTCGCCGGCACGGACGCGACGCTGCCTTTGAGGACGCCCGCGGGAAGGGTGAGGGCCTTTGACAGCACGAATGTCGCCATTGGGTAGCGATCGCTTTCAAGGCCAATTTCGTGGATTTTTTCATCGCGCATCGAGCGATCGCTTTTCAGGGTGCTGACAGCCACCTCGAACGAGGCGGCGGTGATCCTGACGGTGCCGTCGGACTCGCTCAGGGTGGCGCTGCCGGTGATCTGCGACGTTCGCCCCACCGCATCGCTCTGGGCGGGCAGGAAGGCGAGCTTCTCGCGGACGCGGTAGCCGGACTGGGAGCCGGCGGCGACCTTCCAGTCACCGCTCAACCTGGTGGCCGAGATCGGCAGCGTGCTGGGTTTGGCGCCGGCGGCGGCGGTCGAGGTGCTCAGCTTGAAAGGTTTGGGGGAGGAGGTTGGGAAGATCACGAAGTAGATCAGCAGGAACACCGCCACGATCAGCGCGAGGGCGCCCCCGAGCGCGAAGACGACGATGCGTTTGCGCGGCCGTCGAGGGGGCTTCGCCATCGCGCTCGGATCCTTTCGATGGGAGGGCGGCCACTCGGCCGCTGGTCAGGCAACATCAAAGGCGACCCCGCTAAGGGACGGGTTAAGGAAGTGGCTGAATCGCGTTAGTGGACGACCCCGGCGAAACTACTCGGCCTCCGGCCGGGCAGCGCCGTCCTTCGGCGTGAGCGCGGGCTGTGCCTGCCAGGGTCGCCTGTAGGCGAGCCACGCCGCGAAGCCCATCCCCAGTGTGGCGACCAGGATCCAGCCGAGCACGGTGGTGGCGACGCCCACGTACTTCAGGCCGGAGGCGAAGATCACGAAGGTGATGACTGGCCTGATGTAGCGGTCGGGCGCGCTCGAGGAGAGCATCGAGCCGACGAGCACCGCGGGGACGGAGCCGAGAATGAGGGAGAAGGTCACGCCGAATTCGACATGCCCGAATACAAGCGCCCCCAGGGCTGCCGCGAACGTGAGCGGGACGGCCTGGGTGAGGTCGGTTCCGACGAGCTGCTTGGCGCCCAGCGTGGGATAGAGGAAGAGCAGCAGGATGATCATCAACGAGCCCGAGCCCACGGAGGTCATTCCGACGACGACCCCGCCGAGCATGCCGATGGCCACGGTGGGAATCGGCCGCGCCACGATTTCGTGGATCTCTCCCGCCCGCCGCTCACCGCCGCGAAGGTCGAGGATGTAGCGCAGCACCATCGCGGCGGCGCCCAGCAGCAGCGCGGCGCCGAGCGCCGTCTCGATGTTCTGCTGCGCGGCCTTCGCATTCCCCATCACGTGCAGCAGATAGGCGCCGAGGAACGCCATCGGGACGGAGCCGAGGACCATCCATCCCACCAGGCCGCGGTTGACGGTCCGTTTGCGCAGGTGCACGCCCGCGCCCACCGGGCGCATGACCACGGCGGCCACGAGATCGCTGGAGATCGCCGCGGAGGGCTTGACGTTGAAGAGGAGGATCAGCATCGGGGTCATCAGGGCCCCCCCACCGGCGCCGGTCATCCCGACCAGGAAGCCGACCACGGCGCTCCCCAGGACTATGTACGGATCGATATGCATCGCTTCCGGCTCGCAGATTGACACAATCCCGGGATGCTCGCCCTCACTGCTGCCCCCGGCGCCCCCGCGAACGTGCGGCTGCGCGAGGTGCCCGATCCGGCGCCGCTGCCGGGCGAGGCGCTGGTGCGGGTGCGCGCGTTCTCGCTGAACCGCGGCGAGTCCCGGCGCCTAGCGGAGATGACCGACGGCGAGCTCACCGGCTGGGACCTGGCCGGGGTGGTGGAGAGGCCCGCGGCCGATGGCTCCGGTCCCGTGCAGGGGACTCGGGTCGTCGGGCTCCTCGCGCGGGGGGCGTGGGCGCAGCTTGCTGCGGTTCCCACCGACACGCTGTGCGAGCTGCCCGACGCCGTCTCCGACGCGCAGGCCGCGGCGCTGCCCGTGGCCGGTCTGACCGCGCTGAGGGCGCTCGACATTGCCGGATCGGTGCTCGGACGGCGCGTGCTCGTCACCGGCGCCAGCGGCGGCGTGGGGCGCTTCGCGGTGCAGCTCGCCAAGCTCGCCGGCGCCCACGTCAGCGCGGTCTCCTCGAGCGCTCAGCGGGCGCGGGGTCTGAGCGAGCTCGGCGCCGATGAGATCCTCGCTGAGCTGGAGCCCTCCGGCGAGGAGTTCGACGCGATCGTCGAGGCCGTCGGCGGCGCGACGCTCGGGGCGGCGCTGCAGCGGGTCGCCGCGGGGGGGACCGTCGTCTCCTTCGCCGCCAGCGACCCCGGCGAGCCGACCGCCTTCCCCACGCGCGCGCTCTTTGGCCGTGCACCCGGAGCGCGGCTGTACGGGCTCCTCTTGTTCGCCGAGCTCGCCCGCGGGCGCTCCGGCGCACGGGATCTCGGCAGGCTCGCCACCCTCGTGGCCGACGGCCGGCTCGACTGCTCGGTGGGCCACGATGCCTCCTGGCAGGAGGCCGCAGACGCGATCACCGCGCTGCTGGAGCGCCGGATCACCGGCAAGGCCGTCCTGCACGTCGACTGAGCAAGGTCGTCCTGCGTCGACTGAGCAAGCCGTCCTGCGTCGACTGAGCAAGCCGTCCTGCGTCGACTGAGCAAGGTCGTCCTGCATCGACTGAGCAAAGTCGTCCTGCGTCGACTGAGCAAGCCGTCCTGCGCGTCGCCTGAGAGCGTAGATACGCCCGAGCTACTCGTAGCGCTCGGCGAGCGTCTCCCAGTGGGCCATGTCGTGACCCGGGACGATCAGCGCGTCGGGGTGCTCGCGGTCGTACTCCCCCAGCGCCCGCACGCTGTGCTCGAAGGCCCTGCGGTTCTGGGAGTGCCACGGCCGCTGGCCCTCGCGCATGGTGGCGAGCGTGTAGATCGCGTCCCCCGCGATCAGCACCTCCCGCTCGCGCAGGCGGGCCAGGACCGAGAGGTGCCCCGCGCTGTGCCCGGGGGTGTCGAGCAGGATGAGGGACCCGTCGCCGAAGAGGTCCAGCGCACGCTCGAAGGGGCCCAGCGAGTGTGCCCCACTACCGTGGAAGTCGACCGTGCGGTAGGTGGGGCGCGGGTCGAGCTGGGCGGCGACGTAGCCCTGCAGCGAGGCTCCCCGCGCGTTCGCCGCGCGCCACTCCGGCGCGGAGACGAGCACCGTGGCGGCGGGGAAGTCGGCGAGCGCGCTCGCGTGGTCGAAGTGCAGGTGGGTCATCACGATCACGCCGACCTCCCGCGGCTCGATGCCGAGCACGCGCAGTTGCGCCGCCGCGGTCTGCTCGGGGCGCATCCGGATGCCGGTGGCCAACAGCCTCCTGAGCGGGCCGAGGTTGCGACCCCGCTCTGCGGGAGCGCCGTCGGCGATCACACGGTGAAAGCCCGTGTCGATCAGGATCGCCCCCGCGCCGGGGTGCTCGACCAGGAAGGCCACGATCGGGACGGGGATCCGCTGCGCCTTCGGGACCCCCACGCCGAGCGCCCGCAGTGTGCCCGCGAGTCCCGGCTGCGCCTCGAACCAGCCGGCCGGCGCGTGGATCTCGCCGCACAGCAGCGGCCGGAGAGTGACCGTCGCTCCGTCCTGCCCGCCAGGGAGCGGGAGCACGGCCGGGACGGCGTGGAGGGCTGGGCGCACGCTTGCAGTCTGCACGATCTAGCCCTGGAGGTCATATGGGATGGTGTCGGGAGCTGCCCGGCTGCCTCGCTTCGCGCATGCCTCGGAGCCCCACACGCGCTCTGCGAGCCCCCACGCCGTGCTCTGCGAGCCCCCACATCGCGCTCTGCGCTACCCTCCCGTTCGATGGGCGATCGCACTGGCTACACCCCCGGCACCTTCTGCTGGACGGAACTGACCACCACCGACCAGGCGGGGGCGAAGGCGTTCTACGGTGGCCTGCTCGGCTGGGAGGCCGACGACCGCCCGGTGGGCGATGGCGGCTACGTCTACTCGATGATGCAGCGCGACGGCAAGCCCGTCGCCGCGATCGCGATGCAGCCCGACCAGCAGCGCGAGTCGGGAGCGCCGCCGATGTGGAACTCCTACATCTCCGTGGAGAGCGCCGACGCGACCGCGGAGCGCGCGAAGGAGCTCGGCGCCACGGTGCACGCGCCGCCGTTCGACGTGATGGACGTGGGTCGCATGGCGGTGATCCAGGATCCCCAGGGCGCCCACTTCGAGCTGTGGGAGCCGAAAGCGCACTTCGGCGCGGCGCTCGTCAACGCGCCGGGGGCGCCGGTGTGGAACGAGCTCGGCACCACCGACCTCGACGCCGCCGGCGCCTTCTACGGCGACCTCTTCGGCTGGACCGTGGCGCCCTTCGAGGGCAGCCCGGAACCGTACCTGTCGATCAAGAACGGGGACGCCAACGCCGGCGGCATGCGGGCGGCGACCCCCGGCGCCCCGCCGTTCTGGCTGGCGTACTTCGGCGTGGAGGATCTCGACGCCGCGCTCGCGAAGGTGGGCGAGCTGGGCGGCGCAGTGCACGCCGGCCCGATCGACATCTCGATCGCGAAAATCGCGGTCGTCGCCGACCCGCAGGGCGCTGTTTTCGCGCTCTACGACGGCGAGCTCGAGCCCTAGCCGCGCGCGAGCGAGAGGTCGGGCGTTGAGGCGCGTCCCGGGGCGCGGTCCTCGAGGAGGTTTTGTGCTCGCCGGGCAACGATTGATGTCACCACGTGGTCGCAGCTCGCCGCGCTGAACCCTCGCCGTCCGTTCGTATCCTCGCCTGCCACAATGAGCTCATGGCTACAGAGGCCGCACGTATCGCTCCGAGCGACTACTCGCTCCCGCTCTACCGGATGGACGTCGGGACGTACATGCGGCTGGTTGACGCGGGCGCATTGGAAGGCTTGGGGGTCGAGCTGCTCGACGGGCTGCTCGTCAACAAGCACTCCCACCGCGAGGATGACATCCATCGACTCGACGTGGGGACCTACAAACGGATGGTTGCCACGGGTCTGCTGGATGGATTGCCGATAGAACTGCTGGAAGGGCTGTTGGTCGAGGTGAGCCCACAGGGTGAAGCGCACGCGGAAGTGATCAGGCGCCTGACGCGGCACCTGGGGACTGCCCGGGCGTGGCTGGACGTGCAGCTGCCACTGGAAGCTGAATGGGGCTCGATGCCGGAGCCCGACCTTGCCCTCACGGAGCGTCAGCATCCCCCCGGGCGCCACCCGCGCACTGCGCTGCTGGTCGTCGAGGTCGCGGTGACCTCACACAAGAAGGATCGTGGTGAGAAGGCCGACCTGTACGCTTGGGCCCCGATACCCACCTACTGGCTCGTCGATGTCCCCGGCCGCACGGTCGAGGTGCGCACCGACCCCGGGCCGGAGGGCTACGGCCGCTGCGAGATCTACGAGATCGGCGCCACCGTCCCCTCGCCCGCCGAGGGCGTACCCGACCTCGACGTGGCGTGGCTCTTCGAGGGCCTCGGCAACTGAAGTACGGCCGGGCGCGAAGGCGCCGGCCCTCGCGCCACGCCCCCGAGGCCTACCCGCGTCGCTCCCTGCCTCCCGCCCCGGCGGCCCCCCATCCAAATCCTTAAAATCCTTCCCCACCCGAACGTCTGTTCGCTCTCCTATGATGTGGGATAGATGCCCACGAGCAACCAGATCGTCGTCAGCGGCGCGCGCGAGCACAACCTCAAAGACATCTCCCTGACCCTCCCGCGGGACGCGCTCGTTGTCATAACGGGCCTCTCGGGCTCGGGCAAGTCGAGCCTCGCGTTCGACACGATCTACGCCGAGGGCCAGCGCCGCTACGTGGAGTCGCTCTCCGCCTACGCGCGGCAGTTCCTGGGGCAGATGGACAAGCCCGACGTGGACTCGATCGAGGGGCTCTCCCCGGCGATCTCGATCGACCAGAAGACCACCTCGCGCAACCCCCGCTCGACGGTGGGGACGGTGACGGAGATCTATGACTACCTGCGCCTGCTGTGGTCGCGGGTGGGCAAGCCCCACTGCCCGATCTGCGGGCGCCCGATCGTGGGGCAGTCCGCGGAGCAGATCATCGACCAGGTGATGGAGCTCCCGGAGGGCGCGCGCTTCATGGTGCTCGCCCCCGTGGTGCGTGGGCGCAAGGGTGAGTACGGCAAGCTGCTGGAGGAGCTGCGCGCGGACGGCTTCGCGCGGGTGCGCATCGACGATCGCATCCGCATGCTCGAGGAGTCGATCGTGCTCGACAAGCGCTACAAGCACGACATCTCGGTGGTGATCGACCGCCTGATCATGCGCCACGACGTGCGCAAGCGCCTCGCCGACTCGATCGAGACCGCGGTGCGTCTCGCGGACGGGTTGGTGGAGGTGGAGATGATGGGCTTCGCCGGGGGAGCCCGCGCCTCGGAGAGCGGCCCGGATGAGGGGGCCCCGGGCAGGCACTCCACCGGTGCGCTGGGCACGCGCGCCGCGAACGCCCAGATCGTTCCCGGGGAGATCCCTCCGGAGGGCGCCCTTTACACCTTCTCCGAGCGCTTCGCCTGCCCCGAGCACGGCCCCTCGCTGGTGGAGCTGGAGCCGAGGATCTTCTCCTTCAACTCCCCCCACGGGGCCTGCGAGCGCTGCCACGGGCTGGGCGCGCAGATGGAAATCGACCCCGAGCTGCTCGTGCCCGACCCCACGCTCCCGATCGCGGAGGGGGCGATCGCGCCGTGGAGCAGGGCGGCGGCGTTCTCCAACTACTACGAGCAGGTCGCCGAGGCGCTCGCCGAGAACTACGGCGTGGACCTCGAGCAGCCCTGGGAGGACCTTCCCGAGGAGCACCGGGACCTCTTCCTGCGAGGGACCAAGGAGCCACTGGCGATCACCTACCGCAACCGCTTCGGCCGCCGGCGCTCCTACTCCACACGCTTCGCGGGGTTGATCGCCAACCTCGAAAAGCGCTACCGGGAAACCGAGTCCGAGGGGGTGAAGGAGAGACTGGAGGAGTACATGTCCCTGCGGCCCTGTCCCGTGTGCGGGGGGGCGCGACTGCGGCCGGAGTCGCGCGCGGTGCTCGTGGGGGGGACGCGGATCGAGGACTTCTGTGCGCTCTCCGCGCGCCGCGCGATCGAGTGGCTCGATGAGGTGGAGCTCTCCGAGACCGACCGCCACGTGGCACGGCTGATCCTGCGCGAGATCGCCGAGCGCCTGCAGTTCCTGGAGAACGTGGGGATCGGCTACCTCTCGATGGACCGCTCCTCCGCCACCCTCTCCGGGGGGGAGGCCCAGCGGATCCGCCTCGCCACGCAGATCGGCTCCTCGCTGGTGGGGGTGCTCTACATCCTCGACGAGCCCTCGATCGGCCTGCACCAGCGCGATAACTCCAAGCTGATCGCCACCCTGGAGCGCCTGCGCGAGCTCGGCAACACGGTGATCGTGGTGGAGCACGACGAGCAGACGATGCGCGCCGCCGACCACCTCGTGGATCTCGGCCCCGGTGCGGGAGAGCACGGCGGGCGGATCGTCGCGCAGGGCACCGCCACGCAGGTGCAGCGGGTGAAGGAGTCACTCACCGGGCAATTCCTCGCTGGTACCCGCACCGTCGCGGTGCCCGCCAAGCGCCGCACCCCCATCGGCTATGTGAAGGTCGAGGGCGCCTCGCAGCACAACCTGCGCGACATCGACGCCTCCTTCCCGCTCGGCACGCTCACCTGCGTGACGGGCGTCTCCGGCTCGGGCAAGTCCACGCTCGTCAACGAGATCCTCTACAAGGCGGTCTCCGCGCGCCTGCACCGCGCGCGCTCGCGGCCTGGCGCGCATCGTGCGATCCGGGGCCTGGAGCAGCTCGACAAGATCATCGCCGTCGACCAGTCCCCGATCGGGCGCACCCCGCGCTCGAACCCCGCCACCTACACCGGCCTCTTCGACGTGATCCGCGACATGTACTCCAAAACCCAGGAGGCCCGCGCGCGGGGGTACAAGCCCGGCCGCTTCTCCTTCAACGTGAAGGGGGGCCGCTGCGAGGTGTGCAAGGGGGATGGGCAGATCAAGATCGAGATGCACTTCCTCCCCGACGTGTACGTCCCCTGCGAGCAGTGCCACGGCAAGCGCTACAACCGCGAGACCCTGGAGATCCGCTTCAAGGGCAAGAGCATCGCCGACGTGCTCGACATGCCGATCGAGGAGGCCGTGAAGTTCTTCGAGCACATCCCCAAGGTGCGCCGGCGCCTGGAGACCCTGAACGCGGTCGGCCTCGGCTATGTGCGCCTCGGCCAGCCCGCCACCACGCTCTCCGGTGGGGAGGCCCAGCGGGTGAAGCTCGCCACTGAGCTCTCCAAGGTAGCCACCGGGCGCACCCTCTACATCCTCGACGAGCCCACCACGGGCCTTCACTTCGCCGACGTGCAGCGGCTCCTCGAGGTGCTCCAGCGCCTCGTGGATGCGGGCAACAGCGTGGTGGTGATCGAGCACAACCTCGACGTGATCAAGTGCGCGGACCGCCTGATCGACATGGGCCCCGA
This sequence comes from uncultured Solirubrobacterales bacterium, assembly GCA_963713985.1. Lineage (GTDB taxonomy): Bacteria > Actinomycetota > Thermoleophilia > Solirubrobacterales > Solirubrobacteraceae > Palsa-744. Next base: position 3,589,211 of record OY970219.1, on the reverse strand, counting down.
GGGGGGGGAGGAGGGGGGTCTGGTGGTCGCCGCCGGCACCCCCGAGGAGGTCGCCGCCGAGCCGGCCTCGCACACCGGGCAGTTCCTCGAGCCCCTGCTGGCGGCCGCCGGGGTCTCCGCCAACGGCGCCGGTCCCCGCAAAGCCGGCAAGCGCAAACCGCGCGCGAAGGTCGCCGCTTGAATGACCCCGCCGCGTGGGCCAGCTCCCTCCTTCCCCATCTCAACTCCTCCTCCGCCTGCGGCGGGGGAGTTGGTGCGGGAGGCGCGCTTGTGGATACAGAAGTGGCAGTGGTATGAGCGCAACTCGCTCCCCTGGAATCGCGCTCGGATCCACTGGGAGCTGATGCGCCGCGGCGCCTTCGCGCGCTGGCCGCTGCAGGGCAACGTGCTGGAGGCCCTACACCAGGGGCGCCTGGAGGTGGGGGAGGGGGTGCTGCTGGAGCCCAACGTGTGGATCACCGCCCCCGACCGCGCGCGCGTGCGGATCGGCGCGGGATCGTTCCTGAACATGGGCGTGATGGTCGCCGCTCAGGAGCTCGTGGAGATCGGGGAGCACTGCATGCTGGCGAACGGGTGCTTCGTCTCCGACGCCTCCCACCGCTACGAGGACCCCGACCGCCCGATCCCGTGGCAGGGCTTCGAGAGCAAGGGCCCCACGGGCATCGGGGACAACTGCTGGCTGGGCGCGAACGTGGTCGTGACGAGCGGCGTGAGCATCGGCGAGCGCTGCGTGATCGGTGCGAACAGCGTGGTGACGCACGACATCGAGCCCCACTCGATCGCAGCCGGGGCCCCCGCGCGGGTGCTGAGGAGCGTCGAGTATCGCGCGTGAGCTCCGCTCGGCGTCGCGACCGCTCGGCGGGCGGGGTCTGGTGCAGAAGGCTGGGTCCCCCCGCCCTCGGAATAGGGGTGGCCCCCCGGGCATTGCAAATGGGGGTTGCCCCCCCACGGAATGCTACTGTGGTAGCTATGGGGAGGAGGTTGGTGTCGGGGTCTGTTGTGGCTGTGCTCGCCTGGGTGGCGCTCACAGCCTCTGCGCAGGCGGTGCCCGCACGATCCGCGGATGTGGCCGCCACTGCCGCTCTGGCTCGCGCCACAAACACGCTCGTGAGCGCGGCTCAACCCGATATCGCCAGGGGCCTGGCGGCCGTCAAGAGCTACGCAGACCAGGTCGCCGTCGAGTGTCCCGCGGCTGCCGCCAAATCACCCCAGGACCACGACTCCGAACAGCTCGACGACGAGGTCATCGGGGCGATGACCGCCGTCGGGTACCACACCGCAGCCGCGCCCATCGCGGCGTTCGCCCGCAAGGTCGAGCGCCTGCGCTGGAGCAACGGCAGGCTCACGCGCGCCGTGAGGACCCTGGCGAAGAAGCTCGAGGGGCTCTCCACGCTGGCCACTCCGAACCTGTGCGGAGACATCGAGGGGTGGGTCGCCAGCGGCTACACGACGCTTTCCGCGAGCACCACCGCGTTCAACCGCAGCTACTCCGCTGTGGATCCCGAAGCCGAAGAAGTACCCCTGATCATCAACCTCGCCGAGCCCTACTCGACCCCCAGCGACTTCATGGTGCTGCGCCATGTCGAACGCTTCGAAGCTCAGCTCGGCGAAGCCGAAGCCCACGGGGTCGAAGATTACTCGCGTCTCATGAACAGGCTCGAACTGCAGCAGTGAGCACGCCCGCAGCTCGGTGAGCTCGGCGGGTTCGATCCGTAGGCGTGATGGTGGGGCCTCGGCGGCGCGCATCGGCCAGCACGCTGGCGGGCTCGCTGAAGTTCATCACCTGTGGCACACGCGGCACCCGGTGCTGGTGTAGCGTAAGCCCCAATATAAACACTAGCCGGCGCTAAGTACTAGCCGGCGCACGGGAGGCCTTATGTTGAATGGAATAGGGAGGGGGCGGCGCTCTGCCGTGCTTGTCGCCTGCCTGATGGGCGCGTTTGCGGCGATGGCGTTGATCTTGAGTGTCAGCCTGGCGGCCACCAGCACGCCGACCGCGGCAAAAGACGCTGCGAGCGCGACCAAGGCCAGCAGCAAAACCAAACCCACGAGCACGAGCCTCACCAAAAGCGAGGTGGTTGCTCTCATCAAAAAGTACACGAAGGCCGGGGCGAGCGGCCCCAAAGGGGCGCCCGGAGCAACGGGGATAGTGGGGGCAACGGGTGCCACGGGTCCAAAAGGTGAAAACGGCTTGAAAGGTGAAAGCGGCGCCAAAGGCGAAACCGGAGCAAAAGGTGAAACTGGAGCGAAAGGCGAAGACGGAGCCGTGGCCGGCTTCTCGGCCAGCCAGGGCCCCACAGCTCCCGGCGATGGTCTCTCGTTCACGGCCGGCACCAGCTCTTCGCCCACACTGGTCTTGAGCAAGACGCTGCCAGCCGGCAACTACCTGGCCTCGGGCAAGGTCCAGGTCTCCATGGGCGCGACGGGCACCGGCGGCGAGGGCGACGTGGAATGCGCGCTGGCCGACAGCCCCGTCAGCGGGAGCCCGGCCGTGGACACGGCGGCCTTCTTCTCGGCGACCGATGCGGTGATCCCCTCGATCGGTGAAGGAGCGGCGACGACGCTGCCGCTGGAGGTCACGATCAGCACCACCACCCCCAGCGAGCTCACGATCGACTGCTGGGTCGATCTGGGTTCCGGCGGCAAATCCCCCGGGGTCTTCTTCGCGGAAGCCTCCAGCGCAGACATCCAGGCCATGCAGACCACGACCAACGGCTGACCGATCGCCCTCCAGCGTGCGCCGGGGATGCTCCCCGGCGCACGCGAGGGCGGGCGTGCATCAAGGCCGGTCCTGGGCGTGCCGTCCCTTGGTGCGCCGCGCGGGTGAGAATGGGAGTGCTTCCCGGCTCGGCCCAGCAGCGTGCGGCTCAGCCCTGCAGGTGCGGCTCAGCCCAGCAGCGTGTGCAGCTCCTCGAGCTCCGCGGGATCGATCTTGTAGACGTGCTCGGGGCCGGGGTAGCGCCGCGCGCGGACGTCCTCCGCGTAGGCGCCCACACCCGCGTTCATCTCCTCCTGGAGGTTGGCGTAGCGCTTGACGAAGCGCGGCCCCAGGCCGTCGCGGATACCGAGCAGGTCATGGAAGACGAGCACCTGCCCGTCGGTGGCGGGGCCCGCACCGATCCCGATCACGGGAATCTCCACGCGGCTCATCAGCTCCTCGGTCACCGCGGCGGGGATCGCCTCGAAGACGAGCGCGAAGCAGCCCGCCTCCTGTAGGGCGCGAGCCTGCGCGGCGATCTGCGCGGCGGCCCGGGCGCTGCGCCCCTGTGCCTTCCAGCCGCCGAGCGCAGTGGAGGTCTGGGGGGTGAGCCCCACGTGGCCCATCACCGGGATTCCCGCCCCGGCGATTGCGCGCGCGCGGCTCACCGACGCGGCACCGCCGCCCTCGAGCTTGACCGCGTCGCAGCCCGCCTCCTGGACCATTCGCACCGCGGTGGTGAGCGCCTGCTCGTCGCTGATCTCATAAGAGCCGAAGGGCAGGTCGCCGATCAACAGCGGCGTGCGCAGGCCGCGCCGCGCGGCGGCGGCGAGCACGAGCATGTCCTCCAGGCGCACCGGAGTGGTGGCGCTGTACCCGAGCACGGTGGTCGCGGCGGAGTCCCCGACCAGCACCAGGTCCACGCCCGCCGCCTCGGCGGCGCGGGCGGAGGGGTAGTCGTAGGCGGTGACCATCACGATCGGGTCGCCGAGGCGCTTCTTCTCCACCAGCAGCGGCAGGGTCATCGGCAGGCGGCCGGGGTCGTGGGGGATCTTGACGTTGGGCTGGCTTGACATGACGGTGATTCCTCTCTGAAGCGGTTGGCGCCCGGGGTCGCCGCGTCAGGCGCGCACCTCGTGCGCGCCCGCCGTCAGCAGGGTGGCCACCGCGTCGTCGACGGTGATGATGCGGTTGGTCTGCGCCTCCACGTGGACCACGCGAGGCTCGTAGTGCTCCATCTCCTCACGGTCGTACTGGCCGTAGGAGATCACGATGATGGTGTCGCCCCGGTGCACGAGACGGGCGGCGGCGCCGTTGACCTTCATCGCCCCCGAGCCGCGCTCGCCGGCGATCGTGTAGGTCTCGAAGCGCGCCCCGTTGTCGACGTCGACCACGTGCACCTGCTCGTGCTCGAGGATGTCCGCGGCCTCCAGCAGGTCGGGGTCGATCGTGATCGAGCCCACGTAGTGCAGGTCGCAGTCGCTCACCGTGGCGCGATGGATCTTGGACTTGAGCATCACGCGCTGCATGTCGCGGTCGCCTTTCCTATGGGTGGGGAGGGATTCGGGGTGGGTTCGAGCGTGACGTTGTCGATCAGCCGCACCGCGCCCACCGGGGCGGCGAGCGCGAGCAGCCCAGGGCGGTCGAGCTCGGCGAGCGCCTCCAGGGTGCCGGGGTCCACGAGCGCCACGTAGTCAGGTCGCACCCCGGCCGCGGCGAGCGCGGCGTGGGCCGCGCCGAGCAGCGCCTCGGGCGAACGCTCCCCCGCCGCGGCGAGCTCCGCGGCGGCGCTCAGCGCGCCGGGTAGCGCCCGTGCGCGCTCACGCGCACGGGGGTCGAGCAGGGCGTTGCGGCTGGAGAGGGCAAGCCCGTCCCCCTCCCGTACGGTGGGCAGCGCCTCGATCCGCACGGGCAGGTTCAGGTCGGCCACCAGGCGGCGGATCACCACGACCTGCTGGGCGTCCTTCTGGCCGAGGTAGAGGGTGTCGGGCATCGCCATGCAGAGCAGCTTGGTGACCACCGTGGTGACCCCCCGGAAGTGGGAGGCGCCGCGGAAGGCCCCCTCCAAACGGTCGGTGAGCCCCAGCACTTCCACTGCGGTGGCGAAGCCGGGGGGGTAGACCTCCCCGACGGAGGGCGCGAACAGCAGGTTGGCGCCCGCTTCCGCGGCGAGCCCCGCGTCGCGCTGCTCGGAGCGGGGGTAGCGCTCCAGATCGGCGCTCTCGTTGAACTGGGCGGGGTTGACGAACAGGGAGACCACCACCGTGTCGCACTGCTCCCGTGCGCGGCGGATCAGCGACAGGTGCCCCTCGTGGAGTGCGCCCATCGTGGGCACCAAGCCGATCGTCCGGCCCTCGCGCCGCGCCGGGGCGAGCGCGGTGCGAAGCTCTGCGACGGTGCGCAGAGTTCTCATGGGGCCGCTCGTCCCTCGTCGGCCCCGCAGGCCAGACTGACCATCGCGATCTGACGTACTGAAGTCGGGTGGTTCATTGCTTTCGGTCCAGTTCCTGCGGATACCGGCGCGAGAAAATGCACTGTTCCATCTACTTCCGGGCACATCCTGAACTTCCAGGTCCATCCCGAGCGAAGCGCGGTGACGGCCTGTGAGGAATGATACAGCCGTTCGTGGCTCCGTGGGGACGAAACGGCGCTGTGTGCTCACACCCACACTTATACCATCACGCCAGGTAGGTGTGCTATCGTTGGGGTATGCCTCCGGTTGACCGCAACAACCCCGTTCGTGGCGTGCATGGCGCTACGGACTCGCGGTACTCGCTCATGGAGTTCATGCGGGACTGCCCCGACGACACTGCTTGTCTGGACATGCTCTGGCGGGAACGCTTCGCGCCGGACGGCCACCATGCGCGGTGCCCGAAGTGCGAGCGCCAGCGGAAGTTCCACCGGATCAAAGCGCGGCCGGCGTACTCGTGCGACACATGCGGGCACGCGCTCTACCCGCTCGCCGGGACCATCTTCCACAAGTCCTCGACCTCGCTGCACCTGTGGTTCTATGCGATCTACATCATGGCGAGCACTCGCTGCGGAGTGTCCGCCAAGCAGCTAGAGCGCGAGCTGGGCGTGACGTACAAGACCGCGTGGCGGATGTTCAACCTGATCCGCAACAAACTCATGGACGACGACGGAGAGCCACTGAGAGGCGATATCGAGGCCGATGAGACCTCCGTGGACGGCAAGCCGCGCAAACCGCATGGCCAGTCCCTGTTCGCTCAGCCCGGCGTGAACCGGCGCTCAGAGGCCCAGAAGCGCGCCCAACGTAGTAGAGCAACCGTCTTCGCCGCGGTAGAACGCGGCGGCAGGGTCAAGGCGACCGTCCTGCCGTCCCGCCGTGGACCGAAGCTCAAGGAAACGCTCGTGGAGTGGGTCGAGCCCGAATCGATCCTCATCACCGACGAGTGGCCCGCCTACAACGGCCTCGACCACCACTTCATCGCGCATAGTCGGATCAACCACTCGTCCGGCATCTACGTCCAGGGCGACACGCACACCAACACCATCGAGGGGTTCTTCGGGAACCTGAAGACCGGCATCCGCGGGAACTACAAGAAGGTCTCCCACAAGTGGCTCCAGGGCTACCTCAACGAGTTCGCGTGGCGCTACAACCACCGGCACTGCAACGACTCGCTATTCCATCTGCTCATCGAGCGGGCAGCCGAAGGCGTTTAGAGGCGGAGCTGTCCTCATAAAACCCCACTCGGCTGTCTCGAAGGCCGGTTGACCTCGTGGTGAGTCGCGAACACGACGGCCGTTTGCGCAATGCCCGCGTGAACTGCCGCAAGATCCGTAGCTTCTCGCGCCGAGACGGTAATCTCGCGCTCAAAGCGTCCCCTTGTGTTGTTGAGGCGATGCTTGAAGCCGTCACGGGTTGCAGCACGGGCCTGGCGTATCGCCTCGCGAACCCCGGCAGGCACAAAGGGCAAGATGTGTGCAATGCCGAACCAAGAGCCCAGAAGCATCGATCCTGCCAGTAGCGTCATAAAGCGCTCGCGGTATGCCTCAATGCGCTGGCTTTCTGGTGGGCTGAGACCGTCGAGCGGACAAGCGAGACCCTGATTCCGAGCCAACTTACGGAACGCCGGATCTGCGTCCTTGGATACACGCCGGACGATATAGACATCAAGCAACGCTACGTGCTTGGAGTTGAGCACGGCATCCATGATGCCGATCAGATGCTGGACAGCCTTGTGATCTCGCGAGAGATCGCCAGCAAGCACATCGTCAACGACTGCATCCCGGAGGCGCCACATCCGATGACCATGCAAGCTGCGAGCGAACCACCGAGGCAGGGTCAGCACTACAACGAAGGCAAGCAGCGGCCCCACAATCAGGACGAGGATGAACAGGGCATTGGTCATTGTGCCTCCATCCTATTGGGTTTGTGCTTACTTGTCACGAACTCGTTATACCGGCCGCCCACTCATGCTTCTCGGCTCGCGCGCGCTGTCTCTTGATCTCCGCCTTGCGGCTTCGACCCTTGATGTGCTGCCCAACGTTGACCACGAAGGATAGTCCCAGGGCAATCGATACTGGAACGTTGAGATCGACTTCTGTCTTCTTGCCGGCTAGCGGTTGGATGATCCCGTGCATCATCCATAAGGGCAGCGCAGATGCCACGATGCAAAGCGCGACCACACCGCCATAAGCCACTACGCGCCAGAGGCCGACCGTGCTCTGCATCTTCGCGATCTCGTAGTCCCACTTGTTTGTGGTTTTGTTCGGATTTTGCAGGGCCTTTGCCATCAAACAGCCGATCGTGCTCAGGGCAGCAACAGCGTCTTGGGCTTGCCAGTCCTCTAGCCATTGCGGCGCCCATAGCTCCGCTCAACATAACTCAATCAGTCTATTGGACAACGCGGCGGAGTGTCAGCCTGCGTATCGAGCGTGCGGCGGAAGGCTGCTGACCGCTGACCGCTACTCCTCCCGGTTGCGCTCGTGCTCGACCGGCTGGGCGACCCTTCGGATGGCTGCGCGGATCGTGCTGACCTTCGGCACGGGAATCTCAACCGGCTTGCCCTTCTTCGGCTGCGTCGGCTGAGTGGGTCGTCTCGACTGAGTAGGCTCTTTGGTCTCGTTGTTCGCCATCGTGCCCCAAGCGTAGAATGTCGCGTCGCCCTGCTCGTAGGTGCATCTTCTGCGGTGCCAAGGCCAACTCGTACGAGCACATCTTCCCGGACTGGATCAATCGGGTCATCGTCAACACAAAGCTCGACGCAGAAGCCTTTGCGATCGCGGACGGCAAGGTCGAGGAGTCCCGGCGCTATGTGGCCAAGAAGGCCGCGAACCTCAAGGCCAAAATTGTGTGCAGTGCTTGCAATGAAGGCTGGATGTCGGACCTTGAGACCGCGATCGCGCCGCTGCTGACCCCGCTCATCGTTGGGCAAGAAACGACGCTCGATCAGCCGCAGGAGCTTCTCGTGGCGACGTGGGCCGTCAAGACCGCGATGGTTGGCGAGACCATCATGTACAGGCAAGCGAGGTTCTCGCAAGAGGAGCGGAATCTAGTCCGCGAACAGCGCCAGCCTCCGCTACGCGCTCGCGTCTCCATCGCCGCCTACTCGATGCAGCAGCCCGTCGCAACCCGTTATACGCGCGGTCTGGGTGGCGTCAATCGCAACGGAACCCCATTCATGGATCTCTACGTCCACACGATCCAGATCGCGCACGTCATCTTCAGTGTCCGGGGCACGACGACGTTTCCTGCATCGGACAATCGGTCGCTGGAGAGCATCGCAGAACCCCGCTACTTCGAGATCCCCGTCTTCCCCCCTGTTGAGACGTGCCGCTGGCCGCCCAGGTTCGTCATGGACGAGCAAGCCTTCATGGAGTACACGGGCGCAAACAACGTCGCCACTGGCAGCAGTTAGCGCCGCATCCTGCCGAGAGCGCATCAGATCTCCCTGTCCCTTAGCTGAGGCCCAGCCGAGCGCCGGACCTCAGCCGCCCCGGCTACCGCTCGGCGCCTATGCCCGGCTCCTCCAGCAGCCTGCCCGGATGAACATCGAGACCTTCCGCGAGACGAAGAATCGATTTGAGCCGTGGTTCGCGCAAGCCTCGCTCGAACCGGCTGATGGCCGTCGTGTGGAGGTCGGTCCTGCGCGCGAGGTCTTCGTGAGACATGCCGCGCTCTCTCCGCACCTCGCGCAGTCGCTGCCCGAATGCCACACTGAGATCGCCGGGCATCAGATCGACACCAGCCCCAGGGCGTCCAGCGTGCGTGCGCACAGGGACGCCCGGACCGTCTCATCGTCATCGACCGCCAAGACGCCCTCGGCCGCGAGGTCCTCGACCCCGGCCTCGACTTCTTCGGGCAGGAAGTCCGATAGCTGCCGTTCAAGCTCCGCGCGTGTCCACCGCTCGGGGTGGTCGTCGCGGAGGACCTGCAAGATGATGGCGCGCTGCGCCACCTGGCTACGATCTGCCGGCATGGGAAGGCCCGTCCTTTCCTTGCACCGGCCCCGGTGGCAGCCCAACTGTCACCGGGGCCAAACGCTCGCTCGTGATTGAGCGGCGAAGCTATGCGGAGTCTCGGACGGAATTCATACCTGGCGTGATGGTATATCTGTGCTCACACCCACATAGCAGGGGTCTCTTGCCAGGGCCGGGAGACGGCTGGTGCCCCTGGCCGTGTGGCCGGGCGGGCGGGGGTACCATTGCCCCGCGATGTCCTCGGAGCAGAGCCAGATATCGGCGGCGGAGCGGCGCGAGGCCCTCAAGGAGGTGTTCGAACAGGCCCAGGCGTGCGTGCGCTGCTCGGAGCTGGCGGCCACCCGCAAGACGGTGGTCTTCGGGGCGGGCAACGCGGACGCCGATCTGATGTTCGTGGGGGAGGCCCCCGGGGCGAGCGAGGATGAGCAGGGCCTTCCGTTCGTGGGCGCCGCCGGCAAACTGCTGGAGAAGCTGCTGGGGGAGATCGGGATGGCGCGCGCGGATGTCTTCATCGCGAACACCCTGAAGTGCAGACCTCCCGGCAACCGCGACCCGCAGCCGGTGGAGATCGAGAACTGCCGGGAGTACCTGTACCGCCAGGTGGAGCTGATCCAGCCGCGGGTGATCTGCACGCTGGGGAACTTCTCCACGAAGCTGCTGCGCGAGGACCCCACGGGGATCACGCGCCTGCACGGCCAGCCGGAGGTCATCGCGGTGGGCCGCAGGGCGGTCCGGCTCTACCCGATCTTCCACCCCGCCGCGGCGCTCTACACCCCGCGGATGCTGGAGACCCTGCGCGAGGACTTCAAGCGCCTGCCCCAGCTGCTGGCCCTGCCCGCGCCCGAGCAACCGCAGTCGCTGGAGGTGCCCGAGTTGACCGCGGAGCTCGAGGAGGCCTCTGCCGCCGGCGGATCGGGCACGACTGCCGAGCCGGCGGCCGAGGTCGATCAGCTCGGCTTGTTCTGAGCCGGCCCGAGCGGGCTGGCCGTTAACGACGACCGGCCCACAGGAGAGGGGTTGTGGGCCGGTCGTACTGCTTGGGAGGAGGAGGTCTGTCCTCTATCGGCAGTGCAGCCATGTGGCTTTAGGGGTTGCGTCTCACCAACAGGGGTTGCGTCTCACCAACAAACATGATATTCTCGATCTACTTTATGAGGTTTAGGTCCGGAACCTCGGTCGGGGCCTAATCCCGGATCTTGGACAGGGAGCCACCACGAGAACCATGCGAATCGACGTTCATCAGCACATCTGGACAGACCAGCTGCTCGATGCCCTCGAGGCCCGCCGCACGCTCCCCTTCGTGCGCCGCTCGCGGGGGCTCACTGTGCTGCACGCGGCGGGCGAGCAGCCCTATGTGATCGACCGGGAGGCGGAAGCGCCCGGGCGACGGGCGAGCCTCGTGGACAGCGACGGCCTCGACCTCGCGCTGGTGGCGCTCTCGAGTGCGATCGGCGTCGAGGCGCTGCCGCGGGAGCAGGCCGGTCAGCTGATCGAGGCGCACCTCGAGGGCGTGCTGGCGCTGCCCGGGGGATTCGCCGCGTGGGGGCCGATCGCGCTCGACCGTCCCGATCTGGACGATGTCGACCGGCTGCTCGAGCGGGGGTGCGCCGGCGTATGCCTGCCCGCCGGTGCGCTCGCCGGTCCCGATGCCCTCGTGTCGATCTCGCCGCTGCTGGAGCGGGTGGCTGCCCGCGAGGCGCCGCTGTTCGTGCACCCCGGTCCCGCGCCGGGCTGGCTCCCCGCCGAGGCGATGCTGGGCGAGCCCCTGTGGTGGCGCCCGCTGACCGATTATGTCGCCCAGATGCAGGCCGCGTGGCTGACGTTCGCGGCACTCGGGCGGCGCGAGCATCCACAGCTGCGGGTCCTTTTCGGGATGCTCGCCGGGGGCGCGCCGCTACTCAGCGAGCGGCTGGCCGCGCGCGGCGGACCGGGCGTGGACCTGCGGGACCCGCTGACCTTCTATGACAACTCCAGCTACGGCCCGGTGGCCGTGGAGGCGATGGCCAGGCTGGTGGGCGGGGAGCAGCTGGTGTACGGCTCGGACCGGCCCGTGGTGGAGCCGATCCCCACCGGACGCGAGGTGCTGCTCGCCGAGAACAGCGCCCAGCTCTCGAGGTGGATGGGGGTGGCGGCATGAGCTCGAGCCCAGAGCTGGACGGGAGCGGCGACGTGAGCTCGCGTTCGGAGTTGGATCGAAGCGGCGGCCCGGGCCCCCGCCCGACCCGCCTTGTGTGGTTTGCCGCCCCGCCGAAGACGTGCCCGCCGATCGATCGCGCCGTCCGGCGCTTCGAGCGCCTGCTCCAGGCGCCGGAGCCCGCGCCCGCCGAGGGGCCGGACTCCAGTCTGAATCCCGAGCAGCTGGAGCGCTTCGCCGCCGCACTCGCCGCCGACCCGGTGCGCTGGCGCCATCTGGTGCGCCATGAGCGCGACGTGCGGGTCTACGAGCAGATCTTCGACGACGTGCGCGTCAACGCCTGGCTGATCTGCTGGAGCGACCGTCAGGACACGGGCTATCACGACCACGACGGATCCGCGGGAGGCATCGCCGTGATCGCGGGCCGGGTACGCGAGGAGCGCCTCGCCGTGGGTGGCGCACCGGTGGCGCGGGAGCAGTCGGCGGGCGAGTGCTTCAGCGTCCCGGGGAGCGCCATCCACAGGGTGCTCCACACCGGCAGGCAGCCGGCGGTCACGATCCACGCCTACTCCCCGCCGCTCGCTCGCATGGGCACCTACGAGATCGGGCCCCAGGGCGAGTTGGAGCGCCGGGCGCTCTCATACGAGCAGGAGCTGAAAGCGGCGTAGGCTCCTCGCCGGCGCTCGGGTCCGATCCGGCGGCCGCCGCGGGAGGCCTCGCGAACACTAAAGTTGCACCCGTGTCAGTCCGCGAAACCTCGGGTCCCGCTGAGACCGAGGCGCTGGGCGCGGAGCTCGCGGCGGGGCTGCGCGCGGGAGACGTGGTGCTCGTGCGGGGAGAGCTCGGCGCCGGCAAGACCACCCTCGTGCGCGGCGCCGCCCGCGCCCTGGGGGTGAGCGATCCCGTGACCAGCCCCACCTTTGGGATCGGCCACCGCTATCGCGGCTCTGGGGTCACCGTCGCGCATCTTGACCTCTACCGGCTGGCGGGGCTCTCAGAGGAGGACCCGGGCCTGCTGGACGACTACCTGGGGCCGGGGAGCGTCGCGTTCGTGGAGTGGCCCGAGGAGGGCAGCCCGGCGCTCGAGCGGGCGACGGTGAGGGTGACGCTCACTCACCGCGGCGGGGACCGCCGGCGGATCGAGGTGCGGGAGGGGGGATGATCGTCTTGGGCTTCGACACCGCCACTCCCGCCACGGTCGTGGGATTGCGGCTGGCCGACGGGACCACGCTGCAGGCGCGCGATGAGCCGGCCGGGGACCGAAGCCGGGAGACACTCGCCTCCGACCGATTCGGGAGACACTCGCTTCGCTCGCATCCCCGAATCGACCAGCATCCCCGTTTCGGCCAGCGCCCCGGGCACACCACGCAGCTGCTGCCCCTCGCGAGCGATCTACTCGCGCAGGCGGGTCTGGGCTGGGGGGCCGTGGAGCGGATCGCGGTGGGCGTGGGCCCGGGCACGTTCACGGGCCTGCGCATCGGGGTCGCCACGGCCCGCGGGCTCGCGCAGTCGCTGGGGGTGGAGGTCGTGGGCATATCCACCCTGCGCGTCCTCGCCGAGGCCGCTCTGGCGGGGACGGAGCCGCAGGATCGCCGCCGGGTGCTGGCGATGATCGACGCGCGCCGCGGCGAGGCGTTCGCCGCGGTGTACTCGCTGGAGGGAGAGTTGACTCCGCCCCGCGCGCTCCCGCCGACCGAGCTGGAGGGGATCGCCACGCAGAACGGGGGGGTCCACGAGTGGCTGGCGGTGGGGGATGGGGCGCTACGCTTTCGGGGATATCTGGAGGCGATTGCGGTAGCGGTCCCGGAGAGCGACTCGCCGCTTCACCGGGTCGACGCGGAGGTGCTGTGCGAGCTTGCCCAAAGCGCGCTGGCGGGGGAGCCCGAGGCGGTCCTGCCCGACTACCGGCGCCGGCCGGATGCGGAGATTGCCCTGGAGAAGACAGGAAGTAGCAAGTGAGCACACCACTGGTCGCCGATGTCGCCTCGCAGCACCCGCACCTGGAGATCCGGCGCCTGGCATACCCGGACCTGCCGCAGGTGATCGGGATCGAGCGACGCGCCTTCCCAACGCCGTGGTCGCTGGCGATGTTCGTGCTGGAGCTCTCCAAGGCCTCCGGGATCTGCCTGGCGGCGGTGCTGGAGGCCGACGGCTCCAGGCGACTGGTGGGTTACCTGATCTGCTCCCGCTACGAGACGGTGTGGCACGTGATGAACGTGGCCGTCGATCCCGATCACCGCCGCGAGGGGGTCGCCTCGGCGCTGCTGGGGGAGCTGTACGCGCGCGTGGACGACGAGCAGGCGCGCTACACCCTGGAGGTGCGCCGCTCCAACGATGCCGCGATCGACCTCTACGAACGGGAGGGCTTCCGCGCGGCGGGGATGCGCCGGCGCTACTACCAGGACAACGGGGAGGACGCCCTGGTCATGTGGCGCACCCCCGCCACGCTGGCGGGATCGCTGGAGGACGTGCCCAACCCCGGCTTCATATGAGGGGCGTCAGCCCCGGTCAAGGGCGCCGGGAGGGCGACCGATCTGCTCAGGGGCGCCGGCTGGAGGCCGGCACGAGCACTCTCATACTCGCGCTCGAGACGAGCTGCGACGACACCTGCGCCGCGGTTCTCGATGGGGAGGGTCGGGTGCGCTCCAACTCGATCTCCTCCCAGGGTGTCCACGACCGTTTCGGGGGGGTCGTCCCGGAGATCGCCTCGCGCCATCACCTGGAGCTCGTCAACCTCGTGGTTGCTCAGGCCCTGGAGCAGGCCGGCGCGACGCTCGGGGATCTCGACCTGGTGGCCGCCACGCGGGGGCCCGGCCTGGTGGGGGCGCTGCTGGTGGGCTTCGCCACCGCCAAGGCACTGGCCGCCGCGCGGGAGCTGCCGTTCGCCGCGGTTGACCACCTGCAGGGCCATGTCGCGGCGAACTTCATCGCTGGCGAGGCCGGGGAAGGGGGACCCTTCGAGCCCCCCTTCGTGTGCCTGATCGCAAGCGGCGGCCACACCCTGCTGGCGCATGTGCGCGAGCACGAGGGCTTCGAGGTGCTGGGACGCACGCTCGACGACGCGGCGGGGGAGGCGTTTGACAAGGGGGCCCGCATGCTCGGTCTCGGCTACCCCGGGGGGGCCGCCCTGGAGCGTCTCGCCCAGGGGGGCGACCCGACGGCCTTCCCCTTCACCGCCGGGGGTCCCCGGCCGGGCCTGGGCGTCGGCCGCCAGGCGTTCGCCCACGGCCTGGACTTCTCCTTCGCGGGCCTGAAGACGGCGCTGCTCTACAGGGTCCGGGAGCTCTCAGAGGGGCAGCTGGCTGCGCGGGCGGCGGACCTTGCGGCCTCCTACCAGCAGGCGATCGTGGATCGCCTGCTGGAACGCGCGGTGCGGGCGCTCGAGCAGACGGGCCTGGACCGTCTCGCGGTCGGTGGGGGCGTTGCCGCCAACGGCGAGCTGCGCCGGCGCCTGGGGGAGCTGGGCGCGAACGTGCACGTGCCCGCGCGGGTGCTGTGCACCGACAACGCCGCCATGATCGCGAGCGCGGCGCGCTTCGCCGAGCCCCTGCCCTACCCGCGCTACCTGCCGCTCGACGTGTATGCGACGGGGGAACGACCCCCACCCACCCGGCGGCCGGGGTGAGAACGCTGACCTTCTACACCAAGCCCGACTGCCATCTCTGCGAGGAGGCGCTGAGGACCCTGCAGGCCCTCCGCACGGAGCTGGCGTTCGAGTTGGTGGTGCGCGACATCACCGCCGAGGAGGCCCTGCACCGGGCGTACTTCGAGCGGATTCCAGTGGGGGACCTCGACGGGGTGGAGCTGTTCGAGTACTTCCTCGACGCGGAGCTCCTGAGGGAGAGGCTAGAGTCAGGGCGATGACCTACGTGCAGCTCAGCGGCGCCGCGGAGGCCGAGCTCGAGGAGGATGAGGTGCCCGTCCACCCGCCCGTCAACCCCGCCTCACCCGGCGAGCGCCTCTCACTGGGGGTGGCGGCGCGCCTCTCGCGCTACCTGCAGGTGCTCACGCAGGCTCGCAAGATGGGCAAGGAGACGATCTCCTCCCAGGAGCTCTCCGACTACACCCATGTGAACTCCACTCAGATCCGCCGCGACCTCTCGGGCTTCGGCAAGTTCGGCAAGCGCGGGGTGGGCTACAACGTGGAGTCGCTGGTCTCCCAGATCCGCAAGATCCTGCGCACCGCGGGCCAGCACAACATCGCGCTGTTCGGCGCGGGGCACCTCGGCAAGGCGATCGCCTCCTCGGACATCTTCGCCGACCACGGCTTCCGTGTGGTGGCGATCTTCGACGTGGACCCCGACAAGGTGGGCACCACGGTGGGCAGCAAGGTCGTCCGCCACCCCCGCGAGCTGCGCCAGATGGTGGAGGACGAGGACATCGTGGTGGGCGTCCTCGCGATCCCCGGCGGCGTCGCGCAGGAGCTCGCCGACGAGCTGGTGCAGGCGGGGGTGAAGATCATCTTCAACTACTCCGAGTCTCTGCTGATGGTCCCCCCGGAGGTCACCGTCCACACCTCGAGCCCCGCGGTCGATCTGCTTTACGCGCTGTACTTCTACCTGACCTGACCGGCCGCCCCGCGGAGCCCTCCGTCCCGATGCCCCACTGCCCAGATCCGAGCCCGTCACGGACGTCGCGTCGCCCGCGCGGGGGTGGCGCATGAGCAGCTTGGACCTCGACCGGGCGGTGGAGACCTTCGCGCAGGCGGTGGACGGGACGGTGGGCCTGGAGGAGGAGTTCTCACTGCTGCACCCCACCACGCTGGAACTCGTCCCGCGCTACGAGGAGCTCTGCGAGGCCGCCCGCGGGCGCGACCCGTTGCTGCGCGAGCACATCGCGGGGGAGCTGATCTCCGCGGAGGTCGAGATCGTCTCGGGCCCCGGCGCGGACTTTCACGACGCGCTCGCACGCCAGCGCGGGCATCGCCGGGCGCTGTTCGCGCTCGCGGGGGAGCAGCAGGTGGCGCTGGGCGCCACGGGGACGCACCCGTGGGCGGACTACCGCGAGCAGCGGATCATCGACACCGAGCACTACCGCCGCGTGGAGGAGGGCCTCAGGTACGTGGCGTGGCGCAACAACACCTTCAGCATGCACGTGCACGTGGGCGTGCGCGACGCCAACCGCGCGGTGCTGGTGTGCGACCGGCTGCGCGGGGTGCTGCCGCTGCTGCTGGCGATCTCCGCGAACTCCCCCTACCTCGACGGCCGCGACTCGGGCCTGCACTCCGCGCGCACGCAGAGCTTCACCAGGAGCTTCCCCCGCTGCGGGGTGCCCGACGCCTTCGGCGGCTGGGAGGCCTACCGCGAGTACATCGAGCTGCTGCTGCGCACGCGCTCGATCGTGGAGTTCACCCAGGTGTGGTGGTCGGTGCGCCCCCACTTCGCCTTCGGCACCGTGGAGGTGCGCATCTGCGACGCCCAGACCACCGCGCAGGAGTCCGAGGCGCTGGCGGCGCTGATGGTGGCCTGCGTCGCCCAGGCCGCGCGCGACGTGGACGAGGGGGTCCCGTTCGTGGACCCCGAGCCGCGGATGGTGGAGGAGAACATGTGGCGCGCGATCCGCTTCGGCCTCGATGGGCGGCTGATCGACATGGAGCGCTTCGAGGAGTACCCCGCGCGCGAGGCGATCGAGCGGCTCGCGGTGTGGAGCGCGCCGGTGCGCGAGGAGCTCGGCATCGAGCTCTCCTTCCCCGAGCGCAACGGCGCCCAGCGCCAGCGCGCGATGATCGAGGCCGGCGCCGGTCGCGAGGAGGTCTTTGCGGCGTCGGTGGCGGAGACCAGGCAAACCTACTCAGCGGAGGTGGCGGTGTGAGCACGCAGGAGGCGCAGCAGGGCGGACAGCCCAGCGACGAGCAGATGCGCGAGGCTTACGAAGCGGAACTGAGCCGCATCACGAGTGCCGACATGGTGCTCCAGGCGACGGTCTCGCTGCTGAACATCGGTGCGCGCCGCCTCGGTCTGGTCGGCGGACCCGAGCCGGGGGCGCCCGGGCAGGGCGCTCCCGAGCGCGATCTGGAGCAGGTGCGCGACGCGATCGACGCGGTGCGCGGCTTGATGCCGGTCATCGAGCGCCGCGCGGCCCAGGAAGCGCGCCCGCTGCGCGACGCGCTCTCGCAGCTGCAAATGGCATACGCGCGGGAGTCCCAGGGCCACGACGCACCTGCCCAGGGCCAGAGTGCACCTGCCGAGGGCCAGGGCACACCCGCCCAGAGCCAGGACGCACAGGCCCAAGCTGCGCCCGCTCCCCCGCCCGGGCAGGCCCCACCTCCAGGCTCCTCCGCACCGACACAGCCTCAGCCGCAGCCGGGCGAGCCGGGCGCCGCCAAGCCCGGGCCGGGTCCGGCGGAGTCCAGCGGCCGGCTGTGGGTCCCGGGCCGCTGAGCATCCCTGGTCTGGGTCATTGGGGATCGTCCGCGCGGGCGTGTGCGGGTGACGGCGCGGGTGGGCGCTGGGCCTCCGTGCCCAGCGACGGCCCGCCGCGGGGACGCCGCCGGACACCCGCGGGGACGCCGCCGGACACCCGCGGGGACGCGGCGGGACACCTAAACGCCTTTCGCCTCACGGCACGATAGACTGCGCCCGCTTTTCCGCCGGGTAGGCGCTCAACTGAGCGATCCGGGCGGGAGGTGGACAACGGTGCGCGCGAATCCCCGCGCGACACGCCAACTTACCGCGGAGGATTTCTGTTGAGCAGCTTCCTGACGAACCACGGGGTCGTCGTCGCCCTCGTTTGCGCCGCGTGCGCTGTCGTATACGGTCTCCTGACGACGCGTTCCCTGCTGGCGCTTTCGCCCGGCAACGAGAAGATGCAGAGCATCTCGCTGGCCGTCCAGCAGGGCGCGCGCGCGTACCTGAACCGTCAGTACATCACGATCGCCGGGGTCGGGGTGGTCGTGTTCGTGGCGCTGATCTTCATCCAGAACATCGCTGTAGCGTGCGGGTTCCTGATCGGAGCGATCCTCTCCGGCTCGACCGGGTACATCGGCATGAACGTGTCCGTGCGCTCGAACGCGCGCGTTGCGGAGGCGGCGCGCGGCGGCGTCTCGCCAGCGCTGAAGGTGGCGTTCCGCGGTGGCGCGATCACCGGCTTGCTGGTCGTTGGGCTGGCGCTGATCGGCGTGGCGGGCTACTACGGGGCACTGACGTCGTTCTTCAACGACAGCCCCAAGACGGCGGTCGACGCGCTCATCGGCCTCGGCTTCGGCGGCTCGCTGATCTCCGTGTTCGCGAGGCTCGGCGGCGGCATCTTCACGAAGGCCGCCGACGTCGGCGCGGACCTCGTGGGCAAGGTCGAGGCGGGCATCCCCGAGGACGACCCACGCAACCCGGCGACGATCGCCGACAACGTCGGCGACAACGTCGGCGACTGCGCCGGCATGGCGGCGGACCTGTTCGAGACCTACGCGGTCACCGCGATCGCGGTGATTCTGCTCGGCGTGCTGACCTTCAACCAGTCCACGCAGGTCGCCCTCTACCCGCTGGTGATTGGCGGCGTGGCGATCATCGCCTCGATCATCGGCACGTTTGCGGTGCGCACGAACACCGACAACGTCGAGCGCGCGCTCCTGCAGGGACTGGTCGTCTCGGGCGTGATCGCAGCGGCGGCGTTTGCGCCGATCACCTATTGGCTGATGCGCAACCTGACGTTCCTGAGCGGCTCCTCGGGCGCGCCCAAATGGAGCCACCTGTACCTGTGTTCCTTGATCGGGATCGTCGTCACCGCGCTACTGTTCGGACTGACCGAATACTACACCTCGACCCGGTTCGCGCCGGTGAAGAAGACCGCGAAGGCGTCGATTACAGGTCACGCCACGAACATCATCCAGGGCTTTTCCTCAGGGCTGCAGGCTACGGCGCTGCCGGCGCTCGTGATCGTGCTCGGGATCCTCGGCTCGTGGAAGCTCGCGGGCGGCGGCGTCACCGGCATCTACGGCATCCTCGTCGCAGCCATGGGCCTGCTGTCGCTGACGGGCCTGATCGTCGCGCTCGACGCGTTCGGCCCGATCACCGACAACGCCGGCGGCATCGCCGAGATGGCCGACCTGCCCGAGGAGGTGCGCCAGGTCACCGACCGCTTGGACGCGGTTGGCAACACGACCAAGGCTGTGACCAAGGGCTACGCGATCGGCTCCGCGGTGCTCGCGGCCGTCGGCCTGTTCGCGGGCTTCCAGAAAGAACTCGAAAACAAGCTCGGTCACATCATCTCCTTCGGCATCAACGAACCGCCGGTGCTGATCGGCCTGCTGCTCGGCGGGCTGATGGTGTGCCTGTTCGCGTCGCTGTCGATCGAGGCCGTTGGCCGCGCGGGCGGCGCGGTCGTCGAGGAGGTGCGCCGCCAGTTCCGCGAGCACCCAGGGATCATGGACTACTCCGAAGAGCCCGACTACGCCAGGTGCGTGGACATCGTCACGAAGACCGCGCAGCGCGAGATGATCCTGCCTTCGCTCTTGCCGATCGGGCTGACGCTGATCGTCGGGCTGATCGACCAGCAGGCGCTCGGCGGCCTTTTGATCGGGGTGATCGTGGTCGGCTTCTTCTTCGCGGTGATGATGACTGCGGGCGGTGGCGCCTGGGACAACGCGAAGAAGCTGATCGAGGACGGCGCGTTCGGGGGCAAGGGCTCGGACGCGCATGCCGCCTCGGTCACCGGGGACACCGTGGGCGACCCCTTCAAGGACACGGCGGGCCCTGCGATCAACCCGATGATCAAGGTCGCCAACATCGTCGCGATCCTGATCATCCCGCTGATCACCTGAGTGTCCATCCGAAGACTCCCCAGATCGCCTTCATCGCCCTCAGAGAGGGCGATCCGGGAGCTCTCGGGCAGTCTCTGAGCGCGCCCCCCGGCGGCTCCCCGCTCCGGCTGGACCGGGGGGACCGCCGGCCGGAGCGCATAACCTCAAACCGAAGATGACCGGTCGCAGCGTCCACCGCTCCGCCACAATCGCGCTCTCCGCGCTGATGGTGCTGGTCGGGGGCGCCCTCGTCGTGGAGGCGCTGGCCGGGCACGGGGGCCTCATCTCCCCGCGTACGCTGCTCGGCCTGCTGTTCCTCGCGGCGGGCGCGGGGCGGCTGTACATCGAACATCGCCGAGGTCGCCGGGCATGAGCCCGCCCGCCGAGGAGCGGTCCCCGCCGCCGGAGGGGCCCGGAGCGGAGGGCTTGGAGCCCGCGGCCAACGGGGGAGCGGCGCGCGAGCGGATCGGGGCGGAGCTGTCGGCGTGGTCGATGGCCACGCTCAGTCGCACGGTCGGCTCCCCGATCCTCTTCGGGATCGTCTACACCTCGCTCGCGAGCGCGGTCTTCTTCTCGCTCGGGGTCGTCGTCAACCACGCGTTGGGACTCACCCCGCTCGTCTTCCTGGTCGCCGCGGGGATGTTCGGGCTCACCGCCCTGACCTACGTGGAGGGGGGCTCCATGTACCAGGAGCCGGGCGGCTCCACCGTCTTCGCCCGCTACGCCTTCAACGAGCTCGTCAGCTTCATCGCCGGCTGGGCGATCCTCCTGGACTACGTCATCCTGATCGCGATCACCGCCTACACGGCGACGCAGTACCTGAAGGTCTTCTGGGCTCCCCTGGGCAACCACGTCGAGGCGCTCCTGCTGGCGCTGGCGATCATCGTGTTCGTGGTGCTCTCCAACATCCGCGGCCTCTCCAGAGGCCGCGGGCTGCGCATCGGGGTGCTCGTCCTCGGCGCGCTCGTGCTGGAGCTGTTCGCGATCGCGCTCGGACTGGTTCTCCACTTCAACCTCCACACCCTCACCGCCTCGATCCACCTGGGCAGCGCCCCCACCTGGTCGAGCCTGATCTTCGCGCTCACGATCACCACGATGGCCTTCACCTCGCTCGAGTACGCCTCGGGGCTCGCGGGCGAGGTGGTCGTCGGGCGGCGCGCCCTGCGCCGGCTGCTGGCGAGTGGCATCGTGATCCTGATCGTCGCCTACGTCGGCGTCGCGCTCCTTGCCGTCAGCGCCTTCCCGATCCACGGCACCTACACCGCTCTCGGGCACCGCTACCTGAACGATCCCTTCATCGGGATCGTCACCCGCCTGCGCCCCCACGAGCTCGCCCAGGTGCTGCGCTACGCGCTCGGGGCGGCCGTCGCCGGCACCCTGATCGCGGCTGCCAACTCGGCGATGCTGGGGCTCTCCCGGCTGGCCTACTCGCTCTCCACCAACCGCCAGATCCCCAGTGCGCTCGGCCGCCTGCACCCGCAGCGCTCAACGCCCTACGTGCTGATCGTGCTCGCCGGCGTGCTCGCCGCGGTGCTGGTGGTGCCCGAGGACATCGACTTTCTCGTCGGTATCTACGCCTTCGGAGCGGTGCTCGCCTTCACCATCGCTCACCTCTCGATCGTGCGCCTGCGCTACCGCGAGCCGCAGCGCCCGAGGCCGTTTCGCTCACCCCTCTCGGTACGAGTGCGCGGCGGCGAGCTGCCCCTGCTCGCGGTGCTTGGAGCGCTGCTGGGCGCCGCCGGGTGGGTCGCCCTGCTGATCGTCCACCAACCCGCCCGCTACGTCGGGCTCGGGTGGATGAGCGCGGGCCTGGTGCTCTACTTCGTCTACCGCAACCAGGACGAGAGCTCGCCCCTGCGGCGGATCACGGTGGCGCCCGAGATGCTCCGCCCCGAGCGGGCTCGGGAGCGCGACTACGGCTCGATCCTCGTGCCCCTCAGCGGGGGGGCGCTCGACGACGACATCGTGCAGACGGCCGCCCTGCTCGTCGCGGGCGAGCCGACCGACGAGGCCGCGATCGACACCGCCACGATCGAGGCGGTGTGGGTCTTCGAGATCCCGATGGCGCTCACGCTCGACGCGCGCCTCCCCGAGGCCCACATCAGGCGCGCCCGCCAGGCGCTCGCGCGCGCCAAGGTGGTCGGCGAGGAGTACGCGGGGGTGCAGGTCGCCACCGCCACCGTGCGCGCCCGCGGCGCCGGTCCTGCGATCGTCGAGGAGGCCCGCCGCCGCGGGGTGGAGGCGATCGTGCTGGGGGCAGAGGAGCCCTCCCGCATCCGCGGCGGCACCCGTCTGGGGGGTCGCGGGGTTGCACTCGAGAACTTCGTGGGGGACGTCGTGCGCTACGTCGTCGCCAAGGCCCCCTGCCGTGTGATCCTCACCGCACCCCCCGAGCAGCAGGCGCGCTCTGAGGAGGGCGCCTCGGATCCCACTCGCCCGGGCGGGGTCCAGCGCTCCGCTGGTGCCGGCATTGTCTGAGGGATCCAGTGCTCCGCTGGTGCCGGCATTGTCTGAGGGATCCAGTGCTCCGCTGGTGTGGGCATTGTCTGAAGGACCCAGTGCTCCGCCGGTGCGGGCATCGTCTGAGGTAACCTGCGGCTCATGTACGTGTTGATCGTGGGCGCTGGCCGCGTGGGCTCGGCCGTCGCCAAGTCCGCGCTGGCCGCGGGGCACGAGGTCTCGGTGCTCGACGAGGATCCCCTCTCTCACGAGCGCCTGAACGCCGGTCAGCCCACCAGCTGGGAGGATGCGGGCGGGCTCTTCACGGTCGGCACCGCTCTGGAGATCGACGCCCTCGTGCAGGCGGGCGTCGAGCGCGCGGAGGTGTTCATCGCCTCCACCGACGGCGACAACACCAACCTGATCATCGCCCAGATCGCCCAGAAGCGCTTCGCCGTGCCGAAGGTGATCGCCCGCGTGATGGACCCCGCACGTGCGGGCTGGTATGGGGAACTGGGACTGCACACGGTCTCGCCAACCCAACACGCCATCGAGATGTTCGAGCGCGCCATCGCGGTCGAGCACGCGGTCTGAGGGCCAGGATGTACGCGATCATCGTCGGAGCGGGGAAGGTCGGGCGCAACCTCGCCCGCGAGCTGATCGCCAAGGGGCAGGAGGTCACGCTGATCGAGTCCTCCCGTCCCCGGTATCTCTCGATCGAGGAGGAGTTCGAGCACGCCGCCCAGTACGGGGACGCAACCGAGCTGTGGGTGCTGGAGCGCGCGGGCATCCAGCGCGCGGATCTCGTGATCGCGGTCACGGGGGATGACGAGGACAACATGCTCGTCTGCCAGGTGGCCAAGGAGAAGTACCTCTGCGACCGCATCATCGCCCGCGTGAACAACCCCCGCAACCACGAGCACTTCAAGCTGCTCGGGATCCAGCCGGCGGTCTCCGCGACCGACCTGATCCTGCGCCTGATCGAGCACGAGGTGCCCCGCTACGGCCTCGTGCACCTGCTGGCCCTCGAAGAGGAGCGTCTGGAGATCATCGAGCTCGAGGTTCTCCCCGGTGCTCCCACAGTCGGAGAAAGAGTCGCCGACATCGAGCTCCCCGAAGGCAGCCTCATCATCTCCGTCCTTCGGGGCGGCTCCGGTTTCGTCCCCAAGGCCGACACCGTGATCGAGGCCGGCGACGAGGTCCTGCTGGTGCTGGACCCAGGCCTGGAGGAGGCGATCACCAGATTCTTCGCACCCAACGGGGCACAGCCGGGGGGGTAGGGCGGGTTGCTTCAGCCCGCAAGCGCCGAGGCGAAGGGCGGGTGCCTCGTGTTCAGTGCTGGGCTACTACCACAACTCGTCTCGGCGGCCGTAGGCTGAGGGAGGCCGTGTGCTCCCGCTCGGACTGGCCCGTCCACTATCCTTGGCCGTCCGATCCGGGATGGTGTAATTGGTAACACGCGACACTCTGGATGTCGAATTTGGGGTTCGAGTCCCTGTCCCGGAGTACGCTTGCGCCCCGTGAACACGGGGCGTTTTGCGTTTTTCAACCCTCCTCGGGCCAGGATTTGGGCCAGTCCTGCTGACCAAGAGTGCTCGGTCCGAGGCGCTGCATAAGCTCGTTCGATGACTCCAGCGAAGCGCTCCAGGGAGAAGACCGACTCTGCTGCCGGTGGGCCGCCTCCGATTCGGCGGCGCTGGCGCGACTACAAGACCCCATCGGGTCGTAGTCCGGTCGAAGGGTTCATCGACAAGCTCTCCGATTCCGATGCGGCGGCTGTGCTTGCGGGCATGGAGGAGGTTCGCGATCGGGGCCTGCGGGCCGCCCGTCATCTTGACGGGGATATCTGGGAGGTCAGGGTGGACGGCGATCGGGTCATCTACCGCATCCTGCTTGCGGAAGAAGGCAGCCGCGGACAGATCCTGCTGGCATTGGACGGGTTCAAGAAGAAGACGCAGAAGACGCCCCCGGCCACTATCGAGCTGGCGAAGAGACGTCTTGCGGATTGGCGGCGGCGTGGGGATCAGAAGCGCGTTGCGCGCGGCAGGCACCCGCTGCATCAGTGAGAGGTGCTACTCTTATCTCTCAAAAGAGATACCGCTGTAGGTATCAAAACCCATTCAGAGAGTAGGCAACGCCCCATGCCCGAGCGCGACTTCCTAGAGAAGATGATCGACAAGCGCGCCGCGCGCAACCCCGAGTTCCCGCGGCTGCTGGACGCCGCTCGCCGGCGGCGTGAGCTGCTGCGTGCTCTGGCCGGGCAGCGTGAGGAGCAGAAGCGCTCGCAGACCTCGATCGCCGCGGCGATGGAGACCTCGCAGTCTTTCGTCGCGCGCTTGGAGAGCACGGCGGCCGACGCGAAGGTATCGACCGTCGATCGCTACGCGGAGAGCCTCGGCTTCGTCGTGCAGTACCACTTGATCCCGACGGCCGAGGCGGACAGCGCCCCGCCGGTTGTGGTTCACGCAGCATAATCCGCGCCCTGTCAGAGGAGATGACGGAATGGATGTGTCTGTTCTCGACGACGCACCGATCGCCAGAAACCAAAGACCATCGCTCTGCAGGTGGGTGTGGTACGCGGCCGCAGTGGCCGCCTGTGATGCACCATGGTGGCGGTACAATGCGTGCCTGAAGCGCACCATCCTGACAGCGGCGACGGTTGCGGCTTTTGCCGGAGTTACGGCAACGGCGCTAGGCGCCCGTCCCGCTACGGCGCACGAACGATCGTCAATGGCACGGGCGGTGCGGCAGTACTGGCACCCTTACGCTAAATGCCGATCGACAAAGCAACGGGTTTCGACCGTCGAAAGCGGCTGGGCATCGGCGTGGCTCGGCGGGCACTGTGGTGACACGGTGATCTTCCACCATAACGGCCAGGATCGTCCCGGCATCTGGAGGGTCAAGTTGGTCTATGGTGAAGGAGAAGGTCCGTGCGAAGATGTTCCAACACGAGTGGTTGTGGATCTCGGTTTGACAGAGAATATGGCCGAATGTGCACGTACGTGGCACGAAGCGCGGGAGAAAGAACAGTACGAAGCGGAACAGCATCGGCAGAAAGCTGAGGCGAAGGACAGAGAAGAACTCGAAACCGCCGAGAACAACTGCGCTGAACAAGGTCCCGGCGACAAGCTAGTGCTTTTCAACGAAGAAGGTGAGCCTATACGCGGGCCCAACGGTAGCTTCGAGTGCCAGACGTTGGGAGGCCTCGTATGGGTGAGTGGTAAATGACAGGACAACGGTGCAGGCCATGGGACGTCTACATCGTCGGAGACGGTGATGTAAAGGCGGCGTGCTAGATCGCTCGACGGCGAGCCAGAGCGCCGCGAGGACCCTTGCTTTGTGCCCAACCCGGTAGGGAGCCATCAGTCTCGTACGGACGGCGCGATGCTATGCTGACGCCATGCGCGAGTCGTGGTGGCGGTAGGCGGCTTCGGATGGCGAGCGCCCAGGGCCGCGTCGCTGATTTCTGGGACGAGCTGACCGCCGCTTGGCTGGCCGGTGAAGATCCGCAGCCCGACCCACTCCCACGCTGGTACGCGAGCTATAAGGGACGCGGAGAGGGGAAGGTCACTCGTGAGGCGTTCGCCGAGCCCTACGTTGGCGATCTGCGCGGAACGCCGCGCATGGTGACCCTGGGCTTGAACCCGGGCCAGGCATGCCCCGACTTCCAGGCACGCAGTGGCATCTTCGCCCGTGAGATCCGCGAACGCGGCTCGTACTCGGCGTGGGCTGCCACCTCCCCCTACCTCGGCGAGGAGTGGTTGCGGGTCAATCGAAGCAACCGTTATGCCTCGAGCCGGCTGCGCTTCGCGCGCGAGTGGCTTCAGGACGACGAGTTCGCCGCAGACCAGCTACTCACGCTCGAGCTCTACCCCTGGCACTCCAAGCGGGTGACGGCGTCGATCGTGCCGCCCGCTGACATCATCGAGACCTTCGTCTGGCAGCCGCTGGCCGACATCTCGGTCGAGCTCGTCTTCGCGTTCGGCAAGCCGTGGCTGGGGGTGTGCGATGCCCTGGGCCTGCCGGAGGTCGGGCGCTGGGGACGTGACGGTGTCGACCTCGGCAGCTCGGTCGCCTCGCGCGCGGCCGTCGCGTTCGCGCTGCCATCCGGCCAGTGGGTGGTCGTCTCCTGGCAGTCCGGGTATGCCGGGCCGCCGGGCAGCGCGGACGCTCTCCGCCTTCGAGAGCGGATACTCGAAGCGCGTGCCGGCATGCGGCGAGACTCTCGCCCGAACCCGCAGGGATTGTTAGTGACGCCACAACGGCAGAGGCGGAAGTACACGGTGCCACAGGCGAAGAATCGGATGCGCAGGACCGTCGAGGAGATCCTCGACCCAGGACCCCGCGACGTCAATGCTCTATGGGAGCACTTCGACGCTCAGTGTGCGTACTGCGGGAAAGGGCTGAGCCGCGACCGGCGCGAGGGTCACGTCGATCACGCGAACCCTGATGGCGGAAACGATCTCGGCAATCTGGTCCTCGCCTGCGGAAGCTGTAACGGCGACGAGAAGCGCGAGGAGTCGTGGCACGGGTTCTTGCGGAGAAAGACGCCCGACGACGCCTTATTCGCAGAGCGGGAGGGGCGCATCCGCGCGTGGCTCGATCAACATCCGCGAAAGTCAGCGGAGGACTCACCGGAGATTGCCCACGTCCGCGAGGAGATCGAGGGACTGATCGAGCAGTTCGCGGTCACATGCGCCGAGCTCAAGAGGCTTGTGAGTCAACGCGACTCAGCCCCATGATCAATCGCGGGCCCGCTTTGCGGACTTCCGAGTGCGCCGACTAACGATCGGTTCACGCTCGCTCCCACCGGGCGTTGCGGAAGCGCTCACCCCGTCGCTCGCCAGGCCCGATCCTCGACGAAAGAGCGAGCGCGTCCGGCACGCCAGATACGTGCGCGAACTTGCGAGCCAGGCCACTTAGGCGGTACCGGGTTCCCGTACTGCCTTTACTTGACAGCGTCCCCAGGCGTCGTAGATCGAGCGCACCGGGTCCAACTTGTGGCTCATCGTGTTCGCTCCTGTGTTGGTGGTTGGACGATGCGGTTGATGGCGCGGGCGACCCCGGGTAGCTGGCTGCGGCTCGGCGCGAGCGTCCGCTTGTAGCCCCGCCCGTACTCGGGGTCGGGTAGCTCGGGGTGTGCGAGCGATGGGGTCTGCGCGCGGCTGTTGCACATCTGTTGAGCAAGGCGTGTGATGCGCGTGGCGTCCTGTCCTTCGGCGCCGAGGTCCTCGCGGGCGATGTACCAGTCGGTGCCGTGTCGGGCGCGGGTTGCCTCCACGTAGGCGGTCTCCTTGCTGGTCTGCCAGCCGCCGGTGAGCACGACGGAGCGCGCGACGGTCGCGCCCTGTTGGCGGTAGACATGCTGCGCGTACGCGAGCCTCAGCGACTCCACGTCCTCGCCGGCGAGCTGGACTCTGCGCTGCGATCCGTCGAGGGTGACGGTCACGCCTCGCTCGTGGATGGCGCTGACCTGTCCGCGGGTGCCGTTCTCGACTCGCGGCTGCCCCCGCGGGCGATGCTGCGCGGTGAAGGCGATGAGGTCGCCTTCGCGTAGGCCGTAGTGGACGCCGGGTAGCGGGGTCTCGTGGTGTCCGAGTTCGCCGCGCTGTGCGCGTAGGTGTTGGGCGCGGGCGTTGAGCCGGTCGATCTCCTGGTTGGAGGCGTCGGCGATCAACGCGACCTCGCGGATATCGCGCCCCTCCGTGAGGGTGGCCCATGTTTGTACGGCTTGCTCTGCCGCCTGGTCGCGGGTATCGGAGAGGTGAAGCTCGCCGCGTGAGACGTAATGCGCCATCGCGCGCTCGGGTTCTCCTGCGCGTAGTGCTTGCCATGCGCGCTGGTCGGCGGGGTCCTTGGTCCGGTGGATGTCTGCGAGCTCGGCGCTGGGTGCGTGGCCGGTGAGCCGGTCGAACATGCCGCCGGGGCCGATCGAGGGGAGCTGCTTGCCGTCGCCGACAGCGATCAGCTTCGCCCCGGAGCGCTCCACCAGCCCGGTCAGCGCGTCGAGGCGCTTGTGGTCGACCATCCCCGCCTCGTCCAGGATTACTGTTGTGTCCCTGCCGACGTGGATGGCCCCCGTGTTCGCGCGGGCTACCAGCGAGTCCAGAGTGAGTGTCTGCCCGGCGAGCGCAGGGCTGTCCGCGCCGAGCCGCTCTGCGGTGGACCCGGACACCGCGACCCCGATCGTCTCCCGCCCGGCGTACTGCTCCGCACGGGCGGCGGCGTCGATCACCACACCCTTGCCGGTCCCCGCCGGCCCGACGAGGACCGCGGCGCGCTCAGGACCAGTGAGGACTGCGAGCGCGTGGTGTTGCTCGGGGCTGAGCGGTCCGCCGATGCGCTCGGCTGCCTCACGCGCAGCGTTATCGCGTGCGACGTGGCCGACGTCTCGGCCTGCGGGTTGGGCGAGCTGTGCGGCGCGGCGCTCGATCGCCTGCTCCTGCGCGCGAACCGCGAGGGTGGTCATGCGTCCGCCCTCCAGCGTGAGCACGCGCCGGTCGCGGACCATCTCCCGGGCGACGGCAAGCGCCTGATCCGGCGCCATCTCCCCGGCGGCCTGCTCCAGCACGATCGCGCGCAGGTCGCGCTCCTGGAAGACGGCGTGCTGCTCGGTCAGCTTCGCCTCGACACGATCCTCGATCGCGCGCTCGGCCATTGGCCGCTCGGATGCACCGATCAGTCGCACCGCCTCATCCGGGCCGAATCCGTGATCGCGAGCGGTCTGTGTCCACACTCGTTGTAGGTCAGAGCGTGTGGTCAGCTCCTTGGACCGGCGGTTCTCGAGCGCGAGGTTACGAAGCTCGCCGCGTTCGGGTGCCCGGCCGTAGCGGGCACGAAAGCGCTCCGCGGCGCGTGCGACCTCACGGGAGCGACCGGAGAACGCCTGGCAAAGCTCGTGGGGGACACCGGCGATCTCGAAGTACCGGCCATCCTTGCCGGTGCCCTGCTCGATCGTGTATCCCTCCCGCACGAGCTCGTCGGCGAGCGCGGTGCGGTAAAACGCGCCCATCTCCCGTGCTGAGCGGAAGATCGGCCGCGACGCGACCGCCACAATCCGGTCGTCCTCGCGGACAGCGCCGGTGATCACGACATGACTGTGCAGCTGCGGGTCTGGGGCCTGGGCGCCCTGGACTCCGCGGGCGGTGGTGTGTCGGTACTCGGTGGCGATCACGTCCTTGGCGTGCTCTTCCACGACCTGGCCGCTGTAGCGACGCCGCACGACGGGCACCTGCTCTCGCAGATGGTGGATGGTCTGCTCGACCGCCCTGGCATGGGCCTGCTCGATCTGCTCGCGCTGCCACGGGTCGCCGAGCGCCCATACGGTCGAGACGGACTTCGGTGCGCTGAACGTCACGTCGATCCCGCCGCCCCGGCCGCCGCCGGCGCCCTCCGGACGAAGCCACCGGCCGGTGCCTGGGTGATGGCCCTCCATCAGCGCGATGAAGTCCGCGCCATCCACCGGCCCGCCGGCCTGAACCCCGAGCCTCTCCAGGGTCGCGGCATCGGCCAGCCAGCGGCCGGGGGCCTGCGCCATCTCCCCATCGGGTGTCAGGTAGTAGTCCCCGCGCTCGGGCTCCACCGTCTTGCTCTCCAGGTAGCGCGCGTACCCACCGCCCCGAGACACACCTATGCTCGCCGCAGTCATCACATGGGTGATGACCCTCAACGCGCCGAACCGGCCAAGCAATTAGGTTGGCACAGCGCTCGCTGTGCCACGGCACAGCCGTGCATGTTGTCTGTACGGGCTTTTTGTCGTGCCGAGGCGCGCGTGGTGGCGCAGCCAGACGCGTCGACCGTCGGGGTCGCGTCGAGCGCTTCGTGGTGGGATGACTCGTTGGTGGTGCGGGCGACTGACCGAGCGAAGCGCAGGTGTCAGGGGCTTGTGGCCTGCCGCGCGGCTTTGCCCTTCGAGGGCGTTTGAGATGTGCGCGCCAATGTCGCGCCCGCGCCGGTTCTTCACGCAATCTCTTGGCCGGTCCGTGCAGGTCGGGGTCTGTAACCGCGATGGCCCCAATATCCCCACGTACGGCAGTCACCCTTGCGGACCGGAAGCAGAGCGCGGCCGCCCTCGCCCTCAGCGTCGAGCAGGCATGCGAAGCGCTGGGCGTGTCGTGGGACACTTGGCGCGCGCATATCGAGCCCGACGTGCGCCTCGTGCGTGTTGGGCGCCGCAAGCTGATCCCGGTCAGCGAGCTGCAGGCTTGGCTTGACCGGCACGCCGAAAGCGTCGGTGTGGGGGAGTAGCGTGTCGAGCTATCTGCAAAGCGCCCCCGCACCGTGGTCGCGGCCGGGGGCATGACACAGGAGGTTCAGCTCCCATGCAATCGGCACCGTACACCGCGGCATCGTCTGGAGGTGATTGCTGATGGCCACCGGAGTGCGTCAACGCCACGGCAACGGATGCAACGGCAAGGGTCGCTGCGACTGTCCGTGGCGTGCCGAGGTCTACTCGAAGCGCGACGACTGCAAGCTGCGCAAGACGTTCCCGACGCAGGCGGCGGCGAAGGTCTGGCGGGCGGATAAGCTCGCCGCGGCGAACAAGGGCAAGCTCCGTGCGCCCACGTCCATGACCGTCCGGCAGGCCGCCGAGGCGTTCATGGCCGGCGCCCGCGACGGCTCTATCCCGACGGCATCGGGCACCCGCTACAAGCCCGCGACGCTCCGGGGCTACAGCGTCGGGCTCAACAAACGTCTACTGCCGACGCTGGGCGGCATGCGCCTGTCGGATGTCGAGCGCCGCGACGTGCAGAAGCTCGCCAACCGGCTGACGAGCGAAGGGCTGAGCGCGAGCACCGTGCAGAACACGCTTGACCCGCTGCGCGTCATCTACCGGCGTGCGATCCGCGACGAAGAAGTCACGGCCGACCCGACCGAGCGGCTTGAGCTACGCCGGCCCGACGGTCGGCGCGAGCGGATCGCCGACCCCGCCGAGGCGGCGGCGCTCATCGCTGCCATTCCCGAGGGGGAGCGGGGACTGTGGGCGTGCGCATTCTACGCCGGCTTGCGGCGCGGGGAGCTGCGTGCGCTGCGCTGGGGCGACGTCGACCTGCCGGCCCGTGTGATCCACGTCTCGCGGGGCTGGGATGCGATCGAGCGCGAGCAGGCGGTGAAGAGTGCTGCGGGCAACCGGCGGGTGCCGATCCTCGAGCCGCTCGCGGGAGAGCTGGCCGCGCACAAGCTCCGCACCGAAGGCTCGAGCGACGCACTGGTGTTCGGCAGGACCGCGGCCGAGCCTTTCAACCCGGAAACCGTCCGGCGGAACGCGCTCGTCGCGTGGGGCTGGCAGGAAGTCCCGAACGAGGAAGCGGATGGTCCAAGGACGATCCTCGCCAAGGCGCGAGACGACGCGCAGCAGCCGATCACGCTGCATGAGGCGCGGCACACTTGCGCATCGTTGTTGATCGCCGCTGGCGTGAATGCGAAGGCGCTGAGCGTGATCATGGGCCACGCGACCATCGCTATGACGTTCGACGTGTACGGCAAGCTGATGCCGGGCGGGCTGGATGAGGCGGCGGCGGCCGCGAACGCCTATCTGGCAGGCGATGGGAAGCGTCCGCCGCTCAGGCTCGTGGGGTGAAAGCTCGGGCCAATCTCGGGCCAGTCGTGTACTGATTCGGCCGGATTCCAACGGACTCGGCCGGATGAGCGATCGGGTGTTTCGCCTGCACTGGAGCCATATTTTGCTCTAGCACAGGGATTGCGCGATCCGCTGCCCACGCTTCGAGTCCCTGTCCCGGAGTGGCCGGACCCCTCCGACCCCCGTGCTGGCGGGCCGGAGGGGCTCCAGCATCTGCGCTACGAGCCGAACTGCGGGCGGTGTCCGGCGCCTCCTGCGCCCCACGGCTGCCACGGCGACCGCGGGCCGCCGGGGGGGTTCCACGGCAAGAGGTAGGCGCGGTAGGTGTTCACCCCCGCGGGGAACTGGGCGTTGAAGATGAGGTTTCCCTGCGGGTCGAACTCCGAGAAGTAGGGCAGCGCACCCCAGCCCACGAAGAGATCGCCGTCGGCGGTCGTCTGGGCGTTGCCCTGTGAGGCCGCCGACAGGCCCTCGGGCTGGTTATCGGAGGACAGCAGCGTGGCGATGTGCGTCCACGGATTCAACCGCACCGTGACCGCGCGGCTGTAGGGGAGCAGCGGCGTACCGGAGGACTCGTTGTCGAAGAACGTGTACACGCCGTTGCCCAACGGCTCGGGGTCGTGCTGCCAGGCGAAGATCTCACCCGCACTGTCGAGCACCTGTCCCGGGGCGGCCTGGAGGGTGAAGCTCGAGTCCTTGCCGCCCAGCTGCCAGAGGATGTTCCCCGTACGGGGGTCCACCTCATAGGTCGTCCACGTGTCGCGGGCGTCGATCAGCAGGTTGCCGTCGGTGTCGACCTTCACCGCGTTGATGTGAAACCAATCCCACGGCGTGCTCGGCGATGCCGGCAGTGGCTGCTCGCTCTGGCTGTAGGGGACGTGGTCAGCGCTGTTCCACTGGAACAGCACCCTGCCGGTGGTGATGTCGATCTCCTGCACGACGCCGTCGATCACGGTCTGGTCGGCGGGTCCGCCGATCGAGGTGAGGTTGGCGGTGGCGGTGGTGTAGGAGAGGATCAGCGCCGTATTCCACGGGGTGATCAGGAACTCGTGCCCGTCCGCGCTGAGCCCGTTGCCGGCGTTGACCGTGGCGAGCTGCTGGTAGCGGTCGTTGTAGATGTAGTCGGTGCCGCTGGAGAGGCCGCCCAGCCCGGTGCCCTGCCACCATGTGAGGACCGGCTGGCCGTCGTAGGTCTGGGTGCGGAAGTCGCTGGCCTCCTCGCCCGCGGGGACCGCCTTGAACCAGACGACGTTGCCCTGCTGGTCGAGGATCTCCGGACCGTTGGCGTACGTGCTGGCATCGCCGAACGGGGAGATGAAGATGTCGCCGCGGCCGAGGTTGGGCTGTGAGGCGAGAATCGTGACCGGGGGCGGCGCCGTGGGCGTTGCCGCCTCGGCCACGCCGCTCGAAGCACTGGCGGCGGCGCCCAGCGCGATCGTGGCGCCGAGGGCCAACTGGCGCCATCGCCGCCAACCGCTCCGGGATGCGCTGGGAGGGGTGATTCGGGGCATGGGACTTCCTCCTTGCGATAGGTGGGGTTTGTCAATGGGTGGGGCTTGGTGATGAGGGGGTTGTGAGCCGCTTGGGTTGGCCCACCGTGAGCACGTTAGGACATAAGCCTCATAAAATCAATAGAAAATATGATCTTTCTGTGAAACGTTGTGGATCCAGGGGATCGAGGCGTCGGTGCTCTGTTGGCGGGCCGTCCGGGGTCTCCCGTGGGGAGGCGACCATCCGGGATGGCCCTGTGAGGGAAGCGAGTTGGAAGCGGCGGCGCTGGCGGTCCTCGGGTGAGGTCTACGCCGCGGCCTGCAATGCCCAGTCGCGGTAGAGCTCGAAGTAGCGGCCCTCGGCGGCGATCAGCTCGTCATGGGTTCCCTGCTCGACGATCTGGCCTCCTTCGAGCACCACGATGCGGCCAGCCTGGCGGATTGTCGACAAACGGTGGGCGATCACGATCGCGGTGCGACCGGCAAGCAGGCGGCGCAGGCCGGCCTCGATCCGGCCCTCGGTGTGCAGGTCCACGTTGGAGGTCGCCTCGTCCAGGATCAGGATGCGCGGGTCGGCGATCAGGGCGCGGGCGAAGGCGATCAGCTGGCGCTGGCCCGAGGACAGCTGCGCGCCGCGCTCGCCGACCTCGGTGTCGTAGCCGTGGGGCAGCTCAGCGATGAAGTCCTCCGCGCCGACCGCCGCCGCGGCCTCGTGGACGTGGTTCTCGCCGGCGTCGGGGCGGCCGAAGGCGATGTTCTCTGCGATCGTGCCGGAGAACAGGAACGCCTCCTGCGGCACGATCCCCATCTGCGAGCGCAGCGAGTCGCTGGAGACCTCGCGCAGGTCGTGCCCGTCGATCAGGATCTGACCGCTGCTGGGGTCGTAGAAGCGCGCGAGGAGCTTGGCGATCGTCGACTTGCCCGCTCCGGTGGCGCCCACGAGCGCAACCGTCTGGCCTGGGGGAATCGTCAGCTCGATGTGCTCCAGGACCATCGCGTCGTCCGTGTATGCGAAGGAGACGTCCTCGAAGCGGATTTCGCCGCGGATGCGCTCCAGCGCGAGCGCTCCCTCGCGATCTGTCAGGTTCGGCTTCACGTCCAGCAGCTGGAAGATCTTCTCGAGCGCGGCCATACCCGACTGGTAGGTGGTGTAGAGCTGGGAGAGCTGCTGGATCGGTTCGAACAGGAACGACAGGGTCCCGACGAACGCCACGACGGTGCCCGCTGTGATGTGGCCCTCGAGGGCCTGGTAGCCGCCGTACAGGACGATCAGCGCGAGTGCGACGCCGGAGAGCATTTCCACGGTTGGGAAGTAGGCGGCGTTGAGTCGTACCGTGACCATGTTCGCGTCGCAGTTGTCAGTGTTCAGCTCCGCAAACTGCGCCTCGTGGTGGGGCTCCTGGCCGAAGCTGCGCACCACGCGGATCCCCGACAGGGTCTCCTGCAGGTAGGCGGTGATCGCGCCGATCGTCTCCCGCGTGCGCCGGAAGGCGCCGGCCGAGACGAGCCGAAACCAGATCGATCCGGCGGCCACGAACGGGACGACACAGAACGTCAGCAGCGCCAGCTTCACATCGAGGAACAGCAGCACCACGACCGCCCCGACGAGCGTGAGGCCGGCCTGGAACAGCGTCACGACGGAGTCGGTCACGAGGCTTTCCAGCGCCTCGACGTCGTTGGTCATGCGCGAGATCAGCACCCCCGCGGGGCGGCTCTCGTAGAAGCCGATCGGTTGGTGCTGCAGGTGGGTGAAGATGCGGATGCGCAGGTCCGCGAGCGCGCGCTGGCCGACCCAGCCGACGAGGTAGGTTTGCGCGTAGGTCATCGCCCATACCAGCAGCGCTGAGAGCAGAAACGCGACCACGACCAGCACGAGCGTGCCGGTGTCGTGGCGGTCGATGCCATCGTCGATCGCGACCTTTGCCAGCAGCGGGGGCGCCAAAGAGGCGGCCGTGCCGAGCACGAGCGCCGTCAGCA
Organism: uncultured Solirubrobacterales bacterium; assembly: GCA_963713985.1. Classification (GTDB taxonomy): domain Bacteria; phylum Actinomycetota; class Thermoleophilia; order Solirubrobacterales; family Solirubrobacteraceae; genus Palsa-744. Next base: position 3,553,715 of record OY970219.1, on the reverse strand, counting down.
TCGCGCTCACGCGCAGGCGGTAGGGGCCCAGCAACCGCAACAGGCCGCGCAGGTTGCGCCCATGTGTGCCCTTCGTGGCGCGCTCACCGTCCCACTGCGCCCCGCCGCGCGCAGACCCCGGGCCGAGCCCGCGCGCGCCGCCGCCGCCGCCCATTCCCCGCCCGCCGTGTGCGCTCATATCCCGCTCACCTCGCGTTCGCGCGGCAACTCCCGCGTCAGGAAGACCTGATCGGGGAGGCCCTTTTCGACGATCTCGCGATACAGCTCCGAAGCCACCAGCAGTTCCTCGTGGTTGCCGTGCGCGGTGACCCGGCCGTGGTCGAGCACGACGATTTCATCCGCCAGTGCGATCGTCGAGAGGCGATGGGCGACGATGAACGTGGTCCGCCCCTCCATTGCCTCGTCGAGCGCGAGCTTGATCTGACGCTCGGTCGAGGCGTCGACCGAGGAGGTCGCGTCGTCGAGAATCAAGACGCGTGGGTCGGCGAGCAGCGCCCGCGCGATGGCCATGCGCTGACGCTGGCCGCCGGACAGGGTCAAGCCGCGCTCGCCGACGCGGGTGTCGTAGCCGTTGGGCAGGCGCTCGATGAACTCGTGGGCCTGCGCGCGGCGGGCGGCCTGTTCGATCGCCTCGCGCGGGACCGGAGGCCCGCCCACCCGCGCATAGGCGATGTTCTCGGCGACTGTCTCCGAGAACAGGAACGGATCGTCGCTGACGATCGCGACGGCCTGGCGCAGTGAGCGCAGGTCCACTTCGCGTACGTCGGCGCCGTCGAGCAGCACGCGCCCGGCGCTCACGTCGTACAACCGCGAGATCAACGAGACGAGGCTGGTCTTGCCGGAGCCGGTGGCGCCGACGAGCGCGATCGTCCGCCCGGCCGGCACGTCCAGGTCGACGTCGCTCAGCACAGCCCGCACGGTGTGAACCGGGGAGTCTCCGTTCGTAGTTGCGGCTCCATTCGGGGCCCCCGTGGCGCTCGGTCGAATCTGCGCGCCGTTCGCCGAAACGAGCCCGTCAGTTGCCGTCTCCGTCGCGCCCGTCGCCGAGTATGCCGCGCCGAACTCGTCGGACTCGTCATAGCGCAGGGTGACGCCCTGCAGTTGCACATGCCCGTTGCCCGCCGGCAGCGGTGGCGCGCCGGGAGGTGAGGTCAGCCGCGGGGGCCGGTCGAGGACCTGGAACAGACGCGCGCCCGAGGCGGTTGCGCGCTGGGCGAGGTTGAGGATCACGCCGAGCGTGCGCATCGGGGCGATCAGCATGTTCAGATACAGGTAGAAGGCGGTGAACTGGCCGAGCGTCAGGTGCGCGTGGATCACGCCGTTGCCCCCGATCAAAAGCACCGCGGCGAGGCCGAGCTGGGGCAGGAAGCCGATCATCGGGTTGAACTTGGCTTCCAGTCGGGTCGCGACCATCGCCTGGCTGAACACACGCCCAACGCTGCCCTGGAAGCGCTGCAACTGACGCGGCTCGCGCGCGAAGGCCTTGACGACGCGCACCCCGGAGATGTTCTCCTCGGCGTCTGCGGTCAGCTCGGCGATGCGCTGCTGGGTCTGCTGGATCGCCGGGCGCGCGCGGCGGCCGTAACGGTAGGAGATCAGCACCACGAACGGCACCGGCGCGAGCGAGATCAGGCCGAGGCGCGGTTCGATGATGATCATCACGGTCCCCGCGAGCACGATCGTGAGGATCGACTGCAGGATGAACACGAGCCCGTAGCCGAGGAAAAACCGCACCGCCTGCAGGTCAACGGTCGCCCGTGACATCAGCTGGCCCGTCTGCTGGCGGTCGAAGAAGCCGAGCTCGAGCTGCTGCAGATGGCCATAGAGCAGCTTGCGCAGGTCGTATTCGACGCCGAGCGAGAGTCGCCCGGCGACCATCCGCCGCCAGTACATGAACCCCCAACGCATCAGCACGATCAGCGTGATCGTGCCTGCGATCAACGTCAGTTCGTGGCGTGCGCTCGCTTGCGCGGCGCCGTGGTGATGCTGGGGAGCCGTGCTGATGATCTGCACCGCTCGGCCCGTCAGGGCGGGCAGCGCGACGGTGATCACCATCGCGAGGCTCGCCAGCCCCCAGGAGATGATCATGCCGCGCCTGTAGGGGCGCAGGAAGCCGAGGAGTCGGTAGAAAGTCGCCATAGTTGCTTAGTCAACCATTATTGCAGGGTTGGCCACTCCGTGTCGCTCTTACCGGCAGCCCACATCGCTGGACTACGCTGCCTGAATGTCCTCCGTGACGGCATCCACCGCGTCCCGCCCACAGCCCGCGGCCGGGCTGTGCGACCGCTGCTCCTTCCAGCGCAAGGTGCCCAATACTCGAGGCTCCGTGTTCTCGCTGTGCAACCGCTCCCGCGAGGACCCGGCGTATCCGCGCTATCCCCGCCTGCCGGTGCTCGACTGCCCGGGGTACGAGCGGCGCGATGCGTGAAGCGCACGCCCGACGCTACCCAGCGCCGGCGCCCACTGGCTCGCGCGCGGGTATCTCCGCCGCCTCGGCCACCGGCTCGGCGGAGCTGACGAAGTCGCGGCTGCGCACCAGCACGAAGGCGCAAACCGCGCCGACGAAGGCGACCGCCGCGGCGATCGCGAGGATCGTGGTGAAGGCTTCGGTGAAGCCCACGCGGTAGGCGTGCTCCAGGGCGGCCTGAGGGACGGGGGGGAGGGCGTGGAGGACCTTTCCGACTTCCCCGGACTGCAGCAGCGTCGAGAGATGCCCATGGGCGGCGCTCTGGACGGCCTGGCCCTGCCCGCTCGCGGCGAGCTTGGAGTTGACGGTGTGGCTGACCTCGTGCGCGAAGATCGCGCCGAGGCCGGCGATCCCGGTGACGATGCCGACCTGGCGGAAGGTGCTGTTGATGCCGGACGCCATGCCGCTGCGCGAGTAGTGCACCACGCCGATCGCGGTCGAGGCGAGCGGCGGGTTGATCATGCCGATGCCGGCGCCCGCCAGCACGAAGCCGGGGATCAGCACGGTCCAGCCGGAGTTGGGTTCCACCGCCGTCATCGCCAGCAGCCCGCCGCTCACCAGCACGAGGCCCCCGCCGAGCAGCAGGCGCACCGGCACGCGCACAGTCAGCCGCCCGGCGATCGGGGCGACGATGAAGGAGAGCATCGTGATCGGCAGGAAGCGCAGGCCGGCCTGCAGGGCGCCATACCCGAGCACGTCCTGGATGTACAGGGTGAGGTAGAGGAACATCGCGAAGATCGAGCTGGAGAGCGCGAACGCCACGATGTTGGCCCCCGTGAAGGCGTGGCGACGGAACAGGCTGAGGTCGAGCATCGGCCGCTGCTGGCGCATCTCCGCGACCAGGAACGCCGCAATCAGCAGCACCGAGGCGACCAGCAGCGAGACGATCTTGGTCGAGCCCCAGCCGGCTTCGTTGCCCTGCTCCAGCGCATACACCAGCAGGAACAGCGACCCGGAGAAGGTCACCAGGCCGAGCCAGTCCACCCCCGTCGCGTTGGGGTCGCGCGACTCGGTGACGCGCATCATGGTGAGCACAACCGCGGCGACGCCGATTGGGACGTTGACGAAGAAGATCCACTGCCAGCCGATGCCGGTCGTGATGATCCCGCCGACGACCGGCCCGACGGCGACGGCGGCGCCGGTGACGGCCCCGAACACCCCGAAGGCGATCCCCCGGTCGCGGCCTTGGAAGGCCTGGGCGATCAGCGCGAGCGAGGTGGCGAACATCATCGCCCCGCCGACCCCCTGCACGGCGCGGGCGACGTTGAGCATCAGCGGCGAGTCGGAGAGCCCGCAGACGGCCGAGGAGCAGGTGAACACCACGAGGCCCGCGGTGAACACGAGCCGGCGGCCGAAGAGGTCCGCCAGCGATCCCGCGGTCAGCAGGAAGGCGGCGAGCGTCAGCGCATAGGCGTTGACCACCCACTGCAGGTCGGCGAAGGAGGAGTGCAGTTCGCGCTGGATCGAGGGCAGCGCGACATTCACGACGGTGATGTCGAGCAGCAGCATGAAAATCGCGATCGACACCGCGATCAGGGTCCACCACTTGCGATCCATCTCTGGGCCTCCTTTATTTCCTCTTCGGCGGCTTGGGTCGTTGCAGGGTGAGGATGGTGCTCTCCAGCGTGCTCGCGCCCGACTCGATGGTCACCTTCGTCGTGAGCTTGCCATACCTGTCCAGCAGCGCGCGCCCGGCTGCGTTGAGTGCGACGGTGAGCGTCCTGGTGGTGCCGGCCGCGAGGGAGACGCCGGCGCTGGCGATGAGGACCTGCCTGGTCCGCGCGCTGGTCTTGAGTTTGCGTTTGCGTGCGGTGATTGCAGTGATCTTCCCGCCCTTCAGGTGCTCGGTGACGGTTGCCGTCAGGGTCGCCGTCGCGCATGCTGCGCCTGCAGGGGGGCACGAGAGCGTCACGGTGAACTCGCCATGCCCCCCCTTGACCGGCTTCTGCAAGTGGGCGAGCGGGGGAGGGGGCTTCGCGACCCCGACCCGGCCGTGGTCGTCGTTGTGGAGCTGCCCGAGGCGTGGTAGATGACGCCGACATAGGCGCTTTCCGAGGTCTCGTGCGAGTAGTCCGCGCTGAAGCCGCCGCCGACCGCGGCGAATGCGCCTTCGAACTTGCCGCCGTTGAGCGCGAACAGGTCGAACTCCTGGCCTATGGCCGGCACGAACCCTCCGAGGAGCACCGGCATGAGCGTGCCGCCGGCCTTGAATACGCCCGGCCCGTTGCAGCACGGGCTGGTGAGCTGGATCGCGCCGAAGCTCGAGGCGCTGGCGATCTTCGGCGAGAGGGTGCCGCCGGCTTCGTTCGCGAACGAGGCGGCCTCCTGCAGCTGATACACGGCGCCCGGCGCGATCGTCACGAGCCCTTCGTTGCTCAGCGGTGCGCCGTTGTTGCCCTGGAAGATCCCGCCGTTCAGATCGAGCTGCCCGGATGGGCCGTTCGTGAGGCCCTCCAGCAGCTGTGTGATCCTGGAGGCGGTTTCGGTTTCGACGTCGATCACGCCGTTGTTGTGGATCGAGCCGCCTTCGACGTTGACGGACCCGCCGGCTTCGCCGCTCCCGGTCGGGTTGAGCACGAGCGTGCCGTCGTTGATGAGTTCCTTGCCTGCGCCGTTGAGGGCGGTGCTGCTGTAGGTCTCGCCGCCGTAGTTGAACGGCTCGCCGCGCACGGTCACCGTCTGGCCAGCGGGAATCGTGCCGGTCACTGTGAGCGAGCCGTAGTTGCCGAGGAAGCTGCCGGTTCCGGCCGAGTCGATCAGCGTGGAGGCGCTCTGCAGGACGACCGGATTGCCCGTCACCGAGCCGCCCCCCTGTGTCCATTCAGCGCCGTGTCCGGTGATCGAGCCGGAGTTGACGACCGAGGCGTCGTTGATGAAGTCCGCTTTGCCGGCGAAGCTCGGCTGCATTTCCAGCGAGGCGCCGGAATCGACGGTGACCGTGCCTTCGTTGGTGGTCGACCACGGATAGGCGCCTTCGCCTTCCTTGAGGAACAGCAGCGTCCCCGACGCGTCGAGCAGGCTCGCACCGGGCTCGATCTGGAGATTCGCAAGCTTGATGCGGTTCGCCCAGGGCGCACCCGTGTTGAGCGCTTCGATCTGGCCCGCCTCCACGACGCTCCCGCCGACCAGCCCGGCGCCCGCGCCATGCGGTTCCACTTTGGCTTCGGTGGTCGCGTCGGTCGCTTCGAGGATCAGCTTGGTGTTCGCGGCGAGAGTTGCACTTTCCACAACGCTCAGATCGGTCTCGTTCGAGGGGTTGCCCGCATTGTCGTAGCTCTCGCCGGCGACGTCGATCGTCACCTCGCCAGGTCCACCGCCGGCCGTCAACGTCTTCGCGACCCCGCCGTTCGGCGGAAGCGTCACCGTGTAAGTGCCCGAGGCGGTGATGCAGACATCATCCGTGCTCGACGGCACACCGCTGGGAGTCCACAACTTCGCGTTGCCCCAGCTGCCGCTGGTTGCCGAGCTCCACGTCTTCGTGCACGCCTGGGCGCTCGCCGCCGACGCGGCTAAGCAGCCGATGGTCAGGATCGCGAGGAGGAGCGAGCGGGGGGTGGTCAAGAGGAGTCCCTTCCGTGGTGGTCGGTGGCCGAAGCCTGGAGGTGCTGCGCGAGGAACGGCATGCCCGCGGGGCTCAGAGGGATGGGGGAGTCGGGCATCGACGGGAGCTCTTTCTGTCGCGGTGGTCAGGCGAGGACGTGCTCGACGGATGCCGGGCGGAGCTCACGCAGTTTGCGGCGCACCCGCGCGCGGGTCTGGCAGAGCTCGTCCTTGAGCTTGGCGAGCTCGGCGGCACGGTGCTCGACGAGCTCGAGCTGGCGGTCGATGTGGCCGAGGGCCTCTTCCAGCAGCTCGCGGCGGCGCTCGGCGTCGACGTCCTCGCGGCGCAGCTGAGCGCGCACCGCCGCGCGGGCCTCCTCGACGGAGAGCAGGGTCTTGAGCTCCTCGAGGGAGACCCCGAGGAGGTTCTTCAGGCGCATCACCTCGCGCAGGCGCTCGACCTCGGCGTCGGTATAGGTGCGGTGCTGCCCCGAGGGCCGCGCGGGGGCCTCGGGGAGCAGCCCGATCTCCTCGTAGTAGCGGATCGTGCGCGGGGTCGTCCCGACAAGCCGCGCGACGTCCCCGATGCGCAGGGGAGCGCTCACGACGATCGCACTGTGGGGATGGCGGGCTGTCGTGCGGCGTCGGCGATGCGCATGGTGGTGCTCACGATCGCACTCCGGCCGTGGCCAGCTGCTCGCCGGCCCGCTCGGTGTCCTGGACGTGGCGAGGGCGAAGCAGACATACCCCCACGCCCACCAGCGAGGTGCCGGCGAGCACCCACAGGGCGGTGTGCATGTTGTCGATGAACGGCGCGAGCTTCTCCGGGGAGAGGCCTTTGGCGAGGCCGGAGAAGACGGCGAAGAGCGTGGATTTGGGGACTGCGGAGGTGACGATCGCGAGCACGAACGCGATCGAGAGCACGGCGCCGGTGTTCTGCAGCAGCGTGCGCGCGCCGGCGGCGATCCCGCGGCGATCGGCGGGCACGGTGCCCATCATCGCGGCGGTGTTGGGGCTGTTGAACATCCCGGAGCCCACTCCGACAGTGAGCAGCCAGAGGGTGCTCTGCCAGTAGGGGGTGTGGACCTGTAGTGTCGTCATCGCGGCCAGGCCCGCCGCGCTTACGAGCATCCCGAGCGCGGCGAGACCGCGGGAGCCGTGGCGGTCGGCGTAGATACCGGCCAGGGGAGAGGAGACGAGCATCCCCACGGCGAGCGGGATCAGCTTGATGCCGGCGGTGATCGGGGTGTTGCCCTGGGCGCCCTGGAAGTAGAAGACGAACAGGAACATCAGCGCGAAGCGGGCCAGCCCGTTGATGAAGGCGGCCGCGGTGGCGGCCGCGAACAGGCGGTTCTTGAACAGCGAGAGGTCGAGCATCGGGGCGCGGGAGCGGTTCTCGATCAGTACCCACAGGGGCAGCAGCACGAGCGCCGTGGCCAGGCCGGCGATCACGATCGTGTCGTTCCAGCCGCTGAGCCCGCCGCGCGAGACGCCGAGCACGAGGCCCGTGAGGCCGAGCACGAAGGTGATGTTGCCGAGCACGTCATAGCCGCGCACCTGGTCGGGCTTGGAGAGCTCACGCAGGATCAGCGCGCCCCAGGCTGCCCCGGCGAGGCTGAGCGGGACGTTGAACCAGAAGACCCAGTGCCAGGAGATCGCGACGAGCGCCCCGCCGAGCACCGGGCCGATCGCGAGGCCGATCGCGGCGACCATCGTGTTGGTCCCCATCGCCAGGCCGAGCTCATCGTGCGGGAAGGCGTCGGTGACCAGCGCGGCCGCGTTGGCGAACAGGAAGGCCGAGCCGATCCCCTGCAGTACGCGCCACACGATCAGCACGTTGGCGTCGGGCGAGAAGCCGGCCCCCAGGGAGGCGAGCGCGAAGACGAGGAAGCCGCCGATGTAGGCCTTCTTGCGCCCGAACAGGTCAGACAGCCGGCCCGCCATCAGTACGAGCACCGTGGCGGCGATCAGGTAGGCGAGGATCACCCACACCAGCGCGAGCAGGCTGGCGTGCAGCGAGCGCTCGAGATCGGGCAGCGCGATGATCAGCGTCCCCGAGTTGGTCGCCGCGAGCAGCATGCCGAGGCTGGTGCAGGAGAGGGCCCACCACTTGTAGTGGGCGTGGCCTTCCGCCACTCCGAAGCGAGGTCTTGTCGAAGCTGACGTGAACGTAAGAATCAGGGTAGCAGTGCGCTGGCGGAGCCCTGTCAAACCCCCTCTGGGGTGGGTCCCCCGACCGTCGCGGCCTCGGCCAGGATCTCCTCCACCTGCATGAGTGCGTCCGCGTCGAGATGGACCCCCGCGGCGGGTGCCGCCCCCTCGATGTGGGCGGGACGTCGGGCGCCCACGATCGCCACGTGCACCGCGGGGTTGGCGAGGGTCCACGCGATCGCAAGCTGTGCGACGGTGATCTCGAGCGCTCCCGCCAGCGTCTCCAGGCGCTCCACGATCCGCAGGTTGCGCCGATACGCCTCCCCGCTGAACAGGGCGCTGCCCGCGCGCCAGTCGTCCTCGGCGAGGCGGGTCTCGCGCGTGAAGCGCCCGCTCAGGAAGCCGTGCGCGAGCGGGCCGTAGATCAGTACTCCGATGTCCTGCTCGCGGCAGTAGGGCAGAACCGCCCGCTCGATCTCGCGGCGCAGCATGTGGTAGGGAGGCTGCAGTGTGTCCAGCCTGCGGGTGCGCTCGAACTGCGCGATCTGGAGCGCGTCGTAGTTGGACGCCCCCACGTGGCGCACTTTGCCCTCTCGCACGAACTCCTCGAGCGCCGCCGCCGTCTGCTCGAACGGAGTGTCCGGGTCTGGCCAGTGGACCTGATAGATGTCCACGTAGTCGGTGCGCAGGTGGCGCAGGCTCTCCTCCAGGCCCGCGCGCAGCCACCGCGGGCTGGCGTCGCGCAGGAGGTCCTCGCCCTCCCTGCGCAGCCCGCCCTTGGTGGCGATCACCACCTCCTCCCGCGGTACCCCCTCGAGCGCCTGGGCCAGGAGCTCCTCCGAGGCCCCGAAGCCATACGCCTGGGCGGTGTCGAAGAAGTTGATCCCGAGCTCCCGCGCGCGACTCACCGTCGCGATCGCCTCCTCGCGGTCGATCTCCCCCCAATCGCCACCGAACTGCCAAGTGCCGAGGCAGATGCGCGAGACCTCGAGTCCGGTGCGGCCAAGGCTGACGGTCTCCATGCTTGCTCCTTTCCCGGTGGGCCTGCTCGATCGTCTGCTCCACGAGCTACTACCCGCATCGGGCGATACGGATGCGTGCGTGCCGCGGTGCTAGAACATGGTCATGAGCGACTCCGAGGTCGTCAAGTCCGAGCAGGAGTGGCGCGAGCAGTTGACCCCCGAGCAGTACGAGGTCCTGCGTCGCGCGGGCACCGAGGCGCCGTTCACGGGGGAGCTCGTCTACAACAAGGAGAGCGGCTCCTACCGGTGCGCCGGCTGCGGCGCGGAGCTGTTCGGCTCCGACACCAAGTTCGAGTCGGGTACGGGGTGGCCCAGCTTCACCGAGCCGGCCGTGGCGGAGGCCGTGGAGCTGCGCGCGGACAAGAGCCTCTTCATGCGCCGCACCGAGGTGCTCTGCCGCCGCTGTGGGGGCCACCTCGGGCACGTCTTCGACGACGGCCCCGGTCCCACGGGCCAGCGCTACTGCATCAACTCCGCCGCGCTCGCCTTCGACGCCGCCGAGGGGTCCCCCAGATCCGCGGCCGGGTCTTCGGGGTCATCCCCGGGGGCGGACCCCGGTCCCTCCGGGGACACCGGGCCGGGCGCCGCCGAGCGGTAGCGTTGCCGATCGCATGATCATGCAGGATCAGTCCCGGCGGCTCTCCGAGCCGCTGCGCTGGGGGCGGCGCGAGCGGACCGCCGTCGCCGCGCTGCTCGCCTGCGTGGCGCTCGCCGCTGCCGGCCTCGGCGTCTTTGCCCTGACGAGCGGTTCGCCCGCGCGCAGGGACTGCATCGAACTGACCTTCGCCTCCACCCTGGGCGGCGCCACCGTACACGCCTGCGGCTCGCAGGCCCGCGCCATCTGCGCCACGCCGGGCGCGTTCCACAGCGTCGTCGCGCAGCTGCGCGAGGACTGCCGCCGGGCCGGCTTCCCGTTCGACCGCCGGGGTTGAGGCCCTGACGGCGGACACCGGTTTGGTGAGGGTTGGTCGGAGACTCGAGTTCGGGCCTGGGTCGCCATGGGCATCTCGACAAATGTCGAAAGAGGCCGCCCAAGTGTTGGCCACGATGTCCCTGGCGCCCTCGCTGCAAGACGGATTTCATAGCGGGATCGCAACGGCGGGTTCCGTCCGTGGGCGGAGCCGGCGATCCACAACGAAGGGAAACGGAGGCACATGACCTGGCTGTCATACCCAAGTTGGCTGAACGCAGGTGACAACGCGTGGCAGATGACCGCGGCCACGTTCGTCGGGCTGATGAGCCTGCCGGGCCTGGCGGTCTTGTACGGCGGCGTCATGCAGAAGCGCTGGTCGGTCAACAGCATGATGCTCACGTTCGTGGCGTTCTGTGTGACGCTGATCGTGTGGTGTCTGTGGGCATTCAAGATGGGCTTCGGTCATCCGATCGGATCTGGGAAAGGCTTCTTCGACACGTTCGTCGGCAAGCCCGGAAGCGTGCTCGGGCACGTGGGCGAGGAGGCCCAGGCGGATATCCCGTCGATCACCGAAGGCCCGCCGTTCCACTTCCCCGAGGCCTCGCTCGTGTACTTCCAGTTCGTGTTCGCCGCGATCACACCGATCCTGGCGCTCGGCTCGGTGCTCGGGCGCGTCAACCTGAAGGCGTGGATCCCCTACGTGGTGCTGTGGATCACGTTCGTGTACGCGATCGACGCGTTCCTGATCTGGGGCGGCGGCTACTTCGCGGCGCACGGCGCGTTGGACTACTCCGGTGGTTATGTGATCCACCTCTCCGCGGGTGTGTCCGGGTTCGTCTTCGCGTGGGTGATCGGACCACGATTGCAGCGAGATCGAGAGATCGACGCGCCCAACAACCTGTTGATGGTCGCGGTCGGGGCGGGTCTGCTCTGGCTCGGCTGGAACGGCTTCAACGGTGGGGACTCCTACTACGCCGGCGCAGACGCCTCGGCGGCTGTGATCAACACCAACCTGGCCACCGCCGTAGCGATGATGGTGTGGATCGCGTGGGACTACATCTACCGCGACAAGCCCTCCATGATCGGGGCCGTCAACGGCATGATCACCGGCCTGGTCGGGATCACACCAGCCGCCGGCTTCGTCAACGGGTACGGCGCGATCGTCATCGGTGTGGTCGATGCGACGATCGTGTGGTTTGCGATCCGCTACCTCAGCCGAGCGCCGATGTTCCGCAGCGTCGACGACACGCTGGGGGTGATCTACACTCACGGAATCGCCGGGTTGTTCGGGGGCCTGATGGTCGGGTTGCTGGCCGATCCAAATGTCGTCGAGTACATCGGCGTGGGCAGTACGCCAAACCTGCCAGGGAAATCTGGGTTGCTCATCAACGGCAGCTGGACCTTGCTGCGCTGGCAGGCCGAGACCGCTCTGTTCGTGATCGTCTGGACGGCGGTGGCCACATTCCTGATCCTGAAGCTGATCGGTATCTTCATACCGCTCCGTCTCACCGACGAGGAGCTCGAGATCGGGGACCATGCGATCCACGGCAACGAGGTCTACCCCTCCGACGTGCCCACACTCGGGGGGCCCCACGCGCCGTCGTGGCAGCCCACGCCGGCGACCGTGGGAGGTACAGCGTAGGCAAGGATGCCTCCGGCTGGAGCACGCCATCCTCTGGGCGTTGACTCCTCCTCCACGCGATGGAACTGCGGCCCCGCTTCGGCGGGGCCGCAGGCGTCTCGGGGCGGCCCGTCGGATCACGCCGCGGCCCGTCGGGCGGCCCGCGGAGGAGGGAGGCTGCGATCCGGGAGATCCCCATCCGGGAAGGAAGCGCGATCCGGGAGAGGCTGCACGACCGGGAGGCCGAGAGAGGGGCCGCGACCCGGGCGGGTCGGTTTCGGCCAGCGGTCCGGTCCGCCGCTCAGCCGCCGGCGGCGAGACCCACGGGGCAGCTGACCCCGGTGCCGCCCAGCCCGCAGTAGCCGCCGGGGTTCTTGGCGAGGTACTGCTGGTGATAGGCCTCCGCGTAGTAGAAGGGGTGCGCGGGGGGCCCCTCGATCAATTCGGTGGTGATCTCTCCGTGGCCCGCTGCGGTCAGCATCACCTGGTAGGCCTCGAGCGAGGCCTGCGCCTGCGCGCGCTGGGAGTCTCCGTCCCAGAGGATCACCGAGCGGTACTGGGTGCCGGCGTCGTTTCCCTGGCGCATCCCCTGCGTGGGATCGTGGCCCTCCCAGAACAGCCTCAGCATCTCCTCGAAGCTGGTCGCGGCGGCGTCGAAGGCGACCAGCACCACCTCCGCGTGGCCGGTGCGCCCCGAGCACACCTCCTCGTAGGTGGGGTTCGGGGTGTACCCCCCCGCGTAGCCCACCGCTGTGGTGTACACCCCCGGCGCCTGCCAAAAGAGCCGCTCCTCACCCCAGAAGCAGCCCATTCCGAAGATCGCCCTCTCGACCCCCTCCGGGAGGGGGCCCCGCAGCGGTGTCCCCAGCACCTCATGGCGCTCCGGCACTGCAAGCTCTTGAGAGCGGCCCGGGAGCGCCGAGGCTGGGTCGACCATGCTGGTCTGGCGGCGACCGAAGATCATCCCCTCAGGCTAGCCGATCCAGGGGTGCCGCCGGTGCCGCTGCTGCTTGCGCGAGTCCCCCCGCTCATCCGGCGGTACCCGCGGGCACCTGAGCGGCTTTGGCGACCCTGGCTCGCCGTTTTGTATCGAAGTTGCGAGCTTTTTGAGCCCCGGGCGCTCAAGCCGGCGCGGGGTCGATCCGAAGAAACGAGCACATGCTCGGTTTGCATCCCCTGCGCGGTTGTCACCGCGCACTGAAGCGGCTGCACGCCACGCGGCCGCCGATGGTGTGGGCCGCGGCGCTCCTGTATGTGTGCCGTGGCCTGGCGTGTCTCGCCGCGGTCGCCTTCCCCGTCAGCGCCCGGGAGCCCGTGCAACTGGAGCTCACGATCGGGGTGCTCGCCTCCGCGGTGGGCGTGGGGCTGTGGATCTTCGCCCGGAAGGCGCCCGCGACCCTCATACAGGTGCTGATGGCGCTGAGCGCGGTGACCGTGAGCGTGATGGTCGCCAACGCCCGCACCGGCGCCGGTGTGATGCTGGCCGCCTTCGCCTACCCGTGGACCGCGATGTACGTGGCCCACTTCTTCTCCCGCCGCGCGGTCCTCGCGCAGGCGCTGCTGATCTCCGCGGGCTTCGCGGTGGGTCTCATCGTGGGCGGCCTGCCCAACATGACGATCGTGTGGGTGATCGTGACCGGCACCGTGTGGTCAACTGCGCTCGTGCTCGCCAACCTCAGCGCGAACCTGCGCCTACGCGCCGACACCGATCCGCTCACTGGCCTGCTCAACCGCAGCGGCTTCCTCGCTCTCGCCGCTCGCGAGCGGGCGATCGCGGAGCGCACCCGCACACCGATGGCGCTCGCCGTGCTCGACCTCAACGGCTTCAAGCAGATCAACGATCGGCTTGGGCATGCCGCGGGGGACCGGCTCCTGGCGGATCTGGGGCGCGCCTGGAGGGAGCGTCTGCGTCCCGGTGACATCCTCGCGCGCCACGGCGGGGACGAGTTCGTGCTGCTGCTCCCCGCCACCTCCTCCCGCGAGGCCGGCGAGGTGCTCGAGCGTCTGCGCGTGGAGGACTTCCCGGTGGATTGGTCGGTGGGGATCAGCGGGTGGCTGCCCAGCGAGGACCTCGATGCCTGTCTCGCCCGTGCCGACCGCAGCCTCTACAGCGTCAAGGAGTCGCTGGAGCGCAGGCGTTCCCCCGCGGAGGGCCGGTACTCGCGGTCGCTGTTGCCCTCCACGTAGGGCGAAGCCGGCCCAGTGCGTCAACGTGCCCGTGGGCTGTGCGGCAGAACCAAAGAATCGAGTCGTCCCCAGAATCGCTTCGTCCCGATTGTCACAAGGCTGAGTTCCATTCATTCCAATATGGATAAAGTCGAGGTTTGGGTCTGACCCAGCGGGGGAAAATACGCACCGAGGAGCATCCCTCCCTCATTCCCTCCCAGATCGGTCCGCTGCCCCCGGCGGGCCGATCTTTTAAGGGACGGCACAGGCGAGGCACAGCCTTTTGACGGGCTGTGACGCGCTGGCGCATGATGGGCGGTGCCTGCCCCTCCAGGCGTGCAAACCTAATCGAGTTCGCCCTAGCGCCCGGGCCTGGAGGGCACGCTCAGCCAGTGCTCGAGCGGCGCTGGCCGGCCAAGGTGGAAGCCCTGGGCGTAGTCCACCCCCAGCTCCCTCAGGATGCCGAGCGTGGCCTCGTCGCCCACGAACTCCGCGATCGTGCGCTTGCCCATCCCCCGCGCGAGCTCCACCACCGCTCCGATCACCAGCCGATCCGTGGGGTCCGCGGTGCAGTTGCGCACGAACTCCCCGTCGATCTTGATGTAGTCGAAGGGGAGGTGCTTGAGGTAGTAGAAGGAGCCGAAGCCCGCCCCGAAGTCGTCCAGCGCGAAGCGGCACCCAAGCTCCCCCAGCCGCTCCGCGAAGGTGCGCGCCGCCACGATGTTGCCGATCGCGGTGGTCTCGGTGACCTCGAAGATCAGCTGGGTCGCCTCCACCCCCGCGGCGCGCAGTTCGCGGCCGATGTGGACCGCCAGCTGGGAGTCCCCGAGGGACTGCGCGGAGAGGTTGATCTCCACCGTCGGCCGGCGACCCTCTGCGCGATGTACCCCGAGCATGCGGATCGCGCGGGTCACCACCCAGCGATCGATCTCGCGGATCAGCCCGAAGCGCTCCGCGACCGGCAGGAAGCTCCCCGGGGGAATCAGGTCGCCGTGGGGGTCCACCATCCGCACCAGCAGCTCGTGCTGGGTGGTGCGCCCCGTGGCGGTCTCCACCACCGGTTGAGCATGCAGCACCAGGCGGTCCTCGTCGAGCGCCGCGCGGATGCGCTCGGCCCATTCCAGGCGCGCCTCGATGTGCGCCTGACCGCGGCTGGCGCCGCCGTAGACCACGCTGCGGTCGCGGCCGGCCTCCTTGGCGTCGTACATCGCGAGGTCCGCGTTGATCAGCGCCTCCTCCGCCTGCAGGCTCTCGGTTCCCTCCAGCGGTGCGATGCCGATCGAGGCCGTGATCGGCCGCTCCCGCCCCCCCGGCCCGCGCGCGGCGTGCTCGCGGCGGATCACCCCCAGCAGCGAGGACGCCAGTCGCTGCGCCTCAGGGCGCTCCCCCGTGGGGGTCAGGATCGCGAACTCATCGCCCCCGAGGCGCGCCAGCGTGTCGCTCTCGCGCAGGCGTGTCGCCAGGGCGCCCGCGACGCGCACGATCAGCTCATCGCCGGCGCTGTGGCCGAGGGTGTCGTTGACCTCCTTGAAGTTGTCCAGGTCCAGCACCATCACCGCGCCCTGGTGGCCGTAGCGCTCGCCCCGCGCGAGATGTTCTTCCAGGCTGCGCTCGTAGGCACGGCGGTTCAGCAGGCCCGTCAGGGGGTCGTGGTCGGCCATGTACTTCAGTTCTGCCTCGTAGCGGCGGCGGGCGTCGGCTTCCTCGGTGCGGGCCTGCTCGAGCGCCCGCTCGGCCTGATCGCGCTCGGCGAGGCGGCGCGCGACGAGCGCCTGCGCATAGCGCTCCCGTCGCCCCGCCTGTACGCCGAACGTTCCCACGAGCAGCGTCCCCAGCAGTCCGACCAGCAGGATCGTCACCGGCAGCGAGTGGTCCGGGGAGGGCTCCCCTACCGCCAGTGTCCAGGAGCGTCCCGCCACCGCGATCGGCGAGCTGATCGCGTTGCGCGGGGACCCCTGTGCGAGCAGCCGCACACCGCTGTCCTCGAGCGAGAAGGCGGTGCCTGGCGGGATCGTCCGCAGCAGCGCGGGCCCGAGGAGCTCATAGCTGTAGCCGATCGATGCGAACCCCCGCAGGGCTCCCAGACGCTGCGCGGGAGTGCGGAGCGCGAGCGGGGAGCGCCGGTAGATCGGTACGTAGAGCACCGTCCCCAGCTGGTTGGCGCTCATCAGGTGCACGGGTGGCGTCGCGCGCGGTCGCGCCGAACGAGCCGCGGCCAGCAGCGTGGCCAAGCGGGTGGGCTCGCCGCCGATGTCCAATCCGACGTCGCTGGGCCCCCCGGAGCTTCGGGCGCTGTCGAGCACCACGTAGTACTCCGCCATCCGCGGCGCCGCGTGCCGCGACCCTCCGGGAGCGCCCAGCTGGAGCGGGCCGTAGCGGCGTTCGAAGCCCTCGCGCCGGGTGGCCCCCAAAGCTTCTACGAGCCCCACGCCGTTGATCCCCGGTTCGCGCTCGAGGCCCCGGGCGACCGCGGCGAAGATCCCCGCGTGCGCAGGCCAGTCCGCGCCGAGGCTCGCCGCGAGCTCCATGGTGCGCTGGATCGCCGCGTCCACGGTGTGCACCGCCTGTGTGCGGATGTTCGCGGAGAGGGTGGCACGCTGAGCCTGGGCGTTGTGTTGCGCCTGGCGCTCCGCCGCAAACGCGCCCACGAGCGTGAGCGCCGCCACGCTTGCGGTCACCACGGCGGGCAGCCACCGCACGAGACGTCCCAGCGGCAGTCCCCGGGGGGGGTCGACGCCAGTGTTGGTCCGGCCGGCATACCAGGTGCTCGAGCGCGTGCTCACTGTCGCTCTCCCCGGGCCACCCTCGCTTTATCGGCGCAGGCGGGACAGAACTAAATATCGAAAAGCTCCGCGCTCGACAGCGGAAAACCTTGGCGTTCGAGCCTCGATCTCCCGCTCGAACGCCCGCGATTTCTGCTAGGAAGGATCGCGCAATGGGTGCTGAGGCGGCAGGGATCACCACCGATCGGAAGTCGGCCGCGGCGGGCTGGCGCGTGGTCGCGGCATACGGACTGGTGGCGGCGGCCACCCAGATGCTGTGGCTGACCTACGCGGCGATCACCACCGACTCCGCCAAACGCTACGGGGTCTCAGTCGACGCGATCGGCTGGCTCGCGGAGATCTTCCCGCTGCTCTACGTCGCGCTCGCGATCCCCGCGGGCGCCCTGCTGGACCGCTGGTTCCGCCCCTCGCTGGCGCTCGGGGGCGCGCTCGTCGCCGCCGGCGGGCTCCTGCGTCTGGGCGGCCTGACGTTCGCGTGGGCGCTCGCCGGTCAGTCGCTGGTGGCGCTTGCCCAGCCGCTGGTCATGAGTGCGGTGGCCAAGCTCCCCGGCGAATACCTGCCGGTGCACGCACGGGCGCTGGGAATCTCGCTGGCCTCCGCCGCGGGGTTCGTCGGGATGCTCGCCGCACTGCTGCTCGGCCCGCTGCTCGGCGGGGCGCGCCTGGAGCTTCTGCTCGAGATCCAGGCCGCCATCGGTGTCCTCGCGGCGGGCGCTCTGGCCTACGCCCTGCGCCGGCCCGGCAGCGGCGCGGGGGAGCACACCGCGATCGAGCGCGGCATCGCGCGGGCGCTGTGGGCGCGGCCTGAGATCAGGACCATGTCGGGCCTCGCGTTCCTGGGCTTCGGGGTGTTTGTCGCGCTCTCCACCTGGCTGCAGACGCTGCTGCACCCCTCCGGGGTGTCCGAAACCGCCGCCGGCGCGCTGCTGGTCGGGATGATCCTCGCGGGAACCGTGGGCTGTGCGGTGCTCCCCGCCGCAATCGTCAGCCGGGGAGTGGAGCGGGGGTTCATGGTGGCGGTGATCGCTGCGGGCTGTCTGGGCAGCGTCGCGCTGGGGGTGCTCCCAGGGATCGCCGGCAAGGCGCTCGTGATGGTGGCGATGGGTCTCCTGCTGCTGCCCGCCCTGCCTGTGCTGATGACCGTCGCCGAGCGGCTCGCCGGTCCCGCGGCCGGCACCGCGGGGGCGATCGTGTGGATGGCCGGCAATCTGGGGGGGCTGGTCGTGGCGCTGCTGGTGCAGGCCCTCGTCCACCACCCCACCGTCGCCTTTCTCGCGATGGCGCTCGCCGTCCTGCTCGCCACCCCGCTCGCCCTGCGGATGGTCTCGCTGCGCGGCCTCCCCGGCGCAACGGCGGAGCCATCCGCGCTGGGGGAGCTCGGAGTGCAGCCCGAGGGGGTTGCCTTCTGAGCTTTGAACCCCGGTCGGCGTCCGGCCGAGGTGGGCATCCGGCCGTCCCGGTCGCGGGCTAGGCGGGCTGATCGGCCAGCCAGTCCAGGACTTCGGCGGGGTTGTGGTGCGGGGGGAACACGGGATAGAAGACCTTCGCGATGTGCCGCTCGCGAGCGATGAAGGTCAGGCGCTGGTAGTAGCGCCTCCCGGCGGCCTCGAAGGTGGGCAGTGCCAGGATCCCGGCGAGCGTCAGGTCGGGATCGCTCAGCAGGGGATAGGGGATGTGCTCGCGCCCCGCGAACTCCCGCTGCTCGGAATGCGGCTGTGCGCTCAGGCCGAGCACCGAGGCTCCGTAGGCGGCGAGCTCCAGCACGTGGTCGCGGAAGGCGCAGCTCTGGGGGGTGCAGCCGCGCGCACCGGGGATCCGATCCCACCCCACCGGCAGCGGTTCGCCTGGCACGCCCGTGCGGGGGTAGACGTAGACCACGGCCAGCCGCTCCGTGGCCGTGCTCAGATCGAGCTGTCCACCCAGCGTCGAGCTCAGCATCAGACCCGGCACCTCCAGGCCCGGCAGGTGATCGGCGGCTCCGTCGTCCGTGGGGACCGCTATGTCTCCGGGGAGCTCCCGGTAGTTCTCTGCCATCTCCGCGATTCTTCCAAAGGACGCCGCCGTTTGTCTCCCTGAGCCTCTCCCGTTTGATTCCAGTGATCGCGACTCGTATGGCTAGAACGAATCCTGGCAGGCATCGGATGTTTGAAATGCGACCTTGAGCATTGCCCCTCCCGCTGGCCGCGAAGCTTGGGTGGCTGCGCGCCCTGGCCTATCCGCCGGTGCTGCCGAAGCCCCCACGGCTGCCCTCGCCGGGATCGTGCACGCTCCACTGCGCTCGATCCGCGCGCACGAACACGCCCTGCGCGATGCGGCTGCCCGTGGGGATGCTGGTGGACTTGGCGGTGAAGTTCAGCAGTTGCAGCCGCAGCTCGTCCGTGGGGCCTCGGTAGTCCTCGTCGATGACTCCCACCGCGTGCGGCTGGATCACTCCGAACTTCCGCGGCGCCGAGGAGCGCAGGCAGACCAGCAGGCACCAGCCGGGTGGCGTCGCGAAGACCAGGCCGGTGCCCACGAGGGCGATCTCCCCGGGGGCGATCTCGGCTGCTTCGGCGGTGCACAGATCGAAGCCGTTGGAGCCCGCGGTGGCATAGTGGGGCTCCTGCGCGGAGTCGTGCAGGCGGAGGATCGGTACGTCCATGGTCGCTCCCAGGTCGGCGTGGCACGAAGAGGCTGCGGCGTCTGCCGGAGCCTACTGGCGGGGGAGGACCTGGCGCTGGCCGGCCGCCGGGCCCCACCCGCTCGCCCCGCCGGGGGCGCCTGGCCAACACTCCGAATCGACCGGAGCCTGACGTGGGCCGATTTCCGCCAGACAACCGGCGCCGAGATCATCACCATGTGCGATTGGGCGAGTCGGGGTGTGGGATCGCGCTCGGGCTCTGCACCCTCCGCCCAATGTCTTCCCTCAACAGATCGGAGATGGATAGATGGCTTCAATACGCACGGAGATCGAGATCGATGCGCGCCCGGAGGACGTTTGGGCGGCCGTTCGCGACTGGGGTGCACTGCATCGGCGTCTGGTGCCGGGTTTCGTCCTCGACACGCGCCTGGAGGGAGAGGACAGGATCGTCACCTTTTTCAATGGCACGGTGCTCCGCGAGGTACTCATCGATCTCGACGAGGAGGACCGCCGGCTCGTGTGGTCGGTGGTCGATGGGCCCTACACCCACCACAACGGGTCGGCGCAGGTCTTCACCGACGACGAGGGTGCCTGCAGGTTCGTCTGGGTCGCCGATCTTCTCCCGAACACCCTCGCGGCTCCCACCCGCGAGATGATGGAACAGGGGACGAGCGTCGTCAAGAAGACGCTCGAGGATCGGGCGGCGGTTAGGATGAATGCAGTGGGGGGATGAAAGATTCTAGGCGACGCGGGGTCCGGGAGGTGAGGGCAACGCCGCGAAGGCCGGCGCCCAGGCGAAACGAAAGGGAGACCCCGATGCACCTCATGAGGTGGAGCACAGCGGTCCTGCTCATCGCGTGCCTGGCGATCATGGCTCCCACGGCAGTGGTCGCCAGCGCCGGCACGGCGGCGGAGACCCATACGGTGGTGCTCAAGGACCGCCGCTTCCACCCGAGCACGCTGACGATCGACCGCGGCGAAAGCGTCATGTGGGTGTGGCGTGACGGGAGCACCCTCCACAACGTGACCGCTCCCGGCTTCGTCTCGCGCACTCAGACGCGCGGCTCGTTCACCGTGCGCTTCAACCACGCCGGGACCTTCAACTACCGCTGCACGATCCACGCGGCCGAAGGGATGGTCGGCAAGGTCGTGGTCCGCTGAAAGCGATACGCCCCTGAGGGTTGCCGCTCTCCCGCGGAGGCCGATCGCCAATCCTGGGCGCTGGCGCCGGCTCTGGGGAATCCCGACCGCTGCCCCTGGGCGTGCTACCCCTGGGCGTAGGCGCGCATCGCTTCCACCACCGGCGCGAGGCGCCGGCCGCGGGCGGTGAGACGGTACTCGACGGTGGGGGGGCTCGAGGGGATCACGGTGCGCTCGACGAGGCCCGCCGCCTCGAGGTCGCGCAGGCGCTCGGAGAGCATCCGTGGGGAGATCCCGTGCACGGCCTCCGCGAACTCGCTGAAGCGCAGCGCTCCGGTGAGCGCGGCGTAGATGATCGACAGCTGCCAGCGCCGCTCCAGGAGGTCCGCCGCACGGCGGACCTCCACGGGAACGGGCTGGCACCTACGGGAGCTGGCGGGTGGCATGGCAGGTGAACGGCATCGCGGGTGGGCGCTCAGGAGAGCTGGTGGGCGACATCGCGCGTGGGCTCCAGTGCGCGGTCGAGGACCTCCTGGACGGTCATCACCGGGTGGAAGGTCATCTGCTCGCGGACCTCCTGCGGGATGTCGTCCAGGTCGCCGCGGTTGCGCTCGGGCAGGATCACGTCGGTGAGACCGGCCGCGTGGGCCGCCAGCACCTTCTGCTTGAGCCCCCCGATCGGCAGCACACGCCCCTGCAGGGTGACCTCGCCGGTCATCCCCACGGTGTGCTTCACCGCCCGCCCGCTGAGCAGGGAGGCCAGCGCGGTGACCATCGTGACCCCCGCGCTGGGGCCGTCCTTGGGGATCGCGCCCGCGGGCACGTGGACGTGGAACTCCTGTCCCTCGAAGGCGCTCTCCTCGATCCCGATCTCCTCAGCGTGGCCGCGCACGTAGGAGAGGGCGATGCGCGCCGACTCCTTCATCACGTCGCCCAGCTGGCCGGTGAGCACCAGTCCGCCGCCACCGCCGGAGCCGGAGCTCTTCATCGCGGTGGCCTCCACGAACAGCACGTCCCCGCCGGTGCCCGTCACGGCCAGGCCGGTGGCCACGCCGGGGGTCGCGGTGCGGGAGGCGGACTCCTGGAAGAACTTCTGGCGACCCAGCGCCTCGCGCACGGTCTCCAGATCGATCTCCACGGGGGTCCCGCGCGCGGGCTCCCGCTTGGGTGCCCTCTGCTCGGCCGGCTCAACGAGCTGCTCCTGCTCGGCGGGCTCGGCCTCCTCCGACTTCGTGGTGTCCGTGGGCTTTGCGGTGGGCTCGACGGCCGACTCCTCACCGGCCGGCTCTGTGCCCTCCGACTTCACGGCATCGGCCTCGTTGGCGTCGTCCTGCTCGCTCTCGGGGGACTTTGCCTCCTCCGCGGGCAGGTCGGAGGCGATCTTCGTGGCGGTCTTGCGCAGCAGGGTGCCCAGCTCGCGCTCCAGCGAGCGCACGCCTGCCTCGCGGGTGTACTCCGCGATGACCGTGCGCAGCAGCTCGTCGGATATCTCGACCTCGCCCTCGAGCAGGCCGTTGCGGTCGCGCTGGCGCGGCCACAGGTAGCCCTTGGCGATCGCGAGCTTCTCCTCGCTGGTGTAGCCGTCGAAGCGGATCACCTCCATGCGGTCCAGCAGCGGGCCGGGGATCGTGTCGGCGACGTTGGCGGTGGCGATGAACATCACCTGGCTGAGGTCCAGCTCCACGTCGAGGTAGTGGTCGCGGAAGGAGTGGTTCTGCGCGGGGTCCAGGACCTCGAGCAGCGCCGCGGAGGGGTCCCCGCGCCAGTCCGCGCCGACCTTGTCGACCTCGTCGAGCAGGATCACCGGGTTCATCGTGCCCGCGTCGCGCAGCGCGCGCACCAGGCGGCCCGGCAGGGCGCCGATGTAGGTGCGCCGGTGCCCGCGGATCTCGGCCTCGTCGCGCACCCCGCCGAGGGACATGCGCACGAACTCGCGTCCCAGGGCGCGGGCGATCGACTCGCCGATCGAGGTCTTGCCGGTGCCGGGGGGGCCGATCAGCGTGAGGATCGCCCCGGACTTGGGGTCGGCCTCGATGCCGCGGTCCTGGCGCAGCTTGCGCACCGCGAGGTACTCCACGATGCGGTCCTTGACGTCCTCCAGGCCCGCGTGGTCGGCGTCCAGCACCGCGCGTGCCGCGGTGGGGTCGAGGTGCTCCTCCGAGCGCTTGGCCCAGGGCAGCGCGATCAGCCAGTCCAGGTAGGTGCGGATCATGCTGGACTCGCCGGTCTGCTCGCCCATCCGCTCCAGCCGCCCGAGCTCCTTGAGGGCCTGCTTCTCGGCTTCCTCAGGCATGTGGGCTTCCTCGATCTTGGTGCGGTACTCGTCCGCGACCGAGCCCTCGTCCTCGCCCAGCTCCTTGCGGATCGACTCCATCTGCTTGCGCAGGAAGTACTCGCGCTGCTGCTTCTCCGCGCCGTCCTGCACGTCCTCGCGGATGCGCTTGCGCACCTGCAGCTCGGCCAGCGACTCGCGCTGCAACTTCACAGCCAGCTCCAGGCGGTCGGCGACGTCGAGCGTGCGCAGCAACTCGACCTTCTGCGCGTAGGAGAGGTTGGGGGAGTAGCCGGCGGAGTCCGCCAGCGGGCCGGGCTCCACGATCGCGCGCAGGAACGCCGCGATCCGCCCGTCGTCGCCGCGC
The DNA here is from genome assembly GCA_963713985.1 of uncultured Solirubrobacterales bacterium. GTDB lineage: Bacteria > Actinomycetota > Thermoleophilia > Solirubrobacterales > Solirubrobacteraceae > Palsa-744. The sequence continues at coordinate 3,530,653 of OY970219.1, read as the reverse complement.
AGCTCGAGGATCTCCTCGACGATCGCGCGGTACTCGCGCTCGAGGTTGCGGGTACGCCCGTCGGTGGGCACGCCGTCGGGGCGCTCGTCGATCTCGACGCGCAGCTCCCCGTCGGCGCCGGTCTGGGCCGCGCCGATCAGCGCGCGGTGCTGGCCGGAGAGCGCCACGGCGCGCCCGCCGCCGGGCAGGCGCAGGTGGTCCTCGACCTCGGCGATCGTGCCGACCTCGAGGAACTCGCTCTCGTGGCGGGGCACGAGCACTACGCGCTCGTCCTCGCCCACGTCCACGGTGAGGGTGATCCCCATGTTGGGGAACACCACCGTGTCGTCGAGGGGGATCAGCCGCAGAAGCTGGCGCTCCGAAGAGGAGACGGCCTCCGGGCGGGGGGTGGGCTGGGGCTGGGACTTTCCGTTATCTGAGCTTGCGGGCATCGGTATACCCTCCATATGAGGTTACGAATTGATAGCTAGTATAACAAAGGATTCGCGGAGCGCAAGGGGCTCACACGGGGTCCTCGAAGCTGACCTCCACGTTCTCCTCCTCCATGCGCTCCTCCACCTCCGCCAGCGAGGTGAGCGCGCGCTTGTCGGCCTCCAGGAGCGGCTGCGAGAAGAAGCTGCGCGGCCACAGTCGCCGTGCGCGCACCACGTTGACCTCCATCGCGAACAGCGTCACCTGGGCCCCCAGGTACAGCCACGAGAGCAGCCCCAGCACGAAGGCGAACAGGCCGGAGGTCTCCTTCGCGTGGCGTACCACGTGTGCCACGTAGTAGGCGCCCACGTGCTGGAGGATCTGCCACAGCACCGCCGCGACGACCACGCCGGGGAGCAGCTCGCGGGTGGGCACCTCGCGCGTGGTGAGCAGCCTGAAGGCGGTGAAGAACAGCAGCAGGTTCGCGGCGAGCGCGACTACCACGCCGCCCGCCGTCGCCAGCGCACCGGTGCCGGCGGCCGTGACATAGCCCGCGACCACGGTGGAGAGGATCATGAGGAGGCCAAGGGCCAAGATCAGCCCCAGACCCCGCAGCCGCCAGGCGATGAAGTTCGGGCGATCCTTGTGCGGCACGTGCCACACGGCGTTGAACGCGTTTTGGGCGGCGCCCGTGATGCCGAGGCCCGCGAGCAGCGAGCCCACCACCCCGATCGCCAGCCCGATCCCGCTGCCCTTCAGCGAGTGGATGTTGTGCTGGAGTTCCTCCCCGATGATCGGGAACTGGCTGAGCGTGGAGTGCAGCACGCTCTCCTGTGCTCCCCGGTTGCCCTCCAGGACGAAGCCCAGCACGGTCACGAACACCAGCAGCAGCGGGAACAGCGCGAAGAACCCGTAGTAGGCGATCAGCGCCGCGAGCTGCCCGGCGCGGTCCTCGCCGAACTTCTTCACCACCGCCGCCAGGAAGCTCAGCCCGCGGCGGCGCTGTTGGAAGCCGTCGAGTGCGCGCAGACGCTCGTTGAGGGTCATCTTGGGGAGGGATATGGGGGGGTTGGGGACGGGGGTGTCCGAGCGAGCCCACCGCGTGGCCCCCCCGGCGCCGGGTTCCCGGCAGGGGCGAATTGGGAGGGGGGTGTGGGGGCGGCGGGGTGCGACATCCCCATGTGTCTACCCGATACCCGCAGCGGAGAGCGCTCTCGCGGCTCCACGACCCCGCCGAGCAGGTGGCCCTCGTGGCGCGCGCCAAGCGCGCGGGGCTGCTGCGCGCCCACCGTCGGCTGCTGCGGCGGGAGGACCTCGAGGACTGCCTGAGCCAGGCAGTGCTCGAGCTCCTGGCCGGGGCGCGGGGCGGCCGGCGGTTCGCCAGCCGCGCTCACCTCGAGAACGCGCTCGAGCAGCGCTTTCTCTCCCGCGTGCGGGACCGCCGCCGCGCGCTCCGCGGCCGCAGCCCGCTGCAGGCCGCGCTCGAGGGGGCGCTCCCGTTGGGTGGCTCCGGCGAGCGGGAAGTGGAGGTGCTCGACCCCCGCGCGGAGGTCCACCCGCTGGTGCTGCGGCGGTTGGAGCTGCGGCAGGTGGGGGAGCTCGCGCCGCGGCTCAGCCCCGATCAGCGGCTGGTCCTCGCCTGTCAGGTCGCCATGGGAATGGAGCGCGCGGAGTTCTGTGAGCGCTTCGGCTGGTCCTTCGAGAAGTACCGCAAGGTCGCCCAGCGCGGCCGTGCGCGCCTGCGGGGGCTGGTGGAGGTCGAGGGGTAGTGCGCCGCGGCCAAGCGGTGGCATGGCGAGGCCGCGATTGGGGACGGGCGTCGCGGGAGGCCGCGGCCGGGCGGCGCGCTGCTGCCCTGCCGCAGCGGATTTTCAGCGTGAAACCGCGACAAGACATGTGTCCCGCTCCGCGGGAGGGGTCGGAACAGAGAGATAGGGACCCACCTATGAACATCCCTCACTACCCCCATAGGCGCGTCCCTTGGGACGCCAAAGGTCGGTTGCAGGCGCGACCTAGTGGCGATGCCCATCCGCGCGCACGCGGCCGGGGGCCGGGTAACTCCCCACCTTGGCCCTCGGCCGCCGGCGTGGCCCCTCGAACGGAGTGGGGCGCATGAGGACCCTCCTCCCCGCTCCCCGCCAGCCCTACCGCGTGTACTCCGAGGAGGAGTTCCTCGCGGCCGAGGACTGGCCCGAGCCCGTTGATGCCGAGCCCGCCTGCGCCTCGATCGCGGCACGCGGCATGCGGCCGTGGGGCCGCGCGGTTGCACTGGCGGCGTTCTGCGTCGTCGCGGTGGCGGTGACCGGCGCGGTCGCGATGAACGAGGTGCGATCCAGGGCGGGGAGCGGTCGCAGACTTGCCAGTAGACGGATCGTCTCACGACTGCCTCGCGAGGGTCACGCGCTGAGCTCGCCACCTACTGCCGGACGAGGAGCGTCCGGTGGAGTCGCAGGCCGCCGACTGAGCGCTGGGTGGGCCTCGGCTGCAGCTCGATCGGTCGCCGAGCACGACACCCATGTCGTACCCCGGCTCGCGGCACACACCTCTGTACGCTCGCAGCCAGGCTCCGCCGGGCGAGCAGCAATCTCGGCGCCTGCTGCCACATCGACCGCCACCGATACCCCTGCGACGGTGCCGGCCGCGATCGCGATCCCCGCGGCGCCGCCGGTCGAGACAGCTTCGGCTGAGACCGCGACGGCTGCGACGGGCGCAGCGGACACGGCCTCCGTACGCGGCGCCGGCTCGGAATTCGGGTTCGAGCGGTAGCCGATGAGCGCAGTGTCTCAACGACTTCCGTTCACACGACCTCCGTTCACCGCCGAGCGCCCGCGCGCCGCCGTGACGGTGACGACGCGGCCCCTGTGGCGGATCCGCCTCGCGCGGGGGCTGCCCCGCCATCTGCTCTGCGTGCTCGCGATCGCGGGGCTGCTGGCGAGCGCCCGCTTCGCGATCGACCCCCCGGGCGTTGTGCTGCCGGCGGCGCTGCTGCGCCGTCCGGCGCCCGAGGACCTTGCTGCGGAGGGCTACGCCGCCCTGTTTGCGCGCAGATACCTCACCTGGGAAGCGCAGGACCCCGAAGTCCGCGAACGCGCGCTGGCGCCGTTCGTGGGGCCAGGGATGGACGCTGGCGCCGGCCTGCAACCCCCGGCGAGCGGGGAGCAGCGGGTGCAGTGGACGGAGGTCGTCCAGGAACGCGACCCGCGGCCGGGGGAGCACGTGTACACCGTCGCGGCCCAGACCGACACCGCGGGGCTCCTCTACCTCACCGTGAGCGTGCTCCACCCAGCTGGCGGTGCGCTCGCGCTGGCGGGCTACCCCGCGTTCGTGGGGCCGCCTGCCTCTGGCCCCGCGCAGACCGGCTCTGGCGGGCGCCTGCGCGAAGTGAGCGAACCGGAACTGAGCACCGTGGTGGAACGCGCCCTGCGCAACTACCTGGCCGGCTCACCCTCGGAGCTGGCCGCCGACCTCGCCGTCGGAGCGCGTGTCTCGCCGCCCGGGATCGAGCTCGCGCTGCGGTCCCTTCAGAGCCTCCAGTGGGCGCCCGGCGGGGGCGCGGTGCTCGCGCTCGTCCAGGCCCAGGACCAGCGCGATGCCCAGTACACGCTCGCCTATGAACTCGACGTCGCCCGCGCCCAGGGCCGCTGGGAGATCTCAGCCATCCAGATGGACCCCGACAGCTAGACACAAGGAGCCCCGATGAACTCAGTCTCTCCCACTCACTCCCGCGTGCCGCGCTCGCTGGCGATCGCCTGTGCGGCTCTCGCTTGCTGCTGCGCCTGCCTCGCTCTGGCGCCCGTGGCCGCCCGCGCCGCGGTCGACTCCTCCGCGTCCGTGCCCGCCGGGAGCGGGGGAACCGCGGCCGGCGGCGGGGCCGGCGGATCCACCGAAACCGGCAGTTCGCTGGAAGCCGCCGCCAGCAAGGCCGGGAGCACGGGGCGCAAGGTGGCGATGAGCCTGATCGGGCTGGCGTTCGCCGTGGCCGGCATCGTGCTGGCCTTCCGCCGCGACTTCAAGGAGGCCGCGGGGGTGTTCGCGGTGGGGATCGTGGCCGTGCTGCTTGCCACCCCCGCGGGCATCAACCTGCTGCAGGACACCGTCAACTCGCTGTTCGGCTCCTGAGCATGGAGATCCGCTCCTACCGCGCCGTGTTCGACTTGGAGCGGCGCATCTACCGTGTCGACCGGTTGCGGTTGAACCCCGGCGGGGTTCCGGTGCGGGGGGTCGTCTACTGCCTCGTGATCCTCGCGGGCCTCGCGCTCGCCGGCGCGCTGCCGCTGCTGGGGACGGCCGTCAGGGCGCTGCCGTGGTACCTGCGCGACCTCCTGCTGCCGGCAGGCGGCGCCGCGCTGCTCACGATGATCCACGTGGAGGGGCGCCCGTTTCACCTGGCCGCCACCGCGCTGGCGCGCCATGCCCTGGGGCCGCGCCAGCTGGCCGGTCTTTGCTCTGGCGCGTCCCCAGCACGGGTCTGGCGCCCAGAGGAGCTGCTGATGCTCCCCGACGGCTCCGATCCGCGCCTGCGCGGCCTGCGCTACACCGGTCCCGGCGCGGTGCTGGTGAGGGTGGCGCACGAGCGCTCCACCCGCGGCTCCGGGGTCCTCGGTAGCCTGATCCGCCGCCCGCATGTGGGGCTCCGCGAACCGCCAGGACCGCGCAGGCCGGCCTCTGGACAGGTCATCGCGCTCGAGCGCGGCGCTCGGCTGCGGGTGCGCTGAGCACGTGCGCCCCCCGATCAGCCTCGTGTACGGCAACCTCGTATTCGGCGCCGGCCTCGACGACGGTTGGGCCGCGTTCGCGGTCCCGACTGCCTCGTATCGGTGGCTCCCCGAGGACGACAAGCGCGGGCGCTTCCTCGCGCTGCTCGGTGCCCTGGAGGCGGTCGCCGCCGACGTGCAGATCATCCGCGTCAGCCGCCGCTGGGGGATCGCCCGCTACACCGAGGAGATGGCCGGTCTGGCGGGCGGGCGGAATCTCGCCGGCGGACCGGACGTCATGGGCGGGCCCGGCGACGGGAGCGAGTGCGACGGCGCGGGCGGGTGGGATGGCGCGGCGGGGCGGAACGACACGGGTGGGCGGGCCGACCTCGAGCGGGCGCTCGGCGGCTACCTCGCCGAACACGCCCGGCGCCTCGAGGAACTCGAGGCCCAGCGGCCCGCCGTGTTCTTCCTGGTGAGCCTGCGCGACCCCGAGCGCGACGTCGCCTCCTACGTCTCGCGCGCCGCCGAGCGCCATCCGCGCGAGTGGCTTCAGGCGCTCAGACGGGGTCTGCTTCCGCCCGACCGGCGGCTGCTGAGCGCCGCGGAGCTCGAGCGCGCGCGGGTCCGTGCCGACCAGGCCCACGCCCGCCTCGCTGACTACCTGGCCGCACGCCCCGCCAGCGGAGCGGAGCTGCAGTGGCTCGTGCGCCGCGCCTTCTGCCGCGACCTCGGGGAGCCGCAGGTAGATGGTCTGCACGAGCCGCGGGCGCTCCTGTTCGAGCGCAACGGCGAAGCGCTGCTCGCCCCGCTGGAGGGCGACGTGCTGCGCTGGAGCGACAGCTGGGTCGATCACCGCCCGCGGTCGCTGCGGATCGAGTCGGAGCTCGGGGTCTGCTGGCAGGCGCAGCTTGTGGTGGGGGCGCTGCCCGAGCGGGTCGACTTCCCAGGGGCGCGGGCGGAGCTGATGTTCGCGCCCGTGGAGAGCCTCCCCTTCGCAGTGGACCTCTCTCTGAACGCGCGCTTCCTGCCCAACGAGCTGGCGCTGCGGATCGCGCGGCGGCGGATCCAGGACGCCGACCAGATCCTCAGCGCCGAGTCCGACGGCGAGCAGGGCGCCACCGACCTCGGCTACCGGCGCACCCAGGAGGCCCGCGACCTGCTCGCCCACCTGCAGTCCTCCAGTCGCCCCCCGCTGCTGCGCGCCACGCTCGCGATCGCGATTGCCGCGCGCGGGGAGGAGGAGCTCGAGGAGCGCGTGGAGATGTGCAGGCGCGCCTACGGAGAGGTGCGACTGCACCGCCCGCTGGGGGATCAGCTTCAGCTCTTCTGCCAGCACCTCCCAGGACAGCGCACCCGCGTGGCGGGCTATGACGACACACTCACCACAGAGCAGGTCGCCGCGACGATGCCGACCGCCAGCCACGAGGCGGGCTCCGCGAGCGGCTTCTACCTCGGCCACACCCTCTCCGGTTCGGCGCGGCCGGTGCGCCTGAACCTGCGGGAGGGCTCCGACAGCGACCGCAACACCACGATCCTCAGCGTCGGCGCGCTCGGGTCCGGGAAGACCACGCTCGACCAGAAGCTCAAGTACGAGGCCTTCCTGCTGGGGGCACGAGTGATCGACTGCGACCCCAAGGGCGACCACCGCTTCCACCTGCTCGAGCAGGTCGCCCCTCATGTGGAGTGCGTCACGCTGCGCCCCGACCCAGCGCTGCGTGGGGTGCTCGACCCGCTGCGTGTCGCTCCCGAGCACCTGCGCCAGGACACCGCGGTGTCCTTCCTGCGCGACCTGCTGCCCGACCGCGCCGAACCAGCCTGGGAGACGGCCGTGGTGGGCGCCGTCGACCGGGTGCTCCGCTGCGCGCGCACCCCCACCTGTCTGGAGGTCGTGCGGGCGCTGGGAGAGGGGGACGAGATCGACACCCAGGTGGCCAAGACGCTCGGGGTTTACGCCCGCTCCGGGTTGACCCAGCTCGGCTTCGCCGACCCCGGCGTGAAGCTGCCGCCGGTCGGCCACCGCCAGGTCACCTACCTGCCGATCCGCGACCTCCCCGGCCCCGAGCCGGGGACCGCGCGCTCCGAGCACTCCCGGGCGGAGCGCGTGGGGGAGCAGATCGTGCGGCTGATCGCGATGTTCGCGATGCACCTCATGGGCGCCGAGCGCGAGCGATTGAAGCTGTTCAGCTTTGACGAGGGTTGGAGGTTGCTGAAGGACCCCGTCGGCCGCACGCTGCTGGCCTCGTTGCAGCGTATGGGCCGCTCGGAGCTCGCGGTCCCGATCATCTCCACCCAACTCGTCACCGACACCCTGCTCGGGGAGCGCGAGTCGCTCGAGAACCTACTGGGGGCGACGTTCGTGTTCGGGATGCGCTCCGACGCCGAGGCCCGCCGCGCGCTGGCGCTGCTCGGGCTCGACCCGGAGGACCGGCGGATGCGCCAGACGCTCCTGGAGCTCGACGCCGGGCGCTGCCTGTTCCGTGACCACCACGGCCGGATCGAGGCGATCCAGGTCGATGTGGTGGTGCCCTCGCTGCTGCGCGACTTCTCGACCACGCCCGCGCGCGCTCGATGAGAGCGCCGGCGCTCGTGCTGGTCGTGTTTGCGATGACCGCCCCTCGAGCGTCGGCTGCCCCACTCGAGCACGTGTCGCCGGACGCCAGGCAGGCACCGAGCGGCCCCACGCCGGCTGCCTCGAAGCACGCTCAGGGCGGACCCGGGTCGTCCCCCACAAGGGCGCCCAACGGGCCCCCGCTCAGCACCGGTCCGGCGGGCGTGAGCGCCGAAGCGGAAGCCTCCTCCTCCGCTCCTCCCAGCGGCGGAGACCCGCTGGCGATCAACGGCCTGAACAGCCCGCTGTGCCGCGACGGGGCCGCTGCGGACCTGACGGCGAGCGCCGCGCGCGACTGCCGGACCTCGGGGTTTGAGGCGGCCCAGGCGCCGAGTGGCGACTACGCCTTCGATGTGCACATCGACACTGGCCTCACGCAGTGGAGCGGCGACGCGGCGGCGACCGCCCAGAACATGATGCAGTTCGGGTGGACAACACTGGTCGCGGCGGTGCACGGCGTGATCGTGATGCTCGACTGGTGCTTCACGATCGACCTGCTCGACAGCCCCGCGATGAGCGGCCTGACGCGCGGGCTGCAGGCGACACAGGCGACCTTCACGCGGCCCTGGCTCGCGATCGTGCTCGCGATCGCCTCGATGCTCGCGGCCTACCATGGCCTGATCCGCCGCCGCGTCGCCGAGACCGTGGGCGAGGCGCTGCTGACGCTCGCGATGATGGCGGGTGGCCTGTGGGTGATCGCGAACCCCGCGGGAACCGTCGGTGTGCTCGGCGGATGGGCGAACGAGGCCAGCCTCGGCGCCCTGGGCGCCGTCATGGCGGGGACTCCCGATCACCCCGACCGGACGCTGGCCGAGGGCAACCAGAACGTGTTCAGCGCTGCGATCGAGGGGCCCTGGTGCTACCTGGAGTTCGGCGACGTGAGCTGGTGCGAGGATGCCGCCCGCCTGGATTCCCGGCTGCGCGCGGCCGCGCTGAAGATCGCCGCGACCGGGGGAGGCGAGGCGCCGGGGCAGAGCGCGGCGCTGCTGCGGGGAGCGCGGACGAACGGTGAACTGTTCCTCGCACTGCCCGCCAACCGGGTGGCGCGCAACTCGATCACGACGCCGGGCTCGCTCTTCAACGTGCTCTGCGGAGGCGAAGAAGAACCGTGCAGGGGGCCCACGGCCGAACAGGCGGAGTTCCGCACGCAGAGCGGCACCGGCGCCCGGGTGATCGGGCTGGCGTTCATCTGCCTGGGACTGCTGGGGATGCTGCTGGTGCTCGGGTTCCTCGCGCTGCGCCTGCTCGGGGCGGCGATCATGAGCCTCCTATACCTGCTCCTGGCGCCCGCCGCGGTGCTGGCCCCCGCGCTGGGCGAGGGCGGACGCGCGGCGTTCCGCGCGTGGGCGACGCGGCTGTTGGGGGCGGTGACCTCGAAGCTCCTCTTCTCATTTCTCCTGGGCGCCGTGCTGGCGGTGGAGCGGGTGCTCTCGAGCGTGCGCGTGTTCGGGTGGTTGACACAGTGGTTGTTGATCTCGTCGCTTTGGTGGATGGTCTTCCGTCATCGCCACCTGGCGCTCGACTTCGCCCACGGCGGGCGGGGCGTGCAGCCCCGTTCGCTTTCGCGGAGGGCGCACGAGGCATTGGGGACCTCGCGTGCGGTGCTGGAGAACGCGAGCTGGGCCAGGCGCACCTTTACTCGCCGCGCGTCGAGCGTCGAGCGGAGGGAGAAGCTGGCACGGGCCAGTGGCGAGCTGGCCAGGGAGCAGGCCAGTGCACAGGTCCTACGCAGCCTCGAGCTCGGGCGACGCGAGGCTCGTGCGCTGGTCCAGGACAGCCCGCGGACGCAGGCGCGGGTCTCGATGATGCGTGCGCAGCTCCAGCGGGTGCGCGCTCAGCGCGAGCGGGCGAGCAGGGAGGGCGACACTCGTAGAGCGGCGAAGCTTGGCGTGCGCGAGCAACGCGTCGCTGGCGGGATCGCCCGCGAGGAGGAGGCGCTGCGCCAGGCGCGGCGAACGGTCGCTGAGGAAGATCGCACGAAGCGCAGGACGGGGGAGACCCACACACGCGAGCAGCGCGAGGGGCACGCGCGGTTCCTGGATGCGCAGGCGGCGCTCCCGGCTGCCGGTCGCGCCGCTCGATCCCCTGATGGCGTACCCGGCGAGCGCCGGGACTACGCTGCTCTCGCGGGGCTCGTGGGGCGTGGACGCTCTGAGTACGAACGGCTCGACCCTCGCCACCAAAGGGAGGCGCGCCGCGAGATCGATCGCGAGCTGGCGTTGCGCCGGGAGCTCGCCGGGGCCGCGGCGCAGGGCGCCGAGGCGGCGGGCACGAGTCCCGCGGGACGAGGTGACCGGCGCAGGGCGCGCAGGGAGCTCGACCGTGTGCTCGGCGAGCGGCTCCCAGCTTCGGCTGAGGGCCACCGCCGGCCGCGCGGGCCCGGAGACGGCTCGCGGATCGATGCCTGGAAACGCGAGGGCGCAGCCGCGGCGAGCTCGCGCGCTCATCGGAGAGGCTCGCCGGTGCTGGAGGACGCTCGCGAGGTGGCGGCGCGGCGCAAACGCCAGCTGGGCTGGGATCGACGGTGAGCGCGAGGTCACTCGCGCCGCTCGCCGCCCGGACGCTGGGCGGCACGACGGTCCCGGCGAGGCTCGCCGCGGGGAGACTCTCCCGGCCGGGGGCCGCTGCGGCGGGGCTCCCTGGGCCACGGTTCTCCGGCGCCGGGGTCCCCGACGCGAGGCCCTCTGGGGCAAGGCTCGCCGCGGCGGGGGTCGCACTGGCGGTGGGCCTCGCGGCGCTCGCGTCGATGGCGGCCATGTCGATCGCGGGCATGAGCATCGGTTTCCCCTCGCCGGACGCCGCCCCAGGTGACGGCGTATCGGATCTGGCGCTACGGGAAATTCCGCCCACGTACCTGCGCCTGTACGAGGCCGCGGCCGAGCGCTACGGGCTGGACTGGGCGATCCTCGCGGGGATCGGCAAGGTCGAGTGCGACCACGGACGCGACCCCGATCCCTCGTGCACGCGGGAGGGCGCGGTCAACTCGGCCGGCGCGGGCGGGCCGATGCAGTTCATCGCCTCGACCTGGGCGGAGTATGGGGTGGCCGCCGAAGGGCACGGCAGGCCCGACCGCTGGAACCCTGCCGACTCGATCTACGGGGCCGCCAACTACCTGCGCGCCGCTGGCGCCCCGGGGAGCTACAGAGCCGCGATCTACGCCTACAACCACGCGGGCTGGTACGTGGAAGAGGTCGAGAGCTGGGCGTCGAGATACCGCGGCCTGCCGCCGTCCACCGCCGAGTCGCAGGACGCAGAGCGTGACGAAGGCGCCGACCCGCTCGAAGGAGCCGACACCCGCCTGGCGGACGAAACCTCCACGCCGGTGCGCTTCATCGCTGGCGAACGCGCCGTGCTCTCACCGGGCGACGGCCACGTGGCGCTGGTGCCAGCTGGCGCACCGGCCACGGTGCAGGCGATGGTGGTGGCGGGCAACGAGCTGCAGGAACTGCCCTACGGACCTGACGGCCACCCCAACCCGCTGGGCGCGAGCGAGGAGGACTGCTCGAGCACCCTCAACTACGTGCTCTACCGCGCGGGCGTGCGGCCGCTCTCGGAAATCGTCACGGACAACCCGCTCGCGCAGAGCTACGTCGACTGGGGAGCGCCCGGTCCCGGACGGTGGGTGACGATCTATGCGACAACGGCGCCCACCGACCACGTGTTCGTCGTGATCGCGGGGCTGCGCCTGGACACGAGTCACGACGGCACCGACGTCGGCCCCAGCCGCTACGAAAACGGTCCCCGCTGGCGGATCCTCGACCACATCCCCGAATGGGCGCACTGGTCGGTGCGCCACCCGCCGGGCCTGTAGCGTCCAGTGGCGCTGGCGGCCAGTGGGTGGCGCTCTGGCCCATCCCTGGCTCCCCTATAGAGTGTGGACGTGGCTGCCCGCAAGGTCGACTACCTGCTGATCGGTGGCGGGCTGGCGTCCGCCAACTGCGCGCGCTGGCTGCGCGAGGAGGGCGCCGACGGGTCGGTACTGGTGGTGGGGCGCGAGCCGGATCCGCCTTACAACCGACCCAACTGCTCCAAGGGCTACCTGCGCGGGGAGGAGGAGCGCAGCGAGGCGTTCTTCCGCCCGCGGGAGTGGTGGGGAGAGCAGGGGATCGAGCTGCTCACCCGCACGAGCGTGACCGCGCTCGACCTCGCGGCGCGCACCGCGAAGCTCTCCAACAAGGAGGAGCTCGAGTTCGGCCAGGCGCTGCTGGCGACGGGGGCGAACGTGCGGCGACTGAACGTGCCGGGGTGCGAGCTGGAGGGCATCGACTACCTGCGCACGCTCGGCAACGCCGACGCGATCCGCGCCGACGCGGCGGACGCGGAGGAGGTCGTGCTGATCGGCGGCTCCTACATCGGCTGCGAGGTCGCGGCCTCGCTGACGTTGATGGGTAAGCGCTGCACGATCGTGATGCAGGAGCAGATCACCCTCGAACGCGGCTTCGGCCCCACCGCCGGGCGCTTCTTCCAGGAGCTGCTGGAATCGCACGGCGTGAGCATTCACGGGGAGGACGGGCTCGAGCGCTTCGAGGGCGAGGGCCGTGTGGCGCGGGTGGTCACGAAGAACGGCCTGGAGTTGCCCGCGGATCTCGTGGTGATCGGCGCGGGGGTGAACCCCGACGTGCAGCTCGCGCGCGGCGCGGGCCTGGAGCTGGGGGAGGGCGGCGGGGTGCGCTGCTCCTCGCGCCTTCAGACCTCGGCGCCCGGGGTGTATGCGGGGGGCGACATCTGCGAGTACGACTCGGTGCTGCACGGCGCGCCGCTGCGGATCGAGCACTGGGACGTGGCCTTCAACCACGGCAAGACCGCTGCTCTGAACATGCTCGGCCGCGACATCCCGCACGAGGTGGTGCCCTACTTCTACTCGGTGCTCGGCGACTGGGGGGAGCTCGAGTACGTGGGCCCCGCGCGGGAGTGGGACGAGGAGATCGTGCGCGGCTCGACGGCGCAGGGCAGCTTCACCACCTGGTACCTGCGCGGCGGGCGCCTCGTGGCGGCGCTCACCTTCGGGCGCTCCGAGGACCTCGACCACGCTCGCCGGCTGCTCGTGGAGCGCCCGGATCTCGACGCCGCCCACCGCGCGGCGCTGGCGGACCTCGACAGCGAGCTGGACGCCGTCGGGCGGTAGTATCCTCCCCGTTCATACGGTCGGTGGCCGAGGGAAGCCGGTGGGAATCCGGCGCGGACCCGCCACTGTGACCGGGGATGCCCCAGCTGCGCGCGTTCGAGCGCGAGCCACTGATCGGCCGCCGGCCATCGGGAAGGCGCGAGGGGTAGGCCCGGGAGCCAGGAGACCTGCCTCCGGCCGCAAAGCCCACAAGCCCTCGTGGAAAGGGGTCGGCTCCATGCTCATCGCCTCTCGTCGCATGCCTCTCGCGCTCATCCCGGCGCTGCTCGCATCCCTCCTGCTCGCCTCCACGGCGATGGCCGGTACGCCGAGCACGGTCACGGTCCGTGTCGTGGGTCTCACCGGCACGACCCTCCTGCCGCAGACTCAGGTCACGACCACCACCACTCCGATCGATCCCGACGGCAATCCCTCGGACACCTGCCCCGGCACCAGCGCGGGGGGCGCTCTCTACGACGCCGCTCATGGCAACTGGGTGGTCTCGTATGAAGAAAAATTCGGCTATCAGATCGATGGCATCCAGGGGCTGAACTTCCCGCCCTTCTCTCAGGCGCCCGACGCCTACTGGTCGTTCTGGATGAATGACGCCCCGGAGGAAGTCGGTGCCTGCGGGCAGGAACTCAGCTCTGGTGACGACGTGGTGTTCTTTGCCCAGTGCGATGCGGAAGGCACCGACTGTCCGACCAGCAAAACCGCGCCCGAACACTTCCTGACGGAGACCTCACCGACCACCGCCCAGGTCGGCACTCCCATCGAAGTCACGGTCGGCTCGCTCAACACGGAAACGGGCAAGGCAGATGCGTCCCTTCCCAATGGGATCACGGTCAGCGCCGGCTCGTTGAGCGCCACTCCGAATGCCCGGGGCGTGGCGATGCTGACTCTCCCCAGCACGGGTACCTACACGATCGAAACTGCGGCCCCCGACTCGGTGCCCTCCGACCCGCACACCATCTGTGTCCACAAAGGCAACGACGGCACCTGCGGGACGACCGTGGAAAACCCGATCGCATGCCTTGCAGCGACGACGGCCTGCGAAGGTCCCGCGAAAGTGAATGTCCCGCTCCCATTTCAGTCGCCGCCGGACGTGCCACGTGTGGGCGGCGTCGTCAACGGCCACGTCTACTCCTCGCGCCGGGCCCCCCGGATCCTCGGGGGGAGCGTGGAGATCCCCGCTGGGGACACCCTGCGCGATGTCCGTATCGCGCTCGAGCGCACTATCCACCACCGCTGCTTCGCGTTCAGCGGGCGCCGGGGCGCCTTCGTGCGCGCGAGCTGCCACGCGACGCGTTTCTTCGACGTGGCGGACACCACCTCGTTCAGCTATCTGCTCCCGGCCCGGCTGCCCGCGGGACACTACGTCTACGACATCGAGGCGGTGGACGATGCGGGCAACGTCACCAAGCTCGCGGATGGGGTGAGTCACGTCGTCTTCGATGTCAAGTAGGGGACACCGGGGCGGTGGACGGCGGTACGCGTCGATCGCACCGGGTGCCGCGCTGCTCGGCGCGCTCGCCGTCATAGCGGCGCTCGCCGGCTGCGGCCTCGGCGCCGGGTCCACCCCGAGCGGGGTGCGGCTCGAGGTCACCCGTGGCTTCGGAACGCAGGCGCTGCTCTCCTCGCGCGCCCCCAACGCGCACGGTGAAGAGACGGTTATGAGCCTGCTGCTGCGCAACGCCACCGTCACCACCCGCTACGGCGGGGGCTTCGTGGAGAGCATCGACGGCCGCTCCGGCGGCAGCGAAGGGGGGCAGCCGGTCGACTGGTTCTACTACGTCAACGGCGTTCAGGCATCCAAGGGGGCGGCGCAGACCGACGTGAATCCGGGGGACCGCGTCTGGTGGGACCTGCACGACTGGAGCCAGACCGAGGAAGTCCCCGCCGTCGTGGGCTCCTTCCCGGAGCCCTTCCTGAGTGGGATCGAAGGCCTGCGGCTGCCCGTGCGCCTGGAATGTGCGCAGCCCGAAGGCGGCCCCTGCCGCACGGTGCGCTCCCATCTGCGCGCCGCCGGCATCACTTCCGCGCTCGCCGCGATGGGGCCCGCCGGGGAGGAGCCCGACACCCTGCGGCTGTTGGTGGGCACCTGGGCTCAGATGCGCGGCGACTCCGGCGCACAGGGCCTCGAACGCGGCCCCGCCGTGAGCGGGGTGTATGCGCGCCTGCCCGCCTCCGGACAAAGCATCGCGCTGCTCGATGCCCGGGGCGCAACCGTGCGCACGCTCTCGGGCAGCGCGGGGCTGATCGCCGCCACCCGCTACACCGAACAGGAGCCCGAGTGGCTGATCACCGGCACCGACACCGCCGGCGTGCAGCTCGCCGCGAACGATCTGAACGAAACCTCGCTGCACGACCGTTTCGCGATAGCGCTCGCCGAAACGGGCGCTCTGCTGCCCCTGCCCCAGCCGAGCCCATGAGCCCCGCGGCTCCCTGCTCCTCCCAGCCGCGGCCCACGAGCCCCGCGGGAGACGACCCGACCGTGGCGCCTCCCGGCGGCGTCCGGCGCCGTGGTGTGAGCGCTTCGACCGATCTCGTGGGTCGCCTCGGCCTGCTCCAGTACCGCCCCCTCGCGAGCCCCCTGCACGCGACACGCGCGGGGGTTGCCGCGCTGTGGGCGCTCTCGCTCACCGTCGCCACGCTGCTGCTCTACCACCCCCTGGGGCTCGCCGCCATGACCCTCGCGATCCTGGGCGCCGGCTGGGGGGCCGGGGTGGGGCGGGAGCTCGTGCGCTCCCTGCGCATCGCGGTGATCGTGGGGCTGCCGATCGTCGCGGTCAACGTGCTCGCCTCCCGCGAAGGACTCACCGTCTTCGCCCGCCTCGGCGACCTCGGCCCTTTCGGACAGGGCGATCTGACGGTGGAGGCGCTCGTTTACGGTGTGGTGATCGCGCTGAAGGTCACGATCCTGATCCTGATCTCCGCACTCGCCAGCCTCGCGATCGACCCCGACGCGCTGCTGCGGATCTTCCGCCGCCTCTCCTTCCGCTCCGCGCTCATGGCCTCGCTTGCGGTGCGGATGATCCCCGTGCTCGCCGCTGACTCCCAGCGCCTCGCCGAGGCGCAGCGTACTCGACCCGCGGGCGCGCCCGGTGGCGCCAGCGGACGCGTCCGCGGACGCGCGACGCTGCTGGGTGCCGTACTCGCCGGTTCGCTCGACCGGGCGATGGACGTCGCCGCCACACTCGAGCTGCGCGGCTTCGCCGCCGCCCCTCGCGCTCCCCGCCTGCAGCGCCCCTGGTCGCGCCACGACCTCGCCTTCGCCGCCTCCGCGCTCGCGATCCTGGCGCTCGCCCTGCTCGCCCGGCTCGGCGGCGCCGCCTCCTTCACCGCCTACCCCCTCGTGCGGGCCGCTCCCCTCGGCGCCGGCCTGCTCGCGCTCTGCGCCGCGCTCGTCCTGGCGGTGCTGGCGCCGTTCTGCGACCGCCGGGGCATCGAGCTGTGAGCGCCCTCTTCACCCATGGGTTCACGCCCTTCTACGACGGGATCGGAGTCGTACGCGCTCCCTTCTTCGTGGTCAGGGCCGTCAAACCATGAGCGTCCTCTCCTTCCACGAGGTCACCTACCGCTACCCCGGCTCCGAGTGCCCGGCGCTCGAGGACCTGAGCCTCGAGGTGTGCGCGGGCGAGTTCTGCGTGCTCGCGGGCCTCTCCGGGCATGGCAAGTCGACGCTGCTGCGCGCCGCCTGTGGCCTGGTGCCGCACTTTCACGGCGGGCGCTTCGCGGGGCGCGTGGAGCTCGCCGGCCTGGACACCCGCGAGCACGGGCCCGCGCGCCTGGGGACGCTCGCGGGCGCGCTCTTCCAGGACCCCGAGAGCCAGCTCGTGATGAGCTCGGTGCGCGCGGAGCTCGCGCTGGCGCTCGAGAGCCGCGGGCATGGGGCCGGCGCGGTCGCCCGCGGAGTCGAGGAGGTCGCGCTCGCGCTCGGCATCGACCACCTGCTGGACCGCTCCACCCACACGCTCTCCGGCGGCGAGCAGCAGCGCGTCGCGCTCGGCGCCGCCCTCTCGGGGCGCCCCCCCGTGCTGCTGCTCGACGAGCCCACCTCCCAGCTGGATCCCGTCGCCGGGGATGAGCTGATCGGGCTCCTGCGCCGCCTCAACCAGGAGTGGGATACCACGATCCTGTTGGCGGAGCATCGCCTGGAGCGCTGCCTGCCCTCCGCCGATCGCGTGATCGCCCTGCACGAGGGGCGCCTCGCCCACGACGGCGACCCGCGCTCCTTCCTGGAGTGGGCCGCGCGCGGGGCCCCCGCGCTGCAGACCCCCGGCGCACGGCTGTTCTCGCTCACCGGGCTCGCACCCCCTCCGGTGGGGGTCAAGCAGGCGCGCGCCACCCTGCGCAGCCGCAGCCTCTTGTCGTCGGAGGAAGGTGTATCGTGCCCCGCGCCCCCTGCCGTCCGTAGCACGCAGGTGGACAACCGCAGGCAGGGGGCAACCTTCCTTGCGCGTCGCTCCGCCCGCCGCGCCCGCGCCGCGCCAGCGCTCCACCTGCGCGGGGTGTGGCACGAGCTGCACAACGGACCCGCGATCCTGCGCGGCGCCGAGCTGCGGGTGCAGCCCGGGGAGAGCGTCGCCCTGATGGGGCGCAACGGGGCCGGCAAGTCCACGCTGCTGCGCCACGCCGCTGGGTTGCTGGAGCCCACTCGTGGACGGATCGAGCGCGGGGGGCGCGTCGCCCTGCTGCTGCAGAACCCCGGGGACTATCTCGTGCACGAGCGCGTCGCAGCTGAGGCCTCCCCCCGCGCGCTGGCTCTCGCGGGCCTCGCCGAGATGGGCGCGCGCAACCCCCGCGACCTCTCCGGTGGCGAGCGGCAGCGTCTCGCGCTCGCGATCGTCACCGACGGGGAGGAGCAGCCAGCGGTGCTCGCCCTCGACGAGCCCACCCGGGGGATGGACCGCCTCGCGAAGGCCCAGCTGGCCGAGGAGCTTCACCGCCGCGCGAGGAGCGGTCAGGCGGTGATCCTTGCCACTCACGACCCCGAGTTCGCGTGCGCGTGCGCCGAGCGCGCGGTGCTGCTCGCCGACGGGCGCGTGATCGCGGACGGCCCCGCCGCGGAGCTGCTTGCGGGTGGGTGGTACTTCGCCACCGAGACCGCCCGCATCCTCGGCGGTGCGGGGGAGGCGCTGCGACCCGAGCAGGGCGCCGAGCTGCTCGCCGCGCGGGCCGCGGCCAATGGGGCCGGCGCGGTGGCCGATGAGGTCTCCACTGCGGCGTCGAGCGTTCGCGTGGGGGAGGCCGGGCGATGAGCTGGCCGCTCGCCACCTTCCTGATCGTGGGCCTCATCCTCCTCGCCGGCTGGTTCGCCTACGAGCGCTCGCGGCCCTCCGCGCGGATGGCCGCGGTCGTGGCCACCCTCGCGGCCGTGGCCGCGCTCGGGCGCGAGGCCTTCGTGGCGCTGCCCGAAGTGAAGCCCATCACCGCCATCGTGCTCGTCGTCGGCTACGTCCTCGGGCCCCTCCCCGGCTTCACGGTGGGGGCCATCGGGATGCTCGCCTCCAACGTCATGCTCGGCCAGGGCTCCTACACCCCGTGGCAGATGGCCGCCTGGGGGATGGTCGGCCTCATCGGTGCCGCGCTCGGGCGGCTCACCGGCAGGCGCCTCGGGCGCCTGCCCCTAGCGCTCGCCTGCGGCCTCGCCGCGCTCGCCGCAACGGAGGTCATGAACGTGTACACGTGGACCATCGGCGCCTCCCACACGCTCGCCGCCTTCCTCCTCATCGCGGGGGGGAGCGCGATCTCCTTCAACCTCGTGGATGCCGGCGCGAGCTTCCTCTTCGGCCTCGCCTTCGCGCCCGAGCTCGCGCGTGTGCTCGAGCGGGTGCGCGCCCGTATGGACACCCGTTGGGAGGCCGCTGGGACGGGCGGCCCGGCGCTGGCGATCATCGCGCTCGTCTGCGCGGGCGCGCTGCTGGCGCCCCCCGGGTCGGCCCGTGCCGGCGGCCTGCGGGCGCTTGCTGCGCCCGGGCAGCTCGCCCCTACGGGTGGCGCCGCCGGGTTCCCCTTCGCAGCCGGGGGCAAGGCACCGCCGTCGGCCTTCGCCGCGCACGCGGAGGTCTCCCACGAGATCGCACATCCCGCCTCCGTCTCCCGCGAGATCGCACATCCCGCCTCCGTCACCCGCGAGATCGCCTACCTGGCCTCCGCGCAGGATGCCAACGGCGGCTGGGGCGGAGCGGCGGGGCAGCCCAGCAGCGAGCTGTACTCCGCGTGGACGGCGATCGGCCTCGCGGCCGCGGGGCGCAGCCCGCAAAGCGTGCGCCGTGATGGCCACACCGTGCTCGAAGCGCTGCGTGCCCAGGCTGTGACCCTGGAAGGCGCCGGCGACATCGAGCGCACGATGCTCGCGCTGCGCGCCTGCGGCGCCCCGGTGAGCTCGCTCGCGGGCAAAGACCTGCTGGCGGAACTCTTGCGATACCGCACGGACGGGGGCTCCTTCTCCCAGCAGGTCAACCTCACGGCGTTTGCGATCTTCGCCCTGCGGGCCGCCGGGCACTCCGCGGCCGACCCCGCGGTGCGCGCCGCGGGGGCATGGATCGCCCGCCAGCAGAACTCGGGCGGCGGCTTCGACTTCAGCAAGCGGGGCGGCTCGAGCGACGTGGACGACACCGCGGCGGCGCTGCAGGGCCTGATCGACGCGGGCATCCGCAGCGGCCCCGTCGTCTCGCGTGCGGTGGGGTTCATTGTGCACGCCCAGAACCCCGACGGCGGCTTCTCCGAGCAGCCGGGGGGCGAATCCAACGCCCAGTCCACCGCGTGGGCAGTGCAGGGACTCGTCGCGGCCGGCCAGGACGTGGAAGCCGTCCGCCGCCACGGCAGCCGCTCTCCGCTCGGCTATCTCGAAAGCCTCGTCGCCCCCAACGGCAGCGTGCGCTACTCGCGCACCAGTGCCCAGGCGCCGGTGTGGGTCACCGCCGAGGCGCTGACCGCGCTCGCCCGCGCGCCGTTCCCGATCGCGTGAGGATTCCCATGCATGGCCGTAGCATCGCGGCCCAGCGTGGGCGGCAGAGGTCAGCGTGGGCGGCAGAGGTCAGCGCGGTGCGCGACGGCGAGAACGGAGATCGTGCGGTTGGCCCTGGCGCGGCGGTAGACGACTCTCGCAGCGACCCCGCTCCGGCGACGCCGCTCCGGCGTCCCCGCTTTGGCGTCCGCCGTCTGGCGTCCCCGCTCCGGCGTCCGCCGTCTGGCGTCCCCGCTCCGGCGTCCGCCGTCTGGCGTCCGCGGGCCGGCGAGCCCGCTCCGGCGACCCTCTACCCTCTGGGGAGATGTCCAGCGCACCTCTGGCGGCGATGCCGCGCATAGCGCGGGCCAATCCCCGATCTGTCGACTCGGCGAGGACGGGGCGCGAGCCCGCCGGCAGCACGGCCCGGCCGGGCCGTGCATGGGCGCTACGTACGGCGCTCCTGTGCGTCGCGGCGATGGCGGCGACGTGGGTGCTCGCGGAGCTCGTCCCGGCGGTCCACCTGCGTGACGCAGTGTTCCTCAACGACTTCACCAAGCTCAGCCGCCCCCGCGTGGATGTGCTCGCGAACGGCCTGCTGCACCTGCTCGATCCGCTGCTCTACACCGTGTGGGCGCTGCTGCTGGTAGTCGTGGCGCTGCTGCGCAGGCGCCCGCGGGTGGCGCTCGCGATCGCGGTGGTGCTGCCCGCCGCGCCGGGCATCGCGGAGGTGCTCAAGCCGCTGCTCGCGCATCCCCACGACAGCGTTGGCCCACAGTTGATCAGCTCGGCCTCCTGGCCGAGCGGCCACGCGACCGCGGCGATGACACTCGTGCTGTGCGCGCTGCTCGTGGCTCCGTATGGCCTGCGGCCGCTGGTCGCGGCGCTCGGGGGCGCATTCGCGGTGGCGGTCGGCTGCTCGCTGCTGATCCTCGCGTGGCACATGCCCAGCGACGTGCTCGGCGGCTACCTGCTCGCCGCGCTGTGCGTCTCGCTGGCGGCGGCCGCGCTGGGTCCGGCGGGGTTCGACACTAGGGATGCTCGGGGGCGGGCGTCGCCTCGTGCGCGCCCGGCTCCCACAGTGGCTCGGAGCTCGTCGCCGTCTCGTTGACGGCGCGAGCCAGGATGAACAGCAGGTCGGAGAGGCGGTTGAGGTAGCGCACGACCTCCGGGTTGGCATCCTGCACCGCGAGCACGCGGCGCTCGGCGCGGCGGCAGACGGTGCGGCAGACGTGCAGCTGCGCCGCCGCGGGGCTGCCTCCGGGGATCACGAAGGAGCGCAGCCGCGGGAGCTCGGCGTTGGCCTCGTCGCAGGCCTCCTCCAGCCACTCGGTGTACGCGGGGGAGATGCGCAGCCGCTCGCGCTCGTCGCCGGCGGGCACCGAGAGGTCGGCGCCGAGGTCGAGCAGGTCGTTCTGCATACGGTGCAGCCACTCGGCGAAGCGGTCCGGAAGCCCGGGTTGGACGAGCGCTACGCCGAGCGCTGCGTTGAGCTCGTCCACGGTGCCGTAGGCCTCCACCCGGGGGTGCAGCTTGGAGACACGGCTCATGTCCCCGAGGTGGGTCTCGCCAGCGTCCCCGTGCCTGGTGTAGATGCGGGTCAGTTTCACGGTCATGGTCCCCCGAGTCTGGCAGATGGACGGGTCGTTCGAGCCTCCGGGAGACGCCCCGCCCGGGAGGCCCTCCGGGCTCCCGATCGTGAGCGGGCTGGCGCGCGTCCGCTCGATCGGATACGTTCCTGCCCCTCATATGCGGGTTGGCGTTCCGAAGGAGACCGCGGCGGGCGAGCACCGGGTGGCGCTCGTGCCCGAGGTGGTCGGCAAGCTGAAGTCCAGGGGCCTCGAGGTCCTCGTGCAGAGCGGCGCGGGCGCTGGCGCGCTGCTGCCGGACAGCGCCTTCGCGGACGCGGGCGCGAAGTTGACCGATGACGCCGCCGAGGTGTGGCGCTCCGATGTGGTTGTCACGATCGCCCCGCCCACCGCGCGGGAGATCGCCCTGCTCGGGCCGGGCTCGCTGCTGATCGGCTTCCTCGCGCCGCTCACGAGCCCGCAGACCACCCGTGCGCTGGCGGGGGCGAAGGCGACGGCGCTCGCGATGGAGGCGATCCCGCGGATCTCCCGCGCGCAGTCGATGGACGCGCTCTCCTCGCAGAGCAACGTCGCGGGCTATCGCGCGGCGCTCTTGGGGGCCGAGCAGATGGGGCGCTTCTACCCGATGCTGATGACCGCTGCGGGCACGATTCCCCCCGCGAAGGTGCTCGTGCTGGGGGCCGGCGTGGCGGGCCTGCAGGCGCTCGCCACCGCCAAACGCCTGGGGGCGCGCACGACCGGCTACGACGTGCGCCCCGAGGTCGCCGAGCAGGTGCGCTCGCTGGGCGCGCAGTGGCTCGATCTCGGCCTGGAGGCCAGCGGCGAGGGGGGCTACGCGCGGGAGCTCACCGAGGAGGAGCGCGCCCGCCAGCAGCAGGCGCTGACCGATGCGATCAAGGGCTTCGACGTCGTCATCAGCACCGCCCTGGTGCCGGGCCGCCCGGCCCCGAAGCTTGTGACCGAGGAGGCGGTGCGGGGGATGAAGCCGGGGTCCGTGGTCGTGGACCTCGCGGGGGAGTCGGGGGGCAACTGCGAGCTGACCGAGCCCGGGGAGACGGTGGTGCGCCACGACGTGAGCATCCTCGCGCCGCTCAACCTCCCCGCCACGCTGCCCGAGCACGCCTCGGCGTTGTTCGCGCGCAACGTGCTCGCGCTGCTGGAGCTGCTCGTGGGCGAGGACGGGGCGCTGCACCTGGACTTCGAGGATGAGATCGTCAAGGGCGCCTGCATCGTGCGCGAGGGCGAGATCGTGCACGCGGGGGCGAAGGCCGCGGTGGAGGCGGCAGCCGGGGGCGGGTCGCGCGCCGGCGAGAGTGGGAACGCG
Organism: uncultured Solirubrobacterales bacterium; assembly: GCA_963713985.1. Classification (GTDB taxonomy): domain Bacteria; phylum Actinomycetota; class Thermoleophilia; order Solirubrobacterales; family Solirubrobacteraceae; genus Palsa-744. The sequence continues at coordinate 3,507,968 of OY970219.1, read as the reverse complement.
CGCAGCGGTGGTCCCGATGCGCCGTCCGCAGGCGCGACCGCGGGAGGTGGGCCGGCATGATCCTCGCGAGCGTCCTCACCACCAACCTCGCGATCCTCGTGCTCGCGGGCTTCATCGGGTTCGTGGTGATCTCCAAGGTCCCCAACACCCTGCACACCCCGCTGATGTCGGGCACCAACGCGATCCACGGGATCGTGCTGCTCGGGGGCCTGCTGCTGCTGGGCCTCGGGGAACTCGACGCGCTCAGCAAGGCGCTGCTGGTGATCGCGGTGGCGTTCGGCACGATCAACATCGTGGGCGGCTTCCTGGTGACGGACAGGATGCTCGAGATGTTCAAGTCCAGGCCGAAGCCCCCCAAGCAGGACGAGCCGCCGGACGGGCAGGGGGGCGACTCATGAGCTCCCTGCCGCTGGCCACCATCTTCCTGCAGAGCGAAAGCTTCATCTACGTCCTCTACATCCTCGCCTTCGCCCTCTTCATCCAGGGCTTGCGCGGTCTCTCGGGCCCGACCACCGCGGTGCGCGGCAACCGCACGGCGGCGGTCGGCATGGCGATCGCGGTGCTCGCGACGCTGCTCAACCCCGGCGAGGGCAACTGGGGCCTGATCGTGCTCGGCCTCGCGCTCGGCACGGCGGTGGGGGTGCCGGCGGCACGCAACGTGAAGATGACCGCGATGCCCCAGATGGTGGCACTCTTCAACGGCGTCGGCGGCGGGGCGGTGGCATTGATCTCGTGGGTGGAGTTCCGCCACTACGGTTCCACCTACGGTTCCCACACCGCACACCTGATCGGTGAAAGCGGCGGTCTCACGATCACCGCCGGCGGGCCGCCCACCTACGTGGCGATCTTCTCGGTGTTCGCCGCGATCGTGGGCTCGATCTCCTTCTGGGGCTCCAACATCGCCTTCGGCAAGCTCCAGGAAGTCATTCCCGGGCGCCCGATCTCTTTCGGCTCGGCCCAGCAGATCGTCAACCTCGTGCTGCTGATCCTCGCGCTCGCCGCGGGCATCGACCTGATCCAGGGAGCGCACTCGGAAGCCCTCTTCATCGGCATGCTCGTGGTCGCGGCGCTGCTCGGCAACGCGGTGGTGCTGCCGATCGGCGGTGCGGACATGCCGGTGGTGATCTCGCTGCTGAACGCCTTCACCGGGCTCTCCGCGGCGGCGACGGGGATGGCGCTGAACAACCCCGCGCTGATCGTGGCGGGCATGATCGTGGGCGCCTCGGGCTCGATCCTCACGAACCTGATGGCCACTGCCATGAACCGCTCGATCCCCGCGATCGTCGCCGGGGGCTTCGGCGGTGGCGGCGCGGTGGAGGGCGCCTCGGGCGCGGGCGAGCACGCGGGCACGGTGCGCTCCACGACCGCTGCGGACGCCGCGATCCAGCTCGCCTACGCCAGCCGCGTGGTGGTCGTGCCGGGCTATGGGATGGCGGTCGCGCAGGCCCAGCACGCCGTCCGCGAGCTCGCCTCGGAGCTGGAGCATCGCGGGGTGGACGTCAAATATGCGATCCACCCTGTGGCGGGGCGGATGCCGGGGCACATGAACGTGCTGCTCGCGGAGGCCGACGTGCCCTACGACCAGCTCAAGGAGATGGACGACATCAACCCCGAGTTCCAGCGCACCGACGTGTCGCTGGTGATCGGGGCCAACGACGTCACCAACCCCGCCGCGAAGAGCAACCCCTCCTCGCCGATCTACGGGATGCCAATCCTCGAGGTCGCCGAGAGTCGCTCGGTGATCGTGATCAAGCGCTCGATGAACCCGGGCTTCGCGGGGATCGAAAACGAGCTCTACTTCGAGCCCGGGACCGCGATGCTGTTCGGCGACGCCAAGTCGGCCGTCAGCGAGATCACCGCAGAGCTGGCGCAGCTCTGAGCGCCCGCTGAGCGGGCAAGCAGGGTCTCGAGGGGAAGTCCCACCCGGAGTGGGGTGGGCGCGTGCAGGGCCGAAGCAGGGCAGATGAGGCCTTGGATCGATGACGCGGTCACTTGTCGTGGCGCCTGCCCACGGTCAGGGTTGTGTGACCTAGCGGTGTACTCTATTCTCAACTGAGAGGAATGAACGGTCTTGGTACCGCACTGCGGCGTGTCCACGCTGCGGCTGCAGTGGCCGTCGTGCTCGGGGTCTTGGGAGTGGGTACGGTTGGCTCGACGCTCGCGCAGGGGAGCCCCCTGCGGGCCAAAATGGTGGCGCAGCCGGCTGTGGGCCGGCGAGCTCTATCACCCCAGTCCGCCCCCTCCGCTCGTGCGAGCATCGTCGAAGGAGTGGATGCTTCGATCACCGAATTTCCCTTCCAGGTGGCGCTGTACGATCCCCAGCAGGGTTCGCCCGCCAGTGGCTTCTTCTGCGGCGGAGTGATCCTCGGGCCGAGGAGCGTGGCGACCGCGGCGCACTGCCTGATCGGCGAAGACGCTCGGCGCAGCAGGGCCAGCGAAATCGAGGTCCTCGCGGGCTCCACCTACCTCGAACCGACCGATCCGGGGAGCGTGAGAGACCCGGTGGTGGCGGTCACCGCCGATCCCTCCTACAGCCCCTCCACGAGCGAATACGACGTGGGGATGCTGCGCCTGGCGCGCCCCCTGTGGAGCGGCGTGGCGCCGGTGGCCGACGGTCGCGAGGCGATCGCCCCGCTGGGGTGGGCGCCCCCCGGCACGGCGCTCGCGACCCTGGGGTCCGCGGCGTCGAGCGCCGGCCCGGCGGCCTCTGCGCCGACATTGCTGACTGTCAGCGGCTGGGGAGACGTGAATCCCGAGCCGGGCGAAGCGCCCAGCTTCCCCATGCGCCTGCAGAAGGCCAGCGTGCCGCTCATCTCCGGGGGGCTCTGTGCGAAGGCGTACGCTGCGATCGAAGAGGCGATCACGCCGGCGATGATCTGTGCGGGGGGTGGGCTGGAGGGGGCGGGTCGCGCGGATTCCTGCGAAGGCGACAGCGGCGGCCCGCTGGTGGCCACAGGCGCAGAAGGCGCGGCCTCGCCACTGGGAGACGTGCTGGTGGGGCTCGTGGACTTTGGCTACGGCTGCGCCCAGGCGGGCTATCCGGGGGTGTACGTGCGAGTCGCGGACCCCGCGGTCGCGCACTTTCTGAGCGTGCGCTCCCGGGTGGCCTCGGCGGGATCGGTCCACCACGGCCCCTGTCCCTGGAGTGCGCGCCGCGGACACGCCGCCCAGGGCTCGCGCGGCCCCCGGAGCGATCGGGGGCGCTCGGGGCGCGGAGCCGGGCCGGCCGCCGCTCCACGCTGCAGAGTCTGAGGCCCGGGGCCTCTGCGAGACTGGCGGTCGTGATCGAGCGCAATCAGGCCCTCCGGGCGCTGGCGGACAGCGAGTTCGACGTGGTGGTCATCGGCGGCGGGATCACCGGCGCGGGGGTTGCCCTGGACGCCTCCACGCGCGGCTACAGCGTGGCGCTCGTGGAGCGCGCCGACTACGCCTCGGGGACCTCCAGCCGCTCCAGCAAGCTGGTGCACGGGGGCTTGCGCTACCTGCAGAACTTCGACCTCGGGCTGGTGCGCGAGGCGCTGCTGGAGCGTCAGCTGATGGTGGCGCTCGCCCCGCACCTGGTGCACCCGCTGCCGCTGGTGGTGCCCGCCTTCGATGGCGCCCGCCCGGACCGCATGATGGGGATGGGGTTGAACCTGTACGACGTGATGTCCGTCGATCGGGGCCGTCTGCGCGCGCGCCGGCCCGCGATCGGCCGCCCGCGCCGGGGACGCTCCGAGCGCGCCGCGGCCGCTCGCGTAGTGGTGGGCGAGGACTTCGACCGATCGCAGATCGGCCAACAGGCCGGGATCGGGAGGGGGGAGGGGGGAGGGGGTACGGGTATCGAGTCCGAGCACGCCTGGAGCCCCGAACGTCACCGCATGATCTCGGGCGAGGAGGTGCTGGAGCTGTTGCCCGCGCTCGCCGCCCGGGAGCCCAGCGGGGGCTACCTCTTCTATGACTGCCAGACCGACGACGTGCGTCTGGTGCTGACCGTGCTCGGCGAGGCGGAGCGTTTCGGGGCGGTGTGCGCCAACCGCGTGGCGGCCGTCGGCCTGCTCGAAGGCGATGGCCGCGCGCACGGGGTGCGGGCGATCGATCTGGAGGGGGGGAGGAGTTCGCGATCCGCGCCGCGAGCGTGGTGAACGCCACCGGGGTGTGGGCCGACGAGCTGCGTCCGCAGGAGCTCCACGATGAGGCGGAGCTGCCTCGGATCAGGCCCAGCCGCGGCACCCACATCACGCTCTCGCGCGAGGATCTCCCGCTGGTGGGGGGCGCGATCGTGCCCGCCGGGGAGGGCCGCTCGATCTTCGCGCTGCCCTGGTTGGGGCGCACGCTGGTGGGTACCACCGACAACGACTACGAGGGCGACCTCGAGCACGTGCGCCCCGCCGTGGAGGACGTGGAGTATCTGCTCGAGGCCGTCAATGCGTTCTTCGCGACCACGCTGGGCCCCGGGGACCTGACGGGCGCGTACGCCGGGGTGCGGCCCCTGATCTCCAGCGGCGACCCGAAGAAGTCGGTGGACATCTCGCGCAAGGCCGAGCTGTACGAGACCTCCAGCGGAATGATCACGATCACCGGGGGCAAGCTCACGACTTGGCGGCGGATGGCGAAGCTCGCCGTCGATCGCCTGGTGGAGCGCGACGCCCGCGAGGCGCCCTGCCGCACGCAGGAGATCCCGCTCGGGCAGGCGATCGCGGTCGGCGAGCTGGGGCGCGTGGAGGGCGTCCCCGAGGAGTCCTACGCGCCGCTGGCGGCCCGCTACGGCTATGCCGCTCACGAGGTGCTCGCGCTCGCCGCGGAGCGCGGGGAGCTCGCCCAGCCGATCGTGCCGGGCCTGCCGGACCTGCTCGCCGAGGCGGCGCTCGCGGTCCGCCGCGAGCAGGCGCGCAGCGTGGGGGACGTGCTGATGCGCCGTACCCGTCTGTGGCTGCTGGCCGCGCACGAGCTCGCCGGCTCCCCTCCGGATGGACCCCCCGGCCCGGTGCGCCGAGTGGCGGATGTGCTGGCGGGGGAGCTCGACTGGAGCGCGCAGCGCACAGAGGAGGAGATCGAGCGCTTCGCGCGCGAGGCCGGTGCGGAGAGTCTCGGGGGCGCGTGAGCCGCTATCGCCTGCGCGCCGTGGACCGTGTGCTGGAGCTCGGCGAGCGCCCGCTGCTGATGGGTGTCGTCAACGCCTCCCCGGACTCTTTCAGCGACGGCGGGCGCTACGGGAGCCTGGAGGAGCGTGTGGCGCTCGCGCGGGAGCTCGCGGCCGCCGGCGCGGACATCCTCGACATCGGGGGGGAGTCTGCCACCACCGGCCGGCCCCCCGTGCCCGTGGAGGAGGAGATCGATCGGGTCGTGCCGCTGATCGCGCGGGTGGTGGAGGAGTTGGACCGCCAATCCGCCTCTTCGGCGGGAGAATCGGCGGACACCCCGCCCGCCCTTAGGCGTCCGGTGATCTCGGTGGACACCCCGCCCGCCCTTAGGCGTCCGGTGATCTCGGTGGACACCCCGCCCGCCCTTAGGCGTCCGGTGATCTCGGTGGACACCCCGCCCGCTCTTAGTCCTCCGGTGATCTCGGTGGACACCTACAAGCCCCCCGTTGCCCGCGCCGCAATCGCCGCGGGGGCTCGGATCGTCAACGATGTCAGCGGCCTGCGCGACCCCGCCCTCGCGCACCTCTGCGCCGAGACGGGGGCGGCGCTCGTGGTGATGCACACCGCGGCCGCCCCCCGCGAGCGCAGGCAGGATCCCGGCCTCTACGCGGACGTCACCGGGGAGGTGTGTGCCTTCCTGGGCGAGCGCGTCGCGGTGGCATTGGAAGCGGGGGTCTCCCGCGAGCAGCTGATCCTCGACCCGGGGCCCGACTTCGCGAAGACCCCCGCGCAGACGATCGAGCTGCTCTCCCACCTGGATCGCCTGCACGAGCTCGGGCTGCCGCTGCTGATGGCGATCTCCCGCAAGGACTTCATCGGCGCCCTCACGGGGCGGGCCCCCCGCGAGCGGCTCGCCGGCACCCTCGCGGCGCTCGCCCACGGCGTCGACGCGGGCGCGCACATTTTCCGCATGCACGATGTCGCGGCCGCCGCCGACTTCCTCGCCGTGCGCGCTGCGCTCGCTCGCGAGCGCCCGCCGGAGAGGGATCTCCTCCTCGACGAGGAACTGAGACACGACCGGATCGCCTGAGAGTGCCGTGCGGGAGGACCGGGCTGTCTGAGGGCGCCGTGCGCGGTATGCCCTAAGCTGTCTGGCGCACTCGCGGGTGCCGGCCGCTGTCCAACGCGGCCGGGCGCCAACCGCCCAATCCATCGAAGAGGAGAGATGACATGCCTGTACTCGAGCGCTCGGAGCTTGACGCGAGCCCGCTGGCCGACCTGCACGCGATCGCCGACCAGATTGGCCTCGACGGCTTCCGCAGGCTCCGCAAGGCGGATCTGATCGACGCGATCCTCGAGCGATCCGGCGGTGGGGCCCCGGAAGGAGCGGGTGGGGATCGTCAGGAGGAGGGAGCCAGCGAGAAGCGCGAGCGGCCGGCGGAGGGCGCCGGCGAGGAGGATCGCGACCGCTCGGCGGCGCCCGCGGCAGCTGGCCAGCGCACCGCGCGCCGGCGGCGTCCCGATCGCAAAACGCTCGGCATACGCCGGTCCAGGGCGTCCACCGAGGACGGTGAGCGAGACACGGAGAGGGCCAAGGAGGAGGCGCCCGCAAAGCGCGAGCGCGGCAATGGGGAGGCGTCCGCGAAGCGCGAGCGCGGCAATGGGGAGGCGTCCGCGAAGCGCGAGCGCGGCAATGAGGAGGGGCCCGCCAGGGGTCGCGAGCGCGGAGCGGAGCGCGACCGCTCGGCGACGGGCCGGCGCACGGAGGCGGAGCGGCCGACTGAGGATCGGGTGGCCTCGGGTGTCGTTGAGCTGCTCGGCAACGGCTCCGCCTTCCTGCGAGTCTCCCCGCCGGAGCCCTCCGAGGAGGACCTCTATATCTCCGCCGCCCAGGTGCGCCGCTGCGAACTGGTCTCCGGGGATCGCGTGAGCGGCCCCGTGCGCACCCCACGCCAGTCCGAGCGCTACCCCTCGCTGGCGCGTGTGGACACCATCAACGGCGCCCCCGCGGAGTCGGTCGCGGAGGGGGGTCGCTACGAGGACCTGCCAGTCGCGTACCCCAGCGAGCGGCTGGAGCTCGACCCCCAGGACCCCACGCTCGGCGCGATCGAATGGCTCACCCCGATCGGCCGCGGATCGCGCGCGGTGATCGTGGGGGGCGCCCGCTCCGGCAAGACCGAGACCCTGCGCCGTCTGCTCGTGGCACTCGCCGGCCGGGACGGCCTGGAGACGATGCTCGTGCTCAGCGGCGCCCGCCCCGAGGAGATCGGCGCCTGGCGCGAGGGGCCTGTGGCGCCCGCCGCCGCCCTGGATCTGGCGGCCTCCGCGGAGCTGCAGAGCCAGACCGTGGAGCACGTGGTGGACACCGCCAAGCGCGTCGCCGCGCGCGGCGGGGATGTGGTGGTGCTGATCGACGGCCTCGACGGCCTGCACCCTCACACCGCCCGCAGGGTTCTTGCAGCCGCCCGCAACCTCGCGGAGGGGGGGTCGCTCACGGTGATAGCCACTGCCACCCGCCCCTTGGGGGGGGAGAGCACGGTGATCGCGCTCGACGTCGCGCTCACCAGCACCGGGCGGATCCCCGCCCTGGATCTCCTCAACAGCGGTGTGGTGCGCCCCGAGCTGCTGGTCGGCGAGGACGGCGCCGAAGCGATCACGAAGGCTCGCGCCTCCGCGATAGCGCCCTAGCGGCGGTAGGCGACCCGGCCCCAGGAGGGCTCGGGCGAGAGCTCGATCGGCTCTCCGCCGGCAGAGGAGTCGCCGTCTCGTCCACCCGCGGGCTGCACGTAGGCGAAGCTGCAGGTCTCCTCGAGGAAGGCGATGGAGAGCTCGCCCTCGTTCACGCGCTGGTCGAGCCAGGCACCGCGGAACACCAGGCGGCGCAGCCAGTGCACCAGCGAGCGCTCCGCCGGGCCCACCAGGTCGGGCCAGCAGTCGTTGACGTGCTCTCCCAAGGCGGAGGCGGGATCGTGGATCTCGCCGTTGACCGCGAGGTTGACGAGGTCTTCGAGCTCGTCTTCTCCGAGCCGGCCCCCGACGAAGCCCAGCTTCAGCGCCGCCTGCTCGCAGCGCTCGGCGAAGTCCTGCTCGTTGAAGGTGAAGCGCAGCTCTCCGTATTCGAGGACGAAGTCCCCTCCCGAGTTGTAGTTTCCGCGGCGTGTCTTGTCCATGACGTGAGTGCCGGGAGAAGTCGTTCGGGCTCCGGGCCGTCGGAATCATAAGCCGAACTCCTCTCCGGGTGGGGGCGGTGCACGGGAGATTGCATCTGGCCGCCCATCGCTCGACACTCGACCACCCAGCCGCAGCGCCGCACAGAGATACGCCCTGAGGAGCGTGGGCATCTATACCCTCCGCCCTGATGGCGCGCCTCAGCGAGCACGGACTGCGACGGTCGGTCGGGGTTCCCGGCCTGTTCGCCACCGCCTACGGGAACGTGGGCTCCTCGATCTACTACGCGCTGGGGCTGGTCGCCGCCCACGCCCTGGGGCTCACGCCGCTGGTCTTCCTGTTCGCCGGCGGGCTGTTCGCGTTGACCGCGAAAACGTACGCCGAGGGTGCCTCGATGTTCCCCGAAGCGGGCGGGTCCTCGTCGTTCGCGCGCCACGCCTTCGACGATGTGGTCTCGTTCTTCGCCGGCTGGGCGCTGAGCCTCGACTACATCCTCACGATCGCGATCTCCGCGTTCTTCGTGCCCCACTACCTGAGCGCGTTCCCCGGCCTTGGTGCGCTGAAGCACAACCCGGACGACATCTTCGGGGGCCTGATCGTGGTCGCCGTGCTGGCATGGCTGAACATCCGCGGGCTCGGGGAGTCGGCCAAGCTCAACCTCGTCCTGGCGATCGTGGACCTCAGCACGCAGATCATGCTGGTCTGCCTCGGGGTCGCGCTCGTCCTGGATCCCTCGCTGCTGGTCCACCAGGTGCACCTGGGCTCGGTGCCCACCTGGAAGGAACTGATCTTCGCGCTGTCGCTGGCGATGCTCGCCTACACGGGCATCGAGACCGTGGCCAACATGGCCGAGGAGTCCACCGATCCGGGCAGGCAGGTGCCCAAAGCGGTGAATCTCGTGGTGCTCGCCGTGCTGGCGGTCTACGCCGGCATCTCGGTGGTGGCCCTCTCGGCGCTCCCGGTCGTGCACCACGGCGTGGGCTACAGCGCCGAGCTCAAAGAATCCTTCAAAACGCCCGGCTACGCGACATCGCTGGGCGGCTTCTTCGAAAACGACCCGATGCTCGGCGTCGTCGAACATCTTGGGCTCCATGGCACGGTCCTGAAACTGGCCAAATACTACCTCGGGTTGCTTGCCGCGACGATCCTCTTCATCGCTACCAACGCTGGGATGATCGGGATTTCGCGTCTCTCCTGGTCGCTCTCCGAACACCGCCAGCTGCCGCAACTGTTTTCCAAACTGCACGCCAAGTACCGCACGCCGTGGTTCACGCTGATCTTCTTCTCGATGCTGGCCAGCACGCTGATCCTCTACGGCAACACCGAAGTGCTGGGCAACCTCTACTCGTTCGGCGCGATGCTCTCCTTCACGGTCGCGCACGCGGCGATCGTGAAGCTGCGCGTCAGCGACCCCGACCGCGAGCGCCCCTACCGGAGCCCGTTGGGTGTGCGCATCAAAGGCGCCGAGATACCGATGACCGCCGTGATCGGCGGTCTCGGCACCGCTGCGGCGTGGGTCGCTGTGACGGTCCTGCACACCGAGGCGAAGATCGTCGGCATCCCCTGGATGATCGTCGGGATGGGGGGCTATTTCTACTACCGCAAACGCCAGGGCCTCGACCCGCGCAAGTCCTACCGGCTGCCCCGCGCCGAGCGCCCCCCGGACTTCGAGGAGCTCGGCTACCGCACGGCGCTGGTGCCGATCTTCGGGGAGGACGTGAGCGCGACGGCGCTCTCGAGCGCCGCGAAGCTGATCGGTCAGGACGGGGTCCTGTATGCGGTCTTCGTGCTACCCGTCCCCTACCAACTCTCGCTGGAGGCGGGCCTCGAGGAGGAGGAGGCACAGGGCCGCTCGGTGCTGGAGAGCGCGCGCATCCAGGCGCGCCGTGCGGGCATCAAGATCCACACCGGTCTGATTCGCACGCGCAACCCGGGGGCGGCGCTGGTGGAGGAGGCGCGGCGGCTGCACTCCGACGTGATCTACTGGTCCACCATCCACGCCCCCGCCGGCGAGCGGCGCATCGGGCCCACCGCTGTCTATCTGCTGGGCAAGCGTCCCTGCCGGGTGATCATCGAGACCGAGGGCGCTACTGCAGGGCGATCACCACACGCGCCCGCTTGACTCCGTTGGACAGCGACTCCCCGCCGCCCGCGGAGAGGGCGCCGAGCGGTGCCACCCCGGAAGCGATGCCCGAGAAGGCCGGGCTCTGGCTGAGCCCGAGCGATTCGATCAGTCCCGAGAGCGTGTGGAGTTCGATCAGCGCGCTTGGTTGGATCCCTTGGCCGAGGGCGCTCGCGGCGGCGTTGTAGGCGGGGGTTCCCGCCAGCGTGCCCTGGGGGTTGAGGGCTTCCTGTATGGAGGATGCCCCCAGCCCCGCTACGAACTTCCCCTGTCCCACCGCCATCGTCAGCGCCAGTGGTAAGCCTGGCAGCTTGATCGCCACGGCGGCTTCTGTACCGGGGACCGAAGTGGGGGTGCTCTGCCCGCCCGCTTCGCGGTAGGCCTGCGCGATCTTCCCGAGCGCCGCGCGGGAGCGGGCGGGGTTCTTGGAGGTGATGACGATCGCTCCCTGCAGGCTCAGCACGCTGGTGCCGCTCGTGTAGAGGCCGGTCGCGCCCATCCAGCTCAGCAGGTCGCGCTGCACGTCGATCGCGTGTGACTCGAGCGGCGCGAACAGAGTGGCGAGACTGAAGAGGCCGCCGATGTTCACCGTCGAGCCCAGTGACGCCAGTGTCTGCAGACTCTGCGTGTTGTTGGCGAACGAGTCGCCGAGGTCACCGATCCCAATCGCCAGCCATGCGCTTGCGGGGAGCTTGCGCAGTACCTGGGCCCCGCTGGAGGAGCCAGCTTCCGAGACCGACGGGCTGGCGATGCTCGATTCCAGGGTGTCGAGGTCGAGCGTCACAGAGCTCGCGCTGGGGATCGCCGACAAGTAGAGCTGGCCCGGTTTACCGAGCAGGCTCTCCAACAGGGGCAGGATCGATGCGCTGCTGCCTGTGAGCGAATGCGAGAGCTCTTCGAGGTTGAGGTACACGTTGGCGAGCGCGGTCGGCCCGCTGGAGGAATGGGGACCCGTTCCCGTTCCTGCTTCCGCGGTCGAGGCGAGCTTCGCATAGCCGGTCGCCTGCGCCAGGGATGGGCCTCCGGCCGCCGTTTCGATCACGCTCTTGATACCGGCTTCGCTGCCGATCACAGCAAAGCGGTGCACGATTCCCTCGGCGACGCCGTCGGGGGACACCTGATAGGTGACGCCGTGGTAGCTCGTCGTGTGCCCGCCCGCACTGTGGGCCTGGGCTTCCAGGAACGATCGCGCGGCGTCGAGGTCGGTCGTATCGAGCACCAGCGCCCCCTGGGCGGAACTCGAGCCGATCGCCGACTGCAGGCCGCCTTCTCCCAGTAGTGCCGCTTCCTCGCCCGGTAGCCCTTCCGAGAGAATCTTCTGGAGCAAGCTCGTACCCAACAGCCCCTGTGCGTGGGAGAGGTCGATCGCGGTGAGGAAGATCCCCGCGTGGGGTCCCAGCCACGGCTTGATTTCGCGCGTGTAGCTCGGCGTCTTGCCGGTGGGTCCCGCCAGTAGCTTCAGCAGGCCTTCGAACGGCCTCGGGCGGCCGGTGAGCGTGCGCCCCACGGTGTTCGCGTTGGCCTTCAGGGCGCCTTCGGGCTGCACGTCGCCGTCGACGTACAGCGCGGCGGAGCTGGGCACGACCGTCACGGGGCTCGCGCTTGTGCCGCTCGGGCTCGACGAGCCGCAGCCCGCGAGCGCCGCGAGCAGAATCGCCGCGGCCGCGGCGGTCGCCGTGAGGGCCCTCCGCGCGGGAGCCGCCGGGGTGGCGGTGCTCGCGGGATTCGGGGCGTAGGCCACGCCGCGCCCGGCCACCGGTGTCGTGGTGCTCGCGGGACTCGGGGCGCTCGCCAAAGGAGTCGCGCGGGCGGTGGATCTCACGGGGGGGATCGTATGCGTTCCGGCGGGCGCGCGTGCAGGTTGCGTCGCAGATAGTGCTCGTGCAGTCCCGTTTGCAGTTTTTGGGCTCTCGGTGGCACTCCGGGTGGCGGCTTGAAATCAGCTCTTGTGCAGGGATTTCCTGTCGTCAGGAGGGTGTTGTGGAGGGAAAGTGGGGAAAAATGTGCAATTGGGGTTGCGTTGTGGGGGAAAGTGGGGTACTTTGCCGGGAACGAGCCGAGGTGGAGAGGTTCCTCCCACCTCTCCACCTCGGCTCCAACGATCATTGAGGAGCCCCACACAGTGGCTTTCCGTGGCACCTTCGACCACACCCTCGACGCGAAGAACCGCCTCACGGTCCCGGCGCGCTACCGCGCGACGCTGGCGGAGGGAGTGGTGATGGCGATGCCCGTCGACCTCGAGCCCTGCGTGGGGGTGTGGCGCCCGCAGGAGTACGAGCGCTACACCGAGCGCGCGCTCGCCGAGCTGCCCCCGCTCTCCCCGCGCCTGAGCGAGCTCGAGCGCTTCTTCTACGGCAGCTCCCAGGATGCCGAGCTGGACTCGGCGGGGCGGATCATGCTGCCCGGCTTCCTCGCCGAGCACGCGGGGTTGAGCAAGGACGTCGTGGTCGTGGGCGCCGGCGAGCGCCTGGAGCTGTGGGACCGCGACCGTTGGAACGAGCACCGACCGACGCTGATGAGCGGCGTCGCGGAGATCACCGCGGGTGTCGACCGCCATTAGAGCTCCACGAATCGGTTCCAGGCCGCCTGGATCACTCCTTCCGTCACCTGCCTGTCCCCTCAGTCCATGACCCCCTCGACCACACCTTCCGTCACCTGCCTGTCCCCTCAGTCCATGACCCCCTCGACCACGCCTTCCGTCACCTGCCTGTCCCCTCAGCCCATGACCCCCTCGACCACATCCGACTCGTGCTAGGCATTCTCGACATGCCCACCATCCACATCCCCGTGCTCGCCGGGGAGCTGATCGGAGTGTTGGACCCCCAGCCGGGGCAGGTCGCCGTCGACTGCACCTTCGGCGGCGGCGGCCACGCTCGCCTGATTGCCCAGCGCCTGGGCGCGGAGGGAACGCTCGTGGCGATCGACCGCGACCCGGTCGCGCAGGAGCGCTTCGCCGAGCTCGCCGATGAGCTCCCCTGCGCGGTGCGCTTCATCCGCGGCGGCTACGCCGAGGCGCTGCAGATGCTCGTCGAGGAGGGGCTGCGTGCGGACATGGCCTACTTCGATCTCGGGATGTCCTCGATGCAGGTGGACACGCGCGAGCGCGGCTTCTCCTACTCCTACGACGCGCCCCTGGACATGCGCATGGATCCCGAGGAGGAGCTCGACGCGCGCGAGATCCTTGCCACCTGGGACCAGCGGCGCCTGGCGGGGATGCTGCGCGAGCTCGGCGAGGAGCGCCATGCGGGGGCGATCGCCCACGCGATCGTGCGCCGCCGGGACCGGGCCTCGATCGATACGACGCTGGAGCTCGTGGAGATCATCAACTCCGCGATCCCCGCCCCGGCCCGCTTCGCTGGGGGGCACCCCGCCAAGCGGGTCTTCCAGGCGCTGCGGATCGCTGTCAACGACGAGCTCGGCCAGCTCGAGCGGGCGCTGCCACTCGCGTGGGAGCTGCTGCGCGAGGGCGGGGTGCTCGCGGGGATCTCCTTCCACTCGCTGGAGGACAGGCGCGTGAAGCGCTTCATGGTGGAGCGCGCGCGGGGCTGCGTCTGCCCCCCCGACCTGCCAGTGTGCGCCTGCGGGCGCGAGCCGCAGGCGACTCTGCTGGCGCGCCGCGCGATCACCGCCTCCGCGGGCGAGCTTGCGCACAACCCGCGCGCGGCCTCCGCACGGCTGCGTGCTGCGAGGAAGCTGGCGGAGGACCCCGGGGACAGCGCATGACCCCGCCCCCCGCCGCCGCGGCCGTGCCGGCCCCCGCCGTCCGGCCTCGTCAACCCGCTCGCCACGGCCGTCCCGTCCGTCACGGGCGTCCCCGCCAACCGCTCCGACCGGTGGCGCGACCGCGTCGCGTGTCCGGTCTCGCGCGTACCGGGCGGGGCGCCCGGCCCGGTGGACGGGATGCCTCCAAGCTCTTCGGCAGGCTGCTCGACCGATTGGTCTGGAACCCGCCCGCCCGCGCCTGGATCGGCGTGGTGGCGTTCGCGCTGATCGGGATCGTGGCGATGCAGCTGTGGGTGGTGAAGCTGGGAGTCGGCATCGGCCACGCGCTCGAGCACGCACAGCTGCTGCAGCGGGAGAACTCGACGCTCGCGATCGAAGACTCCTCACTCTCCTCGGGGGAACGCATCGAACGGCTCGCGCTCGCCAGGGGCATGGTGCTCGCTCCGCCGGGAGCGCTGCACTTTGACGCCCTTCGAGGTCCACTCGACGCCCGCCAGGCGGCGGCGGCACTCGCGAAACCTGCTCAGGCCCCGAGCTCTGCCTCCGCCACCGCGGCCACCAGCACGGAAGCGAGTGTCGGGGCGACGTCGGGCGCGGAAGCGAGTCCCGGCGCCACCGCCGCAACGGAAGCGTCCGGTGCGACGGCCGGCACGGAAACTGGCTCCGGTGCGACGACGGGCACGGAAACGAGCGCGGGTGCCACCACGGGCACGGGCACGGGCACGGGCGCCGAAGCTGCAAGCCAGCAAGCCCCGGCCACGCAGGCTCCGTCCGGACAAACCTCGCCGACGGGGGCGCCCGCCACCGAAATGCAGGCTGCGGGCCCGCCGGCGAGCGCACCGACGGGGACCGGGGGATCGGCCGAAACGACGAGCCCGCAGACCGGCTCCGGTGGAGGGTCCGGGGGGACTCAAATCCCCCCGGGGGACTAGCTCGAGGTGGCGAGCGTGCAGAGTCGCATCGGGGTTCTGTTCGCGGTCTGCTTCCTGCTGTTGGCGGTGGCGGCGGGGCGCACGCTCTATCTCGGGGTGCTGCACAGCGCGGCGCTGAGGAGGGCGGCGCGCACGCAGCAGGTGACGGTCGAAACAGTGCCGGCGCAGCGGGGGACGATCACGGATCGAAACGGCATGGTGCTGGCGATCTCTGAACCGGCCGATGAAATCTCGGCGACCCCATATCTGATCAAGGATCCGCTCGGCGCGGCCGAGCGCCTCGCACCGCTGTTGGGGCGCCCGCAGGCGCAGGTGCTCACCGATCTGAGCGAGCGCGGTGGCTTCGTGGCCTTGGCGCGCGCGCTGCCGGCGGCGCGGGCGAAGGCGGTGCTGGCGCTGAACATCCCGGGGGTCTCGGGTACGCCGACGACGCGCCGGGTGTACCCGCGGGACACGCTGGCGGCGCAGGTGCTCGGCATGCTGGGCACCGAAGGCAGCGGCCTCTCGGGCCTGGAATACACGGACAACGCGATCCTGAGCGGGCGGGCGGGGGAGCGACGGGTGGTGAGCGATGCGCTGGGCCAGCCGATCTCGATCGCGAACGTGCGCCGCGAGGAGCCGGGGGCGCAGCTGCGGCTGACGCTGGACGCGAACATCCAGCAACGCAGCGAAGCTGTGTTGAGCGCGGTGGGAAGGGTCTTTCACCCGACGGACGCGACGGCGATCGTGATGGAACCGGACACGGGGGCGATCCTGGCGATGGCGAGCTGGCCCCAGCTGAACCTCGAAGACCCCCCGCCGCAGAAGGCGGCGTTGGAAGAGGCGCTGGAGAACCGGGCGGTGAGCTTCAACTACGAACCCGGCTCGACGTTCAAGGTGGTCGCTGTCTCGGGCGCGTTGCAGAAGGGCCTGATCACCCCCACCACTGAATTCGACGTCCCCGATCAGATTCAGGTGGCGAACCGGACGATCCACGATGCCGAGGAACACCCCGAAGAGATGCTGAGCACCGAGCAGATCCTTGCGCAGTCCAGCAACGTGGGGGCGATCACGATCGGGAAACTGGAGGGGGAAGACACCTTCAACGAATGGGTGCACCGCTACGGCTTCGGGGCGCGGACGGGGATCGATCTGCCGGGCGAGGAAATCGGCCAGGTGTTGAAGCCGAGCGAATACTCGGGCTCCTCGATGGGCAACCTGCCGATCGGGCAGGGTGAGTCGGTGACCCCGATCCAGATGGCCACGGCGTACGCGGCGATCGCCAACGGCGGCATTCTGCGCCCGGCGCACATCGTGGCTGCCGTGAACGGCCACCCCACCAAGCTGCCGGCGGGCCATCGCGTGATCTCGGCGCGCACGTCCGCGCAACTGCGCCAGATGCTGCGCGGGGTGCTGGCCCCGGGCGGCACGGCGAGCGAGGTGTCGGTCCCGGGCTATGAGCTCGCGGGCAAGACGGGCACCGCCAGCAAGGTGGATCCGGCGACCGGCGAATACTCCGAAACCGCCTACGTGGCCTCCTTCATGGGCTTCGCGCCGGCCTCGAACCCGAAGCTGCTGTGTGCGGTGATCGTCGACGAACCGCAGACCGGCTCGATCTTCGGCGGCACCGTCGCGGCGCCCGCGTTCGGGCAGATCATGGCGTTTGCGCTGCCGTACTTGGGGATTCCGCCGTCCTCGTCGCCGGGTTAGGTACAAAGACCGACGGAGCAGTCGCTGGTGGTGATGCTTACTTGGCCCGCGTCGTGAGGTAGGAGGTGATTGCCTCTGCAAAGGCGCGCGCGGCGAGCCGTTGGAAGGAGGGGCGCACGAGCAGGGCCGCGTCAGTCGAGTTGCGCATGTTGCCGCACTCGACCAGCACCTTCGGGACCGTTGTGAGGTTCAGTCCCGCGAGGTTGTCGCGGTAGGAGACCCCATTGGCGCCGTCGTAGTCGCTCACCGGCATCCGGGTCAGGTCGTGATAGTGCTCGAGCACCACGCGACCAAACGCCTTCGAGGCGCCGATCACGCGATTGTTGGGACCGTCGGCGACCGGCTCGAGGACCGTGAAGCCGCGACCATCTGCGGGCCCACCGTCGGCATGGATATCGATCGCGACGTTCGCGTGCGCGCCGTTGAGGATTTCCGAGCGTTGGGTGACGCAGGGACCGATCCCATGGTTAGTCGTGCGCGTGAGGACGACCTTCGCACCCTCGGCGCGTAAGTCGCCGGCCAGGTACTCGGCGACGTTGAAGTTGAACTGCGCCTCGGTGTACCCGCCGGCGGTTTCGGTGCCAGTCGTGTCGCATGCCTCCTCTTCGCGCCCGTTCCAGATGGGGTGGTTGACGTAGCTGGGGTCGGTGTAGTTGCGGCCGTTATGGCCTGGATCGATACCGACGATCCTGCGCGCGAGCGGGAGCCAAGCCTTCCGTATCACCGGCCCGGCGCTCGCAGGCGCGCCAGCGCAGGTCAGACCCGCGAGGACCCAAATGGCGAGCGTCGTGGCGATGCGAGGACATGTCCTGCGCAAGATCATGATCGCCGATCCTCCCACACGTCGTCTCTTCGTCCCTGGTGATCCTCACATGGCGGTGGACACGCTGCGGCGTTCGGCGTGCACCTCGAAGCTGGTCAGTGTGAGCGGTCCGAACGAGGTGATCAGCGCTACGTCAATGGCGTCTCGGCCGCGCCCGACGACCACACGCCCAACTCGGGGCTTGTTGTTTCGAGCGTCGAAGGTGTGCCAGCGGCCGTCGAGGTATGCCTCAAACCATGCGGCGAAGTCCATCGGCTCGGGTGATGGCGGAACGCCGATGTCGGGGATATAGCCGAACACATAGCGCGCGGGGATGTTCAGCGCGCGACAGAATGTGATCGCCAGGTGAGCGAAGTCGCGGCAGACGCCCTGCCGGGCCCGGTATGCGTCGGCGGCCGTTGTCCACGGGTTGGATGCGCCGGCAACGAACTCCAGCTCATCGTGGACATAGTCGACGATCGCTTGCACCCTTCCCCAGCCAGGCGTCAGGCCACCAAAACGCTGCCAGGCCTCGTGGCCGAGCTCGTCGGGCAGGCAAAAACGGCTGGGCATGACGAAGCTCAGGACCTGGTCCGGCAGCGCTGCCACCGGGATCTCGCGCGCGTCGGGCTCGATCACGTCTGCCGGGCACGCGATAATCAGTTGTGCCTCGTATGTGATGTGCGAGCCGCCGGCGGCGAGCTCGAAGCGCTCACATCGATTCCCGTAATGGTCGAGGTAGCCGTAGTGGCGCGCACTCGTTTCCCACCGCTCTCCGCTGATGGACACCCCGGGCTGCAGACACGGGGTGACCTGCACGATCGCCGTAGCGGGCTGGACGGAGTCCAGGCCGAACCTGCATCCCGCTGTGAGCGCCAACGGCTCGTCGTCCATACAGCCACAATTGCCCGGAGGCCCACGGTCGATCATCTCTTCTCAGGATGCCACGTCATCAAGACGCCCAACCAAGAGCCTCGACGGGGCGCTGCGCCTGGTGATCTCCAAGGCATCCTGAGGCGAGCGCCCTGAGTTCGAGGGCCTCCGACAGCCTGAGCTCGGGGCCCTCCGTATCTTGACTCTAGTAGGATTGCCCGGAGATGCCGCTCGAACACCTGGACGTGCTGATCGTCGGGGCCGGCCTGTCCGGCGTCGGCGCCGGCTACCACCTGCAGAGGAGGTGCCCGGAGCGCAGCTACGCGATCCTCGAGGCCCGGGACCGCATCGGGGGGACCTGGGATCTCTTCAGGTATCCCGGCATCCGCTCGGATTCGGATATGTACACGCTGGGCTACTCCTTCAAGCCGTGGGAGGAGGCCAAGGCGATCGCCGACGGGGCGTCCATCCTCAGCTATGTCGAGCAGACCGCGAGCGACCATGGCATCGAAGAGAGGGTCCGCTTCCACCATCGCGTGGTGCGCGCCGAGTGGTCCTCGGCCGACGCGCGCTGGACGGTGGAGGCGGAGCGCAGCGACACCGGCGAGACCGTGCTCCTGAGCTGCGGCTTCCTGCTCATGTGCAGCGGCTACTACCGCTACGACCGGGGTTACACGCCGCAGTTCAAGGGGACCGAGCGCTTCGCCGGGCGCATCGTGCACCCGCAGCAGTGGAGCGGGGACGTCGACTACGCCGGCAAGCGCGTGGTGGTGATCGGCAGCGGCGCGACCGCGGTCACGCTCGTCCCCTCGATGGCCCGCACTGCGGCGCACGTCACGATGCTGCAGCGCTCCCCCAGCTACGTCGTCTCGCTGCCCGCGGCGGACCGGATCGCCGACCTCCTGCGCAACTCCCTTCCGGCCAAGGCCGCCTACGCGCTCGCGCGCTGGAAGAACGTCCTGCGCACGATGGCGAGCTTCCAGCTCAGCAGGCGCATGCCGGGAGCTATGAAGGCGCTGCTGCGCAGGGCGCTCGAGCACCAGCTCCCGCCGGGGTACGACATCGACACGCACTTCAAACCCAACTACGACCCCTGGGATCAGCGCCTGTGCCTGGTGCCCGACGGCGACCTCTTCGAGGCGATCCGGGAGGGCCGCGCGTCGGTCGTCACGGATCACGTCGAGACGTTCACCGAGAGGGGCCTGCAGCTCGCCTCCGGGGCCGAGCTGGAGGCCGATCTGATCGTCACCGCGACGGGGCTCGAGCTGCTGGCGCTCGGTGGCATGGAGATCGCGGTCGACGGCCGCGAGATCGTGCTCTCCGAGACGATGGGCTACAAGGGCATGATGCTGAGCGGCGTGCCCAACCTCGCGTTCGAGCTGGGGTACACCAACGCCTCGTGGACGCTCAAGTGCGACCTCACCTGCGAATACGTCTGCCGGTTGCTGCGCCACATGGCCGAGCACGGGTACGACGTGTGCACGCCGCGCCGGGATCCCGCGATCGCGGAGCTGCCGTTCATCGACTTCAGCTCCGGCTACGTGCAGCGCTCGATCGACAAGTTCCCCAAACAGGGTTCGAGGGCGCCCTGGCGGCTCCATCAGAACTACGCGCTCGACATCCTCAGCCTCAAGCTCGGCGCGATCGAGGACGGGGCGCTGCAGTTCTCCACCGCCGCGTCCGTGGTCCGCGCTCACGAGCCGGTTGCGGTCTAGATCCAGGCTGCCGCGAGCGCTGGCTCTGCGGCCGCTGGGTGGATCGGGCTCTCGCGGGGTTGCCGCAGGGTCCGGGCTCGCGGGGTCGCCCGGTGTCCCCGGGCCGCGTCGGGCGCTGAAACTAGACTCAGAGCCGATGCGAAGACGGCGTGAGCGGCGATGAGGCTGGCGGATCTGATTCCCGCCGAACTGGGCGCGAGCGGCCTCACTGGCGAGGACGCGGCGGTGGAGATCGCAGACCTCGCCTATGACAGCCGCAGGGTGGGGCCGGGTGCGCTGTTCTTCTGCGTGCCCGGCGAGCGCAGCGATGGCCACGACCACGCCGTGCAGGCGGTGGAGGCAGGTGCGACGGCGTTGGTGGTCGAGCGTCCGCTCGGCCTGGGTGTGCCGGAGGTCCTCGTGGGATCGGCCCGTGCGGCGATGGGGCCGGTGGCGGCGCGCTTCCACGGCGATCCCGCGCGGGAGCTTCCCGTGCTCGGGGTGACGGGCACCAACGGCAAGACCACCACGGCATATCTGATGCGGGCGCTGCTGGAAGCGAGCGGCGTGCAGTGCGGCCTGCTGGGGACGGTGAAGTCGGTCATCGGCGGGGAGGACCGGCCGGTCCTCCGCACCACGCCCGAGGCGATCGACCTGCAGGCCGACCTGCGGGCGATGCTCGACGCGGGCGACGGGGCCTGTGCGATGGAGGTCTCCTCCCACGCCCTTGCACTGGAGCGGGTCGGTGCGATCCCCTTCGCGGCCGTCGTCTTCACCAACCTCACCCAGGACCACCTGGACTTCCACCCGACGATGGAGGAGTACTTCCTCGCCAAGCGCGGGCTGTTCCTGCCCGAGCGGGGCGAGCGCCCAGGAGCGAGCGTCGTCAATCTCGGCGACGAGTACGGGCGGCGGCTGGCCAGGGAAGTGCCCGGGACCCTCACCTACGCCGTCGAGGGTCAGGCCTACGGCGGCGTCGAGGGCCATGTCGACCGCGGGGTCGAGGGGGAGGCCGACTACGCCGCCCGCGATCTGCGCCTTGGACCGGAGGGCGCGCGCTTCATCCTGCGCACGCCCTCCGGCGAGCGGCCGCTGACGCTGCCGATGCCCGGGCGCTTCAACATCGCCAACGCGCTCGCGGCGCTTGCGGGCGTCCACTCGCTCGGCTACCCGCTCGATTCGCTGATCGAGGCGCTCGAAGCCGGGGTCCGGGTTCCGGGCCGCTTCGAGCCGGTCGAGGAGGGGCAGCCCTTCGCCGTCGTGGTGGACTACGCCCACACCCCCGACTCGCTGGAGAACGTGCTGGGTGCGGCACGGGAGATGGTCCGCGGCAATGGCCGCTTGATCTGCGTGTTCGGAGCGGGCGGGGACAGGGACCGCGGCAAGCGGCCGCTGATGGGCGAAATCGCGGCCCGGCTCGCGGACGAGGTGATCGTCACCTCGGACAATCCGCGCTCGGAGGACCCCGAGGCGATCATCGAGGAGATCTTCGCCGGCATCCACGAGCCGCGCGTGGCGCCGAGGAGCGCCCACACCACGCACGGGATCGCCGACCGGCGAGCCGCGATCAACGGAGCCGTCGCCGACGGGCGGCCGGGGGATGTGGTGGTGATTGCCGGCAAGGGCCACGAGCAGGGCCAGGAGCTGGCGGGCGGGCGGAAGATCCCCTTCGACGACGTGTCGGTTGCGCGCGAGGCCCTCGCGGCGTGCAAGGTGGGGGAACAACGCGAGGTCCTCACACCGCGCAGGCAGGGCGAACGGGCTGGGGCCCAATGATCGACTGGGATGGCGGGCGGGTCGCCGCGGCGGCCGGTGCGGAGCTGCTGCACGGTGCCTCGCGGGCCGGTGGGCCGAGGCGCTGCTCGATCGACTCGCGCGAGATCCAGCCCGGCGACCTGTTCGTGGGTCTGCGGGGAGAGCGCGCGGACGGCGGGGCCTACGCCGAGCGGGCATTGCGCGCCGGGGCCTGGGGCGTGCTGGTGGCACCGGAGCACGCGCGTGCGCTTGTCGGGGGGACATCGGTGGAGTCGGAGCAGGCGCGGGCGCCCGCCAGAGGCGCATTGGCGGTGGGGGAGCAGGTGTCGCCGGCCGGCGGCGCGGTGCTCGCGCACCCCGATCCGCTCGCGGCGATGCAGTCGCTGGCCCGCGAGTGGCGCAAGGCGCTCGTGGAGAAAGGCGCCAGGGTCGTTGCGATCACAGGCTCGACCGGGAAGACCTCGACGAAGGACATCCTCGCGGCGCTGCTGCGCGACGCGCGGGAGAAGCTTGGCGGCCCCACGGTGGCAAGCAAGGCGAACCTCAACACCGAGATCGGGCTGCCGCTGACCGTGCTGGCGGCGCCGGCGGGCACCAGGGCGCTTGTGCTGGAGATGGCGATGCGCGGAAGGGGGCAGATCGCAGAGCTGACGGCGATTGCGCAGCCGGAGGTGGGGGTGATCGTGAATGTGGGTCCGGTGCATCTGGAGCAGCTGGGGACGATCGAGGGGGTGGCGGCCGCGAAGGCCGAGCTGATCGCTGGAATGGCGCCCGGAACGACGGTGGTCGTGCCGGCGGGGGAGCCGCTGCTGGAGCCCCACCTGCGTGCGGATCAGCACACGGTTACCTTCGGCGAGGGCGGCGAGGTGGAGCTGGTGGGGCGCGCGAGGAACGGAGAGGTGACGATCGTGGATCACGGGCGCGGGGGGGAGCCCATCGTCGTGCGGCCGTCCTTCGCGCAATCCCATAACCTCCGCAACCTGCTGGCGGCTGTGGCGGCGGCGCGCGCGTTCGGCGTGACCCCCGCGGGGCGCCTGGAGGTGCAGTTCTCGGTGCTGCGCGGCGAGCGCATCGTCCTGGGAGAGGGAATCGTGCTGATCGACGACTGCTACAACGCCAACCCGATGTCGATGCGCGCCGCGCTCGACGACCTCGCCGCCACCGCGCCGGGGCGCCGCGTGGCGGTGCTCGGCGACATGCTCGAGCTGGGCTCCGAGGAGCGGCGCCTGCACTGCGAGATCGGCGCGCACGCCCAGGCGCGCGGCGTGGAGCTGCTGGTCGCAGTCGGTCCGCTGGCGGATGAGATGGGGGAGGGATTGGAGGGGGAGGTGCATCGCGTGGCGGACGCCGCGGCGGCGGCCGAGCTGCTGCCGAGGCTGTTGCGCCCGGGTGACAGCGTGCTCGTGAAGGGTTCGCGAGGAGTCGGCCTGGAGCTGGTCGCGCAGACGCTGGTGAGCGAAGCGAGAGCGTCTGTCCCGGCGGGGGGCCGCTGAATGGGCCGGGTCCTGATCGGGGGGACGGCGGCGCTGTTGATCTGCATCTTCCTGAGCCCCAAGTTCATCGAGTTCCTGCGCCGGCGGGAGTTCGGGCAGCACATTCGCGAGGAGGGCCCGGAGGGGCATCGCCAGAAGGCGGGCACCCCCACGATGGGCGGGGTGATCGTCTTTGTGGCGGTGGCGATCCCGTTCCTGATCCTCACCGGCTACGAATGGCGTGCGCTGGGGGTGTTCGGCACGGCGCTCGCGTGCGCGCTGCTGGGGTTCGCGGACGACTACACCAAGCTCGTGCGCCGGCGCTCGCTGGGTCTGCGGGCGCGCACCAAGCTGGTGGTGACGATCGCGATCTCGCTGGGCCTGTGGTTCGTGGCGACCCACGAGGCGCATCTGCAGGAAACGCTGAGACTGCGGATCGTCGACTACCACGTGGACCTGGGGCCGTTCTACCCGCTGCTCATCTACCTGGTGGTGGCGGGCACCACCAGCGCGGTCAATCTCACCGACGGCCTCGACGGCCTCGCGGCGGGGTGCGCCGCGATCGTGCTGCTGGCGTACGTGGGCATCACCTTCATCACCTCGGAGTACGTCTCCTCCTCGAGCGACCTCTCGATGCTCGCGGGCTGCCTGGTGGGGGGGTGCATCGGCTTCCTGTGGTTCAACGCGTTCCCCGCGACGATCTTCATGGGCGACACCGGCGCGCTGGGCCTCGGGGGTGCGATCGCGGGTCTGGCGGTGATGACCCAGACGGAGATACTGCTGATCCTGCTCGGCGGGATCTTCGTGATCGAGGCCCTCTCGGTTGTGATCCAGGTGCTCTACTTCCAGACGCGCCACAAGCGCGTCTTCCTGATGGCGCCGATCCACCA
The DNA here is from genome assembly GCA_963713985.1 of uncultured Solirubrobacterales bacterium. Lineage (GTDB taxonomy): Bacteria > Actinomycetota > Thermoleophilia > Solirubrobacterales > Solirubrobacteraceae > Palsa-744. Next base: position 3,483,785 of record OY970219.1, on the reverse strand, counting down.
CCACTTCGAGCTGCGGGGGTGGTCGGAGACGAAGATCATCCTGCGCTTCTGGATCATCGCCGCGATCTGCTGCGCGATCGGCTTCACGATCTATCGCCAGAGCATTGCCTGAGGTCGATCCGGTCTGCTCCGCCGCGATGATCGCTCGACCGGGGAGTGCGGCAGGGTCGCGACCCGTGGGTTGGGCGGGACGGAGGTACATGGGTTCGGCGCTGGACACGCGATGAGGGAGCGGCCCCCAGTACCCGAGGGCCCCTACCTGATCGTGGGGCTCGCGCGCTCAGGGGCCGCCGCGGCGCGGGTGCTGCGCGAGCGTGGGGAGCGGGTGATCGGTGTGGATGCTGGGGGGGCGCCCGGGGCAGGTGGCGCGCCCTCCGTGGAGGAGCTCGCGGCGCTGGGTGTGGAGGTGCACCTCCACACGGACGGCCTCGGCGAGCTCGAGCGCGCGCGGGCCGTTGTCAAGAGCCCCGGGGTGCCCGCACAGGCGCCCGTGATCGCGGCGGCGCGCGAGCGGGGGATGCCGGTGTTGGGTGAGCTCGAGCTCGCGTGGCGCCTCCTGGCCAACGAGTCGATCGCGGTGACGGGCACCAACGGGAAGACCACGACGGTGGAGTGGATCGGGCACATCCACCGCGAGGCCGGGCTGCCGGTGGCGGTGGCCGGAAACGTGGGAGCGGCGCTCAGCGGCCTGGTGGGGCGGATCGGGGAGCGCACGACGGTGGTGTGCGAGACCTCCTCCTTCCAACTCGAGGACACCCTCGCGTTCGCCCCCGAGGCGGCGGTGCTGCTCAACATCTCCCCCGACCACCTCGATCGCCACGGCACGATGGAGGCCTACCGGGAGGCCAAGCTGCGGATCTTCGCCCGCCAGCGGGAGGGCGACATCGCGGTGCTGCCGGCGGCGCTCGTGGACGTCGAGTTGCCGAGCGGCGTGCGCAGGGTGTGCTTCGACGCCGATCCCCTTCCGGACCTCGCCGGGCTCGGTCTGCGCGGCGAGCACAACCGCCAGAACGCGCTGGCCGCCGCAGCTGTGTGCCTCGCCCGCGGCATCGACCCCGACGCGGTGCGCGAGGGCCTGCGCACGTTCGCGGGTGTGCCCCACCGCCTGCAGGAGGTGGGCGACCGCGAAGGTGTGCGTTATGTGAACGACTCGAAGGCCACCAACCTCGCAAGCACGCTCGTCGCGCTGCGTGCGTTCCCGGAGGGCGGGGTGCACCTGATCCTCGGCGGGCAGGGCAAGGGCCAGGACTTCGCGCCGCTGCGCGAGGCGATCGCGGCGAGTTGCAGCGGGGCCTATCTGATCGGCGAGGACGCGCCCCGGATCGCACGAGCCCTCGACGGCGTGAACGTGCCGCTGCGCGAATGTGGCGATCTGGAGAGCGCGGTGGATGCGGCGGCGGCGGCGGCGAGCGCCGGCGAGGTGGTCCTGCTCTCTCCCGCCTGCGCGAGCTTCGACCAGTTCGCCGACTTCGAGGCCCGCGGCGAGCGGTTTGTTGCGCTGGTCGCGAAGATCGGGTAAGATCGCCGTGGGTATGGGTCGATGGGGCGTGATCAGGCGTACGTCCGGTGCATCTTGGGAGGCATAGGCCGATGCTGGGCAGACTCCGCTGGCTGATCGTCTTTGCGGGCGCGCTGCTGCTCGTGGGATTGCCCGCGATGGCCGCTGCCGCACCGCCGGTCGAACCGGCGATCGAATCCGAGTCCGTTTCGCACGTGACCGCGACCGGCGCAAGGCTCGAAGCCGAGATCAACCCCGAGGACACGGAAAAGGGTGCCTCCTACCAGTTCCAGCTCGTCGCGAGCCCCAGCGAATACCTTTCCGAATTCGCTTGTCCGAGCGCGTGGGAGCACACCTACCTGTGCCTGCTCGGCGATCTCGACGCCAACGCGGAAGGTCTGCCGATCGGCGAGACCGTCCCCGGAGTGGGGGGGCAGGCGGTCAGCCTGGGCCTTGCCCACGTGGGGGTGAGGCTGAAGCCGGGCACCACCTACCACTACCGCGTGATCGTGGGCAGGGTGAAGCTCACCGAAGACGGCTTTGGGTTCGAAGGCCCGATCGTCTACGGATCCGACGAGACGTTCACCACGCTCACCGCCACGGCGCCGGTGATCGAATCGGTGAGGGTTTCGCATCTCACCAAGACCGACGCGACGCTCGAAGCGACGATCGACACCGAGGGCCTGGAAACGGAATACGCATTCGACATGATCTCCTCGCCCTGCAGCAAAAAAGGATCTGGGTGTGAACTGATCGTCCCGATCAAACTGCCGTGCTGCGGCAAGCTGTTCGGCTCGTCCGTGCCGCAGACGGTGAGCCTCGACCTCAACAGCGCCGGGGTGGAACTCGGCGGAGGGGAATACGTCTTTGGTGTGAGCGCGAGCAACGAAGCCGGCGAAACAAACGCGAGTGGGGGGATGTTCGAAGCGCCGGAAGAAGTGGGAGTGGCCATGCCAGAAAAAGAAGTCGTGGTCAAACCGCTTGGCTCCGGCCTCACCCCCGGCCCGGTGGGCAACGAACCCGAGGCGCCGCCTGCGGGCGGCCAGCACTCGACGTCCGGCGCCAGCGGCTCCTCGGGGCCTGCGGGCGGTTCTACCCCGGCAGCCAGCTCCTCGAAACTGGCGCACGGGAAGCCAGGCGCCAAACACGGCAAGCGCCGCAAGCTCGAGCATCACGCCAAGCAGTCCGGCAGGGGTCACAAGCGCAAGAAGCACTAACGGCCGAGCCCGAGGGGCCGGATAGGCGAGCCCGAGCCAGAGCCAGAGGGCCGGATAGGCGGCGTCAGCAAGAAGCCCAAGCGCCGAAGTGCCGCGGCCCCGTCCGGAGAAGGCTTCCAAGCGCATGCGTCGAAGTGAGCTTGGATGCCACCGGCCGCGCGCGGCGCCAAAGCCAGAGTCCAGGGACGGAGCGGCGCGAGCGCCCGTTCCGCGAAGCGACCCGCCGGGCAGGTCGCGCGCAGCGGCAGGGCCGCGAAGGCCGCCCAGCAGCCGCTCGAGCACCGCATCCTGCTGACCGCGACTCTCTGCCTGCTGGCGTTCGGGGCGGTGATGGTCTACAGCGCCTCCTCCGCCAGCGCGCTGCTGGAAGGCCGCGGCACCGGCAGCGGGGATCTCGTGAAGTTCGTGATCTTCGGGGCGGTGGGGCTCGCGCTGATGCACTATCTGGCGCGCGACGGGGTCGCCCGGGTGCAGGGTCTCGTCGCGCCGCTGCTGGCGGTCTCGCTCGCGCTCGTGCTGGCCGTCCACATCCCGCACGTGGGGGTGAGCGTCAACGGAGCGCGCCGCTGGATCGGTCCCGGGATCTTCCAGTTCCAGCCCTCGGAGCTGCTGAAGCTCGCGCTGGTGCTGTACTCCGCCACGCTGCTCGCGCGCCGCCCCCAGCGCGTGCACGACCTGCGCGCGCTCTGCCGGCCGCTCTTGCTCGTGGTCGGGGGGGCCTGCCTGCTGGTGGCCACCCAGCCGGACATCGGCACCGCCCTGGTGATCGCCCTCACCACCTGCGCGCTGCTCGTGGCCGCCGGGATCCCCCTGCGCAACCTGGCGATCATCGCCGGTTGCGCGGTCGCGGCGGTCGCGGTGTACGCGCTCGCCCGGCCCTATGCACGCGAGCGGCTGACCTCGTTCGTCGATCCCTGGGCGCACGCCTCCGGCAGCGGCTTTCAGGCCGTGCAGGGCCAGATCGCGATCGGCTCGGGCGGCCTCCTCGGGGTGGGCCCGGGGCAGTCGGTGCAGAAGATCTTCTACCTGCCCGAGGCGCAGACCGACTTCATCTTCGCGGTGATCGCCGAAGAGCTCGGGGTGGTGGGGGTGTACGCGCTGCTGTTCCTCTACGGGCTGATCGGCTACGCGGGCCTGCGGGCGGCGAAGCGGGCGCGGAGCCTCTTCAGCGCGCTGATCGCGGTGGGGATGACCTCGCTGATCCTCTCCCAGGCGGTGCTCAACGTGTTCGCGGTGCTCGGCCTCGCGCCGCTCACGGGGGTGCCGCTCCCGTTCGTCTCCTACGGCTCGAGCAGCCTGATCGTGATGCTCGCCGCGATGGGGCTGCTGTTGAACGTCGCCTCCGGCACAAGCGCCCACGTGCGCGTGGTGGGCGACGCGCGCGCACGTAAACCGGCAGGATTGGCCGGTGAGCGCAGCACCGAGCAGAGTGGTGATCGCCGCGGGGGGAACCGCCGGGCACGTGGTGCCCGCGCTGGCGGTGGCTGACGTCCTGCGGGCGCGGGGCGCGGAGGTCGCGTTCATCGGCGGCGATCGCGCCGAGGCACAGCTGGTGCCGGCCGCGGGCTACCCGTTGCACACGATCGCGGTGGCGGGCCTTGACCGCCGCAACCCGCTGCGGGCGGCACGTGCGCTGGCGCTCGCCCTGAGGGCGTTCCTGCGCGCCCGCGCGCTGCTGGGGGAGCTGGCCCCGGATGCGTTGATGGGCGGCGGCGGGTACGTCTCCGGGCCGGTGGGCCTCGCCGCGCTCACGCGCCGCATCCCGCTGGTGCTCACCGAGGCGGACAGCCACCTGGGCCTGGCCAACCGCGCGCTGGCGCCGTTCGCGCGGCGGGTCTGCCTGGCTTTCCCCATCGACGGACGGGGGGGACGCCGCTACAGGGTCACGGGCCGCCCGATCCCGCCGCCCCAGCAGGATCGCGCCGGGGCGCGGGAGCGGCTGGGGATCGCGCCGGGGGAGACGTGCGTGCTGGTCTTCGGGGGCTCCCTGGGGGCGCGCTCGATCAACCTCGCCGCGGTAGAGGCGTTCGCGGGGGCGGCCTTCCACGTGCTGCACGTCTGCGGACGCCGCGACCACCCCGAGCTGGCTGCGCTGGTGCTGCCGGCGGGGTACGACCTGCGCGAGTACCTCGACCTCGCCGACTTCTCCGATGCGCTCGCCGCCGCCGACCTCGTGGTCGCCCGCGCGGGGGGCTCGCTGTTCGAGGTCGCCGCCCACGGCAGGCCCGCGATCCTGATCCCCTACCCTCACGCCGCGGCGGACCACCAGGCGGCAAACGCCCACTGGATGGAGCGCGGCGGCGCCGCGGTGGTGATCCCCGACGGTGAGCTGAGCCCCGCGCGCCTGGCCCGGGAGACGGCTGCGCTGCTCGCCGATCCCCAGCGGATGCGGGCGATGTCCGCCGCCGCGCGCCGCCTGGCGCGCCCCGACGCGGCCGAGGCCGTGGCTGAGGAGCTGCTGGGGGCAGCTCGGGGATGAGCGCGCCATGGAGCGGGCGGCGGCTGCACTTCGTGGGTGTGGGCGGCGCGGGGATGAGCGGCTACGCCCGTGCTGCCCATGCCCTGGGAGCCGAGGTCAGCGGCTCCGACCGCGCGGACTCCCCCTACCTCGAGCGCCTGCGCGCGGAGGGGGTGCTGGAGGCGAGCATCGGCCACGACGCCGCCAACGTGCCCCCGGGGGAGGACGTGGAGGTCGTCTACTCGAGCGCCGTGCCCCCCGAGAACCCGGAGCGTCGTGCCGCGCGCGCGCGGGGGCTGGCGGAGCGCCCCCGGGCAGAGCTGCTCGGGGAGCTCACCGCGCTGAGGCGGACGATCGCGGTGGCGGGCACCCACGGCAAGACCACCACCGCCTCGATGATCGTGCACGCCCTGCGCTCCAGCGGCGAGCGCCCCGGGTGGCTGATCGGCGCTCCGGTGGGGAGCGGGCTGGCGAACGCGGAGTGGGGGGAGGGGGAGTGGCTGGTGGTCGAGGCGGACGAGTCGGATCGCTCGATGCTGAGCCTCGACGTCGACGTGGCGGTGCTCACCAACGTCGAGCTGGACCACCACGCCGCGTTCCGTTCGCTCGCGGAGCTGCGCGAGGCGTTCCGCGCGTTCCTCGCGAGCGCCCGTGGGGCGGTGGTGGTGTGGGATCGCCCCGAGCTGCTCGAGCTGGCGCCGGAGGGGGCGCTCGGGGAGGGCGCCGAGCCGGCGTCTGTGGACGATCCCATCGCTGATCGGGAGACGCTGGGCACGCCCACCGCGGATCGCAAGACCCTGGGCACGCCCTCGGGGGATCGCGGATCGGCGAGCGCCGTGAGGCTCGTCCCCTACGACGCGAGCGCCGCCCGGCTCGACGGGGAGGGCTCGACCTTCCTGTGGCGGGAGCTGGAGGTTCGCGTGGGGGTGCCCGGCGCCCACAACGCGGTGAACGCCGCCGGCGCCCTCGAGGCGGCTCGCCTCGCCGGGGCCGATCTGCAGCTTGCGCTCGCGGGTCTCGCTGGCTTCCATGGGGCGGGGAGGCGCTTCCAGAGAGCCGGTGTAACCGCGGGCGGGGCACTGGTCTACGACGACTACGCCCACCACCCCACCGAGGTCGCGGCGACCCTGAGCGCGGCGCGCACGCTGGAGCCAAGGCGGCTGGTGGCGGTGTTCCAGCCGCACCTCTACTCGCGCACCGCGCTGCTCGCGCGGGAGTTCGGGCGGGAGCTGGCGCGGGCCGACGTGGTGGTGGTGCTCGACGTCTACCCCGCGCGCGAGCGCGCCGAGGAGCACCCGGGGGTGAGCGGTCTGAGGATCGCGCAGGCCGCCGCTGACGCTGCGGGCGGGCGCCCGGTCATGTGGCTGCCCACGTTCGCGGACGCCGAACCCGTCCTGCGCGGCCTGCTCGGCGAGGGCGACCTGTGCGTGGTGATGGGCGCCGGCGACGTCGATGCGCTGGGGCGCCTGTTGGTGGAGGAGGCGCCACGTCGGTGAGCGCGCCCGAGCCGCCCCAGCTCGTGCAGCATGACTACCCGCTGGCGCGCCTGGCCACGGTGCGCACGGGGGGTCCCGCGGAGCTGTTCGCGCGGGTCGGCGGCGCTCCGCAGCTGCTGGAGCTGCTCACGTGGGCGCATGCCGCTGGGATGCCGGTGGCGGTGGTCGGATCGGGCTCCAACCTGCTGATCGCCGATGGGGGCGTGGCGGGTCTGGTGCTGAAGCTGGAGGGCGAGCTGGCGGGGATCGAGCGGCTGGGGGAGAGCGGCCTGGAGTGCGGTGGCGGCGCGCGCCTGCCCGCGGTGGCCGCCTACGCCGCGCGGGCGGGCCTGTCGGGGATCGAGTTCGGCGTCAACATCCCCGGCACCGTCGGCGGGGCGGTGCGGATGAACGCCAACGCCTACGGCGGCGAGCTAGCCCAGACGCTGGAGTGGGTGGAGATCGCAGGCGCGCGGGGGCTCGACCGCCGCACGCCGCTCGAGCTGGGGTTCGCCTACCGCGGCTCCAACCTGCCCGCCGGGGAGGTCGTGGTGCGCGCCTCGTTCGCGCTGCACCCCGCGCCGCCCGAGCAGGTGAAGGCCACGCTTGCCGAGCTGCGCGCCCGCCGCCACGAGGCCCAGCCGCAGGGGATCAAGACGTTCGGCTCGACCTTCAAGAACCCGGAGGACCCAGGGGCAGGGGGGCGCACGGCCGGCCTCCTGCTCTCCGAGGCCGGTTGCAACGGCCTCGCCGTCGGCGGCGCGCGCTTCGCGCCCAAGCACGCCAACTTCATCGAGAACACCGGCGCCGCCACCACCGCGGAGATCGTCGCGCTGATGGCCGAGGGTCGCCGCCGCGTGCTGGAGCGCTTCGGCGTGGTGCTGGAGCCCGAGGTGCAGACGCTCGGGCCCGTCGGCTTCCCGTGGATGTAGGGGTTCGCCCGCCGAGGTCGAAGACTCCAGGGTGGCCCGCTCATTCGCCGCCCGACCCGGCTCCTCGGCTTGGCCTTTGCCGGTCGGCCGCCTCTCCCGGATGCGCGTCCGTTCGCTCCCAGCTGCTCTCCTACGCGCGCTCACCCCCAAGCGGCTGGCGATCGCGCTTGCGGCCATGGCGCTGCTGGGCGGCGGCTGGCTGTGGCTGCGCAACTCTCCGCTGGTGGCCGTCGAGCGGGTGCAGGTCACCGGTGTGCAGGGGGTCGAGGCCGGCCCGATCGATGCCGCGTTGCGGGGCGCCGCGCGGCAGATGAGCACGCTGGACGTGAATGTCGGTGTGTTGCGCGCGGCGGTGGCGCCATTCCACGTGGTGAGCGGCCTGAGCGTCGCCACCAGCTTCCCCCACGGCCTGCGCATCCATGTGGTCGAGCAGCTTCCCGTGGCGGCGCTGAGCGCCGGCGGGGTACGCACCGCGGTGGCCGCCGACGGGGTCGTGCTGGGGCCCGCGCTGCTCGAGAGCCTGCACGCGCCACTGCCGGCGATCGCCTTCGCCGGCTCCACGGCGCTGGCCGATCTCCGATCGGTCGGAGGGCGGGTCGAGAATGCGACCGTGCGCGCCGAGCTGAGCGTCCTCGGCGCCGCGCCGCAGGTGCTGCTGGGGTGGGTTGGCAGGGTGTTCACGGACCGCGAAGGGCTCACGGTGGCGATGCGTGGGGGCGTCTCGCTCTACTTCGGCGACGCCGCCCGTGCGCACGCCAAGTGGCTGGCGGCGGCGCGGGTGCTCGCCGACCCCAGCTCCGCGGGGGCGACCTACGTGGACGTGCGCGCCCCCGAACGCCCCGCGGCGGGCACCACCTCGGCGGGGGGCCTGGAAGGGGGGGTGAGCACCGGACAGGTGAGCGCCTCCGATCCCACCTCCGCAGCGCTCGCCAATGTGCTCGCGGAAGCCGTCAACGGCGGGTCCGCCGCCGCGAGTGCCCCCGCGTCGAGCGCGTCCGAGTCTCCAGCCACCGGAGGGGCGGCCGGGGCGCCGAGTGGGACCGAACCGAGCGCCGCGAGCACAACCGAACCCAGCGCGGCGGGTACGACCGAACCCAGCGCCGCGAGCCCCGCCGGGTAGGCCGCGCCGGCAGCGGGCTCCAGCGAACCGAGCACCACCGAAGCATCACCCTCAGCTTTAGGTTGAGGCACCTGAAAGGGGATTCCTCGGGCAGTGGTTGAGAGTCCGGCGTTCTGCAAGGGATCCTGCAAAAGTGCTCGCTCCGGTTGACAGGGCGAAGTTCCCTGCATAACGTGCTCAATCCGGCTTCCCCCAGGAAGCCTGCTGGATAACCCTTAACCAATACTCAAGTCTTAGGACGGAAAGCAGAAAACCATGGAGAGCGGCGTGGGCAGCTACCTGGCGGTCATCAAGGTCGTCGGCGTTGGGGGCGGCGGCACCAACGCGGTGAGCCGCATGGTCGATGCGGGGCTGCGGGGCGTGGAGTTCATCGCCGCCAACACCGACGCCCAGGCGCTCGCGATGTGCGACGCCGACATCAAGCTCAACATCGGGCACGAGTCCACCCATGGCCTCGGCGCGGGCGCCAACCCCGAGGTGGGCTCGGGCGCGGCGGCGGAGTCGCGCGACGACATCAAGGAGGCGCTGAAGGGCGCGGACATGGTGTTCGTCACCGCGGGCGAGGGCGGCGGCACGGGCACGGGCGCGGCGCCGGTGATCGCGGAGATCGCCAAGACCGAGATCGGGGCGCTCACCGTCGGTGTGGTCACGCGCCCCTTCGAGTTCGAGGGCACCCAGCGCGCGCGCCAGGCGACCGAGGGGATCGCCAAGCTGCGCGAGGTGGTGGACACGCTGATCGTGATCCCCAACGAGAAGCTGCTCGCGGTGGTGGAGCGGCGCACCTCGATGCTCGACGCCTTCAAGGAGGCCGACGACGTGCTGCGCCAGGGGATCCAGGGGATCACCGACCTGATCACGATCCCGGGCCTGATCAACCTCGACTTCGCGGACGTGCGCACGATCATGCACGACGCGGGCTCCGCGCTGATGGGCATCGGCTCCGCGGGCGGGGAGAACCGCTGCGCGGAGGCCGCCAAGATCGCGATCTCCTCGCCGCTGCTGGAAGAGTCCGTGGAGGGTGCCACGGGCATCCTGCTCAACATCACCGGCGGCAAAGACCTCGGCCTGTTCGAGGTCAACGAGGCCGCCGAGATCATCCAGAGCGCCGCCGACAAGGACGCCAACATCATCTTCGGCGCGGTGATCGACGAGAGCCTCGGCGAGGAGGTGCGGGTCACGGTGATCGGCACCGGCTTCGACCACCGCCCAGGCCATGGTGCCCGGCGCGAGCGCCCCGGCCGGGCCGTGGACCGCGGCCCCCGCATCGGCGACCGCGAGCGCTCGTCGCTGGAGATCTCCGACGACGACATCGACGTCCCGCCGTTCCTGAGGTAGTTCAGCCGGCGCACCCGCAAGCGGCGATTCGATGTGACTCATGAAGCTGTTCCAGCCGGCGCATGCGCCGGCTGGCGAGGTCGCACATGTGCGACCTCGGGGACGGCCACATGTGGCCGTCCCCGGCAGGGCCACGTGTGGCCCTGCCTGACACGCCGCATGCGGCGTGTCCCGGAGGGCGCGTGCGCCCTCCGGCTGGCCGAAACGGGGACCGATTAGGGCGACACTCGCTGCGCTCGCATCCCCGAATCGGCCAGCGCCGAAGGCGCGTGTCCCCCGGCTTCGGTCCGCACATGTGCGGGGTCGAACAGCACAGATCGCTAGCCTGCGGGCGATGCGCCGCACAGCCCTGTACGACCGCCACCTCGCCGCCGGCGGGAAGCTCGTGGAGTTCGCGGGCTGGGAGATGCCCGTGCAGTACGCCGGGGTGCGCGAGGAGCACCTCGCGGTGCGCCGGGACTGCGGGATCTTCGACGTCTCCCACATGGGCGAGATCGAAACCTCCGGCCCCGAGGCCGAGGCGCTGCTGCAGCGGCTGCTCTCCAATGACGTGTCCGCGATCCCCGTGGGGGGCGCGCAGTACAGCGTGCTCTGCCGCGAGGACGGGGGGGTGCTCGACGACCTCTTCACCTACCGCCTGGAGTGGGAGCGCTTCCTCACCGTCACCAACGCCGCCAACCACGCGCGCGACCTGGAGTGGTTTCGCGCCCACGCCGCGGGGTTCGACGCGCGGGTGCAAGACCGCCTCGAGGATTACGCGATGCTCGCCGTGCAGGGCCCCCGCGCCCGCGAAATCGTCCAGGCGATCTCCGACTCCCCGCTGCCCTCCCGCATGAGCGCCTCCGAGCGCATGCTGGGGGGCGCCCGGGTGCTCGTGTGCGGCACCGGCTACACCGGGGAGGACGGCGTGGAGCTGCTGCTGGCCCCCGCCGACACCCCGACGCTGTGGGATGAGCTCGTGCGCCGAGGTGCCACCCCCGCGGGCCTCGCCGCGCGCGACACCCTGCGCCTGGAGGCGTGCTTCCACCTCTACGGCAACGACCTCATGGTGGAGCGCGGCCCGATCGAGGCGGGCCTCGGGTGGTGCTGCAGGGAGGACACCGGCTTCATCGGCGCCGACGCGGTGCGCGCCGCGCGCGCCGGAGGACCCGTGGAGAAGCTCGTCGCGTTCGCGCTCGAGGGCCCCGGGATCCCCCGCCAGGGCAACGCCGTGATCGGCGGCGGGATCGTCACCAGCGGCACCCTCTCGCCCTGCCTCGGGGCCGGGATCGGCCTGGCCTACATCCCCGCCGAGCGCGCCGCGGTGGGGACCCGCCTCGAGATCGACGTCCGTGGCAAGATGCGCCCCGCGGTCATCCGGGCCAAGCCGCTGTACCGCAAGGGCGAGCCGCCGGAGGGTCCGAGCGGCTCCGCAGAGAACGCGTAAGGGTTCACGACAAAATAAATGACGGGATCGGGGTGGTCGATCCGTGGATGAGATGCGACGCACGTGAGCGCAGCCGTGCTGGTGGCACGGCGAGCATCACGGGTGGCGCAGATCGCCGCGGAGCGGCCGCGCCGGACCGTCAGTTATTTTGTCGTGGGCCCCAAGCTCCACCCAGAAAGGTCCCCCAGCATGGCCAGCGCCAGCTATCCCGACGATCTGCTCTACCACGCCGAGCACGACTGGGCCAGGATCGACCCCGCCCAGCCCGATCACGCCACGCTCGGCGTCACCTGGTACGCCCAGGACGCCCTGGGGGAGGTCGTCTTCTGCGAGCCCCCCGCGGTGGGCGGCACGCTCACCCAGGACGAGCCCTACGCCGAGGTCGAGTCCGTCAAGGCCGTCTCCGATGTGATCGCACCCCTCTCCGGGGAGATCGTCGAGGTCAACGAGACGCTCGCCGAGGAACCCGAGAAGATCAACGAGGACCCCTACGGCGAGGGGTGGCTCGTCAAGGTGCGCCTCTCCGACCCCTCCGAGGCCAAGGCGCTGATGGACTCGGCGGCCTACCTCGCGAGCCTGGTCTGAGCTTCTGCACCTGGGTCCCCACGCGCTCGGGCGCTCCCGGCAGCCAGTCTGGTCTGCAGGCTAGGCTGGAGGTTGGATGAGCCGCTACACCACCACCACCGAGGCCGACCGCGCCGCGATGCTCGCTGCGATCGGCGTGTCCTCCGTGGAGGAGCTCTTCGAGCGCCAGATCCCCGAGGCTGTGCGGCTGCGCCGTGCCCTTGACTTGGCCCCGGGCCTGCCCGAGCAGGATGTCTACGAGCACCTCCGTGCCCTCGCTGCGCGCAACGTCGGCGCCGAGGACGAGCTCACCTTCCTCGGGGCCGGGATGTACGACCACTACGTCCCCGCGCTGATCGACATGCTGATGGAGCGCTCGGAGTTCCTCACCCCCTACACCCCCTACCAGCCCGAGATCTCCCAGGGGGGGCTGCAGGTGATGTTCGAGTTCCAGACCGCCATCTGCGAGCTCACCGCGCTTCCCTGCTCCAACGCCTCCCTCTACGAGGGACCCAGCGCCGTCGCCGCCGCCGGGTACCTCGCCAAGCTCCACAACGGCCGCCGCCGGTTCGTGGTCAGTGCGGGGCTCCACCCACACACGCTGCAGACGCTGCGCACCTACTCCCACGGCTACGGTGTGGAGGTCGTCGAGGTGCCCCTGACCACCGGCTCCGCCGGCGGTGCCCACGGGCGCACCGACCCAGAGGCGTGGGCCGCTGCGATCGACGGGGACACCGCCGCTGCGATCTTCGCCCAGCCCAATTTCTACGGCGCCGTGGAGGACGCCGCCGCGCTGAGCGCCGCCGCCCACGCCGCGGGCCTGGGAGCCGCGGCGGGTGCGGCGGCCGGTGGCGAGGGGGGCTCCGGCGGTGGGGCTCCCGCTCGCGCCGGTGGCGGGGGCGGGCGGGGTCCCGTCGTGATCGCCCAGGTCGATCCCATCACGCTCGGGATCCTCGCCCCTCCGGGCGAGTGCGGCGTGGACGTCGCCGTCGGCGAGGGCCAGCCGTTGGGCAACCGCCTCGACTACGGGGGCCCCTCCTTCGGGTTCCTCGCCGCCCGCGAGGAGTACCTGCGGCGGATGCCCGGGCGCATCGCCGGGGAGACCGTGGACGTCGAGGGCCGCCGCGGCTTCGTGCTCACCCTCCAGACCCGCGAGCAGCACATCCGCCGCGAGAAGGCCACCTCCAACATCTGCACCGCCCAGGCCCTCAACGCCCTCGGGGGGGTCGTCTACCTCAGCTGGCTCGGCCGCCGCGGGATCGTCGAGCTCGGCGAGCTGCTGCTCGCGCGCACCCACTACGCCCGCCAGACCCTCTCCGCGCTCGACGGGGTGCACGCCGCGCACTCCCAGCCCGTCGTTCGCGAGTTCGCGCTGCGTCTCGACGCGGACGTCGCCGCCGTCCGGGCGCGCTGCGCCGCCCACGGGGTCAACCCCGGTGCGGACCTGCACGCCCTCACCGGGCGCGAGGAGGATCGCGGTGGGCTGCTGGTCGCCCTCACCGAGCGCCGCACCCGCGCCGACATCGACCGGCTCGCCGAGGTGCTCGGGGCGGCTGTCGCCGCCGAGCGCCAAATGGTGGCCGCATGACCGACACGCTCACGGTCTTCGAGAAGGGCGCCCCCGGGCGGCGGGCGTTCCAGTGCCCCGCCCTGGACGTGCCCGCTGTCGATCCCGAGGAGCTGCTGCCGGGGCACCTGCGCCGCGCCGCGCCCGCGCGGCTGCCCGAGCTCTCCGAGCCCGAGATCGTGCGCCACTACGTGCGCCTCTCCAAGCGCAACTTCGACCTCGACTCCGGCTTCTACCCGCTGGGCTCCTGCACGATGAAGCACAACCCCCGTCTGCACGAGCGCGTGGCGGCACTGAGCGGCCACGCGCGCCTGCACCCCCTCCAGGACCCCGAGCGCGCGCAGGGGGCTCTGGAGCTGATGTGGAACCTGCAGGAGGCGCTCGGCGAGATCTCCGGTCTGCCCCACGTCTCGCTGCAGCCCTCCGCCGGCTCCCACGGCGAGCTCGCCGGGGTGCTGCTCGCCCGCGCCTACCACGAGGATCGCGGCGAGGTCCGCCACAAGGTGCTCACCCCCGACACCGCCCACGGCACCAACCCCGCCACCGTCACGATGGCGGGCTTGGAGGTCGTCAAGCTCGCCACCAACCCCCAGGGGGGGGTGGATCTCGAGGACCTGCGCGCCAAGGCCGACGCCGACGTGGCGTGCCTGATGCTCACCAACCCCAACACCCTTGGCCTCTTCGACCCCAACATCGAGGAGATCGCGCGCATCGTCCACGGGGTCGGCGCCACGCTCTACTACGACGGCGCCAACCTCAACGCCGTGATGGGGGTCTCCCGCCCCGGCGACATGGGCTTCGACATCGTGCACTTCAACCTCCACAAGTCCTTCACCCAGCCCCACGGCGGCGGCGGCCCCGGCTCCGGGCCGATCGCGGTCTCCGAGCGCATCGCGCCCTACCTGCCCGTGCCGGTGGTGCTCCGACGCGACAACGGCTCCTTCGACCTCGACTACGGCGAGGGTCTCGTGGGGTCCAAGTCCATCGGGCGCCTGCGCGGCTTCCAGGGCAACTACGGCTGCTTCGTGCGCGCCTACGCCTACATCTGCTCGCTCGGCGCCGAGGGCCTGCGCGATGCCTCCGAGACCGCTGTGCTCAACGCCAACTACCTGCTCGCCCGCCTACGCGAGCACGGTGTCGCCGAGTATCTGCCGCTTGCCTACGGGGACCTGTGCATGCACGAGTTCGTGCTCTCAGGCGGACCAATGAAGCGCGAGCTTCAGATCAAGACCCTCGACCTCGCCAAGCGCCTGCTCGACTTCGGTTTCCACCCCCCCACGGTCTACTTCCCGCTGCTGGTGGAGGAGGCGCTGATGGTGGAGCCCACCGAGACCGAGACCAAGGAGACGCTCGACGCCTTCGCCGATGCGATCGCCGCGATCCTCCGGGAGGCCGCCGCGGATCCCGAGGTCGCGCGGAGCGCTCCCCACACCACGCCCGTGCGACGCCTCGACGAGGTCGCGGCGGCCAAGCGCCCCGTGATCCGTCAGGCGCTCGCGTAGGGTCCTCGGCAGCCATGCGCATCTTCTCCGGCATCCAGCCCACCGGCAGCAAGCACCTGGGCAACTACATCGGCGCGATCCTCCAGTACGTCGCTGGGCAGGAGCGCGGGGAGGCGCTGTACTGCATCGTGGACCTGCACGCCACCACCGTGACCTACGATCCCGCGCAGCTGCGGTGCAGCCTGTACGACCTCACCGCGCTGCTGCTCGCTGCCGGCCTCGACCCCGAGCGGTGCATCCTGTTTCGCCAGAGCGACGTGCACGAGCACACCGAGCTCTGCTGGCTGCTCTGCTCGGTCACCGAGCTCGGGCGGCTGCAGCGGATGCACCAGTTCCGCGACAAGTCGCTCGGGCAGCGCGAGCTGGTATCCGCGGGATTGCTCTACTACCCCGTGCTGCAGGCCGCTGACGTGCTCGCCTACCGCGCGCACGAGGTCCCCGTGGGGGAGGATCAGCGCGAGCACCTCGAGCTGATGCGTGACGTCGCGCGGCGCTTCAACGCGCGCTTCGGCGCCGGTCGCGAGGTGCTCGTGGTGCCCGAGCACCGCATTCCCGAGGTCGGCGCCCGCATCATGGACCTCCAGGACCCCACTCGCAAGATGTCCACCACCAATTCGAGCCCCGAGGGGACCGTGTACGTGCTCGACGAGCCCGCCGCGATCGAGAAGAAGCTCCGCCGCGCCGTGACGGACTCCGGCAGCGAGATCCGCCGGGACCCCGAGAAGCCCGGGGTCTCCAACCTGATCGAGATCCTCGCCGCGGCCCGCTCGATCACGCCCGCGGCGGTCGAGGCCGAGCTCGCGGACGCCCGTGGCTACGGCGATCTGAAGGCCGCCGTCGCCGAGGCGGTCGTGGCGATGCTGGCGCCCGTGCGCGAGCGCTACGAGCGACTGCGCGCCGACGAGGATGCGCTGGAGGGGATCCTCGCCGATGGCGCCCGCAGGGCCCGCGCGCTCGCCGCGCAGACCCTCGCGGATGTGCGCGACTGCATGGGACTGGGCCCGGGCGAGCGGGGTGGCCCTCCCTCGTGAGCGCGGGCGCCGGCTCCTCGTCTCGCCCCCTCGCGTCGGGCCCGATCGCTACGGTGGCGGCGTGAGCATCGCCTCCCTGGAGCTCGACCTCGACCTCTTCAGCGGGCCCTTCGACCTACTGCTGACGCTCGTCCTGCGCGAGGAGATCGACCTGCTCGAGCTGCAGCTCGCCGAGGTCGTGCTCGCCTACCTCGACCACCTCGAGTCTCGCGGGGAGCTCGATCTGGAGACCGCCACCGAGTTCATCGTGCTGCTCGCCGCCCTCCTGGAGCTGAAGTCGCGGCTGATGCTCACCGCCGAGGAGGACGAGCAGCTGCTCGACATCGAGCCCAGCGAGGCCGCTGAGGAGCTGCTCGCGCGGATGCTCGACGCCCGCCGCTACCGCTCCGCGGCCACCCACCTGCGTGAGCTGCTCGCCCGCGAGGAGGGCGTGCGCTTCCGCGCTGCCCCGCCCCCCGCGCACCTGCTCCGTGCGGTGCCCGAGCCCCCCGAGGGCGCGCTGGACCCGGCATCGCTCGGGCGGGCGCTCGGCGGACTCCTGGCGATGCCCCCCGCGATCAGCCTGCGCCACATCACCGTTCCCCGCGTCACCCTCGCGGAGCGCCTGCAGCACCTCCGTGCGCTGCTGCGCCGCGGGCGCTTCACCTTCGAGGAGGCCGTCGGCGACGCCGACCGCATGACCGTCGCGATCACCGTCTTCGCGCTGCTGGAGCTCTACAAACGCGGCGAAGCCGCGTGGGAGCAGAGCGAGTGCTTCGGGGAGATCCACGTCCACGCGCTCGCCGAGCCGGTTTCCACTGCCGCCGCCGGAGGGGCGTGAGTGAGCGATCCCGCGGAGGTCGAGGACACCACCGAGCTTGCGCGGGTGATCGAGGCCCTCCTGTTCCTCAGCAGCGACCCCCTCGGAGTGCGCGAGCTGGCCGACGCCGCGCAGGCCGATGAGCTGCACGTGGCCGCTGCTCTGGAGCTGCTCGCCGACCAGTACGCGCCCGGGCGCCGCGGCCTCACGCTGCGCGAATTGGCCGGCGGCTACGTGCTCGCCAGCGATCCCCTTGCCGAGGAGGCCGCCCGGCGGCTGTTCAGCCGCCCCCGCGCCGCCACGCTCACCCCCGCGCAGGCCGAGACGCTCGCGATCGTCGCCTACCTGCAGCCGATCTCCCGCCCCGAGATAACCCGCATCCGTGGCGTCAGCGCCGACTCCGCGACCTCCACGTTGCTGGAGCGCGGCCTGATCGAGGAGTCCGGCCGCTCCCAGTTCGGCGCCGTCCTGTACCGCACGGGGACCCTCTTCCTCAAGCTGTTCGGCCTGGGCTCGCTGGGGGAGCTGCCCGATGTGGCGCAGTGGGACCCCACTCCCGAGGAGCAGGCCGAGCTGCGCGATCGGCTGCTGCGAGCGGGGGAGGCCCGTGCCGAGGGCGGTCCGCCGGCGGTCGAGCAGTAGAAGGCGATCGAGCAGCCCTCAGGCCGCGCTTGCCGCCAACTGGCCGCAGGCCGCGTCGATCTCCCGCCCGCGCGTGAGCCGCACGGTCGCCTCCACGCCCCGCTCCTGCAGTGCCGAACGGAAGGCCTCGATCGCCTCGCGGCTCGACCCGTTGTATGGGGAGTCGGTCGGGTTGTAGGGGATCAGGTTGACCTTGAACATCTGCAGATCGCGCTCCCCCGACCTCACCGGCGCCAGCAGCTTCGCGAGCGCCACCGCCTGCTCGTAGCGGTCGTTCACACCCGCCAGCATCACGTACTCCACGAAGATCCGCCGCCGCTTGCGCTCGTAGAAGGCCCGGCACGCCTCGATCACCTCGCTCAGCGGGTAGCGCTCGTTGACCGGCATCAGCTCCGAGCGCAGCGCTTCCTCGGCCGCGTGCAGCGAGAGCGCCAGGCGCAGTGGCATCTCGCTCTCCGCAAGGCGTTCGATCCCCGGGACCCAGCCCACCGTCGAGATCGCCGTGTGGCGGTGGGAGATGCCGAGGTCCGGCAGCCGCTCGCACGCCGCGAGCACGTTGTCGAGGTTCAGCATCGGCTCGCCCATGCCCATGAACACACAGTGGTTCACCCGGTCCACCCGGCGGAAGTGCAGCGCCTGGTCGAGGATCTCCGAGGTGCTCAGATTGCGCGCGAATCTCATTCTGCCCGTGGCGCAGAAGGTGCACGTCAGCGGGCACCCCGACTGGGAGGAGAGGCAGATCGAGCGCCGCCCGCCGGCACCTCCCGGAGGGCTGCCACCTCCCGGGGGGCTGCCACCTCTCGGTGGGCCTCCACCTCCCGGAGGGCTTCCACCTCCCGGGGGGCTTCCACCTCCCGGGGGGCTTCGATAGCGCATCAGCACCGCCTCCAGCGGCCGCCCGTCCGCGGTCGCGAACAGCGCCTTGACCGTGCCGTCGCGCGCGTGCGCCTCGCTGCGCACCTCGAGGCTCGAGAACGGCACCTCCCGCTCGAGCGCCTCGCGCAGCGTGCGAGGGAGGTTCGTCATCCCCGCGTACCCCGCGACGCCGCCGGCGGCCCACCGCCACACCTGCCCCGCGCGGAAACGTGGCTCTCCGTGTGCGGCGAGGGTCTCGTTCAGGAGCTCGAGGTCCATCTCCCTATCGTTGCAGCACATGCGCCTTGCCAAGCATCTCGCCCACGCGGGCGTCGCCTCCCGGCGCGCCGCCGAGGGGCTGATTGTCGCGGGGCGCGTGAGCGTCGACGGCGAGATCGTGCGCGATCCCGCGCGCGACGTGGGGGAGGGCAACCGCGTCGAGGTCGACGGCCGGCTGCTCGCCGGCCCGGAGCCGCGCGTCGTCTACGCCCTCCACAAGCCCCTCGGGGTGCTCTCCACCGCGCGCGACACCCACGGGCGCCCGACGGTGATCGAGCTGCTCGACGAGCCCCGTCGCCTCTACCCCGTGGGGCGCCTGGACGCCGACAGCAGCGGGTTGATCCTGCTCACCAACGACGGCGCGCTCGCCGAGCGCCTGACCCATCCGCGCTACGAAGTGCCCAGGACCTACCGTGTGCGCGTAGCCGGGGGACCCGTGGGGGAGCGTGCGCTGCGGGCCCTGCGCACCGGCGTGGAGCTCGAGGATGGGCCGACCGCCCCCGCGCGCGTGCAGCGCCTCCTCGGCGGGCGCCGTATGGGCGAGGGCGACTCGGGCGAGGGCGACTCGGGTGGGGGCGAGGAGCTGGAGTTGACGATCCGCGAAGGCCGCAACCGCCAGGTGCGGCGCATGTGCGAGGCCGTCGGGCACCCCGTGCTCGCCCTGCGGCGCGTCGCCTTCGGGCCGCTGCGGCTCGGCTCCCTGCAGCCCGGCGCGCATCGTCGCCTAGGTGAGGCCGAGCTGCGCGGGCTGCGCGAGGCCGGCCGCGCACTCTGACAGAATCGCTCCGCCATGCGGCTTTACGCCCTACGCGGCGCAACCAGCGTTGCGCACAACGACGCCAAGGACATCCTGGAGGCCACGACCGAGCTCATGGCCACGATCATGGAGCGCAACGCCCTGCGCCCCGAGCACGTCGTCAGCTGCATCTTCACCGCCACCAACGACCTCAACGCCGAGTTTCCCGCGGTCGCCGCGCGCGCGCTGGGCTTCGAAGGCGTGCCGCTGTTGTGCGCCCGCGAGATCCCCGTACCGCGCTCGCTGCCGCGCGTGATCCGGGTGCTGATCCACTACTACGCCGAGGAGGGTCACCGCGCCCAGCACGTCTATCTGGGCGAGGCCAAAGCGCTGAGGGCCGACTTGGAGTCCGCGCAGTAGGTACTGGCTCGAGCTGGCGAGGACCCGCGTCAGCCGGTGCTCTGGACCGGGGCGCCGTGCCAGCGCGTGCCGGCCGGGAGCTCCTCGCCGCGCAGCACCACCGAGTGCCCGCCGATGCAGGTGTTCGCCCCGAGCTTCGTGTCGGGGAGCACGGCCGAGGTGGGGCCCATGGTGGCGCCGGCGCCGAGGCTCGCCGGGCCGATGCGCAGCAGGCGGTCGTGGAAGACGTGGGTCATCAGACAGGCGCCGCGGTTCACCGCGCAGCCGTCCCCAAGCTCGAGCACGTCGTACTCGGTGACCGCCGTCGTCTCGCACCACACCCCGCGGCCGACCCTGCTGCCCATCGCGCGCAGGTAGAGCGACATCAGGGGCGTGCCGAGGGCAAAGCGCAGCAGCCACTCGCCGGCGAGCTGCTCGTGGGCGGAGTTGACGAGCTCGTCGCGCCACACGAACAGCGACCACAGCGGGTGCTGGCCGGGGCGGTAGCGGCCGATGACCGCCCACTTGATCGCGACCGCGACGCCCGCTGAGAGGAGGCCCGAGCTGAGCATCACCAGGGGGGCGAGGGCGATCATCGCGGGGATGCCCAGGCGTCCGCCGATCAGGTTGAGGACCAGCAGCTCGAGCAGGCCGATCGACAGCGAGATCGTGTTGGGCACCATGATCCGGATCGCGTCCATCACGCCGCGCGCCAGGACGAGTCGCTTCGGCGGTTCCGTGGTGCGGGCGGGATCCGCGGCCTCGCAGACGCGGGGCAGCTCGAGCGCGGGCACGCCGAACCAGGACGTTTCCTGTGCCGGGCGGCGCGGAGCGAGGGTGAGGGCGCCGACGAGGCTGTCGTCGCCGAGCCGGGTGCCCTCGCGCAGCACCGCGCCGGCGCCGAGGAAGGTGCGGCTGCCGATCTCGATCGGCTTGACGTGCAGCCAGCCCCCGCGTGCCCTGGCGCCACAGAAGCCGATGTCGTCGGTGGCGTGGCTGAGCTCGCCGAAGGAGACCAGGGGGCTCAGGCCGGTCGAGGTCGAGACCTCCGTGCGCCGCCCGACGCCGATGCCCATGAGCCGCAGCCAGCCGCGGGTGTAGAGGGAGGCGTAGAGCGGGAACAGGACCGAGCTGACCGACTCCTGCAGGTCGCCGGCGAACCACAGCGCCCAGCCCAGCCCTCCATCCTCGCCGTGCCAGCCCGGGCGCACGAGCTTCCACACCAGGCGCAGGGTGAGGGCGACGAGCAGCGCGAGCGCCACGGTCGAGATGCCCACCACCACGGCCGCCTCGCCCACGAGCATGGCGAGTGGGCCGTGCAGCGAGGGAGCGGGGGCGCCGAGGAGCACGAGCAGGGCGATCCCCGGGGCCAGGGCGAGTAGCGCGAGCAGCCCCTCCCAGGCGAGGCTCGAGGCGTACAGGAGCTTCCAGAGGCGTGCGCGGCGACCCGCCGCCGCGGGAGCCTCGGCCGGCCAATCCCCACCCGCTTGGCCGAGGTGGCGAGCGGGGCTGCCGCCCCAGTGCTCGCCGGCGGGGATCGTGCCGGAGATGACGCTTCCGGGCTCGATCTCCGCGCCCTCGCCGATACGCGCTCCGGGGGCGAGCAGGGTCCGGGCGCCCACGCTCGCGCCGGCGCCGATGTGCACCTCGCCGATCACGAGCTCCTGGCCGTCGATCCACCAGCCGTGCAGATCGACCTGGGCCTCCACGGTGGCCCCCGCGCCGACGTGCAGCAGCGAGGTCAGCGTGGGCATGCTCGCCAGGTGCGCCCCGGGGCCGACCTCCACGCCGATCAGGCGGGCCCAGCGGGCTGCCCACGGCGTGCCGCCGAGCCGCGTGAGGTGGCAGTACTCGCCGAGGCGCTCGAGGAACCACACGCGAGCGGCAAGCCAGGAGTCGCGGGGATAGCGCCCGGGGCGTACACGGGGCAGCAGGATGCGACGGGCCACCACGGCGATGGCGGCTCGCCCCACGGGACTCGAGAGCAGCAGCCAGGCGCCGATCAACCACAGCCAGCCCACGTGGGGCAGTCCAGTGCGTTCGATGTTTCCGTACCCGAGCGCGGCGATGACCCACTGGGTCGAGGCCAGCGCGGTGAGGACGAGCACCCCGGCGAGCTGCATCGCGCCGAGCCGGCGAGACGGGGTGGGCATGGCGCCGGGTCCGTTGCCGGCGGGCTCCCCGAGCTCCTCCAGGCGTGCGGCGAGCTGCCCGAGGCGGCGGTGCTCGTACACGTCTGCGACCGCCACCGAGGGGAAGCGCGCGCGCAGCACCGAGACGAGCTTGGCGGCCACCAGCGAGCTGCCACCTGAGGCGAAGAAGTCCGTGTCGGCCGTCACGGCCACGGGACCGAGCTGCTCCGTCCAGCGTTCGGCCAGCCACGCGGCGGTGGCGCTCAACGACGGATCGGTTGCCCCGGGGGCGCCTTGTGGCGGCCAGGGAAGGGCCTTGCGGTCGACCTTGCCCGACCCCGCGCTCGGCATCTCATCGAGGACCACGACGAGCGGCTCCAGGCCATCGGGCAGCTGCTCCGCCACCTGCGCGCGGACTTGAGCGGGGTCGACGTCGCCCACCACGTAGCCGACCAGGATCCTGTTGCCGGCCGCGGTGCTCTGGACCGCGGCCGCCGCCGCGCGGACGCCGGCGACGGCGCTCAGCTGCGCCTCCACCTCGCCCAGCTCCAGGCGCCGTCCGCCGAGCTTGACCTGGTGGTCGCGTCGCCCCACGAAGTCGAAGCCCTCGATCGTCTCGCGCACGATGTCCCCGGAGCGGTAGGCGCGCTCCCACCCGAGCGCCGGCAGGGGGGCGTAGCGCTCCGCGTCGAGCGCCGGGTCGAGGTAGCGGCCGAGACCGGCACCGGCGATCGCGAGCTCGCCGGGCTCGCCGAAGGGTACGGGCTCACCGGACTCCTCGACGGCGGCGACGAACCAGCCGTGGAGCGGCCAGCCGATCGTGATGGGCTTCCCGGGGCTGATGCGGGCCGCTGTCGAGACGACCGTGGCCTCGGTGGGGCCGTAGGTGTTCCAGACCTCACGGTTTGCGGCGAGGCGCCAGCCGAGCTCGGGTGGGCAGGCCTCGCCGCCGAGGATCAGCAGGCGCACACCGGCGAGCAGCTCCTCGTCCCACATCGCCGCGAGCGTGGGGACCGTCGAGATGACGCTCACGCCGCGCCGGGCCAGCCACGGCCCGAGGTCGGCACCCGAGCGCACGAGCGAGCGCGGGGCGGGCACGAGCGCGGCACCGTTGCTCCACGCGAGCCACATCTCCTCGCAGCTCGCGTCGAAGGCGACCGAGAGACCGGCCAGGACGCGGTCCTCGGGGGTCACCGTCCACAGTCGGGCCTCCGCATCGATGAAGGCCGCCGCGGAGCCGTGGCTGACCGCAACGCCCTTCGGCTGCCCCGTGGAGCCTGATGTGAAGATGATCCACGCGTCGTCCTCGGCGGTGAGGGCTCTCGGGGCGTGCGCCCCAAGGGTGCGGTTGTGAGCTGCGCCCGAGGCCAGGGGTGTGAAGCGCAGGCCGTCCCCGAGCGCGCCACGGACGCCGGCCTGCTCCCAGATCCCCGCGGCGCGAGCCGGGGGATCGTCGGCGTCGACCGGCACGTAGGCGGCGCCGGCGCGCAGGATCCCGAGGATCCCGACGTAGAGCTCCGAGGTGCCGCTCGCGATGCGTATGCCGACGCGCTCCCCGGTGCCGACGCCCGCTTCGCGCAAGCTGGTTGCGAGCTCGTCCGCCGCATGGGAGAGCTCGTTGTAGGTGAGAGTGGCGTCCTCGGCGTCGAGCGCGATGCGGCCGCCGTGGCGCTCGACGGTGGTGGCGAGGACGTCGAGCAGCGAGCGGGTCGCCGGCGGCTGCGTGAAGACCGGGAGCAGGTCGTGCTCGCGCGTCTGGTCGACGGTCTCCATCTGGGTTCAGTAAACCGAGTGGGAGACTCGTAATACCTTGAGCTGAGGTTGGGTTTGAGTTAGAGCGGTGGGCGTGGCGATGCCCCACCCGGAGCGCTCGAGCTGGTCGCCCCGACCGGCGAGGGGTCTGGCCGAGGTTCGAGAGCGGGTCGAACGGCCGGCGAGGGGTCTGGCTGAGGTTCGGAGAGCGGGTCGAGACGACCGGCGAGGGACCAATCTCGAGGTTCGCCCCCGCGGTTCGCCACAATACCGCGGTGCCCTTCGAGTTCTCCGAGCGGATCAGGCGCCTGCCGAGCTATCCGGCCGCGGGTGGCTATGCGGACGCCGCGCCGCGGGTGCGGCTGGCCAGTAACGAGTCGCCGTGGCCGCCGCTGCCCGCGGTCAGGGAGGCGATCGAGCGCTCACTGGGGGAGCTCAACCGCTATCCCGACCCGGCGTGCTCCGCTCTGCGCCGGCGACTCTCCGAGCGCTACGACGTGCCGGTGGAGCGCATCGCGATCGGCAATGGCTCCTGCGACATCCTGCTCGCCGCCGGCGAGGCTCTGCTCGAGCCGGGGGCCGAGCTCGTCCACGCGTGGCCGTCCTTCTCGATCTACCCGCATCTCAGCGCCGCGTCCGGCGCGCGCGCTGTGACGGTCCCGTTGGACGAACACGAGCGCCACGACCTGCCCGCGATGCTGCGTGAGATCACCGTCGCCACGCGGCTGGTGATCGTCTGCAACCCCAACAACCCCACCAGCACCGCCCTGCCGCTCGCCGAGATCGCGCAGTTCGTGGCGGAGGTGCCCCCGCACGTATGCGTGGTGATCGACGAGGCCTACTGCGAGTTCAACCTTTTGGAGGACCCCGACGCCTCGGTGGAGCTGCTGGGCGTTCACCCCAACCTGGTGCTGCTGCGTACCTTCTCGAAGGTCTACGGCCTCTGCGGGCTGCGCGTCGGCTTCGCGCTGTGCGGCTCGCCGGAGCTGCCGCGGGCCCTCGACCAGGTGCGCCAGCCGTTCTTCTGTAACGCCGTCGCGCAGGCCGCCGCGAGGGAGGCGCTCGCCCACCAGGACGCCGTCACCGACCGCGTCACCCGCACGATCGCGGAGCGCATCTCCGTGGACGAGCGGCTGCGCGCGCTGGGGCTGGCGCCCGCCGAGTCGCAGGCCAACTTCTGCTGGCTCGCGCTCGGAGAGGAGCGAGACGAACAGGCGGTGATGCGCGGCCTGCTCGAGCGCGGGGTGCTCGTGCGCGGCGGCGGCGCCCTCGGCCGCGCGGGAGCCCTGCGCGTCACCTACGGGACGCCTGCGGAGAACGCCGTCTTCCTGGATGCGCTCGCCGAGGTGCTGTAAAAGCTCGCCGGGGCTCACCGAGCCACTGTGAGCCCCTCCGAGCAAACAGCGTTGGGCCCCTGCCACAGTGCCATTAATCCTTGTCGAAGTGCTGTGAAAGCCCTTGCCGAGGCGTCCTGAAGGTGCTACAACCACCTGAGACGATCATGCCCGCATCCGCCTCCGCATCCGGCCGTTGCCAGCACGCGCGCATCGCGTGGTCGTCCTCCTACGCCTACGCCTGGCGATTTAGCTAGGCGCTTCGGCTGGCGACCCGTACGTGAGCGGGTCCGCAAGCCGCATCGGGTCGCATCGACCGAGCGCCACCCCACCGGGCGTACCGCGCCCATCGTCACGATCCGCGCCCCCGGCGTGCTCCCGTACCACACAAGCGCCTAAGCTTCCAGGCAGCGAAAGGATGATTCGATGATGATCGTCATGAAGGAGACCGCCACCGACGATGAGATTGCGGCGGTGGCAGAGAAGATCGAGCGAGCCGGCGCGCGGGCCCACCGCAGCCAGGGCGCGCGCGTGACCGTGATCGGCGCGATCGGCGACGTCGAGCAAGACGCCTCCGTGGAGAGCCTCGGGCTGGAGGGCCAGCCCGGTGTGGACAGAGTCGTCCCGATCCTCAAGCCCTACAAGCTCGCCTCCTCTCAGTTCCGCCATGGCGAGCGCACTGTGCTCGAGATCGAGGGCCGCAAGGTGGGGGGCGAGCACTTCGCGCTGATCGCGGGCCCCTGCACCGTGGAATCGCGCGAGCAGACCCTCCAGACCGCGCGCGCGGTGCGCGACGCGGGTGCCACACTGCTCCGCGGCGGCGCCTACAAGCCACGCACCTCCCCCTATGCCTTCCAGGGCCTCGGGGTGGAGGGGCTGCGCCTGCTCGCCGAGGCGAAGGCGGAGACCGGCCTGCCGGTCGTCACCGAGCTGATGGACGTGCGCGACCTCGAGGCGGTGTTGGAGGTCGCAGACGTGATCCAGATCGGCGCGCGCAACATGCAGAACTACTCCCTGCTCACCGAGATCGGGCGCTCCGGGCGC
The DNA here is from genome assembly GCA_963713985.1 of uncultured Solirubrobacterales bacterium. Taxonomy (GTDB): domain Bacteria; phylum Actinomycetota; class Thermoleophilia; order Solirubrobacterales; family Solirubrobacteraceae; genus Palsa-744. The sequence goes on along the minus strand of OY970219.1, from coordinate 3,457,688 downwards.
CCCGCCCTGCTCAAGCGGGGGCTCTCCGCCCCACTGGACGAGCTGCTGATGGCCGCCGAGTACATCCTCAAGGAGGGCAACCCCGCGGTGATGCTCTGCGAGCGGGGCATCCGCGGGTTCGAGAACGCCTACCGGCGCTCCACGCTCGACCTGATGGCGGTGCCGATCCTCAAGGAGCTCTCGCACCTGCCGGTGATCGTCGACCCCTCGCACGCGGCGGGCCGGCGCGACCTCGTACTCTCGCTCTCGCTCGCCGCCGCGGCGGTGGGGGCGGACGGCATCATCGTGGAGGTGCACCCCAACCCCGACGAGGCGCTCTGCGACGGGCCGCAGTCGCTGCCGACTGACACGTTCGCGGAGTACGCCGCGGCCGTCGAGCGCGCCGCGGGGCTCGCGGGCAAGGCGCTCAGCGCCGCGTGAAGATCGCGATCCTGGGGGTTGGCTTGATCGGCGGATCGATCGGCCTGGCCGCTCGCGGGCGCGCGGGGGCGTCCGTCTGCGGCTATGACCCCGACCCGGCGGCGGGCGCCACGGCGCTTGAGCTCGGGGCGATCGATGAGCAGGCCGCGGACCTCGCATCCGCGGTGGCGGGGGCAGAGGTCGTCTTTGCCGCGGCACCCGTGGGAGCGCTCGCGCAGACGGTGCGCGAGGCACTCGCGCTCGCCGGCGGCGACTGCGTGGTCAGCGACGTGGGCTCGACCAAGCTCGCGCTGGAGGAGGCCCGGGAGGACAGGCGCTTCGTGGGCGGCCACCCGCTCGCGGGGGCCGAGACGGCCGGCGTCACCCACGCACGGGAGGATCTCTTCGAGGGCGCCACGTGGTATCTCACGCCAACCCCGAGCGCCGATCGGGCGCTGTATGGGCGCCTGCGGGGCGTGATCGAGCGTCTGGGCGCGAGGCCGGCGGAGATCGAGGCCGACGCCCACGACCGTCTGATGGCGAGCGTCTCGCACCTCCCGCACGTCCTGGCCAACGTGCTCGCCGCACAGGCCGCCGGCGCCTTCGAGCGCGAGGGTGTCCGGCCGGCGGCGGGCCCCAGCCTGCACGACGCGATCAGGGTGGCCGGCGCCAACAGCGCGATCTGGACGGACATCTACATCGCCAACAGGGAGGCCCTGGGCGGCGCGATCGAGGAGGCGGTGCGGGGACTGCAGGAGGTGCGCGCCGCGCTCGCGCGCGCCGACGCCGGGGCGCTGGCGGAGTGGAACGAGCGCGCGCGCACCGCCCGCGAGACGCTGCTGGGCGGCGGCTCGTAGTCTGCCGGGCACGATGAACCAACGTTTCGAGCCCAGCGGTCCGCTGAGCGGCGAGCTCACGGCGCCGGCGGACAAGTCGATCTCTCACCGCGCGGCGCTGCTCGGTGCGATGGCCCCCTATCCGGTGCGGATCGAGAACTACCTGCACGCCGAGGACACGAGGTCCACGCTGAACGCGGTCCGCGCGTTGGGGGCGCTGGTCGAGGAGCGCCCCGACGAGGTGGTCGTGCGCGGTGCGGGCCTGCGCGAGGCGCGCGAGCCGGGCGCGCCGATCGACGTGGGCAACGCGGGCACCCTGATGCGCCTGCTGCCCGGCTGGCTCGCCGCCCAGGAGGGCCGATCCTTCACGCTCGACGGCGACGAGTCGATTCGCCGCCGCCCGGTGGACCGCGTGATCGAGCCGCTGGCGCTGATGGGTGCGGACCTGCAGGCGGCCGGTGGTCGCTTCCCGCCACTGAGCGTGCGGGGGACGCGGCTGCACTCGATCTCCTACACGCTGCCGGTCGCGAGCGCCCAGGTGAAGTCGTGCGTGCTGCTCGCCGCGCTGGCCGCCGACGGCGCCACCACGGTCACCGAGCCCGAGCGCAGCCGCGACCATACCGAGCGGATGCTGCTGGGAGCCGGGGCCACGATTCACCGCAACGGGCGCAGCGTGACCGTCACCAACACCGACGAGCTGGTGCTCGAGCGGGTGCGGGTGCCCGGCGACCTGAGCTCCGCGGCGTTCATGCTCGCCGCGGGGGTGCTGGTGGCGGGTTCGCGGCTGTTGATCCGCGACGTCGGCGTCAACTGGACGCGCAGCGGCTTCCTGCGCATCCTGCAGCGGATGCAGGGGATCGTGTTCGGGGACCTCGAGGACGAGACGGGGGAGTTGATCGCGCAGGAGCCCTTCAGCGACCTCGACGTGGCCGCGGGAGCGCTCGAGGGGACATTCGTGGGCCCCGAGGAGGTGCCGCTGGCGATCGACGAGCTGCCGCTGATCGCGCTGCTCGGCTGCTTCGCCGAGGGGGAGACGGTGGTGCGCGGCGCGCAGGAGCTGCGCCTGAAGGAGTCCGACAGGATCGCCACCGTGGTCGATGGCCTGCGCGGCCTCGGCGCCGACATCGAGGCGACCGCGGACGGCTTCGCGGTGACCGGGACGGGGGGTCTGCGCGGCGGCGCGCTCGATGCCCACGGGGACCATCGCCTGGCGATGCTCGGCGCCGTTGCGGGACTCGCCTCGCGCGAGGGCGTGGAGGTTCGTGGCATGGAGGCCGCAGAGGTCTCCTACCCCGGGTTCGTGGAGGATCTGATGGGGCTGGGGGGCTGAGCGTGCCCGGGGCGCTCGCGGGCTGATGGTCGTCGCGATCGACGGCCCCGCGGGGGCCGGCAAGTCGACGGTCGCTCGCGCGGTGGCGCGGGAGCTGGGCTTCGCCTATCTGGACAGTGGCGCGATGTATCGCTGCGTGGCTCTGCTGGCGCTCGCGGCCCCCGGTGAGGAGCCCGCGCGCCTTGCCAGCGCCGCCCGGATCGAGCTGGCAGGGTGCTCCACCCAGGGGCACGGCGGCGCGAAGCGCTCCATGCCCGGGGACGGCGGCGCGGATGCGGTGGCGGATCACGGGGTGCTGCTCGACGGACGCGACGTGAGCGAGGAGATCCGTGCGCCGGAGGTCTCGGAGATGGCCTCGCGCGTGGCCGCGGACCCGGGTGTACGCGAGGCGCTGGTGGCGACGCAGCGCAGGCAGATCGCGGATGGCGACTGGGTGGCTGAGGGCCGCGACATCGGCACGGTCGTCGCCCCCGGCGCGGAGCTCAAGGTCTTCCTCACCGCCGACTCCGAGGAGCGGGCGGGTAGGCGCGCGGCGGAGCTGGGGCTCGATCGCGGGGCCGTCTTGGCCGACCTGGAGCGCCGCGACGAGCGCGACGCGGGTCGTGCTCACAGCCCACTGCAAGCCGCCGGGGACGCGGTGCTGCTCGACACGACCCGCATGGGCATCGATGAGGTCGTGGGGCGCATTGCGGCACTGGTCCGGGCTCAGACGGACCCATAGCTCATACTGGCCCAATGCTGAAGGTCGCCGTCGTCGGCTATCCAAACGTGGGCAAGTCCTCGCTGGTCAACCGCCTGAGCGGCTCGCGCGAGGCGGTGGTGCACGAGCGCCCGGGGGTGACCCGCGACCGCAACGAGGTGGAGTGCGAGTGGAACGGGCGCACGTTCAAGCTGATCGACACGGGCGGGGTGGACTTCCGCGACGAGGACCCCCTGGCGGGCTCGATCCGCGCGCAGGCGCAGGCGGGCCTCGCGGAGGCGCAGGTGGCGGTCTTGGTGGTCGATGCGCAGGCGGGGGTGCGCCCCGGCGACGAGGAGCTGGCCGATCTGCTGCGCCGCTCGTCGCTGCCAAGCGTGGTGGCGGCGAACAAGTGCGACACCGCTCGCGACCTGCCGCTGGCGGCGGAGATGCACAGCCTGGGCCTGGGCGTGCCGCTGGCGGTCTCGGCCGCGCAGGGGCTCGGCTCGGGAGACCTGCTGGACAGGATCGTGGAGCTGCTGCCCCCCGCCGAGCTGGAGCCTGACGAGGACACGCTGCGCCTGGCTGTGATCGGCCGCCCGAACGTCGGCAAGTCCTCGCTGGTCAACCGCTTCCTCGGCGAGGAGCGCGTGATCGTCTCCGAGCTCGCGGGCACCACCCGCGACGCGATCGACACGCCGCTCAGCGTGGAGGGGCGCAGCGTGACGCTGATCGACACCGCGGGGATGCGCCGCCAGTCGAAGGTGTCGGACTCCGTGGAGTACTACACCTCGTTGCGCTCCCGCCGCGCGGCCGAGCGCGCGGACGTGGCGCTGGTGGTGTGTGACGCCACCGAAGGCGTCACCGCCCAGGATCTGCGCATCGCGGAGCTGGCGATGAAGGCGGGCTGTGCGACGGCGATCGTGCTCAACAAGTGGGACCTGTTCGCCGAGTCCCACCCCGAGGTGCAGGACGAGCGGGCGCGCGAGGCGGCATTGGCGCACGAGCGGGGGCGCGTGGCGGAGAAGCTGCGGCTGCGCCCGCGCGTGCTGACCGCGAGCGCGAAGACGGGCCGCCACACCACGCGCTTGTTGACGGAGGCGCTGACGTTGGGAGACCGGATGGCGGGGCGGATCCCCACGCCCGAGCTCAACCGCTTCCTGGCGGAGGCCACCCAGGCGCGCCAGCCGCCGGTGGGCACGCGCCGGGGCTCCAGCCAGCACCGCCTGAAGCCGATCTACATGACCCAGACAGGAACACGCCCGCCGCGCTTTGCGATCCAGGTCAACTCGCGCGAGCGGGTGACACGAGACTACGCGTACTTCCTGGAGAACCGCCTGCGCGCGCGCTACGGCATGGACGGGGTGCCGCTGGTGATCGACTTCGTGGAGCGGGGGCAGCGGGCGCACGGCGGCGGCAGGCACAGCGGCGCGCGCTCGGCCGCGGGGTCCCGCTGAGTCGGTCCTCGCGGGATGCCTCTAGACTTTGCGGCTCCCATCAGCCATCCCGCGCCGGCGCTCGCTGGTCCGCAGGGGCCCGACCGACCTGGAGCGCACGAGAGCCAATGAGCAACAACCCCGATAGCGAGTTCCTGTTCACCAGCGAGTCGGTGACGGAGGGGCACCCGGACAAGATCGCCGACCAGATCTCCGACGGGGTGCTGGACGCGGTGCTGCGCGAGGACCCCTACGGCCGGGTGGCGTGCGAGACGCTGGTGAACACCGGCCTGATCGTGGTCTCGGGGGAGATCACCACGAAGACCTACGTGGACATCCAGGAAATCGCGCGCGAGACGGTGCGGGGCATCGGCTACGACGACGCGGCCTACGGCTTCGACTGCGACACGTGCGCGGTGATCAACGCGATCGACAGGCAGTCCCCGGACATCGCCCAGGGGGTGGACGCGGCGTATGAGACGCGCCACGACCCCCTCGACGACGACCGCCTGGACCTGGCGGGTGCGGGCGACCAGGGGATGATGTTCGGCTACGCCTCCAACGAGACCGAGGAGCTGATGCCGCTGCCGATCCTGCTGGCGCACAAGCTCTCCAAGCGCCTCGCGGAGGTGCGCAAGGCTGGTGTGCTGCCCTACCTGCGCCCGGACGGCAAGACTCAGGTGACGGTTCGCTACCGCGATGGGCGTCCGGTGGCGGTGGAGAAGATCCTGATCTCCACCCAGCACGCGGACGGGATCGACAGCGAGACGCTGATCAAGCCGGACCTCTTCGAGCACGTGCTGCGCCCGGTGCTGCCGGCGGAGCTCTACGAGGAGAAGGAGCTGCTGGGCAGCTTCCTGGTCAACCCGACCGGGCGCTTCGTGATCGGAGGCCCGATGGGCGACTGCGGGCTGACGGGGCGCAAGATCATCGTGGACACCTACGGGGGCATGGCGCGCCACGGCGGTGGTGCCTTCTCGGGCAAGGACCCCTCGAAGGTGGACCGCTCGGCGGCCTACGCCGTGCGGTGGGTGGCGAAGAACATCGTGGCGGCGGGTCTGGCGGACCGAGCGGAGGTGCAGGTGGCCTACGCGATCGGGGTGGCGCACCCGGTGTCGGTGATGGTCGAGACGTTCGGCACCGAGAAGCTCGGCCGCGGGCGGATCACGGAGCTGGTCTCAGAACACTTCGACCTCCGTCCGGGGGCGTTCCGGGAGGAGCTCAAACTGCACCGCCCGATCTACCAGAAGACCGCGGCGTATGGCCACTTCGGCCGCGACGACCACGACTTCACGTGGGAGCGCACCGACAAGGCCGAGGAGCTGCGCGAGGCGGCTGGGCTGGGGGCTGTCGCGGAGGTTTAGGACCCACGAACCCTTAGAGGTGGTCCGGCGCTCCGTCTAGTGTGATGTGGTGCCACCCGCCTCAACGAGCGCGATCGCCCAGGTCGAGCCCCTGACTACGGCCCGCGCGCTGCGGGGCCCGTTCGACTATCGGCTGCCGCCGGAGTTCGAGGGCGGCGCGGTGGGAGTGGGCTCGATGCTGGTGGTGCCCTTCGGCAGGCGCGAGGTCCTGGGGGTCGTGATGGGGCTGTCGGAGCGCAGCGAGGTGGCGCCGGAGAAGCTGCTGGAGCCTCTGCGGGCGCTGGATTTGGGCGTACCTGTTGACCTGGTGGCGCTCGCGGAGTGGATCGCGACCGAGTACTGCTCCACGGTGGCGCGTGCGCTGCGACTGGTGCTGCCGCCGGGGGCGACGGGCCGGGGACCGGGCGGCCTCGGTGTGCGCAAGCGCCGCGCCAGAGCCGTGCCGCGCCCCCGCCACGAGCCGATCGGGGCGCTGCACTGCGAGCCCCCGCCGCTGACCGGCGATCAGCTGCGGGCCCTCGAGGTGATCGAACGGGAGACGAGCGGAAGACTGCTGCTGCAGGGGATCACGGGATCGGGCAAGACCGAGGTCTACCTGCGGGCGGCTGCGTGTGCGCTTCAGCGGGGGCGGGGCGCGATCGTGCTGGTCCCGGAGATCGCCCTGACCCCCCAGATCGTGGGCCGCTTCGTGGCGCGCTTCGGGGAGACGGTGGCGGTGCTGCACTCGCGCCTGACCCCGGCGCAGCGCCGGGAGGAGTGGCGGCGGCTGCGGGTGGGCGAGGCGCGCGTGTGCGTGGGCCCGCGCTCGGCGGTGTTCGCCCCGATCGAGGACCTCGGGCTGATCGTGGTCGACGAGGAGCACGACTCCTCCTACAAGCACGAGGGGGACCCACGCTACGACGCCCGCGATGTGGCGGCCAGGCGCGCCACCCAGCAGGGCGCGCTGCTGCTCGTGGGCAGCGCGACCCCCCGGCCGGAGAGCCGCCACGAGCTGCGGCGCCTGAGCCTGCCTCTGCGGGTCGACGGCCGGCCGCTGCCGCCGGTGGAGGTGCTCGACATGCGCGAGCAGGATCACGGCCTGCACCCCCAGACCGCCCAGGCGCTGGCGGAGGTGCGGCGGGAGGGGGGCAAGGCGATCGTGCTGCTCAACCGCAGGGGGTGGTCGAACTTCCTCTCCTGTCGCTCCTGCGGGGCTGTGTGGAGCTGTCCACAGTGCGACGTGGCGCTGGTGCTGCACCGCGCTCAGGGACGGGTGGTGTGCCACCACTGTGGCCACCACGAGCGGGCGCCGGCGCGCTGCAAGTGCGGCTCGACGGCAGTCGCGCGCCATGGGGCGGGCACGGAGCGCCTGCAGCACGATCTGCATGCGGCGCTGGGGGACGGGGAGCGCTTCCCGGTCTTCCGGCTGGACGCGGACACGATCTCGAGCCCCGTCCGCCTCGGCGCGGGCGGCTCGGCGGGGGCGGGCGAGGAGGCGGACCCGGCCGCCAAGCTGGAGGGGGTGGGTGCGGTGCTGCGCCGCTTCGGGGAGGCACCGGCGGGAGTGTTGATCGGCACGCAGATGGTGGCGAAGGGTCATGACTTCCCGGACGTGGGGCTGGGGGTGGTGCTGGACGCCGATGCGACCCTGCGCTTCCCGGACTTCCGTGCGGAGGAGCGGACGTTTGCGCTGATCGCGCAGCTGGCGGGCCGCGTGGGGCGCGGCGGTGAGGGGAGGGTGCTGGTGCAGACGCTCGCGCCGCAGGCGCGGGCGATCCTGTATGCGGCGCGGCACGACAGCGAGGGCTTCCTGAAGGGCGAGCTGGAGCGCCGGGCGGCGCTGCGCTACCCCCCGTTCGCGCACCTGATCCGGGTGGTGTGCGCGGCCCCGGAGGCCGCCCGGGCGCAGGCGGCGGCGAGCGCGGTTTACGCCGAGCTGCGCGCGCAGGGCATGGACGCGCACACCTCGCCCGCGCAGGCAAGCGTGCTGGGACCTACGACGCTGTTTCGCCTGCGCGGCCGCGAGCGCCGGATGCTGCTGGTGAAGGCTTACGACCGCCGCACGGCGGTGCGCAGCGTCGGCGTGGCGGTGGCGCGGACGGCCAGCGCAGGCGCTCATGCGCGGGTCAGCTTCAGCGTGGACGTCGACCCGCAGTAGCGGGACCCCAAGGGACTGGCGAGTGACGGGCGCCTCCCATTGATTAGACTATGTGATACTTCCCCCGCGCTCTCGGTAGGACGGGCCTGGGCGTAAGCACCACACTATTCTCTGGGAAAAGAAATGGCTCGCCTCGCCGTTGATTGGACTATCCGATATTGTTTCGCACCTTGGGGCGTAAAAAGCTCTCGGCGTGAACACCACACTACCGAAGGACTCCACATGCAGGCGGCCACTGTAGGGAAGCGCGTCGGCTGGCGCGAACGTATGAAAAATGGAGGATTCGCACCGACGTTGCTCGCCTCGCTTGCGATCGCTGTCGTTCTCGTGTGCGTATTCGCGGTGGTGGCCGACGCACGGCCGCACAGCTCGATGAAGCCAGAGCTCACGCGGATACACGTGCGCAAAGGTAGTTTGTGGAAGAGGCTCTCCCAGCGTGTGCATGCCGGTCGGCTCGACGCTCGCATGGCGATCGTCGGCGGCAGCCGGGTTTCGATCGAACAGGCGCCCTGGCAGGTCGTCGTGATCGCTTTCATCTCCGAAACCGAAGCCCTGCTCTGTGGTGGCTCGATCTTGAACGAAACCGAAGTTTTGACGGCGGGTCACTGCGTGGTCAACCCCAGCTCGAAGGCAACGATCCCGGCGGGAGACATCCTGGTCGGAGCGGGCAGCGAAAACATCGACGTTGAACCCGAACAGGTCACGATCGCCGCCGGGGTGCACGTGCATCCCTACTACAACCCCAATGCTGCACTGCCCGCGCCCGACGACGTGGCTGTGTTGCGACTCACGAGCTCGCTCGTGTTCGATCGAGACGTGCAGCCAATCGCCCCGATCTCAGCCGGGTCGCTGTTGCCGGAAGGGGCCGCTGTCAATTTGACCGGTTTTGGCAAACAGAACCCTGAAGAAGAACTGAACGGTGAGCTGTACGGCATCGGCATGACGCTCAGGTCCAGCCGCGAATGCGGCAGCGAACTCGATGCCCTGTTTCTGTGTGCAACCTCGCCCGACGGCTCGTCCTGCTCCGGCGACAGCGGTGGTGCTCTGACTCTCCCTGGAACGCCGGTCACGCTTGCGGGCGTCGACAATGTGGGGCAGGTGATCGATGGCAAACGATGCCAGCCGGGGGCGATGGCAGGTTTCGCCAATGTTGCAGCGCCGGAGATAAGGGACTTCGTGGTCGATGGCGACGAAGATCCACCGCGGGCGCCTCGTGGCGGCGGCGCAGCGGTACGTGGTGTGCTCCTGGTCGGCCGGACGCTGAACTGCGAACCGGGCGACTGGAGCAATTCGCCGACGTTCACCTACATATTCATCAACAGCAGCAACGGAGAAGTGCTCCAGCAGGGGTTCTCCTCGACATACACCCTGACCCCAGCCGACATCGGACGCTCGATCCTCTGTGAAGTGCTCGCGACCAACGCGGGCGGCACGGGGATCGGCCGAACCATGGCGCTCGGCGCCGTGAAGCCCAATCGCCAGGAAGAAGAAGCGGTCCAGCTCAAACGCGCCGAAGAAGCGCGCATCGTCGAACAGGAAGCGGAAGCGCTGATGAAGAAGCACGAGGAAGAAGAAGCCGCCGCCAACCACCCTCATCCCGAAGAATTGGTTGCCAAAGGCGGCGTCTTGGCGGCGAAAGAAACCGCGAAGCCCAAAACTCCGACACGCGCGCAGCTGCTGGCGAAAGCGCTCGAGGCATGCGGGAAGCTGCACGCCAAGCACAAGCGGACCCAGTGTGAGGCGCGGGCGCGCAGGAAGTACGGAAGTGGGAAGCGAGGGGGAGGGCACAAGAAGAAGTAGCGCCCCACGGGGCGCCACGGCGTCGGCGCGGTGGTGGTGGAGCGCAATAGAATCGGGTGCAGAGTCAGATGAGCACCGACACCGAGATCAGGATCGCGACCGAGCAGGAGCCCGCCTCGCCCGCGGAGGATGCCGAGCACGCACCCGCCGAGGAGCTCGACCCGGAGGCGCGCGCCCGCCGCGACGCTGCGCTTGCGCACGTGCGCAAGTTGGGCGATCCGGTGCTACGCGCGAGTGCGGTGGCGGTGGAGCGCTTCGACGAGAGCCTGCGCGCGGAGGTGCGGCAGATGGGGGAGCTGATGCAGGACGCGCTCGGCGTGGGCCTGGCGGCCACCCAGGTCGGGGTGCTGCACCGGGTGCTGGTGTACAAGGCCTACGAGGATGACCCGGTCACCGCCCTGGTGAACCCGGTGCTGGAGTGGGAGAGCGAGGAGCGCGAGACCAAGGAGGAGGGCTGCCTGAGTCTGCCGGGGGTGCACGTCGAGGTGGAGCGCGCGGCGCGTGTGCGGGTCCGCGCGCGGGACCCCCACGGCAAGGAGCTGGTGGTCGAGGAGGAGGGCCTGCCCGCGCGGGTGATCCAGCACGAGATGGACCACCTGGAGGGGGTGCTGATCCTGGACCGCATCCCGCGGGAGGCGCGCAGGGAGGCGATGCGCGCGCTGCGGGAGGGCCGGGATACCGAGGACTTGCGGGAGGGCCGGGATGCCGAAGAGCGCGAGCCCGCCGCCCCGGCGGGCGCCGCAGATGGGGAGGCCCCGCGGGTGGGCTCCAGCGGGTCCCAGGGGGACGCGAACCTGGCGTCTGAGGACCTCGCGGGCGCGGCGCCCGCCTAGGCGTTTCGAGTCCGGTTGCGCACGGTCTTCCTCGGCACCTCGGACTTCGCCGCGGCGGTGTTGGAGCGCCTCGCGGCGAGTGGGCACCGCCCGCAGCTCGTGCTGACGCGCCCAGATCGCCCGCGAGGCCGGGGGCGCAAGGTTGCCTCGCCTCCGGTGGCCCAGGCGGCGCGGGCGCTCGACATCGCGGTGGAGCAGCCGGTGAGCGTGAACGATTCTCAGGCGCATACGTCGATCGAGAGCGTGGGAGCGGAGTTGCTCGTGGTGTGCGCCTTCGGGGCGCTGATCAAGGAGCCGCTGCTCTCGGCGTACCCGCTGGTGAACGTGCACCCCTCGCTGCTGCCGCGCTGGCGTGGCGCGGCACCGATCGAGCGGGCGATCATGGCGGGGGACGCGCAGACGGGAGTGTCGATCATGCGCCTGACGGAGGGTCTCGACGACGGGCCGGTGTGTGCGAGCGCGACAGAGGAAATCTCCTCGCGCGACACCTACGGCTCGGTGGCGGGCCGATTGCAGCGGTCGGGGGGCGAGCTGCTTGTGGGGGTGCTGGACAGCTGGGAGCGGGGGAAGCCACCGCGATGGGTCGAGCAGCCCGAGGAGGGGGCGACCTACGCGGAGAAGATCGCCACAGACGACCGCCTGCTGAACCCGGAGCGCGTGGCATCCGAGCTGGAGCGCCAGGTGCGCGCCCTGCACCCGCATATCGGCGCGCGGCTGGCGCTGGCGGACGGGACGCTGCTCGGTGTGTGCCGTGCCCAGGCGCTCCCCGGTGGCCCGCCGCCGGGGACACTTACGTCGATTGGCGTACCCGGCCCCCCAGCGGGGACACTGGCGTCGATCGGTGTACCCGGGCGGCCACGACATCTGCTGTATGGGACCAGCGAGGGCGCGCTCGAGCTGCTGGAGGTCCAGCCGTCCGGTGGCCGCCCGATGGCCGCGGAGGCATATCTGCGGGGACATGCCCTCTAGCTCCTCTGCTCCGGCTAGGGCTGCTCCGGCCAGGGCGCGCGCCTGCGCGTATACGGTGCTGCGCAGGGTCTTTGAGCAGGACGCCTATGCCGACCTCGCGCTGCGCTCGCAGGCGCGGGACCTCGATGCGCGCGACCGGGCGCTCGCGATGCGCCTGGCCTACGGCGCGGTGCAGCGCCGCGGCACGCTCGACCACTTGATCGAGCGACTTGCCGAGCGCCCGGTGGGGAAGCTGGAAGCACCGCTGCTGGCGGCACTGAGGCTGGGGCTGTACGAGCTCCTGTACCTGGGGGGCGCTCCGGATCGTGCGGTGGTGGCGGACGCGGTGGAGCTCGCCAAGACGGGCGGCGCGGGCGTGGACACCGGCGGTGGGGCCAAGAGCGGCGGGGAGCGGCGGGTGGGCGGCGGCGGTACGGCCATGAGCGGCCGGGATCACCGCGCGGGCGGCGGCCGCGGAGGCCATGGCCTGGTCAACGCGGTGCTGCGCCGCGCGACCCGCGAGGGCGCGGCGCTGCTGGCGGAGCTCGACGACGGCACGCCCGAGGCCGCGGCGCTCGCCCACTCGCACCCGGAGTGGATCGCGCGGCTGTGGTGGGAGGAGCTGGGCGCTGAGGAGGCCCGGGCGCTGCTGGCGTTCGACAACGAGCCGGCGGAGCTGGCGCTGCGCGTGAACACGCTGGTCGCCGAGCCGGTGAGTGTCGCGGGGCAGTTGCGGGCGGGCCCCCGGCCGGTGGGCGTCCACGGTGATCCTGGCATCCCCGAGGCGCTCGTGCTGGAGGGCCCGTGGGACGTGCACGGCTCCCCGCAGTGGCGCGCAGGCGCGCTGCTGGCGCAGTCGCGCGCGGCGATGCTGCCGGCGCGGGCGCTGGCCCCCGAGCCGGGCGAGCGGGTGCTCGACCTGTGCGCGGCGCCGGGCGGCAAGAGCACCCACCTGGCGGCGCTGATGGGGGGCAGGGGGGAGGTGGTCGCGGTCGAGCGCAACCGCCGTCGCGCGGCGGAGCTGCAGCGGACGGTGGAGCGGCTGCGCGCGCAGGGGTGCGTGCGGGTGGTGCTGGGCGACGCCGAGCGGCCGCTGGAGGGCGAGGCTCTATTCGACCGCGTGCTCGTCGATCCGCCCTGCTCGGGACTGGGAACCCTCCAGGCCCGGGCGGACCTGCGCTGGCGGGTCGCGCCGGGCGATCTCGTGCGGCTGGCCTCGACGCAGGCGGCGATCCTTGCAGCGGGTGCTGCAGCGGTTCGTCCGGGGGGCGTGCTGGTCTACTCTACGTGCACCATCTCCGCGATCGAGAACGAGCACCAGATATCGGCCTTTCTGGAATCCAACCGCGACTTCGCCCTCGATGACCTGGGCGCCGAGCTGCCCGACCGCCGATCGCGGGCGCAGGTGGGCCAACTGCTGGGGCGCTGTGTGCTGACGCTGCCCCACCGCGACCGCACTGCGGGCTTCTTCATCGCGCGGATGCGCCGCTGTTGAGAGTGCCGATGGGCAGCGAGCGCGATCAGGTATCACCGGCCGGCCTCGGGCCGGTGTGTCCGCACTGCTCGGAGCCGTGGCTGCGCCCGACGAACCTGCCGGGGCGCTACCGCTGCGTGTACTGCCTGCACCGCTTCGAGCTCGCCTCGGTGTGCCCCAACTGCGGCGAGCACTCTACGATCGTGCGGATGTCCTCGACCGCGATCGTCAAGTGCAACAACTGCGGCGACTCGATGCTGCAACCGATCTGAGCGGTGACGATCACCTCGACACGCGAGCTGCTGGGGGGGGTGTGGGTGGCGCCCTCGATCCTCTCGGCCGACTTCGGAGCGCTGCGCGCGCAGGTGGGGGAGGTGCTGGCGGCGGGCGCGCGGGTGATCCATGTGGACGTGATGGACGGCCACTTCGTGCCCCAGATCACGGTTGGCCCGCTGGTGGTGGCGGCACTGCGCGAGCAGGTCGAGGAGGTGGGGGGGATGCTCGACGTGCACCTGATGATCGAACGCCCGGAGCGCCAGGTCGGGGAGTTCGTGCGGGCGGGGGCCCACTCGGTCACCTTCCACATGGAGGCGACCCCGCACGCGGAGTACGCCGCGAACGAGATCCGCGCGGGCGGGGCGTGCGTGGGCGTGGCGATCACCCCGGGCACCCCGGTCGAGGTGCTGAGCGAGCTGGCGGGCTCGATCGACCTCGCGCTGTGCATGACCGTGAGCCCGGGGTGGGGCGGGCAGCAGTTCATCGCGCGCTCCCCCGAGAAGATCGAACGGCTGCGCGGGCTGCTCGACGGTAGGGGCTCCACGGCGGCGCTGGAGGTGGACGGGGGGATCGACCCCACGACAGCCCCGCTCTGCCGAGGCGCGGGCACGACGTTGTTCGTGGCGGGCTCGGCGATCTTCAACGCCGCGCAGCCGGGCGAGGCCTACCGCGCGATCGCCGAGTCGATCGGATGATCGAATGATGTCCATCTGCTGGCCTGGGGGCAAATTCGATCTCGATAAAAAGTCGCAAAATCCGGCAATGACAGCACCCTGACGACTGTCTGCGTAGCTATAGTCGCCTGCCTTGTACTCGATCGATTCGATCAGGGGAAATGGGTGTGGGCGAAGAGGAGCGGCTGGCATGCGACCGTTGACTTGGGCATTGAATGTTGCGTTGGCGTCACTGCTTTGCGCGGCGCTGCTCGTGTTTGGCTCGGTGTCGAAGGCCTCGGCCGAGACCTATGAGCAGGCGGTCGAAGGCACCTCTGGCCTGACGCATTTCTGGCCGATGGGGGAATCGTCGGGGTCCTCGTTCGCGGACGTGGCGGGTGGGGACACCGCCTCGGTGTCGAGTGGGGTGACATTGGGCGAACCGGGGGCGCTGGTGGGCGACTCTGCGACGTCGGCGCTGTTCAACGGAACCACCGGCGACGCGCACGCAGAAGTCAATCTGTCGGGCACGCATCAGTTGACGATCGAGTTCTGGATGAAGTGGCATGCGTTCGCGGGGGACAACAAGCTGGCGTTGGAGTTCACACCGAACTTCAATACCCATCCGGGCGGGTTCCTGGTCGATCCGGACGCGACGCCGGGTACGCGCTTCTCGGTCGCCGTGGGGCAGACCTCGGCGAAACACAACAACAATTCGCTGTTCGAACGTCCGAGCGCCGAACAGTGGCATTACTACGCGTTCGTGATCAACACGGAAGCGTCGGGCGAAAAAGAGGTCACTCCGTACGTGGACGGGCACGCGGTGTCCTACACGAAGTTGAACTCCGAAACGGGCGCTGGCAACTTCGCCAATTCGACGTTGTACTGGATGTCGCGCGACGCGAGCGAATTGTTCGGCCAGGGCTCGATGCAGGATCTCGCGCTGTATGACACGACGCTCAGCGCGACCACGATCGCTGAACACTACGAGATCGGCAAGGGCGGGTTGCAGGCGTCGTTCCAGTCCACGCCCGTCGACACCACGGTGGGTGTGCCCGTGCATTTCAACGCTGCCGGCTCCTCCTCGCCGGCCGGGACGATCACCGATTACGCGTGGGATTTCGACGGCAGCAAAAGCTACTCTACGGATGGGGGAGAAGCAGCGACGATCGCGCACACCTTCACTTCGACCGGCACCTATACGGTCGATCTGCGCGTGAAAGACAGTCTGGGCGAGACCGCGACGATCAGCAAAACGGTCACCGTGGGCGCGGCGCTCGGGCAGTATGAACAGGCGGTCGAGGACACCGAAGGCGTTTCGCACTTCTGGCCGATGAGCGAATCCTCGGGCTCGTCGCTGGCGGATGTGTTCGGCGGCGACAACGCCTCGCTCTCCAGTGGCGGCGTTACGCTGGGCGAACCCGGGGCGCTCGTGGAAAACACATCCACATCGGCGTTGTTCGACGGCTCCACCGGGTCGGCGCACGCAGAAGTCAACCTCTCCGAAACGAAGCAGTTGACGATCGAGTTCTGGATGAAATGGCATGCGTTCGCGGGGGACAACAAGCTGGCGTTGGAGTTCACACCGAACTTCAATACCCATCCGGGCGGGTTCCTGGTCGATCCGGACGCGACGCCGGGCACCGATTTCTCGGTCGGAGTGGGGCAGTACACGGCGAAACACAGCAACAACGCGCTGTTCGAACGTCCGAGCGCCGAACAGTGGCATTACTACGCATTTGTGATCAACACGGAAGCGTCTGGCGAAAAAGAGATCACTCCGTACGTGGACGGGCACGCGGTGTCCTACACGAAGCTGAACTCCGAAACAGGCGCCGGTGACTTCGCCAATTCGACGTTGTATTGGATGTCGCGCGATGCCAGCGAACTGTTCGGCAAGGGTGCGATGCAGGATCTCGCGCTGTATGACACGACGCTCAGCTCGACTGCGATCCTAGAACACTACGAGCGCGGCAAGAACACCTACCACGTCGTCAATTCGACCCCGCCCAGCATCGAAGGAACAGCCCGGGACGGGCAGACGCTGACCGCCAATCACGGCAGCTGGACGGGCTTCGAACCGATCTCTTATGCGTATCGGTGGGAGCGCTGCAACAGCTCGGGCGGGAGCTGCGCGAACATCTCGGGCGCCACCGGCTCGACCTACACGCTGGGCCACAGCGATGTCGGCGACACGATCCGGGTGATCGTGGCGGCGAGCAACACGGGCAGCTCGGCTGAAAGCACCTCGGAAAAGACCGGTACAGTCGTCGCCCTCGCCCCCTCGAACACGACCCCGCCGGCGATCTCGGGGACCGCGGAAGACGGACAGAGACTCAGCGCTAGCGCCGGCGAATGGGCCGGCACGCCACCCATCGAATACGGCTATCAGTGGGAGCGCTGCAACGGCTCCGGCGAAAGCTGCGCGAACATATCGGGCGCCACCGGCTCCAGCTATACGCTCGGGACCGGCGACCTCGGGACCACGCTGCGTGTGAAAGTCACGGCGAGCAACGGCGGCGGGTCGGCGTCGGTCTCCTCGGGGGCCACGTCGGTGGTCGTGGAGCCCCCGGTCGACACGGCGGCGCCGGCGATCAGCGGCACGCCCAGGCAGGGGCAGGAACTGACCGCGAGCACGGGCACGTGGACCGCCTACCCGGAAGCGAGCTACACCTACCAGTGGGAAAGGTGCTACGGGGAAGGAGCGAGCTGTGCGGATCTCTCCGGTGCGACCGAAGCGAAGTATCTGCTGGGTGCGGTGGTGGCCGGCTCGATCTTGCGCGTGACGGTCACCGCGACGAGCTCGGCGGGCTCGGCCTCGGCCAGCTCGCATATGACCATCCCGATCGAATCGCTGCCGCCCGCGGACACCGCGGCGCCGGAAATCACCGGGACGACGCAGGAGGGGCGCGAGGTGAGCGCCAGCACCGGCACCTGGGAAGGCAGCCCTCCGCTCGGCTACGCCTACCAGTGGGAAGACTGCGACAGCCTGGGCTACGGTTGCATGCCGATTCCGGGCGCGAGCGGCCAGACCTACGTCCCGGGGCCGGCCGACGTCGGCGGGACGCTGCGGGTCCAGGTCACCGCGAGCAACATGGCGAACTCCGCGACGGTCTTCTCGGCCGCGAGCGCAGTGGTGACGCCGGGCCCGTTCCACGCCGCCGCCGAGCTCGGCACGGAAGGGTCGGGCGAAGGTCAGCTCGAGGATCCCGGCGACGTCGCGATCGACGCGTCGGGCGACATCTGGGTGCTCGACACGGGCAACGATCGCGTGGAGGAGCTCAACGCGGAAGGCGCGTTTCTGCGTCAGTTCGGCTCGGCCGGCTCCGAACACGGGCAGCTCTCCCGGCCGGCTGGCTTGGCGCTGGGCGTCAGTGGGGACGTGTGGGTCGCCGACAGGGGCAACAATCGCGTCGAGGAGTTCAGCGCCACGGGCGAATACCTGCGGAGCTTCGGTGTGCGCGGCACAAAAAACGGCGATTTCAAGAGCCCCGGCGGGATTGCCATCGACGGCGGGAGCGTGTGGGTGTCCGACAGCCAAAACGGCCGTGTGCAGCGCTTCAGCGAAGCGGGCGAATACGAGGCCACGGTCGCCGGCACGGGCTCTGCCCCGGGGGAGGTCGGCGAACCCGAGGGTATGGCGGTCGACGCCAAAGGCGACGTATGGGTTGCCGACTCCTCGAACCAGCGCGTGGAGGAGTTCGGCGAAAGCGGCGAATATCTGCGGGAGATCACGGGCGAAGGGGTCCCCGGTGAAGCGATGTCCCCGTACGGGGTGGCGGTCACGGGTGGAGATGTGTTCGTGGGGGATGTCGCCAGCGACCGCGTCGTCGAGCTCGCCGAAGACGGGGAATACCTCGCCCAGTTCGGCACCCCCGGAGCGGAGCTGGGGCAGTTGCGCCTCGGCGTCCCGATGGGCCTCGCGACCGACTCCCACGGCGATGTGTGGGTGACCGACACGGACAACGACCGCCTGCAGGAGTGGGTGCCCTCGCCGGCGGCTCCGGCGAGCGTCACCACGCCGAGCGTCTCCGGGGAAGCGGTCGCCGGGGAGACGTTGAGCGCGACCGCCGGCTCGTGGAGCGGCGATCCGCTCGAGTACCGCTACCAGTGGCAGCTGTGCAGCGAAGGCGGGTCGGGATGCTCGGCGATCTCCGGCGCCGACGGCCAGCGCTACGTCCTTCCGCACAGCGCCATCGGCGCGACTGTGCGCGTAGAGGTGAGCGCGTCCAACGCGGGCGGGACGGCGACAGAAGTCTCGGCGGCGACCGCGACGATCGCGGCTGCCACGTCACTGTCGAACATCGCCCTGCCGGCGATCTCCGGCGCCGCGCAGGACGGGCGTGTGCTGCACGCCGGCACCGGCACGTGGAGCGGCTCGCCACCGTCCTCGTACGCCTACCAATGGGAAAGCTGCAACGAAAGCGGCGGGGAATGCGCCGCGATCGAAGGCGCCACCGAAGCCGCATACGCGCTCGGCGAAGGCGACATCGGCACGAAGCTGCGCGTGAGCGTCACCGCTACGAACGACGCCGGCACGGCGCGGGCGACCTCAGCCGCGAGCGCGGTGGTGACCCCTGAACCGCCGAGCGAGTTGGAAGCCCCGACCGTCTCGGGCACCCCCGACGCGGGCGAGGTGCTCGACGCCGACCACGGCGCGTGGACGGGAACCGAACGGCAGATCGCCTACCAGTGGGAAAGCTGCAGCTCAGGCGGCGGCGAATGCGCCGCGATCGAGGGCGCCACCGAAGCCGAATACGACCTCGGCGAAGGCGACGTGGGCACGACGGTGCGCGTCAGGGTCGGCGTGGGCAGCGCGCTCGCCTCGCTCACCGACGTCTCCACGGCCACCCCGGTCATCGGCGCGGCGGGTGCGCTGGCGAGCACCGCGCAGCCGGCCGTCTCGGGAGTGCCGCGGGCCGGCCATACGCTCACGGCGAGCGAGGGCGGGTGGGCGAACGGCCCCACGGCCACCTACGCCTATCAGTGGCGGACCTGCAACCAGCTCGGCGAACACTGCGAAGCGATCGAAGGCGCCACCGGTGCGAGCTACTCGCTGGAAGCGGCGAACGTGGGCCAGGCGCTGAGGGTCGAAGTCACCGCGACCGAGGGCACGGCATCGCGCACACGGGTATCGGCGGCGACCCAGCCGGTTGCGGCCTCTGAAGCGCCGGCGTCCACGGAGCCGCCGGCGATCGAAGGCGCCGCGCTGCGGGGTCAGGCGCTCACGGTCGGCGCCGGCCAGTGGTCGGGGGAAGCCCCGAGCGGCTACACCTACCAGTGGGAGCGCTGCGAGGAAACAGGGGTTGAATGCGCCGCGATCGAAGGCGCCACCGCCAGCTCCTATACGCCGACCGAAGCGGATGTGGGAAAGACGCTGCGGGCGGTCGTGACGGCCACCAACGGCAGCGCCTCCACCGCTGCCGTCTCGGTCCGGACCGAGACGGTGGACCCGGAATCGCTGTTCGATTTCTCCACGCCCTCGATCGCTGGCACCGTCGAGGACGAAGGGAACCTCCTCGCCGAGCCGGGAATCTGGAGCGGCGTCGGCGCCATCTCCTACGCCTACCAGTGGGAACGGTGCAACGCGGGCGGAGGCGAATGCACAGCGATCGAAGGGGCCGACGAAGACGAATATACCCCGGTCGAAAAAGACGACGGCAAGGCACTGCGGGTCAAGGTGACCGCCACGGGCCCCCTCGGCAGCGACAGCGCCTACTCGGCGGTGACGGCCGCCACGCCCGGCGGCGAAGCGACCGTCGAAGCGGCCGAGGAAACGGCGCAACGCTACGACCCGGCGGTGTTCGAACCCTCCACGAGCGCGACGCTCGAAGGACAGACGATCGCGCCGGCGCTCGAAGACGGCGAAGAACTGACCTCCAAGCAGGCGCTCACCACCACCACCATCTCCAAGGAAGACCCCGGCGAATTCGCGGTCAACACGCCCGTCGGCGAACTGAGCCTCAAACCGCTCGAAACCTTCTCGAAAGCCAGCACGCTGCCGACGCTCGTCAACGAAACGGCCGCGCTGTTCGCCAACGCCTGGCCGGCGACCGACGCGATCGTCCGCCCCGAAGCGCTCGGCGCCGGCACCGTGCTGCAGCTGCGCTCAGCCGAAGCGCCGCACACCTTCTCCTGGGAAGTAGGCCTCGGTGCGGGGCAGAAGCTCCAGCAGCTCTCCGACGGCAGCGTGGCCGTGGTCAAGGCCGAAGAAGCCTTCACGACGCCCCCGCCGAGCGCCGAACCGGAATCGCCACACAACCGCCCCGAACCGCCGGAAACGCACGCCGAAGAGGTCGAACGGGAAAGCGAAGAAGCGGCGCCCGAAGAAGAAGTCAAACCTGAACCGCCGCCCTCGGCGCCTCGCAGCTCCACCTCCCCCGCCGAAACCCCGGCGGGCCTGCTCGAACCGCAGCACACGCTCGCGCAGTACGAAGCGGCCACTACCGCGATCGGCTACGCGGAAGGCCAGGTCGGCAGTGCGATCCTGATGTCGATCCCAACCCCCCGCGCGGTAGACGCCGACGGTCATACCGTGCCGGCCTCGCTGAGCGTTAGCGGTGACACCGTCAGGTTGACGCTCAAACCGGGCGGCACCGTCGCCTATCCCGTCATGGTCGCGCTGCCCGTCGCCGCGCTGAGCGACAAGACCAGTGGCGAACGGGACCCGTTCGAGTATGGGCTGTCGGACCTGCACTCGATAACGTTCTCTGAAGAAAACCACAAGATTGCAGAAAACGTCGCCCGCTTGAAAAACCCAAAAGCGCCTCTTTACATTCAGACAGCTCGGCTTGCGACGCCTTGGGACATCATGTCTTCTCCATCCCAGCACGAAAAGCTTGAAGAAGCCAAGAAGTGGGTCACGGCAGTTGAGAAGGACGGTCTCGAACCGTATATCACGTTTGAAGCCGATAAGCATGCGCGTGCTAAAAGTGTCCATGAGTATCGCCGTGCTATCAGGGAACTAATGAAAGAATTCATCAAGCAAGGAGTGACGCGCTGGGGTGCGTGGAACGAGCCAGACCATGCATCCAATACTGTGTCATATGAGCAAGCTGCTCACTACTGGCAGGCAGCCGAGTCGGTAGCTGTAGAACTCGGCTGCAGTTGCACTGTGGTAGCTGGCGAATTCTATGAGTACCCAGACCAGGAACATCCAAATTATCCTGCTGATTATAAGAAGACGCTCGAAAAATATGACCCGGAAGCTTGGAAGGGCGAAGGTGAACATGCGAAGCCCAATCGTCATGCTTGGAAAAGGCACAAAATACCGGGTATATGGGGATTCCACGACTACAAGGACGTTGTCGAAGCCAGGAACAAAAATGCATCAGAATTTCAAAAATTTGCCAGTGGTGGCAATCTCGGCAAACCAAAGGTTTGGGTCAGTGAGGCTGGTGCCGAGTTGTATGATAACGCTGGACATACTCGCCTTGCCGAACCGCCTGAAATAGATGAATATACTCGTCAGGAGGCCGCCGCAGAAGCCTTCCTCACCCTTCATGAAGCGACTCCATCAAAAGGCCGTATATCACGAATAGAACGTGTCTATTACTACAACTACTCAGCCCCGAGCGAAGCCAAAGTCAAGGAAAATGCCAATGCATTCGACAGTGGTTTGGTAGAAGCCGAACCCGAAGTTGATGGGGAAGGTAAGAGCCATGGCGAACCTCGCCCGGCATACTGCTATCTGGCGTACGAATCGCACAGATGTCCACCGACAGTCGTGACGCTTGCGGGCAGGTCAGCACAAGCCAATTCCTATGGTGTTTCGGCAGAAGCTTCGTTCGAATGGGAATTTCTAAAAAGCAGGGAAGTAAACACAGTCAAAGTCCAATCGATCGGGTCCGATGTCTTCCGATCGCAGCTCATCTCCGTCGAATTCATAGCGTGTGCGCCCTACCGTTACCGTGCAATAGTAAAGAACAGCTATGGCGAAACGGCGACAGGTTCATGGATCGAAGTCAACACTTACTGCACTTGAGCGATTTTTGGCCGCAACTTTGAAGTGATCGGCGGGTTCAAGCCACAGGCCAATAATGGATCGACAGCTATGATAAGAAATGCGGACAGCTATGATAAAAATGCGTAGGGTTATCTTCATGATCGCGGCGATGGTCTCGTTGGGGATCCCGGCTGTAGCGGTGGCGACCTTGACGGAGTATGCTCATGCGAAGCCCGCGAAGTGCCCACCTGCCGCCAACGACGTGGTGCTCGCGGCTGACGCGCGGTCTGTCATCTACAGGGCGCCTTTTTCGGTGGAAATGGTGCCACGCTATGTGTTTGGATGCGCGGTTGGAGCACGACGATCATATAGACTAGGACGAACCGATGAAGGCAGCGCGGCTGGATCGGTCGGGACTGGTCCGTTCGCACTAGCCGGCCCGGTTGTTGCCTATAGCGCTAGTGAGTTTACCGAAACTTTGAACCGCAATGAAATAGTCGTTCGCAATTTGGCAGATGGCGAAATTATGCATAGAGTGCCTAATGGTTCCCCCGCGAAATCGGGCGATGTTGGTCTCGGGGAAACCACGGCGATCGTGGTGAAGCGGGATGGCTCTGTAGCGTGGATCACGCGCGCCAGCAAAGAACTAGGCAGCATCCAGGTTCGCTCAGTGGATGCCGCCGGCAGCCATATGTTGGCGGCGTCGCCGGAAATCGAACCGGGCTCGTTGGCGCTTGCGGGCAGCACCCTGTATTGGACTGAGGGCGGCAAGCCGTTCTCGGCGACGCTGGAATAGCGCTGTCGTGATCGCTACTTTCGGCATGCGACGGGTGGCCTTTGGGCTCGCGCTTACCGCAGCGATTACAGCGGTAGGCTGCAGCGGGGGAGGTGCCGGCAAGGCCGCAAATAATGGCCGACGTGACACGCGGCGCATGGTGCCCTCGTATCGCGTGGGCCAGTATTGCACTGGCGGCGAGCGCAGCGCGGACGCCCACCTTGCGGCAGGGCTGCGCTGTGAACGACATCACCTCACACGATGATTGCTTGCGAGGTATCGTTGGTTACTGTGTCAACGAGGTGGCATTGGCAGCCTGAATAGGAGCGCCCCCTGGCGCAAGCGGGTGCGCGTAGAGCGTCTGGCCTTCGCCTGTGGGGTCTTCATCGGACCAGAACAGAGTGCCGTTGCCGTGTGCATCGATTGTCGCGGCTACCCAAGGAGCGACTGCTCGCGTAGAGAAGCGCACCAGGTGGCGGTGGCTGCCAATGAGGGTCATGGTGACTCCGTATGCATCGTGTGGCCTCGGGAGTCCGATCGCCACCTGGCCGTGAGCGTTGCTCGTTATCGAGACGGCCTCGGGCACAGCTTGGGGCAGAGACTTGAGTTCCCGCGAGCGGCCTTGGATGTCTATCGCCTCGAGTTCATACGCTTCGTTGATGAGAAGCACATGTCCATACGAGTCAGCGGCGATACCGGTGCCCACTGAACGGGAGGGCGCGGAGAGCGTCGTTCCCCGGGTTGAGCCCGCGGTGGGTATGCGCACCAGCAGCGACCGTGAGGGCCGATTGCTTTCTCCGCCGTTTGCTCGCTCCCATGCCGCCGTGGTTGCGAGATAGACTGATCCTTCGTTGATGGCGACAGTTGTGGATTCGAAGTACTCCGTGAGGTGCCTACGCCGGTCATGGGCCGGCGTGAGGATCGTGACGGGCGACCTGAATGGCCGCCCCGGGATGCCTCTGATTGCCACGACCCGCCTAGCATAGGGAGGACTCGATTCCTCGGCGAGGATTACGATACCGTCGCCGCGCCTATCCACCCCAGCTCGCAGGATTTCGAACGGACCGGGGGCCCGAAATTGCGTGATCTGTTGCAAACCTCCTGCAGGCGTGCTCCACGCCACGTAGAGGCTATTTGGCGTGGTCCAGGTGACCAGGGCATCTCCGGCGGCGTTTCCCGCGACGCTGGTCGATCCGACCTGGCTCCCGCCGGGCAGCGGCTGTGCCGGCCCAAAGCTTCCGTCCGCAGGCCGGAACGCGAGCCAACCTCCGTGTTGGGCATACATAGCATCGCCGGCCTGATCGTGGCCGCTTTCGTAGCCCGTAAAGACGCTGTTGGTGCCGCTGATCCAGCCATCCCCCGCATCGTCGAGGAAGACCGCTTCGGCGGAAGTCAGGGCGGTCGAGAGTGTGATCGCGCCCAGATTGTCGAACCCTGCGCGCACGGAGCCGGTCACAGCGAGCACTCCTGCGGACCGCAACAGATCAGAATGGTTTTTCGACACGCACGAGTCGTCCCACGCTGTGAGAGTCTCGCCTCCGTCGTTCGCGGTGGAAATGATCCGCCCTGCTCCCACAGTGCATGCAGGTTCTTCCGCCAGCGCAGACGCGCCCGCGAGTAACCAAATCGCCACGACGGCGAGGACAGGAACCTTGAGCACTGAGCGACGCATTTCCCAACAAGCTCCTCTAGTCGGTACGTCCGAACTGCCGATACCATAGCTCAAGACCGGCAGGATGCGGCATAGTACGGTGCCCCGACGACGCCAGCTTGCGGGCGGCGCTAGAGGTGGACGGTGGCGTGACCCGGCCTACGCCGCTCGAGACTCGCTCAGCTCTCGCGGCGAGCCGAAGAGGAGGTTCAGCAGCCCGTTGACGGCGCTGATGATGATCGCTGCGAGCACGGCCCACCAGAATGTGGCGATCGTGAACTGCGGCACGATCCAGTGGGTCAGGTAGAGCATCAGGATGTTGAGCAGGAAGTAGAAGACGCCGAGCGTCACGAGAATGAACGGGATCGAGAGGATCGCCAGCACGGGCTTCAGGTAGCGGCTCACAAGCGTGAACACGAGCCCGGCAACCAGCAGCGCCCACCAGTCGCTGCCATAGCTGAGTCCTGACAGCATCCAGGTTGCCACGAACAGGGCGACGGTGTTGAACAGCCACGTGATCGCGAGCCGGTACATGGCGACTACAACTATCGCAAGATCGCAGAGCCGCGGACATGTTGTGCCGGTCCGCGGGTTCTTCAAAGACCCCTGACCGTGGTGCGCAGATCCTTCATCAAGAGGACCAGGTGCAGCGGATGGGTCGGCGAACGTTCGAAGCCGAACTGCTCGTACCAAACGCGGGCGCGCTCGTCGATGGCGTGCACGAGCAGCGCTCGGACCCCGATCAGGTCGCCGGCCTGAAGGACGCGCATCATCGCATCGAGCAGCAGCGAGCGGCCCAGATGCTGTCCTTGGTGGCCGGCATCGACCGCTAGACGCCCCAGGAGGACCACCGGCACCGGCTGGGAGGCGGCGAGACTGTGCGCGAGCCGGGCCGAGGTGTCGCGAGGCATCACCGCTCCGGCTGCCAGAGCGTGCTAGCCGACGACGTCAACGGTCGGCCCGGTGGCGACGAACACGCGCGAGCTGCCACCGCGGTGACTCTGGAGCGCGTACCTGTGCAGCCGCTCGTCCAGCGATGGCACCCCGCACCGGAAATGCTCCGTGCGGTGCCGCGCCTCCAGGGCGACTGGCCCCTGAAAGGCCACGAGTCAGTTGTCGAAGACGGTGCCCGACGACAGCAGACGAGCCAGCTCGGGAATGGGGCGGGCGGGGCGATCCAAGAGCTCGACGAACTCGTTCCAGGGAGCCTCGGGCAGCCGGAAGACTCGCCGATCGACGAGCGTGTCCTCAGCCGCCGTGCGCGCTGCTCGGACGACGAAGTCGGTCAGCGGCTGGTCGGTCTGCTCGGCTGCCAGCCGCACGATCGCATCGACGTCCTCGGCCACGCGCATGTTCCAGCGGTGCGTCTTGCTATCGACAGCCTTCATGTTGCAATCGTACTTCCAGTGTGCGTACACATTTCAAGGCAATGGAGACCTTGGGGACGCTCATGTGTCGGGACGCGCCCGCCCCCGCCGATACACCATCCCCAGCAGCCCCGCCAGCAGCGCGGTCGCACCCAGATACCCAACCTCCGCCCGCAGCAGCTGTTCGTGTACCACCGGCGCGAACATCCACCCCACGAACGCCGCCGCTGCCGCCAGCCAGCAGAGCCCGGCGTGGCGCGCGCGGTCGCGCGCGAGGGCGGCCTGGTTGAGCGTGCCGGAGACCAGGTGCATCCCCATCCCCAGGCCGACCAGCGCGAGGCCCCAACGGGAGTAGTGGAAGGTCTGGCCGAACAGCGCGTGGTTCAGCACGAGCGGACCGACCGCCAGCAGCCCGAGTGCCACCGCGATCGCGAAGGCGGAGATCGCCTGCACCGTGAGGCGCACGGCACGGGCGAAGGCGGCGTGGCCCTCGCGCGCCTCCAGGCCCGTGAGGTGTGGCAAGAGCGAGGTCTGGATGGCCTGAAAGAGCTGCAGCGGCGCTCGCGCGATCAGCATCACGTTGAAGACGATCCCCGCGAGCGCCCGGTCGGGGGAGAGCGCGTCGACGGTCAACACGGACGCGTTCAGCAGCGTCTGCTCGGAGAGCATGATCGCCGACACCCACGCCGCGAAGCGCCCACCCCGCGCGAGCGAGAGGTGGTCCTCGTGCGCGGCGACCTCCTGCACGCCCTCCGTGCCCGGTCCCGCGAGCGCCGCGTCGGCCTCGTCCACTGTGAGCGGCGCGCTGGGGAGGCGCCGGTGCTCCCGGGAGCGCGCGAACGCCGCGGGCACGACCACCAGCGAGAGCAGCGGCGCCGCCGCGATGCCGAGCGCGACCGCGGTCTGCCCCGAGGCCAGGCCGAGCGCGACCGCCAGCGCGAAGCAGAGGCGCGAGGTGGACTCCATCAGCACCAGCGCGCCGAAGAGGCCGAAGAACTGGTGGCCGGCCAGCCAGCCGCGCGCGAAGTAGGAGCCGGCGTAGGCGAGCGTGCCGACGAGCAGCACCCAGTACAGCGCGGCGTACCCGTCGAACACGTGCAGGAGCTCCCCGTGCAGCGCCAGCGCCACCACGAGAAAGGCGAGCGCGAGCCCGCTCTGCAGCACGAGCGGCACGCGCAGCGGGTGCTCGACGTGGCCGTGAGCGCGGCGTTCGGCGATCGTGCGCGAGAGCAGCTGTTCCACCGGGCGGTAGATGACGGAGATGACCACGAACATCACCGACCACAGCACGTCCACGCGCTGCGCCGCGTCGGCGCCGAGCACGTGCGAGGCGATCGAGAAGTACGCGAACGTCAGCAGGCCCGTCGCGGCGATCCCCACCGAGAGCAGGCGGGCGCCCGCGCCATAGGAGCGGATGGCCCCGGCGGGGCGCGCCGCCGGCGCGGGGGAGGCGGCGCCGGGGCTAGAGCCGGACAAGCAGCATCGTCCACGGGAAGGGCGAGCGCACCTCGGCGACCGCTCCGTGGCGCGCGAGCAGGGCCGTGAACGAGCGCCTGGACCAGTGGTTGAGGTGCCCGGGGGTGTTGCCGAGATTCCGCCAGTAGGCGCCGCGGGCCATGTTGAGCGCTCGCCACAGGGGCTCGCGGGGGACGGAGAGGAGCAGATGGCGCTCCGCGCAGCGGGCCATCTCGGCGAGCGTATGCTCGGGGTCGGGCACGTGCTCGAGGACCTCGATCGCGCTCGCCAGCGCGAACTCGTTCTCGCCGAATGGCAGGTTCTCGGCGCGCATCACGCGGTACTCGAGGTTGGGCGCCCGGCGCTGCTCCCAGCCGGCCTGGATCGACTCCTCCTCCAGGTCGATCCCCACGACGCGCCGTCCCTCCAGGCGCCGCGCCCAGCGCTCCACGAGCACCCCCTCGCCGCAGCCGACGTCGAGCAGCGAGCCCGGGTCGGCGAGCGCGAGCAGCTCGTCGAGGCTGCGCTCGAAGCCCGCCATCATGCGCCGCACGAGCGGGTTGGCGGAGCCGTACTTGTCGTAGGTGTTGCCCGTGACGATCCCGTCGCGGGAGAGCGTGACGCCGCCGGCGCTCAAGCCCGTACCGCCTCGCGCTCTTGGGGCTGCTGTCCGCCGCCGGCGTGGGTGGTTGGCTGCTCGCCGTCCCCGGTGCCCGGCTCGTGGTGGGAGGGCGTGACCATGTGGGAGGGCGGGACCCCCAGCTCGAGCTCGATCCGCCGCACGCGCTCGAAGGTGCGCTGGGTCATCACGCGCTGCGCGGCGAGCAGATCGCCGATCACCCCGAGCGCCCACAGCACGACCGCGGCGATGAACAGCACCGCGCCGAGGATCAGCGACTGCACGTGGCCCTTGCCGTTGCCTTCGGCGTAGGCGACGATGAAGCGGACCCACACCCCGAGCGCCGCGAGGCCGATCAGCGCCGCGAGGCTCCAGAAGATCCGCAGCGGCTCGTACTGGGCGTAGATGCGGAAGATCGAGACGGCGTTGCGGCGCACGTAGGCGCCCATCGAGGGGAAGAGGCGCGACTCGCGCGTGGCGGGGTTGGTGCGGACGGGGACGTGCTCCACCGCTACGAGCAGCTTGCCCGCCTGGATGATCGTCTCCAGGGTGTAGGTGAATTTCGAGACCACCTGCATCTGCAGGGCGGCCTCGCGGTTGTATGCGCGGAAGCCCGAGGTGGTGTCGGGGACCGTCGTGGAGGAGGCCTGGCGCACGACCCACGAGCCGAGGCGCTGGAGCACCTTCTTCAGCGGCGAGAAGTGCTCGATCGTGACCACCTCGCGGTCGCCCACCACCATGTCCGCGCGGCCCTCCAGGATCGGTCTCACCAGGCGCGCGACGTCGGGGCCGTGGTACTGGTTGTCGGCGTCGGTGTTCACGATCACGTCCGCGCCCAGCTTCAGGCAGGTGTCGAGGCCCGCCTGAAAGGCGCTCGCGAGGCCCTTGTGGTTGGTGAGCGCCACGACGTGATCGACGCCGTGGCGGCGCGCCACCTCGATCGTCTCGTCACTGGAGCCGTCGTCGATCACCAGCCACTCGACCGCGTCGAAGCCATCCAGCTCGCGCGGCAGCTCCGAGAGCGTCAGCGGCAGCGTCTGCGCCTCGTCCCAGCAGGGGATCTGGATGATCAGCTTCATCGCGGGCAGGGCCTTTCCACAGGCCCACAGCCTACCCCGTCGGGCTGCGTGTCCCCGCCTGGAGCAGACCGGCTCGGGCGGGGCTGAGGGCTCGCATGGGCATGGGTGAGGGCCGGGGGCGCGCCCCATAAGCTCTACCCGGATGGACGGCGCCACTCTTCCCCGCTCGAGCGCGGGCCACATGCGGCTTGCGCGGCTGCGCGCCGTATCCGGTGCCACCTGGGCGAAGCTCGGCTTCGCGGCGCTCTGCGCGGGCGCGCTCGCGGGCTACTTCGCCTTTCCCACCTACCCCACCTACGACTCCTTCTACGCGCTGCTGTGGGGGCGCGATCTGCTGCACCTGCACCTGCCCGACTTCAGCGTCTACCGCGGTCCCACCGAGCACCCGCTGGCGATCGCCTTCGGGGCGCTCTGCGCGGTCTTCGGCCAGGGGGGCGCGCGCCTGATGGTGCTCGGCTCGATCGCCTCCTTCGTGGCGCTCACCGCCGGCCTCTTCCGTCTCACGCGCCTCTGCTTCGGGCCGTTCGTGGCGGTGCTCGCGGCGCTGCTGACGCTGAGCCGGCTGTTCGACGCCAACCTCGCCGCGCAGGGCTATCTCGACATCACCTACATCGCCCTGATCGTGTGGGCCACGGCACTGGAGGTCGAGCGCTCCCGCCGCGGCACGCCCGTCTTCGTGCTGCTCGCCCTCGCCGGCCTCCTGCGCCCCGACGCCTGGGTGCTGGGCGGTGTCTACTGGCTGTGGTGCGTGTGGCCGCGCACCGTGAGCAACCGCCGGCGCGTCGGCTATGCGGCGCTCCTCGCCGCCGCGCCGGTGCTGTGGGTCGCGCTCGACACGATCGTCACCGGCGATCCGCTGTACTCGCTGCACTCCACCGCGGTGCTCGCGGCCGAACTGGAACGCACCCAGGGCTTCACCAGCGTGCTCTCAGCGACGTGGCGCTACCTGGTGCGGATCGACAAGCTGCCCGTCGTGCTCGGCGGGCTCGCGGGGGCGGCGCTCGGGGTGTGGTTGACCCCCCGGCGCGCCCGCGTGCCGCTGGCGGTGCTCGCGCTGCTGCTGCTCGTGTACGTCGCCGAGGGGGCCGCGGGAGCCTCGGTGATCGACCGCTACATGATGGGCGCCGCGGCGCTGCTGCTGCCCTTCTGCGCGCTGGCGATCGGCGGGTGGTCGCTGCTGCGGGAGGGCTCGGCGCTGCGCCGGGTGTGGATGCTCGCCGGCGCGGCGCTGCTCCTCTACGGCGCGGTGGCCGCAGTCTCGGTCACGAGCTTGACGAGCGCTCGCACCACGCTCGCCTACCACGAGGACTTCCACGAAGGGCTCGCCGCCGCTCTGCACACTCCCACGGTGCGCGCCGAACTGGCCCGCTGCCCGCTGCTCTCGCTGCCCGACAACAAGCTGATCCCCGATGCGCGCTGGATCCTCGGCACCGCCAACCAGCGCGACATCGTCGCCCGCAGCGAGGCGCGCAGCGACGCCGAAAAGGGGGCGCCCGCGCTGCGCGAACGGATCGCCCGCGCGAGCGTCGCGGTCTACCCGCTCGGTGCCGCGGTCTTCCAGGAGGCGATCGTCGACGTCGGCGACGACCCCCGCGACCAGGTCCCGCTGCCCGGCTTCCAGCGCATCTACACCAGCCGCTACTACGCGGTCTATGGCAACTGCTGATCGCCGCAGGACCGTCTGGGTGGCGCTCGGGCTGGTGCTCGCGGTTGCGCTCGGGCTGCGTCTGTGGGGCATTCGCCAGGGCCTCCCCTACGCCTACAACTCCGACGAGGACGCCCACTTCGTGCCCCGCGCGATCGGGATGTTCACGCTCGGGTGGAACCCCCACTACTTTGCCAACCCCCCCGCCTTCACCGATCTGCTGCACATCCTCTTCGCCGTGTGGTTCGGTGGCCGCGCGGGGGTCTCCCACGCCTTCGCGACCGACCCCACCGCGGTCTTCACGCTCGCGCGCGTGAGCGCCGCTCTACTCGGCACGGGCGCGGTGTGGCTGCTCTACCTCGCGGGCGCGCGCTTCTTCGATCGTGGCGTCGCGCTGCTCGCCGCGGCTCTGGAGGCGGTCGCGTTCCTGCCGGTCTTCTACGCCCACCTGGCGCTCAACGACGTCCCCACGCTCGCGCCGTTGACGCTTTCGCTGCTCGGCACGGCGGGCGTGCTGCGCAGAGGCCGCGCGCGCGACTACGCGATCGCCGGGGTCGGGCTTGGCCTCGGGTGCGCGACGAAGTACACCGCCGGGATCGCGCTGCTGCCGCTGGCGGCTGCCGCCGCGGCGCAGTACCTCGCGCCGACCCCGCGCGGGGCGGGGTCGGCGAAATCGGCGGCCGCCTCTGCGGGGACGCGGGGCAGCGCGCCGCGCGCCGACACGGCCTCCGCGGGGACGCGGGATCGCGCGCCGCGTGCCGGCACGGCCTCCGCGGGGTGGCGCGTGGTCGGCGGCCTGGCGCTCGCCGGCGTCGCCGCGCTGGCTGCGTTTCTGCTGGCCGACCCCTACTCGGTCCTCGACCTGCACGCCTTCCTGCAGGGTCTCGCCCACCAATCCTCGCTCTCCGCCGAAGCGCAGGGCAAGCTCGGCGCGCCGCGCGAGGGCGGGCTCGTGTACTACCTGTGGACTGTCACGTGGGGCCTCGGGTGGGTACCGGCGCTCGCGGCGCTCGGCGGCGCCGTCACGGTGTGGTGGCGCGGGCGCCGTCTCGGCTGGGTGCTGGTCCCAGCGCCGGTGCTCTACCTCCTGTTCATGGGCTCGGAGGGCCGCTACTTCGGCCGCTGGCTGCTGCCGATCTTCCCGCTGCTGTGCCTGCTCGCCGCGCTCTTCGCGCTGCAGCTCGCGAGCGCCCTGGCGCGCGGGGCGCCGCGCCTGCGTCCCCTGCTCCTCGCGGCGGCGGCCGCGGCGCTGTGCGCGCAGGGGCTGGTGCACAGCATCCATTCCGGCATGGTGCTGTCCCGCGCAGACACCCGCGCCCTCGCGCGCGCGTGGATGATGGCGCACGTGCCCGTCGGCGCGGGGGTCGTGCTCGAGCCGGTGGTGCCCGAGGAGTGGGGACAGGACGTCGGCCACCCCACCCTCACGGTCCCCGACGGCGACCGCTGGCTGGAGTACCCCTCGCTGCGCTCGGAGATCGGCCCGGCGGGTGCGCTCACGGGCGGCGAAGGCCACGTGGTCACGCTCGAAAACTACGAGCTCACGCTCGCCCCCGCGCTGATCGGGCTGTACGAGCGGGAGGGCTACTGCTGGGTGCTCACGGGCTCCCAGGAGTCCGACCGCGCGTTCGCGGACCCCGCGCGCGCACCGCTAGCCGTCGCCTACTACCGCGCGCTGGCGCGCGTGGGCACGGTGGTGTACCGCGTTTCCCCCTACCGCCCCGGCGTGCGCCCCGTGCCGTTCGGCTTCGACTGGTCTTTCGACTACTACCCGCTGGCGTACGAGCGCCCGGGGCCGGCGGTGACGATCTACCGCCTGCACGGAGGGCGTTGCGCGCGGGGGTGAGGGCCCCCGCCCGTCCCCGGCTGTTGGATGCGGCCGAACATCCGGCCCTCGCCGTGTGGTCTGGCGTACCTGGCCGCGCGGTCTGCCGCCCGTCTGCGCACGGGCGTGAGGCAATCTTCACATTCGACACTTTGGCCAACGCGGGCCGGTTATCCTGGGCCAGGCATGAGTACCGTCACCAACACCGACCGGCTGCACCTCTCGCGCGCGATCGAGCTGGCGGGCCGCGGGGTGGGGGCGGTCAAGCCCAACCCCGTCGTGGGTGCGGTGATCGCCCGCGACGGCGAGGTGCTGGGGGAGGGGTGGCACGAGCGCTTCGGCGCCGCCCACGCCGAGGTCAACGCGATCGAGGCATGCGGGCTGGCGGACCTGACGGGCGCCACGCTGTACGTGTCGCTGGAGCCCTGCTGCCACGAGGGCAAGACCCCCCCGTGCACCGAGGCGATCGTGCAGGCCGGGATCGCTCGTGTCGTGGTCGGCTCCGACGACCCCACCGAGAAGGCCGCCGGGCGGGGCCTGGGCATCCTGCGCGACGAGGGCATCGAGGTGGTGATCGCCGACGGGGAGCTCGCCACGAGGGCGCGGCTGCTCAACCAGGCCTTCCGCAAGCACGCCCGCGTGGGGCGACCCTGGGTGCTGTTCAAGTCCGCGATGACCCTCGACGGCAAGGTCGCCACGCGGGCGGGCGACTCGCAGTGGATCAGCGGCGAGGCCTCCCGCGAGCTCGCGCACCGCTGGCGCGCCTCCGTGGACGCGGTGGTGGTCGGGATCGGCACCGCGCTCGCCGATGACCCCCAGCTGACCGCGCGCCCGGAGGGGACCCCCTCGGACTCCTCCGATCAGCCCCGGCGGGTGGTGTTCGACTCGCTCGCGCGGCTGCCCTCCGACTCGCGCCTGCTGGCGGCCGTCGCGGAGATCCCGCTGACCGTGGTCGTCTCCCGCGCCGCCGCCCGCGCCGACACCGACGCGCTCGAGGCGGCCGGCGTCCAGGTGCTGGTGGCGACGGGCGAGAACGAGCCCGCGCGTGTGCGCTCCGCCCTGGATCAGCTCGGCCAGCTCGGCGTCGCCTCGCTGCTGCTGGAGGGCGGGCCTCACCTCGCGGGCGCCTTCCTCGACGCGGGCGAGATCGACGAGATCCGCCTCTTCCTCGCCCCCCTGCTGCTCGGCGGGCGCACCGCCCGCGACCCCCTGGAGGGCGAAGGCGTCGAGCAGATCTCCGATGCGCTGCGCGCCCTCACCTTCGACTGCGAGCGCGTCGGCGAGGACCTGCTCGTCTGCGCCCGCCTGCGCGAGTGGTGAGGTGTTCACCGGCCTGATCGCCGACCTCGGTAGCGTCGCCGCGATCGAGCCCGACGGCGGGGGTGCCACGTTGCGGATTCGCACCCCATTGGCGGGCGAGTTGGCGCAGGGCGATTCGATCGCGGTGAACGGGGTCTGTCTCACCGCGACCCGCGTGGGCGGCGGCGAGGAGGGGAGCGGGGTTGACGGCACGAGCGCAGGAGCCGGGGGCGCCGAGGCCGGGGAGTTCGAGGCCCAGGCGATCCGCGAGACGCTGGAGCGCTCCTCACTCGGGGCGCTCGCGCCCGGGGACCCCGTCAACCTGGAGCTGGCGCTGCGGGCGGACGGGCGCCTGGGGGGACACATCGTGCAGGGCCACGTTGACGGTGTGGGAACGATCGCGGAGGTCCGCGAGGAGGGACTCTCGCGCGTCGTGGCGGTGGAGGCCGACCCCCAACTGCTCCGCTACGTCGTGGAGAAGGGCTCGATCGCCCTCGACGGCGTCAGCCTCACCGTCAGCGCCCTGCGCCTCCGGGGCTTCGAGGTCGCGCTGATACCGGAGACACTGCAGCGCACCACGCTCGGACAGGCCGCGGCGGGCCGGCCGGTTAACCTGGAGGTGGACATCTTCGCCAAGCACATACAGCGACTGCTGCAAAAATGGGAGGGGGCCTTGGGGGAGGGCCTGCCCTCCCCCAACTAGGAGGCCCACGCGTGAGCGCATCGAAGACCACAGCCCTTTTCGCCACGATCGAGGAGGCGATCGAGGAGATCCGCCGGGGCCGGATGGTCGTCGTCTGCGACGACGAGGACCGCGAGAACGAGGGCGACCTCGTGATGGCGGCCCAGTTCGTGACGCCCGAGGCGATCAACTTCATGGCCAAGGAGGCTCGCGGCTGGATCTGCCTGGCGCTCAGCCCCGAACGCTGCGAGGCGCTCGGCCTGGAGCTGATGACCGCGAAGAACGAGTCCGCCATGCAGACCCCCTTCACGGTCACGATCGAGGCCCGCAACGGCGTCACCACGGGAGTCTCCGCGCACGACCGCGCGCACACGATGCAGGTCGCGGTCGATCCCGCGTCGAGGCCCGCGGACCTCGTCCAGCCGGGGCACGTCAACCCGCTGAAGGCGAAGGCGGGGGGGGTGCTGGAGCGCACCGGCCACACCGAGGCGAGCGTCGACCTCGCGCGCCTCGCGGGCCTGATCCCCGCGGGGGTGATCTGCGAGATCATGAACGAGGACGGCTCGATGGCGCGCGTGCCGGACCTCGCGGAGTACTGCGAGCGGCACGGGCTGAAGATGGTCACGATCGCCGACCTGATCGCCTACCGGCGGCGCAACGACCGGCTCGTGGAACGGGTCGTCACGACGCGCCTGCCCACCGCGTTCGGGGAGTTCGAGGCGGTCGGCTACCGCTCGCTGGTGGACGAGAAGCACCACGTGGCGCTCGTCAAGGGCGAGGTCTCGGGACGAGCGGATGTGCTCGTGCGGGTGCACTCGGAGTGCCTCACCGGCGATGTCTTCCACTCGCTGCGCTGTGACTGCGGCGAGCAGCTGCAGGCGGCCCTGGCGATGATCGAGCGCGAGGGGGAGGGGGTGCTGCTCTACCTCTCCCAGGAGGGCCGCGGGATCGGCCTGCTGAACAAGCTGCGCGCCTACCGCCTGCAGGAGGAGGGCCTGGACACCGTGGAAGCCAACGAGCGCCTGGGCCTGCCCGCCGATCTGCGCGACTACGGGATCGGCGCGCAGATCCTCTCCGACCTGGGTCTGAGCTCGATCCGCATCCTCACCAACAACCCCAAGAAGATCCGCGGCCTCGAGGGTTACGGGCTGTCGGTCTCTGCCCAGATCCCGATCGAGCAGGCGCCCAACGAGCACAACACCGACTACCTGCGCACCAAGGCGCAGCGCATGGGCCACATCCTCCACCACCAGGGCCTCAACCTCGACGCCGAGCTGCTGCACTCAGAGCGCGAGCACGACCGCGAGCAGGGCAGATGACGTTCGCGCTCGTCGTGGGGCGCTTCTACGAGGAGCTCGCCGAGCGGCTCGTCGTTGCCGCCAAGGAGGCTTTCCGCGATGGGGGCGCTCCGGACGCCGAGGTCTTCGACGTACCCGGCGCCTTCGAGCTGCCGCTCGCGGCGCGCTACGCCGCCGATTCCGGGCGCTTTCGCGGCGTCGCGTGCTTGGGCGCGGTGATCCGCGGCGAGACCGACCACTACGACTTCGTCTGCGCGGAGGCGGCGCGCGGGATCATGCGGGTGCAGCTGGACACGGGCGTGCCCTGTGCCTTCGGCGTGCTCACGTGCGCGACGATGGAGCAGGCGCTTGCGCGTGCGGGCGGGGACAAGCGCGATCAGGGTCGCCATGCGGCCGAGGCGGTGCTGCGGATGGCGGCGCTGCGCGAGGAGCTTGCAAGCAGCTAAACTGCGTCCCGCGATGGCCAAGGTGTGTCATAGCTGCGGCAAGGGGCCGGCGTTCGGCAACAGTCGCAGCCATTCGATGGTTGCCACGAGGCGCCGCTTCGACCCGAACCTCCAGAAGGTCCGGATCATGGTCGGCAAGGCGCCGCGGCGGGTGTACGTCTGCACGCGCTGCCTGAAAGCCGGCAAGGTCGTCAAGGCGCTCTGACGCTCCCGGCCTTCGGTGTCCGGACCACGCCGGGGAGTCGCGTAACCTTGGCGGGCGTCGCGCGTAGCTGTATCCATTGGCCTGCTCGCGGCGCTCCCACGGGCGGATAGGGATCATCGTCGATGCAGACCGCAGTGACCGACACCAACCTGCTTCGCTTCCGCGCCGCCGTCGCCGGTGCGCTCGCCCACCTCGAGTCCCGCCGTGAGGAGGTCAACGACCTCAACGTCTTCCCCGTCGCCGACGGGGACACCGGCGACAACATGGCGCTCACTCTGCGCGCTGTGCTGGTGGAGCTCGACCGCCTGCAGGGGGCCGATGGATCGCGCACGATCGATGAGATCGGCCGCGAGGAGATCGTGCAGTCGGTCGCGCGAGCCGCCCTGCTCGGCGCGCGCGGCAACTCCGGAGTGATCCTCTCCCAGCTGATCCGCGGGGCCGCCGAGGAGCTCGTCTCCCGTCCCGGCGAGCTGATCGACCCCGCGCTGATCGCGGCCGCGCTCGAAAACGCCGCCGAGCGCGCCTACGCTTCGGTGCGCAGCCCTGCGGAGGGCACGATCCTCACGGTGGCCCGCGAGATGGCCCAGCGGATCGCCGCCGAGAACGAGCGCGACCCCGAGGGCGTGCGCCTGGACCCCGAGGCCGCCCCCGAGACTCAGGATCGCGCGATCGCCGCCACGCTCGAGCAGGCCGTGGTCGCCGGCCAGGAGTCCGTCAAGCGCGGTCCCGAGCTGCTCGCAGCGCTGCGCGAGGCCGGCGTCGTCGACGCGGGCGGCTATGGCCTGGTCGTGATCTTCGCGGGCGTCGTGGCCGCCCTGCGCGGCGAGGAACCGCCGCCGCTGGACCACCACGCCCCCGCGCGCATCCACCACCCCGAGCACAGCTCCTCGACCTTCCGCTACTGCACCAACTTCGCCGTCACCGGGAGCGCCCTGGAGCGCGAGCTCTTCCTCGCGCCGCTGGAGGCGCTCGGGGACTCGGTGCTCGTGGTGGGGGACGCCACCACCC
The DNA here is from genome assembly GCA_963713985.1 of uncultured Solirubrobacterales bacterium. Lineage (GTDB taxonomy): Bacteria > Actinomycetota > Thermoleophilia > Solirubrobacterales > Solirubrobacteraceae > Palsa-744. The sequence continues at coordinate 3,420,227 of OY970219.1, read as the reverse complement.
TGAAGGTGCACCTCCACACCGACGAGCCCGAGCGCGCCATCGCGGTGTTCGCCGACGCGGGCGAGGTGTCCCACCTCGACGTCGCCGACATGCACGCCCAGGTGGCCGAGCGCGAGGGGCGGCTGGGGGGCAGCGCGGGCAGGGATTCGCCGGGCCCCTCCGCCCGGGGGGCGCATGGGTTTGGCGGGGCCTCCGGGGAGCCCGCGAACGGCCTGCCCGCCGACGGGTCGGCGGGCATTGGGTCGCCAGGCGGCGCGGACGCCGAGCGGGCGGTGCGCTGCGGTGCCCTCGCGGTGGTGAGCGGCGAGGGCCTGAGGACTCTGTACGGCGAGCTCGGTGTGCGCACCCTCGACGGGGGCCCCACGCTGAACCCCTCCACCTACGAGCTGCTCGCCGCGATCCACGAGGTTCCCGCCGAGGAGGTGCTGGTGCTGCCCAACTCCCCCAACGTGGTGATGGCCGCCGAACGCGCCGCGGAGCTCTCCGACAAGCAGGTCGTGGTGATCCCCTCCCTCAGTCAACAGGCCGGTCTCGCGGCGGCGGTCGAGCTGCTGAGCGACCGTCCGCTGGAGCAGAACGCCCAGGCGCTCTACGAGGTGCTCGCGCGGGTGCGCACCGGCGCCGTCGCGCCCGCGGCCCGTGCCGACGCCCGGGGGCGCTTCCGGGCGGGTGAGGCCGTCGGTTTCCTCGGCGAGGAGGTGATCGCCTGGGGGGAGCCCGCCGCCACGCTGCGCGAGGTGCTCGAGGCGCTCGCGGAGGGCGCCGAGCTGCTCAGCGTGCTCGCGGGCGAGGACGCCCCGCTCGCCCCCGCCGCGGTCGCCGCGCTGCTCGACGGCGATGGCTCCGATGGCCACGAGGAGACCGAGCTCGAGCAGCGCCACGGCGGCCAGAGCGCCTACTGGTGGCTGCTCGCCTCGGAGTAGCGCCGGTCCGGGGGCTCCTCCACGGGCCTCGAAGGCCGCAAAGGTCAGACTGGCCCACGGTTCATGATGGCGGGGCAGATGCCAGCCCTCGCCTCACCCGCTGAGGCGGCCAGGTACACGGTGGACCGGCCGCAGATCGACCAGAGCGCTTTCGCCTCCACGCGCGCGCTGACGCGTGAGGAATTGCTGGCTGCCCCGCTGCGCTGGCCGCGCCCCTCCCGTCTGGAGGAGGGCCTGGACCTGCCCGCCGGCAAGCTCGCCGAGGGGCTGCGGGCCCTGGGCATCGAGAGCGTGGGCACCCTCCTGGAGCATCTGCCGCGCGATCGCCGCGAGGCGCGCGCGATCGCCCAGCTGAGCCCGGGTGAGCAGGCCACGGTCGAGGTCGAGGTCGAGTCGATCGCCGCACGCGCGGTGCGCCGCCGCGGGATGCGCCCGCTGGTCGAAGCGAAGGTGTTCGACGAGACGGGGGCGATGCTTGCCGCCTTCTTCAACCAGCCCTGGCTGGTCGAGCGCTACCGCCCGGGCACGCGTCTGCTGCTGCACGGCCGGGCGCGGGCGGGGGGGCGGTTCGCCGTCGTCAGCCACGCGCCAGGGGGCGAGCTCGCCGGGGCGGAGGGGGAGGGGGAGATCGCACACTACCCCGCCACGGTGGGCGTGAGCTCCACCCAGATCGCGGCCCTGGTGCGCCGCCATCGCGACGCGCTCGCGGATGTGGGGGAGCCTCTGCCCGCGCGGCTGCGGGCGTGCGAGCGCCTCCCCGACCGCACGGCGGCGCTCGCGGCGATGCATTTCCCGCACGGCTCCGAGGAGGCCGAGGGGGCGCGCGTGCGCCTGGCGTTCGAGGAGCTGCTCACGATGCAGCTGGCGCTGCTGCGCCGTCGCGCCCTGCGTGGCCAGGGGAGTGCGATCCCGCTCGCCGGGCCCTCCGCGCTCGTCGCCCGCGCCTCGTCTGCCGCCCACGCCCCGTCGGCCGGCCACTCCTCGCCAGTCGCCCGCGCCTCGTCCGCCGCCCACGCCTCGCCGGCCGGCCACTCCTCGCACGGCGCTCCCGACCTCACCGCGCGGTGGCTGCAGGAGCTGCTGCCGTTCGCCCCCACCGCCGACCAGACCGCCGCGATGGGGGCGATCGACGCCGACCTCGCGCGGGCGCGCCCGATGCAGCGCCTGCTGATGGGGGAGGTCGGCTCGGGCAAGACGGTGGTGGCGCTCTACGCGCTGCTGCGCGCCGTCGAGCACGGGACGCAGGGGGCGCTGATGGCGCCGACGGAGACGCTGGCCGAACAGCACTTCGCCACGCTGCAGGCGCTCGTCCCCGAGGCGCTGCTGCCCTCGGCGCTGCTGACCGGTTCGACTTCCACCCGCCGCCGCGCGGATCTCCTGGGGAAGCTCGCCTCGGGGGAGCTGAAGCTGGTGGTCGGCACGCACGCGCTGATCGAGGAGGAGGTCCGCTTCGACCGGCTCGCGGTGGCGGTGGTCGACGAGCAGCACCGCTTCGGCGTGCGCCAGCGCACGGCGCTCGATCGCAAGGGCCCGGGCGGGCGTTCGCCCCACGTGCTGCACATGACCGCCACGCCGATCCCGCGGACGCTGGCGCTGACGGCCTACGGCGACCTCGACGTGACGCGCCTGCGCGAGCTGCCGGGGGGCCGGCGGCCGATCGCGACGCACATCGCCTCCAGCGCCGCGGAGCGCGCGCGGGCGTACGAGCGCATCCGCGAGGAGCTGCGCGCGGGGCGCCAGGCCTACGTGGTGTGTCCGCTGGTGGAGGAGTCCCAGGACCGAAGCCGGGAGACACCGGCCTCCGGCCGGAATCCCCGTTTCGGCCAACAGGCGCGCGCGGCGATCGTGGAGTTCGAGCGCCTGCGGACGGGGGAGCTGCGGGAGTTCCGTCTGGAGCTGCTGCACGGCCAGCTGCCCGCACGCGAGAAGCAGCGCGCAATGGCCCGCTTCGTGGCGGGAGAGGTGGATGTGCTGGTGGCGACGACGGTGATCGAGGTGGGGATCGACGTGCCGAACGCCACGGTGATGCTGGTGGAGGACGCGGAGCGCTATGGGATCTCCCAGCTGCACCAGCTGCGCGGGCGGATCGGCCGCGGGGAGCACCCCTCGGTCTGCCTGCTGCTCGGCCCCCGCGGCGCGCGGCGGCTGCAGGCGCTCGCCGAGCACAGCGACGGCTTCCGGCTGGCGGAGATCGACCTGGAGCTGCGCGGCGAGGGGGAGCTGGCGGGCACCCGCCAGCACGGCCAGGGGATCGGAGCCCACCCATCCCACGTGGCGAGCTTGCCCCAGGACGGGGAGCTGCTCGTGCGCGCGCGGGAGTGGGCCGAGCGGCTGCTCGCCGCGGACCCCTCGCTGACGGCGCCCGAGCACGCGCTGCTGGGGGAGGCGCTCGCGCGAGCGCTGGGGGTGCAGGCGCACGAGCCGATCCCGGCATGACGAACCGGCTCCCCCGGCGGGCGGCGCGAACCCGCGATCCCGCCCGGGCTGCAGGCGCGGGCGGGCGGAGCGCGGGACGCGGCGGCGGGATGATCACGCGATGCGCGTGATCGCGGGAAGGTTCGGAGGACGGCAGCTGAGCGCGCCGCGGGGGCGGGCGACGCGGCCGACGTCCGACCGGGTACGGGAGGCCCTCTTCTCGATGCTGGGGGAGCTCGGGGGGGCGGTGGTGCTGGACCTGTTCGCGGGTACGGGGGCGCTCGCCATCGAGGCGCTCTCGCGGGGGGCGGCGAGGGCGGTGCTCGTGGAGCGCGACCCCCGCGCGCTGGGCGTCCTGAGGGCGAATCTCAGCGATCTCGGCCTGGGGCCGGAGGAGGCCGAGGTGCGCCGCGGGGAGGTGTCGGCGGCGCTGCGCAACGCACGCGAGCGCCGGGAGTCATACGATCTGCTCTTCGTCGATCCCCCCTACCGGCACGCGGGTGTGCTGGGGCCCGAGCTGCAGGCGGCGCTGCCGCCGCTGCTGGCGCCCCGGGGTCGGGTGGTGGTGGAGAGCGATCGGCGGATGGAGCTCGAGCTGCGCTCCCCCCTCCTGGAGAGGGAGCTGGAGCGGCGTTACGGAGACACCTTGATCACGATCCATCGCAGGCGATGAACCTCGACAAGTCGATAGCGGTGTGCCCGGGCTCCTACGACCCCGTCACCAACGGCCACCTCGACGTGATCCGCCGGGCGGCGGAGCTCTACGATCAGGTGGTGGTGGCGGTGGTGGGACGCTCGGTGCGCAAGAACGCGACGCTGTTCGGGATCGAGGAGCGGGTGGGCTTCATCGAGCGCGCGACCGCCGAGCTGCCGGGGGTGCGGGTGGAGCCGTTCAGCAACCTGGTGGTGGAGTTCGCGCGCAGCGTGGGGGCCAAGGCGATCGTGAAGGGGCTGCGGGCGATCTCGGACTTCGAGTATGAGCTCGAGCTGCACCAGCTCAACCGCCGCCAGGACCCCGAGGTGGAGTCGGTGTATCTGATGTCGAGCTCCGAATACAGCTTTCTCTCCTCCAGCGGCGTCAAGGAGCTCGCCACGTTCGGGGGCAGGATCGACGATCTGGTGCCCGAGGAGGTGGCGGCGCGGTTGCAGGAAGAGTTGCGGCGCTGACGAAAACCCAAGGCGATGGACGTTCTGGTTCTCATAGACAAGCTCGACGATCTGGTGCACAACGCCAAACAGGTCCCCCTCACCGATCAGGTGCGGGTGGACAAGGAGGAGATCTACGACATCCTCGACCAGATGCGCGCGACGATCCCCGAGGAGATCAAGCAGGCGCGGTGGATCGTCAAGGAGCGCCAGGAGATGCTGGCGGAGGCCAAGCGCGAGGCGGAGCGGATCGTCAAGGAGGCGCGCGAGCGTCAGGAGCGGCTGGTGGGCGACGAGGAGGTCACCAAGCAGGCCGAGCGCGCCGCGGAGGACATCATCGAGGACGCGCGCGCCCGCGAGCGGGAGATCCGCCTCGGCGCGGAGGACTATGCGGATGAGATCCTCAGCACGCTGGAGGTCAACCTCTCGAAGATCATCAGCGCTGTCGGGCGCGGCCGCGAACGGCTGCAGGGCAAGGACGAGCCCGCCGAGGTCTCCTGACCCCACCGCGGTTTCCCCGCGAGTGCGGGTGCAGTTGCGCGCGGTGGGATAATCAGCGTCCGATGAGCTCCCCCGTCCAACATCGCCTGGAGGTCGCCCGGACGCTGTGGCGGACGGGCATGTTCAAACCGGAACGCCCCGACCGCACGGCACGGGTGCTGGTGACGCTGCGCCGCTGGGGCTCGAGCTCGGCGGCGGCGTACACCATCTCGGCGATCCGCTGTCCGGAGCGCCTGGCGATCGTGGACGAGCGGGGGACCCTCACGTTCGCGGAGGTGGAGGCGCGCACGAATGCACTGGCGCGTGCGCTGCGAGCGGCGGGGGTGGGCGAACAGGATGGGGTGGCGCTCATGTGCCGCAACCACCGGGGCTACGTCGAGGCGAACGTGGCGTGCGCGAAGCTGGGGGCGAGCCTGCTGTACCTGAACACGGCATTCGCCGGCCCCCAGATCGCGGACGTGCTGCGCCGGGAGGGCCCGGTCGCCGTGATCTACGACGCGGAGTTCGCAGACCTGGTGCTCGAGGGAGCGCGGGACATGCTCCGCTTCGTGTCGTGGTGGGATCCGCAGGACCGCGCGCCGAGCGTCCGGCCGGCCCCGGGGGACCCGAGCGGCCGCCTGGCCTCGGCGGACCGGGAGGCGAGCCAGTCTTCCCTGTCCCCCACGGACCCGCTGTTGGAGGATCTGATCGCGCGGGGCGACCCCACGCCACTGCAGCCGCCGGCGGAGAAAGGCAGGGTGGTGATCCTCACGTCGGGAACCACGGGGACCCCGAAGGGCGCGAACCGTAGACAGCCGGAATCGATGGAGCCGGCGGCGGCGTTGTTCTCGAAGATCCCGCTGCGTGCGCGCGAGACGACGGTGATCGCGGCGCCGATGTTCCACTCCTGGGGGTACGCCCACTTCACGCTGGGGTTGCCGCTGGCCTCCACGCTGGTGCTGCGGCGGCGCTTCGATCCGGAGCAGACGCTCGCCGATGTGGCGCGCCACCGCGCGAGCGCGCTGGCGGTGGTCCCGGTGATGCTGCAGCGGATCCTGGAGCTGCCCCAGGAGACGATCGCGCGCTACGACCTGAGCTCGCTGCGGGTCATCGCGGCGTCGGGCTCGGTGCTGCCGGGGGAGCTGGCGACGCAGGTGATGGACACCTTCGGGGATGTGCTCTACAACCTGTACGGCTCCACCGAGGTGGCGTGGGCGACGATCGCTACGCCGGCGGACCTGCGCGCCGCGCCGGGGACCGCGGGGCGCCCGCCGCTGGGCACCGTGGTGAAGCTGCTGGACGCGGAGGGCCGCGAGGTCCCGCGGGGGGAGCGGGGGCGGATCTTCGCGGCGAACGAGATGGTCTTCGAGGGCTACACCGGGGGCGGCTCCAAGGAGGTCGTGCGGGGCCTGATGAGCACGGGCGACATGGGTCACGTGGACGCGGCGGGGCGCCTGTTCGTGGATGGCCGCGACGACGAGATGATCGTCTCGGGCGGGGAGAACGTGTTCCCGCGCGAGGTCGAGGACCTGCTGGCCACGCACGCGCAGATCCAGGAGGCGGCGGTGATCGGGGTCGAGGACAGCAAGTTCGGCCAGCGGCTGAGGGCCTACGTGGTGCCGCGCGAGGGGGGGGCCCTGAGCGAGGAGGAGATCAAGGAGTACGTCAAGCGGAACCTCGCCCGCTACAAGGTTCCGCGCGAGGTGGTGTTCATGGCGGAGCTCCCGCGCAATGCGACTGGGAAGGTGCTCAAGCGCGAGCTGAGCCACGAGGCCCCCTCCGTTCCGTCCTGAGGGACAGGGAGGGGGAGGGGGAGGGGGTACGCTCGGATTTGACGGGCCGCCTGAGTTCCCGGAGGGAGGGCAGGGAGGGGCGAGGGGTACGCGCTGTGCTGACGGGCCGTGCGGCCGACGCCGCGTTCTAATCTTGGGGGATGCCAGCGGTGACAGACAAGCTCGACCTCGGGAGCCTGCATCTCAGCGCCGGGGAGGGGCGGCGGCTGGAGTTGGAGGTGGAGGTCGAGCCGCTCACGCTGGGCGGGGAGCGCTACCTGGCGCAGCCGACCCGGCCGGTGGTGACGGTGGACGTCTCGCGGATGGTCGGCCATGGGTACGCGCTGCGGCTGCGCTTCGCGGCGGCGCTCGCGGGACCGTGCATGCGCTGCCTCGAGCGTGCGGCCCCGAGGGTGGAGGTGGACGTCCGCGAGGTGGATCGCCCGGGGGGTGGGGAGGAGCTCTCGAGCCCCTATGTGCACGAGGAGACGCTCGACCTGGGGGCGTGGGCCCACGATTCGCTGGCGCTGGGCGCTCCGACGCAGGTGGTGTGCCGCCCAGAGTGCGCGGGCCTGTGCCCGGTGTGCGCGGCGGATCTCAACAAGGCGGGGCCGGAGCACCGCCACGAGTCCGCGCCCGACCCGCGGTGGGCGAAGCTGCAGGAGCTCGAGCTGGAGTAGGCGCCCCGGCTGCTAGCCTTCCCGGCCGATGGCCGTTCCCAAGCAGAAGCAGTCGCACAGCCGCACCGCCAAGCGTCGCGCGCAGCACAAGATCTCCGCGCCCGCGCTGAGCGTGTGCCCGCGTTGCCACAGCCCGCGCCGCCCGCACCGGGTGTGCATGGTGTGCGGCACCTACGCGGGCCGCGAGGTCACGGCGCCGGTGGAGCACGCCGAGGAGCACGACCACGAGTGAGCCGGTCGTGGTTGCGGTCGACGCCAACGGCGCCGACCTCGGACCACGGGAGGTCGCTGCGGGCGCGGCGCTCGCGGCGGAGCAGGGAGCGCGCGTGCTGCTGTTCGGCCCCGCCTCTGAGATAGCGAGTCCAGCCCACGGCCAGCCGATCCTGCCCGCGGGCGTGGAGGTGATCGATGCGCCGCTGTCGATCGCGAAGAGCCCCGACCCGGTGCGCGCCGCACGCTCGCATCCGGAGGCCTCGATCGTGCAGGCCGCTCGCGCGGTCGCGGAGGGGCGCGCACAGGCGCTGGTGTGCGCGGGGGGAACCGGGGCGGCGCTGGCGGCGGGCCTCTTCAACATCAAGCGCGCCCGCGGCATCCACCGGCCCGCGCTGGCGCTGGCGCTGCCGGTCCCGGGGCATCCGGTGACGCTGCTCGACGTGGGGGCCAACGCGCAGGCGCGCGTGGAGCACCTCGTGCAGTTCGCCTTCATGGGGGCCGCGCTCGCGCAGGTGGTGCTCGGCGTGGAGCGCCCCCGCGTGGGGCTGCTCTCCAACGGCGAGGAGTGGGGGCGGGGCAGCCCGCTGGTGCTTGAGGCTCACGCCGAGCTGGCCCGGCGGCTCGCCGCCATCGATGGAGGAGCCGCGTCCCACCCGTCCCCCTCCCACCCGGCCCCGTCCCATCCGGTCCCGTCCCACCCGGCACCGTCCCATCCGGTCCCACCCGCCGCGCCCTTCGAGCTGATCGGCAACGTCGAGGGGGGCGACCTCACCAGCGGCGTCGCGGATGTGATCGTGACCGATGGGTTCACCGGCAACATCGTCCTGAAGGCGATGGAGGGCGTCTCCCAGACGATGCTGCGGTCGATCCGCGACGCAGCGCTCTCCTCGCCCCGCGCGCAGCTCGGCGGTCTGCTGTTGCGCCCCTCGCTGCGCTCCTTCCGCGAGCAGATCGACCCGGAGGGCCAGGGGGGCGCCTACCTGCTCGGGCTGCGGCGGCTGGGGGTGGTGCCCCACGGCAGCTTCACCAGCCAGGGCTTCGCCCAGGCGATCCTGCGCGCTGCGCGGGGAGCGCAGGAGGACCTCGTCGGGCGCACCCACATGGCGCTGGAGCAGGCGGGGGCGCTGCGCAGCCGGTCGAGCTCCTCGTCATCCGCGCGGGACGCTAGCCTCCCGAGCAGATGACCCGCGAGCAGGTATACGAGTTGATCCGCGAGCACCTCTGCGACGAGCTCGAGATCGACCCCGAGGAGATCGGCGAGGAGACCCGCTTCAAGGAGGATCTCGAGGCGGACTCACTGGACCTGTACACGCTGGTGCAGGAGCTCGAGGACACCTACGGCGTGCGCATCTCCGACGAGCAGGCCGCCGGCATCCTGACCGTGAGGCAGGCGGTGGACTTCGTCCTCGCCCAGGGCGCCGAGGCGTGATGCGCGCCGATGAGGCTGCTGAACTCGCTGCTGGAGGAACTTCCCGAGGAGCTGGTGCGCCCGGTCTTCACGCATGCCTCCTGGAGCGAGCGGCGCAGCGACTCCTACACGCGCCTGGCCTTCCTCGGCGACAGCGTGCTGGGGCTGGCGGTGACCACTCACCTCTACCCGCGCTTGGAGGCCGAGCGCTTCGGCGCGGGGCGGCTCACGAAGATCCGCGCGCAGGCGGTGTCCGGACCCTCCTGCCGGGCGGTCGCGGAGCGCCTCGCGGTGGCGCAGCGGCTGCGGGCGGCGGCCCCGGAGGGGGTACGCGAGAGCGACGCGGTGGCGCTCGGGGAGACGGAGCGAGTGCTGGCCTCCGTGATCGAGGCGGTGATCGGGGCGTGCTACCTGCAGTTCGGCTACGAGCGGACGGCGGAGGCTGTGGTGGAGGCGTTTCGCCCGGAGATCGAGCAGGCGCTGGAGAACCCCGTGGACTTCAAGTCGACGCTCCAGGAGCTGCTCGCCCAACGGGGGGAGATCGTCACCTACGACGTCACCGCCGAGCACGGACCCCCGCACGAGCGGACCTTCGAGGTGGCCGCCACGGTCGCGGGTCGCTCGCTCGGCAGCGGTGCGGGGCGCAGCAAGAAGCACGCCGAGCAGCAGGCCGCTCGGGAGGCCGTGGAGCAGCTGCAAACATGATCCTGAGCCCGCAGGGCAAGCTGGGCAAGGACGCAGGGAGCGTGGTGTGCTTTGCACACGAGCGACCGAGGACGCCGATCCAGCGCTGGCATGCGGGCTCAGGGCCATGCATCTGAAGTCGCTCACCCTGAAGGGCTTCAAGTCCTTCCCCGACCGCACCCGCCTGGACTTCGGTCCCGGGGTGAGCGTGGTGGTGGGGCCCAACGGCTCCGGCAAGTCCAACGTCACCGACGCGGTGCTGTGGGCGATGGGCGAGCAGTCCCCGCTCGCGGTCCGGGGGCAGTCGATGCAGGACGTGATCTTCGGCGGTGGGCGCGGCGTGCAGGCGCGCAGCAGCGCGGAGGTGGAGATCGTGCTCGACAACTCCGACGGCACCGTGGGGCTGCCGCTCAGCGAGATATCGATCCTCCGCCGTCTGCACCGCTCCGGCGAGGGCGAGTACCGCCTCAACGGCGCCCGCTGCCGCCTGGGGGACATAATCGAGGTGCTCTCCGACACGGGCCTCGGCAAGGAGACCCACTCCGTGGTCTCCCAGGGCCGCGTGGAGGCGATCGTCACCTCCAAGCCCCGCGACCGGCGCCTCTTGATCGAGGAGGCCGCGGGTCTCGGCAAGCATCGCAAGCGCCGCCGCCGCGCCCAGCTCAAGCTGGAGCGCACCCAGGACAACCTCGATCGGGCGCTTGACGTGGAGCGGGAGGCGCGCACCCGTCTGCGCCCTCTCAAGCGCCAGGCGGAGGCCGCGGAGCTCCACCAGCGCCTGGAGCGCCAGATGCTGGAGGCCCGCCTGGAGCTCGCCCGCGATGCGCTGCGCGCCCGCCGCCTGCAGCTCTCCGAGGCGGAGGTCTCGGCGCGGGAGGCGCGCGCGGCCCGCGCCGAGGTCGAAGGCGACCTGGAGGAGGTGGTGGAGCGCCGCGGCCTCGCCGAGCGCGCCCTCGCCGAGCGCTCCGAGCGCCACGACGCCCTCTCCCGCCGGGCCCTGCACGCGGGTGCCGCGGGGGAGCGCCTGGAGCTCCGCCGCGAGCACGCCTCCGCTACCGCCGAGAGCCTTGCGGAGCGGCTGAACCGTGTCCAACGCGAGATCGATGTGCTCGAGGAGGCCCTCTCGGGCGTGGCCGGGAGTGGGCTCGTCGCCGGCGAGGGGGAGCACGCGGAGGATGGGGAGGGCGGGCTGAGGATTGAGGGGGAGCGATTGGGGGCACACAGCCCGGAGGGCTGGGTCGGCGAGCGCATCGTCGCGCTCGAGGAGGAGCTCGCAGCGTTGGAGCGCGAGCGCGAGCAGGAGCTCGAGCGCGAGCTTGCGGAGCTCGACCAGGGCCGCGAGCGGGCCGCCGTCGAGGTGGCGGAGCTGGACGCCGCACTCGTCCAGGCCCGTGAGGAGCGTGAGGAGGCCGACGCTCGCGCGGAGGAGGCACGCGCGGCCCTGCGCGAGGCCGAGCGCGAGGTCGAGGCGGCCCGCCGGGAGGCGGCTCGCGTCGGCTCGGAGCTGGCCACGGTCAACCAGTTCCTTCGCAACCACGCCCCCACGGCCTCCGCCGCGGAGGGGGAACCGCGCGAGGGAGCCCCCGGGGTGGGCGTACCGCGTTCGTTGAGCGACGCTCTGCGCGTCCAACCCGGCTACGAGCTCGCGCTCGCGGCTGCTCTCGGGCGTCGCCTGGACGCGGCGCTCGTCCCAGACCTGGCCGGCGCCGCGGCGCTGCTGGACCGCGCGGGGCCGGACGGCGCCACCGCGCTGCTGGCCGACCTGGAGTCCGACACGAAGGAACCCACCGCAGCAGGGCCACGCGAGCCTCCCGCGCCCGGCGCGCGTCCCCTGATCGGGCTGTTGAGCGGACCCAGCCCGGTGCTCGCTCTCGCTGAGCGGCTGCTCGCCGACGCCTGGGTGCTGGAGCGTCTGGAGGATCTCCCCGAGGATTTCGCGGGGATCGCCGTCACCCCCCGCGGGCGGGTGTGGTTTGCCGCCTCCGGGGAGGTGCGCCAGGTCACCGAGGGGGGCGCCGAGCGCGTGCTCGCTCGGCGCAACGAGCGCGAGCAGCTGATCCTCGCGGTCGATCGCGCCGCCGGCGCCGAGCACGCCGCACGCGCAGCGGCGCAGAGCGCGCAGGAGGACGCTCACGAAGCCGACAGCGCCCGCGAGGAGGCCGAGGGCACGCTGCGCGAGGCCGCACGCGACCACGCCCGCGCGCTCGAGCGCGAGCGCCACGCCGCGTGGCTGATCGAGCAGCGCAGTGCGGCCCCCCAGCAGGGTCCGCTGGCGGTCCGCCGGGCGCAGCTCGAGGGCGAGCTCGCCGCCGAGCGCCGCCAGGCCGAGCGGATCGCCCGCGAACGGGCCGAGCGTCTCGAGCGTTTGGAGCGCCTCCGCGCCCGGCACGCCGCCGACAGCGTCCTGCAGCCCCTCGCCATACGCCTCGCCGCCGCGCTGCACGGCGCCGCAGAGGCGGTCGCCACGCGTGTCCTCGAGCTCCAGGGCGAGCTCGAGCGCGATCGTGCCGCCGGTGAGGAGATGGCTGGTGAGCTGCGTGCCTGCTCCACCCGGGAGGCAGAGATCCAGGCTCTCCTGCGGGCGCAGGGCGAGGCTGTCACGGTCGCCGAGGTCGCCGCCCAGCGTCTGCGCGACCAGGCCGAGGAGGCCGCTCTCGAGCTGCGCACCGTCCGCGAACAGTTGGAGCTGCCCGAGGCCGACGAGGATTCCGACGAGCCCCTGGAGGAGGAGCAGATACAGGCGCTCACCGCGCGCCTTGAGCGTCTGCGCCGTCGCGGCGAGCAGCTCGGCCCGGTCAACCCGCTCGCCAAAGAGGAGTACGCCGAGGCGCTCGCCCACGTCGAGGAGCTCGAGGCCCGGCGCACCGACCTGGAGGTCGCGCTGCGCGAGCTGCGCACCCTGATCCGCGACACCGACCGCCAGATCCACGAGACCTTCCAGGCCACCTTCCAGGCCGCGGCCCGTAACTTCGAGGAGCTCGCCCGCGACGTCTTCCCCGGCGGCGGCGGGCAGCTGCGGCTGGTGAAGGACGCTCAGGCCAACAGCCCCGTGCTCGGCGGACAGCCGTTGGCGGGAGAGGGAGCGCCCGGCGCGGGCGGCGAGGGCGATGCGGCGGAGGCGGGCCGAGTCGAGGACGGGGCCCCCGCCGCGGGCGGCGATCGGGAGGGCGGCGAGTTGGACGGCGCCCACCCCGGCGAGGAGGAGATGTTGGGGGTCGAGATCGAGATCACCCCCGCCGGCAAGTCCACCAAGCGCCTCTCGCTGCTCTCCGGCGGGGAGAAGTCGATGACCGCGCTCGCCTTCCTGTTCGCGGTGTTCCTCGCCCGCCCCTGCCCCTTCTACATCCTCGACGAGGTGGAGGCGGCGCTTGACGACCTCAACCTCGAGCGCTTCCTCTCGCTCCTGCGCCGATACGCCAACCGCGCCCAATTCATCGTCATCACCCACCAAAAGCGGACGATGGAGGCCGCGGACTGGCTCTACGGCGTCTCGATGGCGGGCAACGGCGTCTCCAAGGTCCTCTCCCGCCGCTTGCCCCCCGCCGCCGAGGCTCCCTCCTCGGAGGAGGCTGCGCCGGGGCCCCTCCCGCGGGCCGTCCCACCGCCCGAGTCGCCGCCACAGGCGCCGCAGGGCGCGGATTCCGAGCACGCTCCGGCCACTGACCCCGTCGAGGCCGCTGAGCACCTCGATGCTGCCAGGCGCTCCGAGTTGGCCGAGGTCGCGTAGGGCGCTGCTATCGTCGCCCGCCCCGTGCCGCGCGACTGGAGCGATCTCTTCATAACCGGCGAGCAGGACCCCGCCGCCAAAGCGGACCGGGCGAGCGGGGGCCGCGAGCGCGGGGGCCTCTTCCGGCGCCTGCGCGAGAACCTCTCGAAGACCCGCAGGGCGCTCGGCGGGGAGATCCAGGCGACGCTCTTCCAGACCCTGGACGAGCACACGTGGGAGCGCCTGGAGGAGGCGCTGATCATGGCCGACGTCGGCGCCACCGCCACGGCCTCGGTCGTGGAGGCGCTCGAAACGCAGGCTCTGGAGGGCGGGCTGAGCGGGGGGGAGGCGCTCTCGGAGCGGCTGATCGAGCTGCTCGCCGAGGCCGCCAGCACGGGGGAGGGGCGGATCGACATCAGCGCCCGCCCCACCGTGATCCTCGCGGTGGGCGTGAACGGGACGGGCAAGACCACCACGATCGGCAAGCTCGCGTGGCACCTGCAGAGGGAGCTCGGGCGCACCGTGCTGCTCGCGGCCGCGGACACCTTCCGCGCGGCCGCCACCGAGCAGCTCGAGGGGTGGGCGCAGCGCGCGGGCTGCGAGATCGTCACGGGCCGCGAAGGCTCGGATCCGGGCGCCGTCGCATTCGAGGCCGTGGCTCGTGCGCGCCGCGAGGGAACCGACGTGGTGATCGTCGATACCGCCGGGCGCCTGCACACCCAGGACGATCTGATGGCGGAGCTGACGAAGGTGCGTCGCGTGATCGCGCGCCAGCTCGAGGGCGCTCCGCAGGAGACGCTGCTCACGATCGACGCCACCACCGGCCAGAACGGCCTGCGCCAGGCGCACATCTTCGCGGAGGCGGCGCAGGTCAGCGGAATCGTGCTGACGAAGCTCGACGGCACCGCTCGTGGGGGAATCGCCATCGCGATCGCCCGCGAGCTGGGACTGCCCGTCAAGCTGATCGGGATCGGGGAGGCGCTCGAGGACCTGCGCCCCTTCGACCCCGGGGACTTCGCGCGGGCGCTGATCGCGGCCTAGAGGGTGGCGCAGCCGGCCGCCACCCCCGCGGTGCGATAATCGAACACATGGACGCTTGGATCATCCTGATCGTGGTGGCGTGTGTGCTGGGCGTGGGCGAGCTGCACACCGGCGGGTTCTTCCTCGCGCCGTTCGCCCTCGGCGCGCTGGTCGCGGCCCTGGTGAGCCTCGCTGGCGTGGGCCTCCCGCTCGCGCTGGTGATCTTCCTGCTCGCCTCGCTGATGGTGCTGCTCACACTGCGACCGGTTGCTCAGCGCCACATTCAGCATCCCCCCCGGATCCGCACAGGCGCGGCCGCCCTCGTGGGGAGCGACGCGATCGTGCTCGAGCGGATCGCCAACCAGGAGGGTGTGGGCTGCGTGCGGATCGGCGGCGAGGTGTGGACCGCGCGCAGCTACGAGGAGGACGACGTGATCCCCGCCGGGGAGCGCGTGCAGGTCGTGGAGATTCGCGGGGCAACCGCGCTGGTGATGCACTGATCCGGGGCCGCGACATGCACTCGAGGCACTGAACCCAAACAGGTACTTGGAAAGGCAAGGGAACTCCCCATATGGTCGCTCTCATCGTCGTCGCCGTGGTCGTGCTGTTCGCGCTGGTCGTGGCGGCGCGCACGATTCGCGTGATCCCGCAGGCGCGCGCGGGGGTGGTGGAGCGCCTCGGCCGCTACAGCCGCACCCTGGAGCCGGGCCTCGCGATCGTCACGCCGTTCGTGGACCGCGTGAAGCCGCTGGTGGACCTGCGCGAGCAGGTGGTCAACTTCGCCCCCCAGTCGGTGATCTCCGAGGACAACGTGGTGGTGGGGATCGAGACGGTCCTGTACTTCACGATCACCGACCCGCGCTCGGCCACCTATGAAATCGCCAACCCGCTGCAGGCGATCGAGCAGCTGACGGTCACCACGCTGCGCAACGTGATCGGCGGGCTCACGCTCGAGGCCACCCTCACCGCCCGCGAGAACGTCAACACCGAGCTGCGCACGGTGCTGGACGAGGCCACCGGCAAGTGGGGCATCCGCATCAACCGCGTGGAGATCAAGTCGGTGGACCCGCCCGCGGACATCCGCTCGGCGATGGAGAAGCAGATGCGCGCGGAGCGCGACCGACGCGCGGCGATTCTCACCGCCGAAGGCGAGAAGCAGGCTCAGATCCTCACCGCGGAGGGGGAGCAGCAGGCGGCGGTGCTCACCGCGGAGGGCGCCCGCCAGGCCGCGATCCTGCGGGCGGAGGGCGAAGCGAAGGCGATCGACACCGTCTTCAAAGCGATCCACGAGGGCCGCCCCACCCGGGATCTGCTCTCTTATGAATACCTGCAGATGCTCCCCCAGCTCGCCGAAGGGGATTCCAACAAGGTGTTCGTGATCCCCTCCGAGTTCGCGGAGGCGTTCGGGGGCATCGGCGAGGCGCTCACACGCCGGACCAAGGAGGATTCCTCCGGCGAGAAGGACTGAGGCGCTCGATGTTCGACTCGCTCGCGGAGAAGCTCCAGGCCACGCTCTCGGATGTCCGCCAGCGGGGGACGCTGACCGAGCAGGACATCGACCGCGCGCTGCGCGAGATCCGCCTCGCGCTGCTGGAGGCGGATGTCAACTTCAAGGTCGTCCGCCAGTTCACGGCGGATGTCAAGGAGCGCTGCCTGGGGGCCGAGATCGTCGGCCGGCTGAATCCCGGTCAGCAGGTCGTGAAGATCGTCGCGGAGCAGCTCACCAGGTTGATGGGGGGGGAGGAGGGGGAGGGGGATGGTGAGGCGCCCGCCCTGCGCTTCTCCCCGAGCCCTCCCACGGTGATCCTACTCGCGGGGCTGCAGGGCTCCGGCAAGACCACCGCCGCGGCGAAGCTCGCGCGCCATCTGCGCGAGCATCACGGCTCCTCGGTGGCGCTCGCCGCGTGCGACACCTACCGCCCGGCGGCGGTGGAGCAGCTGGTCAAGATGGGCGCCCGCGCGGGCGCGGAGGTATATGAGCGCGGCACCGAGCCCGACCCCGTGGAGATCGCCACGTGGGCCCTGGAGCGCGCGCGGGCGGAGGGCAAGGACGTCCTGATCGTTGACACCAGCGGGCGCCTGCACGTGGACGAGGAGCTGATGGCGGAGCTCGTGCGCATCCATGTGGCGGTCGCGCCCCGGGACACGCTGCTGGTGGTGGACGCGATGACCGGCCAGGACGCCGTCAACGTCGCCGAGCAGTTCGCCGCCGCGGTGCAGTTCGACGGGATCGTGATGACCAAGCTCGACGGGGACGCCCGCGGCGGCGCGGCGCTCTCGGTCAGGGCGGTCACCGGGCAGCCGATCCTGTTCGCCTCCACCGGCGAGCACCTCGAGCAGTTCGAGCGCTTCCATCCCGATCGCATGGCCCAGCGGATCCTCGGCATGGGGGATGTGCTGAGCCTGATCGAGCAGGCCGAGCGCCAGTTCGACGAGCACGACGCGGTGGAGCTGCAGCGCAAGCTGCGCCGCAACGAGTTCGGCCTCGACGACTTCCTCGAGCAGCTGAGGGCCGTGCGGAAAATGGGGCCGCTCAGCAGCGTGCTGGGGATGATCCCCGGCCTCGGTGGCGCGCAGATGCGCAACATGAAGGTCGACGAGCGCGAGCTCGACCGCCTCCAGGCGATCATTCTCGCGATGACCCCCGAGGAGCGCCGCCGCCCCGAGCTGATCAAGGGTTCGCGCAGGCTGCGCATCGCGCGGGGCTCGGGCACCAGCGTGCAGCAGGTCAGCCAGCTCGTCAAGCAGTTCGCCCAGATGCGCAAGGTGATGCGCCAGGTCGGCCGCGGCAAGATGCCGGACATCGGCGCGCTGATGCGCCAGGCGCGCTGAGGTGCCACCCCTTGCGGGCAACGTGCCCATAAACGTCTAAGCTTCATCGCGTCGCTGGCGGACAGATTTGTGCGCCGGCGGACAGATTTATGCCCCAGCGCACAGATTTGTGCCCCGGGGGACCGCCAAAGACTGTTTTTCCATCCCAACGAGAGAAATCGAAGCGAGGACCCACGTGTCGGTAAGGCTAAGGCTCACGCGAGTGGGCGGCAGGAAGGACCCGATCTGGCGGGTGGTGGTCGCCGACCAGCGTTCCCCCCGCGACGGACGCGTGATCGAGACGATCGGCCACTACAACGCCCAGACCAACCCCTCGACGATCGCGATCGACGAGGAGCGCGCCCGCAGCTGGCTTGCCCGCGGCGCACAACCCTCGGACACGGTCCGCAAGCTGCTGCGCATCCAGGGGATCAGCAGCTAGCTGGGAGAGCCCCGATGGCGGTGCAGAGGGTGAAGGAGCTGTTGACCTACCTCGCGCAGGAGCTGGTCGATCGGCCGGAAGAGGTGACGGTGGAGCAGTTCGAGGAGGACGACGGCACCGTCGTTCTGGAGCTCGCGGTGGCGCAGGAGGACTACGGCAAGGTGATTGGCCGCGGCGGGCGCACCGCGAAGGCACTGCGCACCGTGGTGCGGGCCGCGGCGGCGAGCGACCGGTCGGAGACCGGCCAGCGCCGTGTGGTACTCGACATCGTCGACTGAGCCCCCGCGCGATGGCTGACATGGAGGAGTCGAGGGCCGACCTGAGTGCCTCCGGGGGTGTGGACGCGGGCGCCTCTGTGGGTGAGGGCAGTGACGGGAGCGCCTCTATGGGCAGAGCCTCGCCCGCGCCGCTGGAGGCGGGCCGCGTGGGCCGAGCGCACGGCCTGGATGGAAGCTTCTACGTGACCGGCGCCCGCCCGCGCCTGCTGGCGCAGGGTGGCGAGGTGACGGTCGCGGGCCGCGCGCGGAGGATCCTGCGCCGCGCCGGTGTCGAGCAGCGCCCGATCTTGCGTCTGGAGGGTGTCGAGGACCGTGCCGCCGCAGAGGTTCTGCGTGGGCAGTCGCTGACGGTGGCGCCCACGCAGGCGCCCTCGCTCGACCCGGGGGAGTGGTGGGCCCAGGAACTGGAGGGCTGCGCCGTGCTCGACGGGGAGCTGCTGCTGGGGACGGTCAGCGCTCTGCTCGAGCTCCCCTCCTGCGAGGTGCTCGAGGTGCGGCGCGGGGACGGCCGGGAGCTGCTCGTGCCGTTGGTGAGAGACGCGGTGCGCAATGTGGACGTCGCCGCGGGGCGCATCGATGTGAGCCTCGACTTCCTCGGCGAGGTGTAGCGGTGGAGATCGACGTCTTCACGCTCTTCCCGGAGTGGTTTCAGTGGTTCTTCGCCCAGCGCCACGTCCGCAACGCGCTGGCGGGGGGCAGCCGCATGGAGTGTGTGGGCATCCGTGAGCACACCCCCCTCAGCGGCGGCCAGGTCGACGACTCCCCCTTCGGGGGCGGCGCCGGGATGGTGCTGCGGGTCGATGTGATGGATGCGGCCCTGCGCGCCCGCTACGGGGTGGATCCGTTGGAGCTGTGCAGGCGGCGCCGCGTAATCGCGCTGACGCCGGGGGGGCGGATCCTCGATGAGGCATACGTCAGGGAGCTCGCGGCCGAGCGGTCCCTGACGCTGCTGTGCGGCCGCTACGAGGGTTTCGACGAGCGGATCGTGGAGCACTTCGCCAGCGAGACCCTTTCGATCGGGCGCTATGTGCTCTCCGGCGGGGAGCCCGCCGCGATGGTGGTGTGCGACGCCGTGCTGCGCAAGCTCCCCGGAGCGCTGGGGGACGCAGAATCGGCGGTCGAGGAGTCTTTCAGCGAGGCCCTCGAGGGCAATCCCGAGTATCCGCACTACACCCGTCCCGCCGAGTATCGCGGGTGGCGCGTGCCCGAGGTGCTGCTCTCCGGCGACCACGGTCGCATCGCGAGCTGGCGGCGCGAGCGCAGCCGCGAGCGGGCCTAGCACGGGATCTTGGTGGGCTTCCAGCGCGGTGTGGGACGCCTGTCCGCTACCATTGCTGACCGCGCCGGGCTGCTCCAGATGGTCAGCCCCGTTGAAGCGAGACCCCTTGCCACTTTATGAGTAGCGTCATCGAAACCCTCGAACGCGCCCAGCTGCGCCGCGTGCCCGCATTCGTGCCGGGCGATCGCGTGAAGGTGCACTTCCAGGTGATCGAGGGCACGCGCCGGCGCATCCAGGTGTTCGAGGGAGTGGTCATCAAGCGCCAGGGGCATGGGGTGCGGGAGACGTTCACGGTGCGCAAGCAGTCCTTTGGGGTGGGCGTGGAGCGCATGTTCCCCGTGCACTCGCCGAAGATCGAGCGCATCGAGCTGGCCGCCCGGGGCGATGTGCGCCGCGCCAAGCTCTACTACCTGCGCGACCGCGTGGGCAAGCGGGCGCGGGTGCGCGAGCGCCGCTACACCGGCCCCGAAGAGACGGTGCAGCCGGGGCTGCTGAGCGACGTCGAGCCGCCCTCCTCGCCAGCGGAGGGGTTGGAGCCAGGCGACCTCGAGGAGGCGGTGGGCGGCGAGGCAGTGGTGCAGGCACCGCAGACGGCGGTGGAGGATGGGTCGGCGGGCGCATCCGCCGAGGGGGTGCCTGAGGTCGGCGAGGCAGGCGAGGCGGAGCGGTCCGACGCCCCGCTGGCGGCGGCCACGGATCAGGCCGATGCCCCCGATGCCGGTGAGCATGTCACCGGCGACACGGCGGCGTGAGGGCCTCCCCAGAGGGGATCGCGTGAGCGCGCGGTCCACGAAGCGGGGCGTCAACTTGGCGAGCCCGGGCTCCTCTGACGGCTCGGGGCTGCCGGCGGGCTCGGGGAAGGGCAAGGGCGGCTCGAAGTCGACCACCAGCTCGCTCTTCGAGCTGGTCGCGATCGTCGTGATCGCCGTGCTGCTCGCCCTGGGGATCCAGGCGTTCCTCGTCAAGCCCTACAAGATCCCCAGCGGCTCGATGCGCCCCACACTGGTCGAAGGCCAGCGTGTGCTCGTGAACCGCATCGGGATGCGAATCAACGGACCGCACGTCGGGGAGATCGTGGTGTTCCACCCCCCGAAGTACGCCAGGGAACAGAAGTGCGGCCCCACCCACTATGAAGTCAGCTACGGGGGCGCCCCGTGCGACCAGACCGACCCCGAAGAGTCCAGCGAAAACTTCATCAAGCGCGTGGTGGCCGGCCCTGGAGACACCATCTCGATCCGCGAAGGGCACGTCTACCGCAACGGCAAGCGCGAGGCGGACTCCTATATCGCGTCCTGCGAAGGCGCCCGCGAGTGCGACTTCCCGACCCCGATCAAGATTCCGGCCGGTCACTGGTTCATGATGGGGGACAACCGTGGCGAGTCCGACGACAGCAGGTTCTGGGGGCCAGTCCCCACCGCGTGGGTTATCGGCGGGGCCTTCTTCACCTACTGGCCCCCCGACCGCATCGGGACCCTCTAGGAACTCCCGGACTCGCCGCCGTGCTCGGAGGGCGTCGAGTGGACGACGGCTGTTCGCTTTCGACCGCCGGCTGGAGGTGCGCCTGGTCGCGGGTGCGGATGAGGCAGGACGGGGATGCCTGGCGGGGCCGCTGGTGGCGGCGGGGGTGCTGTTCGACTACGAGACCCTCCCCGCCGCGGAGATCCGGGCGCTGGGGGCGCTGAACGACTCCAAGCAGCACACCGCGGAGGCCCGCGAGGAGCTCTACCCGCTGGTCCTGCGCGCCGCCGCGCGGGTCACAGTGATCTCACGCTGTGTGCGGGGGATCGACTCCAGGGGCCTGCACAACACCAACCTCGCCGCGCTGCGCGACGCGCTGCGGGGGGTCACCGAGGGTGTGGAGGGTGAGGTGGCGTGTCTGGTGGATGGCTTCTCCGTACCGGACTTCGGGCGCCCCCAGCGGGCGATAGTGGACGGCGACGCCACGAGCGCCGCGATCGCCGCCGCGTCGATCGTCGCCAAGGTCGCCCGCGACCGGTACATGTGCCACGCCGACACCCTGCACCCCGGCTGGAGCTTCGCCGAGCACGTCGGCTACTCCACGCCCGCGCACCGCGAGGCGATCATGCGCCTTGGGGTCTCCTCGCTGCACCGGCTCTCGTTTCAGTCGCTGGCGTACCAGCAGCTGGCGCTTTAGAACCGGTTTCAAAAAGATCGGCACGCCCGGATGCGCCTTGGACGCGGCGCTGGATCGCCACGGTCCGTCTTGCCCGTGCTACCAGCACGGGCTGCGCCGGCCCGCGTCGCCCAGCTTGGTCCAGGACACACCGGACGCACCGCCTATTTTGAAACCGGTTCTTAGCCGTATCGATCGACCGGCGGAGGGCGGCTCGGGCGGTCGAGGATTGTCGCCGATCGTGGTGGGCGGCCTTCGGCATCGAGGTCTTTTGCCCGCCTCACCAGGCGCCTTCGATGTGGTCGAGGGAGACGAGGGTGTCGGCTTCGTCGACGATCACGCCGATGCCGTCGAAGCGGATCGTGTGGGCGGTGGGGCGGTCGCGGGCTGCGGTGTGCAGCCATGCCGCGGCGAGACGTCGTAGGCGTCGGCGTTGACTGGTGCGCAGCCAGACCAACGGCTGCTCCTCGGGAGTCAGCCGCCAGCGCTTGCGTGCGCGTCTGGTCTTGACCTCGGCGAACAGCAATGTGTGCCCGTCGAAGGCGATCAGATCGATCTCGCCGTGGCGGGTGCGGGAGTTGCGCTCGACGATGGCGAAGCCGAGTCGTTCGAGGTGCTCGCCCGCCAGTTGCTCGCCGAGGCGGCCGAGCACGCGGCGGGGGTCCTCGCGTGGGGCGCCCGGGGGGGACTGTGGGGATGGGTTGGGAGAGGCGGCCTGCACGATCGGGTGTAGGCTAGGCCGGCGATTGTGTCCTGCGAGTGCAATTCGTGCCAATACTGTGGCTGGAGTGTGACGCCTCCTGCACAAACCCTG
Source organism: uncultured Solirubrobacterales bacterium (assembly GCA_963713985.1). Lineage (GTDB taxonomy): Bacteria > Actinomycetota > Thermoleophilia > Solirubrobacterales > Solirubrobacteraceae > Palsa-744. Next base: position 3,398,022 of record OY970219.1, on the reverse strand, counting down.
AGAATGGGCCGCTCGCCGCAGTCAGGGCAACGCAGCCGGCAGTTGACGCAGCCCGCACTCAGTGGGCGCCGAGAGGAGCTGGGATCCAGATGTGTCGCCAGCGCTTCACACGCCGATCCTCGGTCTCCAGGCCGCGTGCTGCAGGTGGGCCCGAGTGAAACACCCCGGGCCCACCGATTCATTCATCCTTGTCTACTCTCTACTCCGTCCAGACCGATAATAGCGATGCTACTTCACCTTTTCTCGACACTAAGCTTAATGTACAACTACCGTGTGCAAACCCGTGTTCTTTCCCACCTAGGGTGCAGGTGGCCGGTTCTTTTTCGGTGACTTCTTCAAATTCCATCCCGATTGGCCCCACGGTTCTCTCTGGGACCACGTTCGTGCTGTAAACACCGGTGCATTCGTCTGTGATTTTCAATACGCCACTGACTGTGCATTCGACGCTCCATCCAGGGGTCTTACCTGCAATCGACGATGTAGTGACCTCTCTAATTTCTTTTTCGCTTTTGGCGTTTGTTCTTGTTTCGAGCCTATCCGACCACGGCAGATTGACAGGGTTGGCAGTTGGTTTTTTTGATTCTTCGCAGCTACCGGCTTCTCCTTTGACGAATCCGCAGTTTATTGTGATTGCCTTGGCCGAGCCGGTACCCCCTTTGCCGAGTGTTCCACTGCCGGCCTCTGTGCATTCGACTGCCGTTTTCTCACCTCTATCTTCCAGGGTCAGCGTACCGCGAGACGTAATTTCAACGGTGGAGCTGATTTCCTCTGTTTCCCATTCGCCGGTCCCGCTCGTGTTGCATTTATTAGTAGTCCATTTACCTGTGGGTTTGGACAGCTGTTCACATGTGATCCATTTTGGCGTAGCCAGCGCGGGCGATGCCATGACGGCCATCAGGCCGACCGTCGAGATGAGACCGAGGGCTATGTTCAGATGCTTCATGTCGTACTACTCCTTTTCCTTGGGTCGGTTTGCCGATTCCGTAGCGCCCGTCTTCAACGCAAAGCACTGCGATACCGGCTGCTGCCTGGTGCTTCTCAGCACCTCCTCGAGCCACGGGACTGCGCGATCGAAGCTCCCTGTGATTGATTTATTAGTATGATCCAGTATATCGCGATCTAAGCTGGCCGTCGCATTACTCACGTAGCCCCCGCGGGGACGAGGTAACTTTCGCCGTCTCCCCTGGGCGCAGGGTCTGTCAATACTGTTGCGGGCCGTGACCTCACACGCACACACCCCCAGGGCGCTCTCGATCGCGGGCTCGGACTCCGGCGGGGGGGCCGGCATACAGGCCGATCTGAAGGCGTTCGCCCGCTGCGGGGTGCACGGTATGACGGCGCTCACCGCGATCACCGCCCAGAGCACCACGGGGGTCGCTGCGGTGCACATGGTGCCCGAAGAGATCGTGCTGGCCCAGGTGCGGGCCGTGGTGGCGGACATCGGGGTGGACGCGGTCAAGGTGGGAATGCTGGGCACGGCCGAGATGACCCGTGCGGTGGCGCGCGCGCTCGATGAGCTGCCCACCGGCACCCCGGTGGTGGTGGACCCGGTGATGGTCGCGGAGTCGGGTGCGCGACTGCTCCATGCGGACGCCCAGCGGGCGCTGGTGGAGGAGATCCTGCCGCGCGCCACCGTGCTCACCCCCAACCTGCCGGAGGCCAGGGTGCTCGCCCGGTGGGCGCAGGACGGTGAGCCGCAGGAAACCGAATCGAACGTGCCGGGCGACGCCGAGGGGGGCGAGCCTGAGGACGCCGAGGTGCTGAGGCTCGCGCGCGAGGTGCTGGCGCTGGGGCCCCGCATCGTGGTTCTCACGGGAGGCCACCGCGCGCGGGCGGCGGACCTGTTCCTGGGCTCCGCCGCGGACGGCGGCGCGGTGGAGATCCCTGGGGAGCGCCACCCCGACGGGGCCGCGCACGGCTCGGGCTGCACGCACTCCTCCGTGCTGGCCGCGCAGCTCGCGTGGGGCCGCACGCCCCTCGAGGCGGCGCGGATGGCGAGGGCACTCACCGGGGAGGCCGTTGCCCATGGCCTGCGAGACGTGGGAGCGGGGGCCGGCCCGGTTGACATCCTCTGGCCAGAGCGCCCGCGGAGTGACATAATCGATGGGCGATGAGGCTGCTGCGGCTCAAGCCGGGTCATGGCGAGATCGTGCTCGCCGAGGGGGACGTCGATGTGCCCGAGCAGGAGCGCGAGCTGATCGAGGCCTTTCGCCGGGAGCTCGATGCGGGCATGTGGGCGGCGGTGCCCACCGAGCGCCGGGATGGGCGCCGCGAGGCGGAGATGGTGCGAAGCTTCGCGGACGTGCCGCGCGACGCGGAGCGTGTGATCTTCTTCCCCCGCGCCGCCGGCGGGGCGCTCCAGTAGCCCGCGATGTGGCTCGCGCTGGGTGCCGCCGCGGTCATGGCCGCGGTGCTGGGGTGGGAGTTGGCTGCGCCCCGCGCGCGTGCGGAGCTCCCGCGGGTGCAGGAGGCGGTCGCCCGCCGGCTCGCCCGCAGGGGGGCGCCCGAGGTGAGCTACGACCCGGGCCGCGAGCTGCGCGCGGAGCAGCGCGCCCGCGAGCTGCTGCGCTCCTGCGTGAACGAGGAGGAGTGGGCGATGTACCGCGACCTCGGCTTCCTGCGAGTGTGGAGTCCGCGCTCCGGCCAGCCGCTCGTGGGGGACGCCGTCGGGGCACCCTACGCGTACCTGCTCTACCCCCACCGCCCGATCGTCGCCTACGTGCCCCAGACGGGGGCGCTGCTGAACGAGTACTGCGTGGCGTTCCCCGACGACACCCGTCCCTACGGCAGCGCGCGCCTGCCGGACGCCGACGACATGCTGGCGAAGTGGATGGCGCTGAGCGCCGACGAGCGGCGGCTGATCGCGGACGCCAACATGCACCTTCCGGGACGCCAGGTGGACCCGGAGCAGGTCCGCGAGGACCTCGCGCGTCTGGCGCGCTGGGAGCGCGAGCGCGCGGAGCAGGGCTTGAGTAGTGTTCGCGCCGCGTGAGCCCCTTCGACGTCAAGCACCGCAGCCGCGCCCTGACGGACGGCCCCGAGCGGGCCGCCGCACGATCCTTCCTGCACGGGATCGGCTACTCCGCGGAGGACCTCGCGAAGCCGATCGTGGGGGTGGCGCACTCGTGGATAGAGACAATGCCCTGCAACTTCAACAACCGCGTGCTGGCGGCGAAGGTGAAGGAGGGGATCCGCGCGGCGGGGGGCACGCCGATGGAGCTCAACACGATCGCGATCTCCGACGGGATCACGATGGGGACCGCGGGGATGCGGGCGTCGCTGGTCTCGCGCGAGGTGATCGCGGACTCGATCGAGCTCGTGGCGAGCGCGCACCGCTTCGACGCGCTGGTGTGCATCTCCGGCTGCGACAAGACGATCCCCGGCGCGGTGATGGCGCTCGCGCGCCTGGACATCCCGGGTCTGATGCTCTACGGCGGCTCGATCCGCCCGGGCCACTTCCACGGAGAGGACGTGACGATCCAGCAGGTCTTCGAGGCGGTGGGTCAGTTTGCCGCGGGGAAGATCACCGAGGCGGAGCTGCACGAATTGGAGGAGGCCGCCTCGCCGGGGGCGGGAGCGTGTGGGGGCCAGTTCACCGCCAACACGATGGCGATGGCCTTCGAGGTGCTGGGGATCTCCCCGGCGGGCTCGGCGATGGTGCCGGCTGAGGACGGGCGCAAGCTGGAGGTCGCCAGGGAGTGCGGGGAACTGGTGCTGGACGTGCTGCGCAGGGGCCTGCGCCCCAGCGAGGTCATCACGAAGGCGGCCCTGGAAAACGCGATCGCGGCGGTGGCCACCAGCGGGGGCTCGACCAACGGGGTGCTGCACCTGCTCGCGGTGGCGCGGGAAATGGGGGTGCCCCTGCAGATCGACGAGTTCGACGCGATCTCCGAGCGCACCCCGCTCCTGTGCGACCTGCAGCCCGGGGGGCGCTACGTGGCGACGGACCTCTACGAGGCCGGGGGCGTGCCGCTGGTGCTGGGGCGCCTCGCGGAGGCGGGGGTGCTGCGCGAGGAGGCGATCACCGTCACGGGCCGCACGATCGGGCAGGAGGCGGCCGCCGCGAGGGAGACCCCGGGCCAGCGGGTGGTGCGCCCCCTCTCGGACCCCCTGAAGCCCACGGGGGGCTTCGCGATCCTGCGCGGCAACGTCGCGCCCGAGGGCTGTGTGGTGAAGCTCGCCGGCCACGAGCGCCGCTGCCACGTGGGCCCCGCGCGGGTGTTCGACGGCGAGGAGGCCGCGATGGCGGCGGTGCTCGCGAAGGAGATCCAGGCGGGCGACGTGGTCGTGATCCGCGGCGAGGGTCCCGCGGGGGGGCCGGGGATGCGCGAGATGCTGGCGGTCACCGCCGCGATCGTGGGGGAGGGCCTGGGGGACACGGTGGCGCTGATCACCGACGGGCGCTTCTCGGGCGCCACCCATGGCTTCATGGCCGCCCACATCGCACCCGAGGCGGTCAGGGGCGGACCGATCGGGGCGCTGTGCGACGGGGACGAGCTCACCATCGACGTCGATGCGCGGCGCATCGACGTGGCGCTCTCCGACGAGCAGATCTCAGAGCGCCTGCGCTCCTACACCCCCCCCGCACGGGTAGGCGATCACGTGGAGGTCGCGATCCAGAAGTACGCCAAGCTCGTGGGCAGCGCCGCCGAGGGCGCGATCGCGCGCTGAGAGTGGGGTCCGGGCGCGCATGCGCGCCCGGAGCAGGGCCGCATGCGGCCCTGCTGGGACGGCCACATGTGGCCGTCCCTCAGGTCGCACATGTGCGACCTGACGGATGACGCATGCGTCATCCGAGCTACTCCTCCAGGAACTCCTCCAGCAGCGCATTGAACTCGGCGGGGCGCTCCAGCATCGCCACGTGACCGGTGTCCGCGAAGATGACCTTGCGCGAGTTTGGGATCAGCTCGGAGTAGCGCTCCGCGTCGCGCACGGTGATCACGCGGTCGCGATCGCCCCACACGATCAGCGTGGGGCAGACGATCTCGGGGAGGCGATCGCGGAAGTCGTACTCGAGGTTCGCCGCCAACCCCTGGAGGAAGCCTGGCTTGCCGGCACCGCGAATCTGCTCGGCGACCAGCGCGGAGGGCAGCTCGCGGGCGTGGGGTGCCACGAAACCGAAGGTGGCGTCGCGCAGGCGGGGGCGGCGCGCGACGGTCTCGGCGTGGGCGGCGACCCAGGCGGTGTAGGCGCCCACCAAGCGCTCCATGCGGTGCAGCCGCGGCAGGGCGCGGGTGCCCCGGGGGTCGTTGTAGGTGCTGATGCCGGCGGGGGAGACGAGCGCGAGGCGCTCCACGCGCTGCGGGAAGTTGATCGCCAGCTCCGCCGAGATGAAGCCCCCCATGGAGTTTCCCACCACGGCGGCGGCACTCACCCCGAGCTCCTCCAGCAGCGCGTCGATCGTGCGGGCGTAGTAGGAGATCGTGATCGGCTCGGGTGGCATCGGGGAGCGCCCGAAGCCCGGAAGGTCGAGGGCGATCACGCGCCGTGAACCGAAGCCGGGGGACACCGGCCTACGACCGATTCGGGGGACACTCGCTGCGCTCGCATCCCCGAATCGGCCAGCATCCCCGTTTCGGCCAGCGAACACGGGCAGCTGCTCCAGCCAGTTCGGCCAGGAGCCGGAGAGGCCGTGGACGAACAGCAGCGGCGGACCCTCGCCCAGCTCGATGACATTGAGCGGGGAACCGTTTACAGTGATCCACCGTTGGTGGGCGCGCCAATCGACGTCCAGCCAGGGGGAACGTCCCTGAGGTCCATAGGCGCCGCGAGTGCCGGGCTTGGTGGGTGAGGACACGGGAGTCATACAGGCGCGATCTCCTCGAATGGCGGTTGCGCTCCGACGGGCCGCACCGTAGCGTCCGTGCGCTGTGTTACAAGGGGTAAACTATAGAGCTGGGGTAAGGCAATGAGGATCGCGGTGGACATAGACTCGACCCTGCATCACTACTGGGACGTGCTCTCGGATGTCTCGATGCGGCGCTTCGGCGTGGAGCTGCCCTATGAGGAGCAGCTGACGTGGGGCCTCACGCGTCTGCGAGCGGAGCAGCTCCAGGTGTGCGTGAGCGAGAGCCACAGCGACGAGCGCATCCTCGCGGGGGCTCCCTACCCCGGGGCCGTGGAGACGGTGCGCGAGTGGCACGCTCGGGGCCACTTCGTGCAGATCCTGAGCCATCGGGAGAACGGCTGCCGCCGTGCGACGGCGTCGTGGCTGAGGACGATCGGGCTGCCCTTCGACGATCTGTGGTGCGTGCCCGATCGGGTTGGGCTGTGCCTTCAGGAGGGGATCGAGCTGCTGATCGACGACAGCCCGCTGAGCATTGTGGGGGCGCTCGAGCGGGGGATCGTGGCCGCGACGATCCTGCACCCCTGGAACGAGGAGGTGTGCGAGGAAGAGGACGTGATCTGCGCGCGTGACTGGCCTGGGCTCGCACGGCTGCTGGAGCCCCTCCTCGGTGTATCCGCGCCTTCCCCGGCGAGGGTGGGCGCGGCGAGCAGGGCATAGGGAGCGAGCAGGGCATAGGGAGCACCGCGGCGAAATAGCAGGGATGGCCATCGATGAGAGGGTGGACGGGGACGAGGGGGCTGCCCGGGAGCGCCTGCGAGCCGAGTGGGAGGGAGCGCTCGAGCTGCTGCAGGAGGATCTGCGCCGCCGCGACGCGGCGGCGCGCACACGCCGTGCCTACGGGGTGGATCTCGAGCAGTTCTCCCGGTGGGCCGCCGCCGCCGGTCTCGCGCCCGCGGACGTGGGGGTGCGCGACGTGCGCCGCTATGTGGCGCAGCTCTCCGAGGGGGGGGCGGCGCCCGCGAGCACCGCGCGCAAGCTGGCGGCGGTGAGGGGGCTGTTCTCGAGCCAGCGCGAGCACGGGCGGATCGCGGGGAGCCCGGCGGACCTGGTGGCGACCCCGCGTCAACCCTCGCGCCTGCCGCGCGTGCTCCGGGCGGCCGAGGTTGGGGCGCTGCTCGAGAGCATCCCGGGGGGCACCGCGCTGCAGCTGCGCGACCGGGCGCTCTTCGAGCTGGCCTACGCCTGCGGCCTGCGGGTCGAGGAGCTGGTGACGCTCGAGATCGCCGACGTGGACCACGACGGGGAGCAGGTGCGAGTGGAGGGCAAGGGCCGCAAGACGCGCTACGTGCCCGTGGGGGAGCTGGCGCTGGAAGCTCTGCGGGCCTACCTGGATCGCGCCCGCCCGGCGCTGGCGGGCGCGGGAGCGCCGCGCGGGGTCCTGTTCCTGAGCAAGTCGGGGAGGCCCCTGAACACGAGCGATGTGCGCAGGCGGCTGCGCCTGTGGGCCGCGCGGGCCGGCGCGGGGGGCGGGTCTGGGATGGCGGGGAGCCCCTCTCCGCACATGCTGCGCCACAGCTTCGCGACCCACCTGCTCGACGGGGGCGCCGACCTGCGGAGCATCCAGGAGCTGCTCGGACACGCCAGCGTCTCGACAACGCAGGTATACACTCGGGTAGAGTCCGCCAGGTTGAAAAGCGCATACGCGCGCAGCCACCCTCGAGCTTGAGTAGCGGAGCACACCCTGGAGACAAACGTCAAGACGGTCGAGCTGCGCGACCTGTGGCGGCGCTACAAGTCCGACGGTGATCGGCGCGCGCGCGAGCGGCTGGTGGTGGTGTACTCGCCCCTGGTCAAGTACGTCGCGGGCCGCACCGCCGCGGGCCTGCCTCCGCACGTGGAGGAGGCCGACCTGATCTCCTACGGCCTCGTGGGGCTGATCTCCGCGATCGAGCGCTTCGATCCCTCGCGGGAGATCAAGTTCGAAACGTACGCCATCACCCGCATCAAGGGCGCGATCATCGACGAGCTGCGCTCGATGGACTGGGTGCCGCGCAGCGTGAGGGCGCGGGCGCGGGAGATCGAGCGGGCGAACTCCAAGCTCGAGCACAAGCTGCAGCGGGCCGCCACCGACGCGGAGCTGGCGGCGGAGCTGGGGATCGGCGAGGAGGAACTGCAGCAGTCGCTGCTGGCGATCTCCCACTCCTCGATCGCCGCGCTGGACGAGCTGTGGAGTGTCTCGGACTCCAGCGGCGATCAGGTCTCGCTGATGGACACGCTGGAGGACCCCGGGGCGCCCGACCCGGCGCGGTCGCTCGACGTGGGGGACATGAAGGACCGCATCGCGGACGCGATCGCGCGACTGCCCGAGCGGGAGAAGCTCGTGATCGCCCTGTACTACTACGAGAACCTCACGCTGCGAGAGATCGGCGAGGTGCTCGGCGTGACGGAGTCGCGCATCTCCCAGCTGCACACCAAGGCGGTGCTGCGGCTGCGCTCGCGAATGCAGGGCGATTCCTTCGATTAGGCAGTCCGCCCGCCTCACTCGCCGCCCCGCCGGGAGCACCGCTGGCGCGCGCCGTCGGGGCGATGTATGGTGATCTCACCTCAGTAAGGAGAGACCACGTGCACACGGCAGCGGATCGGATTCGCAACGTCGCCCTCGTCGGCCATCGCGGCGCGGGGAAGACCTCGCTGCACGAGGCGCTGCTGTTCGAGGCCGGGGTCACGAGCCGGCTGGGGTCGGTGGTGGATGGCAACACGGTCTCCGACGGGGACCCCGACGAGCAGGCGCGGCAGATGTCGATCTCCACGACGCTGAGCTCCTTCGAGTGGTCCGAGCGCAAGATCAACCTGCTGGACACCCCGGGGGAGCCGAGCTTCGTGGCGGACGCGGTGGGGGCGCTGCGGGTGTGCGAGTCGGCGGTGTTCGTGGTGAACGCGGTGATGGGCGTCGAGGTATCCACCGCCCGTCTGTGGGCGCGGGCGGCGGAGCAGGACATCGCGCGGATGGTGTTCGTGAACATGCTCGACCGTGAGCGCGCCGACTTCTTCCGAACGCTCGAGCAGCTCAAGGGTGTCTTCGGCCAGCACGTGGTGGCGACGGAGATCCCGATGGGCTCCGAGCACGAGTGCAGCGGGGTGATCGACCTGGTCGACATGAGGGCCTTCCGCCAGCTTGATTGGGATCCCGCCCACCCCGCTGCCGCAGCCGCTGCTCAGCGGCGGGGGTGGACCGAGATCGCGATCCCGCCGGAGCACGAGCAGCAGGCGCAGGAGTACCGGGAGAAGCTGATGGACGAGGTGGCGGAAGTCTCCGACGCGCTGATGGAGCGCTACCTGGAGGGCGAGGAGATCTCCCACGAGGAGATCGTGGGGGCGCTGAAGGAGGGCACCAACCACGGGCGCATCTTCCCGGTGGTGTGCGGGGTGGCGACCGCGAACCTCGGCACCACGCGCCTGCTGGACGCGATCGTCGAGGACCTCCCCTCCCCGGTCAAGCACGGGACGCTGAGAGTGGGGGAGGTGGAGCTCCAGGCGGCGCAGGAGCGGGAGCTCTACGCGTTCGTCTTCAAGACACGCGCGGACCCCTTCGCGGGGCGGATCAACCTGCTGCGGGTCTACCAGGGGACGATGCGCCACGACACCCACGTGCTCAACACCCGCGCCCACGTCAAGGAGCGGATCGGCCAGCTGCTCACGTTCGCGGGCAGGGAGGTGGTGCACGTCGAGGAGCTCGGCCCGGGCGACATCGGGGCGGTGGCCAAGCTCAAGGAGACCCGCTCGGGGGACTGGCTGGCGGAGCGCGACGAGCCGATCGAGCTGCCCGCCCTGAAGCTGCCCGCACCGGTGATGGCGTTCGCGATCGAGGCCCAGAGCAGGGGGGAGGAGGACAAGGTGTTCACCGCGCTGCGCCGCCTGCAGGAGGAGGACCCCACGATCGATCTGCACCGCGACCCCCAGACCGGCGAGCAGATCGTGGCGGGCCTCTCGCAGGTGCACGTGGAGGTGGTCGTGGACCGCCTGCGCCAGCGCTTCGGGGTCGAGGTCTCGCTGAAGCCCCCCCGGGTGCCCTACCAGGAGACGATCCGCGGCTCCGCCAAGGCGCACGGGCGCCACAAGAAGCAGTCCGGCGGGCGCGGGCAGTTCGGGGACTGCCACATCGAGATCGAGCCGCTCCAGGACGCCTCGAGCTCGACCGATGCCGAGCGCCCCGAGTTCGAGTTCGTCAACCAGATCAAGGGCGGGGTGATCCCGAGCTCGTTCATCCCCGCGGTGGAGAAGGGGGTGCGCGAGGCGATGGACGCGGGGGTACTCGCGGGCTATCCCGTGAAGGGCGTGAGGGTGAGGCTCTTCGACGGCTCCTACCACGCGGTGGATTCCTCGGAGATCGCCTTCAAGCTGGCGGGGTCGGCGGCGATGAGGCAGGCGCTCGGGCAGGCCGACCCGGTGCTGCTGGAGCCGATCATGCTCGTCACGGTGTCCGTCCCGGAGGCATCCGTGGGCGATGTGATCGGCGACCTCAACAGCCGCCGCGGCCGCCCCCAGGGGATGGAGCCGGGGGGCGCGATGACCGAGATCAAAGCGGAGGTCCCGATGGCGGAGGTGCTCGGCTACGCCCCCGACCTGCGCTCGATCACCGGCGGCCAGGGTGACTACACCCTGGAGTTCCTGCGCTACGAGGAGCTCCCCACGCACCTCGCGCAGAAGGTCGTGGAGCAGGCCACGGGCGAGCACGCGGCGGCGCACGCGTAGGTGGTCGTCCGCTCTGAACGGCCGTGCAATTCAGATGGCGACTGTACTGATGCAGTGTCCCTCTGGTGCCGCCACGCCCCTGTTTGCCAGCTCCTCCAGGTAGAGGCGAATCGCCTGCTGGATCTCCCGTTCGGCCTCCTCACGTGTCTCGGCGGCCGAGAACACGGGCAGGTCCTCCACGCTCGCACTCCAACTGCCATCTGACGCCATCTCATAGCTCACGCGATAGGTGCTCATCGCAGCTCCTTCAAACCAGTGCTTTTACGAATCGTAGCCAAAGTTCCGATTGCCACATCGAGATTGTCCTTGCCTCCCCCCGATACGACCACGAATCTTCCATCTGGATGACCCCAGATTTCGTGTGAGCCCGCGGTGCGCAGCCTTTCCCAGCCGGCGGCGCGAAGCGCTCGCTTGACGTCTCTGTACTTCTTCGCCATCGGCTGAGCGTAAGCCGCGATGGGGATGGTTTGGTTTTCCCGCCGGTCGACCGCCCATAATCCCGAGCGATGCAGTACGTGCTCGCCCTCCTCCTGGTCGTCCTGATCGCCTTGGTGGTGGCTCTGCTCCTGCGCCAGGGACAGGCAGCCCCCGCGCAGCTCGATCCGAGTGAGACCGACCGAATCGTCGCGGCGTTCCACTCCGACGTCGCGCGCGTGCAGGGTGAGATCCAGAAGGCCGGCGTCGAGCAGCTGGTCGCTCAGAACAAGGCCGAGCTCGAGAAGGAGACCGGCCGCGGGGAGGAGCAGCTGAAGGCTCGCCAGAGCGAGATCGACAAGGGCCTCGCGGAGGTGCGCAAAGAGCTCCTCACGCTGCACCAGTGGGTGCGCGACGTCGACACGAAGCGTGGCGAGAGCATCGTCAAGCTGGAGGAGGTCACGCGCGAGAGCAAGCAGCAGACCGAACTGCTGCGCACCCAGACGGGCCGTCTCAACGAGGTGCTCTCGGGCTCGCAGACTCGTGGCCAGTGGGGCGAGCGGATGGCCGAGGACGTCCTGCGGATGGCCGGGTTCATCGAGGGCGTCCAATACCGTAAGCAGCAGCAGATCCCCGGCGGCGCCTCCCGTCCGGACTTCACGTTCTTCGTGCAGGACCAGCGGCTGAACATGGACGTCAAGACGCCGATGGTCGAGTATCAACGCTACCTGGAGGGCGCCACCGAGCGGGAGCGCGAGGACGCGGCGAAGGCGTTCAAGCGGGACGTGCGCGCGCGCATCAAGGAGGTGGGGACGCGCGAATACATCGACCCCCAGGGGGGCACGCTCGACTACATGCTCATCTTCATCCCCAACGAGCAGGTGTACGGGTTCATCCACGAAAACGACCCCAATCTGCTCGACGAGGCGCTGGGGCGCAAGGTGGTGCTCTGCTCCCCCCTGACGCTGTTCGCGATCCTCGCGGTGATCCGCCAGGCGAGCGAGAACTTCAAGCTGGCGCGGCAGACCAACGAGATCCTGGGGGCGCTGGGGGACTTCAACAAGCAGTGGGGGATGTTCAAGGAGCAGATGGACAAGGTGGACCGCGCCCTGGAAACCTCGCGCAAGGCCTATTCGGAGCTGATGGGCACGCGCACACGCCAGCTCGACCGGCAGGTCGAGCGCGTCGACGACCTGCGGGTGACCGCGGGCCTCGATGGCGGCGAGGAGCCGTCGGAGGCGGTCGTCCAGATGCTACCCCGGTCGGCGCGCGCGGTCTGAGATAACCAGCAGCAGGGCGAGCAGCACGAAGTTCATCACCACCGAGGAGCCCCCGTAGGCGACGAACGGAAGAGTGACGCCGGTGAGCGGGATCACGCGCGTGACTCCCCCCACGATTACGAATACCTGCAGCGCGACGATGAAGGCAAGCCCGGTCGCCAACAGCTTTGAGAAGGAGTCACGGGCCAGCATCGCGATCTTCAGGCCGCGCGCCACGAACAGCAGGTAGGTGAGCAGCAGCGCAGCCGCGCCCGCGAGGCCGAGCTCGTTGACGATCACCGCGTAGATCATGTCGCTTTCGGGGACTGGCAACAGGCCCTTGATCAGCGATTGGTCGAAGCCGGTGCCCAGCAGGCCCCCGTCGGCCTGCGCGAAGAGCGACTGTGCGAGCTGGTAGCTGCCGCCGTTCTGGTTGTAGAGGGCCTTCTCGAATGGGTGTTCCCACGCGAGCACGCGGGCGTGCACGTGGCCCACGTGGGTCGCGACGAACCACGCGCCCGCGGCGAACAGCACGAAGCCGATCAGCGGGAACGAGAGGCGGCCCGTCGCGACGTACAGGAGCGCGAGGAACGCCCCGAAGAACATCAGCGAGGTGCCGAGCTCCCGCGTCAAGAGCAGCGTCGCCATCGCCGCCCCCCAGACCGCCAGCAATGGCCCGAACTGCTTCATCGGCGGCAGCGTCACCCCCAACACCCGCCGCCCCGCGGTGACGAGGATCTGGCGGTTGTCGCGCAGGTAGCTCGCCAGGAAGATCACCAGGGCGATCTTCGCGAGCTCCGCTGGCTGGAAGGAGACGCCGCCGACGTGCACGTTGAGGTAGGCGCCGTTGACTTCCTCCCCGATCCCCGGCAGCCGCGGCAGCACCGTCATGCCGATTCCCACCGCGGCGATCGTGTAGCGGTAGCGCTCCAGCACCCCCACGCCGCGGCGGCGCAGCGCGAGGATCGTGGCGGCGAACAGCACGAGGCCCAGCACCATCCACTGCGCCTGCTGGCGCGCCAGCGTGGGGTTGATCCGGTACACCATCACGATCCCCACGCTCGCCAGCACCGCCCCCAGGGGGAACAGGTAGGGGTCCGCGTTGGGCAGCGCGAAGCGGATCACCAGATGCCCAGCGAGGCACAGCCCGAGGAAGATCGCCCCGTAGGTCAGCGACACGCTCGAGGCGTGGTTGAGAGTGAGCGTCGGGTTGGTCGGGACCAGCGGGGCGTTCTGCTGGGCCTGGATGAAGATCGCGGCGAATCCCGCCGTCACCAGCAGGGCGGCGGGCAGCAGGCCGAGCAGCTCGCGATTGCGGGGGCTGAGCATCGTTTGAGCCTACCCCCACCCCCGGCGTGGCACGCCGCCTGCGCCGATACGCTGCCCGCATGGATGACGAGCGTCCGCCCTCGCTGGGGTGGGACATGTGGAAGCGCTTTCTCCTGGGGGGCGTGCTGATCGTGCTGCTCTGCGGCGGGGCGGCCGCCGCCGTGGCGGTGCGCACCGCCAGCCACCTCGCCGAAGAGGTCTTCCCCAAGCTCAACCAGATCCACACCCCCAGGGGCCTGATCTCCTCGATCTACACCGGTGGGCCCAAGACCTTCCTGATCCTCGGCTCCGACAAACGCTACGGCTCCAAGAACATCGACGAACGCGAAGCGGGACCCCACAGCGACACGATCCTGCTCGTGCGCTTCGACCCCGAACAGGACCAGACCTCGGTGCTCTCGATCCCGCGCGACCTGCTCGTGACGATCAAGATGCCCGACGGCGAAGCGCTCTACCCGGAGAAGATCAACGCCGCCTACACCCTCGGCAGTGCCCTCCCCGGGCACGACGAGGGCGCCAACCTCGCGGCGGAGACGATCAAAAAAGTGCTGCCCGGCCTGCAGCTAAACGGGATCATCGACGTCACCTTCGCCGGCTTCATCCGCGTCGTGGACTCGCTGGGCTGTGTGTACGTCAACGTCGACCACCGCTACTTCAACGAAAACATCGGCACCCCCGAAACCGACTACACCAACATCGACCTGCAGCCCGGCTACCAGAAGCTCTGCTACGAAAACGCGCTCGCCTACGTGCGCTACCGCCACGACGACTCCGACTTCGTGCGCGTCGCCCGCCAGCAGGACTTCCTGCGCGACCTGCGCGAGCAGGCCTCCCCCGAACTCGGCCAGATCGACATGGTCGCGAAAGCCGTTGGACGTGCGATCAGCACCAACTTCTCGCCCTCCGCCAGCATCCTGCTCGAGCTCGCGCGGCTGATCGGCTTCTCCCAGGGCAAGCCGCTGCGCCAGGTGAAATTCCAGAGCGAAAACATCGACTACGTGCTGAACGGGGGCTCCTACGTGACCTCCACCCCCGCCCTCGAGCGGGCGACGCTCGAGGACTTCCTGCACGGTGACCAGCACCTGGCGGCGCCCAGCTCGCAGGCGAGCTCGGGCGGACGCTCGCACGGACATCACCGCCACAGCTCCCACGCGCCCAGCCCGGCGAGCGAGGATCTCTACCCCACGCCCGCCGCCGACGAGCAGCAGGCGGTGAGCGCCGCGGTGCAGGTGCCCTTCCCGGTGCTCTACCCTCGCTTGCAGACAGGCCCCGCCACGCAGGAAGAGGTGCGCCCCTACGCGCTGCGCGACCCGCAGGGTCACCTGCATCACGCCTACACCGTGGTGTTCCAGGAGAACATCATCGGCGGCTACTACGACGTCGAGGGCACCGACTGGCTCGACCCCCCGATCGTCGACCGCCCCCAGGAAACGCGCCACGTCGGTTCGCGCAACTACATGATCTTCGCCGACGGCGAACACATCCACATGATCGCCTGGCGCGAACACAACGTTCTCTACTGGGTCGTCAACACTCTGCTCGAGGAACTGTCCAACCAGCAGATGCTCACGATCGCCGACTCGACGCAGCCGCTGGGCTGAGAACCGGTTTCAAAATAGGCGGTGCGTCCGGTGTGTCCTGGATCAAGCTGGGCGACATGGGCGGGCTCACACCCGCGCCGCGTCCAGCGCGGCGTTGACGAGCGCGTCGGCGTCGGCGTTCTGCGCGCGGGGAACCGAGCGGATCGACCAGCGCTCGAACTCCCCCAGCGCCGCCATCGCCTGGCTGTGCAGGGGGCGCATCGCGGCGTGCTTGACCTTGTAGAGGCCCCGCACCTGCTTGGCCACGAGCTCGGAGTCGTTGACCACCTCCACCTCCGTGGCACCCAGCGCACGCGCGCGCTCCAGGCCGAGCAGCAGGGCGCGGTACTCGGCGACGTTGTTCGTGACCTCCCCGAGCAGGCGCGCGTGCTCGTCCAGCACCTCTCCGGAGGGGTCGCTGACCACGCAGGCAGCCGCCGCTGGCCCAGGGTTGCCCCGGGCGCCGCCGTCGACGTGCACGATCACCTTCATCGCCCGGAGCCTACCCCGCCCCGGGGACGCCTCGCGAGAGGCCGCCGCAACTAGGGCTGTGCCAGCGCAGGCAGGTCGCCTGGCACCCGCGCGCGACGGCGATCGCGCACCACGCGCTGCTGTTCGGCCTCCGCGGGGGGCGAGCCGGGTGGGCGGGACTCCCAATTCCTCCCGCGCCTGTCGCTCTCGCGCCGGTCAACGATCACTGTGACGTTCTCGTTGTCCTTGTAGTGCTCGGTCAACTTCGGGTAGAGCTCGTCGGCCAATGGCCGTGGGACCACGCTGTAGATCATCATCAGATTCTAGCTCAGCAGCGAGAGCGCTCCGCGCTCATCGGCGACCGCATTGGCGACGCGGTCCTCGCCGGGGAGTTCCTCGAGCTCCATGCCCTCCGCCGTCAGCTGCGCATTTTGGGATCCGCCCGCGACGTCGATCTCGTAGCGATACCAGCACAGCTCCCACGCGACCACGATCGCCACCCTGGCCTCCGCGGTCCGAGTTGCCCTCACGCTGGGGGCGCCCAGCGAACGTGCGACTCCCGCCACGCGGCGCGGGTACTCGCCAGCGTTGAATACCGCCAACGCCCGTTGCACGCTCGGGTCTGCGGGGTCGTGGGCTGCGGGGGGCGCAGCGGCGCCCGGCTCAGCGGCGGCTGGCTCCGCGCCGCTCCAGCTCGGCTGTGGCTCGGTCCACTCCCCGGCCACCTCGGCCCACTCCGCATCGATCTGTGTCCACTCAGCGCCAGCTGCGGTCTCGCTCTCCGGGGCGGACGGGTCGACATCGAGGCCTGGAGCCCGCACGGGTGGCGCGGGCTCCCGTCGCTGGCGCAGCTTGCCCAGCAGCGAGCGCCCGCGCTGGGGATGCTTGGAGCGGGATTTCGCGGTGTGCGCCTCGGTCTCCCTGCGCCACCCCTCTTGCGTGGCGCGCGAGGTGCACAGCTCGCACACCACGCGCCGCTGCCCTCCGCCCACGAAGACGTCCGGCTGCTCGCCTCGCAGCAGGCGCCGTCCGCACACGTCGCATGCCACGTCCGGGTGGGAGGTCACGATCGTTCGGGCAGCCATCGAGGTCCCCCAGGGTAAACCACGGCGGCCGATCGCGGGCGCCGCGGAGCTTCCGTGCGGCTTTGTCTGCGAAAACCTCTGCATAGCCGCACATTCCTCCAGGGACACGCCCCGGTGGCGTCGAATATCTGCGGCAGCGATGGCCAGCTCGGTGACCCCGACCACCCCCCGTTTCGTGCTCCGCGCCCAGCGCTGGCCGATCCTGGATGGCAGCGCCGCGGCGGGCATCCGCAGGCGCTACCCCGAGCCGGCAGGCGAAGCGTTCTGCTCCCCCGCCGGCCTGCACCGGCGACCGTGGTTGGGGCGTTTGCGCCGCGCGTTGCGCGACGGGCTGTTCGAGCTGCACTACCAGCCGATCGTGGCACTGAGGTGCGGGACGGTCTCCCACCACGAGGCGCTGCTGCGCCTGGCGGACGAACCCGGGGGCAGGCTGATCGCGCCCGGGGCCTTCCTGCCCGCGGCGGAGCGCTATGGGCTGGTGAGCCGGATCGATCGGCTGGTGGTGGAAAGGGTCGCCACTCTGCTCGGCACCGCCCCGGGGGGCCGGCGTGTGGCGATCAACCTCTCCGCGCTCTCGGTCACCGAAGCGGGGATGCTCGCCCACATCGAGCGCGAGCTCGCGCACCATGGGGTGGATCCCACGCGGCTGATCGTCGAGATCACCGAGACCGCCGCGATCTCCGACATGCGCTGCGCCACGGCCTTCTGTGAGGGGGTGCGGGCGCTCGGCTGCGCGGTCGCGCTCGACGACTTCGGGGTGGGTTTCGGTTCGCTCTACTACGCCAAGCGGCTGCCCTTCGACTACCTGAAGATCGATGGTGACTTCGTCCGCGGCCTCTGCACCGGCGCCCACGACCGCGTGATGGTGCGCGCGATCGCCGAAGTTGCGCGGGGGATGGGCCGCGAGACGATCGCGGAGTTCGTGGGCGACGAGCCCACCATGCGGCTGCTGGGTGAGCTGGGCGTCGACTACGCCCAGGGCTTCCACGTCGGCCGCCCGCGGTAGGCGGGCGCGCGGCGCGGAGGTCGCCGGCGGGTCCACTGGTCTGGAGTCCCGTGAGTCACCTGCCTCGCCGGACCGCGCCTCGCCGGACCGTGCGTCACGTTTCGCCGGCTGGTGGCACATTGAGGTGTGATGGCCAACGCGGGGGAGTTCGATGATTTCTATCGCCGTGAGAGCGAGGGGCTGCTCGTGTTTCTCGCGCGCCGCACGCTCGACCCGGAGACGGCGTTGGATTTGACGGCAGAGACGTTTGCCCACGCCTACCTCGGCTGGCGGGGGTTGCGCGGCGATTCGCGCGAGGAGCGCCAGGCGTGGCTGTACACGATCGCCCGCCGTCGCCTCTCGCGCTACCTGCGTCGCGGCCGTGTCGAGCGGCACGCCCTGGGGCGCCTCGGGATCCAAACTCCGCTCGCGCACGAGGACGACCTGGCGCTGATCGAGGAGCGAGCGGGGCTCGAGCGGCTGCGCGCGGCGCTGAGCAGCGAGCTCGTGCGCCTGAGCGCCGAGCAGCGGCGCGCGCTCGATCTGCGCATCGTCCAGGAGCGGTCCTACGCCGAGGTCGCACGCGATCTCGGCATCTCCGAGCTCGCCGCACGGGCTCGGGTCTCGCGCGGGTTGCGCGCGCTGGGCTGTGCGCTGGAAGTACAGCTCGCCACCGGGGAGCAGGCATGAGCGAGCGCCCGCCTGCCGTGCTCGACGCGCTCGGTGAGGAGTTTCGGCGGCTCGGCGAGCCACCGCGACCCCGGGGCGGCGTGACGCGACGGACGCTGCTGCTGACGCTCGTGCTCACGCTGCTGCTCGCGGGCGTCGCCGCGGCGGCGATCCTGATCACCCGGGGCGCGCCGCTCCCCGCCCCCAACGCGGTGGACCTGCAGTCGAGCGGGGTGCCGCTGCCCGCAACGGTGCGACTCGCCGGCCTCGACGCGCCCGACCCGGACCCCTCGCAACCGCCGTGGGACATCCGTCTCTCGCGCACCCGCGCCGGCGAGACCTGCACCGCCGTCGGGCAGGTGCTGGACGGTCAGTTCGGCATCGTCGGCCTCGACCACGTGTTCCGCGCGCTGCCGCTGGGCGGCGTCGATGCATGTGGTGTGGACGCTCCCGACGGTCCGGTGCTGGCGGGCTCGAGGGTGTTCGTGGGAACGAGCACGCAGGGCGCGCGCACGGTCGTCAACGGCGTCGCGGGCCCCGGCGCGCGGTCGGTGACGGTCTACGGACCCGAAGGAGCGCGAGCGCTGCGACTCGGCCCGCAGGGAAGCTTCATCACGGTGTACCCCGGCTACGTGGAAGAAGTGCGCCCGCGGGTGGTGGTGGTGACGAGCGACGGTCACGTCCACACGATCGCCTTCGCCCAGTCCTCGGCGTTCGAAGTCGCCGATCCCGACGGCGGCTCGCCGTGGGAAATCAGCGGCGGAGCGGACCTCGGACCGGGGGCCTACCCGGATGAGAACTGCGCGCAGACCTCGCAGGAGCTCGGACGCTCCAATCCGAGCCGCTTCGGCTCGCCGATGACGCCGGCAGTGTGCGGTCGCCTCGGGGCGCACCCGCTGTTCGTGCTGATGCGGCGCTTCGTTGCCGAAGCACGCGAACACACCGGGACTCCGTGGGGAAACAACCCCGCGCGCACGCTCGTGTACGGAGCGGCCGCGCGGCGGGTGGCCTCGCTCACCCTGACCGGCGCCGGTGCGCCGCAGCAGCTTGCGATCGACCCGCACGGCGGCGTGTTCCTCGCGGTGCTCGACGGGCACGTCGATCCGCGTTCGCTGACGCTGACCGCGCACCTGCGCGACGGCGCCTCGGTCGCCTACCACCGCTCGACCAACCTCCTCGAACCGCCGTTCACGCCCGTCGAAGGCCCGGCGAGCACGACCAGCCGACCGCTGCGCGAACCCCCCGTCCCCGTCTACCGCAACCCGTTCCCGCAGCGCCAGGTCATCCCGCCACCGGATATCCCGCTGAGGGGCACCGTGCGCGAGACGCTGCACGCCAAGGAT
The DNA here is from genome assembly GCA_963713985.1 of uncultured Solirubrobacterales bacterium. Classification (GTDB taxonomy): domain Bacteria; phylum Actinomycetota; class Thermoleophilia; order Solirubrobacterales; family Solirubrobacteraceae; genus Palsa-744. Next base: position 3,378,347 of record OY970219.1, on the reverse strand, counting down.
CCCGCGGGCGGCCCGGAATGGGCGCTGCGCAGCTGGCAGGGATCGCGCAACCCGCGCGCCAACTTCGGCCCGGGCTACCGTCCCGCGCGCCTCATCTGCGTGCAGGTCGGGGCGGTCGAGGGCCATCGGCTCGTCGAGCCCCGGCCCGGCAGGGCGGCGCTGGCGTTGAGCGTCGGCGAGGAATCCGAAGACGGCGTCGGTGGCTGCGACTCGCCGGGCGAGCTGACCCGCTTCAGGCCGATGGGCGAAGCCGTGAGCTACGTCGCCGACCCCTTCGCCTACGCGCCGCGCCCGCTGCGCACGGTGGTCTACGGCATGCTGGCGCGCGACGCCACGCATCCGCTGCTGCTCGGGGCGGGCGCGCCACGTCCACTGGCGCTCGACGCCAACCACGCGTTCTTCGCGGTGCTGCCCGGCCGTCACTGGGACGAGCCGCTGCGCATCTCCGCGGCGATCGGCGGACGGAGGGTCCTCGGTCCCGCGATGCAGTCGAAACCGGGTCCCCTGTCAACGCCGCAGGCGCGCGCACCCGACCCCAACGGCGGCGCGCCGTGGGGGTTCGCGGCGAGCGCGGACGGCTCGAACGCCCTGGGGCAGATCGTCGAGGGACGTCTTGCGAGCATCGATACGCGCACGGGCGCCGTTCACTACGACTCCGGCGCCAGGAGCGGCGGCGGCAATGGGCCGGCTCCGCGCAATCTGCCGCCGGTTCGCTTCGAAACTCACGGCGGCCCCGAAGAAAGTCTGTTGGGCAGGCGCACGACGGCGCTGCCGGCCCCCGAGCGCGAGCGCCGCACACTGCCCGGCCACACGATCGTCACCGGCGAAGCCGACGCCGATGTCGTCTCGGTGACGCTGGCCACCCCTCGCGACGTGCGCACGCTGCGTCCAAGCGGGCCCCAGCACGTCTTCATCGTCGTCTACGACGGGCAGTTCTACCGCGGGGCGATCACCGCGACGATCGAGCTGCGCGACGGGCGCACGGTCACCGAGGCGGTCGACAACCCCGACAGCCCCGGCCCGCCGGCGGCGGAGCCGGCGCAACCATCGCTTGGGGAGCAGTTGCGCCGCGACGCGGTCACGCTCAGGGGCGTGCGCAGCGAGGTGGCGCGTGCCGAGCACGCCACCAACCCCCGCCAACGCAAGAAAGTCCTCCGCGGCGCATCGCTCCCCCAGATCGTGCACGGCCTGCAAGACATTCGGGGGATCGTCACGAGCGAGCGGGCGCGCATCGCCTACATACGGGCCCACCCGGGCACCCTGCCGGGTGAATAGCGCCGCTCGGAGCGGGAGCCCATGCAGGCGGCACCTGCCTGATGAACAGCGACCGCTCGGGGGGGCGAGCCCACGCAGGCGGCAACCTGCTGGGGTGAACAGCGCCCGCCCGGAACAGCGTCCGCTCGGAGCGCGAGCCCATCCGGGCATCCTGCCAGGCAAATGGCAGCGGACAGCGGCGCACGGGGTCGCGATCCTCTAGGGTGCCTACGCAGATGCGCGCCGTCACGTTTCAGGCCCCCGGACGGGTGGCGGTCGAGGAGGTGCCCGAGCCCGAGCTGAGCAGCCCGGGCGATGCGATCGTGCGGATCGAGGCCACGGGGGTGTGCGGGTCGGACCTGCACATCTACCACGGCCGCGTGCAGATCGAGCCGGGGTTCACGATCGGCCACGAGTATGTGGGAACGGTCCTCGCCACTGGTGAGGAGGTGCGCGAGGTCGCCCCCGGCGACCGTGTGCTGGGCTGCTTCCAGACGGCCTGCGGCCACTGCTGGTTCTGCCGCAGGGGCGCCTTTCACAAGTGCGAGTCCTCCCGCACCTTCGGCCACGGGGCCACGCTGGGCTCGCTGCAGGGCACCCAGGCCGAGCGGGCCCTGGTGCCGAACGCGGACCTCGTGCTGCGCCGGGTGCCGGAGGGGATGAGCGACGATGTCGCGCTGTTCGCTGGCGACGTGATGGGCACGGGCTTTCACGCGGTGCTCGACAGCGGCCTGCAGGCCGGGGACGTCGCGGCGGTGCTGGGGCTCGGGCCGGTCGGGCTGTGCGCCGTGCAGGCCGCGCGGGCCGCGGGGGCGGCGCACGTGATCGCGGTCGACACCGTGGCCGAGCGCCTGGCGGTCGCCGAGTCCTTCGGCGCGCAGGCGGTGCACCTCGAGGATGGGGACCCCCGTGCGGCGGCCCGCGCGGCGACCGACGGACGGGGGGTGGACGTGTGCATCGACGCGGTCGGCCACCCCAAGGCGCTCGATCTCGCGTTGCGCCTGACGCGCAAGTGCGGCACCGTGCAGGCGATCGGCGTGTATGCCGAGCGCGCGGAGCTGCACATGGGCCTGCTGTGGATCAAGTCGCTGCGCATGTGCGCCGGTCACGCCAACGTGATTGGACACATCGACCGCGTGCTCGCGCTGATGTCCGCGGGCGTGCTCGACCCCGGACCGCTGGTCACGCACCACATGAGCCTCGAGGAGGCCCCGGAGGCCTACGCTTTGTATGACCGCCGCGAGGCGCTGAAGATCGTCCTGCGACCTTAGGGAGACCGCCATGACCGCCGCTACGGGCACCGCCGATACCGCCGACACCGCAACCACGAACCCCTCCCCCTCCTCCCCCCCTCCAACCAGGCTGAGCTGCCCGCTGCGCTGGGCGCCGAGGCGCGCGCGTTCATCGCGGGCCCCCACAGCTTGCTGATCGGCTCCGAGCGCCCCCAGGCCGCCGATGGGCGCACGTTCGCCACACTCGACCCCGCCACCGGACGCGAGATCGCGCACGTCCCGCAGGGCGGCCCCGAGGACGTGGAGCGTGCCGTGGCGGCCGCGCGGGCGGCATTCGAGGAGGGCCCCTGGGCGACGATGGCACCCAGCGGGCGCGAGCGGCTGATGCTGGCGCTGGCGCAGTCCCTGGAAGAGCACGCGGTGGAGCTCGCGCAGATCGAGTCCCTCGACAACGGCAAGCCCGTGGGGCTCGCGCAGTATGTGGACGTCGGCGGGAGCGCCGCGCACCTGCGCTACTTCGCGGGGTGGCCCACGAAGATCGAGGGGAACGTGCTGCCGGTCACGGCGCCCAACGTCCACTGCTACACCCGCCGCGAGCCCGTGGGGGTGTGCGCGCAGATCGTCCCCTGGAACTTCCCGCTGCTGATGGCGATCTGGAAGCTCGCGCCGGCGCTCGCCGCGGGCTGCACGATCGTGCTCAAGCCCGCCGAGCAGACCCCGCTGAGCGCGCTGCGCCTCGGGGAGCTCGCCCTGGAGGCGGGGCTGCCCGAGGGTGTGCTGAACGTGCTCACCGGCGACGGCGAGACCGGCGCGGCGCTCGTCGATCACCCCGGGGTGGACAAGATCGCGTTCACCGGCTCCACTGCGGTGGGCCGCGAGATCGGCGCGAAGGCCGGCCGCGCGCTCAAGCGCGTGACGTTGGAGCTGGGGGGCAAGTCGCCGAACATCATCCTCCCCGACGCCGACCTCGAGGCGGCCATCGCCGGCTCCTACCAGGCGATCTACTTCAACTCCGGCCAGGCCTGCAACGCGGGCTCCCGGCTGTTCGTGCCCAGGGAGCACTTCGACGAGGTCGTGGGCGCCCTGGCCGAGCGCGCCGCGGGCACCCGCCTGGGGCCGGGCCTCGACCCGCAGACGCAGATGGGACCGGTGGTCTCCGCCGAGCAGCACGAGCGGGTCATGGGCTACATCGCCTCCGGGCGCGAGCAGGGCGCGGAGCTCGTCGTGGGCGGCGAGGCCGCGCTCGCCGACAGCGGCGGCTACTTCGTGGCGCCCACGCTCTTCAGCGCCACCAGCGACGATCTGAAGATCGCGCGCGAGGAGATCTTCGGCCCCGTGCTGGTGGCCTCCCCCTACGACACGCTCGAGGAGGTTGCCGCCCGCGCCAACGACAACGAGTACGGCCTCGCCGCGGGGGTGTGGACTCAGGGACTGAGCTCCGCGCACCGTCTCGCCGCGCTGCTGCGGGCGGGGTCGGTGTACATAAACGGCTGGGGCAGCGTCGACCCCTCGGCCCCGTTCGGCGGCTTCAAGGCCTCCGGTGTGGGACGCGAGCACGGCCACGCGGGCCTGGAGGCGTACCTGGAGACCAAGAGCGTGTGGAGCACCCTGTGAGCACGGCCGCGCCGCCTCGCTATGCCCTAGAGTCACCGGCATGAGCGGAGCTTCGCCGGCCCCGGGCCGCTTGGCGATCTCGAGCGTGGTGGAGGACGGTACGGTCAGCCTCTCGCTGGTGGGGGAGCTGGACCTGGCGGGGGCGCGCCAGATGGAAGAGAGCCTCGCGGCCGCCGAGCGCGAGACCCCGGCGCGCATGATCGTGGACCTGGGGCGTCTCGCGTTCATCGACTCGACCGGTCTGCGGCTGCTGCTGCAGGCCGACGCCCGCGCCCGCGAGCGCGGCTGCGAGCTGGTGCTGCGGCCGGGGGAGCCCGCGGTGCAACGCGTGTTCGAGGTCACTGGCGCGCTCGCGATCCTGCGCTTCGAGAGCCCGCCGGAAGATTGACCCCGGCGGGTGTACTGCCACAGCCGGCCCCCCTGGGAGGGGTGGCGGGCTCGCGGACAGACCTCGCTCGCCCGGGCCGCGCGACGCTGGCGCTGGGGGGGCTGTGCGTGCTGGTGCTGCTCGCCGCCACCCTGGAGGTGGTGCTCGACGGGGCGGTGGGCCACTCCCCGCTGGTCCCGGGCTCACCGGGGATCACGGGGTGGCTGCAGTGGGGGATCGGGGAGCGCCTGGGCTTCAGGGTTTTCCTGATCGCGCTCGTGTGCTTCACCGGCGCCTACGCCGGTCTGCTTGCGCTGATGCGCCGCCTCTCGGGTGACCCGCGCGCGGCCCGCTGGTCGATCGCGCTGGCGGGGACGCTGGCGGTGATCGTGTGCGCCGGCCCGATCCTCTTCTCGACCGATGTGTTCAGCTACGTCGCCTACGCGCGCATGGGGGTGCTGCACGGGCTCGACCCCTACCTCCACGGCCCGATCGGGATCGAACGGGACCCGATCTTCAAATACGTGGGCGAGGACTGGCTGAAAGTGGCGACCGCCTACGGGCCGCTGTACACGCTGATCTCCTACCCCCTCGCGGCACTCGGCCTGAAGGGGGCGGTGTGGGGTGCGAAGGTGCAGGCGCTGGCGGCGAGCGCCGGCACGCTGGCGCTGACGTGGCGCTGCGCGCGGGCCCGGGGGTACGACCCGGCCTTCGCGCTGGTGGCGGTGGGGGCCAACCCGCTGTGGGTCCTGTACGGGCTGGGGGGCGCCCACAACGACGTGATCATGACTTTCCTCATGATGGCCGCGGTGGCGCTCCTCGTAAGTGAAGAGAACCCCACCGGCTCTGGCTCCCCGTCTCGGGGCCGGCTTTTGAGCAATCGACAGGCCTGGGCGGGCGCCTCGGTGGTGGCGGCTGGCATGGTGAAGGCGACAGGAGCGGTGCTGTTGCCATTCATGTTGCTCGCGCGGCGTGACTGGAGGGCGCTGGCGGGCGCGGTCGGGGCGTTGGTGGCGATCGCGGTGGTCTCCTACCCGGTGTTCGGCCTGCACGGCCTCGACGTGATCTCGGCGCTCAACCGCGACGCCGCGCTGGTGTCGACCGACAGCTTCCCCACCGAGATCGCACACCTACTGGGCAAGCCGGGTGTGTTCCCGGTCGATCATGCGCTGCTGAAGGTGGCGCTGGTGGCGATCGTGGCGCACCTGCTGTGGCGCACCTGGCGGGGGTACGACTGGGTGTCGGCTTCGGGCTGGACGCTGCTGGCGATCGCGGTGACCAGCACGTGGCTCCTGGCGTGGTACACGCTGTGGGCGCTCCCCCTGGCGGTGGTGGCACGCGACCGGCGCCTGCTGATTGCGGTGTTCGCGGTGCAGGGCCTGTTCATCGTCCACCAAACCGCTCCGCTGTTCTCGCCGGCGTCCTCATGAGCGGGGCGGCGCTGGGCATCGAGCCGGGCGGACACCGGGAGCGCGCGCGGTGAGCGGGGCGGCTGGCAGCGTCGAACCGGGCGGGCGCTGGGAGCGCCTGCCCGAGCGCCTGCGCCCGCGCGAGCACGAGCGCCGCGGCCGAGGCGAGCAGCGCCGCGTGGAGAGCACGCTGCTGGTGCTGGCGTTCCTGGTGCTCGCGGTGGCGGTGGTCAACGACGTGGTGCTGCAGGTACACGTCAACGAACGCCTGACGGTTGACCTGCGGACATGGCGGGCGGTGGTCGGCCGCGACTACGCCCACCACGCCCAGCAGAACATCTCGATCGAACAGGATCTCACCCACCACACGACGCGCGACGTGCTGTGCGGCAACCTCGGCCAAGCGCCCCCGGGGACACAGCCCCAGGTGTGCCTGATCATGACCGGCCCCACCGTGCACGGGCTGCGCGCCGCGAGGGGCGGCTTCTACCTGCCTCCCTACTTCCAGGACAAGCGCGAGAACCGCTACGCCTGCTTCGGCACGGCGGTGGGTGAAGAACTGTGCGGCCTGCCGACCCCGCCCGGCGCGCCGGACGAACCGCTGAGGAATGGCTAGAGCAGCGGCGCGGTGGTGGCCGCTGGCGGCGCTGCTGCTCCTGGCGGCGGCCCTGCGCCTGAGCACGCTCGACCTCCAGAGCTTCTGGTACGACGAGGCGTACGTGCCGGTGCACACGCTGCACGCGAGCCTCGCGGCGACGCTGCGCTCGGTCGAGCATCGCGAAAACACGCCGCCGCTGTGGTACGTGCTGATCTGGGGGTGGTCGCGGATCTTCGGCACCGGAGAGGTCGCGCTGCGCCTGCCCTCGGCGCTGGCGGGCATCGCGACGGTAGCGGTGGCGTGGGGGATCGGGCAGCAGTTGGCCGGCCGCCGCGCAGCGATCGCCACCGCGGCGCTGGTGGCCACGAACCCGCTGCTCGTGTGGTACTCGCAGGAGGCGCGCGCGTACGGCCTGTTCGTGTTCCTGGCGGCGCTCGCGATCTGGTGCTGGCTGCGCGCCGACGCCGAGCCCACGCCGCGGAGGCTGGCGGCGTTCGCCGCGAGCGGCGCGGCGGCGCTGGCGACCCACTACTTCGCCGTGTTCCTGCTGGTCCCGATGTGCCTCTGGCTGCTGCGCGGGCGGGGGCGCTGGAGGGTGGTGCTGCCCGCGGTGGCGGCGATCGGGGCGGTGGGCGTTGCGCTGATTCCGCTCGCGCTCGCCCAGGGGGGGCACGGCACGCAGTGGATCGGGGAATGGGCGCTCTCGGCGCGCCTGGAAACGATCCCCCAGTACTACCTGACGGGCTACTCGGGCGCCCCTCTGGGTCACGGGGTGGAGTTGGCGGTGGCGCTCACGATCCTGGCGGGGATCGGCTACGGCCTGTGGCGAGCGCTCACCCCGCGGGAGAGTGACGCGGCGCTGCTTGCCCTGGGGCTGGCGGCGTGCGGGGTGCTGACCCCGGTGGCGATGGCGGTGGGGGGCGCGGACTACCTGGCGCCGCGCAACGTGGTCGCGGCGACGATCCCGCTCACGGCGGGAATCGCGGCGATCGTGGTCGCCCAGCGCACCGGCCGGGCGGGGATGGCGCTGGCGGGCCTGATCGTCCTGGGCTTCCTCGCGCTCAGCGTCGACGTGAACCTCAGCCCGCGTCTGCAGCGCGGTGACTGGCGGGGCCTCGCGCAGGCGATCGGGCGCACGCACCGGGCACGGGTGCTCACCACTGTGGAGTTGGGTGCGGCGCCGCTGGAGTACTACCTGCCGCCGCTGCGCAATCTGCGCCGGGGGGCGCTGGCGGCGGTGAGCGAAATCGACGAGACCGGCTATCCGCCGTTGCGCCCGGGCGCGGGCGAATCGCCGGCGCCGGGCTTTCACCTGGCGCAGCAGAGTGATGTCCACGGCTTGATTCTCTACCGCTTCCTCGCCCCGGCCCCGCGCCTGGTGTCGGAGGCGGTGCTGCGCGAACACGTGATCGCCGAAGGCCGCCCCGAGGTACTGGTGCGCTGATCGCGCCGGTGAAGCTCATAACGTGATATCACCGCCCGCGCAGTCGTTGGATACGAAAGGATAAGCACGCCTGACCATGCCGACCTCGATCGCCACGACCCGCAGCGAGGCAGCGATCGCGCTGGAGCGCGCGTGCGATCACCTGCTCTCCCTCCAGGACGAGGCGGGGTGGTGGCGGGGGGAGCTGCAGACGAACGTGACCATGGACGCGGAGGACATGCTCCTGCGCGAGTTCTTGGGAATTCGTACGCTCCCGGAGACCGAACGCACGGCGGCATGGCTCCGCTCTCAGCAGCGCGAGGATGGGACGTGGGCGAAGTTCCACCTCGGCCCGGGGGACCTCTCGACGACGATCGAGGCCTACTGGGCGCTGCGACTGGCGGGGGACCCAGCGGACGCGGCGCACATGCGCGCGGCGGCGCAGTTCGTTCGCGACGCGGGCGGCCTCGAGGGCGCGCGGGTGTTCACGCACGTGTGGCTGGCGCTGTTCGGGCTGTGGCCGTGGGAGCAGGTCCCGGCGCTGCCCCCTGAGGTGATGCTGCTGGGGCGCTGGGCGCCGCTGAACATCTACGACTTCGCCTGCTGGGCGCGCCAGACGATTGTGGCACTGTCGCTGGTGATGGCACGCCGGCCCAGGCGCCCGGCGGCGTTCGATCTGCGCGACCTGCACGGCTCGCAGCCCTGGACCCCACGGCGCTCGACCGCGCCGCAGAACCGCTCCGTGGCCGCCGCATGGCTCAGGCGCCTGGACCGCGCGCTGCGCCTCTATGAACGCCACCCGCTGCGCCCGCTGCGCCGCCATGCGATCGCGCGCGCGGAGTCCTGGATCGTGCGCCGTCAGGAGGCGGACGGCTCGTGGGGGGGCATCCAACCGCCGTGGGTGTACTCGTTGATGGCGCTGCACCTCGGGGGCTACCAGCTCGATCACCCGGTGATGCGCCGGGGCCTGGAGGGGCTGGAGCGCTTCATGGTGGAGGATCGCGGGGGCGGCGAGCCGCGGGTCTTTGGCGCTCCCACAGCACCGAGCCGGCGTCTGGAAGCGTGCCAGTCGCCGGTGTGGGACACGGCGCTGGCGATAGTGGCGCTCGGCGACGGCGGCCTGCCGCGCGATCATCCCGCATTCGCGCGGGCGGCGCGGTGGCTGCTGGAGGAGGAGGTGCGGGTCCGCGGCGACTGGGCGGTGGCGCGCCCGGAGCTCGAGCCGGGGGGGTGGGCGTTCGAGTTCGCCAACGACAACTACCCCGACGTGGACGACACCGCCGAGGTCGTGCTGGCCCTGCTGCGGGCCGTTGCGGTCGAGCCCGCGGAGCTGGGACGCTCCTCCGCTCGGCGCAGGCCGGAGGGGGAGGAGCCACAGGGTCTGCCCGAGCGCTCGCAGGAGGCGATCGACCGCGGGGTGAGGTGGCTCGAGGGCATGCAATGCAGGGAGGGGGGGTGGGGGGCGTTCGACGCGGACAACACCCGGGCGCTGGTCAGGGCGCTCCCGTTCCTCGACTTCGGGGAGGTGATCGACGAGCCGAGCGCGGACGTGACCGCGCACGTGCTGGAGATGCTCGCGGCGGTGGGCCGCACCGACAGCGAGGCTGCCCGTGCGGGCCTGGCCTGGCTGCTCTCCCAGCAGGAGGAGGACGGGTCGTGGTTCGGGCGCTGGGGGGTCAACCACGTATACGGGACGGGCGCCGCGGTGCCGGCCCTGATCGCGATGGGGTTGAGGGGCGAGGACCCTCGAGTCCGCCGCGCGGTGCGGTGGCTCGAGGTCCACCAGAACGAGGACGGGGGCTGGGGGGAGGACCCGCGCTCCTACGACGAGCCCGCGTGGATCGGGCGCGGCCCCTCGACCGCCTCGCAAACTGCGTGGGCGCTGCTCGCGCTGCACGCCGCGGGCGAGGGCCTGGAGAGCTCACCAGCGGTGGAGCGCGGCGTCGCGTGGCTCCTCGGCACCCAGCGCACAGACGGCACCTGGGACGAGCCGCAGTACACGGGCACGGGGTTCCCGTCGGACTACTACATCAACTACCACCTCTACCGCCTGACCTTCCCGATCATGGCGCTCGGGCGTTGCGTGGGCGCGGGAGCCGGCGGTTGAACGCGGCGGCGATCCCTGGCGGCATACCGGCACCGGCGGCGGTGATGGCGCGCCGGGGTGGCGAGAACTTCCAGGTGGCCAGCCGTGTGCTGCCCCGGCGGATCAGGGAGCGGCTGCTGTCGGTCTACGGCTTCGCGCGCCTGGTGGACGAACTCGGGGATGAGTTTCCCGGCGACCGCGTGGGGGCGCTCGACTGGCTGGAGGACGAGCTTCGGCGTGCCTACGACGGCCAGGCGCGACACCCGCTGCTGGTGCGCCTGCAGGCGACGCTGCGCGAGTGCGCGCTGCCGCACGAGTGCTTCCAGCGGCTGATCGAGGCGAACCGCGTGGATCAGCGCGTGGCGCGCTACGAGACCTGGGAGCAGCTGCTCGGCTACTGCCGGCTCTCCGCGGACCCCGTGGGCGAGCTGGTGTTGGGGGTGTTCGGCAGAGCGACCCCGGAGCGGATTGCGCTCTCGGAGAAGGTCTGCTCCGCGCTGCAGCTCGCCGAGCACTGGCAGGATGTCGCGGAGGACCTGCGCCGGGATCGGATCTACCTGCCCGCGGAGGACCGGGAACGCTTCGGCTGCTCCGAGGAGGCGCTCGCCCGGGCCCACGCCGACTGGCGGGTGCGGGGGCTGATCGCCTATGAGGTGGCGCGCACCCGCGAGCTCCTGGAGGAGGGGGCGCCGCTGATCGGCACGCTGCACGGGGGCGAGCGGGTGGCGGTGGCGGCGTTCGTGAGCGGCGGGCACGCGGCGCTCGATGCGATCGCGAGAGCCGGGTACGACGTCCTGAGCGCTCCGCCCAGCGCCAGCCGCGCGCGCCGCGCGGTGGCACTCGCGAGGACGCTGGCCGAAACGGGGACTCGCGCCAAAGGCGCGTTTCCCCCGGCTTCGGCGGAGCGGCGCGGGTGAGCACGTGGGGCTGCGGGTCGGCGTGGGTGGGGCCGCTGGGCGGCGGGTCGGCGCTCCCGCCGAGGGCGCGCGAGTGAGCGCGTCGCCGGCGCGCACGCGGTTGGCCTACCGGCAGTGCGAAGCGCTGACGCGGGCGGCGGCCGGCAACTTCTACTACGGCATCCGTCTGCTCCCCCGCGACAAGCGCAGGGCGATGTGCGCGGTGTACGCGTTCGCGCGCCGCGTGGACGACATCGCCGACGGGACGCTGGAGCGGGAGGAGAAGCTGCGCCGGCTGGAGGTGGCGGCTGCATCGCTCGAGCGCCTGGAGCTCGACGATCCCGACCCGGTGCTCGCGGCGCTCGCGGACGCCAGCGTGCGCTTCAGGCTGCCCGCGGACGCGCTGGGGGACCTGATCGAGGGAGTGCGGATGGACGTGCTGGGGAGCACCTACGCGAGCTTCAAGGATCTCGAGGTCTACTGCCGGCGCGTGGCGGGCTCGATCGGGAGGCTGTGCCTGGCGATCTTTGGCGCCCGCGACTGGGCCGGCCGGCCGGCGAGCGAGCTGGCGGACGACCTGGGGGTGGCGCTGCAACTCGCGAACATCGCGCGCGACCTGCGCGAGGACGCCGAACGCGGGCGGGTGTACCTGCCGGCGAGGGACCTGGTGCGCTACCACCTGCACGACGACGGCCCGCTGGACGCGCCGGCGCTGGCGGCGCTCACGCGCGAGGCGAGCGTAGCGGAGCCCGAGATGGTGGCGGGCTTCGAGGGGGGCGACGTGGGCCAGCTGTACGCGCTGATGCGCTTCCAGTGCCTGCGCTCGCGCGACTGGTTTCACCGGGGGATGGAGCTGGTGGCGCTGCTGGACCGGCGCAGCGCGGCGTGCGTGCTGGCGATGGCGGGCATCTACTGGCGCCTGCTGCACCACATCGAGGAGCGCCCCGACCGCGCGCTCGCCCGGCGCGCGCGGCTGCGCAAACGCGAGAAGGCCTGGGTGGCGGCGCGCGCGCTGCTCGGCAAGGGCATCCCCGAGCGCCACCCCGCCGAACGCGTCCAGGAGGAGGACCAGTGAGGCCCGGCCCATGAGGAGGAGGACAGCGGCGAGGCTCTGCTCATGAGGAGGAGGGTAGGTGAGGCTCTCCCCACGATGCTGGAGGCGCCCCATCCGCCCCCGGTGACTGGCTGATGCCCCGGGTGGCGGTGATCGGCGGGGGCCTCGCGGGGATCGCGGCCGCGCTCGACTGCGCCGACGCCGGCGCCGAGGTGACGCTGCTGGAGGTGCGTCCCCGCCTGGGCGGGGCGGCGTACTCCTTCGAGCGCGAGGGCCTGCGGATGGACAACGGCCAGCACGTGTTCCTGCGCTGCTGCCTCGCCTACCGGGCGCTGCTCGCGCGACTGGGCAGCGAGCACGGGGTGTTCCTGCAGCCGCGCCTGGAGATCCCGGTGGTGAGCCGCGGCGGGGCGGTGAGCATGCTGCGGCGCTCCTCGCTGCCGGCGCCGCTGCACCTGGCGGGGGCGCTGCTGCGCTACCGCCACCTGACGGTGCGCGAACGCCTGAGGGCGGGGCGCGCTGCGCTCGCGCTGGGGCGTCTGAACGCGCGCGCGCCCGAGCTCGACGGGCGGACCCTCGGGGCGTGGCTGGCCGCCCACGGCCAGGGTCCCCGGGCGGTGGCGGCGCTGTGGGACATGGTCGCGCTGCCGACGCTGAACCTGCCCGCCGCGCAGGCCTCGCTGGCGCTCGGAGCGTTCGTGTTCCAGCGCGGCCTCCTGGAGCGCGCGGACGCGGGGGACATCGGCTTTCACCGCCGCCCCCTGAGCGAGATCGTGGGCGAGCCGGCCGAGCGGGAGCTGCGCGCGAGGGGGGTCGAGCTGCGGCTGGGCTGGCGGGCCGAGCGGGTGAGCACGACAGGCGGCGGGTTCGAGGTAGGGGATGCTGGCGAAGAGGCGAGGAGCGGCGACGGAGGCCGCGTGCAGGCGGACGCGGTGATCGTGGCGCTGCCCCACGCGCGCGCGGGGAGGCTGATCGAGCGCCTGGATCCCGGCGCGGCTGCAGGTGCGGCTGCGCTGCAGGGCTCGCCGATCGTGAACATCCACGTCGTGTACGACAGGAGGGTGTGCGAGTTGCCGTTCGCGGCGGGAGTGGGCACACCGGTCCAGTACGTGTTCGACCGCACCGAGGCGGGGGGCGTGGGGGAGGGCTGTCAATATCTGGCTGTGTCGCTCTCGGGGGCCGACAGGGAGATGGGCATGAGCGTGGACGCACTACGGGAGCGCTACCTGCCGGCGCTCGCCGATCTCTTCCCGCGGGCGCGCGCGGCGCGAGTGGGGCGCTTCCTCGTCACGCGCGAGCACGCCGCGACGTTCCGCGCGCAGCCCGGCGTGGGGGCGCTGCGGCCCGGCCCGAGGACCTCCGTACCGGGGCTCGTACTGGCAGGTGCGTGGACCGACACGGGCTGGCCGGCAACCCTGGAGGGCGCGGTGTTGAGCGGTCACGCAGCGGCGCGGTGCGCGCTGGAGCACGCACAGCGTGCGGCTTGGGGGCCCTCCCGCCCCGCGAGTGCCCCCACCCAATCCGATGCGGGGCTGGAGGCCCCGCAGAGCTGACCCGTGAGCGATCTGCTGATCGCCGCCCCGCTGCGCCTGGAGGCGTGGGCGATCTCCGCGGGCCTGCGTTCCCACCCGCTCGCGACGGTGCACCGCACGGGCATGGGCCCCCGCCGCGCGCGTGCCGCGGCCACGGTGCTGCTCGACCGGCCGGGGGCGGCACTGCTGGTGATGGGCTTCGGCGGTGGCCTGGACGAGCACAGCGACGTGGGTGACGTGGTGGTGGCGGACGCCGTGCAGGGACCCGACGGGGTGCCGGTGGCCTGCGCGGGCGCGCAGACGCTGGCGCAGGCGCTGGAGCGCCGCGGTCTGAGGGTGCGCCGCGGGACGGTCGCCTCGGTTGCGCGCCTGGCGATGGGCGACGCGCGCGTGAAGCTGTGCGAGGCGGGGGCGATCGCCGTGGACATGGAGTCGGTGTGGCTGGCCCCCGGCGCGGGCGCGCGGCCATTTGCGGTCGTGCGGGTGATCTCGGACACCCCGGCCAGGGAGCTGACGAACCCCCTGCGCACAGTGGCGGGGGTGGCTCGCGCGATGGCTGCCCTGCGCCGTGCCGCCGGGGCGCTGCACGAGTGGACGCCGGAAAGCTGACCCCGAATGAGACCGGCGGGGACGCCCGTCGCGTGACGGGCATCGCGGGGGCCACCCTTCACGCCCGCTGGCGGGGAGGCTATGGTGGGTCCCACGATGGCGGCGCGCATCAGACAGAGCACGCGCATGGGCCTCTACCTGCTGCGCCAGCGCCTCGCGGGCCGGGAGAAGTTCCCGCTGATCGTGGAGCTGGAGCCCCTCTTCCAGTGCAACCTGGAGTGCGCGGGGTGCGGCAAGATCCAGCACCCCGAGCACGTGCTGGCGCGGCGGATGCCGGTGGAGCAGGCGGTGGGGGCGATCGAGGAGAGCGGGGCGCCGATGGTCTCGATCGCGGGCGGGGAGCCGCTGATCCACCCGGAGATCCACCTGATCGTGGCGGAGCTGGTGCGGCGCAAGAAGTTCGTGTACCTCTGCACGAACGCGATCCTGCTGGAGCGCAAGCTCGACAAATTCAAGCCCAGCCCGTACTTCGCGTGGGCGATCCACATGGACGGTCTGCGTGAGCGCCACGACGCCTCGGTGGAACGCGAGGGGGTGTTCGACAAGGCGGTCGCCGCGATCGGGGCGGCGAAGGCGAGGGGCTTTCGCGTGAGCACCAACACGACGTTCTTCACCCAGGACTCCCCGAAGACGGTGCGGGAGGTGCTGGACTTCCTCAATGACGAGCTCGGGGTGGACGAGATGATGATCTCCCCTGCCTACGCCTACGAGAAAGCACCCGACCAGGAGCACTTCCTGGGGGTGCGCCAGACGCGGGAGCTCTTTCGCGAGGCGTTCGCGGACGGCCGGCGCAAGCGCTGGCGGCTGAACCACAGCCCGCTGTTCCTCGACTTCCTGGAAGGCAGGGAGGAGTTCGACTGCACCGCGTGGGGGATCCCGAGCTACTCGCTGTTCGGCTGGCAGCGCCCCTGCTACCTGATGTCCGACGGCTACGCGCAGACCTATAAGGAGCTCGTGGAGACCACGGACTGGAGCAAGTACGGCCGCGGCCGGGACCCGCGCTGTGAGAACTGCATGGCCCACTGCGGCTATGAGCCGACGGCGGTGCTGAAGACCACGCACTCGCTGCGCCAGTCGCTGCGGGCGATGGTCAACTGACGACGCCTACGCGGTGCGCAGGCCGAGCCGTGCACATACGAGGCTCAGGATGGGGAGGTCATCGGTCATCGGGAGTGGCTCGCCGATGGGCAGCAGCTCGGCGCGTCCCTCGAACAGCGCGAAGCACGGTTGGCCGTCGATGTTGGAGCTGAAGGCCACGCCGGCGTAGCCGTCGTCGTAGAGGTGGCGGGCGATGGTCTGGGTGACCGTGCGAGCGCGGCTGCGGATCTCGCTGATGTTCAGGTGATCCATGCCGTGAGCGGCCAGCAGACTGGTATGACGGCGCTCGAGCTCGGCGCGCATGTGCAGGTCCTCGACGTCGGCGAACTCGCCATCCAACAGCGGGCGGGCGGCCTGGAGGGAGTGCAGCGCTCGCCAGCCTGGATCAACCATCCCGGCGGCTTCCAGCAGCTCCGGGCTCTCTCCCATGAGCTCGGCCAGCTCGGCGAGCATCGTGGTGTTCGGTCGCAGGTCGGCGAGCACCTCGGCGATGCAGGTCCCGGGCTGCCCGGCGCAATACAGCGTGCGATATGCGCGCCGCGGGTCGTCCCAGCGCTGCTGCCATGAGCAGAACTGGCGTGCCACGAAGGCCAGCGGCTGGTCGGTGCGCCCGAGCCGCCAGAGGAGATCGGGGGCGTTCAGTCGCCCGCTCCGGCGAACGCCCGTGCGGTCGGCACCACCATCCGCATGTCGTCGGGCACCTGGGCGTAGCGCAGCACCATGGCCGGCGCCTCGTCGTCCAGCCGCGTGTTGCTGCCGACGAACCACGCCTTGGCGGTGCGATCGCCGTAGGCCGTGGTGAGCATCCGCGTGGCCTGGAAGGCGGCGCGCAGGCGCATTGCCGGTGCGTCGCGCGGCTCCGTTCCCCGTGCCCACCTGCCGACCATCTTGGGATCCCTCATTCCAGCCAGATACGCCGTCAGCTTCTGACCCAGGTGGTCCTGCAGGTAGCGCGCGACCTCGGCGAGGTCGGATCTAGTCGCCTCATGCTCGATCTCAACAGGGTTCAGCGCCAACGCCATGCCATCCGCTCCTTTCTCCCACCAAGTCTACCACCTTTGCTACCCATAGAAAGAGATGGCCGCGGTCGCGAGGATCAGGTATCGGTATCGCGATCGTCCCCAGGGCAGCCCCCTGGGCACCGTGTCGGCCGTCGAGGTGCGCAGACAGTCAGTCGTCCAGGGTGGACTCTCCCTCGAGTGTGGCGCCGCGGCGAATGTCCCGCCAGGTCATCCCCTCCCCGAGCAGCGCAGGGATGCCGAACCCCAGCGCGGTGAGGACCTCGACGGCCTGGAGGATGATCCCGTAGGCCAGGGCCGGGCCGGCGCTGACGCCGTAGGCGGCGAGCACGACCAGGCAGGCGGCCTGGAAGACACCGACGTTGGAGGGGGTGGCGGGGAGCACGGCGGAGACGTTGATGGCGAGCAGCACCGCCGCGGCGGCGGTGAGGCCGCCATCGGACTGGAGTCCGAGCGCGCAGAGGACGGCGTAGCAGGCGAGCCACTGCAGCGCCCAGGCGAGCAGCTGGGCAAGCACCGCGGGGATTCCGTGGCGAGGGGTGGCGAAGGCGGCGAGTCCCTGCCGCGCCAGTCCGAGCAGCCGGCTGAGCGCGGCGGCGGCGAGCGCGAGGCGCAGCGAGTGCGAACGCTGCGCGAGGGCCAGCAGGCGGGGTCCGCAGACCACGAGCAGGCAGACGAGCAGCGGCACTGAGAGCGCTATCACCACGCCGGAGACGTGCTGGCGCAGGAGTTCGAGGCTCGTGAAGGTGATGGTGGCGAGGATCGCGAGGGCGAGCAGGTTGATCAGCGTCTGCGAGAAGACGGTGCCCGCGACGATCGGCAGCTGCCGGCGCGAGGAGCCGGGGAGGCGGCGGGTGAGCACGAGCATCCGCGTGGGCTCCCCGATGCGACCGGGAAAGACCGCGGAGCCCATCACGCCGATCATCGTGGCGCGGATCACCGGTGCCCACGCGAGCGGGGTGTCGGGGAGCGCTGCGCGCAGGACCTCGTGCCAGGAGACCGCCCGCAGCAGCAGCGAGAGCCCCATCAGCGCGAGCGCGAGCACGATCCAGGCGGGTTGCGCGGAGGCGAGCGCGCTGGCGATGTGGTGCAGCCCCAGACGGGAGAGCGCGAACGCGAGGATCCCCGCGAGCAGGAGGATCGCGACGAGCACACCCGCGCGCCTGCGCAGGCGGTGGGGCCTTGGCGAGACGGTCTTCTCCATCACCCTGGGTCTATCAGAGCGCCCAGCCGCGGGGGCCGTCGTCCGGGCTCCTCCCGGGCTCTCGGGGCCGTCGCATAAATGCTTGCATCCGAAAATACTGTCTCAAGCGCTGATGGGCGTCCGCCGATAGCCCCGGGAGAGGACACGCAAGTGTCCACGATTGAGTGTCCAAATCCCAAAAGTGTCCAAATCCCAAAGGGGGCCCGACGTGTTCATGCGTAAAGGCAAGCGAACCTTCGCTAGCCGCAAGCGAAAGATAGCGGGTCTGTGCGCACTAGTGCTCGCAGGCGTGATTGGAGTGGGCGCGTATGCGTTCACCGCGAGCAACACACAAGCGGAAGAATCGGGCGCCGGTGCCAACACCGCGGTTGTGGCCGGTTACAAAACCACGAACCTGCACTTCACGCTCAAAGAAGGGGCCGCCGAAACGGCAGAATTCTCGGCAACACCAACAGCAGGAGAGGCAGACGCCAAAGAAGCCGAAATCAACGTAGTGAAGACGGCCGGAACGAAAGCCTGGGTGCATTGCAAACTAGAAACTCCGGGCTCACCGGCAGTATTCGTATGCAAATTTGCAACTCCGCTCACGAAGACAGAAATCGAAGAAGACGAAGTACAGGAAACCATCGTCACATCGTAGGTGTAACGACCGAGTGGCAAACGTGGAGGGCCGGCACTGCCGGCCCTCCACGCCCACGTCCACAACCACACAACAGGAATGCGACCTCGACGCATTAGAAAAATCCTCTTCTCGGCCCTAGGACTCATCATCCTGGGGACTATGTGGTTCTACCTCGCCCCGGTCCAGGTTGGCGGCTCGACCACCTATGTGGTCACCCACGGGACCAGCATGGAGCCACGTTTTCACACCGGCGACCTGGCGATCGTGCGCAGCCAGAGCAACTACCGTGTAGGCGAAGTCGTCGCCTACGACAGCCACCAGCTGCACACGATCGTGCTGCACCGGATTGTCGGGCGCGAAGGCGACAGGTATCTGTTCAAGGGGGACAACAACAACTTCGTTGACCCCGAACACCCGGTTGCCAGCCAGCTGATCGGCGCCCTGTGGATACATATCCCGGGCGTGGGCCTGCGCCTTCAGTCGATTCGCTCGCCGCTTGTGATGGGGATCCTCCTGTTCGTCGGGGTGCTCCTCCTCACCGGTGGAGCGTTCTCGCGGACCCAAGGGCGCAGGCGCAGGCAAAGGCGCGCGGGCGAGGGCGCCGCGACGCCCATGTTCGCCGTCGTCGCGATCGGCGCCCTGCTGGCGATCCCGTTCCTAGTGCTCGCGCTGCTCGCGTTCACCCGCTCGCCGACGAAGCTCTACCCCTATACGGTCCCCTACCAGCAGAGCGGCAGGCTCTCCTACTCCGCCCAAGCGCCTGCCGGGCCGACCTACCCAGGCGGGCAGGCGGTTACAGGTGATCCGCTCTTCGCGCACGTCCTGAACGCGGTCGACTTCAGCTTCGCCTACCGCCTGCACGCCGCCGGCAGGCGCTCGCTCAGGGGGAGCGCCTCGCTCGAGGCGACGGTGGTCTCCACTGATGGCTGGCACACCGCGCTCGCACTCGCGCCCCCCGCGCGCTTTCACGGCAGCCGCGCGCTCGTTACGGGGACGCTCGATTTGACCTCGCTGCTTGCGCTGGTGCACAGTGTCGAAACCGCGACGAAGGCGACCGGCTCCTACACGCTCACGCTCGTCCCGCACGTGAGTGTGGCGGGGAGGGTGAACGGTCTGCCGGTGCACACGACGTTCGCACCGAAGATCCAGTTCGAGCTCAGCCCGATAGAGGCCCAGCCTGTGCTCGCCGCCGGCGGCGTCGCCACCGCCGGCGAACACTCTACGGAAAGCCTGTTCGTCCCCTCGGTCTCCGGTTCGGCCACGGGCACGCGCTCGGAGCCGGCCTCCCTCTCCCTCGGGGTGGCTCGGGTGTCGGTGGCGAGCGTGCGGCGGATCGCGCTGTACGGCATCGCCTTCGTGGTGCTCGCCGTGCTGGCGGCCCTCGTCTGCCTGCGGCTGGCGCTCGCGCCTGGTCGCTCGCAAGCGCGGGACGAGTCGGCGAGCATCCGCGCGCGCTACGGTCGCATGATCGTGCCGGTCGCCCGCGTCTGGCAGCTGCCCGGGGTTCCCGTGATCGATGTTGAGGACATGGAGGCGCTGGCGCAGATAGCAGAGCACTACGACCGCTCGATCCTGCACGAGAGCGCTGAGGATGGCGAAGCCTTCTGGGTGACCGACGAGAGCGGCCAGTTCCGCTACGCGATCGGCGCGTGGGCGACCGCGGGGGAGGGCGAGCCCGTCGAGGGGTTTGCGGATGAAACGCTCGTGCACGAGGCGTACGCCCAGCAGGCGTATGCCCCTGCGGCATATGCCTACGAGCCCAAGCTCGCGGGGCCGATGACCGCGCACGGTGTGCCATCGGCGGACGACACCTTCGTCGCCGACGCGGTCGTACAGGGCGAGTGGACGCCGCGGCGGGATGGCGGACGCCACCGCGCAGGAAAACCAAGATTGGTGTGAGGGCTCCTACCGAAGCGCTTCGTAGAGAGCTCGTCCTCGTGGGGACGTCTCAGTTCATGTCCACGTAGCCGGTGGCTTCCGTGGGGGTGCGCACGTTGGCGGCAACCTTGTTTTCGTAGTTTCCCTCGATCGTCTGGATGTCCCCATTGGGGAGCACGTCCTTGACGATCCCGACGTGCTCGTCGCCGAACACGATCAGGTCGCCCGGCTGGGGCGTGACACCCGGTCCGTTGGGGATCGCGCGGCCGGTGCTCTGGGCCCACGACCAGACCTGTGCCACGGACCCCAGTCCTTCGCCGTTCGCGCCCAGTGGCTCGCCGGCCTGGCGCGCGGCCCAGGAGGCGAAGTACGCGCACCACGGCGCTCCCGGGATCGCCCCCGCGGTGGCGGTGCGGTAGCCGGCGATCGCGGGCGATTCGTTGGAGCCCGGGGGCTGCTCGGTCTGTCCGATCTGGCTTTCGGCGATCCGCACGATCTGCTGGCCCATTCCGCCCGCCGAGCTCGGGACACTGAGCGCATCCGCTGGCGTCACTGTGCCCGCTGGCATCACTGTGCCCGCTGGCGCCACTGTGCCCACCGGCGCCACCGCGCCTACCGCGAGCGGAGAGCTCGCTTGCATCGCGAGGTCCGCCGTCGCGGAGCCCGGGTAAGTGGGGGTGCTCGGATCTGTGTACGGTGCGGTTGGTGTGAGTGTGGCCGCACTGGCAGTCGCGCCTTCTTCGCCGCTTGCGCTCTGTAGTGCCTGTGCGAACGAGGTCCCCCCGCTGGTAGACGATTCCGACGCGGCTGGGGCTGGTGTCCCGCCCGTCGCTGCGCCGTTCGCGGAGAGCAGCGACGCGGGGTTGGCGATGGCCCGTTCGATCGTGGCCACGCGTGCGAGGACGGATTCCACCGACATCGCACCTGGTGATCGGCAGCGGGAGACGGAGGTTTAGCCACGGCGCCGGGCCGCGCCGGGCGTGGGGAGCGAAGCACGAGGTGGGCCGGCGAAGCGGGCGGGGTGTACAAACGACCAGGTGTGCAGGGCGTGCCAAACGACCAGGTGGGCAGGACGTGCCAAACGACGAGATAGGCGGGGCGTGCAAAACGCGACGAGACGAGCGGGCGTGGACGGCGAAGCGGGCGGGGCGTGCAAAACGACGAGGTGGGCAGCCGAAGCCGCCCACCTCGACCACCGTTCCCTCGATGAATCGGCGGTATGTAGCTTCGTGCCGGCCTTCCCTGACCGTCTGAAGCGTTGTGACCACCCCCGGGCTGGCTCTCACCCGCCCCGGGATGGCTTCGCTGCAGTGGCGGCGCTCAGGGCGCCGCCACTGAGGAAGATCTGGTTATCAGCCTCCGACCAGCTTCAGCACTGCCTGGGGCAGCGAGTTGGCCTGGGCGAGGATCGCCACGTCGGCCTGCTGCAGCACCTGGGCCTTGGTGAAGGTGCTCATTTCAGCCGCCATGTTGGCGTCCACGAGCGAGCTCTGGGCGGCGGAGAGGTTCTCTCCGTAAATCGCCTGGTTGCTCTGGGTGTACTGGAGACGGTCCTGCACCGAACCGAATTCGCCGGCCAATGTGGCGACTTTTTCGATCGCGGATTCAATCGTTTTGATTTCTTTGATTTTGATGCCTTCGGTGTCTTTCTTGAGTTCGGCGGTTTCGACTTCGATCGTTTCTTTTTCGTTGGCGCCCACCTGGAACTTGATTTTTTCCGCCTTGGCCAGGAGTTCCACGCCGTTGAACTTGGTCGTTTCGCCGACCCGGGTGAGCTCTTTTTCGAGCTGTTTCGACTCGTTTTCGATCGCTTCTTCGTCGGATTTCGAGTTGGTGCCGTTGGCCAGCTGCACCGACAGCTCGCGCATCCGCTGGAGCATCTGCTCCACGTCGTTGAGCGCGCCCTGCGCGGTCTGCACCAGTGCGACCGCTTCCTGGGTGTTCTGGGCCGCCTGGGCGACACCGTTGACCTGGCCCTGCAGGCGCTGGTTGGCGGCGTAACCGGCGACGTCGTCGGCGGCCGAGTTGATCCGCAGACCCGAGGACAGGCGTTCTGTCGACGTGGTCAGCATGTTTTCGCTGGTGTTCAGGTTGCGCTGAACGATCAGCGAGTCGATGTTGGTGTTGATGCTGAGGGACATGCGTTCATCTCCTTGATGACGATTGTTTGGTCAGTCCCGGGCCGACTCCCTGTCAGCCCTTTGTCTCACGCCGGTTTATCGTCATCGGAGGGCGATACTTGAGAGGGGGCCGAATCGCTTGGACACGTGCGATTGAGTGCCCACTTGCGGTGCGTGCGCACACGCGACTTGGGACAAATCGACCGCTCGGTGGGCTCACCAGCACGCGCGCGCCGTGGAGTGCGATCCCCCGCTCGGAGGGCGGGGCGGGCACAGGCATCGTGAAAGCGCAGTCCCCCGCTCGGCTCAAGCGGCTTCAGGCGCGCACGTCGATGTGCCGGCCGCCGGGCTCGTCGTCCTCGGGGTTGCGCTGCTCGTGGAGCGACTCACGAGTGGGTCCCTTCCCGCGGCCTCTATCGCGAGGCGAGCGCTCTGAGATCGACCTGCGGCGCTCGCGCGAGGCGCTCGGCGTCTGCTCCGCCACCAGCTCGGCGAGCCAGGGTGGGCGGGGGCCGATCGGTTGGATGGGATCCATCTTCGTCCTCAGTGGGTCCGGTGTTCCTACGCGGTCGAACCGTGCTCGCCCGTTCCGGGCGCTCCCCGCAGCTTGGCGACTTCGACGGCGAGCGCCTCCTGCTGGGCGCCGCGCAGCTCGGCGACCACGAGGTGTCGCCACAGGAACACCGCGGCGGCCCACGCCGCCACATAACACACGACCCCCGCCGCCAGCGCACGCAGGCCGGCCCCCGCGAGGGTCTGGGTGGGCAGGGAGAGATATCCCCCGAGTAGGAACCCTGCGAGTCCGCCCCAGGCCTTGGCCCGTGCGATGCCCCGCACCGCGCGGGGGTGCTCGGCGAGGATCAACTGGGACCCTCCCCCGGCTCCGCCGCCTTGGCTGGCGCCCTTCCCGCTCGCGCCCTTCTTGCCCTTCTTGTCCTTCTTTGCCGCCTTGTCGCCCTTAGCGGCCATGACGGCCACCCTTCTCCCGCGAGAGAGGTGCCCGGCCAGGTGGCCTGCCAACCTCCAGGCCACGACGGCGCTCGTCGCGCTGGCACTCGAAGATGAAGCGCACGAGACGCCGGTGATCGCCCTCGCCGATCTCGTCGAAGCAGAGCGCGCGCCGGCCCTGGGTGTCGGTGCGTACCACCGTGCCGACACCTGTGATCGGCGGGGCGCTCTTGGCGGTGGTCAACCGGAACTGGACCTGCTCGCCGACCTTCAGCGTGCTCGGCCCCGCGAGCAGCATCCCGCCGCCGCTGAGGTCCACGGAGTAGGTCTGAACCGTGCCCTGGGTGGAGCCAGTGAGGACGAGCACCGGCCGGGTGGATTGCACGCGCACGTACTCCCGCTCTTGGATCAGCTCGAGCGAGTCGAGCTCGCGGAAGCGCAGCAGCTCGCGGTCCTCGAGCGTGACCGCGCCCTGCAACCGGACCCGCCCGCGGTCGTTGGTGAACTCGAGCTGCAGCCCGTCGAGCCGGCCGGCGTCGAACGGGCGTTCGACGCGGAACATCAGCGCCACCAGCAGCTCCTCCCCGTCGCGTTCGGCGACTCGCGCCTGCACGCGCTCGCCGCTCGGGCGCACGATGGTCACGGCGTCCGAGCGCTCCGGGAGCATGAGCTCCGGGCGATCGTCCTGCGCCTTTGCCCGGCGAAGCCTCATCGCGGCGGGAGCAGCCTGTCGACGAGCAGCCAGGGGTCGATCCAGGTGAGCCCTCCCTCGGCGCAGCCGCGCTCGGTGCGCGCGAGCAGGTGGATGGGGGCCAGCCCGAACGTGCACGCCGCCTGCACCGCCACCCCGAGCTGATCGGTCTCGTCGGCGTGGGTGATCGCAAGCGCGCTCGCGCCCAGTGGGCTCAGCGCCTCCAACAGCTGTGCGGCGGGGGTGGCGCCGAGCGTGGCGGGGAGCGCGAGCACCACGCGGTCGGGCGCCAGCGGCGCCAGCAGCTCCGCGAGGGCGCCGATCGAGTCCGGGTCGGCACAGGAGACGGGGGGTGTGTCCAGCAGCTGCAGGCATCCCGCCCACCCGTTCCGCGGCCCCGACTCCTGGGAGGTGGGGTGGGGGGACTCTGGCCCGATCTTGGCGCAGATGGCGGGCAGCGCGCCGTGCTCGCGGTAGGCGTCGAGCAGGGCGGCGCAAAAGGCGCTCTTGCCGCTCCCGCCGGCGCCGACCACTGCGATCGTGCCCCCTGCGGCGGGCAGCGGGGGGCACACCGGAATCATCTGAGCCAGCGCGGTGCGCACCGCCTGAGCGAGGCTCGTGGAGGCGGGCATGAGCGTCAACACGTGTGCGATGGCCCTCTCGATCAGCTCCTGCATGAACTCTCCGCCGATCCCCACTCCGAGCAGCGTGCGCTCGATTTCGTCTCGCTCACCGATGTCGTCGCTCGCGTGCGTGTACACGGGAGGTGCGGTGGGCAGCACCACGGCTGGGGGCTCCACTGGAACCTCTGCGTCTGCGGCCTCTGCGAGCCGCTCCGGGGGCTCCGCGTATAGATCGTCGGGAGGCGGAGGGAACATCTCTGCGGGAAGCTCCAGCTCGCCACTTCCGGCGGGAACCCCGGCTTCTTCGGCTTCCGCGAGCGCTTCGGCGAGCGCGGCGTCGAGGTCGGGAGGGACGGCGGGCTCGGCGGCGCGCACGGCGGCCTCGGCCTCGGCAAGCGCGGCGGCGAAGGGGTTGGTGGCCCAGATTTGCCTCGGGGCGCCCCACTGCTCGGGGGCGGGCACAGGCGCCGCCCGGGGGTCTTCGAGCTCTGCGGGCAGGGCTGACCTCTCACCGCCGGGCGGCGCGAAGGCCTCGTCACGGAGCAGTGCGGACGCCTCATCGTGGGGCAGCGCAAAGGCTCCGCCGCCGGGCGGCGCGAAGGCCTCACCGCCGGGTGGTGCGAAGGCCTCGCCGCCGGGTGGTGCGAAGGCCTCGCCGCCGGGTGGTGCGAAGGCCTCACCGCCGGGCGGTGCGAAGGCCTCGCCGCCGGGTGGTGCGAAGGCCTCGCCGCCGGGCGGCGCAAAGGCCTCACCGCCGGGTGGTGCGAAGGCCTCGCCGCCGGGTGGTGCGAAGGCCTCGTCATCGGGCAGGGCGGGGGCGGCTTCGTCCTCGTCGTAGCGGTCGATCCCGGGGACCCCCCGACGGGCCTCGATTTCGACGAGGGGCCGCTGGAAGAAACCGGCGAACCCGCCGGTGAGCCCGCGGTGGTGGCGAATCACGACGGCGTCCTCCCCGAGCTCGGAGACGATCCGGGGGATCAGCTCCTCGACGCTGCGCCCGCGATAGATGCGGGGCGCGAAGTCTCCGGGCGCGCTGCGGGGGCGGCCGCGGCGGTGGCCGGAGCGCTGGTGGGCCCCGTTGCGCGGAGCGGCGTCTTGGGGAGCGGCGTCGTGGGGGGCGGTGTCGTAGAGGGCGGTGCTCATGCGTGAATCACTCCAATCGTCTCGACGTTGATGCCGGGGGCGATCTCGTTGTAGGAGCAGACCGGTAGATGGGGCTGTGCCTGGGCGATCAGCCTGCGCAGGTGGCGGCGCACGCGCGCGGAGCAGAGCAGCACCGGATTGCGCGTGCCGCGTGCGGAGGCGTGCTCGACCTGGGCGCGCAACGCGCCCACGATCGCCTGCGCGCGGGGCGGGTCGATCGCGAGGTACTCGCCGTCTGTGGTCTGGGTGATGGAGGTGGCGACCTCCTGCTCGATCGCGGGGTCGAGGGTGATCGCCTGCAGGCAGAGCCGCTCGTCCAGGTGCGGGGCTGTGATCGCTCGGCCCAGGGCCTGGCGGGCGTACTCGGTCAGCAGGCCGGTGTCACGTGTTATTCGCGCCTTGTCCCCGATCGCCTCCATGATCGTGCCGAGATCGCGCACGGGGACGCCTTCGGAGAGCAGGGAGCGCAGGACACGCTGGATCTCGCCGAGGGAGAGTGCCTCGGGCACGATCTCCTCCACGACGGCGGCGTTGGTCTCCTTCAGGCGGTCGAGCAGCGTCCTCACGTCCTGGCGGGTGAGCAGCTCGGAGGCGTGCGAGCGGATCGTCTCGGTGAGGTGGGTGACGATCATGGCCTCCGCGTCCACCACGGTGTAGCCGAGCGCCTCGGCCTCGGCGCGGTCGGAGGAGTGCACCCACACCGCGGGCAGTCCGTAGGTGGGCTCGATGGTGGGGATCCCTCGCAGGCCGCCGGCGGCGTCCCCGGGGTCCATCGCGAGCAGGTGCCCGGGCATGATCCGTGCGCGCGCGACCTCGGAGCCGCGCACCTTCACCACGTACTCGTGGGACTCCAGGCCGATCTCGTCGTGGATGCGCACCGCGGGGATCACGATCCCGAGCTCCCCGGCGATCTGGCGGCGGATAGCCGACACGCGTCGCAGGAGGTTCCCGCCGGAGGAGCCGTCGACGAGCGGGACGAGGCCGAAGCCGACGGCGAGCTCGAGGGGGTCCACGGAGAGCCGCTCCATCGCCTCCTCCGATCCCTGCCCCGCCCCGCTCCCGCCGGCGCCCGCCGCGAGCGCGCCGGCGCCGCCCGCGGCGAGGGCGGCCTCACTCGCGTTGGGGTCGAGCTCCTCGCCGGGGAGGCCGTGGCGCACGCTCCAGCCGATCGCGGCGAAGATCGCGGCGATCGCGAGGAAGGGCAGCTTGGGCAGGCCGGGGACGAGCGCGAAGAGGCCGATCACGGTGGCGGCCACGAGGGGGGCTTTGCGCTGGCGCAGGATCTGGGAGGCGATGTCCGAACCGAGGTCCTTCTCGGAGGCGGCGCGGGTGACGATGATGCCGGTGGCGACGGAGATCAGCAGCGCGGGGATCTGCGCGGCGAGACCATCGCCGACGGTGAGCAGCGAGAACTGGTGGGTGGCTTCGGTGAAGGAGAGACCGCGCTGGGCCACGCCCACGACGATGCCGCCGACGAGGTTGATCGCGGTGATGATCAGCGCGGCCACGGCGTCGCCCTTGACGAACTTGGAGGCCCCGTCCATCGCGCCGTAGAAGTCGGCTTCGCGGGCGATCTCCCCACGGCGGTTGCGGGCCTGCTCGTCGGTGATGAGCCCCGCGTTGAGGTCGGCGTCGATCGCCATCTGCTTGCCGGGCATCGCGTCCAGGGTGAAGCGCGCCCCGACCTCCGCGACGCGCCCGGCGCCGTTGGTGACGACGACGAACTGGATCACCACGAGGATCAGGAAGATCACGAGGCCCACGACGACGTTGCCGGAGACGACGAACTCCCCGAACGCCTTCACCACGCTGCCGGCGTCCCCGGTGGTGAGGATCAGGCGGGTGACGGACACGTTGATCGCCAGGCGGAACATCGTTGTGAGCAGCAGCAGGGAGGGGAAGGAGGCAAAGTCGAGAGCCTTGCCGAGGTACATCGTGGCCACCACGATCGTGAGCGCGCCGGAGATGTTGAGCGTGATCAGCAGGTCCAGCAGCGCAGGGGGCAGCGGGACGACGAGCATCGTCACGACCATCACCACGGCAACCGCGGCGAGCAGGTCGGTGTGGCGCAGCAGGCGGCGGACGGTGTCGAGGTTCACAGCGCGTACCTCCTACGCCGCGCGAGGCGGTAGACGAAGGCGAGCACGCGCGCGACTGCGGCGTAGAGCTCCTCGGGGATCGTCTGGCCGACCTCGGCGGAGGCGTGCAGCGCCCGGGCAAGTGGGGGGTCCGAGACGATCGGCACGTCGTGCTCTTCGGCGATGCGGCGGATCTGCAGGGCGATCAGGTCCTGACCCTTGGCCACGACCTCGGGGGCGGGGCGGGTGCCGTCGTAGCGCAGCGCGACGGCGAAGTGGGTGGGGTTGGCGATCACCACATCGGCCTCGGGGACGGCGGCCATCATCCGCTTGCGCGCCGCCTGCGCCTGGCGGCGGCGCAGGGCGGCCTTGACCTCGGCGGGCAGCCCGTACTGGCGTTGCTCGTCTTTGACCTCCTGCTTGGTCATGCGCAGCTTCTGCTCGGTGCGCCGGCGCTGCCAGGCGTAGTCGATCGCGGCGATCGCAAGGTAGGCGAAGGTGGCGCGCTGGGCGATTTCCATCGCGCGGTGGCCCATCACGAGTCCGAGGGCGCCGGGGGGGATGCCGACTTCGGAGGCCAGGGTGCTCATGCCGGGGAGGATCGCCAGGGCGGCGATGCCCCCGACGACGGCGATCTTCGAGACCGCCTTGAGCGCCTCGAAGAGGAGGTTGGGCCCGAACAGGTTGCGCGCACCCGAGACGGGGTTGATGCGCTTGAAGTCGAGCGCGAGCGCCTTGGGGGCGGGGCGGAAGCCGACCTGGGCCGAGCCGGCGAGCAGGCCGGCGCCGAGGCAGATCGCGGCGATCGGCCCGACGGTGAGCGCGAGCGTGGAGAGCCCGACCTCCATCAGCGAGTGCAGCCCGGCGGCGGTGGTGGCCTTGGCGGGCGTGGCGATCTCGGCGAGGATCTCGCGGAAGGCGGCCTGCGCGGAGCCCACGATGGAGGGGCCGAGCAGGGCGATCGCGAACAGCCCCCCGGCGATCACGAGCGAGCCGCCGACGTCGGCGGAGCGCGCCACCTGACCCTTGCTGCGCGCCCGCTTGCGGTGCTTGGGGGTGGCCTTCTCGGTGCGGTCCTCGTTCGCCATGGCCTACCCCTCCAGGCTCCCGGTCGAACGGCCGCCGATCGCGTCGGCGTTCCGTTGACGGATTGGCTGGGCTCGAGTAATCGGCATCGTGTTCATCCTCACGCGACGTGCAGGGCGCCGAGCGCGGCGCCGACGGAGGTGGACATCTGGTTGGCGATCCAGCCCGCGACGAACGGCAGGGAGGCCCCGACGAGCAGCAGCGCGACGGCGACCTTGGCGGGGAAGCCGACGGCGAACACGTTGAGCTGGGGCACCACGCGGGAGACCACGCCGAAGGCGGCGTCGGTGATCATCAGGGCGATCAGCACGGGCGCGGCGATCTCCAGGGCGGAGGCGAACACGGTCGAGAAGACGTGCTCGGCGCCCCCCCAGAGCGTGGAGATGCGGGGGGCGGAGGTGAGGGGAACGAGCTGGAAGGTGCGGGCGAGGCCTCGCAGCAGCCAGCCTTCGCCGCCGATGACTAGGAACACCGCGATCCCCAGGAGCGAGTAGACGTGGGTGAGGGGACCGCTTTCCTCGCCGCTGACGGGGTTGATGAGGTTGCCGTAGGAGAAGCCCGCGCCGAGGTCCGCGAGCGAGCCCGCGGATTCGATGGCGGCGAACAGCATGGCGAAGGAGAAGGCGAAGCCGAGGCCGACGAGCATCCCCTCGACGATCAGGGCGGCGAGGGTGATGGGGTCGCTGGGGATGTGCTGCCCGTGCAGGGCGATGGGGGCGAGGCCCATGGAGATCCCCACGGCGATGATGCCGCGCACGCGCGGGGGAACCATCGGCGAGGAGAAGGGGGGGGCGATCAGGAACAGCGGGCTGACCCGCGCGAGCACGAGGATGAAGCCGGCGAGCTCGTTGCCCGCGAGCTGACTGAGGATCTGGGTCATTGCGGGCCGTCCCTCATCAGCTGACCAGCGTGGGGATCGCGGAGTAGAGGTTGGTGGTGTAGGCGACCATCTGGTCGAGCATCCAGGGCCCGAGCAGCACGGCGATCACGGCGATCACGGCGATCTTGGGGATCAGGGTGAGGCTCTGCTCCTGGATCTGGGTGACGGCCTGGAAGATGGAGACGACCAGGCCGACGACCATCGCGCCGAGCAGCAGGGGCCCGGCGACCTTGAAGGCGAGGCTCATCGCCTGCGAGGCGAGGTTGATGACGGTGTCCTGGTCCATGGGTCAGTGAACGTGAAAGCTCTGCACGAGCGCCTTGATCACGAGGTCCCAGCCGTCGACGAGGACGAACAGGAGGATCTTGAAGGGCAGGGAGATGAAGGTGGGGGGGAGCATGATCATCCCCATGCTCATCAGCGTCGAGGATACGATCAGGTCGATGATCAGGAACGGCAGGAAGATCAGGAAGCCGATCTGAAAGGCGGTCTTGAGCTCGGAGACGATGAACGCGGGGATCAGCACCTCGGTGGGCACTTCGGCGCGGGTGTGGGGGGTTTTCGCTTTGGCGAGGGAGACGAACAGGGAGATGTCCTGCACGCGGGTCTGGTGGAACATGAATTCGCGCAGCGGCTGCTCCGCGCGCTCGATGGCGGTGGTGGTGGAGATGTGGTGGGCGCTGAGCGGTTCGATCGCGTCGCGCTTGATCGCGCTGATCGTGGGGGCCATCACGAAGATCGTGAGGAAGAGGGCAATCCCGACGAGCACCTGGTTGGGGGGTGCGTTGTTGGTGCCCACGGCGGTGCGGATGAAGCCGAGCACGATCAGGATGCGGCTGAAGCCGGTGACGGTGAAGAGAACCGCGGGGATCAGCGTGAGCCCACCGACGAGCAGCAGGATCTGCACGGCGTTGGAGGAGTTGAGGTTCACCGGCGCACCGTCCATTCGCGCACACGCTCGAGTGCGTCGGAGACCACGGTGGGCACTCCAGAGACTCGCGCCTGTCCGGGGATCTGGATGGGGCTGAGAGAGCCTCCCCCCACCCCCCCCTCAGCTCCCCCGCTGCCGGTGGTCGGCTCGGGGAGATCGAGCAGACCGGCGTCGCGCGCCTGCTGCTCGGTGTAGCGGTGGATCGGGGCCACCCCGTGCTCGGCGGAGCCCACGAGCAGGTAGTCGCGCCCGGCGCGCACGAGGTGCAGGGTGCGCCCGGACCCGAGCGCCAGCGTGGCGAGGCTCGTGAGGCCGGACCCGGCGCTGCGGGTCTCGCGGCCGGTCTTGACCTGCTTGAGGATCCAGGTGAGCCCCCAGATCACGGCGATCACGATCAGGAGGCCGACGATCGTGCGGACGATGCTCGCGCCCCCGGAGCTCGTGTGCGAGGCGGTGGAGGGCGAGAGATCGAGCGCGGTCCCTTCCCCGCCGCTCTTGGAGCTCGGCGTGAAGGCCTGCGCGGGGCAGGCGTGAACGAGCGCGGCAAGGCCCAGGGTGGCCGTGCCGAGCGCAGGAAGGGCGACCCGCAGGGCCGCGCGCGAAGGCGTTATTAACCTGTTCATCGAGGGACGACTCCGAGGAAGAGTCGCCCCGGTTATCGGCGCCGGCC
The DNA here is from genome assembly GCA_963713985.1 of uncultured Solirubrobacterales bacterium. GTDB lineage: Bacteria > Actinomycetota > Thermoleophilia > Solirubrobacterales > Solirubrobacteraceae > Palsa-744. Next base: position 3,347,282 of record OY970219.1, on the reverse strand, counting down.
AAAATGGCTTGAATGGTGCTCGCCGTCGCTCAGACGAGAGCGTCGATCTGCACGGCCCACTCGCCCTCGGCGCCGACCTGGAGGGTGCCGTCGGCGAAGCGCATGCCGTTGACGAACAGCTCGATGGGGGACTCGGCGCCCTGGTCGAGCTCGACGACGGCGCCCGGCGGCAGCTCCAGGGCCTGGCCCAGCGGCAGGGTGGTGCGCCCGAGCTCAGCCCAGACGCGCACCGGCACGCCCATCATCCGCGCGAGGCTCTCGCGCGTGGGGGTCTCCTGATCGCGGTCATCGGCCGTGGCGCCCCCGACCTGCGATCCGTCGCTCCTCTCGCGGCCCAGACGCGACGCGACGATGGTGTCCGAGCGCGATGCCTGCACCGTGCTCGCTCCGGGAGCGATCGCTTCGGTCAGCTTGACCGCGCGGCGCGTGCCGCGCAGACCGGGCCGGCCGCGCCCAAGGGGGACGCCCTCGGCGTAGAGCCGCACTCCCTCCTCGGCGCGATCCTGCAGCGCGAGCAGCGCCCCGGGGGTGAGCGCGAGCACCCGCTCGACGGGCATCTCGCGGGCGCCGACCTCGGCGCGCAGGCAGACGTGGGCGGTGGCCAGCCCGCGGCGCATCGCGCGGGCCTCGCGGGAGTCGGTGTCGAGGTATCGCAGGCCGCCCGCCCCGCCGCCGAGGATCTCATCCGCGACGGGCCCGATCGCCGACCAGGGGATCAGCAGGGACATGCTGGAGGGGAGGGCGTCGATGCGGCTCTCGAGGTTGACCACGAAGGTGGGTTCCCCGATCGGGACGAGCACCCCGGCGTCCCCCTCGAGGTCGACCTCGCCGAGACTCAGCTCGAGTCCGCCGAGATCGCGCCACGCGGGGCCGAGCTGGGCGATCAGGGATTGCAGCAGGCGCCGGGTGAGCGCCCAGTCGACTTCGCTGAAGCGCCGTTCGGAGGCGGCCTGGGAGGGGTGGCCGCCGAGCAGGCACTCGAGCGCCTGCAGGAGGAGGGGGGGCTCGACGCAGAGCAGCATCTGCGCTTTGATCGGCTGCACCGGGAGCTCCACGGCGATCGTGTTCGCCGACAGCCGCGCCTTGGCGGCCGCCCACGTGAGCTGGTTGGATTCCGCCACGGCGAGCTCGACCGGAGCCCGCAGCTCGGTTGAGAGCTTCAGCGCGAAGGCTTCGCAGAAGGACCCGAGCGCACGCAGGATCCTGCGGCGCATCTCGGCGGTGAACTTGGTGGGCTGGGAGAAGTCCACCGTTCTGATCAGGTGCCCGCCTGGCTCCGCCCGGCCCTCCTCTGAGGGGGTGTCTGGCTCCACGGGGTGCTCCGCCGAGGCCGCGTCAGGCTCCGCCCGATCCTCCTCTGAGGGGGTGTCTGGCTCCACGGGATGCTCCGCCGAGGGGGCGTCAGGCTCCACGGAACCCTCCGCCGAGGGGGCGTCAGGCTCCACGGAACTCTCCGCCGAGGGGGCGTCAGGCTCCACGGAACTCTCCGCCGAGGGGGCGTCCGGGGCGTCGGGGGCCACCTCGCTGCGGGCGGGGTCGCGCGCGTCGCCGAGTGGGGTCGGCTCGAGGTCCGGTGGCTGCTCGGCCGGGCTCATCGTGGCCTCCCGGTCACTCCTGCACGACGGCGTCGGCCTGCGCGGAAGCGGGCGGCGCGGGTGCCGGCGCGGTGTCGGGCGACGCGGGGTCGCCGGGGTCGAGCGGTTCCCCATTCTCCCGCTCGCCGAGGTTCGGCGCGGTGGCGTCGCCCTCGATGATCTCGGTGACGCGCAGGCCGAACTCCTCGTCGACGATGACCACCTCGCCCCGGGCGATGGGGGTGCCGTTGACGAGCAGGTCCACGGGTTCGCCGGCGAGCCGCTCGAGCGTGACGATCGAACCGGCGTGAAGCTGAAGCGTCTCGCCGACGGTCATGCGGGTGCGGCCGATCTCGACGCTGAGCTCCATGGGGACATCGCTGAGGCGGCGTAGGTCGGTGCCGTTCTGCACGGCGCCCGCCCGAGTGCCGTTCCCCTCCGTCTCCGCGGGGCCGCCGTCGGGCTCGTCGAGCTGCTCGTAGACGACTGCGTCGCTCATTGTGCGGGCTCTTTCCGGGGCCGCCGCCCGGTCTCGGCGGCGGCGGTGGGGGTTGTGTGCCGTTCGATCATGGGGTTGCTCGGTTTGACTATTGGACCGTCAATTCGGGGAACAGCACGGCTTCGACCTTGACGTCGGTCTGGTGCTGGATGCCTGTGAGGATGTGGTGCTTGATCGAGCTGCGGCCCTGGCTCGAGGTGAGTGTGCCCCCGCTCTGACCGGTGACGGTGTTGGTCACGATTTCGCGGACCGCGGCTTCCTCGGGGAGGGTCCCGGCACCTTCGCCGGAGCTCGAGGAGCCCCCCGCGGCCGATGCCCCGTCGCTCTGGCCCGGTGCGAGCTCGAGCGCGACGGAGATCTTGGCGTAGTGGCCTTCGGCGAGGTTCAGCAGAAAGGGTTGGGGCATCACGTAGATCGTGCCGGGGATCTTCTGCTTGACGGTCTTCTTGGGCTTGGTCATGGAGTAGCCGACTCCGAGCACGAGCAGCAGCACGAGGGGGATGAGGAGCTTCTTCTTGGACATGGGCAGGTCTGGTCCTATGTATCGGCCGGGTTGGGCGTATCAGTAGAGGCGCTGCAGGACGATCTCCACACGCCGGTTCAGTGCGCGCCCGGCGGCGGTGGAGTTGGTGGCGATGGGGTGTTGTTCGGCGTAGCCCACGGCGCTGAGCCGCTGGGAGTCCACGCCCTTGGCGATCAGGAAGCGCACTACGCTGCTCGCGCGGGCGGTGGAGAGCTCCCAGTTGCTAGGGAAGGCCCCGCCGGTGATCGGCACGTTGTCGGTGTTGCCTTCGACGGCGATCGGGTGAACGTGGTCGACGTTCAGCAGCGCCGCGATCTCGGTGAGCAGCGGCTGGCCCTGGCGCTCGAGGGCGGCGCTGCCGGAGGTGAACAGGAGGCTGTCGGTGAGCACGCGGATCGCCAGGCCGCGCTGTTCGATGGCGACATGGACGGACTTCGCGAACCCGTGCCGGGCGGCGTACTCGTTGAGCTCGCGCTGGAGCGCTTCGAAGTTCGCCTGCTCCTGCTGGGCGGCCGAGACCTGCACGCTCGCGGCGCTCGTGGCGGCGCTCTGCGCACTCGCCTGCGCCTGCGCGCTGCCGGACTGCCCGCCGGAGATGTGTTCGAGTTCGCTGGTGACATTGGGGGTCAGCCGCACGATCGCCGGTGTGTCGATGGCCGTGGGGGCGCGGCTGGAGTTGGCGCTCGCGCCGGGCTGCGCGATCGACTTGCCGCCCGGCAGGATGTCCCCGGAGAAGGCCGCCTTGAGCGACATCTGGAGGGTGCGGAACTTGGAGATGTTCACCGAGGAGATCGAGAAGAGGACCATGAAGAGCGCCATCAGGAGCGTGATCATGTCCGCGTAGGTGAGCAGCCAGCGCTCGTCGTTGTCGTGCTCGGCGGCGTGCCCGCGGCGTTTACTGTGTCCGCGCGCCATGGCTAGTGGCTCCTTCCGCGAGTCCGTTGGCGGCCTGTGTGAGGTCGTTGACGCTCGGGCTGAGTCATCAGGCTGCCTCGGCCTGCTGACTCGCACTCTGCTGTGAGGAGGTCCCCTCGCTGTCCTCCACCTCGCGCTCGGCGGGCGGCAGGTAGGACATCAGCTTGTCCGCGACCAGGCGGGGGTTGTCTCCGGCCTGGAGGGAGAGGATCCCCTCGAGCGTCATCATCCGCAGCTCGACCTCTTCGGCGGAGATCGCCTTGAGGCGGTTGGCGATCGGCAGGAAGATCACGTTGGCCGCACCGACCCCCATCAGCGTCGCGAGGAAGGCGGCGGAGATCGAGGGCCCGAGGGTGGAGGGGGCGGCGAGGTTCTGGAGCACGTGCACCAGCCCGAGCACGGTGCCGATGATCCCCATCGTGGGGGCGAATCCGCCGGCCTTCTCGAAGGGCGCCGCGCCGGCGGCGTGACGGGCCGCCATGCCGTCGACCTCGGCCTCCATGATCGCGTGGACCATCTCGGGGTCGGTGCCGTCGACGACGAGCTGCAGGGCGTTGCGGGTGAAGCCGTCCTCCACCTCGGAGAGCTGCGCGTCGAGCGCCAGCAGGCCATCGCGGCGGGCCTGGTCGGCGAGCGAGACGAGCAGATCCAGGCGGCCGCGCAGGTCGGGGGGCTCAGCGGAGAAGGTGAGCTTGTAGAGGCTGGGGATGCGCTTCATCGACTGCATGCCGACGCTCGCCAGCGTCACCCCGAAGGTGCCGCCGAGGATGATCATCAGCGCAGGGATGTTGATGAAGGAGGCGGGACTGGTCCCGTCCATCATCGAGCTGAGCAGCAGGGCGCCGAAGGCGACCCCGATTCCGATTGCTGTTGCGGCCTTCATCGCCCTCGTTCATCGGCCGGAAGCCGCGATCCTTCAACTGGTTGGGGATGCCTGCTCGGGCTCGTGCTCGGGCCCTTGATCGGGGTGGGCCGGGAATCGCCTCCGCCTGGGCCCCCGCGGCGGTTGCGCATCGCCTCGGAGAGCACGTCCACGCGCCACTCGCGCATCAGGGCGGCCACCTCGTCGGGGCTCTCGGCCACGACGACCTTGGCGGTCGTGGCGAGTGTCACGACGGTGTCGGGGGTCGACTCGATGGTGACGATCAGATCGGGATTCAGTTGGAAGGGCTCGTCGGTGTGTCCGAGCCTGTGGAGGGTGATCATGGTGCCTTCTCTCTGTTGGAACGTGTCTCTGTCGCACCGCTGTTGCAGGAACACGCTTGTGTCGCCCGGCGGTGGGGCGTGGCGCGCGTTTTGCGGCCACGCCCCACCGGGCGCCTCGATGTACGTCCCCGAGTCCGCGGCTGAGGGCCCGACCCTCACCGCCGCCGGACCTTGGGTTGTGGCTACTGGACCATCGTCACCACCGTCTGGAGCATTTCGTTGGCGGTGGTGATCACCTTCGAGTTGGCCTGGTAGCCGCGCTCGGCGGTGATCATGTTGGTCATCTCGGTGGCGAGGTCGACGTTCGACATCTCGAGCTCCCCGGCCACGGTCTGGCCGAAGCCGCCGGTGTCGGGGGTGCCCACGATCGGCGCGCCCGAGTTGGAGGTCTGGCCCCACAGCGAGCCGCCGAGACGTTCCAGGCCGTCCTGGTTGGGGAACTGCGCCAGCGAGAGGTATCCCGCGGTGACCTGTTTTTCGTAGGTCGGGGATTTGGGGTTCTCGTCGGTGTAGCTGACCGCTCCGTTCTGGCCGATCGACACGTTGGCGGAGCCGGGGGGGACCACGACGTAGGTGTCTTTGGCTCCGGGCGCGTAGGTGGTTTCGCCTCCTGTGGTGGTCGCCACCGCTTCGCGGCCGATCACGTAGCTCCCCGCCTGGGTGGTGAGGAACCCCTTGACGTTGGTCGTGAGGTCGCCCTCGCGGGTGTACTGAAAGCCGGCTGGCAGTTTGGCCGTATAGGGGCCTTCCGTCGGCGGGGTGCCGTTGCCGACGCGCAGGAACCCTTCCCCCTGGATGGCGACGTCCAGGGGGTTGTTGGTGGACTGGAAGGAGCCCTCGGCCATGTCGTTGTCGGTCGAGGCGACGCTCACGCCGAGCCCCACCTGCATGGGGTTGGTGCCGCCGTTGCTGGTGGTGGGCCCGGAGGCCCCCCGCACGATCTGCGCCAGCGAGTCGGCGAAGGTCACACGCTGGGACTTGTAGCCGATCGTGTTGACGTTCGCGAGGTTGTTGGCGGTCACGTTGAGCATCGTCTCGTTCGCGTCGAGGCCGCTGATCGCGGCGTACATTCCACTCATCATGGTTGCGTCACTTCCTTTCGCGGCCTCCTCGATGAGGTCCGGCCGTGTTGTGTTTGCGGAGTTCTCGGAGTTACTTCGTCTCGATGTGGCTGGTGAGTCGTGGGGTCCTTGGGCTAGGTGGGGCTCCTCGTGGGGTCGTGGTGTAACAGGGTGAATCGGGTGGTCGATCGCGGGCGCCTCAGGCGATGACGGCGCTGTCGATGTTGGTGAAGATGTGTTCGCGCATGTGCTCGGAGCCGACCGCGGTGATGACTGTGCGGTTGGGAACGGACACCACGAAGGCGGTGCCGTCGACGAGCACGAGCGAGTCGCGGGAGCCCTTGCCGGCGGCGCGTCCCACACCCTCCTGCAGCCGGCCGACGGTGGTGTGATCGAGCGCGATCCCGCGGCGCTGCACCCGCTCGAGGGCGTGCTTGGAGAAGCGCAGGGATTCCGGCCCGGCGGTTTCCTTGAGCACGTCGGCGAACGACGGCCCGGAGGTGCCGCCGCCATCCGTGGCCGGCTTGCCCGTCGCGGGAGCGCTCTGCGGGGTCCCGAGGACTCCCGGAGGGAGCAGCGCGGGGTTGAGCTCGACGCTCACGAGACCTCCGTTACGCCCGCGAGTTCGACCCCGGGCGTCCCTTCGATCGTGAGAGTGGCGCCTTCGGGGGTGATCTCGGCGCTCTGCACGGCGCCGCTCTGGGTGGCGCCGGTGGAGGGATCGGTGTAGGAGACGGTGTGTCCGATCAGCCCCACCGCCTGGGCGACCCGTTGCGCGGTGGCGGACTGGGAGCTGCTCTGAGCGAGGTTGGTGGTCTGCTCGAGCTGGGAGAACTGGGCGAGCTCGCTTATGTATTCGGTGCCGTTGCTCGGTTCCAGTGGGTTCTGAGCCTGCAGCTGGGCGATCATCAATTTGAGGAAGTCGTTCTTGCCGAGTTCGCCGTTGGGGTTCGTGGGTTCCGTTGCGGTGGAGCCCGCCGTGGAGCCGGTCTTGGCGGGTGTGGTGGCGGCGGGGAGCGCCGCGGTGTGGGGGGATGGGGTGACGGTGGTCATGTGGATTGCCTCGCTCTCGTGCTTGGTGTGCGGGAGTGCCTTTCAGTCGCTCGAAGTGGTGTGGTTCGTTTCTGTGGTGTGACGCGCTTCTGCGGTGATGCGTTTGCTGTGGTGTGTGATGCGTTTTGCTGTCGTGTCCAGGGGTGCGTCAGGCGAGCACGTCGAGGAGCGTTCCGCGCGACGGCGCAGTCCCGGGGTGGGCGTCCTCTTCGGCTTCGATCTCAGGGGCGGGGTTGGTCGGCGGGGTGCTCGCAGCACTCTGGCCGCCGCGAGCGCCGCGGGAGAAGGTGTCACCGCTGCCGCCGTCGCCGCCGCGGTCGCCACCGAGGGCTGTGTCTCCGCCGTGGGCGGCGGAGTGGCTGTGAGCGCCGATGCTCAGACGCGCAAGGTTGAGGCCGAGCGAGCTGAGCGACTGGCGCAGCTCGGCGTGGGCGGCGGCAAGCGCCTGTGCGGCGATGGGCGTCTCGGCGCTCACGCGGGCGAGGAGGCCCTGCGAGGTTTGGGTCAGGTTGATGCGGATCTCGCCGAGCCCCTCGGGCTCCAACGCGATGCGGGCCTGGGAGAGACCCTGGCGGGCGGCGAGCTGAATGGTGCCGTGGAGAGTCTCGATGGCCTGCTGGAGCCCCACGCCGTAGTCGATCAGTGGCTCCCCTTGGTCCCCGCCCGCAGGCGCCGATGCCTGCGCGGCGCCGGCTCCTGCGGCGAGCCCGCCCACCCCGCCGGTGGTCGCTGCGCCGCTGCCGGCTGCGGCGCCCGCGGGGGCCTGGGCGGGGTCGGGCACCCACAGCTTGTCGTGGGCGTCCGCGCCGGTGGCCAAGGGGGGCGCCTGCTTCGCAAGTGTGCGCGCGCCCGTCTGGGAGCTCCAATTCTCGCCGCCGGCGCCCGTGCCCTCCTTGTGTGCGGGGCCGCCGAGGCGGTCGGCGAGAGCACCGGCGCCGGGAGCCGCGTGAGTCGAGTGTGCCTGCGCTCCGCCGGCAGGGGGGGCGCCATCCCGGGGTGTGGCAGAAGCGATGGCCGCTGTGGCGCCGTCCAGAGGTGTGGTGAGAGCGCCGCTCGTCGGGGCGCCGTCCCGCAGTAGGGCAAGCGTCCCGTCTGCTGGCCCGGTGGTGGGGGAGCGCTGGACATCCTCGTGAGCTGCCGCTGTGCCGGGAGTGAGAACGCTTTCGGTGCTCCCCGGGGAGGAGTCGCCGCGCGTCGCCGCGGCGTGGGGGTTGGGGATGCCTTCCTCGCCGCTTGTGAGGGAGCCGCCGGGAACCGTCGCGGAGCCAGGTTGGGCGGGGAGGTGCGCGGCGGAGCCTGGGATGACATCTCTGCCGGTGAGGGCACCCAGGGCCGGCACATCGGTCGAAGTGCTGCCGGCCGGCACATCGGTTGGAGTGTCGCCCGCTGGCGCGTCGGTCCAAGCGCCGCCCGCCGGTGCATCGGTCCAAGCACTCCCCGGGAGTGCCGCGGGGAGCGTCAGCGTGGAGGCGGCAGGTGTGGGTGTAGAGGATCCGAAGCCGGAGGTTGCCCTGGAACCAGAGGAGACTGCGGCTGGGTGCTGCCCCCGATGAGGGGGTGCGGGCTGCGCGGCGCCGTGGGGGACGCGATCGGACACTCCCGCGGTGCTCGCCTTTTCGCCGGCGGCGGGAGCTGGATCTTGCGAGCGCTTCTGCTGGCCTTCCGCAATGGCGGTCCGGGCCGATTCGATTTCGAGGGCGCTGTGGAAGGGCACCCCTTCGGGGGGGGCGCCGGGGGGAGCGCCGGAGGAGATCGGTTCTCGCCCACCCAAGGTCGATTCTCGCCCACCCGGGATCGGTTCTCGTTCACCGGGAGCGCGGGGGGTGGTCTGGGCGGCGGGGGTGGTCATACGATCGCCTCGGAGGGCGTGGCGATCGATGTCCCGCCGCTGGCGGGAGCAACCGCGGCGGTCCCCACGGCGAGCGCCTGCGGGCCGGATTCGCTGCCCTGGCTGTAGGCGGCGGCGTAGCCGAGCACTTTGCCGACGTACTGCTGGGTTTCGGAATAGGGGGGTACGCCGCCGTACTGCTCCACGGCGCCGGGGCCGGCGTTGTAAGCGGCGAGCGCGTCGGCGGTGTTGCCGGCGAACTGCTGGAGCAACTGCGAGAGGTAGCGGGCGCCGCCTTCGATCGACTGGGCGGGGTCGAGCGGTTCGGTGACGCCGAGCGAGGCGGCGGTGGAGGGCATCAATTGAGTGAGCCCGAGCGCGCCGGCGCTGCTGCGGGCGGAGGGGTCGAACCCGGACTCCTGTTGGATCAGCCCGTGGAGAATCGCGGGGTTGAGTCCGTAGCGGGCGGCGGCCTGTTCGATCAGCGGGGCGTAGGCGGACCCGGCGCCCGCTGCGCTCACGCTCGCTGGAGTGGACGCGGCGGGTGAGTATGCGGCCACGGCGGGCACCGCCGAGGTGTAGGCGCCGCCCGGGGACTCGGTGGCGGTGTATCCGCCGGCTGTGGGCAGGGCGGAGCTGAAGTCGGCGGTGGACAGGGCGGAGGCGTAGCCGCCGGCCGTCGGCGTGGGGTAGGAGGGGGCGCCGGTGCTCGCGGCCGGTTCCGCCGACCCAGACTGGGCGGAGTCGAGCGCGGAGGCGAAGCTCGAGCCGGCGGCGGGGTGTTCCACCTGTGCGATGAGCGCCTGGAGCTGCTGGACGCGCTCGGTGGCGGCCGCGGTTATCGATTCCCACCCACCGGGGCGGGCGGCTGACTGGACTGGCTCCAACCCGCTGCCCGAGGCGCTCATGCGACGCTCCGGCGGAAGCGCTCCAGGGCGATCTCGTCGAGCTGCTCGCTTTCGCGACGCCCGACCTCGCGCTGGTGCTCGGCGAACTGTCGATCCTTGAGGCGCTCGAGGATCTGATGCTCGCGTGCTGCGAGTCCCAATTGGACGTCGCGGTGGGCGACGTCGGCCTCGTGGCGCTCCAGCTCGCGCATGCCCATCGTGCGCTGGGCCTCGATGTGCTCGACGAAGGCTTGGCGTGCAAGGAGGTCCGCGGCGCTGACCGTGCTGGGCTGGTCGGTGGCGAGGCGCTGGTGGGTGTGGGCCTCCTCGAGGTGCTCCTCGACGCGGCGCAGGCGGTCCTGGCTGCCGAGGAGCTGGGAGAGGGCGCGGGCGAGCTCCTGGCGCGCGAAGCTCTCCTTGCGCTGGCGCAGGGAGAGAACGCGCTCTAGGCGGAAGCGGAACGAGGGAGCAGTGCTCACAGCCGCGTAATCGGACTGGGGGCCCGTTTCTTTAGAGGACTGAGCCGTGTTGTTGGGAGGCTCCGTGAGGTTGGGCGGCCAGCTCGCGGCGCTGGCGATCCCGCGGGCGCGGATAGATGTAAGCTCTTGTGTATTCGCCACGTGCGAAAGGAGGCGAACCGTCGTTTTTCCCGGAGAATCCGAAGAATGATCCCAACTGACAGTTGGATTTATTCATCGAAATGTGATCCGGAGACCCCGATTATTCGTAAATAAAAATGGGGTTCGTACCGTGCTCGAGCGGTATGGACTCAGATAAATCGCAAAGGTCGACACCCGAGTAGGGCGATCGACAAAGCAATCACGCCCTGGGGATGAACGAACATGAGTAAGAAGAAGTCGGACGAGGTATCGATCACGCTCTCTGCGCTGCAAGTGGAGCAGGTGATGCGCGGTGCGGGTCGCAATCGCAACGGAACGGTGTCCAATCTTTTGCTGGCCGCGCTCGACCACGCCTATGAGCCGGCCGACAAGAACGGCAAGGGCAGGCCCTCCCCGCTGCAGAAGGCGACGCGCGCGGCGCTGGAAGAGGCGCTCGAGGATCCGCAGCTCTCGCAATCGCTGTTGCGGGGCCTGGCGATCCTGGCCTCCTACGGCCCGGAGCGGCCATGGCGGGCGATCATCGACCTGGCGGGGCAGCTGGGGATGTCGCCGTCGACGACCCACCGGTACGTGAAGACGCTGCGGGCGGTGGGCCTGCTGGAGCAGAATCCTTCGACCCGCGAGTATCGCCCCGTGGCGGTTTAGCCTCAGAGAGTGAGCCCGAGTGAGGGGATGGCGGAGGAGTCCAGGCCGGAGACCCGCGCGTCGCTGAACTCGGAGGCAACCTCCGGGGGCTCCTCGGCGAGGACCTCCTCGGCGTCGAGAATCTCGCCGCTGCGCTGGGCGAGCGAGCGCTCGAGCGAGGCGGCGAGCTCGAGCAGGCGCTCGTCGGAGGTGGCGGGGTCGCTGGGCTGCGCGACGGGCTGGCGCAGGAAGGCCTCGATTCGTGGGCGGTGCTCGAGTGTGGCGTCGAGCAGGGGGTCGTTCCCGGACTGGTAGGCGCCGATCGCGATCAGGTCCTCCTTCTCGCGCAGCGCGGCCAGCGCCGAGCGCAGGCGCTGCCCGGCGGAGGCGAGCTCGGGGCGGACGATCTCCCCGGTGAGGCGGGATACGCTCTGGAGCACGTCGATCGCGGGGTAGTGCCCGGCGTGGGCGAGCGAGCGGGTGAGGACGATGTGCCCGTCGAGAATCGAGCGGACGGCGTCGGCGATGGGCTCGTTCATGTCGTCGCCGTCGACGAGGACGGTGTAGAGGCCGGTGATGGAGCCCTCGGGGCTGGTGCCGGCGCGCTCGAGCAGGCGGGGGAGCAGCGCGAAGACGCTGGGGGTGAAGCCACGGGTGGCGGGGGGCTCGCCGATCGCCAGGCCGATCTCGCGCTGGGCGGTGGCGAAGCGGGTGACGGAGTCCATCATCAGCATCACGTGGTGGCCGTGGTCGCGGAAGTGCTCGGCGATGGTGGTGGCGGTGAAGGCGGCCTTGATGCGCACGAGCGCGGGCTCATCGGAGGTGGCGACGACGACGACGGAGTGCTCGAGCGCGTCGCCGAGGTCGCGCTCGACGAACTCGCGGACCTCGCGACCGCGCTCGCCGACGAGCGCGATGACGTTGACGGTGGCGGAGGTGGAGCGGGCGATCATCCCGAGCAGCGAGGACTTGCCCACGCCGGAGCCGGCGAAGATCCCCAGGCGCTGTCCGCGCCCGCAGGGGACGAGGCTGTCGAGGGCGCGCACCCCGAGCGCGACGCGCTCGCGGATGCGGGGCCGGCGCAGCGCGGAGGGGGGAGGGGCGATCGTCGAGCGGTATCCAGCCCCCTCGCTGCTCTCACCGGCCACCGCGCCGAGCTCGTCGAGGGGGGCCCCGAGCCCGTCGATGACGCGCCCGAGCAGGTGGGGGCCGACGGGTACGCGGAAGGGGGCGCCGGTGGGGAGGACCTTGGTGCCGGGGCCGATGCCCTGCAGCTCCCCGAGGGGCATCAGCAGGGTGCGGCCCTCGCGGAAGCCGACGACCTCGGCGGGAACCGCCTCGCGCTGCCGGTCAGCTCCGACAAGGCACACCTCGCCGACCTCGGCCTGCAACCCGGTGGCCTCGATGATGAGCCCGATGAGGTTGCTCACACGCCCGTGGCAGCGGGCGAGGTCGGAGGCGGCGAGCGCGGAGCGGGAGCGCTCGAGCAGATCGCCGCTCATATGGAGGGCTCCGCCCCGCCGAGCTCCGCCTGGATGATCTCGCGGGCGCGCTCCAGCTGGGTGTCGACGGTCGCGTCGACCTCGCTCTCCAGCGTGCGGACGATCGCGCCGCCGGGCCCGACGCGGCGGTCGGCCTGGACGTCGCAGTGCTCGACGCCGCCGACCTGGGCCCCCAGCTCGGCGATGGCGGCGCTGACGATCTCGAGGTCGGCGGGGTCGACGAGCACGGTGACCCGCCGGCGCTCGGTCACGCGCCGCAGGGCGCCGCGGACGGCGTCGAGGACGCGCTCGGGCTGGACCTCCAGCGTGCCGGCGAGGATCTTGGCGGCGAGCGCGAGCGCGAGCGCGAGCGCGTCGCGTTCGGTCTCCTCGGCGAGCTGCGCGCGCAGCGCGAGCGCCTCGGTGAGAGCCTGCCGGAGGGCGAGCGCGGCGGAGCGCGCCTCGGCGAGGCCGTCCTCGCGGCCCTGGAGGAGACCCTCGGCGTGGCCCTCGGCGCGGGCAAGCTCGCGGATGCGCTCGGCCTCGGCGGCGGCGTCGGCGAGGATGCGTGCGGGATGGTTGGCGTCCCACTGATTCGGACCCCACCCACCCGGAGCGGAGGGCTCGAGCTGCTCGAGGGGATAGGTCATGCTCGGGCCCCCATCCAGGCGCCCTTGACCGCGCCTTCGGCGCTCATACCACCGCTTCCTCTTCGCTCTCCCCGTCGCCGGTGGAGAGCACGATCGTCCCGGCCTCCTCGAGGCGGCGCACGACGGCGACGATGCGGCCCTGGGCGGCCTCGACGTCGCGGCGGCGCTGGGGCTGCTGGACCTCCATCTCCTCCAGGAGCATCGCGGCGCCGCGCTCGGACATGTTGGCGAGGAGCTTCTCCTTGACGGCCTCGGGGACCCCGCGCAGCGCGAGCACGAGGTCCTTCTGGTTGGCCTCGCGGAGCACCTGCTGGATCGCGCGGTCTTCGAGGGTGGCGAGGTCCTCGAAGACGAACAGCATCCGGCGGACCTCCTCGGCGAGCTCGGGGTCGGTGGTGGCGAGGTGCTCGAGCACGGCGCGCTCGGTGGAGCGCTCGGCGTGGTTGAGGATGCCGGCGAGCGCCTTGGTCCCTCCGGCGCTCGAGTACTCCTGCTCGGCGACGGAGGTGAGCCGCTGGCGGATCACCTCTTCGACCTGCTGAATCACGGAGGGGCTGGTCTCGCCCATGCGCGCGATGCGCAGCGCGACGTCGGGCTGCACCGCGTCGGGCAGGCGGGCGAGGACCTGGGCGGCGAGCACGGTGGGGAGGTTGGCGACGACCAGCGCGATCGTCTGGGGGGCCTCGGTGCGCAGGAAGCCGACGATCTGCTCGGGGGGGGTGCTGCGCAGGAACTCGAAGGAGCGCATCTCGGTCACGGCGGAGAGCCGCGCGAGCAGTTCCTCGGCGCGCTCGGGGCCGAGTGCGCGCTCGAGCACTTCGCGGGCGAACTCGATCCCGCCGGCGACGTCGCCCAGGCCGGAGCCGGCGGCGGCGGCGAGCTCGCCGAGGATCGCCTCGGTGGTCTGCTCCTCGATCGCGCCGAGCTTCGTCATTTCGAGTGAGAGGCCTTCGATCTCCTCCTCGCGCAGGTGCTGGATGACCTCCGCGGCGAGATCGGGGCCGAGGGCGGCCATCAGCACGGCGGCCTTGCGACGCCCGCCGAGGCGAGGGGCGGGAACCAGTACCCCGCCACCGGCGGCCGGGGCCTCGGAGGCGGGGGGGAGCTCGATCGCCACGGGCTAGTCCTCTTGCATCCAGCTGCGCAGCTGCTGGGCGACGCGGTCGGGGCTGGCCTCGGCGAGCTGCTCGACCTGGCGGCGGATTGGAGTCCCGCCCGCCCTGCCCGCGCCGGCGGACGCGGCGACGAGTGTGGGCGCCTCGGGGGTCCGTGGGGGGGTTTCGCGTTCGAGCTCGGAGAGGCGGATCGGCAGCTCGAGCTCGCGCAGCCAGGGGGGTTCGTTGTCGATTCCCTCCTGCTCGCGGCGGCGTAGGGCGCGGGTGGTGAAGAACAGGAAGAGCAGCGAGCCGATCCCGATGAGGGCGTACTTGGCGTCGCCCATGATCCCGCCGGAGGCGCTTCCCGCGGCGGGGGTGGTGGTCTTGGCGAAGGCCATCTGGGCGACGGAGACGGTGTCCCCGCGCTTGGGCTGCAGGCCGGCGGCGTTGGTGACGGCTTCCTTGATCGCGCTCACGGAGGCGGCGGGCACGGTGCTGTCGAGCAGCACGGAGACGTGCTCGCTTTCGACCGCGCCGGGGGCGACGGTGTTGTGGGTGACGGTCTTCGCGACCCCGAGCGTGGAGCCGGTGATTTCGTGCTTGTAGTTGGACTTGCCGGAGGTCCCGGTCTGGGCGTAGGCGGGAATGTTGGCGGTGCCCGTCGTGCCGGCCCCGCCGCCGGAGCCGGTGAGGGTTTCGAGGTTCTTGCTCTGCGCCAGCGGCACGCCGGTCTTGCCGTAGGTGAGCGATTCCTGGGTGGTCTGGTTGGTGTCGAGGTTGGCGTACACCTGCACCACGGCCTTGCCGGGGCCGATCGTCTGGGCGAGCATCTCATCCAGGCTGGCCTCCGTCCCGTCGTCGTAGCGTTCCTCGGCGGCCTGCCTGCCGCTGGCGCCGCCGCCGGCTTCGCCGTTCTGGGAGGGCCACAGGAGCTGCCCGGTGCCGTCGGTGATGGTGACCTTCTGCAGCTGCAGCCCGGGCACGGAGGAGGCGACGAGCTGGGCGATGCCGCGCACGGAGGTGGAGCTCATCGAGTTGGTGTCGCTCAGCAGGACGGCGGCGGAGGAGGCGTTCTGGCTTTCGCCGAAGAGCTGGTTCTGGGGGTTGGGGAGGACGAGCTCGACCTGCGCGCCGCCGACCCCCTGGATGTTGTCGATCGTCTGCTCGAGCTGGCCCTGCAGGGCGCGCTGGTAGGTGACCTGCTGCTGGAATTGGCTTTCGCCGAGGCTCGATTTTTCAAACAGCGAGAAGCCGGGCTGGGAGTTTCCGAGCTCACCGGCCCCGGCGAGCGCGACGCGGGCCCGGGCGGTCTCGTTGGACTGCACGGCCAGTGCGGTGCCGTTGTTCTGCAGTTCGTAGCTGATCCCCTGCTGGTCGAGCGTGCTGGTCATCTTCCCCGTCTGCGCCGGTTCCAGGCCGGTGGCGAGCGTGGAGTAGGAGGGCTTGGAGACCATGTGCACGAACAGGTAGATGAACAGGATCCCGACGACTGCGCCGGCGCCGAGGATCAGCCATCCGCGTGGTGTGAGTCGAGTGGCGAGTTGTTTTACGGGCATCGATCAGGGCTGGGTCTGCTTGGGGAGAAGAAAGAGAAGAAGAAGGAGGAGGGGGAGGAGGGGGTACGCGTGAGGTCGACGGGCGGGAGCGATGGGAAGGCCGGCGGTTTACACCTGGGTCTGGAAGATCTGCTGGGCGGCTTCGACTGCCTTGGTGCGGATCTGGGAGGCGAGCTGCATCGCGAGCTGGGCGTTCTCGACGGTGACCACGGCGCTCTCGGGGTTCGAGGCGGTGCCGGTGGCGAGCGCCTGGGCGGCGCCGTCGGCGCTCTGCTGGGTCTTGTCGAGCGAGGAGATGGCCTGGGTGAGCGCTTCTCCGAAGCCACCGGATTCGCTGCTGCCGGCGCCTTCGACGCCCGTGGTGGCCCCGCCCGTGCCGGTTTCGGAGACCCCGCCGATCCCGCCCACGCCGGTGCTCCCGCTGCTGCCGGCGGTCTGTTCGGTGCCGACGGCCGGCGTGCTCGGGCTGAGGCCGGTGGAGGCTCCCGCGCCGGATGCGCCCGTCGTTTCGCCCGGGCCGAGGCCGGCGACGCCCTGCGAGAGCACATTGCCGATGGCGCCGATCGGGGGGATCACTTGAGGATCCCGAGGGTGTCGGTGAACATCGACTTGGCGGTCTGCATCGCGGTGACGTCGGACTGGTAGGAGCGCGACTCGGAGATGAGGTCGACCATTTCGGTGACGGTGTTGACGTTGGGCATCTTCACGTACCCCTGCGCGTTGGCTTCGGGGTTGCCGGGGTCGTAGACCTCCTGGTCGGGGGTCTTGTCGGCGACGATCCCCGCGACCTGCACGCCGCCCGCGGGGGGATGGGTGAGAGCCCCATCCCCGCCGCTCTGCGCGCCGGATGAGCCGAGCGCTTCGGAGAGCGTGGCTTCGAAGTTGGAGGAAGCGGAGCCGGTCTGCTGGAGCTCCACCTCCTGGCGCTGGTAGGGCTGCCCGTTGGCGGCTTTGGTGGTCTGCGCGTTGGCGAGGTTCTCGGAGGTGACGTCCATCCGCACCCGTTCCGCGCTGAGGCCGCTGCCGGCGATTTCGATGGCATCGAAGAGACCCATCAGCTGACCCCCCCCGTCGGCTCGGGGGAGCTCGTCGCTGCGGTGAGGTCGACGGAGCCCATCAGCTGACCCCCATCGCGGAGCGCATGATTTCGTTGCGGGTCCCCATCACCTGCACGATCGCCTCGTATTCGAGGCCGTTCTCGGAGAGCAGCGCGGATTCCTGGTCGATGTCCACCCCGTTGCCTTCGGGCCCCACGACCTGGGAGCTGACTTCGGGCTCGAGGGAGACCTGCGCGGGGGATTCCCCGTCGGCGAGCGCCGCGCGGAGGGCTCCCTGGAAGTTGAGGTCCTCGCGCCGGTAACCGGGGGTGTTGGCGTTGGAGATGTTGTTGGTGAGCAGGGTCTGGCGCGCCCACGCACCGCGAGCCGCGCTTTCCAGTGCCATCTGGGTGGTGTCGATGAGGGACATCGGGTGTCGGTGAGGGGACGGGGGTGAACGCTTGTGGCTGTTGCCCTCCGTGGGCCAAACCGACTCTCATCCGTGTGAGCCGTCCCCGGGCAATACCCGGTTCGCTCGGGTCATCGGCAGGTGGGCGGGGAGCTTGAGGGGGCCCAGCGGGCGCGAGGGTGGCGTGGCGCGAGCCGCGGGCACTGGGACCGGCGGGCACTGCGACGGCAAGCGGGTCTTGCGACAGGTGAGCAGCCGGGGGCCCTTCGATTACTCCATCCGTCGAAGGTGGTGCACCCGCTCGCGCGGGAGAATCCCGCGGTGAGCTCCTCGCTGAGCACTCCCGAGGTTCTGGGATACCGCCCCCGGGCCCCGTTCCTGGACGAGCTGTTCGACCTCGACGGGACGCCGCGTGTGGGCGGGGTCCCATTCGGCCCCCTGGTGGCGGAGCTCGAGCGGCTGGGGCCGGAGGGTCTGATCGAGGCGGGCCGCCGCCGCGACGCGGTCTTCATGCAGCAGGGGATCACCTTCGAGACCAGCGGCGAGAGCGGGGCCTCGCACGAACGGCCGTTCCCGCTGGACCTCGTGCCGCGGGTGCTGAGCGGCGCGGAGTGGCGCGATATCAAGCGCGGCCTGGCGCAGCGCATCCGGGCGCTGAACCACTTCGTCGACGACGTCTACCACGCCCGCGAGATCGTGCGCGAGGGCCTCGTGCCGTGGCGGCTGGTGGCGGGCTGCCCGCACTTCGCGCGGGCCGTGCACGGCATCCGGCCCCCCGGCGGGGTCTACACGCATGTGGCGGGCTGCGACCTCGTGCGCCACAGCGACGGCGCGTGGAAGGTGATCGAGGACAACGTGCGCATCCCCTCGGGGATCTCCTACGTGCTGGAGAACCGCGCCGCGATGGCACGCCTGGTGCCCGAGCTGTTCGCCTCCTACCGGGTGCGCCCCGTGGACCACTACCCCCAGCTGCTGCTGGGGGCGCTGCGCTCGGTGGCGCCCTCCGCGGAGAGCGAGGCGACGGTGGTGGTGTGGACGCCGGGCCCCGCCAACCCGGCGTACTTCGAGCACGCCTTCCTGGCGCGCCAGATGGGGGTGGAGCTGGTGGAGGCCTCGGATCTGGTGGTGCGCGACGACGTGCTCTACATGCGCACCACCCGGGGCCTGGAGCGGGTGCACGCGGTCTACCGGCGCCTGGATGACGACTTCGTGGACCCGCTGGAGTTCCGCCCCGACTCGCTGCTGGGGGTCCCCGGGCTTGTGCGGGCCTACCGGGCGGGGAGCGTGGCGGTCGCGAACGCCTTCGGGACGGGGGTGGCGGACGACAAGGCGATCTACTGCTTCGTCCCGGAGATGATCCGCTTCTACCTGGGGGAGGAGCCGATCCTCGAGAACGTCCGCACCTACCTGCTCTCGGACCCCGAAGTGCTCGAGCACGTGCTGGGTCGCCTGGACCAGTTGGTGGTCAAGCCCACCGGGGAGTCGGGGGGCCGCGGGGTGATGATCGGGCCGCACGCGCAGGAGGCCGAGATCGCCCGCATGCGGGAGGTGATCCGGGGGCACCCCGAACGGTGGATCGCGCAGGACGTCGTGCGTCTCTCCACCGTCCCCACGGTGGACGCCGAGGGTCACCTGCGGCCCCGCCACGTGGATCTGCGGCCGTTCGCGGTGTTCGGCGAGCGCATCGACATCGTCCCCGGCGGCCTCACGCGGGTGGCGCTGGAGGAGGGCTCGATGATCGTCAACTCCTCCCGCGGGGGAGGCTCGAAGGACACGTGGGTGCTGGAGGACGGCGACGACCTCGACCGCGCGGGGCCGCCGATCGCTGACACCCTGCCGCCGGCGCTGCCGGACCTGCGTTATGGAGAGTGGACCGGCCAGCAGCAGCAGCAGCAGCAGGAGCGAGGGTGATGCTGGCGCGGATCGCCCACGAGCTCTACTGGCTGGGCCGCAACCTCGCCCGCGCGGAGTTCACCGCGCGGGCGGTGGAGGCGGTCTTCCAGGCCGAGCTGCAGGGCGCCTCGGAGAGCGTCCCCGGCGTCAGCTTCGGCTCGGGCGGCCTGCGGGCGATGCTGGGGGACTCCGGGCGGGAGGGCTCGGGACACGGCGAGGCGCTGGGGGGCCTGGCTTTGGACGGGCGGCGGCCGGGCTCGATGCTGGCGAGCATCGAGCGGGCCCGCGAGGGGGCGCGCACGGTGCGCGACGTGATCAGCGCGGAGATGTGGGAGGCGATCAACACCACCGCCCTCGGCCTGCGCGGCGGGGCAGATTGGGGCCTGCCCACCCGGGTCGGATCGGATTCCGCGGCGCCCGCCGGCCCCTACGTGGCCTCCCAGTACGTCAAGCAGCGCACGGCGCTGATCTGGGGGGTGGCGGACCGCTCGATGCTGCGCGACGAAGCCAAGTGCTTCCTGGACGCGGGGGGCACGATCGAGGTCTCGGACATGGTGCTGCGGATGCTGCGCATCGCGCTGCCCACTCCTGCCCCTGGCGGCGATGCCCCCGACCCGGCGCCCGCGGACGGGCAGGCGCTGATCCTGCTGCAGGCGGTGGGCGGCTTCCACGCCTACCTGCGCGCGGTGACCGCCCCCCCGAACGCCCAGCCGGTGGCGCGCTTCCTGCTGTTCGAGCGTGCCTACCCCGACAGCGTGGCGGCGTGCGTGGACTCCCTGCACGAGGCGTTCGCCGCCGCGGACGCGGGGCCGCGCAACTCCAAGCCCGTGCTGCGCGTCAGCCGTCTGGCGGCCGACCTGGACTTCCAGCGCCGCACGCTGCCCGACGGGGCGGAGCTGACGGGGATCTGCGAGCGCACCCAGCAGGAGCTTCAGCGGCTCGACCAGGACGTGGCGGAGCGCTACTTCGCCGGGGCGACCCCGGCGGGAAGCAGGAGGTGAGGCGGGGGTGCACTTCGCGATCCGCTACCTGACCGAGTACCTCTACGACGCTCCAGTGAGCGACAACCTGAACGCGCTGCGGGTGCGTCCCGCGACGACCTCCTCGCAGCGCTGCGACGAGTTCCACACTCGCATCGACCCCGAGGCGCGCGTCAGCCGCCACCTGGACTACTTCGGGACCGAGGTGCTCGAGTTCGGCATCCCCGTCGACCACGACCAGCTCACGATCGACGTGCGCGCGCGGGTGGTGACCTCCGAGCCCGCGGACCCACCCGCTGGCTCGTGGGCCAGCCTGGGGAGCTCCGCCTATCTGGACGCCGGAGGCGAGTTCGCGCTTCCCTGGCAGGACCAGCCCTCGATCGAGGGCCTGCGGGAGTTCGACGAGGCGCTCGATGCGGCCACTCCGCTGGATGCGGTGCAGCGGCTGTGCCAGCTGATTCCCGACCGCTTCGAATACCGCCCGGGGGTCACCTACGTCGGTTCGAGCGTGAGCGACCTGCTGGGTGCGCGAGCGGGGGTGTGCCAGGACTTCGTGCACCTCTCGCTGGTGCTGCTGCGCCGCCGCGGGATCGCGGCCCGCTACGTGTCGGGCTATCTGTGGGCGGCGGGGGAGGGTGGGGGCTCGGACTCGGTGGAGGTCGACACCCACGCATGGTTGGAGGCCCTGCTGCCTGGGGACGCGAGCTCGCCCGCCCACGGTGAGCCGGTGTGGGTGGGGGCCGATCCCACCAACCGCCGGCTGGCGGGGGAGACTCACGTGAAGATCGGACACGGGCGCTTCTACGCCGACGTGCCCCCGGTCAAGGGCCTGTACCTGGGCGGGGCCAACTCGCAGCTGATCGCCGCGGTGAGCATGTCGCGCTTGGATCCCCAGGCGGGGGCGCGGGCGTAGCCCCTACGCGTTGTGGTCCAGGCGGTGAACACGCCTGGAGGCCTGGCCGGCGTATCCGTGGGCGGTGCGGCTGGCGCGCGCCGTCGTGCGCATATCGCACAGCAGCGCCTCGCGTAGGCACTGAAGGGTGGCGCTCGTACGCTCGTGCAGCGCCGCGGCACGTTCCAAGGGGGTGCGCGCGTAGGCGGGGGGCCGCTCGGGGAGGCCCGCGGTCAGCGCATCCCACTCAGACGCCAGCGAGCGCAGATCCTCGATCCGGCCGTCGCGGGCGAGTTGGAGCTCGCGCTCGGCGAGCTCTAGGATCGCCTCGTAGGGGTCGAGGGGCTTGGAAACCATGGCGCTCACCGGTGTGCGATCTCCACCCAGGACTCGCGCAGCTCGCCCAGGATCTCCGAGACCTCTTCGAGTTTGCCGGCCTCCAGGTTCATGCGCGCGCGGTTGAGGTGTGCCAGGCAGAACTGGTAGATCGCGTGCAGCTGCTTGGAGAGCTCGGGGGCCTGCTCGTGGTCGAGGACCCCGTCGAGGTGAGCGATGATCTGTTCGGCCTGGCGCAGCGTGTTGTGGGCGCACTCCACTTCGCGCGCACGCATCGCCTCCGCCGCCTGGCGCAGGAAGCGGCGGGCACCGTCGTAGAGCATCACCACCAGCTGCGCCGGGGCCGCGCAGAGCACGGCGTTCTCGCGGTATGCCTGCGGTGATGCTGTCGGTGGGGTCATGCGCTCCTCTTTGGCTCCTTGGCTCAGCTTGGTCGGGCTCTCCTGGTGATCGGTCGCGCCCGCCCGAAGTTGAGCGCGGGTCGCTCGAGCGGGTCATCCCAGGATCAGCCCTCGGGGCGATCGTCGCCACGGGGCCCGCGTGGTGAGCGCTCCGCCCGCGCGGCATGCAGCGCGTGGTGCTGGCCGCCCGATGTGACGTGCCAGGCGCGGCGCTAGCCGTCTAGGACTAGCTGCTGGAGGAACCGGAGCTGCTGGAGGAGCTCGAGTCGCTGGAGAGCATCGAGCTGAGCTGAGCGCTCAGCCACGAGGACTGAGTCTTGCTCTGGGCCATGATTTTTTCCATCGCGGCGAATTCGGACTCGAGCGTTTTCTGGCGTATCGCGAGCATTTCGTTCATGTTCGCGATCCGGCTGCTCAATTCCGTGGTCTGGGTTGTGTCGCCGGTGATGCGAGCTTCCATCGAGCCCCCCGGGGCGGCGTTTGCGTTGACCAGTTCCTGGAAGCCCATGGACCAGCTCTGCAGCATCTTTTCCACGCCCGCCGGGTTGGCCTGGATCGCGCTTTCCAGCTGCGCGGTGTTGACCGTGAGCTGCCCTTCCACCGCACTCTGCGAGGGTGTTCCATTGCCCGTCGGCGCGCCCGTGCTGATGCCGATGTCCGCGAGGCTCGACATTTCCGCCGGGAGTTCCTTGCCCGGTTCGTACATCGACTGGCGCATCCCGTTGAGCAGGTTCCCCAGTTCGAAGTCGCCGAACAGCGTTCCCGACTGCAGTTCGGCGGCGCTCCCCGGCGAGGTCGGGGGCTTGGTGGTCAGCTGCGTGTTGATCGTCCCGATCGTCGAGTTGTAGAGGGTGACAAACGCCTGCACCTGGGAGGCGATCGCGCTCACGCTGGGTCCCGGTGGCTGCACGTCGACGGTCACCGGCCCCGTGGTGGCGGTCAGCGCTTTGAGTTCCAGGGTCACACCCGGGATCGCGCTCGTGAGCTTGTTCGTGGCGGAGATCCCCGCGACCCCGTCGATCGTGTATTCAGCGTTCACGCCTTCTTTTGCGAGGCCCGCCTGTTCGACGAGCGTGCCTCCCGGGTCGGAGACCGCGATGAAGCCTGCTCCCGTGGCGCCCGTTTCGCGCGTGGAGAGCACCACCGTTTCCTTGCCCACCGCCGCCGCGTACACCGTCGCGGTGGAGTCCGAGTTGATCGTTTTGACCAGGTCTTCGATGGTCGCTTCAGCCGCCACTTCGATTTCCTTGCCGTCGATCGTCAGTTTTTCGGCGGCCGCGGGGCTTTTGAAAGTGAATGTGCGCTGCCCGGAGTTCGCGAGCTGGGTGACGCTCACCTCATAGCCGCCCACCGCCGCGCCCGCCGTAGCAGTGGCCGCGATCCGCGTGGGTTCGCTGGAGGTGACCGCCTGGGAGGTGTTGAACAGCACCGGGGAGCCCAGTTCCTGGGCGTCGAATGTGAGCGTCGTGAGGTTGCTCTGGATCGACTGCAGTTGGGTGTGCTGCCCTTCCAGGGTGATCTGCTCGTCGGTGAGGTGCGTGATCGGAGTGCGTTCGACCCCCAGCAGCGCGGAGATGATTTCGCTGGTGTTGAGCCCCGAGGAGAGGCCGTTGAAGTTGATCGGCGCGCCCGAGGTGGATGAGCTCACGGTGGTCATGGCGTCCCCTCCCTCACTCCACCGGCGCTCCGGCCGCGACGGCGAGGGCCTGGGCGGGGGAGAGCGTCTTCAGCATGTTGCCGCTGCGGTCGCGCACCTCGATCCTGGTGCGCCCGCTCTGCTCATCCCGCGAGAAGCGCAGTTCGCGGCCCTGGGCGCGCAGCGCCTCGTGGTTGTGCGCCGCGCTCGCCATCTCCTCGAGGACTTCCTGGGGGGGGCTCGCGGGGATGGCGTCGAGTGCGACCGAGAGCTCGCTTGCGAAAGATGGACCGGATGGACCGGCAGATGGACCGGACGGACCGGCGCCCTGGGGACCGGACGGACCGGCGCCCTGGAGCGCCGCGGAGGATCTCGCCGCTTCGGTTGGTGTCGCCGGCCGCGCGGCGGCCGGTCCCTGGGGTGGCGTGATGGGCGAGCTCATGCTGGTTTCCTCCTGAAAGCACTCTTCACGGACCCGTCCCTGGGCCGCTTTGCTCTTGGGTGTCCTCATCCTGATCGGCTGATGCTCGAAAAACTTTAGGTCCGGTCGACCGCCCGTCGCGAATTGCGGTGATCTACGTAATCGGGGTCATCGACCGCTCCACCCGATCCGTGAGGGCGCTGCCCGGCATTTTTGAATCCTTGCAGGCGGCCGGTTGCCTGCGAGCGTCGGCCTACCGCTCAAGCTCCCCCACCGACGTGCCGATCAGTGCGGGGTCTCGGCTGGATCGTCTCCCTCGAACTCCTGGAATGGGCTTCGCGGGGCCGCTCGGCGGGACGCACCACTTTCCCTCGAGAGTTGGAGCACCAGATGAAAGCCATGGAGCAACGCGTTGCCAGGATCTCGGCTGCCGAGGTGCTCTCGCTTTGGCGGGAGTACCGGAGCACGGGGGACCTCAGGTTGCGGGACCGCCTGATCTTCACGTTCACCCCGATGGTCCGCTACATCGTCTACCGCAAGGTCCGCGAGGTCCCCGCGCAGTGCGACGTGGAGGACTTCCTCTCCTGTGGCCTGGAGGCTCTGATCCACTCGATCGAGCGCTACGACCCCACCAAGGGCGCGACCCTGGAGCAGTTCGCGTGGACGCGCATCCACGGCGCCGTGCTCGACGAGCTGCGCCGCCACGACTGGGCTCCCCGCTCGCTGCGCCGCGCCGAGCGCGCGATCAACGGCGCCCGTGACAGTTTCGCCTCCGAGCACGAGCGCCGGCCCACCCGCGAGGAGCTCGCCGTCGCCGCCGGCATGAGCACGGCGGAGCTGAGCGGTCGCCTCGACGAGTTGGCGCTCGCGGAGGTCGGCTCGCTGAACAAGACGATCCGCTCGGAGGATTCCACCACGATCGAGCGGATCGACACGCTGGAGAGCGAGGACGAGGGCTGCGATCCGGCTCTCAGCGCCGAGCGCACGGAGGCCAAGGCGCGCTTTCGCGTCGCCTTCGCCCAGCTGCCCGCGCGCGAGCGCGAGGTCGCGGTGCTGCTGTACGTCGAGGGGCGCACCCTGCGCGACATCGGCGAGCGCCTGGGGGTCTCCGAGAGCCGCGTCTCGCAGATCCACACCGAGCTGCGCCGCCGCCTGCGCGAGCGCCTCGCCAGCGACGAGTCGCTCTTCACTGCGGTCTAAAGAATCCGCCGCCCCGGGCGATCACCCGGACTGAGATGGACCTTGGCCTCTATATCGCTGCCTCCGGGATGGTCGCCGAGCAGACCCGCCAGGCGCAGCTCTCGAACGACCTCGCCAACGCCTCCACGCCGGGCTACAAGCCCGAACAGTCCCCCCAGCACAGCTTCGGGGAACTGCTGCTCTCCAACACCTCCACGGGGCAGACGATCGGCTCGATGAACACCGGGGTGCAGCTCGGCAAGAGCATCACCGACATGGCCCCCGCCGGGATGCAGCAGACCGGCCAGCCGCTGGACTTCGGGATCGTGGGCACGGGCTTCTTCGCCGTCAAGACCCCCCAGGGAGTCCGCTACACCCGCGACGGCCAGTTCACGACCTCATCCTCAGGGCAGCTCGTGGACGGCGCCGGCGACCCCGTTCTCAGCCAGGGCGGCGCCCCGATCGCGGTGGGCGCCGACGGCACCGTGCCCCCGGGCTCGCTCGGCCTCTTCAATGTCCCGGGCGCGGTCAAGCAGGGGGAAAACCTCTACACCGGCACGCCCTCCGGGCACGCCGGGGGGGTCGCGCGCTCGGGGGTGCTCGAGGAATCGGGCGTCAACCCCGCCCGCACGATGGTCGCAATGATCGGCTCCCTGCGCACCTTCCAGTCCGGCCAGCAGGCCATCCAGGCGATCGACCAGACCCTTCAGGCCGCCTCCACCCAGGTCGGCTCCCTCGACGGGTCCAGCTAGACAGAGGAGGCGCAAGATGCTCGAAGGACTGTACGCCGCCGCATCGGGGATGGAAGCCCAGCAGCAGCAGCTCGACTCGATCGGCAACGACCTCGCGAACGCCTCCACCACCGGCTACAAGGCCGAACGGGTGGGCTTCCGCGACCTGCTCTACAACCAGGTGAACATCGCCGGCACCACAACCACGCTGGGCGCCGGCGCGGCCGCGCAGGTGATCGGCCGCGACCAGGCCCAGGGGTCGATCCAAAGCACCGGCAACCCCCTCGACCTCGCGATCGAGGGCCCCGGGTACTTCACCGTCAAGCGCTCCGACGGCACCGTGGCGCTCACCCGCGACGGGTCCCTCCAGGTGAACCCCAAGGGGCAGCTCACCACTGCCGAAGGCGATCTGCTCGATCCGCCGATCACGCTGCCCAGCGGGAGCTCCCCCAGCGAAGTCGCGATTGCCTCCGACGGCACCGTTAGCGTCGGGACCAAGACGATCGGCAAGCTTGGCCTTGTCACCGTCGCCTCGCCCGACCACCTGCTCGCCGCCGGGGGCAACCTGTTCTCGGCCAGCACCTCCAGTGGTGCGCCCCGGCCCACTGACGGCGCCACCATCCAGCAGGGGGCGCTGGAGGGCTCCAACGTGGACGTCGGCAACGACATGGTGCAGATGATGGGCGCCCAGCGCAGCTACCAGTTGGAGAGCAGCGCGATCCAGACAGAAAACCAGATGCTCTCGATTGCCAACCAGCTCGTCACCCAATGAGCTCCCTCGCTCCGATCGGCGCCAGCTCGGTCACGGCCACACCGGCCGCGGCCACCGGCCTGCCTGTGGCCGATGCAGCAAACGCGCCCGCCTCCGTGCGCAACGGCTCCACAGCCGTCAAACAGGCCTACTCCTCCGCCCGGGGCTTCGAAGAAATGCTCCTCCAGCAGCTCTCCTCCTCGCTCGTGCAGAGCAGCGGCCTCTCCGGAGAAGGCGAATCCTCAGGCGAAGGTTCGGGCGAAGAAGGTTCCTCCGGAGGAGGCTCGGAAGCGAGCATGCTCTCCTCGCTGCTGCCCCAGACACTCACCGAAGGGGTGATGCACGCGGGCGGCCTCGGCCTCGCCGGGCAGCTGATGAGCTCCCTCGACCCCTCCGCATCCGCGACCGCCGCGCCCACGAGCGCCGGCTCGAGCGGTGGCGCGTCTGCTCCGGTCACCGCCGCGGCCGCTGCCTCCAGTGCCGCCGCACAGAGTGGGGGTGCATCCGCATGAGTGCCCCCGGCGGTCTGCTTGCCGAGCTCGTCCACCCGCAGGAGGGTGGGTGGACTCCCGTGGAAGCCGATCCCCTGGCCGCGGACGTGCTGGCCCATCTCGACGCGCAGATCGCCTCGGTGCAGCGGCTGCTGGAGATCGTGCTCGAACAGGGAGCCGCGATCCGCGCGCGCGAAGTGCACACGGTGGTGCGCTTCGCGGGCCTCCTGCACGGTGAGCTGGCGCGCCGCCGGGAGATCGAGGAGACCCGCTCGCGACTGCTCGAGCGCGCTGGCGCCCAGTTGGGGATCCCCGCTCAGGCGGTGACGCTCACCCGCCTCAGCGTCCTGCTGCATGCCGCCGATGCCCAGCTTGCCGCCGAGCGCTCCGCGCAGCTGCGGGGCCTGCTGGAGGAGCTCCGCCGAGAGCACGCCTGCAATCGCGCTCTCATGCAGATCGAGCTCTCCTTCCTCGACCACCTCATGCGCACGCTCTCCCTCGACGCCGGCGTGGACGGCTACGACCCCCGCGGTTCCACCACCGCTGGCGCGAGCGCTGCTCGCCATGGCGCGCTGCGCGTGCTGGACCTCCAAGCGTAGACCCGCGAACCCAACTGACCATGTCCATCCCCACCCTCCAGGGACTACAGACCGCCCTCTCGGGCCTGCAGGCCGAGCAGCAGGCGATCGACGTCACCGGGCAGAACATCACCAACGCCAACACCGAAGGCTACTCCCGCCAGACCGCGGTTCTGCAGACCAAAGAACCCCTGCACATCGCCGCGCTCTCCGCCGTCACCGGCGAGGGGGGGCAGCTCGGCACGGGGGTCACGGTCGCCACCTACACCCGCATCCGCAACACCTACCTCGATGCCCAGTACCGCACCCAGAACAGCGCGCTCGGCGCCGCCAACACCCAGGCCGAAGAGCTCGGGCAGGCGCAGAGCGTCCTGGGCGAACCATCCTCCTCCGGCCTGGCCTCCCAGCTCTCCGCCTTCTGGAGCTCCTGGAGCGAACTCGCCGTCACTCCCACCGAAGCCGCCAAGGTCGGCGTCGTCTCCGCGGCCACCCAGCTCACCGACACCCTCCACCAGCTCTCCTCCCAGCTGCAGTCGATCGAAGGTCAGGCCGCCGCGCAGTACGCCGCGGTCACCGGCCCCACGGGCGAAGTCCAGAACGACGCCACCCAGATCGCCGAACTCAACCACCAGATCAAGCTCTCCCTCCAGGCCCACCGGCAGCCCAACGACCTGGAAGACAGCCGCGACTTACTACTCGACAAGCTCTCCGCGCTCGCCAACGTCACCGTCACCAAGGAAGCGGACGGCACCGACACCGTCACCTTCGGCAACGCCGCCAAGCCGCTTGTGGAAGACGCCACCGTCAACTGGCCCCAGGCGCTCACCCCCGCCGCGGGAGGGCAGCTGGGGGCGCTGCTGGAACTCTCGAGTCCCACCGGCGCGCTCGCCACCTACCAGGCCGGCCTGAACGAAGTCGCCGCGACGCTCGCGAGCTCCGTCAACGCGATCCACACCGCCACCCCCTTCTTCAAGGGCACCACCGCCGCCACGATCGAAGTCGCCGTCACCTCCGCCCAGGTCGAGACCTCCGCGGAAGCCGCCCCGGGCGCGAACAACGTCGCCCAGGAAATCGCCGGCCTGCGCGGCGGGGCCGCCGACCAGCGCTACGCCACGCTCGTCGCTCAGATCGGCTCCGGCGTGCGCAACGCCAGGACCACCCAGGAAACCGCCCAGGCCGTCCTCACCGCGGTCTCCAACCAGCGCCAGGCTGTCTCCGGGGTCTCCCTGGATGAAGAAATGACCAACCTCATCACCTTCCAGCGTGGCTATCAGGCCTCCGCGCAGGCGCTCAACGTGATGAACGAAGTGCTTAACACCCTCATCAACCAGAGCGGACTGTGAGCACCCCATGAGCAATCGCATCACGAGCGACATGGTGATCGGCTCCACGCTGGCCAACATCAACGCCGCCCAGGCCGCCATGAATCGCACCGAGTCCGAACTCTCCTCCGGCAGGTCGATCGTCGAACCCTCGGACAACCCCAACGGCTCGAGCCAGGCCATCGCCCTCCAGAGCGCCCTGGACGGGCTCACCTCATACGAAAAGAGCACCCAGGACGGGATCTCCTGGATGAACACGTCCTCCAGCGCCCTCGCCTCGATCGACTCCCAGGTGCAGCGCGTGCGGGAAATCGTCCTGCAGGCATCCAACGGGACCAACAGCCCCTCGGACCTCGCCGACCTCGCCAATGTGGTCGAACAGCTCACCGAAGGCGTCAAGCAGGACGCCGACACCCAGTACGCCGGCCAGTACGTCTTCTCCGGCACCCTCACCAACACCCCCCCCTACCAGCAGGGCGCGGAAGACAAATACGCGGGGAACACCGCCGCCATCTCCCGCGCGCTCGCCCCCGGCAGCACCGTCAACGTCGCCGTCAACCTCTCCTCTGCGCTCGGCAGTGGACAGGGCGCCGCCGACGGCAAGCTGCTGGACACGCTGCGCACCATCGCCCAGAACCTCCGTGAAGGCAACAACCCCGCTGCCGTGGAAGCGCTTCGCACCACCGACCTCGGGAACCTCGACGGCAACCTCACCTCTCTCACCAACGTCCAGGCCCAGGCTGGCGCCACGATCGACCAGTTGAACCTCTCCCTCAGCCGCATCCAGTCGCTGCAGACCGCCGACACCCAGCAGCTCTCCAACCTCCAGAACGCCAACATCGCCAAGGTCTCGATCGAATACTCAAACCAGCACGCCGCCTTCGAAGCCGCACTGAAGGCCGGCGCCTCGATCGTGCAGGAGTCCCTGCTCGAATTCCTACATTAGCCCCATGCCAGTGACCGCCACCACCATCGAGAGCTCTCGGTTCGGGACGCTCGAGATCGCCGCCGAGGAGGTGATCGAGTTCCCCCTCGGTCTGATCGGTCTCGGGGGCCTGCGCTACGGACTGCTGGACCGCAACCCCGGCAGCGGCTTTCGCTGGCTGCACTCCCTCGAGGACGCCGGCCTCGCGCTCCCCGTCGTCGATCCCCGCAAGTTCTTCCGTCCCTTCGCGCTGGAGCTCTCCGGCGAGGATCGCGAGCGGATCGGCGTCCCCGACCCCGCCGCTGCGCAGGTGTACGTCACCGTGCGCACCGCCCCCGACCCCGCCGACGTCCTCGTCAACCTCCGCGCCCCCCTCGTGGTGTGGGAGCGCCGGGGCCATCAGGTGATCAACACCGCGCCGGGCGCCGACCTGCGGGTGCCCCTCTTCGCCGCGCCCGGGCCGACCTCTGGCGCGCAGGACGCGGACGCCGCGTAGGGGGTCTAGGGGGCTAGGCCCGCAGTTCGTCTTGGCGGTCGTTCATACTCACACCCCATGCTGATACTTACGCGCCGCGCCGGTGAGCGCGTCGTGATCGGCGACGACGTGCTCGTCACCGTCATGGAGGTCAGCGGACAGACCGTCCGCCTCGGGATCTCGGCGCCCCAGGGGCTGCCCATCTACCGCGAGGAGATCTGGCTCGCCGTCAAGGAGGAGAACCGCGCCGCCGCGGAGGCCGCCGCCGATGCGCTGCCGGCGGGCGCGCCCCCCGCTGAGCCCGCCGCGTCCGCTGAGCCCGCCGCGTCCGGCGAGCCCGCCCGGGGACCCTCGTAGGTCCGGGCCCGCCCTCTCCTCAGGTGACCCACACGATGTCCCCGATCTGCAGCATCGGGTACACCGCCGCGGCGGTTTCGATGGGCAGCTCCACGCAGCCGTTGGACTGGGGGAAGCCGTAGGAGGCGCGCGGGTAGCCGTGCACGGCGTCGCCCCCGTTGAAGTAGTTGACCCACGGCACGTCCGGGGCCACGTAGTGGACGCCGTCGGGGTCGGTGCCGACCATCGTCGTGGATACATAACGGGCGTAGACCGGGAAGATGCCCTGTTCGGTTTCCGCCCCCGCCACGCCCGTGTTCGCGGGGGTGCTGAGGGCCACGCGGTCGCCCCGGTGCACCTCCAGCGTCTCGGGGAGCGCCTCGGAGACGGACACCCACGTGTAGGGGTGGGGGTTGCGGTGGTAGAGGGACTCCACGATCAGCAGCAGGCGCCACGTCGCCGCGTTGGGTTCCCCGGTCGCTTCGAGGTCGTGGTCGGCCTGGAAGACCTCCAGGGCCCCTTTGGTGGTCTCGTCCAGCTTGCCCAGTTCGACCGGGGGGGCGTCGGCTGGCTCCGGGGCGAGCCTGCCGCGGGGCGGGTGGTAGGCGTGTTCGGCTGCCTCCCTGCGCGTCTCGGGGCCCGCGGGGATGTGCACGTCGTAGATCGGATGCAGCTTCGCCCCCAGGTAGTCCAGGCGAGCGAGCGCCTGCTGGAGGCCCGTGATCGAGGGGCAGGCCACGTGCAGGTCGAGGATGTGCCGGCGCCCCAGGGGCGCGTGGGCGGTGGCGAACGTGTGCGCCCACACCGTCAGGGTGTAGTTCGAGCACGGCGCCAGCGTCGAGGCGGGGGTGAAGATCTCGGTGTTGGCGACCGTGCTCCAGGTGCCCGCCACCGCCGGAAACAGGGTCGGTCGCGGGGAGTACTTCGCGGGGGGCGCTGAGAGCACCACGCTCAGCGGGTCGGTTCCGTTCGAGATGGCCCTCCCCGGCAGCGCCACCAGGCGCGTGGGGGGCAGCGGGGCCGCGGGCGCCGCGTGGGCGGAGCCCGCTGCCAGCAGGGTGCTCACGCTGTGATGGCGCGCCAGCGCAGCTCCGATCGCCACGGCGGCCACCACCACAGCCATCAGCAGCACCCCCGTCGGCAGCGTCCGCCTGCGCCGCCCCCCATGCGAAAAGGCCTCCTCGTGATGGGGGCCGACGTCCGAGAACTCGCTGCCCACGATTCGCCCACGACCCGGACGCGCGCTCATGGGTACAGAGGCTAACGCATCCCGCGGTTTTCCGAGAGCAAGTTCCGAGGAGTCGACGGTGAGGCGGTTGCGTGGTGGGGGAGGAGGGGTGCGGCGAGCGGGGGATCCTGGGTGCGCCGACTCGTGGGATGGCGGTGCGCCGCCTCGTGGGGTGGCGGGTGCGCCAACTCGCGGAGTGGTGCGTACTGCGTGCTCCAGCACCTACACTCGCACTGTGCCCGTCCGGGTCCCCTCGGTCCTCCTCCTGCTCCTCGTCTTCCTCGCTCTCGCCGGGGCGCCGCCCGCGCTTGCCCGCTCGGAGAACGCGACCGCTACGCGCACCTACCTCCAGGCCAATCACGCCTTTGTGCGCGCCGCTCGCTCCAACCTGGCGGCGGGCAACGCGGCCCTCAGGAGTCTCGTGCGCCAGCTCACCGGAGAATGCCCCCTTGCAGCCGCCGAATCGCCACAGAACCACGAATCCGAACAGCTCAACGACGAGGTCGTGGGTGCGATCACCATTGTCGCCTTCCGCCCCGACGCCGCCGCGGCGGGCGTCTTCGCTCACGCCGTCGGGGGGCTGCGCTGGAGCAGTCGTGTGCTCACGCGCAAGGTCAGGACCTACGCC
Organism: uncultured Solirubrobacterales bacterium; assembly: GCA_963713985.1. Taxonomy (GTDB): domain Bacteria; phylum Actinomycetota; class Thermoleophilia; order Solirubrobacterales; family Solirubrobacteraceae; genus Palsa-744. The sequence goes on along the minus strand of OY970219.1, from coordinate 3,315,059 downwards.
GCACAGCTCGAAGGGCTCGCCAAGCTCGCGGTGCCCGACGTCTGCGCCGACGTCCGGGCGTGGGCCGCCGACGGCTATCGGTCGCTGCCCGCGAGCACCCAGCAGTTCAACCAGCGCTACGACGAAGTGGACATCGAAGCCGAAGAGATTCCCCAACGGCTCCTCGCGCCTCATGAGAGCGCCGCCGAGCTCTCCCTCGCGCGCCGTACCCAACAGCTCGAAGCCCCCATCGCGGACGCCGAAGCCGATGCCGTCGGGGATTACACACGGATACTCGACGCGCTCGAGCTGAACCAGTGAGAGGGAGTCAGCGAGGGTGGCCAGCGCGGCGGGAACCAGCGTGGCGGGACCTCTACACTTGCTGACTGGTCGGGCCGGAGTAGCTCAGTTGGTTAGAGCAGTGGAGTCATAATCCAAAGGTCGCAGGTTCGAGTCCTGCCTCCGGTACTGTCGGGCCAAGCTGGTCGCGGGCACGGTCAGGTTCACCGCTGGGGCCGGGGTCCCAGCGCGTTCTCGATGACCTGGCGCTCGGGGTCGAAGCCGGGGAGCGGGAGGTCCTCCGGGAGGCCCTCCAGCGCGGCTCGGGGCGCGAGGCCCACGATCTCCGCGGCCGCCACCTTCGCGTGGCGCTGGACCGCCTCCACGACTGCCGCCAGCGGCAGCTCCAGGGGGCGCTCGACGTTCATCGACACCTGGGCGCGCGCGCGTGTGTGTGCGTGCAGCGACACGCCGATCGCCCGCAGCCCCGGCAGGCCCTGCGCTCCCCCCTCGCGGATCAGGCCGGCGATCCTGTGGGCGTCCGCGACCGTGGCGGGCGGCGCCAGCTCCAGGTTGAAGGCGACCAGGGGTTCTCTTGCTGCCACCAGCGTCGCGCCCGCCGTGGGGTGCAGCGCGGGGGGGCCGAAATCGGGGCGCAGCTCGCCCGCGGTCATCCGTGCGGCCAGGCCCTCCCATCCGCCGCGGCGCAATTGTGCTCGCGTGCGCCCCGGAGTCCCACCGGTGGCGGTGAGCTCGCCGTAGAGGAAGACGGGGACCCCGAGCTCCGCGCCGATCCGGTCTGCCACGACCAGCGCCTCCGCGCAGGCAGCCCCGCGCTGGGCGTCCCCGAGGTAGACCACCGGGAGCACATCGACTGCCCCCACGCACGGGTGCTCCCCCCGCTCGCCGGGCGGGCGGCCCAGCAGGTCGATCCGCCTCACCGCGTCCCCCACGCCCGCCACGAGAGCCTGCGCGAGGGTTCCCGGGGCGCCCGCCAGGGTGAGCACCGCACGGTGGTGGTCGGGGTCGGCGTGGAGATCCAGCAGGCGGGTGTGACCGCCCGCGGCGAAGGTTGCCGCGATCGCCTCAATCGCGGTTCTCTCACGGCCCTCTGAGAGGTTGGGCACGGCGAGCAGCGGGAGCGGGGGGGACATCGCAGGGCACTAGAGCAGAAAGCGCCGTCCCGTCGCCCGCCGGGTCGAGGAGGAGCAGGTCACCAGCCCGGTCTGCGTCGGCGGCGGAGCGAGCCTTTGGGCGGATAGAAACATTTGGGTCAAAAGTTTGAGACTTTAAAACTTTTCGTCTATCTTGGCATTCGTAATGACCCTCGACCCGCCGCCCGCCGGGCAGTGGACTGGTCGCACAGTGCCAATTCCCGGCGTGTCGTGGACACCCCAATTACCGAAAGGACCAAACTCATGCCTACCGCTTACACACTGAATACTTTCTTCAGAGACGCAGATCTCGCTCGCTTCAAGGCAACCGGTTCGAAGATCGTCGTGGCCAAGCCGAGCGACGGGGGCCATCCCAACGTGGCGTGGATCGCATTCCACCCAACTCAGAAAAACAGCATGGAGTGGACAGAAGAATATGGGATCTATGCGTCCGATGTCGAGCGCACGCATGGGGCTCTGCTCACGCAGATGTCTGGCACCGAGATCCCCACGCTGGATGGCAAGGTGTACGAGTACGCCGACGGGTATTTCAGGCCACCGGCGGCGGGCGGCGAGGCAGGCTCGTTCTATGCGCTGAACTCGTCGTTCGATCCCAAAGGCTACCTTACCTTTGGCCTGTACCAGAATGCGACGGTAAACCGTAAGGAAGTCAACGGAAACGCCATTTCGGCTGCCACGGTCCTCTACAGGAGCACCGCCCAGATGACGCCGTACACGACGATCTATCTGTGGGTTCAGTCGGAGGTGGAAAGCAATACGGTCGTGACCCTCATCACCTCGCCCATGACCAAGGTGATATTCGGTGGTGCGGTCACGGATGTCTCACTGGACTACGACCACGAGACGGGTAAATTCATCCCGGCGGACAACGCCGAATTGCCAGAAGGCGTCGCCCTCCATCACCCCGAACCTCTGGTTGGCCTGAGCCCCTCGCGCTGAGCGGCTCCCGGGCTGTGTCAAGACACCCTGCGGCGACGCGCACGTGCCACGCGACTCGCGAGAGCTCGTGAGGCGCATGCGCTCGTCGTATGACCACGTGGGACCGTAACGCCCCGGGTGCTCACATCCGCGAGACTACGCGGTGCGATGAGAGCGAGCGCGGTGCGATGAGCGGGTGGCCCGAGCAGGGGATTGGAACCCACCCGCCCCGCAAACCTCACGCGCGCGAGCTGTTCGCGCCGCTGCCGCGCCACTACGATCGCGTGGCAACCCTGCTGAGCTTCGGCCAGGACCCCCGCTGGCGTCGCGCGATGGTGGCGGTGCTCGACGCGCGGGCGCAGGAGCGGGTGCTGGATGTGGCGACCGGCACGGGGATGGTGGCGCAGGAGCTGGTGCGCCGCTACGGATGCGAAGTGACGGGACTCGACCAGAGCCCCGAGATGCTCTCCGGCGCGCGGGCGCGGCTGGCGCGCGATCCGGCGCTCGCGGCGCGGGTCACATTGATCGAGGGCGAGGCCGAGCACCTGCCGTTCGCGGAGGGGGAGTTCGACCACCTCACGTTCACCTACCTGCTGCGCTACGTCGAGGACCCCGCCGCCACACTCGTCGAGCTCGCACGGGTGGTGCGCCCGGGCGGGCGGATCGCCTCGCTGGAGTTCGCGGTGCCCCCCAACCCGCTGTGGCGCGCCTCGTGGCGGCTCTACACCAACGTGGGGCTGCCCGCGCTCGGACGCCTCTTCTCGCGCGAGTGGTTCGACACGGGCCGCTTCCTGGCGCACAGCATCCCGGAGTTCTACGAGCGCCATCCGCTGGAGGAAATCGTGGGGCTGTGGCGCGCCGCCGGGATCGAGGGGGTCCAGGTCCGCCGCATGAGCCTCGGCGGGGGCGTGGTGATGTGGGGCACGAGGGGCGCCTTGGGGGAGTGATGGGGGCCCCTGTGCCACCTGGGCGCCCTGCGGCCAAGGCGTCGCCCGGGTCCCAAGCCCCGCTGGAGCGCCCCGCGTTCTACGCGCTGCGCCCGGGGGGGTGGCGCGACCTGGTGACGGTGCTGCACCCCCCCTACACCGCGTGGAACCTCGCCAACGTGGCGATCGGCGCGGCGCTCGCACCGCACCTCTACGCCAACCGGCTGCTCGCGACACTGGGCGCGTTCCTGCTGGGGGTGGGGGTGTGCGCGCACGCGCTGGACGAGCTCAACGGCCGGCCGCTGCGCACGCGCCTCTCCACTCGCGCGCTCGTGGCGCTGGCGGGGCTCTCGCTGGCGGGGGCGATCGCGATCGGCGTGGTGGGGGCGGTGACTATCTCCCTGACGCTGATCCCGTTCGTCCTCGTGGGGGCGTTCATCGTGCTCGCCTACAACCTCGAGTGGTTCGGGGGGCGCTTTCACACCGCGTTCTGGCTCGCGGCCTCCTGGGGCGCGTTCCCTGCGCTCACGGGCTACTGGGTCAACGCGCTGCAGCTGCGCGCGCCGGCGGTGCTCGCGGCGGGGGCCTGCTTCATGCTCACCCTCGCCCAGCGGCGCCTCAGCACCCCCGTGCGCGAGCTGCGCCGGCGGACGGTCTCGATCAGCGGCGAGCAGCGCCTGCGAGACGGCTCGGTTGTGCGGCTCGACGCCGCTCGCCTGGCGGCCCCGCTGGAGGGCGCCCTGGCGGCGTGCGCGCTGGCGATGGTGCTGCTCGCCGTCGGGTTGGTGCTGGCGCGGCTCTGAGGTCGGGTTGGTGCCGGCGCGGCTCTGAGGTACTAGGCTTCCAGTGGGATGGCCCAGACCAAGCGCAAGACCAAGCACCGCGGCAACGCGGCGGGGAGGGTGGAGTCCAGGGGGCGCACGGGGCGCCCGCCGACCGCCGAGGAGCGCAGCGGGAGCGCCCGGGAGAAAGCCAAGGTGCGCGAGAAGCGCCTGCAGAAGGCCGACCGCCCGCCCACGTGGCTGGGGGCCTTCTATCGCGCGGCGGCCGCGGCGGTGCTGATGCTGCTGATCGGCATCATCCTGATCAAGAACTCCAACGAGGCGATCGAGCTGTTCCCGGTGGTGCTCGTGCTGTACGTGCCGATCAGCTACTACACCGACGTGTGGCTCTACCGGCGCCGCCAGCGCCAGAAAGCGAAGGCGAAGGCTGACGCCAAGGCGGAGACGCGGTGAGTATCGACCTGCGGATGTTCACGGTGGGCCCGGTGCAGGAGAACGCCTACATCGCAATGGCCGGCAGGGAGAGCGGGCGCGCGGTGATGGTGGACCCGGGGGATGAGCCCGAGCGGCTGCTCGCGGCGGCGCAGGCGCTGGGGGTGGAGATCGAGGCGATCCTGATCACGCACTGCCACTTCGACCACATCGGCGCCGTGGCCCCCGTGGCGCGCGCGACGGGAGCGCCGGTGTACTGCCCGAAGATGGAGGTGGCGCTGCTGAGCGACATCATGTCCTGGGTGCCCCCGGGGTTCGGCCCGTTCGAGAACTGGGAGCCCGAGCACACGGTGGAGGGCGGCGAGCGCCTCACGCTCGCGGGCATGGAGTTCGAGGTGCTGCCCACCCCGGGCCACAGCCCGGGGCATGTGACCTACGCGCTCACGCCCTTTGAGGACTCCCCCTCCCCCTCCTCTCCCTCCTCCTCCGCCTCCGCGGGGACCCCCACGGCGCTGCTCTCCGGCGACGTGCTCTTCCAGGGCAGTGTCGGGCGGGTGGACCTCCCGGGGGGCGAGTGGCCGGTGCTGGAGCGCTCGATCGCCACGCTCCTGGAGCGCTTCCCGGGGGACACGGTGGTGTATCCCGGCCACATGGGCGTGACCACCCTGGGGCGGGAGCTCCAGAGCAACCCGTTCCTCGCGGAGCTCCGCTCCGCGGCGGGCGCAGCCGCGAGTTGAGCGCCCCGCAGCTCAGGGCCCCCCGGGGCACCCATGACATCCTGGGAGAGCAGGCGCGGGCGCGGGCGCGCCTGGAGGCCTTCGCGGGGGCGCTGCTGGAGGGGGCGGGCTACGAGCGGATCGAGACCCCGGCGTTCGAGGCCACGGAGCTGTTCGCGCGGGGGGTGGGGGCCTCGACGGACATCGTGCGCAAGGAGATGTACACCTTCGAGGACGGCGGCGGGCGCTCGCTGACGCTGCGTCCCGAGGGCACCGCGCCGGTGTGCCGGGCCTATGTGGAGCACGGGATGCACAAGCTGCGCCAGCCGGTGAAGCTGTGGTACCTGTCGAGCTTCTTCCGCTACGAGCGCGCCCAGGCGGGGCGCCAGCGGCAGTTCTGGCAGGTCGGCGCGGAGGCGCTCGGCTCCGAGGAGCCCGCGGTGGACGCCGAGTCGATCGTGCTGCTGGCGGCGCTGCTCGAGGAGCTGGGCGTGGCCGAGGTGCGCCTGCGCCTCTCGAGTCTGGGGGGCCCGGATGCCCGCGCGGAGTACCGCGAGCGCCTGCAGGCCCACCTGCGCGCGCACGAGTCCCAGCTGGCGCAGGAGGTGCGGGAGCGGATCGAGTTGAACCCGCTGCGGGCGTTCGACTCCGAACACGAGGGCACCCGGGCGGCGATGGCGAGCGCCCCCCGCCTGCTCGATCACCTGAGCGCGCAGGACTCCGAGCACTTCGGGGAGGTGCGCGCGCTGCTGGGGGAGGCGGGCGTGGCCTACGAGATCGACCCGACGCTGGTGCGGGGCCTGGACTACTACACCCGCACGGTCTTCGAGTTCACCTCACAGAAGCTGGGCGCGCAGAGCGGGGTGGGCGGGGGCGGGCGCTACGACGGCCTGGTCGCGGAGCTCGGCGGCCCCCCGACCGCGGGCGTGGGCTGGGCGGCGGGCATCGAGCGGATCATGCTGGCGGGCCATGCACCGGCGGCGGGGCCGGCGGCGATCGACCTGTATGTGGCTTTCGAGGGGAAGCAGGAGGAGGGCCCCCACAAGGGGGGCGGGGGGGGCGTACGCGTGGGGGCCGGCGGGCCGGCCACCGCTGCGGATGCAGATCCCAGCGAGCGGGGGTCGGCGGCAAGAGCGGCATTTGGGCTCCTGCATGCGGCGCGGGGCGCGGGCCTCGCCGCGCAGATGGAGCTCGCGGGGCGCTCCCTGAAGAACCAGAGGGCTCACGCCGAGCGCCTCGGCGCGCGCTACGTGGCGATCGTCGGCGCTCCCGAGGAGGGGGGCGCGGGGGAGACGGTGCTCGAGGACACCCAGGCGCGCACGCGGGAGAGGGTGCCCACGGAGACCGTGGTGCACGCGGTCCTGCGGGGCCTGCGCGACCTGTAGGCGCGGGTCGCGGGACCTGTAGGCGCATGCAGCGCGAACCGCGGGCGCTCCCGCTCGCGGAACCGCAAGCGCCACGCTGCAATGCCTGCCAAATCGGCGCGGATGCTCCCCTGCAACCGTCCAAGCCCCCATTTGGGGCTCAACTCGCGCCGCGCAAATGCCGAAGTTGGGGGAGATGGCCCAGCTGGCTCGCCCCTTTCAGATAGCTCTGGTCGCGGTGCTCGCGCTCGCGATGATGGTGCTCGCGTGGTTCATGCTGCTGCATCGCTCGAGCACCGAACCCACCGCGAGCTCCTCCCCACCGAGCGCCGCCTCCTCGGCCGCCAACGCAACAGCCAGCTCCTCCGCCGGCTCCCCGGGCGGGGCCGCCGCGGCAGTGGGTTCGGGCCACGTCTACCACGGCCCGGTACCGGGCCTGGAAGGCCTGACGCGGGACATCAAAAGGGCCCATGAAGCCGCCGCCAAGGAAGAACGGGGCGTCGGCTATCAGGAAGAGCACGCGGGGCAGACCCACAGCTCGACCGACTCCGCCGCGGCCGCACCCAGCACAGCGACACACGTAGTCGCACACCGCACGAGGACCCACGAAGTCACGGGTGGCACGACGGTCGCACACCGCACTGCGACGCACGAAGTCACGCGTGGCACGACGGTCGCACACCGCACTGCGACGCCAGAGGTCGTGCACCACACGACCTCGCACACCTCTGCAGGCGCCGCCTCCTCGGTGACGAGAACGACCACGGTGCACACACAGACCACCCATCGCGTCCAGAGTGCCTCCCCCTCGGCCGCGCCATCCAACTCGACATCCACCATGCAGGCGGTCGTCGCATCCGAGCTGAAGCAGGGCAAGTTCGTCCTCGTGCTTTTCTGGAACCCCCACTCCTCCGACGACGTCGCGGTGGAGGGGCAGGTGAAGGCGGTGGCCCACACGCTGGGCCGCCACGTCGCGGTGCACACGGCGTACGCCTCGCAGGTCAACTCCTTCGGATCTATAACCCGCGAAATCCAGGTCTACCAGACCCCCACGCTGATGATCGTCAACCCCCACGGGCAGGTCACCACGCTGACCGGCTACACCGACGCCTACTCGATCGAGCAGGCGATCGCCGAAGCGGGCAAGTAGGCCTCACTACCGAGGCCGGCGCCACTGGGCATTCGGGGCCATTGGCGGCGGGGCCTCAGCGCCTACACTCGGTGCGATGATCGCCGCCCACCTGGAGCATCCCCGCGGGCGCGGGCACACGCCTGAGGACTCCTTCACCGGCGCTGCCGGCGGGGCCGCCTGCGGGGATCTCGTGCGCCTCTCGATCGCGCTGGACCCCTCCAGTCCCGTGGGCGCGATCGCGGATGCCGGTTTCGACGCCTCCGGCTGCGGGGCCACGATCGCGGCGGGCAGCGCGGCCGTCGCGCTCGTGCAGGGAGCACCCCTGCTGGAGGCCGCGTGCGTGGGGGCCGAGCGGATCGCCGCGGAGCTCGGCGGCCTGCTCCCCGCCAAGCGACACGCCGCGGAGCTCGCGGCGGACGCCCTGCACCGCGCGCTCGGCGCCGCCGCCAGGGGATCAGGACCCGTCCGCCCGGCGCTCGAGCGGTGCGGGCGGCGCACGCTGGTCGCGATGAGCGGCGGGGTCGACTCGGCGGTTGCCGCGCTGCTCGCCGCGCGCGCCGGCGAGGAGGTCCTCGCGGTCACCCTGGAGCTGTGGGCGGACCCCGAGAACGACGCCGAGCGCAGCTGCTGCTCCGCGCAGGCCGTCCGCGGCGCGCGGGCGCTCGCCCACGATTGGGGGCTGCCCCACCTCTCGATCGACCTGCGCGAGGAGTTCCGCGCGGGGGTGGTGGAGGGCTGGTTGGAGGGTTACGCGCAGGGGAGCACCCCCAACCCCTGCATCCGCTGCAACGGCTCGGTGCGCCTCGACGCGATGCTCGACCTCGCCGCGCGGTTGGGCGCCGAGCGCCTGGTCACCGGCCACTACGCGCGCGTATATACCGATCCCGCCCACCCCTCCGTCCCCCTGCTGCGGATGGCGCGCGACACGCTCAAGGACCAGAGCTACGCGCTCGCCGGGCTCGATCCCTCCTCGCTCGCCCGGCTGCGCTTTCCGCTGGGGGAGCTGACCAAGGAGGAGGTCCGCGAGATCGCGGCGCGGGAGGGGCTCGCGGTCGCGCACAAGCCCGACTCCCAGGACCTCTGCTTCCTGGCGGGCACGGACCTGCCGCGCTTCATCGAGCGCCACGGGGAGCTCGCGCCGGCTCCCGGAAGCATCCTCGATGCCGAGGGCAGGCCCCTCGGCACCCATGGCGGTGCGCACGCCTTCACCGTCGGCCAGCGCCACGGGCTCGGCCTGCCGGGCGGACCGGAGCCGCTGTTCGTGCTGGGCACCGATCCCCTCGCCAACACCGTCACCGTGGGCCCGCGCGCGGCGCTCGTGACCAGCACGGTCGCCGTGCGCGACGTGACGCTCCGGCGCCCCGGAGCGCAGGTCGATGGCGTGCGCGTGCGCTCCCACGGGCGCCTGCACCCCTGCCGTCTGGTGGCCGACCCCGGGCCGGGCCGGCACGAGGGCATCGAGGTGCAGCTGGGAGAGGCGATCACCCGCGCCGCGCCCGGGCAGATCGCGTGCCTCTACGAGGGCGATGTGATCCTCGGCTACGGCACCGTAGCCGCATAGCGCCTTAAGATCACCAGCATGACCTCGGATGAGATCCGCGAGCGCTACCTGGCCTTCTTCGAGGAGCGCGGGCATCGGCGGCTGGCCTCGGCCTCGCTGGTGCCGCCACCGGAGGATCGCTCGGTGCTGCTCACCACCGCGGGGATGCAGCCATTGAAGCCCTACTTCCTCGGGCGCGAGACACCGCCTGCGCCGAAGCTGACGAGCTGCCAGAAGTGCTTCCGCACACCCGACATCGAGAAGGTGGGCTCGACGCTGCGCCACCTGACGTTCTTCGAGATGCTGGGGAACTTCTCGATCGGGGAGTACTTCAAGCAGGGCGCGATCGAGCTGGCGTGGGAGCTGTCGCTCGAGGTCTTCGGCTTCCGCGCGCAGGACATCTGGGTGACCGTCTTCGAGGGGGACGAGAGGCTCGGGCTGGGGCCCGACGAGGAGGCGATCGAGCTGTGGGAGGCAGTTGGGGTGCCCCGCGAGCGGATCGTGGGCTGCCCCCGCTCGGAGAACTTCTGGGAAGCGGGGTCCGTAGGGCCCAGCGGGCCCTGCTCTGAGCTTTACCTCGACCGGGGCCTGGACTTCGGCACGGCCGCGGACCTCCCCGGCGGCGAGAACGAGCGCTTCCTGGAGTTCTGGAACCTCGTCTTCATGCAGTACGACCAGGAGCCCCACGACCACCTGGGGGAGCTGCCGACGCGCAACATCGACACCGGCCTGGGACTCAACCGCATGGCGGCGATCCTCCAGGGCAGGGAGTCGGTCTTCGAGACCGACCAGTTCCAGCCGCTGCTCGACCTCGGCCAGGAGCTCTCCGGCCGGCGCTACGGCGAGACCTCCAGCACCGACCGTGCCCTGCGGATCCTCGCCGACCACGCTCGCGGCATGTCGTTCATGGTCGCCGACGGCGTCGTTCCCTCCAACGAGGAGCGCGGCTACGTGCTGCGGCGCGTGATGCGCCGCGCGATCCAGCAGGCGCTCGGCCTCGGCATGGAGAGCGGCTTCCTGGTGCGCTATGCGGCTGTGGTGCGCGAGCTGATGGGCGGCGCCTACCCCGAACTGGCGGCGCAGCGTGAGGCGATCGAGAAGTGGCTGGCCGCCGAGGAGGAGAGCTTTGGGCGGACGCTCGCCCAGGGAACGCGGCTGCTGGAGGAGCTGATCGAGCGGGCGCTCGACGCCGGCGAGGAGGGGATCGCCGCCGCCGACGCCTTCGAGCTGCACGACACCTACGGCTTCCCGTTCGACCTCACGCGGGAACTGGTCGCCGAGCGCGGGCTCGGCGTCGACCCCGAGGGCTTCGAGCGGCTGATGGACGCCCAGCGGGCGCGGGCTCGCGCGGCCGCCGGCAGTACGCAGGCCGTGGGTGAGGATTCACGAGAGCGCGCCCGGGAGCTGGCGCGGGCGAGCGCACCCACCCGCTTCACTGGGTACGAGACCGAGGAGCAGCGCACCTCCGTGGCGGCGCTCGCCCCCGTCCCCACCACCGGTGCGGCCGCGGCCGAGGGTCCCGCGTCGGGCGGTGGGGCCGCGGGATCGGGTGAGGACGGCGCGGACGGGCCCGCGGGCGGGCGGGGCGGCGAGCGTTACCTGCTGAAGCTCGCCGAGTCCCCCTTCTACCCTGCCGGCGGCGGGCAGGTCTCCGACGTCGGCACGATCGAGTGCGAGCACGGCGACTGCCGCGCGCGCGTGGAGGGGGTCTTCCGCCTCGGCGATGACCAGGCGCTCTCCGTCGTGGTGGAGCGCGGGTCGCTGAACCCCGACGAGCCGGTGCTCGCACGCGTGGACCACGCGGCCCGCCACGCCACCGAGTGCAACCACACCGCCACCCACCTCCTGCATGCGGCGCTGCGCGAGCGCCTCGGCGCCCACGTGCGCCAGGCCGGCTCCTACGTGGGCCCCGACAAGCTGCGCTTCGACTTCAGCCACTCCCAGGCGCTCACCGCCGAGGAGCTGCGCGACGTGGAGGACCGGGTGAACGGGTGGATCCTCGCCAACGACCCCGTGCGCCCGATCACCACCACGCTCGAGGAGGCCCGCAGGCTGGGCGCGATGGCGCTCTTCGGGGAAAAGTACGGCGAGGTGGTGCGCATGGTGCAGATCGGCGAGGGCGAGTACTCACGCGAGCTCTGCGGGGGCACCCACGTTCACTCCACGGCCGAGATCGGCCTGTTCCACGTTCAGAGCGAGACCTCCAGCGCCGCCAACGTGCGACGCATCGAGGCATTCACGGGGCCCGCCGCGGTGCAGCTGCTGCGCGCGCACGACCGCTGGCTCACGGAGATCGCGGCGACGCTGCGCACCCGCCCGGAGGGCGCTCCCGAGGCCGTGCGCGAACGGGAGCTCGAGCGCCGGCGGTTGGAGAGGGAGCTCAGGGACCGCTCACGGCTCGGCGGGGGCAGGGGAGATGGGTCGGACTCCACGCGCCCGGTCGCCGGGGGCGTCGACGTCGAGGCGCTCGTGGCCCGGGCCACCGAGCTCGACGGCGTGCGCGTGCTGAGCGCCACGGTCGACGCCCCGGACCCGAAGGCCCTGCCGGAGCTCGTGGACCATTTGAAGGGAAGGCTGCCCGACGCCGCGATCGTGCTCGGCGGCGCGCTCGACGGGCGCGTGCACCTGATCGTCGGCGTCGCGCCCTCCCTGGTCGCCCGTGGCGTCAAGGCTGGCGCTGTCGTCAAGGCGGCGGCCGCGGTCGTCGGCGGCGGGGGCGGGGGCCGGGACACGATGGCGCAGGCCGGCGGGCGCGATCCGGAGAGGCTGCAGGAGGCGCTCGACACGGCCCGGGCCGCGATCGAGGCCGCGCTTGCAGCGAACCCAGGCGCAGAGAGTGGGACCGTGGACGGCGGGGCCGCGGAGAGCGCCCACGCGGAGAACCCGCCCGCTGTCTGATGCGCATACTCGGCCTCGACTACGGCAGCGCCCGCTGTGGCTGTGCAGTGGCCGACCCGACGGGGACGCTGGTGACCCCGATCGAGGCGATCCCCCGTCCGGGAACCCGCCGCGGGATGGATGCGCTGGCGGCGCTCGTCGCCGAGCGCGAGGTGGAGCGTGTGGTCGTCGGCCTCCCGCTCTCGCTCAGCGGCGAGGACACCGAGCAGACGCGCGAGGCCAGGGAGTTCGCCGCGCGACTCGCGCGGCGGTTGAGCACGGAGACAGGCGAGGCGGAGGAGGGGGTGCCGGTCGAGCTGCACGACGAGCGCTTCACCACGCGCATGGCCCAACGGATGGGAACCCACCCACCCGCCGTCTCGGCGGAGGACTCCCGCGCTGCCGCGTACATGTTGGAGGGGTGGTTGGCTGCGTGGAACCGCAACAACCGAGCCGCCTCGTCCCTATAGGTTGAGTCTCGTGTCCGTCGGCACCCGCACCACCGAGGAGCGCGAACGCGCCCGCCAGGAACGCAAACGGCGCCCCGCCAAGGCGACTCGGCGGATTCCCCGGGGATGGTTGCTGGTGTTCGGGGCGCTGGCCCTCATCGTGGTGGGGACGTTCGCGCTGGCCCGGCTGCTGCCCGCCTCCAGGCCTGCGCCGCCGCTGCCCGCCCCCCCGGCGACCGTGAGGATCACGATTCCCGAGGGCGAGACCCGTGCGCAGATCGCGCTGATCGCCAAGGCAAAGGGGCTGAGGGGCAGCTACCTGGCGGCGTCCCGGCGCTCCTCGCTGCTCGACACCGCCCGCTATGGGGCCCCGCGGGGGACGCCGAACCTCGAAGGCTTCCTGTTCCCGGCGACCTACGAACTGTATGCGGGCTCCTCCGCGCGGTTGCTGGTCTCCGAGCAGTTGCAGGCCTTCGGCGAACGCTTCGGCCCGCACCTGATCGCCCGGGCGCGCGCGCTGCACGAGACGCCCTACCAGTTGCTGAGCGTCGCCTCGATGGTCGAGCGCGAGGCGCTGATCCCCGGCGACCGGCCGAAGATCGCGGCGGTCGTCTACAACCGGCTGCGCCTCGGGATGCCGCTGGGGATCGACGCCACGATCTACTACGCGGTGGAGCAGCAGATGAGGATCCCCACCTACACCGGTGAACTGACCGAGGCCCAGCTGCACAGCGACTCCCCCTACAACACACGCACGCACACGGGCCTGCCGCCGACCCCGATCTCCAATCCGGGCATGGCCTCGATCGAAGCGGCCGCCCACCCCGCCGGGGTCTCCTACCTGTACTACGTCGCGGGCGCGGACGGCTGCGGGGAGCAGGTGTTCTCGAACACCGCCCCCGAATTCGAAGCCAACGTCGCGGCCTACCAGGCGGCGGTGCAGCGAAACGGCGGGCGGCCCCCGACTTGTAGGAGGCGATGATGAGAACTCTGTCCCGGCAGGGACGCGGGAGACGATGATGGCGCCCCGGGTCCGCGCGCACGAACGCGGGCGGCGGCGATGACCCGCCTCGGCGTCCTCGGCTGGCCCGTGGCGCACAGCCGCTCGCCGGCGATGCACAACGCGGCGCTGCGCGAGCTGGGCCTGGAGGGGTGGAGCTACCAGCGGCTGCCGGTGCCGCCGGAGCTCTTCGAGGAGACCGTGCGCGCGCTCGGTGGCGCGGGCTTCCTGGGGGCGAACGTGACGATCCCACACAAGGAGGCGGCGTTCGGGCTCGCCGACGATCCGAGCGAGGCGGCGCGCGCGATCGGGGCGGCGAACACGCTCACCTTCGCGCCCGACGGGCGGATCGCCGCGGAGAACACCGACGCGCCCGGCCTGATCGGGGCGATGGAGCGCGCGGGACACCACCCGCGGGGTCTCACCGCGATGGTGCTCGGGGCGGGGGGCTCCGCGCGCGCGACGGTGTGGGCGCTGCGCGAGGCGGGCGCCCGGGAGGTCGCGATCCACAGCCGCAACCGCGAGCGCGCGCAGGAGCTCGCCCGCGCGCAGGACGCGCGCGCGATAGCGCTGCCCGAAAGGGCCGACATTCTGATCAACTGCACTCCGGTCGGGCTAGTACGACCGGCTAGTGAGGGGGAGAGCGACCTCAACCAACTGCGCCTTACGCACGATCTGGTCGGTAGGTACTCGTATGTGGTCGATCTGGTCTACCGAGAAGGCACCACCGGGCTGCTCGCCGCCGCGCGCGAGCAGGGAGTGCCCGTGCTCGACGGGCTCGAAGTGCTCGTGGCCCAGGGCGCGCTCAGCCTCGAACAGTGGACCGGCCGGCCAGCGCCGGTCGAGGTCATGCGTCGCGCTGGCCGATCTCCGATCGGTCGGGAGGCCCCCATCGACTCCTGAGCCGAGGGGGGCGCCGTGAGCTCCCGGCACTCCGAGGAGAGCTCCGACCTGCACGAGATCTTCGGCCTGGAGGGTAGCGCCAAGCCCGCGAGCCGGGCTCCCCTGCTTCAATCCGACGCGCAGGATCCCCCGGTCGTGGTCGCGCTCCCCGGACGGCCGGACGCCGACGGGAACGAGCTCGGGGGCGGGCAGGCGACGGCGGCCATCGCCGGCGCGAGCAGCTTGGAGAGCGGTGGTCTGGACGGGGATCTCGGCCTCGCGGTCGACAGCGCCTCGCCGGGCGGGACCGGCGGGCGCCCGGTGGGGGTCACCTCGCCCTCGCGCCGCGGCTCCTCCTCGCGCTTCCTCACGGATGTGATCGTGGACATGGGCCTGGTCGCGCGGGAGCGCGTGGACGAAGCGATCGCGACCTCGCGCAGCTCGGGCACCACGCCGGAGCGGGTGCTGGTCGAAGGGGGCGTGCTCTCTCACGACGGCCTCGCGCGCGCGCTGGCGGAGCGCTACGGCCTGGACCACCTCGACCTCGGAATCTTCTCGGTGGACATGGGCGCCGCGAACCTGGTGACGACGGCGGCGGCGAAGCGCTACCAGGCGGTACCGGTGTCCTTCGCGGACAAGCGCACGCTGCTGGTGGCGATGAGCGACCCCTCCAACGTGCTCGCGGTCGACGACATCGCGATCATGACCGGCTACGAGGTGCGGGTGGCGGTCGCCGCCCCCGACGACATCGTGGCGCTGATCTCGCGCCTGGACCGCCTGGAGGACGTGGTCGCCGGCGAGGTGGCCGAGAGCGAGGCGGAGACCCAGGGCGCGGAGGTCGTGGACCTGCGCGAGACCTCCGACGACGCGCCGGTGATCAAGCTGGTCAACCAGATCGTCGCGCAGGCCGTGGAGCAGGGCGCCTCCGACGTGCACCTCTCGCCCGACGGCAAGGAGACGCGGGTGCGCTACCGCGTGGATGGGGTGCTGCACGATGTCACCACCGTGCCGCGGCGGATGGGCCCGGGGGTGGTCTCGCGCGTGAAGATCATGGCCGAACTGGACATCTCCGAGCGGCGCGTGCCCCAGGACGGCCGTGTGGGGCTGACGGTCGACGGGCGCCACGTGGACCTGCGCGTGGTGACGCTCCCGAGCGTGCACGGGGAGTCGATCGTGATGCGCATCCTCGACAAGGACTCGGTCGTGATGAAGCTCGAGAAGCTCGGCATGGGGGATGCGGATCGCGAGAGCTTCGAGCACGCCATCCACCAGACCCACGGCGCGGTGCTCGTCACGGGCCCCACGGGCTCGGGCAAGTCGACCTCGCTGTACGCGGCGCTGCAGGTGCTGAACACGCCGGAGAAGAACATAATCACCGTCGAGGACCCCGTGGAGTACCAGGTTGAGGGGATCACCCAGGTGCAGGTCTCCCCGAAGGCGGGCCTGACCTTCGCGACGGGCCTGCGCGCGATGGTGCGCGCGGACCCCGACGTGATCATGGTCGGCGAGATCCGCGACAAGGAGACCGCGCAGATCGCAGTCGAGTCGGCGCTCACGGGGCACCTGGTGCTCTCCACGCTGCACACCAACGACGCGCCCTCGGCGATCACGCGCCTGGTCGAGATGGGCATCGAGCCGTTCCTGGTGGCCTCGGCGCTGGACTGCGTGCTCGCGCAGCGGCTCGTGCGCACGCTCTGCTCGCACTGCAAGCAGCGCACGATCATCTCCGCGGAGGTGCTGCGCCAGAACGGCTACAAGGCGCTCGTGGACCTGGAGGCGTATGAGCCCAACGGCTGCCGGCGCTGCAGCGGCTCCGGCTACCGCGGGCGGGCGGGGATCTACGAGGTGATGAGCGTGACCCCCGAGATCCGCCGCCTCGCGCTCGAGCGACGGGGCGCGGAGGAGCTGAACGAGATGGCGGTGCAGCAGGGGATGCGCCGCCTGCGCGACGACGGCCTGGAGAAGGTGCGCCAGGGCCGTACCTCGATAGCCGAGCTCGCACGCGTCTTAGGTACCTGAACCTCACTCGAATTTTCGTCCAGTAGGGGACGAATGGCCGTGGGGCCGGGGCGCGATGGCCGATGGGCAGGCGATGGACATCGATTTCGCAGACCTTTTGATGGAGGTCGTCTCGCGTCGCGCCTCCGACCTGCACGTGGCCGCCGGGGCGCACCCCACGGTGCGCGTGCGTGGTCATCTGACGCCGCTGGAGGAGTACCCGAAGCTCTCGGGCACGGACACCCGCGAGATCGTCTACTCGATCCTCACCGGCGATCAGCGCCAGCGCCTGGAGACCGATTGGCAGCTGGACTTCGCCTACTCGGTGCCGGGCCATGCACGCTTCCGCGTGAACGCCTACTACCAGCGCGGAGCGATCGGCGCGGCGTTCCGCCTGATCCCGGTTGGCCTTACCTCGATCGACGAGCTGGGGCTGCCCGCGACGGTGCACGACTTCACCCGTCGCCCCCGGGGGTTCGTCCTGGTGACGGGCCCCACGGGCTCGGGCAAGTCGACCTCGTTGGCGGCGATGATCGACGAGATCAACCAGACGCGCGACGAGCACATCATGACGATCGAGGACCCGATCGAGTTCCTGCACCCCCACAAGCGCTGCCTGGTCAACCAGCGCGAGCTGGGCACCGACGCACAGAGCTTCGCCGACGCGCTCAAGGCGGCGCTGCGCCAGGACCCCGACGTGATCCTCGTCGGCGAGATGCGCGACCTGGAGACGATCTCCACCGCGCTGACCGCCGCGGAGACCGGCCACCTCGTGTTCGCGACGCTGCACACGCAGGACAGTGCGCAGACGATCGACCGCATCATCGACGTGTTCCCATCCCACCAGCAGGGGCAGGTACGGGTGCAGCTGTCGGTCGCCCTGCAGGGGATCATGACCCAGCAACTGATGCCGACCGCGGACGGCTCGGGACGGGTGGCGGCGTGCGAGGTGCTGGTTCCGACCCCGGCGATCCGCAACCTGATCCGTGAGGGCAAGACCCACCAGATCTACTCGACGCTGCAGACGGGCACCGCGCACGGGATGCAGACGATGGACGCCTCCCTGGCGACGCTGGTGCGCGGCGGCAGGATCTCCCAGAAGATGGCGGAATCACGCTCGTCGACTCCCGAGGAGCTGCGGCGCCTGCTGGGCGCGGGCTCGCTGGCGGCGGCATGAGCACCTACGTCTTCAAGGCGATGGACCTCGCCGGCGCGAAGGCCAAGGGGGAGGTGGAGGCCGAATCCAAGCAGGCGGTCTCCGACCAGCTGAAGGCGCGGGGGCTGATCGTGCTGGAGATCGCCGACAAGCATGCCTCGCGCGAGATCGAGCTGAACTTCCTCAAGAGCGTGAGCGCGAGCGACCTCGCGGTCTTCTCGCGTCAGCTCTCGACGATGATCTCCTCGGGGATGAGCATCCTGCGCGCGATGTACGTGCTGGAGGAGCAGACGCAGAACAAATTCCTTAAGGAGACGATCGTGGCCGTCCGCAAGGACGTGGAGGCGGGGCTGCCGCTGAGCGACGCGATGGAACGCCACCCGAAGGTCTTCAGCCCGCTGTTCGTCTCGATGACGCGCGCGGGGGAGACCGGGGGGATGTTGGAAGGCTCGCTGCTGCGCGTGGCCGACCAGCTCGAGAAGGATGCCTCGCTGCGGCGGCAGATCAAATCGGCGATGATCTACCCCACGCTGGTGCTCGTCTTCGCGGTCGGCGTGATGCTCGCGCTGGTGGCCTTCCTGGTGCCGGTGTTCCAGAACGTCTTCAAGGAATTCGGGGGCGAACTGCCCGCGATCACAAAGTTCTCGGTGAAACTCTCCTACATCGTCACCCACGAGTGGTGGCTGATGTTTGGGGTGTTCGCCGCCATCGTGGTGGCCTTCCTGAAGTGGAAGAAAAGCTCGTGGGGGCGCCCGCAGTGGGACCGCTTCCGGCTGCGCGTCCCGATGAAGATCGGGACGATCGTGCAGGAGGTGGCCGTCGCGCGCTGGTCACGCACGCTGTCCTCGCTGACGAGCGCGGGCGTACCGCTGCTGCAGGCCCTCGAGATCACCGGCAAGACCGGCGGCAACGTCGTCGTGGAAGAGGCGATGGAGAGCGTGATCGCCTCGGTCAAGCGCGGGGGCACGATCTCCGCGCCGCTGGCGCAGATCCCGGTCTTTCCGACGATGGTGACCCACATGGTGGGCGTGGGCGAGGAGACGGGTGCGCTGGACGCGATGCTCGACAAGATCGCCGACTTCTACGAGGATCGAGTGGACGCCTCGGTGAAAGCTCTCACCTCGATCATGGAGCCGATCATGATCATCGTGATCGGTGCGATCGTCGGCTTCATCGTGATCTCGATGTACATGCCGCTGTTCACGGTTTACAACCACATCGAATAGCCCACCCCACTCAGGTGCCGACCGGCCAGTGCTCGAGGTCGAGTTCGGGCATCGGGAAGTGCTTGGGGTTGGCGGTTGCCAACCGTGCGCCGAGACCGACTGCGGCGGCGGCTATCAGACAATCTGCCTGGCTCAGGGTGCTGCCCTTGCGCGCATGGTCTCTGCGCCAACGTCCCCCCAGATCCCCCTCGGCTTGGCTGAGCGGCGCCATCCGCAGAGCGTTCAGGAATCGCAGCACGACCGCCTCCTCGGCGGCGACCGTCCCGCGCATGACCTCCTCGACGTTGATCGCACAGATCCACAAGGACGTCCCGGTGCCGCGCAGCGCCCGCATGCGCTCAGCGGCGGGACGCCCGCGCAGCGCGTCGATCAGTACGGTCGTGTCCAGAAGCAGCCGCAAGCGTCAGCCGACGCGACCAAGGTCGCCGTACCGCTGTGCGTGCACCCAGCCAGTCGGGTCGCCATCCCAATCGTGTTCGCGTCCCGCCAGGGCTCCGAGACCAGTTTCGACCTCGTCCCAGCGATGCTCGTCCTCGAGTGCCATGCGGACGGTTGCAGAAATGAATGCGCTGCGGCGTCGACGTCCGACGCGGCTGTCGAGCTGGCCCACCAGGTCATCATCCAGCGTTATGTGCAGACGCATGGCCACAACTTAGCACACACTTTTGGGGTGGCCGGCTCTGCGGGTTGACTGCCAGCCTGCGCAGCTCGACCTCCATCCAACAGGGCACCTACGAGGGGCCGATCTCGAGCTTTCCGCCATTCACCGACAGCGAAACCCGGCCGTCGAGCAGCTCGAGCAGCTCCGCGCCGACCAACTCGCGGCGCCAGCCGTGCAGGGTGCGGACGTCAAGCTCCTCGGTCGCGCCCGTCCCGCCGGCGCGTACCGCGGCGACGATCGCCTGCAGGTCCGCGCGGGCGGCGATCAGCTCGTAGGCGAGGTCGGCCTCGCGCGCGCGGGCGCGCACGAGCGCCTCGCAGAGCGCGACCAGCGGCGCGTCGGCGGGGTCGGGGGCCCCACCACGCGGGAGGCGCTCTAGTGGCTCGTGCGGGCGCCGCGCTCCGTCTCGCACCGCCTCCAGCAGCTCCGCGCCGCGGCGGCGCAGGCCGCTCTGGGCGAGCCCGCGGATCTGCTCCAGTTCGCGCGTGGTGGTGGGGCGGCGCTTGGCGATCTCCACGAGCACCGGGTCCCCGAGGACGCTCTGCACCGTGCGATCCTGCGCGGCGGCGGTCCGCTCGCGCCAGGCCACGAGCTCGCGCGCGACCGCCTGCGAGGCGGCGCTCATCCCGCGAATGCGGGGCAGGCGCGCGAAGATCGCCTCCTCGTCGCGCTCGTCGCTGGCCCGCTCGAGCGCGCGGCACTCCTCGCGCGCCCACTGCAGGCGTCCGGAGGCGGCGAGCCGCCGCTGGAGCTCCCCGGCGAGCTCCAGCAGGTGCACGACGTCCTCGCGGGCGTAGGCGAGCTGCTCCCGTGAGAGCGGCCGGGTGTCCCAGCGGGTGAAGCTCGCGCTCTTGGCGAGACGCACCCCGAGCAGCTCCGCGAGCAGCGTCTCGTAGGAGGTCTGCGCCGGCATTCCCGCGAAGCCCGCGGCGAGCTGGGTGTCGAAGACGTTGCGCACCGGTGTGTCGAAGCGCCGGCGCAGGAGCGCGACGTCCTGGCGGCCGGCGTGCAGCACCAGCTCGATCTCGGGGTCGGCGAGCACGCGCGCCAGCGGCGCTCCGTCGAGGCGCTCCTCCAGCGGGTCGATCAGCTCGATGCGCAGGCCGGCGGTGTGGTCGGGAACCGCGAGCTGCACGAGACACAGCAGGGTGCGGTAGCGCCCCTCGCCCATGAACTCGGTGTCGAGCGCCATCCGTCCGCTGCGCTGGGCCTGCGCCGCGATCTCCGCGAGCGTGTCCCCCTGACTCATGCCGGTGTGGGGTGGGTGGGCATCGGCATTGCGGGGTGAGTTGGCATTGGCATTACGGGGTCGGTGGGCATTGGCATTGCGGTGTGGGTGGGCATTGGCATTGCGGTGTGGGTGGGCATCTCAATCCTCCTGTGCAGCTGGCAGTAGCAGCCGAAAGCGGGCCCCGCCCTCCGTGCTGGACGTGGCGTCCGCATGCGCACTCGAGTCCGTGGAGAGGCCTGAGCCGACCAGCTCGAGCGCACCTCCCATCCGCGAGGCGAGCTCCCGCCCGATCGCGAGGCCCAGGCCGAAGCCGCCGCGCCCCCCGGTGGTGGAGCCGCGCTGGAAGCGCTCGAAGATCAGCTCGCGCTCGGCGAGCGGGACGCCCGGTCCGCGGTCGCGGACGCTCAGCTGGGCCCAGGGCTCCTCGATGGAGACCTCCACGTCGATGCTCGACTCCTCGGGGGCGATTCGCAGGGCGTTGTCCAGCAGGATGCGCACGATGCGCGCCACCGCCCCCGGGTCGGCCTGCGCCCAGCAGGGCTCTGCGGGGGGGCGGACCCGCAGCCTCGCCCGGCGCTCCGCCGCGGCGAGCTCGAACTCGGCGGCCACCGCCCGGCAGAGCTCGCCGAGCTCCAGGGGCTCGCTGCGCAGCTCGACCTCCGCGTCGAGGCGGCTCAGGTCGAGCAGATCGGAGGCCAGGCGGGAGAGCCTGCGCGACTGCTCCCTGGCGCGCGCGGCACGCTCGCGGGCGTCTCCCAGATCGAGGTGCTCGGCGCTCAGGTCGTCCTCGAGCAGCTCCAGCATCCCGTCGAGCGAGGCCAGCGGGGTTCGCAGCTCGTGCGAGGCGGTCGCGACGAACGCCCGCCGGACGGCTTCCTGGCGGCGTAGGCGTGACTGCATGCCCGCGAATGCCCGCGTCAGCTCGCCCACCTCGTCGCGGCTGCGATCCTCGGGCAGGAGGTCGGATTTGAGAGCGCCCTCCCCGCGGCGCTCCAGCTCGCGGATCGCGTCGCGCAGCCGCTCCAGACGGCGCAGGAGCGTGGTCGTGAGCCCGATGCCGAGCAGCAGGGCGACCAGCAGGCCGCCGCCGGCGGCCTCGAGGAACGCGGTCCGCACGACGCGCACCGCGGAGGCGACGTAATCCAGGCGCTTGGTGAGCACCACGACGTAGCGGCGGCGTGCGATCGTGATCCGCTGGGCGACCACCAGCTCGTCGTCGCGCACCACGCGGATGGGCGCCCCGCCGCTGAGCAGCGCGCGGCGCGCCTCCCCGTAGAAGTCCGGCACGTCCTGGGTCGGTGCGGAGCCGGTGTAGAGGATGTCGAGCTGGCTGTCGAGGATCGTCAGCGTCGCCTGCGAGCGGCGCCGCAGCAACAGGGCGCTCTGGCGCACGTCCACTTCGTTCAGGCGCCCCGTCGCCGGTTCGAGGGTGATCTCGTTGAGCTCCGGGCGCGCGGAACCGAGCGCGGTCAGCACCGTCTGTTCGCCGTCGGTGCGCAGGCGCTGCTCGAGCGGTGAGAGCAATGTGAGCGCCGCCACGGCGAGCGTCACTGCGCTGGTCAGCAGCAGCGCGGCGAGCAGCCGCGGGCGCAGTCCGAGCAGCCACCGGCTCAGCCCGTTCAATGGTGTGCCGCCCCGCTCGGGGAGGCGCCTCATGGCTCCAGGAAGCGGTAGCCGGCCCCGCGCACGGTCAGGATCAGCTTCGGCTCCTCGGGGCGATCCTCGAGCTTCTCGCGCAGGTGGCGAATGTGGACGTCGATCGCGCGCGGATCGCGGTAGGCGGAGTCCCCCCAGATCGCGCGCAGCAGCTCCTGGCGGTTGAGCAGGCGCCCAGGCTCGGACATCAGCCGCGCGAGCAGCTCGAACTCCGAGAAGGTCAGGCGCACGGGCTCGCCGTTCACCGTCACCTCGCGGCGGCCGCGGTCGAGCGCAACCGGGCCGACGCTCATCGCTTCGCGGCCCAACGAGCGGGGCCCGGAGCGGCGCAGTACGGCGCGCACGCGGCTGCGCAGCTCGGCGAGCCCGAAGGGCTTGGTCACGTAGTCGTCGGCGCCCGCCTCCAGCCCCTGCACCGCGTCGGCCTCGGTGTCCAGGGCGGTGAGCATGATGATCGGCACGACGTTGCGCTGTTCGCGCAGGGTGCGGCACACCTCGTATCCGCTCGGCCCCGCCCCGAGGGCGACGTCGAGCAGGATCACGTCGAAGTGATCGGCGCCCGCGCGCTCGATCGCCTGGGCGCCCGAGGCCACCGACTCGACGGTGTGGCCCTCGCGCGAGAAGGAGCGCGTGAGCGTCTCGCGCAGCGTCTCCTCGTCGTCGACGACGAGGATCCTCAGGGAGACCGGCGTCTCGGTGGCGTTCATACCCGCGCACGCTACAACGCCGGCAGCCGCCAGAGCATTCCCGGGCGGGGCATCCCCGCCTGCTTGGAGACGTCGGTGCCGTGTGCGCTCACCCAGCGCGCCGGCGCCGAGCAGTCGGCATCTGTGGGAGGCGATTGGGGCCCGCAGCCTTCGTCGAGGAAGGCGTAGCGGACCTTCCCGGCGGCGACGAGCGCGCGTAGACGGGCGACCGTGGTGAGGACCCGGCCGTCGAGTGTGGTGAGCACGAGGATCGGGCGGGCGTCGCGCTCGACCAGCTCGCCCATCTTGGTTCCGGAGTCGAAGGCGGCCTCGTAGTAGGCGGAGCCCTGGTGTGCACGCAGGTAGGCGCTGAGCGGCGCGAGCTCCCCACGGTGCAGCACGCCGATGGGGGTGGTGTCGGACACGTTCTCCCTGGTTGCCCGCAGCGAAGCCCACAGGGGCACCGCGAGCAGGCAGAGGAGCGCAAGTGCGGTGATTCCCATGCGCTGCGCCTCCCCACGGGGGAGCCCCGTCCAGGCGAGCGCGAGGGCGCCTGCGGCGCCCGCGGCGGTGACCCACCACACGGCGCTTGCGCCGAACAGCAGGCGCTCTGCGTAGATCGTCACGGCCAGCAGGGTCACCGTCAGCGCGAGCAGGCGTACTCTGCCGCGCCAGCCGATCTGCGGCAGTTCAGCTGCCCAGGCGACGCCGATCCCCAGGGTGGCCGCGACGGCGGGGGTGAAGCCTTCGGTGTAGCGGGGATGCAGGCGGCCCATGTCGCTGAACAGCGCGATACCCACCAGCAGCCACAGCATCAGTCCGGTCGCCACCGCGAGCTTCAGGCGCTCGCCAGGCGGCGCCGGTTGAGCTTCGGTCGCTCGTCGCTTCCACAGGAGCGCCCCCAGCGTTGCGCCCCCCAGCAGCAGGGCGGCGAGCACCTCCAGGCCGAGCCGCTCGCCGGAGAGCGGGCCGATGCGTGCCAGCAGACGGGTGGGGGAGGGGGGGAGGATGGGGATCGCATCGCGCTCGGCCTGGGTGGCCTCGGGGTAGGGGTATCCGGGGTGGTAGGTGCTCTGGGAGCCTTCGAGCACCTTGCCCTCGATCCGTTCCAGGCCGTTGAAGACGAACGCGGCGTTCCAGGCGCTGCCATTGGTGGAGCCGTAGGCCCAGGGGCGCTCGTGGGCGGGGAAGATCAGCGTGGCGCTCAGCCACGAGAGCGCGACCGCGACGAACACGAGACCGGCGAGCGCCAGCTGCGCGGCGCGCCGGCGCGCGGGACCCGGCAGCCCCAGCCAGGCGATCAGCGCCAGTCCGGGCAGCGCAACGATGGACTCCAGCAGCTTCACGTCGAACGCCACTCCGAGTGCGGCGGCGGCCCCCAGCAGCCAGGCGGTGCGCCCGCTCTGCAGGGCGCGCACCAGCAGCGCCAGGGCGAGCACCGTGAGCGCCATCATCACCGCGTCCATCGTGTCGCTGCGGGCGGTGATCACCGCGATCGGCAGCAGCGCCAGGGCGAGCGCTGACGCGAGCCCGGCGCGCACGCCGAACACGGGCCGGACCGCGGCGTACAGGAGCGGCACGGCGAGCGTGCCGGCGAGCGCCTCCGGCAGCTTCAGCGCGGTCGAGCCGAAGCCGAAGAGCTTGACGCTCGCGACCTGCAGCCACAGGTCGATCGGCGGCTTGTCGATCGCCACCGCGCCGGAGGGCTCGACCGCGCCGAAGAAGAAGTTGTGCCACGAGAGCCCCATGCTCCTGACCGCGCCGTCGTAGAAGGGGTCGCCGGGGACCTGCCCGAGATGCGCGAAGCGCAGCGCGCCCGCGCCAAGCGTAATCGCGGCCAGGAGGACCCACCGGGCCCCTCGTGCGGGTGCTCTCATCTCCGTAACGCTATTCTCGCCAGCCGATGGCCGAGCGCGACCCCCAAGCATGCATGCCCTGCCGGGGCACCGGCCGGGCGATCTCCAACCTCGGGGGCGAGTCCCAACAGGTCACCTGCCCGTGGTGCCAGGGCACGGGCATGCGCCAGAGCGGCATCGACGCACAGGCGGCGTGGCTCGAGGCAGAGGCAGAGGCGGCGGCGAGCGAGCCCGGGGAGGCGGCGAGCGAGCCCGGGGCATCGCCCCCCGACGCGGTCGCCTGATCACCATCTCAATGTGTCCAGGTGGTGCTGCGCCATTCAAGGGCGCGGCCGAGGTGCCGATGCTGAGGCCAACAAGAGCCAGTGCCGAGGTTCCAGGGCAGAGCACCAGTGGTGCGTAGCAAAGCCGGCGACCTCCGCGAGCCGATCAGTTCGACACACGGGGGACGTATCGCCAATTGGGCGATGGGATCTGGGGCTGGCCGCCTATAAAACGGATCCTAGGAGGATTCAAATGCTGTATCGACTGCGCCAGCGCACCGGCGATGAGGGTGGTTTCACGCTCATCGAATTGCTGGTTGTTATCCTGATCATCGGCATCCTCGCCGCAATCGCGATTCCTGCGTTCCTGAGCCAGAAGAGCAAGGCTGTGGATGCCGGGGCCAAGACCCTCGTCAGCACCGCCGAGACGACCGCGGAAACGTATGGGACCGACCACAGCGGCGAATACGGGGGTCTCTCCACCACTGAAGAGAACTCGTACGAAAAATCGATCAACATCTCGAGCAAAAACGAAGCGGAGTTGACGGTCGCAAAAGGCACCACAAACGAATACGAAGTCACCGCGGAAGCGCCGAACGGAGCTTCGTTCACGATCAAGCGCCTGGCCAGCGGTGCGCTGGAACGCACCTGCAATGCAATTGCCGAAACAACTCACGGCGGCTGCGTGAAAGGCACGTGGTCTTCCTAGCACACTGTAGAAGGTCGCTTCTGAGCCCCAGTGGCTCGAGAGCGATCCAGCCCGAAAGGGCCGTGAGCAGATCATCATTGGGGGGCGGCCTCTTGGCCGCCCCCCAATTGTGCGCTGTGAGGTATACCTGCGCCCGGGAGATCGCGAATGACTGGCGGACTAATTGCGCCTTCAACGATGAGCCCTTCAGCGATGAGCGATTGCTGCCGATAAGGGTCAGATGATGCGTGTACTGTGTCGCCTGCGTCGGAGCGGTCTCGATGAGGATGGTTTCACGCTCATCGAATTGCTGGTGGTCATCCTGATCATCGGCATCCTCGCCGCAATCGCGATTCCTGCGTTCCTGAGCCAGAAGAGCAAGGCTGTGGATGCCGGGGCCAAGGCCCTCGTCAGCACCGCCGAGACGACCGCGGAAACGTATGGGACAGACCACAGCGGCGAATACGGGGGTCTCTCCACCACTGAAGAGAGCTCGTACGAAAAATCGATCAACATCTCGAGCAAAAACGAAGCGGAGTTGACGGTCGCGAAAGGCACCACAAACGAATACGAAGTCACTGCGGAAGCGCCGAACAAAGCGACGTTCACCATCAAGCGCCTGGCCAGCGGTGCGCTGGAACGCACCTGCAACGCAACTGCCGAAACGACTCACGGCGGCTGCGTAAAAGGCACTTGGTCCTCGTAAACCACGTGCCGGCAGGCGGTACACGGCGCCTCGGCCTCCAGGGCATCGCAGACGGCGCGAACAGGATGGAGCGTCCGTCTGATTCAAGCCCCGCCGCGCGGCGACCGATCAGGGATACATGGAGGCAACCTTCGCGGGACTGCTGGGCGCGGTCTTCGGCTCGTTCCTGAACGTCGTCGCCTACCGCCTGCCGCGGCGGGAGTCACTTGTCAAGCCCCGCTCGCGCTGCCCCTCCTGCGGGACGCCGGTGCGACCCTACGACAACGTTCCCGTGCTCTCCTGGCTGCTGCTGCGGGGGCACTGTCGCAACTGCTCCGCGCGCATCTCCCCGCGCTATCCCATGGTGGAGGGCGCCACCGCGCTGCTCTGCGCCGGCGCGGTGTTGACCCACGGGAGCGCGGCGGGGATCGCGCTGTCGGTGGCGCTGATCCTGCTGCTGGTGCCCGCCGCGCTGATCGACCTCGAGTACCGCATCATCCCGAACAAGCTGACCGGTGCCGGGGCGCTGCTCGCGCTCGGTCTGGGGACCGCGCTCGACCCCGCCGGCGAGCCCACGCGGCTGATCGCCGGGGCCGCGGCGGGTGGCTTCCTGCTGATCGCCGCGCTCGCCTACCCCGGTGGGATGGGGATGGGGGACGTCAAGCTGGCCGGGGTCATGGGGCTCCTCCTCGGCGCCGCCGTCGGGCCCGCGATCCTGATCGCGCTCCTCTCCGGAGTGCTCCTCGGTACGGCGATCGTCGCCCGCAAGGGCGCCCGCGCCGGGCGCAAGACCGCGGTGCCGTTCGGTCCCTTCCTCGCGCTGGGGGGGATCGTCGCGGTCTTCGCGGGGCAGCCGATCGTCAACTGGTACCTCCACACCTTCGTCCACTGAGGGCAGCTGTGAGCGCGCGAACACGATCTCATCGCACCCCAAAGGCGGCCATGAACGCACGAGCGCGATCCGTCGCAATCGGGAAGGCGGCCGTCGGCGCACGAGCGCGATCCGTCGCAACCGGGAAGGCGGCCGTGGGCGCGCTAGCACGATCCATCTCACCCGGCGCCGCTTCTGGACGAATTGACAATCGGGCGAATTGCCCCTTCAGCGATCCGCGCGAGGGGTCGATGACGGGTCATGCAGCTTCACCGTCGCGGCGCGCGTCGCTCCCGATCCAAATGCGCACGCGGATGTAGGTAGCCAGCCAATGCCAACTCTCAGCGCACTGATCCCAAACCTGAACCTCTCGCTCGGCCGCCGTGGCGGTGGGGACATCGTCGGCCTGGACATCCAGCCCGGCTACGTCGCCGCCGTGCAGGCGCACGTCAACGGGGGGATCGTCGTGGAGCGCGCCGCTGGCGCTCCGCTCCCGCCCGATGCCGTGCGTGAGGGCGAGGTGCTCGACGAGCGCATGCTCGGCGAGGCGCTCCAGGAGCTCTTCCGCGACGGCCGCCTGGGCAAGCGCGTGCGGATCGGCCTCGCCAACCAGCGCACCGTCCTACGTACCCTCGAGCTGCCCCCGGTCACCGACCGTAAGGAACTCGCCGCCGCGGTGCGCTTCCAGGCTGAGGATCAGGTGCCGATGCCGCTCGCGGGCGCGGTGCTGGACTTCCACTCCCTCGGGATCCACGACACCCCCGCCGGGCCGCGTCAGCGGGTGATCGTGGTCGCCGCCCAGCGCGAGATGGTGGAGCGCCTGCTGCGCGCCGTGCGCCACGCCGGGCTGCGGCCCGAGGGCGTGGACCTCTCCGCGTTCGCGCTGATCCGCTCCCTCTACCGCCCCGGCGCCTCGCAGGCCGCTGCGCCCGCCGCGGATGGGGAGAGCGCCGAGAACGGGGAGCGCTCCGAGCGCGTGCTCTACCTGAACGTCGGCGGGCTCACCAACATGGCGATCGCCGAGGGCACCCTCTGCCGCTTCACCCGCGTCGTCGGCGGGGGCCTGGAGGCGATGGCCAGCGAGATCGCCGAGCGGCGCGGTATCCCGCTCGTCGAGGCCCGTGCGCTGCTCGCCGCCTTCGATCTCCCGGGCGCCGCTGCTGCGGCGCTTCCCCCGGTGCCCACGCCCGCCCCAGACGAGAGCGCCGCCGAGCCTGAGCCCGATCCCGAGCCCGCGGCCACCGACGCCCAAACCGAGGCGTTCGACCCCCAGGTGCGCATGGTGCTCGAGAACGGTATCCACGAGATCGTCGGGGAGGTGCGCAACTCGCTGGACTTCCACCGCTCCCAGGAGGGCGGCGGCGAAGTGCAGAGCGTTGTGCTCAGCGGCCCCGCCCTGGAGATGCGCGGCTTCTCCGAGGCGCTCGAGGCCGACCTGGGGATCGCGGTGCGCCGCGAGTCTGTGAGCTTCGCGGGTGCAGGGGACTCGAACCCCGACCACCCCGTCTCCGTCCACCGCCTCGCGATCGCCACCGGGCTCGCCACCGAAGAGGCGCCCCGATGAGAGCCGTCAACCTGATCCCCTCCGAGCAGCGCGGCGGGGGCGCCATCGGGGCCCGCTCCGAGGGCGCGGCGTTCGCCGTGCTGGGGCTGCTCGCCGGCATCGCGGTTCTCACGCTGATGTACGGGCTCGCCCACCACTCGCTCTCCAGCCGCCGCTCCGAAGCCTCCTCGCTCGCGGCCCGCGCGGCGCAGGTGCAGGCGCAGGCCGCTCAGCTGGCCCCCTACACGAGCTTCGTGGCGATCCGCGAACAGCGTCTGCAGGCGATCTCCACGCTGATCGGCTCCCGCTTCGACTGGTCCGCTGCGATGGGCGAACTGAGCCGCGTGCTGCCGAGCGACGTCTCGCTCAGCTCCCTGCAGGGCACGATCGGCACCACGACCGGGAGCACCCTGAGCTCCAAAGCTGCTGCTGCGGCTGCCGCCGCCGCCTCCTCCACCACCACCGCGGCCACGGCCGTGAGCTCCGCGACGCCCCCCGGCGCGGTCCCCACCTTCACGCTCGCCGGTTGCGCCACCAGCCAGGTGGTGGTCGCGCAGACGCTCGTGCGCCTGCGACTCGTCAGCGGTGTCGGCAACGTCACCCTGCAGAGCTCCACCAAGACCGGAGGCAGCGGCGGGGGGGCCTCCAGCGGCTCCACCGGCGCCTGCCCGAACGGCGATCCCGTCTTCTCTGTGCAGGTCACCTTCCAGCCACTGCCCACCCCGCCGGCCTCCAGCCTCGGAGCGCTCGAGTCGGCCACACCCGCCGCGTCCTCCTCCGCCGGCACGCAGCAGGCGGGCGGGACGAGGGCACTGTCGAGCAGCACTGTGAGGGCGAACCGATGACCGCTCGCGACCGCATGGTCCTGATCGGCGTCGTCGTGCTCGCCGTGCTCGCCGGGGGCTGGCTGCTGGTCGTCTCGCCCGAGCGCCACCAGGCCGCGACGGCGCAGACGCAGGTCCGGACTGCTCGTCAGCAGCTCGAAGGCGCCAAGGCTCTGGCCGCCAGCGCGCGCGCTGCGCAGCAGCGCTACACCGCCGCCTACAAGTCGGTGGTGGCCCTCGGCAAAGCCGTGCCCTCCTCCGAGGAAGTGCCCTCGCTGATCTACGAGCTCGAGCAGGCCTCCAACCAGCGCGAGGTCGACTTCAACTCGATCACCGCTGGCGGCAGCTCGGCGTCGGGTTCGTCCGCCTCGACCCTCGGCTCGACAGCGGGGGAAACTGCTGAAGCGGGCTTCACCCAGATGCCCTTCACGTTTGTCTTCAAAGGAAGCTTCGAAGGGCTCGCCCACCTGCTCGGGCAGATCGACGGCTTCGCCACGCGCACCAACACGGGAGACATCGTCGTGAGCGGGCGGCTGCTCACGATCCAGGGTGCCGACATCACCGTCGAAAACCAGGCCAGCACGGGCTCCAGCTCGAGCTCCGGCGGGGTGCCGCTCACCGCGACGATCACCGCCACCGCCTATGTGCTGCCGGCCAGCGATGCTCTCACCGGCGGGGCCAGCGCGATCGGCCCGAGCGCTGCGAGCAGCTCCTCCTCGTCCTCCTCCCCGGCCACCCCGGCCGTAATTCGGGTGACGCCATGAGTGCCATTCTGCGATCGCTGAAGGCCGACCTGCTCGACCGGCGGTTGCTGCCGATCCTGCTGCTGCTGGGCCTCGCCCTCGCGGGCGCTGTCGCCTACTTGGTACTGGACGGCGGCGGATCCAACCCGAGCGGGGCGACGCCGAGCTCGGCCGCGATCGCACCGGCGGCGACGCCAGGCGCTCAGAGTCCCGCGCTGCCGGTCAGCCAGGCGCCCACCGACCCCAACGCGGCGGTTGCGGAGACGACGGACGGCGCGCGTTATCAGCACAGGGCGGGCTCGCACGATCCGTTCATCCCCCTGAAGGGGAAGGTCGCGGCCGTGAAGCCCTCCTCCTCCTCCTCCTCCTCCTCGGCGACATCGAGCCCCTCCACCGAAAGCAAGTCGGGCTCCTCCACCAAATCCTCATCCACCACTCCCTCAACCCCCTCCAGCTCCGGCGGGAGCCCCTCCACGCCTCCTGCCTCCACGCAGGTCGCGCCGAAGCCGAAGCCCAAGCCGGTCTACCTGGTGACCGTGCAGTTCGGCCAGGTCTCCTCCGTCCCCGGGGTGCTCCCCCAGCTCACTCCCTACCCCGATCTCAAACGCCTGCAGGAGCTGCCCTCCAGCGACGACACCCTGATCGTGTTCGGCGGCGCGCGCGCCAACGGCAAGGGGGCGCTCTTCACGCTCAGCCGCGAAGCGATCCTCAAAGGGCAGGCGGACTGCATCCCGAGCGCCTCCCAGTGCGAAGTGATCGACCTCGCCGCAGGGAAGAGCGAGGAACTCACCTACCTCGAACCCGATGGGGAAAGCGTGCCCTACGAACTGAAGGTCGTGAGCATCGAACTCGCCAAGTCGCAGGCCGCGGCGGCGCGCGCGGCCCGCGCTCGCGCGGCGCGCCGTCATCGCCGCCACCACGGGTAGCCGTGGGGGCATTTCTCGGTGGGGGCGTGCGGGCCCACCGAGGGACGCCATAAGCTAGGCGGGATGATCCTCCGCCTGACCACCGCCGGGGAGTCCCACGGACCCGGCCTCACCGCGATCCTCGAGGGGCTGCCCGCGGGCCTGGAGGTGCGCTCGGAGGAGATCGACGCGGATCTCGCCCGCCGCCAGCTCGGGCACGGCCGGGGGGGTCGCATGAAGATCGAGCGCGACGCCGCCCTCGTGACCGGCGGCATCCGTCACGGGCGTACCCTCGGGAGCCCTGTGGCGCTGCAGGTCGCAAACCGCGACTACGCCAACTGGGAGGAGCGCATGAGCCCCTGGCCGGTGGACGCGGAGATCCCCGAGGTGCACCTGCCCCGCCCAGGGCACGCGGACCTGGTGGGGACCTGGAAGTACAAGCAGAGCGACGTGCGCAACATCCTCGAGCGCGCCTCCGCGAGGGAGACCGCGGCGCGCGTGGCGGGGGGCGCGCTCGCCAAGGCGTTCCTGCGCGTGCTCGGCGTGGAGGTGCGCTCACACGTGGTGCGGATCGCCTCCGTGGGCGCCCCCGAGCGCGCGGGGGCGCTCGCACTTGCTGACTTCGACGCGGTCGACAGCTCGCCGGTGCGCTGCCTGGACGCCGATACCTCGCGTGCGATGGTGGCCGAGATCGACGCCCTGCGCAAGGCCAACGAGTCGCTCGGGGGGGTCTTCGAGGTGCTGGCCTTCGGCCTCACCCCGGGCCTCGGCTCGCACGTCTCCTGGGAGGAGCGCCTGGACGGGCGCCTGGCGATGGCGATCCTCTCGATCCAGGCGCTCAAGGGGGTCTCGATCGGCGCGGCCTTCGAGGTGGCGGCGCGGCCGGGCTCGGAGGCGCACGACGAGATCTTCTACTCCTCCGAGCGTGGGTACTACCGCGAGACCAACCGCGCGGGGGGCCTGGAGGGGGGGATGAGCACCGGCGAGCCGCTGATCGTGCGCGGCGCGATGAAGCCACTGCCCACCCTCACCAAGCCGCTGCGCTCGGTGGACATCGCCACACGTGAGCCCGCGGAGGCGC
Organism: uncultured Solirubrobacterales bacterium; assembly: GCA_963713985.1. Lineage (GTDB taxonomy): Bacteria > Actinomycetota > Thermoleophilia > Solirubrobacterales > Solirubrobacteraceae > Palsa-744. Next base: position 3,282,535 of record OY970219.1, on the reverse strand, counting down.
TGCGGGAGCGCACCGACTCCTGCACGGTCCCCGCCGCGGGCGTCGTGGGGGAGGCGATGGTGGCGCTCGTGCTCGCCGACGCCTACCGGCGCAAGTTCGGGGGTGACCACATCGACGACGTGCGCGAGGCGCTGCGCGCCTACGAGGAGCGGATCGATTGGCGCTCGTCCTGATCGGCTTCATGGGGGCGGGCAAGTCGACGCTTGCAAACCGGCTGGCGCAGCGGCGCGGACGCGCTCCACTCGACAGCGACACCCTGTTGGTGGAGCGCTTCGGCCATTCGGTGGCCCACGAGTTCGAGCTGCACGGCGAGCGGTCGTTCCGTGCGGCCGAGGAGGAGCTGGTATGCCAGGTACTGGATGCTGGCGCCCCGCGCGACGTGATCGCGCTGGGTGGCGGCAGCGTCCTCTCCGAGCGGGTGCGCGCGGCGCTGGGTGCTCACATGACGGTGCTGGTCGATGCCGATCCCGCCGTTGCCTGGAGGCGCGTGCAGAGCGACGAGGGCTCCGACGAGCGTCCCCTCGCGCGCGATCGCGACGCGTTCGAGGCGCTGTACGCCGAGCGTCGTGGGCTGTACGAGCACGTGGCCGACGCACGGCTGCTGTGGGCCGAGTCGGCCTCTGGGGACTACCCGGTGTTCGTCGGACGTGGCCTCTTGGCCGAGGAGCGTCTCGCGAGCCTCTGGCCGCTCGAGCGCGACGCCTCGCGGTCGTTCTGCGTCACCGACGAGACGGTTGGAGCTCTTTATGCAGAGCGGCTCGGTCCGCTCGCAGCGCTGATCGCGATCCCCCCGGGCGAGTCGGCCAAGACGCTCGCCACGGCTGAGCGCGTGTGGAGGGAGCTGGCGCACGCGGGCATGACGCGCGCCGATCACCTGATCGCGCTCGGCGGCGGGGTCGTGGGGGACCTGGCGGGGTTCTGCGCGGCCACCTACCAGCGCGGGGTGCCGGTCGTGCAGGTCCCCACCACGCTCGTCGCCCAGGTGGACTCCGCCTATGGGGGCAAGACCGGGGTGGACCTCCCGGAGGCCAAGAACTACGTCGGCGCCTACCACCAGCCCGCCGCGGTGATCGTCGATCCGGACACACTTGGCACGCTGCCCGCGGCCGAGCTGAACGCCGGCTGGGTCGAGGTCTTGAAGACCGCCCTGATCGCGGGCGGGGAGCTGTGGGAGCGCGTCGCCGCCGAAGCGCCGGGGTCGCCTCCCGACGAGCGCACGATCCTCGCCTGCGCGCGCGTGAAGCTCGCCGTGGTCGCCGAGGACGAGCGCGACGGCGGGCGCCGTCAGGTCCTGAACCTCGGTCACACCGTGGGCCACGCGATCGAGACCGCCACCGGTTACGCCCGCTACCGCCACGGCGAGGCCGTCGGCCTTGGGCTGCTCGCGGCGCTGCGCCTCTCCGGCCGCGAGGAGCTGCGCGCGCGGGTGCGCGAGCTGCTGCTCGCCCGCCAGCTGCCCGTGACCCTTGGGAGTGTCGGCGTCGAGGAGGTCGTGGGGGCGGTGGCGCACGACAAGAAGCGCCTCGCCGGTTCGACCCCGTTCGTGCTGCTCGACGCTCCCGGAGACGTTCGCGTCGGATGCGAGGTGCCCGGGGCGCAGCTGCGGGCCGCCGTCGCGGAGCTGGCCTGAGAGCCGTATAGGCTCTCCCGTGGCATGGGCGAGGCCTCCTACCGCATAGAGGTGATGCACGGGGTCAACCTCGACATGCTGGGCCGGCGCGACCCGGCGCACTACGGCACGCTGACCCTCGCGGAGCTGGAGGAGTGCGTCGAGCAGTTCGCGGCCGAGCTGGGGCTGGGGGTGAGCTTCTTTCAGAGCAACGCCGAGGTCGAGCTCGTCGAGCGCCTGCACGGGGTGCGCGGGGAGGCCGAGGGGATCGTCCTCAACGCGGGCGCCTGGAGCCACTACGCGTGGGCGATCCACGACGCGCTGGAGATCGCCGCTCTGCCCGCGGTCGAGGTCCACCTCTCCGACGTCAAGGCTCGGGAGCCCTGGCGGCGGGTCTCGGTGATCGAGGATCTCTGCGTCGCCTCCATCTGCGGGCGGGGCGTCGAGGGGTACCGCCTCGCGCTGCAGCGGCTGCGCGCGGTGCTCGAGGAGGAGGCGTGATGCGTGGGCGCGAGGAGCGGCGGGCGTGCCGGTGAGCCCAACCTCCGGCACCGTCCCCGAGGTGGCTCGCACCTCGCGTCTGGCCGCGCTCGTGCGCGAGCGGGGAGCCGATCTGCTGCTGATCACCAACCCCGTCAACCTGCGCTACCTCACCGGCTTCAGCGGCTCGAACGGGCTTGCGCTGATCGCCGCTGGGAGGGAGGCGGAGGAGGAGGGGGGGAGGGGGGTGCGGACCCGCACCTGTTCCTCACGGACTTCCGCTACGAGACCCAGTCCGCCGAGCAGGTGCCCGCTCTCTTCGAGCGGCGCATCGTGCCCGTCGACCTGGTGGAGGCGGCGGTCGCGGAGCTCGCGGGAGCGCCGGGTGGGCGTCTGGGGTTCGAGGAGGGCTCGCTCACCGTCAAGCAGCACCTGCGCCTGCGCGAGCTGCTGCCCGCCGAGTGGGAGCCGATCGCCTGCGGGGGTCTCGTGGAGGAGCTGCGCGAGGTCAAGGAGCCAGTGGAGCTCGCCCGCATCCGCGCCGCCTGCGAGCTCGCCGACGAGGCACTGCGGGAGGTGCTCGAGGCGGGGGTGATCGGGCGCACCGAGCGGGAGGTGGCGATCGACCTGGAGCTGCGCATGCGCCGCCTCGGCGCCGAGGCGGCGAGCTTCCCCTCGATCGTGGCCGCGGGGCCCCACTCCGCGCTGCCCCACGCCGAGCCCCGCGACGTGCCGATCCCGCGGGACACACTCCTCACGATCGACTGGGGTGCCCTGCACGGGGGCTACTGCTCGGACTGCACCCGCACCTACGCGACCGGCGAGCGCCTCCCGGAGGGGGCGCGCGAGGTCTATGAGCTGGTGCTGGCGGCCCAGCTGGCGGGCCTCGCCGCGGTGCGCCCGGGGCCCAGCGGGCGCGAGGTCGACGCCGCCGCCCGCGAGGTCATCGAGCGGGCCGGCCACGGCGAGCACTTCGGCCACGGCCTGGGCCACGGCGTGGGCATCGAGGTTCACGAGGGCCCCCGCCTCTCCCGCACCGCCGGCGAGCAGCCCCTGCGCGCCGGCAACGTGCTCACCGTCGAGCCCGGGGTCTATCTCCCGGGCCGCTTCGGGGTGCGCATCGAGGATCTGCTCGTGCTCGGCGAGAGCGGCCCGCTCGTGCTCACGGGGCTGCCCAAGGAGCTGACCGTGGTCTTCTGAGTGCAGACAGCCCCAGATTTCCACAAAGCCGCCAGGCGAGGGTCGCCGCCAGGGGCAGGGTCCACGCCAGGAAGAACAACGCCTGCGCATCGGGGCTCGCATGTGGAGGCAGCCACACAAAGCCGATCCATGCGACCGCCGTGCTCGTCAGTGCCGCCGCCGGCAGGCCGCGCTCGCCGAGCGCCTCCCACGCCGTCAGCGCCAGCAGGAAGGGCAGCAGGTAGTAGGAGGTGTCCCAGGTGTCGAGCATGCAGCGCAGCAGCATCAGGAGCGCCAGCAGGAGCAGCGCCTCGCGGAGTCGCGCGTCGGCGCCGGTCCGAACCTGGGGCCTGCGCCACCATGCGAGCGCGGTGAGAGGGAGTGTGAGCGCGAGGATCAGCGGGTGGCTCAGCGGGCCCACCCAGGGCGGGCCGGTGCGGTAGCCCGGTTTGACGCGGCCGAAGGTGCCGCGCACCACGGGACCGTGGTGGCCCAGGAACCACCACACCTGCCACGGCTGGAAGATCGAACTGGAGGGGGTCGCCGTTGCGCCGCTCACTGCGAGGAACCCGCCCGATTGGACGAGGGCGAGCGGGGCCAGCACCACCGTCGCGACGCCCGCCGCGGCCATCGCGCAGAGGACCCGCCCCCGGGGCAGCGCCAGGAGCACGGGCCCCACCGCGAGCAGCGCCCACTCCTTGTTCGCGATCGCGGCCCCCAGGAGCAGCCCCGCCCACAGCGGCCGCCCGGGACCGCGGCCGGCGAGCAGCACGGCCGCCACACACAGCGCGGCGCCCAGCAGCTCCTCGGGGTGGCCGTATTCGAGCGCGCTCAGCGTCAGCGGGTTGGCGACGCACACCCCCAGCGCGACGGCGCGCGCAAGCGTGGGCAGTCCCCGGCGGCGCATGTCGGCCGCCAGCCACACCCCGAGCGCGGCGGCGCTCAGCAGGCAGGGCAGGGCGACCATCCGGTAGACCGCCAGTTCCCCACCCCCCCACAGGTCGGTGGCGAGGGCGAACGGGGCGCGCAGCACCAGCGATCCGCCGTATGCGGGGGCGAGCCGCAGGAAGTCTGTGAGGTGGCCGTGGACGAGCGCCTCGAAGGCGGGCCGGGCCTCGACTTCGTAGTCGTTCCAGGCGAAGGAGTACAGGCCGAGCCACACCAACGCGGCGGTCCCGGCGGCGGCGGCGAGCACGCACAGGCCGTTGTGGCGCAGGGCTTCGCGGCTCATAGCTAGGCATCGGCTCAGCTGACGGCCCGCTTGAGCGGCGAGCGCCGGCGCAGCCCGAACGCGACGCCGAGGTCAAGCCGGATCGCTTGACGGGAATGTATCGGCTGTACCCCCAACGGGCTCGATTGGGCGGGGCGATCGAGGGCTTGGGCACGGCCCGCTTGACGGCGCAGCGAGATGGTGATAGCAACGCAGGGCTCTCGCTGGCGTAAGCCCGGCGCCGGGGTGTCTCTGCGTTTGAAGACGAGCACCCCGGCGCTGGTAACCAACCCTCACCGGCCGAGGCCGGCTGGGAGGCGCGATCATAGACCAAAACACCCGAATCCCGCAGTTTGATGCGGTATCCACGCAGGCCGACCGCCGGTGGAGGCCAGATCGGGCCCGGGGGTGCGGCGGCCACCGAGAGGCTGGACGGCGACCGTGGTCGCATCCCAGCGATCTTCGGCGGCGCTTCGGGTGCAGGAGGTCGCCCGTTTGGAGCCTCGCGGGAGCCCAATAAGGGGGCCGATCGAAAACATTCTCCGCAGGCTCGTAGAAACGCCAGGCGGAGTGAGAAACAACCCTTTCCTTCCCTCGAATGGGTTGATAGGGTCATCCCTAAGTTTCAAATCGGCTCCGGCCGTAAGGCGCCAGCTGGTACGCTCGGCAGTTTCGATTTGGGACTTGAGAGGAAAAGCAACCTAATGGATGTAGTATCAGTAGTCAGTACTGAATGAGAGAAGTACTACATAACCGGTGTCGGGGTGTCTCTGCGTGAAGACGGGGCCGCCGCGAGATCGGCAACCAACCCTCAAGGGAAAAGGAGTAGTGCTACATGAAGTATATGAAAATTGCCTTTGGGCTGGCGCTGGTCGCTGGCCTGATGGCGGTAATGGCATCGTCCGCGATGGCGGCGCCAAAATGGGTGACGTGTGTAAAAGCAACACCGGGTAAATGGAGCTCCAGCACCTGCACGTCGGCAGGGACCGGCTGGGAAACAGCAGAAGTGAGTGCAACCAGCGAAGTTACATCGAGCACTGTCGGATCGACCGGACTCGAACTGGAAGACAAAAAAGCAGGAACGGCAATCACCTGCGTTGGGAACGGTACGGGAACAGTCGGCGCGAACGGCAGCGACTCGGTCAGAACCATCACAGCGTCCAAATGCAAAATTGTCGCAGGAAAAGCAGGTTCGTGTGAAGAACCCGTGACGGCCAGAGCTATCAACCTCGGATGGTCGACAAAACTCGAAGAAAGAAGCGGCGAACTAAGAGACATAATCACATCCTTAATATCCGGCAAGACCCCCGGATATGCGGTGGAATGTGAGGTCGACGGTATTTTGAAAATCACTGATGAATGTACAGGCGTGATCAGTACAAACGCTAGAGCAAATAGAGCCGAAGGAACCGTCGAAACAGAATTCGACAGCGTATCAGAAGGCGAACTGGGTAACTGCACCATCGGCGGGGAAAAACAGGGTAGAGTCAAGGGCAACGTCGTCAACAGGTTAAGAAGTGGCGCATATTGGATATTAGCCAGTCTACTAAAAACCTAAATAGCATAAGTAATTAGGGAAGCGGAGTAGGCCCGGAATTTCCCGGGCCTACTCCGCTAATTATCTACTACCACATCGGAGTAAATGTACTCGGATGGTGTGTCGTTAGGAGGAGAATCGGATGAGGAGGAGGTTGTTGTCGTCGCATGGGTCTGGGTCGCCACGCGTCCTGCTCGTGGCCGTTGGCCTGCTCGTCTCGATCGTCGGCTTCTTCTTCGCTTGCGCGCCAGCATTGGCCGAATATTCGCGGCCATTCATGCCAAAGTCTACCTTGAAGGAAACGCCGACTGGTCCTTTTGGAGAAGAGGTTCCCTTCGATCTTCTTGGAGGATGCCTCGCCATCGATACCGGGGAAGGCGCAGACAAGAGCGGAGACATCTGGGTCAGCGACAAGGTCCAAAGCGCCATCTATGAATTCAGCTCTTCCGGTGTATTCCTGGGGCAGCTGACTGGGGTGGATACGCACAGCTGCGCCTACGATCACGTGAACAAAGAACTCTATACCGCCCCGGCTGGAGAATGGGTTGCCGTCGATAACTCGACGGGTCCGAATACCGGTGACCTCTATCGTGGCGTCGAGGGAACCGCCACAGTGAGCGGGGTAGTGTACCGGACAGAACCTGGAGGAGGCGCCGCAAATTTCACCTGCTCGTTGCCCGGTTCTGAAGAATATGTGCACGGCAACGAATTGGTCGGCAGGCCCGGCGAAAACGGTGGACCGGCCGAACCGTGGTCAGGATCGCGTCTCGCGGGAGTGGCAATTGACTCTGGCAGCCAGACGAGGTCAGCCTTTGGTCAGTCCGTGGGTAACATCTACGTCATAGACGAGAAGAGCGGGGTGGAGCGTGGGGGCCTGGAGGTTGATGAGTTTAACTCAGAAGGGTGTTTCGTTCGAGCGATCAAGGGTGCCGTAAAAGTTGACAACAATGGCGTCGAAGAACAGGAAGAACTATTCGAAGATGCTTTGATTGGCATCGCCGTGGATCCGACCACCGGTGATGTTTTGGTCGTGTCATCTGGAAATGAGGTCATCTCGGAGTTCACTCCATCAGGCGAATATCTGGATAAGATCACAAGGGCCTCGCTAAGAGCTCGGAGTCAGGAATCGCGCCTCTTTGGTGAAGGCGGTATTGCCGTAAACAGCGGGGGAGATCCTTATTTCGATGTGCGTCAAATTGAACGGAAGGAACTTGGTGTCGAAACTGAAGAAAATTTAGTTGATGTATTTGGCCCAGGAGCCTATTATCCAGGTGCCGTGACCGGCGAGGTCACCAATGTCCGGGCGGGATCGGTGACGCTGAACGGTGAGTTGAGGGGCGCAGTGAACAACAAAAAAGAAGCCCTTCTTCTTAGTGGCTGCTATTTTGAATATCTCACCGAAAAGGCTTTTCAGGGAAGCGGCTTCTCGACGCCGGAAGGGAAAGTTACGTGTGTCCTTGAAGATGGGTCGACTCCTGGAGGGCAAAGGCTGAACGAAACGAATTATTCAGTGCATGCCGAGATAGAAAACCTTAAATCAGGAGAAGTCTACCGTTATCGCCTTGTTACTGCTGCGTCTGACGAAAACGGTGAACGAGGTGGCGTCAAGGAAGGTGAAGCTGAATCGTTTGCTGCTCCTGGCAAGCCGTCCGTAGGCGGGATTTATGTCGACCAGGTCACCTCTTCGTATGCGGATTTCCATGCCGAAATCGATCCGAGCGAGGCTGATACAAAGTATTGGGTTGAATATGTCGACGAATCAGGCGCTGGAGGAACAACCCCGATGGTCGACATTGGTTCGGGAGATCACAATGTGACGGTGGCTCAGCAGGCGAGTGGCTTGTCTCCGGATACAGCTTATCGTTTCCGCGTTCTTGCTATGAACGCGCTCGGTACTACCTATGGCGCATATGAAGTCTTCACCACCTTGCCGGCTCCCGTGCAGGGTCTTCCAGATAGCCGCGGGTATGAGCTGGTCACACCGTCCAATAAGGGAGACGCAGAAGATTTGTTTGGTGGCAGCAATGGCGTAAATCATGATCTTGGCTATTCCTCCGCAAGTGGGGATGGCTTTCTTCTTTGGACGACTGCATCATTTGGTCCGTTTCCCACGTCGGGCGAGAACTTGTACGCATTCGGGCGTGATGAGAAGGCTGGCTGGACCGCGACATCTATTGCGGCCCCAGATCTCGGAGTGCAGAGTGTGATAGCCGCAGTCTTCGACCCGCTCGATTTCTCAATGGTTGGGATAGGCGAGAAATATGGTTCAGAACCAGCAGCGGAACTGGCGCCTGTTGCGGATCTCGTCGGACCGCCTGGTGGTTATCCAGCCAGCGGTCAGTATGAAACTGCCGCGTCGGCGGTGGGCCCTGTGCTTCCGGTTGGGGCCTCGGGGGACTTGAGCCACGTCGTGTTGGAAGGGCGCCCTGACGGTGCGCTGCCGTTCTGCGAAGGCCTACAGGAACTTCTCGTCAAGAGTCAGGAAAGCGAAGAAGCTGCCAATCAGAGGAAAGGTGTAAAAGACCTCTATGAATGGTCTACCGGTCGGGACTGTCTGCATCTGGTCAACGTGAAGGGGAGCGCGGCGGCGGGCCTCCTGGTCAGTAAGTGTGGCGCGACCCTCGGTCAGGGCCAGGACAAGGCTTTTGCCGGTGCAGGACGCAACGCGGTATCCACAGATGGATCGAGGATTATCTTTACGGCTCCAGACCCAAATGCGGAAGGGACAAAATGCTGGACGGGAGGGCATACCGGCAGTGTGCCCGAGATTTACGCACGTATTGCGGATGGGGCACTCATGAGCACTATCGAGGTATCCGCCCCCGAACAGGGCGTTGAACCTTCAGTTACATACCCGGCGATATATGTAGGGGCGTCAGAAAACGGTTCAAAGGTGTTTTTCTTGACCAAGACTGAGCTGACAAAAGATGCTGAACACTTGCGGGCTCGAGAACCATACCCAGAACTCTATGAGTGCGAAATCGTTGAAGAACCGGGGGGAGCAAAGTGCAGATTGAAACGTATCTCTGGCGGCGAGTCGGGCGAGATCGAAGGGAACGTTCGCGACGTGCCGGCGATTTCGGCGGACGGCTCGACCGTGTACTTCAATGCCGAAGGAGAAGTTACTCCCGGAGTCAAGGGGGGCCTCTATCGCTATGGGACCACAACGGGGGAAACGACCCGCATTGCGCCAATTCAGTCCCTGTATCCGAGTGAGACTGCGGGCACCGGCAGGTGGTACGGTAAAGAAGTGGATCTGGCGGAGGTCGCTGGCCTGGATGTCGAAGCAGATTGGTATACGACGAGCGATGGGCAGTTCTTGGTGTTTGCATCCACGGAAGACCTCGGTGGTTACAACACGGGGGGACAGAAGGAGCTTTATCGATATGACTCTGAAGCGGAAGAAGGACATCGCATCGTGTGTGTTTCGTGCGATCCAAATGGCGCCACCCCCTCGGTTGGCTCGGAATTCTCTCGCTCTTCGGTGAATCTGAACAATCCCGCTGGCCGCCCGCCGCGGCCGATATCTGAAGATGGCAGCTATGTTTTCTTCGATACGGCTGAATCGCTTGTGCCTCAGGCCACGAATGGCAAGGTTGATGTATATGAGTGGCATGAAGAACCAGAATCTCATTTGCGTACGGTCTCGTTGATCGGATCTGGTGAGGGTTCGTCGAACTCCTTCTTCCTGGACTCCAGCGAAAATGGGTCAAATGTGTTCTTTGGCACTCACGCACGGCTCGTACCGCAGGACACTGACAGCGAGGGTGATCTATACGACGCACGTATCTGTGAACCGGCGGAAGGCAATCCGTGTATCAAGCCACCGGCGCAGGAAGCGGGTCAGTGTGAAGGGGATGCCTGCCAGAGCCCTTCGCCCACGCCAGTCGTCGCGACCCCCTCGACCTTGACTGTCTCTGGCGTCGGTAATGTGACGAGCGAAGTCACACCTGAACCAAAAGGCAAACCAAAGCCCAAACCCAAGAAGAAGGTAACTAAGAAGAAGACAAAGAAGAAAAAGAAATCAAGTGGTAAGGTACGACGGACCAAGACGGTGCGCGGGAGCGGGGCTGCTCATGGGGAACGCTCGGCCAAGACTGGCGGGAGGGCAGGCGCATGAGGGGCTTGGGCAAACATGGGAGGAGGTCGCAGGGTCGACCGGTGGCGCCGCGTGGCGGGACGGTGTGGGTTCGCGGGATAGGTGTGGTTCTGGGTCTGCTGTGTGGCGTGACGGCGCAGCTCGTCGTCGCGGCTGCCCCAGCGCTGGCTCTGACTGAAATGCCGCAGTGGTCTGTTACGGCCGTGTCGGCGCCGACGAACTTCGCGCCGGGCAGCGAATCGGGTAAAGACTTCTATAGGGTGATCGTGAAGAATACGGGCGGCGCCGCCGCTGGCTGTACGAAGGCGCAGTATGAAGCTGAAGCTGCCGCTCAGGCAACACCGTTGTTCTGTTCAGCTGCTAGTCCCGCGGCGAATCCGATCACGATCACTGACATATTGCCGGCGGGCCTGACACTCGATCGTGCCGGCGTCGAAGGCTTTGTGTTGCGCGGCAAAGGCCAGGAGCAGGAATTCAAGACGCCGCTGAGCTGTGAAGGTCTTACGTGCGTCTATGAGGGTTTGGTTGTCCCAGACGAGACGCTCGCGCTGATCGTTCCAGTGAATGTATCGGCGCGCCCACCATCATGTTCGGTGTCTTCTGTCCAAGCTCCGAGTTGTGTTACCAATCTGGTGAGGGTTTCCGGCGGTGGCGCTCCCGATGCGACGATGGAAACGCCCACAGTGATCAGCACGGAACCGGCGCACTTCGGAATAGCCCCTGGCTCGGCCACCGCGGTTCTGTCGAGCACACAGGCTGGGGCGCATGCGGACCTGACCACGAGTATCGGCTTCAATACCGTGGACGACACGGGTACGCTTGCCGCAGCTCCGAAGGAAGTGGCGGTCGATCTGCCACCGGGGTTCGCTGGAGACCTGGTCGACACGCCGACCTGCCCGCTTGCACTGTTTGCGCTCCAGGAATGCCCGATCGGCACACAGATCGGGGTGACGACGCTGACCCTGCGGTTGAATGGGAGCGGGAACACGGCTGTCTACACCGAGCCGGTATACAACTTGGCTCCCGAGCCCGGCGATGTTGCGAAGCTCGGGTTTCTTGCCGTGGCCTTCGATATTCAGGGAGACGTGACAGTTCTTGAACCCGGCAGCGGCTCGGATGCGTATGGAATCCAGACGAGGTTTCAGAACATACCAACTGCCGGCGAGGCCCTGGACAGCACATCAGTGACCATCTGGGGGGTGCCCACGGATCCGGTTCACAACCCCTGGCGGTGGAACCGCAAGACCGGCAGTACGTCCAGCGAATTTGGAGTCTCCTCGGACAATGCGCGGGTGCCGTATCTCAGCAGCCCGACGTCGTGCAGCGGCGAACCGCTGGGGGTCGCCATCTCGAGCGAATCGTGGGGGCCTCCGCAGGAAGTGAGCAAGGCGGAACCGACGCTCGCTGCCCTGAGCGACTGCGATCGGTTGGCGTTTCCCTCGATAGTGTCAGCCGAGCCGACCACTGCGCTGGCATCTGCGCCGACGGGCCTCGACTTCGAAGTGGCGGTCGGTCAGACCTATGAAAACCCGGAAGGGCTCGCGACGTCGGAGCTTCAGAAGAGCGTCGTCACCCTACCCGAAGGGATGACGGTGAATCCTTCGGCAGGTGCGGGCCTCGGTGCGTGCACGCCCGCGCAGTACGCTGAAGAAAAGCTCGAAACGCCAGCTGGGGGTGGCTGCCCAAGCAATTCGAAGCTCGGAACGGTCAAGATTCAGGCGCCGGCGATCAAGGAAGAAGCGACCGGGTCGGTGTTCATAGCCGAACCGTACAACAACCTTCCAGCGTTCGGCGAACTACCCCAGCATCCGTTTGGGTCGCTGCTGGCGTTCTACGTTATCGCGCGGATTCACGAACGCGGTGTGATCGTCAAGCTCGCTGGGAAGGTCGAAGCCAACCCACAGACGGGGCAGCTGGTCACGACCTTCGAAAATCTCCCATCCCTGCCGTTCAGCATGTTCACCCTGAGCTTCCGCCAGGGCCAGACCTCGCCGCTGGTCAGTCCACCGGCGTGTGGCGAATATGTTGTGCAGGCGGACTTCAGCCCCTGGGCAAACCCCGGCGAAGTCTTGAGTGACACCAGTACGCCATTCACCATCAGCAAGGGCTTCAACGGGGGGGCCTGCCCGACGGGCGGCATCCCGCCATTCAGCCCGCGGGTGCTCGCGGGCACACTCAACAGCGACGCGGGCTCCTACAGCCCGTTTGATCTGCGGATCCTGCGCAACGACGGGGAACAGGAGATAACCGGATTCTCCTCCCAGCTGCCGCCGGGGTTGATTGCGAATCTGACGGGTGTTGCGTTCTGTTCGGAAGCGGACATTGCGCTCGCGAGTACGGTGACCGGGGCGCAGGAGGAAGCGGAACCCTCCTGTCCCGCGGCGAGCGAAATCGGTCGCACCGAAGTCGGTGCCGGCGTCGGGAACGTCCTGGCGTACGCTCCCGGGAAGGTCTATATGGCGGGTCCCTTTGAAGGCGCGCCGTTCTCGATCGTCGCGATCACGTCTGCCAAGGTCGGTCCGTTCGACCTTGGGACCGTCGTGGTGCATCTGCCGCTGCAGATCAACCCAGTGACCGCCGCCGTGAGCATCCCTGCAGGTCGGGCCGACCAGATTCCCCACATCATCAAAGGGATCGTCATCCATGTCCGCGATATCCAGGTCTATATCGAACGGCATGACTTCACCCTGAATCCGACCAACTGCGAGCCGATGAGCTTTTCCGCGACCGTAAACGGCTCCGGTGCGAGCTTCTCGAATCCCGCCGACGGCGATTCCGTGAAGGTCGAAGATCCATTCGAGGTCACCGACTGCGCAAGCCTTGCCTTCCGACCCGAATTCAAGGTGTCCACCTCGGGCAGGACCTCCAAAGAAGACGGCGCCAGCCTGACGGTGAAGCTGACCTATCCCACCAAGCCTCAGGGCACCCAGACGAACATCGCGAAGGTGAAGGTCGAACTTCCCAAGCTGCTGCCCTCCCGTCTGACGACGCTGCAGAAGGCCTGCCCCGCAAACGTCTTCGATGCCAACCCGGCGAGCTGCCCGGCTGGATCGATCGTCGGAACGGGAACGGCGGTCACGCCGATCATCCCAGTTCCGCTGACTGGTCCTGCGTATTTCGTCTCCCACGGCGGCGCGCAGTTCCCCGAACTGGTCATCGTCCTGCAGGGCTACGGTGTGACACTCGACCTGCACGGCGAAACGTTCATCAGCAAGAAGGGGGTCACAACCAGCACCTTCGCCAGTGTCCCCGATGCCCCTGTTGGCAGCTTTGAACTCGATCTCCAGCAGGGACCCCACTCAGCCCTCGCGGCAAACGGAAACCTCTGCAAGGCAAAACTGGTGATGCCTACTAACTTCACCGCGCAGAATGGGGCCGTCATCCACCAGGAGACGAATATCACGGTCACCGGTTGCCCCAAGAAGCACAAAAAGAAAGCCACGAAGCATGGGAAGGCCCGGAAGCACAAGGTCCGGAAAACCACCTAGCTTCTCGTGCTTTAACCGATCAACCATGGACCCTATTCCAATAGGGAAGGAAGGGACAGCGATGTTCTCGAGGATACGCAAGCGACTGAGCTATACCAACGTCCTGATGACGCTGGCACTCGTTTTTGCTATGAGTGGCGGCGCATACGCAGCGGGTAGGTATGTGATCACCTCGACCAAGCAGATCAAGCCGAGCGTGCTCAAACAGCTTCAGGGGAAGGCCGGTCCAGCCGGCAAAGACGGGACGAATGGCACAAACGGCACAAATGGAGCCCAGGGCGAAAAGGGCCCGGCCGGTGCCAGCGGGACCAATGGCACCAACGGGACCAACGGGACCAACGGCGTGAGTGTGACCACGGCAGAAGCCTCCCAGAAAGAATGCGAAGACGGCGGCGTCAAGCTTACCTCCGTGAGTGGTTCCAATGCCGTTTGCAACGGCAAGACTGGCTACGCCGAAACACTTCCGTCAGGTAAGACCGAGACGGGCGAGATCGGATTTGAGCACGAAAATCCTGCTGAAGGAGAAAAAGAGTTTTACACGGTCTCCTTCCCAATTCCACTTGCGGCAACGGTGGAACCTCACTTCATCGGGACAAACAAAGAACTCGCGGGAGAAGAAAACGAATCACCGGCAATCGAGGAAGGGAAGTGCAAGGGAGATCCAGAAAAACCGGGAGCGGGCGCAGGCAACTTCTGTGTATTTGCATCGGTTCTAGGGGCAGCCACATTCAAAGGCTTCCAGGACGATGGTACGCTGGCTGAAAAGGCTACCGGTTTGACCGGAGATGGGTTGTTTTTCAAGGGAAAAGTGGAAGAAAGCAGCCAGTTCCCGGAAACATATAATCCCGCCTCGCTGCGTGCTACGTGGGCGGTGACAGCCGAATAGCAATCGATTCAACAGGCTCGCGAGCGTCCGGCTTCCATGCCGGGCGCTCGCGGAGAACTCGGGTGGCCGTGAATGACCTCCTCTTCACGCACCCGGGATCCGCTGAGCGGGGGCCGGACTCGACCCAGGCCGCGCCCCCGCCAGCATCCTCAGCCAAGGCAGGGACGAGGCGTTCGTTGACGAGCTCTCTGCTGGCCCTATCGGTGCGCCCTACACGCCCTGCCATGGCGACTCCCGGTGGAGAGCTCCGTGCTGGAGCCTCATCGTAGGCTCTCGGAAACCAGTTCCAGGGTCTTGCCCGGAAGATGCCAGTCCACCCGGGGGCCGAGACGGGCCACTTGACGGAACCCTGCGGCGGTGATAGGAAGTCAGGGCATAGTTCGTGACATAAAAATCGGCGCCGAGGTGTCTTTGGTACATCTGAAGACGGGCACCCCGGCACCGATGACTCGATCCTCACCGACTGGGGTCGGTTGGGACGGTCAATTATACCCTAAAATGCCCCGCTCTTCGGGCGTTTGCGGCCCAGTCGCGGCGCCCGCCGAGCGCGGACATTCCGGTTGCCGGCACTTCCCATGTCTGCCGCGATCCGCTGTGTCTGTCCCGATTCGTGGTCTCGCGGGAGCCACAGCCGCGATGCCGTGTCTGTCCCGATTCGCGGGTTGCGCGGGGATCGCGCCGCGATCGCCGAGGGCCGTCATGCGGAGGTCACGGGCACTGCTGGAGCGCTCCTCTCAGCGGGGTGGATCGCCACGATGTCAATCTGAATCGGAGACACTTTTGTGGTCCGGGTGGCTGCCCGGGAGGGGACCTCGACCGCCCAGGAGAACCGCGCGTTGCTCTCGCGGCAGCTATCGTGACGGCCTGTCACGCCGCCTATCAACGGCCGCAGCACATCGAGTTTGGCTCCGAAAGGGCTGATCCACCATCATCAACACCAACCAGTTCCGCAACGGCAACCACATCGAGGTGGATGGCACGGTCTTCAAGATCGTGGAGTTCCAGCACGTCAAGCCCGGCAAGGGGGGGGCGTTCGTGCGCACGAAGCTGCGCCGGGCCTCCGACGGGGCGGTGATCGACCGCACGTTCAGGGCGGGGGAGAAGTTCCGCCCGGTGCGCACGGAGGCCCGCAAGATGCAATTTCTGTACGCGGACGGTACCGACGCGCACTTCATGGACATGGAGTCCTACGAGCAGCTCGCGGTTCCCGAGGGGAGCGTGAGCGAGCCGCTGCGCTGGACCAAGCCCTCCAGTGAGGTGGAGGTGCTGTTCATCGACGAGCGGCCCGCGGACGTGCAGCTGCCGAGCTCGGTGGACCTGGCGGTCGCCGAGACCGAGCCCGGCCTGCGCGGGGACACCGCCTCGGGCGGTGGCACCAAGCCGGCGACGCTCGAGACCGGCGCCACGATCCAGGTCCCCCTGTTCGTGAACGTGGGGGAGCGCGTGCGGGTCGATACGCGCTCGGGCGAATATGTCTCGCGCGCCTGAGCGGACCCCCCGGGGGGGTTAGCGTGCGTCGCACCGAGCAGCGGCAGGAGGCGGTGTTCGCGCTCTACCAGCACGACCTCACTGGACGACCGCTCGCGGGCACCCTGCCGCCGGGGTCCTCGCTGATGACGCGCGCGCTGGCACACGCTGCGGCGGACCGCGCGCCGGAGCTCGACGAGGTGATCGACCGCCACGCACACGGGTGGTCGGTGCAGCGCATCCAGCCCCTGGAGCGCAGCATCCTGCGGGTGGCGCTGATCGAGATCCTGCACCCCGACGTGGCTCCCGCCGAGACCCCGATCCCCCCGGAGGGGGCGATCGAGGAGGCGGTGCGCAGTGCCAAGACGTTCTGCGGGGCAGACGCCCCCTCCTTCGTCAATGGGGTGCTGGCGGCGGTGTTGCGCGAAGTGCGGGAGAATGCCCCGATCTCATGAACGACGCGGCGGACTCCCTCGATGAGCTGGTCGGGCGCCTGGAAGGCGCGGCCGAGCAGCTGCGCTCCGGCGAGCTCTCCACCGACGCGGCGGCGACGCTGGTGGACGAGTGCGCGGCGCTGGCCAACCGTGCGGGTGCGGAGCTCGAGCGCCGCTCGCGCGCCGAGGTCCTCGCGCCCAGCCCGGGCCAGGATTCGCTGCTGTAGTGCCGGCCGAGGCCGCCCACGAGGTCTCCTCCTACCCCGAACACCTGCGCGTGGAGGTGGAGCGTTACCTGGAGCGGATGCGCTTCTCCGAGGAGGCCCTCACCGCGGGCCTGGACGAGGCGATGCGCTACTCGCTGCTGGCGGGGGGCAAGCGGATCCGCCCCGTGTTGGCGCTCGCGACGGCGCGCGCCGTGGGCCTGGAGCGCCGCGATGTGCTGCCGCTGGCGGGAGCGATCGAGCTGATCCACACCTACTCGCTGATCCACGACGATCTCCCCGCGATGGACGACGACGCCCTGCGCCGCGGCCAGCCCACCTGCCACGTGACCTTCGGGGAGGACGTCGCGATCCTCGCGGGCGACGGGCTGTACGCGGAAGCGTTCCGCCACCTGCTCACCCACCAGCGCGCCGAGCCCGAGCGACTGCTCGCCGCCGCGGCGGAGCTCGCTGCCGCGACCGGGGCGGGGGGGATGGTGGGAGGGCAGTACGCCGACGTGCGCGCCACCGCCGCGCCGGGGCCCGCGGGGCTGCGGCGCCTGCACGAGCTGAAGACCGGCCGTTTGATCGGCGCGTCGGTGCTGTGCGTGCTGACGTTGGGCGGGGTCGGGGAACCTGCGACAATGGCGTTCAGCTGCTTCGCGGCGGAGCTGGGTGTGCTGTTCCAGATCGTCGACGACATACTCGACGTGACCGGAACCGAGGACGCGCTCGGCAAGCCCAGAGGCAGCGATGAGCGCCACGGCAAGCGCACCTACGTGAGCGAGTTCGGAATCGACCAAGCGAAAGATCTAGCGGGAGAGTCCCACCGGTTGGCGCGGACGGCACTGGCGGAGGCGGCGATCGCGGGTGTCCCCGCACCGCGCAACACCGCGGAGCTCGAGCGGATCACGGACTTCGTCTACACCCGCACCTCATGAGCGAGCAGACACCCCACAACGACAACGGCGCCGTACCGCGGGCGGCCGGGACTTCCGCTGGCGCAGGGGGCGCTGCCGGCGCGGCACCCCGGGGTTCGGGCCCGCCCTCCCCGCCCTCCCCGCCCCCCTCGCCGCCCTTGCCCTCCTCGACCGTCCCGGCGCGGTCGCATCCATTGCTGAGCCGGGTCGAGGGCCCCCAGGACCTGCACGGCCTCTCCGAGGAGGAGCTGCAGCAGCTCGCGCAGGAGGTGCGCGAGCACATCATCGACACCGTGGGGGAGATCGGGGGGCACTTCGGGGCGAACCTCGGGACCTGTGAGCTCGCGGTGGCGCTGCACTCGCTGCTGGAGTCCCCCAGGGACAAGATCCTGTGGGACGTGGGCCACCAGGCCTACCCCCACAAGATCCTCACCGGCCGGCGCGAGCAGTTGCACACGATCCGCCAATACGACGGCCTCGCGCCGTTCTGCTCGATGGCGGAGTCCCCGCACGACATCATGGGGGCCGGACACGCCTCGACCTCGGTGGGGTATGCGGTGGGGATCAAGGAGGGGATGCGCCACCTCGGCCACGGCGACGCGGGCAAGGTGGTAGCGGTGATCGGCGACGGCGCGATGACGGGGGGGGTGGCGTTCGAGGCGATCGGCCAGGCGGGGGGGCTGGGGACCCCGATCGTGGTGGTGCTGAACGACAACGGGATGTCGATCGCGCCGAACGTGGGGGCGCTCTCGCGGTACTTCAACCGGGTGCGCCTGAACCCCAAGCTGTGGCACGCCCGGGAGGGCGTGGAGGGCGGCCTCACCCGCCTGCCCGGGGGGATCGGGGCCGCGCTCGAGCGCCTGGGCCCGCAGCTGAAGGAGTCGCTGAAGGCCTTCTGGGCGCCGGGGCTGTGGTGGGAGGAACTGAACTGGGCCTACATGGGGGTGATCGACGGCCACGACGTACACACCTTGCGCGAGGCGCTGCGGGAGGCGCTCGCGGCGGAGCGCCCCGTGGTGGTGCACATCGCGACGGTCAAGGGCAAGGGCTTCGCGCCGGCCGAGGACGGGGGCCTGGAGGGCATGGAGAAGTGGCACGCGGCGAAGCCCAAGTCGATCAAGAACGGCATCCCCACCCTCCCCCTCCCAACCAACCCGCCGGCCGCGCCCCCCACGGCCGCGGAGGTGGCGAGCGGTGCGCGGCGCAGCGTGGCGCCCGCGCCGCAGTACACCCAGGTCTTCGGGGAGGCGCTCGTCAGGGAGTGCGAACGGGACCCCCGGGTGGTGGGGATCACCGCGGCGATGAACTCCGGGACGGGCCTCAACATCCTGCAGAAGGCGCTGCCGGAGCGCTACTTCGACGTGGGGATCGCCGAGCAGCAGGCGATCCTGTTCGCCGCGGGCCTCGCCCTGGAGGGGTGCAAGCCGGTGGCGGCGATCTACTCCACCTTCCTGCAGCGCGCCTACGACCAGATCGTGCACGACGTGTGCCTGCAGAAGCTGAACGTGGTGTTCGCGATGGACCGCGCGGGCCTCGTGGGCGACGACGGCCCCACCCACCACGGGGCGTTCGACATCGCCTACCTGCGGTGCCTGCCGAACATCGTGCTGATGGCCCCCCGCGACGAGGCGATGCTGGTGCACATGCTGCACACCGCGCTGCTCCACGACGAGGGCCCGATCGCGCTGCGCTACCCGCGGGGGGAGGGCACGGGCGTGCCCCTGCCCGCACAGCCGCGCGCGATCGCGATCGGCACCGGTGAGATCCTGCGCGCGGGGGATCGCCTGGGGGGTGGGGTCACCGGGTCCTCGCCCACGGACGGGCACGCCGAGGGCTCCGCCGGCGTGGGCGGGCGGGTGGCGCTGGTGGGCTATGGCAGCGGGGTGGGCAAGGCGCTCGAGGCGGCGGCGCTGCTGCGGGAGCGCGGGGTGGCGGTGACGGTGGCGGACGCGCGCTTCGCCAAGCCGATCGACGCGGGCCTGATGGCGCAGCTGGCGGCTGAGCACGACCTGCTGGTGACCATCGAGGAGGGGGTGCTCGCGGGCGGCTTCGGCAGCGCGGTGTGGGAGACACTCAACGAGACGGGCGCCACGCCGAGGATTCTGCGGGTTGGTCTCCCCGACCGTTACATAACGCACGGCAAGCCGGCGCTGCTGCACGAGGAGGTGGGCTTCACGGGCAAGCGCATCGCGGAGCGCGTGGAGGCGGCGATCCTCGACCGGGACTCCGCGCCGGTGGGGGCGTGAGGTTGGGAGGGCCCAGTCCGCTCGCGCGGTGCCTGGGGTCGACAGTGGCGCCGCGGGCTCAAGTTTTCTGGCCCTGATCCTCGGGCCAGGTCAGTCCCTCTATCAGCGCCCTGGGCGGTACTTTCAGACCACGGGCGAGGCGCAGGATCGTGGTCAGTCGAGGCTCGCGCGCGCCACGCTCGAAACGGGCGATCGCCGTCGGATGCACGTTGGTTCTCTCGGCAAGGCTGTCCTGCGATAGACCACACTTCAAGCGCAACTGCCGCAGGCGCAGACCAAATGCGATCCGTGCCGCCTCCGGGTCCTGGTCGAGAAATTCCCCAGCCTGTCGCTGTTTGACGTTGGGTGATGGATGGTTCAAAGCGATTTGGTCAAGAGCGCTCTGGTTAACTGCTATCTTTCGTTTCTCAGACACTTGTCAGCAGTCTACGACCCCCACCGGAGGACCCATGAAGAAGCCATTCGGCTCCGTCATCGCTATTGCCGTACTCGCAGCCTCGGCCGGCGGCCGCGGACGGACCGTGAGGGCATCTGGCGCAGCTGGGCCCAAGCCCCCAGATGACCTGATGGTTGCGATGATCGATTCCTGGGGACGGGAGGTCTGGCTGACCGAGGAGCGCTGGCAGCACATCGTCGATGGCCACAAAGAGGTCGAGAGACACTTGGACGTGCTCGAGCAGTGTGTGCAAACCGCCGACAAGCGAAGCAGAGGGCGCTACCCGGGCGCGGAGAAGCTGTGGGTGCAAAATGCCGGGCCTTCGAAGTGGTTCTGTGTCGTAGTACGGTATGAGGGACGGACAGGCACCATCAAGACCGCGCTGCCGGTCAAGCGTGGGCCGCGACAAGGAGATTTGATTTGAGGACGCGCATCGGTGAGTGGGAGTTCGACCACTCCAAATACGATCCAGACGCGGACATCCTCTATCTGAGCGTGGGACCGCCCCGGGAGGGCCACGGCGAGGAGACCCCCGAGGGCCATTTCCTGCGCTTCGACGAACATGGCGAGTTCTATGGCGTCACGATCATCGACGCCCAGCGCCTCATGAAGACAGAGGGCCAGATCACCCTGACCTTGCCCAAGCGGGAGCAGATCGAGTTGTCCGAGGAGCAATTCGAGTACGCCTGATCAGCCATGTGTGTCCACCCTCACAGACAAGCGAGGGTGGGGCGGGCATTATGACTTCAGACCCGAAGTACAGCAGCATCCCTCCTCCCTAGAAACGGCCCGCCTCCCCAAGCGGGCCGTTTCGCTTTAAGGAGCTGGTCGGGGGAGCTCGTCGGGCGCCCGCGATCCAGAAGCGGATACCGTTCCGGGCGTGGGCAAGCAGCGTCTGGACACCCTCCTCGCCGAGCGCGGCCTGTTCGACTCGCGCAGCCGCGCCGCGGCGTCCGTGATGGCGGGCGAGGTGCGAGTGGGCACGGGTGGCAGGCGCGCCGAGAAGCCGGGGGAGATGGTTGCGGCGGACGTGCCCCTCAGTGTGGACGAGCGGCCGCGGTTCGTCTCACGCGGGGGCATCAAGCTGGAGAACGCGCTGGGGCGCGCGGAGATCGCCGTGGCGGGGCGCACCGCGCTCGACGTGGGGGCCTCGACGGGAGGGTTCACAGACTGCCTGCTGCAGCGCGGCGCCGCCAAGGTGATCGCGGTGGACGTGGGTTATGGAGAGCTCCACCACCGCCTGCGCACCGACCCGCGGGTGCGGGTGCTGGAGCGCACCAATGCGCGTACCCTCACTCCCGCGATGCTGGCCGAAACGGGGATGCGAGCCGAAGGCGAGTGTCGCCAGGCTTCGGTCGGAGGCGAGTGTCCCCCGGCCTCGGTCTCCGTACCGGACCTCGCGGTGGTGGATGTCTCCTTCATCTCCCTCGCCAAGGTGCTCCCCGCGGTGCTGCGCTGCCTCGGGGAGCCCCACGACGTGCTCGCGCTCGTCAAGCCTCAGTTCGAGGTCGGCCGCGAGCGCGTGGGCAAGGGAGGCGTCGTGCGCGACCCCGCCGAGCGCCGCGCCGCGCTCGTGGCCGTCGGGCTCGCCGCGGCGGGGATCGACCGCTCAACCTCAGCGCCCGCAGAGATCGACCGCCCAACCACGACCCCCGCGGGGATCGACCGCCCTGCGGCGTCGTCCGCGGTCCTCGGCTTCCTCTCCTCCGGCCTGCCCGGGCCCAAGGGCAACCGCGAGACCTTCATCTGGCTCGCCGAGCCGGGGCGCGCCGGCGCGGCGCGGGACGCCGCGGAGATCGAACGCATGGCCCTCCGGGAGGAGCCCTGAGCATGGCTGAGCACCCACCTGGCCGTGGACTCCCCGAGGGCGCCGATCCAACCGGGGGCGCTCCGTCGCCGAGGTCCGCCCAGAGCATCTCGCCCGCGCCCGCGAAGAGCATCGCGGTGCTCACCCACCGGCGCGTCGAGGACACCCACGAGATTCTGGGCACGCTGATCGAGATGGCGAGGGCCGCCGGCGCGACGCTGCGCTTCGACGCCCAGGAGACCAGCAAGCACGGTCTGCGCGCGGGGCCCGGGGTGGAGGTGGACGCCGCGATCGGCGCGGGCGCAGAGGAGCTCTGCATCGTCCTGGGCGGCGACGGCACCATCCTGCGCGCCCTGCAGCTCTACGCCGGCACCCCCGTGCCGGTCTTTGCGATCAACTTCGGCGAGATCGGCTTCCTCGCCACCGTCGAGCCCGAGGAGATCGAGGAGGGCATCGCCCGCGCGCTGGGCGGCCGCTTCGAGCTGCTGCGCCTCCCGGGGATCCTGCTCGAAACGCCGGGCGGCGCGGAGACCGCGATCAACGACGTCGCGATCCACCGCCGCGTGGGGGAGCGCGTCGCGGAGCTCGCCTACGCCCTCGATGGGGAGGAGGTCGGTTCGGTCCGCTGCGACGGCCTGGTGCTCTCCACACCCGCGGGCTCCACCGGCTACAACCTCGCCAACGGCGGGCCTGTAATGGCGTGGGGCGTGGAAGGGTTCGTCGTCTCCTTCATCGCCCCCCACTCGATCACCGCCCGCGCGCTCGTGGCCGCGCCCGGGGATCCCATCACGATCCACAACCGCTCCCGCGAGGCCCTGGACGTCTCCGTCGACGGCCGCCCCGTGTGCGAGCTGCCCCCCGACGCGCGCATCCGCGCGCGCTTCCTCGCGAGCGTCGGCACCATCGCCCAGCTGCCCGGCTCCTCCTTCTACCGCCGCCTGCGCGAGAAGTTCGGGCGCCTCGCGCGCTGAGGACCCGGCGGTTCCCGGCCCCGCTCAGGCTGCCCTGCGGGCTGAGCGTGCGCCGAGCTGGCCCGTGCTCTGCAGCGAGTCCACGAAGCCGTCCAGCTGCTCGCGCGAGAAGCGCCTCTGGCCCCCCGGGGTGCGGTAGCAGTCGAGGTGCCCCGCGTCCGCCCAGCGGCGGATCGTGGCGAGCGAGACCCCAAGGTAGCGCGCCGCCTGGGAGCTCGTGAAGACCAGCTGGCGGTCGCCGTGGGCGGGAGTGGGTGCGAAGGGCATCGGGGTTCCTCTCGATCTTTGAAGGTGGGGCGGGTGGGAGCGGCCCACGGGCCACCGGCGGCCCGGGCCGCGGCTCGGGTGGGTCTCTATGCGTCGAGTTTCGGCCCCCTGCCCCAGGAAGGCGAGCGCAGCGGACCTTTGTGGACGTTTGAACGACCGATCCCCCCGGAAACCTCCGTGTCGCCACCTGGGCTCGCGACGGGATCGCCGCGGCGGCCCGTGCTCCTGCACATGCAAGAAATACTGCATTCAGCAGTCAACAGCTCGCCTAAGCTGGACAATTCGTCTAGTCCTGGTACTATTCTGCGCAAACCTACTCAATAGTTAGGTGCGGTTGTCCTGGAGAGGTTGGGAGCAGGGGGCTGCAAATCCCCCGCCATTGCCCTGGGCCCGAGTTGAGGAGGACTGACGTGAGCTACAACAAGTAAAGAGCTCTTGGCGCAAGCCAAGCAACAAGTTTTCTTACGAGCGCCGCCCATCCAGCGGCGCTCGTTTGTTGCTGGACCCTCCCCTCGCGCCCAGCGGGCCGAACCTGAGGTCCTGGCCCGGCTGGCAAGCAGAACCGACGGTACTGGCGTGACCGGCCGGCGGAACCGACGGTACTGGCCTGGGCCGGCGGGCCGAACCGAAGGTCCTGGTCCGGGCTTGCTCCCGCGCCTACTTGGCCAGCGGCTGCGCGATCGCCCGGGCTCGGCGCTCGAACGCGAGCTCGGCCTCGAAGTCGGACTCGTCGTCCTGGGCCAGCCTGGTGGGGCCATCGCGCTCGAGCATCGCGATGAAGTCGTTCACGAGCTGGCTGTCGAACTGGCGCCCCGCCATCCGTCGCAGCTCGGCGATCGCGTCCTGCGGGGTCTTCGCGGAGCGGTAGGAGTCGCGCGAGGTCATCGTGTCGTAGGCGCTGCCGATCGCCAGGATCCGGGAGAGCAGGGGGATCTCGTTGCCGATCAGGCCCGCCGGATAGCCGCTGCCGTCGATGTGCTCGTGGTGGTAGAGGATCGCGTCCGCCACCGGGCCGTAGCCGTCCAGGCGTCCCACCAGCGTCGCCCCGTCCTGGGGGTGGCGGCGGATCAGCGCCCAGTCCTCGTCGGAGAGGATCTCCGCGTTCAGGATCCGGTCGGGCAGCGCGAACTTGCCGATGTCGTGCAGCAGCCCCGCCGTGTGCGCGACGTCCTGCTCGGCCTCGCTGCACCCCGCCTCCCGTGCGAGGGCCCGCGCGTAGCGCGCCACCGCCGCGGCGTGGCGGGCGGTCATGCGGTCACGCAGCGCGAGCGTCTCGACCAGGGTCGTCAGCACCCCGAGCTGCAGCGAGGCGAGGTGCATCGAGCGCGCCTCCAGCTGATCGGCGCGCTCCTCGGAGCGCAGCAGCGCCATCGCGAGGTACTGGAAGATCAGGATCACCAGCACCGAGCAGAGCAGCACGGGGAACCCCAGGGTGGTGTAGGCCACCGCGAGGGCCGCGGTGAGCGCGGCGGCGGATATCTGCCCGGGTAGGACCGGCACCAGCACGTCGCGCACCTGGCCGGCGAGGCCGCGGCCCTCCAGCACGCGGTTGTCGAAGGCGATCAGCGCGAAGTTGAGGACGTTCGTCACCATGAAGACCGCGAAGACCACCAGCGTGTAGATCGCGGCCTGGCCGACGTGCTGGGTGCCCGGGTCGTGGACGTCCCCGAGCAGCGCGCGGGCCATCAGGCCGCCGACGAGAGGGTAGGTTGTGAAGGTCGCGAGGTTGGTCAGCCAGGAGGTCAGCGGCAGGCGCCGCTTGGCCGAGGTCCAGATCATCGCGGCGACGCCGCAGAGCGCCGCGGGAGCCGGGCCCAGGAGGGTCATCGCGAGCACGAGCGCGATGCCGGCGGCCGTGATCTGCTGCCCGCGCAGGACGACGTTCATGCGTTGCCCGCCGAGCACGAGCGCGAGCAGCAGGGCCACCAGCAGGAGCGGCTGCCAGTCCTCCGCGTGCGAGGTCAGGACCGCCGTCGTGACCGCGCCGACGAGCAGCAGAGCCTCCGCCAGCAGGAAGAGCCGTGTGGTTATCTTGGATGCTGGCATTGGTAGCCTCTGTCGTCCTTAACGGCCGATGCGGCGTGGTACTAAAGGTCACCCCCCTAGAACCCGCGAGGTTCTGAGTATGGGGCGCGGTCGAGCCCATCGATCTGTGCGACGGGGGACACGGACGCGGACGATTCGGGCATCGGCTCCTCCTGCTTCTTCTCCTCCCTGCCCCTCTCCGCGTCTGCGGAGTCGCGGATGAGCCCGGACGCCCAGACGCCCGCGAAGCCCAGGGTGCTCGCGCACACGGCGCCACCGAAGAGCAGGAACGCGAAGCGCGGCGAGCTGAGCGCCATCACCAGGCCGCTCAGGGGCAGGCCGATCAGGGGGCACAGGGCGCCGATCGATTCCACCCCGCCCATCAGGCGGCCCTGCAGCCGCTCGGGCGTGAGCTGTTGCACGGTCCCGATCAGCGACGCCCACTGTACCCCGTTGCCGACCCCGCCGAGCAGCGCCGCGAGCCCCGCGAGCGCGAGCGTGGGCGCCGCGGCGAAGCCGAGGTACGCGAGCCCCACCGCGAGCGTGCCGAAGGTCAGCATCGCGCCCAGCGAGCGCCTGCCCGCGCGCGCGAAGAGGAGGCTCCCGCCGAGCTGGCCCACCCCCCACGATGCCAGCAGCACGCCGTAGCCCACGTCGCCGGCTCTCAGCGTGCCCTTCGCAAAGAAGACCTCCACCGGCGCGCCGGTCTCGAAGAAGACGAGTGCGACCGCCTGGGTGAGCAGCACCGCATGCAGAGCGGGCACCTCGCGCACGTGCTCCCAGGCGGCCGCCAGGCGAGCGCGCACCGAGGTTCCGGCCCGCTCCTCGATGTAGGGGTAGAGGTCTCCCAGCAGCGCCCCGCACGCCAGGAAGGAGGCGGCGTCGATCAGCAGCGCACCCGAGCCCCCGAGCACCTTCACGGCGAGCGCTCCCAACGCCGGTCCGGCGACGACCGAGACCGAGAGCGCCACGTTGAGCGCGGCGTTTGCGTCGTGCGCGCGCTGTTCGGAGGACTCCGGGCTCCCCGGCGCATCCTCCTGAGCGTCGTCCTCCCCGGCGCGGGCCGCCTGCGCGCGCAGCAGCGAGCTCGCCGCCAGCGCCACCGCCCCGTCGAGCGCCACCAGCGCCAGCAGGCCCGCCAGCCAGAAGTGCCACACCAGCGCCGCCAGCAGTGCGGTGCAGAGCGCCTCGATCGCGTACAGCGCGCTGAGGCTGCCGCGTCGTGGCGATGCCTCCACGCGCGCCACCAGCGCGGGCACCACCAGCGCGGGCAGGTAGCGTGCGACGAACAGCGCCGTGACCGCGGCCGCGCTGTGGGTGTGGTCGTAGATCGCCAGCGAGAGCGCGACCGTGCCGAACCACGTGCCCAGCTTGTTGACCGTGTATGCGGCCAGGATCCGCCGCAGCCGGGGGGACTTGGGCAACGCAGACACGCCGCAACGCTAGCGGCTGAGCCGGCGCCCCCTGCGCGCTCACCAGCGCAGTGGAGCAGGCTCCCTGCCGCCGTGCGCGGCGAGGCTCAACGCCACCACCGGGAGGCTCGGGTGCCGGTTTCCCAGCATCTGCATCAGCGATTCCGCCGAGACGCCCCCGACGTCGCCCGCCAGCATCACAACGCTGCTGGAGGGGGCCTGCGCCAGCACCTCCGACACCGCTCCCGCCTCCCCGAGCTGGGTCTCCGGCGGCAGCGCCTCGCTGAGGTCGTGGAGCACCGCCGCGCGCTGCTCGGGATCCGTGCCCGCCACCAGGATGCGCGAGCGCTGCTCGGTGGGGAGGGCGGAGGGGCTCATCGCATGTAGCTCGTGTCGATCAGTTCCGCCTCGCCGACGATCCCCAGCTCCCCTTCGACGCCCCGGCGCGCCGCCAGGCGCGCAAGCGCCGACAGCGCCAGGAACGCCACCGCTGCGATCGCCAGCCATACGAGTACCACACCCAGGAGGGTCATCGCTGCTCACCCCGCTTCGATTGTCGTGTCCGTGTCCTGCGCATCGTCTGACCTCGAGTCTGCTCATCGGCGCCCTGCCTGCTGCTCGCTGCCGGTCGGGATCGCTGGGGGCCGTTTGAATAGGTCACTGCAACACGACATGATGCGCCCCGCGCGGGCGTTTGTCTGCCGTCCGGATGGTGCCGATCGTGTCGTCCCAAAGGTGCCGATCGCTGTCGTCCCGGAGGGACCTCTAGGGGCGCGTCCTGCGGTCGAGCGCTACGGTGTGCGGGATGCAACCTGGCACCCCTGGCGTCGATCGTCCGATCGAGGTGATCATCGCCGACGACCACGCCGTTGTGCGCGACGGGATCCGCACCGTACTCGAGCGCGAGGCGCAGGAGTTCCAGGTGGTCGCCGAGGCCGCCGACGTTCCCGCCACGATCCGCGAGGTGCGCGCCCACAAGCCCGACCTGCTCACGCTCGACCTCTCCATGCCCGGGGGTTCCAGCCTCGCCGCGCTGCCCCAGTGCTTCGTCGCGCACCCCCCGCTGGCGGTGGCGATCCTCACGATGCGCGAGGACCCCGAGTACGCCCGCCAGGCGCTGAGGGCGGGGGCCCGCAGCTACGTGCTCAAGGAGGCCGAGCCCGCCGAGCTCCTGCAGGCCTTCCGCCTCGCGGTCGCGGGCGGCAACTACCTGCACCCGCGGCTCGGGGCGCTGATGGCGACGGGGGGGGAGTCTCCACAGGACGGCGTGGCACTCTCCGAGCGCGAGCGCGAGGTGGTGCGGCTGATCGCGATGGGCCACACCAACCCCCAGATCGCCGATCAGCTGCATGTGGCGGAGCGCACCGTGAAGACCTATCGCGCGCGTGCGATCGAGAAGCTCGGCTTCTCCTCGCGCGCGGAGATCACCGCCTACGCGCGGCGCCTCGGCCTGGTGGATTAGGCCTACCGCGGCGGGGGACCGCGTCGGTGGATTTTGCTGGCGCTGTGATCGCGGGCTCGCTTCCGCGGCGCGCGCTTGCCCTAGTCGCAGAGTGGGCGGTCCTACACGAGGACGAACTAGCGGCGAACTGGGAGCGCGCACGACGGGACGAGCCGCTGGAGCCGATCGATGCTCTGGCGTAACATGGTTTTCGTGGAGTAGCTGTATGACGTTGTAGGTGTCGAGATCAGCGGTGAATACCGTCTGCGCCTTACCTTCGACGACGGCACTGTCGGCGAGGTTGACTTCACAGGACGCGAGTGGCGAGGTGTTTTCGAGCCGCTGCGCGATCTCGATTCTTTCGCGCGCGTGACCGTGGACGCAGAGGCTGGCACGGTCACATGGCCAAACGGCGCTGATATGGCCCTCGAGCCGCTCTATACAGAGGCTCGCCAGAACGCGTCTCGCGCAGCTGCCGCCAGGCACTAGATCCGTCGCGGCACCCCCGCCCAAAAGGGTTGCCCAATCAGGCCTGCGGGCGGCCCGCCAGGGGTACGGTGAGGCGCACCGTCGTGCCCCCGCCCGCCGCGGGGCCGAGCTCGAGCTCCCCGCCCACGAGCTCCGCGCGCTCGCGCATCCCCGACATGCCGAAGCCGCCCTCCAGGCCGTCGCCACGGGGCCCAAGGCTGGCGCCGTTGGCCGGCAGCCCCCGCCCGTCGTCGGTGACCGCCACGCGCACCGAGGAGCCCTCGCCGAGCATCTTCACGCCGACCACCGCGCGGGTGGCGTGCGCGTGGCGGCCGACGTTCGTGAGGGCCTCCTGTACCACGCGGTAGATCGTGCTCTCGAGCTCCGCGTCGAGTCGCTCGCGCTCGGGGTCCAGCGCGATCTCCGTCCGTACCTCCAGGCCGTCGATCGCCTGCGCGCGGCGCGCCAGCGCTTCCAGCGCGGGCACCAGGCCGAGGTCGTCGAGCACCGCGGGGCGCAGCTCGGTGATCAGGTGGCGCAGGCCGTCGATCTCCTGGCCGAGACCCTCGAGGACGTCGTCCACCGCGGCGCTCAGCGTCCGCGCGCCGCCCTCTCGCGCGCCGCCCTCGCCCGCAGCGGCAGCGGAAACCGGCTCCGCGGATGCCGGCGCCGAGCGGTTGTGCTCGTCGCGCGCGTTGGCCAGTTTCAGGCGCAGCGCTCCCAGGCCCTGCACGGTCTCGTCGTGGATCTCCCGCGCCCAGCGGGTGCGCTCGCGCTCGCGCGCCTCCATCCCGAAGCGCAGCCGCTTGATCTCCACGGAGCGCTCCGCCGCCAGCCGCTGCGCCACACTCGCCGCGAACGCCGCGAGCGCCTCCCGGTCGGGGCCCCGGAACCCGCCCTCGCGGCGCAGCGCGATCACCAGTCCGCCGCCGTGGCCCTCCATGCTGAGGGGCTCCACCAGCGCCGCCCGTGCCTCCAGGCCCAGCTCGTGCAGCCACGCCGCCTCCTGCCCGCGGGGGCGGTCGAGCGCAACGGGGCGCCCCGCGGTGTAGAGCGCACCCAGGGCGCTGCCCTCCACCGGCATGATCCGCAGCCGCGGGGTGCCCTCGCCGGAGGCAGCCGCTACGCGCAGCTCGTGGCGCTCCTCGATCACCACCAGCAGCGTGCTGGCGTCAAGCAGCGCCAGGCCGCGATCGGCCATCAGGCGCAGCAGCCACAGCTCCGAGCCGGAGAGCATCCGGGAAACCTATCCGCTCGCGGCCCGCGACCGAGTAGAGATCCTCCAGTAGGGCGCACGCGCTCATGCCTTTGCGCCATTGGGCGAGGCCGACGGTCACGCGCAGCGAGCGGCGCTCCCCGCCGGTCTCGAGCTTGATCGTCCGCAGCCGCCTCAGCACCCGCCGGGCGACGACCTCCCCGCGCGCCCCGTCGGCCCCGGGGAGCACGACGAGCAGCTCGCCCTCCTCGGAGCGCCCCACGCGGTCGAAGCGGCGCAGCTCGCGGCGCAGCGCCAGCTCCACGTAGGCGAGGGCCCGCTCGGCGAGCTCCTCGCCATGCGCGCGGCGAACCTCTTGCAGGTCCTCGATGTCCAGGAGCAGGCAGCTGAGCGTCGTGCCGTGGCGTCCCGCGCGGTTGACCTCCTCCTCCAAGCGTTCGCGCAGGGCGGATGCGGTGAGGTACTCGATCGAGCCCCGCGGGAGGCGTGCGGAGTCGTCTGGGTCGCTGGCGGCCATGCCGTTGTGCACTGGAGAGGGAACCTCTGCGATCACCCTACTCAACGCAAGTCTATGGTCTGGGCTCGCGTGTGGGCCTGCCGCGATCCTGGGCTCGCGCGCGAGGATGGAGGGTCTGGGCCGGCGGATCTGGACCGGCGCACGCCGGGCGGCGGATCGATCCGTCGGTGCCCACTGATACACCTGCGGGCGTGCTACTGGAGCTGCGCGTGGAGAACCTGCTGCTGATCGAGCGCGCCGAGCTCGAGCTCGCGCCGGGGTTGAACGTGCTCACAGGGGAGACGGGCGCGGGCAAGACGGTGCTCGCGCACGCGCTCGATCTCCTGCTCGGCGGGCGCGCGCGAACCGGCATCGTGCGCCCCGGCGCCCGCGAGGCTTACGTCGAGGGAGTCTTCGCGCCGTCCCCCGCGCTGCTGGAGGAGCTTCGCGAGCACGACGGGCTGCTGGGCGCCGGGGTACACGGCCCGGAGGGCGGGATCGGCAGCGGCGCCCACGGCGCCGAGGAGATCGTGCTGGCGCGGCGCGTGGGAGCGGACGGGCGCACCCGCGCATATCTGAACGGCCGCACCGCCGCCGTCGCGGACCTGCGCCGGCTCGGGGAGCGCCTGCTCGCCTTCTACGGCCAGCACGAGCACCGTAAGCTCACGCTGGCCGCCGCCCAGCTCGAGATCCTCGACGGCTTCTGCGGCCCCGAGCAGGCCGCGCGGCGCGTCGCGTGCGCCGCCGCCCACAGCGAGGTGCGGGAGCTGCGCGAGCGGTTGGAGCAGTCGCGGGAGCTGGAGGGAGCACGCGAGCGGGAGCTCGACCTGCTCGAGCACGAGCTCGCCGAGATCGAGCAGGCCGAGCCGCAGGAGGGCGAGCCCGAGCGGCTGCAGGCGGAGCGCGAGCGGCTGCGTGGCCTGGATGCGCTGCTCGCCGCGGCGGGCCAGGCGGCCGAGGTGCTGGAGGGAGGGTGGGACGCCGATTCCCCCGGGGCCGCGGGTTCGAGCGCGAGCGCCGCCGCGCGCCTGGATGCCCTCGCGGGGGTGGACCCCCAATTGGACACGCTCGCCGAGAGAGCCCGCGCGCTGGCGATCGAGGCGGGGGATCTCGCGGGCGAGCTGCGCGGGTACGGTGAGCGGCTGGAGGGTGAAGCGGCGGGCGGGCGGGAGGGAGAGGGGGAGGGGGCCGGTGGGCTTCAGTCCATAGAAGAGCGGCTGGCCATGCTGGAGCACCTGCAGCGCAAGCACGGCCCCACGATCGCCGCGGTCCTGGAGCACGGCGATCGCTCGCGCGAGCGCCGTGAGCAGCTGCTGGGGGCCGCGGTCGCGCTCGAGGAACTCACCGCGCGCCTGCTCACCGCGCAGACCGCGCTCGATGAGCAGGTACGCGACCTGCGCGCTGCGCGTCAGGCGGCGGCGCCGCGTTTGGCCGAGGCGGTGTGCGAGCAGCTCGTCGCGCTGGCGATGCCCGACGCTGCCTTCGCCGTAGAGCTCTCCCCGCGCGAGCCCGGCGCCAGCGGCGGGGACGCGGTCGAGTTCGAGATCGCCCCCAATCCCGGTGTCGCCGCCGCCCCGGTGCGCGAGATCGCCTCTGGGGGGGAGCTCTCGCGCGTGATGCTCGCGCTCATGACCGTCGCCAACACGGGCTCCGAGGCGACGCTCGTGTTCGATGAGGTGGACGCCGGGATCGGTGGGCAGACCGCGCGCGCCGTGGGGGAGCGCCTGCGCGACCTCGCGGGCGTCCGCCAGGTGGTGTGCATCACCCATCTGCCCCAGATCGCCTCGCTCGCTGCGCGCCACTTCTCCGTGGTCAAGGACACCTCCACGGACACCACCCGCGCGAGCGTCCACCAGCTCGGCGAGCCCGAGGTCCTCGCGGAGCTCGTGCGGATGCTCGGCGCTCCCGAGCGCGACGTCTCCGCTCGCCGCCACGCGCGCGAGCTGCGCAAGGCGGCCTGAGGCACGCTACCTCACGATCACGTTTCGCAGAGAGCTTCTTCGCCTTCGGTTTCGCCGCTGCCCGCGCCTTCGCACTGGGATTCGCTCGTGCTTCCCGAGGACTGTTCGTGTTCTCCCGCTTCCCCGCCTTCTTCCGCTTCTTCACCGCCTTCGCCGCCTCCCGCGGATGCGGGTCGCTTGGAGTGGCTCTTGGCGTTGCGCCCCCCGTCCCCGGAGTGAGCGCGGGACCTGCCGCCCCTGCCGTGGGACTTGCCCGAGCTCGCGGCGCCCGGGCCGGTGCAGGGGTGTGCGCCATGCTTTTGGTGGCCCGCCGCGGAGTGCGTGCAGCGCGCTCCGTGCTCCCGCGCTCCCGCCTGGGGGGAGAGAGCCAGGGCGAGCGCAAGCATGGCCAGGGTCAGCACCATCGCCAGGGTCCTCACGCGGGTTGAGATGGTGGCGGTCATGGCTTCGCCCTCATCGTCCCCCTGCGCTCGAAGCCCCAGCATGTAGGGCATTGCTGGACGAAGGTGCGCGTTTCGGTTTCCGGGGACGCGAGGACTAGACTCCGTGGGCAGGTACATGGACCGCCCCGTGCCAGACCGCCACACCGACCCGCCGGCCAAGACCCGGTTCATTTTCATCACCGGGGGCGTGGTCTCCTCGCTGGGGAAGGGCATCGCGGCGGCCTCGATCGGGCGTCTGCTGGTGGCGCGGGGGTTGACGGTGGGGCTGCAGAAGTTCGACCCCTACATCAACGTGGACCCGGGCACGATGTCCCCCTACCAGCACGGGGAGGTGTTCGTGACCGAGGACGGCGCGGAGACCGATCTGGACCTGGGCCACTACGAGCGCTTCACGGACTCCAACACCTCGCGGGCCTCCAACGTGACCGCGGGGGGGATCTACGACACGGTGATCCGCCGGGAGCGCCGGGGGGACTACCTGGGGGGCACGGTGCAGGTGGTGCCCCACATCACCGACGAGATCAAGCAGCGGATCGCGCTGATCGCGCAGTCCAGCGACGTGGACTTCGTGATCACCGAGATCGGGGGCACGGTGGGGGACATCGAGTCGCTGCCCTTCCTCGAGGCGATCCGCCAGTTTCCGGTGGACGTGGGGCGGCGGCGGTGCATGTTCATCCACCTCACCCTCGTCCCCTACATCGGCCACGCCGGGGAGCTGAAGACCAAGCCCACCCAGCACTCCGTCAACGAGCTGCGCCGCATCGGGATCGCGCCGGACATGCTGATGTGCCGCTCGGAGGGCTCGCTCTCGCAGGAGATCCGCAAGAAGATCGCGCTCTTCGCAAGCCTCCCCCCGGGGGCGATCGTGTCGGCGTGCGACGTGGACAACATCTACAAGGTCCCGC
This sequence comes from uncultured Solirubrobacterales bacterium, assembly GCA_963713985.1. Taxonomy (GTDB): domain Bacteria; phylum Actinomycetota; class Thermoleophilia; order Solirubrobacterales; family Solirubrobacteraceae; genus Palsa-744. The sequence goes on along the minus strand of OY970219.1, from coordinate 3,248,929 downwards.
TCACCTTCCAGGAGCAGGGGGTCGACGACTTCATCCTCGAGCACTTCGGCGTGGAGGCCCCCCAGCCGGACCTGACGCGCTGGAAGGAGCCGATCGAGCGCGTCGAGCGCGCTGGCGGAGCTTCGGACGGTCGCACGGTGCGGATCGCGCTGGTGGGCAAGTATGTGCAGCTCGAGGACGCCTACCTGTCGGTCTCCGAGGCCCTGCGCCACGCCGCCGCGCTGCAGGACGCGCAGGTGCGGATCGACTGGGTGGACTCCGAACAGCTCGAGGGCGGGGCCGCACCCGAGCTGCTGGCGGGGGCCGACGGCATCCTGATCCCGGGTGGCTTCGGGGGCAGGGGGATCGAGGGCAAGATCGAGGCGGCGAGGGTCGCGCGCGAGCGGGAGATCCCGTACCTGGGCATCTGTCTGGGCATGCAGATCGCGGTCGCCGAGTTCGCGCGCAACGTCGCGGGCATGGAGGGGGCGAACTCGACGGAGTTCGACCTCGAGACCCCCTTCCCCGTGATCGACCTGCTGCCCGAGCAGAAGGAGATCGCCGACCTCGGAGGCACGATGCGCCTGGGGGCCGATCCGATCAAGCTCCACGAGGGCTCCCGGGCGCGGGAGGTGTACGGGGAGGCGGTCGTCTACGAGCGCCACCGCCACCGCTACGAGGTCAACAACCTGCTGCGCAAGCAGCTCCAGCGCGCGGGCCTGGTGATCGCGGGGACCTCCCCCGACGAGCGCCTGGTGGAGGTGATCGAGCTGGAGGGGCACCCCTTCTTCCTCGCCTCCCAGTTCCACCCCGAGTTCAAGTCACGCCCCGAGCGCCCCGCGCCGCTCTTCAGGGAGTTCGTGGCCGCCGCGCTGGAGCACGCCGCGCGTACGGGATGGGGCGAGGTGGAGGGCGCGGAGGTGAGCGCCTCCCGGGCAGACCGGTGAGCGGACCCGCCCCCGGCGGTCCGCCCGACGAGCTGGAGCGCCGCCACCTCCAAGACCTCTTCGCCGAACTGTGCGCGATCGAGAGCCCCTCGGGCAAGGAGGGGGCCTGCGCGCAGCGGATCGCCGGGGAGCTCCGGGCGCTCGGGATCGAGGTCCACGAGGACGACGCGGGCGCCGCGGCGGGCTCGGACTGCGGCAACCTGCTCGCGCGCATCCCCGCGCAGGGGGAGCGCGGAAGCGGGCGCCCCTGCATGTTGCTGTGCGCGCACATGGACACGGTGCCGCTGCAGGCGCCCGTGGAGCCGGTCCTGCGGGAGGGGTACTGGGAGAACGCCAACGAGGGGATCCTCGGCGCCGACAACAAGGCGGCGGTGGCGGTGCTGCTCGCCCTCGCCCGCCGCATCCGCCGCGAATGCTCGGGAGCCACGCCCGCCCAGCCCAGCGCGCTCGGGGCGATCGACATCGAGCTGCTCTTCACGGTCGGGGAGGAGCGCTCGCTTGCGGGCGCGCGGGCGTTCGACGTGGGGCGCCTGCGCAGCGGCCTGGGCTACGTCTTCGACCACTCCTCCCCCGTGGGGGAGGTGATCCTCTCCTCGCCCACCCACCACCGCCTGCAGGCCACCTTCCGCGGCGCCGCGGCCCATGCGGGCGTGCGCCCCGAGGAGGGCCGCAGCGCGATTCTCGCCGCCGCGCGCGCGGTGGCCGACATGCGCCTCGGGCGCATCGACGCGCATACCACCGCCAACGTGGGCACGATCGCGGGGGGCAGCGCGATCAACGTGATCCCCGAGCGCTGCTCGATCCTCGCGGAGGTGCGCGGCCATCGGGAGGAGCGCGCCGAGGAGATCCTCGCGGAGCTGCTGGACTGCGTGCACGAGGCCGCGAACCTCAGGGAGTGCGAATGCGACGTGGACGTCACCGTGGAGCGCACCTTCCGGGGCTACAACACCTCCTCCTCCGCCCCCGTGGTGCGTGCGGCGGAGAGCGCGCTGCGCGCCTGCGGCCATGAGCCCGTGCGGGTCGCGAGCGGGGGCGCCTCGGACGCCAACGCCCTGATCGCCGCGGGCCTGCCGGTGGTGAACCTCGCGAATGGCACCGAGCGCAACCACGAGCCCGGCGAGCGCGTCAGCGCGGCCGCGCTGGAGGCGATGTTCGAAGTCGCGCTGGCCCTTCCGGGCGCGGTGGCGGCGCTCACGCAGGAGTAGCTCCACGGAGGGCGAAATGCCCAGACCGTGAGCATCACCGCCGCCAGTGCCAGCATCGAGAGCCTCACGCTCGACTTCCTCGCATATCTGGAGCTCGAGCGCGGACTCTCGCGCAACACGCTCGAGGCCTACCGGGTCGATCTGTTCCAGCTCGGCGAGTTCCTGCGTGCCCGTGGCGTGGGTGCGCTCGATGTGAGCCACCGCGACCTCGCGGCGTTCCTCTCCGAGCTAGCGGACGGCAGCGTGGAGCGGGGGGGGCGGGCACCGGTATCCCCTGCCACGTTGCAGCGCAAGGCGGCCTGCCTGCGCTCCTTCTATCGCCATCTGCGCCGCGAGGGGTTGCTGGAGCGCGACCCCACGGCTGAGTTGCGCGGACCCCCGCGTCTGCAGCGTCTCCCCATGGTTCTGACCCGCGAGGAGGTGGCCCTCCTGCTGCGCCAGCCCGCCGCGGGGGATGGGGGGGCGAAGGTTGACCGGCTTGTGCTGCGTGATCGGGCGCTGCTGGAGGTGATGTATGCCTGCGGTCTGCGCGCCTCGGAGACGATCGCCCTCCAGGTGGCCGACGTGGACCTCGAGGAGGGCATGCTGCGGGCCCGTGGCAAGGGCTCCAAGGAGCGCATCGTCCCTGTCGGGCGCCAGGCGGTGGCGGCGCTGCGCGCGTGGTGCGAGCGCGGTCGCCCCGCGCTCCTGGAGGCGGGCCGGGTGGAGTCGAGTACCGCGCTCTTTCTCAACCACCGCGGTCGCCCCCTCACGCGCCAGGGCCTCTACAAGATCGTCCAGGGCCACGCCCGCAGCGCGGGACTGTCCGAGCGCATGAGCCCCCATACGTTGCGCCATACCTTCGCCACTCATCTGCTTGCCGGGGGCTGTGACCTGCGTTCCCTGCAGGACATGCTCGGCCACGCGGATCTTGCCACCACCCAGGTTTACACCCATCTCTCCGCTGATCGCCTCAAGGGCGTCTACTTCAAGGCGCACCCGCGCGCGCAGCGGTAGGTGGCGCGGCCAACTTGACGGGGGTCGGCAGTAGTGGTAGCTGGCTGAGGAGGCTTTCCCGGCGTCTGGGTCGGGGCCGGCTGGGTCTCTGTGACGCGGTTCAAGGGGTTGGTTGGAGACATTTTTGCGCTGTTGTGTATGCCCTATCGGTAGTAAGAAACAGCCCCTTCCAAAGTGAGTTGGGTTCGGCTATGTTAGTCACACGGTCTTAGTCGGCTTCTGGTTGGTAGCAAGAATGGCCGGGGTTCGGTCGGACCGTGATGTGTAGATGTAGCCGGTGTTGTGGCGTCTTTGCTTTGAAGACGGGCGCTGCGGGGTCGGTGACCAGACCCTCTAGGGAAGGAGCAGTACTACATGAGGTATTTGAAGATGGCCTTCGGGCTCGTCGTGGTGGCCAGCATGATGGCTGTCATGGCGTCGTCTGCGATGGCGTTGACAGGCCCGAGATGGGTGACCTGCTTAAAAGTGGTCAAAGGTACGTTTGAAAACAATCTCTGCTCTAAAGGTACGAGTGGCGAATGGGAAACGTCGGCAGTGAAAGAAACGATTGAAACGACCTCGGACGGCACGCTCGTGCTGGAAGATACAAAACCGGCAGCCGGCGGAGCAGTCGAGATCGAATGTGAAGGGACCAATGAAGGAACGATTGGTGCTAACGGTTCAGACAGCATCAAGTCTATATTTACTAAGGGATGCAAATTCATCAAAAATGGTGGGTGTACGGCATCGGAAGCGGTGACGGCTAAGCCTGTAAACCTGGGATGGACGACTAGGCTATCGGTAAGAAACGCAGAAAATAAAGAAGTTGCAGAAGGTGCTGAAGGCGTTGAAGTCAGAGATGAACTTACGTCCTTAATAGCTGGTAAGAAGCCAGGGTGGGAAGTGATTTGTCACGTCGATGGCATCTTGGAAATACAGGACGTGTGTACGAACAATACCACGACCAAGATAAAGGCACCGGACGAAACGGCGCATGCGCCAGCGTACGAAACGGTATTTGATAAAAAATCCAATGAACCTGAAGCTGAATGCACCTCGAGCAAAGGAAAAACCGGGAGAGTTGAAGGAACGGTGTTATTCTCTGCTAGAGTCGGTGGAGCGTTAAGAGCGGCTTGGGTGTTAGCTAATGTTCCTGGGTTCCCGAGATGACGGGTGTTGTGTAAGGGTATGAATGTTGATGGTTAGTTGATGTTGGCTGGGTGGGTTTGGGTTGTTTGCCTGGGCTCACCCAGTTATTCTTGGGCTGTGGTTGGGTTGTTTTGGTTGGGTGTTCGAGTGGGAGGGGTTTGATGAGGAGGTTGGTGTTGTTGGGTGTGCGGGTGTGGTGTTCTTGGTGTGGGGTTTTGTGTGTGGTGGGGTTGTTGGTGTTGGTTGGGGGTTTGTCGTTTGGGAGCGTGTCGGCGTTTGCTGTGTTTTCGAGGCCTTTTGAGTTGACGTTGCCGACTGGTACTTCAGCGACTGGTGAGCCTGTGGGGGGTATCACGACAAGCGATAGCGGGCCGTATAGTGGTGATGTTTGGGTGGGGGCGCTTACTTCGGGTGGTGCTGAAGTGGTGGATGAATTCAATTCGTCTAACGTGTTCGTTGGGCAGCTTCCGGGGGATTCGTCGGCGCCGCCTGTGTCTGCGTTGACTGGTTTGCATGTCCGCAGTTTGGCGTTTGACGATTCGACCAATGAACTTTTCGGTACTGGCAAGAATCCCTGGGTCGCAGTCGATAATTCTACGGGGCCTAATGCGGGTGACGTATATTTCGCCCACTATGCGAATACCGGAAAAACTGGGGGGGTGCGGCGGGAGGAACCCGTCAGTGGTGTGTCTGCGCCGTTTACGTGTAAAGCGGGTGTGGAAGAGGGTTATATCAATGGGGTGGGTGAATTGGTCGGGAGGCCGAGTGAAGATGGGCGGCCAGTCGAAGAATGGATAGGAGAAAGTGTTCAGGGTGTTGCTGTTTCTGGTTTTGAGGGGTCTGCGGGCGATGTTTATGTCATCAATGATGATATTTTTGGTATATCTCAGGTTGATGAGTTCTCCCCGGAAGGGTGTTTTGTCGAGGCGATAACGGGGGAAGAGGAAGTCGATGAAGACGGTGCGATAGCGCCCTTGTTCCGGGGTGGCTTGCAGGATGTTGCGGTGGATCCGTCGGATGGTGATGTGTTGGTGACTGCCGGTTCTGGTAGGGGTGTTGATGAGTTTTCGGTGTCGGGTGTGTATTTGGGGAGGGTTGGTGGGGTGGGTAAGGTTCTGTTTGAAAAAGGTTTCAATAATTATGGTGGTCTTGTGGTGGGTGTGGGTGGTGTTTTGTATGTGGGTGTTCATAGGGGGGCTGTGGGTGGTGAACTTGGGGGGCGTGTGGTGGATGTGTTTGGTCGGGGTGGGTTTTATCCGGGCGCGGTGACGGGTGGGGTTAGGGGTTTGGGTGTTGGCGGGGTGGTTTTGGGTGGTGTTGTGAGGGGTGCGGAGAATGATAGTGGTGGGGATCTTGAACTTAGTGAATGTTTTTTTGAGGTTGTGTCGGAAAAGGTGTTTCGGGTGAGTGGTTTTTCTGGTGCGGGTAGGGTGGGGTGTGTGCCGAGGTCGGCGTCGGAGGGGAGGCTGGTGGGGGAAAGGCCGGGGGAAGAGAATTATGGTGTGGGTGTTGAAGTGAAGGGTTTGGTGGCTGGGGAAGTTTATCGTTATCGGCTGGTTGATGAAACGAGTGCTGGTGAACAGGGTGGGGTGTCGGAAGGTGAAGTGGAGTCGTTCGCGGCGCCTGGTGTTGCGCCGTCGGTTGGTGGTGTGTCTGCGGGTGGTGTGTCGTCGTCGTTTGCGGATTTGAGCGGTGAGGTCGACCCGTTGGGTGCTGGTACGACTTACCAGTTTGAATATGCTGCTGAGGATGGTGGTGGTGGTGGTGTGGTGCCGGCGGTGCCGGTGGGTGTTGGTTCGGGTGATGGGTTTGTGAATGTGAGTGTGGAGGCTGGTGGTTTGTCGCCGGGTACGGTGTATCGCTTTCGGCTGGTCGCGGTGAATGGGTTTGGTGTTTCTTCTGGTGGGGAAGGGGTGTTTGCGACTTTGCCGGGGGGTTCGGAATTGTTGCCTGATCGTCGTGGGTATGAGTTGGTGACGCCTGCTGATAAGGGTGACGCGAAGGATATGTTCGGGGGCGTGTCGATTGGCGGGGAAGTGAGTTTTGAGTTTGGTTATTCTTCTGAAGATGGCGATCATTTTTTGTTGTGGGCGAATGCGGGGTTTGGTCCGTTTCCGTCGTCGGGTGAGAGTGCGTATGTGTTTTCGCGGGGGGAAGATCGCTGGTCGTTTAAGTCCGTTGCGTCGCCGGGGTTGGGTGTGCAGGCGGTCGAGGGTTTGGTGTTCGACCCGGTGGATTTCTCGATGGTCGGGGTGACGGATGACTTGGGGTATACCAATGAACGGGATGACGATCTGGTAGGTCCGCCTGGTGGCCCGTATACGGTTGCTGGGTCGGCGGTCGGGGGCAATAATTTTCTGAGGCTGAAGGGTGGTTCTGAAGATTTGAGTGTTGTGGTCGGGGAAAGCCCGGATCATGAATTGCCTTTGTTGTGCGAAGGCGCGGAAAAGGTGTTGGCGGGGTTGGATGCTGGTAGTGAAGCGTTGTATGAATGGTCGGCTAGCCAGGGGTGTTTGGCGTGTGTGGGCGTGAAGTCGCGCGCGAAGGGCGGCGGCTTGTTGAGTAAGTGCGGCGCGGTCCTTGGCCAGGGCAGCGGGAGGCCTGGGAGTACTCATGATGCGGTATCGGATGACGGTTCGATGGTTTTCTTCACGGCGCCTGACCCGAATATGCAGAGCGATGGTAGGCCGGCGACCAGCGGGTGTTGGGATAGCGCTGATCACGCGAATCCTCCGGAGTTGTATATGCGTGTGGGTGGCGAAACGACGGTCGAGGTCTCGGCTGCTGAGAAGGGCGGTACGGCTGAATATCCGGCTGTGTTCGTCGGGGCGTCCAGTGATGGCTCGAAGGTGTTCTTCGTGACGCGTAGCGAGTTGACGAAAGAAGCCGTTGAAGTAAAAACGCGTGAACTCGAGCTTTATGAGTATGACGCGGAAGCTCCTGAAGGCGAAAGGCTTGTCCGTGTCTCGCGTGGCGACCTGGGGTCTGGCCCGGTCGAAGGGAAGGTTCTCGATGTTCCCGCGGTCTCGGCGGATGGTTCGACGGTGTATTTCAATGCTGAAGGAGAACTGACGTCTGGGGCTACGGGTGGTGGTCTTTATCGTTACGACACGTTGACGGGAGAAACGACGTTCGTGGCGGCTGTGCAGGGTTACCCGGACGGGAACTCGGTCCGTCCGCATGAAGAAGGCGAAGACGTCAGCGGCTTGTGGTATGGAAACGAAGTCAAGGATGGGCTGGTAGCGGGCTTGGATGTGGAGGCGGAATATCAGACGACGAAGGACGGAGAGTTCTTGCTGTTCGGCCCTTACCGGTATGACGCTGGGGATGACAGCGTTGTGTGTGTGATGTGTTACCCGGATGGTTCGGGTCCGGTACCGGGCGCGGGGTTCGGCCGCTCGGATCAGTACAGTGATAATCCTGCCGGGCGGCCGACGAGGGGGATGTCAGAAAACGGCGAGTATGTGTTCTTCGATACCGAAGAACCGTTGGTGCCGCAGGCGACGAACGGTAAGGTCAATGTGTATGAGTGGCACGAAGGGCAGGGCATCTCGCTGATCGGCTCTGGCCAGGATCCGCACGACACGTTCTTCCTGGATTCCAGCTCGTTCGTGGGCCCCGGCGGTGAAGTTGTCGAAGGCGGGAACGTGTTCTTCGGCACGCATGCGCAGCTCGTGCCGCAGGACACTGATGAAGAGGGCGACCTGTACGATGCGCGTATCGATGGCGGGTTCCCCGTCCAGCCGGGTGTCCTTCCGTGCGAAGGAGACGCGTGCGATAACCCGCCGCCGCCGCCTTTCTATCAGACGCCCGCTACCTCGACGTCCTCGAGTACCGGCAACGTCGTGAGCAAGCCGCCGTCCGGGGCAAAGAAGAAAACAAAGAAAAAGACGACGAGGAAGGATAAGCGGAAGCAGAAGAGGAAGAAGACGGCGAAAGCTGGGGGCGGTAAAGTGCGTCGAGCGTCGGATGGCGTCCCGAGTCATGGAGCGGGCCGATGAGGCGCCTACTGCTGGTGATCGTTGGCTGTGTTGTGGGTGCGTTGCTGGTGGGTGTTGCGCCTGCGTTTGCGGTGGGTGCTCCGCAGTGGACGGTGACGGGGGTCTCGGCTCCGACGAACTTCGCGGCGGGTTCTGAATCGGGTGAAGATGTTTACCGGGTGACTGTGAAGAATACTGGCGGTGGCGCTGCTGGCTGTACTAGGGCGATGTATGAAGCTGAAGACGCCGCTCATACGGTACCGCTGGCTTGCCCGGCGGATAGTCCTGTGACGAATCCGATCACGATCACGGACTTGTTGCCGGAAGGCTTGACGCTCGATCGCGCGGGCGTCGAAGGGTTCGCGGACACGCCGCTGGGCCTCGGCAGCGCGTTGGGCTGCGAAGGCCTGACGTGCACGTACTCTGGGAAGGTGATCTCGGACGAAACGTTGTTCTTGGCGATCCCTGTCGATGTCGAATTGCTGAGCCCACCGTCGGTTGTGAATATGGTGAGGGTCTCGGGTGGTGGCGCGCCGGACGCGAGCATGAGCACTCCGACAGCGATTGGTCTGACCGCGGCTGGGTTCGCGATCGCGCCGGGTTCCACGACGACGGCGATCTCGAGCATGCAGGCTGGGGCGCACGCGGATCTCACGACGACGATCGGTTTCGATACGCTCGCTAGCGATGGCGAACTGGCTGGCGACCCGAAGGAAGTAGTCGATAATCTTCCCCCTGGTTTCGCGGGCGATCTCGTTGATACCCCGACGTGCCCGGTAGCGTTGTTCCAGGTGGAAGAGTGCCCGATCGAGACACAGGTAGGCGTTACCAGTCTGACGTTCAGGGGGAACATCGGTGCTCCTCTTGTTGAACCGGTGTATAATCTAGCGCCGGAGCCTGGTGATGTCGCGAAGCTCGGGTTTCCTCTCGCGGGAGGTTCGGCTCATATCCAGGGCGACGTGACGGTGAACCCCGAAGGCTACGGGCTGCAGACCCGGTTCCAGGACATCAACGAGAGCGCGGTCGAACTCGATAGCACGTCGTTGACGATATGGGGCGTGCCGACGGCCGCGGTCCATGATGCGTGGCGGTGGAACCGGCAGAACCCTCTCGGGAACGGCACGCATGGCGAATATGGCGTGTCCTCGACGAACCCGCTGGTCCCGTATTTGAGTAACCCGACGTCGTGTGCCGGCGAACCGGTGCACGCAACGATCTCCGCGCGGTCCTGGCAGGAACCCGAAGGAGAACCATCGACTGCGCAGATGCCGTTCGGCCCGTTCAATGGTTGCGACCGGTTGAGGCTGCCCTCGACGTTCTTGGTAGAGCCGACGACGACCCGAGCGTACAGCCCGACGGGGTTGGACGCGGAAATCGGGGTGCACCAGACATATGACAATGCCGAAGGGCTGGCCAGCGCGCACGTGCAGAAGACCGTTGTCACGCTCCCGGAAGGAATGACGATCAACCCCTCAGCCGGCGCGGGCCTGGGAGCATGCACACCAGAACAGTACAAAGACGAAGCAATCGAAACGCTGCCGGGCGCTGGGTGCCCGAACGATTCGAAGATCGGGACGGTGCATATTCAGGCGCCCGCGATCAAGGAAGAAGCGACGGGGTCGGTCTATATCGCGACACCGTATGAGAACCCGTTCGGGTCGCTGCTGGCGATGTATGTCGTCGCGAGGATCCCGAATCGTGGGGTGATCGTCAAGGCCGCGGGCGAAGTCATAGCGAACCCGGTGACGGGTCGTTTGACGACGGTTTTCGGGGGCCGGGAAGGTCTGCCGCAGCTGCCGTTCACGACGTTCACGTTGAGCTTGCGTCAGGGCGAGACCTCGCCGCTGGTCACCCCGGCGGCGTGCGGGAGCTACCCGGCGCAGGCCGAACTGACGCCGTGGTCGAGCAGCCCGGGGGAGCCGCCCCTGACGGATCTCAGCCCGCCGTTTGAAATCGTGCAGGGGTTCGAAGGAGGACCCTGCCCGGCGGGGAGCGTCCCGCCGTTCAGCCCGCAGGTGAACGCGGGCACGCTCGATAGCGACTCGGGCATCTACAGCCCCTTGGAGATCCGGATCACCCGGAACGACGGGGAACAGGAGATCACCGGGTTCTCCTCCCAGCTGCCCCCGGGACTGGTCGCGAACCTCACAGGCGTGCCGTTCTGCCCTGAAGCAGACATCGCGCTCGCCAGGACGAAGACCGGTGCGCAGGAGGAAGCCGAACCCTCCTGTCCGCCCGCGAGCCAAATCGGGCAGCTCCTCGCCGGCGCAGGCGTCGGCGAGGTCCTCGCGTACACGCCGGGGAAGATATACATGGCGGGCCCCTTCGAAGGAGCGCCGTTCTCGATCGCCGCGATCGTCTCCGCGAAGGTCGGGCCATTCGATCTCGGGACCGTCGTCGTGCACCTCCCGCTGCAGATCAACCCCGTGACCGCCGCCGTGAGCGTCCCCGCGGGCGCCGCCGATCAGATCCCGCACATCATCGACGGGATCGTGATCCACGTGCGCGACATCCGCGTCTCGATCGACCGGCCCGACTTCACGCTCAACCCGACCAACTGCGAACCCCTGAACTTCGCGGCAACAGTGATTGGATCCGGCGCGAGCTTCGCCGGCCCCGCGGACGACATGCCCGTGACGCTCAGTACGCCGTTCCGCGTGACCGCGTGCCAGGCACTCGCGTTCAAACCCGCCTTCAAGGTCTCCACGTCCGGCAAGACCAACAAAGAAGACGGAGCCAGCCTCACAGTAAAGCTGACCTACCCCCCGGCGCCGCAGGGCACACAGGCGAACATCGCGAAAGTCAAGGTCGAACTCCCCAAGCGGCTCCCCTCACGCCTCTCGACCCTCCAGAAAGCCTGCATCGAAACCACCTTCAATACCAACCCAGCAGACTGCCCCCCCGGGTCGATCATCGGAACAGTCACAGCAATCACACCCATCATCCCCGCGCCACTCACCGGCCCCGCCTACTTCGTCTCCCACGGCGGCGCCAAGTTCCCCGAACTCATCTTCGTCCTACAGGGCTACGGACTCACATTCGACGCCCACGCCGAAACCTTCATCAGCAAGAAAGGCATCACCACCAGCACCTTCAACAGCATACCCGACGTACCCCTCAACAGCGTCGAAGTAAAACTGGCCCAAGGACCCCACTCCGCCCTCGCGGCCAACGGCAACCTCTGCAAAGGCAAACTCACCATCCCCACCACCTTCACCGCACAGGACGGCGCCACCATCCACCAAAACACCAAACTCACCATCACCAACTGCCCCAAAAAACACCCACACACAACCCACGGGAAAACCAAACATAACGCCCACAAAACAACTTGACACACGTTTCATTGATCAACCACCATCCAAAAACAACACGGGAACAGGGAAAAACAAGATGCTCTCAAGAATACGCAAACTAGGCTACACCAATGTGGCGCTCACGCTCGGACTTGTGTTCGCCATGACCGGTGGTGCCTACGCCGCGAGCCGGTACGTGATCACCTCGACCAAGCAGATCAAGCCGAGTGTGCTCAAACAGCTTCAGGGCAAGACCGGCCCCGCTGGCAAAGACGGCACGAATGGCACAAACGGCGCAAACGGCGGCCAGGGCGAAAAAGGACCGGCCGGCACCAACGGCACGAATGGAACCAACGGCACCAACGGTGTGAGTGTGACTTCGGCAGCAGCCTCCCAGGCAGAATGCGAAACCGGCGGCGTCAAGCTCACTTCGGCAAGTGGCTCCAACGCCGTTTGCGACGGCAAAGATGGCACGACTGGCTTCACCGAAACACTTCCGCCTGAAAAGACCGAGACCGGCGCATGGAGCTTCGGGGCCCCGGCCGAAGGCTATATCCGCATCCCGATCTCCTTCACCATCCCACTAAGCGAAGAACTCAAAGAAACCAATATTCACTTCATCGAAAAAGGAACAACAGCACCAGCAGGATGCACAGGCGGCACCGTCGAAAAACCGACAGCCGAACCCGGAAACCTCTGCGTCTACGCCCGAGTCCTAGCATCAGCCGAACTGGCACAGCCATTCGCCCTCTCAAACCCAGAGAACGGCAATAGCCCAGGCGTAGGAACAGTCGGATCCATCCTCACCATAAAAGCAGAAGCCGGAGGAGCCGGTATAGGCACATGGGCCGTAACAGCACCAGAAGCTCCATAAGTATCTGGCGCTGGGCCTCACTCACAAGATAGACTGGTCCAAAACTGTTTGCCGATTGCGCGGCGTCTTTGCTTTGGAGACGAGCGCCGCGGGATTGGCATTTCAGATCGCTGGGGCTCCACAGCAATCATGAGCGCCGCATGGGTCTATGCCCGTCACTCCTGACCGTGCATCGTTTATGGGTCCACCATGAAAAATGGCCCAGACCATGCAGTCCATGAACCGAGTACCAGACCCTTCCGGACAGACCCTCTGGGTCCGGTCGGAGACATTCTTGCACGGTTGCGGGATGTCCCATCGATAGAAAAACCAATTCCTTCTCGAGTGGGTTAGGATCGGCTATGATTGTCATTCAGTGCCGAGTCGGGCTTCCGGTCGCGCAGAGCGGCGGGGGTTCGAGTGGAGCTGTGAAATGTAGGTATGCCGGTGTCGTGGCGTCTTTGCTTTGAAGACGGGCGCTACGGGGTCGGTGACCAGACCCTCAAGGGAAGGAGCAGTACTACATGAGGTATTTGAAGATGGCCTTCGGGCTCGTCGTGGTGGTCGGCATGATGGCTGTCATGGCGTCGTCTGCGATGGCGTTGACAGGTCCGAGATGGGTGACCTGCTTAAAAGTGGTCAAAGGTACGTTTGAAAACAATCTCTGCTCTAAAGGTTCCAGTGGAGAATGGGAAACGTCGGCGGTAAAAGAAACGATTGAAGTGACCTCGGACGGCACGCTCGTGCTGGAAGATGAAAAACCGGCGGCCGGCGGAGCAGTCGAGCTCGAATGTAAAGGGACCAATGAAGGAACGATTGGTGCTAATGGCTCGGACAGTATCAGGTCAGTTAGCGCTTCAGAATGCAAATTCATTAAAAATGGTGGATGTACTGCAACGGAATCAGTGACGCTTAAGGCTATAAACCTGGGATGGGCAACTAGGCTATCGGTAAGAAATGCAAAAAATGAAGAAGTTGCAGAAGGTGCTGAAGGCGTTGAAGTCAGAGATGAACTGACGTCCTTAGTAGCTGGTAGGAAGCCAGGGTGGGAAGTTTTTTGTCACGTCGATGGAATATTGGAAATACAGGACGTGTGTACGAACAATACGACGACCAAAATAAAGTCACCGGGTGAAACGGTGCATCCGCCAGCGTTCGAATCGGTATTCGACTCAAAAAGCAATGAACCTAAAGCTGAATGCACCTCGGGTAAAGGAAAAACCGGGAGAGCGGAAGGAACGGTGTTATTCTCTGCTAGAGTCGGTGGAGCGTTAAGAGCGGCTTGGGTGTTAGCTAATGTTCCTGGGTTCCCGAGATGATGGGTGTTGTATAAGAGTGTCAATACTTTGGATGGTTAGCTGATGTTGGCTGGGTGGGTTCAGGTGTTGTCTGGGCTCACCCAGTCGCTGTTTGATTCGTGTTGGGTTGGGTGACGCGTTCAGGGGTGAGGGTTGGGTGAGGGGGTTGCTCGTTCGGCTTGGCGTGGTAGGTGCGAGCCCAGGGGGATGGGCAAGTAAACTGGAATGCCCTTGCCCGAGCTTCCCGAGGTAGAGACGATTCGCCGTCAACTCGCACCCCTTGTCGAGGGGCGGCGCTTGGCGCGCATCGAGATCCTCGATCCCCGCTGGTCGCGTCCGCTGGACCCGCTGGAGCTCGCCGATGCGCTCGTGGGCCGTCGCATCGAGCGTCTGGAGAGGCGCGGCAAGTACCTCGTGTGGCACCTCCAGGATGAGGTCTTCCTCGCCCAGCACCTGCGGATGACCGGTGCGATCCTGAGCGAGCCCAGGCCCGAGCCCGCCCACGTGCGCGTGCGTATCGAGCTGCGCCCCCGGCGGCGCCTGGTGATCGTCGACCCCCGCCGCTTCGGCACCGGGGAGCTGCTGCTGGGGGCGCCAGCCATGGAGGAGTTCTTCGCCGCCCGCCTCGGGCTGGAGCCGATGGACGAGCGCTTCACCGCCGAGCACCTGCGGGCGCTCGCGCGCGGGCGCTCGACTCCGATCAAGGCCTTCCTGCTCGACCAGCGCCGGGTGGCCGGGGTGGGCAACATCTACGCCGACGAGGCCCTCTTCCGTGCCGGTGTGCACCCGCTGCGCCCCGCGGGGCGGCTCTCGCTCTCCCAGCATGCCCGTCTGCGCGAGACAGTGATCGAGGCGCTGCTCGAAGGGATCGACGCACGGGGGGCCACGATCGACGACTTCCGCCACGTCGACGGGGTGCAGGGCTCCTTCCAGGACCGCTTCCTCGTGCACCGCCGCGAGGGGGAGCCCTGCCCACGGTGCGGGAGGACAATCGTGAAGATGGTCGTCGCCGGCCGCGGCACCTACGTCTGCGAGACCTGCCAGCCACGGCCGCGGGGGACCAGCCGGCGCGGGCTCAGGCCGCCAGCAGCTCGTCCAAGCGCCCGCTCTGCACGGCGGCCTGCGTCTCGTTGAAGCCACCCACCAGCTGGCCGCCGACGAGCACCTGGGGGAAAGTCATCATGCCCGTTTTCGACGCCAGCTCCATGCGCCCCTCGGGATCCCTGGAGAGGTTGATCTCCGAGAACTCGAGCCCCCGGGAGCGCAGCAGTCCCTTCACACGCGCACAGTAGCTGCACGGCTCGGTCGTGTACACGGTGATAGCGCTCATTACTTCATAAAGTATAGCCGTCCCGACCCAACGCCGCCATCGACTCGCAGGTCGGCCAAAGACGGGAGGGGTGCCTCTAGACTCGCCCTCGATGGCGGGACCGGTCAAGACGGAGGCGGTGGTGCTGCGCTCGATGCGCTACGGGGAGGCGGACAGGATCCTGCATGTCTACACGCCCCACCGGGGGCGGGTGGGTGCGATCGCCAAGGGGGTGCGGCGCGCGCGCAGCCGCTTCGGGGGGCGACTGGAGCCATTCTTCCGCCTGCACCTGGAGCTGCACGAGGGGCGCGGGGAGCTCCTGACGGTCACCGGCGCCCAGACCGTGGATGGGCATCCCCGCCTGCGTGAAGACGCACGCGCGCTCGACGCCGCCGCGCGGGCGTGCGACGCGGTGGGGCGCCTGTTCGAGACCGAGGAGCCCCACCCCGGCGTGTTCAACCTGCTCTGCCGCAAGCTCGCGCTGCTCGACCACCAGCCCGATGCAGCTACCCGCGCGGGGGGGCTGCAGTTCCGTCTGAAGCTGCTGCACGCCGCGGGCCTCGCCCCGCAGCTGGGGGCGTGCGCGCACTGCGGGGAGCCCGAGCATCTGGTCGGCTTCTCCGGGGCCGCGGGGGGCGTGGTGTGCGGCGCCTGCGAGGCCGCGTCGTTCCCGCTCGGCGAGGATGCCCACGGCTTCATGGTGCGGGCACTCGCCCAGGCGCTCGCCGAGGCTCCCTCGGCCTCCGAGCAGGCGCTCGGCCAGGTTGAACGTGCGATCTCCGAGACGCTCGAGCACCACGCCCACCTGCGTCTGGCGCCTCTGGTGGGGCGCGCGGGCTGAGCGACACCGGTATCGTGCCCACCGTGGACGAGGGGTTGCCGATCTCCTACCAGCTGCTCGACGGCGGCGTGCCCGTGCTGGCCTCCGACGGCACGCAGGTGGGGACCGTGATGAGCGTGCTGGCGGCCCCCGAGAAGGACGTCTTCCATGGGCTCCTGATCACCACCACCGGCCGCACCGTCCACTTCGTCGAGGCTGCCGCGATCGCCTCGATCCACGAACACGGCGTGGACCTGCGGATCGACCCGGTTGCCGTCCTCTCCCTCCCCGGGCCGGAGCACAAGTCGCCCGTGTTCAACGAGGACCCCGGCGAGCAGGGGCGTTGGCATCACTGGGTGCACCGCCTCAGCGGGCACGGCGACTGGAACCGCGAGCGCTGAGCGCCGCTCGACTCCGGCGGCGATCGCCGGGCGCGGTGCCACAATCGAGTGCATGAGCGTTGCAACCGGCACAGAGGCGGTGGCGGCGGCCTTCGCGGCGCGCCAGCGGGAGCTCGAGGAGCTGACCCTCTCGCCGCTGGCGGCGCGCTCCTACCCCGCGCGGCGCGCGCGGGAGGAGCGCGACTGCACGCTGCGCACCCCCTTCCAGCGCGACCGCGACAGGATCGTGCACAGCAAGGCGTTCCGCCGCCTGAAGCACAAGACCCAGGTGTTCGTCGCGCCGATGGGCGACCACTACCGCACGCGGCTCACCCACACGCTGGAGGTGACGGGGATCTCGCGCACGGTGGCCCGAGCGCTGCGCCTCAACGAGGACCTCACGGAGGCGATCGGGCTGGGCCACGACCTCGGGCACCCCCCGTTCGGCCACATCGGCGAGGAGGTGCTGGACGCCTGCCTGCGCGAGCGCTTCGGCGGGGGCTTCCGCCACTACGAGCACTCCCTGCGGGTGGTGGAGCGCTTGGAACGCGACGGCGCGGGCCTGAACCTCACCGCGCAGGTGCGCGACGGGATCGCCCGCCACTCCAGCCGCGCCCCCGAGCCGGCGACGCTCGAGGGGCGGATCGTGCGGATCATGGACCGCGCGGCGTACATCAACCACGACATCGACGACGCGGTGCGCGCGGGCGTGCTGCACGAGCGCGACCTGCCCGCGGAGCCCCTCGCGGTGCTCGGGCGCTCGGGCTCGGCGCGGATCGACGCGCTCGTGCACGACATGGTGGAGCGCTCCGAGCGCGAGGGGGAGATCGTCCAGGGCGAGGAGGCCGAGCGTGCGATGGGGCAGCTGCGGGAGTTCATGTTCGAGCGCGTCTACCTCGGCCCGCAGGTGCGCGCGGAGCGCGAGCGCATCGAAGGGGTGTTGCGGAGGCTCTTCGAGCACTACGTGGAGCACCCCGAGCAGCTCCCCGGTCCCGGCGAGGGGGAGCTCGCCCAGCGCGTGACGGACTACCTGGCGGGAATGACCGACCGCTACTGCATCAGGGCCTACACCGAGCTCCAGGTGCCCCGCGCATTCGCGGGCTGAGGCCACCGGCCGACCGGGGATGTGCGCCGCGAGTGCCGGGGCGAGGGCCGGGGAGGCGTTCAGCGAGCGCGAGCGGCTAGCGTAACCCCGATGGCCCGCTACACACAGGCATCCAAGGACAGGGTGCGCGACGCGGTGGACTTCGTGGAGCTGGTCTCCACGCGCACGGACCTACGCCGCGCGGGTCCCAGCAGCTACGAGGGGCTGTGTCCCTTCCACGACGAGCGCAGCCCCTCCTTCGGGATCGACCCGGGCCGCAAGGTGTACTACTGCTTCGGCTGCCAGGCCAAGGGGGACGTGTTCACGTTCGTGCAGGAGACCGAGGGGGTGGACTTCAAGGGGGCCCTGGAGCTGCTCGCGGACCGCTTCGGGGTGGAGCTCGAGCGCGAGGCGGAGGACCCCCGCGAAGCCGAGCACCGCCGCCGGCGGGAGCGCCTCATGGAGCTGCTGGCGCGCACCGCGGCCTTCTACGAGCGCTGCCTGTGGGAGTCCGGGGAGGCGGCGGGCGCGCGCGAGTACCTGGAGGGCCGGGGTCTGAACGAGCAGACGCTGAGGGCGTTTCGCGTGGGGTACGCGCCGAGCCCGTGGGACCGCGTGCTGCTGGCCTCCCGCCGGGGAGGCTTCTCCGAGCAGGAGCTCTACGCCACCGGCCTTGCGCAGCGCTCCGCCAGCGAGCGGGGGCGCATCTACGACCGCTTCCGCGCGCGGATCATGTTCCCCTTGGCGGACGTGCGCGGGCGGGTGCTGGGCTTCGGCGCGCGCGCGCTGCGGGCAGAGCAGAAACCGAAGTACCTGAACACCTCCGACAACGAGGTCTACCACAAGGGCCAGCACCTCTACGGCGCGGACCTCGCCCGCGCGCACGCGGCGCGCGCGGGCAGGGTGATCCTCTGCGAGGGCTACACGGACGTGATCGCGATGCACCAGGCGGGGGTGCCCAACACGGTGGGGCTGATGGGCACGGCGCTGACCCCCGAGCAGGTTGGTGAACTCGCCCGGATGGCCTCGACGGTGCTGCTCGCGCTCGACGCGGACACCGCGGGCCAGGAGGCGATGCTGCGCGCCTCTGAGCTGGCGGCGCACAGGCGCCTGGAGCTGCGCGTGGTGAGCCTCCCCGGCGGGATGGACCCGGCGGAGCTCCTCCAGCGCGAGGGGCCGCAGGGGATCGCGGCGGCGGTGGAGGAGTCGGTGCCCTTCGTGCGCTTCCGCGTGGAGCGCGTGCTGAGCGCGGGCGACCACTCGAGCCCCGAGGGCCGCGATCGCATGATCGAGGCGCTGCTCCCGGTCTTCGCCACGCTGCCCCCGAGCGCGATGCGGATGGAGCTCACGCGCCTGGTGGCCGGGCGCCTGGAGCTGCCGGAGAGCCTCGCGGAGACGCTGCTCTCGGCGCCCCCCGGGGCAGGCGCCGGCCCAGCCCGCGCGCCTGGCGAGACGGCACAGCCCCCCCGTGCCGGCGGCGGATCGCGAGCGGGCGGGGGGAGTGGGGGAGGAGATCGTGGGATTGGGGCGCACGCCGGGGCGGCTGTGGGAGCAGGGGCAGGCGATCGGTTTGCGGCGGGCGAGCTCTCGCGGCGGGCTGAGACCGAGCGGACGTTCCTGGCGCTGTGCATCGCCTCCCCGGAGGACGGCGAGCGGGCGCTCGCGGAGCTGGAGCCGCAGGAACACTTCACCAGCGAGCGCCTGCGCCGTGCGGCGGCGCACCTGCGCGCAGGGCGCCTGCGCGAGCCGATGGGAGGCATCGAGCAGGATGACCCCGAGCTGACGGGGGTGCTGGCGGAGCTGGTGGTGCAGGCCGGCCGCTGGCCCACCGCGGCGGCACCGGCAATGCTGGACGTCCAACGCATGCAGCTCGACCTCGCGCGCCTGGACCGCCGCATCCTCACCGCGCGCGCCCAGGGCAGCGGCGAGGTGAGCGACCTCGCCCACCGCCGCGCCGAGGTCAAACGCGCCTTCGAGCAGGCCTACGAGCGGGCGCTCGCGGAGACCGGGGGGTAGGGCAAGGCGGGGCGAACATGTGTTCTTTTTTCCGCCGATCTATCGCGGACAATAAGGTGCATGGATCGAGCCTCGCTGGAGCAGCTTCTGGATCGTGGCCTATCGCTGGCAGACATCGGACGGCGCTTCGGAAAACACGAAGCGACGGTTGCCCACTGGGTTGAGCGGTATGGACTCGAGGCAGTGAATCGCGAGAAGCACGGGGCTCGCGGTGCGCTCTCCCGCGAGGAATTGGAGCGACTGGTTGGGTCGGGCGCATCGATTGCCGAGATCGCGGAAGCGGTTGGACGAAGCAAGGCGACCGTGCGGCATTGGCTGAGAAGGTTTGGCCTCAAAACGCTCAATGGGCGGGGATGGAGGGCGACAAGCATCGCGCAATCGGCAAAGAGCGAGGGCCTCACAACCGTGAGCATGATCTGCCCCCACCATGGGACCACTGAGTTCTGGCTGGAGGGCCGTGGCTACTACCGGTGCAAGCGATGTCGATCGGCGGCTGTAGCGCGCCGCCGGCGCAAGGTGAAGATGATCCTCGTCAGCGAGGCTGGGGACTCTTGCTGCATCTGCGGCTATGCGCGCAGCATGCGCGCCCTGCACTTCCATCACCTTGATCCATCTGGGAAGCGACTCGAAATCAATGCCAAGGGAGTGGCGCTATCGCTCGAGAAGCTGAGGGCAGAGGCGAAGAAGTGCGTGCTCCTTTGCTCTAACTGCCACGCGGAGGTTGAGGATGGAATGGCATCGCTTCCGGTCCGCAGCGGAGTCGGTACCCTACGGCGCAGCGCACGATCTGGGGTAACTCAATTGGCAGAGTGCTCGGCTGTTAACCGAGATGTTGTGGGTTCGAGTCCCACCCCCAGAGCCTCAATGAGTCCCGCGGCGGTATCCGCTGAGTCATGAAGGGCGCACCACGTGGCCAGCTCCCGCGCGCGGGCACGGATCGAGGAGTCCTCGAGCGCTCGCTCGACGGCGAGGCGCAGGGGCCGGGGGGAGATGAAGCGGCGAGGGACGCGCACACCGGCGCCGGCCCAGTCGAGGCGGGCGGCGTTCTCGCTCATGTCGCCGACGACGGGGCAGGCGACGACGGCGCAGCCGCTGGAGAGCGCGCGGGCGAGGGTGCCGTGGCCGGCGTGGCAGACGACGACCTCGCAGCGGGGCATGGTGCGCGCGTAGGAGACCCACTCCACCACGCGGGCGTTCGCGGGGACCGGCAGCGGGCGGGGTGGGAGACGGCGGTTCCAGGTGGCGAGCACGCGCACTGGGGCGTCGGCGAGGCCGCGCAGCGCCGCTCCCAGCAGGCGGTGCTCGTGGTCCTGGGCGGTGGAGGGGGCGATCAGCACCAGGGGGTCATCGCCAGGCGGAAGCTCGACATCCGCGGTGGCGGGCTCCCACATCAGGGGGCCCACGACGTGTGTGTGCGAGGGCCAGACGCGGGGGTACTCGAGCTGGGGGAAGGTCCCCACGAGCGCGAGCTCGCGGCTCGTGCCGCCGTGGACATGCTCCAGCGGCCCCAGGCCCACGCGCTCGCGGACGGAGTTCAGGTCCCGCCGTCCGCGCTCCAGGCCGTGCTCAACGGGCCGGGTCGCGCACCGCCAGAAGGCGCGCCCCAGCGCGCTGCGGGGCAGGCGCGCGCCGATCGAGTAGATCGGGGCGCCGTCTGGCGGGTGGGGGTGGACATGGGGGATCAGCGTCGCCCACGGGATCTCCAGCAGCTCCGCGCAGAGCGCGGGGGCGAGCGTGAGGATGTCCGCGACCACTGCCTCCGGTTCCAGCTCGCGCACGAGGGGGAGTGTGTCGCGCGTGGCGTGCACCACCGCCTCGTAGAAGTCCAGTGGCTCGGAGCCCGCCCCCCCGTTGGGGAAGACGTGGTACTCGGGAGCGGGGGCGAAGCGCAGACCCTCCGCCTCGATGTCCCCGCGCCAGCGCTCCCACGTCTGCAACGTGACCTCGTGCCCGCGCGCGGCCAGGCCGCGCCCAAGGGCGACCATCGGGAAGGCGTGGCCGGGGTCCCCGAAGGCGCCCAGGAGGATCCGCATGCGCTACGTGGCGGCGAGCTCCGCCACCAGGCGCAGCTGGGTGAGGCGCTCCTCGGCGGTGAACGCGAGGGGTGTGATCCCGAGCGTGCCCACGCCCGCGTCGCGGAAGATGGCGAGACGCTCGCGCACCACATCCGGGGGGCCGCAGAGGGAGACGGCGTCGATCAGCTTCTCGGGGATCGCCGCCATCGCCTCCTCGCGCTTGCCCTCCAGGTAGAGGTCCTGGATCGTCTTGGCCTCTGCCTCGAAGCCGTAGCGCTGCACGAGGTTGTTGTAGAAGTTCTGCTTGCGGGAGCCCATCCCGCCCACGTAGAGCGCGATGAAGGGCCGCGTCGCGTTGCGCGCGGCCTCCAGGTCGTCGGTGACGAAGGCGTTGACGGTGGGCGCGATGTCAAAGCCGTCAAGCGTTCGCCCCACGCGCGCCGCGCCCTCCTCCAGCAGGGGGCGCAGCTCGGAGACGTGCTCGGGAGAGAACAGCGTGGGGATCCACCCGTCCGCGATCTCGCCCGCCAGCGCCGTGTTCTTGGGGCCGATCGCCGCGAGGTAGACCGGGATGTGCTCCTGCACCGGGCTGATCGTCAACTTCAGCGCCTTACCGGGGCCGTCCGGGAGCGGGAGCTGCAGCGTCTCCCCGTGGAACTCCACTCGCTCGCGCGCCAGCGCCATCCGCACCACGGCCACGTACTCCCGGGTGCGCTGCAGCTGGTGGGCGAAGCGCTGCCCGTGCCAGCCCTCCGCCACCTGGGGGCCGGAGGAGCCGATCCCGAGGATCATGCGCCCGCCGGAGAGCTGGTCGATCGTGGCGGCCGTCATCGCGGTCATCGCCGCGGAGCGCCCCGGCATCTGGAAGATCCCCGCGCCGAGGCGGATCTTCGAGGTCTGCCCCGCCAGCCACGCCAGCACGGTGGCGGTGTCCGAGCCGTAGGCCTCCGCCGCCCACACCGAGTCATAGCCCAGCCGCTCGGCCTCCTGGACGATGCGCAGCTGGTCCTCCGAGGTGAGGCCGAGGCCCCAGTAGCCGATGTGGACTCCGAGCTTCATGCGCAAGTTTCCTTTCAGCGGAAGGGATCTCTTTGCAGTGCGCGACCCCATCTCCTACGCTCTGGGGACCGCCCCGTCCGGAAACCATCGCGGCCGCCGGCGGACACAGACTATGCCAAGCGTGCACTCCCGCAACGCGCCACCCGGGCGCTCCCGCACAGCCCAGCCGATCGAGGAGCTGCGCCTCGCGGTGGAGTGCCTGCCAGTGAGGACCCGTGAGGCGATGCTCGAGGGGGTGCTCTGCAGCCCCCGCATCATTGTCGGCGCCTACACCGACCGCGAGGGCGGGGTGTGCCCGATGCTGGCCGCCCACCGCCGCGGGGGGCGCACCAACTTCCTCTCCTTTGCCCGCTCCTGGGATCGCTTCACGCACGCCCGGCGGCGGCGCAGAGCCACCAGGCACGAGCTCGCGGTCCTCGTCGGCCTCCTGCGTGCGAGCCTGATGAATGAGGATGGCGAGCGCGTCGATCTCGCCCGCGCGATCGACGAGCACGGCGAGCTGCTCGCGCGCCGCCGGCGTGCATGCACCGCTGATCCGAGCGGCGATCCCAGCGGCGAAATCGTCGCCCGCCGCCTCCGCGCCCCGCGCTGGCTGGGGCGCCGCCGCGAGCGCATCTCGGCGTAGAGGCAGACCCGGGCGCCCGGGGCACCCTGGCGGGACACGTATCGCCGACGCGTGTGGAGGCGCTAGAACATGTCCCCGGGTCGGATGAACATCATCTCCGGGACGATGCACGCGGGGGAGACCCGGAGCAGGTAGCGGACCGCCTCGGCGATGTCCTCGGGACGGATCATCTCCTCCGCCTTGACCTGGCCCTTGACGTAGTCGGTCATCGGGGTGTCCACGAAGGCGGGGCACAGCGCGGTGGACTTGATGCCCTGCTGGCCGAGCTCGATGTGCATCGACCTTGTCCAACCGACGACCGCGTGCTTGGTGGCCGAGTACACCGAGGTCCACGCCGCCCCCCGCTTACCGGCGATCGAGGCAGTGTTGACCACCAGCGCGTTGCGGTGCTCGGCTCCCGCGGCCTGCAGCATCTCCAGGCACTCGCGGTAGAAGATCACGATCGCCCGCAGGTTGATGTCGATCTGCATGTCCAGGCGCTTGGTCTCGATGTCTCCCACCGGCGCGCCGATTCCGACCCCCGCGTTGTTCACGAGCACGTCCAGGCGCCCGTAGCGCTCGCGGTGCGCCGCCACCACCTTCTGGATCTCCTCCTCGTGGGAGACGTTGGCGGGCACCCCGTGCACATCGAGACCCTCCCCCTCGAGCTCGGCCGCCGCGCCCTGGAGCTTCTCCGGGCGCCGCGCCGCCATCGTGACCCCATACCCCTCCTGCCCCAGCACCCGCGCGATTGCGAGGCCGATCCCGCTGGAGGCCCCCGTGACGATCGCTGCTCGTTGCGCCATGTGTGCGCCTTCCCCTCGTGGTCGTTGACAGTTGGAATCAAACCACCTGCGTCCGCCGGCCGCCTCCCGGCATCCCGCTGGTAGCGTCTGCCCCCACCGCGCGCCCACACGCGCGGAGCGGGCCCGTAGCTCAGCTGGTTAGAGCTGGCGACTCATAATCGCTAGGTCGCAGGTTCGAGTCCTGCCGGGCCCATTGCTCAATTGCTTGTAGTGGAGCCATTTTGCGCTTGGGTGTTCTGCGAGATGGCTGGGTGGGCAACAGAATGGGCAACACGAGGTCCCGGGTGGTGTTGCCACGCGCAAGGGGACAGGCTGGTGCGCCTGCTTGACGGACGCCCCGGCGGAGCGCCTTCCAGCACAGCGTCTCGCCATCCAGGCCGCCGAGAGGCACGGCCAGTTGAACGAGTCAGTCTTGCGTAGCCGGAGATGGTGCGGGGGAGGCGGTGCGCGATCCACCCTTACGGTGGAAGAGTCCCCGCAGGCCGTTCAGCGACGGCCCGGTGGGATCTGGACCGGAGGGATGCCGGAGGGTGGGGGCAGAGGCCAGTTGCCTTGACCGCCGTAGCAGAGCCAGATATGCGCGTTTGGTAGCGGAACACGACGGTCGTGGAACCAGTGGTAGTCGGCGGCAGGCGTGAACCTCTCGCCGCCAATGTTCGCGCCCTGCATCGTGAGGGCCGTCTTTGTAGCCCACGTAGCGAGAAGGTGCTGTTCGGGGGCGGTGAGTGTACGCGGCTGGTCACGCAGCATCGGCGTGAGGATGGGCTTTACTTGTTCCTCTAGCTGCGACATCCAGCCGTTGTTGCAGGTCGTGCAGATATCACGGACGATGACATCGAACACGCCGCTCGCTGGGCGCCGATGCTCGTTATCGGACGAGGGCGTCACCAAGCGGCGCCGGTATTCGGCTTCGCCCAACAGGGGAAACAGCGGATGGAGTCATTTCGGGAAGACATCCTCCCGGCTGCGCTTGCGGTCTAGCTAGCGCGTCTCGCGCGGCCCTTTCTCAGACTTCCCGACTTTCGTCATGGTGTCGGGCCGTGGGCGCGGTGGCGCCGATGGTGCCGGGTTGGGCTTTGGATCGTTGCTCATCGCTTCTTTCCTTGTGGTCCGCCCCCACCGAGTACGGAGCGAAGTTTGTCGGAGGCTGGGCGCGGCGGCGCCGGCCTGGACCCAGATTCACCCTTCGGTGACGACTTTGGCGGCGCTTTCGGTTTCGGGTTCTTCTCGCTGCTCATGCGAGCTCCGTGAGCTTGTCCGGCCTTGGTCGTGGCGGTACTGGCCTGGGGGCTGGTCCAGCTTTTGGCGGTGACGGCAGCGGCGGTTTTTTGTCCTCACTCACTTTGGCCTCTCGCTCTCTTTGAGAACCGTAAGCTTGTCTGGCTTCGGTCGTGGCGGCCTCGGTGGTGGTTTGTCGTCGGCCGTCATGACGCTACCGCCAGTGTAGCCGCCTGCACGAGCAGTCCTACGATCCCCAGCACGAGCAACACCACCCCGATGTTCGACCATGTGGCCTTTGTGTTCCCGGCTTTGCGATCCGCGAGCGCCGTCGCCACGACAGTCTGCAGCCAGGTTTCCCGTAGTTCGGGCGGCGGCGTGATCACCTTCGGTCGGTCCGCATAGGCGTCGATCGCCTCCTCATCCAGATCCTTGGTCCTAGCTGGACGTAGAACCCCTCCAATGGCAGTGACGCCCGCAGCGGCGAATAGTAGAGCCGACCCGATAAAGGCGTCCCGGATTAGACCGTGTGCCCACGGATATGTGCCGAAGCGCTGCTCAAGTAGGGGTCGCCCGAGGGTCAGGTTGAGCGTCAACGCCGTCCCTGCGAATCCGGCGATGCTGCCAGCCTTTGTGTCCAGATGGCGGTTCCTATCACGCTGCTCCTCGGCGACCTCGGCCATGATGGAGAGACACTGCTCCACTGACTCGGGCTTGCCAAAGCTCTCGCCCACAAGCTCAGGCGTCTCTGCCATTGGTGGCGCTCCGGCGGGGCCTAACAAGCAGACGGTTAGCTGAGATCGGCATCTGGCATCAGACTACGTGGACCGGCGGACACGAACCTATGTTCGCCTACGGGCGGGCTGCACGGGGAACTGTGGATCGACAGGCGGCCGGAGAGGTGAGCTCGACGGTACGGCTACTGAAGCTCCCCGCCGGCCGGGGCGGTCTCCTGTACCCCGATGCGGTCGTGGAGGCGTCGCAGGGGTCGTGGAGCCCACCAGTTCCACTTGCCCATCAGCGCCATCAGGGAGGGCACCAAGAGCGCTCTGACGATGCTCGCGTCGACCGCGACCGCGAGCGCAGCACCGAGGCCGAGCTGTTTGGTGAAGAACAGGGCCGAGGTGCTGAGGGCCCCGATCGCCACGCAGAAGAGCAGCGCGGCGGCGGTGACGATCCGGCCGGTGCGCTCGATGCCGAGCGCGATCGCCTCGCGGTCGGGCAGGCCGTGGTCGTGGGCCTCCTTGATCCGGGCGAGCACGAACACCTCGTAGTCGGTGGCCAGGGCGAAGGCGATCACGAGCATCAACACGAGGCTCGACTCTTCAAGCCCCCCGATCGGTGTGAACCCGAGGAGACCGGAGAAGTGGCCGTTCTGGAAGATGAGCACCTGCAGTCCGACGGCGACGCTCACGCTCAGCATGTTCATCACAAGCGCCTTGATCGGGATCGTCACCGAGCCGGTCATCACGAACAGGAAGCCCGCGGTGAGCACCAGCAGGATCAGCAGCACGAGCGGGATGCGCGAGGCGATCGCCGACTTCTGGTCGGCGAAGAACGCGCTCGCGCCGCCCACCAGCGCGTGGTATGGGTGTGCGAGCGCGCGCACTCTGCCGAGCAGCTGCTGCTGAATATCCGAGTACGGAGAGCCGTGGGGCAGCAACACGATGTCCCAGGTGCCACGGCCAAGGTAGGCTGGGGCTGAGACGCTCCCCAGCCGGCCCGCGACGCCGGCTGTCGCCCTCGCGAGGCGCTGAGCCGAGGAGTGGGGGCCCTTGAAGACGATTTCGGTTGCTTCCCCGGCGTTGGCCGAGAAGCTCCGGGCGAGCGCCGTTTCGACCTGACGGCTTTCCGCGCTCGTGGGCAGCAGGTTCGCACCGGGGGAGGTGAACTGCAGGTGCAGCGCGGGGATCGCCGCCGCGAGCAGGACCAGTGCGCTGATCAGGGCGACTGGAGCGGGCCGGCGCACCACCCGGTGAGCCAGTCTCCACCAGCCGCCGTCTGCGGCTGCCCTCGCCGTGCGCGCGGCCCGGCGCCTGAGCCACGCCGGGGAGAGCGCGTCGATGCGCGGCCCCAGGACGATCAGCACGGCGGGCAGGACGAGCAGCGACACCGCGCCGGCGCACAACACCACGAGCGCTCCACCGATCCCCATCGATGAGAGGAAGCGGATCGGGAACACGAGCAGGCTCATCATCGCCGTCGCGACCGTCAGGCAGCTGAACAGCACCGTGCGGCCGACCGTCCGCAGCGTTCGCTCGATCGCCTCGTGCGCGCCGGCGCCGCCCGCGAGCTCCTCGCGGTAGCGGTAGAGCACGAACAGGCTGTAGTCGATCCCCAGACCGAGGCCCATGCCACTGACGAGGTTCAGCGCGAACACCGAGATCGGCGTGAACTGGTCGATCAGCCGCAGCCCCAGAAACGCGAGCACGATCGCAAAGCCGCCGACCAGCAGCGGCAGCAGCGCGGCGACCAGACCCCGGAAGAACCAGAACGACAACAGCAGCAGCAACGGAAAGCCCAGCAGCTCAGCGCGCGCGAGGTCGCTCGTCGTGCGTTCGTTGAGTTCCTGGCTGATGAGCGCGTAGCCGCCGAAGCGCACCGTCATCCCTGTCAGCTTGGCGTTTGCGGGCGCTTTGGACAGGGCGACGCGGACACGCGCGATCGCCGTGGTCGCGTCGGTCATGTTGGCATAGGCCGCGAGCACGACCGTTTCGCGGCCGTCGCGAGAAAGCAGTGCGCGCCCACGCGCAGCGGCTTCTGCCTGCCCATAGGCCAGGACGCGCTGAAACCCATGCTGTCCTGAGAGCAGTGCAACGAGCGTCCCGACTGCACCCCGAGCCGCCGTGTCGGTCCTGACGTCGTGGCCGCCCTGCAGCAGCGCGGCCACGTTGTAGTACGGGTTCTGCCCCGTCGCTGCCTGGATCGCGGCGTTCGTGCGTTCATACTGGGAAGCGGGATTCTCGAAATCCTGCACCGAGCTGCCGAGCATCCCGGTGACGGGCACGCCCAGCGCGGCCGCGATCACGAACAGCACAGCCGCCGCGGCGAGCACGCGCCGCGGGCGGGTGACGGCGAGCTTCGTGATCCGTCCAATCACTGCCTACTCCTCGATCAGCCGCCGGTGCACAGCCCAGCGGGCCAGCTCGTGGCGGCTCGAGAGTTGGAGCTTGCGCAGAACCGCGGAGACGTGCGCCTCGACGGTCTTCGCCGAGATGCCGAGCTGGGCGGCGATCTCCTTGTACATGTACCCCCGCGCGATGTGCTGGAGCACCTCGCGCTCGCGCGGGGTGAGCAGATCGAGCTCCGGGTCGACCTGCGCGGCTGGGATCTCACCTGCGAAGGCGTCGAGCACGAAGCCCGCCAGGCGCGGGGAGAAAACGGCGTCGCCGTCGCGCACGCGGCACACGGCACCGGTGAGCTCGGGGCCGGAGATCGTCTTGGTCACGTAGCCCCGCGCGCCCGCGCGGATCAGCGCGATCACGTCCTCGGCGGCGTCGCTGACCGACAGCGCGAGAAAGCGAACGGCCGGGCGGCTCTCGCCGAGCCGCCGGATCACCTCCACGCCACCGCCCCCCGGCATGTGGACGTCCAGCAGGACGACGTCGGGCTCGAGCTCCTCGATCACACGCACCGCATCTCGCACCTCGCCGCTCTCGGCCACGACCTCGACTCGCGGGCCGAGACTCGCTCTTACCCCGGCGCGGAACAGGTCGTGATCGTCGACGATCACCACCCGCGCGACCGATCCCGATGTGTTGCTCACCGCCGCTCCCCGCGCTCGATCGCGATCTCGACCTCTGTGCCCCCGCCCGGCAGGGCACGCACCGTCGCGCCGCCGCCGGCACGACGCATCCGTCCGATGATCGACTCGCGCACACCGCGTCTGGCCGGCGGCACCGCCGCCGGGTCGAAGCCGCTGCCACGATCGCGGACGAACACCGCGATGCGCTCCTCGGAGAGCTCCGCGTACACCGACACCGGCGCCTGGCCGGCGAACTTCGCGGCGTTGAGCATCGCCTCGCGAGCGGCGCCGACCACAGCGCTGGCGGGCTCATCCAGCGAGCAGTCGCCGACGGCCACGACCTCGACCGTGCCGCCTGCCGTCGCCTCCACTTCGGCGGCGGCCGTCTCCAGGGCGCCGGCGAGCCGTTCGCCGCGCTCGCGCGAGTCCCCCCCGGCCAGCCACCCGCGCAGCTCGCGCTCCTGCCGGCGGGCAAGCGCCGCAACCCGCTTCGGGTCCTCGGCGCTGCGCTGGATCAGCGCCAGCGTCTGCAGCACCGAGTCGTGCAGGTGCGCCCCGACGTCGGCGCGCTCCTGGGAGCGAATCCGCTCGGTCCGCTCGGCCGCGAGACTGCGCGCCAGACGACGCCAGGAGGGGGCAAAGATCAAGGCAAGCGCGATCAGTACCACGAGGCCCGCGAGCACCGTTTCGCCCGCCGGGCGCAACGCGCCGTTCGCCCACAGAAACGCAAAACCACCGGCGAGCACGAGCGTGACGCCGAGCCCACCGCGGCTCACCTCGGGCCAGCCGAGCCCACGCGCCCGGGCTCCGCCGACGCTCGCCTCGGGCGCGCCGAGCGCGGCGGGCTCCTGCGCGGACACCGCGGGCGAGGCCTCGGGTGGGCGATGGGCAGCCCAGCCGCGACGGCGCGCGGGCAGGGCGCTGGAGGCCAGCCAAAGCAGGAGCGCACCCAGCGCGGCGACCGTGGCCGGCCAGACGATCGCATCTCCCGGCCAGGGCCCCGCCGCGCGCACGAACAGCAGGCCGCTCACGACCAGCAGGCCAGCGCCGAGCGCGATCCTCATACCGCCGCGCGGTCGGTTCGCCGGGTGGGAGGACATCGCCGCTCATGATCTCAGCCGCGTCCTCGGCCACGTCCGACCAGGCCGCTGGCGAGCAGGATCGCCCCCAGCGCGCCGACCAGCACGGGCGCGATGTAGGCAAAACGGAGGTCGATCGTGCCCTCCGCGTCGAGCACGAGCAGCACGCCCAGCGCAAAGACGGCGAGGCCCGTCAGCAGGACGGTGACGTTCGGCGAGCGCATCAGCGACTCGCCCCCGCCGGGAAATCGCAGGCTTCATTGCTGCCGAGCTCACCCGGGTGGGAGTGAGCGCCGAACCAGCCACCCCCGCCGTACCAGCCGCGTTCGATCGGGTGGTCCGCCACGAGCAGCGCGCCGAGCCCAACATTTCCGCTCAGCACCAAACGCGGCGTGTGCGGCGGTGGCGAGGGACGTTCCGACCAGTTCACATCGAGGCCTCCGGACCTCTGTTCGAGCGCCCCGACATAACCGCCGCCGAGCTGCGCGCTGGTGGCGACGCAGACGCCGCGGGGCACCAGGACGACGAGCTCCCCCACGCCCAGCCGGACGTGCAGATCGGTGTCGCCCGGTGGGAACGCGACTTCACGCAGATCGACTTCCAGGCGGCCTGCGCCGAGCCGGTAATCGTGTCGCACTTCGCTCAGCGAGTGCGGGCGATAGGTGCGTTCGCCCAGGCCGCCGTGCAGGTCGACGTGGGCCGCGGCGATCGCCGCCACCGACACCGCAAACGCTACGGCCGGTACCACCAGCAGGCGAGCCCGGCCCGTGAACGCGCTCAGTATGAGCGCCGCGCCGATCGCGACCACCGCCCACGCGGCGAGGCGTCCGTCGATGCCCGCAAGCCACGCGCCCGCCACTGAGAACAAGCCGGACCAGACTGCGATGGCGGCCACGAGTGCCAGACAGCCGAACAACCGGCGATCGGCGCTCGCATGCCCCTGCTCCCCGGCAGGCCGGCGCAACCACAACCAAACCAGCGCGGCGATGCTTCCCGCCAGCACGGCTGACCCAATCCCCACACCGAACCCCCACGCGCCGCGGTGTCCTGCGTGGCCGGCTGCGTGGAGAGCGATCCCCGCCGCCACGATCACCACGACGACGCCGAGCACGCTCAGCCAGGCTGAGCGGCCACGCCAGATCGGCGCTCGGCTCGCCCCCTCCTCTGGCACCAACAACAGGATCGCGAGGTACAGCGCGACTCCCACCCCGGAGAAGATCGCGAGTCCCACGAACACGATCCGAAACAGGATCGGATCGACATCGAAGTGAGCCCCCAGCCCGCTGCACACCCCTCCGATCAGGCGCCCCTGCCGTGTGCGCAGGAGCCGGGGGCGGCGGGGGCGCTGCTCGCGCCCGCTCTCAGCGCTGGACATCGACTGTGCCGCGGGTGACTGCGCGGAGATCGGTGATCATCTCGAACATGGGCACAGTCTCGCCCCGCGGCTGTGGCCGCGCAATTGGGAATGACCCTTACCTGTGCCTGGGCCGACATCGGTTGGCTGCGTGTCGAGAGGGCCGCTCCCGCTCGAGTATTTCGTTTGCCAGGTGGCGCGCACGGGTAGCCTCTGGAGGTCCCCATGGGCCATGGGCAAGGCGCGAAGCAGCGAGAGGGTCCCGTGCGGGCATTCAGGGGAAGGCGACGAGCATGCGCGCGGGCCGCGGTCGGCCGCGGCAGAATGCAACGAAAGACGGCGATGCGACACGAGGCCTTGGTGAGCACGACAGCGGCGGTCCCCCCGGACGGGGATGGCACGGAGGAGACGGCGGGAGAGACCCCATCCCCGCCCGAGAGCGGTCCGGCGCAGGCGCGCGGCCCGCGGACCAAGGAGGAGGTCGTGGCGAGCCTGTTCGAGGCCTTCAGCCGCCGGGATCTGCCGAGCGTGCTCGAGCTTGTGCACCCCGAGGTGGTCTTTCAGCCGATGACCGCGGCGGTGACGCGGGCAGGCGAGCCCTACCGCGGCCATGAGGGCATCCGCCGCTACTCGGAGGACGTCGAGTCGCACTGGGTGCAGTTGACCATCCGCCCCAAGCAGATCCGCGGCGCGGGCCGGGCGGTGGTGGTGCTCGGGTTGGTGAGCGGCAGCGGAGCGGGGGGATCGTTCGAGGACGCGCCCACCACGTGGGTCGTCAAGTTCCGCGATGGCCTGGTGGCCCACGCCCAGATCTTCTCCGACGAGCGCCACGTGGTGGACGCGCTGGCCGAAACGGGGACCGACTAGTAGTGCTTCGTTAGGTTGGTGGAGGGTTCTGGAGGTCGCGGGCGAACTCCTGTGACGGCTACTGTCGTCGAGGAGGTCCATGATGGGGTTGGTGTCTGGTTTGTCAGAGCGGGAGTTGTCGCGTGTGCGCGGCAGGCTGGTCGAGTTCGCGGCTGAGATGTTCGAGTCGATGGCGCGCAAGGATCAGCGGCGTTGGGGTGAGGTGTATTTGCGGGGGTTGATGTTGGATGGGAAGCGCAAGAGCATCGAGCCGATGGCGGCTCGGTTGGCGGACGGGGATGAGCAGTGTTTGCAGCAGTTCGTGAACCAGTCGCCGTGGGATCCGGTGCCGGTCCGACGGGCACTGGCCAGGCGGATGGCGGCGGAGATCGGGGCTGAGGGCTGGGTGATTGATGACACGGGGTTCCCGAAGTTCGGGAAGATGTCGGTTGGGGTTGCTCGTCAGTACTCCGGGTCGTTGGGGAAGGTCGGGAACTGTCAGGTCGCGGTCAGCGTGAACGCTGCGACAGACTCGGCTTCTTGTCCGTTGGACTGGCGGTTGTTCCTACCTGAATCCTGGGATGAGGACTCAGAGTTCAATCAGGATCGGCGTGTGAGGGCTGGGCTCCCTGGCGACGTTCACCACGTTGAGAAGTGGCGGCTGGCGTTGGAGATGATCGACGAGCTGATCGGCTGGGGCGTCGGACCGCCGGTGATCCTGGCCGATGGCGCCTATGGCGATAACACCGAGTTCCGGCAAGAGCTTGCCCAGCGCGAGCTTGGTTATGTGCTGGATGTGAAGTCCACAACTTCGGCTTACCCGGAGGGCGTGAAGCCTGAGCGTCCCGAGTATCAAGGCCGCGGCCAGCCCCCGAAGTCCCGCTATCGCCAGGCCCCGTCCTCACTGGCGGAACTCGCTCTGGCAGCCGGAGAGACCCAAGCGGTCACGGTCTGCTGGCGTGAGGGAACCCGCGGAGAGATGACATCCCGGTTCCTCGCTCTCAGAGTCAGGCCAGCGAACATCGCCCTGCGCCGCGCCGCCCATGACAACGGCGAGGAGCTCCCGCTCCAGTGGCTGATATGTGAGTGGCCCGAGCACAAGCCCGAGCCAGTCAAGTACTGGCTCTCGAACCTACCAGCCGATACCAGCATCGAGGATCTCGTCCGGTTGGGGAAGCTGCGATGGCGAATCGAGCATGACTACCGCGAGCTCAAGGACGCGCTCGGGCTCGACCACTTCGAGGGTCGCACCTACCGCGGGTTTAACCACCACGTCACGCTGGTATCGGTCGCGCACGCGTTCCTCACCCTGGAGAGAAGACGCCACCGTCCTCGACTCAGGGCGGCAGCCTGACCCTCTACCAGGTCGTCCGGGAGCTCCAAGCGCTCCTGGCCTGCTGGCACGGAACCTGCCCGGTCTGCCGCAGAGAGCTGCCGCCCGAACACCCACTACGAGGACCACCAACCTAACGGAGCACTACTAGGGAGACGCTCGCTTTGCTCGCATCCCCGAGTCGGCCAGCGCCAAAGGCGCGTGTCACCCGGCTTCGGTTGGCGAGGACGCCTGAGCCGGCTGCGGCGAAGCCCTCCGCCGGGGGGAATACGCTCAGAGGATGCACTCGAGCGAGCGCCTCGCCGTGATGGATCTGGGCTCGAACTCGTTCCGCCTCGTGGTGTTCACCGCCGCCCGGGGATGGTGGCAGCGCACGGACGAGATCTACCAGGTGGTGCGGATCGGCGAGGGGATGGCGGCCACGGGCAGGCTGGGGGAGGAGCCGATGCGCCGTGCGCTGGCGACACTGGACGTGTTCAGCCACTTCTGCCGTGCGGCGGGGCTGCTGGAGGAGACGGGGGAGGGAGGGGGGCGGGGGGCGGTCGACGCGGTGGCCACCAGCGCGATCCGCGACGCGGACAACGCGGAGGCGTTCCTGGCGCAGGCGCGGGAGCGCACAAGCCTGCCGATCCGCGTGCTCAGCCGCAAGCAGGAGGCACGTTATGGCTACCTCGCGGCGGTCAACTCGACGACTCTGAGCGAGGGCTGCGTGCTGGATCTCGGTGGCGGCTCCCTGCAGCTCGTGGGAGTGAGGGATCGACTCGCGCGGGAGTGCGGCTCGTGGCGGCTGGGGGCGGTGCGGATGAGCGAGCGCTTCCTGCCCGGCGAGGGCCCGGCGAAGCGGGGGCAGCTGCAGGAGCTGCGCGAGCACGTCGCGGAGGAACTGGGGAGCGCGGGGTGGCTGACGGGGACCGGTAGGCGCCTCGTGGGAATCGGGGGCACCGTGCGCAGCCTCGCCGCGGTGGCCCAGCGGGCAGAGGGGCTGCCGAGCAACGGGGTGCAGGGGATGATCGTGACCCGGGAGGCACTGGAGGAGATCGTCGCGCGACTGGCGGCGCTGCCGGCGGCGCAGCGCAGCAGCATCCCGGGGGTCAAGCCGGCCCGGGCGGACCTGATCCTGGCGGGGGCGGTGGTCGTGGAGGGAGCGCTGAGAGCCGGCGGCTTCGACGCGCTGGAGGCGACCGAGGCGGGCTTGCGGGAGGGAGTCTTCTTCGAGCGCCGCCTCGCGGCGGGCAACCCCCTGCAGCTCGAGGACGGCCTGGAGGTCGAACGGCGCGAGCGGGCTCCGCGGGAGGTCGCGCTGTTCAAGGACGTCCGCAGGGCCTCGGTGCTGAACCTTGCCGCCCGCTACAACGTCGATCGGGCCCACACGAGCCACGTGGCGGCGCTCGCGCTCGGCATGTTCGACCAGCTCGCGCAGCTCGGCCTGCACAAGGGGAGCGCGCGCGAGCGGGAGCTGCTGTGGGCGGCGTGCATGCTGCACGACATCGGGATGTCGGTGGACTACGACGACCATCACAAGCACTCGCGCTACCTGATCCTGAGCGCGGGCCTCCCGGGCTTCTCGGCGACGGAGGTGGCGATCGTCGCGCAGGCGGCGCGATACCACCGCAAGGGGATGCCCGAGGCGGGTCCGCTCGCCCCGCTGTTCGGCGAGGGCGATGCCGCTCGCCTGGACCGCTGCGCGGTGCTGCTGCGTCTCGCGGAGGACCTGGAGCGCCCGCGCGATCAGCTGGTGCGCGACACGGTCCTGAGCGCCCGCAACGGCGAGGTGCAGCTGCGGCTGGTGGCGCAGGGCGCAGCCGCGGTGCCGCGCTGGGCGGCGGGGCGGGAGAGCGAGCTGTTCGCGCGCGCCTTCCACCGCGAGCTCTCGGTGGTGGCGTAGGCCGCCTCAGGCGGCGGCCGCAAGCTTGCGTTCGTCCCCGGCGCAGTCGTAGAGGACGAGGCTGTAGATCGAGTAGCGGCGGAAGTGCAGCCACACTTCGTTGGGGATCTCGCGGCAGGCGCGGATCACTGCCTTGGTGGCGAGGTTGCCGCCGCGGCTGGCGTAGGCGCCGCCGAGCACCACGTAGCGCGCTTCGTGGTGGGTGACCATGCGCGCGAGCTGGGGGCCGTCGACGGCGGGATCGGTGCCGCTGTAGCCGCCGAGCGCCCCGGCGCGCCAGCCGAGCAGGATGATCGTGGCGGAGGTGTTGGAGGAGACGGTCAGCAGTTCCCAGCGCCTGGTGGGGTGGTGGGCGTCGATGTAGCGCATCAGGTCGCGGTCGACTTTGATGTCGTGCGCGGTGATCCCGTAGGTCCCCAGGGAGCCGGCAACGCGTGGTCCGGCGGCGGGGAAGGTGCCCTCGACGGGCACCGACCACGTGGTCGCCGCGTAGATGGTGGGCGCGAGCGTGAGCACGAGCAGGGTGAGGACGATCGCGGGCGCCGCGAGGCGCCGCACCGCGAGCGCGGCGAGGATCGCGAGGGCGCCGGCGCCGGCGCCGATCGCGAGCGGGGCGTAGTACCAGTGCAGGTAGTGCGCGCGGTCCAGCAGAACGATCTGCGCGGCGACGGTGCCGGCGATCGCGATCGGAGCCAGGAGGACGATCCAGTTGCGCCTGCCGCCGATCGGAGCTCCCCCGGCGGATCGCCCGGCGAACGCGGCGACGCCGGCGCCGACCATCGCGGCGGTCCCGGGGCCGAGCGCGGAGACGTAGTAGGGGTGCACTATGCCCTTGGAGAGGCTGAGGATGAACGCCTCGGCGGAGAACCACCCGCCGAGCACGATCAGCCCGGCAGTGCGGGGGTCGCGGCGAACGCGCTCGTACCTGGAGCCGCGAGTGGGCGCCGCTCTGCCAGCGGGCGAGGGCGCCGCTGTGCCAGGGGGCGGGGGCGCCGCTGTGCCTGCGGGCGGGCGCGCCGCCGTGCCCGCGGTCGCGGGCTGGCCGTCCCCGCTGCCCGTCAGGGGCTCCTCGGTGGCGTCCCCGGCGGGACTCCCGGCGATGGCGTCGGCCGCGAGCCCCCTCGGTTCGATCAGGATGGCGAGCGCGAGCGCGAGCATCCCGAGCAGCGCGAACGGCAGCATCCAGCCGCCCTGGTCCCCGAGACCGGCCTCGAACAGGCGCAGCGGTCCGGGGGATACGCCGAAGGGGGTGGGGTTGGAGTAGTGGCCATCGGGGAGGATGGGGTTGGGGACGTGCTTGGGTGCGGCGGTGCGCTTGGCTCTGAGGACGGTGCGCGTGCTCTGCGGGAACGGCGCGACCGCGCCGAGCTTCACGAAGATCTGCCCGGGGCCACCAACCTGGCCTTCGACGCGGCCGAGGCCGTTGTAGCCGAAGGTGAGGTTCATCTCGGTGTTGTTCGTGGACCCCCCCACGTAGGGGCGCTGGGAGGCGGGGGTCGCTTCGACGAGGAAGGTCCACGAGAAGGCCACCGCGCCGAGCAGCACCCCCGCGGCGAGCAGCTTGAGCACACGGCGCGGCAGCGTCCCGGGCGCGCAGAGGAAGTAGCCGAGGGCGATCCCGGGGATCACCGCGCAGGCGGCGAGGGTCTTGGCGTTGAACGCGAGCCCCACCAGCGCCGCGCATCCAAGCAGCGCGGGCCAGTGCCCGCCGCGAATCGCGCGCAGCGCGGCGGCGCAGGCGAGGAGCATCAGCAGGATCAGGACGGGGTCCACCCCGTTGTCGCGGGAGACGGCGACGAAGGAGGGGAAGACCGCGAGCGTGAGCGCGCCGGCGAACGCGGCGAGCCGGCCGAAGGGCCGGCGCATCGCCACGTAGAGCACCCCCACCGTGATCACCGCCACGATCGCCTCGGGCAGCAGCAGGCTGAGGGGTGAGAAGCCGAAGAGCCTGGCGCTCACCACCTGCACCCACAGCGAGAGGGGGGGCTTGTCGACGGTGACCAGCCCCCCGGGGTCGAAGGAGTTGTAGAGGAAGTTGTGGAAGGAGCCGAGCATCGACCTGACCCCGGCGGAGTAGAAGACGTTGGCGTAGCCGTTCTGGGCCAGGCGGTGGGTGCCCAGCACGGTGGAGAGCGCGAGCACGGGCGCGAGCGCCAGCCAGCCGAGCACCGCCAGGAGGCTCGGCTTGGGGGCCAGTCTCGTGCGCGCCCGCGCAGGGGGCGGTGCCTGCGCGGTCGTGCGCGCCTGCGTGGTGGTGGATGGCGCCTGCACGGCGGTGCTGTGCTGGGAGTCCGAGCCCAGGCCCGGCCCGTCGGCGGGGGGTTCTGGGAGAGGGGGGTGAGGGGTGGGCGTCTTGGGTGGGGAGGCGCTCATCGGCGGGGCGAGTCGGTCGTTGGGAGGGTGGGGAGGGTTGGGGAGGGGAGGGCGCGGCGTACCCAGCCCGCCCGTGGAAAGCAAAGCGGAAACCGTGCTAAGAGAGCATTAAGACCTAAGAGTGCATGAAGAGCCGCCCTTCGTGCCCGCTCCTCCCGCGGCGGCGGGCTGTGCGTGGAGCCTCACCCCTCGAGCCCCTCGAGCAGTCGCGCGAGGTCCCGCTCGTCGTTCCACGCTCCCACGGAGGCTCGCAGCCAGGGGCGCCCGGGGATGTCGCGCAGGATGACTCCGCGGGCCGCGAGGCGCTCGCGCTCGGCAAGGGGATCGGGGCTCGAGAAGGAGACGAGCGTGCTCTGCGTGGGATGGGCGAGCCCACCTGTCCCCGCTCGGCCGGCGACTTCGCGGCCACGAGCGGCGAGCCGCTCGGCGAGCTCCGCGGCGAGCAGCCGGGCGCGCTCGTGCAGGGCGGCCCATCCGGCGCGCTCGAGCACCTCGAAGGCCGCGAGCGCGCAGGCGACGGTCTCGGCGTTCAACGAGAGGGTGTCCAGGCGGCGGGCGTCCTCGTGCAGGGTGGCCTCCAGGCCGGCGCCGGGGTCGGCGAGGTTGGCGTAGCCACGGCGGGTCACCGCGAGCCGCTCGCGGAACTCGGGGGCGACGTAGAGCATGCCGGTGCCGTCGGGCCCGCACAGCCACTTCTGGCCGGGGCCGGCGTAGGCGGCGCAGCGCAGGGCGCGTACGTCGGTGGGGATGGCCCCCACCCCCTGGGCGCCGTCGAGCAGCACGGGCACCTCGACATCGGCGAGCTCGGCGGGGGCGAGCTGCCCGCTCATCCAGCTCACGTGCGAGCACGCCACCAGGCGCGTGCGGGGGCCGACGGCGGCGGGCACCTGCGACCAGGGCGCGGTGCGGATCTCAACCCCGTGCAGCTCGCGCGCGGCGATCAGCGAGCCGAGCAGTCCGGGGTGCTCCTCGTCGCTCGTGAGGATCTCATCGCCGGGGCGCAGACGCAGGCCCTCGATCACCAGCGCGAGGCCCTCGCTGGTGCAGGTGGTGAGCGCGATATCCTCGGCGGCGCATCCGAGAATGGAGGCGTAGGCGGTGCGCAGCAGGCGGTTCAACTCCCCACGGCGCTCGAAGTGATCGTGCGAGCGACCCTCCTCGGCCTCGTGCCGGAGCTCCCGCGTGGCGGCCTGCGCGGCGGGGGCGGGCAGGGGCCCGTCGGTGCCGGCGTTCAGGTAGGCGAGGCCACCCAGGACCGGGAACTGGGCTCGCAAAGCGGAGGCGTCCACAGGCGGGGAGGATAACCACGCTGATCACCCGCGGGCTGACATACTGAGGTTTCAGCTTATGCGAATCCAGGGGTATGAGCTGAAAAAGTGAGGTGGCGCGGACGGCGGACCGCCGGGCTCTCCAGGTGCAGGCATGCAGGAGCGCCAGAGGGGTGCGATGGGGTGGAGTGAGATCGGACTGAGGAGGGAGTCGCGATGAGCCAGGAGCAGCCGCCGCTGTGGGAGCCGACTTCCCAGACGCGGGAGAACGCGTGGATGACCCACTTCATGCGCTGGGCGGGAGAGCGGGAGGGCCGGACGTTCGAGGACTACGAGCAGCTGCGGCAGTGGTCGGTGCAGGAGCTCGAGAGCTTCTGGGCGGCGATCTGGGAGTTCTTCGGGGTGCGCAGCTCGCGCCCCTACCAGCAGGTGTTGGGCGATCGCGGAGCGGAGGGATCACCGATCGACCGAAGCGGGGGGACACGCGCACGGCACGCGATGCCGGGCGCGCGGTGGTTCCCGGGCGCGTACCTGAACTACGCGGAGAACATGTTGATGCGGGGGCGCCGGCCGACCCAGCCCTCCGGACCGGGCGCCGATCGGTCCGCGGCGACGGCGGTGCTGCACGCCTCCGAGCTGCGGGAGCTGGGGGAGCTGACGTGGGGAGAGCTGTCCGCGGAGGTGGCCGCCGTGGCGGGCGGGCTGCGCGCGCTGGGCGTGAAACGGGGGGAGAGGGTGGTGGCGTACATGCCGAACATCCCCGAGACCCTGATCGCCTTCCTGGCCACTGCGAGCTTGGGCGCGGTCTTCTCGAGCGCGGCGCCGGAGTTCGGGGCGCGCGCAGTGATCGACCGCTTCGCTCAGATCGAGCCGTGCGTGCTGCTCGCCGTGGACGGCTACCGCCACGGGGGCAAGGACTTCGACAGACGCGCGGTGGTGGGGGGGATCCTCGCGGAGCTGCCCAGCGTGCGCCACGCGGTGCTCGTGCCCTACCTGTTCGAGCAGGACGCCCCCGCGGTTCCCGCGGGCTGGCCGGGGGGCCTCGCGTGGAGTGAGCTGCGTGAGTTGGGGGCAGGCGAGCGAGGGTCGGGCGGGGAGCCCGTGTTCGAGCAGGTGCCCTTCGATCACCCGCTGTGGGTCCTCTACTCCTCGGGCACCACGGGCCTGCCGAAGGCGATCGTGCACAGCCACGGGGGGATCCTGGTGGAGCAGTTGAAGAAGGGCCACCTGCACCTGGACCTGCACGAGGGGGAGCGCATGTTCTGGTACACCACGACGGGCTGGATGATGTGGAACTTTTTGGTCGGCTGCCTCTTCACGGGAGCGGCGATCGTGCTCTACGACGGCAGCCCCGGCCACCCCGATCTCGGCGCGATGTGGGCGCTGGCGGAGCGCGCCGGGATCACCTGCATGGGCCTCAGCGCCGGCCTCCTGAGCGCCTGCGAGCAGGCGGGCGTGCAGCCCGGCAGGGACTTCGATCTGAGCGCGCTGCGGAGCATCGGCTCGACCGGCTCGCCGCTGGCGCCGGAGAGCTTCGCGTGGGTGTACCGCTATGTGAAGCCGGACGTGTGGCTGTTCTCCACGAGCGGGGGCACCGACGTGTGCACCGCGTTCGTGGGCGGCTGCCCGCTGCTGGCGGTATACGAAGGAGAGCTGCAGTGCCGCGTGCTGGGGTGTGCGGTCGAGGCCTGGGACGAGCAGGGGCACAGCGTGGTCGACGAGGTGGGGGAGCTGGTGCTGACCGAGCCGCTGCCCTCGATGCCGATCTATTTTTGGGGTGACCCGCCCGCCGACCCCGAATCCGATCCGGGGGATCGGATTGGGGAGCGCTACCGGGAGAGCTACTTCTCGATGTACCCCGGCATCTGGCGCCACGGGGACTGGATCAGGATCACCCCGCGCGGGGGCGCGGTGATCTACGGCCGCTCGGACGCGACGATCAACCGCCAGGGGGTGCGGATGGGCACCAGCGAGATCTACCGCGCGGCGGGCGCAGTGGTGGAGGTGATGGACGCGCTGGTGGTGGACGTCCCCAGCGAGTACTCGCAGAGCGCCCAGCCCGGCCGGGAGCTGAGCATGTGGCTGTTCGTGGTGCTGCGTCCGGGGGTCACCCTCGACGAGGAGCTGGTGGGCAGGATCCGGCGGCGCGTCCGCGAGGACTGCTCGCCGCGCCACGTCCCCGATCGGGTGATGCAGATCGAGGAGGTGCCCCGCACGCTCTCGGGCAAGGTGCTGGAGGTGCCGGTGAAGCGGATCCTGATGGGCGCGCCGGCGGGCGAGGCGGCGAGCACGGGCTCGTTGGCGAACCCGGGTGCGCTCGATTTCTTCGTGCAGCTCGCGCAGACGATCCGCTGAGGGGCGCCACGAGCATCGTGGAGCCCCCTGGGCGCGAAGCCCACCCCCGCACGCAGACGCTTGGCTGAGACGCTCCGCTGAAGTTCGAGGCGCTTCGGGAGGAGTCCGAGCGGGGGGCGTCGAACAACGGGGCCGATGAAGCGAATGGGATCGACAACAGTGCAGGCCCCGCCGCTTGGCGCCTCGGGTGAGCACCAGAGCCTCTCGAAGTACATCCAGACGCGCTTCGAGGGCTGCTCGCGCTCGCAGAAGGATGTGGCGCAGTACATCGTGGATCACCTCGACGAGGCGGCCTTCCAGACGGCGGAGGAGCTGGCGCGCCGCGCGAACACCTCGAGCTCGACGGTGGTGCGCTTCTCCCAGGCGCTCGGCTTCGAGGGCTTCCCCGAGCTGCAGGCGGCGGCGCGGGAGGAGTACCGGCGGTTGCACGCGGCGGGCGGGGGGGAGTCCGGTCGATCCTCCAACGGGAGCTCCGCGCCGCTGTTCTCCCTGGACCAGAACGAGTTCGAGGCGGCCCTGGCAGCGGATCACCTGAACGTGGAGGAGACCGCGCGCAAGGTCTCGCGGGCGGCGGTGGACGAGCTGATCGACGCGATCGTGAGCGCCGAGAAGGTGCTGGTGGCGGGCACCGACCAGATGGCGTTCTTCGCGAGCTACCTGCGTCACCTGCTGATGCTGCTGGACCTGCGGGTGGACGTGGTCGCGAGCCCCTCCCAGGAGGCGCTGAGCCGTCTGGGGCGCATCGACGAGGGCACGCTCGTGATCGGCCTCTCCGCGGGGCGCCCGCACCCGCTGGTGCTGCGCGCGATGAAGCTTGCGCGCCACCGCAAGGCGCGTACGGCGGCGATCACCGACGCGACCCTCTCGGAGGTGGCGAAGCTCGCGCATATCAAGCTCTACTACTCCTCCAACAGCCCCGCCTACGTGCGCTCGCACGCGGCGCTCCTGAGCCTCATCCAGGCGCTCGCCTACGGGGTCTACTCGCGCGACAGCGCGCAGTACGAAGACCGCATCAAGGCCTTCCGGCTGAAGTAGCGAGACCCGGGCGTCTAGACTTCGCTGCATGCGCGACGAGGCGACGTTCACGGTCAAGGCCGGCTTGGCGGAGATGCTGAAGGGCGGGGTGATCATGGACGTGGTCACCCCCGAGCAGGCGAAGATCGCCGAGGACGCGGGCGCCGCGGCGGTGATGGCCCTCGAACGTGTGCCCGCGGACATCCGCCGCGACGGGGGCGTGGCGCGGATGTCGGACCCCGAGATGATCGCCGGGATCCAGGAGGCGGTCACCATCCCCGTGATGGCGAAGGCACGCATCGGGCACTTCGTGGAGGCCCAGGTGCTCCAGGCGCTGGAGGTCGATTATGTCGACGAGTCCGAGGTCCTCACTCCGGCGGACGAGGCCAACCACATCGACAAGTGGGCCTTCAAGGTGCCCTTCGTGTGCGGCGCCACCAACCTCGGG
Organism: uncultured Solirubrobacterales bacterium; assembly: GCA_963713985.1. GTDB lineage: Bacteria > Actinomycetota > Thermoleophilia > Solirubrobacterales > Solirubrobacteraceae > Palsa-744. The sequence continues at coordinate 3,206,236 of OY970219.1, read as the reverse complement.
GAGGCGCTGCGGCGCCTCGGCGAGGGCGCGGCGATGATCCGCTCCAAGGGCGAGGCCGGCACGGGGGACATCGTGGAGGCGGTGCGCCACATGCGCATGATCACGGGGGCCATCCGCCGCCTGATGACCCTCCAGGATGGCGAGCTGGCCACGGCCGCCAAGGAGCACGGGGCGCCGCTCGATCTCGTGCGCCGGGTCGCCGCCGAGGGGCGCCTGCCGGTGGTGCTGTTCTGCGCGGGCGGGATCGCCACGCCCGCGGACGCAGCGCTGATGATGGCGCTGGGCGCCGAGGGGGTGTTCGTGGGCTCGGGGATCTTCAAGTCCGAGGACCCCGCGACCCGTGCGCGCGCGATCGTGGAGGCCACCACGCACTGGCAGGACCCCGCGCGCGTCGCGGCGGCCTCGCGGGGCCTCGGCAGCGCGATGGCGAGCCTGGAGAGCTCCAAGCTTCAGGACGAGCAGCTCCTCGCGTCGCGTGGTTGGTGAGCGCGCCACGGGCGCGAATCCCGGAGTGGGAGACGACGTCGCGCCGGTGCGGCCGCTGGTGGGGGTGCTCGCACTGCAGGGTGGCTTCGAGGCCCACGCGCGAGTGCTACGCCGCCTCGGCGCCGAGGTCCGCGAGGTACGGGTGCCGGCAGACCTGGAAGGCCTCGCGGGTCTCGTGATCCCCGGCGGAGAGTCCACGACGATGACGCTGGGCATCGAGCGCGAGGGCCTCGCGGCGCCGCTGCGAGCGCTCGCGGCGGCGCCGCCGGCCGGCCGCGGCGTGCCTGTACTCGGCTCGTGTGCGGGATTGATCCTGCTGGACCGCGACCACCTAGGTCTCATGGACATGCACGCCCAGCGCAACGCCTTCGGCCGCCAGGTTCGCTCCTTCGAGGTCGACATCACGGTGCGCGGGATCGAGGACCCGACCCGCCCGCTGCGCGGCGTGTTCATCCGCGCACCGTGGATCGCCGAGCGCGGCCCGGGTGTGGAGGTGCTCGCCGAGGTGGACGGCCAACCCGTGGCCGCGCGTGAGGGCGACGTGCTGGCGGTCGCCTTCCACTCCGAGCTTACCGACGACGCGCGGGTGCACCGGCTGTTCCTCCAAGCCGTGGCGCGCGAGGTCGCCCAGGGCCGCGCCGAGCAGGGCAGCAGACGCGGCGACCGGGATACGACCGAGTCGATTGGTAGGAGTCACCCGGATGAAGGGTGCCGAAGTCATCCGACTTTTGGAACGGGACGGCTGGGAGCTGTCTCGGACCAAAGGGAGCCATCGCCAGTTCAAGCACGCCGATCGACCGGGCAAGGTGACGGTGGCGGGCAAGCCGAGGGACACCCTCCACCCCAAGACGCTCGCTAGCATTCTCAGACAGGCAGGACTCAAGTAGAGATGACCGCTAAGCGCCACCGGATCGTCGTCGAGGGTGACGACGCCGCCAACTACTCGGCGTACAGCCCGGACATCCCGGGTGTCGTTGCCACTGGCGCGACGCGCGAGGAGTGCGAGCGGGAAATGTATGCGGCGATCAAGTTCCATCTCGAAGGACTCGAGGAGGATGACACCCGCGATGACAGCCCGCTGCTCGCGTTCGAGAGCGTCAGCAAGCAATACGCGGATGTTGGGGCGTTGCTGAATCGGGTGTCCTTCGAGATCCGCGCTGGCACGCACCTCGGAGTGGTGGGCGAGCGTCGGTCGGGAAAGTCGACCCTTCTACGTATCGCGGCTGGTATTGACGTGCCAGACGAGGGTACGATCCGCTTCGAAGGACATGACCTCACGGCCCTGTCGGCCGGGAAGCGCGCAAAACTCGTACGCCCTCGCGTTGCGTGGATAGGCGAGCCGGCTTTGCCGGTGCACAACGTGAAGGCCGTAAGGCACGTTGCACTCCCTTTGCTCGTCCGCGGTCTTGGCCCCAGAAAGGCGGAGCGTTTTGCACGCCGCGCACTGCAAAGCATAGAGATGCTCGATCGTGCCGAGACTCCAGTGCACTCGCTTTCGCTGGTCGATCGTCTGCGCGTTGCGCTCGCGCAGGCGCTGATGCTCGATCCGTCTCTGTTGCTGGTGGATGAGCCCGCGGTGATGCCAAGCGAACGCGAGGTCCGGCGGTTTCTCGATCTGCTGCGGTCTTCCGCGAGCGAACGGGGAATGACTCTGATGGTCGCCTCCGAAACGCTGAGTGCTCTCCGGGATCTCGATGTGGTGATGTCGATCGGCGAGGGAGAGGTGCACCCGATCGAGCGACGAGAGGCAGCGGAGGTGATCGACTTTCCGGCGCAGAGGGCTGCCGGGAAGAATCGCTCGAACGATCATTGAGGCATCCGGGCTGTCCGATAGTGCGTGGTGGGGCCCTACGCGGCCCCGAACCGCGCGATCCCACCCTCCTCGTGTTCGACCGCGCGCCCCTCGCCGAGCAGCAGGTCGATGTGGCCGAGCACCTCGGAGATCGTGAGGTAGGCCTGGGTGACGGCGACGTTGCCCCACAGCTCGTGGGCCATTTCGTAGGCGGTGCGGGGCCGCTCGGCGATCAGCCGGTGGATGCGCTCGGCGCGGCGCTCGTGTAGGTGCAGGCGCTCGTCGATCAGCGCGACATGATCCTCGATCGGGTCGCCGTGGCCGGAGAGCACGAGCTCGAGCTCCATCGCGCGCGTCTGGCGCAGGGAGTCCAGGTAGGTGGGAAGCGCCTGCGGACGGGGCCCGTCGTAGTCGCCCTGTGCCTCCAGCGGCCGGGTGAGGAGGGGGTTGGAGGAGATGTGCGCCAACAGGTGGTCCCCGGCGATCAGCAGCGAGCGGCGCTCATCCCAGAAGACCGTGTCCGAGGGGCTGTGGCCGGGACGGTGCAGGACCTGCAGGGTGCGGTCGCGCAGCTTCAGCTCCTCCCCCTCGGCGAGCGGGCGGTCCACCTCCACGGTGCAGCCCCACGCGCGGAAGCTCGCGGAGACCGCGCGCAGGGCGGTGACCACGTCGGTGGGGACGCCGTGGCGCAGCATGATGCGCGCGGCGAAGCGGTCGTCCAGCTCGGCCTCCGCACGGAAGTCCCGCAGGCGCCGATCCAGGCCCTCGAGCGCCGCCACCTGCGCGCCGGAGCGCCGCGCGAGGATCGCGGCGAGGCCGATGTGGTCGATGTGCTGGTGGGTGATGACCAGCAGTTCCAGGTCCTCGATCGCGTGCCCGCGCGCGGCGAGCGCCTGTTCGAGCTCGTCCAGCGCCTTGGCGGAGTTGGGGCCCGAGTCGATCAGCGTGAGCGGCTCGTCCTCGATCAGGTAGGCGTTGACGCGCCCCACCGCGAAGGGCGTGGGGATCGCCAGGCAGTGGATCCCCTCGCCCGCCGCCCACTCCAGAGCGGCGTCCGGGGAGCGCTCGTCGCGCTCGGCCTCGCCCCTCGAGTCTTTCCCTTCCTGCTTGGCCGTGCCTCCCGCGCCTCCCCTCTCCGCCTCAGCCGGGCCCGCGGCTGCTCCCTCCGCCTCGGCCGCGTCCCCCGGCGACGCGGAGGGCCGCCCGCGGGGGCTCATGAGCGGATCAGCGCCAGCACCTCGTCGCGGCGGCGCTCCATGTCCTCGTGGGAGCGCAGCGACTCCAGGCAGAGGCGCAGCAGCGGCTCGGTGTTGGAGGGGCGCACGTTGAAGTGCCAGTCCTCGTAGTCGATCGAGATCCCGTCGAGGTGGGACTGCTCGGCGTCGGCGTAGCGTGCTGCGATCTCCTGCATCTTCCCCTCCTGGTCGGCCACCTCGGAGTTGATCTCCCCGGAGATGAAGTAGTGCTCGCGGTAGGGGGCGAGCAGCTCGGACATGCGCTTGGCGGTCCGCGAGAGGTGCTCGAGGATCAGGAGCGCCGGCAGCGTGCCCGAGTCCGCGCAGTAGAAGTCGCGGAAGTAGTAGTGCCCCGAGACCTCCCCCCCGAACAGCGAGCCCTCGGCGCGCATCCGCGTCTTGAAGAAGGCATGCCCCACGCGGTTCACATAAGGCGTGCCCCCGGCGCGGGTGACCGTGTCAGGCACTGCCCGCGAGGCGCGCACGTCGTAGAGGATCGCCTCGGGCGGCCCCCCCGCCGCGGAGGCTTGGCCTTGCCGTCCCGGTACGCCGCCCTCCCCCTCCTTCTGCTTGCTCAGCAGCGACTCCGCCAGCAGTGCGGTGAGGAAGTCGCCGTCCACGAAGAGCCCGGTGTCGTCGATGAAGAAGCACCGGTCCGCGTCCCCGTCCCACGCGATCCCGAGGTCGGCACCGGTCTCGAGCACCTTGTCAATCACGAACTGCCGGTTCTCTGGCAGCAGCGGGTTGGGCTCGTGGTCGGGGAAGTTGCCGTCCGGCGTCCAGTACGTCTCGATCAGGTCGAGTCCCAGTCCTTCCAACAGCGGTCCCACCATCGGGCCCGCCATCCCGTTGCCTCCGTCCACCACGACCTTCAGCGGTGCGATCGCCGCGGGGTCGATGAAGCGCAGCGCGGCCTCCCGGAACTCCGCGGCCACGTCCACCTCCTCTACGGCGCCCCGTGTGCCCCCGGCTGCGCCGGGGCGCCCGGTGGCGGCCTCGCCCGCCGTGTCCCCGTCCAGCCCCGCCTCGATCAACCGGCGGATGTCCTGGATGCCGCTGTCGCCGGAGAGCGCCAGCGCCCCCCCGCGTACGAGCTTGGCGCCGGTGTAGGCCTTGGGGTTGTGCGAGGCCGTGCACATCAGCCCCCCGTCCAGGCCGCGGGAGCCGACGAGGTAGTAGAGCATCTCGGTCCCCACCTGCCCCGCGTCGAGCACGTGCACCCCCTCGGCGAGCAGGCCCTCCCGGTAGCGCCCCGCGAGCTCGGGCGCCGTCAGGCGCATGTCGCGCCCCAGCCCCACACGCAGCTCGCCGGTGGGCTTTCCTTCCAGGCGCGAGAGCACCCGCGCGAAGGCGCGGCCGATCAGCTCGGCGATCTCGCCATCGATCTGCTCGCCGTAGAGGCCACGGATGTCGTAGGCCTTGAAGATCTCGGGGGAGGGAGCGTCCACGCGCTCTGCATCCTAAGCTCTAGGCCATGTCAGGACACTCCAAGTGGTCGAGCATCAAGCACAAGAAGGCGATCGTGGACTCCCGCCGCGGGGCCGCGTTCACGAAGCTCGCGCGCGCCGTCACCGTCGCCGCACGCGAGGGCGGGGGGGACCCCGACGCGAACGCCGCCCTGGAGAATGCGATCCGCAAGGCCAAAGCCGCCTCGATGCCCAAGGACAACATCGAGCGCGCGATCGCCAAGGGCACCGGTGAGGGCGGCGACGCGGATGCCCTGGAGACCGTGATCTACGAGGGCTACGGCCCCGCCGGCGTGGCGCTGCTGGTGGAGACCGTCACCGACAACCGCAACCGCACGGGGCCCGACGTGCGCAACCTCTTCACCAAATACGGCGGCTCCTTCGGCGAGCCCGGCTCGGTGGCCTACCTGTTCGACAAGAAGGGCGTGATCGTCGTGGACGCCTCGCGCTACACCGAGGACGACCTGCTCGTCGCGGTGGAGGCCGGCGCGGAGGACATCTCCGAGGACGAGGACGTCTTTGAGGTGGTCACCGCGCTGGGCGACTTCACCGCCGTGCGCCGGGTGCTGGAGGAGGCCGGGATCGAGCTCGAGAGCGCCGAGCTCACCTACCGCCCCTCCAGCCTCGTGCCGATCGAGCACGAGGGCCAGGTGGTGAAGCTGATGAAGCTGATCGACTCCCTCGAAGAGAACGACGACGTCTCGGCGGTGCACGCCAACTTCGACGCCCCCGCCGAGCTGCTCGCGCGCGCCCTTGGCTGACCGCCCACCCGTCGTGATCCTCTGCGGCGGTCGCGGCACGCGCCTGCGGGAGCGCACCAGCGAGATCCCCAAGCCACTCGTGGAGATCGGGGGCAGGCCGATCGTCCAGCACGTGATCGAGCTGTATGCCGCCCAGGGGTTTCGCCGCTTCCTGCTCGCCACCGGCTACCGCGGCGAGCTGATCGCGCGCTTCGCCGCCGAGCAGCCCTGGCCGGCGGAGGTCGGGGTGCGCTGCGTGGACACCGGAGCGGACACCCCCACGGGCGGTCGCGTCAAGCTCCTGGAGGAGTTGCTCGCGGGCGAGCCCACGTTCTGCCTCACCTACGCCGACGGCCTCGCCGACATCGACCTCGCGCAGCTGCTGCGCTTCCACGAGGACCACGGGGCGCTCGCCACGATCACCGTCGTGCGCCCCGAGCTGCAGTTCGGGGTGGCCGAGCTGGACGGGGACGGCGAGCGGGTGCTGGGCTTCCGCGAGAAGCCCCGCTCCGAGCACTGGATCAACGGCGGCTTCCTCTGCCTGCGAGCAGGCGCGTTCGCCTATCTGCGGGAGGACTCCGTGTTCGAGCGCGAGCCCCTGCGGCGCCTTGCCGCCGATCGTCAGCTGCGTGCCCACCGCCACGAGGGCTTCTGGGAGTGCATGGACACCTACAAGGACGCCGTGGCGCTCAACGACCTCTGGGCCTCGGGCGCCGCGCCGTGGCGCCACTGAGCCTGCGTCGGCTCTGCGCGCCCACCGCGCAGACCACGGCGGCGGGAGCGCGGGGCTCTGCGAGCAGGCGTCCGACGCCCCGCGCAGAATCACGTTCCATGATCGTCCTCGGGATCGACCCCGGCCTCGCCAACGCCGGCTACGGCGTCGTCGCCCGCCGTGGGCGTCGCATGGCCGCGCTCGACGGGGGCGTGATCGACACCCCAGCCGGGGTCGCCCTGGAGTCGCGCCTGGCGAGCGTGCACGAGCGCGTGCTGGAGCTGATCGACGAGCACCGCCCCGCCGCGATGGCTTTGGAGCAGCTGTACTTCGGCCAGAACGTGCAGACCGCCTTCGCGGTCGGTCACGCCCGCGGGGTGACGATGCTCGCCGCCGGCGAGCGCGGTGTGCCGTGCTTCTCCTACACCCCCCAACGCGTGAAGTCCTCCGTCTGCGGCAACGGCCGTGCGGGCAAGGACCAGGTCGCGCGGATGGTGCAGACGCTGCTCTCGCTCTCCGAGCCACCCACCCCAGACCACGCCTCCGATGCACTCGCGGTGGCGCTCTGCCACTTGAACGCCGCGCCGCTGGCGGGTGCCGTGGCTGAGGCGATCTCCGCATGATCGCGCTGCTGCGAGGCGAGGTCGCGGTGCGCCGCTCAGACCACGTGGTGATCCTCTGTGGCGGGGTCGGCCACCGCGCCTCCGTCTCCGCGGAGACGCTGCGCCACGTCCCCGCGGTCGGCGGCGAGACGACGCTGCACACCCACCTGATCGTGCGCGACGACGCGCTGCAGCTCTACGGCTTTCACTCCGAGCAGGAGCGCGACCTCTTCCTGATGCTGCTCTCCGTGCAGGCCGTCGGCCCCAAGGTCGCGCTCGCGGTGCTCTCCGCCGGGCCGCCGCGGGAGCTCGTGGGGGCGCTCGCCGCGGGCGACGCGGCGCGCCTGCAGGCGGTGCCGGGGATCGGCAAGCGCACCGCGGAGCGGATCATCGTCGAGCTGCGCGAGAAGGTGGGGGTGAGCGCGGACATCGAGGTGGGCAGTGCCGCCGCTGCTTCCGCGATCAAAGCCCGCCGCGTGGCGAGCCCCCGCACGCTCGCCCGCGACGGGCTGCTCGAGCTCGGCTACACCCACGGCGAGGCCGAGGAGCTGCTGCGCGAGGCGACGGGCGAGAGCGCCGAGGAGCTGATCGCGCAGGCGCTGCGCACGGCACGCACCGGGTGATCCTCCAATGAGCCGCATCCAAACCCCGGACCTGGACGAGCAGGACGAGCTCGAGGAGGAGCTCGAGCGCTCGCTGCGCCCGCGCCGTCTACGCGAGTTCGTCGGCCAGAGCGCCCTGCGCGAGCAGCTCGCGGTCGCGATCGAGGCCGCCGCGGGGCGTGGGGAGGCGCTCGACCACCTGCTCCTCGCCGGCCCCCCCGGGCTGGGCAAGACCTCGCTCGCGCAGATCGTCGCGAGCGAGCTCGATGCGCCCTTCGTGCAGACCGCGGGGCCCGCACTGGAGCGAAAGGGAGACATCGCGGCGTTTCTCACCGCCCTGGAGCCGCGCAGCGTGTTCTTCGTCGATGAGATCCACCGCCTGCCGCGGGCGCTCGAGGAGACCTTCTATCCCGCGATGGAGGACCACCGCCTGCCGATCACCGTCGGGCAGGGAGCGGGAGCGCGCGTGGTGACGCTCGATCTGCCCCCCTTCACGCTCGTGGGGGCGACCACCCGCGCGGGGCTGCTCACCACCCCGCTGCGCGACCGCTTCGGCATCCAGGCGCGCCTGGAGCCCTACGCGACCCGAGAGCTCGCCGCGATCGTCGAGCGCTCCGCGGGAATCCTCGAGATCCCCCTCGAGGAGGGCGGCGCCATGGCGATCGCCGAGCGCAGCCGCGGCACCCCGCGCGTGGCCAACCGGCTGCTGCGGCGCGTGCGCGACTACGCGCAGGTGCGCATGGAGGGCGTGCTCACCGCCGCCGCCGCGCGCGCGGCACTTGATCTGCTGGAGGTCGACGAGCGGGGCCTGGACCGTCTGGACAGGGAGATCCTGCGTGCGATCTGCGAGAAGTTCGACGGTGGTCCCGTGGGGCTCTCCACGCTCGCCGTGACGGTCGGCGAGGAGCGCGACACGATCGAGGACATCTACGAGCCCCACCTCCTGCGGGAGGGCTTCATCAAGCGCACCCCCCGCGGGCGCGCCGCCACGCCCGCCGCGTTCGCCCATCTGGGGCTGCAGCCCCCCGAGGGATGGCTGGCCCCGCAGGGCGGGCGCACGGGATCCGGCGCTGCGGGCGGGGAGGCGCTCTTCTAGCCCCCCACCCCGTGTTCCATTGGGCGGAGCCTCCACGCGGCGCCTTCCCTACTCTGTGTGTCTAGAGGGCGGCGCAGCCGGCCGCAGGCCGGTGTGCCGAGGCCCTGTTTTTTCAATCGAAACCGTGGCGCAAGCCCGGCCAAAGGCCGGGGAACGGGCCCCTCTTCCAATCAGACATGTCCCACCCCTTCATCTGCCCCAACTGTGGCCACCGTTCCAGCGAGCTGGACCGCAACCTCGGCTTCACCCGCCAACCGAAGGGCTGCGCGAAGTGCGGGTTCGCCTTTCTCTTCGAACTGCTCGACGACTACTACCCCGCCCCGGACGCCGCGTTCTTCGTCTGCGACCGCGAGGGGCGGGTGATCGGCTGCGGCAAGAACTCCTTCGCGCTCACCGGCCTCGAGGAGGAAGCGGTGATCGGGCGGCCTGTCGCGCAAGCGCTCGGCCTGGAGTTCTCGGGCGGGGACGACCCCCTGGGCACGGTGCTCGAGTGGGGTGTGCGCGCGCTCGGCAAGCCCGTGCGCGTCAGCGGCGACCGCGACCTGCCCGCGACCGCGCACGCCGACATGTTTCCCGCCTACGACGACGAGGGCGGTCTTTTGCTCGTGCTTACCCCGGACAAGTAGTCTTGGATCCGAATGACCGCCCCGCCGTCGACCGTAACATCGCACCCTCGCGCGCATAGGCCCTCGACCATGCTGCCGTCCCACCCGTGCTCAGACGCGGCTGGGCGAAACGGGGACTCGCGCCGCAGGCGCGTGTCACCCGGCTTCGGCCGGCCAGCCTACGGCTGCCAGTGAGCGACCGCCGCCGCAACACGCTGGTCCTGCTGATCGTCGCCGCTCTGCTGGCGGGCTCGGCGGTCGTGATCGCGACCAAGCCGACCCGCCTGGGCCTCGACCTGAAGGGCGGGGTCTCACTCATCTACAAGGGCACCCCCACCGCCCAGGCGAAGGTCAACAACGAATCGCTCGAACGCGCGATCAACATCATGCGCAAGCGCGTGGACCAGCTCGGCGTCGCCCAGCCGGAAATCCAGCGCACGGGGAACGCCGAAATCGACGTCTCGCTGCCGGACGTGAGCAACGCCAGGCGCGCCCAGGAACAGGTCGGCAAGACCGCCCAGCTGCACTTCTACGACTGGGAGCCCAACGTGATCGGCCCCACGGGCGCGCCCGCGGCGCCGGGCGAACGTGGCGTCACCGGGGGCGCCGAACCGGCCTCGGTCGCCTCGGGCCTGCCCGAGTATGGAGCGATCCTGCGGGCCGCCAAACGCCCGGCGATCCTCCGCTCGAACGACACCACCTACCAGCCGGGGTGCACGCCGGCGCAGGTGAATGACTGCATCTACGGCGCCTGGTATCTGATCGAAGCCAAGCACGAAAAGGTCCTCTGCGCCGGCGGCAAGCCGATCTGCGGCCCGGCGGACACGGAGTCCGAGCTCTACGCCGACGGCTACAAACCCCCGGCCGGCGCGAAGGTGAAGGCGGTGCGTGTCAACCCGGGCACGGTGCTCGTCGAGGCCCGCTCCGAAGAATTCAACAGCAAGATCACCAAGGCCGAACCCAACAGCTTCTACGTGCTCAACGACGACCCGGTGCTGAGCGGCGAAGACATCAACAACCCCACGCAGGGCACTCAGAGCGAAGGCGGCGGCTCGGGTGCTCCGGACGTCACCTTCGGCTTCTCCTCGCACGGGCGCAAGGTCTTCGAACGCGTCACCAAGGAAATCGCCCAGCGCGGCCAGAACGCCCAGCTGCCGGGCGTCAGCAAGGCGAACGCGATACAGCACTTCGCGATCGTGCTCGACGAACAGGTGATCACCGCGCCCTCGATCAACTACGTCGAATACCCCGACGGCATCGACGCCAGCAACGGCTCGCAGATCACCGGCGGGTTCACGCTCACCTCCGCGCAGAACCTCGCCGACGAGCTGCAGTCGGGCGCGCTGCCGATCAAGCTGGAACTGATCTCCCAGTCGCAGGTCTCCGCCACGCTCGGCAAACGGGCGCTCAGCCAGGGCCTGCTGGCGATGCTCGCGGGCCTCTTGATCGTGTGCCTCTTCCTGCTGACCTTCTACCGCGTGCTGGGGATGGTCGCCGTCGCGGGCCTCGCGATCTACAGCATCTACTACTTCGCCCTGATCAAGGCGATCCCGATCGTCATGACGCTGCCGGGCATCGCCGGCCTGATCCTCACGATCGGCATCGCGGCGGACGCCAACATCGTGATCTTCGAGCGCGTCAAGGAGGAGATCCGCGCCGGGCGCTCGATCCCGGCGGGGATCGCCGCCGGCTACAAACGCGGCTTCGCGGCGATCGTGGACGCCAACGTGGTGACGTTCATGACCGCCTTCATCCTCTTCGCGCTGGCCACCGCCGAAGTCCAGGGCTTCGCCTTCACACTCGGGCTGGGCACGCTGCTCTCGCTGTTCACCGCCGTGCTCGCCACCCAGGCCGCGCTCGGCGCGATGGGCCGCTCGCGCCTGGTGGGCCACCCCGCGATGCTCGGCGCGGCCCGCCGGCGGCGCGCGCTGCGCTTCGACTTCATGGGGGCCTCGAAGTGGTTCTTCTCGCTGTCGGGCACGATCCTGCTGATCGGGGCCCTGGCGATCGGCGGCAAAGGGCTGAACCTCGGCATCGACTTCACCTCTGGCACCCGCATCCAGACGGGGTTCGTCAAGCCGGCCTCCGAGGAACAGATTCGCACGGTGTTGCGCGCGCACAACCTCGGCGACGCCCAGATCCAGAAGCTCACCGGCGACAAGGACGTCGGCGGTGACGGCTACCAGATCTCGGTCAAGAAACTCAAACCGGACGAAGTGGTCGCGGTCGAGGAATCGCTCAACAAGGCCTTCATTCTGCGCGACAACTCCGACACCACGATCGGGCCGACCTTCGGCCAGTCGGTGGCCAAAAGCGCGGTGCTGGCGATCATCGCCTCGCTGATCGTGATCTCCGTGTACATCGCGCTGCGCTTCGAGTGGAAGTACGCGGTGCCCGTGCTGATCGCGCTGATGCACGACCTGCTGATCACCTCGGGCGTTTACGCCCTCACGGGCCGCGAAGTGACGACCTCCACGGTCGCCGCGCTGCTGACGATCCTGGGGTACTCGCTGTACGACACGATCATCGTCTTCGACCGCGTGCGCGAGAACGTGCCGCGCATGCCGCGCGCCGCGTTCTCCCAGATCGTCAACCGCTCGATGTCCGAGGTGGTCACGCGCTCGCTGGCGACGAGCTTCTGCACGCTGCTGCCGGTGCTCGCGCTGCTCTTCTTCGGCGGGGAAACGCTGAAGGACTTCGCGTTCGCGCTGATGGTGGGTATCGCCTCCGGGGCGTACTCCTCGATCTTCATCGCCTCCCCGGTGCTGACTCACTGGAAGGAACGCGAGGGCTCCTACCGCAACCGCCGTGCGCGGCTGATCCGCGACTTCGGCGCGGTGCCCGCGTATGCGACCGGGCTGGATGGCGCCCCGATCGACGTGGAACCGACACGGCAGCGCTCCGGGCGGGGGGGCGCCGGTCGTCTGGGCGCAGTCGGCGGGCTCCTGGGTTCGCGGGGCGCCGCCGCGGGGGGTGCTGGAGACGAGGTCTCCCAGGAGGAGTTCGACAAGATGGTGCGTGACCTGGACATCGAGCGGGGCGGGGAGCAGCCGCCGCCGCCCACCGGCGCCGCTCCCGGGGCCGCTCGCCGGGGCGCTCGCGGCAATGGCCGCCGTGGCCGCGCCGGCGACGCGGACGGGTCTCCAGCTGCGGGCGCGAGCACGGGTACGATGCCGGTGGGGGGAACCTCCCCGAAGGCCGCCTCCGTCGCGCCGCCGGCAGAGCCCAAGCCTCCGCCGGCGGGGCAGGACCCGGCGGCCGACCTCACCCCGGAGGATCTCGTGTTCAAGGAACAGCCCAAACGCCAGAAAAGGCCACGCAACCGCCGCCATGGGAGGAGTCGCTGATGGGCCTTCTGGGCTGGGTGATGATGGGCCTGGCGATCTGGCACTTCACGATCTTCCTGCCGGACCGCTTCTGGGGCGGGATCGTGGGCGCGTTCGTCGGTGCGCTGCTCGGCGCGGTCGTGATCGGCACGCTGATCTACAGCATCAAAGTCTCCGGCCTGAGCATCCCCGGGAAAAAGGCGACCGACATCGCCGTCGTGCTCTACGCCGTGCCCGGCGCGCTGCTCGGGATCGCCGCGGTCTACATCGAGGGGATGCGCCGCGAGCAGACCGCTCGGGGATCGGCCGGCGCAGCCGGCTGAGAACGGCTTTCAAGCAGATCGGCGCGCCCGGATGCGCCCCCACCGGGACCCGCCCTGAAAGACGCGCCCCTTCCGTCCAGTCCCCCCCGTAGTGTGGGTCGGGAATGGCCACCCACTCGCTCCGTCGCTTCGAGATCGCGCCGTGCCCGCAGGCACAGCTGCGGGCGCTCGAAGGAGAGCTCGGGGTGAGCGGGGCGGTGGCGCAGGTCCTGGTGCGTCGCGGTCTCGGCGACCCGCTGCGCGCGCGGGCGTTCCTGGCGGCCGACGAGAGTCATCCGCCGGGTGCGTTCGCCGGCATCCAGGAGGCGGTCGCGACGATCCTCGCCCATGTGCGGTCCGGTACGCGGATCACGGTGCACGGGGACTACGACGTGGACGGGATCTGCTCGACGGCGGTGCTGGTGCGGGTGCTGCGGGCGTTGGGGGCGGACGTCGACTGGTACCTGCCCGACCGCGCGAGCGACGGGTATGGGCTGAACGCGAAGACGGTGCGGCGTCTGGGGGAGCGCGGGACGCGCCTGCTGCTCACCGCGGACTGCGGGATCACCGCCGTGGAGGAGGTGGAGCTGGCGCGAACCCTGGGGATCGAGGTGGTGGTCAGCGATCACCACTCCCCCCGGGCCGGCGGGGCGCTGCCGCAGGCGCCGATCGTGCATCCCGCGGTGTGCGGGTATCCCTGCGCCGATCTCTGCGCGACTGCGGTGGCCTACAAGCTGGCGCTTGCGCTGTGGGAGGGAGTGGACGGCGCTTCACCCCCGGTCGAGCGGCCCCTGCCCCTGCGAGCCGCGGCGGTGGGCGCAGTCGACGGCCAAGGCTCCCCGGGCGCGCGCTATGACCCGCACGAGGACCTCGACCTCGTGGCGCTGGCGACGATCGCCGACGTGGTGCCGCTGCTCGGCGAGAACCGCGCGCTCGTGCGTCGCGGGCTGCGGGCGCTCGCGGGCACGGCCAAGCCGGGATTGCGGGCGCTGCTCGAGGTGGCGCGCTCCTCCGCCGGCGAGGTGAACGAGCGCACGGTGGGCTTCGCGCTGGCGCCCCGGTTGAACGCGGCCGGGCGGATGCACCGGGCGGACGCGGGCCTGGAGCTGATCCTGACCGACGATCCCACGCGCGCGCGGGAGATCGCGGCGGAGCTCGACCGCGCCAACCGCGAGCGCAGACACGTCGAGACGCGCATCCTCTTCGACGCCGAGCGCCAGGTGGCGGCACTGGGGAAGCGCGCGGGGTACGTGCTCGCGGGCGAGGATTGGCACCCGGGGGTGATCGGGATCGTGGCCTCGCGCCTGGCCGAGCGCCACCACCGCCCGTTCGTGCTGATCGCGCTGGAGGGGGCCGTTGGCCGGGGGTCGGGTCGCAGCATCCCGGGCTTCGACCTGTTGGGTGCGCTGAATGCCTGCGCGGGGCACCTGGTGCGCCACGGAGGCCATGAAGCGGCGGCGGGCCTGGAGATCGAGCGCGCGAACCTGGAGGCGTTCGGCGAGGCGTTCGCTGCGCATGCCGAGCGTGTCCTGGACGCAGATCTGCTGGTGGCCAGAGAGCGCGTGGACGCCGTGGTGCGGGGCGGGGAGCTGGAGATGGAGCTTGCGGAGGAGCTGCAGACGCTGGCGCCGTTCGGGCACGCCAACCCGGCGGTGGCGCTGCTGGTGCGGGGCGCGAGGTTCGCCGATCGCAGAGCAATGGGTGAGGGCAGACACGTGCGCTTCACGGTCCTCGCGGACGGTGCCCGCGCCCGCGCGGTGGCCTTCGGCTCCGGCGCGAGCCTGCCGGTACGCGACGGGGCTCCCGCGGACGCGACCTTCGCGCTGGAGGTCAACGAGTGGCGGGGGGTGAGCGAGCCGCGCCTGGTCCTGCGCCACGTCCAACCGGCCGAGGGCGAGGAGATCGAGCCCGAGTCCCCGTGCCCCGCGTTGGAGGCCCCCGAGGAGCCGGATCTGGTCCTCTTCGCCTGAGCCCTCCCGGTCGCCTACCCTTAAGGCAATGGCCACACCCCAGGAGCAGAGAAACCCCGTGAGGGAACCCGACCGGCCGGCACCCCCGGCGGCCAGCATCGCCACCCCCCCGCCCGGCCGATCGGAGATCGCCCAGCAGCTCGGCGAGCTCGAGCGACGGCTGCTGGGGGACCTGTTCGCGATCGTCTCCGAGCACGCCGCCGACTCGGCCGTGCAGATCGACCGCGCGCGCGTGGAAGAGGCGTTTGCGTTCGCCTGCGAACACCACGCCGAGCAGCGGCGCAAGTCCGGCGAGGACTTCATCGTGCACCCCGTCGGGGTCGCCCGGATCTGCGCGGGGATGCGCCTGGATACCGAGACGCTGTGCGCGGCGCTGCTGCACGACACCGTGGAGGACACCTCGGCTTCGATCGCGCAGGTGCGCGAACGCTTCGGGGAGGAGGTGGCCAACGTGGTGGACGGGGTCACCAAGCTGACCGGCATCACCTTCCACTCGCGCGATGAGGCGCAGGCGGAGAACTACCGCAAGATGATGGTGGCGATGGCCACCGACGTGCGGGTCATCCTGATCAAGCTCGCCGACCGCCTGCACAACATGCGCACGATCGAGGCGATGCCCAAGCAGAAGCAGATCGACAAGGCGAAGGAGACCCTGGAGATCTACGCCCCGATCGCGCACCGCCTGGGTATCCACGCGATCAAGTGGGAGCTCGAGGATCTCGCGTTCGCGACCCTGCACCCCCGTAAGTACCAGGAGATCAAGGGTCTGGTGGCCCAGCAGCGCGACGACCGCGAGCACTACGTGAGCGAGGCCGGGGAGTACCTGGCCGGGGAGCTCACCCGCCTGGGCATCGAGGCGCAGATCGCGGGGCGCGCCAAGCACTTCTACTCGATCTACTCGAAGATGACCAAGAAGGGCAAGGAGTTCAACGAGATCTACGACCTCACCGCGATGCGGGTGATCGTGGACTCCGTGAAGGACTGCTACGGGGCGGTGGGGGTGATCCACTCGCTGTGGAAGCCGCTGCCGGGACGCTTCAAGGACTTCATCGCGATGCCGAAGTTCAACATGTACCAGTCGCTGCACACCACCGTGATCGGGCCCGAGGGGCGGCCGCTGGAGATCCAGATCCGCACGCTGGAGATGCACGAGATGGCGGAGTTCGGGGTGGCGGCGCACTGGATGTACAAGCAGCGCAGGGGCGCAGGACCCGGCGGAGGGGGCGGGTCACGCTCCGGACACCACCCCGGGCACCCGGCAGCGGAGGGAGCAGGCGACTCCCCGGCCGCTGCGCACCGGGAGGGCGGCCAAGGGGCGACGCCCGCGTGGCCGGAGGACGCGAAGCTCAAGTGGCTGCGCTCGATGCTGGACTGGCAGCAGGACATGTCCGACCCCCAGGAGTTCATGGAGAGCCTGAAGATCGACCTCTTCGAGGACGAGGTGTACGTGTTCACCCCCCGGGGCGAGGTCAAGTCGCTGGCGCTGGGCGCGACGCCGCTGGACTTCGCCTACGAGGTGCACACCGAGATCGGCCACCGCTGCGTGGGGGCGCGGGTGAACGGCAAGATCGTGCCGCTGCACTACGAGCTGAGCAGCGGGGACATCGTGGAGATCCTCACCACCAAGCGCGAGCGCGGTCCCTCGCGGGACTGGCTGGCGATGGTCAAGACCACCCGCGCGCGCAACAAGATCAAGGCGTGGTTCAAAGCGGAGTCCCGCCAGGACACCGAGCACTCCGGGCGCGACCTGCTCCAGGAGCACCTCAAGAAACAGGGTCTCCCGGCGCAGCGGATCACCGGGTCGGCGCTGCTGGCGGACGTGATCCGTGAAATGGGCTATCGCAAGGCGGACGACTTCTACATCGCCCTGGGTGGAGCGAAGGTCTCGCCGAAGATCGTCATCAACAAGGTGATGCAGCGGCTGAAGCAGGGCGAGGCCGCCGATGGGGCGGCGACCGCGGCCAGCGATCTGTTGAAGGTGGGGCGCTCCGCTCGGCGCCCCACGCGCTCCTCCGGTCAGTACGGGATCCGGGTGGAGGGCGTGGAGGACGTGATGCTGCGCCTGGCCAAGTGCTGCCGGCCGGTGCCGGGGGATCCGATCGTGGGCTACATCTCCCTTGGGCGGGGCATCACGATCCACCGCGAGGACTGCCCCAATGCGACGGTGCTGCGCAAGAACCCCGAACGCTTCACGCAGGTCCACTGGGAGGGCGAGCAGGCGAGCGCGTTCGTGGTGGAAATCCAGGTCGATGCTTGGGACCGCCACCGGCTGCTCGAGGACCTCTCACGGGTGTTCTCCGAGTCGGGCGCAAACATTGTGGAAGCACGCTGCCTCTCCAACCCGCCGATGGTCAAGAACCGCTTTGTGGTGGAGGTTGCGGACACGCACTCTTTGAAGGGGGCTATCAACCGGCTTCGCAACACTGAGTCGGTGTTTGACGCTTACCGCGTCATCCCGGGCAGCGCCGCGGCGGGGTAGTCACGCCACGACGTTCAGGGCCTGTGGCTTGATCGAGTAGCTGGCCTGCAGCACCTCGCCCAGGTAGTCGCCGTCCACCTGCAGGGGCAGGGGTCTGCCGTCGGCGCTGCGGACGGTCAGGTTGGTGGCTGGTGCGAGGGCGGTTATCTGGCGGTGGCGGGAGAGGCGCGCGTGCTTGGAGAAGGCGCGCAGGGCGATGGAGGGCATGTCGTGCGGGCGGGCGCGGCGTAGGACGCTGGTGGAGAGGGTGCCGGAGTCGAGCTTGGCGTTATCGGCGATCTCGATGGGGCGGGTGTTGAAGTAGGTGAAGGGGGAGCCGTTCTGGACGATCGCCGTTACGCCGGGGTGCTCCTCGCTGTCGAGGAGGGTGGTGAGGCGTGGGGGGCGCACGAGGTAGCGCCGGGCGAACGTGTGGACGGCCACCAGGGTGAAGAACCAGGGGCCCCAGCGGGCCTTGCGCCGCGGGTTGGCGTCCACGCGCTGCACGACGGAGGCGTCGAGGCCGAGGCCGGAGGCGAAGGTGAAGCAGCGCCCGTTGACGACGCCGAGGTCGACCTTGTGCACGCGCCAGTCGTCGGCCATCCCGAGCAGGTGCTCGGTGGCGTCGATCAGCTCGCCGGGGATGCCGAGCATCTTGGCGAACACGTTGGCCGAGCCGCCGGGCAGGCAGGTCAGGGGGGTGGGGGAGCCCACCAGTCCGTTGGCGGCTTCGTTGACGGTCCCGTCCCCGCCGAAGGCCACGACCACGTCGTAGCCCTCGTGGGCGGCCTCGCGGCAGAGCTCGGTGGCGTGTCCGCGCGCCTCGGTGTCGACGGCGTCGACCTCGAAGCGGTCGCCCAGCGCGTGGACGACGAGGTGGCGCAGCCCGTCGGAGACCGTGGAGGCGTAGGGGTTGACGATGATCAGCATGCGCTTCTTGGGCGCCTCGATGTCGGCCTGGGCGAGGTCGAAGCCCTCCTCGCCCTCCGGGCGCCGCTGGGCGGCGGGTAGAATGGTGCTCACAGCGAGGCCTACACCGCCGCTGTGGTGGCGTTACTGCGAGGCTGTCGGCACGGTGCCCATGCGGGGCCGGCGGGACGCTCCTGCCGGGGCCGATCGACGTTACGTCCACCCGAAATGGGCGCTAACCCATTTCCGCCGCGGGTCCGATATACTGCCCACAGCAGTACACATCAAGAGGGGTGGAGGGACTGGCCCGACGAAGCCCCGGCAACCACCGCGTCCCAACGCGGAAGGTGCCAATTCCAGACAGATGTGTGGCGGGCTTCACGTTCTTCGCCACACGGGACATGGCGAAGACGACAAAGGAGCCCAGAAATGGCTGCTACGAACCTGAAGTGCAGAGAGTGCAAGGCGGAGTACCCGCTGGAGGCGCTGTACGTGTGCGAGCGGTGCTTCGGCCCGCTGGAGGTCGCCTACGATCACAGCCGCCTGGCTGACGGCGACGTGGGCGAGCTGCGCCGCCGCATCCAGGGGGGCCCGCAGAACATCTGGCGCTACGCCGACTTCCTGCCGACCACCTCCTACGGCCGTGGCGCCCCCGACGGACCGTCGGGGGGTACCGGCGGCGGGGGCTCGCTGCGCACGGGGCTCCCGGCGGGCTGCACCCCGCTGATCCGCGCCGATCGGCTCGCGCGGCAGCTGGGGCTGGGGGAGGTGTGGGTCAAGAACGACGCGGCCAACCCCACGCACTCGTTCAAGGACCGGGTGGTGTCGGTTGCCGCGGCGCGGGCGCGGGAGCTCGGCTTCCAGACGATCGCGTGCGCCTCCACCGGAAACCTCGCGAATTCCGTGGCGGCGCACGGGGCGGCGCTGGGCCTGGAGTCCTACGTGTTCATCCCCGCGGACCTGGAGGAGCAGAAGGTGCTCGCCACGGGCATCTACGGCACCCGCCTGGTTGCCGTCAAAGGCAACTACGACGACGTCAACCGCCTCTGCACCGAGCTCTCCGCCGAGCGCGAGTGGGCGTTCGTGAACATCAACCTGCGTCCTTACTACGCGGAGGGCTCCAAGACGCTGGCATACGAGATCGCCGAGCAGCTCGGCTTCGAGCTGCCCGATCGCTGCGTGGTGCCGATCGCCTCGGGGTCGCTGTTCACAAAGATCGCCAAGGGCTTCGCGGAGTGGCGCGAGCTGGGGCTGGTGAGCGGGGAGCTGCCGCGGATGAGCGGCGCCCAGGCCGAGGGCTGCGCCCCGGTGGCAAGCGCGTTCGCGGCCGGAAACGATGTGTGCAGGCCAGTGAAGCCCAACACGATCGCGAAGTCCCTCGCAATCGGAAACCCCGCCGACGGCCCCTACGCCCTAGAGGAGGCGCGCCGCAGCGGCGGCTCGATCGACGCAGTCAGCGACGAGGAGATCCGCGAGGGCATCGAACTGCTGGCCCAGACCACAGGCGTTTTCACGGAGACCGCCGGCGGAGTAACCACGGCAGTCCTGAAGAAGCTGGCCGACCGCAAGGAAATCGACCCCTCCGAGCGCGTCGTCCTAGTGATAACCGGCGAGGGCCTGAAGACACTGGACGCAGTACGGGGCAGATTCGATACCCACGCGATCGCCCCCAGCGTGGAGGAGTTCGAAACCAAGGTGGAGCCCCACTTCCAAACAACCGCAAAGAACGTGGCGCTGGCGGGCAGCGGAAGGGGCTGAGCAAGGGTGCCGGTGACCGTAAAGATCCCCACCCAGCTGCGAGCCGCCACCGAGGGCGCAACCGAGGCCCAGCTGGAAGGCGAAACCGTCCAAGAGGTGCTGGACGGCCTCTTCGACCGCTTCAGCGAGCTACGCGACCGAATCTCCGACCAAGACGGCTCCCTGCGCCGCTTCGTGAACATCTACCTGAGCGGAGAGGACATCCGCTTCCTAGATGGCCTCCAAACACCAGTCGCAGACGGAGCAGAACTAACGATCCTCCCCGCAGTAGCCGGCGGCTGACACAAGCACCCGCCGCAAGAAGGGCGACAAACAAGGGTGCCCAAGACGAGCTCCGGAGAGCGCCCAGTCCCTCCAACGAGCCGCCCCAGTCCCCCCAACGAGCGCGCGAAGCTCAGCGCACGTGCGCCACGTGATGAGCGGCCGGAGCCACAGGCACCGAGGACCCGCTGACCCCAATCGTGGAGACAAGCCCGGCGGCACACATAGCCCCAACAGTAAGCGCCCGCATACGACGAGGCGTAAGCCACCCCATATGGTGGGTCTGCAACCAAGTCCGAAACCCACTGGCAGCCGAAGCCGCAGCCATAGCGCAGCCAACGCACATACCCAGATCATAGTCAAGCGCAGAAGCAAGCGGCGCAGTCAAAGGGAGGGGGTGGGGGGCGACGGGGGGAGGGGGAGGGCCAGCCCTCCCCCTCCCCCCGTCAAGAGTCAGAAGTGACAGCCGTGGCAGGAGCCCCGTCGCCAACCTCCACCCGGCTCTCGAGCCGCCGCCGCAGATCCGCCCCCCGACCGGCCGAGACGGCCCGAGCAACCCGCTTCTCGCTGACCGGAATGCCACGCAAGCGAGCAAAGTCAAGCAACTCCTGGCGTTCCTCAGCCTCCCGAGCAGTACGCAAGAAAAGCCAGCAAAAGAGCCCAATAGTAAGCAGGCTCTCCTCAATCATCATCACCGCCCCAGCAAGGTTCTGATCAGCAAGCGGAGAGATGTGATGCAGCGAGTCGCTATGCAGATAGTAGGGATAGAAGACCGTGCCGGACCAAAGAAAGATGTTGCCAAGCGCAGTCCCCGCAAGACGAACAGCGACGATATAGAGCAGCTTGCCAAGGTTCCCAAACCAAGCGGGCATGGGCAGCGGCCCAAACAGGCACATCCACATGTTGATCCCAAACCCAAGGAACATCGCATGCTCGAGCGCATGCACCCAAGAGTCTTCAAGCGCAGCCTGGTAGAAGACCGGCAGGTGCCATGTATAGAAGTCGATCACCCAAAGCGGAAAGGCGATCAAAGGGTTGGCAAGCACCCGCAAACGATCGAACAGCCGAATTTTGAGGATCGGAGCAATCAGCGGTCCAGTAAGCCCAAGCACGATCAGCAAAGCCGCGATGTCGCCCAGCAGCAGGTGCTCGATCATGTGCACGAACAGCAGTTCCTGGCTGGCCTTCCCAAGCGAGGTGAGCGCCGCACCGATCACAACGAACCCCGAGTAGAAGCAAGCCTGCCGCCATCCCGGCACGGGGTGCCCATGGAGCGCAAGCGTGCGCACGCGCCGCGCATAGAGCAGCCCGAGGATCGTCAGCGGCCCAAGCTGCATGGCGGCAAGCAGCTCGGTGGAGACGGCGAGCGGAGGCACAGGGATCATGACCTTCAGCCTATACGCGGCGCGACACGACAAAGACGCAGATCGGGGTCCAAACCCTGCCCGCTGCGCCCGGGAGCGATGGTGGTAGATTTCGGGGATGGCAGTATTCGCGTGCCTCTACCACTGGTACACCTCGGCGATGTACGTGGCGCCCGTACTGGCGGTGGGCGGCTGGGGCTGGTGGAGCACCAAGCGGATGGCCAAGCGCGGAGGCCCAGGGGGCCCGTCGGCGGGAGCCGGAGCCGACCCCGGCGGCCTTTGAGCCGCAGCACGAGAGGCCTGACCTACTCAGGCTGAGCTGGGCAGACCCTGGATTGCCCTGGGGGAGAGGGAAGTCCCCGGGGAAAGGGGGCAGCGCATGGCTCAGCGATCTTCCGGGGAGGAGAGCCGCCAGCCGTAGAGCAGGGCGGCCACGGAGGTGGCAAGGTTGAGGCTGGAGACGCCCTCCCGCATCGGCAGGCGAACCAGCATGTCGGCGCGCCCGAGCAGCTGCTCGGAGAGCCCCCGCCGCTCGGCGCCGAACGCCAGGATCGCCCTGGGGGAAAGTCGCACGGGTCGCAGCTCCTCGCCGCCGGGATCGACCGCGACCAGCGGGCGCCGATCGCCGGCCGAGCCGATCCGATCGAGCGCATCCTCCCCGAGGCGGGCGACGGGCAGCGCGAAGTGCAGGCCCGCGCTGCCCCGCAGAGCGGCGGGGTCCCAGGGGTCATGGATGCCGGTGGTGAGGACCCCGGCGATGTCGGCGGCGGCCGACACGCGCACGCAGGCGCCGATGTTGCCGAGGTCCTGGGGGCGCTCCAGCAGCACGAGCGGCGCGGGGCACGCATCGCCGAGCAGCGCATCGGGATCGACGGCGGGACGGCGGGCGATCGCGATCACCCCGGTCGTGGGGGCCTGCGGAGCGAGCGACTGGAAGATATCGGGTGTCACCGTCTGGGCGCCGGCGAGCATGAGCTCGAGCACGTCCGGTGCAAGAGTTCCAGCGAGCGCCTGCACTCTCGCGGGCTCGGCGGTGACGATGCGCTGCACCTGAGCCCCGAAGCGCAGAGCATGCTTGAGCGCATGCAGGCCCTCGAGCACCGCGAGCTGGGGATCGCGGCGGGCGTCGCGAAAGATCCTTTTCAGGCTGGCGGAGGGGGTTGCCGGGTCGGCTTGGGCGGAGGGCCGCACGCACCAATCTTCTCAGGGCCGCTACTCGCTTGCGCGGGACGGTGGGGGAGCGCCCGGGCTCTCATCGAGCGGCATGGGGGCGCCGGTGGTCATGGACGACCTTCACATCCGCTGCGGCGAGCGCCGCGGAGCGGCCGGCGAGACCGGCCACTCCGCGGTATGAGCTCGCTCTGCGCGGGCTCTCAGCCGGCTTTGCGGTGGTGCACAGCGGTCACTTCCGGTTCCTGCGCTCCTTTGCCTTCCTTGCCCTTGCCCCCGTTGGTCCCTTCTTCGGTCTTGCCTTCCTTGGCTTTTTCTTCCTTTGCCTTTTCTTCTTTGGCCTTCTCTTCCTTGGCTTTTTCTTTGGCTGCGCCTTCTTCGGTCTTGCTTGTTTTCGGGCGTTTGGTTTCCGCCGGCGCTTCCCTTTCGGCCGGGCCTGCTTCGGTTTCCAGCCCTTCGGTGGCTCCTGCTTCGCTACCGCCGTTGAGATCGCCTTCCGACGGGAGGGAGATATTGCCTTCCGCTTCGGGGGTCAACGCCGTGGCGAGCACTGGTGTGACTTCGATCGTGAACGGCGCGCTCGCGCCGGCCCCGTTGAGGGGACCGCCGGGCACGTAGATCCGCACGTTCTTGCTGCCCGCGTCATAGAAGCGGTGTTCGATCGTGTAGGTCGAGCCCGCACCGATGAGTCCCACCTGGATGACGTGGTAGCCGACCCCTTTTGCATCCCGGCGCTCGAGATACACGACGTCACCGGCGTGGTTGGGCGCAACCGCACCGGAGAACACCACGGGCTGGCCCGCGGGCACCGTGGTTCGCGAGACCGAGGCGGTCAGCAGGACCTTGACGCCCTCGTAGAGCACCGCCGAGCGCCTGCCCATGCCCTCGACCCGGTAGAAGGTGCTGTAGGTGGGGGACTGGCTGGGGAAGGTGTAGTTGCCTTCGCTGTCGGTGCTCACCTGGGCGACCGCGGCGTAGGGCTGCCCCGCGGTGCGCGCGTAGAGTGTCACGGGCTGGTCGTCCCCGCCGGCGAGTGTGCCGCTGATGATCGTGGCGGACTGCCCGAAGGTGATCGGGTCGGTCGAGGAGGCGATCGTCAGTTTGGGGTTCTGGGCCTGTGATATCTCGTAGGTGAGGATGTTGGAGCGGCTGGGGATGTTCCTACCGCGACTGCGCACGAGCACCCTGATGTTGGCGTCGCCGGGGTACCTGAAGGCGTGCGTGATCGAGAAGGTGCCGTTGGTCTCCACGACGCCGCGCTGGATGCTGTGCCATTCATCGCCTGTGGCGGCGTTCTGGCGCTGGAGCACCACGAGCGCTTCCTCGTCCGCGGGCGTCACGGTGCCCGTGAACGTGACCGCGTTCGCGCGCCCGGTGTACAGCTGGGTCCCTTCGGGCGGGCCGTTGAGGATGACGTCGGCTTCCACCCTGACGGCCTTGGCGGCGCTCTGGGCTCCGTGGGAGCGGACGACGAACGCCCGGCTGGTTTCCACGGGGCTGTCGGCGTTTTCGATCTCGTAGAAGCCGTTGACGTTGGTGGTGGTGCTCTGCACGTAGCTGAAGCCGGGCACTCCTCTGAGGTGGTGGTAGAGCCGCACGACGCGGTCCGCCGCCGCCCCGGGGCGCTGACAGGCGAGCTGCCCCCAGATCACGATCGGGTCGCCCGCGGTGATCACCCGCGGTGCGACGTTGATGTCGATCCGGCAGCGACCGCTGGGACTTGGATGCTTGAAGGCCAGGGCGCCCGGCGGCGCCAGCGCGATCGGTGCGACCGCGGCAGCCATGGCTAGGGCCAATCTACGAAGACGCATTGCGCGATCCTCCCTTTGAGTTGAGTGGACTTCTAGAACGAAGACCACTCGGGAGGCCCAGAGGTTGGATGGTTGCGAGGGAGCTCGTGCTCGTGCGCGGGGACTGCTAACCGGTCGCTTCGGCTTCGCCGGGCGAGCTCGGGGGCGGCGCTTTCCGTTTCGCTTTGCCCGAGGAGCTCGTGCTCGTCGTCGTGGTGGTGCTCGTACCCGTTGTGCTGCCCGTGCCTGTAGCGCTGCCGTTGCCAGCAGTGCCGGTGGTGCTGCCTGTGCTGGGCTTGCTCGTGGCCGTGCTGGGCGTGGTCGTCGTGGCGGTGGGTTTTTTGTCTGTCGACGTCGCAGGTGTCGGCGAGGCTTTCGCCCGGGCGGCGGCTTCACGTGCTTCACGTTTGTGTTTTGCTTCCAGTTCGCGGAGTTCCCTCGCTTCTCTGCGTTCCCGTTCCCTGGCTTCTTTGCGTTCCCTGGCTTCTTTGTGTTCTCTTTCCTTGGCTTCGCGGCGTTCCCGCGCTTTCGCCAGCTGTTCTTCGTGACGCCGTTTCCTGCTTTCGCGTGCTTCGCGCGCGCGCTGGAGACGCTCGCGACGGCGTTCAGCGGCCGCCTGAAGCCTGTGTTCCTTGAGCTCGCGTAGGCGTTCTCTGCGCAGGCGCTGCCTGAGCAGAGCTTTGCTGCGTCCGGGATCGGGCGCGCCGCCGCCGCCCGAAGCGTGTTTGCCCGCGCCCACGCCGACGCTGTCTGCGGCAGCGGCGCCCGAGCCGCCCTGGCCCGTGGCCGGTCCGGCACCGGTCGTCTGTGTGCTCGATCCGAGTGTCTGTCCGGCGAGCGCATTCGCGCTCAGCGGAACAGGCGAGGACGATGCGGGCGATTGTTCCCGGGACGCTTGTGCTGAGCTCGGTGTGACGCCCAAGGCACCAGTCGCTGGGAGGGGCTGTGACGCACCGGTAGCGCCCTGCTCTGTGGGCTGCGCCTGGGCCACAGCCGTGTTCTCCTGCGCTGCGATCGTGCTCTCGTACAGGGGAGCGCCGGCGCGCGGCAGCTGCTTGGCAGCGGCGAGCACCGTGTCCGGCACGCGACGCCCGTGTCCCCTCCCGGCAAGATGGCCGTGGGCAACCACGGCGCCCGCGCCCGCGAGCGCGATCGCGCCGGTGGCCGCCACCTTGACGAGAGCGCCACCGACCAGTCCGCTCGTGCCGGCCCCGGCCCCGCCTGCACCGGCAACCGCCGCGGACCCACCTGTGGCGGCGCTCACGCCGGTGGCCGTGCTGGCGCCCGCCGCGCTCGCAGCGGCCGTCCCGCCGCTCGCCACCGCACCGGTGCTCGCGCTTGCAGCTCCACCAGTGCTCGCCATCCCGCCGCTCACAGCGCCTGTCGCTCCACTGCCCGCCGCAGCGCCACCGCCCGCCGTTGCACCACCCGCGGCAGCGCCACCCCCCGCCGTTCCACCGCCGGCCGCGGCGGCCCCGCCCATCCCCCCGGCGCTCATCAGCGCGCCCGCACCGAGGAGCTTGGCGGCGAGCGCGGCGCTGGGCAACACGGGCAGGATGAGGGCAAGCGACTGGCTCTGCGCGCCCACCGTCGCGTGGAAGTCACGGCAGCCCGAGCAGAGGCGTAGATGGCGACGGAGCCTGCCCCTGCGCAGTTCGCCGCCGCGGGCGACGGAGAGCTCTTCCCTGATCTCCCTGCAGGGGATGTTGCGCGCGTCGCGCTCGGCGATCAGGGAGCTGCGCGCCTGGTAGACGAGTGCCTTCACCTTGCCCACGGGGCACCCAACGATCGTCGCGATCTGCTGGTGGCTGAGGTCCTCGATCTCGGAGAGCAGGAGCGCGCTGCGCTGATCCTCGGGCAGCCTGCCGAGATCTGCGATGAGCTCGCGCAGATCCTCGCGCTCGCGAACCTCCTCGGAGAGCCCGGCGAGCAGGGGCTCGTGATCCTCGATCGCGGCCGTGGGGCGCCTCGCGGAGATCGCCGAGAGGCAGCAGTTGCGGGCAATGGCGTACAGCCAGGCGCGCATCTCGCGCGGGGGCGGGTTCGCGAGCAGCGCCCTGTGAGCCTTGATGAAGCACTGCTGGAGCGCATCCTCGGAGTCCTCCCGGTCGCCGAGCATGTGCCGGCAGTAGGAGAGCAGCGGCGCGTAGTGGCGTTTGAAGATCGCTTCGAAGGCGCCCTCGTCGCCGGCCCGCAGGCGCTCGACGAGTTTGGCATCGGCCCTCGCCGAGGGCGACGCGCGAGTACCGGCGGGCCGTGGAGGGGCTTGGATGGCGGGCATGGGTTGGTGGGCGCTCCCAGGCAGCCGCACGAGCGGCGTGCAGGCCTCATGTGTGCTTAGACCAGATTAACCGCCGGGAGGTTGGTGAGTTGCGCCAAACATCGCTTCCTCCATGTACTGGCTTCAGCAAACACATCTCTTTCCGACACTGACTTCAGCTAAGTGTATCCTTAGTCGCCCATCCATGTCGAACACAACCCCGACCCGCGAGCGCATCCTCGAGGAGGCGATGCGCCTGTTCAGCCAGCACGGCTATGCCGCCACCAGCATCGCCAAGATCGAGGCGGCGGCAGGACTCACACCGGGGGCGGGCGGGCTCTACCACCACTTCGAGAGCAAGGAAGCGGTGCTCGCCGCAGGCGTCGAGCGCCAGCTCGCGCGACTTGGTGCGCTCCGCGAGATCCGGCACGTGCTCGGATCGTTGGGGGACCTCGAAGCCGAACTCACCCTGACTGCCCGCTATGTCCTCGCCGAGCTCGACAGCGAGTCCGAGCTGCTGCGCATCCTCGCCTCGGACGCGCGCAACCGCCCCCAGCTGCTGACCACCGCCGTGGAGCAGCTCGTGAGCTCCACGTTCACCGGTTTTGCCACGTGGATCGGCGGGCGCGCCGAGCGCACGATTCCCGACGATGAGGCGAGAGCGATAGGCGCCTTCGGACTTGGGTCACTGCTCTGCACGCGCCTGTTGCGCGACATCCTCGGAATCCCGGCCCAAGTCGACGACGAGACGCTGGTCGAGACCTGGGTGCAGATGATGGCCACGGCCCTGGCTGCTCCCACACACGCCTGAGACGCGGGCACCGCGATGGCGGTCGTGGCCCGCGGGTATGCTGCGCCTCAAGCGGGCGCCGGGCTCAACTGCGCGGCTGCGGTCACCACTCGGGCCCAGGTCTTGAGTTCGGCGACGCGGCGGGTCGCCAGATACGCCACCGCTTGGTGCCGGTCGGGAATTCCAAAGGCCCCATCTGAAATCACTCGCGAAGCCGACCCTGTTTGTACGGATAGGTAGTATTTGCGTCGGCATGGAGAGACGACGGCATATCGTGAAGCTCTTCGTTGGGCGTTGGTCGTTCCGCTGGGCACGCTCGGCCCTGGTTGCGTCTGTCGCGCTCGCCGCGGCCGCGCTCTCGCTCGGCTTCGCGCAGAGCGCCCTGGCTGGCGAACCGGACACGATCGAAGGCACGGTGACGAGCGCCGTTACGAAGGATCCGATTCAGGGCGTCGAAGTGTGTGCCGGTCAGGAATGTGCGAGGACGAAGGCCGACGGGACTTATGTGGTGATAGCGCACCCGGTGTCGCTGCGGGTGGAGTTCAGCGCGCCGCCCGGCAGCGGCTTTGTCGCTCACACGTACTACGACGGCGTGTACCTAACCTCCAAGGCCACAGAACTCACGGTACCGGTCGGGGAAACCCTCACCGGTATCGACGCCGAACTGCAGCCTGAAGGACGCATCGAAGGTGTGGTCACCAACTCGTCCACGAAGGCCCCCATCGATGGTGTCGAAGTATGCGCTTCGCCCGCCGCGGCTTGGCCCGAAGAACCGACGTGCGTGGATACCAATGCGCAGGGGGTATATGAGATCACTGGACTAGCACCGATCCAGTACCAGCTGAAGTTCGACCCGGGAGCGCTCAACTACCTGCCCGAAACGCCGCAGCGCGGATATAAGTTGTACCCCCAGGTGCTCGCTGGCAGCACAACCGCGAATGTCGACAGGGCCCTGCCCGAAGGTGGGCAGATCGAAGGACTCGTGCAGAGCGCGGCTTCCGGCCTGCCGATCTCGGGGGTGCAGGTCTGCGCCGACGGCGATGGTCCGTCGCTCGGGTCGAAATGCGCCAAGACGGACGCAGAAGGCAGCTATCTGATTGCCGGTCTGGAAACCAGCAGCTACTACCTGTCTTTCTGGCCCGAACGACCGTATGTTGCCCTGTACTACAACGAAGGCAAAACAGTTTGGGTCAATCAAGGGGAAACGCTTGGCGGTGCGAACGCAAGCCTGCTCATCGGGACCACGATCTCGGGAGTGGTGACCAGTGCAAGCACCGGCGAACCGCTGCGAGAAGTGAAGGTGTGCATCACCGAATATTATGGCGGAGAAAGCAATCGGGGCTATTGCACCGAACCGGATGAAGCTGGCGAATATGAGCTGACCGGTGTCGCGACCAGTACCGACACGATCGAATTCTACCCTGACTGGACGCCCTATGAATATGAAGTTCAGTACTGGGACCACGTTGGCGTGTCCTCGGAACTGACGGAGCTGCACACCACCGCCGGCGAAAAGATCACGGGCATCGACGCCGCGCTCAGCGCGAAATTTGGCGTCGTCGCGGGACGGGTGCTGGCCGTTCCCGGCCGGCAGGCGCTCTCAGGTGCCAAGGCGTGCGCGGAAAACATCGACAAAAGCCTTCGGCGATGCGCCGAAGTCAACGCGCAAGGCGAATACGCGATCAAGTTCCTGCCCAGCGGCCGCTACGACGTCGAATTCTATGACCCCAATCAGTCTTCCGGCTATGTCACGGAGTTCTACAACGGCAAGCTGTCCGCCAGCGAAGCCGAACCGGTGTCGGTGAGCCCTGGCAGGACCACCTCCGGGATCGATGCAGAATTGGTCGAACGTAGGAGCGTTGGCTCGAGCATCAGCGGAGTCGTGTTCGACGCATCTGGGCAGCAGCCGATCGCGGGGATCGAAGTGTGCGCCTATGACGCCAACGAAGAAGTCGAGCTCTTCGGCCGGTGCGCCACCACTGAAGCGAACGGCGGATACTCGATCTCCGGCCTGCCAAACGGCGGGTACCTCGTCGAGTTCTCATCTCCCTTGGACAGCGGGCTCAACTACGCGCCGCAGTACTACGACAACACCGAATCCCTCGAACAGGCCATCGCCGTCGAAGTGGGGCCGGAATCGGCGGACATCGGCATCGACGCGCGAATGCACGAAGGAGGTCGAGTTGCCGGTCAGGCCGTCGACGCCTCGACCGCAGCGTCGATAGCGG
This sequence comes from uncultured Solirubrobacterales bacterium, assembly GCA_963713985.1. Lineage (GTDB taxonomy): Bacteria > Actinomycetota > Thermoleophilia > Solirubrobacterales > Solirubrobacteraceae > Palsa-744. The sequence continues at coordinate 3,176,314 of OY970219.1, read as the reverse complement.
GAATATCAGTATGCGCCTACGCCGGACCGGCGGGAGCCGAAGTCGGAGCTTGTGCGACCACGGACCAGAACGGCCGCTACACGATCGCCGGCCTGCCGAACGGCGACTACGAGGTCGAATTCTCGGTGCCGCCCGAAAGCACGCTCGACTACGTGACGCAGTACTACGAGGGTCAGCGCTCCGCCACGGCCGCTACGCTCGTGCCCGTAACAGCCGGCGAAACCAGCTCCGGCATCGATGCCCGCCTCCAGCTCGGCGGTCGCGTGACCGGTCGAGTGACTGTCGCGGCGGGAAGTCCGCTCGCGAACGTGCTCGTCTGCGCCCTCGTGAGCCTCGAAGAAGCCGTGGCTTGCACGCTGAGTGGCAGCGATGGCGAATACGCGATAGCCGGCGTGCCGGCGGACAGTTACGCGATCGGCTTCGACGCCGGCAAGAGCTATGTCGTCCAGTACTACGACGACACCTCCTCCTACAACGACGCGCAAGCTGTGGCCGTTGCGGCCGGCCGCGCGAGCACCGCCATCGATGCGGCGATGCAGGTCGTCCCGCCGAGCCTGCCGCCAAACCACCTGCCGCTTCCCAAACCGGTGGCGCCGCCGCCTCAGCAGCCCAGCTCGTCGCAAAGCGGGGCAACCACCACCGCACAGCCTTCCTCACCAGCGGTCAACTCAAGCCCGCCCGCACCGTCCTGGGCTGTGCCCGTCGTCACGGCGCTCGCGTCGAAGATCGTCATATCGGGAAACAGCGCTTCGCTGCTCCTGAACTGCGGTGATGCCACGTGCAGGGGGTCGGTTGAGTTGACCTCACAGGCCGAGACCGGCCGCCACGGCACAAAAAGGACGACGGCCCCCCAGCGGTATGCCGCGGTGCTTGCCAGCGGGCGCTTCTCGCTGGCGAAGGGCAGGAAGGCCGTCGCCGTGCTCCACCTCACCGCCGCCGGCAGACGAGCGCTGGCGCAGGCGAAGCGTCATCGTCTGCCAGCGAGCTTGGTTGTATCGGTGCAAGGTGGCAAGACGATCGTCCGATCGGTGACGGTGAGTTGAGCTTCGTGGCGGGCATTGCGGGTGCGATGCCGCGTGGGCCGCTCGCATCGGTGCTGCGCCTGCTCGCTGTGCTGGGTGTCATCGCTGTCTGCGTCAGTGCCGGCGGAGCGCCGCGCGCATCGGCGCAAGCGAGTGTGATGGCGTGGGGCGAAAACAGCGACGGGCAGCTCGGCAACGGCAGCTTCCCCGGTCCTGAAGGCTGCTTCGTTGCCTACTGCAGCAGGACACCGGTGACCGTCACCGGCCTCGGCGCGGTCACCGGGCTGGCGGGTGGCAGCCAGGGTCTGGCTCTGTTGGGCGACGGCACCATCATGGCTTGGGGTCGCAACGCCGACGGACAGCTCGGCAACGGCAGTGGCGAACGCAGCGACGTGCCGGTGCCGGTTCCCGGGCTCAGCGGCGTCACGGCGATCGCGGCCTCGTACGGGATCAGCATGGCACTGCTGAGCAACGGCACCGTCATGGACTGGGGCGAAGACGGCAACGGCCAGCTGGGCGACGGCACCACCACCGAAGCGGTCACCACGCCGGTTCAAGTGAGTGGATTGAGCGAAGTCACCGCGATCGCAACCGGCGGAAGCTACGGCTTGGCTCTGCTCAGGAATGGAACGGTGATGGCTTGGGGCCAGGGCGGCGGCGCGAACAACAGCGACGTGCCGGTCCAGGTGAGCGGGCTGAGCGGCGTCACGGCGATCGCAGCCGACGGCGGCCACAGCTTGGCGCTGCTGAGCAACGGCAAGGTCATGGCGTGGGGTGAAAACGAGTACGGCGAACTTGGGGACGGCAACGCCGAAGACAGCCAGACACCGGTCTCGGTGAAGGGACTCAGCGAAGTTGTCGCCATCGCCGACGGCGCCGATCACAACCTGGCGTTGCTGGCCAACGGCACGGTGATGGCCTGGGGACAGAACGACTGGGGGCAGCTCGGCGATGGCTTCGACAGCGGCGAAGATGCCGAAAACGGACCGGAAACATGTGGGCCGACAGCTTGCAGCACGATCCCTGTTCCCGTATCCGGGCTGCGCGATGTGGTGGCCGTCGCGACCGGCTACGGTCAAAGCCTTGCCCTGCTCGATGACGGGACCGTCATGAGCTGGGGCGAAAACTTCGAGGGGCAGCTCGCCAACGGCAGCGGTGAAACGGGCAGCGACTTACCGGCCCCGGTGATCGGACTGAGCGGCGCTACGGCGATCGCGGGCGGCGATGCCTTCAGCATGGCCGAGCTGCATGGAGAAACCGGGTACATCAGCGGCCAGGTGACGAGTGCCGTGAGCGGTGAAGCGATCGCGGGAGCCGACGCCTGTGCCATGGTCGCCAACGGCGCCGGGTCGTGGCGGTGCGCCACGACCGACGCTGGCGGCAATTACACGATCGCGGTGCACGGAGGCGGCGCCTACGAGGTGAGATTCTGGGCTCCATCAGATAGCGCCTACGTTAGCAACGTGTACTACGATGGCAAGTACTTGCCGGTCGAAGCAGACACCGTCTCGGTGCAATCCGGCCTCACCACTTCGGGCATCGACACTCAGCTTGCCGCCGGCGGACGCGTAGAAGGCACCGTTACGAGCGCCGCCACCAAGGCTCCACTCGAAGGCGTCGAAGTCTGCGCGCCAGCGGCGAGCTCCGGATGCGTGTTGACGAACGCCAAAGGCGAATACGTGATCTCAGAGCTGCAGGAAGGTGAATACGAGGTCGAGTTCAGTGTCGCCGACGGCACCTACCATTCGCAGTACTGGGACGGCAAGCAGTCGATCGGGGAAGGCCAGTTCGTGCCCGTCGCCGCCGGTCGGGCGGCCGTCGGTGTCAACGCCGAACTGGAGCCGGCCAGCGGGGCGATAACCGGCACCGTGCGCGACAACGAGACGAACAGCGCAATCAAGGGCATCGGCGTTTGTGCTTACAAAGTCGGTGCCGAAGAAGAAGAAAAGCTCTTCGGACAATGCACGACCACGAACTCGACGGGGGTCTATTCGATCCTCGGGCTCGCAGGCGGGGAATACATCGTCGAATTCTATTCGCCCGCCGAAAGCAAACTGCTCTACGCCACGGAGTACTACGACGGAAAGTACTCCGCGCTGAATGCCAAGGCAGTGCACGTCGTCGACGGCGAGCACACCGCGAACATCGACGCCGCACTCGAAGAAGGCGGCAACGTCGCGGGCAAGGTCACAAGCGCCGTCGACGGAAGCCCGATCGAAGGCATCGAAGTCTGCTTCTTCGCGAACACCGAAGAACTCGTCGGCTGCACGATCACGGGTGCACAAGGGGCGTACGGCACGCCGCTGCTTGCGCGCGGCGCATACAGGGTCGAGTTCACGCCTCCGCTTGGCAGCGACCTCAACTACGTCGCGCAGTACTTCGACGGAGCGTCCGCCTGGAGCGCTGCGCAATGGGTCTCGGTGGCGGCCGGAGCGACGACCTCGGGAATCGACGCCGCCTTGGCAGAAGGAGGTCGGATCTCCGGCACGGTCACCCACGCAGCGACGCACACGGCGATCGTCGATGCGCTCGTCTGCGCGTTCACACCCCAGGCTCGCGTCGACGCCTGTTCGGTCACGACCAGCACAGGCGATTACACGATCGTGGGCCTTGCCGGCGGGGCTTACAAGGTTGGCTTCGACGGCGGGGAATCCTATGTCCTCCAGTACTACGACGACAAGTCCGCTTTCACCGCGGCGCAGACCGTCACGGTTGCCGTCAGTGACACGACGCCCGGTGTCGATGCCGCGCTGGAAAGCGCCGATCGCTCGGAAGGGCCTGGCAGCACCGCGCGAGCCCCTGTCAACACCTCGCGCCCGGTGATCTCGGGCACGGATGCCGTCGGTTCAGTGCTCACTTGTGCAGACGGTTCGTGGACCGGTACCCCGACGCCGAGGTTCTCAGTCCGCTGGCTGCGCGACGGAAGCCCGATCGTCGGAGCGATCACCAACAGCTACACCGTCCTGACCGCCGACGAAGGCCATCGGCTCGCCTGCGAAGTCACAGCGAGCAACACCGCTGGAGAAAAGAGCGCGGTCAGCGCCGGCGTGCCGATCCCGACGAGATCGACCGCGCACGTCACAACAGGCGGATCAGACACGACGTCCGGTGCCACGTCCACGGCAAGCACCTCGCCGGCTGCTGCGACGGCGCCCGTGTCCGATTCGCAGCCCACGTCGCCGTCCATCGCGATTTTGAGCTCCACGCTTGCCGTGTCAGGCAGCTCACTGCTGGCACACGTTCGATGCGGCGTCGGCAAAGCCTGTGCCGGGAGGGTCGAGCTGCTCATGCAAGTCGCGATCAAACGCCACTCCGGACGCAGGACGATCTCTCACGAGGTGGTGCTCGTGCTTGCTTGGGGCTCGGTGTCTCAGGCGGGTGACGGTGAGAATGCGAGCGTCGTGCTGCACCTCACGACCGTTGGCAAGCGACGGCTCGTCAACGTCGGCAGGCGTCGTCCGGTCGCCGCCGAGCTCAGATTGGCCGTTCCGAGCGGGAAGACGATCGCAAGGCCCGTGCAGATCACGTGATCCGCAAGCCGCCGCATCGCGATGGCGGCCAAGCTTGGAAGCAGCGGGTCGATGAATACGCGGCTCTCTCGCTTCGAGGCGCTGGGGCCGGTGGGCACGAGAACCTGGAGCGCGCGGATCTGCCACCGCCGCCGGACAAGCTCACGCCGCACTCGCTCCGCCGCACGTTCTGCTCGCTGCTGTACGCGCCCGGCAAGATTCGAACTTGCGACCTCTCGCTCCGGAGGCGTCGGGGGCCGGGAGGCGATATAGGGCGTTTCACCGCTTGAATGCTAGGGATTTGCCCCGCTGTCGCTGCGGGCGCGAGCGGGCGAATAGCGCCGGTTGACGGGCGATTCAGGGGGTTTGGGCGTATGTGCCCATTCCGATTGGGCGACTTCCCCTCATCGTCGTGAGGCAAGAGGTCGCACGGCCGTCCTTGTCACCGGCCGTTCGCCGGTCGTCGGGACGGCAGGCGCGATTGGTTGGGCCGCGTCTGGACTTCTACCGCGCGCATCGTGGGCAGGCCGGCTTTTCCTCGGTTTCCGTGCGGCGCGACCTTGAGCGGCGAGACGCCTGGTTCCTCGATGTCGGAGCGACCGGACCGGTCGATGTTCCGTCCAGATATCGCGGGCTCGCGGTCCGAGTCAAGCAAGCGCACGGCGCAATCAACGCCGTGGCCCGCAGATCATTGTCGACGTTCCTCGCCCGCCAAGCCTTGACGTAGGCATCAAGCCTGCCCTACTGAAGTAGCCAGCTATGGCGGATTCTGGCACGGGTTCCAGCCAGGCTGGTCTCGGCCAAGAACGCGTCATGTGGAAGGCGTAGCATGAACACGATGATCACCGTCGTAGAGGCTGCGCAGCGTGTTGGGAGGAGCCCGGGAACCGTGCGTCGCTGGATTCGCGAGGGTCGCCTGCGGGCGGATACCGTGCGCGGTCAGCGGCTGATCGATCCCGGTGCCCTCGATGAGGTGCGCGACGAGATGTACCCGATGTTGCCGCTGCCGCCAGAGTGGCAAAAGCTGGAGGACGGTACGCCGGCACCGAACTGGGTCGCTGGCGTCGCGCTGTCGCGGCTCGGGCGTTGAGACTTGTCATCGACGCGAGCGTCGCGACTGCTGCGTCGGCAACTCCCATTGGGTTTGCGCGCTTTCGACGCTTCGAGCTGGTCGCGCCACCGTTGATGTGGATCGAGGCCGTTTCGAGCCTGCATGCGATGGTCTGGCGAGGCGAGCTGGAACGTGATCAGGCCGCCTTTGTGCTGAATCGTGTGCTGTCGGCTCCGGTGCGGCGTCGTGAGCCGAGCAAGCTGGCTCGCGAGGCGTGGAAGATCGCGGATGAACTTGGCTGGGCGAAGACCTACGACGCGAACTATGTTGCGCTCGCGCGCCTGCTCGGTTGCAAGCTCGTGACGTTGGACGCGCGGATGCGGCGCGGGACTGCTCGGCTGGGTTTCGTGGTGGGGCCGCTGGAGTTGGGTGGCTGATCGGCCGAGCGGGACCCCCGCGTGAGGCGGGGAGCGCGCCGGATCGCTCAGGCAGCGGCTTCGTGGACCTCGATGGCGGCGTGGCGCTTGCCGTTGCGGGGCTGGGACTTGATGCGCACGTCGATGTATACGTCGAGGGCCTCGGCGACGTCGGCGATGGTCCCGAGGTTGGGAACGGTGCCCTTGCCGGCGAGCAGCCGGGAGACGACGGGCCGCTTGACGCCGAGGCGTCGCGCCACCTCGGCCTTGGTCATCTGCTTGGCCTCGCGGATGTCCTCCAACTGCTTGAGAAGCTTGGCCGATGCGACGAGCTTCGCGAGGTCGCGCTCGAAGGACGCGCGCTCCTCCTCGGTCGCGTAGGTCTTGCCGAGGAAGTCGGCGAAGACGGCACTCTGATCGGTCTGCTTCATCGTCGTCTCCTTACGGGTTTCCCTCAGCGTAGCATGAAAGCTACGCAAGACGGGCACCGGGCTCAACTGCGCGGCTGCGGCCACCACTCCGGCCAGGTCTTGAGCTGGGCGACGCGGCGGGTCGCCAGATAGTCCTCCCGGCAGCGGTCGATCATCCTGTATACGCGTTGAGGGGTCAGGCTTGGTGCCGCCGCCGAGCAGCACAACCGCCGGGCCGCGGGGGAGCGCCTTGCGGTCGAGCAGGCAGAACAGACGGCAGAGGACACGGTTGTGCCCGTCCCGGCCTCGAAGATGTGCCGCTCATGTCCACGTCGCCCCTCTTGGCGGGCTTATGCATCAGCCGCCACCGCTTGGTGCCGGTCGGGAACTCCAAAGGCCCCATCTGCACGACCGCGAGGACGGTCAGCAGCAGCTCGCGTCGCGGCTGATCTGGGACCTCGGCCCCGCCGAGGTATTCGAGCGCCGGGCGCTTCCCGCCGGCTGTCTCGTACACGGCGACCAGCCATCTCTCCCCGGTCGATACGGATCGCTTCGCCGAAGCCATCGAGCGAGCTTACGCAGCGTCTCGGACCGAGCACGCCGACGCTCCTGAATGCCGATGGCGCTGCGGACTCTGGCAGAATGCTCGGCGTGCCTGTCCAATCCACGCGGAAACGCTCAGGCGGTGCGTCGGCGACGCGGATCACACACCTCGGCCTCAGCAACTGGCGCAACTTTCCCAAGGTTGATGTCGATCTCGCAGGACGCGCGTTTCTGGTCGGGCCGAACGCCTCGGGCAAGTCTAATTTTCTGGATGCAATCCGGTTCCTGCATGACATCGTGGCAGTGGGAGGCGGCTTCGCGGACGCTGTCGGGAAGCGAAACGGCGTCTCTGCGCTGCGCTCGCTCGCCGCCCGTCGGTATCCCGATGTGGAGCTTCGCATCGCCCTCGGAACCGACGAGAACCCGCGTGCGTGGGAGTACGAGGTCAGCTTCGCGCAGGACAACCAGCAACGCCCTTATCTCAAGAAGGAGATCGTCCGCGAGCAGGACCAAGAGCGGCTAAGCCGGCCTGACGCCGAAGACGAAGACGACATCGCGCGGTTGGGCCAGACCTTTCTCGAGCAGGTCAATGCAAATCGTCAATTTCGGTTCGTGGCTGATTTCTTGCGCACCGTGCGCTATTCGCACATCGTTCCCCAGCTCGTGCGTGAGCCCGACCGGTCGATCGGCAGGACCGACGATCCGTACGGCGGCGATTTCATCGAGCAGATTGCCAAAACGCCGGAGCGGACTCGCGTGGCACGTCTGCGCCAAATCGTTGACGCTCTAAAGATCGCCGTTCCACAGCTCGAGACGCTTGCGCTGAACCAGGATGTGAGAGGCATATATCACCTGCAAGGCAGATACGAACACTGGAGACCTCAAGGCGCGTGGCAGTCAGAGGCTGACTTCTCGGATGGGACTCTGCGTCTCCTGGGGCTGCTCTGGGCACTGCTCGAACGCGGCGGGCCGCTGCTGCTGGAGGAGCCCGAGCTGTCCCTGCATCCTGCGGTAGTCCGGTACGTGCCGCAGATGCTCGCCCGCATGCAGTCTCGAGCCGGTCGCCAGGTGATCGTGAGCACGCACTCACCGGAGTTGCTTCAGGATGACGGGATTGGGCTCGACGAGGTTCTCCTCTTGATGCCCCAGAACGAGGGCACTGCCGTACGGCCTGCTTCCGAGGGATCGGAGATATCGTCGCTACTCGATGGTGGTCTGAGCGTCGCGGACATCGTCATTCCCAAAACTCGCCCGCAAAGGGCCGAGCAGCTTTCGTTCTTCCCTGCCGACTAGCCGTGAACGCCGGTCTTTCACCTGTCTCCGGCGCCGTCGAGGGGATCGTGGACGAGGCGATCGTTCGAACTCTCTTGGGGCATGTAGGTCGAGAGACCGGGACGATCTACATTCAAGGAGGCAAGTCGAAGCTGCTTGCAAAGCTGGCGGGGTTCAACGCGGCGGCGCGCTTCAGCCCCTGGGTCATCGTTGTTGATCTCAACGGTGACCCAGCATGTGCGCCGGCTTTCGTCAGGGAGACGATCCCGGCACCATCTGTGCACATGATGTTTCGAGTCGCCGTTCGACAGGCCGAGGCATGGCTGATGGCCGACCGGGAGGGTTTGGCGCGTTACCTACGCGTCAGCCAAGCACTCGTACCGACTGATCCGGAAGCCGAGGCCGACGCAAAGCAGACGATGGTGAACGTCGCACGGGCGTCGCGCGACAGGCGTGTGCGGCAGGACATGGTGCCGACACCGGGAGGTGGTCGCAAGACCGGGCCGAACTACGCCGGACGACTCATCGAATTCGCGACCCAACGTTGGCGACCTGACGTTGCTGCCGAACGCGCGGACAGCCTGGATCGCTGTATGCGACGTCTCTCTGCTTCGTAGAGCAATCCAGCAGCGCGCCCGGCAAGATTCGAACTTGCGACCTCTCGCTCCGGAGGCGAGCGCTCTATCCACTGAGCTACGGGCGCTAATCGCCTACAAATCTGGGCTTTCTGGGTCCCGACTCTGGCACGGAGGACTCTACACGGGTGGGGCGACCCGCGCCATGCCATGCGCCTACGCCAAGTGGCGGTCACAGGATCGTCAGACTGCGCCTGTTCGACGAGCACGACACCAAGAGTCGACTTGCCGAGCAGTTGGGGGCGCTCCCGTGGGCTTGACGGACCTTGCAGCGGCGTAGTCATCGACGGCCTGGATGTCGATCTCGGGGAGAGCGAGGAAGACCTCGCCGAGCAGCTGTTCGCCCAGTGATGCGGCGTGCAGCGGATGCTTGTGCCACGGATCCGTTGGCGACTGAAACGGGGCCTGTGCCGCGTCGCGATTCGAGTTGGCTTTGCGTCAGGCTGACCTGCGCGGCGCCGGCGTGGGATCCAATCCTCAGAAGGGCCTGATTTGCCGGCGTGGCAGGCAGCGCTTCGGCCGTGATCGTCTCCACCTGGCTGACAGCGGTGCCCGCCGATGTCTGCTGGTTCACGACGGCCTCGACCGGGAGGAACGTTTGCGTGTCCACGAACAGCTGCTCCGACACTGGCTGGCCGGCAAATTCGAGCTCATACACATGTTCGCCGTTCAGTGTGGACTGTGCCCCGAGCCGCACCTGGACGCTGCCCCTCTGGGCTTCTGCGTAGAGGTTCTGGATGTCTGTGGGGGTGAGGGCGCCGGTGTCAGGAAATGCAGCGGCGTCCGATGCCTGGGCACCCGACGATGGCAGCGCGACTGTTGTCAGCGTGTTGTTGATCGGATCGTAGGACTGCTCCGTCTGGGCGTTTGTCGCCGTCTCGTCGCCCGTGTTGTAGATCACGTGGTTCGATTCGCCTGATGCCCACTCTTGGTAGCTGTAGGACAGCGCGTCGGCGCTTGGATCCCGGCTGAGAGCGCCGGCCGGTGGTGCGGGGCTGTCGAAGCACCGGGTCGGCAGCTCCTCGCCGAGGCAGAGGTTCCATCCGTAAACCGACACCCGGTCGTACATGATGACGTTTGCGGGATCGAGCGCGGCTGCGGCGCGGGAGATCACGGCCGCCGACGCGATTGCCGGCCCACTGGTGGGTGACAGCTCGGTGCCACCCACCGCGGCGGCGCCACAAGTCACCGCCACGGCCGCGGTGAATGCGACGCCGCGTGGCGTGAAGCGGGGACTCCCGGTCCGGTGTCGATCCGTCAGCTGCTCCGACGCGTTGTGCTCGTCAACTGCCGTCAGGAGCTCGGCGAGCAAGCGGTCTTCAAAATCGGTGTCCGGCGAGTTCGTTGTCATGACAATTCCCCTAGCGTGGTCGCTGTCAGCGGTGTGTTGGCGAGCTCGCCCTTGAGTCGACTGCGGGCCCGATGTAGGCGCACTCGTGCTGCAGTTGGTCGGATCCTGGCCACACGGGCGGCTTCGGCTACCGAAAGCTCATCGAAAGCCACAAGCTCGAAAATCTCGCGTTCGGCTGGAGCGAGCCGGTCAAGTGCTCGGTCCAATGTGTCGGAGAGGCGCGCCGCGTCAATTCGCTCGTGCATACGAGCGAGGTCGCAGTCGTTGAGGAGTGCCCTGCCCGAGATGCGGCGCACGACGTCCTGGTCGCGCCGGTTTCGACGGGCTTCGCCAGCCACCACGGTCTTTGCGATCCCGAACAGCCATGCTCGCGGCGTTCCGCGCTTCGCGTCAAAGCGCGCGGCGCTCTCGATCGCGGCCAGGAAGACCTCGGCCGTGAGGTCGGCCGCCAAGAACGGATCGCCGACGCGGCGCGCCAAGTACTTCTGGATCCCCTCGACGTTATCCCGATAGAGCCGTGTGAACGTGTCGCGGTCAAGGCGCCCGTCGCTGGTGTTCTTCGTCACATCTGTACTTGGCGCTGAGCGCCAAAGCGTTACACCGCTCTCGCACATCGCGCTCGGTCATGGGGCGCGCCAAACCGCTATGCGCCTGTGAACCGATACTCGGTCTGCCAGGCGTCCTTCGAGTCGGTGTGGGCGGTCCAGAAAAGCTCCGCGATGTCGTCCGGATCGAAGTCCGTCCCCGGCTTGACCGCACCGGCGATCGTGACCGTCGCGGCGTGAATGCCGTCCTCTCGAACGCCAGCGGCAACCAGCGTCTGCGCCGAGCGCAGGGCGGCCTTCCCCATCGAGAGGCTGGCCAGTGCGGGCACTGGATTGTCGGCGAAGCCGCCGCTGGTGGCCAGCAGGGTGCCGCCGCCGGCAGCCCGCAGGGCCGTCGCGGCCACCTGGGCCGCGACGACGGCGCCGAGGACATCGACGTCGTGGGCGGTTCGGAGCCGCTCGACGGTGGTGTCGAGAATCTGGCCTGGATCTGGCAGGGCAGCGTTGTACACGACGACACTGGGGGCTCCAGGGGCGCTGAAGATCCGTTCGAGTGTCTCGCGGTAGCCGTCGAGATCCTCGATATCCGCACTGATCGCCTCTATCTCGAGGCCGCCGCTGCGTAGTTCAGAGGCGAGTTTGTCGAACGTTTCGCTGCGGCGGGAGATGAGTGTGCTGCGGAAGCTCTCGCGGCCGAAGCGCCGGACCACGGCGGCGCCGACTCCTGGTCCGGCCCCGATCAGCAGGAGATGATGGGGGTCAACAGGCTCGGGCATATGCCACCTCCGGGTTGAGCTTTCGCCCGGCTGTCAGCGTGGGCGACTGTCCTTGGGTCGAATCACCAGACTAACGTTCACCTGGTTGCGGGTGAGGCCGCGGGCTCGCCGAGCAGCACCATGTGGTCGGACACACCAAGGGCGGTGAGCCGCCGCTCGGTAAGCGAGATGGCAAGGCGGGCGATGTCGATCCCGACCCACCGTCGTCCGAGGCGCTGCGCCACGGCAACGGTGGTGCCGCAACCACAGAAGGGGTCGAGCACGACGTCGTCGGGGTCGCTGCTGGCGAGAATGAACTGTTCCAAGAGGGCTTCGGGCTTCTGCGTGGGGTAACCGAGCCGCTCCCGCGCCATCGGGTTCATCTGTTGAATGAGGAGGACGTCGTTGGGGTTCTTCCTGTCGTCATCGGCGGCGATCCGGGCGCCCTTGGGGCGCTGCGCTCGGGCAATCGCCTTCTCGGTGCGGGGAACCGCGATGCGATCCCCGTGGAACCGCCACTCGGCGGACTTGGAGTAGAAGAGGATCGTGTCGTGCTTGCGCGAGAAGCGCACTTTGGATGCGCCGCCCGTCTGGTAGTGCCAGACGATCTCGTTCTGGAAGTGCTCGGCGCCGAAGACGGCGTCCATCAGGAGCTTCAGGTAGTGGCTGGAGGTGGGGTCGCAGTGCAGGTAGATCGAGCCGGTGGGCTTCAGTACGCGCCGCAGTTCGCCAAGACGGGGGGCCATCATCGACAGGTAGGCGAGCATGGTGCTCGGCCCGAGCATGGTCTGCAGCCCGGCGAGCGCAGCGGCGACGGGCCCACCGTCCGCCGCGACCGCTTGGAATGAGGCGGCGGCGCTCTGATCCCAGTGCCAGGTGTCGTCGAAGGCCTTGATCCGCGCCACCTCCCTGCCCCTGCCGGCCCGACCGAGTGGGAGGTCGTAGGTGGCGTTGGAGTTGAAGGGGGGGTCCAGATAGATGAGATCGGCGAAGGCGTCGGGGATGTGCCGTGGGAGCACGTCGAGGTTGTCCGCGCAGTAGAGAACGTTGCCGGGGGGGTCGGGCACGGCGCGAGCTTAGCCCCGGCCCCGGTTGTCAACCGCCGCGTTGGTCGCCACCGCACCTGGACCGCACCGCGGCCGTGGCGACGCCCCCCCGAATCTCGACTTCCCCCGTCCCCCCGCGAGCCTCCCATCGCCGTGCGCCGCTACCGTTGCCGACATGGACCTCTCCCTGTTCTTCGCGGGCACGGGCGGCTCGGTGCCGAGCGCCCGCCGCGGGCTGCCCGCCGTGCTGGTGCGCCGCGGGGGCGAGCGGATGCTGTTCGACTGCGGGGAGGGCACCCAGCGCCAACTGCTGCGCTCGGTGGGGCTGGCGGACGTGGAGTGCGTTTTCATAACCCACTTCCACGCCGACCACTGGCTGGGGCTGCCGGGGATGCTGAAGTCCTTCGCGCTGCGCGACCGCGAGCAGCCGCTGAGCGTGTACGGCCCGTCGGGGTTGAGGCAGCTGATGGCGGACACGCGCTTCATCTACGGACGGCGGCTGCCCTACGAGCTGACGGTCACCGAGCTCGATCCCGCGCAGACGGTCGAGCGCGAGGGCTTCCGGGTGGCGATGGTCCCGGTGAGCCACCGGAGCGCCTCGGCGGTGGGGTACGTGCTCGTGGAGGACGAGCGCCCGGGGCAGCTCGATCCGGTCCTGGCGGAGCGCCTGGGGGTGAGACCGGGGCCGGACTTCGGGCGGCTGGTGCGCGGGGAGACCGTCAACGGGGTCGCCCCCGAGCAGGTGGTGGGCCCCGCACGCGAGGGCCGCAAGGTGGTGATCTCGGGGGACACCTCTCCCTGCGAGGCGCTGGCGATCGCCGCGCATGAGGCGGACGTGCTGGTGCACGAGGCGACGTTCGTGGAGGAGGAGCTCGAGCGGGCGCGGCAGACCGGTCACAGCACGGCCCGCCAGGCGGCGGAGCTGGGGCGGGAAGCGCAGGTGAGGATGCTGGTCCTCACCCACCTCTCCACGCGCTACTCCGGGGGGGAGGTGCGCGACGAGGCCCGCGCGGTCTTCCCCTCCACAGAGGTTCCCCGGGACTTCGACACCGTGGAGGTCCCCTTCTCCGAGCGGGGCCCGGCGAAGTTGATCCGCTGGTCGCACCGCCCCGCGCCCTCCGCAGGGGAGAGCGGGGCCCCCGCGCACGACACGCCGGCGGTGGCGTCCCCGATAATCCAATGAGCTTGTCCCACCTCACAGAACCGAAAGCCCAGCCGGGGGGCACCCAGTGAGCCAGCCCGCGCTCATCCGTTCACCCACCCGACCCGCCGAGATGCTGCTGCGGGATGTCCACCTGTTCGATCCCGGGTCCGGCCTGGACACCCGCCGGGACCTGCTGGTGCGGGGCGGGGTCGTCGTCGAGCTGGGCGCACCAGGTGCGCTCCCGGTGGCGGCGGAGGCGGAGGTGGTGGAGGGCGAGGGCCGCCTGCGCGCGCTTCCGGCCCTCTTCGATCCGCACGTGCACCTGCGCAGCCCCGGCCAGGAGCACAAGGAGGACATCGAGAGTGGCACCCGGGCCGCGGCGGCGGGGGGGTTCGGGGCGGTGATCGCGATGCCCAACACCGACCCCCCGATCGACTCCCCCGAGCTGCTGCGCTCCGTGCAGGCGCTGGCGGCGCAGCGGGCGCACGTGCCGGTGGGCTTCCTCACGGCGCTCACCCATGGCCTGGAGGGCGAGCGGCTGACGGAGATGGCGGCGCTGCGCGAGCTGGGCGCGGTGGGGTTCACCGACGACGGGCATCCTGTCGCGAGCGCGGGCGTGTTGAGCGAGGCGCTGAGGCTGCAGCGGGTCTGTGGCGGGGTGGTGGCGCTGCACGAGGAGGACCGCTCGCTCTCGCGCGGGGGCAGCATGCACGAGGGCGCCCTCGCCGTCGAGCTGGGCATCCCCGGTATCCCCTGCTCGAGCGAGGCGAGCATGGTGGCGCGCGACGCGGTGCTCGCCGGCTGCGAGGGGGGCCGCGTGCACTTCCAGCATCTGAGCTGCGTCGCCTCGGTGCAGGCCGTCGCACAGGCCAAGGCGCGCGGCGTGGCGGTGAGCGCGGAGGCGACCCCCCACCACCTGCTGCTGACCGAGGAGGCCGTGCGCGGGATCGAGGGGAACGAACAGGGGGAGGGCGAGGCGCTCAGGCCGCAGGGTGGCAGTCCCGGAGGGCGCAGTCCGGAGGGGCGCATGCCGGACACGCGCGCGAAGATGAACCCGCCGCTGGCGAGCGAGACCGACCGAGCGGCGTTGGTGGAGGCGCTGCGCACGGGCACGATCGACTGCGTGGCGACCGATCATGCCCCGCACGCGCACGCGGAGAAGGCGCTTCCGTTCACGGAGGCCCCAATGGGCACGACGGGCTTGGAGACGGCGTTCGCGGCGCTCTACACCGGCCTGGTGCTCCCCGGGGTCCTGGGGCTGGGCACGCTGGTGGAGAGGATGACCGCGGGCGCCGCCCTGTTCGGGCTGCCGACCCCGCGCATCGCGACGGGCGAGCCGGCGAACGTGGCGCTGATCGACCTCGACGCGGAGTGGACGGCGGGGGAGCACGGCTGGGAGAGCCGCTCGGAGAGCTGCTGCTTCGCGGGCCGGCGGCTGCGGGGGCGGGTGCTGTTGACGCTCGCCGCGGGAGCGGTGGCCTACCGCTCCCCGGTGCTGACGGCGGTAGCGGCTTGAGGACGGGCGCGCCGTGAGCCTGCTCTCCCGCGAACGCGCGGCGCTGGTCGTGGTGGACGTCCAGGAGGCCTTCCGTCCCTACGCCTCCTTCGCCGGGGTGGCGGACGGTTGCGCGAAGCTGGTGGCGGCGGCGCGGATCCTGGGGCTCCCGGCGCTGGTCAGCGAGCAGTACCCGAGGGGCCTGGGGCACACCGCGCCCGAGGTGGGCCTCGAGGGGGAGCGGTGCATCGAGAAGAGCGTGTTCTCCGCGGTGCGCGCGGAGGGGTTTGAGATCGGGGGGCGCGAGCAGGCGGTGGTGTGCGGGATCGAGACCCACGTGTGCGTCTCCCAGACCGTCCACGACCTGCTCGAGCGCGGCGTCGAGGTGCACGTGCCGGCGGACGCGGTGGGCTCGCGCCACGCGGTGGACTACGAGCGCGGTCTCGAGCGCCTGGAGCGCGCGGGGGCGGTGGTCAGCACGGTGGAGGCAGCCCTCTTCGAGCTGCTGGAGCGGGCAGGCACACCGGAGTTCAAGGCCGTGCAGAGGCTGATCCTCTGAGATGGCCGGGCTCGCCCCACCCAGCGATGCGCCCCGCGCCAAGGCCCACCAGTCCCACGGTGGATCCGATCGCCCGATGAGCCGTTCACCCGCATACGTGCTGCTCGAGGACGGCGCCCGCTTCGACGGGGAGGCGTGCGGGGCGGAGGGCCACGCGGTGGGCGAGGTGGTCTTCACGACCGGCATGTCGGGCTACCAGGAGTCGATGAGCGACCCCTCCTTCGCGGGCCAGCTGATCACCTTCACCTATCCCCACATCGGCAACTACGGGGTGAGCGCGGAGGCGATGGAGTCCGAGCGTCCGTGGGCGCGCGCGGCGATCATGCGGGAGGCGTGCAACCGCGAGGACTCCCCGGGCGCGGAGGGGGGCTGGCTGCAGTGGCTCACCGACTGTGGGGTGCCGGCGATCACCGGGGTGGACACGCGCGCACTGGTGCGCCACATCCGCGAGGCGGGCTCGATGCGCGGGGGGATCTTCCCGGCGAGCATCGAGCCGGCGCGGGCGCGGGCGCTGATCGAGTCCGAGCCGCCGATGGACGGGCAGGACCTCGCAGGGGTGGTGAGCCCGAGCGTGGTGAGCCACCACGGCGAGGAGGGCGGGCCGGGCCCGCGGATCGCGGTGCTCGACACGGGAATCAAGGGCTCGATCGTGCGCCACCTGGTGGCGCGGGGGGCATACGTATCGCTCTACCCGTGTGCGACCTCAGCGGCGGATCTGCTCGCGGCCAACCCCGATGCGGTCCTGCTGGCCAACGGCCCGGGGGACCCGGGGGCGTTGGAGTACATAACGGACACGGTCCGCGAACTGGTGGGGCGCAAGCCGGTGTGGGGGATCTGCCTGGGCCACCAGCTGCTGTGCAGGGCGCTGGGCCTGAAGACGTTCAAGCTCCCGTTCGGTCACCGCGGGGCGAACCACCCGGTGAAGGACCTGCTGACGGGGCGCGTGGAGATCACCTCCCAGAACCACGGCTTCGCGGTGCTGGGGCCAAGCGGCAACGGCACGATCGAGGGCAGCAAGCCCGTCCGCTGGCAGACGGACTTCGGCGCGGCGCAGCTCTCGCACGTGAACCTCTACGACCGCACGGTGGAGGGCCTGGAGCTGCTGGACGTGCCGGGGGGCTCGGTGCAGTACCACCCGGAGGCGGGGCCGGGCCCGCACGACAGCGTGTACCTGTTCGATCGCTTCCTGGAGCGGATCGCGGAGGCCACCGCGTAGTGCCCCGCCGCGACGACATCCACAAGATCCTGATCCTGGGCTCGGGCCCGATCGTGATCGGGCAGGCCGCGGAGTTCGACTACTCGGGGGTGCAGGCGTGCAAGGTGCTGCGCGAGGAGGGCTACGAGGTGGTTCTGATGAACTCGAACCCCGCGACGATCATGACCGACCCGGAGACAGCCGACTCAACGTACATCGAGCCGCTGCTGGCGGGGCCGGCGGCGCAGGTGATCGAGCGCGAGCGCCCCGACGCGCTGCTGCCGACGCTGGGCGGCCAGACGGCGCTGAACCTCGCGAAGGAGCTGCACGACAACGGCACCCTGGAGCGAAACGGCGTGGAGCTGATCGGGGCCAACTACGAGGCGATCTCCTGCGCGGAGGACCGCCGGCTGTTCGGCGCTGCGATGGCGGAGGCGGGCCTGCGGATGCCGGCGAGCGCGATCGCCTCGGGCTGGGATGAGGAGCTGCGCAGAGCGGATGTGAAGCGGGGGCTCGCGCAGGCGCTGGAGGCGCTCCCGGAGCTCGGTCTGCCGTGCATCGTGCGCCCCGCCTACACGCTGGGGGGCCGCGGCGGGGGGATCGCGCGCACCCCGGAGGAGTTCCGCACGATCGTTGCGCGGGGCCTGGAGGCTTCGCCGATCGGGCAGGTGCTGCTCGACCAGTCGGTGCTCGGCTGGGGGGAGTTCGAGCTGGAGGTGATGCGCGACCGCGCGGACAACGTGGTGATCGTGTGCTCGATCGAGAACGTGGACCCGATGGGGGTGCACACGGGGGACTCGGTCACGGTGGCCCCGCAGCAGACCCTCACCGACCGCCTCTACCAGCGCCTGCGCGACCAGGCGATCGCGGTGATCCGCGCGGTGGGCGTGGAGACGGGGGGCTCGAACGTGCAGTTCGCGGTCAACCCGCAGACCGAGGAGGTGCTGGTGATCGAGATGAACCCCCGCGTCTCACGCTCCTCGGCGCTGGCCTCCAAGGCGACGGGCTTCCCGATCGCGAAGATCGCGGCGCGCCTGGCGGTGGGGTACCTGTTGGAGGAGATCCCCAACGACATCACCAAGCTCACCCCGGCGAGCTTCGAGCCGACGATCGACTACGTGGTGGTGAAGTGGCCGCGCTTCGCCTTCGAGAAGTTCCCGGGCGTGGAGTCGACGCTATCCACGCACATGAAGTCGGTGGGGGAGGCGATGGCGATCGGGCGCACCTTCGGTCAGGCGTTCGCGAAGGCGCTGCGCTCCCGGGAGCTCGACAAGCCCCCGCGGCTGGAGGCGATCGCGGAGGAGCAACTGCGGGAGAGCCTGGACACTCCCGGCCCCGACCGCTTCGAGGTGATCCTCGAGCTCTTCCGCCGCGGGGAGGAGATCGAGGCGGTCCACGAGCGCACCTCGATCGACCCGTGGTTTCTGCGGGAGCTGCGCGCCTTCGCACAGGATCCCGATGGGGTGTGCAGGGGAGTGCGCACCTTCAAGTCGGTGGACACCTGCGCCGCGGAGTTCCCCGCGAGCACCCCCTACTACTACTCCGCGTGGGAGCGCCCGCCGGCCTCCTCGGCCGACTCGCCCGCGCCTGCGGTGGCTCCCGCCGACGAGGTGCAGCGCGGCGAGCGCCCCTCGGTGGTGATCCTCGGCTCGGGCCCCAACCGCATCGGCCAGGGGATCGAGTTCGACTACTGCTGCGTGCACGCGGCGATGACCGTGCGGGAGTCCGGTCGCGACGCGGTGATGATCAACTGCAACCCCGAGACGGTCTCCACCGACTACGACACCTCCGACCGCCTCTACTTCGAGCCGCTCACGCTCGAAGACGTGCTCGGGGTGGTCGAGGTGGAGAAACCGGAGGGCGTGATCGTTCAGTTTGGCGGACAGACCCCGCTGAAGCTCGCCGCGGGCCTCGCCGCGGCGGGTGTGCCGCTGCTGGGCACGAGCGTCGAGGCGATCGACCTCGCCGAGGACCGTGGGCGCTTCGGCGAGCTGCTCGGGCGCCTCGGCTACGAGGCACCCCCATACGCGACCGCGAGCTCCGTGGAGGAGGCGCTGCAGCGCGGAGAGGAGGTCGGCTTCCCGCTGCTGGTGCGCCCCAGCTACGTGCTGGGGGGGCGCGCGATGGAGATCGTCTACTCGCGCGAGGGCCTCGCCGACTACCTGCGCCGCGAGGTCGGCGAGGACACCGGCAGGATCTTCCTGGACCGTTTCCTGGAGAACGCGATCGAGGTCGACGTCGATGCGCTCTGCGACGGACGGGAGACGTGGATCGGCGGGATCATGCAGCACGTCGAGGAGGCGGGGGTGCACTCCGGGGACAGCGCCTGCGTGCTGCCGCCACACTCGCTGGGGGGGGAGATGCTCGAGCAGATCCGCGCCGCCACCCGCGAGCTCGCGCTGAGCATCGGGGTGGTGGGGCTGCTCAACGTGCAGTACGCGGTGGTCGCGGGGCAGCTCTACGTGCTGGAGGCCAACCCCCGCGCCTCGCGCACCGTGCCCTTCGTCTCCAAGGCTGTGGGGCTCCCGCTTGCGAAGCTCGCCTGCCGCGTGATGCTGGGAGAGCCGATCGCCGCGCTGGGCCTGCCACGCGAGCGCGAGGGGCTCGGGTTCGGGGATCACGTGTCCGTCAAGGAGGCGGTGCTCCCCTTCGACCGTTTCGAGGGCGCCGACGCGGTGCTCGGCCCCGAGATGCGCTCAACAGGGGAGGTGATGGGGATCGCACGCGACTTCCCCACCGCCTTCGCCAAGGCGCAGGCCGCCGCGGGCTGCCCGCTGCCGCTGCGGGGCACCGTGTTCATCTCCGTCACCGACGCCGACAAGGCGGGCGCATTCGCGATCGCCCAGTCGCTGCACGACGACGGCTTCCGCATCCTCGCCACCCACGGCACCGCGGAGGCGATCGCGCGTATGGGGATCCCGGTGCAACCGCTCAACAAGGTCGGGGAGGGCTCCCCCCACATCGTCGAGTGGATCGAGCGCGGGGACGTGGACCTCGTCGTCAACACCCCCACCGGCTCGGGCGCGCGCACAGACGGCTGGCAGATCCGCCGCGCTGCAATCACCCGCGGGGTCCCGTGCCTGACCACGCTCGCCGCCGGGGTCTCCGCCGCGCGCGCAATCTCGAGCGCGCGGCGCAGCGGCCCCCCGCCGGTGCTCTGCCTGCAGGAGCTCCACCGCGGACGGTGGCCGATCCAGGAGGGGGACAGCCCGGAGGGCGAAGCCGCGGCCCCCGAGCGCTCCGCGGAGCACCCCGCGGAGGCCGGCGCGGCGTGACCGATCACAGATCGGCAAGCCAGCGGGCCCCCTTCGGCCGGCGTCTGCTGCGCGTCACCGGCAACGGGGAGCTGGGCGCCTACCGCGTACTGCGCCTCGCCGACCCCGACGGGCCCCCGCCACAGCCGGGCCAATTCGCGATGCTCGCAGCCGTCGAGCGGTGGGGGGGAGGGGAGGGCGAGCGCCCCCACCTGCCCCGCGCCTTCTCGATCGCCCGCTGGAGGGACGGCGAGGCCCATTTCCTGCTGGAGGACGTGGGTCCCGGCACGCGGCGGCTGTGCGAGCTGAAGCCGGGGGAGGGGGTGTGGACGCTCGGACCGCTCGGCGTCGGCTTCCTCGCTCCCGCGGAGGGGCACCGGGCGATCCTCGTGGGGGGCGGCGCAGGGATCGCGCCGCTGGCCGTATGGCAGGACGTGCTCGGCGCACAAGCCACCGTGCTGCTGGGCTTTCGCGATGGCCTCCACGCACAGGGGGCAGCGCTGCTCGAAGGGGCGCAGGTGGCGACCGACGACGGCTCCGTGGGGCACCGCGGGCTCGTCACCGAGCTGCTCGCCGCCGAGCTGGCGAGCCGCCCGATCTCCGATCGGTCGCACGCGACGGTGTACGCCTGCGGCCCCGCGCCGATGCTCGAGGCAGTGCGCGCTCTCTGCGCCGAGCGCTCGCTGCCGGCGCAGCTGGCCCTGGAGTCGGGGATGGCGTGCGGCTTCGGCGCCTGCTTCGGCTGCGTCGTCGCCCGCCGTGGCGGCGGCTACCTGCGCGTGTGCGTCGAGGGCCCCGTGATCGACGCCGCCGAGCTGGAGCACGTCGATCTCCACGCGGGAGCCCCTGCATGAGCGAGCGAGGGAGCGTCGCGTTCTGCGGCCTGCAGCTCGCCCACCCGGTGATCAACGCCTCCGGAACGTTCGACGCGATCGCCGCGCGCGCCGCTTTCGGCGAGGCCCTGATCGAGGACTTCCCGTTCTCGGCCTTCGTCTCCAAGACGATCACCCTGGAGCCCCGCGATGGCAACCCCCCGCCGCGGCTCTACGAGGCGCCCGCGGGGTTGATCAACTCGATTGGCCTGCCCAACAAGGGCCTGGAGGGCTACCTCGAGCACGACCTCCCCGAGTTGGCGAGACTGCCGGTGCCGCTGATCACCAACGTCATGGGCTCGACGGCCGCCGAGATCGCCACGCTGCTGGAGCGTTGTGAGGAGCGCTCGGAGATCGCCGCGGTGGAGCTCAACGTCTCCTGCCCCAATGTCAAGACGGGCCTCGACATCGGCGCCGACCCGGCGACCCTGGAGGCGGTGGTGCGCGAGGTGCGCCCCCGCACCAGGAAGCCCCTGATCGTCAAGCTCACCCCGAACACCGCTGACGTCGCGCGCTGTGCCCGGGCGGCCGAGGAGGGCGGTGCGGACGCGGTGTCCCTGATCAACACCCTGCGCGCGCTGGCGCTCGCGCCCGGCGGGGCCACGCCCTGGCTCGGGGGCGGCAGCGGGGGCCTCTCGGGTCCCGCGATCCGCGTGGTGGCGCTCGCCCAGGTGGCCGCCGTGGCGGGCGCCGTGGCGATCCCCGTGGTGGGCATGGGCGGGGTGCAGAGCGCCGCCCACGCGCGGGCTCTGCTCGACGTGGGGGCCACGCTCGTGGCGGTCGGCACCGAGAGCTTCCGAGACCCCGCGGCCGGCGGGCGCATCGCCCGCGAGCTCGCCCCCTGGAGGGCTTGACAGCAGAGGCGGGGGTGGGCTAAAAACCCCTGCAAACACGCCGCTGTACCGTCCACCAGCCTCCACGTGGCTGAACCTCAGGTTGAGCTTCAGCTGAATTGCGACACCTTGCCTTGATCGCCGCCCGCGGGTGTGTAGACTCGCCGCCCATGGTGACCGCGACGGGCACGACGCCCTCCAAGCACTCGGCCGCTCCTGAGCGCTCACTCAACCAGCGAATGGACGCTCTCGCGCGGGCGAACAGAATCCGCACCGAGCGCGCCCGCCTCAAGCGCGAGCTGAAGGCGGGGCGGCTCGCGATCCACACGCTGCTGATCAACCCCCCGGAGTACGTCGAAACCGCCAAGGTCTTCGACATGATGCTGGCCGTTCCCAAGTACGGGCGGGTCAAGGTCAACAAGATCCTCGCCCACTGCCGCATCGCCCCCAGCAAGACCATCGGCGGGCTCTCCGAGCGCCAGCGCTCGGAGCTGGTCTCGCTGCTGCGCCGCTAGGGTGGCCCGCCACCGGCTCCACCGCGCCGCGACGCGTGGCGTCAGGGTGCCCCGGGTCCCGGCCCATCACGAGCTTGCTGACCACCCCGCAGCGTAGGGTGCCGGCCGTGGCGCGCGTCTTCGTCATCACGGGCCCCTCGGGCGTCGGCAAGGGAACGCTCATCCGCGGGCTGATGGAGCGGGTGCAGCGGCTGGAGCTGTCGGTCTCGGCGACGACCCGCCCGGCGCGGCCCGGGGAGCGGGACGGGGTGGACTACCACTTCCTGACCCCCGAGGAGTTCGAGCGGCGGGTGGGGGAGGGGGCGTTCGTGGAGCACGCCGACTACGCGGGACGGCGCTACGGCACGCTGCGCAGCGAGCTCGAGGGTCGCCTGCGCGCCGGGGTGCCGATCGTCCTGGAGATCGAGGTGCAGGGCGCCCGTCAGGTGCGAGCCGCGATGCCCGAGGCGCTCGAGGTCTTCATCGCGCCCCCCTCCCTGGATGCGCTGCGCACCCGCCTGGTCGGACGGGGAGCCGACGGCCCCGAGGAGGTCGAGCGGCGCCTGCGGGTCGCCGAGGAGGAGCTCCAGGCGCAGTCCGAGTTCGCCCACGTGGTGGTCAACGACCGCCTCGAGGACGCGCTCGAGCGGCTGACCGAGATCGTCGCCGGGGCGCTCGCCGCGCGGGACTCCTCGGGCTAGCCCTCTACACTGAGGCTTCAACCACGAAAGGGCACCCTCACCTTGATCTCTCCCCGCATCGACCACCTGCTGGAGAACGTCGACTCCAACTACGCCAGCGTCCTCGTCGCGGCCAA
This sequence comes from uncultured Solirubrobacterales bacterium, assembly GCA_963713985.1. Taxonomy (GTDB): domain Bacteria; phylum Actinomycetota; class Thermoleophilia; order Solirubrobacterales; family Solirubrobacteraceae; genus Palsa-744. The sequence continues at coordinate 3,153,096 of OY970219.1, read as the reverse complement.
GCGCGCGCGCCAGATCAACAGCTACTACCACAACCTCGGCGAGGGCACCTTCGACGAGTTCCCACCCCCGATGATCGAGACGACCTCCAAGAACTACCTCACGATCGCCCTCGAGGAGATCGCGCGGGGCAAGATCAAGTACCACTACCGCTAGGACGCCCGCTGCTGCGTCCTCGGTCGCTCGCGTGCGCAGCACACCACGCTCCCTGCGTCCTTGCCTCGCTTGCTCAGCGAACGTCCTAGCGCCGCAATGCTGCGACCAGGGATTGCCGACTTGCGCGTATCACTCTAAAACCTCGGTATGCCCAGAATCCTGCTCGGGGTCAGCGGTGGGATCGCCGCGTACAAGGCGCTCGAGTTCGTGCGCCTCGCCACCGCCGCGGGCCACGCGGTGCGGGTCGTACAGACCCCCGCCAGCCGCCGCTTCGTGGGGCGGGCCTCGTTCGAGGCGCTCACCGGAGCGCCCGTGCTCATGGGTGAGTTCGAGCGCGACCCCGCGCGCGGGGCGTTCCCGGATCAGCAGCCGCCCGCCCACGAGCCGATCGGGCACCTGGAGCTCGTGCGCAACGCCGACCTCTACCTGATCGCCCCCGCGTCCGCGAACACGATCGCCAAGCTCGCCCATGGCCTCGCTGACAACCTCCTCTGCAGCGCCGCGCTCGCGGCCACCTGCCCGGTGGTGGTGGCGCCCGCGATGAACAACCACATGTACGAGCACCCCGCGGTGCGGGCGAACCTCGACACGCTGCGCGCCCGCGGCGTGAGCGTGATCGAGCCCGACAGTGGCCGCCTGGCCTCCAAGGGGGAGGAGGGGGTGGGGCGGCTGCCCGACCCCGCCCGGCTGCTGGAGCTCTGCGAGGCGCTGGCCGAAGCGGGGACCGGCGGACCCTCGATGGTGGCCGGCGGGCCCACAACGATGGCCGGCGGGCCCACAACGACGGCCGGCGGGCCCGCGACGGGGTCCTCCTGGGCGGGGCTGCGCGTGCTCGTCACCGCGGGCGGCACGCGCGAGCCGATCGACAGCGTGCGCTTCCTGGGCAACAGCTCCTCGGGGCGTATGGGGCTGGCGTTGGCGCAAGCCGCGCGCGAGCGGGGAGCGCAGGTGACGGTGGTCGCAGCCAACGTCTCGCTACCCCACCCGGAGGGGGTGCTCTGGCGCGGAGTCGCCACCGCCGCGCAGCTCCAGGAGGCGTGCGAGGAGGAGTTCCCGCGATGCGATGTCCTGCTGATGGCGGCCGCCGTCGCCGACTTCCGGCCCGCCGAGCCCGCCGACGGCAAGCTCAAGAAGGCCGGTCGCGAGCGTCTGCGCCTAGAGCTCGAGGCGACCCCGGACGTGCTCAGGGCATTGGCCGCCCGGCGGCGCCCCGGCCAGACGCTCGTGGGGTTCGCCGCCGAGCACGGCAGCGGTGCGCTCGAGTATGGGCGCGGCAAGCTGCGGGAGAAGGGACTCGACGCGGTCGTCGTCAACGACATCTCCCGCTCGGACATCGGCATCGGCGCGGAGGACAACGAGGTTGCGATCCTCACCGCCGCCGGGGAGCAGCACATCCCCCGCGCCGCCAAGGCAGAGATCGCCGCAGCGATCCTCGATGCCGTGGGGCGCCTGCGCGCGGGGACGGTCACGGCGGCCGGGTAGGCGCTTGCCCGGTGCGCTCACCGGGAGGCTCAGGTTCTGCGGTGCGCTCGTCGGAAGGCTCAGGTTCTGCGGTGCGCCCGTCGGGAGACCCAGGTTCTACGGTGTGCCCGTCGGGAGGCCCGAGTTCTACAGTGGGAGGTCGTCATGGACAGCGTCTACGACCTCTACCGAAGCGGATGCGATCTGCTGCGCCATGGCGATTACCAGGCCGCGATCGTGCCGCTCACCCGCGCGCGCGAGCAGGAGCCCGACAAGGCGTCGATCCGCGAGGCGCTGGGCCGCGCGCTGTTCCACGCCCAGCGCTACGAGGACGCCGCGCGGGAGTTCCGCGCGCTCGCCGCGCGCTCGCCCACGGACGACTACGCGCTCTTCTGCCTGGGGCGCTCCATGCAGCAGCTCGGCCGCCACGAGGAGGCCCGCCACCCGCTCGCGCTCGCCTGCTCGCTGCGCCCCGAGCGCCGCGACTACCGTGTCTACCGCGACCGCTCCCGCCGTGCCCTCCACGGCTCCTGAGCCTTCCCCCGCCGCCCTCGTTGCGGATGTGCGCCGCGCGAGCGGCCGGGCTGCCAGCGGATCGGGCGGCGGCACCGATGCTATGCTCGACCAACAGCTTTCGTGCCAGCGTGAGGACGCTGGCTGTCGGACCGGAAGTGGGCGGATCGCCCGCTTTTTTAATGTAAGGAGGGCCTATGGGAACGTTGCAGACAGAGATCGAAGGGTTGCTCGCCGAGCGCGAGCCCGAGGTCGAGGTGCTGCTCGCCGAGGTGGTGGGCGGGGGCACTCTGAGGGTGTTCATCGACCACCCGGAGGGTGTCACGCTCGCGCTCTGCGAGCGGGTGACCGGCGCCGTGCCCGAGTTGCGCGAGCGCTACGCCCTGGAGGTCTCCTCCCCCGGCGTCGAGCGGCCGCTGACCAAGCCCGATCACTTCCGCCGCTTCGTGGGCCGCCGCGCCCGTGTGCGCACTCGTGGGATCCCCTCAGACGTTCGTGCGGCAGCGGCTCTCAGCCGGCGCAGCTACACCGGGGAGCTCGTGGGGGCCTCGGACACCGAGATCACGCTCGCCGCCGAAGGCGCGCTCCTGACGATCCCCTACACGCAGATCCGCCGGTCCAACCTGGTCGAGGAGTAGGCCCCCATGTCACGCGAAATCCTTGAAGCTATGCACGCCCTGGCCCGGGAGAAGGGCATCGAGCCCGAGAAGCTGATGCTCGCGCTGGAGGACGCCCTGCTCTCCGCCTACAAGAAGCAGCCGGACTCCGCCAAGTACGCACGCGTGGAAATGGACCGCGAGACCGCGGACTTCCGCGTGATCGAACTGATCATCCCCGAGCGCCTGGAGGCGCACCTGATCGTGGAGACGATCGACGAGGGCACCACCGTGGATCCCGAGACCGGCGAGCTGCGCGAACCGGAGGAGCCCGAAATCGACCCGGCGAAGTTCGAGCAGTACCGCGACCAGATCGGCGAACAGGACGTCACCCCAGACGACTTCGGGCGGATCGCCGCGCAGACCGCCAAGCAGGTGATCCTGCAGCGCATCCGCGAGGCCGAGCGGGACATGATGTTCGAGGAGTACCGCGACCGCGTGGGGGAGCTGATCACGGGCATCGTGCAGCAGTCGGACTCCCGCTACACCCTCGTGCAGTTGCGTGAGCGCGTGGAGGCGCTGCTGCCCAAGTCCGAGCAGGTGGACGGCGAGCGCTACGACCACTCCCAGCGGATCAAGGCCGTGATCAAGGAGGTCTCCCCCTCCACCAAGGGACCCTCGATCATCGTCTCCCGGCGCGATCCGGAGCTGATCAAGAAGCTCTTCGAGCTCGAGGTCCCGGAGATCGCCGACGGCCTCGTGGAAATCGCCAACGTCGCACGCGAGCCGGGCTACCGCTCGAAGATCGCGGTGGTCTCCCATGCCGACGGGGTCGATCCCGTGGGCGCCTGCGTGGGCCCCCGGGGATCGCGCGTGCGGATGGTGGTCTCGGAGCTGCGCGGGGAGAAGATCGACATCATCCCCTTCAACGAAGAGCCCGCGCGTTTCGTCGCCAAGGCACTCTCGCCCGCCCGCGTGCGCGAGGTGCTGGTGGATGATGAGGCCAAGCAGGCCACGGTGATCGTCCCCGACGACCAGCTCTCCCTGGCGATCGGCCGCGAGGGCCAAAACGCCCGCCTCGCCGCCCGCCTCACGGGCTGGCGCGTGGACATCCGCTCGGAGACCGAGTTCGCCGCGGAGGAGGCCGAGCACGGCTACGAGGAGGAGGAGGTCTCGGGCCGCTGCGCCGCGATCCTCTCCAACGGCCGCCGCTGCCCCAACGCGACGCAGCCGGGCTCGCGCTACTGCGGCCTGGAGACCCACCAGGCGCTGGCGGGAATCGCCAGCGACCGGGTCGCCGACCTCAACCCCAACGGCGGCGGCTCGGTGCCCGCACAGGACGTGCCTCCCCCCGCGGAGGACGAGGACGCGGCGCCACAGGACGCGCCACAGCCCCCCGCCGCAAGCGAGGAGACGGCGCCGGCACAGGAGGACGCACTGCCGCCGTCCGCGGAGGACGAGGAAGCGGCGCCACAGGATGCGCTGCAGACCCCCGCCGTGAGCGAGGGCGCGGGAGGGCAGGCGCCATAGCGGGCCACGTGCCCCGACGCCGCTGCATCGGCTGTGGGCGGATCGCACCGAAGGCCGAGCTGGTGCGCCTCGCGGTCAGCATCGAGGACGGCGGGCGTTCCCGGCGCGCGGTGATCGACTCCGCCGGCACGCTGCCCGGCCGGGGAGCGTATCTGTGTGCCGGCCCGGGTGATATGAACGCCCCCACCCCGGGTGATACGAACCCCCCCACGCCGCCGAACCAGGATTGCCTGCAGTTCGCTGAGCGCCGCCGGGGCGTCGCCAGGGCGTTGCGGTGCCCGGTGACCCTCGATCCTGAGATCGTAGAATCGGTCAAGAGGATGGCGCAGTCGACCGCAGGCCGACGAGCCGAGCCCCTCGCTATTTCAAAATCATGAGCAAGAAGCGCATACACGAGATCGCCAAGGAGCAGGGCCTCACCAGCAAGGCGCTGATCGAGCGGCTGCGGGCCGCAGGGGTCGAGGTCAAGACGGCGTCCTCCTCGGTTGATGAGAGCGCTGCGTTGCGCGCCCTCGACGGCAACGGTGCCGCCTCATCGGCACCCGCCGCCACGTCACCTGCTCCAAGCGCATCGTCCGCTTCGGCTCCAACATCCTCTACCTCGGCAAGCCCCGCGTCAGCACCATCCACTTCGGCTCCAGCGTCGTCTACCTCGGGTAGCCCGGCGCCGTCCGCCTCGGCTCCGGCGAGCCCTCCTGCAGCACCCTCAGCTTCGGCTCCAGCGCCGTCTACCCCGAGCCCCGCTCCAGCGCCGGCGCCGGCGAACCCCAAAGGCACGGCCGTCGCGTCCGCGGGGTCGCAGGCTGTTGCGCCGCAGGCCACCGCCCCCTCGTCGGCGAGTCCCGCGCAGCTTGCGTCCGCACCCACGGCCCCGCCCGCTCAGCAGCAACCCGCGCCCACTTCGGCGCAGACGGCCCCTGCGCAGACGGCGTCCGCGCAGGCCGCCGCTCCGGCCGCAGCGATTGCCGATCCGCTCGCGGCGGCCCCCGTGCAGGGCTCCGCCGAGCGGGTGCGTCCCACGCGCGACTCGCGCACCGGCGAGCGCGCCCCCGCGGGCGCCGGCCCACCGGGGCGCCGGCGGGTCGTGATCGACTCCCAGGCCTCCCGCCGCCAGCAGGCGGGCCCCGCCAACCAGCCCCAGCGTCGCCCGCGCCGCGGACGGCGCCGCCGGGGCACCTACGACGAGACGATCGCCCCGATCGACAACAGCGCCGCGATTCGCGACGCCAACCTCGTGCGCATCAACTCCGGCGCCACCGTGAAGGACGTCGCCGAGTACCTCGGCGTGCCGGTGCCGGAGGTGATCAAGAAGCTGATGAGCCTGGGGGAGATGGCAACGCTCACCCAGACCCTCTCCGACGACGCGATCCAGGTGGTCGCCGAGGAGCTCGGCAAGGAGATCGAGATCGTCCACGCCGCCGACGACGTGGAGCTCGAGCCGGTCTACGAGGACGCCGAGGAGGACCTCGTCGAGCGCCCTCCCGTGGTGACGGTGATGGGCCACGTCGACCACGGCAAGACCTCGCTGCTGGACGCGATCCGCAGGACCGAGGTGGCCGCGGGGGAGGCGGGGGGCATCACCCAGCACATCGGCGCCTACCAGGTGCACCACGCGGGCAAAGAGGTCACCTTCCTGGACACCCCCGGCCACGAGGCGTTCACCGCGATGCGCGCCCGCGGGGCGCGCGTGACCGACCTCGCGGTGATCGTGATCGCCGCCGACGACGGGGTCAAGCCGCAGACCGAGGAGGCGATCGACCACGCCAGGGCCGCGGACGTGCCGATCGTGGTGGCGGTCAACAAGGTCGACAAGGAGGGCGCCCAGCCCGACCGGGTGCGCACCGAAATGGCCCAGCACGGCCTGCAGCCCTCCGACTGGGGCGGGGAGACCGAGTTCGTGGACGTCTCCGCGAAGACCCGCCAGGGCCTCGACGAGCTGCTCGACACGATCCAGGTGGTCACCGACCTGGAGGAACTGCGCGCCAACCGCAGCGCGGAGGCCTCGGGCACGGTGATCGAGTCCAAGCTCGACCCCGGCCGCGGCCCCGTCGTGAGCATCCTGATCCAGCGTGGGACGCTGCGGGTCGGCGACGCGCTGGTCGCGGGCGCGCACTTCGGGCGGGTGCGCGCGATGCACGACTTCATGGGGGCCCGCACCAAACGCGCGGAGCCCGGGGATCCGGTGGAGGTGCTCGGCTTCGACGGGGTCCCCGAGGCGGGGGAGCTCGTGCGGGTCGTGGAGAACGAGCGCCGCGCGCGCCAGCTCGCCGGCGAACGCGCCAACCGCCTGAAGACCGAGGCGCTGGCGCGGCGCTCCTCGCGCAAAATCTCCCTCGAGGACGTCTTCAAGCTCGCCCGCGAGGGCGCGGTCAAGGAGCTCAGCCTCGTCATCAAGGCCGACGTGGCGGGCTCCCTGGAGGCGATCGAGGACGAGATCGCGAAGCTCCCCCAGGAGGAGGTCAAGGTCAACATCATCCACCGCGGGGTCGGGGGCATCAACGAGTCCGACGTGATGCTCGCCGCCGCCTCCGAGGGACTGATCCTGGCCTTCAACGTGCGCCCCGTCGGCGACGCCCGCCAGATCGCCGAGCGCGAGGGCGTGGAGATCCGCTCCTACGCGGTGATCTACCGCGCCATCGAGGAGCTGCGCGCCGCGATGCAGGGCCTCCTGGAGCCCGAGGAGATCGAGAGCACCCTCGGCCAGGCCGAGGTGCGCCAGCTCTTCCGCGCCTCCCGCATCGGGACGATCGCGGGCTCCCACGTCACCGAGGGCAAGGTCACACGCGGCGCCCGCGTGCGGGTGGTGCGCGAGGGCACCGTCATCTACGACACCACGATCGCGAGCCTGCGGCGCTTCAACGAGGACGCCCGCGAGGTGGCGGCCGGCTTCGAGTGCGGGATCGTGCTCACCAACTTCCAGGATCTGCGCGAGGGCGACGTGCTCGAGACCTACGAGACCCGCCAGGTCGAGCGCGAGCTGGCCTGAGGCGGCCGATGGCCGGCGCTGGCCGAAACGGGGCTTCGCGCCGAAGGCGCGTGTCTCCCGGCTTCGGTCGGCGTCCCCCTCGATGGCGGCGGGATTGCGGACCCGACGTGTGGGGAGAGTAGGATGAGTTCAGGCCGCATGCGCCGCGTCGACGAGGCGATCAGGCAGGTGATCGGAGAGGTGGTGGCAGGCGAGTTGAAGGACCCGCGAGTGGGCTTCGTGACCGTAACCGATGTAAGGACAAGCGCCGACCTCAGCCAAGCCCACGTGTACGTGAGCGTGCTCGGCGATGAGTCCTCCCGGGAGGCCACGCTGGAGGGGCTGCGCAGCGCGCATGGCTACATGCAGAGGCGCCTCGCCTCCCAGCTGCGCTTGAAGCGCACGCCCACCTTGAGCTTCCTCTACGACGACACCACCGATCGCGCGATGCGCGTGGAGAAGCTGTTGAGTGAGTCGCAGGAGAGCAGCAATGAGTGAGAACGGCACGGCGATCCTTGCGAACACGGCCCAGACCCGCGAGCTCGTGCTGGAGCGCATCCGCGGCGATTTTGGCTTCGTGCTGGCGACGCACGAAAACATGGACGGCGACGCGATCGGCTCGCTGATCGCGATGCAGGGCCTGCTCACAGCCTTGGGCAAGGACTCGCTCATGTTCATCCCCGACGGGGAGCTGCCACTGCCGTGCGAGTACCGCAGCTTCGAACTAGAGGGTGGCGCAGCCGGCCAAAGGCCGGCGAGCCGGGCCCCTCTTCTCGGATCAAATCGCGTGATCCAGGCGCCCCCGGCGGATATGGCGCAGCGCACGGTGGTGCTCCTGGACTGCGGCAACATCGATCGCAACTCCGCCGGGGTGCTGCGCGACGGCGCGCACCTGCTGAACATCGACCACCACCACGACAACACCCTCTTCGGGACCCTCAACCACGTGGTGGCGGAGGCCTCCTGCACCGCGGAGATCATCTGGGATCTGATGCACGGGCTGGGGGTGGCCCCCACGCGGGCGGTCGCGGAGGCGCTCTACGTGGGGCTGATCACGGACACGGGGCGCTTCATGTACGAGAACACCGGGCCCCGCGCGCACCGGATGGCAGCCGAGCTGATCGAGGCGGGGGTGGACGTGCAGGCGATCTACCGCCGCCTCTACGAGGAGGTGCCCTACCCCAAGCTGACCCTGCTCGCGCTGGCGCTCGGGCAGGTGCGCCGCTTCGACTCGGGGGAGCTCACGCTGGCGATCCTCAGCGCGGAGGACTTCCGTGAGGCCGATGCCGAGGACAGCTACTCGGAGGGGATCGTCGACCACCTGCGCGCCGTGCAGGGAACGAAGGTCGCGGCGCTCGTACGCGAGCTCACCGCGGCCGAGCGCCGGGGCGAGCGCAAGGTCTCCCTGCGGGCCGTCGACGACGACGTGGACGTCTCCTCGATCGCGCGCGCCCAGGGGGGCGGCGGCCATCGCCGCGCGGCGGGCTTCTCCACGACGCTCGACCCCGAGGAGCTGATCGAGTTCCTGCGCGGCGAGATCGCCGCCCAGCTGCACCCGGCGCCCGCGCCGGCGTGAGCGCCGCGGGTCCCCTCGGGCCCACCGCGAGCCCCTCGGGTCCACGGCCGGTCCCCGTCGGGCCCACTGTGGGGCACGGCAGGGCCCACGCGGCGGGGCGCGATGATGTGGGAGTGGACGGCGTCCTGCTGGTCGACAAGCCCGTCGGGATCACCTCGCACGACGTGGTCGCCGCCGTGCGCCGCGCGCTGGGGGGCGTCAAGACCGGTCACGCCGGGACGCTCGACCCGTTCGCCAGCGGCCTGCTGCTCATCCTCGTGGGGCGGGCGACGCGCATCCAGGAGCAGCTGATGGGGCTCCCCAAGCGCTACCAGACGGTGGCCCAGCTCGGGTCAGTGTCGAGCACGGGAGACCCCGAGGGGGAGATCACGCAGACGGGTCTGATCCCACCGGATCCCCCGCCCATGCCGACCGGCGAGATCCGCCAACGGCCCCCCATCTACTCGGCCGTGAGGATCGGCGGAGAGCGCGCATACAAGCGCGCCCGGCGCGGCGAGCGCTTCGAGATGCCCGAGCGCATCGTGACGATCTACCGCTTCGAGCAGCTCTGGAGAGATGAGGATCCAGCCCCCCCGCGCGCGGCCTTCCTGATCGAGTGCTCCTCGGGCACCTACGTGCGCTCGCTGATCGCCGATCTCGGCGACGCCTACTGCGTGGAGCTGCGGCGCACCGCGATCGGGCCCTTCAACGTGCTCGACGCCGTGGCACCCCCACGCCGTGGTGAGCCCTGGCAGCCGCCTGAGCCGATCGGGATCGCGACGGCGCTGGAGCTGGTGGAGCGGGCGCAGGTCCTCCCCGCGGACTCCCTCCCCTAATCCAAACCCTTCCCAAAACGGCGCGGGCTCCCGCCACCCGAGAAGGATTAGGCTGCGCCCGTGGAGATCACCTGGCTACCGGAGGTGCAGCGCCGCGAGCGCCGGGTGGCGGTCGGCACCTTCGACGGTGTGCACCTCGGCCACCGCGAGGTGATCCGCGGCTCCGACAGCGTGCTCACCTTCGAGCCCCACCCCGTCTCGGTGGTCTCCCCGCAGCACGCGCCGAAGCTCCTCACCCCCCTGAACGTCAAGGCCGAGCTGATCGCCTCGCTGGGCGTGGAGGAGCTGATCGTGATCCCCTTCGACGCCGCCTTCGCGGCGCGCAGCGCGCAGGAGTTCGTCGACGAGGTGCTCCTCGATGCGCTCGGGGCGGTGGAGGTCTCGGTCGGCGAGAACTTCCGCTTCGGCCACCGCGCCCAGGGCGACACCCAGCTGCTGGCGGCGGACGGACGCTTTCAGACCACGGTGCACCCGCTGCTGGAGGTGGATGGGGAGATCGTCTCCTCCAGCCACATCCGCGGTCTCGTGCTGGCCGGGGAGGTCGATCAGGCGACCCGCTTCCTCGGCGCCCCCTTCCAGCTGCGGGGCGAGGTGGTGCGGGGCGACGAACGGGGGCGCACGCTGGACTTCCCGACCGCCAACCTGATCCCCGAGGAGGAGCTCGTGTGCCCCGGCCACGGGATCTACGCCTGCCTCGCCGACGGACGCCCGGCCGCGGTCAACGTGGGGGTGCGCCCCACCTTCACGACCGGCCGCGGGGAGCTGATCGAGGCGTACCTGCTCGACTTCGAGGGCGACCTCTACGGCAGCGAGCTGCGCATCGACTTCCTGCGCCGCCTGCGCGGCGAGCGGCGCTTCGCCACCGTCGAGGCGCTCGTCGAGCAGATGCACCGCGACGTCGAGCTCACCCGCGAGGTCGTGGCCGAACTGTGAGCATCGAGGGTGGCGCCATCGGCCGGAGGCCGATTAGCCGGGCCCCTCGTTCCCCAGTCGCCCTCTTTGCTAGCGTGTGCGATCGCTGATGACTTTGACGACCGAGAGAAAGCGCGAGATCGCCGCCAAGTTCGGCTCCAGCGAGCGCGACACGGGTAACACCAGGGTGCAGGTGGCGCTCCTGACCGAGCGCATCAACCACCTCACCGAGCACCTGCGTGAGCAGAAGAAAGACCACCACTCCCGCAGAGGGCTGCTGATGCTCGTCGGCCGCCGCCGGCGTTTCCTCGACTACCTGCAGCGCAACGATCTCGAGGGCTACCGCGCGCTCATCAAAGAGCTCGGCCTGCGCAAGTAGGCCAGTGGCGGTGAGCGTTCTCGACCCCGGCACCGAGGTTCCGAGCTTCTCGCTCACCAACGAAGGCGGAGAGTCCCTCACCGAGAAGGACCTGCAGGGTAGGACGACCGTGCTGGTCTTCTACCCCTTCGCCTTCAGCCCCGTGTGCACCGACCAGCTGCAGCTCTACGAGAAGGAGCTCGATCAGATCACCGCCGACGGCGCCGTGATCTATGGGGTCTCCTGCGACAGCTCCTGGGCGCAGAAAGCCTTCCGCGAAAAGCTCGGCGTGAGCATCCCGCAGCTCTCGGACTTCGAGCCCAAGGGCGCGGCCTGCAGCGCCTTCGGGGTGCTCCACGAGGGCGGCTTCCCCCAGCGGGCGCTTGTTGTCGTCGGCCCCGACGGGGTCGTGCGCTGGAGTTACCAGGCCCCCTCGCCCGCCGACCTTCCCGGCGTGCACATGATCCTCGGCGGCCTCAAGAACGCATAGTCGCTAAGCTGCACAGCGTTCGGAATAAAGATAAATAGAGACAGCTCCGCTGAGGGCACACAGCCCGTAAGGCTGGGTCGGGCGGACAGGAAGGCAGTGAATATGAGTAGTGATGCCGTTACACGGGTCTCCGTGGTGATCGCCGGCAGCGAGATCTCCTTCGAGACCGGCAGGATGGCCAAGCAGGCCTCCGGCGCAGTGGTCGTCCGCCAGGGCGACACGATGGTGCTCGCGACCGCCGTCGCCGGCTCCCTGCGCGACGTCGACTTCCTCCCGCTGACGGTGGACGTCGAGGAGCGCATGTACGCCGCCGGGAAAATCCCCGGCTCGTTCTTCAAGCGCGAGGGCCGCCCCGGCGAGAAGGGCACGCTGACCGCGCGCATGATCGACCGCCCGATCCGCCCGCTGTTCCCCAAGGACTGGCGCTACGACACCCAGCTGGTCGCGATCCCGCTCTCGATCGACCACGTCCACCCCTACGACATCCTCGCGATGAACGGCGCCTCCGCGGCGCTGATGATCTCCGACATCCCGCTGCCCACGCCCGTCGGCGCGGTGCGCATCGGCAAGATCGACGGCAACTTCGTCGTCAACCCCTCCGAGGAGGACCTGCAGGCGGACGCCGAGAGCAGCTCGGACCTCGACCTGATCGTCGCGGGCACCGAGGAGGCGATCCTGATGGTCGAGGCGGGCGCCAATGAGATCCCCGAGGCCGAGATCCTCGACGCGCTCGACATCGCCCACGCGGAGATCAAGAAGCTGTGCGCACTCCAGCGCGACCTCGCCGCTAAGGTCGGCAAGGCGAAGAAAGTCTTCGCGACGATCGGCGTGGACACGTCGCTGCTCGAGCAGATCCGCGGTTCCCACGGGAGCGCGCTGGACGCGGCCACGCTCCTCGTGGACAAGCTCGAGCGCCAGGACGCCACCAAGGCCGTCGAGGCGGAGATCCTCGCGCAGTACGCCCCGGCCGCGCCCGAGGGTGCCTCCGAGGAGCAGCTGGCGAGCGCCAGGGAGCGCCGCGCGGCTGCCCAGCTCGCGTTCGACAAGCTCGAGAAGGCGATCATCCGCGAGCGCATCGCCGTGCACAAGAAGCGCCCCGACGGGCGCTCGGAGAACGAGATCCGCGACATCTCGATCGAAGTCGGCGTCACACCGAGAACGCACGGCTCGGCGCTGTTCACGCGCGGGCAGACCCAGGCGCTGAGCGTCGTGGCGATGGGCACCCTCAAGGAGGAGATGCGCATCGACACGCTCGGCCTGGAGTCCAAAAAGTACTACTGGCACCACTACAACTTCCCGCCGTTCTCGGTTGGGGAAGCGGGCCGCATGGGCGGCGTCAAGCGCCGCGACATCGGCCACGGCGCGCTCGCCGAGCGCGCGCTCGCGCCGATGGTGCCCTCGATCGAGGAGTTCCCCTACTCGATCCGCGTGGTCTCGGACATCCTCGAGTCCAACGGCTCCTCCTCGATGGCCTCCGTGTGCGGCTCCTCGCTGTCGCTGATGGACGCCGGGGTGCCGATCAAGCGCCCCGTCGCGGGCATCGCCATGGGGCTGATCAAAGAGGGCGAGGACTACATCGTCCTCACCGACATCGCCGGCGTCGAGGACCACCTCGGCGACATGGACTTCAAGGTCGCCGGCACCGAGCGCGGCATCACCGCGCTGCAGATGGACATCAAGATCACGGGCGTCACCTTCGAGATCCTGCGCGACGCGCTCGCCCAGGCCAAAGAGGCGCGCACCTTCATTCTCGGCAAGATGGCCGACGTGATCGGGACCCCCCGCGAGCAGCTCTCGCAGTTCGCCCCCCGCATCCAGACGATCCAGATCGACCCCTCACAGATCGGCCTGCTGATCGGCAAGGGCGGGGAAACGATCCGGGGCCTCTCGGAGGAGTTCGAATCTCAGATCGACGTCAACGACGAGGGCCAGGTGCTGATCTACTCCGCCAACGGCGAGCTCGCCGACGAGCTCGTGGAGCGCATCCGCATGATGATGAAGGAGGTCGAGGTCGGCGACGAGTTCCTCGGGAAGGTCGTCAAGACCACCACCTTCGGCGCCTTCGTGGAGCTCGCCAAGGGCACCGACGGCCTGCTGCACATCTCCAACGTCTCCCCCGGCGAGCGCATCGCGAGCGTCGAGGAGGTCCTCAACAAGGGTGACGAGATCAACGTGCGCGTCGTCGAGGTCGACCGCGAGCGCGGTCGCATCGGCCTGCGTCTGGCCGAGGACCCCGAGATCGCGGGCAAGTCGGTCGAGGAGCTCGCCGCGGTTGGGGCAGGCGGAGGAGGGGGAGGGGGATCGAGGTCCTCCCGTCCCCCGTCCTCGTCCTCGCGCAACGGCCGCGACGGCCGCGGACCCGGCGATCGTGACCGCTCGCGCAGCGATCAGAGCGAGCGTGGCTCCGGTCGCCCTCGCCACGGCTCCGGGCGCGATCGCGACCGCTATTGAGTATGCCCGAGGGTCATCGCGTCACCACCCTGGACGGGGGCGTCCGGGTGGTGAGCGAGCGGCTGCCGGTGGTGCGCTCGGTCGCGCTCGGCTTCTGGATCGGCGCGGGGTCGGCCCTGGAGAGCGACGGGCAGGCGGGGATCTCGCACCTGCTCGAGCACATGCTCTTTCGCGGCTCCGCTCGCTACGGCTCGGAGGAGATCGACCAGATCTTCGACGCGATGGGCGCCGAGCTGAACGCGGGCACCGACAAGGAGGCCACCTCGGTTTACACGCGCGTGCTCGACGGCCACCTGGAGCGCGCGTTCGACGTGATCGCCGACATGGTGTGGCGCCCCCTCATGGGGGAGCTCGAGGCCGAGCGCGAGGTGGTGCTGGAAGAGATCGCGATGTACGAGGACGACCCCCAGGACCGCGTCTTCGACGTGCTCGGGGAGGCGGTCTTCGGCGAGCACCCCCTCGGCCGCGCGGTGATCGGGCGCGCCGAGGTCATCCGAGCAGTCACCCGCGAGCAGCTGCGGGCCTTCCACGCCGAGCGCTACGACCCCGCTGACGTGGTGATCTCCGCGGCCGGCTCCGTCGAGCACGACGCGCTGGTGGAGATGGCCCGGGCCGCCTGTCCTGCGCGTCCGGCCGCCGCGGCAAGCGGCGCGAGCACGACGCCACTGGAGGAGGCGGGCGATCCACTCTTCGAGCGCCGGGTGCGATTCCTGCGCAAGGAGACCGAGCAGTACCACCTGTGCCTCGGTGGAAGGGGGATGGCGCGCGATGACGAGCGCCGCTTCGCGTTGCGGGTGCTCGACAACGTGCTCGGCGGCGGCCCCTCCTCGCGGCTCTTCCAGGAGGTGCGCGAGCGCCGGGGTCTCGCGTACTCGGTGTTCTCCTTCTCCAACCTCTACGCCACGACCGGCGAGGTGGGCCTGTACGTGGGGACCCGCCCGGAGAACCTGGCGGAGGCGCTGAAGGTGATCGCCGCGGAGCTCGAGCGCTTCGTGCGCGAACCGGCCGACGCGCAGGAGCTCGAGCGCTCGCGGGAGAACGCCAAGGGCCGTCTGGTGCTCGCGCTGGAGTCCACCGCGGCGCGCATGAACCGGCTGGGGAGCTCGATTCTCACCAGCCAGCCGATCCTCTCGGTGGAGGAGCTCGTCGCGCGAATCGACGCGGTCACCGTGGAGGACCTCCAGGCGCTCGCCGCGGAGCTGTTCCACGCAGGTGAGCTCTCGGTCGCGGCGGTCGGCCCGGATGAGACGGTGCTGCGCGAGGCGCTCGCGCCTCTGGAAGCGGTGGCAGCGGGATGATCCGTGGACGTGGATGATCCGTGGGGTGGCCGGGAATGAGCCGCGTGAGGGTGCACGCGTGATCCGAGTCGCGGTCGCCGGCGCCGCGGGCCGCATGGGCGAAGCCGTGTGTGCCGCGGTGGAGGGCGCCGAGGACCTGCAGCTCGCCGGCCGGGCCGATCCGCGGCTGGGCACGACGCTGGCCGAGGTCCTTGCGAGCGCCGACGTGGTCGTCGACTTCACGCAGCCGCAGACCGCCGTGGAGAACGCCGCGGCGTGTGTGCGCGCGGGGGTGCACGCGGTGGTGGGAACGACCGGCTTCGACCTGGAGGAGCTGGAGCGGGCGTGCGCCGCCGCGCTGGCCGAAACGGGGATGCCCGCTGAAGGCGGGCGTCCCCCGGCTTCGGTCCCAGTGCGGGCGAACGTGCTGGTCGCACCGAACTTCGCGATCGGGGCGGTGCTGATGATGCGCTTCGCGGCGCAGGCTGCCCGCCACATGGCGAGGGCGGAGATCATCGAGCTCCACCACGACCGCAAGCTCGACGCCCCCAGCGGCACCGCGAGGCTCACCGCGCAGCTGATGGCGCAGGCGAGCGGGAATCCGCAGCCGCCAATCCACTCCGTGCGCCTCCCCGGCCTGGTGGCCCACCAGGAGGTGATCCTCGGCGATCTCGGCCAGACGCTCACGATTCGCCACGACTCGATCGACCGCGAGTCCTTCATGCCCGGAGTGCTGCTGGCGGTCCGCCGGATCGCGGCGCTCGGGCAGCCCCTCACGGTCGGTCTCGAGCGCCTGTTGTTCGAGGATGGCGGGGACGCGGACATGGACGTGGGATAATGGCCGCGATGGGGAGCCTGGGAACGATTCTGACCGCGATCGTGACGCCCTTCGACGAGCAGCTGCGCGTCGACGAGGAGGCGTTCGTGGCGCTGATGCACCACCTCGCCGCGCACGGCTCGGATGGCTTCGTGGTGGCCGCCACCACCGGCGAGGCCGCCACACTCACCGACGAGGAGCAGCTCGCGCTGATCGAGCTGGCGATCGCCGAGCGCCCGGCGGGCAAGACGATCGTCGCGGGCGCCGGCACCAACGACACGCGTCACGCGGTCCTCCTGACCGAACGCGCGAGCGCGCTGGGGCCCGACGCGATCATCTCGGTGACGCCCTACTACAACCGCCCCAGCCCCCTGGGCCTCAGGCGTCACTACGAGGCCGTCGCCGCCGCCACCGACAGGCCGATCATGCTCTACAACGTCCCCAGCCGCGCGGGCACCAACATCGGCCCGGAGCTGCTCGCGGAGCTGGCGCAGATCGAGCACGTCGAGGCCGTCAAGCAGGCCAACGCGCAGGAGCTGCAGCTCCTCGACGGCCTGGAGGTGTACGCCGGCGATGACAGCACGCTCGCGCGCACGCTCGACATCGGCGGGGCGGGCGGCGTCTGCGTCTCCAGCCACATCGTCGGCGAGGAGATGCGCCGCATGGTGGATGAGCCCGAGAACCGCGCCGCGATCGACGCGTCGTTGCAGGACGTCTACGAGACGCTGTTCCTCACCTCGAGCCCCACCTGCACGAAGGCCGCGCTGAAGCTGCTGGGCCGCGACGTCGGCGGCGTGCGCCTGCCGATCGTGGAGGCCACCCCCGAGGAGCTCGAGGAGGTGCGGGCGATGCTCGTCCGCCACGGGCTGCTGGCGGCCGGCGAGACGCCCACGCCCTCAGCACAGGCGCAGCACGCGTGAGCGCAAAGCTGCGCGTCCTGCCGCTCGGCGG
This sequence comes from uncultured Solirubrobacterales bacterium, assembly GCA_963713985.1. Classification (GTDB taxonomy): domain Bacteria; phylum Actinomycetota; class Thermoleophilia; order Solirubrobacterales; family Solirubrobacteraceae; genus Palsa-744. The sequence continues at coordinate 3,136,230 of OY970219.1, read as the reverse complement.
GCTGGGCGAGATCGGCAAGAACATGACCGTCGTGGAGCACGACGGGCGGATCGTGGTGGTGGACGTCGGCCTGCGCTTCCCCACGCCGGAGATGGTCGGCATCGATCTGGTGCTCCCCGACTTCTCCTACCTGCGCGAGCGCGCCCGGGAGATCGAGGCGATCGTGGTGACGCACGGCCACGAGGACCATCTCGGGGCGCTGCCGTGGGTGCTGCGCGAGCTCTCCAAGCACGGCGCCACCCCGCCTGTGTACGGAGGTGCGCTGACGATGGCGATGGCGCGCTCCAAGCTCGAAGAGCACAAGCTGCGCGATGTGGAGCTCACCGACGTGGCCCCCGGGGAGATGCTCGAGCTGGGGCCGTTCTCGGTGGAGATGGTGCACATGACCCACTCGATCCCCGACGCGAGCGCGGTGGCGTTGGGCACGGAGCTGGGGACCGTACTGATCACGGGCGACTACAAGTTCGATCAGACGCCCGTGGACGGTGCGCCCGCGGACGTCTCGCGCCTGGCGGAACTGGGGCGCGAGGGGGTGCTGCTGCTGTGCGGGGACTCAACGAACGTCGACCGCCCGGGCTTCTCCCCGTCGGAGTCCGGGGTGGGCCCCCACCTCGAGGAGGTGTTCGCGCGCTGCGAGGGGCGGATCGTGGTGACGAGCTTCGCCTCGAACATCCACCGGGTGCAGCAGGTGGTGGACGCGGCGCAGGCGCTCGGGCGCAAGGTCGCGCTGGTGGGGCGCTCGATGCGCAAGAACGTGGGCATCGGGCGGACCCTGGGGCACATCGAGGTGCCCGAGGGGATGCTCGTGGGGCCGCGCGAGATCGCGGACTTCGCGGAGGATCGGATCGTGATCATCTCCACGGGCTCCCAGGGCGAGCCGCTCAGCGCGCTGCGGCGGATGGCCTACCGCGATCACCCCCAGGTGCAGCTGCGCCGGGGGGACACCGTCGTCTTCTCCGCCACCCCCGTGCCGGGCAACGAGCGCGCGGTGAACGAGACGATCGACCGGCTCTACCACATCGGCTGCCACGTGGTGACCCCCGCCGACGCGCCGGTGCACGCCTCCGGGCACGGTTACGCGGAGGAGGTGAAGCTGATGCTGAACCTCGTGCAGCCCCGCTACGTGATGCCCTTCCACGGCGACTTCAAGCGGCTGCGCCTGCACAGCCAGCTCGCGGAGGCAGTGGGGATCCCGCCGCGGGACATCTTCCAGGGGGAGAACGGCCTGCCGCTCGACCTCGACGAGCGGGGGGCGCGCTTCGGCGAGAAAGAGCAGTCCGGGATGATCTTCGTGGATGGGGTGGAGATCGGCGACATGGCCGACGTGGCGCTGCGCGACCGGCGGATGCTCTCCGCTGATGGGATCTTCATCGTGGTGGCCACGATCGGCGAGCAGGACGGGCGCTCGGTGGCCGATCCGGAGGTGATCTTCCGCGGCGTGCCGTTCCTCGACGAGGCGGACAGACTGGTGCGGGAGATCCGCGCCACCGTCGAGGAGTCCCTGGCCCGCGCCGCCGAGGAGGAGATCCGCGAGGTGGACCTGATCCAGCAGACCCTCCACGACGACCTCGCGCAGCTGGTCTATGACCGACTGAAGCGGCGGCCGATGGTGCTGCCGGTCGTCGTCGAGGTCTAGCCAACCCACGGGCCCCAGAGCCGTGCGGCAACCCGCCTGCGGTGCGGAGCGGTTCAGGTCAGTCGCGCGCTCGGCAGCGCCGGCTGAGGCGCGGCCGGTGCGCTGGGCGCCGGGGCCAGCGGCAGGCGCACGACGAAGCGCGCGCCGTGGGGGGCGACGTCCTCCAGGGTGACCGAGCCGCCGTGGGAGTGGGCGACCGCGCGGACGATCGCGAGCCCGAGGCCGAAGGACCCGCCGCGGTCTCCGGCGCCGCGGACGAAGCGCTCGAACAGGGTGGCGGCGAGCTGGGGAGGGACACCGGGGCCGTCGTCTTCGACGGCGAGCACGGCGTTCGAGCCCTCCGCCGCGGTGCAGGCGCGGATCGCGGTGCCCGGCGGGGTGTGGCGCAGCGCGTTCTCGAGGAGGTTCAGCGTGAGTCGCAGCAGCTCGTCGTGGTCGCCGTGGAGGACCGCGGGGCGGGCGTCGATCGAGAGCTCGTGCTCGCCGCTGAGGTGCCCCAGCTCGGCGGCGGCCTCGAGCGCGACCTGCCCGAGGTCCGCGGGCTGGCGGGACACCACGCGCCCGACGTCGCTGCGGGCGAGCAGCAGCAGGTCCGCGACCAGCCGGCGCATCCGCCGCGAGGAGCGCAGGGCAGAGCGCGCCGCGTCGCCCTCCTCGCCGTGGAGGGATTCCGCGAGCAGCTCGAGGTTGGCGAGCACGCTGGTGAGGGGGGTGCGCAGCTCGTGGGAGGCGTCGGCGACGAAGCGGCGCTGGCGGTCGAGCATCGCCTCGGTCTCCGCGTGGGCCTCGTCGAGCGAGGAGAGCATCCCCTGGAGCGTGCGGGCGAGCTCGGCCACCTCGTCATCGGCCTCCGATTGGGGCACGGTGGCGCTGGAGTCGCGGGTGCGCGCGATCTCCGCGGCGGCGGAGGTGAGCGTCGCGATCGGCTGCATCGCGCGGCGGGCGATCATCGCGCCGGCGAGCAGCGCGAGGCCGGCGCCGGCGAGCGCGCCGAGCACCAGCAGCAGCTCGACACGCACGATCGTGCTCTGCACCTCCGAGAGCGGGCGTGCGTACTGGATCACGGCGGTCCCCCCGATCGAGAGCTGCTTGACGCGCGATTCCACGCGGTAGCCGTCGACGTTCACCCCGCCTTCGACGCCCACGATCACGCCGCTCGGGGGATCGAATTCGGGGGCGTGGGCGGTGTGCTGGAGCACGGTTCCCGAGGGGAGCAGGACCCTGACGACGGCGTGCTCGGGGGCGGCGTATTCGTTGATATTGGGGCGCACCACGAGCTTGAGGCCTTCGGCCTGGCTGCCGGTCACGCCGATCTGCAGCAACCCGTGGAGTTCATCGGCGGAGATCGCGACTTCGTTGTTGAAGTCCGAGCGGATGCGGTGCACCGTGAGCGAGCCGACCACGAGCGCGAAGGCGCAGAGGATCACAAACGTGAGCAGCGCCGAGACGACCGCCAGGCGCGTGCGGATCGGCAGGCCGTCGAAGGTGGCCGAGAGGCGCGCCCCAGCTCGCCGGAGGAGGACGGGCGGCATCGAGGGCGCTCCCCCGGGCGTGGCGGACTGCTCGGAGCCCGCGGGCGGGACGGGCTCCTCCCGCCGGGGGTTCTCCTCACGCACGGAGGACGTAGCCGGCTCCCCGGATCGTGTGCAGCAGGCGGGGCTCGCCCTCCGCCTCGAGCTTGCGGCGGAGGTTGGAGACGAACACCTCGATGGTGTTGGTGGTGGAGAAGGGGTCATAACCCCAGACCTCGTCGAGGAGGCGCTGGCGGGAGATCACGATGCGCTCGTTGCGCATCATGTATTCGAGGAGTTCAAACTCCCTCTGGGTGAGGTCGATCGCGCGCTCGCTGCGGAGGACCTCGTGGGTGTCGGAGTTCAGGGAGAGATCCCCCACGCGCAGCGGCGCGGAGCCGCGGGGGGGACGGCGGCGCAGGAGCGCGCGCATGCGCGCCAGCAGCTCCTGGCGCTCGAAGGGCTTGACGAGGTAGTCGTCGGCGCCGGCGTCGAGCCCCTCCACGCGCGACTCCAGGGCGTCGCGGGCGGTGAGGATGAGGATCGGCACGTCGTCCTGCTCGCGCAGGGAGCGCGCGACGTCGAGGCCGTCGACCTTGGGCAGGCCGAGGTCGAGGATCACGAGGTCGGGAACGAAGGCGTGGGCCTGCTCGAGGCCCTGGGCGCCGTCGGGAGCGGAGCGAACCTCGTAGCCCTCCATGCGCAGCGAGCGCTGGAGCGCCTGGGCGATGTCCTCGTCGTCCTCGATCACGAGGACCCTGGGTGCACGGGAGAAGTCGTTCATATAGGTGTCTGTGTACCGATCTGCACTAAAGCGATGGTAAGGCTTTCGGGCAGGTTCCCGGCCACGGACGTCGAAGTTGCGCGTGTATGGCAGGCACACGCAAGCGCGGCTCGCGCGCGGCTCCGGCACGCCGCCGCTCAACGGCGGGCACGCGCTCGCGCAAGCGGCGCGGGCACCGTCCGTCGATGGCGTGGCCTCCGCAGCTGCCCCAGCTCGACCAGCGCCAGCGGGATGTGCTCGCGCTGGGGCTTGTCGCGATCGGCGTGTTCCTCGGCTTCGTGCTCTACGCCGGCGGCGGCAGCGAAGCGGGCGGCCGCGTGGGCCACGCGTTCGCGGTGGCGCTCGGCTGGGGAGCGGGCCGCGCGCGGGTGCTGGCGCCGATCGCGCTGGTGGGGGCGGGGGGGGCGATGTTGATGCGCCCGGTGCTGCCCGCGCTGCGGCCGCTGCGCACCGGCAGCGTCTGCCTGGCCTGCGCGATTGTGCTGGCGCTGGCGGCGGGCACGCTGGGCGTGAGCGCGGGACAGGGCGGGGGTGGCTCGCGATGGTCCTCGCACTTCCTGCAGACGCGCGGGGGCGCGGTGGGGGAGGCGTTGTACGAAGTGGCGCACAGGCTGGTGCAGCAGGTCGGGGTGGAGATCCTGGTGGTCTTCCTGTTCGTCGTGGGCGTGGTCTTGCTGAGCGGGGCCTCGCTGGCGGCGGTGCTGCGAGCGACCGGCAATGGGATGGTGGACAGCACGCGCGTTCTGCGAACGCAGATGGCCAAGCACAAGCCCTCTGCCGCGCAGCTCGTGCCGGCGGCCCTGGAGCAGTCGGAGATCGACCAGCTGCTGCCGCCCGAACCGGAGCCCGAGGAGCTGGTGGTGAGGGCAACCCACGTGGAGGCCCCCCCGCTGGATGAGTCCGATTTCGAGAACGAGGCCCAGTTCGCGAACGGCGAGGAGATAGGGGAGGAGGAAGAGGAGGAACGGGAGGAGGCGCTCACCGGCGTGTCGGTGAGGAACCCCGAGGATCTCACGCCGCAGGGCCGGCTGCGCGAGCGGGTGACAGAGGACCCCGACTTCGTATGGCAGCTGCCGCAGGCCAGCAGAGTGCTCTCGCGTTCGAGCGCCGAGCAGGTACGCCCGGACACCGCCGGCCAGGAGCGCATCGCCGCGAGCCTAGTGGAGGCGCTGAGCCACTTCGGGGTGCAGGCGAAGGTGATCGGGACGGTGGCGGGCCCGCACATAACCCGCTATGAGCTGCGCCTGGCCCCGGGAACGAAGGTGGCGAAGGTGGCACAGCTGAAGGACGACCTCGCCTACGCGCTCGCGGCGACCGACATCCGCATCCTCGCGCCGATCCCTGGCAAGCAGGCGGTGGGGGTCGAGGTGCCGAACGCGAAGCGGCGGATCGTGCGCCTGGGGGACGTCTTCCAGGAGCCCCCGGCGGACTGGTCGCCGCTGACGGTGTGGCTGGGCAAGGACGTGGCGGGCAAGGCGATCGGGGCGGACCTCGCGAAGATGCCCCACCTCCTGGTGGCGGGCACGACGGGCGCGGGGAAGTCGGGGGCGATCAACGCGATGCTCGCGAGCGTGCTGCTGCGGGCCAGCCCGCACGAACTGCGCCTGGTGCTGGTGGACCCCAAGCAGGTGGAGCTCAACCACTACGAGTCGATCCCGCACCTGCTGACGCCGGTGATCACGAGCCCGCGGATGGCGGCGAACGCGTTGCAGAACCTCGTGCGCGAGATGGAGCAGCGCTACGGCACGATGTCGCTGGCGCGCACGCGCAGCCTGCCGGAGCTCAACAAGGTGCGCGAAAGCCGTGGGGAGGCGCCGCTGCCCTACATCATGTGCGTGATCGACGAGCTCGCGGACCTGATGATGGTGGCGCCGGCGGACGTGGAGGACTCGATCATCCGTCTCGCCCAGAAGGCGCGCGCGGTGGGGATCCACCTGGTGCTCGCCACGCAGAGCCCGCGGGTGGACGTGATCACGGGGATGATCAAGGCGAACGTGCCCTCGCGGATCGCGTTCGCGGTCTCCTCGCAGACGGACTCGCGCGTGATCCTCGACCAGAACGGCGCGGAGTCGCTGCTGGGCCAGGGGGACATGCTGTTCAGCCCGGTGGGCTCCTCGCGCCTGCAGCGCATCCAGGGCGCCTACGTCGACGAGCCCCAGATCGCCAAGCTGACGGACTTCTGGCGCCGCCAGGGGGAGCCGGAGCTGCGCGAGGAGCTCTTGGAGGAGGTCGAGCCGGCAGAGGGCGACCCGGGCGCGCCGGGGGAGTTCAGCCCCGATGAGGACCCCCTGCTGCGCGAGGCGATTGCACTGGTGGCGGAGATGCAGACGGCCTCGACCTCGATGCTGCAGCGCCGGCTGCGCCTCGGCTACACACGCGCGGGCCGGCTGATCGACATGCTGGAGCGCCGCGGGGTGATCTCGGGTTACGAGGGATCGAAGCCCCGTCAGGTGCTGATCGGCGAAGCCGACGTTCCGAGGATCCTGGCGGCGCTGGAGGAGCGCGCGCCGGTCAGCGACTAGCCTTCAGAAACCATGCCCGAGATCGGAGCAACGCTGCGGGAGGCCCGGATGCGGGCTCGGATCGACGTGTCCGAGATCGAGGCGCAGACGAAGATCCGCGCTAAGTACCTGCGGGCGCTGGAGAACGAAGAGTGGGATCTGCTGCCGGGGCCGACGTTCGTGAAGAGCTTCCTGCGCACCTACGGGCAGGCGCTGGGGTTGGACGGGAGGGCGCTGGTGGAGGAGTACAAGTTGCACTGTGAGCACCCGGGGGAGGGGCCGGAGCCGATCCAGCAGCCGGCGGTGTCCGCCCCACGCCGCTCCCGCGTGCGCACTGGCGGTCCGGCGCACCGCCGTTCGGGTGGGGGCGCGGGAGCCCGCCAACCCGCACCTGCATACCAAGGCCCGTCGCGGAGATACCTGGTGGCGGTGGGCGCGGTGGGCCTCGTGATCCTGGTGCTGGTCTATGCGCTCCTGTCGGGCGGCAGCAGCCCCTCCAACCCAACTGCGAGCACTCCGGCACAGGGGACCCCGCACGGTGCTGACGCGACGGGAGCCGGGCGGGCCACACACAGCACGGGCGTTGCGGGCGCGAGGGTGAAGCTGGCGTCGCTGAAGCTGGAACCCTCCGGGGAAGTGTACGTCTGCCTGATCGGCGATGGGCGCAGGCGAATCCCGGGCATCATCCTTACCCCTGCCAGCACGCTGCCCACCTACCACGCGCGGCGCTTCGAACTGACTCTCGGCAACGACAATGTGAGGCTGGTGGTGAACGGCAGACCGCAGACGGTGCCGGCGTCGGCGAGCGCGATCGGCTACGCGATCACGCGCACGGGCGAGCGGCCGCTGGTGGAAAGCGAAGAGCCGACGTGCAAGTAAGGGCCCGCGGGCCCAAGGGCCTGAAGCAGTGAGCGTGCGCGCGGGCATCGTGGTGACGGGCACGGAGGTGCTGACTGGCAGGGTCGCCGACCGCAACGGCCCCTGGTTGGCGGACCGTCTGGAGGAGCTGGGGGTGGACCTCGCGCACATCGCGATCGTGGGGGACCGCCGCGAGGACGTGCTGGCGGCGCTGCGCTTCATGGCGGGGGAGGGCATGGACATCGTGCTCACCAGCGGCGGCCTGGGGCCGACCGCGGACGACTTGACGGCCGCGACGGTGGGGGAGTTCCAGGGCCGGGAGATGGTGCTGGACGAGGAGCTGGAGGAGCGCATCGCGGAGATCCTGCGGCCCTTGTCGAAGCGTTGGCCGAACCTCGACATGGAGGCGGTCAGGGCGAGCAACCGCAAGCAGGCGGTGATCCCCCGGGGCGCCGCGGTCCTCGACCCGGTGGGCACGGCCCCCGGGCTGGTGGTGGAACCCGCCGAGGGAGTCCCCGGCCCGGTGGTGGTGGTCCTCCCGGGCCCGCCCCGGGAGCTGCAGGGGATGTGGGATGCGGCGCTCGGAACGGACGCTCTGCGCGCAGCGCTCGCGGGTGCGACCGTGTACCGCCGTCGCACGCTGCGCCTGTTCGGGATCCCGGAGTCGGAGATCGCGGAGACGTTGAGGGTCGCCGAGCGCGAGGGCGTGGAGCTGGGCCGCCTGGTGCTCACCACGTGCCTGAAACGGGGCGAGATCGAGGTGGTGACCCGCTACGAGCCCGGCGCCGAGGAGACCTATGGGGCGTTCGTGGCGGTGGTGCGCGCGCGCCACGCGGACACGCTGTTCTCAGAGGATGGCAGCACGGTGGACGAGCAGGTGGCGGCGCTGCTGCGCGGCGAGGGGCCGACGGGAGGCCTCCGGGCGCCGATGTCCGGGGCCGGCGCGGGAGAGGACGAGCACACACGGGACGGAGCCGGCGGCGGGGCCGCCGTGCTGTCGATCGCCACCGCGGAGTCCTGCACGGGCGGTCTGCTCGCGGCTCGCCTGACGGAGCTCGCGGGCGCCTCGGAGTACGTGCGGGGCGGGATCGTGGCCTACAGCGACGAGCTGAAGGTCACCGGCGCCGGCGTCCCCGCCGAGCTGATCGAGCGCCACGGTGCGGTGTCCCCCGAGGTGGCGCAGGCGCTTGCCGAGGGTGCGCGCCTGCACCTGGGGGCCGACGTGGGCGTGGGCGTCACCGGCATCGCGGGCCCCGGGGGTGGCAGCGCGGAGAAGCCCGTGGGCCTGGTCTGCCTGAGCGTCGCCGCCCCCGGGGACGCTTGCATCACGCGCTCGGTGACCCTTCCGGGCTCCCGCGCGGACGTGCGCGACCGCGCGTGCACGGTGGCGCTGCACATGGTGCGGCGCCTGCTGCTCGCCGACCCGCGCTCCCGATAGCCCGCGCGTCGGATCGCCGGGCGCGGGGACACCTCACGAGCAGCGGCCGGGGTCCTCCACGCCCAACCCCCTCGTCCCCAGGCCGCCCAGAGCACGCCTGTCGCGTGGCGGTCTGTCAGAGAGCCGGTGCCACCCCGGCCGTTTCCCGAGCTCAGTGGGAAACACACCCTTGCGCAGACATTGGCACGCTGGTACTACTCTGCTGGCTGGTCGAATCGTGGTCTTGCAAGGGCGCGACAGTTCGAATACTTTACAAGCCTCTCGGGCGCGCCTACCGACCTTTTTCGGGCACCCGCGAGACATCCGGATCGTGACCTCCTCTCCACGCATTCGGATCCGCCGCAGGGGACGCCGGGCCTACGCCCGGCGTCCCCGCGGCACCGCCCGGGGACGCTCTCACCGGCCCCTGCCGCGGGGCACAGTTGCGATCATCACCACTTGTGACACGCGGAGCCGAAGCCAGGCTGTTCGTGGCGCTCGACCTGCCGGCCGAGATGCGCACGCGGCTCGCCGCATGGGGGCGCGCCTGCGCCGCGAGCGTGCGCGGCACCCCTGACACACTCGCCGGTCGCGCTCCCGAAGATCGCAGGAGATCCACGCCCGCCCGCGGCCGTCTGCGTCTGCTGGAGGCCGACGCGCTGCACCTCACGCTCTGCTTCCTCGGCAGCCGACCCGTGGGTGAGATCGAGGCCATCAGCCAGGCGCTCGGCACCGTGTGCGCCGAGGCCCAGCCGGTGGGGGAGCTCGTGCTGGGGGCCCCACTGTGGCTGCCCCCGCGCCGGCCCCGCGCGCTCGCGGTCGAGCTGCACGACGACGCCGGTGGCGCGCTGGGAGCGTTGCACGGGGACGCCTGGAGGGCGCTCGCCGCCGTCTGCGCCCCGGACCCCACTCGCCACGGGTCCGGCGCGGGCGCCGCGGGCGGGCGTTTTCGACCGCACGTGACAGTCGCCCGCACGCGCGCCGGGGAGGCCCCCCGCAAGCGCGCGCTCCCGCCCACGCCCCCGCTGTCGTTTCATCCGTGCTCGGCGACGCTGCTGCGCTCGTGGCTCACACCCACCGGGGCCGTGTACGAGGAGCTCGCGACCCACGCCCTGGTGCCCGGCGGGTGACCCGGCAATCGAACAACTGTTCTGTCCGGGGCGGTCTCTAGCGTGTGCGGTCGATCAGATCCCGACTTCGGAGGAGCCAGACCAATGCCCACCACGGACCAGGAGAAGGCCGCCAAGGCCCGCGACGCCGCGCTGAAGGGCGCGCTCACGCAGATCGAGCGCGAGTTCGGCAAGGGCACGGTCATGCGCATGGGCGACGAGGGCGCCCAGGTGCGCGTCGCCGCGATCCCCACCGGCGCGCTCTCGCTCGACCTCGCGCTCGGCATCGGGGGCGTCCCGCGAGGGCGCATCGTCGAGGTCTTCGGCCCGGAGTCCTCCGGGAAGACCACCCTGATCTACCACGTGATCGCCGAAGCCCAGCGGCTCGGGGGCGTGTGCGCGTTCATCGACGCCGAGCACGCGATGGACCCGATTTACGCCAAGCAGATCGGGTGCGACATCGACGAGCTGCTCGTCTCCCAGCCCGACTACGGCGAGCAGGCACTGGAGGTCGCCGACATGCTCGTGCGCTCCGGCGCCGTCGACGTGGTGGCGATCGACTCGGTCGCCGCGCTGACCCCGCGGGTGGAGCTCGAGGGGCAGATGGGCGATCAGAGCGTCGGGGGACAGGCGCGCATGATGTCCCAGGCGATGCGCAAGCTGGCGGGCAACCTCAACCGCACGCAGACCCTCTGCATCCTCACCAACCAGATCCGCGAAAAGGTCGGCGTGATGTTCGGCTCCCCCGAGACCCAGCCCGGCGGGCGGGCGCTGAAGTTCTACGCCTCCCAGCGCCTTGACATCCGGCGCATCGAGACGCTCAAGGACGGCACCGAGGCAGTCGGCAACCGGGTGCGCGTGAAGGTCGTCAAGAACAAGCTCGCCGCCCCCTTCCGCCAGGCCGAGTTCGACATCGAGTTCGGCAAAGGCATCTCTTCGACCGGCTGCCTGGTGGATCTCGGCATCGAGGACAACATCGTCACCAAGTCCGGCTCCTTCTTCTCCTACGGCAACGAGCGCCTCGGCCAGGGCCGGGGCAACGCCAAGGCCTACCTGGACGAGCACCCCGCAATGGCCAAGGAGATCCGCGAGAAGATCTTCGCCGCACGCGGCATCTCGCCCAACGGTCCGAGCGTCGCGCTGGAGCCCGTCGTCGACGTACCCACCCCGGATGCGGAGCCCCCCGCCGTCACTGTCCGCAAACCTCTGGACCGCGAGCCCGTAGCCGCCTGATCTCGCTTTCCACCGGCGGCGTCCGCTGAGAGTAGCTCGGCGTCGCCGGCAGCGACCCGCCGAGGATTCGATAGGCGGCTTGGCTGTGGGTACCCTGTGTCTCCATGCCGCGCTACCACCTCACGACCTTCGGCTGCCAGATGAACGAGCACGACTCCGAGCGGATGAAGGGGATGCTCGAGGCGATCGGCTACCGCGAGGCCACGGAGCGCGGGGAGGCGGACCTGATCCTCTTCAACACCTGCTCGATCCGCGAGAGCGCCGACAGCCGCTTCGTCGCGCACCTCGGTGAGGCCAAGCGCCTGAAGCGCGAACGGCCCGAGCGGATCGTGGGCGTGGGGGGGTGCTGGGCGCAGTCGGTCAAGGAGGAGGTCTTCGAGCGCTTCCCCTTCGTCGACGTCGCTTTCGGCCCCGGGCAGGTGCATCGCCTCGCGGAGTTCCTCACCTCCGAGTCGCTCACCGCCCAGGGGTACTTCGAGTTCGAGGGCTTCACCGGCCGCCTGCCGGCCCACCGCGAGCGCCCCTTCCAGGGGTGGGTGCAGATCAGCGTCGGCTGCAACTGCCGCTGCTCCTACTGCATCGTGCCCTCCACCCGCGGGCGCGAGGTCAGCCGCCCCTTCGAGGAGCTCGTGGAGGAGGTGCGCGGGATGGCCGAGGAGGGAGTGCTTGAAGTCACGCTGCTGGGCCAGAACGTCAACTCCTACGGGCGCGACCTACGGGTGGGTGGGGGTCGGCCACGCAGCTTCGCCGAGCTGCTGGGAGCGCTCGACGCGATCGAGGGCATCGAGCGCATCCGCTACACCAGCCCCCACCCCAAGGACATGCGCGAGGACGTGATCCGCGCCCACGCGGAGCTGCCCAGCGTGTGCGAGCACATCCACCTGCCCGTGCAGTCGGGTTCGAGCCGCATCCTCAGGGCGATGCGGCGCACATACGATCGCGAGCGCTACCTGGACCGGGTGGCGCTGATCCGCGAGCACGTCCCCGACGTGGCGCTCACCACCGACATCATCGTCGGCTTCCCGGGGGAGAGCGAGGAGGACTTCGCGCAGACCCTGGAGGTGGTGGAGCAGGTGGGCTACGACAGCGCCTTCACCTTCCTCTTCTCCGCGCGCCGCGGCACGGAGGCGGCGGGGATCACGGAGGGCCTCGTTCCCCACCCGGTCAAGGTGGAGCGCATGGAGCGCCTGGTGGAGGCCGTCCAGCGCCACGCCCGCGAGCGCGCCCAGCGCTTCGTGGGACGCACCCTGGAGGTGCTCGTGGAAGGCCCCTCGCGCACCGACCCGCAGCGGCTGCGCGGGCGCACCCGCCACAACAAGGTCGTCAACTTCACCGGCCTGGCGGCCCCCGGCGAGCTCGCGCAGGTGCGGATCGCTTCCGCCACCAGCCAGACGCTCGCCGGCGAGGAGCAGCTGATCGGCCGTCTGAGCGCGGCCCGCGCCAGTTGACGGCCAGGCCGCCCGACAGCCACTACTTCTTGCCCGAGAGGCCTGCCGCTTCGTTCAATATCGGCTTGCACTTCAACAGGACCGTCTTGAACGGGCGTGTGCCAGCGGTGGAACGGATCGTGATATAGCCCTGGGGACTGGGTGCAGGCAGGTTGATGCCGTTGGCGTGGAAGCATTTCACCACCCGCAGCGCGATCTGCCGGCGGTGCTCGTCGGCGGCAGTGGGAGGCCCGCTTTCGGCGGTGCTGGTGGTAGCGGCGGGGGTGGTGGCGGTGCTCGGCGGCGGTGTGGTCGCAGTGGTGGTGGCGGGCGCGCTCGCGACCGCGGTTTTCGTGGTCGAGGAGCCCCCGCACGCCCCCAGCCAGAGGCAGGCGAGCGAGAGGATGAACGGCGTGATCGCCGCTGCTCCGCGGCTCCTGTTGGCGATGTGAGGCATTGGACTCCTTCGGGTATGGTCAGCTTGCCCGCGGATTATCCAATTGAGGAGCGGGACTTTGGCCTCGCCGCCCTCGCCGGCCGGCCCGCGCCGTCTGCGGCGATGCCGCCATCGGACGTGTCTCCCCCTTGATCAGTGGACTTCGCGGGCCAAGGACCGCTCCGAACGCAGCACCGCTCGTCTGGCGCGAGTGCGAAGCACTTGTTTCCGATATCCCTCTGCCGCCTCAGCCGAGCACGGCGCTCGTGCACTTCGCCAACGTGGACTGGTACCGCGCGCTTTTGACGACCTTGGGGTTGGCCCTGCTCAGTTCCCCCAGCGGTGGCAGTTTGAATCCATTCCGGGCGAGACATTCATACACGAGGACAAGCTGATGGTGAGTGGTGATGCTGGGGCCCGTGCTTGCCGGGGCGGCATTGGTCGAAGTCGTGCCAGTCGAAGGGGTGCTCGCCGGGGTCGTCGGGGTCGCTGCCGCCGTTGTGTGGGCGGCCGTCGAAGTCGACGCGCTGGAGGAAGATCCGCCAGAGGAGGATCCGCCGGAGGAACTCCCGCACGCCCCCAGACCGAGGCAGGCAAGAGAGATGACAAGCGAGGCTACTGGCGTGGCCGCGCGGCCCTTGATCTCGAAACGTGGCATTGCACTCCTTAGTGGATCGTCGGCTTGGCGGGCCGATTATCCAGCCAGCGTCCCCTCCCGCTGCGTCGCGGCCATCCTGTCCACGGGATCGCGCACTGTCCGGATGCCCCGCTCGAGGCCGATCCGCCCGCAATCTAGGGCTCTCGAGGACCACCGTGGGTGCGCAGGCAGGCGCGGCCCGCTCGGCGCTGGCGCAAGGAATCTGTTTCCGATTCACATACGGCGGGCCGCCCCATGAGGCGGCCCGCCGCACCTGCACCGACCGTACCGCTACTCGGAGGTGGGGCTCTGCGCCGGGGGTGGGCCAGAGTAGCTGGCGCCGGGGCTGGAACCCGATCCGGATTCCGAGCTTGATCCCGAGCTCGACCCTTTGCCCATGTTCGGGCAGGGGTGGCCGGACGGCGTCGATTTCGGAGCTGGGGTCGTCGTGGACGGCGTGGTCGTCGTGCTCGGCGTCGACTGGGTCGTGGTCGTACCCGTCGCCGTGCTGGACGATCCACTAGGAGCCGCGGCCGCGCCGGCGATGCCGGCCACCGCGCCTCCCGTTGCCAGCGCGCCCGTGACGATTACTGCCCTGATCATCGTTGCCCTGCTCATGGCGAACCTCCTGTGGTCGGTGAGGGTCCTGCTTACGCCAACCATCCTGCGACCCGCGCCTAAGCGGGCCGCAACGCCTGCGTAAGCCCAGCCGAAGGAGTTCGTAGGAGCGCTCTTAGCTCATGCCTGTCGATGACCCGCGGCGATCGAGACCGCGAGCTTGTCGCCGCCCGTCTTGCGGGTGACGGTCGCCGCAATCCCCGGAGCGATGCCGGCGAAGACCGTGCCCATCCGCAGGGGCAGGGGTGCGACGTCCACCTCGGCGCGGTTGTGCTCGATAGCCTCGGCCACCGCGCGCGCCACGTCGCCCGGGCTGCGCGTGCCCACGCCCGGCGGAAGCTTGGCTCCGGAGGCCGCGAACAGGCCCGCGTCGCGGATGAAGCCCGGGCACACCACTGATACGCCTACGTTCTGTGCGCGCAGCTCCGGGCGCAGCCCCAGCGCGAAGCCGCGCAGGCCAAACTTTGTTGCGTTGTAAACGGAACTCAGCGACGTCGCCGCCTTCCCCGAGAGCGAGGAGACGAACAGCAGGTGGCCCGCACCGCGCAGCGCCATCGCCGGCGCCAGCGCCCGCGCCATCGCGATTGGGGAGCGCAGGTTGACCTCGAGGGTGCGGTCGATCTCCTCGATGCCGAAGTCATCGAGGCGCCCCGCGCCGGGGAGCGCGGCGTTGGCCACCAGGATGTCGATCTCCCCGGCCTCGCTCAGCAGGCGATCCACGTCCGCACGGTCGCCCAGATCCGCCGCGAGCGCCCGCGCCCCGAGCTCGGCGGCCTGCGCCTCGAGCACCTCCATGCGCCTGCCCGTCAGGATCAGCTGCGCGCCGCGCCCGTGAAGCTCACGCGCGATCGCTGCGCCGAGGCCGCCTGTCGCGCCGGTGAGCAGCACTGTCGATCCCGAGATCCTCACTTGATGTCAGCCTACGCAAATGCGGGTGATCGCGCTCTTCGGCCCCACCGGCGTCGGCAAGACGGCGCTCGCGGTCGCGCTGGCCGCGAAGCTGCGGGCAGCCGGGGAGGACCCGGTCGCCGTCTCCGCCGACGCGCTGCAGGTGTACAGCGGCCTGGAGAGGCTCACCGGCGTCGCCTCGCCAGCTGAGCAGGCGGGGCTCGAGCACCGCCTCGTCTCCTTCCTGCCGCTCGACGCCAGCTTCAGCGCCGGGCAGTACGCCGCGCTCGCGCACGCCGAGATCGACGGGCTGCTCGCCCGGGGCAGGCGCCCGATCGTCGTGGGCGGGACCGGCCTGTACCTGCGCGCAGCCCTCACCGAGCTGCACCTGCGTCCCCCGCCGCCCGGGGGGCTGCGCGAGCGGTTGACCGCCGAGCTCGAACGCCACGGCCCGGGCGCTCTGCACGCCCGCCTCGCGCAGCAGGCGCCCTGGGCGGCGGAGGGCATCGACCCCGCCGACCGCCAGCGGATCGTCCGCGCCCTAGAGCTGCTGGAAGCCGGCGAGCTCGAGCCGCCCGAGGGCCCCTCGCAGCTGTGGAGCGCGGAGGTGCGTCGCCCCACGCTGCTGGTGGGGCTCACGATGGAGCGCGAGCTGCTCTACGAGCGGATCGACGCACGCGTGCAGCAGATGCTGGCCGGGGGCGTTCGCGAGGAGGTGATGCGCGCCCACGCCGCGGGCGCGTCGGTCACGGCGCGCAAGGCCCTCGGCTTCGAGGAGCTGCTTGCGGGCGACGTCGAGGCGATGCAGCGCCGCACCCGCAACTACGCCCGCCGCCAGCTCTCCTGGATGCGCAAGCTCGCCGGGGTCCGTCTGATCGACGTGACCGGACGGGCTCCAGAGGAGGTGGCCGGCGAGATCGAGGAGGTGGCCGGAGATCCCGAGTGAAGATCGTAAACTCCGGCGGCGCATGACAGCCCACGAGGAGACACGACCGATGCCGTTCGAGAAGTGGCAGGCGCTCGGCAACGACTACCTGATCCTCGAGCGCGAGCAGCTGCCATTCGAGCTCACCCCGCTGCGCATCCGCAAGCTCTGCGCTGCGCACTTCGGGGTGGGCGCCGACGGGGTCCTGCTGCTCACCCCCAGCGAGGACCCGCGCTTCGTGGCGCACCTGGAGATATTCAACCCCGACGGCTCGGAGGCGGAGCTCTCGGGCAACGGCGCCCGCGAGGCCGTGCTCTACCTGCGCCGCCACGGATGGACCGAGGAGGACCTCTTCACGATCCAGACGGCCGCGGGGGCGATCACCCCAACGATCCTCAGTCCCCACAGCTGCCGCGTCGACATGGGGGCGGCGTCCCTCACCTCGCCGGGCTTCCCGAGCGGTCCGGCGGGCGGGCACGGCGAATTGAGCGCCGCCGGGCGCCGCTGGCGCTTCCAGCACGTCTCGATCGGCAACCCCCAGTGCGCGATCCACGTCGAGGACCTCGCCGCGCTGCTGGCGCTCGACCTGCCCGCGATCGGCCCCGCGATCGAAGGCCACGAGCTCTTCCCCAAGCGCACCAACGTCTCCTGGTACACCGAGACCGAACCCTGCCGCATCCGCGCGCGGATCTTCGAGCGCGGCGTGGGGGAGACCCTCTCCTCGGGGACCGGCGCGACCGGCGCCGCGGTGGCATACGTGCTCGCAGCCGGCGAGCGGCCAGCAAGCGTCACCGTCGCCCTCGACGGCGGCGAGCTGCAGGTCGAGGTGGGGGAGGAGTTGCAGGTGCATCTGACAGGCTGGGCGCGGCCCGTGTTCGAGGGCCGCCTCAGCGACGATTTCCTAAAGGAGCTGCATGAGACCGAGTGAGCGCCTGAGCCGAATCCCGCCGTACCTGTTCGCCGAGCTGGAGCGCAAGATCGCGGAGAAGCGGGCGGCGGGGGTGGACGTGATCAGCCTCGGCATCGGCGACCCCGACCGGCCCACGCCGGCACTGATCGTGGAGGCGATGCAGGAGGCCGTCACGGAGCCCGAGACCCACCGCTACCCCTCCAACCGGGGCCGTGCGGACTTCCGCGAGGCGATCGGCGACTTCTACGCGCGCCGCTTCTACGTGCAGCTCGACCCCGACAGCGAGATCATCCCCGCGATCGGGGCGAAGGAGGCGATCTTCAACCTGAACCTCGCCTTCCTGGACCCCGGCGACGCCGCGCTGGCCTCAGACCCGGGCTACCCCGTCTACACGGGCGGCCCCCTGCTCGCCGGAGCGGACCCAGTCGCGATGGCACTCGTGCCCGACCTCGGCTTCGTCCCCGACCTCGACGCGATCGCCCCCGCCGATCTAGAGCGCGCGAAGCTGATGTACCTCAACTACCCCAACAACCCCACCGGCGCGATCGCCCCGGAGGGCTTCTTCGAGCGCGTGGTGGCGTTCGCACGGGAGCACGAGATCCTGGTGGTGCACGACAACTCCTACTCGGAGATCGCCTACGAAGGACACCGCCCCCCCTCTTTCCTGGCGACCCCCGGCGCGAGGGAGGTGGGGATCGAGGTCTTCTCGCTCTCCAAGGGCTACAACATGACCGGCTGGCGCTGCGCGGCGGTGGTGGGAAACGCGCAGGCGATCGAGACCTACTGGCGCTTGAAGACGAACATCGACTCCGGGCTCTTCGAGGCGGTGCAGCTCGCGGGCATCGCGGCGCTCTCCCCGGAGGCGGACGCCGAGGTGGCCTCGATGAACGAGCTCTACCGCATCCGCCGCGACCTCGTCTGCGGGGCACTCGCGAAGGCCGGCGTGCACGTCACGCCTCCCAGGGGCACGATCTACGTGTGGGCTCCCGTCCCCGCGGGCTTTCAAAGCTCGGTGGCCTACTGCGAGCACGTGCTCGAGCGCACCGCGGTGGTGATCTCCCCGGGCAGCGCCTACGGCCCCAGCGGGGAGGGCTGGTTTCGCATCTCGCTCACCACTCCGGACGACCGCCTCGCGGAGGCGGTGGGGCGGCTGGCCTCGCTCGCCGGCTGAACCCGCGGCGGCGCCGGCGAGGTGGGGCACGAGCGCCGTGCCAGACGGCGCGTGGCAGGGCCCTCTTTGCAGCCCGGCTCGAGGTGCCTCCTACACTGTGGGTGAATGGATAGAACAGCGCCCCGCGCGCGCCAGCGCGCCCTCTGCGTCGCGGCGCTCCCCGACGGGGACGAGAGCAGCGTGCGGGAGCTGCGTGAGCTGCTGCTGACCGCGGGCGTGGCGAGCGTGGGGGAGCTGGTGCAGCGCCGGGAGCAACCCCACCCCAACACCTACCTCGGACCGGGCAAGGTCGCGGAGGCCAAGCGTGTGGCACAGGAGTGCGACGCCAACGTGATCGCCTGCGACGACGAACTCACCCCCCGCCAGGAGCGAAATCTCGAGGCCGAGCTGGGCCTCCCCGTGGTGGACCGCACCACGGTAATCCTCGACATCTTCGCGGCGCACGCGGCCAGTGCGGAGGGCAAGCTTCAGGTGGAGCTGGCGCAGCTGGAGTACAACCTCGCGCGAATGCGCGGCCTGTGGAGCCACCTGGAGCGCCTCGGCGGCGGGATCGGCACGCGCGGCCCGGGGGAGAGTCAGATCGAGACCGACCGCCGCCTCGCCCGGGATCGCATCGCCGCGCTACGCCGGCGCCTGGAGCACGTGCGCGGCTCCCGCGCCACGATGCGCGCCGAGCGCGAGCGCGCCGAGCTGCCCACGATCGCGCTGGCGGGCTACACCAACGCGGGCAAGTCCACGCTGCTGAACGCGCTCACGGCAGCCCACGGCCGCCGCGCGGGCACCGACGCCGGCCCGGAGGTGGAGGTGCGCGATCGCCTCTTCCACACGCTCGACCCGACGACCCGTACGATCCGCCTCGGCGGCCGCCCCCACCTGCTGACCGACACGGTCGGCTTCATCCGCAAGCTTCCCCACCAGCTCGTGGATGCCTTCGGGGCCACCCTGGAGGAGACAATCCGTACGGATCTCCTGCTGCACGTGCTCGACGCCTCCGCGCAGGACGAGGAGATGGAGGCGATGCGCCGCGCGGTGGAGGAGGTGCTCGAGGAGATCGGCGCCGACTCGAACCCCAGAGTGCTGGTGCTCAACAAGGCGGACCTGCTCGACGAGCCCGCCCGGCAGGAGCTGCGCCTGCGCTACCCTGACGCGGTGCTCCTCAGCGGCGCCACGGGGGAGGGCCTCGAGGATCTCGTGGAGCGGATCGAGCAGGAGCTTCGCCACACCCTCTGTCCGCTGGAGCTGCTCGTGCCATACGCCAACGGATCGAGCCTCGCGGAGCTCCATGAGCTCGCCGGCGACCTCGCCCGCCGCGACACCCCCGAGGGTGTCCACGTGCGCGCGCTCGTCCCCGCCCGGCTGGCCGCGCGCTTCGCACGCTTTGCAGTGGCCTGAATCCTGAACCGCTCAACCCAAATGGCGCGGCCTTTGCTATCCCTCGCGGGCGAGGCACGGAAATGACGCTCGGTGCAGACACAATCACGACCGACGCGGGCGTCCCAGCGAAGGTCTGCGGGACCTTAAGCTACCGAAAAGCCCCAATCGAAAACATTTTTCTTCCACTCGGGCACTATCAATGCGAGTAAGAAACAGGCCCTTGTCAAGGTAGCAGCCAACGGCGACCTCTGCACCGCCAAACTCACCCTACCCACCATCTTCACCGCACAGAACGGCGCCACCATACGCCAAAACACAAGTATCACCACGACAAGTTGCCCAAAGAAGGCCACGCACAAAAAGAAACACCGCAAGAAGCACTCCAAAAGAGGTAAAACTAAGAAAGCCGCCTAGGCATAACATCATCCTTTATCAACCAACGATAACCCACACACGCTGGGAGGGGAGAAACAACGATGATCTCAAGGATACGCAAGCGACTAACTTACACCAACGTGCTGATGACGCTCGCGCTCATATTCGCGATGAGCGGCAGCGCATACGCAGCAAGCAAGTACGTCATCACTTCGACCAAGCAGATCAGCCCAAAGGTACTCAAAACGCTCAAAGGAGCAAACGGGGCAGCCGGACCCACGGGACCACAGGGATCCGCAGGCACAGCAGCGGTAAAAGGCGAAGCCGGAGCCAACGGCACTAACGGCACCAACGGCGAAAGCGTCACCATGGCCGAACTCAAACCAGGCGCCACCTGCGAAGACGGCGGAGCCGAATTCAAAGTAGCCACCAGCAAAACCCACGCATGCAACGGAACCACAGGCTACACCAAGAACCTCCCAAGCGGCAAGACCGAGACCGGCGCTTGGACCGTCACAGCCAGCAATGAAAGCCACTCGATCTCCGCAATCTCATTCGCGATCCCACTAGCCAAAACACTCGGCGCAACAGAAGTTCACTACGTCAACGAAAACGGAACCGAAGAAGTAGCGTTCACCGAAAAACCACTCGAATTCAAACTACAGCCAACAGCCAGCTGCCCAGGGACCGTCGCCGAACCCGCCGCGACCCCGGGAAACCTCTGCATCTACCAGCGCCACGCCGAAGGCGCAAGGGACATAAGCGGCTTCACAGAGGCCATCATCCGCCCCGCCAACGCAGCCCCCGAAGGACCAGGAGCACTCACACCAGGAGCCGCCACGACAGGCGCACTCATATCGCTCATCAAAGAAGAAGAAAAACCAGTTTTCGCCTATGGCACATGGGCCGTAGCCGCACCCTAAAACAAGACCCAACAAAACACAACAACGGCGATCAAAAACGTCCCCGGATGGGCGCACGAAGCCCCTACGCCCATCCGGGGTGAGATATCTCTTGCGGTGTCCCTGAAAAGACGCACTACGTCGTCCTACTCCTGCCACTCTCAGCGGAGGTCAAAACGGCCATCTTGCCAAAGCAATGACGACCGTGTACGATACAAGACAGCCTCTATTCGAACCTTCGACGGGGTCGCACAGCGCCCGGCGAAGACCGATCAAAGGCAAACAACACCAACATAAGCCAATATCGCGACGTCCCGCATGAAGACGAGCGTCACGACACCGGCAAACCGACACTCAATGGAAAAGGAAGTAGCACGACATGAAACACCTAAAAATAGCCCTCGGGCTGACACTCGCGGTCGGCCTCACAGCGGCCATAGCATCACCCGCAATGGCAACACCCAGATTGGTGCACTGCGTAAAAGTTGAAAAAGGCAAATGGCTGAACAACAATTGCACAGAAGCAGGCGCCGGCACATGGGAAACCAAAGAACTCGCCGGCACCAGCGAAGTCACATCCAGCGGCGAACTAGAACTCGAAGACACCGGAACAGGAGTCGCCATCAGATGCTCAGGAGAAGGCACGGGATGGGTCGCTAACTTAACTACCGGAGCCAGCAAGGGCGGAGTCACCAGCATAACGAACGCAAAATGCAAAGTCATAGCAGGGAGCTCAACATGTGAAGAACTCAAAAAGATTGAAGCTAGAAACCTTCCCTGGGGTGGCAGACTCGTAGAAAGCGGAAGTGAAGTCAGAGACGAACTCATCAGCGGCAACAGCTCAGGAGCACCCGGATGGGCAATCGAATGCAAAACCGTTATCGGAACCGTCACAGACATATGCACACGCTCAGGCAGCACCCAGAACGTAAGAGCAAACAGAACTAACGGAAAGACAGAAGCAATATTCGACAAAATATCTGAAGAAAAAAAAGAACGAGCTAACTGCACGACCGGCGGAGCAGAAACCGGGAGAGTCAGTGGGACCATCCTAGGACAGTTAAGAGGTTTAACCGCGTTCTGGATATTAGCCCCAAATTTAAAAACCTGATGTAGATAACAGTTTGAAGGAACTGGGTGGGTCTGGGGTTCGCCTGGGCCCATCCGTCAAATATTGTGTCCGACTTGGTCGGCTGGGTAGGACTCCGAACAGAGACCTCTGAAACGCTCAACTCACGGTGGGCGACCGTACTCTCGCCGCACACCCAGCTGGCGGTGTCAACCGGTTGCACCGACCTCGCCTCCGCCTCCTGCCGTCGCAGACGACTGTACGCTCACCCGAGGGCGGTTCTCTCGCTCATAGTCCAGCGGCGTGACAGGCAGTGTCGTGCGCCTGCTCCTCCAGCGCGTCATCGAGCGACACGAGGGCGTGCTGTTCGATCCCGAGCGCAGCAGCGATCAACCAGTCCGCAAACCAAGCGTTCTTGGGCAGCAGCGGCCCATGTAGGTATGTGCCGATCACGCTGTCGCTGCGCGCCCCCTCCAGGCCGCTGCGCCCGTCATTGCCATAACCCCTCAGGACCCGCCCGAGCGGGTCCTGACCCGCGCCGAGGCAGGTGCGCCCGCCATGATTCTCGAAGCCCGCGAGCACACGGCTCTCGGCGCCGTCGAGCCGGACCTCGATCGCGACGTTGCCAATCAGCCGCGGTCCGTCCTCGCGCACAGTGCGCACATCGAGCAGTCCAACCCCCGGCAGCTCCTCGCCAGGGCCAAGTTCGTAGGAGCGCCCCAGGAGCTGGTAGCCGCCGCACACCCCGAGCACCACCGCGCCGCGCGCCACCGCCGCATGCAGCGCCTCGCGCTTGGTCTGCAGGAGATCCTCGGCGCATAGCCGCTGGTCGCGATCCTGCCCGCCACCGAGATAGAAAAGATCATGAGCCTCGGGATCCAACGGCTCCCCCAACCCGCAGGGGGTCAACTGAAAGCCGATCCCCCGCCAGGCGCAACGCCGTTCGAGCACGAGCAGGTTGCCGCGATCGGCGTAGATGTTCATCAGGTCGGGGTACAGCGCGCAGACCCGCAGAACGTTCACGACAGCGCGCTCCGCGTCCGGCCATCGGCGCTCAGCAGCTCGCGCAGGGAGAGCATGGCGGTGTAGGTGGGCAGCGCATAGAGCGGCGCCCCGCGGCTCGGCGCATCGGCCTGCGCGGCGGCAAGCGCGGCGGCGAGGTCCGGCTGCACGCGAATCCGCCCGGACTCGACCCCGGCGTACTTGAGCCGCACCGCGAGCTCGGCGGCGCGGGTGCCGCTGCAGGTGGCGCGCCGCACGCGCCCGGCGAGCAGCTCGAAGTCGGCGTCCCAGATCCAGGAGACGTCGCGGCCGTCGGCGATGTTGTCGTTGAGCACCCCGAGTAGATCGTGCTCCCCGGGCTCGAGGGCGAGTGTGCGCAGCACCTCGTTGGCCCCGGCGGGGTTCTTGACGAGCAGGATGCGCAGCTCACGGGGGAGGGCCCCCCCGAGCATCACGCTCTCCGCGCGCCCGAACGCCGCCCTGGTGCTCTGCAGCCCGGCGACGATGCGCTCCAGCGGCACCTCCAGCGCGTGGGCGAGCGCGGCGGCGGCGAGGGCGTTGTAGACGTTGTAGAGCCCTGGCAGCGCCAGCGCAACCTCGGCGCTGGCGCCGGGAACGTGCAGCGTGAAGCGTGCGGCGCGCACGCCTTCCAACCGCACGTTCGTCGCGAAGACCGCGGGCGCCGGGCGGCGCTGGCCGCAGGCGAGGCAGCGGTAGCGCCCGAGGTGACCGAGGTAGACAGCCTCGAATAGATAGGGCGCCCCGCAGTTGCGGCAGTGCTTGGCGTCGGCGGCGTGCGCGATGTGGGGGAGCGCGAGGGAGTCGTCCTGCACCCCAAAGTAGAGCACCCCCTCCCGCCCGCGGCCGAGGTCGGCGACCATGGGGTCATCGGCGCCCAACACGAGCTGGGCATCGCGGCCGGGACCCGCGCGCAGGGTGTGCGCCCAGCGCTCGGCGATCGTCTCGAGCTCCCCGTAGCGGTCGAGCTGGTCGCGAAAGAGGTTGGCGAGCAGGATCGCGCGGGGGTGAAGCTGGGCGGCGATCCGATCGAGCCAGAGCTCGTCGACCTCGAACAGCCCGAGCTCCCCCGCGATCGAGCCGGTGGGGGAGGCGGCATCCAGCAGGGTGGAGGCAATGCCCCCCGCCATGTTGGCTCCGGCGCGGTTGTACACGAGCTCGATGCCCTCCCCCGCGAGGATCGCGGCCTCCATCGCCGCGGTGGTGGTCTTGCCGTTGGTGGCGGAGATCAGCACGCTCCCACGCCGCAGGCGAGCCCCGAGCAGGCCGATCGCACGGGGCTCCATCCGCAGGAGCACCTTCCCGGGCACGCTCGTGGCGCCGCCGCCGCGCAGGCGGGAGAGCACGCCCGCGGCCCGCGCGAGCGCGAGCTTCGGGGCGAGGGGCCCGCTCACGGGCCACAGGCGGGATCGACGACCAGGCGGGGGCGAAGATATGGAGAAAGCGTATTGGCGGCGGTCACGGGTTCAGCGAAGCGATTGCGCGGTCGAGCTCGCGGCGGTGGATGACCCTGGCGATCAGCCAGATGGGCCCGGCGGCGGAGGGCTCGGGCCGGTAGATGATGCGCAACTCACCGGCACGTAAGCGCAGCCACGGCGGGCGGTTGGCAAGGGCCTTGACATCAAGGTTTTCAGCGTTGGCGGACAGAGCTTCAAGGGACTCGCGGACGCGGCGCAGGTCGGGGGGCGCGAGCTTGCGTAGGTCGCGATTTGCGCGACGGGAGATTTCGATGCCGGGCAGCGGCGACGCGGGCATGGGGCTAGGTGCGGCCGGAGGACTGCGAGAATCGAAGTCAGCCTTCCAACTCGGCGAAGACCTCGGCGGCGGGGCGGGTGCGCCCGGCGGCGAGATCCGCGTCGGCGGCAGCCATGTCGTCGATGAACGAGGCGGCGTGAGAGAGCACGAAGTCCTCGAGGTCGCCGGGTGCAATCGCGATCACCGCGGCGACGGGAGCACCATGCTTGGTGACGATCGCGGGTCGACCACTGCTGGCGACCTCGGAGACGACGCCGCTGGCGTTGCGGGACAGATCACGGATGCTGACGGTCGGCATGGGCTGGGCCTCCTGCGCGGAATCGGAGTAGGAGAGTCGTACAGCGGATTGTACCCACAAATGTCGGACATTGGGAGTGGGCCGGGGACGGACGGAGAGACGACACCGATGAACGCCACCACCGGCCCCGGCGTGTGCCCAAGGTGAGGAGTTCCTTAAGATTGCGCGAAGAGTGCGCGGCAGCGGCGGGGGGCGCATCTAAGCTGGCGTGGTGTCCGCAGGCCAGCCTGCCGCTGCGCGAGTCGTGAGCTGCCTTGCGGTGGCGGCGGTGGCGTTTGCGAGCGCCCTCGCGCTGGGGGCCTGCGGCACCGCCACGGGCAGCACGGGGAAGTCCGCGAATGCGAGCGCAAGCGACGTGGCGCTCTCCTCGGGTGGCTCGGGGGGAGGGTGCCGGCGGGTGAGCGAGCCCGCACCGAGGGCTCCGCAGCACATCCCGCCCCCAACGGGCAGGCTGGACCCGAGCAGACGCTACGTGGTCACGCTCGCGACCAACTGCGGGACGATCGCGATCCAGCTGGCGGTGGGGCACGCGCCGAAGACGACGGCGTCCTTCGCGTATCTGGTGAGGCGGGGCTTCTACAACGACCTGACATTCCACCGGGTGGCCGCGAACTTCGTGATCCAGGGGGGGGATCCGAACGGGGACGGCTCGGGGGGTCCGGGCTACACGATCGTGGAGCGCCCGCCCGCGAACCTGCAGTATGTGCGGGGGACGGTGGCGATGGCCAAGCGGGATACCGACCCGGCGGGAGCCTCGGGGAGCCAGTTCTTCGTCGTGACGGCGAAGGACGTCGAACTGCCGCCGCAGTACGCGCTGGTGGGGAGGGTGGTGGGGAGCATGGCGGGAGTGAACGCCATCGCCAAGCTCGCCACGAGTCCGCCGCAGGACGGGGCGCCGATCCACCCGGTGGTGATCGGCCGGGCGACGCTGTCGCAGAGCTGAGGCGTGGCGCTCGGCCAAGTGGCGCCCCGGTTGGCGCCGCCGCGGAGCGGAGGACATGACGATCGGCCGGGCGATGCCGCCGCGGAGCCGGCGGCCGGCGGCCCTCAGCTCTTGGCGGCAGCCCGGGCGCGGTCGCGCCGACGCCGGCCGATGAGCGCGGCGATCGCAATCGCGGCGATCGCGACGAACAGCCCGAGCAGGATGCCCGGCGCGAGGCCGAGACCGCCAAAGGGGAGGGAGACGAGCTCGACGATGCCGAGGCCGAGGGCGAGCAGCACGACTATGAGCAGCACGATCAGCAGGGCGCCGCGCACGCGCAAGAGGATCCCCGCGGAGGCGGGGGGGACCAGCAGCCCCATCGCCCGCAGCGCGAACATCTGGCGACCCGAGGGGGGCTCCTGGCCGAGCCGCTGGACGGCGTCGCGCAGATCCCCGGGGCGACGCTCGGCGAGCGCGAGCGAGGCGTCGGCCATGCGCCGGATCTGCATGCGCTCCTGGGGCCGGGCGGCGGCGATGGCGCGCTGGAAGTAGGCGCGGGCCTGCTCGGCGTCGAAGCGCTCGGCAGCGCGCGCGCCGAGGAGGGAGAGGGCGGCGGACTTGAACTTGGTCTCGGCCTCGAGCTCCTCGTCGGTGCGCTGCTCGAGCGCCTGGATGGCCTCGGCGGCGCCGCGCTGCTCGATCCGGACCTGTCGCTGTTTGGGGGCCATGGGCCCGAGCATTGTACGGTCTCGGCGGAGACCCGGCGGCGGGGGAGCACGCCCGGCGCGCAGGCGCCTCCCGCGGGCGGGCGCCACGTGCGCGGAGGCACCCCGGGCGCTATGCTCGACGCAGGTAGGCGAGCTCTATGCGTCCCTTCACCCCGATCAAGAGAGCCCCGAT
Organism: uncultured Solirubrobacterales bacterium; assembly: GCA_963713985.1. Classification (GTDB taxonomy): domain Bacteria; phylum Actinomycetota; class Thermoleophilia; order Solirubrobacterales; family Solirubrobacteraceae; genus Palsa-744. The sequence continues at coordinate 3,109,554 of OY970219.1, read as the reverse complement.
CGCGGCGTGCGCATGCGCGGCGCTGTCACTCTCCCTGCTGGCGCCCGCGGCGGCCCTCGCAAGCGAAGCGGCGAACCCGTTCGGCGGCGTGGCGCAGTCCCCCGCGCAGGCCGCGAAACCGGCCACGGGGGCCGGGGTGACGGGCGCCGGCAAAACCGCCGGCAGCCCCGCCAAAACCGCCGTCAAACCCACTGTGGCGCAGACGGCGGCCTCCAAGAAGGCCCTGCAGGAAGCGGTGCAGAGGGCGCTGAAGAGCAAAACCGCTGGAACGACGACGACCAGCACGGAAACGAGTGGCGCGCAGGAATCGAAGACGAGCACGCCGATGATCCTGACGCTCGTGGTCGGGGTCCTCGTGCTGGGTGGGATCGCGTTCGTGATCGTGCGCGACGCGCGCTCGGCGGCGCCGGTGGTGGAAGGCATGACGGGGGGTACGCGCAATCCCGAGGGGCGTCTGCGCAAGCGGCGAGCGCAGGCGAAGGCGGCCAGGCGCCAGCGCAAGCGCCACCGCAAGAGATAGAAACAGATTTCGTTTACTGACGGGCTCTGACGCGGGTGCCGGCGCGTCGGGGGGCTCGAACCCGCGCCGGCGAGGGAACCCGCCCACCCCGGCTGGCTGCGCAGCCGGGCGGTCCGCGGCGGGGCCGGCGGCGATCGAAGGGACCCCACACCCGGGGACCCGGGTCGCTTCCGGGCACCACGCCGGGGAGGGTCTTGCTGCCGCCGTCGTCCTCCCCGGAGGAGTCCCCGGCATCAGCGTCGGCGGGAGGGAGCGACTCGAGCACGGCGTCGGAGCGAAACGGGAGCCAGAGCATGAGCGCGGCGATGGGGAGCTTGATCAGCCCCACGGTCAGGAGCACCACCCACAACCACGTACTCATGGATTCCGATGCTACTACGCCGCGTGGGTGCCCGAGCCCAGCGCGGCGGCCGCTGTCCAGCCCGGCGGCCGCTGTCCGCCCAGCGCGGCGGCCCTGGCCGCGGAGCCAGGCGGAGCGGATCTGAGACATACTGTCCCTGGATCTGGAGTGGGACTCCACCCACTTCATCACCCATCAAACTCGACCAGAGACCGGGAGCGGCCAGAGATGACCCAGAAGACGTTCGTGATCGGCGTGGGCATGACGAAGTTCGACAAGCCGGGCACCAAGGAGGGCGACTACCCGGACTGGGCGCTGGAGGCGGGTTCGAGGGCCCTCGCGGACGCGGGGATCGCCTACGAGCTGGTGGAGCAGGCGTTCGCGGGCTACTGCTACGGGGACTCCACCTACGGCCAGCGCGCGGTGTACGGGCTGGGGCTGACGGGGATCCCGGTGGTGAACGTCAACAACAACTGCTCGACCGGCTCGAGCGCGCTGTGGCTGGCGCGCCAGGCGGTCAAGGGCGGCCTGATCGACTGCGCGCTGGCGATCGGCTTCGAGAAGATGGAGAAGGGCTCGCTGGGCATGAAGTACACCGATCGCACGCCCGCCCTGGACAAGCACATGGGGCGCATGATCGAGCTGCGCCCGCTGGAGGAATCGCCGTTCGCGCCGCAGATGTTCGGCAACGCGGGCCGCGACCACATGCAGAAATACGGCTCCGAGCCCGAGCATTACGCGTGGATCGGGTGGAAGAACCACAAGCACTCGGTCAACAACCCCTACGCGCAGTTCCAGGACGAGTACACGCTGCAGGAGATCAAGGACGCGCGCATGATCCACGAGCCGCTGACCAAGCTGCAGTGCTCGCCGACGTCCGACGGCGCCGCCGCGGCGCTGATCGCCAGCGAGCGCTTCGTCGAGGAGCACGGCCTGTGGGGGCAGGCGATCGAAATCGCCGGGCAGTCGATGGTGACCGATCTGTCATCGACCTTCGACGACACCACCGACTGCATCAAGATCGTGGGCGCGGACATGACGCGCAAGGCCGCCCAGCAGGCCTACGAGGAGGCCCAGCTGGGACCCGAGGACATCCAGGTGATCGAGCTGCACGACTGCTTCAGCGCGAACGAGCTGATCACCTACGAGGCGCTGGGTCTCTGCGGCGAGGGCGAGGGCCACAAGCTGGTGGAGGAGCAGCAGACGACCTACGGGGGCCGCTGGGTGGTGAACCCCTCGGGCGGGCTGATCTCCAAGGGCCACCCGCTGGGGGCGACGGGCCTCGCGCAGTGCTCGGAGCTCAACTGGCAGCTGCGCGGCATGTCCGAGAAGCGCCAGGTGGAGGGCGCCAAGGCGGCGCTGCAGCACAACATCGGGCTGGGTGGCGCCGCGGTCGTGACCGTGTACCGCCCGCCCGCCTCGTGAAGCGGACGATCTTCGGGGACGAGCACCGCGACTACCGCGAGTCGGTGCGGCGGTTCCTCGCCGGCGAGGTGCTCCCGCACCACCTGCAGTGGGAGCGGGAGGGGATCGTCCCACGGGAGCTGTTCGCGCGGGCGGCGCGGCAGGGCCTGCTCGCGATGGCGATCCCGGAGGCGTTCGGGGGGGCGGGCGTGGAGGATTTCCGCTTCAACCAGATCGTGGTGGAGGAGGTGGCCTACGCGGGCGTCGCGGGCAGCGGCCTGGGGATCACGCTGCACAACGACATCTGCCTGCCCTACTTCCTCGCCTACTGCAGCGAGGAGCAGCGCACGCGGTGGCTGCCGGGGATCGCCGACGGCACGCTGATCACGGCGCTGGCGATGACCGAGCCGGGGATCGGCTCGGACCTCGCGTCGATGAACGCGAGCGCGCGCCGCGAGGGGACCCACTACGTGGTGAACGGGGCGAAGACGTTCATCACCAACGGCATCAACGCCGACCTGGTGATCCTCGCGGCGAAGACCGACCCCTCCGAGCGCCACCGGGGCATCTCGCTGCTGGTCGTGGAGCGGGGCACGGCGGGCTTCGAGCGGGGGCGCAACCTGGAGAAGGTGGGGATGCACGCGCAGGACACCGCGGAGCTGTTCTTCGCCGACGCGCCGGTGCCGGCGGAGAACCTGCTGGGGGAGGAGGGGAGGGGCTTTCACTACCTCGTCTCCAACCTCGCCCAGGAGCGCCTCTCGATCGCGATCGCGGGGGTGGCGGCGGCGCAGGCGGCGCTGAACTGGACGCTCGAGTACGTGAGGGAGCGCACGGCGTTCGGCCAGCCAGTGGGCTCCTTTCAGTCCGCGCGCTTCGCGCTGGCGGAGATCAAGACCGAGATCGAGCTGGCCACCGTTTATGTCGACCAGGCCGTGATGGCCCTGGTGCGCGGCGAGCTCTCCGCGGAGGACGCGGCGATGGCGAAGTGGTGGTGCACCGAGCTGCAGGGCCGCGTGGTTGATCGCTGCGTGCAGCTGCACGGCGGCTACGGCTACATGCTCGAGTACCCGATCGCCCGCGCCTACGCGGACGCCCGCGTGACCCGCATCTACGGGGGCACCACGGAGATCATGAAGGAGATCGTGGGCCGCTCGCTGGGGGTGTGAGGCGCCGCCACCAGGCCGGCCGATGGCGAGCAGCGATGGGTACGGTCCCGGGCCGCGATGCGCTGGATGAGCGAGCTGCGAGCCCGAGCGAGGGGCACCGGCCCGGTTGGCTTGAGCTCAACCTGATCCTTACGTGACCGTAAGGTTGCTAGCGTGGGGCGACGAACCGCGGGACCAGTGAAGAGGACGAGCCCACCTTGGAGGGCGCGGCATCTCACAACCACCAGAGAGGAGCAGAGTTGGCCAGTATGCGCGTTGAGTGGTACGGACAGTCCGCTTTTCACCTGAGCACCCCGGAGGCGTCGGTGTTCATCGACCCGTTCGGCGACCTCAGCGCCGCTATGGGCGGCCGGGACATCAAGTTCGACTACCCGCCGATCGAGCGCGTGGAGGCGGACCTGCTGCTGGTGACACACGAGCACATCGACCACAACGGCGTGGAGGCGATCGGGGGGAACCCGGCCGTGCTGCGCTCCACCGCGGGGCGCCTTCAGTCCCCGCTGGGGGAGGTGCTGGCGGTGGCCTCCGAGCACGACGAGCAGGCGGGCACGGCGCGGGGACCGAATACGATCTTCGCCTTCGAGCTCGCGGGCACCCGGGTGTGCCACTTCGGGGATTTCGGCCAGAGCGCGCTGCGCCCGGAGCAGGCGGAGGCGATCGGCGCGGTGGACCTGCTGATCCTCCCGGTCGGCGCGGGCCCCACGATCGGCGCGGAGGGGGCCGCGGCGATCATCGAGCGGCTGCGGCCGCGCTGGGTGGTCCCGATGCACTACCGCACTCACCGCATCGGTTTTCTGGACACCGCGGAGGCGTTCCTGGAGCTCTACCCCAACGCGCACCACCCGGAGGGCCCGGCATTCGAGATGGGCGAGCTGCCACCCGCGGAGGGCCCGCTCGTCGTGGCGCCGGGGGCGCCGTAGCGCGACGCCATGTCCCGGTGCGGCGCTACGCTGTAGTTGGCGGGACAACCGGCAAGGAGACCCATGAAGATCGCGATCGCAGTGGCGGGCATGGCGGCAACCGGCCTGGTTGCGGGCGGTGTGCTGGTGATGGCGGCGAGCGCCGAAACCACCTCGACCCCGGCGCCGACGCCCGCGTTGCGCACGGTGAGCGTGCAGGGCGTGGCAAGCGAGCCCCTGGCCTCCACGTCGAGCGCCGAAACGGCGACCACGGTCTACCGCCAGGCGATGGCCGCCGCGATCCTCGACGGCCAGGCCAAGGCCCAGTTCCTCGCCGAAAAGGCGGGTACCACGCTGGGGCAGACGCAGAACATAGGCGAAGGCGGCGGCTACATCTCCTGTCCGGAAGGCGTCGAATACCAGGGTGGCCAGCCAGACTTCGGCTCGGGATCCTCCGCGGGTGTCGTCGCGCCCCTGGCGGAGAGCCGGGCGGCTCCCACGGTCCACAGGACGCCCGCCAAGAAGCCTCGCAAGCGGCACTCGGCCAGGAAGGCGGCGGCGGAATCCTCCTGCACGCTCTCCACGCAGGTCGCGCTGGTCTACCAGCTGAGCTGAGGGGCCCCGCATGAAGCACTACGCCATCGCCGAGATCGACGTAACGGATCCTGCGTGGATCGGGGAGTACGTGGCCCAAGTCACCCCGATGGTCGAGCGACATGGCGGGCGCTACCTGGCGAGGACCTCGCAGATCCACAAGATCGAGGGTGAGCGGACCCCGCCGCAGGTCATCGTGCTCATCGAGTGGCCCTCCAGGGAGATCGCGGAGGCCTTCTACGAGAGCGAGGAGTACCGGCCTTATCGCGAGGGTCGGCGCGGGGGAGCCAGGAACGAGTTCGCGCTGGTGGCGGGCGAGGACGTTAACAACCTCGCGCGCATGGACGATCCGGCGAAGCTGGAGTGATGCGGGCGGGGATGAGTGAGAGCCGGGAGGGGCCCGGCTGCTTCGCCCGTGGCTACCCATGATCGTTCTGTATGACGCGGAGTGTGGTTTTTGCCGGTGGGCGATGGCATGGGCGGTAAGGCGGGACCGTCGCCACGTGCTCGTCACGGTGCCGATTCAGTCCCCACGCGGCGCCGAGCTGCTGCTGGACCTGGCCCCAAGCGAGCGTCTTCGCTCGGCTCACGTGGTCCGCGACGACGGCGGCCTTCGCTCGGGTGGCGCCGCCGCGGCGGAGGTGCTGAGCGTGCTGCCCTCAACGCGGGCGCTGGGCCGCCTGGCGGGCAGATTGCCCCGGACCACCGCTCTGCTCTACAGCGTGGTGGCGGCGCGACGAAGAAGCTTCGGGCGGCTCATCAGCAGGGAGGCCCGGCGGCGTGCCGAGGAGCTGCTCGGAGCCCGGAGCGCCCGGAGCGCAGTGGAGCTCGAGGTCAGCTCACAATCGCCGTCCTAGCCCGCTACTCAGACGACCCTAGGCAGCTGACTAGGATCTCGAGGAGGCGTTGGGTGGTGCTCCCGTCCTGAGATCCGTGGTGTGGGTTGAACTCGGTCACGGTGAGCGCGCGCACACGTGCGTCGGTGAACAGCTCGCTGAGCATCTCCCCGCACGCCGTCAGAGATGGGGCGATGCCGCGATCGGTGTTCTCCGCCAGCGGTGCGTCGAGAAAGTCGACGAGGTCGACGTCGAAGTGCACGGCCAACCCGTCGCAGGCCGAAAGGGGGGAGAGCGCCGCTCGTGCACCGCGCAGCGGATCAGATGCGGCCATCTGCACGTCGACGACGGGCAGCCTACGATCGGAAATAACCTCGGCCTCAAAGTCTGTGTGTGGCCCGAGCCCGAGGAAGCTGATCTGCCCGGGGCTCAGCATCGGTCGGTGGCCGGCGAGCGCCGCGAGCCCGTCGACGGCACCGTCGATGTCGAGCATATGCGCCACCCCCATCCAGTCCAAGGCGCCGTCGACCGTGCTGTCGGGCACGTTGAGGTCAGCGTGCCGATCGACATAGACGACACCCAGCCGCTCGACACGCTGCTGAAGGCCGGCCACGGTGCCGACACCCACCGTGCAGTCGCCCCCGAGGACCACAATCGTGTCCTCCGCTGGAGCGGATCGGACCAGAGCTGCCACCTGGCCGGCAAAGTCGATGACCGCGCCGGCGTTCGCTGCCGCAGGGTTCTCGAGGTCCGGCCGCCACCGAAAGGGGGTCACCTGACCGCCGCGACGAACCCCCAGACCGGCCGCCTCCAGCCGCTCCACCAGGCCGGCCTCGAGCAGCGCGCGGGGACCATCCTCCTGACCGGGCGCGTAGCCACCTGCGCTCGTCGGAGCCTCGATGACCGTGACCGTTTTCATCGGCACATCAAATCATCCCCAAAGAGCCGTTTGCGCAGCGAGCATGGCGCTACCGGGGCCCCGAAGCCCGTCACGGCGCCGATCCTGCACAGCCACGCCTGTGTCGTCTTACAGCTTCCTCGACGCGTCGCGGCTGCCGACTCTCCTTATTGGTTTACATAACATCCATTATCGAGCGCTCGTCGGTAGTGTCTCAGTTTGTGCGGCGTCCCGTTCATGTGAGACGGGAATCCCGTTCATCTGAGACGGCGCAATCCCGTCCATGTGAGACAGCCGAGATGGGGCTGGCTTACTTGGAGGTACTACCCATCGGTTTCAGTTCGGCTAGCAGCTGACGCCGGTAATGCGCGAGGCGGTGCGGTTGGAGGCGCAGTTGTTCGCACAGCTCGCGTTCCTTGCGGCGCTGCGTGCCTCTGAGGGCAGCTGCGAGGTCGGGCGTCTCGATCTTGGCGCGCGCGTGCGTCTCCCCCAAGGCGATGCGGACCCTGAGGTGATTCGGGTTCTTTGTCAGCGGCGATATGAGGCGAGCGTGCTCGTTTCGGAGCGCGTCGATCGCCTCGCGCGCCTGCTCGCCGATCGGCCAGGGCGTGGTGCTCGCGGCGGTCCGCCCAAGGAGGATGAAGGTCTGGTGTCTGGGGTTTTCCGCGAAGTCGTCAACCGATAGGCGTGCGATGCCTGCGATGCTGGTCGGTGTCTCGTGGAGCAGGCATACCGCGAGGCTGTGCACCACACCGAGTTCTTGGGCGGCTGCTCGCACGTGGGCGATGTCCTCGTCGGTGAGATATGCGATCGGCTCGCTGGGCGCGAGATGACTCACCGGTGTGTGGCGGAGGCGGTACGCAGGGTCGTCCTCGATGACGCCGGTGTTGTACAGGCACTGGTAGAAGGCGCGTAGGGCCGCGCGGTGCACCTTGATCGTGCCGGCAGCGTATTGGCGGCCGTGCTCAGCGAGGAACCTTCTGAGATCGTCGGTCTGTAGCTGGCCGAGATCGAGGGCTTCGCGCCGGGCCCAGGCTTCGAGGCGTTCGATGCTTCGCAGGTAGCACGAGCGAGTTCCAGGACTCTTGGACGCGAGGTAATTCTCTTCAAAGAGGGCGCGTAGCCGTGTGGCCGGTGGCGTCACCACTGTCCCCTCCGCACGCTGGCGAGATACCCGGGGGTGTCGGCGAGGAAATGACTGAATCGCAGATGCTCGGTGGCGGCGAGCAGTCCTTCGTGGACCTTCGCCGCGTGACCGACAACGAGTCGCTGCGCGGCGTCACGCTCGGGGCTCTTCAGGCGCGCCAGCGGGAGCGCCCGAGAGGGAACGAGTCGCAGGAGACGGATGACGAGCCACGCGTCCTGTCTCGTGTCCTCTGCCGGCGTACCGAAACCCGGGGCGAGCTCGGGCTGTGGGAAGGCGATGTCCAACGAGCCTGGGAGCGCGGCGAGTCTCACCTCGAGCCGTCGTGGGAGGCTGCGGTCACTCTCTCCGACGACGTCGTCGTGTTCGGCGAGCTGGCGCCGGGTGAACAGCGGTGCGGTGGCCGGCTGTCCGCGGCCTGTCTGGTAGGCCGCGTAGGCGCGGAGCGCGGTCGCGCCGGCGCCTTGAAGCCGGTAGTCGCCGAGCAAGACGCCGCTCGGTGTCTGGATGAGCTGGTCGAGCGTCAGGTAGGCGAGTGTCTCGGCGTCGAGGCCGGTGAGCCGCGCGATGGCATTCAGGGCGGCGCTGGCCGGGTTGCTGTGGCGGCGAATCTCGCGCGCCTGCCCGTCGGTTGGGTCGCGCGTGAGCGCGACCCGCCGGCTCGGGCGCTCACGGATCTCAGGGGCGAAGCCATGTAGGAGCAGGGCGCTTGCGGCGCCGATCCGGCGTGCGTACCGGTACTGCGGCGAGGCGTCGCTGGTGAGGATCTCCAGGAAGCGCTCGGTGGCTTGCGGCAGCAATCGCCGGCGGCTCGAGAGCCAGGAGCTCATGTTCTTGAAGGCGACGTGCATGCGGGCGTCGAGGGCATTGAGAGGGTCGATGGTGAGAGCACGCGTGGCCGCCGCGCGCGCGATCCACGGCGAGGGCGTCGGCCATCGCACGCGCTCCGTGGCCCCGCTGGGTTCGCTTGGCTGCTCAGTTCTCGGTGTGATCCGCACCCGCGCCGCTGGTCGTGCTCCGAGACGATCGGTAGCGGCGCGCCGAGCACTGGCGGAGTCGAAGATCAGCCAGGTTTGAGCTCCGGCGCCCCGGCCCAGCTCGACGAGATCGGTGAGGGTCACGTGTGCGAAGAGGTCGGCTCGGACGAGCAGTACGTCGGTGATCCGCTCCGCCTGCAGCCAGATCGTCGCGTGGCTTGTGACCTCGCGGCTTCGGGGCCATCGGCCGGCTGCCGGGTGCTTGCCGAGCGCGTACAGCACGTCTCGCGCAAGGTGACCGTCGCGCGCTCGCGGCGGGACTGGATGGCAGACCACGACGCCGCGCTCGATGTCGTGCAGGCTCAGCAGTCGCGCCATCGTCCGCGGCTCGATGTCGGCGTTCAGCACCGTGTAGGCGGCCGGGGAGTCGTTCACTCGGGCTGCCCCAAGACCGTCGCGGCGATCGCTCGCGTGAGTGGTTCGTCAGGGCTCAGGAGTTGCGCAGCGGAGGCGGTGAACGCCGACCAGTGACGCAGGATGCCCTGGCAGCGCTCCTGGTTGACCCACAGCAGCAGCTCGGGCTCGGCGCGCTGGTACATCGCGTGGTAGTTGGGGAGCGTCTGCAGCACGGCGGTATCGCCGAGCGGCTTGAAGAAGACGGGCTCGTGCACGCGGCTGTGGAGCATCGGCTCGCGGCGGATCGTCTCCCAGCAGCCGTTGCCGCCGGCGAGCACCATCGCGAAGCTGGTGTTGTGCGGGTCATGCAGATAGCGCAGGTATTCGGCGCACTCTCTGTTCAGGCGCTGCGCCTCGTCGAAGATGAGCACGAGCTGTCTGCCGTCGGGCTGGTCGACGAGCACGTCCTGTAGGTGGTAGGAGAGCTCGTGGCGACTGCCGGTCGGGATCTCGCCGAGTAGCTGCAGCGCGATCGCGCGGGCGATCGAGAGCATCGTCGGCTTCACCTGCACCTCGATCCAGACCACGCGCAGGTCGTGGCGGCCGCGCAGCAGCTCTTCGAGGGTGAACGTCTTGCCGGTGCCTGAGACGCCGGTCAGCGCGCCGAGCAGCCGGTTGGCGATGACGTAGTGAAGGGAGCGCTCCGACAGCAAGAGCCCCTCGGTCTCGACGATCCCGACGCCGGGTGGGCTGGCGTGGTGGCGCACGGGCGGGTCGAACACACAGGCGGTCACCGCTCACCTGCGTTTCTGTCCGCGGCGGTGGGCGAGCCCGAGTGCCTCGAGCACCTTCGCGCCGGGATCCTCGACTTCGCGCGCCTCGTCTGTGGAGACGCTGTTGGTGGCTTGCGGCGGGTGCGCGGCGGTCATCGTCGACCAGCGCACGCGTGCGCGGTTCTTCGCCCGCCGCGCGATTCCGGCGGCCTCCCGCGCGGCCTGTGCGCGAGCGTCGAGCACCCGCTGGCGCTGCGCGTCGGAGGCCTCGTCGTGGCGGACGGCGCGGCAGAGCCATTGCCCGTCGAGATAGATCTCAAGCCAGCGGGCGTCGTGTGGCATGCGGCGCAACTCGACCCGGCGCCCGAGGGTCTCTTGGAGCGCCTCGTCGGTGTACCAGCGGTTCTTGAACTTCACGCCGCGGGCCTCGACGACGCGGCTGCCGGGGCACTCGAGCAGGTAGCGGCGCAGGTCCTGCTCGCTGGCGGCTCGCAGCGGCGTTGTGTCCTGCTCCCAGGCCTGCGCCGGCGTGCGTCCGCCGAGAGCAGCGTGCGCTCGCTCGAAGTTGTAGGCGGCGACCCACTCGAGCAGCAGCTCGATGAACACCTCGATCGCCAGCGGCACGGTGTCGGCGGCCAGGTCGAGGGTGCCGTCCTCGCGCTTGGGCCCGTCAGTCCAGTAAGGCAAGCGGCGGATCAGCTCGCCGGTCATCGTCTGATGCCAACGCTCGATCTTGCCGTTCAGCCACGGTGATCGCCGGCGTAGCGGCACCGGGTGAAAGCCGAGGTCCATCGCGGCTGAGCGGATCGCGCCGGCGAGGAACTCGAGCCCGTTGTCGAAGCGGATGATCCACGGCTTGCCGCGCGCGGGCGTGAGCTCGGGGCGCTCGCGGATCGCCTCGCCGAGCGCGGCGAGCACCACTCCACGATGGGGTCTGACCGACACTGCCAGACCGGCGATCGCGCGGGTCGATGGCTCCATGAAGCTCGTGATCCACGGACGGACAGGCTTGGCCGCGCCCGGGAGGCAAACCAGCAGGTCGACGAGCTTGTGGTCGGCAATCAGGGCGTCGCCGCGGCGGCCCTCGCGGCGCTCCAGGCGCAGCTGCGCACTGCGGGCGCCCGGGAGGCCGCCCTGGATGTAGCGGCGCTCGAGCTCGCTCAGGTCGCGGCCGGCCGCGCGGTACCACGTCGTACGGGAGGGCACCTTGGCCCCTTCGGCGCGAAGGGCGTGCCACGCCGAACCGACGCCGCGCTCGTCAAAGACAGCGACCTTGTGCTCGCCCTCGAACTGAAAGCCCGGGCGCGTGCCGCCCGGCACGCCGTCCTTCGCCCACCGGTACAGGCAGGCGCGCGAGCGTCCGAGCTCCTTCTTGGCCTGCTCGAGGTACCACGCCGGGACGACCCCGAGCTCGGCGCGGAACTCGCGCATCTGCGCGATGATCGCCTCGGCGCGCTCGCGGTCGGCGATGCGCTTCACGCTGTCACCCAGACCGACTCGCCGAGCGCCAGCGCCGTGATCCGTACCCCGGCGAACGCGTCGCCGAAGTGCTGCGTGGCGGCGCGCGCCTGAGCGGCGGCCTGCGCGTGCGCGGCGGCGCGCCAGAGCGTCGGGGTCGAGGCGCTGGACTTCACCTCGTCGGCCTCCAAGCGGCTCCCGCGTTGCCAGAGCAGGTCGAGAGCGACGTCGCCGACGATCACCTCGCTGCCCAAGAACCGCCAGCCCGGCCGACTGAAGTGCCGCAGGTAGGACGCGGCCATCGGCACCACGAACGCGAGCAGGGCCTGGCGGTGGACCGGCGCGAGGCCCGCCGGCAACATGGTGGCCGCGAGCGTCTCGATCGAGCGGGGCTCGGTGATCTCGCGCGCACAAATCTCCGCGATCAGGCGGTGGCACAGAGCGCCGCGAACCTCCGGGGCCCATGCGCGCCCCGTACGCCGCTGCTCCTTGCGTGCGATCGTCGCTTCGCTCATCCCTGACTCAAGCGCCACTACACACCCGCCCTTACGCTTAACCGCGAAGCGTAACGCTAGGGGATTCTCGCGTGAGATGGGCTGTGGTCAGGGTGCCCGGCGGCGGCTTCGCGCACCCGGAGCTCTCGGTGGACGCGGCGTACCGAGGCTGGCTTCGAGTCGACGCAGTTGCGCGAGTGCTGGCTTCAGCCCGCCTGGACCGCGCTCGTCAAGGAGTGCACGCGCCTCTGCCAAGCGGTACTCAGCGAAGTACCGAGGCGACAGGTCAAGCGCCTTGGCGATCAGCGCGATCGTCGCTGAGGAGGGAGGATCGTTCCCGCTGCCCAGTCGGCTGATGTGCGCACCGGAGAGCCCGCGCCCAGCTGGGTCGGCGGCCTGCGTCGCCTCGTGCAGCGCGCGGAAGCTCAGGCCGCGCTGCGCCTTCAGGCCGGAGAGTGCCTCGGCGAACGGCGCGTCGGTCTGCTCGCCTGCCGCTGCAGGCGCCCGCCGGCGTGTGGCTTGTCGATTGGTAGACGCCATCTGTGACTACTGTCTGGAACAGTCCTAGCAACTTGGCCCTGTCACGCTACACCCGTCATGGGACGGAACCCTCAAGGATTATGGGAGCTTTGCGCCGAATCTAGGCCCGCCATGTCGTTCGGATTCAGGCGATTTCCGAAATGAGCCCAGGCCGCACGCTCGCGATCCTGCTCAACGACCCCGTCTGCCGCTACCTCGTCGCCGGCGGATACAGCTCGATCGCGCAGGTGACGGCCCCGGATCGCGAGCTGCCCACACGCAAGCCCTCCCGCGAACAGGTGGGGGAGGCACTCCGGCGCCTGGAGCTCGCCGGCGTGATCGAGACGCACAAGGGCTGCCGCTGGACACTGAACGCCGCCGAGCTCACCGACGTCCTTGGGCTCGTGCAGGAGCTGCCCGCCGGCGTCGGGCTGCTCGAGAACCTCGCGCATCCCGTTGGTTGGAGCGTCGTTGCGCACCTGGCGCTGCGCCACCGCACCCGCAGCGAACTGAACGGCTGCGGCGACGCCGCGCGGATCTCCGAGCAGCTGCGCTCGCTTCGCCGCGCCGGCGCGATCCTCGACCGTGACGAGACGATCATGCTGCTCGAGTCGGCCAAGCACCTTGACCTGCTCGATCTTCTGGACCGGATTGCCGGCAACCTGCACATGCGCGCCTTCCAAGCAGCCCGCGAGCACCTCTTCAACCCACTCAGCCGCACCTCGGAGGGCCAGCGCTACGCCGAGGCCCCGCGCTCGCCGCTCTCAAGCGAGACTCCCGACGCACGCAAGGCTTACAACTACACGCGGGCCGCCTACGAACGAAGCCGCTCTCGCACCTGAGCCCGCCCCAATGGTCGCAGGGCGTTGCGCTATATCGTCCGTGGGATGAGCTTGGCATGCTGATCTACTCGATGGGCGTCTCGGTGGACGGCTTTATCGCCGACCGCGAGGGCGCGTTCTCCTGGTCGGTGCCCAGCGATGAGCAGTTTCGTTTCCACGTCACGCAGACACGGGAGCTTGGGGGCTTTCTGTTGGGCCGCAGGCTCTACGAGACGATGCTGGTGTGGGAGACGGATCCGTCGATGCGCGACAACGAACTCCACGCCGCGTTCGCCGACGCCTGGTGCGCGATCCCGAAGATCGTCTTCAGCCGCACGCTCGACAGCGTCCAAGGCAACGCGCGGCTCGCCGAGGCGTCGCTGGCCGGGGAGGCCGCTGCGGCGCTCGACACGACCGACAAGGACGTCGCGATCGGCGGCGCCGGTCTGGCTGCGGTGGCTGTCGAGCTCGGCCTTGTCGACGAGCTGCGCATGTTCCGCAACCCGATCGTCGTCGGTGGCGGCACGCCGTTCTTGCCGCCGGTCACCGGTGGCGTTCCGCTGGACCTGATCGAGACCAGGACGTTCGGCTCGCGGGTGATCTACGAGCGCTACCGGCGCTCCCGCGATGAGTCGGACTGATGAGTAAGCCGTGGCAACGGGTAAGACCCGCCAAGAGCCTCAGAAATCCCTGCTTTTGCCCCTATTTTGGTCCGTAACGGATATTATGGACCACGCAAAGGAAGCGGGATAACAGCGTCGAAAGCCTGTGGATGACCGCTCTCAGGACCGATCTTGAGCTGCTCGAGCGCCCGACGCAGCTTGCCGATCTGAAAGCCGCTCGCCGCGAGCTCGCCGACAACCTCCTGGTGGCCGCGCGCGGCGAGCTGCCGTTCGAGGATCCGGAGACCGCCGGCGAGCTCGCCGCAGGCTTTCTGCGACGTTATGACAACCAGCGCAACACCCAGGGCGCCTACGCGCTCGATCTCGCCGACTGGTTCGTGTGGCTCGCGCGCGCCGGGAGCAGCCCGCTCGAGGCGACGCTCGCGACGATCGAGAGCTACAAGCGCCAGCCGCTGCTCGACGGCAAGGCGCCCGCTCCGTCGACGATGGCACGGCGCCTGGCGTGCCTCTCGCACTTCTACCGCCGCGCACACTACGACGGGATGATCGCCCGCAACCCAGTCGAGTTCGCCGACCGCCCGAAGGTCCCAGAGCAGGCAGCGACCGCGGGGATCTCAAAGCAGCGCGCCCGGCGACTGATCGCCGCTGCCCGCGCTGAGGGTCCACGCGAACTGGCGCTCGTGCTGCTGCTGCTCGAGCTCGGCCTGCGGGTCTCTGAGGCTGTCGGCGCGGACATCGAGGATCTCGGCGAGCAGGGCCGCCACCGCGTGCTCAAACTGAAGGGCAAGGGCCAGACCACAAAGGCAGCGGTCGCGCCACTGAACGCCGCCGTCGCGCACGCCGTCGACCGAGCCAAGGGCGCGCGCACCAAAGGACCGCTGCTCATCACCTCCACCGGAGAGCGCCTGACACGTCAGCACGCCGGCAAGCTGATCAAGCGGATGGGAGAGCAGATCGGTATCCCCGATCTTCACCCCCACGCCCTGCGCCACGGCTTCGTGACGCTCTCGCTCGACGAAGGAGCATCGCTGCGGGATGTGCAGGACGCCGCGCGGCACGCTGATCCCCGCACGACGCGACGTTATGACAAGAACCGAAACAGCCTCAACCGTCACCCCACGCACCGGCTACTCGGCGCACTCGAGCCGTAGCCGACACCGGTGGACGTCGTACTCTGGGAACGCCACAGGCGCACTTGGGACTCGGTGATCGACCCCGAGCGGCGAATTTGGCAGCGGGCTGCTGCCAAATTCGTGCTAGTCCCCGTCGCCTTCCTGTCCCTATCCTCTCGGGAAGATGACGATGCCTCCAGGCACCCCACGCACGCTCGGCGTTGACGCCCACACCCTGAGCCGCTGGAGAAGCCGCGGACTGTTGCGCGCACGCGCGCTGCACAGCGATCAGTGGCGGCCTGGCTGCGAGGACGCCGCGCCGGTGGTAGGGATCGGCGCCGCGCCCATGTTGGTGTGCGCCAGCGACGATCTCCTGGCCGTCAGCGCGCGCACTGTGGACTAGAGATCGATCACTTCTGTGTGTGTGAAGGGGCTCGACGACCGGGCCCGCCGACACACTGGAGGTTCACATGAGAGTCGTTCGCCGTCTCACCGACGCTGACATCCAGGCGATGCGCTCCGGCGCGATGGTCCGCGTCAGCGCGAAGGAGCGTTCAGGGCGCGGCTGGGTCCGCGAATAGCGGCCGCACGCGTGCCGCAAATCGTTCCCGGTCGACTAGGTGAAGCATGTGGCCAGTCCCGTCCCAGATCTCGACACGCGCGCTGCGCGCGAGGCCGGTAAGCCAGGCTGCGTAGTCCGGTGGTGGCGGCGAGCCGTGCAACGATAGGAGCGGTGCGGCGATTCGGGGCAGGATCGCCTCGGCGATCGCGGTTAGTTGCTCTGGAGGGGTCGTCAACAGCGCGTCCCAGATTCCGAGGACGACCTCGCGCGGAAACGCCAACACCCTGCGCTCCATATTCTCGACCCCCGTGTAGGGCTCGAGCTTGAGAGCGCGGTCGATCGACAGCACGGCCTCCATCGTGCGCTGGCTGCGCAGGTCCTCTGCGTGCGCCTGCACGAGCCCAGCGAACTCGCCGAACCGCAGCGACTGGTCGACGCAGACGACGGCACGCGCACCGTGCGCCGCGGCGTAGACAGCGGCGACACTCGCACCCAAGGAGTGACCGACGATCGCGGGCTCCCCGAGTGCCACCTCCTCGACGAGGGCCCGTACGTCACCGACCAGCGACACCATCGAGTAATCCGCGGCGTGCGAGGAAGCCCCGTGACCACGTAGATCCAACCGCACGCACGTGAACTCCTCGGCGAGCAGCGCGGTGACCGGATCCCAGGTCTGCCGGAATGAAGTGAGGCCATGCACGAACACGACCAGAGGACCGCGGCCCGCGACGTCATAGGCAATCGTGGGCCCGTTGTCCCGCTGCAGGGCCCCTGGGCGCGTCAGCACCTTCACGCCCGATGCACCGCCGTGTAACGGTGCGCTGGAACATCGCGAACTAGAGCGCAGCGAAACGCGAACATGATCGGTGGCAGCCGCATCGGTCCGCCGGAGACTAACCACCGCAACCCCGGGCCAACCCCAAGGGCCAGGGTGATCTTCGCGTGGATGGGCTAGCGCGCACGCACCAGCATTTGAGTGTCACGTGACGGCGCGAACTACATTGCTGTCGTGTCGGTAGATCTGGTTGAGCGCTCCAAAGCCGTTTCCAAGCTCGATGAGGCACTGACGGCTGCACAAGCCGGGTCCGGCAGCCTCGTGGTTGTCGCCGGCCCCGCCGGCATCGGCAAGACCGCGCTCTGGCATACGGCCGAGCGGCTTGCTGCGGCGCGCGGGTTCGCTACTCGAGGCGCCTCGGCGACAGAACTCGAGGTCGGCTTTCCCTACGGGATCGTACGCCAGCTCTACCGAGGGGCAGCGAGCGATGAAGCCCAGCGCAGCGAGACGATCGCCCCGATTCTTGGGCGCGCCACCGGGCTCAACAACGTCACCGACGTGTCCTACCAGGTGCTGGACGGTCTCTACTGGCTGGTGGACGACATGACCACGCAACAACCGCTGCTGCTCGCCGTTGACGATGCGCAGTGGGCCGACGAGCCGTCGCTACGCCACCTTTGTCACCTGTGTCGACGGCTGGATGGTTTGCGCGTCGTTGTCTTGCTCACGATCCGCACCGGCGAGCCGCCGCGAGCCGCAACCGATGACCTCAGCGAGCTAGCGTCGCAGCGAATCGAGCCGCTACCGCTCAGTGTGGGCGGCGTCCGGGAGATGGTGCACCGGATCCTCGGCGAGCCGCCCTCGGCAAAGTTCGCACAGGCCTGCAGGAAGCAGACCGGCGGCTACCCGCTGTATCTCGCCGAGCTGCTGCGCGAGACGCGCGAGCGCGGCGTCCGCCCCGACGACGCAGCGATCGAGGAACTCGAGTACGTCGACGCGCGCGGCTTGGCGGCACACGTGTGGCGGCGCATCGAAGCGCTCGGTGCCGGCGCGGATTCCGTCGTCGGTCTGATTTCGATCCTCGCGAGCCGAGCCGAACCTGGGCCTATCAGCCGACTCTCAGACCTGGCCACGGCCCGAGTTGTGGAGATCATTGATGCACTCACCACGAAAGGCGTGCTGAAAACCGGCCTGCCACTGCGCTTCGCTCACCCGATCATCAGCGCAGCAGTCCACGCACGACTCCCATCCCCCAGGCTCGACACCTGGCATCGCGAAGCAGCGCTGCTGCTCGATCGCGAAGGCGCAGACGTCCGCGACGTTGCCGCACACCTGATGAGATGCCAACCAGCCGGGGAACCGTGGGCCGTCGCAGCGCTCAGAGATTCCGCTCACGCCGTGCTCGGGCGCGGCGCACCGGACGCGGCCGCCGAGCAGCTGCGCCGGGCTCTTGCCGAGGGTCCCCCACCAGAGGAACGGGTCGCGCTGCTGCGCGCCCTGGCTCGCGCCGAGGACGCGGCCGGAGAACCAGACGTGGCACTGGACCATTACGACCAGGCGCTCAGAAACGCACGTAATCCAACAGACACGGCGGAAATCGCGATCGCCAAGGCCCAGACACTCTCGCTCCTGCAGCGCTCCGGGGAGGCGCTGAGCGCCCTCGAGGCCGGCCTTCAGGCATTGGACGGCGCTGACGCCGAGCTCGAGCAGCGGATCGACGCCGAGCTGATCGTGCACGCCTTCCTCACGCCAGGCGCGCGCGAGCGCGGGTTGCAGCGGCTTGCGCACTACGAAGGGCGCGTGCCGGACGGCCCGGCCGCGCAAGCGGTTCTCAGCGTGATGGCCGTCGGTGCTCTTCTCCGCGGCGGATCGGCCCCGCAGGCGGCGTCGCTCGCCGAGCGGGCGCTGCGGGCGGGAGGCTTTCGCAGCGCCGGGTTCAGCGCCGAGGTATGGACGATGGCGACGTGGGTGCTGATCGCCGCCGACAGACCCGACCTGGCTCAGGCTGTCACCGAAAGCGAGCTGCCTGCAGCCCGCCGCGAAGGGCACCGGCGCGAGATCATGGTGATGGAGGCCACCCTCGCGTTTGCCGCGTGGTGCCGCGGCGACTTGGCGAGCGCTGTCTCACGCGCGCAGGCCGGCTTGGCCGTCAGCGATTCCGGCGCTCACGAGGCATGGTGCCACGGGTTCAAGGCATTGGCACTCGTGGACACCGGCGACATCGGTGCCATTGAGGAGGCGCTGGCTGCGACGGCGCCCGTTCATTGGGCCGAGGACGCGCGCGGTAGCGTCAGCCTCTATCACGCGCGAGCAAAGCTCCACATCGAGCAAGGCCGACTCGATGAGGCGAGCAGCGACCTGGACCATATGCGCCGCCGGGCGAAACACGCGCCGATTCTTGGTATTGGAGACTTCTGGCGGCCAATCGCTGTGACGGTCGCCCATCGTCGGGGAGACACCGACGGTGCCCGTGCGATCGCCTCGGAACTACTCGAGGACGCCAGGCGCTTCAACTCCGCCGGGATCCTCGGCCCGGCGCTGCGCACCGCGGCGCTCGTCGGCGAGCCATCGTCACAGATTGCGCAGCTGCGCGAATCAGTAGATCTGCTGGCGCCGTCGTCCTACCGGCTGGAGCACGCGCGATCGCTGATCGCACTGGGGGCAGCATTGCGGCGCCGAGGTGAGCGAATCGCCGCCCGCGAGCCGCTCACCGACGGCATCGAGATCGCCCACCGATGCGGCGCGGCTCCTGCCGCCGCGCTGGGACTCGCAGAGCTACGCGCGACGGGAGCGCGGCCACGTCGGCCAGTGCGCACCGGCGCCGACGCGCTCACACCGGCCGAGACACGTGTCGCCTCGCTCGCGGCCAGGGGGCGCAGCAACCGCGAGATCGCCCAAGAACTCTACGTGACGCTCAAGACGGTCGAGGGCACACTCGGCAAGGTGTACGCAAAGCTCGGCATCTCCGGCCGCGGCGCCAGGGAGGCGCTACCGCAGGCCATCAGCGGGCTGGGCCCAGAGTCCTGACCCGCAAATACAGGGGTCGACCTCCGTTGCGAACCGCGACGGTAACTGCGAAACATGCTGGATGAACGCCATGCGCAGTTTCTCCTACCAGGGCCACGAGGTCTTCTATCGGCGCGAAGGCAGCGGCTCACCGATCGTCTTTCTCCACAACGGCGGCACCTCACACCGCATCTGGGAGCCCCTGCTGGAGCGCTACGCCCGCGACCACGACGTCGTCGCGATGGACATGCTGGGTTTCGGACGCTCCGCCCGCCCACACGTCAACTACACCCTCGACCTCTACGTCGCCCAGCTCGCCGCACTTCTCGACGAACTCGAGCTCGACCAGGTTACCCTCGTCGGAAACTGTATGGGTGCGGCCACGGCCCTGACGTACGCCGCCCTGCACCCCGAGCGCACGCAGACAGTGATCGCCGTCAACGTCCTCACCGATCGCACCGCCGCGCATGGCTATCTGCGGCCACTGCTCTGGATTGCCCGCCGCGGCCGCCGCACAGCAGCGGTGCTCGGCTGGCTGAGCGCTCGCCTTTCGCCCCCCAAGCCGATCGCCGCCGCCGGCGTTCGCAAAATGCTGCTCGTCGAGCCCGAGCGGGTCTCCCGCGAGCTGCGCGACCATCTCCGTGACGCAAGCCGCGATCGCGACCAGCTGCGCGTGCTGCTCAGCATCAGCGAGCACATCGGCAGCTTCGCCGGCGTGGAACACAACCGCGTCCCAGTTCCCGTCTGCGTGATCTGGGGCGCGGAGAACGGCGTCTTGCCCGCGCGCGAGGGCGCACAATTCTGCTCCGCTCTGCACCCGGATCGCGAAGTCGTGGTGCGCCAGACAGGCCACCTGGCGATGCTCGAGCGACCCGCCGAGGTAGCCCGCGCAATCGACAGCTTCCTCGCCGAGCAGAACCTCCCCGGCGCCGGACCCCCCTCGCCTCACGCACCGAGGTCAGGGGACAAGGTGCTTGGGTCGCCGGGTGGTACGCGCTCGTGAGGGTTGCGCTGGTCAGTTTGGGGTCGCGAGGCGATGTGCAACCGTATGTGTGTCTCGCGCGGGCTCTAGCCGACCGCGGCCATCAGGTGCGGGTCGTTGCGCCTCGTAACGGTGAGGAGATGGCCCGGCTGGCGGGCGTGCCATTCCATGCGCTTCCAATGGACGTGCACGCGATGAAGCTGGCAGAGCCCGCGCAGCGGATGCTCGCGTCTGGGCGGATCACAACGTTCACCAGGTGGCTCCACAACGAGTTCAGGACTTTCGCCCCGGAACTTCGTCGGACGCTGATATCGGAGACCGAGTCCGTGGATGTGATCGTAAGCCACCTGCTGGTCGCAGATCACTGCGAGACCATCGCCACGGCCCGCCAGATCGCGCACGTCCCGTTGTACCTGACACCGTTCCTTCCGTCTCGCAGCTACCCCTCGGTAGGTATTACACAGCGCGGGCGCTGGCGGCAACTGGGACCCCTGAACTACCCCTCTCACCAGCTCTTGTTGGAGATGATCTGGCGGATGTCGCGCGCCGAAATCTCCGCGTTGCGTCAAGAGCTCGGGGTCCCACCAGCACAACGGTCGATGCTACGGACCCTCGCGCGCGGCGAAGCGCCGTGTCTGCTCGGTTTCAGCCAGACGCTGTTCCCCACCCCCAAGGACTGGCCGAGCAACGCGCACCCTGTCGGCTTCCTTGCGCCCTGGCCAGAGCTGCGTGCGCGGCTCGGGGAGCAGGGTGTGCCAAGCCAGCTCGATGACTGGCTCAAAGCTGGTCAGCCGCCGGTGTTCCTTGGCTTCGGCAGTACACCGGTCCTCGACGGACCGCGCCAACTGCGCACGATCAGAGCCACACTGGCCGATCTCGGCGTGCGTGGGATTCTCGCGGCGGGATGGAGCGGTCTGGACGCGGTCGGTGACGACACACTGTTCGTGATCGACGAAGTCGATCATCAGAGCTTGCTACCCCAGTGCGCGGCAGCGGTGCATCACGGCGGGGCGGGCACGACCCACGCGAGTCTCGCCGCCGGGACCCCGACGCTGATCTGCTCCGTGTTCGGCGACCAGCCCTTCTGGGGAGCACAGTGCCGGCGCCTCAGCGTCGGCGCAACAATCCCGTTCGCCAGACTCGACGCCCGGGGTCTAACCGAGGGACTGCGAGCGATACTCGATAGCAGGGTCGCCGCTCGCGCCCGCGCTCTCGCCCAGCGCATGGGCGAGGAAGACGGCATCGGGGCGGCAGTCACCCACCTCGAACAGCGAATGGACGCCGTCTGAGAACGGTTTGTGCGCGGAGAGCGAAGGCCCGGCTGCCGGTAGCAACATACACCCGACGGCGACGACGTGGTCGCTGCCCTCATTCTGCGCGGGGCGGCTGGCTGCTGACACTCGACCGGTGGTAATTTTGGACACTGTGGAGGCACACACAGCGGCCCTTGCACCGCTTATCTGCAGTGCCGCGGTGCCAGGAAGCCGCTCGTGAGCGACGGATCGGTGTGGCGCCGCGTTGGGGATCTCGTCGGGGCGAGGCGTCACCTCCGGCGGCTCACGGCGATCGGCACGCCGCGGAAGGACCTGCTGGCGCTTCAGCGACGCTGCTTGGTTCAGACGGCGCGCCACGCGGCGGCGACCTCTCCGTTCTACCGCGAGCTGTATGCCGGCATCGAACTCGCCGACGACCTCGATGCGCGTGCTTTGCCGGTCGTGACCAAGACTATGCTGATGGAGCGATTCGACGAGTGGGTGAGCGACCCGCGGCTGCGGCTCTCAGGGGTCGAGAGTCATCTCGAGCGGATCCGCGGCGACGAGCTCTATCTCGGCGCCTATCGCTGCATGCCGACCGGTGGCACGACTGGACGCAAGGGCGTCTTCGTCTACAACCGCGACGAATGGCGCCAGTGCCTGTCCGCGTCACTGCGCTGGAGTGAGCTCACCGGCGTGCGCCCACGACTTGGACCCCGACTACGCGTCGCCATTGTTGGTGCCAGCAGCCCACTGCACATGTCGACGCGCTTTGGCCTGAGCATCGATCTGGGCCTGTACGCCCTGCTACGGCTCGACGCGCGCACATCACTCGGCGAGCTCGTCGCAGCGCTCAACAAGCACCGCCCCGAGAATCTCGTCGCCTACCCGTCGATCGCGTCGCTACTGGCAGTCGAGCAACTCGAGGGCCGGCTGCACATCGCTCCCCGGATCGTCTGCACCAATGCCGAGCTTCGTACCGAGGAGATGACCGCCAACATCCGTGCGGCATGGGGCGTCGAGCCGTTCAACGTTTACGGCGCTACCGAGGGCTTCTACGCGGGCGACTGCAAGCGTCACCTGGGGATGCACGTTTTCGAGGATCTCTGTCTGATGGAGGTCGTCGACGAACGCGACGACCCCGTCCCCGACGGCGTCGTCGGTGCGAAGCTGCTCGTCTCGAGCTTCATCAAGCGCACCCAGCCGCTGATCCGCTACGAGGTCTCTGACATGGCCGCGCTCACGAGCGCGGCCTGCCCGTGTGGGCGCCCCCTCGCACGCATGGTGTCGCTGGACGGGCGCAGCGACGACATCCTGCACATGACGGGAACCGACGGAAGGACCGTAGCCGTGCACCCGCATACGTTGAAGAGTCCTATGGTCGCACTCCCAGAGCTACGTCAGTACAAGATCATCCACGACGACGGCGGCCTGCACGTGCTCGTCGTGCTTCGCGACGCCGCGCCTACGGATCAGGCCTGCCGGCGCATCGACACGACACTACGTTCAGAGCTCCTCGCCGCCGGCGTCGCCGACCCCGGACTCGACGTCACGATCGTGGCCGAGCTGCCGCGCGAGCAGAACCCCAGCGCGAAGTTCAAGCTGATCGAGTCGCGCACCACCTCCAGCGCGCCGCCAGTCTGACCGGGGGTCGGGTTAGATGTCCCGCTGAGCCAATCAGACCGCAGACGTTGTGTGCAGGCCCCATGGATCCAGCAATCGCGTTCGCGTGGGGCTAGCGGCAGCCGGGCGAGCCCTCGGGATGCCGACGCGGCCGTGACGCTACTCGAGTCCCTCGCGCTCCGCTGAGCGGGGCGCTACGCCGCCGGCCGAGTCTCACATGAATGGGACCGTCTGGTCTCAGATAAGTGGGACTGGGCTGTCTCAGATCGGCGGGACGCCGCAGTTTGAAAGTTCAGCGATCTCGTGCAGGCTCCAGACGTGATCAGAGACCCCGGCGGCCATCGCGGGCGTCCGTGGGTAGGGCTTCGCGAGGGTCTTGTGGGGCCGGGCGAAGTTGTAGTGCATGAAGTGGATCGCGACGGCGGCGGCGTGGTTCTCGACCTTCTTGGAGAAGCCGTTGGTGAGCCGTGTGAACCGGCGCATACTCATCCGCATGGTGAGGTTCTGCCGCTCCACGTAGCTCGTGCTGATCTTCGCCGGGTCGGGGTTCCCCAGGCGGACCTTCGTGCGCGTGCCAGTGCAGACGGGCGGGCTGTAGCGCCGCTCCCCCAGGTGCTCCGTCCGGTATTCCTTGACCTGCTGAGCCCAGTCGATGTCCCCGCCGAAGATCAAACCGACCGCGCCCTGGTAGGCCGCGTGGCCGTCGGTGCTGAGCTGGATGCGTCCGCGCACGCGGCCCTTGAGGTCTTCGATGAACGTCCAGCAGTCGTTCAGGTTGCGTTCCCCGACCTGCCATGACGGGATGAGCTTCGTGTCGGCGCAGATCGCGGTCCAGGTCCACACGTCGCCGTAGCCGAACTCACCCTTGTGCTCCTCCGAAACGTTCTTCGCCTTTGCATAGCAGAACGCCCAGATCTCGTCCGCCTGGATGGTCTTGCACGGCAGGTCCCTCAGCGTGCGGTCTTGGTAGGCAGTGCACGCCTCCCCTACGTCGAGGAGGAGCTTGGAGACGGTGTTGATCGAGCACCCGGCCATGCGGGTCGTTGCGCGGAGGCTGTTCCCCTCGACCAGCATCGAGAGTATCTGCGCGCGTTTCTCGATCGACAACCTGTTCATAGTGATATTATGCGTGAGCGGTCGGACAGAAAAATCAGCAGGGGACGGCCGCCTACCGTCGAAGATCGGGTCATTGGCTGAAGCGATCCCCTAGATTTGCCGTATAGGCTCAAGAAGCGCCTGGCGGGATTCGAACCCGCGACGACCCCCTTCGAAGGAGGGGCGCTCTGGACCCCGAGATTAGGCGAGGCCACAATCCACTGAGCTACAGGCGCACGATGGACGGCGGGGGCCGGGCACGAGTTCGTGCCCGGCCGTTTCCGCCGCAAACTGCGGTAGCTTCGGAGAGCGATATGCCAAGGAGGCGCTGACTTGCCTAAGATCGGCGCCCCGCGATGAGTGGGAGCGCCCCCGGCTCTGCCCTTCAAGCAATGGGCCGGGGGCGTGCGTTTTTGGTCTACATGGTCATGGGCTCCTTCAGGCAGCCTTCCCCAAGCCTGCGCCGAACTCATCGACGCGGAGACGGATGAGCCTCCTGATCTCAGCGGAGACAGTGCGCTCCTCCTCGGCGGCGACTCGTTCGAGAGCGGCAACGAGAGTGGTCGGTATTCGGACCGTGACGCGCATCTGCTGCTGCTCGGCTGGCATCGTGGCTCTACCTCCGGGTAGGTCGTCGGACATGGCCCGCATAGTGTCCGGCGTAGGGCGGACGTAATACCCCGGAATCCGCTTGTTTTCCGACGGTTTCAGCCGGGACTCCGACAACTGTGTCAATGAGAGTCCGCTATTTGCGAGAAAACTTTTGGTCTTCTTGCACGCAATCTTGCAGCGTCAGCCGGGCCTCTTCCATCGCGCGGCGGCGGCCTTCCGCGCGGCATCGCTGCGCTCCTCGGCCGTCATCTTGGCCGCACGGGCCTTCCCGCCCTTCAACCCACCCTTGCGCCCCAGCGCGACCGCCGCAGGGTCCTTCCCGTCATCGGGAGGCGTGTCTTCGACCTCGCCCGTGGCGATGTCCACGATGAGCTTCGCGAGCTGGTTGGGGTCGCGCGGGCGCTTGCGTGAGCGGTCTGGCACGCGGCGCATGCTACCAGCGTGAGAAACAACGACATTCAAACCTTGACTAGACGCCTCGGACTCTGCTAGCTTGACATGCGAAGGGTTTGTCTCGGCAACGGGGCACTCCCTTTTTATATGGCTGACAGTTCGGATTTGGCGTCTGCATCTTGAGTTTCGTCTAGATCCAGCTCGTGCGGTTTCTCGCCGTGGGGCCGCAGGTCGTCGATGTACGTGATTCCCCAAATCGGCTTCTTCCTGATCAGCACACGACGAGTCCTGACTGGTATCTCCTTGCCCTGGTAGCGCAGACCAAAGACCTTGTCGGCCAACGGCTTTAGCTCATCTCTGACCGGCTCGGCCATCCGACTCATCCGTAGTCCCCAGTTGATGACATAGGCGACAATGTCAGCTAGCTGGATCGCTGGCGTCAGCTCGGAGTGAACGAAGAACGGCATCGGGATCATCCGCTCAGCGCGTTGTTTGCCCCGTTCGGTGCCCACAAAGTAGCGCTGGATCTGATCGAGGAGGCTCTGCGAGAGAGCCTTGTCCTGCTCATCAAAGATCAGCACCCCGTGCGCATGGTCAGGGCCGTCGCAGACGTGGCAGTGGATACGTTGGAACAAGTACGCAAAGTCCTTACGCAAGATCGAAGCGTCGCGCTGCTGTGGAGCGTCACGAGGCACTATCGATGCGAACACCGTCATCCCGAACTCATGTGCGAGGTCAAGAGCCGCATCGACGAACGCGAGCTTTGCTTGCGCCAGCCCCAAAAGTTCGTGGAACCCGGCATTTTCGCCGCGCTCGTTCTTTACGAGCAAGTTCTCCACGGCGATGCTGCGGTCACGGTCGGAGAGCAGAGGTGCTAGTAGTGCTTTGTTAGTTTCTTTGTAGGATTCGTTGCTGGTTCGGCGAACTCTTCTTGCGTCTGGTTCTCGGCGTGGGGAGGCTCGTGGTGACGACGATGGAGATGGTGGTGGATGGGCCTGTGGTGGTGCGGGAGCGTTTGGAGGCGTTCGCCGAGGAGGTGTTTGAGGAGGCGGTGAACCGGCCTGTGCAGCTGGTCAACGGCCGGTTGTATCTGCGGGGGCTGGTTGAGGAGGGTCCGCGTAAGTCGCTTGAGCCGATGGTCGCGCGGCTGGGTGGTGAGGCTGACTATGAGAGCTTGCAGCAGTTCTTGGCGGTGAGTACGTGGGATCCAGGGTTGGTCGTCAAGGCCACGGCTGAGCGCGTGGCGCCACAGATCGGTGTGCAGGCGTGGGTTCTCGACGACACTGGTTTTCCGAAGGACGGCAAGCATTCGCCTGGGGTCAAGCGTCAGTACTCGGGGACGCTCGGCAAGATCGGTAACTGCCAGATCGGTGTCTCGGTGCACGCCGTGGGCAGCAAGGGCACGGTCCCGTTGGGGTGGGCGCTGTATCTGCCCGAGGAGTGGTGCGAGGACGCCGAGCGCAGAGCGAGAGCGAGGATCCCCGAGGAGATCGAGTTCAAGAAGAAGCCACAGCTCGGGAAGGACCTGATCGAGCGCGCCGGCGGGTGGGATATCGGCAGGGCGCCGATCTTGGGGGATGAGGCGTATGGCGAGAACACCAGGCTGCGTCGGGATCTGGATGATGCTGGTTTCCAGTACGTGTTCTCGATCGACAAGATCGCGAGCGTATTCGCGCCGGACACCGTGTTCTCGCTACCCGAGCGCGCCGGGGAGACCGGCAGGCGGCGCACGCGGCTGCGCCCCGACCGCAAGCCCGAGCCCGCCCGTAAGCTCATCGCCCGACTCGCCCCTGAGAACATGCAGACCGTCACCTTCAGGGACGGCCCCGACGGGACGCCGGTTACCTCACAGTTCGCGTTCCTACGTGTCCGCGCACTGGCGCGCTGGCAAAACGGGGCTGAGCAAGAGCCCTGCGAGGAGTGGCTGATCTGCGAGTGGCCCGAAGGCCACAAGGAGCCACTGGACTACTGGATCAGCAACATGCCACCCTCCACCTCGCCCGAACATCTGGCGCGCCTGGCACGGATGCGCTGGAAGATCGAGCTCGACTACAAACAGCTCAAGGGCGAACTCGGCCTCGATCACTACGAGGGCCGCTCCTGGCTCGGCTGGTACCACCACACCGCGCTCGTGACCGCTGCACACGGCTTCCTCACCCTGGAGCGGCAGAACCCAAATCGCCCGCGGCCGGCCTGACCCTCCCTCAGGCAGTCCTCCTGTTCCAGCCCCTCTTCAAATGCTGGACCGGCCGCTGCGCCACCTGTCACCAAACGATCAACCACGCCGACATACCCCTCCACAGAGCACCACAACACGAGTAGCGACCTAACAAAGCACTACTAGGCCGGCCTGCTGAAACACTCGTCGGTTCAGAAGCTTCGTCCCCTTGGCCTCGTACGCTTGGTCGGGGGGGAAGCGGAGGATCTCCTCCTTGAGCCGCAGAAAGGCCTGGGCGAATGGCCAGACACTAGCCTCCCGGGCACCGATGCTGGCGAGGACTACGCACGGAGCCTCCTTGAGGTCGATCCCGCTCTCGTCTACGAAGTACAGCATCTTTCGAGCATAGCGGCAGTTCATACAATCGGTTCCGAAGAAAGCGCCATGCCCCGGACTGGCAGCATGGCGCCCCCAGCGGTCAGCCCTCGCCGTGGAGGGCGCGCATCGTGTCCATACTCGGCGCTTCGTCGCACAAGTCGGCGAGGTGCATATCGAGAGCGGACGCCACGGCGCACAACGTGTCCCACCGTGGGTTGCCGTGCCCCCGCTCGATCCTGCCGAGGTGCCCCGCAGACATCCCGGCCTTGTGGGCGAGGGCTTCAATCGCGAGGCCCTTGGTTTGGCGCTGGTGGCGGATCACGATACCGAGCGCGACCAGCTCCAGGTGATGCTCGCCGGGCATCAGATCGACACCAGTTCGAGCGCGTCGAGGTGCCGGACGCACCGGGACGCGAGGACGTGCTCCCTCGCGGTGGTGACGGCTCCCTCGGCTTTGAGGCGCGCGAGACCATCACGGACGGCCTGGGGGTCGAGGTCCGATGCCTCGCGCCGCAGCTCCGCCCGAGACCATCGCGGGTCGTGGTCATCGCGGAGGAGTTGCAAGACGATGGCGCGCTGCGCCATCCGTAGATCGCCCGCGTCAACGCGGGTAAGGTTCCGGTCAGGCATTGGAGGTCAAATCTCCTTTGTCTAGGTCCCGGCGTTGGGTTCGCGCCCGCGCCGGGGCCGCTGGTTATCGATCCCAGCAGCCTAGACCGCCCGATGCCCGAGCGGACACGCATTTTCAAACTGAGACACTACCCGCTCGTCCCTGATGATCGCAGTCGTTTCCCGACGCGAATCGTGAGCCAGAGCACGCCAAGGTCGAAGAGGATCACGAGTGTCCAGCTCATAGTGGACAGGGCGCTGCCGTCGTTCAGCCTTTCGAACACGGCGTCCGTGTGGCGGTGAACGTAGAACCGTTCCCAGAGTTCGATGATGGCGCGCACATTCAGCGCTAGCAGAAGCACAAAAGCTACGATCAACCACCGCGGCCTGCGCATTGAGGTGATGATACGCGCGTCAGCCCACCGGGCCGAGCGTTCTCGGCTAGACGATTGCGATCCCGGTTGGCTTCGTTAGCTCTCGCATGGTCTCTGCCCGCTCAAGCTTCACGGACACGTTGACCTGGTTGGCGCACACAGCCTTCGCGCTCGGGCAGTTGCTCGTACAGCTCATCCACTACCCGCCATAACACTGTCGCGTTGCTGTTCGCGGACCCCCCTACACTTCAGGGATCGTGTCGACACATCCTGCCAGCCAGAGCGAACCCGAGCACTTGGAGCTTCCAGTCGAGGAGCTGTTGCGCCGGGTACGTCCGTTGCCTGACCACGATGAGATGGTGATCGAGGATCTCAGCGAAGAGGAGGGCGAGGCCTTCCTCGCAGTCGTTCAGTCGTGACCGCGCCCGGATCGCGCAGCGCGATCGTGATCGATACCGATGTCTTCAGCGCTGACCTCGTCCCGACATCACGGCTGGCTGAACGCTACGCGCCGATCATCACCGGCCGGCCAGCGTTCATCTCCTTCCAGACGGCCACGGAGCTGCGCTACGGGGCGATCCGCCGCGGCTGGGGCGAGGCGCGGATACTGAAGGCTCAACAGCAAGATCCAGCGCGCGGAGGTCATCCACACCGGCCCCGAACTCGTGGCGGTATGCGCCCAGCTGCGCGCCGACTGCGCAGCGATCGGCCACGCTCTCGCGCAGCGCGAGCACAACGCCGACCGCTGGATCGCCGCGACCGCGCTCCGACTCGGGATCCCGCTCGTCTCCAACGACACCATCTTCAAAGCCGTACCCGGCCTCACGCTCGAATCGCTCGCGTAACGGGCGCCTCCGGGCGGACGCTCAGCGAGCGTCATCGCACCTCGTCTCGCGGTCCGCGCCGTTGAGCTCGTTGGGTCGGTCTCATATGGATGAGACTCAGCCGTCTCAGATCAGCGGGACGCCGCAGCGGTCCGGGCGAGCACCCGGACCGCCAACTAATCGAGCAGCGCCGCGATCTCCTGGGAGCGTCAGTGCTGTCCGACGTCTCGCTAGGCCCCTCGCACGATCTCATAGGTGAGGAAGACGAGGCCGTCGCCGATGGTCCTGGCGTCGAGGAGGCGCATAGGCTTGATGTCGCTGGTCTCCCCGAACAAGCGCTCGCCGGCACCAAGCACGACCGGGAAGACGACCAGCCGCAGCTCGTCGACCAAGCCGTGCTCGAGCAGCGTGTGCCCAAGCTGATAGCTGGCAGGGACGACGATTTCTCCGTCCACCTGCTGCTTGAGCTTCGAGACCTCGGTCACGACGTCGCCCTCGAGGACTGTCGAGTTGTTCCACTCGGGATCCTCGAGGGTCGAGGACACGATGTACTTGGGCATGCTGTTGATCCTGTCCGCGAGCTCGCCACTCCGGGGTCGCCAGCGCGTCCCGAAAAACTCGTAGCTCTTCCGACCCAGCAGCCATGCCTCGGCGCCCAGCGCCTCTTCGAGCGCGACCGTGTTCCACGCTTCGAGGTCCTTGCCCCCAAACTGCACGAACCAGCCGCCATGCCTGAAGCCCTCCAGACCGTCCGGGTCCTGGACCACGCCGTCGAGCGAGACGTTCTGCGGGCCACTCATCACGATCTTTCCCATCTCGGGTTCTCCCTTCGTCGGACTGTTGGTTGCTGCGTTCGTTGAGGCGTCGGCCGCGACGAAAATTGCGCGGCGAATTTCGAGCCGCCCCGACGTCATTACTCGTGATGCCCGTGACAGGAAGAATTGGTGCGAGGATGCGAGCGTGACCGAGCAGACCCTCGCCCGTGCACGCTCTGGCGACGAGGACGCGTTCCGCGAGCTGACCGAGCCATACCGGCGTGAGCTCCAAGTGCACATCTACCGGATCGTCGGCTCGGCTCAGGACGCGGAGGACCTCCTCCAAGAGACCTTCCTCGCCGCTTGGCGGGGCCTTGGGCAGTTCGAGGAACGCGCCTCGGTGCGTACCTGGCTTTACCGGATCGCCACCAACCGCTCGCTGGATGCTCTCCGTTCTAGCCGGCGCCGTCCGGAAGAGGAGCGAATGCCCCAGATGCCCGAGCCGACACGCTGGAACGAGCCGACATGGCTCGAGCCCTACGCCGACGTTCTCCTCGATGGGGTCGCGGACGAAGCTCCGGGACCGGAGGCGCGCTATGAGACCAAGGAGGCGATCGCGCTGGCGTTTGTCGTCGGTCTTCAGCACCTCCCGCCCCAGCAGCGCGCGGTACTCGTGCTACGCGACGTGCTGGGCTACCGCGCCGGCGAGGTCGCCGAGATGCTCGAGACCAGCGAGGCCTCGGTCAATAACCTGCTGCGCCGCGCGCGTGCGGCGTTCGAGACCCGGCTGCCGGCGAGCGGCCGCGAACGAGCGCCGCTGCCGAACTCCAAGCTCGAGCGCGACATCGTCGGCCGCTTCGCCGAAACGGTCGAGAATGGCGACATCGATGGCATGGTCGCCCTCCTGACCGAGGACGCCTGGGTCACGATGCCACCCCTCCCCCACGCCTACCAGGGACACGACGCGATCGGCGCGTTCCTACGTGGCTCTGCGGAGCGGCGCGGCGCGGCGATGCGGCTGGTGGCGACGCGCGCCAACACACAGCCAGCATTCGGCTGCTACCTCCCGGTGCCCGACACCGACATCGCGCGCGCGTAC
Source organism: uncultured Solirubrobacterales bacterium (assembly GCA_963713985.1). Classification (GTDB taxonomy): domain Bacteria; phylum Actinomycetota; class Thermoleophilia; order Solirubrobacterales; family Solirubrobacteraceae; genus Palsa-744. Next base: position 3,078,082 of record OY970219.1, on the reverse strand, counting down.
GCGCTGTTCGTACTGACCCTTGAAGGCGACCACATCTCCGCCATCACCTGGTTCGCCGACAGCAGCGTCTTTCCACAGTTCGGCCTACCACGGACGCTGCCCGGCAGAGCGCGATGACGCACGCGGATCAGCCGGGGCCCGGCCGCGGGTGGCGCCAACGATCGACATCCCGAGCCCGGCGCGCTCCCTGCTGTTGCGCGGCGAGGCCGAGATCGAGGTCCTCGACGGCCCGGTGCCGGAGTACCTCGAGGCAGCGGCGAAGTCGATGGAGGGTGAGGAGTTAGCCGCCTTCGAAGAGGCCTGCCGCGAAACCTACGACCGGATGGCGCGGATCAGCATCATCCCCGACTGGGCGCGTTACTTCGACTTCGGCGCCGGCCGCTTCCCTGGCTTCCTCCGCGAACTGACCTCCAAGGACTGAGGCGCGAGCAGCCCGCCCTCATCCCAGCGCCAGTCGCGTTCGGACCGCCGCCCCCGGCTGCTGGGCCGTCTCAGATCGGCGGGACGCCGCAGCAGCCGCCACGGGCGTCGCGGGTCACCGGCGGCGAAAGCCGCGGTCTGGTGTGGGATCGAGCGGGCTCGGCGGCAGACCGGGCAGCGGATCCTCGAGGTTGTATCCCGACGGTGCGATGTCGTTGGGTGCACCGGGATGAAAGAGCGACGCGAGCAGCTGGGCCTGTCCGCGACCGACGCCGAGCTCCCCCATGCCGCCGTTGTACATCTGGATGCCGGCGGACCCGCAGTGGGCGTACAAGCGGCCGAGCTCCCGCAGGCGGCCGACGCGGCAGGGCTTGACGTTGACGATCCGTACCTCGATAGGGGTCGCGGCGATCGACGCAACGCTCGTGATCGGCGCGTCGTAGGAGACGCGATCCGCGATCGGCGTGAGCAGCTCGAGCACCGCAGGGTGGTCGTGCGGGTCCTCGAAGACGACCTCGGTGAACGTGGCCAGCGTGCGTTCGTACATCGCCAGCAGCGCCGCCTCGTCCTCGACCTCGAGGCCGTACTGGCCCTTGAAGTCGATCGTCGCGATACCCTCGACGGCCGCGACGCGGTCCATGATCTCCTGTGTCCAAGACGGCGCGACGTCCAGCTTGAAGCCAACCGTCGGATGCATCGCCCGCCGGTTGGCGACCTTGTCGATGTCCGGTGGATCGCCGAGCCCGAAGGAGGTGACGAACGTCACCGGCTGGGGCGTACGGCCGAGGACCTCGGGCAGGCTCGTGGCCGCCTGGCGCAGCGCGAGATCGAGCGCCGCGGACTCGAATGTCCAGCGCCGCCAGTTGCGCTGCAGCTCGTGCTCGGGGGGCTCCGGCCACATGTCGATCGCGTCGACGTGGGCGAGGAAGCCGGCGAGCGTCGCCCACTCGCCGGTCAGCGGGAAGTCGCTCGTGCGCAGGCTCTCCTGGGCATCTGCCATGCCAACCTGCTCGCCGATACCCTCCTCGCCACGGCCCTGCAGTCGCAACTGGGTCGTCGAGTGGTCCTCGAGCCCGGTCGGGTCGCTCGGCAGGAGCGCCTCGAACGAGGACGACTCAATCGCAATCGGCAGGTCCTTGACGGCGCTCCAGAGGTCGATCATGAGCGGGTCCCGCAGCTCTTGGTGATCGGGTGCATGGGTGACACCCTATGTGGTCGCGGTGAGCACGTGAACGTACGCCCCCGCGGATGTTGGCGAGCCGAGTTGGACATGAAGCTCGCAGTGGGCAACGGTTTGGTGGCGCTCCTGGGAAGATGGCGACGTGGAACGTGTGCTTGGAATCGGCGGATACTTCATGCGGGCCGCCGATCCGGTAGCCCTGGGCGCGTGGTATCGCGATTGCCTGGGCCTGGACGCCGATGAGAACGGCCTGTGGCGTCAGGAAGCCGGGCCGACGGTGTTCGCTACGTTCGAGTCCGAGACCGACTACTTCGGGTCCCGTGCGCAGCAGACCATGATCAACTTCCGGGTCCGCGACCTCGATGCGATGCTCACACAACTGCGCGCGAAGGGAGCCGACGTGGCTCGAGAGACGCAGGACATGGAGGGTGTCGGCCGATTCGGCTGGGTCACCGATCCCGAGGGCAATCGGATCGAGCTGTGGCAGCCCGCCTGACCGTGGCGCCTCCACGTGGGCACGCTCGCAGCCTGCGATCTCAGATCGGCCAACGAGGTCGTCGTACCACGAGGATCTGCAGCCAGTCGGGGCGTGGCTCAGTCTGCGGGCGAGCGCCAGTCGAGCCCGGGGAAGCGCGCGAAGTCGCGATCAAAGCTGATCCACTCGCAGCCAGACTCGATCGCGAGCGCCGCGAGGTAGGCGTCGGCTGCCAGGTTTCCGACGGCGTCGACTCGCCGGCAGAGGTCCGCGAACAGCGTCCAGTGACGGTGGCCGGGAGTGACGATGCGCGCATTGGGCCGGGCGCGGAGACCGGCACAGAAGTCGAGGGCCTCAGCGAGCGGGGTCGGCGGGTTCAGCGCGCGGCGATGGGTGGCGATGCGCACGAAGGAGCCGAGGACGATCTCGGAGAGAGCGAAGGAGCGCGCATCCCCCACCGTGCGCTCGAGCAGATCGCGCGCAACCTCGTGGTGGCGCTGCTCCACGCGGTGCGCGTTGAGCAGCACATTGACGTCGAAGAGGATCACCCGGCGTGGTCGAGGATGTCGGCCAGCGCAGCGTTGCTGTTCAGATCGACGCCCGGCACCGGCGCCGCTCCGCGAAAGGTCGGGACCTTGTAGGGCTCGGATCGCGCCACCTCGACGCGGGCGGTCAGCTCGGAGCGCAGCGCCTCCTCGATCTCGTTGGCCAGCGTCGTTCCGCGCTCCGCAGCGCGCTGCTTGAAAACGCGGAACACCTCGTCATCGAGCTGGATCGTCGTACGCACGCGTACTAGTGTAGCGCACTCGCATAAATATGCGCGGGTCCACGAGCTCCCCGCGCAACCAGGTACGCGAGTCGGCGGTGTAGACGAGGTAGAGCACGCGCAGCACGACCGCGAGGTCGCCGGGCTGGTCCAGGCGGCGCCCGCGCAGGGTGCGCTTGGCGCGGCTGATCCGCTGCGCCATCGTCGCCTCCGGCACGTAGAAGGCGTCGGCGATCTCCCGTGTTGTGAGGCCACCGACGGCGCGCAGGGTCAGCGCCACCTGGGAGGCGGGCGCGAGGTCGGGGTGACAGCAGCAGAACAGCAGGAAGAGGGTGTCGTCGCCCTCCTGCGCAGGGCGCCCTCGTCCAGCCGTCGCGTCGGCTCGTCGACCACGCCCCGGGTCAGTCCTCCGACGGCGCCCCGGACATGACCTCCCGGATGTCGATCCACTCGTACAGGGGCTCGCCGCCGGGGCCGGGCTCAGAGGAGACGTACGCCGCGAGCTCGACCGCGCGCTCGTGGGACTCGACGTCGATCATGTACCAGCCCGCCACGAGATCGCTGGTCTCGGGCAGCGGGCCGTCGGTGGCGACGGGCGCCGCATTCGGGCCGCCGTAGCGCACCCAGGTGCGTGCCGGAGTGAGCGCCTGCGCGTCGACGTACTCGCCGTTCTCCTTGAGCAGCTCGCTGACGTGCCTGAGGAAGGCCATGTGCGCCTCCACGTCCTCGGGCGCCCACTTGTCCATCGGGGGCACGGGACGATGCGGCTCCGGGCCGCCGCGGTAATGCTTGAGAAGCAGGTACTTCGGCATCGTGGTCTCCTGGTGTCGTGGGCCGCGCCTGTCGCGGCCCCTTACCCTGGTGAGCGGAGCCGGTCAGAGCTTCTCGACATGCAATCACTTATCTGGGCACGCCCGTCCGGGGACGTCAGTGGTAGCGGTCGAAATCGGCCGGCCAGGGCAGCGGGAACAGATGCCGGTAGGGCCGCGCGTCCGCGATCACCTTGGCGAAGGACGGCCGCTGCGCCAGCGCGCGGTAGTAGCGCGTCAGCTGCGGGTGCGTGCTCTGCACCCACGGGTGGATCGCCAGGGCGTAGAACAGGCCCGGCGCGGCGGCGCAGTCGGCAATCGTGAACGTAGCGCCCGCCAGGAACTCGTGCTGGGCGAGCTGCGTCTCGAGCATTCCGTAGACCATCTCGAGGCGCCCGCGCGCGCGGGCGACGGCGCGCTCGTCGAAGCGCTCCTCGATCGTGTCGAAGACGATCGCCTGGACAGCGTCGGAGATGTACTGGTCGCAGAGGCGGTCCCACTTGCGCGCCTCCAGCGACGGCACCAGCCGCGCGCCGGCGACGTGCTCGATGATGATCGAGGTCTCGCCGACGATCTCCTCCCCGTCGCGCAGCATCGGAATCGACGCTGGCGGCCACAGCTCGGCCAGCTCGGCGCGGTCGAAGTCACGCTGTTCCTCGAGGACGTCGTAGGCCACGCCCTGCTCGTTCAGCGCCACCAGGACCTTCTGGCAGTAGAGCGCGAAGGGGTGCTCGTAGAGCGTGAGCATCGGTCAGTCCTCCCCCCCGCCGCCGTGCATCAGCGCACGGATCTCCATGCCCCAGTGCTGGGCGTCGGGCCAGCGCGCGGCTATCTCCTCGGCGCGTCCCGGGGTGGCGACGTCGACGATGCAGTAGCCGGCGAGTGCCTCCTTGGCCTCCAGAAACGGCCCGTCGGTGACCGTGACGACACCGTCGTGCACGCGCGTCGACCGCGCCAGGGAGGCATCGGCCAGGCCCTCGCCGCCGACCCACTCGCCGGTCGCCGACAGCTCCTCGACGATGTCGCCGGCGGCGTGCATGAAGACGTCCTTGTCCTCCTGGGAGAGCCCCTTCCAGGCTTCGGTGTTCTGGTAGATCAGCAGGATGTAGCGCATCGAGATGCTCCTCGTTGGTCGGGGTCGTTCACCCAGTGGTCGGAGCTGTCGTCAGGTTCTCGACATCGACGCGCAGCCGTTGGGCGCGGGCACGCAGGTAGCGTTGCTCGGGGATGCTCGTTGTACGGCGGGCGGCATCTTCGTACCCGGCCACCGCGGCCTGCGTGTCGCCCGCCATTTCTTGCAGATGGGCACGGACCGACGCGAGCCGGTGCTGTGATGCAAGGCGGTGCTCGCCGGACAGCGCATCGAGGCTGGCCAGCCCAGCGCGCGGGCCATCGACCATCGCGACCGCGACAGCCCGGTTGAGCCTGACGACCGGGCTCGGCGCCAGCGCGTGCAGCAGGTCGTAGAGCCTGAGCACCTGCGGCCAGTCGGTATCGCCAGCAGTCGGAGCCTCGGCGTGGACGGCAGCGATCGCCGCCTGCAGCTGGTAGGGGCCAAGCGGCGCGCGCGACAGCGTCTCCTGGATCAGCTGCACGCCCTCTCCCAGCAGCACGCCGTCCCAGCTGAGGCGATCCTGCTCCGCCAGCGGGATGAGCGTGCCATCAGGGCTCTCGCGCGCACCGCTACGCGCCTCGGTGAGCAGCATCAGCCCCAGCAGCCCCGCGACCTCGCCCTCCCCGGGCAGCAGCGCATGCGCCATTCGTGTCAGGCGGATCGCCTCGCGCGCGAGCTCACGGCGCTGCAGCCGCTCCCCGGACGTCGCGGTGTAGCCCTCGTTGAACATCAGGTAGAGCACGTGCAGCACGACCCCCAGGCGCGCGCCATGCCGATCGTCGGGCGGCAGCGCGAAGCGGCCACCGGCGCGGGTGATCGTAGCCTTCGCGCGGCTGATGCGCTGGGCAATGGTGGCCTCCGGCACGAGGAACGCGGCGGCGATCTCGGCGCTGGTCAGACCGCCGACCGCCCGCAGCGTCAGCGCCAGCTGCGACGACGGCGAGAGCGCCGGGTGGCAGCACAGGAACAGCACTGTCAGCGTGTCGTCCTCGTCGGGGACGTAGGCTCCGGGCGGTGGCTCCTGGGCCAACGCGACCTCCTCGCGCCGGGTCTGTGACGTCTCGGCGCGTAGCGCGTCGATCAGCCGCCGGGTGGCGACCGCGATCAGCCAGCCGCGCGGATTCACCGGCACGCCCTCAACTGGCCACTGCTGCGTGGCCGCGATCAGCGCCTCCTGGGTGGCGTCCTCAGCGAGGTCGAAGCGCCCGTGGCGCCGGGCGACGGCGGCGAGGACCTGGGGTGCGAGCTCCCGCAGGAGCCGCTCGCTCACAGCTCCCGCTCAGCGCCGTAGACCATCGTCGCAGTCGCGATCATCCAGTCTCTTCCCGTCGATCATGAACGAAACCCGACAGCGATTCTAGCCCCGGGGGCCGCACAGCCCGCCACAGGATCCCTTGCTCCGTCGGCCGCATCGCCTACCTTGTGAGGGTGCCGGACGGAACACTGCAGCGCAGCTACGGCAAAGTCTTCGATCAGGTGGCGGCCGCGTATGACCGGCACCGTCCAACCTACCCGGAGCAGCTGATCGATCTCGCCTGCCTCCTCGCCGGCCTCGATCGCGGTGACCAGGTGCTCGAGATCGGTTGTGGAACCGGACAGCTGACCCGCAGCCTCCTGGCTCGGGGCTTGCGTGTCACGGCGATCGAGCCGGGCGCTCAGCTGGCGGAGCTCGCCCAGCAGCGCCTTGGAGGCACGGGCGAGCTGAAGCTCGTGAACGCCCGATTCGAGGACGTGCGTCTCCCCCACGAGCACTTCCGGGCCGTCTTCTCGGCCTCTGCGATCCACTGGGTCGATCCCGATGTCGGCTGGCAGCGCGCGGCGGACGCGCTCGTGCCCGGCGGGACGCTTGCACTCATCCAGTACGTCGGACTGCACGAGCCGCGCAGCGCCGATGACCAGCAGGCGCTTTTGAGCGCGATGACGGCGATCGCGCCCGAGATCGCTGCAAGCTGGCCGCACTACCGGGATCTCGAGACCACTCTTGCGGGCGTTCGTGAGCGTCGCGAGAACATCTCAAAGGTCTGGGCTTGGCTCGGCAGCTACGAGCTGGCACGCGAGTACGCGGCCGATCTGTTCGACGACGCGCAGATCGCCACGGAGCCGACGCTGGTGGAACACACGGCCGCCGAGCTGAGCGCCCTGCTTGGCACGATGTCGTTCTGGTCACGACTCTCGCCTGAGCAACGCGAGGCCATGGAGAGCGCGACCCGGACCCTGCACGAACAGCTTGGGCGGCCGCTTCGCTCGAGCATCGCCGCTTGTCTGGTTACGGCTCGGCGCGAGGAGTCCGGATGACCTCACACAAGTGTCCCTCGGGATCGTATTAACCAGCGCATCGGCAGCAAGCCTGCGGTGGATCGATGTATGGAGATCGCTGCCGTGCTCACTTCGAGCGGGGCGTGATGGCGGCGGCGATGAGCGCGGTGGCGGCCGCGCGCGCGGGAGCGGCGATGGCGGCGTCCCGGTCCATCTTGGCGGCGAGCCCTCCGCCGTCGTAGATCAACTGGAGCTGGCTGGCGAGAAGCACGGGGTCCGGAGCACCCGCGGCAGCGGCGAGCTCGGTGAACAGGTTGCGGATGTCACGGCGGTAGGACTCGGCGGCCTCATCGACGCGCCCGCCGGCCGGCGCCTCGGCGGCCGCCGCGGTGAAGGCGCAGCCGTGGAAGTTGGGCGTGCGAAACAGCTGAGCCTGGGCGTCGAACACGGCGAGGATCCGCTCGACGGGATCCTCGACGGCGTCCACCGCCGCCTGCAGTCGCGCCAACGTCTGGGCGTGCCGGGTGTCGAGGTAGGCGCAGACCAGCTGCTCCTTGCTGCCGAACGTGCTGTACAGCGAAGCCTTGGCCACGCCGGCGCGCTCGATCACGCGGTCGATGCCGACGGATTGGACACCCTCGGCGTAGAACAACTCGCTCGCCGCCTGGAGCAGCCGCTCCCGCGGCGAGCCCTTGACCACCTTGGGCTGTGCCGATCGAGTGGTTCGCGTGGGCATCTGCGCTCAGCCCTCGGCGCCGTGCGCCTCCTCGACCGAGAGCTCCACGCGGTCGGCATAGAACGCGACATGGCCCTTGATCTCGGCGACCGCCGGGTGGGGATCGGCGTAGAACCAAACCGCGTCGGTACCGCGCTGCGCGTCGGGAGCGATCGAGTAATAGGACGCCTCGCCCTTGTAGGGGCAGTAGGTGGTCAATTCGCTAGCCGCGAGCTGTGATCGGTCGACGTCGGCGATCGGGATGTAGCGGACCGGCGGATAGTTGGCCTCGCGCAGGACGAGCGTGGAGTGGCTGTCGGCGATCCTCGCCTCACCGCTGCGAACGACGACATGGTCGCCGCTCGAGGCGATCGTGATTGGGTGGTCGGGACCGGGGATTTTGATGTCACGTGACATGTTGGGCTCCTTCGCTCATTTGACGGGGCTGGGGGACAAGCAGCGTTGCCGCGCGGTACGGCGCGCACCGAGAGTCATGCCGAGGGCGGAGATGGTCGCGAGCGCGATCACGGTGATGCCGAACTCCTGAGCAGTCTGGGTCACGGTGCTGTGGACGACGAGGACACCAGCGAGAATCGCCGGGAGTCCCATCGCCAGGTAGCAGATGATGTAGGCGACCGAGATCACACCGGCGCGCTCAGCCGGGCCGGCCAGGGTCACGATCGTGCGCAGGCCACCCTGGAACCCGGCGCCGAATCCGGCGCCGGCGATGACCGTGCCCACGAAGAACCCGGCGACCGACGTGGCCGTCACCGACCACAACACGATCGCGACGCCGATGACGACCAGCCCGTTGCCAGCGAGCGCGAAGCGGCGCGGCTCGGTCCGGTGGAAGATCAGGAGCGTCAGCGCACCGCTGGCGGCGAGCGCGAACAGCGCCGCGCCGCCGAGGACTGTCGAGCCGGACCGAGCCACCTGGGCCGCGAGCGACGGGCCGAGCGAGCCGTAGAAGCCCGCGAGTGCCCAGACCGCTATCAGCGACGGCGCGGCGATCAGCAGCGCCTCGCGCACCCGCGCCGGGACGGCGATCGTGGGGCGCAACGCCCGCCGGATCCCGGGGGGGCGTGGTGAGGTCTCGGCGATCGCCCCCACGCCGGCCACCTGAAGCAGGAACAGAACCAGCAGAACCAGGTAGACGAGTTTTGTCGGCGCGGGCAGGAACTGGACGAGCAGCGCCGAGCCCAGCGCACCGGTCGCGGTGCCGCTCATCGCCCCGGCGGCGTTGGCGACAGCCCCACGTCCGGGATGGAGGTCAACGAGCCCCGCCCCGATGGCGCCGACGGCGGCACCGGTCGCCAGGCCCTGCAGCACCCGGGCCACGAGCAGCACGTCGACTCCACCTGCGAACGCGAACAGCAGCATCACGATCGCCTGGGCGCCAAGCGCGCCGATCAACACCGGGCGGCGCCCGACGTGGTCCGACAGAGAGCCCGCCACGAGCAGCGAGGCGAGGACGGCAACGGCGTACACGCCGAAGATCACCGTGACCGTGACGGGTGAGAAACCCCAGCGAGCCTGGTAGGTCGCGTACAGCGGCGTCGGCGCGCTCGAACTGGCGAGCAACGTCACGAGGATCGAGGTCAGTAGCCCGAACGCAGCTCCTGCCGGGAGCGTACGACGGCCGGATGAAGTGATCTCGGTGCTCGTGGCAATCATCGCTTCCCTTTCGTACAGAACGGTCTGTTTTTGCTCACGCCGCAACGGTAGCAGACAGACCGGTCTGTCCGCAAGCAGCCGCATGAGGCTCGGCGACCAGCCTCGCATTGCTCGAGCGGGAGCATGCCCGGCTGGTCAGGCGTGGTCGCGGATGACGCAGCGGAAGCCGATGTGGCTGGTGCTGGTGTCGATCGCCTCGGGCTGTCTGGCGGCCGGGCGGTAGCGCAGGCAGTAACTCGGGGCGCAGAGGTGCGAGCCGCCCTTGATGACGCGGCGCGGGATGTCTGCGCCGGGGCGCCCAACGTCATAGCTCCCATCCGGGGTCTCCACGCGCGGGTTCAGCGGCGGCTTGCAGCAGGCGCTGGGGCTCGCCTCGGCGTCCGAATCACGGGCGGCGTAGTAGTCGGTCGTCCACTCCCAGACGTTGCCCGTGGCATCGTGGAGTCCGAAGCCGTTGGCGGGGAACAGCCCGACAGGCGATGTGCCGCGCCATCCCTTCGCGCCGGTGTTGCGCCAGGGGAACTCGCCCTGCCAGCAGTTCGCCATCAACTCGCCCCCCGGTCGCTCCCGATCGCCCCAGGCGAAGACCGCACCGTCGAGTCCACCCCGCGCCGCGTACTCCCACTCGGCCTCGCTCGGCAGCTGCTTGCCGGCCCACATCGCATACGCCTCGGCATCCTCGAAGGCGACGTGAGTGACCGGGTGATCCTCCCGCCCGGAGTTCTCGCTGCTCGATCCCCAGGGATGCCGCCAGCTCGAGCCGGGCACGTAGGCCCACCAGCGGCTCGGGTCCCCCAGCGGCACGGGGCCGGGCGTGGGATGAAAAACGACCGACCCCGCGCGCAACAGCGTGGGATCGGCGTCGGGGTACTGAGCTGGATCGGGGGCGCGCTCGGCGAGGGTGAGGTACCCGGTCTCCTCGACGAAGCAGGCAAACTGCGCAACGGTGACCGGTCCGCGGTCCACCGCGAAACCGCCGACCTGCACCTCACGCACCGGCGCCTCTTCGGGGTAGAAGTCGCCCGAGCCCATCCGGAAGCGGCCCGGGGGGATCTGGAGCATGTCCTCGCGGCTCATCCCCACCCGATGGTAGACGCCCGGCGCCGCACCCCTCTCACCCCGGTCGGGTGAGGGCTGCTCACCCCGTAGCCGTGCAAGCTTTCTCTGCTGGAGTTCCACCTCTCGCGAGTGCTCGAGAAGCAGGACTCCGATGGTGCCGCCAACATTTTGCTGCCGGTCCGCCCACCTTCCGGGAAGGGGCCGTTCAGCTCGAGAGCCCGAAGGAGAGTGAGTCATGACCAAGCCGTTCAGTGGCATCGTCAACGTAGACATACGCGACTCCGAGGCGGACTGGGCTCCGTTCGAGCCTCCCCAAGCGCCTGACGGTGCGCCCAACGTGCTGTACCTGGTGCTCGATGACGTCGGGTTCTCGGCCATGAGCTGCTACGGCGGCCCGATCGAGACCCCGAACATCGACAGGATCGCCTCGCAGGGCGTGCGCTACACGCAGTGGCATACCACGGCGCTGTGCTCCCCCACGCGCTCGTGTCTGCTGACGGGGCGCAATCACACACGCAACAGCATGGCGTGCATCACCGAGGCGGCGATCGGCTTTCCCAATGCGAGCGGCACGGTCCCGCCAGAGAATGGGATGCTTCCGGAGATCCTCGGCGAGCAGGGGTGGAACACGTTCATGGTCGGCAAGTGGCATCTGTGCCCGACCGACGAGATGAACCTTGCTTCGACGCGCCGCAACTGGCCGAGCGGCCGTGGCTTTGAGCGCTGGTACGGGTTTCTCGGCGCCGAGACGAACCAGTGGTATCCGGATCTGGTTCACGACAACCATCCGGTCGATCAGCCGAGCACCCCCGCGGAGGGCTACCACCTCACCGAGGACATCACCGACAAGGCGCTGGAGTTCATCAAGGACGCCAAGGCCGTTGCGCCCGAGAAGCCGTTCTTCTTGTACTACGCGCCGGGCGCCTGCCACGCTCCGCACCACGCCCCGAAGGAGTGGATCGAAAAGCACAAGGGCCGTTTCGACATGGGTTATGAGGCTTTGCGCGAGCAGACGCTCGCCAAGCAGAAGGAGCTCGGCATCGTGCCGCCCGACACGGAGCTGCCGCCGATCAACCCGATCGGCACGCCCGAGACGCGCACGAGCGCCGACGGCAAGCCGTTTCCCGAAATCGACACGACGCGGCCCTGGGACTCTCTGAACGACGAAGAGAGGCGGCTGTTCGCGCGGATGGCCGAGGTCTACGCGGGCTTTCTCGGCCACGCCGACAACGAGATCGGACGCGTGCTCGACTACCTCGAGCAGAACGAGCTGCTCGAGAACACTCTCATTGTCCTCGTGTCGGACAACGGCGCCAGCGGCGAGGGCGGCCCGAACGGCTCGGTCAACGAGATGAAGTTCGCCAACGGAGTCCCCGACGACCTGGCGGCGAACCTCGCCCAGATCGAGGACCTCGGCGGCACGAAGACCTACAACCACTACCCGACCGGCTGGGCGATGGCGTTCAACACGCCGTTCAAGATGTGGAAGCGCTACGAGTTCAACGGTGGCACGTCCGACCCGTGCATCATCTCCTGGCCGGCCAGGACGAAAGCGCGCGGCGAGCTGCGTGAGCAGTACTACCACGCGATCGATCTGGTTCCGACGATCCTCGACGCGCTCGGGGTCAACGCTCCAGAGAGCGTAAAGGGTCATGTGCAGACGCCGTTTGACGGGGTCAGCATGCTCGACAGCGTCGATGACGCCTCCGCCAAGTCGAAGCGCAAGACGCAGTTCTACTCGATGCTCGGCTCCCGCTCGATCTGGCACGAGGGCTGGAAGGCGGTGACGACGCATCCGACGATGGCCGGCTGGAGCGACTTCAACGCGGACGACTGGGAGCTGTACAACACGGATGTCGACCGCTCGGAGCTGAACGACCTCGCCGCCGCCCAGCCCGAGAAGCTCAGGGAACTCGTCAACATCTGGTTCGCGGAGGCGGGCGCGAACGGCGCGTTCCCACTCGACGATCGCTCGCCTGTCGAAATCCTGATGACGCCGCGACCGCAGCTCGCCGCGCCGCGCGAACGGTACGTGTACTACCCGGACGCGGCGGCCGTCAGCGAGTGGCAGGCGGTCAACACGCGCAACCGCTCATATGTGATCGGCGTGCTCCTCGACATACCCGCACCCGGCGCGCAGGGCGTGCTGTTTGCGATCGGCTCGCGCTTCGGCGGCCACGCTTTGTATGTAAAGGAAAACCGCCTGCACTACGTCAACAGCTTCGTCGGCATCACCGAGCAGATGATCGTCGGCTCGCAGGAGCTGCCAAGCGGTGAGAACCTGATCCTCTCAGCGTCGTTTGAGAAGGAAGGTGAAGAGCCTGGTTGCGCCGTGGGCACGCTCTCGCTCTATCACGGCGAGGAACAGGTGGGCGCGGAGAAGATCAAAACGCAACTCGGGGCCTTCGCGGTCGCCGGCGCCGGCTTGTACGTCGGGCGCCACGCCGGCGATCCGCTCACCGACGACTACCCGGGTGCGGCCCCGTACCGATTCACCGGGGGGACGATCAACCGCGTCGCGGTCGACGTCAGCGGCGAGCCGTACGTCGATCTCGAGCGCGAAGCAGAGATTCTGCTGAAGCATCAGTGATGTGCGGCTACGACCCGATCGCGCAGCATGCGATTCGCGCTCGCGATCGACTTGCTCGGAGCGTTCATCGCCGAGATCGGAGCGTGCGATGAGCGACACGCTCGAATCCTGGAACGACACCCCGACACGGCAGGCGATCGTCGAGTTCGTCCAACGCGTGACACGCGAGGGTGGCGCCGACTACCTGCCCCCGGCAGAGCGCGTCGCGGTGTTCGACAACGACGGCACGCTCTGGTGCGAGAAGCCGATGCCGATCGAGCTCGGGTTCATCCTCGCACGGCTCGCCGAGATGGCCGACAAGGACGCGACGCTGCGCGAGCGCCAGCCCTGGAAGGCGGCGTGCGAGCGGGACTTCGCGTGGCTGGGAGCAGTGATCACGAAGCACTACCACGGCGACGACGGCGACGTGAAGGTGCTGATGGGTGGCATCGTCGCAGCGTTCGCCGGCATGACGGTCGAGGACTACGCGACGGCGGCCGACGCCTTTCTACGCGACGGGCGCCACCCGACGAACGGGCGCAGCTTCCGCGACTGCGGCTATCTGCCGATGATCGAGCTGCTGCGCTACCTCGAGGAGAACGGGTTCACAACGTACATCGCCTCCGGCGGCGACCGCGATTTCATGCGCCCGATCACTGAGGAGATGTACGGCATCCCCTCCGAGCGCGTGATCGGCAGCTCCACGGCTCTGCGCTACCAGGAGGACGAGTCGGGCGGAAGCCTCGTGTATCTGGCCGAGCTCGACGTGTTCGACGACGGCCCGGCCAAGCCGGTGAAGATCTGGAACCGCGTCGGCCGCCGCCCGATCGTGGCCGGCGGCAACTCAAACGGTGACATCGCGATGCTCCACCACGCCGGCGGCCCGTCCGGTCCCGGGCTGCGCCTGCTCGTACTCCACGATGACCCCGAGCGCGAGTTCGACTACACGGCGGGGGCCGAGGAGTCCCTCGAGCGGGCTCATGACGAGGGGTGGACAGTGCTCAGCATCAAGAGCGACTGGGCGACGGTCTTCGCGGACGCGGGGGGATGACCACAACCGCCCCCTTTTTCCACCCGTCTGCAGCGTGACGATGGCCCGTCGATGGAGCAGGCGCTATTCAGTGTGTAATGGCTTCAATCACAGGAGATGACATGAGCGACAGGCCGGTTTTCATTTACGCAGCGACCTACGCCGATCGGGAGGACGCCCTCGCCGACTACGACAATCTGCTCGAGCTCCACGCGGCCAAGTTGGTTGGCAGCTATGACGTGGCGATCATCACCAAGGATGCCGATGGCAAGGTGCACGTCAGCAAGCACGAGAAGGCGACCCAGCATGGCGCGTGGGGTGGCATCGCCGTGGGTGCGGTGGTCGGCGTCCTGTTTCCCCCGTCGGTGATCGGAGCAGCCGCAGTGGGCGGCCTGGTCGGTGGCGTAGGCGGGCATCTGCGGAAGGGCATCTCGAGGGGCGATGCCAAGGAGCTCGGCGAGTTCCTCGATGGAGGCGAGGCTGCACTGATCGTGATCGGGGAGTCGCGCCTGCAAGAGCAGCTCGACAAGGCGCTCACACGCGCGGAAAAGTCGATCGAGAAGGAGATCGACGCCGACGCCAAGGAGCTCAAACAGGAGCTCGAGCAGGCCGAGAAGGAAGCCGCGGCCCGTTAACTTCAAGCCCCGTCAGGCTGCCAGCGAACTGATCGCATCCCCACCGCCTTCGGCGGCGTGAAGGCGTCGATCGTCTTCATCCACGCCGTGCGACCCGATGCTCCGGCTGGGCAGAGCACTTGAGCTGGCTGTTCCCCTCCCTGCACGGCTACCGCCGCGGCTGGCTGCGCGGCGATTTGATCGCGGGCCTGACGGTGTGGGCTGTGTTGGTGCCCGAGGCGCTCGCCTACGCCTCGATCGCCGGCGTCTCCCCCGTCGTCGGCCTGTACGCAGCACCGGGCGCGCTGATCCTCTACGCCGCACTCGGCAGCTCGCGCCAGCTCATCGCCGGTCCGATGTCCGCCACCGCGGCGCTGTCGGCGGCGACCGTCGCGGCGCTCGTGCCGATCAAGAGCGGCCTACCGACCCTCGGCACCCCCAACGTCCACCTGAAGGACCTCGGCACCCTCGTTGCCGGGGGCATCGGTGTGATGCTCGTCGGGTTCGCCGAGGGCCTCGGCGCGGCCAAGACATACGCCGCGCGCGAGCACTACGAGATCGACGCCAACCGCGAGCTGCTCGGGCTCGGCGGCGCGAACGTCGCAGCCGGGCTCTCGAGCGGCATGGTCGTCAACGGCAGCCTCTCCAAGACCGCCGTCAACGGGGCGGCCGGCGCGCGCACCCAGCTCTCCGGGCTGATCGTCGCGGCGCTGAGCATCCTCACGCTGCTGGCGCTCACAGGTCTCTTCGAAGACCTCCCCGAGGCCACGCTCGCAGCGATCGTGATCGCAGCGGTGATCGAGCTCGTGGACTACCACGCTCTGATCGAGCTCTACCGAGCCCACACCGAGCGCCTCGGACGCGAGTTCGGGTTCGCCTCCCGCCCCGACTTCATCGCGGCGGTCGCGGCGCTCCTCGGCGTCACCGTCTTCGACACCCTCCCCGGCCTGTTCATCGGCATCGGCATCTCACTGTTGCTTCTGATCTACCGCGCCTCCCGGCCCTACATCGCCGCGCTTGGACGCGAACCGGGCCCCGACGGACGCTACAGCGACATCAACCGTCATCCCGAGAACGAGTTGCCATCGCACGTCGCCGTGCTGCGGATCGAGAGCAGCCTGTACTTCGCCAACGCCGACGCGATCCGCGCCCGCGTCATGCACGCCGCTGAGGCGGACGGCATCACCGCCGTCGTCCTCGACGCGGAGAACCCCGCGATCGCCCACTTCTACCCGACCGTTCAGGCCGCCGTGGCAGCAGCCGGGAAATAATGCCCTTGGTCGAGGTCTGCGATGAGTCCGGGGTGGGTCGGCTCCCACCCCAGCAGCTCCCGCGTCCACTTGCTGGAAGCCGGAGCGTCGAGCCCAAGGAAACCCCCCAGCCAGGTGAAGTGCTCCCCCGCGGCCTCAGCGGAGACGGATAGGACCGGGACCTCCAGATGCCGCCCGATGACCTCGGCTATCTTCCTGACCGGCACGCCTTCCTCGGCGATTGCGTGCAGCGTCGTCCCGGCCGGTGCCTCTTCCAGCGCGAGGCGGAACAGGCGCGCCGAGTCGAGCCGGTGCACTGCTGGCCAGCGGTTCTCCCCATCGCCGATGTACCCCGAGACGCCCCGCTCGCGGGCGATGCCGACGAGGGTCGCGATGAAACCGTTGTCGCCGTCGCCGTGATTTGTCGGAGGGAGTCGCACGATCGACGAGCGGACACCGCGGGCGGCGAGGGACAGTGTGAACTCGGCGGTTTCCCACCGGGCCCGCGGGCCACCGCCGAAAGCCGCGATGGCGGCGTGGGAGCCATGCCCGTCCTGCTCGCTCACCACGCGCCCCGGTGCTACGCCGAGGATCCCGGAGGCGATCAGGAGCGGCCGGTCGGAGCCAGCGAGCGCCTCGCCGAGCGTCTCGACGGCGCGGCGATCAGCGTCGGCGGCGGCCTGAAAGTCACCCGAGAACGCGAGCTCGTGCTTGAACGCAAGATGGATCACGCCATCCGACGCTGCAGCGCCATTGCGCAGGGCCTCGAGATTATCAAGATCGCCGCGGTGTACATCTGCGCCGGCGGCGGCGAGGGCGTCGGCCGAGGCATCCGAGCGGGCCAGCCCGATGACCTGATGGCCCGCGCCGAGGAGCTCGGGAACGACGGCGGAGCCGATCCAGCCGGACGCGCCGGTGATGAATACGCGCATGAGAAACCTCCATTGGACGATCGATGACAGTCACTGCCATCAACATAGCACCGATGTCAGCGGCTGCCGTCGAATAGGATTGTGGCATGGGTCGATGGGAGCCAAACGCGCGCGGCAGGCTGATGCAGGCGGCCTTCGCGCTCTATGGCGAGCGCGGCTTCGAGCAGACGACGGTGGCAGAGATCGCCGAGCGGGCGGGACTGACGGAGCGGACGTTCTTCCGGCACTTCGCCGACAAGCGCGAGGTCCTGTTCGCGGGTGCGCAGGCGCTGCAGGAGCGGCTGGTGAGCACGGTCACCAACGCGCCCGGGTCGCTGGCGCCGATCGACGCAGCAGCCGCGGGTCTCGAGGCCGCCGGCGCTCTCATCCAGGAGGGCGGGGAGCTCGCGCGGGAGCGCCAGGCGATCATTGCTTCGAGCGCAGAGCTCCAAGAGCGTGAGCTGATCAAGCTCGCGTCACTCGCTGCCGCACTCGCCGAGGCATTGCGCCGGCGCGGCGTCGAGGACACAGTCGCGAGCTTGACCGCCGAGGCAGGGATCGCCGTCTTCAAGGTCGCGTTTGAACGCTATGTCGGCGAGACCAATCGGCAGGAGTTGCCGCTACTCATCCGCGAGGCGCTCGAGGAGCTGAGAGCCGTCACCGCGGGCCGATAGCCGTCAGCCGTCGCCGCGCTCGTACCTGTCGGCGGCGATCGCTTCACTGCGATGACCGCAGCCCAGACCAGAACACATGACCGATCAGGAATCGAGAAGCGCCGGTCACCACCGTCACCTAGAGTGCCCACAATGGACGTGACCACAACCTCAGGAGTGACCATGACCGGCTCTTCCACCCAAGGAATCAAGATCGTGCTGCACCCCGTGTCCGACCTGGCGGCGGCCAAAGCGACGTACACGGCCCTGCTCGGCATCGCGCCGCAGGCCGACTCGGACTACTACGTCGGCTTCGACACCGGGGGCCAGCACATCGGGCTGGTGCCGGGCGGCGGACCACAGGGCATGACCTCGCCGGTGGCCTTCTGGCAAGTGCCCGACATCGAGGCGAAGCTGGCCGAGGTGACCGCCGCGGGCGCCACAGTGAAGGAACCCGCGCACGAGGTCGGTCCCGGCCGCACCGTGGCCACCTTCACCGACCCCGATGGCAACGTCCTCGGGCTGGTCCAGGACCGGTGATAGCCGACAGCCACGATCTGATTCGCGTGCACGGCGCGCGCGTCAACAACCTCAAGGACATCAGCGTCGAGCTACCCAAGCGCCGGCTGACGGCGTTCACCGGAGTCTCCGGCTCGGGCAAGAGCTCGCTGGTGTTCGGCACGATCGCCGCGGAGTCCCAGCGGCTGATCAACGAGACCTACAGCGCCTTCGTGCAGGGCTTCATGCCGACGCTGGCACGGCCCGAGGTCGACGTGCTCGAAGGGCTGACGACGGCGATCATCGTCGACCAGGAGCGGATGGGCGCCGACGCCCGCTCCACGGTCGGCACCGCGACCGATGCCAACGCGATGCTCCGCATCCTCTTCAGCCGGCTCGGAAAGCCACACATCGGCTCGCCCAACGCGTACTCCTTCAACGTCCCCTCCGTCCGGGCCAGCGGTGCGATCACGGTCGAACGCGGTAGCAAGAAAACCACGCGCGCGACGTTCAACCGGCTGGGCGGCATGTGCCCGCGCTGCGAGGGCCGGGGCGCTGTCAACGACATCGACCTCTCCCAGCTCTACGACGACAGCAAGTCCCTCAACGAGGGCGCGCTCACGATCCCCGGCTACAGCATGGACGGCTGGTACGGGCGCATCTTCACCGGCTGCGGGTTCTTCGACCCGGACAAGCCGATCCGCAAGTTCACCAAGAAAGAGCTGGGCGACCTCCTCCACAAGGAGCCGACCAAGATCAAGGTCGAGGGCATCAACCTGACCTACGAGGGGCTGATCCCGAGGATCCAGAAGTCGATGCTCTCCAAGGACCTCGACTCGCTGCAGCCGCACGTCCGTGCCTTCGTGGAGCGGGCGGTGACCTTCGCCACCTGCCCCGAGTGCGACGGCACCCGGCTCAGCAAGGAGGCGCGGTCCTCGAAGATCGAGGGGATCAACATCGCCGCGGCCTGCGCGATGCAGATCACCGATCTCGCCGAGTGGGTGGTGGGTCTGGAGGAGCCCTCGGTCGCGCCGCTGCTGGAGGCGCTGCGGCAGAGTCTCGAGTCCTTCGTGGAGATCGGCCTCGGCTACCTCTCGCTCGAGCGGCCCTCCGGCACGCTCTCGGGCGGCGAGGCGCAGCGGGTCAAGATGATCCGCCAGCTCGGCTCCTCGCTGACCGACGTCACCTACGTCTTTGACGAGCCGACGATTGGGCTGCACCCCCATGACATCCAGCGGATGAACGAGCTGCTGCTGCAACTGCGCGACAAGGGCAACACGGTGCTCGTCGTGGAGCACAAGCCGGAGGCGATCGCGATCGCCGACCACGTAGTCGACCTCGGCCCGGGCGCCGGCAGCGCCGGTGGCGAGGTTGTCTTCGAGGGCACCGTCGAGGGGCTGCGCGGAAGCGACACGATCACCGGGCGCCATCTCGACGACAGGGCCGCCCTCAAGGAGACGGTGCGCGCGCCCTCGGGGGTGCTGGAGGTGCGCGGCGCCGACACCCACAACCTGCGGGACGTCGACCTCGACATCCCACTCGGCGTGCTGGCCGTGGTGACCGGGGTCGCTGGCTCCGGCAAGAGCTCGCTGATCCACGGCTCGATCGTCAAGTCTCACCCGCCCCGCGAGGGGGTCGTGTCAGTGGACCAGACCGCGATCCGCGGCTCGCGGCGCAGCAACCCCGCGACCTACACCGGGCTGCTCGACCCGATCCGCAAGGCCTTCGCGAAGGCCAACGGCGTGAAGCCGGCGCTGTTCAGCGCCAACTCCGAGGGCGCCTGCCCGACCTGCAACGGCGCCGGGGTCATCTACACCGACCTGGCGATGATGGCGGGCGTCGCCACCGTGTGCGAGGAGTGCGAGGGCAAGCGCTTCCAGGCCGAGGTCCTGACTTACACGTTCGGCGGCAAGGACATCAGCGAGGTGCTCGCGATGTCCGTGACCGAGGCCGGGGAGTTCTTCGGTGAGGGCGAGGCGAGCACACCGGCCGCGCAGAAGATCCTCGAGCGGCTCGCCGACGTCGGCCTGGGTTACCTCAGCCTCGGCCAGCCGCTCACCACACTCTCCGGCGGCGAGCGCCAGCGGCTCAAGCTCGCCACCCAGATGGCCGAGAAGGGCGACACTTACGTCCTCGACGAGCCGACCACGGGCCTGCACCTCGCCGATGTGCAGCAGCTGCTCGGCCTGCTCGACCGGCTCGTGGACTCCGGCAAGTCGGTGATCGTCATCGAGCACCACCAGGCGGTGATGGCGCACGCCGACTGGATCATCGACCTCGGCCCCGGCGCCGGCCACGACGGCGGGCGGATCGTCTTCGAGGGCGCACCCGCCGCCCTCGTCGCCGCTCGCTCCACCCTCACCGGCGAGCACCTCGCGACCTACGTCGGCGCCTGAGCGAGTCCCTCGCGGGCACCGTCGTGAGGAGCTCTCCCTCTGCTGTGACTCCTCCGATCGGTAGAGGGCGCCTCGCAAGGGGTCGAGCGGGCATGCACCCGCTTCAACGTGCAGTCCTGTGTGGCACGATCCCGCGGTGACCGGCAGACCCGCCACAACGGAGCACCTGCGCGACCTCGCGCGGCTGCGCCGCGTGCGCGACCGAATCGACCGGGAGTACGCGCAGCCGCTGGACGTCGAGGCGCTCGCCCGCGGAGCACACATGTCGGCCGGGCACTTCAGCCGCCAGTTCCGGCTCGCCTACGGCGAGTCGCCCTACGGCTACGTGATGACGCGGCGCATCGAGCGCGCGATGGCGCTGCTGCGCCGTGGCGATCTCAGCGTCACCGAGGTCTGCTTCGCGGTCGGCTGCTCCTCACTCGGCACCTTCAGCACTCGCTTCACCGAATTGGTCGGTGTGCCCCCCAGCACCTACCGTCGCCACGCGGCAGGAGCGACAGCGGGGATGCCTTCGTGCGTGGCCAAGCAGGTCACCAAACCGATCAGGAATCGAGAAGCGCCGCTTTCCGAGGTCACCTAGAGTGGGCGCCATGGACATCAACATTCACTGGACCTTCCTCCCGCACGAGGACCCGGACGCATCCCTGGCCTTCTATCGCGACACCCTCGGCTTCGAGGTCCGCAAAGACGTCGGATATGGCGGGATGCGCTGGATCACCGTCGGCCCCGCCGACCAGCCCGGCACATCCATCGTCCTGGAGCCGCCGGCCGCAGACCCCGGCATCACCGAGGATGAGCGCCGCACCATCGCGGAGATGATGGCCAAGGGCACCTACGCCCGCATCGTCCTGGCGACCGCCGACCTCGACGGCACCTTCACGCGGCTGCAGGCCAGCGGCGCCGACATCGTCCAGGAGCCCACCGAGCAGCCGCATGGCATTCGCGACTGCGCCCTGCGCGATCCCGCGGGCAACCTGATCCGCATCAACGAGCTGCCCTGAGCCGCCGGCGATCGCAGCCATGACCGATCCTCGCAGTCAACAAGCCCGACGATCCCCTCCCTCCCTCCCACCTGAGCCCCAGCCATGACGCTGGAGCTGTGGTCCGCGATCGATCGCTACATCGGCGATCACCTGCTCCCCGAGGATCCGGTGCTCGACGCCGCCCTTGCCGCTGGCGAGGCCGCGGGTCTCCCCCCAATCGCAATCACCCCCAACCAGGGCAAGCTGCTCGAGCTCCTCGCGCGTGTTCACGGCGCCCGCAGCATCCTCGAGCTGGGGACCCTCGGCGCCTACAGCACCATCTGGCTGGCCCGCGCACTCCCGCAGGGCGGACGCCTGGTGACGCTCGAGCTCGACCCCCACAATGCGGAGGTGGCGCGCGCGAACATCGAGCGGGCCGGCCTCGCCGAGATCGTGCAGCTGCGCGTGGGCCCCGCGCTGCAGACGTTGCCCGAGCTGTTCGCCGAGGGCGCCGGGCCGTTCGATCTGATCTTCATCGACGCCGACAAGCAGAACAACCCGGGGTATCTGGAGTGGTCGCTGAAGCTCTCCCGTCCCGGGAGCCTGATCATCGCCGACAACGTCGTGCGCGCCGGCGCGATCCTCGACTCCGGCCCAAGCGACCCAGTGCTCCGCGACGAGGGCGTGCGGGGCGTGCGCCGTTTCTATGAGCTGCTCGCCGCGGAGCCTCGCGTGAGCGCGACCGCCATCCAGACCGTCGGGGCCAAGGGCCACGACGGCTTTGTTCTCGCGCTCGTGAACGGCGGCGGCAAAGAGCGCGGTTAGAGCTCGCACTTTCCGATCGCGTTGGGCTCCGCGCTCCCAAGGGCCAACGGCTGCGCTTGCGAGAGGGCCTCGCTGAGGATTCTCAAACGTAGGCCCCTACCTGTGGCGTGGGCAGGGCTGCCTGTAGGCGACCGTGACGATTTCCCCGCTCATGAATTGCAGTTCGGCCTTCACCGGGAAGCCACTCCTGGGGCAGCTCCTCGGTAGGGTGAGGTAGGAGATCGTCTTCTTTGCCCCCCGGCTGGTATAGGCCGCGCCGACCTTGACGCTGAAGGAGAGGATCGAGGCGTCGTTGGCGCCGGGCACGGTTTCGACCAGCGGCACTTCGACGAGCAGCTCTGGCCCGAAGGGGGCGCTCGCGGTAACCCAATGCGCCTCTTCGAGGATCTGGAAGGAGGCCGGGGTGTTGCCTTCGACGTAGAAGATCAGGCCACCCGCGGGCACGAAGAACGGCTGGATCGACACTCTCTCGTTGACGCGTTCGTTGGCGAAGCTGACCACGCCCAATCCTTCGCCTTGCGGGCCGGCCCTCGAGCTCCTTGGGCATCCCGGGGACCCGCTGGCTTCCAGCGCCGCCGGGGGGCAGGGGGCGAATCCCGTGGGGTTCACCTTGACCCCCACGGGCGCGTAGAAGGTGGCCTTGGTGAGCGGAGAGGGGAAACCTCCGTATTCGGTCCCGCTGATCGTGACCCGAGCTTCCACCTCGGTGCCCGCCCCTAGCGTGTCGCCCGTCCCGGGAAACCCGGAAATCGGGAGGGCCGCCACTTTGAGGGTGACCGTGGGCGCCGCCGAGGCGGTGACTGACAACGCAAGACAGGCCACGAGGAGCAGGGCCGGACAGGCGGACGCTCTGCGCACCACTTGCGTCTTGTCACTCCTCTGGCGCCTGTCTGCAGCTGTGTTCTGCGCTGCGGTCATCTAAGCTCGCCTCCAGCCTCTCGAACCCCCTAATGGTCCTAAACATACCATCCGAAACAGACTAAGTCAAGGACCGCCGCATGAGCCCCGAGCTCGACCTCACACCCACCTCCCACATCGTGCTGGGCCTGCTCGCGATGAGCGGCGAGGCTACCCCCTACGACCTCAAGCAGATGGTCTCCGCCACGGTGGGGCACTTCTGGTCGCTTCCCCACTCCCAGCTCTACGCCGAGCCCGCGCGCCTGGCGGGCGCGGGCTACGTGATCGAGCAGCGCGAGCACGACGGCAGGCGCCGCAAGCTGTACTCACTCACCGACCGCGGCCGCGAGGCGCACGAGGAGTGGCTGCGAGTCCTCACGCCCGAGCTCTACATGCTGCGCGACCTCGCGCTGCTCAAGCTCTTCTTCGGCGCCGACGCCAATGACTTGGCCGAGGTCCAGCTCGAGACCCATCGTCGGAGGCTCTCCGAATACGAAGCGCTGCGCGAGCAGATCACCGATGAGGCGCGGGTCGGCATCCGGCTCGCGCTCGAGCTCGGGATCCGCCACGAGCGCGAGACTGTCGCCTTCTGGGAAGAGCACGCGCGATCGGGCGAGCAGCCACGGGCCCATGGGCGGCCACCCGCCTCACAGCCGGTGTAACGGACCCAGCCTGTCTGAAGCCTCGAGGCCCTGAGGCCCCGCCCCATGCCCGCCTCATGCCGCGGGCTCACGTGACCAACAGGCGCACGATCGCGGCGATGCCAACAACCACGATCAACGCCCGCAGCGCCGGCGGCGGCAATCGCCGGCCGTAGCGCGCCCCCAACTGGGCACCCAGCACCGAGCCACACGCGATGATCGCGGCCGGCCCCCACTCGACGTGCGCGACCAGGATGAAGACCACGCCCGCCACCCCGTTGACCAGGCCGGCGAGGACGTTCTTGAGCGCGTTCGTGCGGTGCAGGTCCTGGGCCAGTGCCAATCCGAGGATTGCCAGCAGCAGGATCCCCTGGGCAGCGCCGAAGTAGCCGCCGTAGACCCCGGTCACGTAGAGCGCGAGCGTTGTGAGGACGGCGCCTCTGCGATCCGGGTCCGCGGCGTGCCGGGCCAGCAGCCGGCTGAGGCGCGGCTGCAGGAGGACCAGCGCGAGCGCCAGCGCGATGAACACCGGCACGATCGTCTCGAACGCCGAGGCCGGCAGCACCAGCAGGAGCACGGCCCCGGTGATGCCGCCAAGTACGGAGGCCGCACCCAGCCGCAGCGCGAGCTCGCGCTGGCCCTTCAGCTCGCGCCGGTAGCCGACCGCCCCCGAGAGCGATCCTGGGACCAGGCCGATGGTGTTCGAGACGTTGGCGGTCACCGGCGCATAACCGAAGGCCAGCAGAACCGGGAAGGTGATGAGCGTCCCGCTGCCCACCACCGTGTTGATCGTGCCCGCCGCGAGCCCCGCCAAGGCGATGGCGAGGATCTCGCCGATGCTCACCTACCGCCCCTGCAGGGGAGGAACGCGAGGATGGACCGGGTGAAGCGGGCTGTCGTCCCAGTTCTTGAAGCGCTCATGGTGAGCGGAGGATCATGTCATGGCAGCGCGTGTGCGCCAGGGGCCAAGCCGCGGGCGCACCGGGCCCGAGAGCAGCGTACTGGGTATTTTTACGATTGCAATAACTACCCGGCCTTGCTTAAAAGACCGATAGTCGATAATGTCTCATCCTCGCGTATGGCTGGGCCCAGCGGATTGCCGGGCAATGATAGGCCTATCGCGTACAGAAATGTTGAATATGCCGTCAGGGATGAACGAGCTGCGCAGAGATGGAGCCCTGGGCTCAGACGGCGTCGTATGTGCGCCGCCGCCGGTCGCCGTACTCGGCGCGAGCGTACCGACCGAGTGGAGAGGCTGGTCGCCCTCCACCAACCCCTTAGTTCGCCCGAGCCCCACCGTCACGCTCGCGCTGATCGGCGGGCAGCGTCTGCTGCGGGAGGCGACCGCAAGCCTGCTGACGGCACAGGATGGACTCAACGTGTTGGGAGCGTTCGAGTCGGCCGCCGAGTTCCTGGCAGCCGACTGGGACAGCCCGCCGGCGGTGCTCCTGTTCGACTGCGACGGAGGCGATCCCGGCGGCTGTCGGAGCGCCGTCGGGGCGCTGGGCTCCTCGCGGGCGGGGTCCAGGATCGTGATGCTCTGCCGGGAGATCTGCGAGGAGGTGGTTCGCTGCGCGATCGAGCACCGGGTGAGCGGGGTCCTCCTCAAGAGCTACTCCGCGGAGGACATACGGGCCGCGATCGCCTACACGGCCACCGGGCGCACCGTGATGCCGGCCGGCTGGCAGCGGGCGGTCGCCCCGGGAGGAGGAATGGGATTGAGCCCCCGTCATCGTCAGATTCTCGCCCTCATCGCCCAGGGTCGATGCACCGAGGAGATCGCCCTCGACCTCGAGCTCAGCCCAAACACGGTCAAGTTTCACATCCGTGCTCTGTATTCGCGGCTGGGAGTCTGCAATCGCGTCGAGGCGGCCAACCAGCATGCGCAGATGACCAGTGGCGGCGCTTGAGCCAAGGATCGCGATCGTCGGCGAAGCTGGAGCGCTCACCACCGAGGCGCTCGCCTGGATGCTCGCGAAAAGCGGGAACCGGGTGGTGGGCTCCTATGCCAGCCACCGCGAGCTGGGCAGCGTATCGCGTGCGGGCCAGCTGAACCTGGAGGCCGCGATCATCTACACGGACGACCCGGAGGCCGGTCCGGAAGCGGTCGCCGAGATCAAACGCGCGCATCCAGAGCTGAAGATCGTGCTGCTCTGCGAGGTCGCCACCCCGGCCGTGGTCCGCTGTGCGATCGAGGAGCAGGCGGAGGGGGTGGTGCTCACGTCCGATACCGCCGAGGAGATGATTCTCGCCCTTCGCCACGTGCTCGAGGGCCGTGCTGTGATGCCCGTCGGCTGGCAGGCGGCGTCGCTCCAGGAGGATGCCCCGCTCGCCGCGTTGAGCGTGCGCGAGCGCGAGGTTCTCGATCTTCTCACCTCCGGGATGAGAAACAAGGAGATCGCCGCGCGTCTGACAATCTCCTCCAACACCGTCAAGTTCCACCTGCACACGATCTACTCCAAGCTCGGCGTGCACAACCGTGTACAGGCGATGCAGGCGGTGGGCCAGCAGCGGGAAGGCTCCACGGAAGGCTCGAATACATTCAACAGCGACGAGTAGGCAGTGCGGTTGGACCACCTCCCAGCGAGCTGACCACCTGCTCCCCACCCGCTCCCAGCCACCAGAGTTTTCCGCTTCAACATTATGGATTCTCACATGGCATGTCACTTGGGGTAGTGATCCACCTACCCATTTGGCTGAGGCCAAAGACTACCCTACGTGACGATTGTGGAGCGCTGCCCAGGCCCATAGTATGCGCCGTCAATGATATGCCGCAGTAGGTGTGTCATGACGTCTGTCGTGCCGATTGGAGGGCGCTCATGTCCTTTCAGTTGGAAGGCACTTAGTCCACTCACCAAGGAGGAGGCCGCACACAAATGCGACCACAAGTCAAAAGGAAAATGATCGCGGGACTCGTCTCCGCGGTAGGAGCGGCGGTGCTGGCCCTGGGCACGCTCACGGCAGGCGCCGTTGCCGCACCGAACCCAGGACCAGCAGGTGACGGTCCCCAGAGCGCCAACATCCCATACGTGGCGTGGGTGGGTGAGCATGTGCGCCTCGTGGCGTGCGACCCAGCCATCAACACCAGTGAAGACGAAGGCCAGCTCGTCAACTTCCAGCTCGAGGACTGGTCTGGCCGCCCAGAAGCGGCCGAGCTCCCGACGCCCGACTCCGGGTCCCAGGCGTTCTTCGCTCCGAGCGAAGGCAGCCCTCAGGCCTCGATCGACGCCGGATGCGTGAAGATCGACTACAAGTCGCTGGTTCCCGGCCTGGCTCGGATCAGGGCGGTCGTCACGAACGCAGCGGGCTCGATCGTGTTCTCGCATCAGTTCCTGGTGATCTGGATGACGGCGAACAAGCCGTCACTGTCCGAGCTCCCCTACGGGGGCGACCCCTCGGGCAACGGCGAATTCGTGCCGTCGCCGCTCTCGGAACCCGAATCCAACGCGGACAAGGGTCTAGTTCAGGTCAAGGTGACGGGCAGCTTCCCGGTCGAAAAAGGCTCGGCGCTGCACAACCTCCTCCCCGAAGAAAGCTATGAACTGCCCGCGAGCTGGCCAACCTTGGCCGACGCTCTGGCGACCAGCTCAGAAGAACTGGAACCGGAGGGCAGCAACCCAGGCCTGTGGGACATCCATGGAAGCCCGGAAGACAGCCCGAACACAGGTGCGTTCGGACCGTTCGATCCGCAGGCCCCCGAAACGCTCCTCAGCAATGGCATTCTCAACGCTGACGACGCGCCGATGCCGGCGATCCGCGTCGATGTGCACCTCGCGGCGAACGAAGGCGGTTCGAGCCTGGGTGGCGTGGGTCGGATCTCGGGCGCGGACAAGGCTGAAATCTACTCGGACAACCCCTACTACGGCGCGTACATCCCCGCCACCGATCGTCCCGTTCCCCAGGCGTCTGGGATCGACGGCCCGAGCCCCGGTGGGGACTTCCCGGCGTTCCTGAACAAACATCCCGAACCGTACACGTTCTGGACGACGGTTCACACCAGCGGAGAACGCTCCGCGGAATCGACGGGATGCCTGCAGCGCAGCGAAGGCGAGGGCTCCAGCTACTACCAGACTCCGAGTGGTTCGTTGGCTGAAACGTTCTACACGGACGAGCGTGGCGAAGTGCTCGTGAAGTACACGCCGGGCGATGGGTTCTACCTGAACCACATCCCGGTGTTCGGTGGAGCCGAAGGCGAAAGCGAAGCCGGCAAGATCGTCAAGAATGCCGACGGCGGCTGCGACCTGAAAGGGTTGTACAAAGAAGTCATCGGCGAATCGTCGATCTCGGCCACGGTCGTGTATCCGTACCAGTCGGTCGATTACGGCTCTCAGAGCTCGGAAGCCCCGGTGGTCAAGAAAGTCCGGTCGCTGTGGGAAAAGGAATTCTTCGAGTTCCCGAAGGGCAACGGCAAAGAAGAAACGAACGTGCGGATCGTCGTCGCCAAGGCTCAGGACATCGATGGGCGTCCGATCGTCGGCGAGACGGTGTGCTTCCATGCACAGCAGGAAACCGGGCTCTATCAGTTCAGCAACCCCACCAATGAAGATCATCTGGAAGATCCCAATGGTGTGCTGGGCAAGGGGACCGACGTCTACCTGGGCGGCAGCTATGTGAGGGATCCCTCCGACGAAGGCTCCGACCACCTCTGTGCGACGACCAACAGTCTGGGCCTAGCTGCGATCGACCTGGTCAACAGCACGACCTCGTCGGTCGATCTGACCGCCAGGTATGAAGGCGAGGAGATCGTCCGCGACCATCTCGTCGACTTCTCGACGAACATCGGGTCGAAAGAAAAAGCGAAAGAAGCGGAAGAAAAAGCCGCCGCGGAAAAGAAAGCAGCGGAAGAAAAAGCGGCTGCTGAAAAGAAAGCAGCAGAAGAAAAAGCCGCCGTTGAAACGAAAGCAGCAGAAGAAAAAGCGGCAGCGGAAAAGAAAGCGACAGAAGAAGCTGAAAAGCAGAAGGCCGAAAAAGAAATAAAAGCCGAAGAAGAACGCAACACAAGGGAAGAGGCCGCTGAAAAAACCCGTGACGAACGGGAAGAGGCCGCTGAAAAACGACAGAGCGAAAAGGAAAAGGCGAAAGAAGAATTCGAAAAGCGGACCGCCGAAGAAGTCACAAAGAACAACGAAAAACGCGCTGCGGAAGAAGCCGCTGAAAAGACACGGCGCGAAGGAGAAGCGGCCGCCGAAAAGACAAGGCGCGAAGCGGAAGTGAAAGCACACGAAGAAGAAGTGAAAGCGCGCTACGACCTGGTGGCCCCGCTCCCCGGAGCGCTCGCCCCGCCCAAGGGCCAGGTCAAGAAGGCCCATACAGCGAACAAGAAAAATAAGGGCAAGAAAGGCAAGAAGAGCAAGAAGAGCAAGAAGTAAGACGAAGCAACTGCCGATCCACCGAGGGCCCGCCCAGCGGGCCCTCGGTGTTTAAGTCACCTGCTCTTGGCCGGCTCCACGGCCAACCTCCCTGCGCCGCGCTCATCCTCCCGGCGGTAGCCCAGGCGTGCGGAGACGCGATCCGCGGTGGAGATGAGGTGGGGGCCGAGATGCTCCACGAGCTGATCCAGCGAGATCATCGAGCTGTGGGCCTGCATGCCCACAGCCGCGAGCACCTCCTGGGTCTCCGAGCGCACCGGCGCGGCGATCTCGTAGAGCCCGGGCGCCAGCTCCTCATCGCCCACCGCCAGGCCCCCCTCGAAAACCTGCGCGAGCGCGTGGCGCAGGGCGCTCTTGTTCGTGATCGTGTTGGGTCCCCGCTTGCTCAGCGTCAGCTCCGCGATCACCCGACGCTGCTCACTCGCCGGGAGGTTGGCCACGAGCAGCTTGCCGATCGCGCTGCAGTGCACCGGCAGGCGCGAGCCCGCATCGAGACCGAGATCGATCAGGTGCTGTCCTCGGCGGGTGCCGCCGATGCGGTCCACGTACAGGAGCTCCGGCCCATCGAGCACCGCGATCGCGAGCGTGTATGGGGCACGCCGGCTCAACTCCTCCAGGTAGGCCCGCGCGTGCTCGCGCAGGCTTGTGGAGCTCAGCGCCGACATGCCCAGATCCGTGACCCCCAACCCCAGCCGGTACTTGCGGCGCGCGCCCTGCACCAGGTAGCCCAGCGCGGTCAGCGTGAGCACGTAGCGGTGGGTCGTGCTGCGGCTCATCCCCAGCTCGTCCGCGAGATCCGCGATGCCCAGCACCGGACGCTCCGGGGTGAAGCACTCGAGAATCGCCAGTCCCCGCTCCACCGACTGCGAGTAGCGCGGCTCGCGCAGGTGGGGGACCGGCTCCTGCCACTGCTGCCCGGGGTCCGCGGGGGCCGGTCTGTTCACCCTCGGCATCGGGGCTCCGAGCGGCACGTCCCCCGGGTCGGCCCACATGGCCGCCGCCCGCTCATGGGCCGATCCGTGGTGGCGTATCGGACGGTCCAGCGCGGCGGTAGCGGCGTGTGAGCGGATCCTGCTCCAGCAGTCCCACGGCGTGGAGGGTGCGTATGTAGCGATGGGTCGTCGAGGTCGGCAGGCCGAGCTCCCGTCCCAGCGCCTTGACTCCCCGCTCGCTTCCGTCCGCGGGGAAGGCGATCAGCACGATCAGGCCGAACAGCAGCGACCTCGACATGTTGCGGTCCTCCAGCAGCGGCGAGGCAGCGAGCTCCCCAGGCAGCGCGAGGCCCGCGAGCAACTCCGCACCCTCCCCGCCGGCGCTCGCCTCCGCGAGCACCTTGGCGACCTGTGCTGCGGTCAGCCCGAGCGAGACGCCCCGCTCGCTCAAGCTGACCGCTCCCGAGTCGCCCTACCCACGTCGTGACCTCACACCACCGATCCTTACGCAAACCGCTCCCCCAAGCCGGTCCGCGCGTTTTCATAAAACAAGAATTGCGCAGACAAAACACCGCAGGGGCCACCCGCCCTCCCCCATCCCCTCCCTCCCTCGGTCGAGCGCCGCTCCGCGCGCTGGCGTGGACGGTGGCAGCTGAGGTCGAGCGCGACTCCACGCGACATCGGGGGCACGCCGGAGGACGAGGACTACTCGTCGCGCTGGGTGTAGAGAATGCGCCAGATCCGCAGCACCGGCAGGAGCACTCTCGCCAGCCAGCCCCCCGCCGCGGCGACGCTGCGGGTGCTCGCGCGCATCTGCGGGGTGCGGGCGCTGTCCTTGGAGAGGTACATCGCGACCATGCACGCCACGATCACCGCGTGCCCCGTGCCATCCGGCAGCGCGCGCGCACGCCGGAGCGCCTCGCGCACCAGCTCGCACACCCGCTCCACCGCCTCCTCCGCGCAGGGGTAGTGGGCGATGTAGCTGTGCTGTGCCTCCGCGGCGTCCTGCGCCTGGTCGGCGTAGCTGTCGAGCATTGTCCCCGCCAGCGATATCCAGGGCAGGTACGCGGCGTAGGTGTCCAGCACGCGCCACTCCTCGAGCTCCCCCCCGGCCGCCAGCGCGAGCAGCGCGAGCACCGTCAGCCAGCCGCTCGCCGCCGCCGAGGACTCAAACCAGGCGAGCTCCCCCCAGCTGTGCGCCTCCCGCTGCGCCCACTCCCGCAGGGCCACATCGCGCGCCCCGGGATCGGGCTCGTGATTGAGTCCCAGAACCCGCGCGAGCGTGGCCGCGCGGATTGCCCGCGAGCGCACCCCCTCATAGCAGGGCAGCCGCGCGCAGCACTCCCGGCAGGCCTCGACGAGCGCCCGTAGGTAGCCGCCGTCGTCCTGCCACGGGTGCAGGCGATAGTAGGAGGACATCGGCGCACCGGGATCGAGCGCCTCGCTGAGCGCGGCGTGCATCTGGACGCCGCCCGCCGTGCCCGCCTGCACGCCCCGCTCGCTCGCGCTGTCCAGGAAGTCCGCCATCACCTCGAAGGCCACCAGCAGGCTCAGCAGGCCCGAGCTGCGCCCGCCCGGGAGCGTCGAGAAGAGCGCCGCGCCGTCGGTGCTCGCGCGCTTGCTCGCAAGCGATCCCAGCGCGTCGGCACGCAGCGCCGCCTCGGGGATGGCCATGGCCCGCCCGCGCCAGCAGCGCACCTCCCGGGAGACCGCTCGCAGTCCCCACAGCAGCTCGCGTATCGCGGCGCCCGCCAGCGACCACAGCTGCCGGGGCGAGAGGCCGCTCGAGCTCCGCGCGCGGCTGCGATCCCCGTCCCCCCGCTCGAGCGACCTCACGTTCTCAGACCAGCGAGCCGTTGGCGGAGGCTCCTCGGCGACGCGCGGATCGGTGGGGCATCGTGGCGGGGCGACTAGGCGGTGCTGACAGTTGTCGGAGGCACACGTACCGCAAGATAGCCGGGGAGCGCGAGGATCGCCACGGCGGCGGCGCTGACCAGTGCGAAGCTCGAGATCGCCTGCAGGCCCCCGGCGGAGAAGACGATCGGGAAGCCCGTGACGCTCGCGAGCGCGTGGCTCAGCAGCAGCTGGCCGTAGACCCCGAAGAGCGCCCCCAGCGAGCAGCCGGCGCCCAGCAGCAGGGCGCTCTCGCAGAGCAGCGCCCGCCACAGCACACCTCGCTTGTAGCCCTGGCGCTTGATGTAGGCGAGCTGCGGCCGTCGCTGCCAGATCATCGATCCCATCGCACCCGCCATCGCGAGCACCGCGGCGATCAGCACCAGCGTCCCGATCTGCGCCAGCCGCGAGAGCGCCTGGCGCGTGGTGGCGTAGTGCCAGCGCACCCGCTGGGAGACCGTTTCGGCGAGCAGCCCCGTCCGGGGCCCCAGCGCTCGCTGTATCCCGGCGCGCACCGCGCTTGCCGAGGCGCCCGGATCGATCTGGACCTGGTAGGCGCTCGGGTCCGTGCTGCCCCAGGCCCGCGCGTAGTCCGCGGCGCTCAGGACGATCGCCCCCGGAGGCCAGCCGAGGTTGGTGCTCAGTGCGGCCACGCGGAATGTCGTGGGGCGCGGGGAGGGCAGCGTGAAGCGCTCGCCGATCCGCAGGTTGTGCTCGCCGGCGAGCGCCTGCGAGAGCACCGCCCAGCCGCTCCCGCGGATCGAGCTGCTCGCCGCGGCGAACTCGCCCTGCACGAGCTGGCCGACCGGGATCGGGTGCGCGGCGGTGCTCGGCGGCGCGAGCACCCACACGCGGCGCTCGCCCCAGTCGAGGAAGCCCCCACGATAGACCCCGACGGCGCTCACGCCCGGGATCCGGGCGAGCGTCCGAGCGGCGATGCCGCGGAAGGGGATCGTCGAGAAGGCGTTCGCTTCGCCCTGCGGGCTCACCCAGACGGCGGCGTTCGAGTCGATCCCCCGCGCCGCGGCGTTCAGACCACGCTGCAGGTTGCTTCTCGCTCCCTCGATCGCGACGCTGCCGAACACCGCGATCGCTCCGGTCGCGGCGATCGCCAGCGAGCGCATGCGGCTGGAGGGGGTGCGCAGTTCGACGATCGCAATGCGGCTCGACGCCGCGTAGAGCGGGCGCTGGAGCGCCTCGAAGACGGCGAGGATCGCGTCGAAGGCGATCGGCAACAGCAGCAACAGCGCCGCCACGAGCGTGACGCTGCCGAGGATCGCGGACTGCGGACGCGCGAGCAGGATCGCCGTGGTGAGCGCCAGGCAGGCCGCTCCCAGCAGCAGACGCAGCACTCTGGGACCATGCTCGCCGGCGGGGCGGGCACTGAGGCCGCCTCTCAGCCAGGTGCGCGGGCGCAGCGCCGCGGCGCTGGACTCCCGGCTGTCGGCGTCGCGACGGCGACGGTCGCCGGCGAGCTCCGGCGAGGAGCGCAAGCGTCGCACGAGCACGTCGTGCAGCGGAGCCAACACGCCGATGCACGCCGCCGCCATCCCCGCACCGGCTGCCAACGCGACGCTCTGCCAGGTCACGATCCGCTGTTCCCCGACCGCGAATGCGAACGCGAGGTAGCCGGGGTTGGCGCGGAACACAACGATTGAGAGCGCCTCCCCCAGCGCAAGCCCAAGAAGCGTGCCGAGGACGCCGAGGACGAGTGCGTCGAACAGCAGCACCTGCACCGTCATCATGCGCGTCGCCCCTCGGCGGCGCAGGGTCTCGACCAGGTTGCGGCGCAGGTGCGCCGTGACCAGCATCGCGTTGAACGCGAACATGAAGCCGACCAGCGCGCTGATCGCCGAGAACAGCTCCTCACTCTGATCGGCGGGCGCGGCGGCGGTGTCGAACAGCTGTGCGTCGAAGTCCGAGGGCTCCACGTTCACCGGCTGCCCCGCGGCGAGCTCCCGCAGGCCGCGGAGCACCTCGTGTTCGCGCCCCGGCGCGGTGTTCACGAGGATCCGCGTCACCCGGCCCCGCAGCCCGCTCACCTCCTGGGCGTAGGCCAGCGGCGCGATCGCGACCGGGCTGTGCACGAGCGCGCCGATGTTGCCCGCGTCGAGCTTCGCCCCCATCAGCGCGGTGAGCCTGCTCGCGCCGATCTCCAACCCCACCGTCTGCAGCGCGTCGACCCCGATCTGCGCCGCCACCGGCGCCGGCAGCGCGAGCACGCGCAGCGAGGCGAGCTGCGCGGCGCTGAAGTGCTGCAGCAGCGAGCCGCCGACCGATCGGTGATTGGCAAGCACGTCGCGGGGGTCGCTGGCGATCAGGTCGACCGCGCTGCGCCCCCTCGGGCCGATCACGGTCGCACGCACCTCGAGCACCGGCGCCGCCCCGAGGACCCCCGGAAGCCCTCTCACCCGGTCGAGCAGCCGCTCCGGGAAACCGTGCGGATCGCGCGCGACCATCTGCAGGCTCGCGCGACCCACGATCCCGCTGGCGAGCTGCTGGATCGAGCCGTCGAGGCTCGTGCTCGCCACCTGGGAGGCGAACAACAGCGCAACGCCGACGGCGATCCCGAGGATCGCCAGCAGCTCCTGCACGAGCACCAGCCGCGCGCGCAGGCGGGCGCGGTAGATGTAGAGGATCTCCCACGAGGCCATCGCCGCTCAGGACCCCGCGAGTCGCGAGCCCGCCTCGGTCATCGGGGGCTGCGCGGGCACGGTCATCCGGGGCTGCTCGGGCACAGTCATCGGGGGCTGCTCGGGCCGGTATTCCTGCAGGCGGCCGTCGCGCAGTTCGTGGACGCGGTCGGCGTATGCCGCCGCCAAGGGGTCGTGGGTGGCGAGCAGGACCGCGGCGCCGCGCTCGCGGCAGAGCTCGGAGAGCAGCTCCAGCACCTCGCGACTGCGATGCGTGTCGAGGTTGCCGGTGGGCTCATCCGCCAGCACGAGCTTCGGCTCGGTCGAGAGCGCCTGGGCGATCAGCACCCGCTGGCGCTCGCCCATCGAGAGCTGCTCGGTGCGGTGGCGCATGCGCCGGCCCAGGCCGAGGCGCTCGAGCAGGGGTTCGATCCGCCGCTCGGCGTCGCGGGCATGGGTCAGCCACAGCTTCAGCGAGGCGTTCTCGATCGCGCGCGCCCCCGCGAGCAGATCCGAGGGCGCACCCACGATCCCCACCTCCCGCAGCCTGTAGCCGGCGCCCTCGTTCTCCGAGAGCGCGGAGACCTCCCGCCCGTCGAGGAGCACCGCCCCGCTGTCCGGGCGCAGCAGCGCGGCGACCACCATCAGCAGCGTCGTCTTGCCCGAGCCGCTGGGCCCGTACAGCGCCACCAACTCGCCCGCGGCGATCGTGCTCGACACGCCGTCCACCGCGCGCACCGGCTCGCCGTCGCCGACCTGGTACTGCTTGACGAGCTCGCGCAGCTCCAGCATGCCTCACCGGTGGCGCACGCCGCGTAACGCCGGCTCCACACTTACGGGGAAGTCGATCACGTTCGCCGGGCTCTGGGCGCCGGGATCGAAGATCACCGCCAGGTGACCCTCCGCGAGCGAGAGGACACGGTGCGAGCAGAGCGCCGCCTCGGTGTCCGAGACCGCCATCAGCACGCCCATCGAGAGGTCCTCCGCGAGCGAGCGCACGAGCCTCGCGAGCTCCTCGGTCTCGCGCATCCCGAGCCCGTCGATCAGGTCGTCCACGAGCAGCAGCCGCGGAGCGCCCGCGATCGCCTGCGCGATCTCCACCAGCGCGCGCTCCCAATCGGAGAGCTCCTCCCAGCGCCGCTCGGCGCTGTGCTCGACGCCCACCCGCTCGAGCGCCTCCAGCGCGAGGAAGCGCACCTCGCGCCTGTGGCTGCGCCCGCCGATCGCCATGCGCATCGCGATGTAGTCGAGCATCCTCACGCCAATCCCGGGCCCGCTGCGCCCGGCCCAGCCAATCTGCTCGCGCAGCAGGCGCGAGTGAGAGCGGTCGGAGAGCCCTGCGAGGTCCAACCGCCCGAGCAGCACCCGGCCCTCGTCCGGGACGAGCATGCCCGCCGCGAGGCGCAGCAGTGTGGTCTTGCCCTGGCTGCGCATCGCCACCACCGAGACGACCTCCCCCGCGTGCACCTGGAGGTTCACACGCCGCAGCAGCCAGCGCGTGAGCTCTCCGCGCCGGTATCGCTTGCCCACCCCCTCCAGCGAGAGCGCCGCGCTCATCTCCGCGCGATCCCCGCCGCGTCGCGCTCCACGGAGTCGGGTGGGTGGGGTCCGCGGGCGGTGTGATCGAGCTGAGCTACGCGGCGGTCGAGCTGGGATCCTCCTCCGCGGCGATCGGGCTGGGGTCCGCCGGCGCGGTAGTCGGGCCGGGGTCCATCGGCGCGGCGATCGGGCCGGGGTCCATCGGCGCGGCGATCGGGCTGGGAACCATCGGCGCGGCGATCGGGCTCCAGTGCGCAAGTAGCGGAGCGCATCTCCTCCAGGCGCGCGCGCAGGCGCTCCAGGCGCTTGAACCTCATGCCCCACATCGCCGCTTCGTCGCGCAGAACGGCGCTACGCGTCAGCTGCGAGAACCGCTCGGCCTCCGTGGAGGGCCGCGGTGCGACGAGCTCGGCCTCGCTGAGATGCCCCTGGGCGGCCGCGAACATGCGCGCGCAGGCCCGTTCCTCTGCACAGATCGCGTCAATCAGCAGCGGCAGGTCCTCGGGGGCGCAGAATTCGACCTTCGCATGCAGCTCCTCGCGGAGCGCCGGGGCCGCCGTCGATGACGCCCGCAGCCACGCGCGGAAGTGCTCGACGCCCAGCGGTGTCGCCTCGTAGCGCCCCTCCCCCTCCCCCTCCCCCTCCGGCGCGTCCCCGTCGGCGACCGCGCGAACGAGCCCCTGCCGGGCGAGCCTGCTCAGAGCGTTGTGGCCCGTGGAGCGGGTGAATTGGGCGGAGCGGAAGCGCTCCACCAGACGCTGCCCCAGCCGCGAGGCGCTGTCGGGTCGCTCGATCACGAGCCCCAGGACGGCCTCTCCGGCAGATAGACCAACAGTTCGCTTACGTGGCATGTTTGAGCAGGACCGTACATCAAATCGGCATTCGATGTCGTTTCTATGGAATTATTCTCGTAGACTGGTCATTTGATAAACACGAATTAGCAGAAGATTCACACCCCGTAGTGCCCTCCATGAGCCTCTGGGGGGCTCCCCATGAAACCCTGGAGGGCGGAACTTGCAGACAAGTGTACTCATCACCTCGGGTCCAGGGGCGGGCGATGCATTGCATCCATAAATTCCGCGGTGGCCATGCGCAACCGCGGAGCGGCACCGGTGTTAGGAGTGGACGTGCCCCCGAAGGGTCCCTCAGCCTGCATTCGTGCCGCGATCGCAGCAGCGCTCTGCGCTGCACTGTCGGCCTGCCTTGCCGCCACCCCAGCCGCGGCGGCACCGACGCTGAGCTGGAGGGCGAGCAGAATCGATACGTCGGCGCTCACCGGGGTCTCCTGCGCCTCCAACGCCCTCTGCGTGGCCGTTGACGGGGAAGGCGACGCGGTGATCGGCACCAACCCTGCCGGGGCCGCGAGCTGGAACCGCGTTGCGATCGCCGGTGCGTCGGCGCTCACCGGGGTCTCCTGCGCCTCCAGCGCCCTCTGCGCCGCGGTCGGCAAAGACGGGGATGTGTTTCTCAGCACCGATCCAGGCCTGGCCGAGCCGGCCTCCTGGTCCCCGCCTGTGGAAATCGACAAGGGGGGGTCCCTCAGCTCGATCTCCTGCCCCACCACCTCGCTGTGCGTGGCGGTCGACGGCAGCAGCGGCGGCAGTGGCAGCGGCAGCGCGTTTCTCAGTACGAACCCCACCGCCGGCGCCGCCTCGAGCTGGTCCAAGCTCGAAATCGACAGGGGGAGCACGCTGAGCTCGGTCTCCTGCGCCGTGGACCTGCCGTGCGTGGCCGTGGACAGCGCCGGCCAGGCGCTGACGAGGAGCGACGCGGGCGTGTGGCACCCTCGCCCACTCGACGTCCTGGGGCTCGCGGCAATTTCCTGCAGCGCCGCTCCCATCAGCGTGTGTGTGGCCGTGGACGAAGCGGGGGATGCGCTGGCGAGCGCGAACATCGCCGCGGCCGGGCCCCCGAGCGGGCCAGGGCCCACCTGGAGCACGACCCCGATCGAAACGCTCACGGGCCCCGACATGGCGGAGGGCGTCTCCTGCGCGGCGGCCGGTCTCTGCGCGTTCGTCGACGGCGGCGGGGGCGCCTACGTCAGCGACGACCCCACCGCGCAGGCGCCATCCTGGACCTTCTCCCCGATCGACCCCGGGACACCGCTGACCGGGGTCTCGTGCACCTCCGAAGGGCTCTGCGCGACCGTCTCCGGAGTGGGGGCCGGCGCCGGCCAGGTGTTCGTCGCGACCACTCCCCCGCCCTCCGCCGCGGAACCCTCGGCGAGCGCGCTCGCCGAAACCTCCGCGACGCTCACCGCCGCGGTCAACCCCGAGGACGCGACGCTCACCGAATGCCACTTCGAATACGGCCCGAGCACGGCCTACGAAAAGAGCGTCCCCTGCAACGCCCCGCTCCCGGCGGGCGGCACGAGCGGGGCGGTGAGCGTGACGCTGAGCACCCTCACCGCCCACACCACCTACCACTACCGGCTGGTGCTCGCCACCGCGAGCGGCACCGAGAGAACACTGGACGCGACGTTCACGACGACCGCCCCCCCGCTCGTGCAGCCCCACCCCTCGATCGGCGGGATCCCAGCACTTGGACAGCACCTCACCTGCAAATCAGGGGTCAGCTCGGGCGGCGCGACGCTCAGCTACGCGTGGCTGCGCGACACCAAGGCGATCGCGGGCGCGAGCGGCTCGAGCTATCTGGTGGGCAGCGCCGACGTCTCCCATCACCTGCAATGCCGCGTGACCGCGACCAACGCCGCCGGCAGCGCAAGCGCGACGAGCGCGTTCGTCACCGTGCCCGCGGGCGGCCTGGGTTCGATCTCGGAGACCAAGGTCGGGGCGGTGCACGTGTCGGGAAGCACGGTGAGCGTGCTGCTCACGTGCTCGGCGCAGGCGGCGGGCAGCTGCTCGATCGCGCTGCGCCTCACTGTCGTGGAGACGCTGCGGGGAGGCCGCGTCATCGCGGTGGCGGCCAGCCGCACGCGCCACGCAACGGTGACGGTCGGCGCGAGCACCACGCACCTGCCCGCCGGGGCGCAGCGCACGGTCGCCGTCGCCCTGAACACGACCGGCCGGCACCTGCTCGCGCGCCTGCACAAGCTCACGGCGAAGCTGTCCGTGAGCGGAACCGTGGTCGGCGCGCTCAGCGCCCAGCTGAAGAGCGCCACGGTCACGCTGGGCGGCGCCGGGAAGGCGTCCTCCCG
Source organism: uncultured Solirubrobacterales bacterium (assembly GCA_963713985.1). Lineage (GTDB taxonomy): Bacteria > Actinomycetota > Thermoleophilia > Solirubrobacterales > Solirubrobacteraceae > Palsa-744. The sequence goes on along the minus strand of OY970219.1, from coordinate 3,038,845 downwards.
CCACCGGCGATGAGCTCCGCCGCCAAGACATGCGCTTGCGTGGGAGCCCTGATGCTGCTGCTCGCCTCTGCCGCAGGGGCGCGAGGCACCCGTCACGGGGTTCTTGGGCGGGCGAGCGGAGGGGCTACGCCTACGAGCGTCCTGGCCCCCACGCCGTACATGGGCTGGGACACGTACTTCGCCTTCGGCTCCCACTACGACGAGGCCACGATCCTCGAGCAGGCGAGCCAGATGCGCTCACGGGGACTGATCCACGACGGTTATGACTACCTGTGGCTGGACGTGGGCTGGTGGCAGGGGACGCGCAACGCGGCGGGGGAAATCACAGTCAACCCCAAACAGTGGCCCCACGGGATGGCGTGGCTGACGAGCGTGCTGCACGCGGCGGGATTGAAAGTGGGCCTCTACACCGATGCGGGCACCAACGGCTGCGGCGGGACGGGACAGGGCAGCTACGGGCACTACCAGCAGGACGTCAACACGTTCGCGGCGTGGGGCTTCGATGCTGTGAAGGTCGACTACTGCGGGGGCATCCAGCAGAGGTTGGAACCGGCGGCCGCGTACACCGCCTTCCACGAAGCGATCGTGCACAACTCCCGCCACCGCCCGATGCTGCTGTCGGTCTGCAACTACCTGCAGCCGGGCCAATACGAAAGCGAAGTCCCGGTGCTGGAAGGCTCGGCGTTCGCCTCCTACACCTTCGGGCCCAGCGTGGGCAACAGCTGGCGCACCGACACCGACGTGGGGGTTCCGGGGGACGTGGAATTCACCAGCGTGCTGCGCAACCTGGACGCGGACGCCGCCGACCCCGAAGCGGCGGGACCGGGGCACTGGAACGACCCGGACTACCTCGGACCCGACCAGGGGATGTCCGCGGCGCAGTTCCGTACGCAACTCAGCATGTGGGCGATGCTCGCGGCTCCGCTCATGATCAGCGAGGACCTGGTCTCCATGTCGAGCGCCACCCAGACCACGGTCACGAGCAGGGAAGCGATCGCGATCGACCAGGATCCCGCCGGCCAGCAGGCGCGGCTGCTCTCCTCGGAAGGCTCCGGGCAGGTGTGGGTCAAGCCGCTCGCCAATGGCACCCGAGCGGTGGCGCTGCTCAACACCTCAGGGAAAACGATCGAGATCGCGACCACCGCAGCCGCGGTGGGGATGCCGGCGGCGGGCGGGTATCAGGTGCGCAACGTGTGGACCGGTGCGCTCACCAGCACGACGGGCGCAATCGCGGCGAGCGTCCCCGCCGACACGACGGTTCTGCTGCGGGTGGCCACGTCGACCCAGGCGCTCAGCGCGAGCCCCAGGCGTCACTCCTAAGGCACTCCTAACCGCCGCTGCCTGCCGCGGCGATCTCGTCGTCGCGGCGGTAGCCGAGGCGCGCGGAGATGCGGTCGGCGGTTGCAATCAGGTGCGGGCCGAGGTGGTCGATGAGGTCCTGCAGGGAGATCATCGAGCTGTGCGCGGACATGTTGACTGCAGCCACCACCTCGCGCGAGTCCGAGCGGATCGGCGCGGCGATCGAGTGCAGGCCGGGGGTGAGCTCCTGGTCGTTGACGGCGTAACCCTCCTCGCGGATGCGCTCGAACTCGATCTGCAGCAGGCGCCTGTTGGTGATCGTCGTGGGCGTCCGCCGCTCCAGGCGGATTTCCGACATCAGCTCGCGGCACTCGCGGTCGGGGAGGTGAGCGAGGAGCAACTTGCCCATCGCGGTGCAGTAGGCGGGTAGACGGGACCCGAGCGTGAGGCCGAGGTCGATGCGCTGCTGGCCACGGCGATGGCTGCGGGCGCGCGCAACGTAGACGATCTCGGTTCCATCGAGCACGGCCACGTTGATCGTGTACCCCGTCCGCCGGCGAAGTTCCTCCAGATAGGGCTGGGCGTGCTCGCGCAGACCGGTGGAGTTCAGCGCGGACATCCCGAGGTCGGTGACGTGCAGGCCGAGGCGGTACTTGCGCGAGGCTCCCTGCTCCAGATAGCCGAGGGCCACGAGCGTGATGACATAGCGATGCGTCGTGGAGCGGCTCATGCCGAGCGCGTCGGCGATGTCCGCGATCCCCAGCACGGGGCGGTCGGGTGTGAAGCACGCGAGAATCGCGAGGCCGCGCTCCAGCGACTGCGAGTAGCGCGGCTCCCGCAGACTTGGAATCGTCCACTCGTTCTCGGGCGGTGATGTTCGCGGCAACGCTTCTCCCTCCCCGTTTGATCCGGTCACTAGAATGTTACCCCAGACCGGTCGTTTGGAAACATAGCGTGCCTCACCCCGCCGACGTCAATCCGGAGTGGGCGCCGATTCGGTTTCCGAAGCGGAGCTGCGCTCATGGGCCGCGTAGGCCTTGAGGCTCTGGATCTCCTCGACGTCCCCGTAATTGGCAAGGCCCCGGCGCTGGGCCTCCTGCAGGAAGGCGGGCAGGGGGGCGCGCAGCTCGCGCGGGATCGCCTCTTCTTCGAGGGTGACCCACAGTTCCTCTTCGAGCGCTTCGCCCGCGCCCGCGCTGTTGGGCAGCTCGGCGCGGCCCGCGGGTGAGCTGTAGTCGTAGAGCTCGAATTCCTGGCCGGCGGGTTCCACGGCAAGGGGATCGGGCGCTTCCCCTCCCGCCCAGTCGGAGTAGAGGGCGAGCTTGCCGCGCTGGGTGCGAAGCGCGACGACGTGGCGGGGCGCGTCGGCGGCGTAGGGTTCGGTGGCGAACTCGGTGACGTCCTCATCGGTGGCGTGCAGGATCCACTGGCGCCCGGGCGCGGCGGGATGGGCGCAGATCGCGGCGAGGTCGTGGCGCGCGGCAAGGTGGCGGTAGCGCTCTTCCCCCCGCCACGCGCCCGAGCCGGTGGCGAGGGTGAGCAGCAGCGCGACGAGATCGACCGAGGAGGTGAGCTGGTAGCGGCCGGCCGCGGGGGCGACGGTGGCGAGGCCGCGGAAGTCGCGCACGTATAGGGGCACGCGGATCGCCTCCTCGTAGGCGCTGGCGCCCTTGCCACGCAGGCCGTGGGAGCCGCCGTACTCGCCGTGGTCGGAGGTGAAGAGCACCACGGTGTTCTCCCGCACGGCGGGCTGGGCGGCGAGTGCGGCGAGCACGGTGCCGATCTGGGCGTCGACGTAGCTCTGGAGCATCAGATAGGTGTTCATCAGCCCAGTCCACATGCTCAGCGCTTCGGGGCCGGCGAAGGGGACCGCTCCGAAGGAGCGCGCGGCGGTGTCCTGCAGGGAGCGCTGCAGGAGGGGCTTGCGCTGCGCTTCGAGCGCTTCGGGGGTCTCGAAGTTCGGGGGGAGCGCCGTGGCGAGCGCGGAGGGCGAGTTCTCCACCGGGATTTCGCTGGTGAAGCGGTACCACCAAGCGACGTCGTGGGGGTTCACGAAGGAGACCGTCGAGCACCACGGCTGGCCCGCACCCTCCTCGCTCAGCCATTCGGCGAACTGGGTGGCGATCGTGGAGTCGACTGCGCTGCCCTGCCCCGGCGAGCCATTGGGCGAGGGGTAGGTGCCACCAGAGAACCCGTAGGGCTCGAGCGATGCGTTGGGATTGGGGTTGAGGTGCCACTTGCCCCACCAGTTGGTCTGATAGCCGCGCTCGCGCAGCAGCGTCCCCCAGGTGGGAAAGCCGGGGTCCAGGCGGCTGTCGCCGGTGATCAGACAGCCAGTCTGGTGCGAGTAGAGCCCGGTCACCAGCGCTCCGCGCGAGGGGGTGCAGTCGTTGGAGGCGGTGTAGTGGCGTTCGAAGCTGACCGCCCCCGCGCGCAGGGCGAGCAGGTTGGGTGTGATCGCCGAGGGCGCCGCGCCGGTCGGCCACCACGCCGGAGCGCGCATCTGGTCGACGAGGATCACGAGGAGATTAGGAGCCCGCCCACCTCCCCGCCCCCCTGCGCGTCGCCGGTGGCGGCTCGGCCTGGCCACCGCAAGAGCCGGCGGGGACGGGCGATGAGAGCCGAGCGCCAGCGAGCCAGCGGCGAGCAGCCCCCGCTTGAGGAAGGTACGGCGGTCGCTGCCCGACTCCGTGCGGGCCGCTTGGCTGTGAATCGGGTCCGGGGGCACCTGCTGCAAGCTCGAACAACGCGCACGCGCCTGGGGTGCGCTGTGAGGGGAGAAATTTGTAAGCGGGGGCGCGCGTTCCACCAGCCGGTCCCCACGCCCACGCCGCACCGGCCCAGCCCAGCGCAACCGGGCCTGGCCGAGAGACCAACCCTGTGGAATCTCTCACCCGTACTTTAGCCGGAGCTTGTGCGGCGCACACATGCTCCACCCATGAGTCCCTCCGCGCTCGGGGCGCCGGGCCACATCATGCAGCCCCCCATCCAGGGCGGCGGGCCGGCAACCGCGCGCTGGGAGGCGCTCGGTAGCGAGGTGGTGCTGCAGGTCACGGATCCCCTCTGGCTGCCCCGTGCCAGCGCGATCCTCGCGCGCGGGCTCGAGGAGCTCGACCGCGCCTGCAGCCGTTTCCGCACTGACTCGGATCTCAGCCGCGTGAACGCCCGCGCGGGAGGCCCGCCGGTGCGGGTCGCCCCGTTGCTGATCGAAGCGCTCCAGGTCGCCCTGCGGGCTGCCGAGCTGACCGACGGCGACGTCGACCCCAGCGTGGGCGCGGCGCTGGCGCTCGCGGGCTACGACCGCGACTGGTCGCTGCTGGAGCGCACCGGCGAGCGCGACCTCCCCCACCTCGCCGCCAGGCGCCCCTGGACCAGACCCCCAACCCTCGCCGCGCGGCTGCGCAGCGGCTATCGCACAGTCGAGCTCGACCCTCGGCTCTGCACCGTGCGTGTCCCCCGCGGGATCGTGCTGGATCTCGGCGCCACCGCCAAAGCATGGGCCGCCGACCGCGCCGCCCGGGCCGCTCAGGCGGCGGCGGGCTGTGGGGTGTTGGTGAGCCTCGGTGGGGACATCGCCACCGCGGGCCGCGCTCCGGCGGGCGGCTGGCGCATCCGCGTCACCGACGACCACCGAGCCGGGACGGATGCGCGGGGACAGACGGTCGCGATCGCCTCCGGCGGCCTCGCCACCTCGAGCACCGCCGTGCGCCGCTGGCAGCGCGGCGCCGACGCGATGCACCACATCATCGACCCCGCCGCCGGCGCACCGGTGCGGGGCCCGTGGCGCACGGCCAGCGTGGCCGCGGCCGACTGCACCGACGCGAACATCGCGAGCACCGCCGCGCTCGTGCGCGGAGAGCGCGCACCGCGATGGCTCGAGCGACTCGGCCTGCCCGCGCGTCTCCTCGCCCACGACGGCGGGGTCCTGCGGATCGGCCGCTGGCCAGCGGAAGCAGAGGACGAGGCCCAAGACAGACCAGACTCGGGCAGATGAGGCCAAAGCAGATGAGCGGTCGCCGTTCCATGGCGACCGCTCATCCGGGGGTACCGCCCTGGCAAGGGCTCCTTCGGCTTCACCGACTCCGCCGAGGCCGCATTCCTTCCAGAAGGTCAGCCATTCCTTCGAGGAGGGCAGCCGTCCCGTCCGGGAGGTCAGCGAATTTCGCCACCCGCCGCAGAGAGGACGTACCAGGGGGCCCCAAAGCTGTTGACACCCTGGCCCGTGGTTTCCCCCGACTGCTGGTCGCTCACGTAGTAGTAGAGCGGATGCCCCTTGTAGGTGACCTGCTTGGTCCCGTCCGAGCGGGTGGTGGTGCCCAGATCCGCCGCCACCGCGCCCCCCACGGCCTTCGGACTGCCGGAGCTGGTCACCGGTGGCCACACCTGCGCGCACGCTTCCGAGCAGGTGGAGGTCGAGCCAGTGTCTGCCGCGAACAGGTACACCGTCAGCCGCTTGGGGCCCGCCGCGAGGATCGTGCCGAGGCCCGTGTGCATCGTGGTCACCACGGTCCCCCCGGTCGCGGAACTCACAGAGGTCGAGGTACCCGCTGCCGCGGCCGCGCTCTTCGCCGTGGACGCCGCCGTCGAGGGATAGCCGCTCGCTTCGGTTTTCGATGAGCTGGAGCCACAGCCCGCGACGGCAACGCCGGCTGCTAGGAGAATTGTCGCTGCAAGCACGGAAGGGTGTCGCACCTCGACCTCCTTGGTCGATTGATTACCTGGCCGATCTACATGACGATAGATCGATTCGCTATCGCGTCGACCACAGTCGATTCGCTATCGCGTTCGACCACAGCCGATTCGATGGCGCCTCACCACCCAGGACTCCACTGCAGAGCAAACCTTTCACCAGGTCCTGCCGTTGACTCCGCTGCTCTGAGACTTGCCTTGCACCACCAGCAGATCCTCACTGAGCCGCACGACGACCGCTACAGTCGTGCCTGGTGCCCGCGCTCGATCCCCAGTCGCTGCCGCGCCATCTGGACCGTCTCTACCGAGTGGCCCGGGCACTGTGCGGCTCCCCCCACGAGGCGGAAGATCTCGTGCAGGAGACATGCGCGCGCGTCCTTGCCCGTCCCCGTCTGCTGCGCGGCCAGGACGAGCTCGCCTACCTGATGACGGTGCTGCGCAACACCTTCCTCACCCAGCGCCGCACCGCTGCGCGCCGGCCGCGCATCGGCGGGGCGCCCATCGATGAGAGCGACCCGGTCGACCCCGGGACCGGGCAGCGCCCCGAGGAGGCCCTCGAAGCGCGGGAGGTCTTCGGCGTCATCGCTGCGCTTCCCGAGCGCTACCGCCTCGCGCTGGTCGCGGTGGACATCGCCGGGCTCTCCTATCGCGAGGCGGCGGCCGTCCTCGAGACCAAGGAAGCAACCATCGCCACGAGGGTCTTCCGCGCCCGCCAGCAGGTCGCCCTCAGGCTCGCGGGCGAGTCGGCCTCCGGCGACCCCGAGGCTCCTCCCCTTACGCAGCGGGAAGATCAGCCGCCACCGCGGCGTCTTACTCAGCGAGGTCACGAATGAGCAGCGGATCCGAGAACATCGAGATCGAGCTGGCGGCGCTCGCCGACGGCACGCTGCCAGCCGAGCGCAGCGAGCAGCTGCTCGCGCTCATCGCCGAGCGCCCCGAGCTGGCGGCCGAGCTCGAGCGCCAGCGCACCGCCTTGGCAATCGTGGGTGCCCTCGAGAGCGTCCAGGCGCCCAGTGTGCTGCGCCGCTCGATCGAGACGCTGAGCGACGGCGAGGGCGTGCCTGCCAGCACCCGCTTGGCCGGCTCCCCTCGCAGGCGGCGCCCTATGGCTCGACGCGGCCCCATGCGGCTGCAGGCGGCGGCGGCGCTCACGCTGGCAGTGATGGCCGTGGCGGCGGTGACCGTGGCGCTGACCACGGGGGGGTCCGGCGGCCCCACCCCCGCGCCCACGGTGCTGCAGGCCTCGCGCGTGGCGCTGGCTCCCTCGACCCGGGCTGCGCCCGCTGAGAACCCGCACAACTCGCGCCTGCTTGCGGTCTCCGCCGAGGGGATCGCCTACCCATACTGGGGCGGGAGGCTCGGCTGGGAAGCCGCCGGCGCCCGCACGGACACCGTCGGGGGGCGCACGGTGACAACGGTCTTCTACATCGACCGCAGCGCACGACGCATCGGGTACTCGATCGTCTCCGGCGCCGCCCTGCCCGTCCCGGCGGGCAGCGCCACGATCGTGCGCCACGGCGTGCGCTTCCACGTCGTGAGGGCCGCGGGCAGGACCGTCCTCACCTGGCGCGAAGCCGGCCACACCTGCATCCTCACGGCGCGTGCTGTCGACTCCAGCGCACTGGTGCGCCTCGCCGTCTGGGAGCGGACCTAGCTCTCCACAACAGTCACGGGTCCCTGCGCGGCGACTGTCACCGGCGTGCCCACGGGGAGCGCCTGTTCGCCGTGCACTCGCGCGAGCAGCAGCTCCGCGCCGGGGGGCTCCGCGGGCCGGATGTGCAGGAGCGCGTCGTGTCCGTAGTAGCGGCACTGCTCCACCGTGCCCGCGATGCCCGCAGGCCCCTGACCGGCGATCGCGCTACTCGCAGCAGGTGGCACCGCGGACTCCCCACCTCCCCCACCTCCCGCCGCCCGCTCCCCACCTCCCACCGCCGACTCCCCACCTGCCGCCGCCGGCTCCCCGCGGACGCGGCTGCGCACCTCGAGCTGCTCGGGGCGCACCAGCACGAGCCCCCCAGCGGCACTCGGCCGCCCCGGTTCGCGGCGCAGCTCGAGCGCCCCCAGCGGTGTGCGCGCGATCCCGTCCTCGAACGCAGCCTCGATCAGGTTCGCCGCCCCGAGGAAGCCGGCGAGGCGCTTGTCGCGGGGCTGGTTGTACAGCTGCACGGGCGTTCCCAGCTGAGCGATCGCGCCGTCGCGCAGCACCGCGACGGTGTCGGCCAGCGAGAGCGCCTCCTCCTGGTCGTGGGTCACCAGCACCGTCGTGACGCCCTGCGCGCGAAGCAGCGCCCCCACCTCTTCGCGCATCCGCGTGCGCAGCGAGGCGTCGAGCGAGGAGAAGGGCTCGTCCAGGAGCAGCACCTCGGGGCGCCGGGCGAGCGCGCGGGCGAGCGCCACACGCTGCTGCTCGCCACCGGAGAGCTGATGCGGGAAGCGCTCGGCCAGCGCTGCGAGTCCCACCAGCTCGAGCAGCTCGGGGACCGCGCTGCCGCGGCGCTCGCTGCGGGAGAGGCCGAACCCGACGTTCCCCTTCACGCTCAGATGGGGGAACAGGGCGCCCTCCTGCGGCACGTAGCCGATGCCGCGCCGCTCCGGCGCCAGGAAGCTGTGCCCGTCGTCGAGCGTCCGCTCCCCCAACCGCACCAGACCCCGCTCGGCCCGCTCGAAGCCCGCGATCACCCGCAGCAGCGTTGTCTTGCCACAGCCCGAGAGCCCCAGCACCGCGGTCAGCGATCCCGCCGGGGCCTCGAGCTCGAGGCCCCGCAGCACCGGCTGCCCCGGGTAGCCCTTCCACAGGTCGGCGACCGTCAGCCGGCTCATGTCGCCACCGCCGCCCTGGATGGGAGGCGGTCGAAGAAGCGTCCGAGCACGTAGCTCGGCACGGCCGCGATCACGATGATCGCCAGCGCGAACGGCGCGGCCTGACCGTAGGCGAGGTTCTGCTGGTAGGCCCAGAACTGGGTGGCGAGGGTCTGCACGCCTGTGGGGATCAGGATCAGCGTGGCGGTGAGCTCGGTCACCGCCGAGAGGAACACCAGGCAGAAAGCCGCCGCGAGCCCCGGACCGATCAATGGGAGCGTCACCCTTCGCAGTACCGCGAGGCGGTGCTCGCCGAGCGAGCGGGCGACCTCCTCGAGCTCTGGGGGTGCCTGCATCACCGAGGCGCGGACGCAGACGAGCGCGAGCGGGAAGAACAGGATCGCGTAGGCGAGGATCAGCAGCGGTGCGCTCTGGTAGAGAAACCCCCCCGCGTAGCGCTCGCAGAAGTAGGAGAGCGCGAACGCGATCACAAGGCCGGGCAGCGCGAGCACGAGGTAGGTGCTGCGTTCCAGCAGCTGGTAGGCACGGCCCCGATGACGCACGGCCAGGAGCGCCACGGGCAGCGCCATCGCGCTCGACAGCAGGGCGGCGAGGCCGCTGTAGAGGGCGGTGTGCCAAGCCGCGTCCAGCAGCGACACCCCAGTGAGATAGCCGCGCCCGGACTCGAGGATCCAGTACACGCTCGCGCCGACCGGCACCCCGAGCGCCAACCCCACGAGCAGGAGCAAGCCGGCGAGCACCGGCACCGTGGTGGCACCCAATCGGTGTCGTGAGACGACGCGCTGGGCGAGCGGACCCGAGCGGCTGATCCGGCCTCGACCCCGCGCCAGTCCCTCCCCGGAGAGCACCAGCAGGCTCAGGAGCACGAGCACGAGCGACAGCGCCGAGGCGGTCGGCACGTTGAACGAGACGTTGAACTCGGTAAATATCTCCGTCGTGAACGTCTGATAGCCGAGGATCTCAAACGCGCCGTACTCGGCGAGGATGACGAGCGCGACGAGCAGACAGCCACCGAGAATCGCCGTCCTCGCCTGTCCGAGCGTGATCCGCCAAAACGTCGCGAGGCGCCCGGCGCCGAGGCTGCGCGCCACCTCCTCCTGGCCGGGGTCGGCGCCGCGGAAGCTCGCGGCGACCGGCAGGTACACGAGCGGATACACCGCGAGGGTCATCACGAGCACCGCGCCGCGAAACCCCTGCACCCAGGTGCTCAATGACGCCCAGCCGAAGCTGACCACGAAATCGGGGATCGCGAGCGGCACGACCACGAGCACCGCCCACACCCCTCGGCCCGGCAGATCGGTCCGCTCGATCAGCCACGCCGCCGCAGTCCCGATCACCGCGCACAACACAGTCACCACCACGGTCAACCGGACGGTGTTCCACAACAGGCTCGCCGTCAGCGACCGGAAGATCAGATCCACGATCGTCGAGGTCCCCGCACCGTGAGCCTCGATCAACAGGAAGCACAGCGGCAACACCAACACGACCGCGACCGCCACGCTCAGCACCAGCAGAGTCCACGGTCGCGGGGCGCGAGCAGGCGCCACGATCCCCTGGCCGACTCCAGCAGGCGCCGCCGCGTGCGCAGCGTTCGTACTCGACCCCGTCGTCGTCATTCTCAAACGACCTGGTCCAGGACGCCGTTCGCTGTTCTCACAGCAGCCCAGCCTTGCGCAGCAGCGCGATCGCGGTCGATCCGTCCCCGAGCTCGGGAATGGTGATCGAGTTGGGCTGGAGTCGATCGAACGGGGTCTCCGGCGCGGCGGTGCTGACACCGTCGTCGATCGGGTACTCGAAGCTGATCGAGTGCGCGATGATTTCCTGGCCCCGCTTCGAGGCGAGGAACGTGAGGAACTTCTGTGCCGCAGCCTTGTGCCCGGAGGACTTCAGGATCCCAGCACTCGATACATCCAGCACGTAACCAGGGTCGTGGGGGGCGAAGTAGGTGATCTTCGAGGGCACATTCGATGCTCCCAGCTCGGCGCGCATGCGGTACCAGTAGTACTGGTTGACGACCCCGAAGGCGACAGCGCCACGGTTGACCTCATCCGCGATCGTCTCGTTGTCGGGGTAGACGTTGCTGCCGGCGTTTTCCTTGATTGCTTCCAGCCACTTCAGCGCGGCCGCTTCACCGTAGGTGCGAGCGTAGGAGGTGACGATCGGCTGGAAATCGGTCTCGCCGGCCGCAAACGCGAGCTTGCCCCGATACTTCGGGTCAGCCAGTTCCGTGACGTGGGCCGGAAGTTCGCTCGCCTTGATGAGGCTTGGGTTGTAGATCAGCACGCTCACCCGTGCCGAGACGCCGAGCCAGTCGCCCTGGGGCGAGTTGTACCTGCTCGGAGTGTGCTCGAGCGTGGAGGGTTCGACCGGTGCGAGCAGGCCCCTGCCCTGCAGATACTCCAGTGCCGGCGAGTTCTCGGTGTAGATCACGTCGGCGGGTGAGTTGGACCCCTCGGTGACGATCTCATCCGCGAGCGTGTCCTCGTCGTCGTTGCGGACGTTCACCTTGATCCCGGTCTGCTTTTCGAAGCCTTCGACCAGCGAGTCGGTCGTCTGCTCGTGCTGGCCGTTGTACAGCGTGATCGACTGTCCCGACCCCGACGAGGAGCCCCCGCAGCCGGCCACCAGGCCGGCCGCGAGCACCAGCACGAGCACTGCAAGGAGACCGGCGAGACGGCGTGTTTTGGTCATGAACGTCTCCTTGTCGTTCACAGTTCGATCCCCGGGCAGAGTGTCTCGAGCGTCCTGGTCGCTGCGCTCACCGCTTCTTTGGCGTGCGTCGAGCCGTTGCGGGAGGAGAACTCCTGGTAGGCGGACGCCAGTCCCGCGATGGCTCCTGCGAGCTTCACATCGGTGGCGTGGACGTGGCGCAGCGGCAGGATCTGCGCCTGCGCGTACCCGACCGGGTCCGCTTCCGGTTCAGGCCCGTCGCTCAGCACCGCTTCGAGGTGCTTGCAGGTCTGCTCCTTCACCTGCGCGCTGGACAGCGTGGGCTTGGAGGAGGAGCCGCAGGCGGCGAGCAGCGCCATCAGCAGCAGAATGGTTGCGGCGGTGCCCGCCCGTCGCCGGGGAGGCGCGGTCGCCCGCCCGCGCGAAGCTCGGTCGATAGCTGCGTAACTGTCCATGTCTCTCTCGGCTTCCGGGTCTTCAGCCAGCCCACATCCCAAGCGGTTAGGGTACCCTAACTTCTGTTGAGGGGCCCCGCTGGGGCCCGTGCAGACAACAATCAGCAACGGGGCCCTGTCGCCAGTGGTGCAAGCTGTATGGTTTTGAGGAGGTGTGGGGAACCTTCTATAAAGTTCGAACTCTGCTCGCGCGGCTCGGCCTCGCCTCCGTGGCCCGCTCTCTTCCTGGCCCTGCCCACATCCGCATCCGCGCCGCCGTTGCACTGCTGCTGGCCTGCGGCTGCCTGTCGGCCACAGCCGACAGCGCGGAGACGGCAAGCGCCAGGCAGACCACGAGTGTCGCGCAGACGGCAATACTCAGCGCAAGGCTCACCCCCGAGCGCCTCGGGGCGGGCACCACGATCGGCTTTGGCTTCACGATCCACACCCTTGGGGGTCAGGCGCCCTCTCCGCTGACGGGCGTCGACCTCTACTACCCCGCGAACCTCGGGATCGCCACCAGCGGCCTGGGTCTCGAAACCTGCAGCGTCCCCGTCCTGGAATCCGCCGGCGTGGGAGGCTGCCCCTCCCAGTCCCAGATGGGCTACGGCCAGGCGCTCGTGGAGGTCCCCTTCGGCCCCGCCATCCTGTACGAGAGCACCCGGACCACGATCTTCATGGCGCGTGTCCGCAACGGGCATCTCGGACTGCTCTTCTACGCCGTCGGGGTGTCCCCAGTCTCCGCTCACATCGTCTTCCCCGGCCTCGTGCTCCCCGCGCGAAACCCCTTCGGTGGCGAGCTCGCCACCACCATCCCCCTCGTCCCCACCCTCCCGGGGGCGCCCAACGCGGCGGTCGTGGAGCTGCACTCCACGATCGGCCCCCTGAACCTCACCTATTACGAACATACCCACGGCAGATATGTGGCCTACCACCCCCGGGGCATCATCCTGCCCCGCACCTGTCCCCGTGGGGGCTTCCGGTTCGCCGCCCACTTCCGCTTCGAAGACGGCACCCACGCGACGGCGCGCAGCATCGTACCCTGCCCCCGCTAGAGCCCACAAGGACCCCAAAGAGTGTTGAATGTGGTCCCGTCCGGCCGCGACCGAGGAGGAGCGATGAAGGCGATGCAGATCGTGGAGCTCAGCGGCCCCGGCGGCGCGCTGCGGCTGCTCGAGGTGTCCGAGCCCGAAGGCATGTCGAACCCCCTGAGCCCAGAGGGGGGCGTCGTGATCGACGTGCACGCCGCCGGCGTCTCCTTCCCCGAGGTGCTCCAGACGCGCGGCGAGTACCAGCACAAACCGCCGCTGCCCTTCATCCCCGGGAGCGAGGTCGCCGGGGTGGTGCGCAGCGCACCCGAGGGGAACGGGCAGGGACCCGACTCCAGCCCACTGAGCGCCGGTCAGCGGGTGGCCGCCTTCTGCGTGCTCGGCGGCTTCGCCGAGGTCGCGGTGGCGCCCGCCTTCCTGACCTTCCCGCTGCCCGACGTCCTCGACTTCGCGCAGGGCGCGGCGCTGATCCTCAACTACCACACCGCGTACTTCGCACTCGCCCTGCGGGGGCGCCTGCGGGAGGGCGAGACCGTGCTCGTGCACGGGGCCGCCGGCGGGGTGGGCACCGCCGCGCTGCAGGTCGCCGCGGGCCTCGGCGCGCGCACGATCGCGGTCGTCTCCAGCGAGGAGAAGGAGCAGGTGGCGCGCGCGGCGGGCGCCGGCGAGGTGCTGCGCTCCGAGGGCCCCTGGAAGGACGAGGCGAAGGCGCTCAGCGGCGGCGGCGTGGACGTGGTGCTCGACCCCGTCGGCGGAGACCGCTTCACCGACAGCCTGCGCTCGCTGCGCCCCGACGGCCGCCTGGTGGTCGTGGGTTTCACCGGCGGCTCGATCCCCGAGGTGCGGGTCAACCGGCTGCTGCTCGGCAACGTCGAGGTGGTCGGCGCCGGCTGGGGCGCCTACGCGCTCGCCCGGCCGGAGCTCTGCCGCGAGATCGGCGAGCGGATCGGCGAGCTGATCGAGGGGGGCTTCGTGCGCCCGATCGTCGGCGCGCGCTTCCCGCTCGAGCGCGCCGCCGAGGCGTTGCAGGCGATCGACGAGCGGCGCGCCACCGGCAAGGTCGTACTCGAGGTGCGGTGATGGACTTCGAGCACTCCCCTCGTGCGCGTGAACTGCTGGAGCGCCTGGAGGCGTTCATCGAGCGCGAGGTGACCCCTCGCGAGGAGCCCTACCACCGCGAGCTACTGGCACGCGCGGACCCGTGGATCGTGCACCCAGCGATCGAGGAGCTGAAGGAGGGGGCGCGCACGGAGGGCCTGTGGAACCTCTTCCTGCCCGGCAACCCCGAAGTCGGCGGCCGGGTCCAGGGGGCGGGGCTATCGAACGTCGAGTACGCCCCCCTGGCGGAGCGCATGGGCCGCTCGCTGATCGCCAGCGAGGTTTGCAACTGCAACGCCCCGGACACCGGCAACATGGAGGTGCTGCTGCACTTCGGCTCCCCCGAGCAGCAGGAGCGCTGGCTGGAGCCGCTGCTGGCGGGGGAGATCCGCTCGGCGTTCTGCATGACCGAGCCGGAGGTGGCCTCCTCGGACGCCACCAACATGCGGGCCACCGCGAAGCTGGAGGGGGAGGATGTGATTCTCGACGGGCGCAAGTGGTGGAGCACCGGCGTGGGCCACCCCAACTGCCGGGTGGCGATCTTCATGGGCCTCACCGACCCCGGGGCAGATCGCTACCACCAGCACTCGATGGTGCTCGTCCCGCTCGACACCCCTGGGGTGAAGGTCGAGCGGATGCTCTCCGCGATGGGCTTCGACGACGCCCCCGGCGGCCATGGGGAGGTCTCCTTCACCGACGTGCGCCTGCCCACGAGCGCGATCGTGGGGGGACCCGGGCAGGCGTTCGCGATTGCCCAGGCGCGCCTCGGCCCGGGGCGCGTGCACCACTGCATGCGCCTGATCGGTCTCGCCGAGCTCGCGCTGGAACTCGCCTGCCGGCGCGCCACCGAGCGCGTGGCGTTCGGCAAGCCGCTGGCCAACCTCGGCGGCAACCGCGAACGGATCGCGGATGCCCGCATCGCGATCGACCAGGCGCGGCTGCACGTGCTGCACGCGGCGTGGCTGATCGACACCTCCGGGGCGGGCAGGCAGTCATTCCTGGGCGCGGTCTCCCAGATCAAGGTCGCCGTGCCCAACATGGCCCAGCGGGTGGTGGACATGGCGATGCAGCTGCACGGGGGCGGCGGCCTCAGCGACGACTTCCCCCTGGGCGCCGCATGGACGGTGGCCCGCGCACTGCGCCTGGCCGACGGCCCCGACGAGGTTCACCGCGGCGTGATCGCGCGGTTGGAGCTCGCGCGCTACGGACAGGGGAAGTGGCGCTCCTAGAGCCTACGCCTCATCGTCTTCGTCCTCTTCCTCCTCCGCGTCCCCCCCACCCGATCCCCGCAGCCATCCGGCGAGCTCCTGGCCGACTGAGTTGATCGACTCGCCGGCGTCTCTGAAGGCGTCGCGGAAGCGCTCGGCGTAGTGGGACACCGCCTCGCTGCCCTCCGCGCGGGCATCGACGGGTTCGTCGCGCGTCGGGTACTCCCCGCCCACGATCCGGTCGAACTCGCCCGAGCGCACCCACGTCATCAGCTCGTGCGTGCGCTTCACCGGCATCGGATGGCTGACGCCGAGGTCGATCAGCAGACGGGTGAGGCGCTCGAGGCCTCCGCCCTTCTCGGTGTAGTCGAGGCCCTGGCGCATGAACACGTCGAGGTCGAGCTCCTCGACCATCGCCCCGGCGGAGAGGCACATCAGCGTGCGGCACACCGTCAACGGGTCGCGTGTGACGAGCGCGGCGGCGCGATCGGCGCTCAGCTCGGTGGCGCGCTCCCACTCCATCAGCGCCGTGCGGATCGGCGCCAGCGGCAGCAGCAGCCGCGACGTCCGCCCCAGCAGCATCAGGATGTACAGCGCGGTGCGGTAGAGCTGGTGGTCGGCGAGGATGTGCGCGGCCTCGTGCGCGAACACCGCGCGGCGCTGCCCGGCATCCAGCAGCCCCACGAGCTCTGACTGCACCACCACGATCGGGCGCTTGGCGCCGATCGCCATCGCGTTAGGCGACGGGTACTGCGTGAGGTAGAGGTCGGGCACATCGACCATGTCGAGCGTGGTGTACGCAATCGCGTGCTCGCGCCATACGTCGCCGAGCTGCTCTTCGGAGAGCCTCACCGCCGAGCCCAGGCAGCTCTGGCGCAGCGCGCGCTCGTAGCCCAGCTCGATCAGCTTGCGCACCACCGTGTCCAGATACGGGATCGATTTCAAAGCCGCCGTCGCAGCGCGGTCCGCTGGGTGCTGGAAGGCCCGTGGGGAGATGCCCCTCAGGTGATGGCCCTCGACCGGCAGGCTCGATCCAGAAGAAACCATCCGCCCAGCGTACAGGCTGCGGAGCGGCTCGATCCTGTATCCGTAGGAATGTCCTCCCCTTCGGGGTCCGAGCGCTGGTGTCTCTTCGGAGTCCAAGCGCTGGTGTCTCTTCGGGGTCCAAGCGCTGGTGTTTCTCCGGAGTCCGAGCGCTGGCGTTGCTGTAAGGTCGCGGCGGTGAGCGAACCCCTCGTCGCGGTGATCACGGGCGCCTCCAGCGGCATCGGCGAGGCGACGGCGCGGCGCCTGGCGCGTGAGCCGGGCGCCAGGCTGGTGCTCGTCGCGCGCCGCGAGGAGCGCCTGCGCCAGCTCGCGGACACGTTGCCCGCCGAGTGCACCTGCCTGGCGCTCGATCTCACCGACGGGGACGCGCCCGAGCGCGTGCTCGCGCGCGTGCGCGAGCACTGCGGGGGGCGCCTGACGCTGCTGGTCAACAACGCGGGGGCCTCCTGGCGGGGAACGTTCGCGGAGGGCGGCTACGCCAACGTGCGCCAGACGATGGCGCTCAACTTCGACGCCCCCGTGCGGCTCACCGAGGCGCTGCTGCCGCTGCTGCGGGCCTGCGCGCCGAGCGCGATCGTGAACGTCTCGAGCACCGCCGCGCGGGTCGCGCGCCCGGGCACGGGCGCCTACTCGGCCAGCAAGTTCGCTCTGACCGGGTGGAGCGACGCGCTCTACGCCGAGGAGCACGGGCACGGGGTGCACGTGGGCCAGGTGTTCCCGGGCTTCATCGCCACCGAGGGCTTCCCCGCCCGCGAGCTGCTCGCGCGCCCGCTGACGGCCTGGGTCGTCTCGAGCTCCGATCGCGCGGCCGAGGCGATCGTGGACACGGGCCTGCGCCGGCGCCCCGAGCGCTACGTGCCCCGCCCCTATTTCCTCGCCGCCGCCGCCCGGCTGCTGCTCGGAGGCCTCGTGCGGCGCACGCTCACGCGCGGCGGGGCCGAGCTGCTCACGACGAGCACGGGAGCCGAAGAGGCCCGGCTGCCATAGAGCGCGGACGGCTCGGGGACGTATTCCCGGCCAGCGGGGCCCCACGCCGCTCCTGCGAACGCCCGGGACGTCCGATGAGCCGAACACCATGCCTCGCAGGTTTCTCGGGGCGACGGGCGAATAAGAACCGATCACAGCCGATAACGAGCGAATAACGACCCGCCCGCTTGGGTAGATCAACTTTCGCGGGTAGAGCAACTTATGGGTCGCCGATGGGCTCAAAAGGGGTGAGCGCACCTGTGCGGGCCGGGTGAGCGCGCCGTGGCGCCTCTCCGCCAAGAGTAATTGACAACGCAACTACTATGCCCTATAATTCCGACTCCAAGCATCGGACATAGAGATCAAGCCACATGCCAGAAGATAACCGTCAGATCACCACACTAGACACTCTCGAGGCCGTCGACGTCCCCAGGGGCGCCGCGCAGGAGCCCACTACCCTCGACTCCCCCTTCGCGGAGAGCCGCTCCGAGCCCGCCCCCCGGCGCCGCCCGGTGGCCGCGGAGCCCGAAAGCTTCATCCCCGAGTCGGTCGACCAGCTGCTCGCGCACTCGCGGCGCTACCCCCTGCTCACCCCCGACCAGGAGATCGAACTGGCGCAGCGAATCGAGCGCGGGGACCTGCGCGCGAAGGAACTGATGATCAACTCCAACCTGCGCCTGGTGGCCTCCAACGCGCGGCGCTACCAGAACCAGGGGCTGCCCCTGGCGGACCTCGTGCAGGAGGGGATGCTCGGCCTGATCCGCGCCAGCGAGAAGTTCGACTGGCGCAAGGGCTTTCGTTTCTCCACCTACGCCACCCTGTGGATCCGCCAGGCGATCCAGCGGGGCCTGGAGAACTCGGGCCGCACGATCCGCCTGCCCGTGCACGTCGCCCAGCGCACCCGCAAGGTGGGGCGCGTGGAGCGCGAGCTCTCGGTGCGCCTCGGGCGGGAGCCCACCACCGAGGAGATCGCCCTGGAGACGGGCCTGGAGATCGAGCAGGTCGAGGAAGTCCGCCACCAGCGCGCCGCCCTCGTGAGCCTCGACCAGCAGGTGGGCGAGGACGGCGACACCGCCCTCGGCGACCTGCTGCCCTCCGACCAGGAGCCCCCGGAGGAGACCGCCTACGAGAACGAGCGCGAGCGCCTCGTGCACCTCGCGATCTCCCAGCTGCCCGAAACGGAGCGCACGGTGCTCACGTTGCGCTTCGGCACCGGCCAGGAGGCGCCGCAGACGCTGACCGCGATCGGCAAGCGCCTGGGCTTCTCCGCGGAGCGGGCCTCCCAGCTGGAGCAGCGCGCGCTGAAGAAGCTCGCGGAGTCGCCAGAGCTTGCAGCCCTCCGCGAGGCCGCCTAAGATCCAAGCCGTATGTGGGACCGTGTCGTCCAATGGACGATCGCCGTAGGTGAACGGATCCTCGCCCCGATCGAGCGTTTCATCGGCAGACGCTCGCTCGTGGGCGACGCGGCGTTCTTCCCGCTGGAGCGCTTCCCCTGGGTGGCGCACATCGAGCAGAACTGGGAGGTGATCCGCGAGGAGCTCCAGCGTGTGCTGGAGGACCGCGAGGCGCTGCCGAACTTCCAGGACATCTCCAGGGACCAGATCGAGATCACCGACGACGACCGCTGGAAGACCTTCTTCCTGTACGGGTACGGCTTCGAGGCGAAGCTCGGCGTGGAGATGTGCCCCCGCACGGCCGCGCTGATGCGCGAGATCCCGGGGATGACCACGGCGATGTTCTCGATCCTCTCCCCCCGCAAGCACATCCTCGACCACCGCGGCCCCTACAAGGGCGTGCTGCGCTACCACTTAGGGCTGATCGTCCCCCGCGAGGCCGAGGCGTGCCGGATCCGGGTGGGCGATGAGATCCGCCACTGGGAGGCGGGTCACAGCGTGGTCTTCGACGACACCTTCAACCACGAGGTCTGGAACGACACCGACGAGACCCGGGTGGTGCTGTTCGTGGACGTGCTGCGCCCCCTGCCCTTCCCGGAGTCGAAGATCAACGAGCTGATCGTCAAGGCGATCGGGATCTCCCCCTTCATCAAAGACGCCAAACGCAACCAGGAGGCCTGGGAACGGCGCTACCGGGAGCACCGCGTGGCTCAGATGCTCGAGACGTCCAGGCCGGTGCCCTGAAGCAGCGAGTTGGCCTTGGCGTTGAGGATCGTGAACTCGCCGGTGAGGATCAGGAGGCCCAGCGCGATCATCACCACCCCGCCGACGCCCACGATCACGGGGAAGTGACGCTTGACGACCGCCAGCGCGCCGGTCATGCGCTCGAAGGCGAGCGCGATCGCCAGGAAGGGGATCGCGAGGCCCAGGGAGTAGAAGGCGAGCAGCAGCGCGCCGTGCGCGGCGGAGTTGGAGACCGCCGCCTGGGTGAGAATCGCGCCGAGGGTGATGCTGGTGCAGGGAGTCCATGCGATCGCGAACGCCGCGCCCGCCAGCAGCGGCCCGCCGCGGCCGGCCAGGCGCATCAGCGACTCGGAGTGCCACTGGAAGTTGAGCGCGTCCACGAAGGGGGTGGCAAGGAACAGCACCCCCATCAGCACGATCAGCACCCCCCCCACGGTGCGCAGCGTGCCGAGGTGGTCGGTCAGCAGCGAGCCCACCTGCGTGGCGCTCAACCCCAGCAGGATGAAGATCAGCGAGAAGCTCGCGATGAACAGCAGGCTCGGCCCGAGCACCCGCCGCGCCCCCGCCCCCTGGATGTCCGCGGGCGCCACCCCGATCACCGTCGAGAGATAGCCCGGCACCAGCGGCAGCACGCAGGGCGAGAGGAACGACACCAACCCGGCCGCGAGCGCCAGGGGGATGCCCACCCCCGTGGCGGTGTCCCCGGCCGAGCCCGAGGCGGCGAGGATCGCGGTGGCGTGGGTCAGGTGGCTCACGTCCATTCGAGCCTCGCCCCCTCCCCCTCCTCCTCTTCCCCCTGAGAGGCAGAGAGCTCTCCTTCGGCGTACCCCGCCCCCTGATCGGGGGACGCATACGAGGAGGGCCCCACCTCCCCGAGCCCGTCCCCGAGCGCGGCGCGCAGCCGCGCCACCTCGCGCTCCAGGCGCGCCACCCGCTCCTCCAAGCCATCCACGACACGGGGAACGGGCGTGGGCGTGGGCGATGGCGCCATGTGCACGGACGAGGACGCCGCCTCGGTACCCTCGGCGCCCTCCCCCAGCAGCTGGACGTAGCGCTCCTCCTTCTGACCGGGCCGGCGCTCCAGGGCCCTCGCCAGTCCGCGTGCGATCAGCCGCTCCAGCGTCTCGTGCACCCCCCCGAGATCGGCGAAGGCGTGCATGCGCTCAGTGCGCTGCTTGAGCTCCCCGGGCGTCTGGGGACCGCGCAGCATCAGGACGCAGATCACCGCCTGCTCCTCGGCGCCCATCGGCAGGGCCTCCGCGAGCAGGTGGCGGTACTTCGGCGCGCGGCTGCCCGCACCGCTCGCCATGCGCGTGTAGCCGCGGCGCTCGAGGCGGTGCAGCGCGTCGCGGAGCACGGCGTCGTCGTACTCCACCACGGGGTCGCGGTTGGTCGCCTGGTTGCACGCCAGGCGCAGCGCGTTGAGGCTCAGCGGGTAGGCGTCCGGGGTGGTGCGCTGCTTTTCGAGCAGGCAGCCGAGCACCCTGACCTCCGCACTGCTCAGCCGGGAAACCCCTGCAAATCCGCCAGTTTCCGGGCTCACGTGGCCTGCCTCTCCATCAGCTCGATCGGTGCCCTCTCGCCTCGACTGCCAATATCTGCCAATTGAGCGCCCGCGTCCGCTAAGTGGGCACCCTCGATCAATGCCCGGAGCCGCGTCTGCTCACCCTCGTCGCGCCTCATCGCCTGGGCGTAGACCCGGAGCGCAAGCGCCGGGCTCGTGTGGCCCATTTCCGCCATCACGACCGGCGGACTCTCCCCCAGCGCGTACAGCACGCTTGCAAACGTGCGGCGGAGCGAGTGCGGCGTAAGCTTGTCCGGCAGTGGCGGCAGATCCCGCTCGGCTAGGTTCTTGTTTGCGCGTTTCACGGCACCTCCGAGAGTACCCGAGCGGACCTTCGCCTCGTACTGGCGCCGGCCGGTGCGCGTAGGGAACACATGGGCGTCCTGCTCGACCGAGCGCCGCGAGCGAGCCGCCAACAGCTCGTCCCGGAGCGCGCCGCGGATCTTCACCCTCCGGCGTCCGGCGTCGGTCTTGGCCTGCCCGACCGTCAGCCATCCGGCGGCCAGGTCCACGTCACGCCAGCGCAGCGAGCAAAGCTCGCCGATGCGCAGGCCAGCGAAGATCATCGTCGCCAGCAGCGCGCGACGCTCGATGTGCCGGCGCTCCCGCGTGGCCTCGCGGTCCTGTTCGCCGGCCGCGTCGAGCAGCGCTTCTATCTGCGCGGCCGTCTCCAGGTAGCTGCGCGACGGCGCGCGCTCCCGAACCCTGCGACCTTTGCCCTTCGCCGGGTTGCGGCCGATCAACTCGCGCTCCAAGGCGCTCTCCATGATCGCCGCAAGCAGCGTGACAGTCATGTTGAGCGACCGCGGCGAAAGCGCCTGTAAGGGGCGCCGGCGCGTCCTTCCGAGCCGATCGGTGATCTCCTCCATGATCGGCATACCCTGCTCGGCCGCTTCGTGTATCCGCTCCCCCTCAGCGAGCTTGCCCGCGATGTAGCGCTCCGCCGTGTCGTAGGTGATCGCGTCGATTGGCAGCTCGCCGAAGTAGGGCAGCAGGTGGCCCTCCAGCCGCCAGCGGTAATCGGTCTGTGTCTTTCCAGCGAGCTGGAGCTTCGCTCGCAGCCACCACTCCTCCGCGAACTGGTGGAACGTCGGGATCGGCTCGGGCTCCGGCGGCGGCTCAACCGCGACCAGCGGATGCCACGTCCCGCGTTCTACGTCCGCCATCGTGTGACGCAGCGCGCGCTCAGCCTCGCCGGCCGAGACGGCGCCGAGCGAGACGTACCGGCGCCGGCCGTACGCGGTGAACCTCAGCGCTCGGTAGGTGCGCCCGTCCTTACCCTCGTGTTCGATGACCTTGCCTATTGCCTTGCGAGCCATCACGCACCCCCTACGCGGCCGCGCGTTCGCGTAGGTAGGTCGCCCGACGCCGGCAGGGGTCTGAGCAGAACCGCGCCGTGCGGTGGCGATCAGCGGGCATCTCCTCGCCGCACTGCTCGCAAGCGCGCTCCGGCAGCGGCTCCCCGCCGGGCGTTACGAGTGCGAGGACCGCACGTTCCGCGCCCGTGGCGTCGCGGCGCTCCCACGCCGCGCGCCACGTCTCGACCATGCAAGAGAGGATGTCCCGCCACTCCTCACGCTCCCACTGCGCGGTGTTCACCGCTGCCGCGAGCGCCACGGGCCACGCCTCATCGAAGCCCACACCATCACGCCGCGCGGTGGCGAGCCGTTCCCTCAAGACCGCGGGGGGTGTCATGTCCCGCCCCCTGGCATCACCACGCGCGCGGGCCTGCGCTCCATCGGCGCGGGCACCCCTTCCGTCAGACCCCCCAGCGGGACCTCCAGGGCGTCCGCGAGGACCAGCAGCGTGAGAAGGCCCGGCTCGCACTGCCCCCGCTCCAACACACCGATCTCGTTGCGGTGGACGGAGGCGACTTCCGCGAACCGTTCCTGTGCGAGACTCCGGCTCTTGCGCAGGGCGCGCAGGTTCTCTCCGAACACGCCCAGCACCCTGGCGCGCTCGGCTGCGTAGGCGGCATGGTCGCCTCTCATATGCCGATGAGGTCGAGGATGTCATCGATGTACCGCAGCCCATCGGATGCCTTGAAGCGCCCACCGGCGCGGTCGAGCAGCCCGAGGCGCTCCAGGTGCGCCAAGGACCCCCGTACTGCGTCGGAGTCGATGTCGTGCAGTTTGCGCAGCACTTCCGCGCGGGACCACCACTCGGAGCGGTCTTTGAGGAGGAGCTGCAAGACGATGATGCGCTCCGTCGCGGGCTCGCCGTTGGGGTACTGGTTGGGGGTGGTCATATCGAGATCAGCTCCAGCGCGTCGATACGCCTTGCGGCCCGCGACGCCTTGCACTCCTCCTTGTCGAGCACGACCACGCCCACGCCGCCCAGGCGCCGCATGGCGTCCCCGACGATCTCGGCGGGCATGTCCTCGATCTCGCGCTCCAGCTCGTCCAGCGTCCACCGCTCCGGGTGGTCGTCGCGGAGCACCTGCAACACGATGGCCCGTTCGGCCATCCACACCTTCTGCGCCTGCGCGTCATCTTCGGTTCCTCCTTGTGATTGGAGGCCCCGGGGGCGGTCTTCTGGCGAGGAGAACACCCCCACATGTCGGTCGGTAGGGTGTCCGCTGTGCCGGGAGTCTGCGCTCTCGGTGCCAGGTGCCCGGGCCGCGTGTCGGTCGCGGGCACCATATGTTTCGGTTTCGGGGAGCGTAGCGCAGCCTGGCCCATATGACAAGTCAACAATCACAAGCCCTCGGCCGTGCTCTGCGCGACCTGCGCACCCGGGCAGGGCTCACGCAGGCCCACGTAGCCGCCGAGGCCGGCTTCGACGGGGCGTACTTGTCCCGCGTCGAGGGCGGCATCCGGGATGTCCAGTGGTCTACGGTGCTGCGCTTTCTTGATGCCATCGGCGCCGACCTGCACCAGCTCGCCGACGCGATCACCGAAGTCGAGAAGCAGGAGCCGCCGGACATCACGCCCCCTTCCGAGGTCTGACGGCCAGTACAGAGCCCGGTTCCGGCAGGCGATTCGGTAGACGGCGCCTCCCCAGCGCGGGTGGTGCTACCGATTCGGCTCCAGCGCTAGCGTTGGAGCCTTGCGAGTGGTTGCCCGCGTAGCAGGCGAACGCCTGGCGGGCTATGTCAAGGTTGAACCTGAGACGCGGCTTGGAGCCGCTGCCGATCCTTACGGCGCCCAGCTCGGCGGCGTGGCTGTAGACATAGCTTCGATCGACTCCGAGCGCGTCCGCGAGTGTCTGAGCGTCCACCAGACGGCCGCGGGTCGGCTCGCAGCGCAGCAGCTCGGCGACGCGCTCAGCGATGGCCTGCACGAGCGCATCGGGGACTCGCAGCTCTAGGGCGCCCGCGCTCATATTCGTCTGTGCCCGTTGGATCGCATCGGCTCTCAACAGGTAAGCCAGGCAACGCCCCGCCGCGCAAGCGAATCCCTCGCGCGCCAATGCCAGCGCGACGGGCCCGATGCCGACCGGACACCCGAGGCTTCCCGAGCACCCGCACCGCTGGAAGCCCTGTTGATCCACCCCTGAGAGCAAGCGGGCGGCCCCCCGCCAGGGGGTACCCGTGATCGCGTGAAGCCGAAGGCGGAACCATCATCAGGCCGCCCGCGGGAAGGCGAGTTCAGCTCGCCGGTCACCGCACGCCGGACCGCCCGGCGTGCCCCTCGTCCGTTTCGCCCACCTTCCACCGGCAACCCCCTCCCACCACAAGATCACCGAGCCCCCCCCCGGCCACCCCACATCACGCCCGAGATCGCACCGGCCCACCATCAATCGCTCTCAACTCCCCCCTGTTTGTCCTCCTCCGTTCTCCATTGACCGCTCACACCCTGGCCGCCCGCTCGCTCCCAACCCTCGCTCTACACCTGGCCCAGCACTGCACATCTGTGTTGTGTTGGTCGAGGAAGGGGGTCTCCGGGTTGGAGCGAAGCGGAGAGGCGGAGACCCCCTTCCTCAAGGCCAGGCGCAGAGCCACAAACCACCATCGAGCGGGTGGCCAAGGTGCCCCACTCGGATGCCTCACCCGGAGAGCGGCACACAGACGAACACCCGAAAGCGGCACCCATCCACGGCCGGGCGACCGTCCACGGGATGCCGTTGTCTCCCGGCTCGTTCAGGCGGCGTCGGTCTGAGCGGCGGCTGCGGCGGACAAGGCGGGGAGATCCATCGTGATCTCGCGTGAGGGCACGCGCTCGCGCCGGTCATGGCCCCGCACGACCGGCGGGAACCTGGGCACCCGCAACACCCGCCAGTCCCCGGATAGAAGGCGCTCACGGGTTGTGAACACGATCCGCTCGCGCCCCCGATATTCACCCTGCAAGGAGTCCTGGACCGACTCTCCGCGTGATGCAAGAAGCGTCTCGTCCGCCGCACGCACCAGCGCGGTCAGCGTACTCTCGCGCAACGTGACGAGCACCACCGCGGGCGCAATCGGATGACCGGCGAAACGACCGTCCATCCAGCCATCGGCAAGGAACCAGTCGTAGCGGCGCAACCGATCGAGCTGCTTATGCGGACGGGCAGTGCGGTCGAACTCGATCAGCACTGCCTGAACCGGGTCCATGCCGCCGACGATCAGGGTCGCGTCGGGCTTCAAGACGCCTTCCCGCGACCCCGCCCCGTAGAACACGGGCGGCAGCGACGAGCGCCACTCGCGGCCCCCCTCCGGCGGCTGCTCCTCGCAAGGGTCGATCTCTCCCCGGCGCGGTCCGTGCCAACCGAAGGGCATCGCGTCGAGCAGCGGCCCGTCCCCGGCGTGTGCTCTGCGCGCGATGTCGAGCACGAGCGCGTTGATCTGCAAGTCGTGTTCGACATAGGCGATGCTGTGGATGTCCGCCGGGGTGTAGGGCTTCTCATCGGCGCACATCCCGCGCTCCTCCAGCAGCCGCCATCCCTCCACGGTGAGGCAGTAGTTCCACTCGTAACTGCCCGCCGCGGCGGGCGGGCGGAACTTGTCGATCAGCCCGCGGTCGTGCAGCAGGCGCAGCCGCCGGCGCGCGCACGACGAATCCCCACCCCACCCCAGGAGCGCCATCTGGCTCGCGGACAAGTAGTTGACATCGTGCAGCAGCGCCAGCAGCCCCCGGTCGCGTTCCGTGACCCCCACTGGCCTCGCCGCCGCCGGGCGCTTACCCCACTGGATCGACGCCGCCCCCAGGCCCCAGCCCGCCCTCACCGCCCGCTCAGCAGCCGAACTCACCACGGCCTTACGACCTCGTGCAGCGCGGCCGGATGCTTGCCGGCACCGCCTCGTGACTCCTGACTGCCATGACGTACCTCCGCTCGATTCGTGCGACGCTCACCTCCATTACTCAGAAAGCCGAGCAAGAGCGCACAAGCGCAACGAACCTGGGAGAGCTGCCATAGCCGAAACTCCACGCAAGCATACTTTAAGAAATGCTTGCATCGTGCTACAATGCCGCATCTATGCAAGCAACGAGAGGGAGTAATGGCAAAAAGGAGGATGAGCCTTCGCAAGGAAGGGCTCTTGGAGGACTGGCCCGAGCAGGGAGACTTTCGCCCGAGGAGCGCAGCAAGATCGCGCGCAAAGCGGCGAGGGCGCGGTGGAGTGATGATGTCGGCCAAGTCGTATGCGGTTCACCAGACAAGCCGCTGAGAATTGGGGACATCGAGATCGAGTGCTATGTCCTGGAGGACGGTACCCGAGTGCTAACGCAGTCGAGCTTCCTCGAATCCCTTGGTCGTCATAGGAGGGCCAATGTCCGCAGAATCTCGCTAGAGAGCGGTGAAGAGAGGCTGCCCCCAATTTTGCAGGGGAAGGCCATCAATCCCTTTATCTCACGGGAGATTTTGGAAAAGAGCCGTCCGATCACGTTCGCCCTGCCTGCCGGGGGTCGCGCGAGCGGATACAACGCTGAACTCCTCCCAGCAGTCTGCGAGATCTACCTGAAGGCGAGGGAGGCAGGCGTGCTACCGAAGAATCAGGAGCATGTCGCCAGGCAGGCCGAGCTACTCGTTCGCGGGCTGGCTCGCGTGGGGATCATCGCCCTGGTTGACGAGGCCACCGGCTACCAGGAAATCCGGGCCAAGACCGCCCTGGTGGAGATCCTCGAAGCCTTCATCGCGTCCGAGCTGCAGCCCTGGGTGGCTACCTTCCCCGACGATTTTTACAGCGAGCTCTTCCGCCTGCGCGGGCTCGAATACCCACGGGCCACCGTCAAGCGACCCCAGTACTTCGGACATCTGACGAACGACATCGTCTATAAGCGACTCGCCCCCGGAGTTCTCGCCGAGCTGAAGAACGTGACCCCGCGTGATGAGCAAGGTCGCCGGAAGCACAAGTACTTCCAGCGCCTCACTACAAACATCGGTTACCCCAAGCTACGAGAGCACCTCGGCTCCGTTGTCACGTTGATGAAGCTCAGCAACGACTGGCGAGACTTTATGAGCAAGCTCGACCGGATTCACCCCCGCGTCGGGGACACGCTCCAGCTCCCCTTCCAAGCCGAGAGCGGCGGCGATGACTCCGGCAGAGGGCTCTAAATGGAGTCGTATCAGCGAGCCTTTGCAGCTTTCCGCACGGCTTCACTGCGCTCCTCGGGCGTCATCTTCGCAGCGCGGGCCTTCCAGCCCTTCAGGCCACCTCTGCGCCCCAGCTCGGCTGCTGCGGGGCTCTTCCCTGCATCCGGCTCTGGCTCCTCAGCCTCTCCCGTGGCGGGATCAACGACCAGTTTGGCGAGCTGGTTGGGGTCGCATGGGCGCTTGCGTGAGCCGACAGCAGTCGGCTAAGGTCGGTACGATGGCTGCTCCCCCAAAACGCCCGCGTGCGCGCGAAAAGGATCTCGACAAGCTGGTCAAGAAGGCGTGGGATGCCGGATGGCGCTGCGAGGCACGCCGCAGCAACTACATCATGTGCTATCCGCCGGGCGACGGACCTCCCGTCATCGTCAAGAGCACGCCGAGCGGAAGCCGCTACCTGAAAAACCTCCGCCAGCTCTTCAAGAACGCTGGCCTCGATATCTAGGCTGGAACCAGCTCTTTGCGGCGCTCTGCTGAGCGCGTCTCAGTCTCCGTCCCGAAGGCGAAGGGAAGCGCAGGCTCGATTGTGGCGACCACCAGCGCAACACGATGATGGACTTCCGCGACGCTTCGCGCCTCGACCGTGAAGAGAATCTCGACCGCCATCGGCTCGTAAGTGCACCGCACAGCCGCGCCGAGCGCGATCCCCGCGGCGTGCTCGTCGATAGCCTCCTGGACCATGATCGCGTAGTCCTCCAGCTCCTGCCGAGAGCACCCGTCGGGAAACTCCAAGCGAAGGATCACGCACGTTTCCTGCGGAGGGGAAGTCATCGCCTCGCTATCGGGTCGGGAAGCCGCCGCCATGAGTCCTGTCCTCGCTGGTGCGCGATCATTGCGCACCCTGGGGCCTATAAGCCCCGTCGCCGTAGGTCGTTGCCGTAGCTGTCATTATAACCAAGATTCCAGCTTGTACGTTTTGCAACTAACTTGGGCTCCCGCTTTGCCCGGAAGCATTGAGCGCCCTCGCCAAATGAGGTTGCCCGGCTCGTTTCTGTTGCAGACGAACCAGACTCAAGCTGAGACACTACATGCAGCTTGGGCGTAAGCGGCGGCGCAGCGGGCCGGGGAGGCTTGGCGCAACCCTCGCACCGCGCCCCAACTGAGCAAGGCACACAGGCGGGACGGAAGCCCGGGCGAAGTGGCAGCCCTGCCACAATCGCCTGGAATCGCCCCGAATCGGCCGCTATTCAAGGCGATGACCCCGAGCCCCCGGAGGAACAAAGCTCCACTACCCATGCGGGTTTTCGCCTTCCCGCGCCCTACCCGCCGGCTTATTTTCGATGAGGCACCCCAGCACGCGGATCTCGGACGGAGATAGGTTCACGGCCTCAATCGTATGACGCCCGCCCACATCCGCGTGTGGACTCTCTCGGTGTCGCGGAGCTCAACCTGAGCGTGGAGGCGCGGAATCTGCGTCGGCGTCCTCCCTGACAAGCGTGAGCGCGACGTCGAGCTCCACTCGTGCCCATGCGGCATCGGTGGTTATCGCCACACCGTCGAGGCGTCGGGCGAGGGCGAGACAGGCACGGTCGCCTAGGGAGAGCCCAGCCGCACGTGTGAGTGGGCGCAGGCGCGCGGCCTCGATCGCGTCTGCGGCGGTGAACGGCTCCGTGGCGATCGCGCCATCCAACAGCCCCCGGTCGGTCAGGTCACGGGCGAGCTGTACGGGGTCCACGCCGCTGTCGGTGGAGCGGCTGAGCGCCTCGGCGAGGTTGACGGTGGAGATCGTGGCGCCGCCGGCAATCGCCTCGGAGACCATGTCAGCGCCCGGCTCGCCGCGCAGATACGCGAGCAGCGCCGAGGCGTCGAGCACGGGGACAGCCATGTCAGCCTTCCCGCTCGGCTTCTCCTCGCCGCTGGGCAATCAGGTCCTCGGTCCAGGAGACGGAGGGGTCCCCAACGCCGGCGAGCAGCCCCCGGCCCCGTTCGGCAGCGGCACGGAACGGCTGGAGCTTCAACGACCCGTCGGGCTCGACGTCCACCAGCAGGCGCGTGCCCGCGGTGAGCCCCAACTTGTGGCGCAGGGCGGAGGGCAGAACCATTCGCCCTCGATCACCGACAACGACAACTGCGTGGGCCATGAACAGATCGTACCACGCTTGCAATATGGCGGCCGATACCTCACTGCGCACCCAGCCCGGCGGAGGCTCTTTAGAGCCGGAGCCCCCTCCCAACCGATCCCCCGCGGGAGCGGTGGATACAGTCAACGGGATGGATTCCCGGGATGCCCACCCACCCGTAGCGGCGGCCGCATCGTGAGCAGCTTCCACGGCGAGGGCCGCGGAAGCGGGGACGGCGGGGGCCGCGGCGGCTCCCGCCGCCGGGAGCTCCGCCCCGAGGACGTCCCGGACAAACCGGTCTCCCTGCGGCGCATCGGCCGGCTGTTCATCCCCTACCGGCTGCGCCTCTCGCTGCTGCTGGGGCTGATCGTCTTCGGCTCGATCCTGAGCGTCGCCTCGCCGTTCCTGCTGCGCGAAGCGCTCGACAAGGGCATCCTGGAACACGACCTGGAACTGCTCACGTGGATGGTCGCGGGCATGATCGCGCTGGCGATCATCAACGGCGTGATCGGGGTGGCGCAGACGTGGATCTCCAACGAGGTGGGCCAGCGCGTGATGCACGACCTGCGCGCCGCGGTGTACGCGCACCTGCAGCGGATGTCGCTGGCGTTCTTCACCCGCACCCGCTCCGGGGAGGTGCAGGCGCGCATCGCCTACGACATCGGGGGGATCGACGACGTCGTCACGAGCACCGCCACCTCGACCGTCTCGACGGTCGCGACGGTGGCGGCGACGGTCGTGGCGATGTTCGCGCTGAGCTGGCAGCTGACGGTGTTCTCGCTGATCCTGCTGCCCTTCTTCGTGTGGCTCACGCGCCGCGTGGGCAACGAGCGCCGGCGCATCCAGTCGGTGCGCCAGGGACGCCTCGCGGACATGTCCACGCTCGTGGAGGAGTCCCTCTCGGTGTCGGGCATCCTGCTCGGCAAAACCATGGGCCGCTCGAGCGAGCTCGTGGATCGCTTCTCGCGGGAGTCCGGCGAGCTCGCGGACCTGGAGGTGCGCGCGCGCATGGCGGGGCGCTGGCGGATGGCCTCGGTGCAGATGAGCTTCGCGATCATGCCCGCCGCGGTGTACTGGTTCGGGGGCTACAGCATCGCCCACGGCAACGACGCGCTCTCCGTGGGGACGATCGTGGCGTTCACCACGCTGCAGACGCGGCTGCTGTTCCCGATGCAGCAGCTGCTCTCGGTGGGCCTGGAAGTCCAGACCTCGCTGGCGCTGTTCGGGCGGATCTTCGAGTACCTGGACCTGCCCGTGGACATCGTGGAGCGCCCCGATGCCCGCGCGCTCGGCGCGGGGGCATCGAGCAAGGGTGGCGTGGCGGGCCAGGCCGGCGTAGCAGGGGACGTCACGCTCGAGGACGTGTGGTTCCGCTACGACAGCGAGGCCCCCTGGACGCTGCAGGAGATCGACGCGGAGATCCCCGCGGGGACGCGCACCGCGCTGGTCGGCGAGACGGGCGCGGGCAAGACCACGCTCGCCTACCTCGTGGCGCGGCTGTACGAGCCCCAGCAGGGGCGCGTGGCGATCGACGGGGTGGACATCCGCGACGTGACCCTCGAGTCGCTCGCCGCCACGGTGGGGTTGGTCTCCCAGGAGACCTACCTCTTCCACGCCTCGATCCGCGAGAACCTGCGCTTCGCGTGTCCCGAAGCGAGCGACGAGCAGATCGAAGAGGCCGCCCGCGCCGCGCAGATCCACGAGCTGATCGCCTCGCTGCCCGAGGGCTACGACACCCCGGTGGGCGAGCGCGGCTACCGCTTCTCGGGCGGGGAGAAGCAGCGCATCGCGATCGCGCGCACGATCCTGCGCAACCCCCCGGTGCTGATCCTCGACGAGGCCACCAGCGCGCTGGACACCGAGACCGAGCGCGCGGTGCAGCTCGCCCTGGACGAGCTCTCCCGGGGGCGCACCACGATCGCGATCGCCCACCGCCTCTCCACCGTGCGCGACGCCGAGCAGATCCTCGTGCTCGACGAGGGGCGGATCGTGGAGCGCGGCACCCACGAGGAGCTGCTGGCGCTCGGCGGGCGCTACGCCGCGCTCACCTCCGACCACGGTTCGGCGGGCGAGGCGACTGACCGCGCGGCCCTGGCGTGAGCGCTACGCCACCGCGTCGACGTTGAGCCGTATGTAGTCCACCACCACGGGCTCCCCCAGCTCGGTGAGCACGGCATCCATGAACGGCTCGCGCAGATCCTCCGGCAACTGCTGGTAGTGGGGGCCGAGCACGATCGAGGAGAGGAACTCGCGCGGGTGTTCGGGCTGCTGGGGGGCCGGCTGCAACCAGCACTCCGCCGTGGCGAAGCCCGCGCCCAGCAGACGCTCGCGGGTGATCTCGGGCGCCGCGTAGTTCCAGGGCGCGCGCCAGTCCCGAAAATGCGCGGCGTAGGGTTCGCGCGCGAGGATCTCGTTGGCGGCGCCGCGCAGCACGTCGATGTTGCCCTCCCCCCCACACTGCGCCACCAGCTGCCCCCCGGGGCGCAGCACGCCGCGCAGGCGGCGGAAGAGCGCCTCGTGGTCGAGGATCCAGTGAAAGGTCGCTGTGGAGAGGATCGCGTCGACGGGCTCCTCCACCTCCAGCTCCAGCAGGTCTCCCTCCCGCACCTCCACGCGCTCCGGGCCGATCCCCGCGCCCGCCAGACGCTCGCGCGCGGCGGACACCATCGAGGCGGAGGCGTCCACCGCGATCACACGCCCCCGGGGCAGCCGCTCTAGCAGCGCCTCGGTAACGCGCCCCGAGCCGCAGCCCGCGTCGATCACGGTCTCCTCCCCATTCAGCTGCAGGCGGTCGAGCACCGCGCGCCCCAGCGCCTCCATCGGCGCGGAGATGCGGTCGTACACCCCGCCGTCCCATTCGCGTACGGTCATGCTTTATGTATAACGCACGGCCCCACCCCGCGAGAGCGCGGCCACCAGGTGGGCGGGGATCATTCCCAGCTGGCCCGTGCAAGCAACTCCAAGAGCACCTTCGAGAGCTGCCCCCCCTGCCAGGCAATGGGAGAACGCAGAGGCGGCCCACCGTCCTCGACGGTGAGCGTGGCCCCGGGGATCGCCTCTGCGTAGCGCTCGGCCACCGCGAGCGGATGCCCGGGATCGACCTCATCGCGGGAGGCCACGACGACGGTGGGCACGGCGATCGCCGACAGCTCGGCGAAGTCCTCGAAGGGCCGCGAGCGGGACACGACTTCCAATGCATCGGCCACGGCCTCGGGGTGCTCGTGCGCGGAGAGCCGCTGACGCACCACCGTTTCGACGGTCTCCCGCCATGCGGGGGGCACGGTGGTGAAGTCGTAGGCACGGAGGAACCCCTCGACCCCGCCTTCGCGCAGCGCGCGGGCGAGCTCATCGCGGTCGCCTTCGGGGAAGGCGCTCGATGAATCGTCCTCGCCGGAGCCCTCGCCCATCACGAGGCCCTTTCGCACGGGGGCGCCCGTCCTCGAGGAGGCGCCAGGATCGAAGGCGGGCGTCACAAGCCCCAGCGCGCTCACGCGCTCGGGATGCTCCAGGGCGAAGCACAGCGCGGTCTGGGCGCCCATCGAGGCGCCGGCAAGCGCGGCGCGGTGAATCCGAAGCGAGTCGAGCACCGCGCCGAGGTCCCGGGCGAGCCGCTCGTAGCCGTAGGCACGTGGATCGGGGGCGGGGCCCGAGCGCCCGTGGCCGCGGGCGTCGTAGGCGATCACGCGGTACCCGGAGCGCTCCAGCAGGCGGGAGCCCATCACGACATAGCGGCGGGTGGCGGTGAGGCCGTGCAGCAGCACGATCGGCGGGCCGGCGGGAGCCGAGTCGGCCTCCTCGCCGCAGAGGAGAACCCCGTCGTCGGTGAGAACGCTCAGCTCGCGCGCCGCCACGCCCGCACCCTGGAGAGGCGAAGCAGCGGGCCGCTACGCATGCACCGCGGCGTGGTCACGGAGGAGCTCGGCGGAGCGCAGGGGCTCCTCCCAGAAGAAGAGGTGCCCCGCCCCGTCGAGGATCTCCAGGCGCGCCCGGGGCATGTGCCCCGCGATCACGTGGGCGTTCTGGACGGGGATCAGATCGTCCGCGCTGCCGTGCACGATCAGCGTCGGGGGCTCCAGCTCGAGCAGGCGTGCAGAAGTGTCGTGGGCGGCGATGGCCTGCATCTGGGCCAAGATCACGGCCCGGGCGACGGGTCGCTGAAGCGCGCGGGCGACATAGGCGTCGTAGAGCACGGGGTCATCGCGAAAGCGGGGCGAGATGCAGATCTCCCAGCCAGTCCGCAGGGCGACGGCGGGGTCGCCGCCGCGCAGCGACTCGACCAGCCGCTGGGCGACCGCCGGGGAGGCGAGTGAGGAGCCCGGGCCGCCGCAGTAGGTGCAGCCGAGCGCGAGCGTGCGAATCCGCTCGGGATGCGCGAGGGCGAGCTCCTGGCCCACCATCCCGCCCATCGAGATGCCGAGCACGTGGACGGAGTCGAGCTCGAGCGCGTCGAGCAGCCCAGTGGCGTCGCGGGCGAGATCGGCGACTGTGAAGGGCCCCTCCATGCGGCTGCTCTCGCCGACGCCGCGGTGGTCGTAGGCGATCACTTCGAAGCTCTCGCGCAGGGACCCCAGGAAGGGCTCGCCCCAGCTCAGGCGACTGCCGCTCATCCCCATGATCGCCAGCAGCGGGGGGCCGGAGCCGGTGCGCTCGTAGGAGAGCTCGACCTCGCCGGCGCGTGCAAGGGGCATCGGGGGAGCTTATCCGTCTGGGACCCCCCGTAGGATCTCGATGGTGGCACGATTCGCGCGAGTCGCGGTTCTCGCACTCATCCTGATGGCCGGCTCGGCATTCTCGCCGACGGCGGGGGCCGCGCCGAGCGAAGCCCCGACCCCGCCGGGGAACGACGAAGTCGCGAACGCGCAGGCGATCCACTCGCTGCCGGCGACGATCGCGGGCACGACGGTGGGCGCCACGACCGTGGCGAGCGAACCGGGGTCGGGCTGCGCGGCGAGCACGGTGGCCTCGGTGTGGTACAGCCTGCACACCACGGGCGCCGAGCGGATCGCGGTGGAACTGGCGGCGGGGGGCGTGCTCGATGGCACGCTCGACGTGTACAAGGCGGTGCGCTCGCAGCTGCAGCCGGTCGCATGCGGGCAGACCGAAGAAGAAGGCAAGACCTCGCTCTCCTTCAAGGCCAAGAAGAACACCCTCTACGACATCCGCGTGGCGGCGCTCCCGAACTCCCAGCTCGCGGCCTTCACGCTGAACGTCTTCCAGCCCACCCCCGCGGTGGCACCGCCCGGGCCGCGCCTGTCCGCGGGTGGCGTGAGCGGGCAGGTGGATCGCATCCAGAACATCAACGCCGCCTACTCCTTCAGCCTGCACGCGGGGGTCAGCTACCTGATCAACCTTGCCAACGAGACGAAGGGGGGGTGCGTGGGCGGCGCGCTGTTCGCCCCGGGCGTGAGCTCCTTCGAAGGGGCCTCCGCGCGCCTGCGCGTGGACTGCGGCGGCTACCGGCTGTTCACCCCCGGCATCGGCAAGGGGGGGCTCTACAGCTTCGAGGTGACCCCGAGCCCCGCCGTCAAGGGCGAGCAGCGCTTCCACCTGCAGGTCGCGCCGGCGAACGCCACGCAGACGGCGCCGGGGCTCGCGCTCGGCAACTACGGGCGCGTCAGCGGGCGCCTGGAGGGCACCGGCATCGAAGTCCTGCGTCTCTACCGGCTGGAAGTGACCAGCCACTCCAACCTCACGCTGAGGCTGAGCGCCCCGGCGAGCGCCGAATTCAGCCTGCAGCTGCGTGACCAGAACGGCGATGTCCTGGAATGCAGCTGCAGCGGGAGCGGCTCCCAGAAATTGCAGCAGCAGCTGCGCAAGGGCCGCTACTACGCGGTGGTCTCGGTGCGCAACCACACCTCCGGGGACTTCACGTTGACGCGCGAGTCGCGCACGATCACCGCCACCAAGATCTCCTTCGGATCCGAGCACGGCACTGCGGGCCAAGCAATCCCGATCGAGGTGCGCGTCTCTCCGGGGGCCTCGGGGCCGGTGAAGGTCGAAGTGCAGCGCTTCGACCCGGTCTTCGGCTGGCAGTTCTACCGCGAGCTCGAAGCCCAGGTCAGCGAAGGCTCGGCGGCCATCCCGTTCACCCCACCCGCGGTGGGCAACTGGCGGGCGAGCGCCTCCTACACGGGCTCCCGCGTGGCGAGCCCGAGCGGCGTGGGGTTCACCTACCTGCTCGTCAACTGAAGGGCCTGCACGGCACTCAGACCGGCAGGGCGAGCTGATCCTCCGAGGGCCCGCCTGCGCCCTCCGTGCGAGGATTGCGCGGATCGGCCGGTGCCCCATCCCCGCCGAGGCCGGCGACGCGCACCCCCAGCAGCCGCACGGGGCGCGCGGGGGCGTACTCGCGCAGCAGCCGCTGGGCGACGGCCCCCACCAGGCGTGGGTCGCGGGTGGCCTCCGGGAGGGTGTGGGCGCGGGTGACAGTGGTGAAGTCATCGAGGCGAACCTTGATCCCGACCGTGCGCCCCCGGCGGCGGTGGGCCGCGAGGCTCGCGCAGAGCTCGGCGGACATCCGCTCCAGGGCGAGGCTCAGCTCACGGGGGTCGCGGACGTCGCGGTCGAAGGTGCGCTCGCGCGACTCCGACACGACCTTGCGGGCGGCGCCGAGAAGCCCGTCGTGCTCGAAGCGCGCGCGGCGGCCGAGCTCGCGACCCAGGTTGGGGCCGAAGCGCTCCACCAGCACGCGCTCGGGCGCGGAGCCGACCGCGGCGAGCGTGGTGAGCCCCAGCTCGGCCAGCCGCGCGGCGGTCTTCGGCCCGATCCCCGGCACGAGCCCGGGGGGCGAGCCGGCGAAGCGCGCGCAGGCCTGCGCGCGGCTCAGCACCACGAACCCCGCAGGCTTCTCCGCGTCGGAGGCGACCTTCGCGACGAGCTTGTTGGGGCCGATCCCCACCGAGCACACGATCCCCGTGGCCTCCCGGATCTCCTCCACGAGCCGGCGCATCGCCGCGCGCGGAGAGAGCAGGCCGCTCACGTCCAGGTAAGCCTCGTCGAGCCCCACCACCTCGACCAGCTCGACCTGGGCGCGCACGATCCCCATCACCCGGGCCGACACCTCGCGGTAGGTGGGGAAGTCGGGCGGGAGGAACACCGCCTGCGGGCACAGCCGCCGCGCGCGGGAGGCCGGAATCGCCGAGCCGACCCCGAAGCGCCGCGCCTCATAGCTCGCGGTCGTGACCACCGCGCGCGGTCCGCTGCCCGCGACGACCACCGGCAACCCCCGCAGCTCGGGGCGGCGTTGCAGCTCGATCGAGACGTAGAAGGCGTCGCAATCGATGTGGGCGGTGCTCAGCTCGGAGGGCTCATCCGGCATCTCGAGCCGAATCTAGCGCCCCTTCCGGCGGGTCTCACTCCGCGAAGGCGCAGGCGTCGACGATCACGCCAGCAGGCCGTTGTCGTCGTAGAGCAGCTCGCCGTGGTCGATCCCCCGCACGAGCTCGTGATCATCGCGGCTGCGCGACCAACGCCCCCGGGCCGACCTCGTCGATCGCGGCGTAGCCGCTGAGGGCCATCGCGAGGTCGAGGTCGGCGAGGAAGGAGCGCAGCACCTCGATCACGCCCGGGGCACCGCCGAGCGCGAGGCCCCAGATGTAGGGGCGCCCGAGCAGCACCGCACGGGCGCCGAGGGCAAGCGCCTTCAGCGCGTCCGCGCCGGAGCGGATGCCGCTGTCGAAGAGGACCTCGCAGCGCCCCCCCACGGCCGCGACGACCTCGGGGAGCGCATCGAGCGCTCCCACGGCGCCGTCGACCTGGCGTCCGCCGTGGTTTGAGACGAGCACGCCCTGAACTCCGTGCTCGACCGCCAGGCGGGCATCGTCGGGGTGCAGGATGCCCTTCAGCACGATCGGCAGCTTGGTGCACTCGCGCAGGAACGCTAGGTCCTTCCAGGTGATGGCGGGGTTGGCGAACTGCCATGCCCACTGGCCGATCGCGGCCTGCATGTCCTCCTCGGGCGGCGCGGGCAGCAGGGCGCGGAAGACGGGGTCCTCGAGGTAGTTGCGGTTGCCCTCCCCCCACAGGAACGGCAGAAAGCCCTGGGTGAGATCGGCGGGGCGCCAGCCGAGCATCCAGGTGTCGAGCGTGAGCACGATCGCGCCGTAGCCCGCACTCTCGGCGCGCTCCACGAAGCTGCGCGCGAGCTCGCGGTCGCGCGGCCAGTAGAGCTGATACCAGCGCGGCAACTCCCCCGCGGCCTGGGCGACCTGCTCGATCGTGTGCGCCGCGGCGGTGCTCGCTACGAACGGCACCCCCACCTCTGCGGCGGCGCGCGCCATCGCGAGCTCCCCCTCGGGGTGCGCGAGCGTCTGCACCCCAATCGGCGCGAGCAGCACCGGCGCGGGCAGCTGCTTCCCCAGCACCGTGCGCGCGAGCGTACGCTCGGAGACGTCGCGCAGCATCCGCGGCACGATCCGCCAGTGGTCGAACGCCTCGCGGTTGGCGCGCATCGTCTCCCCCAGCCCCGCTCCGCCGGCGATGTAGCCACGCGGACCCTCCCCTAGCAGGTGGTGGGCGTCGCGCTCCAGCGCCCGCCAGTCCAGCGGCCGCGCGGGGCGCTGACCACCAAGCCCGCGCAGGTAGATCTCGTACTGGTAGTTGGCGTAGGGAACCTGCTCGCTCATTTTCGTGGGCCTCCGTAGTGCAACAGGCGTTCGAGAATACCGGCCGGGCTGACGAGTACGCTTGCGGCGATTCGGTCCACGGGTGCCGACAAGGCAGACAGGGGAATGCGCAGATGACGAGGCGGCGTTTGGGTGTCGTGGCACTGCTCGCGCTGGTGCTCGGCGCGGGTGCCCTGTGGGCGAGCCTCGCCGGTGCCGAAGGGCCCACCCCGATCAAGTGCGGCTCGGAAGCCAAGAAGACGACCGAAGCGATCGAAAAGGCGGTCGAAAAGGGCGGCACCTACGTCCTTGAATGCCTGGAAAACTCCGAGATCGCGGCTCCCATACCCAAGGAAACCCCGCCCAACAAGCTGGCCGAAGGATTCAAGGTCCCATCCGGAAAGAGCGTCACGTTCATCGCCCAGCCCGGCACACAGCCGACGTTCGAGAACGAACACAACGGCCAATCGCGACTGTTCACAGTCGAAAAGGGCGGGTCGCTGACGCTCGAAGGCGTCGTCCTGAGCGCCACGACATTCGGCCCCTCGGGCCTCTCCGCCGGCAAGGCCAAGCTCAAGGGCGAAAACGGCGAAGTAGGCGAAGAAGAAGAAAAGGAATCCGCCTTCGAAAAGGCAGGCACCGAAGGTAAACCCGGACTGGAAGCCATCGAAGAATCCAGCACCGACGGTGGCGCCGGCACCGCTGGAGGAAGCGGTGGCATCATCGCCAGCAGCGCCGTCAACGCGCCGGCAGTCCAGGGCGGGGCGATCAGCAACGCCGGAACGGTGACGCTCAACGGCGATCGGTTCCAGGGGGACTCCCTCACCGGCGGGTTCGGCGGCCAGGGTGGGAGCGGTGGCCCCGGCGGCTCGGGGGGCAAGGGCGGCGAAGGCGGCAAAGGAGCGCCCACCGCCTCGTGTCCGCAAAAGGAAGGTCCGCCGACGAAATACCGCGAACCCCCGGGCAACGGCGGCGAAGGGGGAGCCGGAGGTGACGGCGGCGTCGGAACGTCCGCCGGTAATGGCGGCGAAGCTCACGGCGGCGCCATCTACAACACGGGGACGCTGACCGTACAGCGGACGAGCTTTGACGGTGACCTCGTGCAGGGCGGCGATGGTGGCGCAGGTGGCGCCGGCGGCTCAGGAGGCAACGGCGGGAATGGCGGCTTCGGCAACGAAGGCGGCGAGGGCAACGCCGGCGGCATCGGCGAGCCCGGCGGGGCGGCCGGCAGCGGCTCCAACGGACAGGGTGGCGCGATGTACAACGCCGGTGGCACGCTGAGCATCGAAGGATCGAGCTTTGAAGCAGATGAAGCCCATGGCGGCGAATCGGGCCCCGGCGGCCAGGGCGGCGGCGGCGGCAAGGGCGGCGGCGGCGGGCTCAGCTTCGGATATTCGGTCTGCGAACACGAAGCCGTCATCGGGAAGGAAAGCCAGTCCAACGCCGACGGCGGCAGCGGAGGCACGGGAGCCCCCGGCGGCAAGGCGGGCAACGGCGGCAGCGGTGAGGGCGGTGCGATCTACAGCACCACCACCGTGACGCTGATCGGCACCAACACGGTCTACCGCAACGGAGTGCTCGCCGGGCCTGGAGGCACGGGCTCGTGCGAAAGCTACATGGTGCCGTGCGCCGGCCCGGGCGGTGCGGGCGGCGAAGGCGGCGGAGCGGGCGTCGGCGGCAAGGCAGAAGGCGAGGCAGGCCAGACCGGCTCCTCCGGCGCAAACGGTGCGGCGGGCGCAAACGGCGCGGCGCTCAACAAGGACCTGTTCGGCGCGGCGAGCGGCGGGGAACTCGTAGAACAGAAACGCGAAGAAGAAGAAACCAAGCTGATCATCCCCGGTGGGGGCAATCCCCTCGGCAGTTCGAGCAGCAGCAGCTCGAGCTCCTCCGGCAAATCCTCCGGCTCGGGTGGCAAGGGCGGGGGTGATGACGACGACGAAGACGATGACAAGCCGTCGGACAAGCCCGAAGGCAAACCGGTGGCCAAAGAATCAGGTGGCAAAGTCACCGTTCAGACCGGTGAAACCGTCTCCTGCCCCTCTGGCGGCGAGGACTGCACGGCCGATGTGCAGGTGACGATCAGCGAGGAGATGCCGGCCGATGACTCCGCGGTGCGCAAAACGCACAAGAAAGCCGAGCCAAAGCCGATCGTCATCGGCCGGGCGACGCTCACCCTCGCGCCCGGCCACAGCGAGAAGATCTCGCTGACACTGACAAGCAAGGGCGCCAGGCTGCTCCGCAAGCGCCATCACCTGAGTGCGCAGGTCACCGTGACGTTGAGCCAGCCCGGCAAGACACCGGTCAAGAGCACCCACACGATCACGATCCCCGCGCCCAAGGTCGCCCACAGGCGCAAGTGAGCGCTCTCCCTCAGCTGGTCGCCCACACCTCCCCCACGCCCTCGAACCCGAGCGCGCGCGCCGTTGCTTCGGTGAGGTCGTATTCGCGGCCTTCCACGTAGGGGCCGCGGTCGATCACCCGGACCCTCACGGTGCGGCCCCCGTAGCGCAAGGTGAGGCGCGTACCGCACGGCAGGCTCTTGTTGGCGACGCCTAACGTGGAGCTCGTCAGCCACCCCCCGCAGGCAAGACTGCCACCGCCGCCATACCAGGAGGCCTCCGCGAGGCGGTAGA
Organism: uncultured Solirubrobacterales bacterium; assembly: GCA_963713985.1. GTDB lineage: Bacteria > Actinomycetota > Thermoleophilia > Solirubrobacterales > Solirubrobacteraceae > Palsa-744. The sequence goes on along the minus strand of OY970219.1, from coordinate 2,998,060 downwards.
CGTTCAGAGGGCCGACCGGGCGGTGCGCGGCGCGCAGGCCGGCGGCGCCCGCAAAGCTAACCCGCAGATGCTCGCTGCCGAGGCGGCGGGTCCGGTAGCGCAGCCGGTAGCGCCCGCGGGTCCCGGTGCGGGTGCCGGCGATCGTTCGCCAGCCGTGGCGGGCGCGAACCTGCAGGCGGACGGCCAGCCCCGCCACCCCCCGCAGCCGGGCTCCGCTCGCAGCGGGATCGGCCAGCAGCGCTCCCGCGACGCTCGCGGCGCTGCCGTCGAGCACGTTCAGGTCGGCGCGCCGCACGCTCAACAGGGTCTCGGCGGGTGGGACCGGCCAACCGGGCGAACCCGGCGAGACCGGCGAACCGGCCGGGACGGGCGCAACCGGCGAACCGGGTGAGACGGGCGCGGGGACTTCGCCCATCATGATCCCCGGCGGAGCCAGGGGCAGCGCAGCCAGCGCAGGCGTCGCGGGAACGTACATACAGTCCTCCTTGCTCACCGCCTACGGGGTTAGCTGTCGGGCTCACGCGCCGCTGCGCGCACGAAGGGCGTGCGTCAGCGAGGCGTTACCGCCGCAGCAGCGGCGGATTCGCCCCATCCAGACCACACAGGGTGGTCCGGCAGTGGGTCCCCCGTTCGCCCCCAACGACGGCGGCGATTCGGCAGATTCAAAAGACCCGGGGAGAATAGACACTTCTCCAAGGGTCACTGTGCGCACAATCACACAATCGCCGGCGCTGGGCGGGAGATACCAAGCGGGGCGGGCGATCCCGCCGCAGGAGGAATCGCCGAAAATGTTTCCGATGCGGTCGTTGACGTGCCGCCCCCAAGCAGCGACAATCAGGCGCATGGCCAACCCCGACCGCCTCACGGGCCTCGACACGGCGTTCCTGCACCTGGAGGACCACTCCACCGCACACATGCACGTGGCGTCGGTGATGATCTTCGCCGGCCAAGCGCCGACTCCCCAGGAGCTCGTGGACCACGTGCAGGGCCGTCTGCACCTGGTGCCGCGCTACCGCCAGCGCCTGGCGTATGTGCCGCTCGAGCAGGGACGCCCAGTGTGGACCGACGACCCGCACTTCAACCCCCACTACCACATCCGCCACACCGCCCTGCCGCGGCCGGGGGACGATGCCGCACTGCGCCGGCTGGCGGGACGCCTCTTCTCCCAGCGCCTGGATCGCTCCAAGCCGCTGTGGGAGATCTGGCTGGTGGAGCGGATGGCGGGCCAGCGCTTCGCGCTGGTCGCCAAGACCCACCACGCGCTGGTGGACGGGATCTCGGGAGTGGACATAACCACCGTCCTGTTCGACACCGCCCCCGAGCCCGCGGACAGCTCGCGCCCACCGGAGCCGTGGATCCCGCGGCCGCTGCCCGGCTCGGCCAAGCTGCTGGGGGAGGCGCTCCTGGAGCGCACCACCGCGCCCGCGGAGATGGCGCGGGGGGCGCGGCGGATCGTGCGTGCCCCGCTCCGCGCCCTGGGGCAGCTGCGCGACAGCCTCGCCAGCGTGGGCGCCACCACCATCGCGGGCATCAACGCGCCGGCCCCCCCCTCCCCGCTGAACGTGGACATCGGCCCACACCGCCGCTACACCTGGGTGGACGACGACCTCGCCCTCTTCAAGGCGATCAAGGACTCGCTCGGGGGGACCCTCAACGACGTGGTGCTCGCCGCCGTCAGCCTCGCCCTGGGCGCCTGGCTGCGCGCCCACGACCACGAGACCCAGGGACTCGTGCTGAAGGCGATGGTGCCGGTCTCGGTGCACCGCGAGCGAGGACGGGGAGGCCGCGCATCGCGCCCGGAGAGCGCGCCGGCGCTCGGCAACCACGTCGCCGCGATGTGGGCGCCGCTGCCGGTCGGCGTCGAGGATCCCGAGGAGTGCTACGAGCGGATCCGGGTGGCGATGGAGGATCTGAAGCGCTCCGGCCAGGCGGTGGGCGCAGAGGTGCTCACCAACCTCGCCGGCTTCGCCCCCCCCACGATCCTCAGCCAGGCGGCGCGCCTGCAGGCGCGCCAGCGCTACTTCAACCTCGTCGTCACCAACGTGCCCGGCCCCCAGTTCCCGCTCTACCTGCTCGGCCACCGCCTGCTCTCGCTGTACCCGGTGGTGCCGCTCGCCCGCCGCCAAGCGCTGGGGATCGCGGTGATGAGCTACGACGGCCACCTCGGCTTCGGCCTGCTGGGCGACTACGACGCGCTCCCCGACCTCGACGCGATCGCGCTCGAGCTGGAGCGGGCGATCGGCCGGCTGGCTCGCGCCGCGGGTGTGCGCGTGCCCGCGAAGAGGGCCGCCCCAAGGAAAGCGGCCTCTAGAAGCGCGGCCCCAGGGCGGGCCAATGGCCGCGCGGGCAAGACCGGCGGACGCACCCGCCCTGCCACGCCCAAGCCATAGTCGCGCAGAGCGGCCCGGCGCTCGGTTTGGATCGATTCTGCGTCAGATTCGATCTGCGTCAGGATTAGACCTACGTCAGGATTCGATCTGCGTCAGGGTTCGAAGTCGAGGTCCACCCAGTAGTTGGTCGCCTTGTAGGTGCTGGCCGGGAACTTGGGCGTCGCGCTGTACGCATACACGCCATTCGCGGCGAGGGAGTTCGCAAGAGCGGACAGCGGCGGGTTGGCGAAGCCCGCGGAGACGAACGCCGAGGAGGTGTCCGAATAGTCGCCCTTCGGCGCGAAGTAGGCCGCGACGTAGGTCGTGTTCGCGGCGATCGCCACCGGCGTCGAGAAGTTGACCTGCTGCCACCCCGAAGCAGTTTCGCTCGTGAACGTCGCTTCCGCGAGCAGCGCGCCACTCGCGCTCCAAAGACTGCCGATATGCGTACCGGTATTGGTGGCGCCCTTGTAGAAGCGGATACCCGTAACCTCCCCGGCGACTTCGGAAGCGAACTTCACGCCAAGCTCAACCGAGCGCGCGTCGCCAGAATCGACCGTCGCGGGAGTGGCAAAGTCAAAGATCGTGTCCCGCGGAACAACCACACTCGACGCGCCCGACGGCAAACCACTACCCACAGCATTGGCGGCGGTAACCGTAAAGGTATAGCCAGTGCCATTGGCCAACCCCTTGACAATCGCCGAGGTCGCGCCCACACCGACTTCAACCGGCGCCAGGGCGCTCCCCCCCACATAAGGAGTCACCGTATAAGAAGTGATCGCACTCCCACCGTTACTCGAGGGCACACTCCAACTCACCAACGCCTGACCCGTGGCCCCCGCAGCCGTCACCCCAGTCGGCGCCGACGGCGCCACGATCGTGCTCGCCGTCGGCGTGACCGCGTTCGAGTGTTCGGAGGCCGGCCCGGGGCCGGCGGCGTCGGCAGCGGTGACCGTGAAGGTGTAGCTGGTGCCGTTGGTCAGTCCGCCGACCGTGGCGCCGGTCGCGGGTGGGGAGCCGCTCACAGTCGTCGTGGACTGGGCGATCGAGCCGATATAGGGCGTGATCGTGTAGGACGTCGCGGGAGCGCCGACGGAGGGCGCGCTCCATGTCAGGCTCGCCGAGCCGTTGCCCGCCGTTGCGCTGACGTTCGTGACCTGACCCGGAACTGCGGTAGGTTCGAAGTCGAGGTCCACCCAGTAGTTGGTCGCCTTGTAGGTGCTGGCCGGGAACTTGGGCGTCGCGCTGTACGCATACACGCCATTCGCGGCGAGGGAGTTCGCAAGAGCGGACAGCGGCGGGTTGGCGAAGCCCGCGGAGACGAAGGCCGAGGAGGTGTCCGAATAGTCGCCCTTCGGCGCGAAGTAGGCCGCGACGTAGGTCGTGTTCGCGGCGATCGCCACCGGCGTCGAGAAGTTGACCTGCTGCCACCCCGAAGCAGTTTCGCTCGTGAACGTCGCTTCCGCGAGCAGCGCGCCGCTCGCGCTCCAAAGACTGCCGATATGCGTACCGGTATTGGTGGCGCCCTTGTAGAAGCGGATACCCGTAACCTCCCCGGCGACTTCGGAAGCGAACTTCACGCCAAGCTCAACCGAGCGCGCGTCGCCAGAATCGACCGTCGCGGGAGTGGCAAAGTCAAAGATCGTGTCCCGCGGAACAACCACACTCGATGCGCCCGACGGCAAGCCACTACCCACAGCATTGGCGGCCGTAACCGTAAAGGTATAGCCAGTGCCATTGGCCAACCCCTTGACAATCGCCGAGGTCGCGCCCACACCGACTTCGACCGGCGCCAGGGCGCTCCCCCCCACATAAGGAGTCACCGTATAAGAAGTGATCGCGCTCCCACCGTTACTCGAGGGCACACTCCAACTCACCAACGCCTGACCCGTGGCCCCCGCAGCCGTCACCCCAGTCGGCGCCGACGGCGCCACGATCGTCGGAGCGGAGGGCGCGGTGAAGGCGGCGATCCCGTCGGGTGTTCCGACTCCGGTTGGTCCGTCGTAGCCGCTGCCGGCGAGGCAGATGGCCTTGGAGGCGCAGCTCTTTTCGGCCTCTTCGGCGGGGGTGCAGCCCGATAGGCCTGTTTCGGTGAAGGGCTTCGAGCATTCTCCGTTGGACCCGACGGTGACGTCGTGCAGCGAGGCGGGCGATTTCAGCTCGTTTTCATAGAGCGTCTGGGCGGGATAGGCGACTCCGCCGGCTCCGCCCGCGAGCGCGAACACCGAGGCGATGAGCGGAGAGGCGACGCTGGTTCCACCGATGGCGCACCAGTAGACCACGTGTTTCACTTTGGCTTCTTCGTACTGGTATTCGCAGTCGGGGCTCGTGTAGTGGACCGCGACCCCCGTGTAGGGGTCTGCATCCGCGGCGACGTCGGCGACCGCGCGTTTGGTGGCACAGCCCACCGCCGACCAAGCCGAGACGTTCTGCTGCCAGGGCTGGGCGGTGAACACCGTGCTGCAGCCACCCCCGCCGGCGCCGTCGCCGTTCCACACGCTCTCGCCGGACCATGCGCTGCCCGATCCGAGGGTGAGACGGGTGCCGCCCACCGCGACGACGTGCGGAGAGGACGCGGGGAAATCGACGTAACCCCTTTCCGACTTGCTTTCCGCGTCCCACCCCAGATAGCCGTTGTCGCCCGCGGCCGCCGTGATCGCGATCCCGGGGTGCTCGAACGGGCTCGAGCTCTCCAGTTCGGGGGTCTCGCCTGCCTCCGAGCCGCCCCAGGAGTTCGAGATCTCGCCCGCGCCCAGGAGGGCCGCCGTCCGCTCTGCCTTTTCGAGGTCTTCATAGCTCGGCGTGTTGGACTCCACGAGCAGGATGTCGCAGGTCTGGCAGATCGCGTGGGCCATCTCGATATCGAGGGAGATCTCCAGGCCCCAGCCAGTCGCTTCTTCGGCCTCCTTGCGTGCCGCGCTCGAGCCTTTGCGCGCCGTTTCCAATTCTTTTGCGCTCTGGGGAAACGGCAGGTTCCCGGTTTCGCCGCTCTGGTTGACCTTCCTGAAGCAGCCGTCCGACGCGGTGCATTCGGGAAGACCGAATTCTTTGGCGTAGGCGGCGAGGTCTTCTCCGGCGGTCAGGTCGTTGTAGGAGTCGACCAGCGCGATCGTCTGCGTGCCGGACGCGCTGCTCGGCAGCTGGTAGGCGGTGTGCAGATCCTGCGGCCTCAGGCCGAAGGCGCCCTGCGCCGGCGACAGCGGGGCGGACGGGATGGCGCGAGCGGCGCGAGTGATCCCGATGGGGTGGGTGTGGGCGCGGGCCTGCGCCGTCTGTGCCACCAGCTGCAACGCCAGGCACCCGGCATGCCGTGAAGTCGGCGCCCTGCACACCGCGCGCACGGTGTAGTCCGAGCGAGGCAGAGGCGAGATGGTGAGCGCCGCAGCGGCCTGTGCGCAGAACAGGGCGAGTCCGACCGCGACTGGCACCGATCTCAGGCACCTCCACACTCCGCCCATGCCGACTCCCATTGTCGTCGCGACGATAACCAGCAGCGCTATCGGTGTCAAATCGGGCACGCCGCGAGCCTCATGGGAGGACGCGCTGCGTAGGCTATCCCCCATGCGCATCGCCCTCTGCCAAATGAACGCCACCGTCGGCGACATCGCCGGCAACGCAGAGCGCATCCGCGCGGGCATCGAGGCGGCCCGCGCGGCCGGCGCGGAGCTGGTGCTGTTCGGCGAGCTCGCCATCACCGGCTACCCACCCGAGGATCTGCTGCTGCGCGAGCACTTCCTCGACGACGCGCGCGCCGCGCTCGAGGAGCTCGCGGCAGGAACGGAGGGGATCGCCGCCGTCGTCGGGTTTCCGGAGCGGGAGACCGGCACGCTCGACGTCTACAACGCCGCCGCGGTGCTCGCCGAGGGGGCGGTGCGTTCGATCCACCGCAAGGTCCACCTCCCCAACTACGGAGTCTTCGACGAGCAGCGCTACTTCAAGGCCGGGCGGGCGGGCACGACGACCGAGGTGGGCGGGCGTCTGCTCGGGCTGACCGTCTGCGAGGACCTCTGGAGTTCCGGCTCTCCAGCGGCCGAGGAGGCTCGAGCGGGGGCGCGGCTGATCCTCAACATCTCCGCCTCCCCCTACCACGCGGGCAAGGGCCTCGAGCGCGAGCGCCTGTTCGCCCAGCGCGCCCGCGAACACGGCGCGTACATCGCCTTCTGCGGGCTGGTGGGTGGCCAGGACGAGCTGATCTTCGACGGCCACTCCTTCGTGCTGGACCCCGACGGTGAGACAATCGCGCGCGCCGCGCAGTTTCAGGAGGAGCTGCTGATCTGTGACCTCGCCGAGCCCGAGCAGCACGGGCGGCTGCTGCCCGCCCCGATCGCACCCGTGGAGGCCGAGATCTACGCGGCGCTGTGTCTGGGTCTGCGCGACTACGTGCGCAAGAACGGCTTCACCCATGTCGTGCTCGGCCTCTCCGGCGGCATCGACTCCGCGCTGGTGGCCTGCCTGGCCGTGGACGCCCTCGGCGCGGAGCGGGTGAGCGTGGCGATCATGCCCTCCCCCTACTCCTCCCCCGCGACCCAGGGGGACGCGCGTGCGCTGGCCGGCGCCCTTGGCGTGCGCACCCACGAGCTGGCGATCCGGTCCGCGATGGAGGCCTACGCACAGACCTTGCGCGAGGTGCTCGCCGGAGATGCGGCGGGCGAGCCGTCGAGGGATCTGGCGAACCTCACCGAGGAGAACCTCCAGGCCCGCATCCGCGGCAACCTGCTGATGGCGCTCTCCAACAGGTACGGCTGGCTGGTGCTGACCACGGGCAACAAGTCCGAGATGTCGGTGGGCTACACCACCCTCTACGGCGACCTCGCGGGGGGCTTCGCGGTCATCAAGGACGTCCCCAAGACGCTCGTCTACAGGCTCTGCGAGTGGCGCAACTCTCCCGCCGGCGCGGAGGTGCCGGCGTCCTGGGAGCGCGGTCCCGCGCCATCGGAGTCGTCGTCCAACGCCTGCGATCGCGTTTCCGCGCCGATCCCACGGTCGATCCTCGAGCGTGCCCCCTCGGCGGAGCTGCGCGAGGACCAGCGCGACGAGGACTCGCTGCCCCCATACCCACTGCTCGATCGTATCCTCCAGGGCTACATCGAGCTCGACCGCAGCCGCGAGCAGCTGATCGCCGAGGGGCTCCCCGCGGAGGAGGTCGATCGCACGATCCGCCTCGTGGACCTCGCGGAGTACAAGCGCCGCCAGGCACCACCCGGAATCAAGATCACCACCCGCGCCTTCGGCCGCGACCGGCGGATGCCAATCACCAACAGGTATCGAGGCTGAGCGTGCCCCGGCCACTGCTCGCCCTGCTCCTCGTCCCGCTCTGCGCGCTGGGACTGGGCGCCTGCGCGAACACCCTGCAGGACCAGCCGGTGGCGCCGAGCTTCCTGGAGCCGCTGGTGATGCAGGAACAGTTCCCGGTGTACTGGCTCGGTGGGATCTTCCAGCGGCTGAGCGTCACCCGCGTCGAACGCGACCCCAGCGGGGCCTATGCGATCCAGTACGGCAACTGCACCCTGGCGGGCGAGAACGCCTGCGTGACCCCGCTGCAGATCGTCACCTCCCCCGACAACAGCTTCCTTCCGGGCGGTGGCGCGGCGCAGCACCCGGTGCTGCTGAGGGGAGTGGTCGGCCTCTCCGTGGAGGGCGGCAGGACGCTCGTGGTGGCCACCGGCGGGGTGGTCGTCGACCTCTACGCCTCCACCCCCGCGCTGGCGTGGGCGGCCGCGCAGGAGATGGTCACGATCAACTCGCTCGAGACCCCTGGCGCGCCGCTGCCGCGGGCGCTGCCCCCCACCGGTTTCGCCGAGAAGCCGCTCCCCTCCCAGCAACCCCCGATCGCGCCCGCGAGCTGGGCCTTGGTGCTGCGCGCGCGGCCCGCGCGGGGCTGAGGAGACCCAGGGCGGCTGGCCCTTGAACCCGCCCCGGCAGTGTGGCGGGGCCGCCACCCAAGGGCCCTTGAACCCGCCCCCGGCAGCGTGGCGGGGCCGCCACCCAAGCGGGATCCCTGCTCAGGACGGAGGCGGGGCCTCGATCGGGCGCACCGCGATCGTCATGCGCGTCACCGCACAGAGGTGCCCGGCGTCGTCGTTGAAGCGCACGTCCCAGACCCACGTCGTGCGTCCCCGATGCAGGCGCGTCGCGGTAGCGTGCACGGTGCCGGCGGTGATCGGGCGCAGGAAGCTGGTGTTGTTCGCGAGGCCCATCGCGGTCGATCCCCCGGGCAGCACGGCCATCCCCGTGGTGAGCGAGACCATCGACTCCGCGATCGCCGCATACACCCCCCCGTGCACCAGCCCCGCGGGCTGCTTGAGCTCCTCGCGCACCCTCACCTGGGCGCGCACCTGCTCGTCGGAGACCTCCAGCAGTTCCAGGCCATACAGGCGATCGAACCCGAGCAGCACCTCGTTGATCTGCTCCGCACCGGGGATGGCCATCGCGGCGCCACGATAGCCTAAGGGGACCCACGTGAGCCGCCAGGAGAACCTACCCCCAGATCTGAAGGCCGTGCTGTCGCTGCTCGTGGGCCGGCACAAGAGCTACACCGAGATCGCCGGGATGCTCGGCATCCAGGAGCGCGCGGTGCGCGACCGCGCGCACTCCGCGCTCGCCCTGCTCGCCCCGCGCCAGGCGCGCGAGCTGAGCAGCGCCGAGCGCGAGCTGGTGGGCGAGTACCTGCTCGGGCAGGCGGATACCGGGCAGGTGACCGCAGCCCGAGCGCTCCTGGAGAGCTCCGCTCCCGCCAGGACCTGGGCGCAGGCGCTCACCGAGGAGCTGGACCCGCTCGCGACGGCCCCGCTGCCCGAGATCCCCGGCCCCAGTGAGGCGGTAGTGCAAGTACCAGTGCAGACCGAGGCGCCGGCCGCGCCCTCGCGGCCGGATCCCACCACGCCCAGCTCGCGCCGGGGGGGCGCAATCGTGCTCGGCGGGCTCGCCGCGATCGTGATCGTGGCGGTCGCGCTGATCGTGGGCCTCGGTGGCGGCTCCCACACGAACACGGCCACCAACTCCTCCGCGCCGAGCGCACCGTCGGGCTCGACAACCGCGAGCACCCCTTCCACCGGTCCGGCGCCCGCGGCCACCACATCGACCCCCTCGACGGCGAGCACCACAACATCGCCCTCCACATCGGCCAAATCCGGTAAGGCGACGGGCGAACCCCACCTCGACGCGACGCTCACGCTCACCTCTCCCGACCCCTCCAGCAAAGCGGTGGGAATCATCGAGGTGGTCTCGGAGAACAACGAGCACGCCTTCCTGGTGGCGGCCGAACATCTGCCGCCGACGAACGGGTTCCGCTACGCGGCCTGGCTCTACAACTCCCCGACCGACGCCTTCCTCCTCGGGAGAGGACCTACGGTGGGATCCAACGGCCTGCTCAAAGCGGCGGGGGGGCTGCCCGCAAACGCCGCGCACTACGGCACGATCGTCCTCACCGAGGAGCACAGCGAACAGCCGCACCAGCCCGGTCCGATCGTGCTGAGCGGGGCGTTCAAGTTGACCTAGCCAGCGGGTGGCGCAGTCGGACGAAGACCGACGAGCTTGGCTCCTGCTCGAGTCAGTCCGGCAGCAGCTTCCCCGGATTCATGATCCCCGTGGGATCCAGCTGCGCTTTCAGCGCACGGAGCGCGCCAACCCCCTGCTCGCCGATCTCCCGCACCATCCAGGGGACGTGGTCGCGCCCGACGGCGTGGTGGTGGGTGATGGTGCCCCCGTGCAGCGTGATCGCGTCGCTCGCCGCGCGCTTGAGCGCCCGCCACTGCTCGATCTCCGCACCCTCGCGCTGGGGGGCGAGCATCGTGAAGTACAGCGAGGCCCCGGTCTCATAGAGGTGGGAGATGTGGCACATCACCACCCCCGGGGTCCCCTGGGCGCTCAGCGAGTCGGCGATCGCGCGGGCGGTCTCACTGTGCAGGCGCAGAAGATTGGCCCAGGTGGTGGCGCTCTCGAGCGTCTCCACCAGGATCCCGTGGGTGAGCAGCTCGTCGCGCAGATAGGGCGCCGCGAAGCGCTGCCTGCGCCAGGCCTCCCCCGGCGAGCGCCCCACCGGCAGGCCCCCGTAGCCGCGCACGAGCTCGAGCGCCCGCTCGCGGTCGCGCTCGAGCTCCCCGGGCGCGCCCTCGAAGCCGAGGATCGCAAGGCACCCCGATCCGCGTCCCCGCGCCCGCAGGTAGGCGCGCCCGAGGCGGGCCTCGAGGCCCTTCAGGCCGCCCACGTCAGCGCCGGCCTGCGCGAGCGACATGCGGGTCTCGGCCTCGTCGGAGAGCCGCGCCACCGCCGGCGCCGCATGCCCCTGGGCGAGCGCCCGCAGCGCGCCGGCACCGCCCGCGAAGTCCTCGAAGAAGAACCCCTCGTAGCGGCGCTCGGGCGGCGCCGCGCGCACGCGGAGGTCGAGCTCTCCGATCACCCCCAGCGTGCCCTCGGAGCCGACCAGCAGCCCGCGCAGGTCCGGCCCCGCGGCGCTCGCGGGCTGGGCCCCCAGCGCGATCTCCCCCGCGGGCGTGCTCACGCGCAGACCGAGCACGAGCTCCTCGAAGCGCCCGTACCCCGTGGAGGCCTGGCCGGCGGAGCGGGTGGCCGCGCAGCCCCCCAGGGAGACGTGCTCGAAGGACTGGGGGAAGTGCCCGAGGGTGAGGCCCCTGCTCGCCAGGAGCCGCTCGAGCGCGGGGGCGCGCATGCCGGCCTGCACGGTCACGACCCGCGAGTGGGTGTCGAGCCCGACGAGCTCCCCGAGGCGGCGCATGTCGAGGGAGACGACCGCGGCGTGCTCCCCCCGCAGTGGCGCCACCCCCCCGACCACACTGGTTCCGCCCCCGAACGGCACCACCGCCACCGAGTGGCGGGCGAGGAGCGCGAGCAGCGGGTGCAGCTGCTCGGGGCGGCTCGGGTAGAGCACCGCGTCGGGCGCCCCCTCGGGCTCACCGGCGCGCATCCGCACGAGGTCGGGGTAGCCCTTGCCGGCGGCGTGGGTCACGCGCTCCTCGTGCTCCTCGCACACCCCCTCCTCCCCGAGCAGCGCCCGCAGGCCCTCCCGCGCCGCCGCGGGCAGCCTCGCGGGCTCCAGGCGCACCCTCGCGAGCGCCACCGGCGGACGGGGGCGTGCGAGCGAGGATCGGCCGGACATGCCCAGCAGCTCGCGCACGAGCTCGAGCGCCCGCGACCCCAGCGCCGGGGGATGGGCGGGATCCCCCCACCCCCACCAGCGCATCGGGGGTGTTCCGGGAGCGAGGGGCCCGGCCGCGGCCGGCTGCGCCACCCTTTTGTCAGCCAACGATCCGCTCCAGCCCGTCGAGCGCCTCATCGAGCGTGGCGCGGGCCGCGCGCCGCACGCGGCTGGCTCCGAGATTGGCGAAGACCCCCCTGAGCTTTTGGCGCAGCTCGATCGTCACCGTGGTGGCCCTCCCGGTGGACTCCAGGCGCAGCTCGGTCTCCGCGCGGGCGAGCAGGCGGGCGAAGGGGGTGCCCTCGATCCGCTGGTTCCAGCGCAGCACGAGCGCGCCCTCGTCGCGGGAGACCACCTGGAAGTCCGCGCGCACCAGCCGACCGCGGGGGCTCGCGAGGACCTCGGTGAAGGCGTCCTGCTCGACGGCCTCCACGCGCGCCACCCGCGGCCACCAGCGCGGCAGGTGGTGGGGGTCGCTGATCAGCTGCCACACCTCCCCGGCGGGCGCCTCGATGGTGCGGGTGCGCTGCGTGGTGGGCATCGCCAGAGCCTACGCGACGCGAGGCGGCGCCGAGAACGTCTCAGCCGGCGATCTTGCGCAGGTCGCGCACGAGCAGCAGGTGGCGCAGGTGGGTGGTGACCGCGGCGAGGTTCTCCAGCGCCTCGAGGGCCTCCTTGCGCCGCTGGGGGTTGCGGGAGCGCAGCGCGGGGGCGAGGATCTGCTGCAGGAGGTTGGCCTCGCGGTCGGCGGAGGTGCGGAACACGCGCAGGTTGCGCCCCCCCACGCCGTAGCGCGCGAGTTCGGCGACGGCGCCCACGATCTCGCGCTCGGTTTCGTCGTAGTAGCGCAGCCCCCCCCGCTGCTCGCCTCTGACGACCCCGTACTCCTCGAGCTCGCGCACGAGCTTGGCGTCGGCGTGGGTCTCCTCGAGCACTTCCTCCAGGGAGTAGAGCGCACCGCTCTCCTCCCCCACGCTGACGCTCGCGCGGCGCGCGCGGGGGTGGGTGCTGCGGTGGGGTTGGACGGGGTCCCCATCCAATCCGAGGTTGGGGCTCTCCCCGCTGCGCCCCGCGGCGAGCTCCTGGCGGATCACGCGCAGCGGCAGGAACTCGTCGCGCTGCATGCGCAGGATCGTGCGCAGGCGCGCGAGGTCCCCCTGGCTGTAGAGGCGGTAGCCGCCGGGGGTGCGCCTGGGGGTGAGCAGCTTCTGGTCCTCCAGATAGCGGATCTTGGAGATCGAGATGTCGGGGAACTCCTGGGCCAGCGCCTTGCAGACGGCGCCGATCGTGATCGCCCTGGCGGGGGTGGGTGCGGTGGGTGCGGTGGCCATCAGCGAGCGTGGGCGACCGCGATCGCCCTGGCGGAGGTGGTGGTGGGTGCGGTGGCCATCAGCGTGCGTGGAAGCTCAGCTTGTACTTGCCGATCTGCAGCTCATCGCCCTCCTCGAGGCGGTGAGACTCGATCCGCTCGCGGTTGACGTAGGTCCCATTCAGGGAACCGCAGTCGTCGAGGTGCCAGTCGTCGCCGCGGCGGATCAGAAGAGCGTGGTCGCGGGAGACCGTGACGTCGTCGAGGAACACCTCGCATTCGGGGCGCCGCCCGATGCTCATGCGCTCGCCCTCGATCGCGAAGCTCTCCCCCACGCGGCCCCCGCCCGCGCGGATCACCAGCGCGGGCCCGTGCGCGGTCACCTCGCCGAGCTCCAGGGGCACGAGCTCCCCGCTCTCGTCGATGCGGTAGGTCGCGGTTATGGAGTCCCCCTCGAGGGCCCCCCCACCGGCCCCCTCGCCCGCCCCGCCGGGGCTCTCGCCGCGCAGGGAGGCGCCGCAGCGCTGGCAGAAGTTGGCGCCCTCATCCCCCTCGAACCCACACTCGGGGCAGTGGATCGTCATCCCTCAGGCCTCGCTCAGGCGTCGGAGGTGGCGTCGCCCCGGCGCTCGCCGTCCGGGGACCGGCCAAGCGAGCGGCCGGCGAGGATCTCGGTGAGCTGCTCGACGTCCGCCCCAGTGATCAGGGACTCGCCGTTGTCGTGCCTGCGCTGCAGGCGGTTCACGAGCTCCGCGCGGAGGATGTCGATCTTGCCGTGCAGGAGGCGCCGCTGGTAGGAGATCTCGGTCTCCTCCTCGGTGAGCTGGTGGATGAGATCCTTGAGCTCCGGGTCCGTGAGGGCGCCCAGATCGGGAAACGTGTCCATGGCGGCTTGCTCTCCTCCTGCTCGCGGGCTTGTGTGCTGGTGGCTGCTGCTGTGATCCTCGGTCTGCCGGCGGGGGCGGACGGCGGCGGTTCGGCGCTGCGGCTCGCCCCGATGCTGCGGCTCACCACCACTATAGCCGAAGCGTCAAGCTGAGCTTGAGGGCTTGCCGGCGCCCGCAGGGTGCCGGCCGCCCGTCAAGCTGAGCTCGAGGGCTCCTCGGCACGCGCGGGGTGCCCGCCGCGCAGCTGGGCGAGGCCGTCGCGCACATACAGCACGGAGGCGGCGAGCGCGAGCACGAGGCCGATGTAGAGCAGCACCTCCCCCAAACCTTCCAGGCCGACCATGGCGAAGAAGAAGGCCCCCATGATCGGCGCCACGGAGAGGCGCCCGGGCCAGTTGATACGCAGCTCCAGGCCCCGCGAGAGGCCGTAGCGCCCGAGCGCCAGCATCGAGAGCTCGCGCGCGATGAGCACCGCGAGCGCCCAGCGGGGCAGCAGGGCGAAGTCCCAGCAGACCACCACCGCGCAGATCACGAGCAGGCGGTCGGTGAGCGGGTCCATGAGCGCCCCCAGCCGGCTGTACTGGCGGGTGACGCGTGCGGCGATCCCGTCGGCGTAGTCGCCCCAGCCGATCACGGCGAACAGGATCGCGGGCAGCGCCCCCACCCCATTGGAGCCGGAGAGGGCGAGCACGAGGAAGACCGGGATCAGCGCGAGCCGCAGGAAGCCGATCGCGTTGGGGACCGTCCAGGGCCGCAGTGGCTGCCCGGCCGCGGTCTCGGGCGGCGGCGGGCCGGAGCGGTCGAGGCCGAACAGGCGGCGGACCGTCAGGGGTGCGCGGCCGCCGGGGGGCTCTAGGGCAGGCTCTGGCACAGCTCGTCCACCGCCCGCAGCAGCACCTCGGGGGCCGCCCCCAGGGGCAGGCCGGGAGCGCTCTGGCGCCCGCGGCGCACCTGCGCCTCGATCTCGCCGGACTCGAGCGTTCGGCGCCCGACGGTGAGCCGCAGCGGGCAGCCGAGCAGCTCGGCGTCGGCGAACTTCTCCCCGGTGCTGAGGTCGCGGTCGTCGTAGAGCACCTCCACCCCTCCGGCGCGCAGCGTCTCGTACACCCCCTCGGCAGCATCGCGCTCGGGTGTGCCGGGCTTGCCGAGCGCAACGAGGTGGACCGCGAACGGCGCGAGCGCACGGGGCCAGGAGATGCCGTGCTCGTCGGCGTACTGCTCGACCGCGGCGGCGACGATCCGCGCCGGGCCGATCCCGTAGCAGCCCATCCAGATTGCGTGCTCGGCGCCGTGCTCGTCCAGGTAGCGTGCTCCGAGCGGCTCGGAGTAGCGGGTGCCGAGCTTGAAGATGTTGGCGATCTCGATCGCGGGCTCGACCCGAACGGGCTCCCCGTCGAGGATGTCCCCCGACTGCACCTCGTCTTTGCCAAGCCGCGCGCGCACCACCTCGGCGTTCGCGGCGTACCCCGACTCGCCCAGCACCACCTCGTCCTCCCCCGCCGCGCAGGGCGCCATGTACTCGTGGGCGCCGCTGCCGCCCATCATCCCCACGTCGCCCTCGACGCGGTAGAAGCGCAGGCCGGTGCGCCCCATGATGCGGTCGTAGGCTCCCACCTGGCGCTCGTAGCTCTCATCCAGGCCGGCGGCGTCGCGGTCGAAGGTGTAGGCGTCCTTCATCACGAACTCCCGCGTGCGCAGCACCCCCGCGCGGGGGCGGGGCTCGTCGCGCTCCTTGACCTGGAAGTGGTAGACCGCGAGGGGGAGGTCCCGGTAGGAGCGCACGATCTGGGCGACGTGGAAGGTGACGGCCTCCTCGTGGGTCATCGCGAGCACGAGCTCGGAGCCCTTGCGGTCGGAGAGCTTGAACAGCTCCTCGATCTGCAGGCGCCCCGTCTTGCGCCAGGGCTCGGCGGGCTGGAGCACGGGCATCAGCATCTCCTGGGTGCCGATCGCGTCCATCTCCTCGCGGATGATCCCCACCACGCGCTGGTGCACGCGCCAGCCGGCGGGCAGCCAGGTCCACATGCCGGCCCCCATCTGGCGGATGAGCCCGGCGCGCACCATCAGCTTGTGCGAGATCGCCTCCGCGTCGGCGGGGGCCTCCTTCTCGGTGGGCAGGAGATACTCGGAGAGGCGGGTCACGAGGGGGAGCCTAGAGCCTTTGATAGAACAGCGACTAGCCGAAGATCGTCAATCGAGCGAACCGACAAGGAGCCCCCGATGGCCTACACAGTCCCGCCGCTCCCCTACGCCTACGAGGCGCTGGAGCCGCACATCGACAAGCAGACGATGGAAATCCACCACGACAAGCACCACCAGGCCTACGTGGACAAGGTCAACGCGGCGCTCGCGGGCACCACGCTCGAGAACGCGGCGATCGAGGACGTGCTCGAGGACCTCAGCCGGGTCCCCGAGGAGAAGCGCGGCGCGGTCAAAAACAACGGCGGCGGGCACTACAACCACACGCTTTTCTGGGAGAGCATGAGCGCCGACGGCGGTGGCGCACCCGAGGGCGCGCTCGCGGCGGCGATCGACGCGGCCTTCGGCTCCTTCGCGGACTTCCAGGCGAAGCTCAAGGAAGCGGGCATCAATCAGTTCGGCTCGGGGTGGTCATGGCTGGTGCACGACGGCTCGGGCCTCGCGGTGGTTCCCAGCGCCAACCAGGACAACCCGATCTCCGCGGGCAAGACCCCGCTGCTGGGGGTGGACGTGTGGGAGCACGCCTACTACCTCAAGTACCAGAACCGCCGCCCGGACTACCTGGATGCGTGGTGGAACACGGTGGACTGGGCGACGGTGGCCGAGCGCTACGCGGCGGCTGGTTGAGCGGATCTCGGGGCCGGCGCTCAGTTGCGACTGAAGCGCCGGCCGGCGACGGGCCAGGCGGCGCTATCGAGCCGCGCGGCGCTCAGTTGCGACTGAAGCGCCGGCCGGCGACGGGCGAGACGGCCTCGTCGAGCCGCGCCGGCGCATCGGAGCCGCCGTTTGCGGCGGCGGGCGTGAGCATCGACTCGAGCACCGCATCTGCCGCCTCGTCGTTCTCGGCCGCGGCGGCCTCCAGGGCGGCCATGCGCTCGGGGGTCATCTGGGTGTCGTCCTCGTTGGCGGCGAGCCACTCCCGGGCCTCCGCGGCGGCGCGCTCGTCTCGCTGGACGGTCTTGCCGGCCGCGTAGTAGCGGTCGATCTCCTTGAAGAGCTCCTCCACGAGCTGCTCGGTGGGGACCTTCTTGAGGGGCTCCCCCTTGGAGTAGATCATCCCCATGTCCTTGGCCCCGGTGATCCCGAAGTCGGCGTGGCGGGCCTCGCCGATGCCGTTGACCGCGCAGCCCAGCACGGAGACCTCGATGGGGTCCTCGTAGGCTTCCAGGCGCCGCTCGACCTCGGCGACGACGGTGTCCATGTCGAACTGCAGACGACCGCAGGTGGGGCAGGCGATCAGGTCGGGACCGCGCTGGCGGAGCTTCAGCGCCTTGAGGATCTCCCAGGCGACCTTCACCTCCTCCTCGGCGTGGAAGGTGGAGAGGGAGATGCGGATCGTGTCCCCCACCCCGTCCGCGAGCAGGGTGCCGAGGCCGACCGCGGACTTCAGCGAGCCCGACCACTTGGTGCCCGCCTCGGTGATCCCCAGGTGCAGGGGGTAGGGGATTTTCTCGGCGAGCAGGCGGTTGGAGGCGATGGTGTTGGGCACCGAGGTGGACTTCATGGAGACCTTGAAGTCCTCGAAGTCGAGGCTCTCCATCAGCGCCACCGTCTCCAGCGCCGCAGTGACGAGCGCCTCGACGGGGTTGTCGTACTCGAGCTGGCGCAGGTGGCGAGGCAGGGAGCCCGAGTTGACGCCCACGCGCAGCGGCACCTTGCGGGCGCGGGCCAGCTCCACGACCTCCCCCACCTTCTCGGGGCCCCCGATGTTGCCGGGGTTGATCCGCACGCAGTGCGCGCCCGCCTCGATCGACTTCAGCGCAAGGGTGTGGTTGAAGTGGATGTCGGCGATCACGGGGATCGGGGAGCGCTCGACGATCGTCTTCAGCGCCTCCACGTCCTGCTCGCGGGGCACAGCGACGCGCACGATGTCCGCCCCGGCCTCGGCGACCTTCAGGATCTGGTCCATGGTGGCCGCGAGGTTGGCGGTCTCGGTCTTGGTCATCGTCTGCACAGCCACGGGCGCGCCGCCGCCGATGGGGACGGAACCGACGTGGATCTGACGCTGGGAGGCCATGGGTCAATTGTACGTCGGCGGCCGGGGGCGGCGGCGAGGCGGCGCATGCCCCCTACTCTCCTCTGGCGTGGCTCCCGATCCCTTCGAGGTATACCCGACCGCGCGCGGCCCGCTGGCGCGCGCGGCCTCCCCCTACGCGGCCCGCGCGCGTAGGCGCCGGCACGAGCGCTTCTTTGGGCTGACGAGTCTACGGGCGGGCGCCCGCGTGCTGGACGTGGGCTGCGGGCGGATCGGCCTGCGGGCGCTGGAGCCCGAGCTGGACATAACGGGCGTGGACATCGCGCCGGGCCAGGGCTACCCCGGCCCGTTCGTGCAGGCGGACGCCTCGGAGGGGCTGCCGTTCGCGGACGGGGAGTTCGACCTCGTGTACTGCAGCAGCGTGATCGAGCACGTCCCGCCGCCGCGGCGGGAGGCGTTCGCGAGGGAGCTGCGGCGGGTGGGCCGGGGCTGGTTCGTGCAGACCCCCGCGTGGTCCTTCCCGATCGAGCCGCACGCGCTGCTGCCGCTGGCGCACTGGCTGCCCCCGCGCCTGCGCCGCCCCTATTGGAGGCTGGGGGCGAGCGGCAACTGGGAAGAGATCGAGCTGCTGCGCCGCGGGGAGATGGAGTCGCTGTTCGGCCCCGCGCAACCCGAGCGGCTGGGCCTGCTCGTCAAGAGCTGGGTGTGCGTGCGGGCGCCCGGCGCCCTCGGCTAGGCGTACATCGCCGCGATCTCCGCGGCGTACTTCTCGGAGATCGGCTTGCGCTTGAGCTTCATCGTGGGGGTGAGCTCATCCTCGCCGGGGAGCCAGTCGCCGGGGACGATCGTGAACTTCTTGATCTGTTCCACCCGGGCGAGGCGGGTGTTGGCAGCGTCGATCGCCTCCTGCACGGCGGTGCGAACGGAGGGCTCGCGGGAAAGCTCCTCGAGCGTGCGCCCCTCCAGGCCGTTCTGGGAGGCCCACATCGGGGCGAAGTCGGCGTCGAGCACGATCAGCGCGGTGTTGTAGGGGCGCCCGTCGCCGATCGCGCAGGCCTGGCCGATCAGGGGGGAGACGCTCTTGATCGTGGCCTCGATGTTCGCAGGCGACATGTTCTTGCCGGCGGCGCTGATGATGAGCTCCTTCTTGCGGTCCACGATCCGCAGGTAGCCGTCCTCGTCGAGCTGGCCAATGTCCCCGCTGTGCAGCCAGCCCTCGGGGTCGATCGTCTGCGCGGTCTTCTCGGGCTCCCCGCGGTAGCCGAGCATCACCACATCACCCCGCACGAGCACCTCGCCGTCCTCCGCGAGCTTGATCTCCACGCCGGGGGCGGGCGGCCCGACGGTGCCGAGCTTGATCTTCTCGGGGGGGTTCACGCAGCCCGCGCCGCAGGTCTCAGACATCCCCCAGAGCTCCGCGAGGGGGATGCCGAGGGCATGGAAGAACTCCAGCACCTCCAGGGGGGTGGGGGCGGCGCCGACGTTGACCGCCTCGACCGCGTCGAAGCCGAGCATCTGGCGCAGACCGGCGAAGATCTCCCCGTCCGCCGCCGCGACCTCCGCGGCGAGCTCCTCGGGAACCGCCTCCCCGCGCTGCTCGGAGCGCACCTTCTCGACCGCGGCGGCGAGGGCGCGCTCGGTGCGCTCGCGCTGCTCGGGGGGCTGCCCGGCGATCATCGTCTCCAGGCCCGCCTTCAGCTTCTCCCAGATGCGGGGCACCGCGAAGAACCACTGGGGGCGCACCTCGGGCAGGTAGGAGAGCACCTGGCGGGGGTCCGGGCAGCAGGTGACCTGCAGGCCGAAGACGATCGGCAGGTAGTGGTGGGCGTTGCGCTCGGCGACGTGCGCGGCGGGCAGCCAGGAGATCACGCGCGACTCGTCGGGGAAGCGCACGAGGCGCTCGATGCCCTCGACGGCGCTCATGAGGTTGCGGTGGCAGAGCTGCACGCCCTTCGGCGGCCCGGTGGTGCCGGAGGTGTAGATCAGGGTGAGCACGTCCTCGGGTGTGACCTGCGCGGCGGCCTCATCCACGGCCGCCTGCGTCGACGCGTCGCACCCGAAGGCCTCGAGCTCAGCGAGCATGAGCACGCCGTCGAGGAGCGACTCCTCCTCGGGGGGATCGACGAGGATCACGCGCTCGAGGTTGGGCAGGTTCTCGCGGGCCTCCAGCAGCCGCTCGAGGTACTGGCGCTCCACCACCGCGAAGCGGGCGGCGGCGTCGGTGACGACGTACTCGATCTGGTTGGCGGCGTAGGTCTGGTAGATCGAGAAGGGCGTGGCCCCCAGCGTGACGGCGGCCATGTCGACGACGTGGAACTCGGGCCGGTTGGAGAGCATGATCGCCACCGTCTCCCCGCGGCGCAGGCCGAGCCGGTGAAGCCCCCCGGCGAGGTCGCGCACGCGCCGGCGCCACTGCGCCCAGGTGAGCGTCTGCTCGTCGCCCTTGGTGCGGATCGCGATGCGATCGGCGAGCGCGGCGGAGGTGATCTCGAACGCCTCCACCATCGTGCCCGCGTGCGAGGCGGCCGAGCGCCGCGCATCGACGGACGCCTCCGGCGCCGCGGCTGTTCCTGTAGCTGCTGTGGCACTTTCCATCGGGTCTCCCTTCTCCATGCTCTCCAACACTCGCTCTGGGTCAGCTTCAAAACTAGCGGAGATCGGGAGCTCTCACGGACTCCCGAGCGTTGTGCCCGAACTCATCCCCCGAGCCGGCTGATGTCGTTGCTGAAGCCGTTGATGACCAGGAAGGCGAGCAGCACGATCCCGATCGAGCTGAAGCGCCACATCGCGGCGAGCGAGACGCGCCGGCCGCGGACCTTCTCCGCCACCGACCACAGCACGTGGCCGCCGTCGAGGGGGAGGAAGGGGAAGAGATTGATGATGGCGAGCGCCAGCGAGACGAAGCCGATGATCACGAGCGCATAGCCCGGGCCCGCCACGACGGCTTCCTGGGTGACCACGGTGATCCCGACGATGCTCGAGAACTGGTGGCGCACCTTGGCGCTGGTGAAGGCATGGCCGATGTTGCTGAGCGACTGGGCGGTGATGCCCCACATCTCCCCGAGGGCGGTCCCAGCGGCACCGAACACCCCGTAGTGCTTGGCGGTGGCGCCGAAGTCGAAGCCGATCAGCATCCGGTGCAGGCGGGCGCTGTAGCGGGGGTAAACCGAGAGCGCCACCACTCCGCCCCCGCGCTTGAGCGTGAGCCGCACGGGCGTGGCGGCGCGGCAGCCTTCGCGCGGGGTCCCGGCGCAGCGGTGGGCACCGATCAGGCGGATCGCGGAGTCGACGCCCACGGGCCGCCCGTCGATCGTGAGGATGCGATCGCCCGGCCGCAGCGTGCCGTAGGCGGGCTCGCCCTTCTCGATCGCCGCCACCGTGGTGCTCGGGACGCGGGTGTGGAGGGAGGGGTTGAGGCTTTCCAGCGTGGAGGCCCCCGCGAAGCTGCCTGTGAGGAGGATCCCCCAGAACAGCAGGAAGGCGATCAGCAGGTTCATGCCGGGACCGGCGAGGATCACGGCGATCCGCCTCCAGGGCGCCTGGTTGTAGTAGGCGCGCCGCGCGACCTCGGGCTCGAGCCCCTCGAGTTCCTGGGGGCTCATCCCGGTGATCTTCACGAACCCCCCCGCGGGGATCGCCCCGATCATGTACTCGGTCTCCCCCCTGCGCACCCCCAGGAGCTTCGGGGGGAAGAACAGCGAGAAGCGCTCCACACGCATCCCCACGGCCTTGGCGACCGCGAAGTGCCCGAGCTCGTGCAGGATGATGAGGGCGGCAATGCCCAGGATGGTGAGCACCCAGCTCATGGGTCCTCAGTTTGGCAGGCGGCGGCGAGACTTCCCGCAGGCGGTCGATTCACCCGGTGGCCCCTCCCGAAACGGGGGGCCCCGCGACCGTTCACGCAGACGGCGCCAGCGCCGCGACGGCCTCGCCCGCGACGAGGCGGGCCTCGCGGTCGGCCTCGTACAGCGACTCGAACGCGCGCACGGGCGCGGCGGGGAGCACGGTGAGCGTCTGCTCGATCACCGCGGGGATCCCGGTGAAGGGGAGGCGACCCCCGATGAAGGCGTGCACCGCGACCTCGTTGGCGGCGTTCAGCACACACGGGGCGGTGCCCCCCGCGCGCGCCGCCGCGCGCGCCAGTCCCAGGCAGGGGAAGGCCTCGAGATCGACCGCCTCGAACGTGAGCTCCCCGACGCTCACGAGGTCCAGGGGCGCGACCAATTGGGAATCGGCCAGCAGGGCCACGCTTTCCCCGCCGTGCAGCGCGTAGGAGATCGCGACGCGCATGTCCCGGGGGCCGATGTGGGCGAGCATGGCACCGTCGGCGAGGTGGATCAGCCCGTGCACGAGCGACTGGGGGTGCACGACCACGTCGAGACGCTCGTAGGGGGTGCCGAAGAGGTGGTGGGCCTCCATCAGCTCGAGGCCCTTGTTCATCAACGTGGCGGAGCCGATCGTGTTCATGCTCCCCATCTCCCAGGTGGGGTGGGCGAGCGCCTGCTCGACCGTCACCCCCTGAAGCTGCGCGGGGGTGCAGCCGCGGAAGGGCCCCCCGGAGGCGGTGATCGTGAGGCGCTCCACGGCCCCCGGGGGCTGACCGGCGAGCAGCTGGTGCAGGGCGGTGTGCTCGGAGTCCACGGGCACGATCTGCGCGCCGGTGGCTTCGGCAAGGGCGGTCACGAGCTCGCCGCCCACGACGAGCGACTCCTTGTTGGCGAGCGCCAGGTCGATGCCCTCGCCGAGCGTGGCCACGGTGGGCCCGAGGCCCGCGGAGCCGACGAGCGCGTTGAGCACGAGCTCGGCGCCGGACTCCACGACCAACCGCACGAGGCCCTCCGCTCCGCCGAGCACCTCCCCCCCGTCCACGCCTCGGCGGCGCGCGCGGCGGCGTCCTGCGCGACCAGGGCGATCCGCCGTACGCCGTGGACGTGGGCCTGCTCGAGCAGCGCCTCCCAGGAGTGCTCGGCGGAGAGACCCACCAGCTCGAACTCCTCGCTGCGGCTCACGATGTCGAGCGCCTGCGTGCCGATCGAACCGGTGGAGCCGAGGATCAGCAGGCGCTTGGGCACGCCCCGGAGAATAGTTGCGGGCGCGGCCCCGGTCCCGGGCGAGATCTCCCGCCCGGGACCGGATGCGGCGTGTGCTGGGAGCTATTCCTCGCTGGCGAGCACCGCGGAGGCCGCCGCCAGGGTCTCGGTACCGTCGACGATCGCGGTGTTGCTGCCCGCCGGCGCGGGCAGCCCGACCTGGTGGTCGATCGCGCCGTCGAGCAGGCCGAAGGGCCCGCACCCATTCACCGCGGGGACGGCGAAGGAGTTGTCCACGAGCGAGCTTCCACTCAATGTCAGCTCCTCGCCTTCGTTCTCGAAACTCAGGCTCCCGGGGCTGCCACTGATCGGCGTGTTCGGAGGCGGCGGGCTCGTGGTGCCGTCGGTGAGGCCGATCGTGATCGGTTCGCTCGAGGAGCCGATGTAGCAGCGGTCGCCCAGCAGGGCGTTGTCCAGCTTGACCCTCACGGGCAGCACCACCGTGGGTCCTTCCTCTGTGAGGATGCTGATCAGGTTGACCTGGAGGGGTCCCACCGGTTCGAGCGTCGCGGTGAGCGTGTTGAGGCGCTGGCGCCACCTGTTGAAGGCGCCGTGGGACCACGAGGTGAGGTCGCGCTGCGAGATCAGGCCCAGCAGGCCCCCGGGAACTTCGAGCGGCGTCTGCGAGAGCGCCGGGGCGTTCGCGGGTGGTGCGAACGTCAGGGCTTCGGTCGTCGGTTCGGTCACGAGACCACCCTGGATCGTGATCGTGCGATCGATCGGCACCGTGGCCTTGCCGATCGTGAACTGACCGCCCGATGTCTGCATGACCAGACAATCGGTGATGTTGGGCGCACTCAGGGGGCAGGCGCCGAACAGTGCATAATCGCCCGTTGGGACACCCGAGGGCTCGACCGCGGACGCCGCGGGCGCGGCCCCCAGGAGGGCCAGGGGCAGTGCCACTATCAGCGCTCTCAACCTGCTCGACAGCGATTTCATATCCTCGCTCCTTCCGATTGACGACGATTCCATGCCTGGCCCTCGGAGGCCGTCCGGGGACTCCGGGATCGCCGCGTCAGAGGGCCCGGAGGCGATCTGGCGGGTTTCCGGATCGATCCCCCGTGGTCGGCATCGTCTGACTATACGGAAATATGGGATGCCGCGAAGTTCCCCCCTATCGGAAATCCACTAACCTCTCGTCTTTTCCCTGGAAAAGGCGGGAATATCGCTCATTCGATCTACGTCCGACAGATCGATCTTTGGCAACACACCCAGAGATCGGTGCGCCAAGCCCCGGGGATCGGTACGCCGCCACCCCAGGGATCAGTGCAGGTAGGCCAGCCAGATGTAGTAGCCCACCACTGCGGTGAAGAGCACTGCATCGAGGCGATCCAGCGCGCCGCCGTGGGCGCCGAACAGCCGCCCGGCGTCCTTCGCACCGGCCTCGCGCTTGACGAACGACTCGAACAGGTCCCCCACCGGCCCGGCGAGGGCGATGCCGGCGCCCAGCACCAGCGCATGGGTGCCGGGCAGCCATTCCTGGTAGCGCCCCGCCAGCCACACGGCGGCCACCGCGCAGGCCATCCCGATCAGGAGCCCCTCGACGGTCTTGTTGGGTGAGATCCGGGGCGCGAGGGGGCGGCGGCCGAAGAGGCGCCCGCCGAGATAGGCGCCGGTGTCGCCGAGGAAGGTGCCGATCAGGATGTCCAGGATGATGCCCTCCCCGTGGGGCAGCCGGCGCAGCATCACGGCGTGGGCGAGGGCGAGTCCGATCCAGAAGATGCCGAGCAGCGTCACCGCCATCCCCCCCACGCTGGGACGGCGCTGGACGAGCGTCAGGGCGAACAGCACCGGGAGGGAGGCGACGGCCGCGAGCAGCACGTCCGGGGCTCCCCCGCCATCGCCGTAGAGGGCGGCGGCGAGCAGCCCGGCGAGCGCGATCAGCCCCGCGAGGCGCACGGGGTGGGCGCGCTCGTACATCGCAAACAGCTCGTGCATGCAGACCGCGCCCAGCGCGAACACCCCGAGCGCGAAGATCGGGCCGCCCTCGATCACGATGAACAGCGCGAAGGCGATCGCGGGCAGCGCGGCGAGCACGCGTGCGGCGAGGTCCGAGCGGCCGCGGCTCATCGCCCGCCGAAGCGCCGCCGCCGCGCGCTGAACTCCGCGAGGGACTGCTCGAGCGCCTCGCGGGTGAAGTCTGGCCAGAGCTCCTCGCGGAAGACGAGCTCGGAGTAGGCGGACTGCCAGAGCAGGTAGTTGGAGAGGCGCCGCTCGCCGCTGGTGCGGATGATCAGGTCGGGGTCGTGCATCTCCGGCGCGTAGAGGCAGCGGCGGAACTCCTCCTCCTCGGCAGATCGAAGAGCGACCGAAGCCGGGAGACACTCGCCTTCGGCGAGCATCCCCGTTTCGGCCAGCCCGGCTCGGCCGCCTTCGGCGTCCTGCGCCACCCTCTTGGCGTCGAAGCGCCGGGCCGCGTCGAGGATCTCCGCGCGTCCGCCGTAGTTGAAGGCGACGAAGAGGGTGATCGTGGAGTTGGCGTCGGTGAGCTCCTCGGCCCAGCGCATCTGCTCCTGCAGATCCTCCGGGACGCCCTCGCGGCGGCCGATGAAGCGCATCCGCACCCCCTCGGCGTGCAGCTCAGGGGTCTCGCCGGCGATCCGCCGGGAGAACATCTCGAACAGCCCCCCCACCTCGGCAGGTGAGCGGGACCAGTTCTCGGTGGAGAAGGAGTACACCGTGAGCTCCTCGATCCCGAGCTCCACAGCGTCGCGCAGACGCGCCTTGACGACGTCGGCGCCGGCCTCGTGCCCCTCGTTCACGGGCACCCCCCGCGAGCGCGCCCAGCGGCCGTTGCCGTCGGTGATGATCGCCACGTACCGTGCCGCGGAGGGCTCAGGCGCCGCGGGAGGCTCGGCGCCCGCCATCAGACTTCGAGGATCTCCTCTTCCTTGGCCTTGAGCACCCCGTCGAGGTCGGCGATGCGCGTGTCGGTGAGCTTCTGCAGCTCCACCTCCGCGCGGTGCTCGTCGTCGGAGCCCGTCTCGCCGGCCTCCTTGAGCTCGCGCAGGTCGTGCATGACGTCGCGGCGCACGTTGCGGATCCGCACGCGCCCCTCCTCGATCAGGTGGCGCACCACCTTGACCAGCTCGCGACGGCGTTCCTCGGTGAGCTCGGGCACGACGAGGCGCACGAGGTTGCCGTCGTTGGAGGGGTTGAGGCCCACGTCGGACTCGTTGATCGCCTTCTCGATCGCCTTGATCGAGGATTTGTCGTAGGGCTGCACCGTGAGCAGGCGCGCCTCGGGAGCGGAGATCGTGGCGAGCTGGTTCAAGGGGGTGGGGGCGCCGTAGTAGTCGACCACCACGCGCTCCAGCAGCGCGGGGCTGGCGCGGCCGGTGCGCACGGTGGCAAGCTCGTGCTGGGTGGCCTCCACGGACTTCGCCATCCGCCCGCGGGCGTCCTCGATCAGCTCGTCGATCAGCTCAGCCACGGCCACCGACCTCCTCCTCGCTCGGCGTTGTCGATACCAGGGTGCCCACGCGCTCCCCGGAGATTATCCGCGAGATGTTGCTCTCGTCGTCCATGTTGAAGACGTTGAGCGGCATCCCGTTCTCCATGCAGAGCGCGAGCGCCGTGGAGTCCATCACCCGCAGGCGGCGCTCCAGGGCCTCCATGTGCGTGATCTCGGGAATGAAGCGCGCGGTGGGGTCGAGCGCGGGGTCGGCGGTGTAGACGCCCTGGACCCCGTTCTTGGCCATCAGGATGATCTCGGCGTGGACCTCCGCAGCGCGCAGGGCGGCGGCGGTGTCGGTGGTGAAGAACGGGTTGCCGGTGCCCGCGGCGAAGATCACCACGCGCCCCTTCTCCAGGTGGCGCATCGCGCGGCGGCGGATGTAGGGCTCGGCGACCTCGGAGATCGCCAGCGCCGACTGCACGCGGGTGTCGGTGCCGGTCTTCTCGAGGGCGTCCTGGAGGGGCAGGGCGTTGAGCACCGTGGCGAGCATCCCCATGTAGTCGGCGGTCGAGCGGTCCATCCCGGCGGCGGCGCCCTTCATGCCGCGGTAGATGTTGCCGGCGCCCACCACGATCCCCACCTCCACCCCCCGATCGCGCACGGCGGCGACCTGCCGTGCCACCGCCGCAACGCGCGCGGGGTCGGTGCCGAACTCGAGCTCCCCCATCAGCGCCTCGCCGGAGAGCTTCAGGAGTATGCGTTTGAACGCGGGGGCCATGCCGCCCGAGAGCCTACTGCCCAATGGCGAAACGCACGAAGCGGCGAATCACGACGTTCTCGCCGGTCTTGGCGGCGAGCTCGTCACGCAGCTGCTGGACGGTCTTGCCCTCGAACTTGGGGTTGTGCATCTTCTGCTCGAGCAGCACGATCGTCTCGTACCAGGAGTCGAGCTTGCCGGCGACGATGCGCTCGCGAACGTTCTCGGGCTTGTCCGTCGCCTCCTGCTCGTAGATGCGGGCCTCCGCGTCGCGCTGCTCGGCGGGCACGTCATCGCGGCTCACGTACCCGACGGTGGGGGTGGCGGCGATCTGCATCGCGACGTCGCGGGCGAAGCCCGTGAAGTCCTCGTTGTTGGCGACGAAGTCGGTGTTGCAGTCGACCTCGATCATCACCCCCACCCTGGCGCCGGCATGGATGTAGGCCTGCACCGTGCCCTCCGTGGCGGTGCGCTCGCCGAGATCCTGGATCTTCTTGCCCTGGCGCAGGCGCAGCACCTCGATCGCCTTCTCGAGGTCCCCGGCGGCCTCGGCGAGGGCCTTCTTGCAGTCCATCATCCCCGCGCCCGTGCGGTCGCGCAGGGCCTTCACGTCTTTGGCGCTGATCTCCACGGCGCTCATTTTGCGCTGGCCTCCTGCGGGCTGGACTCTGGCGCGGCGGGCGCCTGTGCAGCGGGCTCCTCAGCCGTCTCCGCGGCTGGGGGGGGTCAGCCTCGGGCGCCTGCGCCGGGGGCGGAGCCTGCACTGGTGCCTGTGCCGCCGGCGGCGCCTGCACGGGCGCCTGCGCCGGCGGCTGAGGCGCCTGAGGCGCCTGCGCCGGCGGCTGAGCCTCGACAGCCGCGGCAGCGGCGGCCTGCGCGGCGAGGCGCTCCTGGGCTTCCCGCGCGGCCAGCTCCTCCGCTTCGCGGCGGGCGGCGTCTTCCTCGGCTTCGCGGCGCGCCCGCGCCTCGGCCTCCAGGCGGGCACGCTCCTCGGCTTCCTGACGGGCGCGTTCCTCCTCGGCGCGGAACACGTTGCGGCCCTCGGCGACCACGTCCCCGATGGCGCGCGTGATGAGCGAGCAGGAGCGGATCGCGTCGTCGTTGCCGGGGATCACGAAGTCGATCCCGTCGGGGTCGCAGTTGGTGTCCACGAGCCCGATGATGGGGATGCGCAGCCGCTGCGCCTCGCGCACGGCGATGGTCTCGGTTTTGAGGTCGATCACGAACATCGCGTCGGGTACGCGCTGCATGTCTTTGACCCCCCCCAGATTGGCGCGCAGCTTGAGCAGGTCGGCCTGGCGGGCCATGCGCTCGCGGGTGGGGAGCAGCGCCAGCTGGCCCTCGGCCTCGAAGCGTTCGAGGTCGTGGAGGCGGCGGATGCGGAGGTTGATGGTCTGGAAGTTGGTGAGCAGTCCGCCCAACCAGCGGTGGTTGACGTAGGGCATCCCGGCGGCGGTGGCGACATCGCGGACGATGTCCCGAGCCTGCTTCTTGGTGCCCACGAACAGCACGGTCCCCCCACGGTGGGCGAGGGTGCCCGCGAACTCGCGGGCCTGTTCGAGCAGGACGGCGGTCTTGAGAAGGTCGATGATGTAGATGCCGCCGCGCTCGCCATGGATGAAGCGGCGCATCTTGGGGTTCCAGCGGCGCGTCTGGTGGCCGAAATGGACGCCGGCCTCCAACAGTTCCGCGATGCCTACCTGAGCCACGGTTTGCTCCCTTATGAGTATGCCTTGGTGGGTGGTGCGTGATATCCGTCTGGCGGTACGCGGACTCACAGGTTGGAGAGCGGCGCAGGCCGATCGTCCTGGAGCAGGGCCGCGATCCGTGATCCATCCGGGTCGAGGTGTCCGATTTGACTGCCTACGATAGCTGCTCGGCCCGTTTGAGGGCGGCGGCGAGGTCCGGGGGCAACGGCGAGTGCACCTCCAAGGGCTCCCCCGTGATGGGGTGGCGCAGCGCGAGGCGGGTGGCGTGCAGGAACTGGCGCTCCAGGCCGAGCAGTCCCGGGGTCCCGTACTCGGGGTCGCCAGCCACAGCATGGCCGATCGCCCGCAGGTGCACGCGGATCTGATGGGTGCGGCCCGTCTCCAGGCGCAGGCGCAGCAGGGAGTACGCGGGGAGAGCGCGCTCGAGCGTGAAGTGGGTGCGCGCCTCGCGGGGGAAGTTGCCGCCCACCGCCATGCGGGTGCGCACCCGGGGGTCGCGTCCGATCGGGGCCTCGATCGTGCCGCTGCGCGCGCGGGGGAGGCCCTCGACGAGCGCGAGGTACTCGCGCTCGATGCGCCGCCCCGCGAGCTCCCGCTGGAGCAGGCGATGGGCCTCCTCCGAGCGCGCCACCACGAGCAGGCCGGAGGTGTCGCGGTCGAGCCGGTGCACGATGCCCGCCCGCTCCGGATCCCCGCCCGCGGCTGTGCCCGCGAGCAGCTGGGAGAGCGTGCCCTCGCGGTGCCCCCGCGCGGGGTGCACCACGAGGCCGGGGGGCTTGTCGACGACGAGCAGGTGCTCGTCCTGGTAGGCGATCTCGAATTGCATTCGGGGCGCGCTGGGGGCGGGTCCGGGGGAGCGACTCACTCGCCCTGCGCCGGCTCACCCCGGGGACGCTCGATCACCAGCAGAAGGATCAGCACCCCCAGTGTGATGGAGACATCGGCGAGGTTGAAGGGGGGCCAGCCCAGGGGGAGCTTGACGAAGTCGGTGACCGAACCCTCGCGGAGGCGATCGACGATGTTGCCCAGTGCGCCCCCCACGAGCATGCCGGTGGGCAGCCAGATCAGGGGCCGCGCGGAGTGGCGCGCGAAGTAGGCCAGCAGCGCCAGCAGCGCGAGGCCGATGACGAGCGTGACCGCGACGTGGTCCCCGGGGAGGAAGCCGAAGGCGACCCCGTGGTTGCGCGTGTTCACGAGCTCCACCCCCGGCAGCACCCTGCGTTCTTCGCCGGGGACGATCGACGCCCGGACGGCGTGCTTGGAGAGCTGGTCCACAGCGATCACCGCGAGCGCCACGAGCGCGGCACGGATCCAGGGGCTCCCCCGCGGGAGCCAGTGGGTCGAGGGCTCCACCACTGAGTTCGATGGCGGGCTCCAGCCCCCGTCGGGCCGCGGGTCGCGGATGCCGGTCAACCGCCGATGAGGCCCTGCACGACGATGCTGTTGACGAGCTCCAGCACGATGATCGCGACGATCGGGCTGAAGTCCATGCCGCCGAAGCTGGGCAGGACGCGGCGGAAGATCCGCAGGAATGGTTCGCAGACGTCACGCAGGAAGCCGATCACGGCAGTGGTGGTGCGCGAGTAGGGGAGTCGGACGCCAAAGGCCAGCAGCCACCCCACCACGATGTGGGCGAAGATCACCAGGACGTAGACGTCGATGAGTGTCGAGATGTAGTTGGCGATCTCGCTGCGGGCACTGGCGAGCAGGAGGCCCAGGGCGCCGGCGAGCAGGGCAGCCAATGCTCAGCCCTCCGTGCTCAGCACGGCGTCGAGGGCATCGCTGAACGCCGTGCGCACGCCACCGCGCTCCAGAGCGTCCAGCCCGCGGGCTGTGACTCCGCCGGGGGAGGAGACCTCGCGGCGTACAGCGAGCGTGTCGTATTCACGGCGGCGCAGCAGCTCCGCCGTGCCGGCGAGCGTCTGCACGACCAGCTGCGCGCCCTCGGCCGCGGGGACACCGCGGCGCACGCCGGCATCGATCTGGGCCTCGGCGACAAGCGCCACATAGGCCGGCGCGCAGGACATCAGGGCCATCGCGGTGTCCACGAGCGCATCGTCGAGCACCACGAGGGTGCCCAGCTCGGCGAACAGCTCACGCACCCGCGCATCGATCGCGAGATCCCCGCTGAGTGCTTCCCGTTCGCGCTCCGGGTCGGCGGCCTGCACAACCGCGCCCTGCCGGACCTCGACGGGAAGCGACGGGATGAAGCGATAGACAGGCCGGTCGCGATAGACGCCCCTGAGCGCCGCGAGCGGCACCCCGGCGAGGATCGAGGCGACCATACGCGCCTGAGGAGCGATCTCTTCGGCGACGCCGCGCAGCTGGGCGGGCTTGTGGCAGAGCACGACGAGCTCCGCGCGAGCGGCCACATCGGCGTTGCTCTCCAGGGCCTCCCCCCCGGTCTCCTGCACCAGCGCGCGAGCGCGCTCGGCGACGGGATCGAAGCACAGCACCGGCCGCCCCCAACCGCGGGCGAGCGCACGCGCCATGTTGCCTGCTCCGATTAGGCCGATCTGCATAGGGCGTCTACCCTACCGGCCACTCAGCTCTGATTGAAGAAGCCCTTCTCGATCAGCCGCGCGCGCTCCTCTGCGGAGATCTCGACGTTGCGGGGGGTGAGCATGAAGACCTTGTCCGCGATCCTCTGCATGCCGCCGTCGAGCGCGTAGGTGAGGCCGGAGGCGAAGTCGATGAGGCGCTTGGCGAGGTCCGTTTCGGTGCCCTGAAGGTTGAGGATCACGGGGATCGAGTCCTTGAAGCGGTCCGCCACCTGCTGGGCGTCGTTGAAGGACTTGGGGACCACCAGGTGCACGCGGACGTCCCCGTTGGTGCGGGGACCGACGGAGCGCAGGGCCGTCGTGGGAGCCCCACCCGCCCGCCCGCGGGGTTCGTCCTCGGCGAAGATCTCCTCGTAGTCGTCGCGACGGCGGCGCAGACGACGGACGTTGGGGCGCTCCCGGTAGCGATCCTCGATCGCGGCCTCGTGGGGGGCGTCGTCCTCGTCCTCCTCGTGGTACTCCTCGGCGAGGCCGAAGTACACGAGCGCACGATGCCAGGAGTCGCGGAAGGCCATTCTAGGGGTGGTTGTTCGCTGAGGAGGAGATTTCCCCTGCTTATCCTAGCCATTTCGCCACGGGTCGCACCCGGGCATCCCGCCCTTTGGGTGGCTGTCCGTAGAGCACCGAGCCCAGCCTGAGGATCGTGGAGCCCTCCGCAACCGCCACGGGGTAGTCCTGGGAGGTCCCCATGGAGAGCTCGCGCAGACCGTGGGCTTCGGCGAGCTCGCGCAGAGCCGCGAACCACGGGCGGCTCTCCTGCGGATCGCGGGCGAGCGGGGGCATGGTCATGAGGCCGGCGACGGGGAGCGGGGAGCGCTCGAGGTACATGGGGAGCTCCTCGGGGAGCACCCCGGCCTTGCCGGGCTCGCGGGCGACGTTGACCTGGATCAGCACCGCCAGCTCCCCGTGGGCCTCGCCGCGGTGGCGCTCCAGCGCCTGCATCGCGGACTCGCTGGCGAGCGAGTGGATGAGGCGCACGTGGGGCACGATCAGGGGCACCCGGCGGCTCTGCAGCTGGCCGATGAAGTGCCAGGTGAAGAGCTCGCCGTGGGCGGCCACCTTCTCCTGGAGATCCTGGGCGCGGTTCTCCCCCACGAGCCCCACCCCCGCCGCGGCCAGCTTGGGCAGGTCCTCGAGGGCCACGTACTTGGTGGCGGCGAGCACCTGCACCTCGGCGGGGTCCCGCCCGGCGTGGGCGGCAGCGCGGGCGACCCGCTCGTGTATCCGAGCGAGGTTCTCGCGGATGCACTCGGCGCCGATGTCTGCGATCAGCTCAGCCACGCCACCCCCGCCTGCCTCCCGGCGGCGAGACCTTCTCGGCGGTAGGAGAAGAGGCGCTCGTCGCAGATCGTGCATACGCCGACATTCTCGACTCGCTGTACGCCGGCGGCGATGAGTCGCTGCCGGGCAAGACCGGGAAGGTCGATCTTTCGCCTCTCGCGCAACCCGTCCATGCCGAACGCGGCGTGGACCTCCTCGCCCACCTCGTAGCAGCACGGACCGGCACCGGGACCGATGACGGCCCCGATCTCGTCCTCGCCGTCGAGCTCGCGCAGCGCGCGCACCCCCTCCTCGAGCACCCCCTCGGCGAGCCCCCGCCAGCCGGCGTGGAGCGCGGCCACGGCCCGGGGAGAACCAAGGATCACGGGCAGGCAGTCGGCGACCAACACCATCACCCCCACCCCATGCAGCGCGGTGGCGTGGCCGTCGGCGTCGATCGCCACCGCCTCGCCGGCATGACCGTCCTGGGTGCGCACACGCTGCACGACCGCACCATGGACCTGGCGGCTCGCACACAGCCAGCCCAAGCCGAGCTCCTCGCAGAGGCGGTCGCGTTCGCGGGCCCCCCGCTCGGGGCTCGGGCCACGCATCGTCGAGAGGTTGCCCTCGGCGCGTGTGGTGAACAGCGCGTGTCCACCGCCGGGGAGCTCGAAGCGCATGGGGAGCTCGCGCGCGAGCGCCGGCGCTGGGGAAGTAGCCATCTCGCTCACCGCAGCCTGAGCGCCTGCCCCCGATGGTGTGGCTGGCGTGGCCATCCCGCTCACCGTAGCCCGAGCGCCGCCTCGAGCTGGGCCTCGCGCCCGTCGGGCAGCTCGCCGTCGAGGCGCAGTCGCAGGGTCTCCTCCAGGCGGCGGCCGACCTCTGGGCCCTGGGGCACACCGGCGGCGAGCAGATCCTCGCCGGTGATCAGCAGGCGCACGTGGCGAACCTCCTCCAGCCAGCGGCGTGCGGCGGGGGCCGCGGACTCGCTCACCGCGCCGCTGAGCGCCACCCCCTCGGGCGGCACGCTCAGCGCGAGGGCCCGCAGCTGGGAGGGAGTCCCAGCACGGGGCAACTCATCGATCAGACGGGGCACGGCGGCGGCAGCAGCAGCCACGCGGTCGCGCTCGGAGGCGGGGAACTCGAGGCGGTCTAGCAGCGCGGCGATCTCAGGCTGGGGATGCCCACCCACCCCGCCCTCAGCACGGAGCGCAAGCGGCACGGTGAGCGCGGCGAGCAGCAGGAGATCGGGGCGGCTCTGAGCGCATGCGCTCTCGCGGCCACCCCCATCCCGACCGCCATCGACCGTGGGCAGCAGCTCCAGGGCGCGGCGCACGAGGGGCGCCTCGAAGCGCAGGCGGGCGTGCAGTGCCCCGAGCAGCCCGAGACGCTCGAGCTCGGCGAGGGTCGCCAGAGGATCGGGCTCGGCCAGCGCAAGGCGCAGCTCGGCGCCGACGCGTGCGCCGGACACCGTCCCCGGGGCGCCCCGGGCGACCGCGGCGGCGGCGAGCCGCGCGGTGCCCTCCTCGACGGCGAATCCCAGGCGCGCGCCATAGCGCGCGAGGCGCCACAGGCGCGTGGGATCATCCAGGAAGCTCCGCTCGTGCAGCACGCGCAGGCGGCCCGTGCGCAGGTCCTCGAGCGCGTGGGGAGCCCCCTGCAGCTCCCCGGGGCGCTCCCCGTCGAGTGCGAGAGCGAGAGCGTTGATGGTGAAGTCCCGGCGCCGCAGGTCCTCCGTGAGGGGCGCGGGCTCGACCTCGGGGAGCGCCCCCGGTGAGGCGTAGCGCTCCCTGCGGGCGGTCGCGACATCGATCCTCCCGGCGTCCCACTCCACGATCGCGGTGCCGAAGCGCTCGTGCTCGTTCGTCTCCGCTGGCGTGCCGAGACGGGATGCCAGCCCGTGGGCCAGGGAGGCGGCGGCGTGACCGAACGGGGAGCCCTCTCCCTCCTCCTCCTCCACCACCACATCGAGCTCGCGGGGGCAGCGGCCAAGCAGCAGGTCGCGCACGGCGCCGCCCACGAGAAAGGAACCGGGGGGGGCCGCCGCCAGCAGCTCCACCCCGCCGGGCAGCGAGCGCAATCGCTCCTGCAGATCCTCCGCTCTCTCCATCACCGCCGCACGGGGATGCCGGCGCGCTCGATGTGCTCCTTGGCCTCCGCGATGGTGTGGCGACCGTAGTGGAAGATCGAGGCGCACAGCGCGGCGTCGGCGCCCGCCTGCAGTGCCTCCACGAGGTGCGCGAGCTCGCCCGCGCCGCCGGAGGCGATCACCGGCACCCCCACCGCCGTGCTCACGGCGGTGGTCAACTTCAGGTCGTAGCCGTCGCTGGTGCCGTCGCGGTCCATGCTCGTCAGCAGGATCTCCCCCGCGCCCCGCTCGGTGGCCTCGCGCGCCCACTCCACCACGTCGCGGCCGGTGGGGGTGCGCCCGCCCGCGAGGTACGCCTCCCAGGCGCGTTCCAGGCCGAGGTCCACGCCTTCCACGGCCCGCACGGGGGTGCCGTTCGTGGGGGCGGGCCGCGCCAGGGCCTTGGCGTCGATCGCGAGCACCACGCACTGCGCGCCGAAGATCCCCGCCAGCTCGTCGATCAGCTCGGGGCGCTGGAGCGCGGCGGAGTTCACCGCGACCTTGTCCGCCCCCGCGTCCAGCACCGCCTGGGCGTCGCGCGCCGAGCGGATGCCCCCGCCGATGGTGAAGGGCACGAACACCTCGTCCGCGGTGCGCCGCGCGAGCTCCACGATCGTCTCGCGCCGCTCGTGGGTGGCGGTGATGTCGAGGAACACCAGCTCGTCCGCCCCCTCGCGGTCGTAGTGGGCGGCCAGCTCCACGGGGTCCCCGGCGTCGCGGATGTCCACGAATTCGACGCCCTTGACGACGCGGCCGCAGTCGACATCCAGGCAGGGGATCACGCGCTTGAGGTGCATGGGGCCACCGTAGCGTCTGCCGCCGGCTGTCATCTGCCTGCGCCCGTGCGGATGCTGTGCCAGCCGGCGCATGCGCCGGCTGGCGGGGCCGCACATGTGCGGCCCCGAGGGACGGCCACATGTGGCCGTCCCAGGCAGGGCCGCATGCGGCCCTGCCGACGATGCCACATGGCATCGTCTCACCACCTACCCCAACGCCGCGCGCGCCTGCGCCACCGTGAAGCGCCCCTCGTAGAGCGCCTTCCCGACAATCACCCCCACGAGGTTTGGCTGGCCGAGCTCTGCCAGCACACGCAGATCCTCCAGCTGGCCGATACCGCCCGAGTAGATCAGGTGACCGTCCCTGGCCGCCACCGCCACCCGGGTCACATCGTCACGATCGATGCCGTCGAGCATCCCATCACGGTCGACGTTGGTATACGCGAGCTCACACACTCCCCGCGCGATCAGATCCCTGAAGACACTGCTGACGCTCACGTCGGCCGCCCTCGTCCAGCCCTCCGTTCTCACGCGACCCTCGCGGATGTCCACGGACACCACCACCCGCTGCGGGCCGTGCTCCGCCAGCGCCCGCTCCAGCAGGTCGGGATCGGTGAACGCGGCGGTACCGAGGATCACCCGCTCGACACCGGCCTCCAGCGCTTGTGAGATCGCCTCCATCGTGCGCAGTCCGCCGCCAAGCTGCACCGGCACGCCGAGCTCGCCCGCAACGCGGCGCACGTGCTCGAGATTCACCGGGTGCCCCGCGCGGGCCCCGTCGAGATCCACCACGTGGAGGTGCTCGGCGCCTTCCTCCACCCAGCGGCGCGCCGCCGACAGGGGGTCCTGGTCATACACCTTGCTGGCGTCGAAGTCCCCCTTGACGAGGCGCACCGCGTTGCCGCCGAGGATGTCGATCGCCGGGTAGAGGATCACGAGGCCAGCCGCACGCGCGCGGCCGCGCAGGACGCGCAGAGGTCCACGAAGTTGCCCAGCAGCCGCAGGCCGTGGGTCGAGGACTTCTCCACGTGCGACTGCGCGCCGAAGACGTTGCCGCGACCGACCACCGCGGGGAACGTCTCCCCGTACTCCGCCGTCGCGAGGACCACCTCGGGGTCCACCGGGTGCGCGACAAAGGAGTGCACGTGGTACAGGAACGTCGGGTCCGCCAGGCCCTCCCGCAGCGGGGAGGGGCGCCGCCAGGCGACCTCGCTCCAGCCGATGTGCGGAAGCTTCAGGGCGCGCGCCCCAGCGCGGGCGACCGTCAAGCCACGCACCTCCCCCCGCAGCAGCCCCAGCCCCTCCGCGCCGCCGTGCTCCTCGGAGCGTTCGAAGAGCAGTTGCATCCCCATGCACGACCCGAACAGCGGGGTGCCCGCCGCCGCCCGCTCGCGCAGGAGCCCATCGAGACCGAGCTCGCGGATCGTGGCCATCGCCGCGGGGAAGGCCCCCACGCCGGGGAGCAGCAGACCGTCCGCCGCTCGCAGCTCCGCGTGGTCGCGGCTCACGAACGCCCGCGCGCCCACCCGCTCCAGGGCCTTCTCCACCGAGCGGCGGTTGCCCATCCCGTAGTCCACCACCGCGATCCGCGGGGTCATATCCGGCGCCTCGCTGCGTCCTCGGTCGCTCGTGTGCAAAGCACACCACGCTCCCTGCGTCCTTGCGAGGCTTGGATCTGACCCCGCGGAGCGTTTCTGCTCATCCCGTCAGCGTCCCCTTCGTACTCGGGACCCCCGTCTCGGTGGGGTCGAGCGCGACCGCCTCTCGCAGCGCGCGCGCGAACGCCTTGAAGGCGGCCTCGATCATGTGGTGGGCGTTGGTGCCCGCCTGCACCCGCAGGTGCAGCGTCAGCTTCGCGGCGTTCGCGAGCGCGCGGAAGAACTCCTCGGTGAGCTCGTGCTCGAAGCCGCCCGTGGAGCCCGCCGGGAGGGGGGCCTCGAAGAGCGTGTAGGGGCGCCCGGAGATGTCCAGGGCGCAGCTCGCGCGCGCCTCGTCCATCGGCACGAGGGCCGAGCCGTAGCGCACGATCCCCGCGCGGTCCCCCAGCGCGACGTCGAGCGCCTGGCCGAGCACGATCGCGGTGTCCTCGACGGTGTGGTGGGAGCCCGTGCGCAGATCCCCGCTCACCCTCACCTCCAGGTCAAGGCGCCCGTGGCGGGCGAGCAGGTCGAGCATGTGGTCGAGGAAGCCCACGCCCGTCTCGCGGGCGCCCGCGCCGCTGCCATCGAGTGCGAGCGTCAGCGCGACGTCGGTCTCCCCCGTGCGGCGCTCGATCGTGGCGGTGCGGCTCATAGCTCCTGATTCTCCCCCATTCGCGCCTCCATCGAGCGCGCGTGCCACTCGAAGCCCTCCGCGCGCGCGATCGGGGCTCCCGCCCTGGCGAGTTTCTCTGCGCCGGCGGGGTCGATCCTGACTTCGGACATGCGGCGGCGGAAGTGCCTGGCCGAGAGGCCCGAGGCGAAGCGCGCTGCGCCCGCCGTGGGCAGGATGTGGTTGGAGCCCGCCACGTAGTCGCTGAAGGCCGTCGCCGACGCCGACCCCACGAGCAGGCAGCCGGCCTCGCGCACCATCGGCGCCAACGCCTCGGGCTCGGCGCCGACGAGCTGGAGGTGCTCGGGAGCGAAGGCGTTTGCCAAGTCGAGCCCCTCGCGCGCATCGGCCACCTCGATCAGCACGCACGGCGCCAACCCCTCTTGCGGGTGCCCAGCCGTCAGGCTTTCCAGCCGACCGGCGAGCGAGTCCAGGGCCGCCCGAGAAGGGGCGACCGCCGCCACCACGCTCGCCGCGCCGTGCTCGGCCTGGGCCAGCAGGTCCAGGGCCACCAGATCGGAGTCGGCGTCCTCGCCGAGCAGCACCATCAGGTCGCTGGGGCCGGCGAACCCGTCGATGCCCACCACCCCCGCGACGTCGCGCTTGGCTTCCTGCACGTAGAGGTTGCCGGGGCCAACGATCACATCCACGCGGCTCACCGTCGCGGTGCCGAACGCAAGTGCGGCGATCGCCTGGGCGCCGCCCATGCGATAGACGCGCTCCACCCCCAGCAGCCGGCAGGTACCGAGGATCACGGGATCGATCTGCCCGTCGAGCCCGGGGGGAGAGCACACGACGACCTCCATCACCCCGGCAGCGCGCGCAGTGACCACACCCATCACGGCGGTGCTCGGGTAGGGGGCGCGCCCCCCGGGGACGTACACCGCGGCCGACTGCACCGGTATTTCGCGCAGGGTCACACTCTGCCCCTGGGGCAACGTCACGGATGCCTCCTCCCCCACCCCCGCCTGGGCGACCTGGGCGACGTTGGCGATCGCGACCTGCAATCCCGCGACGACCTCCAGCGGGAGCCTTTGGATCGCCTCGTCGAGCTCCTCGCGGGCCACGATCAGCGGCCGCGGCTCGGCGCCGCGGGTGTCGAGGGTGCGTGTGAACCTCAGCACGGCCTCGTCGCCGCCGGCGAACACCTCCCGCACGATCTCGCGCGTGCGCTCCGCGACGGCGGGGGGATTCGGAGCGAGTGTGCGAAGCCGTTTGACCACCCCCTGCGCTCCGCCCACGGCGCGCACCTCCCCGAGGTCCAGGCGCTCAACCAGCACGAAGCCGCTCCAGCAGATCGTCGATCGCGGCGGCCTTGAGCTTGTGCGCGACGGGGTTGGCGATCAGGCGGGCGGTGCACTCGAAGATCTGCTCGCGCACCTGGAGGTTGTTCTCCTGGAGCGTGGTGCCGGTGGCGGTGAGGTCCACGATCGCCTCCACCAGGCCGGTGAGGGGGGCGAGCTCGACGGAGCCCTTGACCTCCACGATCTCCGCCTGGCGGCCGGTCTCCTCGAAGTGGCGCGCGGCGATCCGGGGGTACTTGGTGGCCACCCGCATCACCCCCAGGCGGCGCAGCGCCTCGGCCGCGGGGTCGGGTTCGCCGGCGATGCTCGCGAGCACCATCGTGCAGCGCCCGTAGCCGAGGTCCAGCAGCTCGTACACCTCGCGACCGCCCCCCGTGGGGGCGCCGATTGAGTAGGGGCCGAGGGACTGCTCGGTGAGCACGTCCTTGCCGGTGATCCCCAGGTCCGCCGCGCCGGCCTCCACATAAGTGGGTACGTCGGAGGGGCGCATCGTGATCACCCCTATCTCCGCGAAGAGCAGCTTGCGGTCGTTGCCGCTGAGCTCGGCGGTATCCATCCCCAGGCCGCCCAGCAGCGCCACGGTGTCCTTGAAGAGGGCCCCCCGGGGCACCGCGATCGTGAGGCCGTTGATCGCGCTCATCGCGTCAGCCCCGCCCCGGTGCCGCGCTCCTCCCCGGCGAGCGCGATGTGCAAGCGGTCGACGCCCAGCGCGAAGCCCACCGCGGGCAGCGCGCGCCCGAAGTGCCCCAGCAACTCGTCGTAGCGCCCGCCGCCGCCGAGGGGGGCGCCAAGGGCGGGGTCGTACACCTCGAACACCGCGCCCGTGTAGTAGCCCAGGCTGCGCACCAGGCCGAGGTCGAAGATCACGCGCTCGGCGACCGCGGGCTCGAGCAGCTCGCGGACCATGCGCATCCCCGCCGCCGCGTCGTCCGCGGGGCCGGGCAGGCCCGCGAGCACATCCGGCCCGCCACGGCGCTGGGGCACGCTCAGCAGCAGCTCGGCGTCGGACGCGGGCAGGCCGGCGTCGCCCAGCGTGCGCTCCAGCGCGACGAAGTCCCGGCGCGCGAGGGCCTCCAGCAGGTCGGGGCGCGCGCGCTCGGGGACGCCCACGCCGGCCATCAGCGCGGGGAACAGCGCGGCGTCCCCGAGACCCACGCGGTAGCCCTCGAGGCCCGTGGCGTCCAGAGCGTGGCAGAGCACCGTGAGCGCCTCCGCGGTGCCCCCCGGGGCGGGGGCGCCGAGCAGCTCGATGCCGGCCTGCAGCAGCTCCCGCGGTTGCCCCCGCTGGGGGCGCACCCCGCGGTAGCAGTGCGCGAGGTAGCAGAACCGCAGGGGGGGCTCCGAGTGCGCGTAGCGGGTCGCGGCGACGCGCGCGATCGGCACGGTCATGTCCGAGCGCAGCACCAGCAGCGCCCCGGTCTCGTCGAACACGCGGTACGCAGGGGGCTGCGAGGGGGGGGTGGAGTCGGCGCGGGCGAGCACCGCCTCGTACTCGAGCGCAGGCGTATACACCTCGCCGTAGCCGTGGCGCTCGAAGACGCCCCGCAGGGCCTCGGTGATGGCGCGCATCTCGCGCATCTCGTCGGGCAGCACGTCGCGCGTGCCGCTGGGGATCGGGTGGATCATGGCCCGCAGCCTAGAGGGTGGCGCAGTCGGCCGAAGGCCGAGGAGCCGGGGCCCCTCTTCCTTCATCAAACGTGAATCACAGGATGCGGCTCGACGGCGACGCGCTCGATGTTGGCTCCGAGCTCGCGCAGCCGCTCGTCGATCCGCTCATACCCGCGGTCGATCTGACGGATGTTGCCGATTTCACTGCGCCCGTCGGCACAGAGGGCGGCGAGCAGCATCGCCATCCCGGCGCGGATGTCGGGGGACTCCACGCGCTCGCCGCGCAGCCGCCGGGGACCGGTGACGATCGCGCGGTGAGGATCGCAGAGCACGATGTCGGCGCCCATCAGGATCAGCTTGTCGGTGAAGACGAGGCGGTTCTCGAACATCCACTCGTGCACCAGGATCGACCCCTCGGCCTGGGTGGCGAGGGCGAGCGCGATCGAGGTCAGATCCGCCGGGAACGCCGGCCAGGGCCCGTCCTGGACCTTGCTCTTGTAGCCCCCCACGTCGGCCTGCGCGACCAGGCGCTGGCCGCCGGGCACGAGCACGTCGTTGCCGCACAGCTCGGTGCGCAGACCGAGGCGTTCGAAGACGAGGCGGATCATGCGCAGGTCGCCGGGGACGGTGTCCTTGACGAGCAGCTCCCCCCCGGTGACCCCCGCGAGCGCGATGAAGCTGCCGATCTCGATGTGGTCGGGGGCGATCTCGTGCGCGCAGCCGTGGAGGACCTCCCGTCCGGTGACGGTGAGCAGGTTGGAGCCGATCCCCTGGATGTCGGCCCCCATCTTGACGAGCATTCTCGCGAGGTCCTGCACGTGGGGCTCGCAGGCGGCGTTGCCGATCACGCTCTGCCCGGGGGTCAGCGCGGCGGCCATGAGGGCGTTCTCGGTGGCCATCACGGATGGCTCATCCATGAACACGTCGCTGGGACGCAGACCTCGGGGGGCGCTCAGCAGGATGTCGCGCCCACAGTCCGCCACGGCCCCCATCGCGCGGAAGGCGTCCAGGTGGGGATCCAGGCGCCGGCGCCCGATCACGTCGCCGCCGGGCGGTGGCATGACGGCGCGGCGGAAGCGGGCCAGCAGCGGACCCGCGAGCAGGAAGGAGGCGCGGATCTGCTCGGCGAGCTCGGGGTCGACCTCCACGTCGTGGACTCCCGCGGCGCAAAGCGAGAGCTCATTCGGGCCCTGCCACTCCACGCGGACCCCGAGCTGCTCGAGGATCGCGACCATCGCCTCGACGTCGCGGATGCGGGGGACGTTGCGTACGATCACATCATCCTCGGTGAGGACGCAGGCGGCGAGGATGGGCAGCGCCGCGTTCTTGTTCCCGGCCGGAGTCAGTGTGCCGGAGAGCGGGACGCCGCCTTCGATGACGAACTTCTCCATGGGCTTCGCTCGCGCCCGCCGGC
This sequence comes from uncultured Solirubrobacterales bacterium, assembly GCA_963713985.1. Taxonomy (GTDB): domain Bacteria; phylum Actinomycetota; class Thermoleophilia; order Solirubrobacterales; family Solirubrobacteraceae; genus Palsa-744. The sequence continues at coordinate 2,955,853 of OY970219.1, read as the reverse complement.
CAAGGATCGGGCCGCCGCCGCGTCGTCCAGCAAGGGTAACAGCCATCTTCTCCTTGAGTTCGCGGGCGGAGGCGGGGGACCTGCAACGATCGGCGGTGCACCACGGGCGCAGGCGCACCGCCCCCCTCGACTGGCGCAGAAGCTCCGCGCCGCAACTTTCGTTGCAGACCAGAGGGCCCGATCCGGCTCCGTTGAGCCATTTCGGACATTGCCGGGACGGGACGCACATATGTTCGGGCGTCTCCGTCCGGGGAGCCCGGTAGCTTACGAACACGTGTTCTGTTCTACTCGGACATCAGCACTCGCACAACGCGCCCGGGAAGCGCTCTCGCTCACCCGTGCGTTCCTCCTGCTCGAGGACGACGATCCAGTCGACTGGGAGGTCGGCAGGGAGGAGCCGATGGGAATGAGCCACGAGCCCGTTTGGGCTCGCGCGCACCGCGCGACGCTGTGTCCACAGCGGACACCGCGGCGGAGGGGCCAGCCGGCGCCTCCGCCGCAGGTGTGCCTCTGCCCGATCGGCGGGGAGGGCGGGCACGGCGAGGACGACCGGCCGAGGATCGCCCACCGCGGCGCTCAGCGCTGGCCGATCTCTGATCGGTCGAGGACCACTACGGGCAGCTCGCGGGTGGCGATCGACTCGTAGTGCTCGTAGCCGCTGTAGAGCTCGACGAGCCGCGGCCAGAGCTCGGCGCGCTCCTGTGCCGTCGCGGCACGCGCCCGGACGGGGTGGGTCCGCCCGCGCAGCACCACATCGGCCTCGGGGCGATCCTGCAGGTTGAACCACCACGCGGGCACACGCTGGGAGGCGGCGTTGGAGGCGACAATCGCGAACCCGTCTCCCTGGCTGACGAACAGCAGCGGGGCGTCGCGTATGCGTCCGGTGCGGCGCCCTGTGGTGCGGAGCACAAGGATGTCCCCGCCGAGCGCGCGGCCGCCGAGTCGCCCGCCGGTGCGCCGCACGATCCACCCGTGGGCCTGTGTGGCCCAGGCGCTACCGGGACGGTGAGCTAGGTAGGGGCTGACGCGGGCAAAGATGGGTGCGAGGAGGCGGGACATCCGCTCGCAAGGCTACTCGATGGACAGCGCCGAAAACGCTCGCCCTCCCGGCGCCGAACCTCACTCTCCTGGCGACGGGGATCTCTTCGAGCAAGGGGACCTCCTCGGAGAAATCGGCGGCTCGACACACAGACAAGACCATCAGAGCACCGCAACGACACGAGCCGCCCCAAGAGGGCGGCTCGTGAACGAAAAAACCGGCGGCGTCCTACTCTCCCAGGCCCTTGCGAGCCAAGTACCATCGGCGCTGAGGGGCTTAACTGCTCTGTTCGGAATGGGAAGAGGTGTTTCCCCCTCGCCAAGGCCACCGGAAAAAGGCGAGAGACCAGCCTCCCCGGTCCTTCAAAACTGCACAGCGCCACACCGGGTATCAACCTAAAATCAAAAATCCGTCAAGCCCTCGAACCATTAGTACCGGTCTCCTACGGGCGTTACCGCCCTTCCAGATCCGGCCTATCAACCTGGTGGTCTACCAGGGGTCTTACTCCCTCTAGGGGATGGGAGAACTCATCTTGAGGCCGGCTTCCCGCTTAGATGCTTTCAGCGGTTATCCGATCCACACGTAGCTAGCCTGCTATGCCCTTGGCAGGACAACAGATACACCAGAGGTGCGTTCATCCCGGTCCTCTCGTACTAGGGACAAATCCTCGCAATTCTCCAACGCCCACGGCAGATAGGGACCGAACTGTCTCACGACGTTCTGAACCCAGCTCGCGTACCGCTTTAATGGGCGAACAGCCCAACCCTTGGGAGCAACTCCACCCCCAGGATGCGACGAGCCGACATCGAGGTGCCAAACCGGGCCGTCGATGTGGACTCTTGGGCCCGATAAGCCTGTTATCCCCGGAGTACCTTTTATCCGTTGAGCGACGGCACTTCCACTTGCTACCGCCGGATCACTAAGACCTGCTTTCGCACCTGCTCGACCTGTCAGTCTCGCAGTCAAGCTCCCTTGCTACCTTTGCGCTCTACGCACGATTTCCAACCGTGCTGAGGGAACCTTTGTGCGCCTCCGTTACATTTTGGGAGGCGACCGCCCCAGTCAAACTACCCGCCTGGCACTGTCCAGCACCCGGATTCACGGAGTGCTGTTAGAAACCCAATACACCAAGGGTGGTATCTAAAGGTTGGCTCCACGCCGGCCGCAACCGGCGCTTCAAAGCCTCCCACCTATCCTGAGCGAGATGCACCGAATCCCAATACCAGGTTGTAGTAAAGGTTCACGGGGTCTTTCCGTCTAGCCGCGGGTACTCGGCATCTTCACCGAGACTGCAATTTCACCGAGCCCCTCGTTGAGACAGCGCTGAAGTCGTTACGCCATTCGTGCAGGTCGGAACTTCGCGTGTTCTCTCGTCATCCGAGAGCGCAGACTATACCTTCACCTCATCCAGCACCCTTAGGAGTGCAGCCTGCGAGTGGCGGCGCCTTCCCAGATTAATCTGGTAGGCGATACCAACTATCTCTCGCAAACCATCCCGCTGCAGATGGTCTCCTTGTTCGACCATCCGGCATACCCGAGAGAAGCCTGCACAGCTTCTCGCCTTGTATCCCCGCAAGGGGAAACGCTCAAAGTGCGGAAGGATGATTCCCGTGAGGTCTCCGATCGACCGCGCCTCGTACTTGAAGGTGCGATCTCCCTTCGACTCCCGGATCCAACCACAATCAAAGAACGCCTTCAGACCTTCCAGCAATCCCAGATCCTTCTCATTGAGTGAGAGCGAAAACGACGGTCTCACCTCGAGACCTGTTCGCAACTTCGCCCGGACGGCCAAGGAGATGCAGAAGCATCCCTCGCCCTCCGTCAGACCTGTGACATACCAGGGATCCAGCGGTACTGCTCTTCCATAGGCGCCTTGTCTTTCGATGAGGGCCGGCGTATTGCGCATCACATGGATTTTCGGACTTTCCGAAGCGTGACACGCCTCTCCTTTCGGATCAGTCGTTAGGGGGTCACTAGGACTTCCCTCGGGATTGCCCGCTGCCACTTTGGCAGGGAGGGTTTCCCCGATATGAGCCGGTTCTCGGCCGCCTCTCGCGAGACGGCGGGGCAAGTGTTTTTGCTTACCCGACAAGGAATTTCGCTACCTTAGGCACTTTTGTTACATCTCCAAATAACAGAGACGGCCAGGTCGTTTCTTGTTCCGCCTAGCTCTCCACGTCGCCGTGAAGGTCGGACCATATCTTCACCCCTGACTTCCAAGGGCGTTCAGCGTATGGCCTCTGAGGATTCTGTCGAGGATCTCATCGATCGACAGTCTTTCCTGCTGATTGTCCGCACCCATCACATTGTCACTGTAGCGCACCGCTCGGACAGAACAGTGCACACGAGTAGTGTGGGATACTCGGATGTTCCAGCATATAGCTGAATTTTGCAACAGCCTTAATGTTGACCGTTATAGTTACGGCCGCCGTTTACCGGGGCTTAGCTTCGCTGCTTCGGGTCAAGCCCTAACAACTCCACGTAACCTTCCGGCACCGGGCAGGCGTCAGCCCCTATACGTCGTCTTACGACTTAGCAGAGACCTGTGTTTTTGGTAAACAGTCGCTTCAGCCTATTCACTGCGGCCCCCTCGGGCTCCACTCGCGAAGAGCTTCACCCTACTGGGGCGCCCCTTATCCCGAAGTTACGGGGCAATTTTGCCGAGTTCCTTAACGAGGGTTATCTCGATCACCTTAGTATTCTCTACTTGCCCACCTGTGTCGGTTTTGGTACGGGCACGCGCTTCCTCCCTAGAGGCTTTTCTTGGAGGTATGGCGTCGGGGAGGCGCCGGCTTGTACGCCAGCTCACATAACACCTCGGGTTGAATGCAGCCCCGCATTTAACTAGGGCCGCCCCTACATGCTTGTCCCAGGACAACCATCGCCTGAGTTCCCTTAGCCTTCCTCGTCCCCCCATCGGTCAAACGGAAGCGACGTGGTACAGGAATATCAACCTGTTGGCCATCGACTACGCCTTTCGGCCTCGCCTTAGGTCCCGACTAACCCTTAGTAGACGAACTTTACTAAGGAATCCTTGGGCAATCGGTGGAGAGGATTCTCACCTCTCTTTCGTTACTAATGCCGGCATTCTCACTTCCCATGCCTCCACGGCTGGTTTACACCGCCGCTTTACTGGCATGGGAACGCTCTCCTACCGCGCGATCGACCCGAAGGTCTCACGCACCCGCAGCTTCGGTGACTAGCTTGAGCCCCGTTACATTGTCCGCGCTCGAACACTTGACCAGTGAGCTGTTACGCACTCTTTCAAGGGTGGCTGCCTCTAAGCCAACCTCCTGGTTGTCTATGCACTCGAACATCGTTTCCCACTTAGCTAGTACTTAGGGACCTTAGCTGGCGGTCTGGGCTGTTTCCCTTTCGACGCTGAAGTTTATCCCCCAGCAACTGACTCCCGGAGTAGACGTGATGGTCTTCGGAGTTTGCCTGAAGTCGGTAACCTGGTAGGGCCCCTAGTCCAAACAGTGCTCTACGGCCACCACGCAATTTATCCGAGGCTATACCTAAATATATTTCGGAGAGAACCAGATATCACTGAGCTTGATTAGCCTTTCACTCCGACCCACAGGTCATCCGCCCAGTTTTCAACCTAGGTCGGTTCGGCCCTCCACGAGGTCTTACCCCCGCTTCAGCCTGCCCATGGGTAGCTCGCTCAGTTTCGGGTATACCGCCTACGACTATGTCGCCCTATTAGGACTCGCTTTCGCTACGGCTCCGCTCATCGCTTAACCTTGCCGCAGACGAGTAACTCGCCGGCTCGTTATGCAAAAAGCACGCGGTCACAGGACAAGCCTGCTCCCACCGCTTGTAGGCACGCGGTTTCAGGTACTATTTCACTCCCCTTCCGGGGTACTTTTCACCTTTCCCTCACGGTACTTGTCCGCTATCGGTCACCAAGGAGTACTTAGCCTTGGAGGGTGGTCCCCCCAGGTTCAGTCCGCGTTTCACGGGCACGGACTTACTCAGGAACGCTTGACGGAAGATCATGCAGTTTCGTCTACGGGACGGTTGCCCTCTATGGTGCGCGGTTCCACACGCTTCGACTACCACATGATTTTGTAACTTCCGCCGAGCCGGCCACGGCTCGGAACAAGCGCCCTACAACCCCTGCTACGCAACGCGTGGCCGCTTACACGCAGCAGGTTTGGGCTGATCCCTTTTCGCTCGCCACTACTCAGGGAGTCTCTGTTGATTTACTTTCCTCGGGGTACTGAGATGTTTCACTTCCCCCGCTTGTCCTCCGCCGGCCTATGTGTTCAGCCGGGGATAACGCCGCATTACCAGCGCTGGGTTCCCCCATTCGGGAATCCACGGGTCAAAGGCTATTCAGCGCCTAACCGTGGCTTATCGCAGCCGTTCACGCCCTTCATCGACTCTTGGTGCCAAGGCATCCACCATGTGCCCTTACTATCTTGACGGTGATCAGACCGATCGTGATCCCCCGCACCCCTGAACAAGCAGGCACGGATGAGAATGATCGCGAGCGGCCCGGTGATACCCGTTTTCAGCCGCCGCTTATCGATGGCGGCTGATGTGGCTTCTGTGCAGTTTTCAAGGACCGTGGAGAGGCTGTACGCCGGCCTGCGCTGGGCATGTGCGGAGGCGATCTCTGTATCGCCACTGCGCCTGACGCCGGGCGGGCGCCGGTCTCTCAAAACTCAACAGCATGCCGGCGGGTTTGGATGCCGCCTCTCCCCCAGGCTCCGTAGTAGGACGGGGCCTGAATGAAGACGCGGCGCGCCGGTCAGGTTCGGTCGACATGCTAGGCCCGGTCTGCTCTGTCGCCGCTCGAGCTCCCAGAGACCCGTGGGTCCCTACGAGATCGGGCGGCCGCTTGGACCGGGGCACTGTTATGTGCTCCCTAGAAAGGAGGTGATCCAGCCGCAGCTTCCGCTACGGCTACCTTGTTACGACTTCACCCCAGTCACGAGCCCCACCTTCGACGGCTCCCTCCCTTGCGGGTTAGGCCACCGGCTTCGGGTGTTGCTCACTCCCGTGGTGTGACGGGCGGTGTGTACAAGGCCCGGGAACGTATTCACCGCGGCATTGCTGATCCGCGATTACTAGCAACTCCGCCTTCATGCAGGCGAGTTTCAGCCTGCAATCCGAACCGAGACGCGCTTTAAGGGATTCGCTCCACCTCGCGGTATCGCAACCCTCTGTACGCGCCAATGTAGCACGTGTGTAGCCCTGAACATAAGGGGCATGATGACTTGACGTCATCCCCACCTTCCTCCGGTTTGTCACCGGCAGTCTCGCATGAGTCCCCAACTGAATGCTGGCAACATGCGACGGGGGTTGCGCTCGTTGCGGGACTTAACCCAACATCTCACGACACGAGCTGACGACAGCCATGCACCACCTGTGAAAGTGCCCCGAAGGGAAGCCGTGTTTCCACGGCGGTCACTCACATGTCAAGCCCAGGTAAGGTTCTTCGCGTCGCGTCGAATTAAACCACATGCTCCGCTGCTTGTGCGGGCCCCCGTCAATTCCTTTGAGTTTTAGCCTTGCGGCCGTACTCCCCAGGCGGGCAACTTAATGCGTTAGCTTCGACACGGGGGGAGTCGACACCCCCCACATCTAGTTGCCATCGTTTACAGCGTGGACTACCAGGGTATCTAATCCTGTTTGCTCCCCACGCTTTCGCGTCTCAGCGTCAGTCACGTCCCAGCGAGCTGCCTTCGCCATTGGTGTTCCTCCTGATATCTGCGCATTTCACCGCTACACCAGGAATTCCACTCGCCCCTTCCGGACTCTAGCTTGACAGTATCCACCGGCTTTCCAGGGTTGAGCCCTGGACTTTCACAGCAGACTTATCAAGCCGCCTACACGCTCTTTACGCCCAATAATTCCGGACAACGCTTGCACCCTACGTATTACCGCGGCTGCTGGCACGTAGTTAGCCGGTGCTTCTTGTGAAGGTACCGTCACTCCATCCGGCTATTCACCGGAGAAGCTTCGTCCCAACTGAAAGGGGTTTACAACCCGAAAGCCGTCTTCCCCCACGCGGCGTTGCTGCGTCACGCTTTCGCGCATTGCGCAAGATTCCCCACTGCTGCCTCCCGTAGGAGTCTGGGCCGTGTCTCAGTCCCAGTGTGGCTGATCGTCCTCTCAGACCAGCTACCCATCGAAGCCTTGGTGAGCCGTTACCTCACCAACAAGCTAATGGGCCGCGGGCCCATCCCGATGCGGAGGCCGAAGCTTCCTTTCCCCTTGCGGGCACATCCGGTATTAGCCCGAGTTTCCTCGGGTTGTCCCGGTCATCGGGGCAGGTAACCCACGTGTTACTCACCCGTTCGCGGCTCTGCCCCAGGGCAAGCCCTGGTTCGTCGCTCCACTTGCATGTGTTAAGCACGCCGCCAGCGTTCGTCCTGAGCCAGGATCAAACTCTCCGTGAAGAACTTCACGAAAAGCTGTCATAGCTTGCCGGGCACCGCTTGCGCGGGACCGGCGGTCCGGGGCCTATACACGTGGGCCCCGGAACCATGACGGGGTACTTCTCCTACTTGACTCTTTGTCCGCCCCCAGCCGCGCCGAAGCGCCACCCGAGGCGGTCGAACCTGGACGCACACCACGATCGATCATCGATCGTCGGTGCGCATGCTGTTGAGTTTTCAAAGACCGCGAGCCTCTTTGGGGAGGACTTCCCCGGAGAAGACCAATCCGGTCCCACGCCCAAGGGCGCTTTTGGACCGACCAGACATTATAGCGCGCCGACGCCGAGGAGGCGGGCACGTGGCCGGCCTACTCGGCCACTCGATTCGCGCGACCGGGGCGAAGCATACCCGACGGCGCGGCGCCCGCCCGTCCCTACTCCACGAGCAGGCGCCGAAAGCGCCGTTTGCCCACGCGCAGCACCTGCCCCTGGGCGCGGTCGGGCTCCACGTCGTATTCGCCGCTCAGCAGGGTGCTCTCCCCCAGGGAGGCGGCGCCCTGGTCGATGAGGCGGCGGGCGTGGGCGCGGGAGAGCCCGAACTCCTCGGCGATCACCGCGGGGAGGTGCAGCAGGCCGTTCTCGGCGCGCACGCTGGCCTCGGGGATCTCCCCGGGCTGGCGGCGGTGGACGAAGACGAGGTCGAACTCGCGCTCGGCCTGCAGAGCGGCCTCGGGGGTGTGGAGCCAGGCGACGATCTCCCGGGCGAGCTCGCGCTTGGCATCGCGCGGCCCCACCCCCTCGGGGGGCTCGCGGCCGAGCAGCAGGCGGTAGTAGTCCCCCATGACCTCGTCGGGGATGCTCATGGTCTTGCCGTAGATCTCCGCGGGGGGCTCGGCGATCCCGATGTGGTTGCCCAGGGACTTGGACATCTTGCGGCGCCCTTCCACGCCGACGAGCAGGGGCATCGTCATGATCGCCTGCTGGGGCTGGCCGTAGGCGCGCTGGATCTCGCGGCCGAGCAGGAGGTTGAACTTCTGGTCGGTCCCCCCCAGCTCGAGGTCGGCGCGGACGGCGACGGAGTCATAGCCCTGCAGGAGGGGGTAGAGGAGCTCGAGCATGGAGATGGGGGCGCGCGCGGCGTAGCGCTTGGCGAAGTCGTCGCGTTCGAGCAGCTGGGCGACGGTGGTGGTGCCCACGAGGCGCAGGAGCTCGGCCATGGGCATGTCGAGCCACTCGGAGTTGTTGCGGACCTCCAGGCGCAGGGGGTCGGAGTCGAGGATCCGCAGGGCCTGATCGCGGAAGGTGGCGGCGTTGCGCTCGATCTCCTGGGGGGTGAGCATGGGGCGCAGCGCGGAGCGCCCCGAGGGGTCCCCGACGCGGGCGGTGTAGTCGCCGACGATCAGCACCACGAGCTGGCCTGTGTCCTGGAGCTCGCGCAGCTTGCGCAGCACGACGGCGTGGCCGAGATGGATGTCCGGCGCGGTGGGGTCGATCCCGAGCTTCACGCGCAGCGGCCGCCCCGCTCTGCCGGCCTCGGCGAGCTTCTCGGAGAGCGCGCCCTCGGGGAGGGAGTCGACTGCGTTCTGGGAGAGGGGGGAGGCGGCGTTCGCAGTTCTACTTCGGCCGCTGTGGCCAGCAGGCCCTCGGGCCTGCCGGACGGGCGGGGCATCCTCGTGGGGGGGGCTCGGCATCGTGGGACAATGCTAGACTCCCGCCCCCGGTGGAGTCCGTCTCGCTGCCCTCCGGCGGCCGCTCGCGCATGAAGAAGCTCCGCTTCTTCTCGATCTTTTTGGCGCTGGCGCTGCTCGGCCTGGTCTCGTTCGTGTTCGGCATGTTCATGGCCGTCGCCTCGGACCTGCCGCACCTGGAAGCGCGCTACCGCCAGGTCAACGCGCGCAACTCGGTGCTGCTGGACGACCGGGGCACCGAGATCGGGATGCTGAGCGACCGCGACCAGGTGCTGGTGACTCAGCAGCAGATCCCCCCGATCGTGCGGGAGGCGGTGATCTCGATCGAGGACAAGCGCTTCATGACCAACAGCGGGATCGACCTGCGCTCGCTCGCGCGGGCGGCCGTCGCCGACGTCGTGCACGGGAGCGCGGTGCAGGGTGCCTCGACGATCGAGCAGCAGTTCGTCAAGAACGCGCTGCCCGGAGCGCAGGAGCGCCGCACGCTCGTGGAGAAGCTGCGGGAGGCCACGCTGGCGTTCTGGCTGGCCCACCACTGGTCGAAGCTGAAGATCCTCACGGAGTACCTGAACACGATCTACTTCGGCAACGGGGCCTACGGCATCGAGGCGGCGGCGCAGACCTACTTCGGCCAGGAGGCCGACCACCAGGGGTGCGGCCTGCCGGGGAGCCCGCTGTGCGTGCAGGAGCTCAAACCCTGGGAGGCGGCGCTGCTGGCGGGGATCATCCAGTCCCCCACCGAATACAACCCGGTGCTCTACCCCCAGGCGGCGCGGGTGCGGCGCAACGTGGTGCTCGGGCAGATGTACGCGCAGGGCTACCTGGACCGCGCGCAGTACGAAGAAGGCACGATCCAGCCGCTGCCCTCCCCACAGGAGATCGCGCCCCCCGAGCAGCCCCTGGTGGACGGGATCGACACGGGTTACTTCGACGACTGGGTGGGCCAGCAGGTGGTGGCGCGCTACGGGGCGGAGAAGTCCTACTACGGCGGCCTGAGGGTCCGCACCACCCTCGACCTGGGCCTCCAGCGCGCCGCCGAACAGGCGGTGCAGGGCTACCTGCCGGGCCCCGAAGGCCCCACGGCGGCGCTGGTGGCGATCGAAAACTCCACGGGCAAGGTGCGCGCGATGGTGGGGGGCCGCAACTACGACGAAAGCCCCTTCAACCTCGCCACCGAGGGGGAGCGCCAGCCGGGCTCCTCCTTCAAGGCCTTCGACCTCGCGGCGGCCCTGGAGGACGGCATCTCCCCAGACTCGGTGTGGGCCTCGAAGGAAAAGACCTTTCGGATCCCCCACAGCTCGGAAGTGTTCACGGTGCACAACGACGAGAACGCCTATGCGGGCTCGGACACGCTGACGGGGGCGACGGCGTACTCGGACAACTCGATCTACGCCGAAGTGGGCCTGCTGGTGGGCACCAAGCGGATCGCGAAGCTCGCGCACCGCATGGGAATCACCACCCCGATCTCCACCAACCCCGCGATGACGATCGGGGGCCTGAAGACGGGGGTGACGCCGATCGACATGGCGCACGCCTACGAGACGATCGCCCACGGGGGGGAGCGGGTGAGCGGCACGCTCGCCGAAGCGAACGCCCCGGTGGGGATCGAAGCGGTGCAGGAGGGCGGGGGGGCGGGCTCCCGTACAGAGCTCGACCACATCCGCCTGCGGCGGGTGCTGCCGGAAGGGATCGCCAGCACGGAGACGGGAATGCTCGAGACGGTGCTCGAGTACGGCACCGCGCGCTCGGCGGCGCTGGGCCAGTTCGCGGCGGGCAAGACGGGCACCACCTCCAACTATGGGGACGCGTGGTTCGTGGGGTGGGACCACCGCTACACGGTGGCGGTGTGGGTGGGCTTCCCCAACAGCCTCGTGCCGATGCTCACCGAGTTCGACGGGGGTCCCGTGCTGGGGGGCACCTTCCCGGCGCTGATCTGGCACGACTTCATGGTCTCCGCGATGCGGGTGGAAAAGGAACGCGCAGAAGAAGAAAGCGCCAAGCACCCGGGCGCCCCGGCGCGACACACCACCGGGGCAGGGACTGGCAGCGAAGGCAGCGAAGCGGTGGGCGCCACCACCACGACTCCCTCCCCCATCAAAGAAGTCCAGCGGCACTACTCCCCCACCCACCCGGCGCCGGCGCCTGCGGCGGGAAGCGAAAAGCCCGAAAAGCAGGCCGGGTCGAAGGCGGGCGAAGAAGCTCCGGCACCCATCCAGCCGAGTGCCCCGGCGACGCCGACGACGCCCGCATCGCCTGCGCCCACCGGCGCGGGCGGAGCTCCCAGCCAGCCGCCAGCGACGACGACGGAAGCGCCGACGCCGCAGGCCAGCGGCGGGACGGGCGCCCCGACGGGCGGCGCGAGCCCGAGCGGCTGAGCACGCGGAGTCCGGAACCTCGCAGGGCTGGAGAGCTTTGCCAGGCCAGAGACCTCGCGGGCCGCCGACCCCGCCAGGCTGGCGACCGTGGCGTTCCAGAACCGCGCCGAGAAACCTAGGGCCGGGGGCGCGAGACGTGGGGGTTGCCGGCCAGGCAGAAGCGCCAGGGCAACTCGGCGGCCTTGGTGATCCCGATGCGCGGCCCGCTCAGCACCTCCTGGGCGCCCTGCAGCCAGGTCTCCCGCGGGGGATGGATCGTGATCGGCCCGCGGGTGAGGTCGCTCCCGTTGTGCAGCAGCTCGACGGCAAGCGCGACGGTGAGCTTGCCGGGTCCCGAGCAGAGGTCCTCGCGGCACTCCAGGCTCCGGCGCTCGCGCATGCGGGCAACCCCGCGCAGGGGTTCCAGGGCGCGGATCAGCACGGCGGCGCCGACGCCGGCCTCCTCGCAGACGGCGTTCAGCATGGCGTGGATCCCGTAGGAGCGGTAGACGTAGGCGCGCCCGGGGCCGCCGAACAGCGTGCGGGTGCGCGGGGTGAGCCCGACGTAAGCGTGGCAGGCGGGCTCGCTGTCGTGGTAGGCCTCGGTCTCGACGATCATCCCGGCGGCGGCGCGGTGCACGACGACGCAGCCGATCAGCGCCTGGGCGACCTCGAGGACGGGGCGGCGGTAGAACTCGACGGGCAGCGCCCCCGGCGCGGGGGCGCGGGGCGGACGTACGGCGAAGCCGACGGCGGCGGGGGCCATCGCGTCACTCAATCCCAGGCGTTGGTGGGCTCCACCGCCGGCGGGTGCGCCAGCACGCCGCGGGCGAGCTCGAGCTGCTCGCGCACGCGCTCGGAGGAGGTGCCGCCCTCGGAGACCTTGCTCTCCAGCCAGGAGCCCTGGGTGAGCAGCTCGCAATACTCCTCGTGGTGTTCTGAGAGCAGGATGCTGTGCTCGGCGAGCTCGGGGGGGGTGAGCTCGGAGAGCCGCCGCCCGCTCTGAAGCGCAGTGCGCACGAGCGCGGAGAGGATCCCGTGGGCCTCGCGGAAGGGCACGCCGTAGCGCACGAGCATGTCGGCGACGTCGGTGGCCCCGAGCGTCTCCTCGGAGGCGGCGAGGGCCATGCGCTCGCGCTCGAAGCGCACCCCCTCGATCATCCCGCGGGCGGCGGTGAGGGCGAGCTCGAGGGTGTCGGCGGTGTCGAAGAGGTGCTCCTTGTCCTCCTGCAGGTCCTTGTTGTAGGTGAGCGTGAGCCCGTGCAGCACCCCGTAGAGGGCGCTGAGGTGCCCCACGACGCGGGGCGCCTTGGCGCGCAGCAGCTCGGCGGCATCGGGGTTCTTCTTCTGGGGCATGATCGAGGAGCCCGAGGACCAGGAGTCGGGCAGCACGCAGAAGCCGACCTCCTCGCTCGACCACAGCACGAGCTCCGCGCCCAGGCGCGAGAGGTGGGTGGCGCAGGTGGCGGCGGCGCCCAGGTAGTCCAGGGCGAAGTCGCGGTTGGAGACCGCGTCGATCGAGTTGGGGAGGATGTCGTGGAAGCCGAGCTGGCGCGCCACCAGGCGCCGGTCGGTGTCGAAGTTCACGCCCGCCAGGGCCCCCGCCCCGAGCGGCAGGCGCCCGGCCTGTTCGAGCACGAAGGCGAAGCGCTCACGATCGCGGGCCAGCATCCAGAAGTAGGCGAGCAGGTGGTGGGCGAGGTACACGGGCTGGGCGCGCTGGGAGTGGGTGTAGCCGGGCAGCGGCCAGTCCAGGTGCTCCTCGGCGCGGCGCAGCAGCGCCCCCATCAGCTCCCCGATCGCGTCGTGGTGCTCGCGCGCGCGAGCGAGCACGTACATGGCGAGGTCGGTGGCGACCTGGTCGTTGCGCGAGCGCGCGGTGTGCAGCTTGCCCCCCACGGGCCCCGCGAGTTCGATCAGGCGGCGCTCGATCGCCATGTGGATGTCTTCGTCGCGGTCCTCGAAGGCGAACATCCCGAGCGCGAGCTCCGCCTCGACCTCTTCGAGCCCCTCGATCAGGTTGTTGCGCTCCTCCACCGTGATGATCCCCCGCTCGGCGAGCATCCAAGCGTGCGCGCGCGACTGCTCGACGTCCTGCGGCCACAGCCGCCGGTCGAAGCGCAGCGAGGCGTTCAGGCGACGGAAGTCGGGGTGCTGGGGCTCACGAAAGCGTGACATGGCTGAGGGGCGATTCGGTCGCTGCACAGTAGCGGAGATCCGCGGCGGCGGCCTCGCGCTTCGAGCTGCCGGAAGCAACCGAAGACGAGGGACACCTGCCTCCCGCTTTTCGGCCAACCAGCCAGGATCGCGCGGTGTGCGGGGGGCAGCCGGCGGATACCACGTTTTTCAACCGTCCCGATACTCCCAAAAGCGCCCCGTCCTCCGAGGGGCCGGGGCTGCAAGCTGGAAACACTCCCTGCGCACCCCGGGAGCGTTCGCGATAATGGACGAGTGTCGGAGCTGCTCGAACAGCGGCGGTTCGCGGCGACCCGGCCGCTGCCGCGGGGCCCGCACTCGCTGACGCGCGAGCAGGTGGCGGCCAACCAGCGCCGGCGTCTGCTCGATGGCATGATCGACGCGATCGGCGAGAAGGGCTACGCGGCGAGCACGGTCTCCGACGTGATCAAGCGCGCGGGGGTCTCCCGCAAGGCCTTCTACGAGCACTTCCTCAACAAGGACGAGTGCTTCCTGGCGACCTACGACTCGATCGCCGCCGCGGGGCAGCGCGGCGCCTGCACGGCGTTCGCGGGCAGGGGGAGCCTCCAGGAGGGCGTGCAGGCGGCCCTGGGTGACCTCTTCGAGCTGGCGATCGCGCGTCCGGAGGCGCTGCGGGTGCTGACGGTCGAGATCGGTGCGGCACGCCCCGCGGGGGTCGAGCGCCGCGAACAGCTCGTGACGGGCTATGAGGACGTGCTGCGCGAAAGCCTCGGCCTGCAGCGCGGCCCGGGCCCGATCCCCAACCCGGTGCTGCGCGGGGTGGTGGGGGGGATCCTGCACGTCCTATATGCCCAGCTGCGCCGCGGGGAGCACGGGCGCCTGCGCGAGCGCCTCCCGGACCTCGTGAGCTGGACGACCGCCTACTGGCCGGCGCCGGCGTCGCTGGTGAGGAGCCTCAGGGACGCCACCCCGCCGAAGCTCGACCTCACGGGCGGGCGCGCCCCGGGCTCGCTCTCCCTGGGCGCCTCCTCGAGCCGCCTGCGCCGCCTACCGCGGGGCGAGAACGGGACCTCCCGGAGCTTCGTGGTGCACAGCCAAAGAGAGCGCATCCTCGACGCCGTCACCAACCTGACCGCGCGCAACGGCTACTCGGCACTCACGGTGGAGGGAATCGCGACCGAGGCCTCCGTCTCCCTGCAGGCCTTCTACCAGCACTTCCGCGACAAGGAGGACGCCTTCCTGGTGGCCTACGACATCGGCCACGACAAAGCACTCGCGCTCGTCGAGCAGGCCTATCGCTCCGAGCCGGACTGGCGCCACGGAGTACGAGCCGCAATCGCAGCCCTCTTCAGGTTCCTCGCCGCGGAGCCCGCATACGCACAGATGGCGCTGATGGACGTACTCGCAGCCACAGACCGCTCCGCCGAGCGGGCCTTCAGAGGCGCGGCCTCCTACGCCCAGATGCTCCTCCCCGGCCTCGAGCGCCCCCCAGCCCGGGGCCGCCCGGCGGACATCACGATGCAGGCGATCACGGGAGGCCTCTTCGAGCTGGCGCTCCACCACGCGATGCAGCGCCGCATGCACGAGCTCCCCGCGATGCTCCCCCGAGCGACCTACTTCGCGCTGGCACCGTTCATCGGCGCGCAGGAGGCCAGCGAGATCGCCACCGCCCCGGCCGAGGCCCGCACGGCGCCGGGATAGAACATCCGGCCACAGCGGCCCACGAGGACGATACATGCGAGCGCGCAATATGCTAAAACAGTCCAACCTACGGACGATGCGACCGTCATTCCCCGCACGTCCGTAGGGGAGCGCCGCGCGCCGATCTTGCTCGACGCGCAACCAGGGCAGAGGGGCCGCGTCGAGCTCGCCAGGAGCCCGACGCGCGCCCCCGTGGCCTGTCGCGCTTCGGGCCCCACCTGGCGGTTGCTTGTCTTATTTTGAGGTGGGTAAATTAGGGGCTAAAACCCATAAAGCAGTTAAAGCTCTTAACTTCTCAGTGACGGTTCCTTCCACATGACCTGTTACGCCTCCATCTACGCTACAGGTCGCAGGTTCTTTCGAGAAGACGAATTCACTAGCTCCGGTTTCTCTGTTGTTTCTCACATTCTGGCTGGTGCCTGATTTTTCGCATCTATCCGTAACTTTGATGATCCCACCGACGGTACATCTAACCGCCCAACCAGGTTCGCCTTTGCCTTCCTGGGATTTGGGGCCGCTAATGAGTTCGTCTCTAACTTCTTCTGCTCCTACTTCTTCTTTTTCTCCTTCTTTTGCTCTTTTACCTTCTACGAGCCTGGTACCCCATGGAAGGTTTCTCGCTTCAAAAAGAGGATTTTCACATGTCCCCGTGACGACTGCACATTCCGTAACCGTCGCTTCAAAAATACCATCCTCGCCAGCACCAGTGGATAAGTTTACAACCCAGCCCCTACCCTTAGCCTTACAGCTAAGGGCCACTCCCGTTGCGCTGTCTTCCAGTCTAAACGTGCCGCTAGAAGTAACTTCACTGGTTTCAGTTATCGCTTTAGTTTCATATACATTCGTAGACCCCTTTTTACTACAGTTAGAATCTTCCCACTGTCCAGTCGTTACTTTTACGCAATGTACCCATCTAGGCACCGCCATCGCGGGCGATGCCACCACCGCCATGAGGCCGGCTGCAAAGGCCAGCCCGAGAGCGATCTTGAGATACTTCATGCCGTGCTCCTTTCCAATGGGTCAGTTTGCCGGTATCGCAGCACCCGTCTTCAACGCAAAGACGCTGCGATACTGGCTATGTCTACGTGCCCTCTCGAGCCCACCGCGCGACGGTGGCGGACCAAGAGCACGATACATAGTGTAGCAGATGTCAATGGCAAACGGAGCACGCAGCTTGCCAAGAGCGACTAAGGAAGTCATGGTCCAATAAAATGTTTCTGACTTCTTGGGTTTGATGCTTCCGGAGGCTCGCCAACCTGCCGGGTTTGGGGCTATTCCTTCTAGTGTTTTTTCTTGTGGGTGGTTTTCTTTTTGGTGTGGTGGGTTGGGCGTGTTTTGGGGCAGTGGGTGGTGGTGATTTTGGTGTTTTGGTTGAGGGTTGTGCCGTTTTGGGCGGTGAAGCTTGTGGGTATTGTGAGTTTGGCTGTGCAGAGGTTGCCGTTGGCTGCGAGTGCGGAGTGGGGGCCCTCGGGGAGGGTGAGTTGGAAGGTGCCGACGGGTACGTCGGGGACGGTGGCGAAGGTGGTGGTGGTGATGCCTTGTTTGCTGATGAAGGTTTCGCCGTGGAGGTCGAAGGTGACGCCGTCGCCTTGGAGGACGATGACGAGTTCGGGGAACTTGGCGCCGCCGTGGGAGACGAAGTAGGCGGGTCCGGTGAGGGGTACGGGCAGGATCGGGGTGCTGGTGGTTGCGTTGCCGATGATTGACCCGGGGGGGCAGTTAGCGGGGTTGGTTTCGAAGATGCTGGCGGTGCAGGCTTTCTGGAGTGTTGATAGGCGTGAGGGGAGGCGTTTGGGGAGTTCGACTTTGACCCTGGCGATGTTGGTCTCGTTCCCGAGCGATGCGGGGGGGTAGGTCAGTGTCGTTGTGAGGCTCGCGCCGTTTTCTTTTGAGGTTTTGCCTGAGGTTGAGACTTTGAAGGTGGGTTTGAATTGTAGGTTCGCGCAGTCCGCGGCCTGGAAGGGGTCGCTCACGTTCACGGTATCGGCGTCGGCTGGGTTGGCGTAGCTGGCGCCGGAGCCGATCACGCCGGCGGTGAACTGCAGCGGTTTGCAGCTGGTCGGGTTCAGCGTGAAGTCGGGTCGTTCGATGTAGACGCGGATATCACGGACGTGGATCACGATCCCGTCGATGATGTGCGGGATCTCCCCCGGGGCGCCCGTGATACTTGCCTGCGCGGTCAGCGGGTTGATCTGCAGCGGCAGGTGTACCACGACGGTCCCGAGGTCGAACGGGCCGACCTTCGCCGCGGTGACGGCGGCGATCGAGAACGGCGCGCCTTCGAACGGGCCGGCCATGTAGACCTTGCCCTGGGTGTAGGCGAGGATCTGCCCGACGCCGGCGCCGGCGAGCAGCCGCCCGATCTGGCTGGAGGCAGGGCACGAGGGTTCGGCTTCCTCCTGCGCGCCGGTCTTTTCCCGGGCCCTTTGAATGTCTGCTTCCGGGCAGAACGGGACTCCTGTGAGGTTCGCGAGCAGCCCCTGGGGCAGCAGCGTGGAGAACCCCGTGATCTCCTGTTCCCCGTCGTTGCGCACGATCCGGACATCGAGCGGGCTGTAGGAGCCCGCGTCGTTATCGAGGGTGCCCGCGATCACCTGCGGAGCGAACGGCGGGACACCCCCGGTTGGGCACGGGGCTCCTGCGGCACCCAGGCCGATTTCAAACGGGAGACTCAGATCCGTGAGCGTCAGCGCGAGGTTCGACCACGGTGTCATTTCGTCCGTGACGGTGTAGCTCCCGCACAAAGGCGGCGTCACCAGCGGCGAGGTCGCACCCTGATGGAAACTGAAGACGAAGAGGCTGTAGGGCAGCTGCGGCAGCCCTTCGAAGCTCGTCGTCAGCTGCCCGGTTTCCGGGTCCAGCGAGACCTTCCCCGCGAGCTTCACGACCACACCGCGGACGGGGAACCGTACCACGACATACAGCGCGAGCAGCGACCCGCCGGGATGCTTTTCGGGTTCCCCGAACGCCGGCAGGTTCTCATACGGCTGCGCGACGAAGACCGACCCCTCGCCTTCTTCCTTGATCCCCGGGGACTGGACCTTGACCGTGCCGAGTTTGGAGTCATTCGGGCAGCCCGCGCCCCGCGGCGTCTGGACTTCTTCGGCTTCGTACTCGCTGAGCGTGCACGACCCGAGACCCGCACCAGCAGACGGGTTGACCGTCATTCCTTCGGGCAGCCTCACGACGGCCCTCTGGACCTCGGAGGTCGAGAGTCCTTCAGGGCTTTCATCGCTCTGGCGCACGCTGTTTTCGACGTTCAGGCCCGTCGGGCTGTACGCCTGCGTCGTCGTCGGCTGCGCATTGAACGTCGAGGGCAGCCCGAGCCGGTCACAGCCGCCCAGCGGGCCGCTGAACGCCTGCGCATGCGCTTCAGCGAGCCGGCCGGTGGATTCTTCCTCTTCCCACGAAACACTCGTGATATTCGTCACTAGCGGGGTGCCGCTGCAAGTCGTCGGGTTACTCAGGAACGGCACCAGCGCGTTATCCGAGGAAACCCCGTATTCGCTGGTCAGACCGCCCTGGTTGGGGTTCAACCGCCACGGGTCGTGTACCGTCGCGGTCGGAACCCCCCAAATCGTCGCTGAGACATTATCAAGCTCGGCCTTATCCGCGTCTTTGACGTCCTGGAAGGTGACCTGCGCCCGGTATTCATATTCCCCAGGGCCAATCTTCACAGGAACGACGCTCACACCGCCCTGAATGTTGAACGCGATGACCGTGAACCCGAGCTTCTCGACATCGCCCGGCTCCGGCGCGAGATTATAAATCGGCTCAGTGAATACCTCACGAAAAGTATGCAGCCTCACCGTCACGATCCCGACCTGCGTCCCGATCGGGCATATTTCGCTCAAGAACAACGAAGCTGAACACGTAGGCGTATCGACCAGATCCCCCGCGAACCCAGCCGGCAGTTCGACGACCGTTTCCTTCGGGACACCCGCGAGCGTACCTTCGTCATCGACCGTATTGAAACCCACACTCGTCGTCAAATCCGCGTGCGCTCCCGCCTGCACACTCGACAGCGCGGCCGTCACCGACCCCGGCGCGATACCGAACCGCGCCGGCTGGGAACCGATCGTCGTCGGAGTCACCATCGACGCGTCAGGCGCGCCCCCGCCCGAGACACGCACCACGTTATCCACCACGGGCGACGCCATCATTTCGACATCCACCGGGACCGTGATGACAAGCGTTTCGTCAGGCAGCACGCTCTTTTCATACACACACGACACACCCTCACAACTCAACGGTTCAGGTTCCCGCAGTTTATTATCATCCAACACATGCCCCACGACACCCGCCCGGTCAAGGACCAACCCTTCCGGCAAAGCATCAGTGATGCTCACCGCCCCGCTACTCGATTCTTCGCCCGTGTTCTTCACCACAACCTGATACTCATCATCACCCGATTCATCACCCGCAACAAAGTTCGTCGGCCCAGACACCGCCGTCACCGTCCACTGCACACCCCCACCCACAGCAAACGAAGACCCCGCCACCACACAAAACACACCAACAACAACCACAAAACACACACCACACCCAACAATCCTCCCGACCATGCCACGCATCAACGCCCACCCCCCCAACGCAACCCCGACCGCCTGGCCTTAGTAGACCGCTTAGCCTTCTTAGCCTTCTTAGCCTTCTTGGCTTTTTTGGTGGCGCTCTTGATGCACCGGCCGCCGCTGAGATGCTTCCCCTTGGCGCATTTTATCGGCGGCGGCGCCCCGGGGACGTTTCCTTCGCCGGAGAATGTCAGCGACGCGGGCGTCTGGTCGATGGGTGCCGGTGGTGGACTCTGACAGGCATCCCCTTCGCACTCGTGGTTTTCCGGTTCTGGCGGCGCGATACACGGATTACGGTTTTCTGGTTCGCAGATACGCGCGTCATACAGATCGCCCTCGCTATCGGTGTCCTGCGGCACGAGCTGCGCATGCGTACCGAAGAACACGTTCGACCCGTTCGCGCTCGAGTCCAAGAAGAACGAGCTCGAGGATTCCTCACCAGAACCGACCAGCGAGATTTCTCCTTCATGCCACACATACACGTCGACCTTGCCATTAGTCGCCTGCGGCACCAACGCTTCCGCGGAATCGAAGAACACATAGCTCCCGTCTTCAGAAATCGGCCGCGGCGGCCCGCCCGCGGGATTATCCGCTTCGTCAGCGGACCGCGTGAACTCCGAACCCACCAACGGCGGAGCACCATCAGGATCACACGACACGCAAACCGGGTTATCCGGCACACCCGGAACACCCTCAGACCTCGGCATACCCGCGTCATACCGGTAAAGCTCGCTATAGCCACCGGAATCATAGCCCGTGACATTCGCCTGCGCGGTATACAACAGGTATTCCCCGTCATACGTCGTGTAATAGTTACTCAGCACACTCAAGCCGACCTCGGCCCCCGACACCAACGAGCCATTATCAACAGCCTCATACCACAAGCCCGGCTGCGGGTTCGGCGACCCGCCGCTCGGCCCAACATAACTCGTCGAATGAGCCACCGTGTCATACCGATACACGCCACCCCCCACAGGCGCTTCCGCAGTCAATTTCCCGGCAGCCACGAAATACACGCTCGAACCATCACCCGAAACAGCACCAACGAACTGGACCTCGCCTTCCACGCTCCCCGATTCCCCACCCGAAAGACGCGACAAAACACATTCAGGCCTAGGTTCTCCCCCGCCCCCTTCGCCTTCGAGGACTTCGCACTCATACAACTCAAGCCCCTGTGTTTTCGCCTTCACCGCATCCGCGGTCAACTCCGTCCTGGTAACGAAGAACACCTTCGAGCCATCCGCAGACGCACCCACAAACACCGACGGATACACAACCGGAGGCCTAACCCCACGCCCAGGCGCAGAAACCTCCAACGTCGAGGTCCCGCCCTCACGCATATAAACCTCGGGCGCGAACGCCTCATCCGCCCCACCCAACGACTCCCGCCAACAACCAGTCTTTCCTTCCGCGCCAGGATCCGGAGCGGTAAAGAAGATCCGCGAACCATCAGCCGAAACAGTGCTCCGGGAATCCCCATTATGGCCAGCGCCCAACCCAAGAACCGCCCCACAACTACTCACAAGACCACCACCTGCAGACTGCGACCTCACATTCACAAGCGCCAAACACCCACGGCCCGCAGACCATTCAAACAAATTATCCGCGCTCCCATCACCCAACTTCTTTTCCTGTTCGCTCACCAACGCTTCCTGCGAACCCTGACACAACGCCAAAGGCCCCAACGGAACCTCGTGATCCGTGCTTTCGATCACCACACTACCCGCATCACCAGAAGCCCCAACCACACGCGCCTCCCCCCTCGGCGCCGACATCGCCGTCGCATACGGCCCTCCCGGAGGACCAACCAACACATCCTCACGTTCTTCCTGACCCCCCACAACATCACTCACACCAACCACCCCAAACCCTCCAGACCCACCAGACCCTTCGGACCCTCCGGACCCACCTTCGGACCCAAACACAAAAGACTCAAACGTCTGAACCCCCAACCCAGGCGACGCGACCGCCTGAAACGACCAACCCGAACTCCCGCGAGCAAACCGATAGCCATTCTCCCCAGCAGCAGGAAACGGCCCGAACGCCGTAGCCGTAGAAAGAAAAAATTCATCGCCGCCACCAGACGAATACCCCAAATCAAAGTTTTCCCTGAAAATCGAGTTCTTCGGCGCCCCAAACATATCTTCCGCGTCACCCTTATCAGGAGGCGTCAACAACTCATAACCCCGGCCAGACCCCACCGCCACCGGCGCCGTCCCAAACACCACAAACCCACTAGCCGCTTCACCCAACCCATTCACCGCAACAACCCTCACCCTATAAGCCACACCCGGCAACAACCCACCCACCACCCGCGACACACTCACACCACGACCACCCGAACCAACACCAACCAACCCAGTCCGACCCACAACACCAGCCCCATCAACCCATTCAAAGAAATAACTCGTATCCAACCCCTCCGGATCAACCACCGCCCCAAAATCAGCAAACGACGACGACACACCACCCACCACCACCCCACCCACAACAGGCACACCAGGCCCCACAAACGACTCAACTTCACCATCTTTCACACCACCATGATGCACACCTCCACTCGTCCCAGCCACAACACGATACTCATACGTTTCACCCGACACCAACCCTTCCACAACACCATGAACATAATAGTTACGTTCCTTCAAAAACTGCCCAACCGGGCTCACACCAGATTCATTCAACACACACGGAACAATCACACCCCCACCAAACCCCCCTTCCTTGAAAACCCTTTCCGTCACAACTTCAAACTCACACTCAGACAATTCCAAATCTTCCCCATCAATATTCGCCGCACCCCTCACCGTACCACCCAACCTCACCGACCCCAACACCCCACCACCCACTTCACCCGTCACCACCCCAGGATAATAACCCGCCCTCCCAAACTCATCCACCACATTCGCTTCACTAACAACCACCCTTTCCTTCACACCACCCCGCTCCACTTCTTCTTCCACCACTTCATCAGCACCCACAAACAAATCACCACCCCCACCCACAGCAAGCCCACCTTCATAATCTTCGTTCCCGAAAGCCTGTTTCGCTGACGGGCCCCTCACCTCCCCAAGAAACGTATACCCACCAGTCGGCAACAACCCAAACTCCCCCACAACCCACCCCGACTGATCCGGCAACGACCCCTTCACCAACACATCACCACTCACCGGATCAACCGTCACACCATACAAACCACGTTCGAAAAATATTTCTTCTGTCTCCCGTTTACCTTCACGTTCGAACTTCCTCACACTTGAAATAGTCCCCCGGAAGCACCCTTCGGGGCTGAACACATCAACTTCGCCCTTGACATGGTTGATCACATACACGTCGCCCTCGTCCCCGCCCATACCTTCAGGCACACCACTACCCGACACAGCAACCCCATCGACCGCTTCGCCTTCCCCGAACAATTCAGGTTCACCATCCGCCCCCGGCACACCAAGCAACCTATCACCATCAATATAAGAACCCGCCCCCGGCTCAGAACACGAAAACACAGCCGGTTCACCAAGACTATCCAGCCTTTCCACAGAACCCCTTTCAGACGCATTCCCTGGCCTTGCGTAGTAAACATCCCCATTACTCACGCCACCAGAATCATCCGCAGCAACCCACTCTCGTTCACCCACAGAAAAAAGCTCACCGCCTACACCAGCCGCATCATCAAACGCACAACTATTCGGTGTAGTCAGAACCCCAGGAACCTGCCCAAGAAATACGTTAGATGAACCGAATTCATCAATTTCGCGTGCTGGCTGACCCACCCAAATCCTACCACTGCCACCCACCCCACCCACACCAGAACCCGTTGCAACACATCCAATTTTAGCAAAAGGCCCAGCAGGTGTGCCCGTCAAAGCTCCCACAGAGGGCCGCGAGAATTCAGCAGACGCAGAAGAACACCCCAACAAACACCCCACACCCAACACACAAAATCCGGCAACCACACCCAAGGCAAACCTCCACCACAACGCCAAAAACCCTTTCACCAAACCCGACTCACCACCCCACAAGGCCACCCCTTCACCCCAAAACGAACACCGAAGCACAGACCCCCCACCACCTTCCTCACCCATAATAATCCGTATCGCCTCCACACCAATAGTATTAGCCAGGTAGGACCCGGGCAACCACCCGGGTCCTACCTGACAGTCTTACTCTGACCTATTTAGAAGTAGGTAAATTAGGAGCTAAAACCCATAAAGAAGTTGAAGCTCTTAATTTCTCAACGACGGTTCCTTCCACTTTACCTGTTACGCCTCCATCTACACTACAGGTCGCCTCTTCTTTCGAGAAGACGAATTCTGTAGCTCCGGTTACTCTATTGTTTAGCACAGTCTGGGTAGTGCCTGATTTTTCGCATCTATCAGTAACTTTGATAATCCCGCCGACGGTGCATCTAACCGCCCAACCAGGTTCGCCTTTGCCTTCCTGGTTTTTGGGGCCGCTAATGAGTTCGTCTCTAACCGCTTCTGCCCCTACTTCTTCTTTTTCTCCTTCTTTTGCTCTTTTACCTTCTACGAGTCTGGTACCCCACGGAAGGTTTCTCGCTTCCGTAAGGGGGTTTTCACATGTCCCCGTGACGACTTTACATTCCGTAGCCGCTATTTCGATGACATCATCTTCGCCAGCACCAGTGGTTGGGTTGACAACCCAACCCCTGTTCGCGCCTTTACAGCTAAGGGCCACTCCCGTTGCGGAGTCTTCCAGTCTCAGCGTGCCACTCGATGTAACTTCACTGGTTTCAGTTATCGCTTTCGTTTCATACACATTCGTAGACCCTTTTTTACTACAGTTAGAATCTTCCCACTGTCCGGTCGTTACTTTCACGCAATGCACCCATCTCGGCACCGCCATCGCAGGCGACGCCACCACAGCCATCAAGCCAGCCACCAAAGCCAGCCCGAAAGCAATCCTCAAATACTTCATGTCGTACTACTCCTTTCCTAAGGATCGATTGCCGACCCCGAGACGCCCGTCTTCAAACAGAGACGCCACGACACCAGCTATGACACACAACACAGCCCCAACTCAGCTAACCAGCCACACGACCAGTAAGCCCAACTCAAGACTGCACTCCAACCATAGCCGCTCGTCAATGACACCACAAGCCCCTGTTTCCAACTCCCCCAAACCACCACCCACAAACCCCCAAAATGTCTCCAACCAACCACCACACCCAACACCCAAACGAGCCGCGCCCCCACCACAAAGCACCCAGCACAACAGGACAATCAGATATCACGAACCACCCATCCCCCCTACCACCACCAAAGCCCCCGTCAAACAAGACAACCCACAGCAGCCCCACCCCACCAGCAACCCCCACCCAAGCCACAACCAACACCCCCGGCAGAGACCCGCCCAGCCCACCCCAGCCCCCTGAGCCCTCCCCATCGCATCGCAATCCACACCCGGCGGCAACTGCACCACGAACACAACCAACCCCGCCGGCTGCCTTCCATATCCGGACACGGAAGCTCCCCCCAGCAACGCCAGATGCCCACCCTCGGACCCAGCGACAGCTCGCCCGAGCGCAGCACCTCCAGCACCGCCCGTCAACCAGCGCCGGCGCCTGCTCGATGGCATGATCGACGCGATCGGCGAGAAGGGCTACGCGGCGAGCACGGTCTCCGACGTGATCAAGCGCGCGGGGGTCTCCCGCAAGGCTTTCTACGAGCACTTCCTCAACAAGGACGAGTGCTTCCTGGCGACCTACGACTCGATCGCCGCCGCGGGGCAGCGCGGCGCCTGCACGGCGTTCGCGGGCAGGGGGAGCCTCCAGGAGGGCGTGCAGGCCGCCCTGGGGGACCTCTTCGAGCTCGCGATCGCGCGCCCGGAGGCGCTGCGGGTGCTGACCGTCGAGATCGGTGCGGCACGCCCCGCGGGGATCGAACGCCGCGAACAGCTCGTGACGGGCTACGAGGACGTGCTGCGCGAAAGCCTCGGCCTGCAGCGCGGCCCGGGCCCGATCCCCAACCCGGTGCTGCGCGGCGTGGTGGGGGGCATCCTCCACGTCCTATATGCCCAGCTGCGCCGCGGCGAGCCCAGGCGCCTGCGCGAGCGCCTCCCGGACCTCGTGAGCTGGACGACCGCCTACTGGCCGGCGCCGGCGTCGCTGGTGAGGAGCCTCAGGGAGACCACCCCGCCGAAGCTCGACCTCACGGGCGGGCGCGCCCCGGGCTCGCTCTCCCTGGGCGCCTCCTCGAGCCGCCTGCGCCGCCTACCGCGGGGCGAGAACGGGACCTCCCGGAGCTTCGTGGTGCACAGCCAAAGAGAGCGCATCCTCGACGCCGTCACCAACCTGACCGCGCGCAACGGCTACTCGGCACTCACGGTGGAGGGAATCGCGACCGAGGCCTCCGTCTCCCTGCAGGCCTTCTACCAGCACTTCCGCGACAAGGAGGACGCCTTCCTGGTGGCCTACGACATCGGCCACGACAAAGCACTCGCGCTCGTCGAGCAGGCCTACCGATCCGAGCAGGACTGGCGCCACGGGGTGCGCGCCGCGATCGCGGCCCTCTTCAGGTTCCTCGCGGCGGAGCCCGCCTACGCGCAGATGGCGCTGATGGACGTGCTCGCCGCGACCGAGCGCTCGAGCGAGCGGGCCTTCAGGGGCGCGGCCTCCTACGCCCAGATGCTCCTCCCCGGCCTCGAGCGCCCCCCAGCCCGGGGCCGCCCGGCGGACATCACGATGCAGGCGATCACGGGTGGTCTATTCGAGCTGGCGCTCCACCACGCGATGCAGCGCCGCATGCACGAGCTCCCCGCGATGGTGCCCAGGGCGACGTACTTCGCGCTGGCGCCCTTCATCGGCGCACAGGAGGCGGGCGAGGTGGCGACCGCGCCGGCGGAGGCCGATCCGGCGCGATAGGCCCTGCCCCGCGGGGAGCTCACGTGCGATGTGCCCCAACCCGGAAGGGGAGCCTCTCCGTGCCTCATCCGGCGCCCGACGGCGGCCGTCCGTAACAGTCCGTCACATCCCGCCAGGCTGCGGCGTCCCGGGACGAAGCCCCAATTGGAAACATTCTTCCATTGCCCAGGCCGGCGGAAGAGTGAATAGGAAACAAGCACTTCCCAGGCCCTCGACGATCGGTTACCTTGACAACACATGTCTTGAATCGAGCAGGGGGCGCCTCTGTTGTGAGGCGCCGAGCCGCTCGTTGGGAGACCGAGAAGCGCAGGCATAGCCGGTGTCGTGGCATCGCTTTGAAGACGGGGGCCACGGGGTCGACAAACTAACTCTCACAGGGAAAGGAGCGGGATGACACCGGTGGCGGGAAGCAAGGGGGGGAGCTCACGCGACGGCTGCCCCAAGGGCCGGTTCTCGGCCACAGGGGCCGGGATCGACACGAACCAGCCCCAAGCGGACGACTCACCGCACCGCTGAGCTGTGATGGGCCGGCCTGCTCGCTTTCGCGGAGAGCGATCCTCCTTCCGCCCCGAGAGGCATGTCGATCGGCGTGGGGGGATCCGACGACCGCAAGCGTCGAGAGAGCGCCCCATGGCCCCGCACGATCAAGGGGGCCCATACACGACGAGAAGATAGAGAAGAACTCTCAATCGCGCACGTAATCTTCTGGATGATGAAAGAGGTGGAAGTATGTTCATAACTCGACACATAAACGCCACGAGCATCGTGGCGTTTATCGCCCTCCTACTGGCCATGTCGGGAGGAGCGTTTGCCATCAATGGTTCTACGAAGGCGGTGGCGTCAACGAAGCCGGCGATGACGGCTTTTGCAACTGTCAGCAAGGGTAAGAGCAAAGATAAAAAAACAAGTTCCAGCAAGGGGCCCCGCGGCGAAAAAGGCGCCACGGGCGCAGCGGGCCCGGCGGGCCCGGAAGGCAAAACAGGCCCGGCGGGCTCAGTGGGCCCGGCGGGGTCAGTAGGCCCGGAAGGCAAAACGGGCCCGGAAGGCAAAACAGGTTCTGCGGGTGTAAGTGTGACAACCACGCAGCTCTCCGCAAAAAGCCCGGCATGCTCGGAAGGCGGAGTCGAATTGACCGCCTCCAACGGCAAATCGCACGTCTGTAACGGTGCGACCGGATACACCGCGGTGCTACCGGAAAACGCAACTGAGACAGGGACCTGGAGCGTGGGCATCCAGGGATCTGGAGGAAGCCCAATCCATCTCGTGTCAATCTCCTTCCCTATCCCACTGAAGGACACAGAACCCGCGAAACCCGTGATTAGCGCAAGCGGGGTACACTACGTGCCAGATGGGAAACCAACCACTGAATGCCCTGGGGAACCCAACGAACCCAAGGCCCAGGCAGGTAACCTCTGCATATATGAATACCCTTCAACCGAAGTTGAATTCCTCGGTACGCTTTTCCCAGGGGGCGGCGGCTCCGGAGTCGCGTCTGCCGGGACTATCTTGGAGCTCGAAACCAAAGCCGAATCTAGCAACGGCTACGGCACCTGGGCAGTAACAGCACCATAAGTCTGTTCTGCCTCAGGCGACAACGGCCCCTAGCCAACTGCAACTGGATGGGCTTAGGATCACCTAAGCCCATCCAGTTCATGCTTCCTACATTAATTTGGGCTCACCACCCAGAGCGCGTTTCCGTTTCTTAACTTCGCTATAGTGGTCCCACGGACTAAACCGGAGTCTTTACCCGAGGCAGAGCATTTAGCCATTGTTTCTTCTTTGGTTCTTTCGTCAAATACCGATTCGACCGTCAGGTTGCTTCTGTTCGCAACCACGTTCGCAGTGTTATTGACTACGGCTTCGCAGGTATCCTGTATTTTGAGGATTTTGGCGACCGTGCATTCGACATTCCATCCAGCGCCGACCGGGAGCTCGTCTCTAACTTCCGAACCTCTTTCCATAAGCTCGGTACCCCACGGAAGATGCACAGGATGAGCAGTCACTCCCGCTGATTCTTCGCATTCACCGTGCTTTACAAACGCGCATTTGATATTCGTTACAGTCGCAACCCCGTCCTCGCCAGGTTCGCTCTTACTAGACGGATTCGAGACCCATCCTGTACCTGAACCTGTACATTTAATATTCACCGCGCCACCCGGTGCTTCCTCGTCTTCCAATTCCAGTTCCCCACTCGACGTCACTTCACTAGTCCCAGCGAGTTCCTTCGTTTCCCAGCCGCTCCCTGATGTGGTGCAGCTACCAGAACTGAAATGACCTTCGCTTTCTCCGACTTTAGCGCAATCCACCCATCTCGGCGCGGTCGCCACTTTTGCAGTTTCCTCGCTAGGCGGCTGCACCCAGAGCGCGTTCCCGTTTCTTAACTTCGCTATAGTGGTCCCACGGACTAAACCGGAGTCTTTACCCGAGGCAGAGCATTTAGCCATTGTTTCTTCTTTGGTTCTTTCGTCAAATACCGATTCGACCGTCAGGTTGCTTCTGTTCGCAACCACGTTCGCAGTGTTATTGACTACGGCTTCGCACTTATCCTCTATCTTGAGGATTTTAGCGACCGTGCATTCCACATTCCATCCAGCGCCAACCGGGATCTCATCTCTAACTTCCGAACCTCTCTCCAGAAGCTTGGTACCCCACGGAAGATATAGAGGCTTAGCAGTCACTCCAGCTGATTCTTCGCATTCACCATGTGTAACGAACGAGCATTTGATATTCGTTACAGTCGCGACCCCGCCCTCTCCAGGTTCATTTTCACTAGCCTGATTAGAGACCCATCCTGTACCTGAACCTGTACATTTAATATTCACCGCGCCACCCGGTGCTTCCTCGTCTTCCAATTCCAGTCCCCCGCTCGACGTCACTTCACTCGTCCCAGCAAGTTCCTTCGTCGACCATTCTTCGGTTCCGCCTCTTTTTGTGCAGTTACTATTGTTGAAGTCGTCGCCAACTCCTACTACGCACTCCACCCATCTTGGTACTGCCATAGCAGGCGCAGCCAGGATCGCCATTAGGCCAGCTACGATGACGACGGCCAGGCCGGAGGCTATCTCGAGATGTTTCATGTCGTACTGCTCCCTTCCCGTGAAAGTCGGTTGCCGACCTCGCGACGCTCGTCTTCAGAGCAAGAGACGCCGCGATACCGGCTATATCGGGGCCCAGCGTACCTGGTAGCCAAAGCATTGACAAGGAGCGCTTGCCTACTCGCTCAGAGGACCCCCCGAGACGACGTAAAGTGTTTCCAACCAAGACGGCGTTGCACCAGAGCTGTGTGTGGAGCCTACAGAGTGCTACCGGTCGTTTTGTGTTTCTTTTTGTGTTTTGTGGTGTGTTTGTGTGGGCAGTTGGTGGGGGTGATTTTGGTGTTTTGTTCGATGGTGGTGGCGTTCTGTGCGGTGAAGGTGGTGGGGATGGTGAGTTTGCCTTTGCAGAGGTTGCCGTTGGCTGCGAGGGCGGAGTGGGGTCCTTGGGCTAGTTTTACTTCGACGCTGGTGAGGGGTACGTCGGGGATGCTGTTGAAGGTGCTGGTGGTGATGCCTTTTTTGCTGATGAAGGTTTCGGCGTGGGCGTCGAATGTGAGTCCGTAGCCTTGGAGGACGAAGATGAGTTCGGGGAACTTGGCGCCGCCGTGGGAGACGAAGTAGGCGGGGCCGGTGAGTGGCGCGGGGATGATGGGTGTGATTGCTGTGACTGTTCCGACGATGGACCCGGGGGGGCAGTCTGCTGGGTTGGTATTGAAGGTGGTTTCGATGCAGGCTTTCTGGAGGGTCGAGAGGCGTGAGGGGAGGCGCTTGGGGAGTTCGACCTTGACTTTCGCTGTGTTCGTCTGGGTTCCGAGGGGGGCGTTGGGGTAGGTGAGCTTCGCTGTGAGGCTCGCGCCGTCGAGTTTGTTGGTCTTCCCGTTGGTGGTGACGGTGAAGGTTGGTTTGAACGCGAGGGTCGCGCAGTTGGCGGCCTGGAAGGGGTCGTTGACCGTGACGGGAATGTCGCTCGAGGGGTCGTTGAAGCTCGCGCCGGACCCGATCACGCTCGAGGTGAACGTAGTTGGGGTGCAGTTGGTCGGGTTCAGCGCGAAGTTGGGCCGGTCGATGTAGACACGGATGTCGCGGACGTGGATCACGATCCCGTCGATGATGTGCGGGATCTGGTCCGCGGCGCCGGCGGGGACGGTGACGTCCGCGGTATTGGGGTCGATCTGCAGCGGTAGGTGCACGACGACGGTCCCGAGGTCGAACGGGCCGACCTTCGCTGAGGTGATCGCGGCGATCGAGAGCGGCGCGCCTTCGAAGGGGCCAGCCATGTAGATCTTCCCGGAGGCGTAGGAGAGGACCTGCCCGACACCCGCGCCGACGAGGGTATGCCCGATCAGGCTCGCCGCGGGACACGACGGTTCGGCTTCCTCCTGCGCACCGGTCTTCTCGCGGGCGAGCGCGATGTCTGCTTCTGAGCAGAACGGGATCCCGGTCAGGTTCGCGACGAGCCCTGGCGGTAGCTGAGAGGAGAACCCTGTGATCTCCTGTTCCCCGTCGTTACGGGTGATACGGATATCGACCGGGCTGTAGGAGCCCGCGTCGTTCTCGTGCGTACCCGCCGTCACCTGCGGCGCGAACGGCGGTACGCCGCCTGTCGGGCACAGCCCGCCGCCGAAGCCCTGCACGATCGAGAACGGAGCGCTCGTGTCTTGGATGACTTCCTCGAGGTTCGACCATGGCGTCAGTTCCGCGGTCGCGGAGTACTGCCCGCATGCTGGCGGGCTGACCAGCGGGGAGGTCTGGCCCTGGCGGAAGCTGAGCGTGAACGTCGTGAACGGCAGCTGCGGGAGATCTTCAAAGACGGTCCTCAGCTGCCCCGTCACGGGGTTGGCCGTGACCTTCCCTGCAGACGCCACGATCACCCCTCGGTCAGGGATCCTCGCGATGACATACAGCGCGAGCAGCGACCCATCGGGATGTTCGGGCGGTTCGCTGAACGGGTTCGCATAGGGTGTCGCGATGAAGACGGACCCGACCGCTTCTTCCTTGATCGCGGGCGCCAAGATCTTGACAGACCCGAGCTTCGAATCGCTCGGGCAGCCCTCCCCCGCCACCGGTTCTATCTCTTTCTGTTCGTACTCATACTCTTCCAACGTGCATGACCCCAGACCAGACCCGGCGGACGGATTGACCGTCATCCCTTCGGGGAGCGTCACAACAGCCTTGTTGAGGTGCGAGCTGGCCAGCCCTTCAGCGTTTTCGTAGGTCTGGTGCACGCCGAGTTCCGCGTTCAGCCCCGTCGGCGCGTACGCTTCTTGGGTCGTGGCCTGCACGAGGAACGTCGATGGGAGCTTCAACCGGTCGCAGCCGACCATCGGGCCGAACGGCGTTCGCACTTCTGTCATCAGTTCTTTTGATGGTTTGGCTGTGGGTTCCTGCCACGAGCGTGCGGAGATCGTCGCGGCTACCGGTTCGCTCGTGCACGACGTCGGGTTCGAGAGGTACGGCACGAGCGGGTTGGTCGAGGGGATACCGAATTTGCCGTCCAGGCCGCTCTCCCCGTTCCACCGCCACGCATTGTTCACCGGCGAGCTCGGGACCCCCCAGATCGTCAACGACACGCTGTCCAGTTCGACGCTGGTCTCGTGAATGTTCTGGAACACCGTCTGCAGCACGTTTTCGCCGGGGACGACGGACACGTCGCCCTGGATCCCGAACCCGAGCACGTAGAAACCGAGCTTCGCTACGTCACCCGGATCCGCGACCAGGTTATATACCGGTGTGACAGTCACCTGCGTCCTCGTCGCCGTACCGGTAGCAGCGAACGTCAATGTCTGGACCCCGATCTGCGTCCCGATAGGACATTCGTTCTGCGCGAACACGGCTATCGGGCACGCCGGGGTATCCACGAGATCGCCGGCGAAACCAGGCGGGAAATGATCCACGACTTCCTTCGCCGCGCCAGCCAGCTGCCCCCGGCGGGTCACGGTATTGAAACCGATCGTCGTCGTCAGGTCGGCGTGCGCGCCGGCCTGACTACTCGACAGCGCCGTCGTCGCGGAGCCCGCCGAGATACCGAACCCAGCCTTATTCTCGCTACCGATAACTGTGGGGGTGAGCATCGAAGCGTTCGGCGCGCCGCCACCGGCGACCATCACCGTGTTATCGACCACCGGTTCGGTGGCCAGTTCGACGTCGACGGGGATCGTCAACACGATCGTTTCGTCCGGGATCACCTTCCCCGAATACGTGCACGTCAGCCCTTCGCAGCTGACAGGGATCTTTTCTTCGATCGAGGGCGTCTGAGCGAACGCCACGACACCCGCGGAATCCAGCGAGAGTCCCGCGGGCAGCACATCCGTGACCGTGATCGGCCCCGTGCTCGCCACGCTGCCCGTGTTCTCCACGATCACCTTATACGCATCATCACCCGATTCATCGCCCGCACGGAAGTTCGTCGGCGCGGACACCGCAGTCACCGTCCAACGCGCAGCCCCTTCCCCTTCCGCACCCCACGCACACGAGGACCCGAACACCGCGGCACACACCAACGACACGCAGAACACGAACCCAAGCGCCACCACGAAAACACCAGGGCGAGCAGGAAACACACGCGAGACGGACATCACTCGCCCCTCCCCTCGCCGGCGCTGCTCTTCTCAGCCTTCCGTGTCTGCCCTACGCAGCGGCCCTTCCTCGAGACCAGCCCACGCCGGCATGCCTTCGGTTTACCACGCTTCCCCGCTCTCGTCTTGCCCTTACCACGCGTTTTGGGTTTTGACTTACCGCCCTTTTTCCCTTTCGCTTTTACTTCTTTCTCATGCGTCGCGACGTTACCGGCCCCGGAGAACGTCGATGATCCGGGGGTCTGTTCTGTCGGCGCGAGCGGCGGGTTGCTGCACGCGTCGCCTTCGCACGGACCCACGGACGTGGGCACGGGGAAGCCCCCTTCGATACGCGCATCATACAAGTTGCCCTCCGATGCCGTATCGAGCGACGGTATCAAATTCGCGTGCGACCCGAAGAACACGTTACCACCTTCGACCGTCTGCCCAGTCACGGGATTCACGTACGAGCCGGCATCCAGGAAGAACGACGGCGAGGGGTCCTCACCAGAACTGATCAAGCTGATGCACCCCTTCGATTCCGTGCACGACCCAGTGCCGTCTTCCTCCCACTCATACACATCGAGCGTGCCGTTCGTATCCTGCGGCACCAGCGACAGCGTCGAATCGAAGAACACGTACTTCCCGTTTTCGGACATCGCGTGAGGAGGCCCACCCGCATCATTGTTCGCATGCACCGCTGAGCGAGTGAACGAGGCCTCTGGTTCCCCGATCGGACCCGACCCATCAGGGTCACACATCACACACACCGGGTTACTCCCAGACACCGGCAAGTCCGCGTCATACCGGTACGCGCCGAACAACAAGAACTGCCCGTCACGCGTCGTATCGTAAGGCGCCTGCACATCAAGCCCGGCAAGCAACCCGTTTTTCGCTTCATCACGCGGCCCCGGATCATACCACGGGTCACCAGCACCTTTGTGGTTCCCATCAACATAGCCCTGATCCGCCGCTATACGCGTCAACGCCCCGCTCACCGTGTCATACCCGTAAAGGCCTCCATCGGGATCCCCCGGGCCACCTTCAGCATTCAAATAGACCATCGAACCGTCCGCCGAGACCGCGGGAACATCAGCGATCTTCCCCACCAGTTCCGGATAACGACTCGCGATACGCGTCAACGCACACCGCGCGCCCCCCACTTCTTCAACGACTTCACACTCATAAAGTTCCGGTTCATGACCCCCCAGTTCCACAGCTTCTTTCGTCAGCTCGCTACGCGTCAAGAAAAACACCTTCGAACCATCTTCAGAGGCCCCGACATACAAAGCCGGATACCCAGGCACAGGTTCACCGCCCGGTTCAGACGCCGAGACCTCCAACGTCGTTTCGCCATGCAAACGAACATACAGCTGCGGCGGAACTTTGCCGCGCCCTTCTTCCCAACACTGCGACGACGAGCCGCTCGCCTTCGGGTCCGGCGCCGTGAAAAAGATACCTGACCCGTCCGCGGACACCGCATCATGCGTAGAACCAGAAGCAGTGTTATCCCCTTCAGACCCAAGACCAAGAACCGCGCCACACGTACTGACGAGCCCACCGCCTTCCGAGCCGGACTTCACATCAACCAAAGACAAGCACCCCCGGGCAGCCGACCACTCATACAACCCGCGGCTATCCCCAACCAGTTCACCGACAAGACTTTCCTGCGCGCTTTCGCACAACGGCAGCCGCCGCTCCCCACTTTCGATAACCACACTACTCAAATCCTTGGAGGCACCCGCCAAACCAGCCTCGTCCCTTTCGCCCGAAACAGCAGTCTCATAACAGCCGCTCAACACCCCTCCTTCGCACAACAAGCCGCCAGCCGGCCCGACCAACCCCAGTTCCCGTTCATCCTGAGACCCAATATCATCACTCACACCAACCACCGAGAAATCATACGGGTCGAACAGCTCAACAGCCGAACTCTGCACACCAAGACGCGGCGACGCGACAGCCCTGAACGACCAGCCCCTTTCACCACGCGAAAACACATACGAGTTCGCGCCCGCACCCGGAAACGAACCAAACGCAACACTCGTCACCATCAACAAAAACTGGTTCCCTTCTTCAGACGCATAACCCAAATCATAATTCTGGAAAGCTTCGTCTTTGATCTCCGCTTCCGGGCCAGGCGGACTCCCGAACATCTCTTCAGCATCACCCTTATTCACCGGCGTCAACAACTCATACGCCCGGCCATCCGGCGACCCCTGCGGACCCGCAGGCACCGTCGCGAACACCCCACCAACACCATCCGCCACACCAACACTATTCGACGCGACCAGCCGATACTCATACACAGTCCCCGCCAACAACCCACCCACCGGCACACTCACACTCACACCACGATCACCCCCACCAACATCCCCCTCCGGAACCGGCACCACACCACCCCCCGCAAACGGATCCACCGCACCCCCCGCCACCGCCGCTTCATACCCAGCCACATCAACATACTCAAACTCATACGACGTATCAGCCCCCCGCGGATCAACCCTCCCACCAAACTCCGCAAACGACGACGACACACCACCCACAGACTCACCTTCCACCACAGGAGCCGCCGCAGCCGCAAACGACGCAACAGCACCATCCTCCACCCCACCATGTTCACCTTTGTTCGTTTCCACCACCAGCCGATACACATACACCCTCCCCGCTTCCAACCCCACCACATCACCATGAACCCCATAATTCTTTTCTTCCAGACCCTCCCCTCCCACACTCCCCCCAGACCCAAGCAAACACGGAACAACAGCAGCCCCAACAAACCCACCCTCCCTAACATAAACTTCTTCACTCAAATATTCAAAACCACACTTAGACACTTCAAGATCCTTCCCGACAACAGTCCCCCCTTCTTCTACTTCACGCGAAACCCCCCTCACAACACCACCCAACACCACCGACCCCAAACTACTGCTATTACTCACCACACCACCCGTCACCGCACCCGCAAAAAACGCACCCCCCCCAAACACATCAACCACAGAACCACCTTCCTCACAAACCCCAAGCACCTTTTCAACCTTTTCACACACAGCCACATACAACAACCCACCAGAACCCACAGCAACACCACCACCATGCTCATCGCCACTCAAAGAGGTCGCTTCAAAGAACACACCCTTCGACGGACCCGAAACCTGACCAAGATAACCACCCGACGACGAAAACTCATCAACAACATCCACAGTACTACTTTCCCGCCGTTCTTCAGTCTCCACCACCACATCACCATCCGTCGGATCCACCGCCACACCATACAAACTACTCGACCCCAACGGCCTCGACGGCACCCCAACACCCGAAAACGCCCCCACAAAACACCCAGCCGACGAAAACTCATCCACCTCACCCTCACCGAATTCCGTCGTATTCAAAACATACACCTCACCCGGCACAACACCCAACCCTTCACTACCCGAATCAACCGCAACCCCTTTAATCACTGAATGATCTTCACTGCTCCACAGCTCACCAGGCTTACCGACCAATTCACCATCAACGATATACCCCCCTTCGATCCCTTTAGAACACGTAAAAGGAGCAGCAACACCTTCCGCATCCGTCCTTTTCACACTTCCACTAGGGAATGATGCACTGCTCCCACCGTCGGTGGCACGGTAAACATCCCCCCGCGCTTCATCCTGAAGACTCACCGAATCATCCACCGCAACCTGTTCCCCCGCCCCAGCACCGAGAAGCTTCATGCCCGTGTCATCATACGCCAAGCTACCCGTAGGCACCCCGGTAATCTGTTCCACGAACACGTTAGAAGAATCAAACTCCTCCACAACACCAGCCCCAGTATCCCCAACCCAAACACCGCCACCCACAGGATCAACCGCGAGACCCCCAAGAGGCGAAACGAAAAGACCCGCCGGAGTACCCCTGATCTGCGTCACATACGGCCGCGTAAATTCAGCAAACGCCTCAGCACTCACAAACAAAAAACCCACAACCAACAACAGCAACCCGACAACCCACAACACCACACCCCGCCGCCCAAACCCACTCACCACAAACCACAACCTCCTCATACCAAACCCTCCTCCATAGAACACTCCCCTCAACCTCCACACACCAAACCCAAAACACAATAAAATAAAGAAACCACCACAGCCAAGTGAGCCCGAGCAAAACCCGAGCCCACCCAGCCAAAACAACCTACATCACATCCCTACATCACGTTTTTAAATTCGGGGCTAACACCCAAAGCGCGTTCCCACTTGTTAACTTAGAGACAAGAGTTCCACGGACTAAACCAGATTCTTTATTAGAAGCAGTACATTTAGCCATCGTTTCACCTTTTGTTATTTCATCAAATACTGATTCCACAGTTGAATTGGTTCTATTTGGCAGCACATTTGTAGTATTGTGGATTACTGCTTCGCACTTGTCCTGTATTTTGAGGATTTTATCGACCGTGCATTCTACGTTCCATCCAGCACCTATCGGGACTTCGTCTCTAACTTCCGAACCCGATTCCTTGAGTTTGGTACCCCACGGGAGGTTCAAGGGCTTAGCAGTCACTCCGGCTGATTCTTCACATTCACCGTGTTTAATGAACGTGCATTTGATGTTTGTTATAGTTGCAATCCCATCCTCGCCAGGTTCGCTTGTGTTTGCTAAGTTGGCGACCCATCCTGTATCTGAACCTGTGCATTTAATATTTACTGCTCCGCCTGGAGCTTCCTGGTCTTCCAGTTCCAGGCTACCGCTAGACGTCATTTCGCTGGTTCCGACGAGTTCTTTTGTTGCCCATTCGGTCCCTGCCGTCGTGCAGCTACCAGAACTAAAATGGCCACCGCTCGAGACTTTTGCACATGTCACCCATCTCGGCACCGCCATCGCAGGCGCCGCCGCCACTGCCATCAGGCCAGCCACAACAACCAGCCCGAAAGCTATCTTTAGATGCTTCATGTCTAACTTTTCCTTTCCCTAGAGAGTCGGCTAACAGTCCCGCAGCGCCCGTCTTCAAAGCAAAGACGCCACGACACCAGCTATATCGCACTACACAGCCCATCAACCAGATCCACCAGATGCTTTTCTCATGCCGACAGACCCAACGCCAAGACTGCGTAGAACAACCTAGCCGATAGTCATTGGCATAGCAAGGGCTGTTTCCCATTCGCTCAAAAACCACCCCCAACCCCCACAAAAAATGTTTCCAACCCAAGACCGCACTCCAGAACCCCCACCCCAAACACCCCGACAGACCGCCTCCAGCCAACACCCAACCATC
This sequence comes from uncultured Solirubrobacterales bacterium, assembly GCA_963713985.1. Taxonomy (GTDB): domain Bacteria; phylum Actinomycetota; class Thermoleophilia; order Solirubrobacterales; family Solirubrobacteraceae; genus Palsa-744. The sequence goes on along the minus strand of OY970219.1, from coordinate 2,917,229 downwards.
GCCGGCCAACAAACCCCGAGACCCGGCACCGCGCGGCTACCTCCCCACGGAACGCCGCGCCCAACCCTGGGGCCCACACCGAGATGCGGGGGCTCGTTTGATGAAGACGCGGACCGCCTGGGGTCACACCAAGCGCGAGGCAGTACCCCCAGAGGCTGGCCAGCCCCCCTTTGGTGGCTCCGATGATCTGATCCCAGACCCCTCCATAGTGTCAGCCCGAGACCTGAACATCGACTATGAACCGTTGCGCACACGCGTCCACCGCATCGATGTGAATCAACTTCGCAATGACATGTGCCAACCAACAGGAGCGTGCGTAGCCGACCAAAACCCCTCACCGGAAGGTCACTCACCACAAAAGCTGATACCCGCTGGGTGAGCCCAAACCCCAGACCCACCCAGCCACACAACCTACATCACTCGCCTACATCACGTTTTTAAATTCGGGGCTAACACCCAAAGAGCGTTACCACTTCTTAACTTAGAGATAAGAGTTCCACGGACTAAACCAGATTCTTTACCAGAAGCAGAACACTTAGCCATCGTTTCCTCTTTCGTTACTTCATCGGCCACCCCTTCCACCGTTGAATTGGTTCTATTCGGCAGCACATTTCCAGTGTTATGGATTATTGATTCACACTTGTCCTGTATTTTAAGGATTTTGGCAACAGTGCATTCCACATCCCATCCAGCGCCTATCGGGCCTTCACCTCTGACTTCCGAACCCGATTCCTTGAGCCTGCCCCCCCACGGGAGATTCAGGGGCTTAGCAGTCACCCCCGCTGATTCTTCGCATTCACCGTGTTTAATGAACGAACATTTGACGTTTGTTATAGTTGCGGCCCCACCCTCGCCAGGTTCGCTCGTGTTCGCTGAGTTGCTGACCCATCCTGTACCTGTACCTGAGCATAGTAGATTTACTGCTCCGCCTAGAGCTTCCTGGTCTTCCAGTTCCAGGGAACCACGAGACGTCACTTCGCTGGTTCCGACGAGTTCCTTTGTTGCCCATTCGGTCCCTGCCGTCGTGCAGCTACCAGAACTAAAATGACCACCGCTCGAGACTTTTTCACATGTCACCCATCTCGGCACCGCCATCGCAGGCGCCGCCGCCACCGCCATCAGACCAGCCACAACAATCAGCCCAAAAGCCATCTTCAGATACTTCACGTCACACTACTCCTTTACCTAGAGAGTCGGTCACCGGCCCGCGGCGCCCGTCTTCAAAGCAAAGACGCCACGACACCAGCTGTGTAGCACTTCACGGACCCTCACCGATACCCCCGGACACCTGCATACCGAAGGATCTAGATCAAGACCGTACGGCACAACATACTCGATAGTCAATGATGCGACGACAGATATCTTCCCCAGACCCCCAAGGCTGCCCCAGACTCCATCGAGGAGTGTCTCCAACCAAGCGCCACCCGAGCACCGGCCCCCGTGGCCCACCGCGCAACGCCCCTGCATACCGCCCACGCCCCACCGAGCCCCTCAGCGCACCCGCCCTACCGTCCCATGGCCTCCCGCAGCACATCGGCCACGCAGCGCACCTGCCACTCCTTCATCCCCACGAAAAACGGCAGCGCCAACGAACGCGCCGCCACGTCCTCACAGACCGGGAACTCACCAGGCTTGTGGCCGAACCGCTCGCGATAGAAGCGCGTGAGGTGAATCGCTGGCAGATAGGGCTTGCTCTGGATCCCTTCCTCCGCCAGCGCCCCGATCACCCTCTCGCGATCCACACCCCGAGGGAGCTGCACCACGAACACGAACCACCCCCGGCGGCTGCCTTCCATGTCCGGACAGGGCAGCTCCACACCCGTCACGTTCTCGAGCGCCTCCCGGTACAAGCCCGCCAAGCGCGCCCTTGCCGTCAGGAAGTCCTCCAGACGCGCCAGCTGGGCGAGGCCCAGTGCACACGCGATGTCCGAGAGGCGGTAGTTGAAGCCCAGGCGGTCGTGCTCGAACCAGCCCCGCTCCGGGGAGCGGCCCTGGTTGCGCTCGGAGTCGATCCGCTCCTTCATCGCACGGTCCCCCATCGCGACCATCCCGCCCTCGCCCGTGGTCATCTGCTTGTTCGCGTAGAACCCGAACACTGCAGGGTTGCCCCGGCCTCCCACCGGGCGGCCGTCTGAGTGGCGCCCACCGAGCGCCTCGCACGCGTCCTCCACGATCTCCAGGCCGTGGCGGTGGGCGATCGCCTCGAAGGAGCTCATCTCCGCGGGGTAGCCGAAGATGTGCACCGGCAGGATCGCCCGCGTGCGCTCCGTCACCGCCGCCTCCGCCGCCTCCGGGTCGAGGTTCAATGTCACCGGGTCGATGTCCGCGAACACCGGGCGCGCGCCCTCGTACAATGCCGCGTTCGCCGAGGCCACGAACGAGAACGGGCTCGTGATCACCTCGTCCCCCTCCCTCACCCCCACCGCCCGCAGCGCAAGGTGCAGGCCCGCCGTGCCGCTCGAAACCGCGCTCGCCGCCCGCGCGCCCACGCGCTCGGCAAACGCCCGCTCGAACTCCCCCACCCTCGGGCCCAACGACAGTTCTCCGGAGCGCAGCACCTCCAGCACCGCCCGCTGCTCCGCGGCGCCCAGCGACGGGCGCGCGAGCGGAATCGACTCTTCCTCCAGCGCCGCCGGTGGAACCCCGATCCCCTCCCCCTCCCCCGGGGGGATCGGCACGTAGCGCAGCGGGCGCCCCGACGGCCGTCCTGCGGAGTCCTCGGCCACCCCGGCCCCCTACCCTCCGCCGCCGGCCGTTTGCGTGTGCACTGGGACCCCTACCCCGGCCTCACCCACTCCACCCTTCCTTAGTAGTGCTTTGTTAGTTTCTTTGTAGGATTCGTTGCTGGTTCGGCGAACTCTTCTTGCGTCTGGTTCTCGGCGTGGGGAGGCTCGTGGTGACGACGATGGAGATGGTGGTGGATGGGCCTGTGGTGGTGCGGGAGCGTTTGGAGGCGTTCGCCGAGGAGGTGTTTGAGGAGGCGGTGAACCGGCCTGTGCAGCTGGTCAACGGCCGGTTGTATCTGCGGGGGCTGGTTGAGGAGGGTCCGCGTAAGTCGCTTGAGCCGATGGTCGCGCGGCTGGGTGGTGAGGCTGACTATGAGAGCTTGCAGCAGTTCTTGGCGGTGAGTACGTGGGATCCAGGGTTGGTCGTCAAGGCCACGGCTGAGCGCGTGGCGCCACAGATCGGTGTGCAGGCGTGGGTTCTCGACGACACTGGTTTTCCGAAGGACGGCAAGCATTCGCCTGGGGTCAAGCGTCAGTACTCGGGGACGCTCGGCAAGATCGGTAACTGCCAGATCGGTGTCTCGGTGCACGCCGTGGGCAGCAAGGGCACGGTCCCGTTGGGGTGGGCGCTGTATCTGCCCGAGGAGTGGTGCGAGGACGCCGAGCGCAGAGCGAGAGCGAGGATCCCCGAGGAGATCGAGTTCAAGAAGAAGCCACAGCTCGGGAAGGACCTGATCGAGCGCGCCGGCGGGTGGGATATCGGCAGGGCGCCGATCTTGGGGGATGAGGCGTATGGCGAGAACACCAGGCTGCGTCGGGATCTGGATGATGCTGGTTTCCAGTACGTGTTCTCGATCGACAAGATCGCGAGCGTATTCGCGCCGGACACCGTGTTCTCGCTACCCGAGCGCGCCGGGGAGACCGGCAGGCGGCGCACGCGGCTGCGCCCCGACCGCAAGCCCGAGCCCGCCCGTAAGCTCATCGCCCGACTCGCCCCTGAGAACATGCAGACCGTCACCTTCAGGGACGGCCCCGACGGGACGCCGGTTACCTCACAGTTCGCGTTCCTACGTGTCCGCGCACTGGCGCGCTGGCAAAACGGGGCTGAGCAAGAGCCCTGCGAGGAGTGGCTGATCTGCGAGTGGCCCGAAGGCCACAAGGAGCCACTGGACTACTGGATCAGCAACATGCCACCCTCCACCTCGCCCGAACATCTGGCGCGCCTGGCACGGATGCGCTGGAAGATCGAGCTCGACTACAAACAGCTCAAGGGCGAACTCGGCCTCGATCACTACGAGGGCCGCTCCTGGCTCGGCTGGTACCACCACACCGCGCTCGTGACCGCTGCACACGGCTTCCTCACCCTGGAGCGGCAGAACCCAAATCGCCCGCGGCCGGCCTGACCCTCCCTCAGGCAGTCCTCCTGTTCCAGCCCCTCTTCAAATGCTGGACCGGCCGCTGCGCCACCTGTCACCAAACGATCAACCACGCCGACATACCCCTCCACAGAGCACCACAACACGAGTAGCGACCTAACAAAGCACTACTAGAGCGCCTAACAAAAGGTAGGATTCGTGGTGGGGCTGTCGAAGTCCTGCGTTATGGCCAAACCTTTGCTGAGCGACGAGTTGTGGGGTCGGATCGAGCCTTTGTTGCCGGTCGGAGAGCCGCAGGTGACGGGGCGCCCTCGGGTGCCTGACCGGGCGGCGTTGACAGGGATCTTGTTCGTGCTGAAGACGGGTATCCCGTGGGAGTATCTGCCGCAGGAGATGGGTTGTGGGTCCGGCATGACGTGTTGGCGGCGCCTGGCGGAATGGAACGAAGCCGGCCTTTGGCAGCGCCTGCACCATGTTCTGCTTGATGAGTTGCAGAATGCTGGGGAGATCGACTGGTCCCGCGCGGTCGTGGACAGCTCGCACGTGCGAGCAAAAGGGGGGGCGAACAGACAGGCCCCTCGCCAGTCGATCGCTCCCGTCTTGGCAGCAAGCACCACGTAATCGTCGAGGGGAAAGGTATCCCGCTCGCGGTCACGCTGACCGCCGCCAACCGCAACGACGTCACCCAGCTCGTCGAGCTCGTGGACCGCGTACCGCCGATCGGTCGCTACGGCAAGTTCCGTCCCGCCAGCGTCTACGCCGACCGGGCGTATGACTCGGTGCGCCATCGAGAAGAACTCCGAGAACGCCAGATCACTCCGCACATCCCCAAACGCAACACAGGCCACGGCTCCGGTCTCGGACGCCACCGCTGGGTCGTAGAGCGGACGATCTCCTGGCTGCACGCCAACCGCTACCTCGCACGCCGCCACGCACGCCGAGCCGACATCCACGAAGCCATGCTCACACTCGCCTGCGCCAACATCTGCCTCAAACACATCAACCACTTCTGTTAGGCGCTCTTAACGATCTGCGGCTCGAACGTCGACTCAGTGTCCCGCGGCACCTCGATCTCGACCGGGCCGATCTCCGTCAGCACCGTCTTAGCACGAGTCCCGTTACGGCTGTTCCCGCTGTTTCGACCCGCCGGATCATGCTTCCCATAGCCAAGGTGCTCGCTCATCTCCGCATCCAGCGCGGTCTCCAGCACGTTCTTGGTCAGCCGACCCAACAGCCCATCGGGGCCGACCAGCTCGATGTTCTGCTCCTTCGCCTGCTCCAAGAGCTGCTCAGCCAGCTGCTTCTGATCAACGATATCTGTAGTCATAGACCCGATCATCTCGTCCCGATCGGTCGTATCGACTGGCTCCATCATGGTCATCCCTTTCGGTCAGACCAAGCACTTCCACCGTTAGTCAGACAGTCCCCCTATGTTCGGTCTGATGGTGCCCGTGTCGTTGGGTGGCCCTGAGAGCGGGTTCTGTTTTGCTCTCAGGGCCGTGTCTGGCGTGTTGTGTAGCTGCTTGCTTTGTGCCTGGTTGTGTTCTGTGGGTTAGGGTGCTGTGACGGCCCAGGTGCCTAGGGCTTTTGCGGTTTCTGAGGTGGTCTCGAAGTCGAGGATTGTGCCGGCGGCGGCGACTCCTTCTGATTCTGTGCCGCCAGGAAGGAGCGCGAGCTCGAGCTGTGGGCTTTCAAAGTTTTCCTTTTCGTATATGCAGAGATTGCCTTTCTCTGCCGTTGGTTCGGAGGCGCTACCCGGGCATTCAGTGGTAGGGTTGCCTTCTTTGACGTAGTGCACCTGTGCGTTGGGAAGCACGATTCCCTTTCTGTTTCCTTCTGGGCCCTTTAGTGGAATAGGGAACGAGATCGTTATCAGGTTGAAGCGTTCCCCTGATCCAGTGGCCTGCACAAGCCAGACGCCTGTCTCGGTCCTGCCGCTCGGTAGTGTCCCGCCAGCGGGCCACGGTTCACCTGGTTCGCCTGGTTCGCCTGCCGCGCCTTTCGGCCCGGGGGGTCCCTGTTTGCCTTCTGTTCCTGCTAGTCCTTCTTTGCCTTCTCCCGCTTTGCCTTCTTTGCCTTCTTTGCCCGCAGGGCCTTCTTTGCCTGCTGGGCCTTCTTTGCCTGCCGGTCCTTCTTTGCCGGCGGGCCCCCTGGGGCCTGTTTTTGTTTTGGGTTTGGGTTTGCTCTTCGCCGCTTTTGCGATAAGGGCGGGGGGGTGGGTGGGGCGCCCTGAGGCAGCTACCTGCTTGGTAGCGGCCGCATTCAGGCCCCACGCGCCGCTCGTAAGGGCGAGAAGGAGGGCGAGGAAAGCCACGATACTCGTGGCGTTGATATGCCTACCTATACGTTTCATTTTTTGATTGCTTATCTCTCTTCCCTGCATCGATTTTGTTGTCTTCAGATGAAATCTTGTTTATCGTTTTTTCTTGTGGGTGGTTTTTGTGTGTTTGTGTTTGTTGGTGTGTGTTGTGGTGTGTTTTTTGGGGCAGTGGGTGGTGGTGATTTTGGTGTTTTGGTTGGTGGTGGTGCCGTTCTGGGCGGTGATGGTTGTGGGTATGGTGAGTTTGGTGTTGCAGAGGTTGCCGTTGGCTGCGAGTGCGGAGTGGGGGCCCTCGGGGAGGGTGAGTTGGAAGGTGCCGACGGGTACGTCGGGGACGGTGGCGAAGGTGCTGGTGGTGATGCCTTGTTTGCTGATGTAGGTTTCGCCGTGGAGGTCGAAGGTGACGCCGTCGCCTTGGAGGACGATGACGAGTTCGGGGAACTTGGCGCCGCCGTGGGAGACGAAGTAGGCGGGTCCGGTGAGGGGGACGGGCAGGATCGGGGTGGTGGTGGTTGCGTTGCCGATGATTGACCCTGGGGGGCAGTTGGCGGGGTTGGTTTCGAAGATGGCGGCGGTGCAGGCTTTCTGGAGTGTTGATAGGCGTGAGGGGAGGCGTTTGGGGAGTTCGACTTTGACCTTCGCGATGTTCGTCTCGTTCCCGAGCGATCCGGGTGGGTAGGTCAAGGTCGTGGTGAGGCTCGCGCCGTTTTCTTTTGAGGTTTTGCCTGAGGTCGAGACCTTGAAGGTGGGTTTGAATTGTAGGTGCGCGCAGTCCGCGGCCTGGAAGGGGTCGCTCACGTTCACGGTATCGGCGTCGGCTGGGATGGCGTAGTTCGCGCCGGAGCCGATCACGCCCGCGGTGAACTGCAGCGCCTTGCAGCTGGTCGGGTTCAGCGTGAAGTCTGGTCGTTCGATGTAGACGCGGATATCGCGGACGTGGATCACGATCCCGTCGATGATGTGCGGGATCTCTCCGGGGGCGCCCGTGATGTTTGCCTGCGCGGTCAGGGGGTTGATCTGCAGCGGTAGGTGTACGACGACGGTCCCGAGGTCGAACGGGCCGACCTTCGCCGCTGTGACGGCGGCGATCGAGAACGGCGCGCCTTCGAATGGGCCGGCCATGTAGACCTTGCCCTGGGTGTAGGCGAGGATCTGCCCGACACCGGCGCCGGCGAGCAGCCGCCCGATCTGGCTTGAGGCCGGACAGGAGGGTTCGGCTTCCTCCTGCGCGCCGGTCTTTTCCCGGGCCCTTTGAATGTCTGCTTCTGGGCAGAACGGGACTCCTGTGAGGTTCGCGAGCAGCCCCTGGGGCAGCAGCGTAGAGAACCCCGTGATCTCCTGTTCGCCGTCGTTGCGCACGATCCGGACATCGAGCGGGCTGTAGGAGCCCGCGTCGTTATCGAGGGTGCCCGCGATCACCCGCGGATCAAACGGCGGGATACCCCCCGTTGGGCACGGGGCTCCCCCGGCACCCAGGCCGATTTCAAACGGGAGACTCAGGTCCGTGAGCGTCAACGCGAGGTTCGACCACGGTGTCATTTCATCGGTGACGGTGTAGCTCCCGCACAACGGCGGCGTCACCAGCGGCGAGGTCGCGCCCTGATGGAAGCTGAAGATGAAGAGGCTGTAGGGCAGCTGCGGCAGCCCTTCGAAGCTCGTCGTCAGCTGCCCGGTTTCCGGGTTCAGCGAGACCTTTCCCGCTAGCTTCACGACCACCCCGCGGACGGGGAACCGGATCACGACATACAGCGCCAGCAGCGACCCGCCGGGGTGCTTGGGGCGTTCCCCGAACGCGGGCAGGTTTTCATAGGGCTGCGCGACGAAGACCGACCCCTCGCCTTCTTCCTTGATCCCCGGGGACTGGACCTTGACCGTGCCTAGTTTGGAGTCATTCGGGCAGCCCGCGCCCCGCGGCGTCTGGACTTCTTCGGCTTCGTACTCGCTGAGCGTGCACGACCCGAGGCCCGCACCAGCGGACGGGTTGACCGTCATTCCTTCGGGCAGTCTCACGACGGCCCTCTGGACCTCCGACGTCGAGAGTCCTTCAGGACTTTCATCGCTCTGGCGCACGCCGTTTTCGACGTTCAGGCCCGTCGGGCTGTATGCCTGCGTCGTCGTCGGCTGCGCATTGAACGTCGAGGGCAGCCCGAGGCGGTCACAGCCGCCCAGCGGGCCGCTGAGGGCCTGCGCGTGCGCTTCGGCGAGCCGGCCGGTGGATTCTTCCTCTTCCCACGACACGCTCGTGATATTCGTCACTAGCGGGGCGCCGCTGCAAGTCGTCGGGTTACTCAGGAACGGCACCAGCGCGTTATCCGAGGAAACCCCGTATTCGCTGGTTATGCCGCCTTTCTTGGGGTTCAACCGCCACGGGTCGTGTACCGTCGCGGTCGGAACCCCCCAAATCGTCGCTGAGATATTATCGAGCTCGGCCTTATCCGCGTCTTTGACGTCCTGGAAGGTGACCTGCGCCCGGTATTCATATTCCCCAGGGCCAATCTTCACAGGAACGACGCTCACACCGCCCTGAATATTGAACGCGATGACCGTGAACCCGAGCTTCTCGACATCGCCCGGCTCCGGCGCGAGATTATAAATCGGCTCAGTGAATACCTCACGAAAAGTATGCAGCCTCACCGTCACGATCCCGACCTGCGTCCCGATCGGGCATATTTCGCTCAAGAACAACGCAGCCGAACACGTAGGCGTATCGACCAGATCCCCCGCGAACCCAGCCGGCAGTTCAACGACCGTTTCCTTCGGAACACCCGCGAGCGTACCTTCGTCATCGACCGTGTTGAAACCCACACTCGTCGTCAAATCCGCGTGCGCTCCCGCCTGCACACTCGACAGCGCGGCCGTCACCGACCCCGGCGCGATACCGAACCGCGCCGGCAGCGAACCGATCGTCGTCGCAGTCACCATCGACGCGTCAACCGCGCCCCCGCCCGAGACACGCACCACGTTATCCACCGTCGGCAGCGCCATCATTTCGACATCCACCGGGACCGTGACGACAAGCGATTCATCAGGCAGCACGCTCTTTTCATACACACACGACACACCCTCACAACTCAACGGTTCAGGTTCCCCCAGTTTACTATCATCCAACACATGCCCCACGACACCCGCCCGGTCAAGGACCAACCCTTCCGGCAAAACATCAGTAACACTCACCATCCCACTACTCGATTCTTCGCCCGTGTTCTTCACCACGACCTGATACTCATCATCACCCGATTCATCACCCGCAACGAAGTTCGTCGGCCCAGACACAGCCGTCACCGTCCACTGCACACCCCCACCCACCGCAAACGAGGACCCCGCCACCACACAAAGCACACCAACAACAACCACAAAACACACACCACACCCAACAATCCTCCCAACCATGCCACGCATCAACGCCCACCCCCCCCACGCAACCCCGACCGTCTGGCCTTAGTAGACCGCTTAGCCTTCTTAGCCTTCTTAGCCTTGTTGGCCTTTTTGGTGGCGCTCTTGATGCACCGGCCGTCGCTGAGATGCTTCCCCTTGGCGCATTTTATTGGTGGCGGCGCCCCGGGGACGTTTCCTTCGCCTGAGAATGTCAGCGACGCGGGCGTCTGGTCGATGGGTGCCGGCGGCGGGCTCTGACAAGCATCCCCTTCGCACTCGTGGTTTTCTGGTTCTGGCGGTGCGATACACGGATTATGGTTTTCTGGTTCGCAGATACGCGCGTCATACAGATCGCCCTCGCTATCGGTGTCCTGCGGCACGAGCTGCGCATGCGTACCGAAGAACACATTCGACCCGTTCGCGCTCGAGTCCAAAAAGAACGAGCTCGAGGATTCCTCACCAGAACCGACCAGCGAGATTTCTCCTTCATGCCATACATACACGTCGACCTTGCCATTCGTGGCCTGCGGCACCAACGCTTCCGCGGAATCGAAGAACACATAGCTCCCGTCTTCAGAAATCGGCCGCGGCGGCCCACCCGCGGGATTATCCGCTTCATCAGCAGACCGCGTGAACTCCGAACCCACCAACGGCAGAGCACCATCAGGATCACACGACACGCAAACCGGGTTATCCGGCACACCCGGAACACCCTCAGACCTCGGCATACCCGCATCATACCGGTAAAGCTCGCTATGGTCACCCGAATCATAGCCCGTGACATTCGCCTGCGCAGTATACAACAGGTATCCCCCATCATACGTCGTGTAATAGTTACTCAAAATACTCAAGCCGACCTCGACCCCTGACACCAACGCGCCGTTATCAACAGACTCATACCACAAGCCCGGCTGCGGGTTAGGCGACCCGCCGCTCGGCCCGACATAAGTCGTCGTACGAGACACCGTGTCATACAGATACACGCCACCCCCCACAGGCGCGTCCGCAGTCAATTTCCCGCCAGCCACGAAATACACGCTCGAACCATCCCCCGAGACCGCACCAACGAACTGGACTTCGCCTTCCACGCCCCCCGATTCCCCACCCGAGATACGCGACAAAACACATTCAGGGCCACGACCTTCACCCCCTTCGAGAACTTCGCACTCATACAACTCGAGCCCCTGCGTTTTCGCCTTCACCGCATCCTTAGTCAACTCGGTCTTGGTCACGAAGAACACCTTCGAGCCATCCGCAGACGCACCCACGAACACCGACGGATACACAACCGGAGGCCTAACCCCCCGCGCAGCCGCAGAAACCTCCAACGTCGAGGTCCCACCCACACGCATATAAACCTCAGGCGCGAACGCGTCATCCGCGGAACCCGAAGGCTTCCGCCAACAACCAGTCTTCCCTTCCGCACCAGGATCCGGGGCAGTAAAGAAGATCCGCGAACCACCAGCCGAAACAGCACTCCGAGAATCACCCTCATGACCAGCACCCAACCCAAGAACCGCCCCACAACTACTCACAAGACCACCACCTTCAGACTGCGAGCTCACATTCACAAGCACCAAACACCCACGGCCCGCAGACCATTCAAACAAATTATCCGCAGCCCCATCACCGACCTTTTCCTCTTCCTGTTCCCTCACCAACGCTTCCTGCGAACTTTCACACAACGCCAAAGGCACCAACGGAACCCTGTGATCCGTGCTTTCGATCACGACACTACCCGCATCGCCAGAAGCCCCAACCACGAGCGCCTGCCCTTTAGGCGCCGACATCGCCGTCGTATACGGTCCGCCCGGAGGACCAACCAACACATCCTCAAGTTCTTCCTGGCCCCCAACAGCATCACTCACACCAACTTCCGCAAACCCTCCAGACCCTTCAGACCCACCTTCGGACCCAAACACAAAAGACTCAAACGTCTGAACACCCAAACCAGGCGACGCGACCGCCTGAAACGACCAGCCCGAACTCCCCCGAGCAAAACGATAACCATTCTCCCCAGCAGCAGGAAACGGCCCGAACGCCGAAGCCGTAGAAAGAAAAAATTCATCGCCGCTACCAGACGAATACCCCAAATCAAAGTTTTCCCTGAAAATCGAGTTCTTCGGCGCCCCGAACATATCTTCCGCGTCACCCTTATCAGGAGGCGTCAACAACTCATAACCCCGGCCAGACCCCACCGACACCGGCGCCGTCCCAAACACCACAAACCCACTAGCCGCTTCACCCAACCCATTCACCGCAACAACCCTCACCCTATAAGCCACACCCGGCAACAACCCACCCACCACCTGCGACACACTCACACCACGACCCCCCCCACCAACACCAACCAACCCAGTCCGACCCACAACACCAGCCCCATCAACATATTCAAAGAAATAACTCGTATCCAACCCCTCCGGGTCGACCACCGCCCCAAAATCAGCAAACGACGACGACACACCACCCACCCTAACCGAACCCACAACAGGCGCACCAGGCCCCACAAACGACTCAACTTCACCATCTTTCACACCACCATGATGCACACCTTCACTCGTCCCAGCCACAAGACGATACTCATATGTTTCGCCCGACACCAACCCTTCCACAACACCATGAACATAATAATTACGTTCTTTCAAAAACTGCCCCACCGGGCTCACACCCGATTCATTCAACACACACGGAACAATCACACTCCCACTAAACCCTTTTTCCTTGAAAACCTTTTCCGTCACAACTTCAAAAACACACCCAGACAATTCCAAATCTTCCCCATCAATATTCGCCGCGCCCCTAACCGTACCACCCAACCTCACCGACCCCAACACCCCACCACCCACTTCACCCGTCACCACCCCAGGATAATAACCCGCCCTACCAAACTCATCCACCACATCCTTCCTACTAACCACCACCCTTTTCTTCACACCCCCTTGTTCCACTTCTTCTTCCACCACTTCCTCAGCACCCACAAACAAATCACCTTCCCCACCCACAGCAAGCCCACCCTGATAATCTTCGTTCCCAAAAGCCTGCGCTGCTGGCGGGCCTTTCACCTCCCCCAGAAACGTATACCCACCACCCGGCAACAACCCAAACTCCCCCACAACCCACCCAGTCTGATCCGGCAACGACCCCTTCACCAACACATCACCACTCACCGGATCAACAGCCACACCATACAAACCACGTTCAAAAAAGATTTCTTCTGTTTCCTGTTTACCTTCACGCACAAACTTTCTCACACTAGAAATAGCCCCCACGAAGCACCCTTCGGGGCTGAACACATCAACCTCGCCCTTAGCCCGGTTGATCACATACACGTCGCCACCGTCCCCGCCCATGCCTTCAGGCACACCACTACCCGACACAGCAACTCCTTCGATCGCTTCGCCTTCTCTGAATAATTCAGGTTCACCACCCGCCCCCGGCACACCAAGCAACCTGTTTTCCTTGATATAAGAACCAGCCCCCGGCTCCGAACACGAAAACACAGCCGGTACACCAAAACTATTCACCCTTTCCACATAACCCCTTTCAGACGCATTCCCTACCCTGGCGTAATAAACATCCCCATTACTCACACCCCCAGAATCATCCGCAGCAACCCACTCTCGATCACCAACAGAAAGAAGTTCCCCGCTTACACCAGCCGCATCATCAAACGCACAACTATTCACCGGAACCCCAGTAGTCTGCCCAAGAAATACGTTAGACGAACCGAATTCATCAATCACGTTTTCCAGCCGACCTGCCACGTCTCCTAGCTGAGCTACCCAAACCCTGCCACTGCCACCCACCCCACCCTCACCAGGGTCTGTCGCAACACAGCCTTCAACTTCGCCCAAAGGCCCGTTAGGCGTGCCCGTCAAAGCACCCAGAAAAGGCCGCGAGAATTCAGCAGACGCAGAAGAACACACCAACAAACACCCCACACCCAACACACAAAACCCAGCAACCACACCCAAGGCAAACCGCCTCCACAACACCAACAACCCTTTCACCAAACGCGACTCACCGCCCCATAAGGCCACCCCTTCACCCCAAAACGGACACCGAAGCACAGACCCCCAGCCACCTTCCTCACCCATAATAACCCGTATCGCCTCCACACCATAGTATTAGCCAGGTAGTACCCGGGCAACCCCCCAGGTCCTACCTGGCAGTCTTACTCTGACCTATTTAGAAGTAGGTAAATTAGGAGCTAAAACCCATAAAGCAGTTGAAGCTCTTAACTTCTCAGTGACGGTTCCTTCCACGTGACCTGTTTTGGGTCCACCTACAGTACATTTCGCAGTTTCTTTCGAGAAGATGAATTCTGTAGCTCCGGTTACTCTATTATTTATCACATTCTGGCTAGTGCCTGATATTTCGCATCTATCCGTAATTTTGATGATCCCACCGACGGTACATCTAACCGCCCAACCAGGTTCGCCATTACCTTCCTGATTTTTGGGCCCGCTAATGAGTTCGTCTCTAACTTCTTCTGATTTTACTGCTTCTTTTTCTCCTTCTGCTGCTCTCGGACCTTCTACTAGTCTGGAACCCCACGGAAGGTTTCTCCCTTCCGCAAGAGGACTTGTACATTCCCCTGTGAGGGTTTTACATTCCTTAGCCGCTATTTCGATGACCCCATCCTCGCCAGCACCAGTAGCTAAGTTGACAACCCAGCCCCTGTTCGAACCTTTACATTCGAGGGCCACTCCCGATCCGGAATCTTCCAGTCTCAGCGTGCCGCTCGATGTAACTTCACTGGTTTCAGTGATCGCTTTCGTTTCATACACATTCGTAGACCCTTTTTTACTACAGTTAGAATCTTCCCACTGTCCAGTCGTCACTTTCACGCAATGCACCCATCTTGGCACCGCCATCGCGGGCGACGCCACCACCGCCATCAAGCCGGCCACCAGAGCCAGCCCAAAAGCAATCTTCAAATACTTCATGTCGTACTGCTCCTTCCCTAAGGATCGATCGCCAACCCCGCAGCGCACGTCTTCAAACAGAGACACCACGACATCAGCTATGACACACAACACAGCCCCAACCCAGACAACCAGCCACACGACCAGTATGCCCAGTACGCCCAACTCAAGACTGTCCCACTAACATAACCGATCATCAATGACACCACAAGCCCCTGTTTCCTACTCCCCCAAACCACCACCCACAAACCCCCAAAATGTCTCCAACCACAACCATATAAGCGCCCCTCAACCCCAGCAAGGCCCACCCCGACAACCAACACCAGAAGAAGAACCAAGGCCCAAACGCCCCGCAGCTCCATGCGCCGTCCCCAACCGCAAAACATCCGAATCGCAGGACAATTAGGTATCATTACCCAGCCAGCCCGCCTCGGCCGGTGAGGTCGGTTACCGGCGCCAGCCTAACTCCCCTTGCCGGCCCTCACTCCCTACCACCACCGGGAGTCCCCGTCAAGCAAGGCGACACGCGGCAGCCCCACCCGAGCCACGACCCACATCCCGGACAGAAGCCTGCCCCGGCCCACCGAACCCGGGCCTCCCCCAGCCCCCGGCTCAGCGCCCCAAGGACCCCACAGCCTCCCGCAAGACATCCGCGACACACCGCACCTGCCACTCCTTCATCCCCACGAAGAACGGCAGCGCGACCGAACGCGCCGCCACATCCTCACAGACCGGAAACTCACCGGGCCGATACCCAAACCGCTCCCGGTAAAACCGCGTCAAATGAATCGCCGGCAGATACGGCCTGCTCTGGATCCCTTCCAACGCCAACGCCCGGATCACCCCATCACGATCCACGCCCCGCGGCAGCTGCACCACGAACACAAACCACCCCCGGCGGCTGCCTTCCATATCCGGACATGGAAGCTCCACCCCACGCACGTTCTCGAGTGCCTCCCGATACAGCCCCGCCAAACGCGCCCTCGCCACCAAAAAATCGTCCAAACGCGCCAGCTGCGCGACACCCAACGCACACGCAATGTCCGACAGGCGATAGTTGAACCCCAAGCGATCATGCTCGAGCCACCCCCGGTCCGGAGAACGACCCTGGTTGCGCTCGGAGTCGATCCGCTCCTTCAACCCCAAGTCCCCCATCGTGACCATCCCACCCTCGCCCGTCGTCATCTGCTTGTTCGCATAAAACCCGAACACCGCCAGGTTGCCCCGGCCCCCCACGGGACGACCGTCGCCATGGCGCCCCCCGAGCGCCTCACACGCATCCTCCACGATCCCCAGGCCGTGGCGGGCCGCGATCGCCTCGAACGCACCCATCTCCGCCGGGTAGCCGAAGATGTGCACCGGCAGGATCGCCCGCGTGCGCTCCGTGACCGCCGCCTCCGCCGCCTCCGGATCGAGATTCAACGTCACCGGGTCGATGTCCGCGAACACCGGACGCGCACCCTCATACAACGCCGCGTTCGCCGACGCCACAAACGAGAACGGGCTTGTGACCACCTCATCGCCCGGGCCGACCCCCACTGCCCGCAACGCCAGATGCAGGCCCGCCGTGCCGCTCGAGACCGCGCTCGCCGCCCGCGCACCCACACGCTCCGCGAACGCCCCCTCGAACTCCCCCACCCTCGGGCCCAGCGAGAGTTCACCCGAGCGCAGCACCTCCAGCACCGCCTGCTGCTCCGCCGCACCCAGCGACGGGCGCGCCAACGGAATCGACTCTTCCTCCAACGCCTCCGGCGGGATCCGTGGGCCTCCCCTCCCCTCCCCCTCACCCGGAGGAATCGGCACATACCGCAACCGCCGCCCCGACGGCCGTCCTGCGGAGTCCTCAGCCACTCCCGCCCCCTACCCTCCGCCGCCCGCGGTGCGCACCGGGACCCGCATCCCGTCCTCCCCCATCCCTGCCCCCACCGCGGGCGCCGTGGCGGGCGGCTGCACCCCCGACTCCAGCGAATCCACCAGCGCATCCCATGACGCCGCTATCAGGTTCTCTGAGACCCCGATCGCGCCCCACACCCGCCGGCCGTCGGAGGCGTCGATCAGCACCCGCGTCACCGCGCCCGTGCCCTTGTCCTCGTCGAGGATCCGCACCTTGAAGTTCACCAGCTCGATGTCCCGCAGGTGCGGGTGGATCTCCCCGATCGCCTCCCGCAGCGCCCGGTCCAGCGCATTCACCGGGCCGTTGCCCTCGGCGGTGCGCACGTAGCGGCGCTCCTGGCCTCCGTCGGGATCGGGGACCCAGATCTTGATCGTCGCCTCCGTCTCCACCGCGCCATCCGCGCGCTGCTCCACGATCACCCTCCAGGACTCCAGGCGAAAGAGCGGCTCGTACTCCCCCGCCTCGCGGCGCATCAGCAGCTCGAAGGAGCCGTCCGCCGCCTCGAACTGGAAGCCCCGGTGCTCGAGCTCCTTGACCCGCTCGATCGTGCGCAGCGCTCCCTCCTCGCTCAGGTCGATCCCCGCCTCCTGCGCCTTCTCCATCACCGTCGCCCTCCCCGAGAGCTCCGACACCAGCACCTCGCGGCCGTTGCCCACCAGCTCGGGGTTCACGTGCTCGAACGTGCGCGCGTCCGCGCTCACCCCCGCCGCGTGCAGGCCCGCCTTGTGCGCGAACGCGTGCTTGCCCACGTACGGCTGCGCGGGGTCCGGCACGCGGTTCAGGAGCTCGTCGAGGAAGTGCGCCGTCGCGGTCAGGCGCCCCAGGCGCTCCGGTGCGAGCAGCTCGTGGCCCATCTTCAGCTGCAGGTCGGCGATCATCGTCACCAGGTTCGCGTTGCCCGTGCGCTCCCCGATCCCGTTGATCGTGCCCTGCACCTGGCTCGCGCCCGCCTCCACCGCCACCAGCGCGTTCGCCACCGCGCAGCCCGAGTCGTCGTGCGTGTGGATCCCCAGCGCCACCCCCGGGAGGGACGCGTGGACCTCCGCCACCACCTCGCCCACCCGTGTGGGCAACCCGCCGCCGTTGGTGTCGCACAGCACCACCCGCTCCGCTCCCGCCGCTGCCGCCACGCGTGCGCACTCCAGGGCGTACCCCGGGTCCAGGGCGAAGCCGTCGAAGAAGTGCTCCGCGTCGAGCAGCACCCGCTTGCCCTCCCCCACCAGGAACGCCACCGACTCCCCGATCATCGCCAGGTTCTCCTCGCGTGAGACCCGCAGTACCTTCTCCACGTGCAGCGTGGAGGCCTTGCCCACCAGTGTGCACGCCGGCGCGAAGCACTCCGCCAGCACCCGCAGGCCCTCGTCCTGGGCGACCGCCGTGTCGCGGCGGCGGGTCATCCCGAAGGCCACGATCTCCGCGCCGCTCAACGGCTCGTGCTCGAGCAGCTCGAAGAGCTCGCGCTCCTTCGGGTTGGAGGAGGGGAAGCCCGCCTCGATCAGGTCCACGCCCAGCTCGTCCAGGGCGTGGACCACGCGCAGCTTCTCCTCCGCCGTCAGGCTCAGCCCGCCGCCTCCCATGCCGTCGCGCAGGGTCGCGTCGTAGAGCTCGATCCTGGGCATACGCCTCAGCCGCTCGCGGCGCTCCGCGACGGCGCGGCCGCCGCCGCGGGCTCCACGCCCGCCGGCGTCTGGAGCGCGGGGGCGCTCACCACGTCGAGCCACTCCCGGTAGCGCTCGGTGCGGCCGTGGATCGCGTCGTCGAAGGCCGCCTGCAGCACCCGCGTCACCTCGCCCGGCTCGCCCGTCCCGATCCTGTGGTCGTCCACTTCGCGCACCGGCACCAGCTCCGCCGCGGTGCCCGAGAGGAAGACCTCGTCCGCGAGGTACATCTCCGCGCGCGCCACGTTGCGCTCCACCACCTTGTATCCGAGATCCTGCGCGATTTGGATCACTGAGTTGCGCGTGATCCCGTCGAGAATCGAGTTGTGCTGCCCCGGCGTGGCGATCTCACCGCCGCGCACCACGTACACGTTCTCGCCCGTCCCCTCACACACGTGGCCGTGGTCGTCCAGGAGGATCGCCTCCTCGTAGCCCGCCTTCACCGACTCCACCTTCGCGAGCACGCTGTTGAGGTACTGCCCCGAGGCCTTCGCATGGGGGATCAGCGAGTCCGGGCTGATCCGCCGCCACGAGGAGACCTTCGCGCGCACCCCGTGGCGCATGCCCTCCTCGCCGAGGTAGGTGCCCCACTCCCAGCAGGCGATGCTCACGTCCACCGGGGCGTCCAGGGGGTTCAGGCCCATCGAGCCGTAGGCACGGTTGACCAGCGGGCGGATGTAGCAGGAGCTCAGGCCGTTGCGCGCCACCAACTCCAGCGTCGCCGCGCGCAGCTGCTCCACCGTGAAGGGGACCGGCATGTAGTAGAGCTCCGCCGAGCGCAGCAGGCGCTCGAGGTGATCGACGTTGCGGAACACCGCCGGGGGACGGCTGGGGTTCAGATCCGTCTCGTAGCAGCGCATGCTGTCGAACACGCCCGTGCCGTAGTGCAGGCCGTGCGTGAGGACGTGGACCTTGGCCTCCTCCCAGGGGACGAAGTCTCCGTTCATCCAGATGAGCTCCGTGGGTTCCAAGATCCTGCTCCTTCTTTTTTAGAGGTAGTACAGCACCGCTCGCGTCGCGTCGGCCGTACTGGCGGCGCCCCCCAGGTCGGGGGTGCGCACGCCGTCGTCGAGCGCGCGTTCAACGGCTGATTCTACCTCCAGCGCCTGCTCCTCCAGGTCGAGGCTGTTGCGCAGCATCAATGCCGCGGAGAGGAACATCGCCATCGGGTTGGCGATCCCCTCCCCCGCGATGTCCGGCGCGGAGCCGTGCACCGGCTCATACAGGCCCGGCGCGCGCTGGCCGATCTCCGAGCGGCCGCGGTCGCCCAGCGAGGCGCTCGGGAGCATCCCGATCGAGCCCGTCAGCATCGCCGCCTCGTCGGAGAGGATGTCTCCGAACATGTTCTCCGTCAGCAGCACGTCGAAGTGGCGGGGGTTCGATATCAGCTGCATCGCCGCGTTGTCCACCAGCATGTGCTCGAGCTCCACGTGCGGGTATTCGCGGTCCTGCACCCCGCTCACCACCTCCCGCCACAGGCGCGAGGTTTCCAGCACGTTCGCCTTGTCCACGCTCGTCACCTTCGCGTGCGCCGCGTTGAACGCCGTGCGCGCCACCCGCTCGATCTCCTTGACGGTGTAGGCGCAGAGGTCGCTGGCGCCCTCCGCGGTGCGGGTCTTCTCGCCGAAGTAGATCCCCCCCGTCAGCTCCCGCACCACCAGCAGGTCCACATCTTCGATCCGCTCCCGCCGCAGCGGCGAGGCGTCGTACAGCTGACGTAAGGGGCGCACTGGGCGCACGTTCGCGTACAGCCCCAGGCCTCTGCGCAGATCCAACAGGCCCCGCTCCGGGCGCGGCGCCCCGGGGTCGGTGCTGTCCCACTTCGGGCCCCCCACAGCACCCAGCAGCACGGCGTCCGCGCGCCGGCACGCCTGGAGGGTCTCCTCGGTCAGCGGCACCCCGTGCGCGTCGATCGAGGCGCCCCCGATCGGGCGCTCGTCGAGCTCGAACTCGCCGACCGCATTCAGCACCTGGCGCGTCGCGGCCATGATCTCCGGCCCGATCCCATCGCCGGGAAGGACCGCTATGCGTCTGCTCACTGGGGCCGCCTCAACATCCGAGGTGGAAGGGTATCCGGGCCAGGGGGCGTCCGGCTTCGTGAACGGGCCCCGGCGGACGCTCACAGCGCGGTGGTCTCGACACCCACCCACCCACCTGGGCGGGCGGGGCTGGCGGGGCTCGATCCCGTGGGCTCCGACCCCCCCGCCTGCGCGGCCTCATACTGGGCGATCAGCTCCTCGTGGGAGAGCGTCACCGCGATGTCGTCGAGGCCCTCCAGCAGCCGCCGGCGCGTCTCGGGGTCGATCTCGAAGGCCACCGAGACCAGCTGCCCGTCGGGGCCGGGGTAGCGGACCTCCTGGGCACGCAGGTCGACCTGGCCCTCCCCCGCCGCCGCCAGCGCCCGGCAGTGCTCTTCGGAGAGCACCACCGGCAGCAGCCCGATCTTCGTGCAGTTCGAGTAGAAGATGTCCCCGAAGGAGGGCGCCGCCAGCGCGTCGAAGCCGTAGTCCTGCAGGCCCCACGGGGCGTGCTCGCGCGAGGAGCCGCAGCCGAAGTTCTCGCCCGCCACCAGGATCGGCCGCGCCGGGAGCTCCCAATCGGGCTCCTTCTCCCAGTCGTAGAAGAGGAACTGCCCGAAGCCCGAGCGCTCCACCCGCTTGAGGAACTGCTTGGGCATGATCTGATCGGTGTCCACGTTCGCGCGGTCCAGGTAGCTCACCGGCCCCGAGATCGTCTCTATCGCCTCCATCGCCGCCCCCCGGCTCCGGTGGCGCCCGCCGACGCGAGGACCCTCGTGGCTGCGGCGGCGGGCATCACTTCCACTCCCTGATGTCCGTGAAATGGCCCTCGATGGCCGCGGCAGCCGCCATCTGAGGCGAAACGAGATGGGTGCGCCCACCGCGGCCCTGGCGGCCCTCGAAGTTACGGTTGGAGGTCGAGGCGCAGCGCTCCCCGGGGGCCAAGATGTCGGGGTTCATCCCCAGGCACATCGAGCAGCCCGCCACCCGCCAGTCGAAGCCCGCGTCGCGGAAGACCCGGTCCAGACCCTCCGCCTCGGCCTGCGCCTTGACCTGCTGGGAGCCCGGCACCACCATCGCGCTCACGCTGGAGGACACCCGGCGCCCCGCGACGACCTCGGCCGCGGCGCGCAGGTCGCCGATCCGGGAGTTCGTGCAGGAGCCGATGAACACCCGGTCGATCGCGATCTCCTCGATCGGCGTGCCCGGCTCCAGAGCCATGTAGTGCAGGGCGCGCTCGGCCGCCTCGCGCTCGGAACGCGCCTGGAACTGCTCGGGGTCGGGCACCCGGCCGGTGACCTCCGCCACCATCGCCGGCGTCGTGCCCCACGTCACCTGCGGGGAGAGCGCCGCGGCGTCCACCACGAGCTCCCGGTCGAAGGTGGCGCCCTCGTCGCTCTTCAGCTCACTCCAACGCGCGAAGGCCGCATCGAGGTCCGCGCCCTTCGGAGCGCCCGGGCGCTCGCGTTCGGTGAACCACGCGAACGTGGTCTCGTCCGGGGCGATCATCCCTGCGCGCCCCCCGCCCTCGATCGTCATGTTGCAGACCGTCATCCGCCCCTCCATCGAGAGGCGCTCGATCGCGGGCCCCACGTACTCGACCACGTGGCCCCCCGCGCCCCCCACGCCCATCTGCCCGATCGTGCCGAGGATCAGGTCCTTCGCGGTCACCCCGAAGCCGAGCTCCCCCTCGTAGCGGATGCGCATCGAGTGGGGGCGATGCTGGACCATGCACTGGGTGGCCAGCACGTGCTCCACCTCGCTCGTGCCGATCCCGAAGGCGAGTGCGCCGAATGCGCCGTGGGTGGCGGTGTGGGAGTCCCCGCAGACGATCGTCATGCCCGGCTGGCTCACCCCCAGCTCGGGGCCGATCACGTGCACGATCCCCTGGCGCTCGGATCCCAGCGAATAGACCGGAACCCCGAACTCCGCGCAGTTGCGCTCGAGCGTCTGCACCTGCACGCGCGAGAGCTCTTCCTTGATCGCCGCCGCGTTGGGCGTTCCGTCCGTCGGCGTATTGTGGTCGGCGGTCGCCAGCGTGCGCCCCGGGCGGCGCACCGTGCGCCCCGCCAGGCGCAGGCCGTCGAAGGCCTGCGGGCTCGTCACCTCGTGCACCAGGTGCAGGTCGATGTACAGCAGGCCCGGCGCCACCTCGTGCGCCTCCCAGATCTTCTCGAACAGCGTCGTGGCCATGCTCAGGATGCTAGCCGTAGTGGCGCGCCATCGCCTGCCCCGCGGCGGGCACTCCTGCTTCAGGGGGTCAACACGACCTTGCCGACGTTGCGCCGCTCGGTGATCATCCGCTGCGCCTCGCCGGCCTGCTCGAAGCCGAAAGCGCCGGCAATCACCGGCTGGACCGTTCCGTTCTCGATCAGCGCCCGCAGCGGGACGATCCACGGGGCGAGCGTCCCGTGGTCCTTCCACAGGCTGAGCATGTTCAGGCCGATCACGGCCTTCGATTCGGAGATCTGCTTGACCATGTTGAAACGCGGCATCCGCGCCAGGGTTCCGAGTCCGGCGATGAGGTTGCGCTTCTCGCCGGAGACAGCCGAGGAGGCGCCGAATGCGACCAGGCGGCCGCCAGCACGCAGTTGGTCGTAGCCGCGCCGCAGGCTCCTGCCACCGATCGCGTCCATGATCAGGTCGAACTTCGGCAGACCGCGTTCCCAACCGGCCTTGGTGTAGTCGAGCGGATGGTCGACGCCGAGTTCGGCGATCCGCTCGTGCTTGCCCGGGGAGGCGGTGCCGTACACCTCGGCGCCCGCGTGCTTGGCGATCTGCGTCGCGGCGATCCCCACCCCCCCGCCGGCCGAATGGATCAGCACACGCTCGCCGGGCTGCAGGTTGCCATAACCGATCAGCCCCGCCCAAGCGGTGCCGTAGTTGACCGGTAGCGCCGCACCCTGCTCGAAGGTCAGCTCGTCGGGGAGCGATATGACGTCGCTGGCGGGCACCACCACCTGGGAGGCGTAGCCGCCGAACATCGTGCTCGCGATGACCCGCTGCCCGCTCGTGAAACTCTCCACGCCTTCGCCCAACTCGAGGATCGTGCCGGACACCTCGTAGCCAACCACGCACGGCGGCTTCGGCGCATCGGGATAGATGCCGATGCGCGCCATCACGTCCGCGAAGTTGATCCCGGCCGCGGCCACCTCGATCCGCACCTCGCCACGGCCGAGCGGGGGATCCGGGCGCTCCTGCACCTTCAGCACCTCGGGTCCTCCGTGCTTGGAGATCTCCACTACGCGCATCCTGCTCGCCAGACTATCCGAATCAGGAAAGCACCACGGCCCAGCCGCCGTAGAACCCCTCGGAGGCGACGATCTCCTGCACGACCTCGGCGGGGACCGCGACGTCGGTCGTGACGACCATCGCGGCGAGGCGCCGATCCTCACCGGAGGACCTCGTGTCGCCCGCGCCCTGGCCACTCTCGGGTCCCGCCCCATCCGGGGTGTGCCCCACGGCCGCCGAGGAGATGTTGATCCCGTGGCTGCCGAAGATCGTCCCCACGCGGCCGATCATGCCGGGGAGGTCGGCGTAACGGAAGACCGCCACGTTGGGCGTGAGCTCGACCGTCAGGCGCCGACCCTGGACCTCGACGAGGTGCGGCACGCGCTGGGGCCCGATCCCGGTGCCTGCGACCGCCACCCGCTCCCCGCCCGCGACCACGGTGACGCGGATCAACTCGTTGTAGTCCTGCGCCTCGGAGACGGTCTTCTCCTCGACCACGATCCCCCGCTCCTCGGCCATCGAGGGGGCGTTGACGAGGTTCACCTGCTCCTCTGTACGGCCCTGGAGGGCCCCCTGGATCACTGCGAGCGTCAAAAGTCGCGTATCGAAGTCCGCGATGCGCCCCAGGAAGGCCGCCTCGATGCGCTCCACCGAGCTGCCCTCCGCAAGCGCCATCGCCAGGCGGCCGAGTTGCGTGGCCAGCGGCAGGAAGGGCCCGAGCACCTCCATGTCCTCCGCGCCGACCGCCGGGATGTTGACTGCCGTGGAGACCACCCCGCCGGTGAGCGCCGCCACGACCTGCTCGGCGCTCTGGTAGCCCGCGCGGTCGGTGGCCTCCGCCGTGGAGGCCCCCAGGTGGGGGGTGACGATCACGTTGGGGTAGCCGAACAGGGGGTGCTCGGTGGTGGGCTCGGAGGGAAACACGTCGAGTGCCGCGCCCCCCACCCTGCCGCTGTCGAGCGCGTCCTTCAGCGCCGCTTCGTCGATCAGCCCGCCGCGCGCGACGTTGAGGATGCGCACCCCCTCGCGCATCTGCGCGAAGGCCTCCGCGTCCAGCCAGTTCTGCGTCTCGGGGGTCTTGGGGAGGTGGATCGTGAGGAAGTCCGCCTGCGCGTAGATCTCCTCGCTGTTCTCCGCCTTCTCGACCCCCAGCTCGCGGTAGCGCTCGGCGCTCACGAAGGGGTCGAACGCGATCACCCGCATCTGAAAGCCCCGCGCACGCGCCGCCACGAGCTGACCGATGCGCCCGAAGCCCACGATCCCGAGCGTCTTCTCGTAGACCTCCACGCCGGAGAACTTGGAGCGCTCCCACTTCCCGGCGGTCAGCGACGCGTACGCCTGGGGGATGTTGCGCGCGAGCGCCAGCAGCAGCGCCATCGTGTGCTCCGCGGCCGTGACGACGTTCGACTGGGGCGCGTTGGCGACCACGATCCCGCGCTTGGTGGCAGCCTCCACGTCGACGTTGTCGACCCCAACCCCCGCGCGCCCGATCGCGCGCATGCTGGTGGCCCGGGCGATCAGCTCCGCCGTCAACTTCGTGGCCGAGCGGATCAGGATGCCGTGGTAGGCGCCGATCCGCTCCGCGAGCTCCTCATCGCTCCACTCGAGGCCCAGATCCACGTCGAAGTGCTCGCGCAGCAGCTCCACGCCCGAGTCGCCGATCTTCTCCTTCACCAGGACCTTCAGACGCTCGCTCATGCCCCGATCCTCTCAACGACCCACTCGATACACGACGTGAGCGCCTGCACATCGGCGGGCTCCACCGCTGGGAACATCCCGATCCGCAGCTGATTGCGCCCGAGCTTGCGGTAGGGCTCGGTGTCCACGATCCCGTTCGCACGCAGCGTCGCCGCCACCGCCGCGGCGTCCACCGTCTCCTCGAAGTCGATCGTGCCCACCACGAGCGAGCGCTTCGCGGGGTCGGCGACGAACGGCGTGGTGTAGGGGGTGCGCTCCGCCCAGTCGTAGAGGTGCTGCGAGGAGGCCGTCGTGCGCGAAACGCACCAGTCGAGACCCCCGCCGTCGAGCATCCACCGAATCTGATCTGCCAGCAGGAACAGCGTCGCCACCGCCGGGGTGTTGTAGGTCTGGTCTTTGAGCGAGTTCTCCAGAGCGGTCGCCAGCGAGAGCGACTGCGGGATCCAACGCCCGTCCTCGCCGTTCGCAGCGCCCAGCTTTGCGATCCGCTCCTGGGCCGCCGCGCTCAGCAGGGCCACCCACAGCCCGCCGTCGCCCGCGAAGCTCTTCTGCGGCGCGAAGTAGTACGCGTCGGCCTGTGCGATGTCCACCGGCAGCCCGCCGGCACCCGAGGTCGCGTCGATCAAGACCAGCGTCCCGTCAGCGCCCGCCGGTCGCAGCACCGGGACCATCACGCCCGTGGAAGTCTCGTTGTGTGCCCATCCGATCGCATCCGCCCCGGCCTGCGCCGCGGCGTCACCCGCCTGCGCCGGGTCGGGGGCGTCGCCTGGCTCGGCTTTGATCACCACGGGCTCCGTCAGGAATGGTGCCTGCGCCGTGACCTGGGAGAACTTCTGCGAGAACTCCCCATAGGTCAGATGCAGCGAACGGCCCTCGATCAGCCCGCACGCGGCGGCGTCCCAGAACGCGGTGGCGCCGCCGTTTCCGAGCGCGACCTCGTAGCCGTCGGGCGTGCCGAACAGCTCGCGCAGACCTGAGCGGATCTCGCCAACGAGCGCCTTGACCGGCTTCTGCCGGTGCGATGTACCCATCAACGCCGCCCCCTCCGAGGCGAGCCGGGCGAGCGCCTGCGGTCGGACCTTCGAGGGCCCACAGCCGAAGCGCCCGTCCTCGGGCTTCAACTCGGCGGGGATCGTCAACTGCTGCTCTGCGCTCGTGCTCGTCATGGGCTTCCTCGTTTCGGCCTCGAGGGTTGGGTGGATCTGAGGGTGCCCAGGCGCGCGGCGGTGCTGCTCTGAGTGTCGCTCCCCGGTGGTCTTCCACCTCTCTGCTGCGCCAGTCGCGACAGCGTGAGTTTAGCGAAATGCAGCGCCAGGTTTCAGGGCGCGGCGGCCGCGCCGGACAGACCTCGATTCCTCACGCGCGCGGCGTGTCGGGAGTGGCCGTCGCGGCGGAGGTGGAGCGCAGCGTGCAACTCTCGCCGGTGCACGAACGCTCCAGGCGCCCGGCGGAGATGGTCTCGAGGAGCCCGGCGATCCAGCACATGGGACAGCCGCGGAGCGCGACCATGCCCCCGGGTGCCAGCAGCAGCGCGAGCGGACCGACGCTTGGGATCAGTGCGAACGCGGCGCCGAGGAGCCCGAAGCCGATCGCACCGCGCGCGAGGTGGCGGGCGAGCGAGGAACTGGCAAAGGGGCTGCGTTCATGGGCGAGCATCTGCCTCACCTCCAGAATCGATCGTGTTGTGGTGTGTCCGCAGTCCCAGGCGCAGTGTTTCCCGTGCGCGGTGCAGGCGTGACTTCATCGCCGCGCGACTGAGACCAAGCGCCTGCGCCGTCGCCGCCCCCGAGAGGCCCTGAACGTCGCGCAGGATGAGGACGGCGCGCTGCTCGGAGGGGAGCTCGGAGATGGAGCCGACGATCCGCTCGATCTCCATGCGCAGGAGGGCGGCGTCTTCGGCGGAGGGCTCGATCGCCGCTGCGGAGAGCGGTCTGCGCAGCGCCAGGCGCGATCGGCGGATGCACTTGTGGCGCACGATCTGGAACATCCACGATGCGAGCGCCGCGGCGGTGCGCAGCGTCCCGATCCGCCGGTACAGGACGATCAGAGCCTCCTGTGCGGCGTCCTCGGCGTCCTCGGGCGTCGAGCAGAGCGCGCGGGCGAAGCGCCTCACGTGCGCATGCGAGCCGTCGAGCAGTGTCGCGATCGCGCGCGGATCGCCCTGCTGGGCCGCGCTGACGACCTGCTCGGTGGGCCACGACCCTGCGGTCACGAGCGAACCCTTTTGACGAAGAAGGCACAGCAGCAGAGGAGAACCGCCGCCGCGAGGAGATACAGGACGATGCTCATCAGGGGGTGCCTTTCTTCGGAGTTCCGCTCGATCGAGCGCGATACCTAGATGAGAGGTACTCCGCTGCAGAAAGGATTCTCCGAGGACGCCCTCGGTCGCCAGACGCGGATCAGAAGGAGGGCTTGATCCAGTCCATGTGCGAGCGCAGCTCTTTGCCGACCGCTTCGATCTGCGTGTCGGCCTGCTCGGCGCGCATCCGCAGGAAGTTCTCCTGCCCGGCGCGGTTCTCGGCGATCCACTCGCGCGCGAAGTCCCCGGACTGGATCTCGGCGAGGATCTTGCGCATCGCGGCGCGGGTCTCCTCGGTGATCACGCGCTTGCCGCGGGTGTAGTCGCCGTACTCGGCGGTGTTGGAGATCGAGTAGCGCATCCCCGCGAGGCCCTTCTCGTACATCAGATCCACGATCAACTTGACCTCGTGCAGGCACTCGAAGTAGGCCATCTCGGGGTCGTAGCCCGCGCCGACGAGCGTCTCGAAACCGGCCTGCACGAGCTCGGAGACCCCGCCGCAGAGGACGGCCTGCTCGCCGAAGAGATCCGTCTCGGTCTCGTCCTTGAAGGTCGTCTCGATCACCCCGCCGCGCGTGCAGCCGATCCCCTTGGCGTAGGCGAGCGCCAGCTCGCGCGCTTTGCCGGTGGCGTCCTGGGCGACCGCGATCAGGCCGGGGACCCCGCTGCCTTCGGTGAACTGGCGGCGCACGAGGTGGCCGGGCCCCTTGGGCGCGACCATCGCCACGTCCACGCCGGGAGGCGGGGCGACCTCGCCGTAGTGGATCGAGAAGCCGTGGCCGAACAGCAGCATGTTGCCGGGGGCGATCCCGTCGGCGATCTCCGCCTCCCACACCTGGTGGTGGAGCTCGTCGGGGAGCAGGATCATCACCAGGTCGCCCCGGCTGGCTGCCTCGACGACGCTCAGCACCTCGAGACCCTGCTCGCGCGCCTGCGCCACGGAGGCGGAGTCCTCGCGCAGGCCCACCACCACCTTCACCCCGGAGTCCTTCAGGTTCAGCGCGTGGGCGTGGCCCTGGGAGCCGTAGCCGATGATCGCGACGGTCTTGCTGGCCGAAACGGGGATTCGAGCCGAAGGCGAGTGTCCCCCGGCTTCGGTAAGCAGTGCGAGGTCCGCGTCGTCGTCGTAGAGCATGGCGCGCAGGCTATCCGAAGTCAGGCGCCGGCCACCCTCAGGCGCCGGCCACCGCGACCAGCGAGCGGCCGGGGATCTCCAGCGTGCCGTCCGCCGCCGTGTGGGCGGCAAGGCGCTCGGCGAGCGAGTCGCGGATCTGCGCGATCTCATCCCCGGAGCGGGCGAGCACGATGTCGTGGAGGTCGCGCGAGATATCCAGCATCGTCTCCCAGAAGGCCTCGAAGCTCGCGTGGCGCTGCACCACCTCGACGGCCTCGATCAGCGTCTCGGTGAAGCCCGCCTGCTCGAGCAGCTCGCGCAGGCGCTCGGAGTCCCCCAGCGCGAAGGGGCCGGGCGTGTACCCGGACTCCTCCGTGGGTGGGTGGGAATCCGATCCCTGCCCCAGTCCGCGCTCGAGCAGCTCCAGGCGGGGGGCCAGCGCCCAGGGGTTCGCCGCGAGCGCGTCCCACACCGCGAGCGCCAGGCGCCCCCCCGGGCGCAGCACCCGGCGCGTCTCCAGCAGCGCCGCGAGGGGGTCGGCCATCAGCATGTACCCCCAGCGGCACAGCACCGCGTCCACGCTGGCGACGGGCAGGTCGATCCATTCCGCGTTCCACACCTGGAACTCCACGTTCGTCAGCTCGAGTTTGGCGGCGCAGGCGCGGGCGCCCTCGAGCATCGCCTCCGCTTGGTCGGAGAGGATCACGCCGCCCGTCGGCGCCACCAGCTCGGCGGCGAGCAGACCGGTCTCCCCGAGGCCCGCCGCCAGCTCCAGGACGCGCTGCCCGGGCTGGGGCTCGATCGCCTGCACCATCCAACGCGAGACCGGCGCCCCCAGCGCGCTGATCGAGTCCTGGCGGCGCACCCAGCCGCTCGCCGCCTCCTCCCAGCGCTCCACGCTCGCACGCCGGTGCTCCTCCGCGGGGTGGACGCCATCGCGAGGGTGAACGCCATCGCGTGCGGAGCCAGCGGAACGTGCGCGGCGACCGCCCGCGGCACTCACGGGAGCTCCCAGGCGGTGAGCTCGCGGCGCAGCAGCTTGCCCGAGCGGGTGCGCGGCAGGGGCCCCTCCACCAGCGCCACCCGCTTGGGCACCTTGTGGGCGGCGAGGCGCGCGGCGCAGTGCTCGCGCAGCTCCTCGTGCTCCGCGCGCGTGCCTGCGCGAAGCACCACCAGCGCGGTCACCGCCTCTCCCCAGAGCTCATCGGGACGGCCGATCGCGGCGGCCTCGAGCACCCCGGGGTGCTCCTCGAGTATGGCCTCGACCTCCGTGGGAGCCACGTTCTCCCCCCCCGTGACGATCGTGTCGGCCTTGCGTCCTGTCACCTGCAAGTTTCCCTCCGAGTTCAATCTACCCAGATCTCCCGTCCGCAACCAGCCGTCTGCATCGATGGCACCCCGGGCGACGGTGGGTCCCGCGACTTCGATCTCCCCCTCGGGGCCGATGCGCACGCGGGTGCAGAACAGCGGTGGGCCCGCGGTGGGAGCGCCAAGAACCGCGGTGGGAGCGCCGGCAGCCGCCGGCGGGATGGGCGCCGAGAGCGGGAGAGGCGCACGCGACGAGCGAGATGAACCGTCCGCGTCCGTGGCCGCAGACGGAGGGTCGAGCGCAGCGAGCGGGGTGGTGCTCACCTGCGAGCAGGCCTCGGTGAGCCCGTAGGTGAGGCTCACCGGCACACCGGCCGCACGAGCGCGCTGGAGCAGCGCCACGGGCACGGGGCCGCCCCCGGTGAGCGCGCACCGCAGAGCGGGCGGGCGCTCCAGGCCTGCGTCGAGCAGCCGCGCGAGCGTGGTGGCCACGAGGGAGACGACCGTCACCGGTGAAGCATCGGTCAGCATGGCCCCGAGCGTGAGCTCTGTATCGAAGCGCTCGTGCACCACAGCAGTGGTCGCGTAGATCGCGCTGCGCAGCAGGATCGAGAGACCACCCACGTGGGAGAGGGGAAGGTTGCACAGCCACCGCTCCCGGGGGTCCAATCCCAGCGCCACCGCCGAACCCAGCGCACTCCACAGGAAGTTCCCGTAGGTCAGCTCCACCGGCTTGGCCGCCGAGGTGGTCCCCGAGGTGTGGATGATCGCGGCCACCGCGTCCAGGTCGTGGACCGTCGCGGCCACCGCATCCAGGCCGCGGACCGCGCCCGTGGTCATGGCGCCTGCCATGCCCACGCGCAGCGGCTCGTCCACCACCGCCGCCGCCCCGTCCTCGATCGCGGCGCGCTCGCGCTCCCCCAGGCGCAGATCCACGGGCACCGCGACCGCACCCAGCAGCAGGCAGGCGTGCAGGGCATACGCGAAGTCCAGGCCCGCCGGCAGCGCGATCGCCACCCGCTCGCCCGGGCCGATCCCCCGCGCCCGGAGCTCCGCGGCGCCGGCCCGCGCGCGCTCGTGCAGCTGCTCGTAGGTGCAGGCGCCCCGGGGAGTCTGCACCGCGATCGTCGCGGGCGCCGACGCGGCGGCACGCTGAAGCCAAGCTTCGAGGACCATCCGCACAGGCTAGCCTTCGCGCATGCCCACCACATGGATCCCCGCCGGGGAGTACACCGACATCCGCTACGAGAAGTCCACCCACCCCGAGGGGACGATCGCGAAGATCACGATCGACCGCCCCGAGGTGCGCAACGCCTTCCGGCCGCTCACCGTGGTCGAGATCTCGCGCGCGCTCACGCAGGCCCACGAGGACCTCGAGGTGGGGGCGATCGTGCTCACCGGGGAGGGCCCGCTGGCGTTCTGCTCCGGCGGGGACCAGCGCGTGCGCGGGGACTCCGGCTACCTCGCCGAGGACGACGCGGGACGGGCAGGAGTGGGCCGCTTTCACGTGACCGACCTGCACGTGCAGATCCGCCGCCTGCCCAAGCCGGTCGTGGCGATGGTGGCGGGCTACGCAATCGGAGGGGGGCACGTGCTGCATCTTGTATGTGACCTCACAATCGCCGCAGAGAACGCGCGCTTCGGGCAGGTGGGCCCGCGCGTGGGCTCCTTCGACGGGGGGTTCGGCGCGGGCCTGCTCGCGAACCTCGTGGGGCCCAAGAAGGCCAAGGAGATCTGGTTCCTCTGCCGCCAGTACACCGCCGCGCAGGCACTCGAGATGGGGCTCGTGAACACGGTCGTCCCGCTGGAGCGCCTGGAGGAGGAGACGGTGGGGTGGTGCCGGGAGATGCTCGCCCTCTCCCCCTTCTCCCTGCGCCTGCTGAAGGCCTCCTTCAACGCCGCCGAGGACGGCCTCACGGGCATCCAGCAGCTCGCCCACGACGCCAACCTCCTCTTCTACGGCAGCGAGGAGGCCCAGGAGGGCCGCGACGCCTACCGCGAGAAGCGCCCCCCCGACTTCTCGCGGTTCCCGCGGAGGGCGTGAGCGCGATCCACACCTCCCCGCCGATCGAGGAGCGCCCCGCGCTCGAGGCCCCGGGCCGCCCGAGCGCGGTGCACATCTGGGTGATGGCCGCCCGCGTGCGCACCCTGCCCGCGGCGATCGCCCCCGTGCTCGTCGGCACCTCGCTCGCACTGGGGAACGGGCACTTCGACCCCTTCGCGTTCGTGGCGGCGCTGCTCGGCGCGATCTTCATCCAGGTGGGCACCAACCTCTCCAACGACTACTCCGACGCGCGGCGCGGCGCCGACACCGAGGACCGTCTCGGCCCCGTGCGAGTGACCGCGGGGGGCCTCGTTCCCCCCAGCCAGGTGCTGCTCGCCACCTACGTCACCTTCGGCCTGGCGGTGCTCTGCGGGGTCTACCTCGTCGCGGTCGCCGGCTGGGGGCTGATCGCGGTCGGCGCCGCCTCGATCCTCGCGGGCGTCCTCTACACCGGGGGCCCCCGCCCCTACGGCTACGAAGGGCTGGGGGAGCTGTTCGTGTTCCTCTTCTTCGGGATCGTCGCGGTCACGGGCTCCTACTACGTGCAGGTCCAGCGCCTCCCCTGGCAGGCCTTCGCCTGCGCGGTCCCCGTGGGTCTGCTGGCGAGCGCGATCCTCGTGGTCAACAACGTGCGCGACATCGACACCGACCGCCGCGCCGGCAAGCGCACGCTCGCGGTGCGCCTCGGCCGCCAGCGCACGCGCACGCTCTACACCGCGATGCTCGCGGTCGCCTTCGCCTGCGCTCCGCTGCCGTGGCTGCTCGGCTCGATGAGCGCCTGGCTGCTGCTCCCCTGGGCCGCAATCCCGCTCGCGGTGTCTCTGACAAGGGTCGTGCGCACCCGCCTGGACGGCTCCTCACTCAACGGAGCGCTCGCGCGCACGGGCCTGTTGCAGCTGCTCTTCTGCCTGCTCTTCTCCGCCGGCATCCTCGCCGGCGGGGGCATCGGCGGGTAGGGGATCTCATGGCAGGCACCATCGCGCACACCCGCGGAGTCGAGCTCGTTTGACTGGCCCCCAAGCGTGGGCGAAAGTCCGAGGTGTTCGCTTGACCGGCCCCCAAACGCTGGCGAGGGAGCCCGGAGTGAGACCATGCGGATGAACGTCACCGAGCGCGTGCTGCGCCTGCGCAGGCCCCTGGAGAGCGCATACGGCGCGGTGCGCGAGCGGGAGCTCCTCACGGTGACGCTCACCGACGCCGACGGCGTCAGCGGCTTCGGGGAGGCGGCGCCGCTGCAGCCCTACGACGGGGTGAGCACCGCGCGGGTGCGCGCGGCGCTCGAGGCCTACCGGCCGGTGCTGATGCAGTCCGAGGGCGTCAGCGGTCCCCAGCTGATCGAGGCCTGCCGGCGCGTGGCGGACCTCCCCGCCGCGCTCGCCGCGATCGACCTCGCGCTGTGGGACCACGCGGGGCGCCGTGCGGGCAGGCCGGTGGCGGCCCTGCTCACCGACGACCCCGCCGCCGAGGTCGCGGTCAACGCGACGGTGGGCGCCACCGACCGCGCGGGCGCCGCCGCGCAGGCCGCGCGCGCCGCCGAGCTGGGCTTCCAGTGCGTGAAGGTCAAGGTGGGAGTGGGCGACGACGCCGCCCGCATGGCGGCCGTGCGCGCGGCGGTGGGCCCGCACGTGGCGTTGCGGGTGGACGCCAACGGCGCCTGGGACGTCGAGGGGGCGGTGCGCGCGATCGAGACGCTCACCCCCGTGGGCCTGGAGCTCGTGGAGGAGCCCACGCACGGCCTGGAGGGGGTGCGCGAAGTGCGCGAGCGCGTCGCGGCGCGGGTGGCGATCGACGAGACCGCCGCCGAGCACGGCGCCCTCGGCGCGGGGGTCGCCGACGCGGTCTGCCTGAAGATTTCCCGCTGCGGGGGCATCGGCGGCCTGCTCGCCGCCGCCGCGCTCGTGCGCGCCTCCGGCGCGGAGGTCTACCTCGCCTCCACCCTCGACGGCCCCCTCGGCGTCGCCGCCGCGGTGCACGCCGCCGCCGCGCTCGCCTCACGAGGCCCGCTGCCCCCATGCGGCCTGGCGACGCTCGGCCTGTTCGAGGACCTCGAGGACCCCCTGCCCGCCCGCGATGGCCACATCGCGGTGCCCTCCGCTCCGGGGCTGGGGGTGCAGGGAGCCTGACCAGCCCGCGGGGCGAATCGTTCTCTCACTCGCCGGGGTACCGGAACCTATCGAGCGGCGCTGCTGTGGGGCCTGTCCGTGGAACTCAGCGGCTCAGCGCGCGAACGACAGCCGCGGGACTCTCCAGCGGCAGGCTGTGGCCGCCGGGCGCCACGACGAGCTCTCCGTTCGCCAGCAGCCCCACCATCCGCCCCCCGAGCGCCCGGTACTTCGCGTCGCGCTCGCCCACGAGGACCGTGAGGGGCATTTTCAGCTCGGGGAGACGATCCCACAGCGGCGCCATCTCCCCCGTGCCGAGGCCACGCATGACTGCGGCGAGGGCGTCGGGACGGTTGCGACGTTGGTCCTCGCGCGCAAGGACTCCCACCTCGTGCGGCTCCCCGGTGAACAGGGGCTGGGTGCGCCAGCGCTCGATGAACTCCTCGAAGGGGATCCGTTCGAGGTCCTCGGCAAGCTCACGATCGGCTTCCCGCCGCCGCGCCCGCTCGGCCTCGTCCTCGATGCCCGGGTTGACGCCCACCAGGACCAGCCGCCGCACGCGCTCGGGGGCGGCGAGCGCGACATGCAGCGCGATGCGCCCGCCCAGTGAGTAGCCGCACAGCGTGAAGCGCTCGGGGCTTGCAGCGAGCACGTGCTCGGTGGCGCCAGCAAACGTGATCGAGCCCGGCGCGTCCGCGCTCTTGCCGTGGCCAGGGAGGTCGAGCGCGAGCGGGCGGTAGCGTTCAGGGTCGAGCAGCCCCACCACGCCATCCCACGCGCGGTGGGTGCCGCTGAAGCCATGCAACAGGACCACATTCTCAGGCACCCAGCAATCCTATGACCCAAGCCACCGCCACCCACCTGCTCCTGCGCGCGTTCGTGCAGGAGCTCGCTCGGTGCGGGCTGCGCGACGCCTGCACCTCGCCGGGGTCGCGCTGCACGCCGCTGGTGCTGAGCCTCGCACGGGAGCCACGGCTGCGCTGTCACTCCCACATCGACGAGCGCTGCAGCGGCTTCTTCGCGCTCGGGCTCGCGAAGGCCTCGGGGCTGCCGGTGGTGGTGACGTGCACCTCGGGCACCGCCGCCGCGGAGCTGCTCCCGGCCGCGATCGAGGCGCACGAGGCGGGCGTGCCGCTCCTGATCCTCACCGCGGACCGACCCCCCGAGCTGCGCGAGAACGGCGCGGGGCAGACGATCGACCAGGTCAAGCTCTACGGGGGCGCCGCCAAGTGGTTCTTCGAGGTCGGCGTGCAGGAGGTTGGTGTTCAGGAGGTCGGTGTTCAGGAGGTCGGTGTGGAGGTCGGCGTGCAGGAGATCGGCGCGCATGAGGTCGGCGCGCACGGAGCCGAGGGCGCGGGAACGGACGAGGCCGCCATCGGCGACGGGGGCCGGGCGCGGCTGCGCTGGATGCGCACCCTCGCCTGCCGCGCCTACTGGTGCGCGCTGGAGGGCCGCCCCGGCGTGGTGCACCTCAACTTCCCCCTGCGCGAGCCGCTGGTGAGCGAGGAGCCCCTTCCGGCGGACGGAACCGGGCGCCCCGATGGCCGTCCGCTCGTGACTTGCACGCCCGCCCGCGCGGGGGCGGGCGAGGACGCGCGCTCCCTCGCCGTGCCCGTCGCCGCCGCCCGCCGGGGAGTGGTGGTGGCGGGGCGCTACGAGCGCGACACCGCGCTGGGACAGGCAGCGGCGGCGTTCTGCGCAGCCTCCGGCTGGCCGCTGCTGGCGGACCCGCTCTCGGGCGCACGGCGAGGAGAGGCCGCGGTGGCGCACTACGACGCGCTGCTGCGCAACAACCGGTTCGCCGCGAGCGTGACGCCCGACCTCGTGCTGCGCGTCGGCGACCTGCCCACCTCCAAGCCCCTGCGCGGGTGGCTCGCGAGCCTGCGCGACGTTCCCCAGGCGACGATCGAGCAGGAGGGCCGCTGGCAGGACCCCGACTCCACGCTCTGCCGGCGCTTCGCGCTGGAGCCCGCCGCAGCGTTGTGGCAGCTTGCGCGGGAGGCATCCCCGCCCGTTGACTGCGACTGGCTCCAGACCTGGCGCAGCGCGGACGAGCGCGCGGCGGAGGCGATCCTCGGGGTGCTCGGCGCGGAGGGCCTCTGCGAGCCCGCGGTGGCCGCCGAGCTCGGGGTGCTGCTGCCCGAGGGGGCGACGCTGTTCGTTGCCTCCTCGATGCCGGTGCGCGACATCGAGAGCTTCTGGCCGGCGCGCCCAGACCCCCCTCGAGTGCTCTGCAACCGGGGCGCCAACGGGATCGACGGGACAGTCTCGAGCGCCTTCGGCGTGGCCGCCGCCGGCCGCGGCCCGGTGGTGCTGCTGATCGGCGACGTGGCGCTCGCGCACGACATCGGCGGCCTGCTCGCCGCCCGGCGCCTGGATCTCGATCTCACGATCGTGCTGATCGACAACAGCGGCGGGGGGATCTTCGACTTCCTGCCGGTCGCCGACGCCCTGGTGGCGAGGAGCGCTGGCACCGCGCAGCGAGGGCAAGCGGGAGAGGAAAGCGACGACACAGCTCAACAGTCCGGCGAGCCCGGGGAACGGCCCATGAACGGACAAGCGCGGGACGGTATGCCGGAGGACCTGTACACCCACCACATCGCCACTCCCACCGGCCTCGACTTCGCGGCGGCAGCGCGACTGTACGGCCTCGAGCACGAGACCGTCGAGGATGTCGTCGCCTTCCGCGCAGCGCTCGAGCGCGCGCTCGCCGGGCGCCCCCGCCGCACGGGGATCATCGAAGTCCGCACCGACCGCGCGGAGAACGTGGCGCTGCACCGCCGCACCTGGGAGGCCGTCGCGGGCGTGCTGGACGGGGGGATCTGAGCTCCGCGAGAGCCCGGAACACGACATGCTCGCCTATCTCCTATGGCACCGCCCCGCCGAGGGCGTCGAGCGCGAGGCCTACGAGCGTGCCTGCGAGCGCTTTCACCGGTCGCTGCACCACTCCCCCCCGGTCGGCTTCCGCGACTCGGCGGTGTTCGCCCTCGCCGAGTGTCCTTGGCTCTCTCCAGCCCACGAGCGCGCCTATGAGGATTGGTACCTGCTCGATGACTTCGCAGCCCTCGGGGTGCTGAACGAAGCGGCTGTCGCGCACGGCCACCGCAGCGCCCACGACGACGTCGCCCGGCGCTTCGGGGTGGGCGCGGGCGGCCTATATGGCCTGCTCGAGGGCCACGCCGACCTCTCGGGCTCCCCGCTCGCTGTGTGGGTGACCCGTCCGCCCGGGGCGCCTCGCCGAGCGCTCGGGGAGCTCCTGGGCGACGGCATGGACCCAGAGCACGCAAGCCTCTGGCGCCGCGCGCTTGTGTTCGGCCCCGCCCCGGAGTACTGCCTGCTGACCAGCCGGCCGGCCTCCAGCCAGTACCCTGATGGAGTTACGCCCGCGCGCCTACCCAAAGGCTGGAGCGCCTCGGTGTACGAGCACGAGCCTATTTGGCATAGCTGAGGTGTGACCTTCATACGCCAAATAGCTTTTCGGTGACGTTGTAGTTGTAGACGTACATTGTCACTGTACCAAAATGGTAAATGGCGAGAGCTCGACCGAGCACCGCGGGCGGGGTCCACTGGAGGTAATCCACATC
Source organism: uncultured Solirubrobacterales bacterium (assembly GCA_963713985.1). Taxonomy (GTDB): domain Bacteria; phylum Actinomycetota; class Thermoleophilia; order Solirubrobacterales; family Solirubrobacteraceae; genus Palsa-744. The sequence goes on along the minus strand of OY970219.1, from coordinate 2,879,554 downwards.
CGACAGGAGAAACGTCCTACGCGGTTCAAAATTATACCATGATTCTAGGTAATCATTTGCACCGCGGCACAGTGCCGAGCTGGATGGGCAGCCTACTATGGGCGCAACCAGAACCTTAAAATTCGAGAGCCACGTGATCGAGCCCGCATCCCAGTAGACGCCATAGCCATGGGTGGCGTGCATCGCTTCCGCGACCCGTGTCACATCTCGAGCGACCTGCAGCGACGGTCCACTATCCTGCTGTGGCGCCTGGAGGATGCCATCATTGTCGAGCGCTATGAAGGAATTGAGCAGAAACACAAGGGTGCCAGCAACCGCGATCGCTCGCATCGCGACATTCTTACGAGCGAGTAGTGGCACTATCGCTGCTACTGCATACAAAATGCCTACCAAATAGGCCGTGTCCTCAAAGTTGGCTGGGAAAATTGGAGCGGAGCTGAAAACAAACCCCAAGGAGATACAAACAATGCTGGCCGCCCAGAACATCATGTAGGCGCTCAACTGCGCATCCAAAGGTTCGCCATTGGACTGGCGATCACGGACATACCGCCAAATAAACCCCGGTATGAGAAAGGCCACTCCAACGCCCAAAGCCGCACTCATGAGCGCAATTACAGTCGTGAAAGTTATATCCTGGCCAGAAAAGCCTCCATTCACCACCAGCGCGAACGCCTGCCACAACAGCTTCGCATTCTGGGAGATATTTTCCGTAGTGACAATTTTGATTTTATGTCCATTTGTGATGACTCCCGCCGAACGCATGATCAAGACCGTTGCAATCGCACCGATGCCAGTAACCATCGTTACGGTCAAAGCGAGCCACATGGCCCTCGCCGCAAGGGCAGTCCGACACAAAACCCAGGTCCCAATCGCGGCGAAGAGCAGCGGGAGCAGTCCGTCGACAAGCAGCTCCGTGTGGGTTGCAAGGCTGACCCCTGCGATCACACCAATGAATAGAGTGAGTATCATCAGCGGTCGCCGGCCGATCGAGATCCTGTGATCGGTGAGCAAAACCAGAAATGCCGCGAACAGGGCGAGCGAGTACCAGACCGGAGAATGATCGGTCAGAAAGAACATCAAATTCAGGACATCCGGGCCGGCGCAGAGCAAGATGACAGCAGTCAGCGCGGCTGCCCCACGCCCGAGCACACGCCATGATGCCCACGACATGAGCGCAATGGAGATGAGACCGAAAAGATATGGCCCAACCTCCCAGATCTGACGGTGTGCAGGCAACCATTTCGTCGCCTCCGCAAAGATCAAGGTTGCATACCACGGAAAGTTCGATGTGATGAGATGTCCTCCATCACGTTCGCCGAAGAGTTCGCTGACCACCAACGGCGAGTTGGAATCGGCATTGCCATATACATTCGCAAGTATGTGACTGAAGTGCGTCACGACGAGCATCATGTAGAGCAGACACAGCGGAAGCAACAACCACGCCCACCAGTCAGCCGGCACAGAGCGGGTGTGCCGAACCGCGCGTAGCATCCGCCTGTGCCATGGTTCCGATATGCTGCGTTTCCCTAGCCTCGTGGCCATCGTGGCACCGTAGAGCATCTGCTCCTGCTATTTAGACTCAGAGCAAGTTTGGATCCCGCCGCGAGGTCCAGCACCAATTGGTCATGGAAATTCGGGCCCGAGGAGCAGGCAGAACTTCATACTTATTGTCTCTTACCTGCTGGGGTTGGGCCCAAACACAGACCACGAATGCGAACCCACCGGGGCCGCCCGCCACCAGCACATCTGGCCCCACACGCAGGCAGTCTGTGCGGGCGCAAGCGCGGCAGCCATGCGGTTCAACCAGCCAACAGCGGCAAGAGCGCCGCCAGCTTGACCTCAGTCTCCGCGAGCTCGGCGGGAGGGTCGGAGTCCCGCACTACGCCCACACCGGCGTAGCAGCTGGCGACACGGCCACGCAGCAGGGCGCAGCGCAAGGCGACGCAGAACTCGCCGTCCCCAGTGGCATCTGCCCAGCCGACGGGACCGGCGTACCAACCGCGGTCGAGGCCCTCCAAGGCCGGGATCAGCGGCCGGGCGCGCGCCAGCGGCTCGCCTCCCACGGCGGGTGTGGGGTGCATCAGCTCGAGCAGCTCGATCACGTCGAGGGGCTGGGCGAGCTGCGCGCGGATGGGCGTACCGAGGTGCTGAATGTTTGCGACCTTCACGAGCGTGGGCTCCGGGGGGGCCGCGGTCCAGAGGGCGTGTTGGCGCAGCGCGCGCTCGATACGGCGAATCACGATCGCGTGCTCCTCGCGGTCCTTCTCGGAGTGCATGAGCTGTTCCCCGAGATGGTCATCCACCGCGGGGTCGGCGCTGCGGCGCATCGAGCCCGCGAGCGCGAGCGCGCTGACGCGGTGGCCCTCGCGGCGCACGAGCAGCTCGGGGCTGGCGGCAACGAAGGCAGCGTCCTTGCGGCCCACGCAGAAGACGGTGCAGGAGGGGAAGCCCTCGCGCAGTACCCCAAAGAGCGCCGCGGGGTCGAAGTTGGAAGCCCCCCCGCCCGCGTGCACCAGCACCTCGCGGGCGAGCACCACCTTCTCGAGGCCTCCACCGCGGATCAGCTCGACGGCGCGCGCCACGGCGGCCTCGTAGTGCTCGGGGGGCATCGCGCTCGCGATCCGGTAGCGCCCCACGGGCGCGGGGTCGAGCAGGGGAAGGGGCGCCACACGCAGCTCCCCTACGCGCTCCTGAAGGCGCGCGAGCAGCTCCTCGGGGGTGTCGTCGGGAGCGGCGAGCGCGCAGAGGGTCAGGCGCACCCGTGCCCGGGGGGGCATCGCGCCGTCACGCTCGCCGGCGCGCTTGCCGGGGCGCCGCTCACGGCTGAGCAGCACCTCGGGCACGATCAGGGAGGCGGGCTCGAAGCCGCTCCACGCGGGGTCCCTGCCGCCGTCGGCGGCGAACGCGAAGCCCCCAAGCGCGATCGGCCCCCCGCCCGTGGACCCCGGATCGGAGGGGTCCTCCGGGGGGTCCCTGACGGCGGCGGCCGCCAGGGCGCGCCAGCGGTCGGCCACAGTGGCGAAGCGTTCGGGGCCGGCGGCCGTAAGGCAGACCGCCTCGCCGAGCGCGGCCAGTGCGCGCGCCCCGCGCTCGGGCTGCTCTAAGAGGAACCAGGGCTCACCGGGGCGCCGGGAGGCGCAGGCGACGGCGCTGGGGTCCACCTCCTCGGCCAGCGGCAGGGTGAGTGCCGCGAGCGTCTGCTGACCGCTGCGCCGCGCGCGCCTGACCGCCAGCCGCAGGCGCGCCTCGAGCCGCTCGCGGTCGGCGTCGCCGAGCGCGAAGGCGCCCCCGAGCGCATTGACGCCGGGTGTGGAGCGCGGAGTCGTGTCGGAGCGGATGCGGGCCATGCAGGAAAACGACGCTCTTACCGTCTGCACCTGAGCCTAGTACAAGCGTGAAGGTGCCTCCGCGAGCGTGCTGGCGGACCTACGTCTCGCTGCGCCCCCGGGAGATCGCGATCTCGCCGGTGCGCATCATCTCGATCAAACCGAACGGGCGGACCATGCCCTCGAAGGCCTCGATCTTTTCGGTGGTGCCGGTGATCTCCACGATGATGGAGCGCTTCGTCACGTCCACGACCTTGCCGCGGAATATCTCGGTGATCTGCATCAGCTCCCCCCGCTGGGGGCCGTCGGCGGCGACCTTGAACATCGCGAGCTCCCGCGAGACGGTGTCCTCGGGGTCGAGGTCGCGGATCTTCAGGACGTTGATGAGCTTGTGCAGCTGCTTGGTGACCTGGTCGATGGGGTGCAGCGCCCCATCCACAGTGAGGGTGACGCGGGAGATCTGCTCGTTGTCGGTGGGACCCACAGTGAGGGTGTCGATGTTGAAGCCCCGGCGCGCGAACAGCCCCGCGATGCGGGTGAGCACGCCGGACTTGTTTTCCACGAGGATCGAGAGCACGTGCTTGCGCCCCGTGCGCAGGTTGCCCGAGGCTTCGAGCTCCTCCAGGCTGAGGGGTTCCCTGGTGGCGGGTTCGCCCATCGCTCAGCCCACCATTTCCCGCGCGGCCTTGCCCGCAGGGATCAAGGTCGAAGCGGGAAGGGGGCAGGCCCCCCTCCCGACCTCCCCCCGGCAGAGCGTCATCGTGCTCATCCCACCATTTCCCTTGCGGCCTTGCCGGCAGGGATCATGGGGTAGGTGTTCTCCTCGCGGGTGACCCGCACGTCGACCACCACGGGCCCCTCGGTGGCGAGGGCCCGGCGCATGTCCTCCACGAGGGTGTGCTTGTCCTCGAAGCGCATCCCCGTGGCGCCATAGGCCTCGGCGAGCTTGACGAAGTCTGGGTAGGAGCCCATGTCCACCTGGCTGTAGCGGCCGTCCCAGAAGAGCTCCTGCCACTGGCGCACCATGCCGAGGTAGCCGTTGTTCATGATGAACACCTTGATCGGGATCTTCTCCTGCGCGCAGGTGGCGAGCTCCTGGGCGTTCATCTGCACCGAGCCGTCCCCCGCCACGCAGCACACCACGCGGTCCGGGCAGGCCACGGCGGCGCCCATCGCGGCGGGCAGGCCGAAGCCCATCGTGCCGAGGCCCCCCGAGTTGATCCAGCGGCGGGGGGCGGGGAAGTCGTAGTACTGGGCGGTCCACATCTGGTGCTGGCCCACGTCGCTCGAGATGATCGCCTCGCCGCCGGTGGCCTCCTGGAGCGCCTGGATCATGTACTGGGGCTTGATCTCCGCGTCCGTGCTGTCCTCGTAGGCGAGGGGGTACTTCTCACGCCACCCCTCGATGCGCTCCCACCACTCCGTCAGGCGCGCCGGGTCCGCCCCGAGCGCGCGGTACTCCACGGCGAGCTTCGCGAGCACGTTGCGGGCGTCGCCCACGATGGGGATGTGGGCGGGCACGTTCTTGGAGATCTCCGCGGGGTCCACGTCGATGTGGATGAACTTCGCGTGGGGGGCGAACTCGGAGAGCTTGCCGGTGATGCGGTCATCGAAGCGCGCCCCCACCGCGCAGATGAGGTCGGCCTCGTCCATCGCGTAGTTGGCGGCGCGGGTGCCGTGCATCCCGAGCATCCCCAGCCACTGGGGGTTGGGTTGCCCAAGCCCGTCCTCCGCGCCTACGCCACCCCCCCCTCCTACCCCCTCCCCACCGCGCCCCGGTCCACGCAGGCGCGCGGGGAAGGCGCCGAGGCCCATGAGGGTGCAGGTGACGGGGAAGCGGTCGCAGGCGGCGAGCTCGATGAGCTCCTCGGAGGCGTTCGCGTTGACGACGCCCCCCCCGGCGTAGATCACGGGGCGCTGCGCCGCGGCGAGCGCCTTGGCGGCCTGGCGGATCTGCTTCTGGTTGCCCTCCACCGTGGGCTGGTAGCCGGGGAGGCGCAGATCGGTGATCGGCTCGTACTCGATCTCCGCGCGGGAGAGGTCCTGGGGGATGTCCACCAGCACCGGACCTGGTCTTCCGGTGGAGGCGATGTGGAAGGCCTCGTGGATCGCGCGGGGGATCTCCAGGGGGTGCTGGATCATGAAGGAGTGCTTGACCACGGGCATCGTGATCCCGATCGTGTCGGCCTCCTGGAAGCCGTCGGTGCCGAGCAGCTCGGTGCGCACCTGACCGGTTATGAACACCACGGGCACCGAGTCCATCATCGCGTCGCAGATCGGGGTGATGAGGTTGGTGGCCCCGGGGCCGCTGGTGGCGAAGGCGACGCCCACTTTGCCCGTGGCCTTGGCATAGCCCTCCGCGGCGTGCCCGCCCCCGGCCTCGTGGCGCACCAGGATGTGGCGGATGCCGGCGTCCACGAAGGCGTCGTAGGTGGGGAGGTTGGCGCCCCCGGGCAGGCCGAAGACGACCTCGACGCCCTCCGCCTTGAGGCATTCCATCAGAGCGTCCACCGCGCGCATGGAGCCGACCTCCTTTCCTTCGTCGCTCGAAAACAGGGAAAAAGGCAGTTTACCAGCGGGTTTCCCCATGCCCCCAAGACGACTATGAGGAGCCGATCGCAATGCCGATCGACAATGCGATCGCGCCGCCGACGGTGACGACCAGCAACGAGGAGCGCATGGAGACTTTCAGGAAGCGTTTGCGCACCCAGGCGATCGCGAACAGCTCCACCGCCACCACGCACCCCGCGACCAGCAGGGCTTTGTGGACGTTGCCGATGAGGAAGGGCAGCGTGTGGAAGATGCCCCCCAGAGTGGTCATCCCCCCGGTGATCGCCCCCCGCACCACCGCCGAGCCGCGACCGGTCTGCTCGCCGGTGTCCGAGAGCGCCTCCGACCACCCCATGCTCACGCCGGCGCCCAGGGCGGTCGAGAAGCCGACGAGCAATGCCACGTGGGAGCTCGAGGAGATCGCCGCAGCGAAGATCGGGGGCAGCGAGGAGACGGTGCCGTCGATCATCCCCACGAGCGCGGGCTGCACCACGCGCAGCACGAAGTCGCGCTCGTCGGCGAAGCCCACCCGGTGGATGAGGCGGGCGATCAGCGAGGTGTGCAGCTGTACCGGCGGGGCGTCTGCGTCCATGCTGGATTTATAGAGCCCCCGTCGGTTCGGGCTCCCTAATCCGGTCGGGCACCGCCGATCCGGGAGCTCCCCTGATCTGGCTCTGAGCGAGCTCTCCTGCTCGGGCCGGCGCCCCCCGGCTGGGCGGGCCTTAGAGATCAGCTGGGCGCCGCCGAGGTGGGCTTCCAGGATTCCGGCGCGATGAGGGTCTCCGGAAACTCGAGCTCGGTCCCGCAGCGGGTGCAGAGGGCGTCGTAGATCTTGGTCACGCGCCCACAGCGGGGGCAGGCGCGGCGCAGCTCGTTGCTCTCCATGCGGTACACGATCGCCGCAAGCAGGCCGAGAATGGGGACGGCCATGGAGATCAGGAACCAGAGAATGAAGGAGCTTCCCTTGAACCGCCCGACGATCCCGCCGGCGAGCCCGAAGCCCAGGCAGATCGTCACGTAGCCCATCGGGGGACCCCCTCAGAGCTCCTGCGTAGGGGTGCCCGCGACAGAAGATCCACCGGGAACGCCTACAGGAGCACGCGCACGGCCCACACAACGGCCGCGATTGCGAGCACCACCACTGCGATGGTGGCGACGAAGGTGATGATGCCGATCACGAGGTGCAGCAGCACCCAGGCAGCCACCGCCACGATCATCACGGCCACGACCGTCTTGCCGAGCGAGCGCGAGGAGGATGTGGATACCGGAGACTCGTCCATGTGCCTTGTCCAGATGGTAGCGCTCGCAAGGATGGAGGGAGGGACACCCCGCAGCGCGATGCGGCCGGGCAGGAGCTCTCTCACCCCGGCCCGGCCACACGCATCCTGCTCCGCCAATCCGCGGTCGAGGGGAGCCGCGGGGCGAAGTCTCGTTGTTGTTATCCGTAGGGGCGGCGCAGCCGACCGAACTCGCCGGCGATGCGCGCCGCCGCGAGATCGGTCCCGTCGAGATCGGCGCGCCGCCCGATGCCTGCAAGGCGGTAGCGCTTGATCGCGGGGCGCTGAGCGGACCCCTGCGTGTGCTCCTCCGGCAGGAGAAGGAACCGCCGGGAGGAGAGTTCGTTGGACCCGATGCGAGGAGGATTCATAACGAGCATATTGGCGTCCGCGAGGCCGCCTGCCTTTGGCCCAAAGTCCAAGATGTGCGCGGAGTCGCTGTTGCGGTTGCGAGTGCGACCCAGAGGCGAGCCGCTCCTCCACACGACTTGCGAATCCTTCCGCGGGCGCGATCTGCCTCTATCGCGGTCGCAAGCTCCCTCAGATGCCGAGCTGCTCGTGCACGAGCCGGGTGACCTCGCCGCCGTCGGCGCGGCCCTTGGTCTCGCGCATCACGTGGCCCACGATCGGCCCGATCGCCTTGGCGTTGCCGGCGCGCACGTTCTCGGCGGCCTGCGGGTTGGCCTGCAACGCCGAGGCCACGATCGCGGCGAGCTCCCCGCTCCCGTCCATCGCCGCGAGGCCCTCGGCCGCCACGATCGCCGCCGGATCGCCCCCCTCGGCGAGCAGACGGTCCAGCACCTGCCGGCCGGCGCCGACGCTGACGCGCTTGGAGGCGACGAGCCCGACCAGGACGGCGAGCGCGCGAGGCTCCACCCGGGAGGCGAAGGGGTCCCCGCCGTCGGGAAGACGCGCGAGCAGGTCCCCGGCGATCCAGTTGGCAAGCACCTGCGGCGGGACGGCCCCGTCGGAGTCGGCACTGGCGAGAGCCGCCTCGAAGTAATCCCCGAGCTCGGTGCGGAAAGCGAGCAGGTGGGCGCTGTCGGCGGAGAGCCCGATCTCCTGCTGCAAGCGCTCCGCCCGCGCGGCGGGCAGCTCCGGGAGGGCGGCGCGCGCGGCGTCGAGCATCGCGGGGTCGATCGCGACGGGCACGAGGTCGGGCTCGGGGAAGTAGCGGTAGTCGTGGGCCTCCTCCTTGGAGCGCAGCGAGGTGATGCGCTCGGAGGCGGGGTCGAAGTGCAGGGTCTCCTGTTCGAGCTCCCCCCGCCCCGCAGGATCGCCTCCTGGCGGGCGATCTCGGCGCGGATGCCGCGTTCGATGAAGCGGAAGGAGTTCATGTTCTTCAGCTCCGTCTTCACGCCGAGCTCCTCGCTGCCGGCGGGGCGCAGGGAGATGTTGGCGTCGCAGCGCAGGGAGCCCTCCTCCATGTTCACGTCGCTGACACCGAGCCGGCGCATGGTGGCGCGCAGCAGCCGCAGCCACTCCCCCGCCTGCTCGGCGGAGCGCAGGTCGGGCTCGGTGACGATCTCCGCGAGGGGGGTGCCGCCGCGGTTGAAGTCCACGATCGAGGCATCCGAGCCGTGGATGCGCCCTGAGGAGCCCACGTGCACGAGCTTGGCGGCGTCCTCCTCGAGGTGCACGCGGTGGATGCGCACCTCCCCCAGGCGCCCCCCGCGGCAGAGGGGCTCGTCGTACTGGGAGATCTGGTACCCCTTGGGGAGGTCCGGGTAGAAGTAGTTCTTGCGGTGGAAGATCGAGCGGGGGGCCAGCTCGCAGTCCAGGGCGAGGCCGATCATCAACCCGAAGTGCACCGCACGGGCGTTGGCGACGGGCAGGCTCCCGGGCAGGCCGAGGCAGACGGGGCAGGTGCGGGTGTTGGGCTCCTCCCCGAAGGAGAGCTCGCAGCCGCAGAACATCTTCGTGGCGGTCGCCAGCTGGACGTGGATCTCCAGCCCGATCACGGGCTCGTACTCCACGGCGCTCACGCTGGTGGCCTCACGCCGCCGACCCCGTCACGCGGGCCCGTGATCCGTCGAAGCCGAGCGCCTGCTCCAGTGCGTACGCGGCGTCGAGCAGGCGGTTCTCGCTGAACACCGGTCCCGCGATCTGCAGCCCCACAGGCAGCTCTCCCCCCGCGCCCGCCGATCCGGGCGCCCCGGATCCAGGGCTCGAGGCCGTGTGCCCCTGGCCCGGCGCCTCCCCCGCGGGGGCCAACCCGCAGGGGATCGAGATCGCGGGGATCCCGGCGAGCGACATGGGGACGGTGCAGAAGTCGCTGATGTACATCGACCAGGGGTCCCCGGTGCGCTCCCCGAGCGGGAAGGCGACGGTGGGGCTGGTGGGGGTGAGGATGAAGTCCACCGCCTCGAAGGCCGCGTCGAAGTCGGCGACGATCTTCGTGCGCACCCGCTGGGCGCGGCCGTAGTAGGCGTCGTAGTACCCCGCGGAGAGGGCGTAGGTGCCGAGCATGATGCGCCGCTTCACCTCGGCGCCGAAGCCCTCGCGGCGGGTGCTGGTGTACATGTCCAGCAGATCCCCCGCGCCCTCGGCGCGCAGGCCATAGCGCACGCCGTCGAAGCGAGCGAGGTTCGAGGAGGCCTCCGCGGGGGCGAGCACGTAGTAGGCGGAGAGCCCGTGGGGGGCGTGGGGCAGGCTGACCGGCCGCACCTCCGCGCCGAGCTCTCGCGCGCGATCGAGCGCGGCGTGGAAGGCGCTCAGCACCCCCGGGTCGATGCCCTCGCCGGTGAGCTCCTCGGGCACCCCCAGGCGCACACCGTCGAGGCGCTCGGCGGTTGGCAGCACGATCTGCTCTGGGTGCCCCAGTGAGGTGGCGTCGCACTCGTCCCGGCCCACCATGTGGGCAAACAGCAGCGCGGCGTCCGTGACGTCGCGGGTCAGCGGCCCCGCCTGATCGAGGGAGGAGGCGAAGGCGATCATGCCGTAGCGCGAGACCGCGCCGTAGGTGGGTTTCAGCCCGACGATCCCGCAGAGCGCGGCGGGCTGGCGGATCGAGCCGCCCGTGTCGGTGCCGAGTGCCCAGGGGGCCAGGCCGGCGGCGACCGCGGCGGCGCTGCCGCCGGAGGAGCCCCCGGGAACGCGGGTGGGGTCCCACGGGTTCAGCACTGCGCCGAAGGCGGAGTTCTCGTTGGAGGAGCCCATCGCGAACTCGTCCTGGTTGGTCTTGCCCAGCAGCGGCGCGCCGGCCGCGGCGAGGCGCGCGACTGCGGTCGCGGTGTAGGGGGGGCGGTAGCCCTCGAGGATGCGCGAGCCCGACTGGCTGGGCACGCCCGCGGTGCAGAAGAGGTCCTTGACCGCGAGCGGCACCCCGCGCAGGGGCCTCTCTCGTGGGGGCGCCCCGCCTGGGGATGCCCCGGGCGAGAGCCCCGGATCGGCGGGCTCGTACCCGCGGGTCCCCGGGTGGGCGGGCTCGAACCCACGATGCCCCGGGTCCACGGGCTCGAACCCGCTCTCGGCGACCCATGTGAAGCAGTTGAGCTCCTCGGCGGCGGCGCGCGCGCGGTACGCGTCGAAGATCTCCGCCGGGGAGAGCGCTCCGGCCTCGATCTCCCCGATCGCGCGAGCGGCGGAAAGCTCGATGATCTGCTCGTCGCTCACGCCTGCGGGCTGGGGACGAGGAAGCCGTTGTCGGCAACCGCTGGAGCCTGTTCGAGCGCTACCTCCCTTGGCAGACAGGGCCGCGGCTCGTCTGGGCGCAGGCGGCCGGTGACCTCGACCACGTGCGAGGTGGGTGCAACGTCCTCCAGGGAGAGCTCGCCGATCTTGGCTATGTGATCGAGCACGCCGGAGAGCTCGCGCGCCATCGGCTCGACCTCGTCGTCCTCGAGCCGAAGGCGCGCGAGGCGCGCAACGTGCAGGACCTCCTCGCGGCCGATCACGGCGCCGGGCGCGGCTTGGAGGTGTCGGGGGGGTACATGCCGGTGCGTTCGTCGCGTATCGACTGCCAGCTGCCGATCAGCACCAGGAGCGCGCCGATCAGCGCGAGCCACGCGCCGGCACACAGCTCGTTGGCGTGTTCGGGGCGCTCCAGCAGCCGCACGAGCGCCGCGATGCTCCCCACGACCCCGAACAGCGTGCCCCACACCGCCGCCGCGACCGGGATCGCGGTGGTGCGCTCGGTGACGGTCGCGAGCACGAGCGCGAGCGCGCCGAGGGCGGCGAGGATCAGCAGGGCCACCGCCACCCCGAAGGTGGCCCACGCGCTGAGCTTGCCCTGCGCGTTCTCGTACCAGGGCAGCGTGAGCGCGACGATCAGGCAGATCGCCCCCGCGAGCGCGATCAGCTCCCCGGAGCGCAGGCGGCGCAGGCTCATCCGCTCAATCCTCGATCCCCACCCGGCGGACCGCGGCGCTCAGGGTGTTGCGCAGCAGCAGCGCGATCGTCATCGGACCCACCCCGCCGGGGACGGGGGTGATCGCCGCGGCGAGCTCCGCGGCCGCCGCGAAGTCCACGTCGCCCACGAGGCCGCTCTTGTTGCCGGCCTCCTCGGGGGTGAGCCTGTTGACGCCCACGTCGATCACCACCGCGCCGGGCTTGACGAACTCGCGCCCGACGAGGCGGGGGCGCCCGACGGCGGCGATCAGGATGTCCGCGCGGGCGCACACCGCGGCGAGCTCGCGCGTGCGGGAGTGGCAGACGGTCACGGTGGCGTTCTCCTGCAGCAGCAGCTGGGCCATCGGCTTGCCGAAGAGGTTGGAGCGCCCCACGATCACCGCCTCGGCGCCCTCGATCGCGATCGGCCTCCCCTCCTCGGAGCGCACGCTCGCGAGCAGCTCCATCACCCCCAGGGGGGTGCACGGCCGCAGCCCGGGCCTCCCGAGCGCGAGCAGGCCGGCGTTCACGGGGGTCAGGCCGTCCACGTCCTTCGCCGCGTCGATCAGGCCGGTGAGGGTGGGGCCGTCGAGGTGCTCGGGCACCGGCAGCTGCAGCAGGATCCCATCGACCGACTCCTGCGCGTTCAGGTCCCCCAGCAGCTCCGCCACCTGCTCGAAGGGGGCGTCCGCGGGCAGGCGCCGGTCGAGAGGCGCCATCCCGATCTCCGCGCAGGCGCGCTGCTTGGCCCCCACGTACACCGCGGAGCCGGGGTCCTCGCCGACCAGCACCGTGGCGAGACCCGGCGCGCGCCCCGCCTGCTCGGTGAACGCCCGCGTACCCTCGGCCACCTCCGCGCGCACGCGGGCGGCGATCGCCTTGCCGTCGATGATCGTGGCACTCATAGGTCGGGATGCTATCGGCGGGCGAGGGGGGCGAACTGCGTCTTGACCTCGACGATCGTGGCGCACATCGCCTGGCGACGCTACCGGCGGGTGACGGGGGCGAACTCCGACATCAGCTTGCGTTCCGAGCCGTCGCCCGCGAACCGCACGACGATCACCCCGTCGGGCTCCACGCCGGTGATGACGCCCTCGCCGAAGGCGGCGTGGGTGACATCCTCGCCCAGCCTGAAGGAGTTCGCGATCTCGGGCCCGCCCGCCCGTTGACCGCCGCGCATGCCCGGACGGCGGTCAACGACCTGGCTGCCAGCGCGCGCGCCCAGGGAACGATCGGCGGTGGCGCGCGCTGCGGACGCCCAGCTGAGCCGGCCGGCGTTCAACCCGTCCATACCGCCGCCACGGGCAGCGCTCGCGATCAAAAAGGATGCCTCCTCGCGTTCGGCCAGCTCCGTGGGGATCTCCCCGAGGAAGCGGCTCGGCAGGCCGTACGCCTGCGCGCCGAACACCGCGCGACGGCGGGCGTGGGTCAGGTAGAGGTTGCGCATCGCGCGGGTGATCCCCACATAGAAGAGGCGCCGCTCCTCCTCCAGGCCGCCCTCGTCCAGGGCACGCGAGTGGGGGAACACGCCGTCCTCCAGGCCCACGATGAACACCACCGGGTACTCGAGGCCCTTGGCGTTGTGCAGCGTCATCAGCGTCACCAGACCCTCGTCCTCGTCCTTGCGGGAGTCGGCGTCGGCGACGAGCGCGATCTGCTGCAGGAAGACCTCGAGCGCTTCCGGACCAACGCCTTCGGCGTCGGTGCCCGCCTCGGCGGCGGCGTCGAACTCGCGCCCGACCGACACCAGCTCCTCGAGGTTCTCGATCCGCCCCTGCGCCTCGATCGTCCGCTCCGCTTCGAGCGCCTCGACGTAGCCGGTCTGCGAGAGCACCGCCTCCAGCAGCTCCCCCACCGGCATGGGTGGGTGGGCCTCGATCGCCCGCACCCGCAGCTCGCCCATCGTGTCCATGAAGCGCCGCAGCGCCTTCACCGCGGCCGCGCCGAGGCCGGAAATCGTATCGGGCGCGGCCGCCGCCTCCCACACCGAGACGCCGACGGTGGCGGAGTGCGACACGATGCGCCCGAGCGAGGTCTGCCCGAGCCCGCGCCGGGGGGAGTTGGCCACGCGCGTGAAGCTCACCACGTCGAACGGGTTGGCCAGCCACGAGAGGTAGGCGATCGCGTCCTTGATCTCGGCGCGCTCGTAGAACTTCGTGCCGCCGATCACCTGGTAGGCGATCTCGCGGCGCACGAGCGTGTCCTCCAGCACGCGCGACATCGCGTTGGTGCGGTAGAGCACGGCGATCTCCGCGCGCGAGGCGCCCTCGTCAACCAGCCGCTCGATCTCGCCCACCACGAAGCGCGCCTCGGCGTGCTCGTCCTCGAGCTCGCGCACCTGGATCGGCTCGCCGGTGCCCAGCTCGCTCCATAGGCGCTTGGCGATCCCGCCGCGGTTGTTGGCGATCACCGCGTTGGCGGCCTTCAGGATCGTCTCGGTGGAGCGGTAGTTCTGCTCGAGCTTCACCACGCGCGCGTCGGGGAAGTCCTCCTGGAAGTCGAGGATGTTGCGTATATCGGCGTTACGGAAGCCGTAGATCGACTGCGCGTCATCGCCGACCACCGCGAGGTTGCGGTGGCCCGAGATGTGCACGCGTTCGCCGCGCGCGGGCGCCTGGCGGCCACCCCCGACCAGCAGCTGCAGGAAGCGATACTGCGCGTGGTTGGTGTCCTGGTACTCGTCGACCAGCACATGGCGGAAGCTCTCGCTGTAGCGCTCGCGCACCTCCTCGTAGAGCTCCAGCAGGTTGACGGTGCGAAACAGCAGGTCGTCGAAGTCCATCGCATTCATGCGCATCAGGTCGCGCTCGTACAGCGTGTACACCTCGCCGACCAGCTCCTCGAATTGCGAGCCGACTGCCTGGCTGTAGGCGGAGGCGTCGTTGAGCTTGTTCTTTGCCGAGGAGATCTGGTTGTGAATTGCCGCCGGCGTGTGACGCTTGGGATCGACTCCAACGGCGTCCATGCAGCGCTTGGTGAGCCGTCGCGCGTCGGCCTGGTCGTAGATCGTGAACTGCCGCGTATACCCCAGCCGCTCGGCCTCGGCGCGCAGGATCCGTGCGCAGGCGGCGTGGAAGGTCATCAGCCACATGCCCCGCGTGCTGTGGCCAAGCAGCCGTTCGACGCGCTCGCGCATCTCCTTGGCGGCCTTGTTGGTGAAGGTGATCGCCAGAATCTCCCCCGCCTGCGCCTGGTCGGTGTAGATCAGGAAGGCGAGGCGGTGGGTGAGCACGCGCGTCTTGCCCGAGCCGGCCCCCGCGAGGATCAAAAGTGGACCCTCCCCATGCGTGACGGCCTCCCGCTGGGGCTCATTGAGGCCCTCCAGCAGCTCCTGGAGATGCTCGGCGTGGGGGTTTTCGGGCATCTGCTCCAGCATAGTCAGGCGCTCGGCGGGCGCGTCGGGGCCGACCAGCTCCGTCCCGAGAGCCCTAACGTGTCCGCCGTGCCACTGCTCGAGGAAGTCCGCACCGGCTGCGCACTGATCGCCGCCCAGGCGCGCTGGGTGCGGATCGAGATGGACGCCGTAGCCGACGACGCGCTCCTCGCGAAGATCGCCGCGCCGGCGTCGCAGGAACCCTCCGCCGAGCTCGACCCAGTGCGCCACTACCTGGAGGGCGAGCCCACGGACGTGGCCGACTACCTCCTGGCGCTGGACACGATCAACTTCGGCTCGGGGTGGTTCCCGACGCTGCGCAAGCGCCTCGACGGGGGGCTGCCGATCGGCGGCTACTTCACGGTCGCGTGGGCGCTCACCGACTACGTGCGCGCGCGCCACGCCACCGAGGAGGGGTGGGTGCTGGACGGGGCGTGGCTGCGCGCCGTGGACACCCCCACGATCGCGGCGATCCTCGGCCAGCCGCCCGACCACGAGCTGATGAGCCTCTACGCCCAGGCGCTACGCGAGCTGGGGCGCTTCCTCGGCGGCCGCCGCGCCCTGGAGGTGGTGGCGCAGTGCGAGGGCTCGGCCGAGCGGCTCGCGCAGACGCTGGCGCGGGGGATGGCGATGTTCGACGACCGCGGCTTCTACAAGCGCGCCCAGATCGTGGCCGCCGACCTCGCATTGGCGGGAGTGGCGAGCTTCATCGACCTCGACCGCCTGACGATCTTCGCCGACAACCTCGTCCCCCACGTGCTGCGCTGCGAGGGCATCCTGGTCTACGAGGGCGCGCTCGCAGCCCGCATCGACGCCGGCGAGCTGCTGCCGACCGGCGGCGCCGAGCGCGAGATCCGCGCCTGCGCGGTGCGCGCCTGCGAGCTGATCTCCGCGCGCACCGGCGTCCCCCCTCGCGTGCTCGACCACCGCCTGTGGAACCGCGGCCAGGCCCCGGCGTACAAGGCGCGCCCGCGCCATCGCTGCCGTACTGTCTACTACTAACCGGCATGACTCAGAAGACGAGCAAGTTTGCACCCCTCCCGGGCTACAGCCGTTCTTCGGTCGACCGGGCCGGCGAGGAGCTGCGGCGCTTCTGGCTATCGGACGAACAAGAGGTCTCGCCAGCCACTACTGAATCGTTCCTAGCCACGATCGCCTTCCGGGAGTCCTTCCAGCTGCCACTCAAGAAGACCGCGATGGGCCTGCGATCGATGGTCTGCAGCGAGATTCCGACGTTGAAGCGCATTGGTGATCGTGTGCCTGTTGCCCAGCGTCTCAAGCGCCGCGAGCAGATCATCAACAAGCTCACGCGGCTCGACTCGATGCAGCTTTGGACGATGGGGGATATCGGCGGTTGCCGGGCGGTCCTACCGAGCCGACAGCAGGTCGCCGGCGTTCTGCGCCGAATCCGCAAGAACTGGGATGTGCATGGGCGCATTCGCGACCGCCGGGACGAGCCGGCGGACAGCGGCTATCGCGCCGTCCACGTAATTGTGATTCGCGATGGCCGAATGATTGAGATTCAGCTACGTGACCCGCAGGAGCATGAATGGGCGCTCGCCGTCGAGCGCACGGGATCGCGGCTCGGAATCGGACTCAAGGAGGGCGAAGGCCCAAACGATCTCAAGGAGTATTTCCGACTCGCAAGCTTGGGAATGTACATGGAACGGATAGGACAGCAACCAGACTCCCCGTTCGTCCAAGCATTCGACGCTGCCCGTGCCCGAGCGGTACCGTACTTCAGGAGGTCATAACGAGATGCCACTAGTCCATTTCCTGCTTGTTTACGACCGCAAACAGCAGCAACTCGTCTTTGAGCAGCCATACAGCGACCCGGCCGAGGCGCTGAGCGCATATGAGGCGATGGAGGAGAAACACCGCAACGATCGGCAGATGGAGATCGTGCTGGTAGGCGCGGACTCGATCGAGACAGTCAAGTTGACCCACGGCAACTACTGGGAGACAGAGCCGGGCTCCGAGCCAGCTGCGTCGCCGTACCTGACGGGCGTCTAGCGCCAACCCGGGAAGCGCGCAAGCTGCAGGCGTTCCCTGAGGGAGTGCTTCTGCTTCACCCTCCCGCCGGGTTGGGCCCCTTCACGGGCCGCAGCGGCCTGACCTTCGCCACGGGGGGCTCGAGGCGCCCGCCGGAGAGCTCGCCCACCGCGCGCTCCAGCGCGCCGATGCGGCTGGAGAGGCCGCCGATCGCCTCCGCGATCGGGTCCGGCAGGTGGATCCAATCCGCGTCCGGGCCCTCCGGGCGGCGGCCGTCAACGCGCACGGGGTGGCCGGGGTTGCCGACCACCGTGGAGTTGGGCGGCACGTCGGTTATGACAACCGTGTTGGCGCCAATCTTCGCGCCATGGCCCACGGTGATTGGGCCCAGCAGCTTGGCGCCGGAGCCAATCGTCACGTTGTCCTGCACCGTGGGGTGGCGCTTGCCCGTCGCGAAACCCGTGCCCCCCAGGGTCACGCCCTGGTAGAGGGTCACGTCGTTGCCGATCGTCGCCGTCTCCCCCACCACCACCCCCGCGCCGTGGTCGATGAACAGGCCCCTGCCGATCTGCGCCGCGGGGTGTATCTCGATCCCCGTCACCGTCCGCGTGAGCGTCGCGAGCGTACGCGGCAGCAGCGGCACCCCCGACTCGTGCAGCGCGTGGGCCACCCGGTGGGAGAGCAGCGCGTGGATGCCCGGCCACGTCGCCACGATCTCCACCGGCCCCACACCGCGGGCCGCGGGATCGCGGTCGCGTGCCGCGGCCACGTCCCGGCGAAGCTCCTTCACGACCCCCGCGAGGGTGCCCAGACCGCGCATCCACACAGGGTAGCGCCGGCTCCTCGCCCTCCAGCCGCGGCCGGCGCCGGGAGCCGCGGTCGACATCCCCACGCGTACCCCTCCCCCGACCCCCCTTGTGGGGGTCCCCATTCCAACCACGAAACCCCTACGGCGCGAAGAACGCCTGCGACACGTAGCGCTCGCCGGAGTCCGGCACGATCGCGACGATCCGCTTCCCCTGGGACTGCTCACGCGCGGCGACCTGAAGCGCCGCCCACAGCGCCGCGCCCCCGGAGATGCCCGCCAGCAGGCCTGTGCGCCGCGCGCAGCTCCACGCGGTGTGGATCGCGTCGTCGTCGGAGACCGCGATCACCTCGTCGAGCAGCTCCCGCTCGAGCACCGGCGGCACGAAGCCCGCGCCGATGCCCTGGATGCGGTGCGGACCCGGGGCGCCTCCCGAGAGGACCGCCGAGCCCTGCGGCTCCACCGCCACGATCTGAAGGTGCGGGTTGCGCTCGCGCAGGTACCCCCCCGCTCCGGTGATCGTCCCCCCGGTGCCCACCCCCGCCACCAGCACGTCGGGGGGACCCTCCAGGGCGCGCTCGATCTCGGGGCCCGTGGTGCGCCGGTGCGCCAGCGGGTTCGCGGGGTTGGAGAACTGGTCGGGCAGGAACGTGTCCTCCCGGCGGGCGAGCTCCCGGGCGGCGGCCACCGCCTCGCTCATCCCCCCCAGCGACTCCGTGATCTGCACCCTCGCCCCGTAGAGCCGCAGCAGGCTCTCCCGCTCGCGGCTCATCCCCTGGGGCAGCGTCAGCACCAGCTCGTAGCCCTTCGCCGCGCACACGAACGCCAGCGCGATCCCCGTGTTGCCGCTGGTGGCCTCCACGATCGTGGTGCGCCCCGGCTCGATCCGCCCCTCCGCCTCCGCCGCCTCGATCATCGCCACGCCGATGCGGTCCTTCACGCTCCCCCCCGGGTTGGCCGACTCGAGCTTCGCGAACAGCTCCACCCCGCTCGCGCTGGCCGATCTCCGATCCGTCGTCTCACCCAGCATCCCCGGCAGGCCCACCAGCGGCGTCCCCCCCACGAGCTCCGCAATGTTGATCGGGATTCGGGGCATCTTCTGCACGACAATACCCCCGCGGGGCTCCGGCCGCCCCGCCCCACACCTCACCTGCCGCGATGTGCCCCCTCTGCCGTCAAGCTGGCGGCGCGGCTGTCGATATACGGGGAACATGCCCACGCCCGACCCCGAGGTAGCAGCCCGGCTGCGTGCGAGCTTCGAGGGGACCGCGATGGCCAGCCGGGAGGATCTGCCCGGAGCCCTGATCACGGTCTTCGACTCCGACCTGCGCCTGATCCTCGCCGCCGGTCACGTGCTCGGCCGCCGGGAGGGCTCGCCGATCCACCACGAGGGACGGCCCCTCGCGGAGGCCTTCCCTCCGGAGCTCTGGCGGCAGATCGAGCCGCTCTGCCGCTCCGCCCTGCGGGGGGACACGCGCTCGCGGATGATCCGCACGGACGGCGGGCGCCACCAGCTGATGATCGACGTCGGCCCCCTCTCCCCGCACGGCGCCGCGGACCCCTCCACGATCTCGAGCGGCGTCGCGGTGATGCTCGACGTCTCCGACGCCAAGCCCCCCGAGGAGCCACCCCCCCACCCTCGGGAGCGCTTCGAGGAGGTCTTCCAGCGCGCCCCCATCGGCACGGGCCTACTCGACCAGGAGGGGCGCTGGGTGCTCGTCAACCAGGCGCTCTGCGACATCACCGGCTACACCTCCGAGGAGCTGATCCGCAAGCGCTTCCAGGACATCACCCACCCCGAGGACGCCGAGAACGACGCCGGCCGCCGCCGCCAGCTCCTGGACGGCGAGATCTCCGCCTACCAGGCCGAGAAGCGCTACTTCAACGCCTCCGGGGAGACGATGTCGGCGCTGCTCTCCGTCTCGCTCGTGCGCGATCGCGAGGAGCGGCCCCTGCACTTCATCGTCCAGGTGCAGGACATCTCCGAGCGCAAGCACCTCGAGGAGCACCTGCGCCACCTCGCCGATCACGATCCCCTGACCGGACTGCGCAACCGGCGGCTCTTCGAGCACGACCTCAAGCTCCAGATCGGGCGCTGCCAGCGCTACGACGAGCAGGCCGCGCTGGTCGCGATCGACCTCGACGGCTTCAAGCAGGTCAACGACCTCCACGGCCACAAGGCCGGCGACGAGGCGCTCAAGGCGGTCGCCAGGATGCTCACGCGGAGGCTGCGCGCAACTGATCTGGTGGCCCGTCTCGGCGGCGACGAGTTCGCGGTGCTGCTCCCCCACATGGACCCCCGGGGCGCCGAGATCGTCACCGAGGACCTCATGCACGTGATCGCCACCTGCACCATCGACACCGGCGAGGCCGTCGTGCACCTCGCGGCGAGCGCCGGCTTCGCGATGCTCCACCGCCTCACCGTCGACGACGAGGCCGCTCTCGTCGAGGCCGACCGTGCGATGTACGCGGTCAAGCGCGCCCGGGCGGGCGTCGTCCGGCCGGGGTGAGCGTTCGCCGCCTCCCCAAGCGTCCGCTCCCACGCCTCAGATGTGGTACATGCTCGCCCCCGCCTCGCGCGTCTCGCGCTCGATGACGTCGGCGATCGTGGCGCCCTCCAGCACCCCCCGCGCGGCCAGTGCCGCGTCCGCGAAGATGCCCTGGGAGTCGCGTCCGAGGGGTCCGTCCAGCAGCTCCACCACCTCCAGCACCGTCACCGTCGCGGGGTCGCGCGCGAAGCGGTAGCCGCCCTTGACTCCCCGCTGGGAGGCCAGGATGCCCGCGCGGCGCAGAACCGCGAAGAGCTGCTCCAGGAACTGCACGGGCACCTCGCGGCGGCGCGCGAGCTCCCCGATCGGCACCGGCCCCGAGCCCTCGCTGCGACCCAGCTCCGCGAGCGCCAGCACCGCGTAGGGGGACTTGCTGGTGATCGAGATCATCGCGCCCTCACCCGCGCGATGCTACGGAACTACAACCAGCCGCGCTCGGTGGCGATCAGGACCGCCTGCGCGCGATCCACCGCGCCGAGCTTGCCGTAGATGTTGTGCAGGTGGGTGCGCACCGTGCTCGTGGAGAGCGTGAGCTCGTGGGCGATCTGCTTGTACACCTTGCCCTCCGCGAGGCGCTGCAGCACCCCCAGCTCGCGCCCCGAGAGCGGGCACGGGTCGACGTGGCGCTGGCGCTGGCTGGTGGAGCCCGGCAGCTCGTACATCACCCTGCGCAGCTCCTCCGGCCCCAGCCCCACGGTGCGCGCGCAGCGCAGCATCTCCGCGGGGGAGACCGGGGCGCCCTGGCTGTAGTGGGCGAGCATGTCCGCGAGACGCACGAACGCCGCCTCCCCCACCGCTTCGGTGCTGTGGTGGCGTTCGATCACGCTCGCCACCGACACCGGCATCCCCCACCGCCGCGCGAGCACCCCGCCCACGAGCGCGTGGTCCACGCCCAGCTCGCGGCGCTCCTGGTGGATGCGCTCCTCGGGGGTCTGCGCCCCCTGGTGAACCTGCGAGGGGTACCCCGGGTAGGCGTGCATCAGCACGAGCTTGCCGATGTCGTGCAGCAGGCTCGTCACCGTCAGACGGTCCCGGTGCTCATAACCGACCTCGCCCGCCACCCTGTCCGCCGCGTGCTGGGTCGCCAGGGCGTGCAGGCGGAAGCGCTCCGGCGCCGCGTCCCACACGCTCGCGCGCTCGAAGAAGTCGAAGGTCCGCACCCGCGCCGCCAGCGCCTGCACGGTCTGGGGGGAGAGCAGCTCCACGGCCTCCACCACCGTCTCCACACGGCCGCGCCCCTCCTGCGCCTGGTTGGCCATGCGCAGCACCGCCGTGACCAGCGCCACATCGGACTCCACCGCAGTTACCACGTCAGCGGTGGCGACGTGCTCCTTGGACATCACCGACAGGAGGCGCTTGCGCGACTCCGCCAGCGCGGGGAAGGCCTCGAGTGCTTCGAAGGCCTGCGTCAGACGCCGGCCGTGGCCCTCGTTCTGGTGGCGGCCGCCCTTCGCGGGGGGCTCGCTTGCCGCTGCTGGCCGCTCCTTGGCCCGCTGCTGGCGTGTGGTGGCTGTTGCCTGCATGCTCCTGCGCACCTACCTTGGAATCGCACACCGCCCAATCCATTGGGCGCCTGGTCACGTGTCTATCGGCAGCGGTAGACGTTCGGTTGAGGCATTTGGCCGCAGGTTCGTATCGGTAATCGGCCGCGAACCGATGTTTTCGAGGGCTGAACGTGCACCTCAGCCCCGCGCGAGCGCGGTATCGATGCGCCGCAGGGTCTCCTCGCGTCCCAGGAGCGCGACGCTCTCGAAGATCCCCGGCGAGATCGGGGTGCCCGCGAGCGCCACCCGCAGCGGCTGGTAGACCTCGCGCGGCTTCACCCCCAGGCGCTGCTGCACCTCCGTGAGCGCCCCCTGCACCTCCTCCTCGGCGAAGCCCGCGCACTGCGCGAGCGCCGTGCGCGTCTGCGCCAGCACCCCCCTGCCCTGCGCGTCGAGCCACCGCTCCCGCCCGCGACGGGCACTCTCGGATTCCTCGAGGGGGGGCTCCCCGAAGAGGAACCCCGCCAGCGGCCAGAAGTCAGCGAGCGTCTGGATCTTCTCCTGGCTGATCGCGACCGCGCGCTCGAAGCGCTCCCGGCCGTCCCCGGGCCGCTGCGCTTCGAGGCTCCCTACGCTCGGCGAGCTCTGATCGGCGAGGTGCTCGACGACGCCCCGCGCGCTCGGCGGGCCCTCCTCGGCCAGGTGCCCGGCGACACGCTCCGCGAGCTCCCCGGGGGGCAGCTCGCGGATGTAGACCCCGTTCATCCACCGCAGCTTCGTCTCGTCGAACTGCGCTGGATTGCGGCTCACACGCTCCAGCGCGAAGCGCTCCGCGAGCTGCGCGGTGGGGATCACGGTGGCGTCGTCCCCCGCGCCCCAGCCGAGCAGCGCCAGGTAGTTGCGCACCGCCTCCGGCAGGTAGCCCGCCGTGCGGAGCTCCTGCACGGAGGCGGCGCCGTGGCGCTTGGAGAGCTTGCGCCCGTCGGGTCCGTGCAGCAGCGGCAGATGCGCGTACACCGGCTGCGGCGCGCCCAGCGCCTCCAGCACGAGCAGCTGCTTGGGAGTGTTGGAGAGGTGGTCCTCCCCGCGCACCACGTGCGTGATGCCGGCGTCCAGGTCGTCGATCGCGACCGCGAAGTTGTAGAGCACCGAGCCGTCCGAGCGCGCGATCACGGGGTCATCGAGGTGCACGTGCTCGAAGCGCGTCTCCCCGCGGATCGCGTCGTGGACCACGGTGGCCCCCTCGTCCGGTACCCGCAGGCGCACCGCCCCCTCCTTCTGGGTCCCCGTCCGCCCCTCCCCGCGGAAGCCGCGCTCGGCGCCGTGGACCTGCTTGTAGGCTCGCACGTCCTCCGCGGTGGCGTCCGAGCGGTAGGCGTGCCCCGAGGCGAGCAGCCCCTCCAGGACCTCCCTGTGGCGCTCGGCGCGCTCGGACTGGAAGATCGGCCCCTCGTCCCAGTCGAGCTCCAGCCAGCTCAGCGCGTCCAGGATCTGCTGGACGTTCTCAGGCGTGGAGCGCTCGCGGTCGGTGTCCTCGATGCGCAGCACCAGCGTCCCCCCCGAGCCCCGCGCGAGCAGCCAGTTGAAGAGCGCGGTGCGCGCCCCCCCGATGTGCAGGGCCCCGGTGGGGGATGGGGCGAACCTCAGGCGCATAAGATCCGCCGCATGCTAATCGGAGCGCACGTCTCGCCGGCCGGCGGTCTGCCCAGGGCCGTCGAGCGGGGGATCGAGCGCGGCTGCCGGGCGATCCAGATCTTCAACCAGTCCCCGCGGATGTGGCGGCCCACCAACTACAGCGATGAGGACGTCGCCGCCTTCCGCGAGGCGCTCGTGGCGAGCCCGATCGACGCGGTGCTGATCCACGCGGTGTACCTGCTGAACTGCGCCAGCGAGGATCCGGAGATCCGCGCCAAATCGCTCGAGTCGCTGACGCACTCGCTGCGCGTGGGGGAGCGCATCGGGGCCGCGGGGGTGGTCCTGCATCCGGGCTCCGCGAAGACGGGCGACGTCGGCGAGGCGATCGCCCGCGCGGGGGCCACGATCCGCGAGGCGCTCGCGGAGAGCGAGGGCTGTGAGCTTCACCTCGAGAACACCGCGGGCGCCGGAGGGACCCTGGGGCGCTCGGTCGAGGAGCTCGCCGCGCTGATCGAGGCCGCGGGTGCCGGCGAGCGGCTGGGGGTGTGCCTGGACTCCTGCCACCTGTTCGCCTCGGGGTATGACATCCGCACCCCCGCGGGCCTGGATGCGCTGATGAACGAGGTCTCCGCGAAGGTCGGCCTGGAGCGGCTGGGCTCGCTGCACCTCAACGACTCCCAGGGCGCCCTGGGATCGAACCGCGACCGTCACGCCAACGTCGGCCAGGGTGAGCTGGGCGAGCGCGGCTGCGCGACCTTCCTCGCCGCCGCCCCCTTCGAGGACCTTCCCTGCGTGCTGGAGACCCCCGGCGACGGCGGCCCCACGGCCGAGGAGGTCGCGCTGGCGATGGCGCTGCGCAAGCGGGGGCTCCAGGCGCGACGCAGGCGCGAGGCGCGCACCTGAGATCCGTCTATGCCACCGCCAGGCATGCCGGGGCCAACACCTGCTCCAGCTCGGCGCGGAGCGTCGGCGTGGGCGCCACCCGGTAGGCGTCGCCGAAGCGCAGGCGGCGGGGGCCGGTGCTGGTGTCCATCTCGAGCACCACCTCCGCGGGGCCGGGGAAGTTCCCGATCACGTGCTTGAGCTCGTCGATCACGCTGGCGGGGAGCTTGGTGGCGTCGACCCGCAGGCACACCGGCCGCGCGGGCGCCGCCGCGCGCTCGGAGGCCGCGCGGGCGTCCGCCAGCTCCTGCTCGCTGGGGGCGAAGGTCTCGGCGGACTGCACCACCAGGCAGGTCTTGCCGGCTTCCTTGTGGTCGACGCGCCCGCGCACCAGCACCACCTGGTCGACGGCGAGCGCCGCCTCGTGCTCGGCGAGGGCCTTGCCGAACACGAGCATCTCCACGGCGCCCTCGAGGTCGTCGAGGGTGGCGAACATCATGTGATCCCCGTTGCGGGTGCGGATGCGCTTGCTCTCGGTGACGATCCCCCCGACGGTGACCCAGTCCTTGTCGCGGCGCCCCGCGAGCGCGGCGATCGGGCAGTCGGCGCGGGCGCGCAGCGCCTCCCGCACAGGCTTCAGGGGGTGCGCGGAGACGAACAGCCCGATCGCCTCCTTCTCGGCGGCGAGCAGCTCCGCCTGGTCGAGCTCCTCGGTGGGGATCGGCAGGTGCGGGGCGGCCGCGAGGCCGGAGGGGCCCTGGCTGGATGAGCTCTGGCCGGCGCCGTCACCCATCATCTCGTCGAAGATCGAGCCCTGTCCGATCTGGGTGTCCTGCTGGATCTGCTGGCCTTTGGCCTGCGCTTTCTCCAGCACCTCGAGCATCCCCTTGCGGCTCGCTCCGGTGGAGCCGAGCGCGCCGCACTTGATCAGCGCCTCGATCGCCTTCTTGTTGACCGTGCGGTTGTCCACGCGCTCGCAGAAGTCCCACAGGGAGCTGAACGGCCGGGCGGGCGAGCTCCCATCCCGTGCGTGTTTGATCGCCTCCACCGCCTGGTAGCCGACGCCCTTGACGGCGTCGAGGCCGAAGCGGATGTTGCCCTCCACCACGGTGAACTCGTGGTCAGAGAGGTTGACGTCGGGGGGCAGGATCTCGATCCCCATCTCCTCGCAGCGGGCCACGAAGAAGGGCACCTTGTCCTTCGTGGACATGACGGAGGAGATCAGCGCCGCCATGTACTCGGCGGGGTAGTTGGCCTTCAACCAGGCGGTGCGGTAGGCGATCAGCCCATAGCAGGCCGCGTGGGAGCGGTTGAAGGAGTAGTCCGCGGACTTCTCGTTGGTCTGCCAGAGGAACTCGATCACCTCTGGGCGGGTGCCCGAGGCGCGGCAGCCCTCGACGAACTCGGGCTTCAGCGCCGCCATCGCCTGGCGGTTCTTCTTGCCGATCGCCTTGCGCAGGTCGTCCGCCTTGGCGCCGGAGAAGCCGGCGAGCTCCTTGGCGATCTGCATCGACTGCTCCTGGTAGAGGATCACGCCCTTGGAGGGCTCCAGGATCGAGCGCAGGCGCTCGTCGGGGTAGGAGATCGTCTCGGGGTTGTGCTTGCCCTTGGCGTACACCGGGATCTGGTCCATCGCCCCGGGCCGGTAGAGCGCGTTGAGCGCGACGAGGTCGTTGAACTCGTCGGGGCGGACTTTCTTGAGCGCCTCCCGCATGCCCTCGGACTCGAACTGGAAGACCCCGATGGAGTCCCCCCGGGCGAGCATCTCGTAGGTCTTGGGGTCATCGAGCGGGAGCGTGGCCATGTCCAGGCGCGCGGCGGCCTCGCCGGCGGCTCCCTCGGACCCGGCCGTCACGGCCGTGCCCGGCGCCCCACCCTGAGCGGAGCGCTCGATGATGTCCAGTGCGTCCTCGATCACGTCGAGGTTGCGCAGTCCCAGGAAGTCCATCTTCAGCAGGCCGATCTCCTCGATCGGCTTCATCGAGAACTGCGTGACGGTGCGGAAGCTGCGCTCCCCGTTCTCCCCGGTGCCGGCGTCGGCGAGCTGCAGCGGCACGATGTCGGTGAGGGGCCGGTCGGCGATCACGACGGCGGCGGCGTGGATCGAGGAGTTGCGCACGATCCCCTCCAGGCCTTTGGCCACGTCGAGGATGTGTCGCGCCTCGGGCTCCTCGTCGTAGACCTTGCGCAGCTGTTCGCCCGGCTTCAGGCAGTCCTCGAATGAGGGCGCCCGGCCCATGATCGGGTCGGGTATCAGCTTCGCCAGGCGGTCCCCGGCGGCGTAGTCGTAGCCGAGCACCCGCGCCGCGTCGCGGGTGGCGGCGCGGGGGAACATCTTGCCGAAGGTGACGATCTGCGCGACCGACTCGCGCCCGTACTTCTCGGTCACGTAGCGCATCACGCGCTCGCGTCCACGCACGGAGAAGTCGATGTCGATGTCCGGCATCGAGACCCGCTCGGGGTTCAGGAAGCGCTCGAACAGCAGCTCGTAGCGCAGGGGGTCGACGTCGGTGATCTGCAGGCAGTAGGAGACCAGCGAGCCGGCCGCCGAGCCGCGCCCGGGCCCCACGGCGATGCCGTTCTCCTTGGCGTACTTGACGAAGTCCCAGACGATCAGGAAGTAGGCGTTGAAGCCCATGCGCTCGATCACGGAGAGCTCCATCTCCATGCGCTCCAGCGCCTCCGCGGGCGGCGGATCGCCGTAGCGCAGGCGCATCCCCTCCTGCACGCGGGCGCGCAGGTACTCGCCCTCGGGGGTTCCGTCGGGGGTGGGGAAGCTGGGGATGAGCTGCTTGCCGAGCTCGATCTGCACCGAGCAGCGCTCGGCGATCTCCAGGGTGCTGGCGAGCGCTTCGGGCCACTGCGCGAAGGACTGCGCCATCTGCGCGCTGTCGCGCAGATAGAACTCGTTGGTTTCGAAGGTGAGCTTGGGGGCGGCGATCGTGCTCTTGGTCTGCACGCACAGCAGCGCGGTGTGGTGCTCGTAGTCCTCGCGGCGCAGGTAGTGCACGTCGCCGGTGCCCACCAGGCGCCCGCCGAGCTCGCGGGCGATGCGCTCGATGCCCTCGTTGCACTTCTCCTGGGCGGCGAGGCCGTTCTTCTGCAACTCGAAGTAGACGCTCTCGGGACCGAAGATGCCGATCAGCTCCTCCGCGTGGGCATGCGCGTCGCCGGGACGATCTTCGGTGAGGCGCTGGCAGAAGCGGGAGGCCAGGCAGCCGGTGAGCGCGATCACGCCCTCGGCGTGGCGTGCGACCTGCTGCAGATCGACGGTGGGCTTGCCCCGCTGCAGCCCCTCCAGGAAGCCGGCGGAGGAGAGCTTGACGAGGTTGCGGTAGCCGGTGTCGTTCTCGGCGAGCAGCGTGAGGTGGTTGCGCTCGGTTCGCCTCCCCCCCGGGCGGGCGGGCTCGGATCCCCGATCGGAGCGGCCGGAGGCGGCGGTGTGGTCCTCGACGAGGTATATCTCGCAGCCCACGATCGGCTTGATGCCGTGCTTGGCGCACGCCTTGTGCAGCTCCACCGCGCCGTTCATCACGCCGTGATCGGTGAGGCCGAGGGCGGGCTGTTCGAACTCAGCGGCGCGCGCGGCGAGCGCGTCTATCTTGCAGGCGCCGTCGAGCAGGGAGTACTCGGAGTGGACGTGCAGGTGGGCGCAGGAGGGCTTGGACACCGGAGTTGATCTTAGGCTTGGGAGCGGCGGAGCGCCGGGCCCTAGCGAGACCGCTCCTGGGCCCGGTCGGCCCACTCGAGCAGGCGCCCCGCGACCCGCCGGATCGCGGGCGCGAGCAGTGGCCCGCGGCGCTCCTGCGAGCGGAAGAGGCGCGGCACCACGTACACAGTGGGGATCTCTGGCGCGGGTGGTGCAGGCGCCGGCTGCTCGACCGCCGCCGGAGCCTCCTCGGGGGGCGCGGGGCTTGCCCCGGATGTCTGCTGGGCGACCTCCGATCGAGCGGCCGGCTCAGTGGCCTGCCGGCTGGGCAGCTCGGGGGCCTGCGGCACGATCTCCGGCTGCTCGTCCACGGCGCCCACCCGCGCGCGCAGGCGCTCTACGGCGGCGGCTAGCGCGCCCGCCATCTCCTCGCGCCGAGCGGCCTCCACGGCCTCCGCCGGAATGCCCGCCTCGACGGCGGGTACGGCGGGAGCGAGCGCTCGCTCCAGCTCCCCCTCGAGCGAGCGGATGCGGGCCTGGTCGACGCGGCGGTCGTGCTCGAGCATGACGCGCAGCCCGGCGGCGGCGCTCTGCAGCGTCTCGACGCTGCGTTGCAGGCGGGCGCAGCTCTCGCCGACACCGGCCAGGCGGGCGGCGAGGACGTCCCGCTGCTCCTCGGCGTGCTGGGCGGCGGCGCGGGCCTCCTCGGCGCGCCGCTGCAGCCGGTCCAGGTCGGTGCGGTGGACGCGGCGCAGGCGCATCGCGGCCTCCTCCGCCTCCACGCGCAGCTGCTGCTCGGCGTACTCGCGCTGCTTGACCCGGCGCAGCTCGAGGTCGCGCTCGGCGAGCTGCGAGGCGGCGCGCTCGCGCTCCTGCTCGACCTCCGCCTGGCGGCGGCGCAGGTCGGTGATGTGGCCCTCCAGCGTGCGGACCGTCGCCTCGGCTGCCTCGGCGCGGCGCAGGAGGGCCGCGTCGCCCAGCCATGCGCGACGGGCGCGACGTTCGGCGAGCGTGCCGCGCTCGCCCTCCTGCGGGGGGCGCCCGCCGGGCGCGTGGTCTCCCTCGGGTCTCACACTCCTCAGAGTATGGGCGAGACCGGACGGGACTCAGTCCTGCTCGCGCAGCCGCCAGGCCATACGGGACTGCAGGGACCAGAGCTCGATGAACCCGGGGGAGGCGGTCTGGGAGAAGAGCCCGCCGGACTCCGAGAAGGAGGCCAGCCGGGCGTCGTAGACGGCGTGGGGGGACTCGCGGGTGACGACGCGGACGTGGCCCTTGTAGAGCTTCAGGCCGATCGTGCCGCTGACGCGCTCGTTGACGGACTCCATGTAGGCGTCGAGGTCGCACCGCAGGGGCTCCCACCAGAGCCCGGCGTAGACCAGATAGGCCCACTGGCGGTCGAGCTGGGGCTTGAACTGGTTTTGGTGGATGGTGCCCACGAGCTTCTCGAGCTCCTGGTGGGCGGGGAGGACGAGGGCGGCGGCGGGGGCCTCGTAGATGTCGCGCACCTTCAGGCCCACGATGCGGTCCTCGATGTGGTCCACGATCCCGGCCCCGTGGCGCGCTCCGATCTCGGCGGCCGCTTCGAGCAGCTCCACGAGGCCGAGGCGCTCGCCATCCAGCGCGATGGGTACTCCGCGCTCGAAGCCGATGCTCACGATCTGGGGCTCGTCGGGGGCGCGCTCGGGGGGGGTGACGAGCTGGAAGACGTCCTCCTCGGGGGCGTGGTCGAGCTCCTCGATCCAGCGCCCCTCCGAGGAGCGCCCCCAGAGGTTGTCGTCGATCGAGTAGGGGACGACCTCGGTGCCCCCCTTGACGGGGATCCCGTGCTCGCGGGCGTAGGCGATCTCCTCCTCACGGCCCATCTGCCAGGAGCGCACGGGGGCGATCACCTTCAGCTCGGGGCCGAGCGTGGCGACGGTGGCCTCGATGCGGACCTGGTCGTTGCCCTTGCCGGTGCAGCCGTGCGCGATCGTGTCGCAGCCCGAGCGGCGGGCGTACTCGACGGCGAGCTTGGCGATCAGGGGCCGCCCGAGCGCGGTGAACAGGGGGTAGCCCCCGCCGTAGAGCGCGTTGGCCTTGATCGCGGGCGCGAGGAAGTCGCGGGCGAACTCCTCGCGGGCGTCCACGACGTGGCACTCGAGCGCCCCGAGCCGCAGCGCCTTCTGTTCGATCACCGTGTAGTCCTCGCCGGGCTGCCCAAGGTTGACGGTGAGGCAGACGACCTCGGCCTCGTAGCGGTCCTGGATCCACTTCAGCATCACGCTGGTGTCGAGGCCGCCGGAGTAGAGCAGCAGCACGCGGTGCACCTGCTCGGGGTCGGCCTCGTAGGAGGCGGTGCGGGGGGGGAAGCCGTGGGGATCGTCGCTCATGGGCGCGGAACCTTATCCGGCGAGCGCCGCGCCGAGCCGCTCGAGGCCCTCGTCCACCTCGTCCTCGGCGAGGATCAGGGGAGGGAGCAGCCGCACGGTGGTGGGGCCTGTGGCGTTGACGACCAGCCGCTGCTCCAGGAGCGCCCGGCGCACGACCTCGGGCGCCGCGATGTCCAGCTCGCAGGCGAGCATCAGCCCACGTCCGCGCACGGAGCGCACATGCGCCAGCCCCTCCAGGCCCGCGGCGAGGCGCAGGCCGAGCTCGCGCACGTGCGCGAGCAGCTCGGGGTCCTCCACGATCTCGAGGGCGGCGAGCGAGGCGGCCGCGATCACGGGGCCGCCGGCGAAGGTTGAGCCGTGGTCGCCGGGGGCGAACGTGTCGGCGAGTCGCGGAGCCGTGACGAGCGCGCCGATCGGCAGGCCCCCACCGAGCGCCTTGGCGGTGGTGAAGGCGTCGGGTGTGACGCCGGTCTGCTCGTAGGCCCAGAGCGAGCCCGTGCGGCCCATGCCGCACTGGATCTCGTCGAAGATCAACGCGGCCCCGTGCTCGTCGCAGGCCGCGCGGGCCGCGCGAAGCAGCTCCGGGGAGAGAACGTTGACCCCGGTCTCGCCCTGGATCGGCTCCAGCAGCACGGCGGCGGTGCGCCCATCGATCGCGCCGGCGAGCGTCTCGGGCTCGGGGGCGATGGCGCGGAAGCCGGGGACGAGCGGCGCGAAGGGCGCCTGCTTGGACTCCTGGGGGGTGGCGGAGAGCGCGCCGTAGGTGCGCCCGTGGAAGGCGTTGTGCACCGAGATGATCTCCCCCCCGGGGCGCGCCTTGCGCGCGAGCTTGATCGCCGCCTCGTTGGCCTCGGCGCCGGAGTTGCAGAAGTAGACCTTGCCGCCGAGCCCCCCCTCGGAGAGCCGCTGCGCCAAGCGCATCGCGGGCTCGGTGTAGAAGAGGTTGGAGACGTGCATCAGCCTGCCGGCCTGCTCGCGCACGGCCTCGACCACGCGCGGGTGGCAGTGCCCGACGTTGGTGACGGAGATGCCACAGAGGAAGTCGAGGTACTCCTCACCCTCGGCGTCCCACAGCCACGCCCCCTCCCCGCGCACGAACTCGACGGGGAAGCGCGCGTAGTTGGCCATCAGACTCGCCGCCTCGATCTCCTGGAGCTCACTCAGGGTCATCTTTAGCCCCATCCCCATGAGTGCGTAGGGCAAGCTGGCCAAGGACGCAGGGAGCGTGGCGTGCTTATGCACGCGAGCGACCGAGGACGCCGGCCAGCGCAGCCATACGTGCTCATGGGGCCGCCTCGATCTTGGTGCCGATCCCTGCATCGGTGAAGAACTCCAGCAGCAGAGAGTGGGGGATGCGCCCGTCGATGATGTGCGCGGAGCTGACGCCTCCCTGGATCGCCTCCAGGCAGGCCTGGAGCTTGGGGCGCATCCCTCCTTCGAGGCCCGCCAGTGCGTCGCGCACCTGCTCGGCAGTGGCTTGGCCGATCAGGCTCGCGGGGTCCTCGGGGTCGGCGAGCCAGCCGGGGACGTCGGTGAGGAACACCATTTTGTAGGCCCCCATCGCGCGCGCCACCGCACCGGCGGCCTCGTCGGCGTTGACGTTGTAGGAGTGCCCCTCGTGGTCACCGCCGACGGAGGCGATCACGGGGATGTAGTCACGGGCGATGTGCTGCAGCACATCGACGTTCACCCGCTCGATGCGCCCGACGAAGCCGATGTCCTCGCCGCCGGGGGCGGCGCGGCGGGCGACGCGGAAGAGCGCGCCGTCATCGCCGCAGAGACCCACCGCGGGCTGGCCGTGGCGGGCGAGGCGCCCGACGATCTCCTTGTTGACCTTGCCGACGAGCACCATCTTGGCGACCTCGACGGTGGCCTCGTCGGAGACGCGCAGACCGCCGACGAAGCGCACGGGCAGGCCGAGGCGCTCCATGTAGGAGGTGATGTCGGGCCCGCCGCCGTGGACCACGATCGGGTTGAGCCCCACGTACTTGAGCAGCACCACGTCGCGGGCGAACTCCTCGCGCAGCGCGGGATCCTCCATGGCGGCGCCCCCGTACTTGATCACCGCGGTCTTGCCGTGGAACTCGCGGATGTAGGGGAGCGCCTCGAGGAGGGTGGCGACGTCGCGCATCAGGCAGCCCCTCCGCACGAGAGGAGGGAGGAGGAGGAGGAGGAGGGGTTCGTGGCCGGGTCGACCATCGGTTCGGTGGGAGTGGAGCGCATCAGGTGGTGTATTCCGCGTTGATCCGCACGTACTCGTGGGAGAGGTCGGAGAAGAAGACCTCCGTTTCGGCACCCTCGCCGGGGAGCGTGATCTCGTATTCGACCTCGCGCCTGTCGATCGCCCGCGCGAGCGCCTCGGCGTCGTGGTCGATCGCGGCGCCGGCGGAGCACACGGGGATGCCCTCGATCGAGATGTCGCAGGCCAGCGGGGCGGGGCCGGGCAGCGCCGCTCCCACCGCCATCACGATCCGCCCCCAGTTGGGGTCGGCGCTGTGCAGCGCGGCTTTCACGAGGGGCGAGTTGGCGACCCCGCGGGCGGCCAACTCGACCGTATCGAGCGCTCCCAGCTCCCCCCCACCCGACCCGCCTCGCACCACCACGCGGGCGATTCGCGCCGCGCCCTCGCCGTCGGTCACCATCATGATCGCGAGCTGGCGCAGCAGCGCGTCGAGGGCCTCGCCGAAGCGCAGCTCGTCCTCGCTCTCGGGCGCGATCGCCACGCCGCTCGCGCCCGAGGCCATCAGCACGGCGGTGTCGTTGGTCGAGAGATCGCCATCCACGGTGCAGCGGTCGAAGGAGCGCTTGACGCACACGCCGAGCAGCAGCTCGGCGGTGGGGGCCTCGAGTGCGGCGTCGGTCTCCACGAAGCAGAGCATCGTGGCGAAGTTCGGCGAGATCATCCCCGCCCCCTTGCACTGGGCGGCGAGGTGCACCGTCCCGGAGGGCAGTCGCACCTCGAGGTTCGCGCGCTTCTCGAAGGCGTCGGTCGTCTGGATCGCCTTTTGGAAGTCGATGTCCCCCTCGCGGCGCAGCTGCCCGCTGGCGGCGAGGATCCCCTTCAGGGCCACGTCGACCGGCAGGTACCAGCTGATTCCACCGGTCGAGCCGAGCAGGACCTCCTCGGGCTGCACACCCATCGCGATCGCGGCGGCGCCCTGCGTCTTGGCGGCGTCGTCCAGGCCGCGCTTGCCGGTGGCGGCGTTGGCGCAGCCGGAGTTGGCGAGCACCGCCCGCAGGGCGTCCAGGCGGCAGCGCTCGCGGCTGAGCAGCACCGGCGCGGCCGCGGTGCTGCTGGCGGTGAAGCGCGCGGCGCTGACGGGATGCTCCGCATCGCAGATCAGCAGGCCGATGTCGTGGTTGCCGCTCGGCTTGATCCCGCAGGCGACGCCCGCAGCGCGGAAGCCGGCGGGCAGCCCCGCGTCGGGCTCCAGTTCGCGTACGTGCGCGGGCGCCTGCACCCAGCGCGAGCCGAAGAACGGCCGTGGCGGTCCGTCGGAGGAGCCATCGCCCCACACGTCGTTCCCCGCACTCACCCCAACCACCCCGGAGACGTACACGGCTTCCCCGACTTCACATCCCACTGCCGCAGATGGGGCCCCGGGTTCACAGCAATCCCTCGGTCTCGGGCAGGCCATACATGAGGTTGAGGTTCTGCACGGCCTGCGAGGAGGTGCCCTTCCACAGGTTGTCGATCGCCGAGAGCACGACCAGCTTGCCGGTGTGGGAGTCGGAGGCGGCGAACAGGCGGCAGAAGTTGGTCGCGAGCACATCGCGTGTTCCGGGCGGCGCGGCGAGCACCTCGACGAACGGCTCGGAGCGGTAGGCGTTCTCGTAGAGGGACCCCAGCTCGCTCTCACCCACCGCGCGTGTGGGCGTGACATAACAACTGGCGAGCTCCCCCTGGTCGAGCGGCACGAGGTGCGCCTGGAACTGCACGGCCAGACCGGGATGGGCGGGGTCGAGGGCGTCGAGCTGCTCCTCGATCTCCGGCGTGTGACGGTGGGCGGCGACCTTGTAGGGGAGGATGTTCTCGCCTGCCATCGAGAGGTGGGTGGTGTCGTCGAAGGTTCGCCCCGCCCCCGAGATCCCCTGCTTGGCGTCGATCACCAGGTCCGCGATCAGCCCCGCGCGGGCGAGCGGCGCCAGCGCGAGCACCGCGGCGGTGGGGTAGCAGCCGGGGTTCGCCACGATCCCCGCGGAGGCGATCCGCTCGCGGTGAAGCTCGGTGAGGCCGTAGACCGCCTCCTCCAGCAGCTCGGGCCGGGGGTGGGGGCCATACCAGTGCTCGTAGGTGGCGAGCTCGCGCAGGCGGAAGTCCGCGGAGAGGTCCACCACGCGCACACCGCGCTCGCGCAGCGCGGCCACCGTGGGGGCGGCAGCCGCGTGCGGGTAGGCGACCACGGCGGCGGCGAGCTCGGCGGCATCGCGATCGAGGTCGAGCTCTTCAATCGTGAGCGGCACGCGGTAGCGGGGGTAGAGCTCATCCAGGCGCCGCCCCACCTCCGAGCGCCCGGTGACGCCGGCCAGCTCGAAGCGGGGATGGCGCCACAGCAGGTGCGCCGCGAGCGCGCCCGCGAAGCCCGTGGCTCCCGCGACCAGCACCCGGGGGGAGCCGGGAGCGAAGCGCTGGGCGGAGACCTCCCCGGCTGGGATGCCCTGGGGGGGCTGCTCAACCACGCAGCTCACCTCCGAGCCGCTCGCCGAGCGCCGCCACGATCCGCTCGCGCAGCGGCGCGACGTCCTCGTCGGCGAGCGTGCGGTCGGGGGCCCGAAAGGAGAGCGCTAGCGCGAGCGAGCGCATCCCCTCCCCCATCTGCGGGCCCTCGTACACGTCGAACACCCGCGCGTCCGCGAGCAGGCCGCCCGCCGCCTCACGCACCACCTCGAGTACCGCCGCTGCGGGCACCTCCCGTGGGAGCGCCACCGCGATGTCCTGCCGCAGCACGGGGAAGGAGATCAGGTCGCTGTACACGCGCGTGCCCGTCCCCGCCA
This sequence comes from uncultured Solirubrobacterales bacterium, assembly GCA_963713985.1. Lineage (GTDB taxonomy): Bacteria > Actinomycetota > Thermoleophilia > Solirubrobacterales > Solirubrobacteraceae > Palsa-744. The sequence continues at coordinate 2,844,336 of OY970219.1, read as the reverse complement.
CCGCCGCAGCGATCAGCCGGTCGAGGTCGAGCTCCATCACGGCCACGCCCTCGAGCTCGCGCGCGGCCACGAGCGGGTGAAGCTCGCCGAGCCACCCGATCGGCTCGCCGTCCACCAGCACACTGGCGGCGCGGCCCGGATGCAGGAAGGGCTCTGTGCTCGGGCGGCACTCCACCGGCACACGCAGCGCGGCACCGAGCGCTTCGAGCACCCCCTTCACCGCATAGATGTCCGCGCACGGCGGCTCGGGCGCCCTCCAAGTGGGGGGCGCTAGGCGACCGCTCAGGAGCACCCCGAGCGCACGGTGCTCGTGCACACCCGCCACGGTGGGGGTGACCCCGAGCACACGGTGCTCGTGCACGTCCGCCACGGCGGGGATGTCCCTGTCGGGACCGAACACCCTCGTGAAGGGGTCCGTCGCGCTCGGATCCTGGGGACGCCGGGGGGGCCTGTGCGCGAACACCGTTCCCACCTCGAAGATCCGCAGGTCGGGGTGCTCGCGCGCCGCGTTGCGGGTGGCGCTGTCGAGCAGCGAGCCGAGCAGCGTGGTGCGCAGCAGCGCGTGCTCCTCGGAGAGTGGGTTCTCCAGGGCAAGCGCGTTCGCGGCGCGGGGGTCGTCCTCGCTCAGGCGCAGGCGCCCAAGGCTCTCGCGCGAGGCGAAGGTCCACCCCACCGTCTCGTACAGTCCGCGCCCCACCAGCGCGTCCACCGCGCGGCGGCGCAGCTGCTGCTCCTGGGAGAGCCGGCCCGCGGGCCGGTGGCCCGGCAGCATCGCGGGAAGCTTCTCCAGGCCGTCGATGCGAGCGACCTCCTCGATCAGGTCGGCCTCGCGCGCGACGTCCGCGCGCCGCGGCGGGGGCACCGTGACGTCGAGGCCATCCGGGGCCTCCCGCGCCTGGAAGTCGAGCGCCTCCAGGATCTCCCGCTGGCGCGGGCGGGGCACGGGCACGCCGAGGATCGCCTCCACGCGCGCCTCGCGCAGCCGGATCGCCCTGGGCTGGGGCGGCGTGGGGCCCACGTCGATCGTGCCGGGGAGCAGGGTGGCGCCGCACAGCTCGATCATCAGGCGCGCCGCGATCGCCTGGGCGTCGATGCACTGCTCGGGGGCGAGGCCCTTCTCGAAGCGCGCGGAGGCCTCGCTGCGCAGGCCCAGCGCCCAGGAGGAGCGGTGGATGTTGGGGCCCTCCCAGGTGGCGACCTCCATCAGCACGCGCGTGGTGTCCTGCGCCACCTCCGAGCGCGCCCCGCCCATCAGCCCCGCGATCGAGGTGGGGCCCTCGGCGTCCTCGATCACCACCATCTCGCCGTCCAGGGTGCGGGTCTGCCCGTCGAGCGTCTGCACCCGCTCGCCCTCCTGCGCACGGCGCACCACCAGCCGCGCGCCCGCGACGCGATCGAGATCGAAGGCGTGCAGCGGCTGGCTGGTGAGGAGCATCGCGTAGTTGGTTATGTCGACCACGTTGTTGATCGGACGCTGCCCCGCGGCACTGAGGCGAGCCTTCAACCAGGGCGGGGACTGGGCGATCGTGACGTTCTCGAAGACGCGCGCGGTGAAGCGGGGGCAGAGGTCAGGGCAGCGCACCTCGACCTGCGCGAGCCCCGCACCGTCGCTCCCAGCGGGCAGCGGGCCGGCGCTGCCGGGGTCCTCGCTCCACGGCGCGGGCGCGAGCGGGGCGCCGGTGGCGGCGTGCAGCTCCCGGGCCACCCCGTACACCCCGAGGCAGTCGGGGCGGTTGGGGGTCACCTCCAGCTCCAGCACCTCCGTGGCGATCGGGAGCACCTCGGCGAGTGGGGTGCCGGGTGCGAGGCGGCCGTCCTCGAGCAGCCCGTCCAACACGAGGATCCCCTCCCCTCCCGGGCCGATCTCGAGCTCCCGCTCCGCGCAGATCATCCCCTCGGAGACCACCCCGCGGAGCTTCGCCCGCTTGATCTCCATGCCGTCGGGCATCACCGCCCCCGGGCACGCCACGGCGACGGTCTGCCCGGCGGCGACGTTCGGCGCCCCGCACACGATCGTCGCCGGGCCCTCCGACCCGGCGGGTCCGAGATCGACCTCACAGACGCTCAGGCGGTCGGCGTTGGGGTGGCGCTCGCACGCCAGCACCCGCCCCACCACGAAGCGCTCGGGCGAGCGCACCCCGTGGTGGTGGATCGCCTCCACCTTGGTGCCCGTCATCGTCAGGCGCTCCTCGATCGCGTGCACGTCCAGGCCCGGATCGCAGTACTCGCCCAGCCACTCCAGGGGAACCCTCATCCGAATTGCTCCAGGAAACGCAGATCGTTCTCGAAGTAGAGGCGCAGGTCGGGGATCCCGTGCTTGAGCATCGCGATCCGCTCGATCCCCATGCCCCAGGCGAAGCCCTGCACGCGCTCGGGGTCGTACCCGGGCGCGTTGCGCTCGGTGGTGGGGATGTGGGAGAAGACGCCCGGGTCCACCTCGCCGGCGCCCAGCACCTCCAGCCACCCCTCCCCCTTGCAGAGATGGCAGCGGGCGCCGTCGCTCAGGAAGCCCCTGCCGTCGCAGTTGAAGCAGGAGACGTCCACCTCGACGGAGGGCTCGGTGAAGGGGAAGAAGTGAGGGCGCAGGCGCACCTCGCGCTCCTCGCCGAAGACCGCCCGCGCGAACTCCAGCAGCGTGCCCTTGAGATCGGCGAGGGTGATCCCCTCGTCCACCGCCAGCCCCTCCACCTGGTGGAATTGGGGCGTGTGGGTGGCGTCGCTGTCGGGCCGGTACACCCTGCCCGGGATCACCACGTACAGCGGCGGCGGGTGGGCTTCCATCGCGCGGATCTGCATCGGGGAGGTGTGCGTGCGCAGCACAAGCTCCTCGGGCCCGCCGAGCCGGGCGCTCCCGGCGCCGGAAGCACCCTCCCCGGCCGGGCGGGTAGGGGGGCGCACATAGAAGGTGTCGCTCTGCGCCCGCGCGGGGTGCGTGGGGCTGTGGTTGAGGGCGTCGAAGTTGTAGTGCACCGTCTCCACCTCCGGCCCCTCCAGCACGGCGAAGCCGAGCCCCACGAAAATGTCCTCCAGCTCCCTCTGCGTCGCGGTGAGCACGTGCAGGCGGCCCACCGGCTGCGGGGGAGCGCCGGGGAGGGTCACGTCGAGGAGGTCCTCCCGCAGGCTCGTCTGGAGCTCCGCCTCCCCGAGCTGCGCGACGCGCGCCTCGATCAGCTCCTGGAGTGCCACGCGCGCCTCGTTGGCGGCCTTGCCGACCGCGCCCCGTTCCTGGGCCGGCAGCTCGCGCACCCCGCGCAGCAATTGGGGCAGCTCCGCGCGGCGGCCAAGGTGGCGCACGCGCAGTGCCTCCAGCTCATCCACGCCCGCCGCCGCGGCGATCTCGCCCTCGGCCTCCGCGCGCAACTGCTGGATCCGTTCGATCATGACGCGGGGACCCTAGTCATTTCATACAGCGCCACGGTCGCCGCCATCGCCGCGTTCAGGGAGTCGCTCGCGATCGGGATGTGTGCCACGTGCTCGCACGCCGCCACCACCTCCGCCGGCAGGCCCTCTCGCTCGGCGCCCACGAGAAGCGTAAATGCGGGCACGTGGTCGAGCAGGCCACGCACCCGTTCCAGCGCCAGCGCCGGCGGGCGCGCGTCGGCCACCAGCGCGATCCGCTGCCCCGGCAACTCCTCCACCGCGCCAGCGCGCGCGAGGGGGACCGCGAAGATCGCGCCCATGCCCGCGCGCACCGCCTTCGGCGAGCAGGGGTCCGCGCAGCCCGGGCCCAACGCCACGCAGGAGGCCCCGAAGGCGAGCGCCGCGCGCAGCACCGTACCTACGTTGCCGGGGTCGGAGACCCCGTGCAGGTATACGCATACCGGCCCCACCGGTGCTGCCAGCCAGCGCTGCTCGTAGACCCCGATCACGCGCGCGCCCGAGCCCAGCGTCGAGAGCGCCGCGAGCGTGGCGGGCTCCACGTCCAGGAAGCCCCCGCCGCCGAGTTCGCTGCCGGCCGCGCGGAAGCCCGCGACCGCCGGCCACCCCGCGCGCTGGGCAGCTGCGATCAGGTCCTCCCCCTCCGCCAGGAAGCGCCCGCTGCGCGCGCGCTCGCGCCTGCGCCGCAGCCGGCGCAGCTCCTGGAGGTGGGGATTGTGTGGGGATGTGATGACCGTCATCGGAGTGGGGTTGGGATCTTCCTCACTGCTTGGGATGGAACGCTCGGGATGGTGGGTTCGACTGCGGATATAGAAAAGGCGCCGTCCCCTGCGGGGGAGCGGCGCCCGGGAGGCTCGGATGTCGGGGCCTGAGGTCAGGCGGCCGACGCCTCGCGGGCGACCTCGGCAAAACGTCGGAACGCCTCGGCGTCGCGCACGGCGACGTCCGCGAGCACCTTGCGGTCGAGCTCCACGCCCGCCAGGGAGAGGCCGTGCATGAACTGGGAGTAGCTCATCCCGTTCTGGCGCGCCGCCGCGTTGATGCGGGTTATCCACAGGCGGCGGAAGTCGCGCTTGCGGTTGCGCCGGTCGCGGTAGGCGTAGGTGTCCGCCTTGATCAGCGCCTCCTTGGCGCGCCTGTAGTTGGAGTGCGCCTCCCCCCGGAAGCCCTTCGTCAGCGCCAGCGTGGCGCGGCGCTTCTTGCGGGCGTGCACCGAGCGCTTGACCCTCACGAGCCCTCCCCTCCCCCACGCTTCGGCGCGGCGGCCCTCCGCTGGCTCTTGGTGGCAACGCCCAGCATCCGCTTCACCCGCGGGGTGTCGTGGGCGGAGATCTCCGCCGGGGCCCCCAGGGTGCGCTTGCGCTTGGGGGACTTCTTCTCGAGGATGTGGCTCGTGAAGGCGTGGCGGCCCCGCACCTTGCCGGTGGCGGTCACCTTGAAGCGCTTCTTCGCGCCGGAGTGGGTCTTCATCTTGGGCATGGGAGGCGATGATTATGGCAGACCCTTCCCCATGCAAGCGGGACGCACGAGATGGCCCGCGAGATCGCCGGCCCCGTCCCGGGCGATCCGCGGCGATCATCTCGGAGCTGCCCGTTGATCGCGGAGCTGTCCAGGGGCCCGTGCGGCTGTCATGTAACGGGTACCCGAAGCCGATGACCCTCCAGATGGACCGAGCGTCGATCGTGCAGACCCCCCTAGAGCAGACCGAGCACCAGCCCACCGACTCCCCCGGCACGATTGCGCACGCCCTGCGGGAGATCGCGCAAGTCGGGACGAGGAGCACCGAGGGGGCGCTGGACCTCGCCTGCGAGCGCCTCGTGGAGGCCCTCGCCGCCGCCGAGCGCCTGCGTGGGGAGCTGCGCGCGCGCCGCGCGGAGCTGCGCACGGTGGAGAACCGCATGCACATCACCACCGAGATGCTCCACGAGGGGGTGCTCGTGTTCGACCTCCACGGGCGCACCATCTACGCCAACAACGCCGCCGCGCAGATCCTCAGCATGAGCCACGATCAGCTCCTCTCCCGCCACGCCCGCGACCGGCGCTGGCACTTCCTGCACGAGGACGGCTCCCCCTGGCCCGTCGCCAGCAACCCCACCGCCGAAACGCTGCAGACGGGGCGCTCCTGGCGCGCCGTGGTGATCGGGGTGCGCAAGCCCGGGGGGGTGCTGACGTGGATCTCCCTCAGCACCCGCCCCTCACTCGACGAGCAGGGGCGCCAGTGCGGGGCGATCGCCACCTTCGCCGACATCAGCGAACGACGCACCATCCTCGAGCAGCTGCGCCACCAGGCCCACCACGACCAGCTCACCGACCTCGCCAACCGGCGGCTCTTCCACAAAGAGCTCGACCGCGCGATCGCCCGTGCCCAGCGCCACGGCTGCGCGGTGGCGCTCGTGTACATGGACCTCAACGGGTTCAAGCAGATCAACGACACCCTCGGCCACCGCGCCGGGGACGAGGTGCTGCGCACGCTCGCCGTGCGCCTCAGCGGGGCCGTCCGGGAGGAGGAGCTGATCTCGCGCTACGGGGGGGATGAGTTCGTCGCGCTGCTCAGCATGCTGCGGCATCCCTCTGGGGAGGTTCAGGCGTTCATGGAGCGCATGCGGCTTACGCTTGCTGAGCCTATTCGGGTTGAGGCCGGGGCCGTGAGGGTCGGGGCTAGCCTGGGGGCAAGTGTCTATCCGCATGATGGGTCCTCTGCTGAGCAGCTTTTGCATCACGCCGATGCGGCGATGCTTTCGATGAAGGGGACTCGTGGGGTTGAGGGATCGTTGGGGTGAGATACCGACTCAATCCAGGCTTCGCTGGCTACACTCTTCCGGCACGACCAGCCTGAGACGCCGAGGAGGCAGCGTTCCTATCGTGTCAGCAGCTTCCACCGATAACCTCAGGCGGGCATAAGGTGTATGCCCGCCTGAGTACCTCACCTCGTCTCCACCTAAGATCGACAACCATCTTTCAATGCTTGCCGTCACTGGGCCGGAGAATTTTACGGCGCCGTCACCGCCCAAGTACCAAATGCCACCCCTTCTTCTTCGGTGGTCTTGAACGTGATAAGCGTCCCGGTCGAGGCGACGCCTTCCACTGCGTTTCCGCCCAACGATTTTGAACTCACGTAACTAGCTTCGCTCGACTGGTTTTCATATATGCAGAGATTGCCGGCTTCCGCTTTTGGTTCGAAGGTGCTCCCTGTGCATTCGGCGACACTTGTTTCGCCAGCTTTGATATAGTGCACCTTGGCAGCACCCAGTACAGGCCCTTCTGGGTGTACCGCTGCGTCTTCGGCTTCCGCCTTGAGAGGCATGGGAAAAGAGATAAGCACATGCTGAAACGTAGTTCCCGAAGCCGTGGCGTGAGTGAACCAGTCACCTGTCTCCGTCTTACCGGAGGGAAGTGTTTCGGTGAAGCCAGTCGTACCATTTTTGCCGTTGCATACCGCGTTAGTTCCGCTTGCCGAAGTGTACTTGACGCCACCTGGTTCGCATTCTATGGGAGAGGCCGCGGTACCAGTCACGCTTACCCCGTTAGTGCCGTTAGCACCATTCGTGCCATTAGTGCCGGTCAATCCTTTTTCGCCTTGTGCACCGTTCGCTCCGTTCGCCCCGTTCGTGCCGGCTTTGCCAGCGGGGCCGACCTTGCCCTGAAGTGACTTCAAGACACTCGGCTTGATCTGCTTCGTCGATGTGATCACATACTTCTCAGCGGCGTACGCACCGCCGCTCATCGCGAAAACGAGTACAAGTGTTAGCACCACGTTGGTGTAGGTAATGCGTTGGCCGACTTTCGATATCATTACGAACTCCTCCCATTTGTGATCTAGCGTAGTGAACCATTCGGGGCACTACCCACCCTTACTTCGTTTGGTCCTGCCCCTTCTGTCCTTCTTCTTGGCGTTTGTCCTCTTTATTTTTGGGCAGCTTGTGACTATGATCTTTGTGGTTTGATGAATCGTCGCACCGTTTTGGGCTACGAACACAGTGGGCATTGTGAGTTTGCCGTTGCATAGATTTCCGTTAGCCGCCAATGCGGAGTGGGGTCCCTGTGCAAGTTTTAGTTCAAAACTGCCAACTGGGGCGTCGGGTACAGTGGCAAAGGTGGTCGACGTGATGCCTTTCTTGTTGATGAACGTTTCGCCGCGGAGGTAGAGTGTGATGCCGTAGCCCTGTAGAACGATGACTAGTTCGGGGAACCTTGCTCCGCCGTAGGAGACGAAGTATGCGGGACCACTAAGGGGAACCGGGACGATTGGTGTGATCGCTGTCGCTGTTCCCACCACGGATCCTTCCGGGCAGTCAGCGGGGTTTGTGTCGAAGGTGCGTTCAGTGCACGCTTTCTGCAGCGTGGACAGCCGGGACGGTAGGCGTTTGGGGAGTTCGACCTTGACCTTCGCGATGTTCGCTTGGGTACCCTGCGGGGCCTTGGGGTAAGTCAGCTTCGCGGTGAGGCTCGAACCATCCGCTTTGGAGGTCTTGCCCGTAGTCGAAACCTTGAAGCTGGGTTTGAATGCGAGGTTTGCGCAGTCGGCGACGTGGAACGGGTCGGTGACCGTCACGGGGTCGTTGTCCGCGGGGTTGGCTGGGTCCGCGCCTCCCCCGATCACGGTCGCCGTGAGCGTCATGGGATCGCAGTTGGTCGGGTTCAGCGTGAAGTTTGGCCGTTCGATGTAGACGCGGATGGCGCGAACGTGGATGACGATCCCTTTGATGATGTGCGGGATCTGGTTGGTTTGACCAGAGAGGATCGTTACGGCCGCGGTTTCGGAGTTGAGCTGCAGCGGGAGATGCACGACCACGGTCCCGAGGTCGAACGGGCCGACCTTCGCGCTGGTGATCGCGACGACCGAGAACGGCGCGCCTTCGAAGGGGCCCGCCATGTAGAGCTTCCCGGGCGCCTGCGCGAGGACCGACCCGACACCGGCTTCGGCGATCGTGTGCCCGATTTCACTCGCAGCGGGGCATGACGGGTTTGCTTCCTCTTCGGCGCCCGTCACCATCTTGGCTATCGCGATGTCCGCTTCCGAGCAGAACGGGATACCCGTCAGATTCGCGACCAGTCCCGGGGGCAGCTGGGAGGCGAACCCAGTGATCTCCTGTTCTCCGTCGTTGCGGGTCACCCGTAGATACAGGGGGCTGTAGGAGCCCGCGCTCGGGCTTGCAGTGCCAGCGACGAGCTCGGGAGCAAATGGCGGGACGCCGCCCGAGGGGCAGGGGCCACCATTGAAGCTACTTGAGATCTCAAACGCTGGGCTCGTGTCCAGCAGCGTCTGCGCGGGTTCAGACCACGGCGTCAGCGCGTCCGTGACGTCATAGCTCCCGCACGCCGGAGGGGTCACCAGGGGCGAGGTCTCGCCCTGACGGAACTGGAACGTGAACAGGCTGAACGGGACCGGTGGCAATCCTTCCAATGACGGCTCGCCGTCGAGCGAGGGCACGCCTTCGAACGTCGTCACCAGCCGCCCCGTTATCGGGTCGGCGCTGACCTTGCCGGCGACCTTCACGACCACACCGCGCGCGGGAAAGCGCGCGATCACGTAGAGCGCGAGCAGCGACCCTTCCGGATGACCGGGTTCGCTGTAGGGGTTGGAGTACGGTGTCGCTAGATACACCGACCCGGCGCCTTCTTCATTCAACGCCGGGGTTTTGATATGCACGGTCCCCAGCTTGGACTCGATCGGGCAGCCCCTGCTTGGGGATTCTTGGAGTTCTTCCGCTTCATACTCCGCGCGTGTGCACGCTCCCAAGCCCGCACCCGCGGATGGATTGAGCGTCATGCCTTCTGGCAACGTCACGACCGCCTTCTTCAACGCCGAAGCGGCCAGGGCTTCAGGGTTTTCGTTGGTCTGATGCACCCCCAGTTCGACGCTCAAGCCCGTCGCGGCATACGCGCTCGTAGTGGTCGGCACGGCCGTGAACGTGGACAGGAGGCCAAGCGCGCCGCAGTCGCTCAGTGGCGCGAGCAGCGGATAGGCGTACGCGGGCCGGGCTTGGGGTACCTGCCACGAGACGCTCGCGAACGTCGCCTGGGACGGTTCGTCTGTGCACGACGTCGGGCTGGCCAGAAACGGTACCAGCGCGTCAGTCGACGGGACGTTGAATTCACCACCGGCGTTGCTGCCTGCGCTTGGGTTCCAGCGCCAGCGGTCGTGCGTCGCTGCGCTCGGCACACCCCAGATCGTGACCGACACGAGGTCCTGGCTGTCGAGCGCCTCGATGTTGTGGAACGTCGTCTTCAGCTGGTAGGTACCCGGAAGCACCGTCACGTCGGCCTGCACGTGAACGGTCTTGATAGCAAAACCGAGCTTTGCGACGTCGCCTGGCTCAACCGCGAGATCATATACCGGCTCGGTGTCCACTTCTCGGCCCAAGCCTCCCGGGAAGAAAACCGTCGCTACGCCCACCTGCGTGCCAATCGCACATTCTTCATTGCTGAACATCGATATGGGGCACGTCGGCTGGTCTACGAGATCCCCACCGAAGCCCGGCGGGAACTCCACAGAGGTTTCCTTCTGATCGCCCGCCACCCCGCCTTCGCCGTCGACCGTATTGAAACCGATCGTGCTCGTCAGATCGGCGTGCGCGCCGGCTTGGGTGTCAGACAGGGACACCGTCGCGGAGCCCGGTGCGATACCAAAGGGCGCCTTTTCCGAACTAATCAGCGTCGGGATGCTTAGAAACGCATCCAGGGCCCCACCGCCGGAGACGTGCACGACGTTCGTCACCGCCTGTTCGCTCGAGAACTCCACGTCGAGTGGGATCTTCACGAGCAGCATGCCCTCCGTCCCCACCACCCCGGAGAACGTACAAGATGCGCCCACACAACTCATCCGTGTCCCCTCTTCGTCCACCCGGCCATCCTTGCCGTTGCGCAGTTCAAAGCCTTCGGCGCCTGTATGGTCGAGCGTCACGCCCTCCGGCAAGACATCCACGACCGTGACAGGTTCGCCATCTGTCGATTCCCCACCGGTGTTCGTCACCACGATATCAAAAAACTGGTCACCCCGTTCATCACTCGGAGCAAGGTTCGTCGGCGCCGAAGTCGCCGTGACTGTCCACTGAGGACCTCCTGTCACAGCGAGAGCAGAGGCCGGGCCGAAGGCGATGACCAGAACCACAGCAGGTACCAGGAGCGGAGTAAGTTTTTTTGAAGTACGCATGTCACCTGCCCCGATAATCGCGAGTTGCCTTCTTGACGTGCTTCTTGGGCTTGGACCTTCTGACGCACTTCCCGTGACTAAGCTTCTCGTCCTTGGCGCATTTGATCGTTTTCGGTGGTGGGGGCGGCGCTTCGCTGAACAAGTCGCCGGGACCAGAGAACGTCAGCGAGCCAGGGGTCGCGTCAACTGGCGCGGGAGGCGGGTGATCGCACGCGTCTCCTTCGCACGGGGCGGCGCCAACCGGCTGGGGAAAGCCGCCATCGATGCGCGCATCATACAGATCGCCCTGTTCGTCTTTATCGGTCACCACAAGCTGGGAATGGGTACCGAAGAACACATCCCCGCCTTCGACCGTCTCCCCTTCCGTATTTACGTAGGAGCCGGAGTCGAGGAAGAAGTCGTCCGAGGAGGACTGGCCGGTGCTGATCGAGCTGATCGAGCCATCATGCCACTCGTACACATCGAGCTTGCCGTTAGTGTCCTGGGGCAGCAGCGATTCCTTCGTATCGAAAAACACGTATTCCCCATTTTCTGAGACCGGATCCGGCGGGGAACCCGCCGGATTATCGAGATTCACCGCGGAGCGTGTGAACCTCGCGCCAGAGGAAGGCAGCGAACCATTTGGGTTGCAGGACAGGCACGCGATGCCACCGTCTTCGGCGTCGTAACGGTAGAGCTCCTGCTGACCGTCAGAGTTATAACCAGTGAGGTTTTGGGTCGAGGGGAAGACTAGGAACTCACCATTCGCGGTCGTGTAATAATCCACGCTAGTCCACAATCCAACGACATCAGCTTCGTTGCCCAGAACCATGGCGCCGTACCACGTTATGTTGGGTTCGTGAAGCGCCGGGTAGTCGCCGGATGGCGCGACATACGTCGTCGTGCCCGCGACCGTATCGTAACGGTAGAGACCACCACCCGCCGGCGCATTCCCCGTCAATTTGCCGCTCGCATCGAAATATACCGTCGAACCGTCAGCCGAGATCGCGGGAACGTTTTCCACACCAGCACCTACTGTAACTCCCGGTTCACCACCGGACACTCGCACAAGCTTGCCCCTACCTTCGCCGACGTCGGTGTTGTACTCGTAAAGCTCTACGTCGTGTAGCCCCAATTCCTGAGCACCTTTGGTCAACTCGTTCTTCGTTATGAAAAACACCTTCGACCCATCTTCCGATGCGCCCACATACACTGCCGGCCCGACCGCGGCCTGCTTTACACCTTCTTCCGGCGCAGAGACCTTGACCGTCGTTTCCCCATTTTCACGCATATACAGCTGGGGAGCTTCTTTCGTTCCGCCGTTCCAGCAGCCACGACCATCGTTTTTCCCAGTCAGGCTGTCATACCCATGTGGGTCCGGCGCAGTAAAGAAGATCCTCGACCCGTCCGCTGAAACTGCTCCGTGTGTACTGCCTTCGGCGCTGCCTGCAGCAACACCGGCACCCAAGCCGAGCTCCGCCCCGCAGGTACTGATCAACCCACCGCCTTCTGCCTGCGACTTTACGTCCACCAAGGACAAACACAGCCTATCGGCCGACCATTCGTACAACCCTTCGGTTCCGGCATACAGTTCCTTGGCGAGCCTTTCTTGCCCGCCTTCACACAACGGCAGCCTGTGACCACGACTCGCTACGATCACTATGCTGAGGTCAGCCGAGCCCCCGACTAGATTTGGGTTTTCGCCTTCGGTCCCTGCCTTTTCGGCTCCGCTCGCAACCATCGTGTACGGACCACCCGGCGGACCCACGAGATCCTCGACCGATCCATTCCCGACCTGCCCGATAGTATCGTGAAAACCGACCACCGAGAAATTATTTGGATCAAATATATCGGCCGCCCCACTCTGGACACCCAAACTCGACGATGCAACCGAACTGAACGTCCACCCAGTTTCCCCACGCGAGAACACATACGAATCCTCACCCGCCGTCGGGAAAGACCCAAATGCCGCCTCCGTGTCCAAAAGGAAATGATTCCCGTCCTTCGAGGCATACCCCACATCGTAGTTAGTACTGTCTTCGTGGTTACCTGTTGCTTCGATGCTGGGCGGTGCCCCGAACAAATCCTCTGCGTCTTCCTTGTTCGGCGGAGTCACCATCTCATAAGCACGACCGTCCGGCAACACGCCCACGTTACTGACAGGCGACGTCACAAAGATCCCATCAGAGCTGGAAGTCGCACCCACTCCATTCACGGCCAACACACTAAAATGATAAACGGTAGCTGGTGAAAGACCACCTACCTGCGTACGTACACTCACATAATCATCACCCGACCCTATTTCTCCCGGGGGCGCCGGAAAGCTCCCACCCGCCGCATAAGGATCAGACACGCCGGGCTGGTACCGTTCTGCTTCAACATACTCAAAGCGATACGTCGTATTGGAGCCCAACGGGTCGATCCTCACGCTGAAATCCACAGACGATGAAGACACGCTCCCCACCGACACCTCTTCGAGGGCAGGCGGCGCCGCCGCCGCAAACGAAGCGTTTTCACCGTTCTTCGTCCCGCCATGCTCGCTCACGTCCGTCGTAGCAACAAGACGATAATCGTAGGTCGCGCCGGGCTTTAGACCCGCCACATTTGCGTGTACCTCATGATTCCTTGCATCTACTGAGACTTCCTTTGCGTCAGGTTCTACACATTCAGCCGTCGAACCAGATTCGTAAGGATCGGAGTCGGTAGGCCTATACTCCGCCGCATCGACATACTCAAAATAACATTCACTCAATTCATGATTGTCATCGTTGACCGTGCCGTTGAGTGTCGCCCGACCTTCAGTTTCGGTAATCCGCTGGTTGGCGGTCATTTCGCCCGTGATCGCGTCAGGGTAGAAGGCCCCCGGCCCAAACTCGTCAACCACAGGCTTAGTTTGCTTCCCTTCGGTTTCTTCGCCGATGCCCGCGTAGAGATCCCCTTCGCCACTCACGGCAATGCTACCACCGTGAAGACCCCGAGCCATGGTGACCTGCCCAAGATAGCCCCCCGACGCAGTGAACTCATCGATCACACTATCGGCGCCCGTCTTCCGCGTCTCGGCCTCTATCAGAACATCGCCGTCCGTGGGATCCACAGCGACGCTTTTCACTGCATTGCCAGGTCCTTCAAAAGGTTCGAGTGGTTCACCGCCCTCCTTGAGGGCCTGCAGGAAACACCCAGTCGACGTAAACTGATCAACCTCGAATACGTTCCCTGGCTCTGTATAAACAACATAGATATCCCCCTTAGACACATCATGGCCTGAGTTGACCGCAATCCCCGTAACGGGTGCCGCAAAGTTATTTTCCCAGAGCTCACCCTGCCTGCCAACCAATTCGCCGCTCCCATTAATATACCCGGCCGAAATCCCTTCCAAGCATGTGAATGGCATCGGAACACCGCTCGCATTGAGCCTGGACACAGACCCTCGATCAGGCACGCCACCGCTATCCTTCGCGAAAAGAACGTCCCCCGTCGTATCGTCGCCCGTCGAATTATCGACAGCAACCCATTCCGAATTTCTACATATCAGTTCTTCGCTCGTATCATCATACGCCAAGCTCACCGTGGCGCACGGCATCGGAGGAGACACAAACACGTTGGACGGACCGCTAAACTCGTCGACAAGTTCCTGGCCACTATCGCCAACCCAGACGTGCCCAGGGCTGCGAGAATCGACCGCTATCCCAGCAACGCCGCCGAAAGGAACTTCTTCACCGAGAGGGCCCGTTGGCGTGCCTGTCAACTGCGTGAGATATGGCCGCGTGAAGACAGCAAAAGCCGGAACACTCAAAAAAAGAGTGCCCGCAACCACCGCCAGCAACCCAACCGCCCCCAGCAAGGCTCGCCGCGACCAAACCGTATATGACTGCAACAAACTCCTCATCACAAGCCTCCTCGACACCCTCCTGAAGCGAGCCACAACCCACCCTTCAAGCTGACAAACCAGCTGGGTGAGCCCGGGCACACCCAGACCCACCCGGCTTTCTTTACATTATTTCGACAATATTATTACTACAAACCTAACCTTAGGTTTTGAGTACACTAGCTAATACCCATAAGGACAGTAATTCTCCTTTTGAATTTCTTAACTTACCGGTGACAGTCCCCCGGACACTACCGGAGGTGTTGTTCCCCGCGGTGCAGCTAGCCGGTTCCTGCGCCGATACGCTATCAAACACGAATTCGGTTGCCCCGGTAGCTCTGTTTGAGTTTACAGCTGTACTCGTACCACCCGTGCATTCATCTGAAATCTCTAGAATACCATCAACTCTACAGGTGACCTTCCACCCTGGCGATTTGGTAGTTAAGGATCTGACTAAATCTCTAAGTTCTATTTTTTTGCTTTCGGTATTTTCTCTTTCCTCAAGTTTGACCGACCAAGGAAGATTAATTGCTTCGGCTGTTCTTTTCTGCCCTTCTTCGCAGGAGCCATGTTCTTTACTAACGAATTCACAGCTCGTGGCCGTGATACTAATAATGTTTCCCTGGCCTTCCGCGCCAACCGTTCCCAGGTTAGTCCCTGAGCATTCGATGATCACTTTCCCGCCTGTAGCTGCTGAGTCCTCCAGTTCGAGCTTGCCGCTGGATGTGACTTCGACGGTTTCGCTGATTGCTTTTGTTTCCCAGCCCGTCCCCGATGTAGTACAAGTACCGGAGCTCCACTGACCACCGGTTGAGACTTTTGCACAAGTCACCCATCTCGGCCCTAGGGCCATCGCAGGCGACGCCGCAACCGCCATCAGGCCGGCAACCATCACCAGCCCAAAAGCTATTTTTAGATACCTCATATTGAATTACTCCTTTTCCCATGTAGGGTTGGTTACCGATCCCGAAGCGGCCCCGTCTTCACGCAGAGACGCCCTGGCACCGGCTATGAAGTACTTCTTGTTAAGTACTAACTGAGAAACTACGTACGAACTACGTATACTGGTACTGGAGCTTCCTTGATAAGGAATTACTTTCCCAATATTTATCCATAGCCCCAAGTCGAACGGCCGAGCGCATCTACGCTTCACGATCGGATGGCCGATTCAAGACCGAGGGGTAACGTACCAGCCCTTCAAGGGGAAAGAAAGGGCTGTTTCTCATTGCTTTCTAGCACCCGGCAGGGTGCTGAAAATGTTTTCGATCGGTTCCCTCGAGAGGCCCCGCAGGGGCAGTATGCGCTATATCGCCCTCCCCTGGATCGCGCCCCGGAGGCCGATCGGGGACCCTCAGTTGCCGTCGAGCGAGGGGCCCGGCCACACAATGCCCCGAGAGGAAGGTCCCACCGCAGGGACCGGCCGGCGTGCACGGATACCGCACCAAACGGCAGGATTGATGTGTTTTGGTCTATGATCGAGTTTCCCAGCCGGCTCCGGCCGGTGAGGGTCGGTTGCCAGCGCCGGGGTGCTCGTCTTCAAACGCAGAGACACCCCGGCGCCGGTCTTTGGTTGTCTGCCAGGGATCACTGCTTTGCTATCACCGCCGCCGGCCCACGTCAAGTGGGCCGCCATGGTGCCCGCCGGTGTGGTCCGGCGCCGGTAGCCCAAACGACAAAACTTGCTTGACACGCCGTCCCCCCCGCAGGCCCGCCCTGCCGGACCAGCTCTCAATGAGAAGCCGACCTTGACAAATGCCGGCCCAACGGACCCGCGAGACCTGGGCCTACCCGGCCTCGGCGCCCGCGGGGTCCTCCCCGCTCGCGCCACCCGCTGCCGGGGCGTCATCGGCCGCTCCGGAGGGGACCTCCACGGGGGCCTCCCCGCTCCCGCCGTCAGAGGACTCCCCGCTCTCGCCGTCCGCCACAGGCGGGTCCCCCGTCGGTGTGTTCCCTGCAGGAGGGTCCTCGGCGGCGGCGCTCTCCGCCTGAGCGCTCCCCGCGGGCGGGACCTCCGTGGGGGTGCTGCCCGCGGGCAGCACCACCGCCGCGGGATGGCCGTCGGCTGAACCCCCAGCCTCGGCTGGCTCCCCATCGTCGGCCGGCCCCTCGCCATCGGAAGCGGCCTCGAAGCGCCCCGCCAGCACCGCTTTGGAGGGGCCGAGCATCATCGTCATGTTGCGCCCCTCCTGCATGGGGCGCTGCTCGACCACACCCAGCTCCGCGAGCTCCTCTGCGAGGCGATCCAGGATCAGGGTGCCCCGCTCCGGGTGGGTGACCTCGCGTCCGCGGAACATGATCGTGATCTTGACCTTGTCGCGGTGGCGCAGAAAGCGTTCGACGTGGTGCTTCTTGGTGTCGTAGTCGTGCTGGGCGATCTTCGGGCGGAACTTGATCTCGCGCACCGTGATCTGCTGCTGGTGCTTGCGCGCCTGCTTGAGCTTCTGGGCCTGCTCGTACTTGTACTTGGAGTAGTCCAGCACCCTGCACACCGGGGGGCGCGCCTCGGGGGCCACCTCCACCAGGTCCAGATCCCGCTCCTGGGCGAAGCGCAGCGCGTCCGGGGTCTTCAGCACCCCCACCTGGGCGCCCTGGTCGTCGATCAGGC
Source organism: uncultured Solirubrobacterales bacterium (assembly GCA_963713985.1). GTDB lineage: Bacteria > Actinomycetota > Thermoleophilia > Solirubrobacterales > Solirubrobacteraceae > Palsa-744. Next base: position 2,827,356 of record OY970219.1, on the reverse strand, counting down.
GCACCTCGGGCACGCGGATCCGCTCGTTGATCCTCGTCGTGTCCCGCTCGGGCGGGCGCCGGTCGAACCTGCGAGGTACGGCCACTAGCTGTCCTGATTGCGCGTCAAGCTGGAAATCAGGCGCGGCGCTCTGAATGGGTGCGGGAACTCAAGACAGCCGAGTATACCGGGGCAACGGTGGCGCACAAGGGGGTCAGCCGAGATGGTCACGACCGGGTCTGCGCGAGCAGGCGCTCCACCAGCTCCTCCACTGGGACGCTCCCCGCCCCCTCCTTCGGGCCGGCTCCGTCCCTCGGGCGGCCACCGCCCTCCGGGCCGGCCCTGTCCTGCGGGCTGTGCGCGCCCCCTCCCGCGCGGCGCTCACGCACCGAGACCGCGCCCTCGCGCTCCTCGCGCTCCCCCACCACCAGCATGTAGGGGATACGGCGCAGCTCAGCGTCGCGAATCTTGCGCCCGATCGACTCACCGCGGTCGTCCAGCTCCACGCGTACCCCCCCGCGGCGAAGGCGCTCCTGCACCATCCCCCCGTACTCGTTGAAGCGATCGGAGAGCGTCAGCACGATCGCCTGCACCGGCGCGAGCCACAGTGGCAGCTCCCCGGCGTAGTGCTCGATCAGGATGCCGATGAAGCGCTCGAAGGAGCCCATCAAGGCGCGGTGGATCATCACGGGGCGGTGCTCGGAGTTGTCCGCGCCGGTGTACGCGAGATCGAAGCGCTCGGGCATCGAGTAGTCGAGCTGCACCGTCCCCAGCTGCCAGGAGCGCCCGATGGAGTCGGTCATGTGCAGGTCGATCTTGGGGCCGTAGAAGGCCCCGTCGCCCGCGTTGACCTCGTAGGCGAGCCCCTCCGCCTCCAGGGCCCCCTGCAGGGCGGCCTCCGCGCGGTCCCACATCTCCTCGCTGCCGATCCGCTGCGCGGGGCGCGTGGAGAGCTCCAGGCGCGGCTCGAAGCCGAAGAGGTCGTAGAGGTGGAAGCCGAAGCGCAGGCACTGCACCACCTCCTCCTGCACCTGCTCCTCGGTGCAGAAGATGTGCGCGTCGTCCTGGGTTATGTGGCGCACCCGCAGCAGCCCGTGCAGCACCCCGGAGGGCTCGTGGCGGTGCACGAGGCCCGCCTCGGAGTAGCGGATCGGCAGGTCCCTGTAGGAGCGGCGGCGATCCGCGTAGATCTGGATGTGCGCGGGGCAGTTCATCGGCTTCAGGCCCATGGGGCGCCCCTCGACCTCGGTGAAGTACATGTTCTCCCGGTACTTATCCCAGTGGCCCGAGCGCTTGAAGAGGTCCACGTCGAAGAGGATCGGCGTTTTGACCTCCTCGTAGCCCCGCGCGCCGTTCTCCCTGCGCCACAGCTCCAGCAGCGCGTTCCACACCGCCATCCCCGCCGGCTTCCACAGGGGCGCCCCGGGAGAGAGCTCGGAGAACTGGAAGAGGTCGAGCTCCCGCCCCAGCTTGCGGTGGTCGCGCGCGCGCGCCTGCTCCAGGCGCTCCAGGTGCGCCTCCAGGTCGGCCTTGGCGAAGAACGCGGTCCCGTAGATGCGGGTCAGCATCGTGCGCGTGGAGTCCCCCCGCCAGTAGGCCCCCGCGACCGACTGCAGCCGGAAGGCCCCCACCGTCTTCGTGGAGGGAGCGTGGGGGCCACGGCAGAGGTCGGTGAAGGGGCCGTTGGTGTACAGCGAGACCGTCTCCAACTTCCCCCCCTCCCCACCCCCGCCGGACTCGGCGGCGCGCACGAGGTCGTCGATCAGCTCCACCTTGTAGTCCTGCCCCGCCGCCTGGAAGCGCACGCGGGCCTCCGCGGGGGAGAGCTCGGCGCGCTCGAAGGGCTCCGCGGCCTTCACGTGCGCGCGCATCCGATCTTCGATCGCCGGGAAGTCCGCCTCGGAGACGCTCACCCCGTCGGGGAACTCGAAGTCGTAGTAGAAGCCCTGCTCGATCGCTGGCCCGATCGATATCTTCACGCCCGGGTAGAGCTCCATCACCGCGCTCGCCAGCACGTGCGCCGCGTCGTGGCGGATCAGCCGCAGTGGCTCCTCCCCCCCGCTGCGCGCCGTCAGGATCCCGATCCGCGCCCCGTCGGGCAGCGGCCGGGAGAGGTCGCGCACCTCGGGGGTCTCGCCGCGGATCTCCACCGCCAGCGCCGCCCGCGCGAGGCCCGGGCCGATCGCGGCGGCCGCGTCGGCGCCGCTCGCGCCGTCGGGAAGCTCCAGCGCGTTGCCGTCGGGGAGTGTGACCGTGAGACTCATCGAGCGCTGGAGGCTACCGCCAGCAGGGACGAGCGGGCCGCCCCGGAGAGAGGCTCGTGGTCACCACCGCGAGCTGGAGCACCGCGCGCTTCGCGGTAGAGGGAAGGAGGAGGAGGAGGGGGAGGGGTACGCAGTTAGACGACCCGCCACAGTGCATCGTCGCCCAGCGCGGTGCGCTGCGCGCGTCCCTCCCCCACGAGCTCCACCAGCATGCGCTCCGCGGCGGTGCGATCGGGGGGAGTGTTCCCCTGCGCCATGATCGCCGCCACCTCCTGCGTGACGAGCCCCCCGGGGAAGCGCTCCAGCGCCGCCGCGGGGTTCTCCGGGGGCGGCTCGCGCGTGAGCGTGGGGTCGAGGTTGGCGATCAGCACGTCGTAGGCCTCGATCGTCTGAAAGCCCCCCGCCTCCAGGCGCCGCCCCTCCCCTCCCCCGCCCGCCGTGAAGACGAGCGAGGGCGCGGAGTAGCGCACCGGGCCGTCGGTCTGGCGCGCCTTGCCCTGGAAGTGCGTGGGCCCGCCCTCGGCCTCGCGGGTCTCCTGCTTGTCGGCCTCGTAGGCCTCGCTCACCCGGGGATCCTCGAGCATCGCCACCACCGCCCCCGCATCGAGGCCCTCCACGCGCTCGAGCGCCGCCGCGATCCCGGCGTCCTCGTCGAGCAGCAGCGGGGTGTTGAACCACGCCAGCTGCAGCGCCCGCAGCGCCTCCAGCTCGCGCCCGGGGTCGAGCAGGCGTGTGGCCACGACCGCCCGGCAGGCGCGGCCCGTGGCCATCACCCGCGTGCGGGGCTCGACCGCGAAGGGCATGCCGTAGCGCGCGCGGAACATGAGCTGCCCCAGCGAGGAGCGCGCGGGGGTGTAGCCGTTCTGGACGTAGCGCTCCACGCTGTCGGCGAGACCGATCGTCACCAGACGCCAGCGCAGCTGAGCGCCGTAGCGCCAGCGCAGCACCGCCAGCGCCGGGCTGACCGAGTAGCCCCAGGGGCACCCGGGGTCGTTGAAGTAGGTGACCTCGATCTCGCTCATCGCCCGCTCAGCCCTTTACGAGCCCCACCACATGACCCTCGGGATCGGCGAACAGTGCGATCGAGGGGCCGTTGGGAATGTCCATCGGCGGCTGCACCGTGCTGCCGCCCTTCGCCGCGATCCGCTCGAGCGCGGCCCCCAGGTCGTCAACCTGGATGTAGAAGGTCACGTGCCCCGGACCCTCCGGCGCGGCGCCCACGCCGCCCGGGATCCCCTCGCCGGGTTGCGCCATCGCGTAGGTGGGCATCACCGACCGCATCTCCCACTCGAACGTCTCGCCGTAGAAGCGCGAGAGCGTCTCGGTGTCCTTGCCAAGCACCTCGAAGTGAACGACGGGATTGGGCATCGGGCTCCTCCTGGGATGTGGGCCTCACGCACCACCGCGCGGGGCGACGGCGGGGCGCAGAACTGGAGAGCAGCAGCGTAGCCACATCCGCCGCCCCCGCCGCACATCCGGTGGATGCAGAGAGCCATCCTCGGCATCCGCGAGCGGTGGATGCAGACAACCGTCCTCATCATCTGGGAGGATTGCGCGATGGCGACCGCCGAGCACCCAGTCTCGATCACGCTCTCCGCGATGCAGGTCGAGGAGGTGGTGCGCGCCGCCGACCCCGGGCGCGCACCGGGCTTCGCGGCCCTGATCTCCGCAGTCCTCAGGCGCACCGAGGGCGCCGGGAGCACTCCCGGATACGAGGAGCGCCGGCTCTCGCGCTCGCTGCTGCGGGGCCTTGCGATTCTCACCTGCTTCGGCCCCGACGAGCAGACGCTGGGGCTGATGGAGATCGCCGAGCGCCTGCAGATCAGCGCCAGCACCATCCACCGCTACGTGATCACGCTCGTGGAGGTCGGGCTGCTCGAGCAGTCCCCCAAGACGCGCAAGTACCGGCTGCCCTCGGCTTGAGGCCGATCCGCCGTGCCTGGATCCCGCCCTCCCTGGGCCAATCCGACGTGCCTTGAATCCGCCCTCGCTGGGCCGCCCCGCCGTGCGCCCTGGGTCCGCCGGCCCCCGGCCGACCCTCCGCGTCATCCTCGTCGGAGCCCTGACCCGGGAACGGGAGGTTCGGATGCGATCGATGCTTGGTACGTTGCGTGGGCAGTGGAAGATGGATACTTCCCCCGCGCCAGCTCGATGCTGCGCCGCGTTCACGAAGAGAAGGCCGTCGGCCTCTTCTACGGTCAGCGCGCGCTCTGCGTGGGTGCGGTGAAGCCCCTGAACTACGTGGGGACCAGCACCCACACCCGCAACAAGAGCCGGCCCTTCCGCCGCATCTCCCATACCGGGGAGATGTTCGAGAAGGTCTTCTTCGGCACCCGTGCGGAGGCCGATCGCGTGCTCGATGCGGTGCGGCGCATGCACGAGGAGGTCGTCGGCGAGCTCCCCGAGGACGCGGGACCGCACAATCCGGCGGGAACCCCCTACTCGGCCTTCGACCCCGAGCTCATGCTGTGGACGGTCGCGGTGATCGCCGACTCCGCGGAGTGGTTCTACGAGCGGCTCGTGCGCCGCCTGAGCGCGCAGGAGCACGAGGCGCTGTGGCGCGACTACGTGCACTTCGCCGAGCTCTTCGGCATGCCCCCCGAGGCCGCTCCCCCCACCTACGGGGACTTCCGGGCCTGGTATGAACGCCAGCTCGCCGGCGAGGATCTCCATCTGACCGAGGAGGCGCGCTACATGGGTTACGCCTCGGCCTTCGCGATCCCGATGCCCGCGCGGCGCCGGGTGGGCAAGCGCGTCCACGATCTGATCATGCTCGCCTCCCTACCCGCGCGTGTGCGCGAGCTCTACGGCCTGCGCTTCGGCCCCCCCGAGCAGGCGGCGAGCGCGGCGGTGCTCGCGACCGCGCGCTGCGCCCGGCCGCTGCTGCCGCGGAGGCTCGCCCGCGGCTCCTGCACCCAGGAGTTCAGGATGGTCGCCGAGATCGAGCGGCGGCGGATCGCGCGGGGCGAACCCACCCCACAGCTCGCGGATTAGGGTCGGCTCATCGGGACTGGTATCGGCGAGATCACGGGAACCTGCGACGAGCGTTTCGCCGTTGTGCGGGAGGCGCTTGGGGAGAATCTCGCGCACCGCGGTGAGCTCGGTGCAGCGGTGGCCGTGAGCGTCGACGGACGGGCAGTCGTGGACCTGTGGTGTGGATGGGCCGACGCCGCTCGCTCGCGCGCCTGGCGAGAGGACACGGTGGTGAACGTCTTCTCCGCCGGCAAGGCCCTCGCGGGGCTCTGCGTGCTGATGGTGGTCTCCCGCGGGCTGCTGGACCTCGACGAGCCCGTCTCGCGACGGTGGCCGCAGTTCGCGGCGGCGGGCAAGGAGGAGGTCACGGTCCGCCAGGTCCTGAGCCACCAGGCAGGCCTGGCGGCGATCGGGAGGGAGCTTCCGGAGGGCGCGCTCTATGACTGGGACCTCGTGACAGACGCGCTTGCCGAGCAGGAGCCGTGGTGGACGCCCGGCACCGCTCACGGCTATCACGTGCACACCTTCGGGTTCCTCGCGGGCGAGCTCGTGCGTCGTGCCACCGGCGAGCGGATCGGGTCGTTCCTGCGGCGTGAGGTCGCGGACGCCCTCGGCGCCGAGGTGAGCTTCGGGCTTGCCCGGCGCGAGCGCGCGAGCCGGGCGGAGTACGTGTTCGACCCCTCCCTGGCCTCCCGCGCCGAACAGGGCCGGCGCAGCGCGGTGGACGCGAGGCTGCTTGAACGGGCCTACCTCAACCCGCCCGGCGCGACCGGGATCGGCACAGTCAACACCACCGCCTGGCAGGAGGCGGAGCTGCCCTCCGCGAACCTCCACGCCCAGGCGCGCGGGATCGCCCGCGTATACGAGGCCCTCCTCGACGACACGCAACCCCTCCTCGCCGATGAGGTGCTCCGCGAGGCCACCACCGAGACCGCCGCCGGTGACGATCTCGTGCTCGGCCGTCCCTCGCGGTTCGGGCTCGGCTTTCAGCTCACCCAGCTCGAGCGCCCGCTGGGCCCGAACGCGGGGAGCTTCGGCCACTTCGGCGCCGGCGGCTCCGTCGGGTTCGCCGACCCGCAGGCGGGGGTGGCGTTTGCGTATGTGACCAATCGCGGTGGACCGCGATGGCAGGACCCGCGCAACCGCGCCCTCATCGACGCGCTCTACGGGGCACTCGAGTAGTAGGGCACCGAGTTGTAGGGCACCGAGTTGCCCTCGAGGGGTCTGCTGAGGCTCGAGGCGATCGTGCCTCAACTGCAGATGTGCGCCGCGCAAGACGCCGGGCGGATCTGCCGGGGAAGGATCGCGCCGGGCCGGAGTCTAGGTTCTCAGAGCGTGCAGCGACTGCCGCCTCTTGGCACGAGCACGCCGGGACCGACTGGGTACTCGATTGAAAGGTGGCTGGGATTGTGAGGCTGCATTGGCGTTACCTACCCGTTGCGGCCGTGCTCGGGGCTGCCGTGGCGATCGTGCCCGCTCTCGCCGCCGGCCCCTCCGAAGCGAAGCTCGAAGTCAACGAAAACTGCGTCCAGAACGCCTGGCCGTGCTGGGCGGTCCCCGGCTCGGGCTCCAAACCGGCGCCCGCGAGCATGGTCACGATCGCCACCGGCGGCGAAGTGATGTTCACCGACAACACCGCCACCAAGGCGAACATCGCGTGGACGAGCACCGCGCCCACCTGCTCCTCAGGCGTGCCGGTGAGCCCCGCTCCGCCCCGGGCCCCCTGGGAAGGCAGGTGCAAGTTCGAAGAGCCAGGGACCTACAGGTTCGAAAGCTCGACCCTCTTCAACGAGGGGCCATCCTTGAACTACACCGAGTACGAAATCGTCGTGGAAGGCGCCGCCACGGGCACGACCCCGAGCACGGCCACGACACCGACGAGCACAACCACGACAACGAGCACCACGACGACGACCTCCCCCACGACGCCGAGCGAACCCAGCCACGGCTCACCCCCGAAAGCGCTCGAGCTCGCGGGCAGCCAGCGCGGATCGACAGTGCACGGCTCGATCAGGGTGCCCCAGGCCGACTCCGGCGGGCAGCTGGAAGTCAGCTTGTTTGCCACCCGCGCCTCGCTGGCCAAAGCGGGGCACTCAGTGCGCGTGGGGCGACTGGTGCGCTCGTCGTTGAAGGCGGGCAGCGTGTCCTCCTTCTCCGTGCCCCTGGGCGCCAAGGGCAAGGCCGCGTTGCACCACCGCCGGCGCCTGGCGTTGACGGTGAAGATCGTCCTCACACCACAGTACGGCGCGGCGGTGACGGTCACCCGCGGCGTCGTCGTGCACGTCTGAGCTGCAGCCTGTCGCGACGGTGCTCAGGAGCCTTCCCGCGACCAACAGGACGCCGGCCCTAGCACGCTGGCTTCAGCAGTCTGGCGGCGAGTCGCGGGCGATGCGCGACCGCAAAGTTTTGAGGGTGGGCGTCGGGGCGCGACTTCGTGCCGGTGGGGTCTAGCGCAGCGCTTCAATCAAGTCGAGCGTGCCTCCGCCGGTGCGGTATCGGCCGAACACGGTGACAGCCGAGAATCCGGCGTTCGACACAATGCCGGGAAGTGCGCCTTGCGCGTGCTCGCGCGTGTTTGCGAACCCATCGAGTAGCTGCACGGCAAAGAACGCGCCCCGCATGATCGGATCGCTGGCCCGGCCTACGTCGCATATCAAGAGCCGTCCGCCGGGGGCGAGGACACGCCGCGCCTCGGTGAGCGCCGCACGCTTCGCCGCGGGTCCGAGATGGTGAAACATCAGCGTGCTCACCACACAATCGACGTCCGCGTCCGCAAGCGGGATGCGATCGGCCAGCCCCTCGTGAAGCTCGAGCTCGACACCCTCCGCTCGCGCCTTCGCAGCTGCTCGCCTCAGCACCTCGGCATCGCCGTCGACGCCGATCAGCGTCACCGCCCGAGACGCACGAGCGATCGCCAGCGCCATCTCGCCAGTACCACAACCGAGATCCAGGATCCGCGTCGGAGCACCAGAGCCGACCGCTCGCTCGACGAGTCGTGGACGCCATCGTCCCTGCCGCATCGCAATCGCGTTGACGGCGTCGTAAAGAGGCGTGAGCATCGCACGACCAGCCGCTGGAACATATCTATCGCTCACCCGCCCCACCATAGTCCCCGTCCACCCGACGCTCCGCCACCCCCGGCTGGCCTGACCCACCACCGCCGCGCAAAAGCTGAGCGTGCCTGACCGCGACCCAAACCCCGTCTTCCTCCAAACCGTTGGTGACACGCCCAGGCGGTAGGCTGCCCGCGGATGACTGCAGTGGTCGACTTGCGTGGTTTGCCAGCGCCGATTGTTCAGGCCGGGATGGGCGCTGTAGCCCGTCATGAGCTCGCTGCGGCTGTATCGGAGGCTGGCGGTCTGGGGACGATCGGGGGCGCCCGCGCACCGATCGCGCAGGAGCTCGCTGCGGCCCGGAGGCTCACAGGCCGCCCAATAGCGGTCAACCTCGTGCTGCCGCTTCTCCGGCCAGGAGATGCGCGGGCGGCGGCGGCCGCCGACGTGATCGTCACCTTTTGGGGCAAGCCACGCAGGCTTGCTGGGGGCACCTGGGTCCACCAGTGCGGCTCGGTCGAGGAAGCAAGAGCCGCGGCGACGGCCGGAGCCGACGCGGTGATAGCCCAGGGCGTCGAGGCCGGCGGGCACGTTCGCGGTACGACGCCGATGCTCGAATTGGTCGAGCGCGTTCGGGCTGCAGTCAAGGTCCCAGTTATGGCGGCCGGGGGGATCGTCGACCGAGCGGGTGTCAGCCAGGCACTCGATGCCGGCGCGGTCGCGGCCGTCTTGGGCACGCGCTTCCTTCTCAGCGACGAGAGCCGCGCGCATCCCGATTACAAGCGGCGCTGCCTGGAGGCCGACAGCACGATACTGACCGAGTTCTTCGGGCTCGGGTGGTCCGACGCGCCGCATCGGGTGATTCCGAACGCTGCGACCCGCCGCTGGCTGGGCGAGGACCCGCGCGGACCGCGCTGGATCCGGCTCGTCAACCGGCTCGCCTCACCACTCGCGGTGCGCGTCCCGATCGCACTCCAGGACCGCGTGCTCGCGTTCCAGCGACCATCACAACCCTTCCTCGCCCCGCCAATGGCCCTGGACGACGGACCGCCCAGCCTTCTGGACTCCGGGCCGCTCTACGCGGGCGCGAACGTGACCCGCATATCCGACATCCGCCCAGCCGCGCAAATGGTCCACAGCCTCACCCCGTAGCCAGCCGCTGGCGTACCGCCAAAAGCGACCCGGCCGAAGGCGGATAGCGCCAGTGATCTTTCGGTCACCGGCAACGACGCCCGTCAGCAGCGCTCCTTCGGACATGGGAGGTGCCACTCCTGAGAACTTGACCACGCGTGCTTCCCCATGGGGCGATCGTCTGCGATCAGCGGCTAGCGGGCAGCGCAGATTGGCTCTCTGCCTCCATCCGCCCCATCGACCCATAGACCAGAGCCCTGCAACTCGTCCTCGCGACGGAACCCCAGCCGAGCAGAGATCCGGTCCGCAGTGGAGATCAGGTGGGGGGCCAGCCCGTCCACCAAGTTCCTCATCGAGATCGTGGAGCTGGGGGCGTCCAGGCCGAGCGCCGCGACCGTTTCGTTGTTGTCCGAGCGCACCGGCGCCGCGATCGAGTGCAATTTTGGGGCGAGCTCCTCCTCGGCGGTCGCGAGGCTATGCCGACGGATGCGTTGGAGCTCTGTTTGCAGCGCCCTTGTGCTGGAGATCGTGTTGCGAGCGCCCTTGGTGAGCGTCATCCGCGTAACGATGGCCTGTTGCTCGTCCTCCGGCAGATGCGCGAGCAGCAGCTTGCCGAGCGCGGTGCAGTAGGCGGGCACTCTCAAGCCGGGGGCGTGGACGAAGTCGATCTGACGCAGTCCAGGTCGCTCGCCACATACCCGATCCACGAGCAAAACCTCCGGCCCATCGAGCACCCCGATCACAACCGTAAACCCCGTCCGCCGCCGCAACTCCTCCAGATCGGGACGGGCATGCTCCTGAAGGCTCATGCTGTTCATCGCCGACATCCCAAGGTCGGTGACCCGCAACGCCAACCGGTACTTTCGTTTTTCAACCTGCATCAGATATCCCAGCCTGGTCAACGTCATTGCATAACGGTGAGTCGTTGATCGGCTCATCCCAAGCGCGTCCGCCAAATCCGCTATCCCCAACACACGACGCTCCGGCGTGAAGCATCCGAGGATCGCCAGACCCCGCTCGAGCGACTGTGAGTAGCGATGCTCTCTGAGCATCGGGGTCGACATCCATTCTCCCTCGCCATCGATCCGGCTGACCGCTGCTCCTACCCCCGGCATGCGTCCTGCCCTCGGAAGCGCCGCTGTCGGGAAGGAGGCCGATTCGCGGTCTCAGCTGCGGCGTCCACGTGGTTGCTGGCGTCCAACCGGCGCTCGCGGCCTGGCAACGGTGGCGGCGTCTGGGCGGGCCGAGCGTCTGCCCCCAGGGAAGTATGGAGACGCTCGGCCCGCCTCGGGACGCAGCTGCCGACCCAGGAGAGCGCGGCGTCAGAGCGACGCCAGCCCGGGCGGCTTTTCCTAGACGTATGCCAGGGCGGGTGGCACTCGTCGCGGCCGCGGACAGCGCTTTGCCGGTCACTCACGCTGCCGGTGGCCGCCATGCGGGGCCGCCATGGGCTGCTGGTGTGGTTCCCGGTCTGCGTTGTCCGTTGTGTGTCCTTGGACACCATCGCGGGCATGATGGAGTCTGCAGCGTGGTTTGGGTAGGCATCGTTTGAGGGTTCAAAGTTTGGAAGTGTCCATTCGAGAAGGAAACTGGGCTTTTCTGTGGGGGCGAACTTCCACTATGCTGGACCAGCCCATGGCTGGGAGACCGGAAAAGAAGGCGCCTAGACGGGCGATGACCTCGCCGGTCTCCTGGGCTGTCCTTGGCCTCGTGATCGAGCGTCCAAGCTATGGCCTGGAGCTCTACCACCGCTTCCAGCGCGTATATGGAGACGTGCTTCCCATCAGTGGCGAATCGCATGTCTACTCGGCACTCAACGGGCTGGAGGCGAGGGGGCTGATCGCGACGATCCCTGGGATCGGGGAAGGCCGCCAGCCCAAGCCGCACTACCAGGCCACCCAGTCGGGGGTCAACAGCTATGTCGAGTGGCTCGTGGAGCAGGTCGACGTCGAGCGCAGACGCCAGGAGCTATGGGTGCGCCAGCTCGCGATCCTCGCCGACAACCCCCGGGCGGCGTTGCATGTCCTCGGCCGCTTTGAGCGCCAGTACCTCAAGGGGGCGGGGCAGATCGGACAGCAGTCGGCCGGGGCCGCGGTCGGCGCCCGCGGTGAACTGATCGATGAGCTCGTAGCCGATCAGCAGCGCAGGGTCGGCGGAGCGATGCTCTCGTGGCTGCGACACGCCCACGACATCTTCGAGGCCCGCACGGCTGGGAGCGTCGATCGCGATGACCCTCCTCGAGCTTGAGCGTGTAAGCAAGAGCTACAAACGCGGCACGCATGTCGCACTCGAAGATTTGTCGCTCGTGATCGACCGGGGCGAAATGGTCGTGGTGCTGGGCGAGCGACACTCCGGCCGCTCGACGCTCCTGCGGATCGCAGCCGGGGTAGAAGCACCCAGCACTGGCGTGGTGCGCTTCGATGGCCGCGACCTGGCCGAGCGTGGCGGGGAGATGCTCGGTGGCGGGATCAGCTACTGCCATCGGGAGTTCCACTCCGCCAAGGGCCTGACGGTCCTCGACCAGCTGATGGCGAGCCAGCTCGCACGCAGGGTCCCGCAGTCCACAGCGCTGACCCGCGCCTGGAAGGCCCTGGAGCGCGTCGAGGCAGTCCCGTGCGCCACGCTGATCGCAGGCGAGTTGAAGATCGAGGAAACGATGCGGGTGGCCCTCGCTCGCGCGCTGACCTCCAGCCCGCGGCTGCTGGTGGTCGATGAGCCCACGATCGGCGTCGAGTCGCTCAACCGGGACGGGATCCTGAAGCTCCTGCGTTCCTTCGCCGACGACGGGATCGCGATCCTCGCGAGCGCCGGTGACGGCACGGGGATGCTCGGCGCCGACCGTGTGCTGTCGCTCGGGAAAGGCAAACTGTTCGGCGAGCTGACGCCCGATCTTGCACCCGTGAGCGACATCGCGCGCCGCCGCCTTGCGCGAGGAGCGAGCGGCGTTGCTTGAACTCGACAGCGTGGTCAAGCACTACCACGGCGCCGGCGAGGAGGTGCGCGCCGTCGATGGCGTGAGCCTCACGATCGCACCCGGCGAGATGGTCGCGCTGCTCGGCCCCAGCGGCTCGGGCAAGACAACACTGCTGCTGCTGATCGCTGCGCTGATGAAGCCCGAGGAGGGCACGATCCGCTACCAAGGGCGCGACATACCCTCGATGTCCGAAGGCCAGGCCAGCGAATACCTGCTCAGGGAGGTCGGGTTCGTCTTTCAGAGCTTCCATCTCATGCCCCGAGTCCCGGTGATCGAGAACGCGGCCCGGAAGCTGCTCATCGGCGGGGTTGGGATGCGTGAGGCCCAGGCTCGCGCGATCCCCTGGCTCGAGCGTGTAGGGCTCGCCGACCGCCTCGAGCACACACCCGAGAAGCTCTCCGGCGGAGAGCGCCAGCGCGTCGCCATCGCCCGCGCGCTCGCGGGAGAGCCGAGTCTGATCCTCGCCGACGAGCCGACCGGGAACCTCGACAGCGCCCGCAGCAAGGAGATTGTTCATCTGTTGCGCTCCGTCGCGCACGAGCGCGACGCGGGCGTGCTGCTCGTCACTCACGACCGGGACGCGGCGGCTCTCGCCGATCGTTGCTGCACGCTGCGCGATGGCAAGCTCACCGACGGTGACCCCGGCGCAGACGCACACGACCCTCTCCACACGCAGGTGCACTCCGTGCCTGCACAGGGGTGAAGCGCGTTGCAGGACCCTGAGCCGTCGAGATGGCACGGTCTCATGCGGACGCGTGCGCTCGTCTACTTCTACAGCAGGCGGCTGCGGGTCCACGCGATGGAGGAGCTGCTCGCCGGTATCGGGGTGGCCATCGCCGTGGCGCTGGTGTTCGCGGTCACGGTCGCCAACAGCAGCATTACGAACTCCGCGAGCGATGTGGTCCACACGGTTATCGGCCCCGCCGACCTGCAGCTGCACGCCCGCGGCCCGAACGGATTCGACGAACACCTCCTCACCCGCGTGGAAGGGCTCCCGGGAGTCGCGCAGGCCGCGCCGCTGCTGGAACAGACCGCGACGGTCGTCGCCCCCAACGGCCGCCAGGAGACGGTCGAGGTCGCTGGAACGAATCTTGGCCTCGCTCTGCTGGACGGTCTTGCGCATACTCTGCCTATCGGAGCGCTGTCGCCGGGCGGGATCGGGCTGAGTCGGTCGAGCGCGGGCGCGCTGGGACTGCCGGCCTACAACCCGACCCGGCCGATCGAGGTCGACCTGAAGCTGCGTGGACGCACCATCCCGTTGAAGGTGTCGGCGGTGCTGGGCCACGAAACGGCCGGGGCGCTCGCCCAGGCCGGAGTGGCAGTCATGCCGCTCACGCAGCTGCAGCAGCTCGCGGGGTTGCGGAGCCGTGTCACGCGGATCTTCATCGAAAGCAAGCCCGGACACAAGGCGAGTGTCGAACGTGAGCTGCAGACCCTTGCTGCCGGCAGGATCACCGTCGCGCCGGCGAACCAGGATATTTCGGTGCTGCGCCATGCGCTGCAGCCGAGCAACCAGGCAAGCGAGCTGTTCGCTGGCCTGAGCGCCCTGATCGGGTTTCTCTTCGCGTTCAACGCGATGCTGCTGACCGTGCCCGAGCGACGCGAAGCGATCGCCGATTTGCGGCTCGATGGCGCCACGCGCGCGGCGATCGTACAGATGGTGATCTTCCAGGCTCTGTGCTTGGGGGCCGCAGCGTCCGGAGCGGGGTTGCTCGGAGGCTACGCCCTGTCGATAGGGATCTTCCACCAGTCCTCCCCGGTATATCTTGCGCAGGCCTTCACGCTGGGCACGAGCACCGTGATCGGCGCCAAGCCTGTCCTGCTCTCGCTCGGGGGAGGGATGCTGGCGATGTGCCTCGCCTCGCTGGTCCCACTGCAGGATCTGCGCCGCGGACGCCCCGTGGATGCTGTCTTCTCCGAAAGCGAGAGCAGTGATGGCGTGCCGCTGGACGCCAGGCGATGGCTGGCAAGCGTCGCTGCTGGACTTGTGCTGCTCGCGAGCGCTCTATTCATCCTGGTGCCGGGCGCGGCACTCGCCGCGTGTGTCGTGCTCGCACTGGCGACCATGCTCTCGGTTCCCTTGATGCTTGGGCTCGTCCTGCGCGTCTGCGGCGCGGTCGCATCCGGCAACCCAAAACTCACGGTCCTGCCGCTGGCGCTCTCATCTCTGAAGGCCACGACGCTGCGCTCGTTGGCGCTGGCCGCGACCGGAGCGGTGGCACTCTTTGGCAGCGTCGCTCTCGGCGGCGCCCGCAACGACCTGCTCCGCGGGCTGCACACCTTCGCCGGCGCCTATGTAGCCGACGCCGCCATCTGGGTGCTGAACCCAAAAGACACCGCGGCAGCCAACAGCTTCTCACCCGACCACTACGCATCCCGCATCGGCCGGATACCCGGAGTCGCAGGCGTTCATACATTTCAGAGCGAGTTCATGACGATGGGCGACCGGCGCGTGTGGGTCATCGGGCGCCCCCCCAACGCGAACATCGGGTTGCTCACGAGCCAGATAGTTCAAGGCAACGCCGTCACCGTAGAGGCCCACCTGCAGCAAGGAGGCTGGATCGCCGTTTCCAAGCAGATCGCCGAAGAACAGCACGTTGGACTCGGGGGATCGCTCAGCCTGCCGACTGCCACAGGCATCGTCAAGTTCAAGCTCGCAGCGACGACGACCAACTTTGGCTGGACATCGGGAGTGGTGCTCATGAACATCAACGACTACGCTCGGTTCTGGGCCACCACAGCACCCACGGCGCTTGGCATCAACCTCGCGCCAGGCACACCCGTTGGGCGTGCACTGCGCGAGATCGCGGTCGCACTGGGTTCACAGAGCGGCTTGGAAGCGGTTACCGCCCACACCAGGGCGCAGCGATTCGACGCCATCGCCGCCGAAGGGCTTGGACAGCTCGGAGAGATCTCGACGCTGCTCGTCGCTGCGGCGATCCTCGCGCTTGCCGCGGCACTCGGGTCGAGCATTTGGCAGCGACGACGCTCGCTTGCCGAACTACGACTCGAAGGCGCCCCGCGCCGCCAGATCAAGCTCGTGTTGTTCGTCGAGTCCGCACTGATGCTCAGCGCAGGTTGCTTGACTGGAGCGGTAGCCGGCGTCTATGGTCAGCTCGTGATCGACGGCTACCTCAAGCACGTCACCGGCTTTCCGGTCGCGGGAGTGGCCACAGGCGGACGCCCGATTGAGATCCCCCTGCTTGTCATCGCCGCAGTTCTTTTGATCGTGTCCCTCCCCGGCTGGTTCGCCTCGCGCGTACCCGCGACACTGGCCCTGAGTGAGTAGAGGACATCCACATCCTCCTCGCAAGGCGCCGCGCGACCACAAGCAACCAGCAGAGGGCTGAGACCGGGCAGAGCCGTGTCTGCCTTTGGTGATCGCCGGCTCCTGGCACGAGCCGGCGGGGCCCTGGTACTCGCGAACGTCCGCTTCTGGACGACGGTCGCCCCACTCCTCGGCGCACAACTCAAACGATGGGAGCGCCACGCCCAGGCGATCAACGACCCCGTGCTGCACGCGCTCGCGCTCGAGACGCTGTGCGAGGAGTCCTTCAACGCCGAGGTCGCGGCGACCCTCGCAACGCTCGCACCACGCGCGCACCGCAAGACCGTCGTCGAAGCGATCGTGGCCTACGAGGTCATGTACGACTACCTCGACAGACTGGTCGAGCAGCCGACTGTCAACCCCCTCGGCGACGGACACGACCTCTACCGGGCGTTCACGGACGCGATCACCCTCGACTCGAAGGCCACGGGCGGCTACTACGCCTCCGGGCCCGCAGATGACGGCTATCTCGAAGAGCTCGTCGGCGTCGTGCGAGGAGCACTGGCCAGGCTGCCATCCACGGCCGCGATCTCCCTCGCCGCAAGGGGAGCAGCGGCTCGATGCTCGGAGGCACAGATCCGTGCGCACGCCGTCCCAGCGCTCGGGACCACCCAGCTCGAGCAGTGGGCAAGGAGCGAGGCGCAGGACACCCCGCTTGGATGGCAGGAGTACCTCGCCGGCGCAGCGTCCTCCGTGCTCGCCGTCCACGCGTTGATCGCCGCCGCCGCCGACGAGCACACCACCCCCGGGAACGCCGCCCAGATCGACACGACCTACCTGTCGATCTCTGTCCTGAGCACGATGCTCGACAGCCTCGTGGACCACCAGCGCGATACACAAGCCGGGCAGGTCGGCTACCTGCGCTACTACGACGACCACGACCTGCTCGCCAAGGACCTCGCCCGCGCCGCGCGACGCGCGGTCGAACACGCCAGCGCGCAACCCAACGGCGCGCACCACGCGATGACGCTCGTGGGTGTCGCCGCCTACTACATCTCTGCGCCGACCGCCGCCAGCGACTTCGCCCACCCCGTGACCCAGCAGGTACGCCGCGAGCTCGAGCCGCTCATCACCCCCACGCTCGCGGTCATGCGCTCCTGGCGGACCGCCAAGCGAGCCCGCGGCGCGATCCCCCGCAAGCCCGGCCACTGATGCATCCCTCGAGGGCAGGCGCAGATGGAGAGTCGGCTCGCCCGCAAGCGCGCCATGTCGCGATCATCGCCGATGGCAACGGCCGCTGGGCACGCTCCCGCGGCGTGGCGATCAACGATGGGCACGAGGCTGGCGCCGACACGCTGAAGGCGCGGCTGCGCGACGCGGTGGAGCTCGGCATCGAGCAGCTGACGGTGTACTCGTTCTCGACAGAGAACTGGTCACGGCCCCCGAGAGAGGTTCGAGGTCTCATCGCGATGCTCGCCCAGCGGATCGCCCGGGAAGCCCCCGAGCTTCACCGCGGGGGAGTCCGAATGCGCTTCATCGGGCGCCGGGAGGGAGTACCCAGCGAGCTGGTCGAGCAGATACGCCGGGCCGAGGCGCTCACCGCCGGCAACCAGCGGCTGCGGCTGTTCATCGCTTTCAACTACGGCGGGCGGGCGGAGATCCTCGACGCCGCACAGCGGTACACCGGCGGCGGCGAGGAGGAGTTCCGCCGCTGCCTGTACGCGCCCGAGATGCACGACCCGGACCTCATCATCCGTACCGGCGGCGAGCGAAGACTGTCCAACTACCTGCTCTGGCAGGCCGCCTACTCTGAGCTCGTCTTCCGCGAGGAGCTCTGGCCGGACTTCACGCGAGCGGCCCTCGAGGAATCGCTGGCCGAGTTCAACGACCGGCACCGCCGCTTCGGCGGACGGCCCTCGGCCCTCGCACCAGCCAGCATCGAGGCAGCCCAGCACAGCCCCGGACGGGCCAGGACAATGTAAGATCCTCTAAAACAGTTCGACTTTGCCAACAACAAGAGACACGCACATATCTCAATGGCCAAATCACGAGTCCTGCGACGCAACAAGCGCAATCACGTAGCCCTGGAATCGACTGAACTGGCGGGGGCGAGGAAGGCAACGGTGGCCATCGTACGGCCCGCAGCACTCGTGGCCGCCGGCCTGTTCCTGGCGCTCGCCCCCAACGCAGCCTCCAGCGTCGCCGCTCCCGACAGCCACGCACCCCAGGCCCACATGGCAGGCGTCGCCAGGGTCACCGACACCGCCAAGCTGCGCTACATCAGGCACGCGGGCTCGCAGCTGCTCGAGGAAGGCGCAGCGCAGGGAACCCTCCCCGGCAGTATGCGCGCCCACTGCAACCTCGGCTCCACCTTCACCGCCACCTTCACGATCTACACCCACGACGGGGCCATCATCGGTCGCGGCACAGCCACCCCACGCGGCTCCGGCCTCTACGAAAGCTTCGCCGGCACCCTGATCGTCACCGGCGGCACCGGCCGATACACCCACGCACACGGACACGGAGGGCTCTACGGCACATTCGACCGCCGGACCTACGCACTCGTCGTGCAGACCACCGGGTCACTCACCTACTGAAACCACCCAGTGAGGCGAAACCGAGCCCTCTGCCTACTGATCACCGTTACGCTCTGCCTCAGCGCGTGCAGCATCGCGTCTGCTGCGCAGTCGGTGACCCTCAATGCCACATTCACCCCCGAGCGGCTCGGCCAAGGAACCACCATCGGCTTCGGTTTTCGGATCGCCGCGGCCGCCAAAGACGTGCCTCCTCCCCTGACCAGGGTAGAAATCGGCTACCCAAAGGAACTTGCGTTCGCCTTGAGCGAACTGGGCCTCGCGACATGCTCCATCCAGACACTCAAAGCCTCCGGGTTGGCGGGGTGCCCAGCAAACTCCCTAATGGGATACGGCACGGCGCTTGCAGAGATCCCGCTCGGCCCCTCCATCGTCTACGAGACCGGGCGAGTTGCCATCGTAAGGGCCACGGGTCACGCCGGACATCTGCGGCTCCTGATCTACGTCAACGCCGAAGACCCTGTCAGCGCGCAGATCGTGTTCCCCGCCCTCGTGCTCCCCGCCGCGCCTCCATTCGGCGAACGCCTCACCATGAACATCCCACTCATACCGAGCCTCCCCGAGGGACCCGACGCCGCCGTCGTGCAGTTCCACTCAACCATCGGGCCACTGCACCTGCGCTACGACGAACGCGCCCACGGCCGCGTCATCAGGTACGAACCCAAAGGCATCCCACTCCCCAACACATGCCCACACGGAGGATTCCGCTTCTCCGCCAGGTTTACCTTCCAAGGCGGCAGTCACTCCATAGCCTTCACCACTGTGCCCTGCCCACGGTAAGCGAGCGGTGTCATACCCGAAGGTATGGGCCAAACACGAACAACGAGGCGCCGCGCGTCAGGCGGAGCGCTGGCCTTGCCGCGACGCGCCGTGCTTTAGGCATCGCCCGCGGCCGGCTATGGGGGGTGGCAACCGCGGCGTTAAGAATTGTAAGACGACGGCATCGACTGAGAGGAGCGCCGGTCCCATCCGTGAAATGGCGAATAGTCGCCTGCATCCCACGCTTCGCGCAGCCCGGGCTTGGCTAGATCCCAGTCGGGGCGGAGCTCGCTGGTCACGGTCCGTAGGTCCTGCCAGAGATCCACGAAGGAGGGACGTCCCCAGAACCAGTAGCCGTTGTAGATGCTGTGGATGACCAGCCCGGGCTTCAGCACGAGGGTGTGCGGAATCATCGGGTCGTGCTCGGGGTCGGTGTACTCCTGGATCTCGAGGTCCTTCTGGACGATCCGCTCCGGGTCGGAGAGGAAGGGCCACTGGGCGCCCACCGACGCGCGGAACTCCTGGCTGGAGTGATGGGTGTCAGTCGAGATGGTGGCGACCTTCGTGTAGGACACCGCGATCTTGGGGTAGTCGGCGGCGAGCTCGAGGTGCTGCTGGTGCTCCTTGGGGCAATAGTTCCCGCGCGCGAGCGTGAGGATCAGGGGGTCCTCGCCCTGGATCTCGCTGAGCTTACGAGCAAGGTTCTCGTGATCGGGCAACTCGTAGTCGGGGAAGGTGGCGCCGGGGGCGATGTCGCTGCGCATGATCTGCTCCTGTCCATGGTTGAGGAGTGACGAGAACGATGGCCGCCCGTCCAGTCCACTCGCGCCCGGGGTCCACGGTCGGACCCCCGGGCCGCGGCGCAGGAGTGGACCAGTGCTGACCCGGGCGCCATCGGAGCCTTTCGGGTCCACACTGAGCCTACTAGTCAACCGGCGCCACGGACGCCAGAAAGGGGCCATCCCAATGAGCATCCAGACGCCTGTCTGCGAGTTGCTCGGGATTGAACGGGACCATGGCGCTGAAACGGCCGGCGGACGCGCCCACTGCCGCGCTGCCGTTTGGGTCGCGCATACTCTCCCTCTCATCCGAGCAGAAGCCAAGGTCCTCCCGCGCGGCGCATGCCCAGTCCGGCAGGGTGAGCAGCGAACCCGCTTTGCGGCTGCGTCGACGGGTATCCCGCACGACGCTGTCTTGGTACCAGAAACCGAAACCGACCTACAGATGCCAACATGAGCGGCATGCCCATGAGCGCAGCTCCCCGACTCGATTGGCTGAACAAGGGCATCTTCATCGGCGTCGGCGGCCGGCTGGCCACAGGCGTGATCTACGAGACCTACCTCGTCGGATGAACTCTTCGCCTGAGCACGACAAAGCGAAGGTCGCGATCATCACGGGCGCCTCGCAGGGCATCGGCGCTGGCCTGACGAGCGCATACCGTGAGCTAGGATACGCCGTGGTCGCGACTGCTCGATCGATCGGGACGTCTGAGGACTCCGGCATCGTGACCATCGGAGGTGACATCGCCGACCCCGACACGGCGCAGCGTGTCGTCGACGAGGCGATCAGGCGCTTTGGCCGGATCGACACGTTGATCAACAACGCTGGGATCTACATCGGCAAGCCCTTCACGGAGTACACGCTCGAGGATTTCAAAGCCCTGATCGCTGTCAACCTCGCGGGCTTCTTTCACATCACAACGCGCACGATCAGACACATGCTCGACCAGCACCGCGGGCACGTGGTCAATGTCTCGACGACGCTCGTCGAGCAGGCGGACAGCAACATACCGGCCGCTCTGCCCGTCCTGACCAAGGGGGGCCTCGTCGCGGTCACCAAATCGCTTGCGATCGAGTATGCCTCCCGTGGTATACGGGTAAATGCCGTCTCTCTGGGCGTGATCAAAACGCCGATTCACGACGCGAGCTCCTACGCCAGAATGGGCGCGTTGCACCCCGTCGGTAGGGTGGGCGAGATCGAGGATGTGGTCGCTGGAGTCCTCTATCTCGAGTCGGCACCTTTCGTGACCGGAGAGCTCTTGCACATCGACGGCGGCCAGAGCGCCGGACACTGACCGTGGGGCTATCGTCTCCAAGCGACACCCCATCGCGCTCCTCAGAACGGGAGGCCGTGACGGACGCGGACGAACGCGCGGCGGCAACCGGGCATCGGACCAGGGCACACAGGCTCGATGCGGCGTAAGACGCGACTCTCGAGCCCATTCCAACAACGGAGGTCATCATGAGCAACATCGACGAGGAGGTGGTCTTGGCCCACTTCATCGTTTCGGATGATGTCGAGCGTTCCCGCCGCTTCTACACCGACGTACTCGGCGGCAAGACGGTCATCTCCGGGGAGGCGGGCGACGAGGTGACGTACGTCGCGCTGGCCAACAGCTGGATCATCATCAACGTCGGAGGAGGTCCGACCGACGACAAGCCGACAGTCACGCTCGAGACGCAACCCGACCCAGATCGGGTGAGCAGCTTCCTCAACATCCGGGTTGCGGACATTCAAGCTGTGTACGCCGAGTGGAGCGCCCGGGGCGCCCAGTTTCTGACTCCACCGACGCAGCACGAGACCGAGATCCGCTGCTACATCCGCGACCCCGACGGCTACATCATCGAGGTGGGTCAAACCACCCTCGCCAGAGGTTGGCGTCCACCGTCTTGATCACCCGTGCATTCCCGACGCTGCGGGTACCGGAGGCTCTCCGGGAGGGGCCATAGCCGAGGATGATCCGGCCGCGATGAACGCGTCCAACGACGATGCCAAACCGCAGGACCACCTGAAGCCGATGAGCAGCTCTTCGGCGCGACTGGCCGGACCCGCGACTCGTCGGCGCGACGGAGCCCGACCGACCGGTGCTGGTCACAGTCGAATACTGGGCGAAGCCCGGGCTCGTGCAGGACCTCCTGGACGCGACGGCTGTAGATGCTCACGACCGCGCACATGTGCTGGCCGGTGGGAGCGGGCGGTAATCCGGCGCGTTGATGCTCTAGCCGTGGCGAAGGCAGGAGCACCGACTATCAGTCGGCGGCCGTTGCTCGATCTCTCTTGCCACGGGCCTCAAGGCCGTGCCTCGAGGATCAGGTTGAACGGTGTTTCGGTCGCACGGCGCACGCGGGTGAAGCCGCCCTCCTTGAGCACAGCTGTCAGGCGTGCCTCGCCGGCCTGGGCGCCGAGCGCGAGGCCAACCTCCTGGTCGAGCGACGCCGGGGTGCAGATCACGGTCGAGGCGCCGTAGAAGACGCGCCCGACCGGGTTGAGGTTCTCCTCGCGGCGATCGTTCGCGAACGGCTCTACGATCATCCACGTGCCGTCTGAGCCGAGCTTCTCGAGAACATGCGCGGAGGCACCCACCGGGTCACCCATGTCGTGCAGGCAGTCGAATACGCACACGAGGTCATAGTCCTCGCCTGGAAAGTCCTTGGCAGAGGCGACCTGGAAGGTGATGCGCTCGGCGACGCCCGCCTCCCTCGCGGCCTCGCGTGCACGCTCAATCGACGCATCGTGGTAGTCGAATCCGAAGAACTGCGAGTTCGGGAACGCCTCCGCCATGATGATCGTCGATGCTCCGTGCCCGCAGCCTACGTCAGCGACCTTGGCGCCGCGCTGCAGCTTCTCCTGGACGCCGTCCAGGGCCGGAATCCACTCAGCGACGAGGTGGGCGCGGTAGCCAGGCCGGAAGAATCGCTCGGTGCCACGGAACAGGCGATGGTCGTGCTCGTGCCAGCCCATCCCCTCGCCACTGCGAAATGCCTCGATGATCCGATCTTCGTCGGCATACAACGATGCGATCAAGTCATAGACACCAAGGATGTAAAACGGGCTGTCTTCGTCGGCCAGCGCAAGCGCGTGCTCGTCCGGCAGCGTGTAGCGGTCGCTCTTGGGGTCGTAGGTGACGTAGCCCCCCGCAGCCTGGTTTCCCAGCCACTCGCGAACGTATCGCTCAGCCGCACCCGAACGCTCCGCGACCTCCTGCGAGGTCAGCGGCCCCGCATGAGCCATCGCTTTGTAGAGGCCGAGCTTCTCGCCGATCAGCATCAGCGGCCCGCTGATGATCGCGCCCATATCCGTCACCGCCTGCCCCATGAAGGCTTCGAGCTTGCCCTCGTCAATCTCCGTCGCGCCCATCAGAGCACCTCCAAAAATCTCGTGACGGCCGCCGGGTCTGGGCCGTCGGTACACCAAGGAAACCACAGCAGCCGCCTGCATGTCGTACCGTCACGCTACGTTGCCTGGCGTCCATCGGGTTCATTCAGGACGTAGCTGCGAATCCAGCGGACGTCGTCCGACATCTCCTCGTCGCCCACCCTTTTCGAGCGGCCCGCAGCGGTGTTGAGCTCCTCCGCGGAGCTCCACGCGCCGCGCCTCAAAATGACATATGTATCCATGACGTCCTCCAGCCCCAACGGGCAGATAGTGGAATGTAACGGCGTACGGTCATAGCAACTCGGCGATGCGCCGCGCCGCCTTGGCGGCGCCAT
The DNA here is from genome assembly GCA_963713985.1 of uncultured Solirubrobacterales bacterium. Taxonomy (GTDB): domain Bacteria; phylum Actinomycetota; class Thermoleophilia; order Solirubrobacterales; family Solirubrobacteraceae; genus Palsa-744. The sequence goes on along the minus strand of OY970219.1, from coordinate 2,803,871 downwards.
CGCTCTCCACGTCGCGATAGTCGACCTCGCCGCCGATCTCCTGGGCAATCGCCGCGGCGATCTGCTCCGGTGGCGAGTCGTCGTAGTCCATGTGGCGACCTGCCCGGTAGCGTTCCAGGCGGTGACGGACGTGGAAGTTCTGCTCGAAGTGGTGGCGCAGCGGGAAGTAGAGGAAGGGCCGCTTGTTCGCGGTCAGCTCCATCGAGGTGCTCAGGCCCCCCTGCACCACGGCCAGGTCGCAGGCGGCGAGATGCCGGTAGAGGTTGTGCACGTAGGGGACAACCTCGAGGCCGTTGATCGGTGTCCGCCCACCCAGCGACTCGGGGTCGATGCGGGGTCCGGCGACGACGATCATGCGCAGGTCCGGGACACGCTCCTTGGCCTGCGGGAAGGCGGCCATGACCCTTCGCAGCAGATCGGCGCCAACACCGGAGCCGCCGACGGTCACGATGCAAACCTGCTGATCCTCACCGTAGCCCAGCTCCTCGCGCAGCTTGGTGCGGTCACTCAGCTCCTGAGGGTCAAAGCCCGTGATGTACCCGGTGAAGTGGTAGTGGCGCTCAGTCCAGTCGCGGATCATCGGCAGCTGCGGCCCGAAGCGCTCGGGGACGATGTCATCGGGGTTGCCCACGAACAGGGCCAGGTCGCGGACCTCGGGGTGCTCGGCGATGTGGTCGACCATGTCGGCGTTGTGGTCGGCGGTCAGAAAGCTTTCCCGCGCGTCCGAGTCGTCCATCGGCAGGAAGCCGACGAAGTCGGTCAACCATGCGTACGGGACCCGCTTCTCGCTGGGGTTCTCGTGCAGGTAGTAGTCGAGCTCCCATGCCTCGTCCCCGATCCACAGGTCATAGCGCTGCTCGCGCACGACGTCGTGGAAGAGCATGAAGTTGGCTGCCAGGATCTCGTCCATCCGGCGGAAGGCCTGAAAGACATGAAGATCGTGCTCGACGGACTCCGATTCGATGTGTTTGGACTCGTTGGCCAACTGAGCGCTGGCAGGGTGGATGCGCTCGCCCTCTGCCGCCAGCACACGGGTGACGGGGTCCTGAGCCAACCAGTCGATCTGCAGATCCGGATGCAACTTGCGCAACTCGCGGGCGATCGCGACATCGCGCTGCGCGTGGCCGAGGCCAATGGGCGAGGAGATGAAGAGAGCCCGAGGACGACCGTCGGGACGGTAGACCGTCGGGTCCCGCGGCGTGCGCTCTCCTGCGAACGCATTCTCGGCGAGCTCCCGCAGCGCGACGTTGAATCCGACGGGCTCACGGGCGTGCGGCAAGTGACCCGCACCCCGTACCACCTCCAGGCGCCCGTTACTGAGGCGGGCAAGCGCGCGAGCGTCGCGTGGTGGGACGATCCTGTCGCGGTCGCCAGAGACGACGAGCACCGGGCAGTCGAGGTTCTCGGCCAGTTGGCCCAGGGTGCGCCGGCCACGAAGGAACTGACCATGCGCCAGAGAGGCGATCAGTGTCTCCTGGTCGGTTTCGAGCGCCCATCCGATGCTGTCCTCGATCACCTTGGGCGAATGCGGCTCGGGGAAGGCACGTGAGATGAACCATTCCGCGGACTTGAGGTAGTCCTGGCGCCAATGACCGCCGCTCATATGCGCCCACGAGATTGGCCGGGGCAGGTGAACCGAGCGGGAGAAGGCGGGGGTCAACGGGTGGGTGAGGAACGAGAGGTGCGACGGCGTATATGGCAACATCGGGCCAACGAAGACCGCGCCCGCGACCCGCTCCGGTGCGAGGCGTGCCAGCTCGAGTTGATACTGCGCGCCGGTGGACAGGCTCGCCATGACCGCTCGCTCGGTGCCGGTCGCGTCCATCGCCGCAAGGCAGTCGCGGGCGAACTCCACTGGTGCGTAGCGCTTGGGGTCACGGCAGCGATCGGAGCTGCCGTTGCCCAGGCCGTCCATCGTAAGCACACGGAAGTGACGCGCCAAATAGTGGATCTGCATCTTCCAGTGGCGGGAGTGCACCAGCGACCAGGTCGGCAGCAGGAAGATCGTCTGCTCGCCCTCACCGTAGACCTCGTAGAACAGCCGCTGGCCATCGCGCTCGACGAAGCCCTCGTCGTCGGGATAGCGGGCGCGGCTCTGCTCCGGGGCAGCCCGGAGTGCTTGCACGTCGATCGGTGGCGGTGTTGTCGTGGTGTCGATCGTCATCTTTGCTTCCTTCCTCATGAACCCCGTTCGCTGTCGAAGGGGGCAATGTGGCCAGCCTCGGCCCGGTCCTAGAGCAGCTCGGCGATGCGCCGCGCCGCGTTGGCGGCGCCATCGACCTCCACGTGGCGGTAGTCGACCTGGCGCCCGATCTCCTGCGCGATAGCCGTCGCGATCGCCTGCGGCGGTGAATCGGCGAACTCCATCCGGCGGCCGGCGCCGTAGCGCTCGAGGCGATGATGTACGTGGAGGTTCTGCTCGAAGTGGTTGCGCAGCGGGAAGTAGATGAACGGCCGGCGGTTGGCGGTCAGCTCCATCGTCGTCGTCAGCCCGCCCTGCACGATCGCGAGGTCGCACGCGGCCAGGTGCCGGGGCAGGTCGGCTACGAACGACCGGACCTCGAGCCCGTCGATCGGCGCCCGCCCACCCAGCGCCGCGGGGTCGATCCGTGGGCCCGTGACGAGGATCATCCGCAGTCCCGGGACGAGTCGCTTTGCCTCCGGGAAGCTGTCGGTCACGCGCTCGAGCAGCGGCGCGCCGACGCCCGAGCCGCCGACGGTGACGATGCATACCTGCTCATCGGTGGCGTATCCGAGCTCGGCTCGCAGCGCGTCCCGGTCCCCGAGGGCCGCCGGGTCGAATCCGGTGATGTAGCCGCAGAAGCTGTAGTGCTGCTCGGTCCACTCGCGGATCGAGGGCAGCGCAGGCCCGAACGTGCCGGGGACGATGTCGTCGGGTTCGCCGACGAAGATCGAGCGGTCGCGCACCTGCGGGTAGCGCGCGATCTGCTCGATCATCTCGGCGTTGTAGTCCGCTGTCAGCGCCGCTTCGCGCGCGCCGCCGTCGGGCATCGGCAGCCACCCGACGAAGTCGGTCAGCCACGCGTAGGGGGCCGACTTGCACTCGGGGTTCTCATGCAGGAAGTAGTCGAGCTCCCATGCCTCATCGCCGATCCACAGGTCGTAGGGCTGCTCGCGCACGACGTCGTGAAAGACCATGAAGTTCGCGGCGAGGATCTCGTCCATCCGCCGGAACGCCTGAAAACAGGGCAACTCGTGCCCGCTCGCCTCCGACTGCATGTGCGCGGACTCGCCGGCCAGCTCCGCGCTCGCGGGGTGGATCCGCTCACCCTCCGCCCCCAACAGCCGGGTGACCGGGTCCTGAGCCAGCCAGTCGATCTGCAGGCCTGGGTGCAGGCGGCGCAGCTCGCCGGCGATCGCCAGATCGCGTCGCGCATGGCCGAGGCCGATCGGCGAGGAGATGTAAAGCGCCCGCTTGGCTCGCGAGGCGCTCCGCTGCCAGTGGCGCGGCGGGGCCGGCGGGCAGAGGAAGTCGCGCAGCAGCAGGTTCACCTTGACCGGATCGCGCCCGGTCGGCAGGTGCCCGGCGTCCTTTAGGGTGACCAGCTCGCCGTGCGTCGCCTGCGCCAGTGCATGGCCCTGCGCGTGTGGGCGTACAAGGTCCAGATCGCCGTGGATCACGAGCGTCGGGCACGTGATCCGCGCGCACGTGTCGCGGATCGGTTCGCGTGTGGGGAGCCCGAGCCCTCGCGTGGTGTCCGCCAGCACCTGCGGGTCGGTATCGAGTGCCCAGGCGACGCCGTCCTCGATCTGCTTGCTCGAGTGGGGCTCGTTGCAGCACTTCCCAAGGAAGAACTCGAGGAAGTCGCGGTAGTCCTTGCGCCAGTAGTGGCTGTTGTACTTCGCCCACCCCTCCTCGATGTCGAGCGGCTCGTCGAACGCGTGCGCCTCACGCTCCGGATGGTTTGGGGCAAGCGCAAGCGCGGGCCCGATGAACACCGCCCTCTCGACGCGCCCGGGGTGCTCCGCGGCGAGGATCGTCGCCCACCGCGCGCCACAGGAAAGGCCCACGATGCTCGCACGCTCGGTTGCGGTGGCATCCATCACCGCAAGGGTGTCCAGGACGAACTCGTCGGGGTGATAGGCCGCGGCTCCAGCCGGGCGATCCGAGCGGCCGTTGCCGCGCCCGTCGAAGGTGATCACCCGGCAGTGGCGTGCCAGGTACGGGATCTGGGCCTTCCAAAAGCGGGAATGGACGATCGACCAGGTCGGCAGCAGCAGCACCGTCGGCTCGCCCTCGCCGTAGACCTCGTAGAACACGCGCACGCCGCCGCGCTCGACATAGCCCTCGCTGTCTGGGTAGCGGGCGCGGCTCTGCTCCGGCGCACCACGGATTGCCTCCACATCGAGCCGGGATGATCCCGTCCTGGTCTCGGTTGCCATCTGCGCTGCCCCTTTCTCACAAGATTGCCTGTTTGTACCGTCGAACGCGGCGAGCTCATGGACTCGCCGCGTTCGCCACGCCTACGCTTTGAGCTCGTAGAGGACCGAGAACGGTTCCTCGATCGGGAGCTTGCGGAAATGCGTGAAGCCGGCCGCATAGGCAAGCTCGCGTGCCTTGTCCTCCCCCATACACGCACCGATGCCCGCGCCGCCGTGTGCGAGCGATGTGGTCATGCAATACAGCGTGCTGACGTTGTAGAGGAGCTTCCCGAGCGGGTTGCGGTTCTCCTCCACATCTCCGGAGGCGTTCATCTCGAGCATCAGGTATGTGCCGTCCTGGCGCAACGCGCCACGGATCGCGCTCATCAACCCGACCGGGTCCACGGAGTCATGCACGACGTCGAACGTGCTGATGAGATCGAACCGCCCCTCCGGCAGCTGGGCGCCGTCGCCGACGGTGAACGTCACTCGGTCGGCGAGACCCTCGGCCCGGGCGTTTGCCCGCGCGCGCTCGATCGAGCCGGCGTGGACGTCGTAGCCGTGGACCTCAGCCGCCGGCAATGCCTTGGCGATCGTGATCGGCGCCCGACCGGACCCGCAGCCGACGTCGCAGGCCGATCCACCCGCCTCGAGCTTCTCCTGGACACCGGCCAGCGCCGGGATCCAGGTCTGGACGAGGTTGTGTTTGTACCACGGCGCCGTGGCACGCTCGATCGACTCGTACATGTCAGGCAGGTACTGCTCCTGAGTCACACCCCTGCCGGTCTTGAACGCCTCGGCCACCTGCGGCGCGACGGTCACCGTGGGGACGATCATCTGCACGAATCCGCCCGTGAAGAACGGGAACTCCTCGTCGGCAAGCGGAAGAGCGTGCTCGGGCGGCAAGTAGTAGGTGTCGGCCTCGCTGTCGTGCTCGAGGTACTCGGCTGTCGTCATCGACCCCAGCCACTCGCGCAGATAGCGCTCGTTGAGACCCGTATGTTGCGCGAGCTCGGCGGCGCTGACGGGGCCTGACTGCGCGAGCGCCGCGAAGATTCCGAGGCGGTCGCCGATGTACATCAGCCCCCCGCGCATCGCGGTTCCGACATCGAGCACGATTCGCTCGAGGAACGCTTCGAGCTTCTCCTGGTCGATCTGCACCTCGGTAGCCATCTGTTGCTCCCTTCGTAGTCGTCCTTTTGGTTGGGCAACTCTCCCATGGCTCCGTGGTGCCATCGCGAAGCGTGCGCGAAAGGCGCGTGAATCCGCGTAGGCTTGGGCTGATGCTGCGCCTGAAGGTTCTAGGGGAGATGGCACTGGAAGTTGACGGCGAGCGCTTGGAGCTGCCCGCGAGCCGGCGGGCGCGTTCGCTGCTCGGCCTGCTTGCCTTGGAGCGGCGCACGCATCCTCGCGGGCAGCTCGCGGCGCGCTTTTGGCCCGATGTGCTCGACGAGAGTGCGCGCACGAGCCTGCGCAGCGCCCTGTCGGCTCTGCGCCGCGCGGTGGGCGCCGACGCCGATCGGTATCTGCTGGCCAGCCGCGACGCAGTCGCCCTCGCCGGCCCGGATGAGGTCTGGACGGACGTGGGCGAGTTCGAGCAGCTCGTCGCCAAGGGCCGCATGGAGGATGCGCTCGAGCTGTCGCGCGGCGAGTTGCTCGAAGATCTCGACGACGACTGGGTGTATGAGCGACGCGAGGAGCATCGCGCCCGGGTGGTGTCCTTGCTGGAGCTGATGGCTGGTGCCGCGCAGGACGCGGGGGATCTCGCAGCGGCGGTCGCGCTGACTCGCCGCCAGGTGGCGCTTGACCCGCTGTCCGAGGAGGCCCATCGTGAGCTGATCGGCCGCTTGGCGGCCAGCGGGGACCGCTCGGCGGCGCTGACCACATACGGCCGCCTGGTTGACCGATTCGCCTCAGAGCTCCGGATCGTTCCCTCCTCGGTTACGCGGGAGCTGGTCGAGCGGATCCGCGCTGCCGAGACGACGGCCCAGCCCGTCGCTGCGCTGCCATCGGATCCGCCGCCGCCCGTGGCGTCGGCGCCATCGGACTCCCCGGCGTCGGGGCCGCCGGTACCGGCGGCCGAACGGATGACGGGCACGGTGACACTGCTCTTCACCGACCAGGTCGGCTCGACGGAGACACTGCAGAGACTCGGCGACGAGGAGGGCGAGCGTCTGCGCCGCGCCCACTTCGGCCTGCTGCGGGAGGCGGCCGCCATGCACCGAGGCGAGGAGGTGAAGAACCTCGGCGACGGGCTGATGGTGGCGTTCGTGAGCGCGGTGGACGCCCTCGCATGCGCGATCACGATGCAGCAGGCCGTCGACCGCGCCCGTAGCACCGGGGAGCTTGCGTTCGCGGTTCGCATCGGCCTGAACGTTGGCGAGCCGATCCGCGACGAGGGCGACTACTTCGGCACGCCGGTGGTGATCGCCAAGCGCCTCTGTGACGCCGGCGCGCCTGGCCAGATCCTCGCCTCGGAGCTGGTGCGTGCGCTGATCGGCACACGCGGCGGGTTCGCGTACCGCCCGCTCGGGGCAATCGGGCTGAAGGGCGTCGCGGACCCGGTCCCGGCCTGTGAGGTGATCTGGGAGGCATCGACCGAGGTGCGCGTCCCACTGCCCCCGCAGCTGGCGGGCGAGGACCGCGGCACGTTCGTCGGGCGCTCCAACGCGGCAGCCGCCCTCCGGGCGCAGTGGACGGAGGTCCGCGAGCGCGGCTTGCACGTCGTGGTGCTCGCGGGCGAGCCCGGGATCGGCAAGACGCGCCTGGTAACTGAGTTCGCGCGCACCGCCCACGACGACGGCGCGACGGTACTGGCGGGCAGCTGCCACGAGGAGCTCCGCGTTCCCTACCAGCCGTTCGTGCAGGCGCTGCGCCACTACATCGCCTGCTGCCCTCCAGCCGAGCTGGCTGTGCAGGTCACCCCACGGCGCGCTCAGCTCGCCGCGATCCTGCCAGAGCTCGAGGACGCGCGTTCCCCGTACGGGCCGACGGGTCTTGGTGCCGAGCAGGAGCGCTTCCGCTTGTTCGAGACGGTCTCCTCGCTGCTGGCCGACGCTGCGCATCTTCGGCCGCTGGTGCTGTTCCTGGACGATCTGCACTGGGCTGACCAGTCGAGTCTGCTGCTGCTTCGCCACCTCGCACGCTCAGCTGAGAGCGCGCCCTTGATGGTGCTGGGCACCTACCGGCCGGTCGAGGTCGGCGAGCAGCATCCGCTCGCCGGAGCGCTCGCAGAACTGCGCCGGGCGCGGATGCTGCAACGGATGGTGCTGTCGGGACTCGAGGAGGCCGAGGTCGCAGAGCTGATCGCGGGTCGCACCGGGCTGAAGGCGCCAAGCAAGTTCGTGCGGCGTGTCGCGGATCGCAGTGAGGGCAACCCGTTCTTCATCGAGGAGCTGCTGCACGATGTCGATGGGGAGTCCGATTGGGATGCGGCGGCGGGGGGCGTGCCCGACAGCGTCAGGGACCTGCTGCTGCGCCGCCTGCGCGATCTGGGGGATGACTGCCGCCAGGCGCTTTCAGTGGCCGCGGTCGCGGGTCGTGAGTTCGAGCTCGACGTGCTCGAGCGTGTCCTTCAGCATCCACGCGATCGCCTGATCGATCTGGTCGAGGAGGCGATCGACGCCGACGTCCTGGTCGAGCCCGCGCAATCGGTGGGGCGGCTCAGCTTCTCCCACGCGCTGTTTCGCGAGACGATCTACGAGCAGCTTTCGGCTACCCGCAGGGCGGCGATCCATGGCCGGATCGCCGCGGCGATCGAGCAGGCGCCCACGGACCGCCCCGACGAGCGCGCCGGCACGCTGGCCTACCACTACCGTGCCGCGGGCGAGTTGCGCAAGGCGTTTGACTACCATCGCCGAGCCGCCACGGCGGCGGACCGGGTCCACGCCCAGGAGACGGCGCTCGAGAACCTGCAGGGAGCGATCCTCGCGGGCGAGATGCTCGGTATGACCGTGGCCACCGAGGGGACGATTCGCGACCTCTACCGTGCTCGTGCCTGGGCGTTCAACCAGCTCGGGGAGTCCGAGCGGGCACTGGCCGACCTCGAGCACACCCTGGAGGGGGCGCGCGCGGCGGGCGACAGGGCCACCGAGATGCACGTGCGCAACGCTTTGGGGACCCATTGGCACGTGCTCGATCCGCAGGCGGCGCGGCGCTTTCACGAAGAGGCGCTGGGAATCGCCGAGGAGCTCGGCGATGAGTCCGGACAGGTCAGCGCGCTGAACCGCCTTTCGCTGGTGCTCGCCAACGAGCTGGAGTTCGCCGAGGCGGTCGAGCTCGGGGAGCGGGCGCTGCAGATCGCCCGCCGCGCCGGCGACGAGCTTGCCGGCAGCCGCGCGATGGACAGCCTCAAGTTCGCCGCGCTGCAGCTTGGCGACCTCGAGCGCCTGGAGGAGCTCTGCGGAGAGCTCGAGCGATCCCAACGCCAGCGCGGCGACCTGTGGTATCTGCAGTGGACTCTGTGCGAGTCCTGCTACGTGCCGCTGGAGCGCTGCAACTGGCGGGAGGCTGAGCACCGTGTCACGGAGGCACTCGCAATCAGCGATCGTATGGGTGGAGATCGCACAACTGGAGCTCTGTTTCGCGAGGCGTCGAGCTGGATCGCGCGCTGCCGCGGCGACTATGCGCAATCCTTGTCCTGCGGCCGTAAGGCGCTCGCCGCCGCGGACACGCCCGAGGCCGACTGGCTCGGCTGGGCCGCAGCGGGCCTTGCAAACCCCCTCCTGGACCTGCGGGCGGCCGAGGAGGCTGTCGCTGTCCTCGAGCGCGGGCTTGCCGCCGCCGAGCGCAACCGGGCACGCGGGCAGGTCTTCCGCTGCCTCGGAGCGCTCTCGTCGGCCATGCGGATGGCGGGTGCCGAGACCCAGGCGAATGCGCTCGCGGAGCGTGCCCAGCGAATCGCCGAGCAGGTCACGACGCCGCCCGGGAGAGTCGACTTTTGGGGCGAGCAGGCTTACTGTGCGATCGCCGAGACTCAGCTGGCGGCGGGCGAGATCGAGCGCGCAGAGAAGACCATGCAGGGCCGGCTGAAAGCTTGGGAGCGAAGCAAAGCGCAGCGCTCGATCGCAATGACCACCCGTCTTCTGTCCCGCTGCGCGGAGGCTCGAGGAGACTGGGCAGCCGCTGCGGGGATGCTCGCCCGCAGCGCCGAGGCAGCCGGCGAGGAGGGCCTACTCTGCGAGCGCTGGCAGATTCAAGCCGGGCTTGCCCGTATCGCCACAGCGGGGGACAGGCTCGAGGAGGCCGAGGATCACAGGCTCCGCGCGCGCAAGCTGATCGACACGATGGCGGCATCGGTCGGCGAGGAGGAGATCGCCGCGCGGTTCCGCGAGCGCGCGCTCGCGGAGATCGAGCACCCGGGACCGACGCTACGTCATTAGCTAAAGACGCCAATCGACCTCGAGACCGAGCAGCTGAGGATCTGCCAGCGATCCGAAGTCCTCCTGCAGTGGCGCTATTTGGCTGCCATAGGTAAACACCGCCTCGAGCTTGCTGGCACGGTCCTCCGTCGGCAGCCGGTGCACTGCGGCCTCCATCCGCTCCACCGAGACGCCGGTCTCTTGAAGCTGGGTCGCCCATCCCTCGCCTGCCGGATCGGCCTCCGCGCAGGATCCGTCGAGCACCCACCGCGGCCATCCGAGCACGGTGGCGTGAGGCAGGTCGGCATACAGCGTCACGTCGGCACCCTCTGCATGGAGCGCCAGTGCCGCCGCGCACACGGCGGTGTGATCGCGATGGTGGTCGCCCAGACTGGCCGGCGCATATATCCTGGCTCCCGCGACGAGCACCTCGCGCAGCGCCTGCACGATCTCCCCCGGTGCCTGGTCGCCCTCGCGGTACTGGCCGTCCAAGAACGGCAGGTTGACGGTCACGCAGCCTGTGCGCGCAAGCGCCTGGCGGTCCTCCTCGACACGCGTGCGGACCGCTGCGGCCGAATCGGTCGCGCCCGCGAGCTCATCCCACCAGCCAAGCGTTCCCGCGGGAGGCTCGCCCGCGAAGACGTTCACCACGAGCACCTCGCCGGCACCCACCAGCACGTGCCAGCACGAGAGCACCGCGTCGTCGAAGTGGGGCGAGAGGATCACGGCGTGGCTCATCGCGACCACTATCGAGCGCGAGCGTGTAGCCATCGTGAAACCGACGCGAAAGCTTGCGATCGGCAACCCGCTCCGCGACCCAACGCAGCGATTCCGCGCTCCTTGGGTGCGCTGGCAGAGATGCCTCCTTTTGCCAAATGCGAGTGTGCAACGCCGGTGCGCCCCGTGCCTGCAAGGGACGAACTGCCGGCGGCCGGCCCACGCCTGCCTTCGGGGCCAAGCGAGCGTCCAAGCGACGGCCGGGCCCGCACTCGCACTGGCCGATGAGCGGGCGCTTGGGGAGTCCCGAGCGGGTGTCCTGGGACGACCGCTCGCATGGAGGGAGGGAGCAGTCGTGGATCGAGCCCCCGAGCAACACTCCCGCTGACCGAGACGCAGACCGTCCCAAGCGTGTCCAGCACTGCGCACCGATCACCGGCGGCATGGTTAGCCATGGAGTACGCGGCCAGCGCAAAACCTGAGCCCTGCGGCCATGCGGGCGAGCGCTCGCGCCAGCCACTATCGTGCCGTCCATGATGCGCCTCTACCACCGAGAGCACGCGGGCCGGCCGATCCGCGTCGCGTGGATGCTCGAGGAGCTCGGCGAGCCGTATGAGGTCATGGTGATGACGCGCGAGGAGAGCAAGGGCGAGGAGCATCGCGCCCGCCATCCCCTGGGCCGCGTGCCGGTGCTCGAGGACAAGGAGGGGTTCGTATTCGAATCGGCGGCGATCTGCCTGCACCTCGCAGACCTGCATCCCGACGCCGGCCTCGCGCCGGCACCGGGGACCCACGAGCGAGCGCTGCTTTACCAGTGGACGATCTTCGCCCCAGCCGAGCTCGAGCCGCCGCTGATCGAGTCCGCGGTGCACGCTCAGCGCGACCCCGACCGTTCGGCCGCTGCGCGAGAGCGCTTTGACGAGGCCGCGCGCGCGGTGTCCAGTGCCCTGGATGGCAGAGACTATCTCGTCGGCGAGCGCTTCACGGTGGCTGACGTACTTGTCGGGAGTACCCTGGCTTTCACAGAGCGCATCGGCTTTGCGGACGAGCTCCCGGCGAACCTGAGGGACTACCTGGCGCGACTCACGCAGCGACCCACCCGCCAGCGCGCCCTCGAACGCACGATCTCCGGCTGACGGACAGGAGCCCTTCGGACGAGGCGGCTCACGTCTGCTTACGCGGCGCGATGCGAAAGTGTCCCTGCCGGCGCGCGCCAGTGCTCGTGCTCGTCCAGGGCGATAGCGTCATGCCAGTTTCCTTGCACGCTCGCAATGCTGTCTAAGCATCAGTGTGACGGCGCAGATCCCGGTCGCTCGCGCGAGTAGTAGGGTTACTGCGGCTTTGTTGCGTAGGCGCCGATGATTGTCGGCCAGAGCGAGATGCGTCCGACGGGTCCGGTGTCGGCGTGCAGGCGTTCGGCGAGGGTGTCGATGTCCACTTCCTCTTCGGTGGCGACCCCGGCAGCTACGATTCCGGGCAGCAAGCTGCGAGCGTAGTCCACGGCCTCGGAGACCGCGTCCTCGCCAACAGCAATCGCGACTTCGCTGTCGAGGTCCAGGTTGGGCTGCAGGCCGGCTTCGGCAAACGTTGCGGGCAACCGCATTCCCATGTCCGGCTGCGTGCCCAGCCCGCCGAAGGCGCCATCGATCCATTCGCTGAGCTGCTCGGACGCCGGGGTATGCGGCCAGGACACCAAGAACCTCTGCGGTATCACCGAGCCCGTGCGCATGCACATCTCCGCGAACGCGACCACCCCGCCCGGGCGTACGTGGCGTGCAGCGGCCCGCACCGCCGCGGGCGGGTCACCCTGGTACATCAGCACGAGCCGCCCGACCAACGCGTCAAACGGGTCACCGGCGAGCTCGACCTCGCGGAAGTCCCCGAGCACGAACTCGACGTTCTCGATGTCAGACTCGACCGCCCGCTGACGCGCCCTCGCGAGCGCCTGCTCGTCCCGCTCGACCCCGACCACCGAACCATCGGCGCCGACCATCTCGCACAGAAGCAAACTGACGTCGCCCGGCCCGCAGCCCACATCGAGGACCCGCATCCCGGGCTCGATCCCCGCACGCGCCAGGAGACGGCGCGTGAACGGCGCATACATGTCGGCCTGACGGACCAGCCGCTCATGCTCGTCCTCGCTGGACGAGCTCAACGCATACCCAGGGTCTCCCGTGGCCGACACGCCGGGAGAGTCTACGCGCGCCGGCCGCCCCTGCGTCCTCGAAGCTGAATACGGCGGCGGCCGGGATAAGCTGTTCCGGCGGTGACCGACGAAGACGTGCTCGCTCATGCACACCGGCTGGCGCGCGCATACCTCGACGGTGTGAGCGAGCGGCACGTGGGCGGCTCCGATCCGGTAGCCCTGCGCCGGCCGCTGAGCGATTCCGGTGAGGGTGCGGTAGACGTCCTCGAGCAGCTGGCCGCTGATGCCGATCCAGGGCTGGTCGCATCCGCTGGGCCGCGCTACTTCGGATTTGTCGTCGGTGGGTCACTCCCGGTCGCGCTGGGGGCTGATTGGCTTGTTTCCGCCTGGGATCAAATGTGCGGCATGTACAGCGCATCGCCAGCGGTAGCGGTCGCCGAGGAGGTCGCAGCGGGGTGGGTCCTGGAGTTGCTTGGTCTCCCCCGGAGCGCGAGCGTTGGCTTCGTCACTGGCGCGCAGATGGCCAACTTCAGCTGCCTGGCGGCTGCGCGCGGCGAGCTGTTACGGCGAGTGGGTTGGGACGCTGACGCGCAGGGACTGTTTGGGGCTCCGCCAATCGAGGTGCTGGTAGGCGAGGAGGTGCACGTGACCGTGTTACAGGCACTTCGCTACCTCGGTCTTGGTCACGATCGCGTGACGCGAGTGGGCGTCGACGCCAACGGTGCGATGGACCCGTTGGCGCTCGAGGGATTGCTGCTCGCTGCGAAGGGCCCGGTGCTCCTCTGTGCCCAGGCGGGCAACGTCAACACTGGCGCGTGCGATCCCCTTGAGGCGATCGGAAACCTCGCGGCTGAGCACGGCGCGTGGCTTCATGTCGATGGAGCGTTCGGCCTGTGGGCCGCCGCGTCGCCGCGCTTCGAGGGCCTGGTGGCCGGCAGGGACCGGGCCGACTCCTGGGCCGTCGATGCGCACAAGTGGCTCAACGTTCCCTACGACTGCGCGCTCGCGATCGTTGCGCCACCAGAGGCGCTACCGCGTGCGATGGCGGTAAGCACAGCGTATCTCGCCCGCAGCGATCACCGAGAGCCGGCGGAGTTCGTGCCCGAGGCCTCCCGCCGAGGGCGTGCGATCCCCGTGTACGCGGCGCTGCGATATCTCGGCCGGCGCGGCGTCGCCGAACTCGTCGAGCGATGCTGCGGGCACGCGACGCTGATGGCCTCCCTACTCCGGGAGGGCGGCCTGGAGGTACTAAACGACGTCGTACTGAACCAGGTCCTGGTCGCAGGAACGCCGGAGCACCTCGCCCGCGTGCAAGCCGACGGCGAATGCTGGCTCGGCGGCACAGCCTGGCGCGGACGTCACACTCTGCGAGTGTCGTTCTCCAACTGGTCGACAACCGAAGACGACGTTCGTCGCACCGCGCGCGCGATCCTCAACGCAGCCAACTGATCACCAAACCAGCTTCATCCCGCGATACGCGCCTCCCGCCGGAATCGCAATCAGGTTCTCGGGGCCCTTCGGTCTAAGCAGTCGACGCCAGATGTGGGGCAACGCGCGATTCAGCCTTCCTGGCATGCAACGCGATGTCGGCCGCGTGGAGGAGATCATCGGGCGTCTCGCCAGGGTTGCCATTGCACAGAGGTAACGCTGGTCGTCGGCCGCAGATCCGTGCCTGATGCGACAGCGTGTGCGGGCGAACGCGCCGGTGATCTGCTGCACGAGCGAATCCGGATACTTTGTGCCACTTCGCGATGCTGCGGCGGCCGGCCTCCTGTTCGTTGCGGGTGAGCTGCGGTCAGGTCGATACGCCCACGGGCCGAGTCGCGTTGCGCACCATCTGCCCGGCGATGACGAGTTGCTGGATCTGGCTGGTTCCCTCGTAGATGCGAAACAGGCGCGCGTCGCGATAGAGGCGCTCCACGGGGACGCCCCGCATGTAGCCTGCGCCGCCGTGTATCTGTACGGCGCGATCGGCGATGCGACCGACCGCCTCGCTGGCGAAGTACTTGCTGGCGGCGGGTGCCATACGCCGGTCCGCGCCGCTGTCGTAGGCGCGGGCACTCTCCAGCACGAGCGCGCGGGCGGCGAGGTATTCGGTCTGTGAGTCGGCGAGCATCCCCTGGATGAGCTGGTGCTCTGCGATCGGCTTGCCGCCCTGCCTGCGCTCGACAGCGAAGTTCAGCGACTCGTCGACGAGCCGCTCGGACAGCCCTACACACAGGGCCGCGATGTGCAGCCGCCCGTGCGCGAGGCACCGCATCGCGGTTAGGTATCCGGTGCCCTCGCTCGCGCCCACGAGCGAGGACTCGGGCACACGGACCTCGTCGAGGTGCACGTCGGCGGTCCAGGCACCGGCCTGACCCATCTTTGTGTCTTTGGGAGCGACGCTGAGTCCGGCGGTGTCGCGCGGGACCATGAACACAGAGATCCCCTGGCTTGGCTTCTCGGCCTTGCTGGTGCGGGCGAAGACCATGAACAGGTCAGCGATGGGCGCGTTCGTGATGTAGCGCTTGGCGCCGTCGATGACCCATTCGGCGCCGTCGCGTCGTGCGCGCGTCACGAGCCCGGCCGGGTCAGAGCCGGCCTCCGCCTCGGTCAGCGCGAACGCGGCCGTCACCGCCCCGGAGGCGAGTCCGGGCAGCAGGTGGCGCTTCTGCTCGTCGGTGCCGCCCTCGATCAGCACATGGCCGGCGATGCCGTTGTTGGTCCCGAACATCGACCGGAACGCGGGTGTCGTGTAGCCCAGCTCGAACACGAGCTGCACCTCCTCGGTCATCGTCATGCCAAGCCCGCCGTGCTCGATGGGAAGCGCGAACCCATAGAGGCCCATGTCGATGGCCTGCTGACGGATGCGCCCGGGGATCGCGTCGCTCTCGTCGATCGTCGTCTCTTCCGGTACTACCTCGGAGCGCACGAATTGCCTTACCGCGCGCACCATTTCCTGTAAGTCGTCGTGCTCCATCGTTCATCTCCTGGCCAAGCGCCCTACACGCCCGCCGGTGCAACATTCTCGAAGATTGCGGTCATTCCCTGGCCACCCCCGATGCACATGCTCTCGAGCCCGTAGCGCCCACCGCGACGGCGCAACTCCCGCAGCAAAGTGGCCAGGATCCTCCCGCCCGTCGCTCCGACGGGATGACCGAGTGAGATGCCCGACCCGTGTACGTTGACGCGCTCGAGGCCGTCGGGCAGATCCCACTCGCGTAGGACTGCGAGCACCTGCGCCGCAAACGCCTCGTTGAGCTCAATGAGGTCCATGTCCTCCATCCTCAACCCGGCTCGCTCGAGGGCCCGCCGAGTCGACGGGACGGGACCGATGCCCATGCTCGCCGGCGCCACACCGGCGACTGCCCACGTCACGAGGCGGGCGAACGGCTGCAAGCCGAGCTCTGCCGCCTTCTCCGGGTGGGTGACGATGCACACGGCCGCGGCGTCGTTCTGACCACTCGCGTTCCCGGCGGTCACCGTCGCCTCGGGATCGGCGCGCGCCATCAGTGCCCGCAGGTTGCCGAGCCGCTCGAGCGTCGTGTCCGAACGCGGGTGCTCGTCACGCTCGATCAGACTCTCACCCTCCCGGCTCTTGACAGACACAGGAACGATCTCCTCAGCGAATACGCCGCTCTCTCGAGCGGCAACCGCGCGCTGGTGCGAGCGCAATGCGAGTTCGTCCTGCTCCGTACGCGAGATCCCGTACTGGCGGCGCAGGTTCTCAGCCGTCTCGATCATGCCGCCGGCCACCGGAAAGTGGAGCCCGCCGGCGGTCACTCGCGGCCGCGCCAGCCGGTCCTCCAACGTCACGCTGCCGCCCTTGATGCCCCAGCGCAGACCCATCGCATAGAACTCGGCCTGACTCATACTCTCGGCACCCCCCGCGAGAACGAGATCCGCAGCACCGGTTTGGACCTCCATGCAGCCGAGCATGATCGCCTGAAGGCCAGAGCCGCAACGCCGGTCGAGCTGAAGCCCCGGAACCTCGATCGGCAGACCCGCGTCGAGCGCAGCCACCCGACCGATCGCCGGCGCCTCGCCATTCGGATAGCACTGGCCGAGGAGCACATCGTCGATCTCCAGCGGCGGCAGCGATGTCCGCCGGAGAAGCTCCCGGATGACCGTCGCGGCCAACTCTGTGGGCGGCACGTCGCGGAAAACGCCGCCGAAACCGCCGACGGCTGTTCTCAGGGGCTCGCAGATCACAGCCTCGCGCACGGTCGGAGAGCTTGCCATAAATCGCACGCTGGCATATGGCGCGGGTGGCGCCTTCGCGAGACCCTGACCCGATAGGACTCGTGTCTGCGTTGCGCTTTCGCGTCAATGCAGTCGCGCACTCCGATGCCGAGCAGACGACCGCTGCGGACGAGCGCCGGTGCTCTTGGCGGCGCTCTGCGCGTTGCTGGCTTGGGTAGCGCGGGAGCGGGAGCGCCCGTCAGCTCCCGCTCGCTGCTTGGTGTTTCAGAACTGTAGGCCGGCGCTGGCGGGCATCATCGGTGCTCGCCGTGAGTTCGCCTCACTGCCGACGAAGCGGCGCTCGAAGGGCATATCGCGCTCGAACAACGCGACGAGCGCCTCCCAGCAGTACGCGGCGAAGGGATGGTCGTGCAGCGTCAGCTTCATCTGACCCGCTCCCCAGGTCACGCTCACCTCACCAGACTTCGGGCAGCTCGAGCCGATGACGCCACCCGGCGCGAGCTAGAGCAGATCGGTGTGAGCGACACGCCCGGGTCGCGGTCGCGGACAGCGGCTACTGGCATGAGCAGCAAATGGACCAGGTCGTGAACATGGGCACCCAGGTACTGATCCCGCCTGATGCCGGCAAGCGCGACACACCGCGCCGCGGCTGGAATGGCGGCCGCTACGCCTTCATGCGCAGCGTACTCGCCGGCGACCTTGGCGGCGGGCTCTACCGAAAACGCAAGGCGATGGTCGAGCCCGTGTTCGCCCAAACCAAGCACAACCGACGCATCAACCAGCTCCAGCGGCGAGGCAGATCCGCCGCACGCTCGGAATGGCGACTGATCACCGCGACACACAACCTACTCAAGCTCCACAAGCACCACCTAGCCGCCCAGGCCGCCTGAAACGGGCACCGGGCCTCGCCAACACCCGACCAAGCCCACAGAGAACCCACCCCTACGGGCACACAGCCATCGCCGCCGGCGTTCACCCACCGCCCGCAGCAACTTTGCGCGACACCCACGACGACTTTCGAGCGCGTCGCCCAAAGATCGACACACGCGCGCTCCAGTGCCGTGCAGAGGGGGATGCTCGCCTCTACGCACCTCGGACTCGCCTATCGTCCTGAGCGGCACTGCTGCCCGACGCTCATATGCCGGAGTTGGCAGCCGGTTGATCGCTTCGGAGTAGTTTCTTGTCCGGTGGCGAGTCCCAGCACGAAAGGCATATGGGTAGGCGATGAGGTGTTGTGCGTCGGTCTCCTCGGGGTGTTCTCCGTCGGCGTCGGCGACAGGATCATCGCTGAGGACGCATGGCGGCTGCGCAAGGCGAGGACGCTGATCAAGCTGCTCGCTCTCGCCCCCGAGCGCCGCCTCCATGTCAAGCAGGCCGCCGAGTTGCTGTGGGCGGGACGGGATCCGGACTCCGCGAGCTCGACGACCACGCGATCCAGACGATGGCCCGCTTCCATCAGAACGCGACCTCCCCGTCCTCGGAGATCCACATCCAGCACTTCGGCGGCGCGATCGCCCGTGTCGGCGAGGACGAGACCGCCCACCGCGAGCGCCAGGCGCCGTTTTGTGCTCAACGCGATTGCCACCACCCACGAGCCGGGCGGAGGTCTGGAGAACCACATCGACTGGGCGCAGCAGTTCTATGCCGAGATCGAGCCGTCGCTGACCGGCGGCGCCTACATCAACTTCCTCTCCTCCGAAGGCAAGGATCGCGTGCAGGCGGCCTACGGGACCGAGAAGTTCGCCCGCCTACGCGCGCCGACCTGCGCCCCGCCACGGCTGGCCTCCCCGACGACCTCTGCCCCTGCCCACACTGGGGATGCATGATCAAGGGACCCGTGCGAATGCACACGCTGGACGGGCATCAGGACTTCGCCGCCGGCGAAGCGTTCTACTGGGCTCCCGGCCACGCCCCGGAGGCGCTCGAGGACTTCGAGTACGTCGACTTCTCACCGACAGAGCAGTTCCGTCCTGTGATCGAGCACATCACCTCCGGAGCCGGCGCATCCTCGTGATGGGACGGCGACGCCGAACTCGAGGAACACGTCCAGGATGAGCACTCAACACCACCCGACAGCGGAGGCGATCGTGATCGGCGCGGGCACCGCCGGGCTCGCGGCAGCGGCCACGCTCCGTGGCGCCGGCGTCGATGTGATCATGCTTGAGCGGACGGACCGGGTCGGTGCGAGCTGGCGGACCCGCTACGACGGGCTTCGGCTCAACACGACGGGATGGATGTCCACGCAGCCCGGGTTGCGCGCGAGCCGCCGGCGCTACGGCGAGTTCCCGTCTCGGGACGCGTGGGTCCAGTACCTCGAGGACTACGCCGCTCACCATCGCATCGATGTTCGCTTCGACACACAGGTCCGGCGGCTGGAGTCCGTGAACGGTGAATGGCGGGTCCAGTCCGATCGCGAGGACCAGCAGGCGCACTTCGTGGTTATCGCAACCGGATTCGACCACGACCCAAACCTCCCCGACTGGCCCGGACGCAACGGCTTCACCGGCGAGCTCATTCACTCGTCCGCCTACCGAAACCCCGATCCCTATCGTGGCCGCGACGTCCTTGTCATCGGGCCGGGTACGACCGGGTCGGAGGTCGCCGCCTACCTCGCCAAAGGAGGCGCGGGCCGCGTGCGCGTGGCCTGCCGCACGCCCCCGAACCTGATCACGCGCAAGATCCTGGGAGCCTCGATCAACATCTCCGGGATCGCGCTCAACCACCTGCCTGTGCGCGTCGGGGATCAGCTCTCATGGCTGTCACAGCGAATCGTTTTCGGCAACCTCGACCGGTACGGACTCCCACGTTCACCAGACGGGCTCGCCACGACGATGCGCCACCGCCAGCAGGCGCCAGCGTACGCCGAAGCGTTCGTGCCCCTCTTGAAGGCCGGCCAGATCGAGATCGTCGCCGCCGTCGAGGGCTTCGACGGCCCGAACGTGCTGCTCGCCGACGGCACCCGCATCGAGCCGGAAGCCGTGATCGCGGCGACCGGCTACCGACGCGGGCTGGAGCCGCTCGTCGGCCACCTCGGCGTCCTCGGCGAGGACGGCATCCCGCTCGTCAGCGGCGGCAAGCAGCACCCCTCGGCGCCAGGGTTGTTCTTCACCGGCTACAGGCCCGACCTCAGCGGACACCTGCGGCCCATGCGCCATGAAGCTCGCGCGATCGCGAAAGCGGCAAGGAGCGCAGGGGCCTTCTGAGCGTCGCGCGGGTCATCCAGGCCAGCGGGCGCGGCTCGTTCTACCGGCGTCGAAAGGTCGCCCATAAGACCCTATCGTCCCCCCGCTATGAACCTACGACGCCACATCTACGCCCGTATCTCGATGCAGTATCCAGAGGGAGTTTGACCCCCGTAGCCCCCGATTTCCGCCGCGAGCATGTGTCTCGATCAGCCCTTCGCCCGTGCCTCCTCTGGACGAACACCAGCACTCTGCCGGAGCGCTCGGCTCGCTCCTGCTCCTGAGCGTGGCTGTTGCACAAACCCCCGGGGGCTCAACCTTCGCGTTCGGGCGGATGGCGGCCCTGTCGAGCGCAAACCCCTATGGCGTCGACTTCAGTGGCCATACCTCGACGACGCCGTGCGCGACCGCGCAAGGGGTCTTGGAGACGAGGTTGACCGCCTCTTCGAGATCGGCGGCCTCGATGACCATGAACCCCGCGATTGGAAGGTCCGAGCGCAGGAACGGCCCCTCGCTCCTGTCCACGCCCGCCCCGTCGTGGTTGCGCACTTGGACGGGCTGGCCGGCCCTACCCATCAATGCTCCGTCCGCTTGTAGGCGCTCGTCGTGTTGATGGGCCGCATCACGGATTGCGGGGTCGGTCCGGTCGTACCCTGCGCGATCTCCATATCCGATGGTCAGGAATCTCGGCATGAACACTTACCTCCTTAGCAGTCGTGTGGCAGAACAAGCCTAGTATCCGCACGGTCCGACGTTGCTCGTGCGCGCCATTCACGAAGGTGTGTCGTCCGGTGTGTTTAAGACCATGCCAGTATGCCCCAGAACTTTATAGCTTGTGAGCGTGAGCAGGAGCTGCTGCTGCCGCCGAACCTGAAGGAATGGCTGCCGGAGGATCACCTCGCATGGTTCGTGCTGGCGGCCGTTGAAGAGATGGATGTCTCAGTGTTCCTTGTTGCCTATCGTGCCGATGGTCATGGCCGCCCGGCGCACGAGCCGGCGATGATGTGGCGCTCTTGCTTTACGCCTACTGCAAAGGTCAGCGCTCCTCGCGGGTGATCGAGCGGGAGTGCGTCGAGGACGTCGCCTACCGCGTGATCGCAGCCAATCAGCGGCCCGACCACACGACGATCGCGCGATTCCGTCAGCGCCACGAGACGGCGCTGGCCGATCTGTTCGGTCAGGTGTTGGAGCTGTGCGCCGAGGCGGACCTGGTGAAGGTCGGGGTGATCGCGATCGATGGGACGAAGGTGCACGCGAACGCCTCCCAGCACGCAGCGCGTGATTACGAGCAGGTCGCCAAAGAGATTCTCGAGGAGGCCGCGGAGACCGACCGGCTCGAGGACGAGCGCTATGGGGAGAAGCGCGGTGATGAGCTGCCGCCGAAGCTTTCCACCGAGCAGGGCCGGCGGGGTTGGTTGCGTGAGGCTAAGCGCTGCCTCGATGAGAAGCGTGCCGCAGAGGCCGAGCCGATCCCGCGTTCGCGCCCTGAGCGCCTGCGGCAGTCAAAGCGCCGCCTGGAGGAGGAGCTCTCTGTCGAGTGCTCGGCGAACGCTGCCTATGAGGCCTATCGCGCGCGCGGAGTGATGAAGGACGGGCGGCGCTTTGGCCCTCAGCCGAAGCCGTATACGCCACCGGACACGCCAGCGGGCAAGGTCAACGTGAGCGACCCCGACTCGCGCAATGTGAAGACGCCGCGTGGATACATGCAGGGCTATAACGCACAGGCGGTCGCGACTGAGCAGCAGATCGTGATCGCCGCCGACGTGAACGTCGACTCCTCCGATTTCGGGCACCTGGCGGGAATGGTCACCGCCGCCGAGACCGAGCTCGAGCAAGCAGGAGTGACCGACACTCCCGCAGTGGTCGTCGCAGACGCCGGCTACTGGCATCAGAGGCAGATGGAGAGCGTGATCAACAAGGGGATCCAGATCCTGATCCCACCCGACGCCGGCAAACGCCGAGGCACGAGACCCGGGTGGGACGGCGGCGCCTACGCCCACATGCGACGAGCGCTCGAGACCGAGCCTGGCGGTGGGCTCTACCGAAAACGCAAAGCCATGATCGGGCCGGTGTTCGCCAACACCAAGTTCAACCGAGGGATCGACCGCTTCCACCGACGAGGAAGATCCGCCGTGCGCTCGGAATGGCGGTTGATCACAGCCACCCACAACCTACTGAAGCTCCACAAGCACCAGACAGCCGCTGCAGCAGCCTGACGGAGGCACAGAGCACCGGCCGGCGAGGAGCAACTCATCCCTCGCCCACGTGGTCGCCGGCGAGGGGAGCCGCGGGAGCTATGACTCCGCATTTACGCAACAGCCACGAGCAAGAGCAGACGCGGTAAGAGCTCTAGGGGCACGAGCACGCGTCGTGCTGGTAGCCGCTACAGCTTCCGTGGCCCGCCGCTCTCCCAGCAGCCCCGCTATAGACGCGGCAATGACCGGACCCGGCTCCCGCGTAGTCTGGCCAACGCTAAGATGGAGCCTCGGCGCCCCGTGGCAACAGTTTGGCAACAGTCATATCGTCCGATACGTCCGGTGCGTCCGCGAAGCGACACGAAACGGACGATCTGGACGGCCGCGGACGCATATGGCGCCGGTGGAGACGGTTCGGTGCTGTGGGGTTGAAGTCGCGCTCCACGGGCAGCGTGCTCGAAGTCGTCCAACGCGAGCCCTCCGCCCGCTACCCTTTCGCAGATGCTCAGGGTCCTGACAGCGGCAAGCAGCCCGGTCGAACAGAGCCTTCTTCTCGCCCGCCTGTCGGACGCGGGCATTCACTGTATGCCTGGCGCGGGAGGTGCGCGGGCTGCGCGCGGCGGACGCGACATACTCGTAGAGGAGGAGGATCTGGCCAGGGCCAAGGAGATCCTCAAGGAAGACGACGAAGGCTTCGACGAAGGGGAACTCGCCCGCCTCAGCGAAGAAGCTGGCCAGCGGGCGGCCGACGCGGGCCCGCCGCTCTCCCCGCCCG
Source organism: uncultured Solirubrobacterales bacterium (assembly GCA_963713985.1). Classification (GTDB taxonomy): domain Bacteria; phylum Actinomycetota; class Thermoleophilia; order Solirubrobacterales; family Solirubrobacteraceae; genus Palsa-744. The sequence continues at coordinate 2,780,928 of OY970219.1, read as the reverse complement.
CCGCGGAAGACCGCGCCGGTCCGCCGACGCCCGTCGAGGCCCAAGCGCCGGCGAAGACGCACGGCCTCCTCAAAGCTGCGCCGCGCCGCCTGAAGCATCAAGGGGGGCGTTCACCATGGGGGCGGGCCGCACGGCTCGCCCCCTTTTTCTTACCCAGGACCACTGTTCTGGGAGAGTTTTGGGAGAGTAGCCCGTTTTGGGGAGCTTTTGGGCCACCACCTGGACACCAAAAAGTGCCGTTTTGCAGGCTGTTTGCATAGAGGCGACGACCGGAATCGAACCGGTGTAGACGGCTTTGCAGGCCGCTGCGTAGCCACTCCGCCACGTCGCCATGATTTGTAACCCCAGCGTATCGGGTGGAGGCGCGCGTAGGGCAGAGGCCATGGCACGGCCTGCCGCAGTCGGTGGGGCCCTTAGCGGCCGGTTGGCGGAGCGTTATGAACTTCTTCGTCCTTCGTTAGCCGCGCTTTCGCGCATTGTTAGCGGCTACACAGCACGCCTCCCGATCATGGCCTCATCCCCACGAACCGGAGGTGACCATGAGGCGACTACTTCTACCCATGCTGCTGGCAGGACTTACCGGAGCCCTCGCCGCGAGCGCGGCGGTGCTGCTTCTCGATGGGGGGACCGCGGGCGCAACACCGAAGGCGCGCACGATCGCGACTCCGGTGCAGGTCTCCTCCTCCGCCGGCGCCCGCCGCGAGGTCGCCGCGACGACACTGTCGGCGACCCAGATCTATCAGCGGGACGCCAAGGGAGTCGTCTCGATCAAGGTGCTCACCTCCGAAGGCGAGGACGAGGGGACCGGCATCGTCCTGAACGAAAGCGGTCTGATCCTCACCAACGATCACGTGGTCAAGGGCGCGAGGAGCATCACGATCGACGCCAGCGGGTCCTCCAACACGACCCGCGCCGCGACGCTTGTCGGCGAAGAAGCCAACAAGGATCTGGCACTCATCCACGTCGACCCCTCGGGCCTCGGCCTGAAAGCGCTGACGCTCGCAAGCTCCAGCTCGGTGCAGGTCGGGGACACCGTGTACGCGATCGGGACCCCCTACGGCCTCGAAGAGACCTTCACCAAAGGCATCGTGTCGGCCCTCGGCCGCGAGATTTCAGCCCCCGACGGCTCCAAGATCACGGGTGCGATCCAGACCGACGCGGCTCTCAACCCCGGCAACTCCGGCGGGCCGCTGCTCAACGAACAGGGCGAGGTGATCGGCGTCAACTCCCAGATCGCAAGCGATGCGGCAAGCGTCGAGGGCTCCCAGCCGGGAAGCACCGGCGTGGGCTTCGCGATCGCCTCCGACACGGTCGTCTCGGCAGTGCGCGCGATCGAAGCCGGCACGGGTGTCACCTATGCCTCGGCAACGGGGCAGAGCCAAGGCGAAGGCAGCCCCAGGACGCAGTCGCCCTACGAGACTGGGAGCCCCTATGGCGAAGCCGAAACGCTGGGCTCCGGAGGTCGCGAAGAAGCCGGCGACTCTAGCGCCGGCGGCGCGGAAGGGGCGGGCGGAGCCGATTCCGGTGGATACGGAGCCGTCGAAGGTGCCGGGGAACGCGTGGTGATCGTGCCGTGACCCGCAGTCCGGATGTGCTCTGCGGAGTTCGGGCGGATCGGCTGGGTTGTGCGCGTTGATACCCTTGCAGCCGATCCCAGGGCGATTAGCTCAGCTGGGAGAGCGCCGCCTCGACAAGGCGGAGGTCACTGGTTCGAGCCCAGTATCGCCCATCGCCGGATTTGGCCCTAGAGCAAGGATCAGCCGCCGCAGAAGGGCCAGCGTGGTAGCAATTTGGTAGCAATTCTCTGGGCCGTAGGATGTCTCCGAGACTGGCTGGAGCCAGATGGCGTCTTCGTGGTGCGTCTGGGTCCAAGTGGTCCGGTTTGCGCTCTATCTTCGGACCGATGAGTCGAGGAACGAAGCGGAAGCGGAGAGGTCCCGCTGGGCCGAAGCCTGCGAGACGCCGCAAACAACCCGCCAGCTCATTGCAGCTGGTCGTTGCCGCCCAGCCCGGTTCCGCGATGACGGTTGCGCCGGAAATCGAGCTGGTCAAGGCGGCGCTGCTCTACGGGGATCGAGTCACGCTCCTCAGCCCGATTACGACGATGCTCCTCGACGTTGCGGCGCTTGAGCGATTCTCTCCGCTGCAACAGATTGACTTGGTGCGACGGGTCGCCCCGTACCTGTCGAACGGAGCGGAGTTGGCGGCCTCTGAGGCTGGACTTGATCAGCTCGAAGACTTCTTGCGACGCAGCGCTCGGAGTGCGTCTCCATCTGATCGTCTGTTGCGGGTTGGCCTGACCCGTCAACTGGCGCCCGTAAATCAGATCTTGGCGGACGCCGTCGGTGGCATCGAACGGGAATCGGGGATTGACCAGCTCGCGCAGGCGCGGGCGAAGGGATACCTCAAGATCGAGAGCGCGAACCCGGACGATGCCGTAGACCTGCTCGCGGACTGCATCATCAAAGCTAGCTCAGCCGCGAAGGGCATCAATAGCGACGACTCTCAGCTGGGCCGGCTCGTCGGCACGTTCGTCGCCAAGCTAAGTGCTCATCTCTCGTCCGGCGAGGCGTACCTAATCTTCGACAAGCAGGTGGCGTCGCTCACCGAGGCGGCCATACGTGAGGGGCTCTTCAAGCCGGCGCCGGGTCCGGCTGGTCGTAGCGCCCAGGCCATGAGTGCCGCTGCATTCATGGCCCGGCTACCGACGTTTCCGGGTGCGACAGTGGATGAGGTACTCGACATTCGCGAGGAGCTCGCAGCGCCTCTCGTTCAGTTCAGAGGTGCGTTGGTGCAGGTCTCAAATGCTTTCGTCAGTGAGGCGTGGGAGGCGGCGTTCGCCGATGAGATTCAAGACGCGTGGGTTGGTTCTGTTGCCCCGGCAATCGCGCACATCGACGCGTCCGTTCGTGAAAACCGCTCGCTCCTTACGAAAGCTGCGGGGCTGGCGGGTCTTGCGCACACGAGTTTGCCGGGTCTCGGGGTGGTCGCCGCCGGACTCGCTGCCCACGATGCGCCGGCTGCCCTGGCTGGGGGCGCTCTTTCGGCTGGCGCACCGTTCCTCCAAGCGCTCCGTGACGATCGGAGCGCTGAGAGAGATATCAGGCTGCAGCCGTTCTATTTCCTCTACGGCGTCGAGCGCGCACTAGCCTCATGAGTCGCCGACGTGCTCCTGCTCGCCGTCTGGGCCGAAGAGCACCCTGAGCACATCGTCCGCGGGTACCGAGTCCTTGTCGCCCAAAGCCGTCCGCGCGCAACGTACAAGGTCAGCGAACGCCGCGCGGCCGTCGGGCGACAAGGTGTTGTCGCCGGCTCGCTGGAATGCCAGGAGCGCATCAACGACCTCGCGTGAACCGTACGCGGCGAGTCGCGCCTTCGCTTGGGAGAAGAGTTCCGATCCTTGCTGGCGGTTCCCGTGTGCGCTTTGCGCCAGGGCAACGAAGACATCTGTGATGGCGGCGGCGACTAGCTCGTCTCGCTGTCGGTGGGCTTCAAGCCATCGCTGAGCAATCCCGTTGAGCACGACGACCGCTAGGGCCGCCGTGGCCCCAATCAGTGCGGCGGCTACATCAGTGGACATCCCGGCGCCATTCTTCCACGGCAGGAGGCAGGATCATCGTGTTGCTGGAACTGATCGGATTCGCGCACCCATCAGGAGCGGCCGCGAGCGATGCGTTGATGCGATGCTTGTGGGCCGTAGACGTTGACACCGGACAGACGGGAGGGCAAGACGGTGGAGCCTGAGTTTGAAGAGGATGTTGAGCACTGGCCAACGGACACTCTGGTGCTGGGAAAGTTGTCGTGGCACGGGGGAGCCGACAAATCTCTGAAGTACGCGTGGCCCGATAAGAACGGCAAGCGGGCTCGGGGCGGCGAGGTGCCCATCGTCGCGCTGCCGCAGGCGGTTATCTTCGCGGCCAAGCGTGGCTATCTCTCCAGAGAGCAGATGCAGATCGCAAAGGGGCTGATCGACGTTCTGGCGTCTCCCGGCGGGCGGGACCTCGGCTAGATGCAGGACCGTTATGCCGGCGATGTCGGCGACTTCATCAAGCTGGGGCTCATTCGCCACTTGGCGGCCGCCGATTTGGCGTTCGGCGTCAACTGGTATCTCACGCCCGATGAGGCCCACAACGCCGACGGTAAGCATGTTGCGTACGTCGAGCCTGGCAACCGCCAGCACGCGAGCCTGAAGGCGTGCGACCTCGATCTCATGCGATGTCTCACCGGGGTGGTCGCGGGCTCGCGCAGCGTGCAGGCACTTGAGGATTCCGGTGCGCTGCCTGTCGGCGCGTTGACCTTCGGCGAGGTTCTAGATCGCTCTGTGGATCGGCAGGCGTGGCATGAGCGTGCTCTGGCTGCGCTCGTGAGCGCAGACGCCGTGTTTGTTGATCCCGATAACGGGCTGGCCTCGGCATCCGGTAGATCGACGATCAAGCATGTGCTCACGGGAGAGCTTGCCGACTACGCGGCGCGTGGGCAGAGCCTCGTCGTCTATCACCACGCCGATCGGTCGGCGAAGGCCGAGGTTCAAGCAAAGGCCCAGCTTGATCGGATCGCTCGCGCTGTCGGACAGGTGCCGGTCGGCACGATCATCGCGCGTAGGGGGTCGTGCCGTCTGTTTCTGGTCACGGCGAGCGACAAGCGCCTGAATGCCTTGACGGATCGCCTTCAGTCCTTCGCCGAGCGCTGGCGAGGACATGTCGAACTGGTTTGGCTCTGCGGTGAGCAGGCGTAGGTCTGCTGGCGCTGTGGGCGACGCTGTGGTCTTGGTCTGGTCACCGTCCGCGTGCGGCGCTGCGGTCGGGCGTATCGCGGGATGGCTGTCGGGTGAGCCAGTGGGCAGGTCGCAATATGTGTCGCAGTCGAAGGGGGTCTCGGCTGGGTTGCCAGCCGAGGTCAGTGGCCTCTCGGTAGTCGAGTGATGGTGTTTGTCTGCGGCTGTGGCTCATGCTTTGGGCGAGTCGTTTGATGCGGTCGGCGTCTTGTCCGTCGTCGCCGAGTTGGTCGCGGGCGATGTACCAGTCGGTGCCGTGACGGGCGCGTGTGGCCTCGACGTAGGCGGTCTCTTTGCTGGTTTGCCAGCCGCCGGTGACGACGATGGAACGCTCGACGGTTGCGCCCTGCTGGCGGTAGACGTGTTGGGCGTAGGCCAGCCGTAGCGAGTCGAGCTGGTCGCTGGCGAGCTGAACTCGTCGCCCTGATCCGTCGAGCGTGATCGTTATGCCGTGTTCGTGGATGTGGGTGACCTGCCCGCGTGTGCCGTTCTCGACTCGGGGCTGTCCGTGTGGCTGGTGCTGGGCGTTGAACCCGATGAGGTCGCCGTCGCGCAGACCGTAGTGGACGTTGGGGAGCGTGATCTCTTGGTGGCCGAGTTCGCCGCGTTCGGCTCGTAGGTGCTGCGCGCGGGCGTTGAGGCGGTCGATCTCCTGGTTTGAGGCGTCCGCGATCAACGCCACCGAACGGATGTCGTCGTGTTCGCTGGTGAGCTGCCCCCATGCTTGGACGGCGTTCTCGGCTGCTTGGTCGCGGGTGTCCGCGAGGTGCAGCCGTCCACGGGAGTGGTAGTGCGCCATAGCGCGCTCGGGTTCGCCGGCGCGTAGCGCTCTCCAGGCTTTCTGCTCGCCTGCGTCGCTGGTGCGGTGGATGTCGGCGAGTTCGGCGGTCGGTGCCTGGCCGGTGAGCCTGTCGAACATGCCTCCAGGGCCGATAGAGGGGAGCTGCTTGCCGTCACCGACCGCGATCAGCTTCGCGCTGGAGCGCTCGACAAAATCGGTCAACGCATCGAGCCGAGCGTGATCGACCATCCCGGCCTCGTCCAAGACGATCGTCGTGTCCCGGTCGATCTCGACTGTCCCGGCGTTGGCGCGGGCGACCAGAGCGTCGAGCGTGAGCGTGTGTCCTGTGAGGGCCGGGCTGTCGGCTCCAAGGCGCTCGGCTGTAGATCCGGACACAGCGACGCCGATCGTACGGTGGCCGGCGTGTTGCTCGGCGCGAGCGGCGGCGTCGATCACAACGCCCTTCCCGGTCCCGGCAGGGCCGACGAGGACGGCAAGGCGCTCCGGTCCCGTGAGCACCTCCAAGGCGGCTCTTTGCTCGGTGCTCAACGGTGCGCCGATGCGCTCGGCGACTGCACGCGTGGCATCGGCGCGTGTTCGCTCGTCGATGCCTCGGCCCGCTGGCTGGGCGAGCATCTCGGCGCGGCGTTCGATCGCCTGCTCCTGAGCGCGCACGGCAAGCGTAGTCATCCGCCCACCCTCCAAGGTGAGGACTCGCCGGTCGCGGATCATCTCTCTCGCGACGGCGAGCGCCTGATCGGGTGCCATCTCTCCCGCAGTCTGCTCCAGCGCGACCGCGTGCAGGTCGCGTGCGTGGAACACGGCGTGCTGCTCTGTCAGCCGCGTCTCGATCCGATCCTCAATCGGCCGCTCGACCTTCGGCCGCTCGGGCGCCCCGATCAGCCGCACGGCCTCGTCGGGGCCGAAGTCGTGGCGGCGGCCCGTCTCGCTCCACACGCGTTGCAGGTCGCCGCGTGTGGTCAGCTCCTTCGCCCGGCGGTTCTCGAGCGCGAGGTTGCGCAGCTCCCCGCGTTCCGGTGCACGGCCGTAGCGGGCACGAAACCGCTCGGCCGCCCTGGCGACCTCACGCGAGCGACCAGAGAACTCCTCGATCAGATCGCGTGGCACGCCCGCGATCTCGAAATAGCGGCCATCCTTGCCGGTGCCCCGCTCGATCTCGTAGCCCTCGCCGGCCAGCCCCTCAGCGAGCGCGGAGCGGTAGAACGCGCCCAGCTCGCGAGCTGACCGGAAGATCGGCCGCGATGCGACCGCGACGATCCGCTCGTCCTCCCTTACCGCGCCACTGATGACGACGTGACTGTGCAGCTGCGGGTCGGGCGCCCGCGCACCGCTTACCCCTCGCGCGGTGGTGTGCCGGTACTCGGCGGCGATCACGTCCTTGGCGTGCTCCTCGACTACCTGGCCGTCATAGCGGCGACGCACGACCGGCACCTGCTCGCGTAGATACTGCACGGTGCTCTCGACGGCTCTGGCGTGCGCGGCCTCGATCTGCTCGCGCTGCCACGGATCACCGAGCGCCCAAACCGTCGAGACTGACTTCGGGGCGCTGAACGTCACATCGATCCCGCCACCCCTACCGCCGCCTGCGCCCTCCGGACGCAGCCACCTACCCGTGCCTGGATGGCGCCCATCCATCAAAGCGATGAAGTCCGCGCCCTCGACCGGCTCGCCGGCCCGCACCCCCAGCCGATCCAGCGTCTCCGGGTCCGCGAGCCAACGGCCAGGGGCCTGCGTCATCTCCCCGTCCGGGGTCAGGTAGTAGTCGCCTCGCTCGGGCGCGACGGTCTTGCCCTCCAAGTAGCGCGCGTAGCCGCCACCACCCGACGCAGGGATGCTCGATGCCGTCATCACATAAGTGATGACCCTGGGCGGCCCAAAGCGGCCAACGACTTACACAGCGTTCGCACACCCCACGCACACCCGATGCTTCTATGTTTGTCAAGTCACGCTATTTGCGGGATTCGGTGGTGAGGTTTGGAGTAGCCGGTAGAGGTGGCGTGCGGTGTAGCGCTTGAGGCATCGCTTGATCTCGCGGGTGCTGCGTCCTTCGGCTTGTCGGCGGGCGGTGTAGGCGCGTGTGCGGGGGTCGTCGCGCATGCGGCAGAGCACGATCGTGTGTAGTGCGCGGTTGAGCTGGCGGTCGCCTGAACGGTTCAGGCGGTGACGCACGGTTTGCCCGGAGGACGCCGGGATCGGGGCTACGCCGGCGAGCGACGCAAACGCGGCCTCCGAGCGGATACGTCCGTGGTGGGAGTAGGCGCAGAGGATCTGCGCGGCGACGATCGCGCCGACGCCCATCTCGGCCAGTAGCCACGGCGCCAGGTCGGTGACGATCGGCTTGATCTCTGCTTCGAGCTCGAGTGCTTCGTCTTGCAATGCGAGTGCTCGACGGGCGCTCGCGCGTATCGCGATCGTCGTGGCGCGCTGTTCTGCGTCTTGCGTGGGACTGATGCGCAGTCGGGCACAGCGCGCGAGCTGATCGCGTGTCGGTAGGGCACGTAGTCCTTCGCGGAGGGTCGGTGAGGCCGAGACGAGCAGACCCTTCATCAATGTGATCGCGGCGCGCTTGGAGCGCACCGCGCTGTCGCGGGTGGCCAGCAGAACGCGTAGTGCCTCGCGCTCGCCGCGCTGGCGGGGCCGCGCGAGATGCTCGCGAGTGAGCGCTTCGCGGGCTGCACGGATCGCGTCGAGCTCGTCGGACTTGGCGCGGTCGCGGCGCGCGGGTCGGCGAGGACGATCGACCTCGAGCACCAGCTCGTCTTCTCGCTGAAGAAAGACGGTCAGTCCCGCGCCGTAGCTGCCCGTTCCCTCGACTGCCCACGCACGGCGCCCGGGTGCGTTCTCGCGCGCGAAGCGCAAGAGTCGCCGGTAGCCACGCTCGTTCGCGGCTACGGTGATCTGTCCTTGCACGACCGCCGTGTCTGCGGCGAGGATCGCCGCGCTATGCGAGTCGCGGTGCGTGTCGATGCCGAGCACGTGATCGGCTTGGTCTGCCAGCATGAAATACGACCTCCTGTTCTGGGGGGTTTGTCTGTCGGTACTCGGCCTGGGCAATAGGAACCGCAAAGGGCAAGACTGTGATGAGTCACGCCCCACACATCAGGGGCGGACAGGCTTCTGATCAGGCCACAAGCGGAGGCCAGGCCGGGACCGGCAGCAACAGACGGACAGATCAGGCCAAAAGCACCCACGCCAAGCGCAGGGCCAGTGCATATGAGGGTCACGTCCATCGCCACCGGGGCCAGCCTGAACACCAGACCCGACGTTCCCCCAAATGGGGAAACGTCGACTACAACGCAGTCGCTGAACGCACCCTCACGACACAGCAATTGCTGTGCACACACTCACAGTGCATCTAGTCTGTACTGGCAGTTGGAGCGGCCGGGCAGGGCCGCGATGTCGAGGTCGGGCCTGGCCTGGTTGCGGCCGCGTGACTTCTCTGCGGTGTCGATCTCGGTGCGAAGTCGTCGATGCTTGCCTCGACGGCTTCGGACGCGGAGTCTGAGAGGATGGACGCGCCGATTTGATCGGCCGTCTGTACGGTCCTGTGGTTGGTGTGCGGAAATTCGTTGGCCGCTTTTCGCGGCTCGGGGTCGTTAACCGTGATGGCAGCCACAAAGCCACCACAAGACGCGCCCGCGTCAGCAGCTGCGCCTCTCTCGCCCCTCCTTGATGCGACGGAGGCTGGGCGGTTGCTGTCGGTACCCGCGTCGTGGGTGCTCGCTGAGGCACGAGCGAACCGGATTCCGCATGTGCGGCTCGGTCGCTATGTGCGGTTCAACGCGGACGATCTGGAGGAATGGTGGCGAGCGCGGATGCGGGGGCCGTGGCGTACACGAGGTGCAGCCTCGCGTACAGCGCGCTCGCTGCTTGTCGATCGACAGGCAGAGCAAGGGAGGCGTCCTGACTAACGAGACGACTATGGCGTTGAAGCAGCCGCAGCGACCGCTACCTTGGGCGGCAGATGGTGTGCGCGATCAGGGAGACGATGAGTGATGGCGACAGCTAGGAAGATGCCCCGACGGCCTTACGGCGCTGGCTCGCTCTACGCGCGTGGGGGCGTCTGGTATGCGCATTGGCGTGCGGACGGTGGCCGGCAGGTCAAGCGTCGTGTTGGCCCGATGCGCGTCGAGGGCTCGCGTGATGGCCTGACACGCAGCCAGGCCGAGGCAGAGCTGCGACGCCTGATCGCGGAGACGAAGCCCGCCCGGATGACGACTGGCGATGCGCTGACGATGGCCGAGCTGGGACGCCGTTACCTCGCGAACCTGGAACGTCAGAGCCGCAAGAAGGCGACGACGACGGCTGTGGAGTCGATCCTGCGCGTTTGGCTTGAGCCGTTCTTTGCGGAGCGCGATCTACGCCGGATCACGGCCCAGGACGTTCAGGATTTGATGACGATGATGGAGAAGGGCGAGAGGCCCGGACCGAAGGCGAAGGGGGACCGTCGCTATGGGCGTCCTGTCGGCGCGAAGTCCGTTCGCAACTACATCGGCTACCTCTCGGCGCTGCTCGGTTTCGCCGAGCGCAAGGGGTGGCTGCCGGTGAACGTGGCCCGGCATATCGAGCTGCCCGGCAAGCCCGAGAGTGCCGAGATCAGGTTCCTTGAGCCGCTTGAGGTGCGAGCGCTCGCTGACGCCGCCGTCGATGGGCCTTACCGCGAGATCGACCGTGCGATGTATCTCACGGCGGCGATGACCGGCCTGCGGCAAGGTGAGCTGGTGGCGCTCCGCTGGCGCGACGTGGATTGGACCGCTGGTCGGATCAGGGTCCGCCAGAACTACGTGCTGGGTGAGTTCGGCGCTCCGAAGTCGCGCCGCTCGACGCGCAGTGTTCCGATGGCCGACGAGGTCGCGGGGGAGCTTGACCGCCTCAGCAGCACGGTGGGGGAGAGCAGTGGCGATGCTCTCGTATTCGCCGATCCCCACGCGACCGGGCCGCTCGACAAGGCGGCGATCCTGCGGCGCTTCCGCCGGGCGCTCAAGGCTGCGCAGCTTGAGCAGTCGCACCGCTTCCACGATCTGCGCCACACGTTCGGTACGGCGATGGCTGGCACTGGCGTTCCCATCCGGACCTTGCAGGAGTGGATGGGGCATCGGGACATCGAGACGACGCAGCGCTACGCGGATTATTCGCCGAGCGCGCACGAGTCGGCATTTGTAGAGGCCGCCTTTGGTCGGGTGGCACCGGCGGACCGGCTTGCAGCGCAGACGACGTGACGGCGCTCAAAGATGCCTAAGGATCGGACTCGACGCCGCTTCCTGGCTTCCGATGTGCAGCTCGTGATTGAGCGTTCGAGCGAGCACCCCGTCGAGTACGCGATCGTGCTCCTCGTGTTGCGGGATGGCCGCTGGCGCACGGTGCGCACCTTCGACAACGCCCACGATCCGAGCGAGCACCACGAGCACACATACGTCGGCCTGGAGAAGCAGTCTCCCACCGTCACGTACGGTGCGGCGAACGATGCGATGTATACCGCCGAACTCAAGCTGCTGCGCGACTGGCGCGATATCGTTCACGGCTGGGAGCACATGCAATGAGCGAGATCACGGACAAGACCGACGAGCTGTTCATGGCGGCGTCGCATAGCGACGATGATCTCGGCTACCCGGCGGATGTCGCGTTCGTTCCCAGCGATGAGGAGTGGACCGACGATGTTCTCTGGCGCAACCTGATCGACGGGCAGGCGACCGTCCTTGTCGGCGAGGACACCGAGCTGCTGTTGGTGCCGTTGCGCCGCGGGGTGATCGATCGACTCAGGGGTCGTGTGCCCGTCAGCGTCGCGCCCCGAACGCATGGGCACCCCTCGTCCTACGCGACGTTGAGTCGTCTGGGGCGTCACCCGGTGCGCCAAATGCGCGCCCTCGCGCACGCCTGACCCTCGGCGCGCACGGACAGGAGAGCGTTCGCAACCGCGTGCGCGTGGAGTTGTCGCGCCCTCGATTGCTCGCTCGGTGAGACGCCACGGCGGTCCGACGTTATCTTCGTGCTAGCTGTCGCCGCTGAGTCGGGTGACCAGTTCGATCATTGCGTCAAGCGCGGCCTCTAGCGGCTTGGTGTCGCGTTTAACCTGAGTTAGGAGCAGGCCGCCTTGCAGGGCGGCTAGCAGTGCGAGGGCGAGGGTGTCGGGGTCCGTGTCAGGCGGGAGCTCGCCTCGTGCGTGCATCTCTCGTAGACCGCTCTGGATCGTGGCTTCCCAGCGTTTGAAGCCCTCGGCGACGTGGCCTCTCGCGTCGGGATCGGTCTCGGCTAGCTGGCCTCCGAGAGAGCCGATTGGGCAGCCGCCGATGCAGTGGTGCTCGCGCTGGGCCGCGATCACGAAGTCGCGCCAGGCTCGAAGTCCCTCCAGGGTGCTGAAATCGAACATCTTCTGCCCGCCGACCATTGTGTCGGCCTGGTGGTCAACCACGGCCCAGACCAAGGCCGTCTTGTCCTCGAAGTAGTGGTAGAGCTGCGAGCTTGAGACGTCCGCCGCCGCGCGTACATCCTCGATCGTCGTGTGGGCGACGCCCTGCTGGAAGATCAGCCCGGCCGCCGCGTCGACGATGCGCTGACGGGTCTCCTGGCCCTTGCGCGTCAACGGACGAGAGGAGGGGCTGGTCGTGCTCATACCGCAGATTCTACCAACAGAATGGATCGCACTATCCATTCTGTGTTAGAGTGGAACGCGTGATCCAGTTCGAGGGTCGCGACAACCACTCAAAGGGAGAACGCGATACATGTCATTTCAAGGCAAGACCGCCCTTATCACCGGCGGCACATCCGGGATGGGTATCGCCACCGCACTGGCGATGGCCGAGAAGGGCGCGTCGGTGATCATCACCGGCCGCGATGAGACCCGCGGCGCGAGCACCGTGGAGGAGATCCGGGCGGGTGGACACGATGCGCAGTTCATCGCCGCTGATTTCTCTGAGATGTCCGAGGTGGGGCGCGTTGCCGACGCGGCAGGGGAGATCGATGTTCTGGTCAACTGTGCAGGCGTTGCGGCCATGGGCCCGACGGTTGACACCGACGAGGCGGCGTTCGACGGTATGTTCCAGATCAACGTCAAGGTGCCGTTCTTCCTCGTCGCCGCGCTCGCCCCGAAGATCGCTGCCCGCGGCGGCGGATCGATCATCAACGTCTCCACGATGGTCGCGAGCTACGGCCAGCCGGGCTTGGGTGCCTACGGCGCCTCGCGTGCGGCGATCGAGCTGCTCACCAAGGCTTGGGCTGCCGAATTCGGGCCGCAGAACGTGCGCGTCAACGCGGTCGCGCCCGGTCCGACGTTGACCCCGGCGGTGGAGCCGAGGTTGGAGATGGCCAAGGAGTTTGCCAAGACGATTCCGCTCCGCCGCGTCGCTGAAGTGCACGAGCTATCCGACGTCATCACATTCCTCGCGACCCCCGCGGCCGGCTACATCAACGGCGCGATTATCCACGTCGACGGCGGCCGCACTGCGGTCTGAGAGGGCAGGAGATGACTCAAATGCAAACCACCGCAGGAAAGACAATCCTCATCACGGGCGCCAATACCGGCCTCGGTAAGGAGACGGCGAGGCAGCTGGCGCTGCACGATGATTTCGAGCGGATCTACCTCGGCTGCCGCAATCCGGAGAAGGCGGAGCGCGCAAAGGAGGACCTGGAGAAGGTCAGCGGGCGCAAGATCTTCGAGGTAGTGATCATCGACCTGGAAGACCTTGCGTCGGTACGTGCTGCGGTGGCCGCGATCGCCGCTCCCTTGAACGCGCTCGCAATGATCGCCGGCGGCATCGGCGGCCGCACGCCAGCATCGTTGACACAAGACGGGGTGACTGAGCTATTCGCCCAGAACCTGCTCGGTCACGTGGCTCTGCTCGAGAATCTGCTGGCAGCCGGGCTGCTCACGGACGTCGCGGTCCTCGCAGGCAGCGAGGGGGCGCGCGGAATCCCCAAGCTGCGGATCGCTCGACCAAGGTTCACCGATCACAGCTCACAGGAGTTCGCGTCGGTGATCGACGGCTCGTTCTTCGAGGGCGGCAAGTTCGACATGATGCTCTCTTACAGCCAGATCAAGTACCTCGGCGCGCTGTGGATGAGCGCGATGGCCCGCATGCACCCCGAGCTCAGGTTCATCACGATGTCGCCGGGAAACACCGCGGGAACCGACGTGCTGCGCGACCAGCCCGCGCCCGTGCGGATCATCGCCAGCCGGATCGTGCTCCCATACGTCCTGCCTGCCCTTCGCATCGGGCACAAGCTGGACGTCGGGGCCGAGCGATTCGTCAAAGCCCTCACGGACGAGTCACTGCAGAGCGGCGTCTTCTACGCAAGCGCCGCCAAGACGATCACCGGACCGGTCATCGACCAGGCCGAGATCGTTCCCGACTTCCGCGACCCTGACATCCAAGACCACGCATACGAGGCGATCCAGCGGTTCGTACCGAGGCCCGCCGCGACTTGACGCTGTGCGCGCCGGCCGAGTAACACCAAACCAGAATCAAGACCCGCCGACCGCAACGTAGCCGTCCTGAGATTCGCCCAATTGCAGGGCCGCGGCGCTTGCTTCCCTTGACGAGAGGTAGCCGCCGTCGGCGCTGATGGCGTCGCTGCTTGAGGACGAACAGGAGGCGTGCGAGCGATCCTTACCAGCGCCGCGAACGGCGCGGGACTTGGTAGCAATTTTGGTAGCAATTTGAGCGAACCTGAGCTGATCTGAGAGCACCGTAGGCCAATAAAACCGGGCTATCTGGCCTTACCTGGGCGCCAGAGGCGAGTTCGAGCCCAGTATCGCCCTGAGCCGAGCTGGGATCGACGGAGACCATTTTTGTAGGTTCCCTATCTTGATTTGATGGGGGTGGTTGCCCTGCTTTTCGCAGCGTAGAGTTCCTCGGCTTCTCGTGGTGGCCGGTCGTCGAGCGCTTCGTGCAGCCGCTCGTTGTTGAACCAGGCGACGTACTCGACGACAGCGAGCTCGAGCTGGCCGCGGGTCGCCCAGGTGCGTTCGGCGATGAGCTCGGTCTTGAAGCTATCGACGAAGCTCTCGGCGGCCGCGTTGTCGTAGGCGTCGCCGACGGTACCGATCGATGCCAGCACGCCGTGATCGGCTAGCGTCTGGGTGTAGTCGTAGGAGGTGTATTGCGAGCCGGCGTCGGTGTGTTGAATGAGCGCGACATCAGCTCCCGGCTGACGTTGGTGTAGAGCCATTCTGAGCGCGTCGAGGACGAGCGTGGTGCGCATGTGCGACGCGAACTGCCAGCCCACGATCTTCCGGCTGTAAGCATCGATCACGAAGGCGAAGAACACCACCCCATCCCAGCAGCGCAGGTAGGTGAAGTCCGCGAACCACAGCTGGTCCGGTCGCTCGGCGCAGAAGTCTCGTCGAACGAGATCCTCTGGCCGCTCAGCCCTTGGATCGGGCTTCGTGGTGCGCCAGGGCTTGCCGCGCCGCTTGGCTCCCTGGATGGCGTTCTCGCGCATCAGCCGCCGCGCACGGTCACGACCGACGTTCTCGCCGGCCCTGAGCAGCGCCTTCCAGGTGCGTCGGTAGCCGTAGGCGCAGTAGTTGGCCTCGTGCAGCTCGACGATCTTCGCGAGCAGCCGCTCGTCCTCGACCCGGCGCTCAGACTGGCGGCCCGAGGCGCGCTCGTAGTAGGCGGACACCGACACGCCCAGGGTGCTGCAGATCGGCTCGACCCCGAAGCGCTCGCGGTGCTCCTCGATGAACGCGCTCACTTCGGCCGGTGTGGGTCGAGCTCGCCGGCGAAAAACACCGATGCGGCCTTCAGGATCTCGTTTGCTCGACGCAGGTGCGCCACCTCGCGGCGCAGCTGCTTGATCTCCTCGCGCTCCTGGCCGCTCAACAGGTCCTTGCGCTTGCCCTCATCGGCTTCGGTGCGCCGAACGTATTTGCGCAGCGTCTCAGAATCGATGCCCAGATCGCGCGCGACATGCGCGACCGGACGTCCAGACTCAAAAACAAGACGCGTACCGCGCTCCAGCAACTCCTCGGGATACTTCCTCGCTCGTGCCATACCAGAAGGCTCTCCTTCCCTGCGGACGAAACCGCAGATCAGAGCCTCCGTCAAAACCAGCCTGGCTCACCCACCATATTGTTCTGACTCCAACCCACGACCTCAAAAGGGGTCGTGGGCGAGTCGGCGCCCACGAGCATTGCTTGTGGGCGCTGTTCGTTTTCGGCCTCGACTTGGGCGTGGCGTTGGCGCAGGGCTTCCTCTATGGCTGCCCGCGTGGTCTCATCGGCCTTGGCGATGGCGGCACGGCGGCGTAGCTCGTCTCCGAGGATCACGTCAAAGGGCGGTGCCAGCTCTCCGCGCACGTTGTAGTCCTCGTCAATGAGTAGCCGCTTGAAGAACGCGAGGTTGAACTGCCGGCGCACGGTGTCGGATGCCTCGCGGTAGGCCGTCTCGCAGTCGCCGACTCGCGCCAGAGCGCGCTTTAGGTTCGTCTCGACCTTCTGGAAGTCGGCGGCAATCTCGGTCAGGCGTCCCTCGATGGCGGCCAGCTTGGCGGTGATGCCGTCCTGCTTGCTCTTGAGCAGGTCGAGCGGCACCGCTTCGGCGAGATGGGCGTCCAACAATGCTTTGCGTTCGGCTTCGAGCTTGCCTCGTCGGCGTTCCTGAGCCGTGCGTTCGTGCTCGGCGCTGAGACGCAGGTTCGACAGTTCTTCTTCCAAGAACGCTCGGAGCGTCACCAGCTCATCTTCCGGGAGCTGCACGGTTGCGTAGTAGTCGGCAACGGCCTCCTCGATTAGCTCGATACGCAAGGCGCGCTGCGAGCAACTGTGCTTGTCCTTTTGGCGCCCGATGCAGACAAAGTAGGGGTAGATGCCGCCACGGCGACCTTTGGCGTAGTTGACCATCAGGCGAGCGCCGCAGGTGCCGCAGTAGATACTCCCCTTGAGATAGTGCGGGTGCTCGCGCTGCTTCTCGCCGGCCAGGTTCTTCGCGCTCAGCAAGTCTTGGACCTTCTGCCACGTCTCGGGCGTCACCAATGCCTCGTGCTTGCCCGGATAGATGGCACCTCGGTAGCGCACTAGGCCCATGTAGTAGGGATGGCGCAGCAGGGCATGGAGCTGCGAGTCGCTGAGCGGTTTGCTTGGTGTCTTAGGACCGGGGGCTGTGGTCAGCCCTCGGCGGGTCAGCTCGGCCAGCAGCGTCAGAATCGTCCAGTCGCCGGTCGCGTATGCCTCGAACGCCCAGGCCATGAGCGGGCCGCGCTCGGAATCGACCTCAACGGTGCGGACCTCGTAGCCGTTATCCATACGCCGAACATTCAGGTAGCCCAAGGGCACCCGCCCCGGCGTGCCGCCGTTCTTGGCCTTCTGGGTACTGCCCTTGATGACCTCGGCGGCCAGGTTGCGACTGTAGAACTCGGCGATCGAGGACATGATGCCGTGCAGCAGCAGGCCGGAAGGGGTCTCGTCGATGTTCTCGCTGACGCTGACCAGTTCGACGCCAGCCTGCTTGAGCGCCAAGTTGATCGCTACGTCATCAGCCCGGTTGCGCGCCAAGCGATCGACCTTATGGACGATGACGTACTTGACGTGATTCTCCTTTATGAACTCAAGCATCCGCTGTAGTTCCGGCCGATCAGCCGTCTTGGCCGACTCGCCACGGTCTACGAACTCCTCGACTACCGTTGCGTTGAGACTGGCCGCCTTGCGCTTGCAGGCTTCGCGCTGAGCCGGAATGGAAAAGCCCTCTATTTCGCCGCCCCGCTCGGCCTGCTCCTTAGTGGAAACGCGCAAATAGATGATGGCCAGCACCATTTCTTCCACCAATGTCTTATTCTCTAAAGCAATCGTCATAGACACCCGCTTTCTGCGTCCAATGGAGCCCCGATTAGTGTTGTTAAGCGTACCACACTTAATGGGTGTGAATAAGTTAATTGTTGTCTCATGTTGTTACCTCCTTTTCGTGATCCACCCTTGCTGTAAGCATTAGCAAAGTGCCCTCGCTAGTCGTTACCACAAACAACCGCCCAGATAGCGTGCGATCCCGTGCGATGGCCTGACGCAGCCGCTCGGCTCGCCGCTCATCGGGCACGATCCAGCAGACACGCGGGAACACCCCGCTATGCGCCGCCTGCTCTTTACCCGATTGGTAGTAATCGGCATAGAGCCGACACTTGCGCACGATGACTGGCAGGCTCTCGGTTGCCCGGTCTACCTCAATAAACCAGCGCAACTCATACCCGTCGCTGCCAAGCGCTACAAACGCATCAGGCCGTAGCAAGCGCCGCCCGCTCAGACCCGAGAACTCTCGCCAACAGCTCGGCTCAGCCTGAACATCCAGCACATCAAGCAGACCTCCCCTTGAGGCAACCGTTATGTCTACGACGAGCTGCGCTATAGCCAAAGTGTGATCGACAAAGCGCAGCGTCGGCTCATATGCGCGTCGCCGGGGACCACTGGTTGCCAGCATCCGCTGACCGACCGGCCCCAGCGCCAACACAAAACCTGCCGAGCCGGCCCTGACCCCTCCGATACGACGGTCCAGACGAATCAGCAGTCGCTCACGCGTCAACCGCTCGAGAACCCGCTGCCGGGCACGCGTGGCAGCTTGCTCGTTGTCATGCTCAGCGTCCGGAAAATGGAGCGCCTGAATCTGCCGGGCGCTCATTAGCCGCAAGCACGCTACCTGCCGAATGATCGCCAAGTCCCGCTCCGATAGCCGCTCGCGGGTCTGCGCCACCCCCCTCGCCGAAGCGTAGGGCCGCGTTGGTGCAGCCGTACTCATTCGGCCCCTCCATTTTTCTGTCCTTTCGTTACCAAAGAGGAGGTGATGCAAGGTGTAATGGCGGGCGCTACTTGCCACGGGAAGCGACGGGTACCCCCACGCCCATGAAACGGACTCACCCCTGGTAACGGACATGCGCCGCCGCCCTGCGGCGCAATCATCGACGGCGCACCATCGCCGACTAGCCGCTGCCCGCCGCGCCACGGCGAAAAGAGATGACACAGACAGTGAGAGACTTTCCTCGCCAAAGTTCTGGGGCTAACAGCTTGGCTACAGGGGTGTTGCAGCCACGCCCTCAACGCGAGACGACGACCGATACGACAGGCACTCATACTGGACTCCCGGCGTCTCGTCGCCGTGGCGCGAGGTCATCGCCAACCGCTTGGCGACGCCCCAGGAACAGCTCATGCAGGTCGGCCTCAATCTCAGCTCGATCGACGCCGAAACACTCACGCGAGGCAGCACGGATCAACGCCGGATCGCTACTCGGCTTGCCCGGCGGCAGGGTAGCTGCGCTGCACCACGGCTGGACTGCGCCCCGAGCGACAAGCTGCATGTAGCACTGAAAAGCGCCGAGGCTCTGGAAGTCTTCGGGAGCCAGCACGCCATCGGCGGCAATGACTCGGGCATCCTCGCTGGGTAGTCGGAAGGCCACCCGCGACTGAGCGTTCGCCAGCACCGCCGAGCGCATGGCCGGGTCGAGCTGGTGCATGTACTGATGGGCCAGCCCGAAGCCGACACCGAGGCCCCGCGCCTGCGCCAGGGCGTCGGCGAAGTCCAGCGGTAGGTGCAGGTAGTCTTGGAACTCATCGACGTAGACAAAGACCGGATGGCGGCGCTCCGGGGCGATGGCGGCTCGGCCGAGGATGGCCTGCCAGAGCTGCGAGACGACCAGGCTGCCCAGCAACGCCGAGGTCTCCGGTCCCAGTAGCCCCTTGTTGAGATTGACGAGCAGTATCTTGCGCTCGGTGAAGACCCGGCGCAGGTCAAAGCTGGCCCTCGTTTGTCCGACGATCGCCCGCAGTTCTGGACGGAGCAGCAATGGACGCAACTTGTTCATAACCGGCGCAATGGCCGCCACTCGCTCGGGCTCGCTCCACGCCTCAAACGCGGTCCAGAAGGGCTCTAGGCCAATCGGATCAACCACACCCGGAACTACTCGTCGCCGGAAACCAGCGTCGGTCAGTAGCAGCGGCAACGCCGCAAGTGTCATGCCTGGGCTACGAGCCAGTGTGAGCAGCGACGCGCCGAGGATGTCATGCGTCCGTGGTCCCCAATGCGCGGCGTAGAGCGAGTGAAACAACCCGAGCAACTGATCGGCCGCTAGCTCCGGCGACCGACCACCGAGAGCCAGCGGATTCAGCCCGATTGGGCGCTCGGTATCGGCGGGATCGAGCAATACCACGTCGCCAACTCGCTCGGGCGGAACGCGCATCAGCACGTCAGCAATGAGGTCCCCCTTTGGCTCGATGACGACCACCGGCCGCCCAGCCGCCATGTCCTGCGTAATAAGGTTGAGCAGCAGCGTGGACTTGCCGGTTCCGGTCGGCCCGAGTGCGTGCAAGTGTCGCAGCGAGTCGATTGGTGACAACGCCAAAGCACATTCGCGGCCGGGGAAGGTGGCTTTCCCGACAACCCGCCCGGCTTTTGGAATGGCCGCTGACGGAGCCACCAGGCGACTGCCGGTCTCAGCTATCGGCAACTCGTTGGTCAACCCCACCGGCCACGTCGAGACAGTGGACAGCTCAGTGGCGTTTAGGCGCAGCGGCATACGCCAGCGCGGCACGCGAGCCTCGATCACCCGACTGGCGCTCGTTGAGCGCACCCAAAAGCTGATGCCGGGCGCTTCGGCGCTTCGCAGCGCACCGACTACCTGCCGGACCAACTGCCGTTCACGGCTCTTGGTCTTCGCCTTGACAGCCACCCGCCCGACAACTCGCCAGCCCGGCTCGGCCTGCTTCGTTCGCAGGGCATTGCGAACTTCAACGTCCATCACTGGCGGTGGCCCAAACGGAGCCAGCAGCAGGGCACCAAGCCACGACTCCCGACTGGCGTTCTCCAGTTGGTTTGGCACGGCAACCGGCGTGAACGGTCGCCCGAGTACCCACTGAATACTGAGGCGCTCGCCTCTACGCACATATGCCAGCGCCGTCAGCATGGCCCGGCTGACCCCAGCCACATCATCAGTGCGTAGCGACCGACGCTTGGTTGTAAGGCGCAGCTCGACAGCCCGCGTAGCCGCCACCCTTGGCCGGGTGGAGATTTCCTCAATTGCGAGGCCGGGAATACTGGCCCGTAGCTGATCGGCGCTCGCCTCGCCCCGGCTCGCTGGCAACGCCAAGCGATGCTCGACCGTGTTAGGTGAGCCAACTGCCTCAACGATTACCGGACTTCCGGCCGTCGTCGCCAGCAGCCGAAAAGCCTGCGCCACCTGTTCCGGCTCCACCTCGCGCGGCCACCGCAGGCGATACCAAGTGAGTGATACCGACTTCACGCCGCAGCCTCCTCGTCGCCGTCAGCCGAGACATGCTTGCCGCGTTGCTCGCGCTTAGCGCGCTTCGCCTCGCTTTTTTGTTCATGCTCGGCCTCGGCCTCGGCTTCCGCCTGGGCCTGTTGATACTCCAACTCCACGAGGGCTCTCGCTAGGCGACGCAAGTCGGTTGGTCGCCGTATACCTCGCACCCGAATCTTACGGTCCTTTCCATGATGATAGGTTCTACTCATTGTGAACCTCCTTCCTCTCCGCGACCAGCCGGAAAATGAGCACGCAGAGCAGCACACCCCGCTAAGGGGCATTTACCTGCTAACGGGTAAACCCGTATCTCAAAACCGCACCGTGTTACCGCTTATGGCAATAACGGGAGAATGACTAGTAAATAATGATTTGGCGTATTAGTCAATAAGGCTTGTGCATTTCACAACACCGACACGACGCCCCTGTTATCGAGGAGATTTGTCACCACCTCGACTTCCGAAATTGATAGATCGACCAGCCGATAAAGCCGAGTAGGACAATGACGCCAACGACAATAAGGACCGGCAGCACCGCGATAATGAGGCGGGCAGCGACATACAGCATCAGGGCGATAGCCAAGACTGTGACCGCCAGATTCAGAGCGCTCTCCCGCCAGCGGGACGGAGGCGTGGTCATGGCTGCCTCTTATCGTCTTCGGCGTGCCGCAGCGCCTCGGCGTACATCTTCTGTTCGAGGTCTCTGGCCGCGCTCTGTAGGCGCGTGGCGGTATGGAGTGCTTCACGGTACGGGGAGGCCAGGTCTTCTTCGACAGGTGTAGCGGGCAGCCGCCGTAGGCCCCAGTGGGCTATGGCTACAATGAGTGCGAGTAGGCCGATCAGGGCGAGGACTGCCTCCAGAAGGCCCATCAGGATCGCCCCCTCATGCCGAGTGCCTGAATCTCAGCGACGGCCAGCGTGCCGTAGGCGGCGAGGATCGCCCTGTAGGCATCCTCTCCCATCGGCGAGACGCGAAAGGCGGCGTCGGCTGACCGTGACAGCATGGTTGTGTTCTGCATTGCCACCGAAGCAGCAAAGGCTCCGGCCTGGATGCGGGCTACGGCGGTGATACCGACGCGCTCAGCTTCGGCTACTTGAGCATTGAGGAAGTGGTCGGGCTGGACTACTTGCGTCGAGCGGCGGGATACGATGTTAGCCATGAGGGAATCGGCCTCCTTTGGGGGTCGTTCAGACGAGTTGGCATCGACCGTAAAGCACATACACCAGCAAAGCCACACGAACTTTTTTGACTAAAAACCCAAAAGATTCAGAGACGCCAGAGGAAACCGAGAAGGCACTGGTTCGTGAGCTTGGCGAAGTCCAGAAGGAGCGCCGACCGCTTGAGCCTTCGTCGTTTGCCGGTAAGGATTACGTCCTCAAGAGCCCTGCCGTACAGCGTCTGGCCGGCGCTGGTGCGACCGATATGCGACGTGCCGAATGTGCCAGCAAAGCGCTCCTAACCGCAATCGGAGAACTTTCCGATGAGAAGGCGCTTCGTATTGCCCGAGCCATGTTCGCGGTTTCCGAGGTCTACCAAGGCAAGACGGTCACCGAGCGAAAGGAAAAGCTCGACGCATTGGAGCGGATAGCGCCTTCAACGTGGGACAGCCGCCGCAAGCCCATCCTCAAAAAACTTGCGTTTACGCTTCGCCTCGATAGCGCACCCAGTTCGCCAGACGAGAGCGTCCAATACCCGCGTGCTCAGCCCGCAGTTGATGACTCTGGGCTGACGAACCTCGCACAGATGGCTGCCTTGCTGCACTACGCTGGTCTCACGACGCTTTTTGTCGCCGACTTCGATCGCGAGCTCGTGGAAACTCCCTACTACCTCAATCAGGAGAGAACGCCAACTGCTGAGTTTTATTTCAATACGTATGTAGGTTTTGCATACGGTCTAACTATCAGCTCAAAGGCATCAAAGAAGCGCACCCTGATGTCGCCGAGGGTCTTGGAGACCTCGCTCGGTGAGCGCCTACCGCTGGAGATAGCTACCCAGCTCGCGCGGCTTTGGCAGAGCACCCGTGATACTTCACCGACCAGTCCCTCCAGTATCGACCAGGCTGATCTCGCTCGCTTTATGTTCCTGGGCGAAACGATTTATAGGACCGCCATACCCCCGAATATGGCGTCCCTGATAGCCGATGGACTCGTAGGCGTTACGGTTGACACTGGACCCGGACAGAAAAGAGTTCGTGTATCACCAGCACCCGATACCCCTCGCGATTGGGCGGACACGCCTTACTACGAAACTTGGTGCAAATGGCTAGCCACAAGTCTCTTTTTGAGAAAGTACATTGCGGGACCGACCGATATCGAGACCATGACAGGGCTCAGTGGCGCGTTTGTATCAGTGCTTGGCAAACACCATGAACTTATGGTGCCCGTGTATTCTCGCGCCCGCACCATTGCCTACAAGATGTTGACTACCTATTATTCTTTTGACGAGTGGCACCCGGTAGTCAGGGACCGTTCGCTCCGAGAGCACGTCGATACTTTCTTTGATGCTCACAGCTCGACACTTGCACAAAAATACATATCATGAGATAATACAGTTTATGATAAGCAGGACAGCATGTAGTGTCGAGGATTGATACATTCGGTCGTTACGGTCCGAACAGAAATAGCTTCTACCAACAACTGGAGATGTGTGCCGGACGTGCGGCAGAATATCTCCACGAGGCATGGCAACGGCCGGTACGGCATAACCGGCGCATTGAACGGGCGGCGCTCTTCTACACTATGATAGTTGATGAGCAGCGTGAAGTAGCGTTCTGGCCTATAAATCCCCCTGATTTGCTTTTGCCAGAAGGTGCCGATACCGAGACCCATTACGAACTTCAGGCTGGCCTACGCACTGTCGAGCATCAACTACCGTTTAGACCTGAGCAACGACGGGCCTTGCTTGCGCCGGACGTAATCCGCGAATACGAGTTTGAGAGCGGGGCCATCGAAAAGCGTGAACCGCTCGCGGTTGCCACATGGCATCAATGGCTGTGGACCACACGCCGCGAAGGGAGACGAACTATCGCGGAACCCTCTGCCGCCGCCTCGGTGCTACACGAGGGATGCACCCGTCTAGCCGGTAGCCTTGCGGTTATCCTGCAACAGGAGCGACAGTCAGAGTAACGCGAAGTCCCACGCTAGCTGATATCGGCTTGATGGAAGCGTCCGGGGTCTTATCCCTTGAGTAGGAAAAGCTTTGTCCCGGCCACAGGTAGCTTGCTGCTATTTGCCGTAAATACACCCTTCGCCGTCAGCTTCAATTGCTTGGCGTGCTTGAGCAACCGCTTTCCGGCAGCCGTCAACCTGACCTTGACCTGGCTCGTCCCTGCCGCCGGGAAACTCATCTGACCTGACGCCACAAGCACCGGCTTGGCCTTGCTGTGCTTTGCTAGTTTTGCTCCACTCGGAACCTCATACCACTGCACTGATAGCGTTCCAGCCTCCAATGCCTTGAACGGCATCGTAAGTCCACCGTTTTTAAGCAGCGTGGCGATCATGGCTGCCTTGCCTGACGGAATGAGTTGCTGCCCGAGCAGGGCGGCTATCTGAGCGCTGCTGACGGTGGCAGGCGGACTGCCGCCGGAACTTCCGGTGCTGCCACTGGTCGTGCTGCCTACCGTACTTCCGCTGCTTGTGGTGGTGCTGCCGTTTCCGCCTCCGCCACTTCCGCCCGTTGGCGCTGCTCGCACAACGGCCGTTGGTTCCGAGAAGGCCGGTGTACTGGCACCTTCGCTGTTGGCGGCGGTCTCCTGTACCCGGATGGTGGAACCAACATCAGCGGTCGTCGCGGTGTAGCCTTGCGTCGTTGCGCCGCTAATCGGCTGGCAGGCCGTACCGCCGCTGTTGCAGCGCTGCCACTGGTAGCTGTAGCTGGTGGGGCTGTTCGTCCAGTAGCCATGCCCCGCAGTCAGCACCTGGCCTTCGGTGGCGCTACCGGAGATAGCTGGCGCTTCGCCAAAGGTCGGCACCGCAGGCAAGGCGGTGGCCGTCACAGTCTCCGGTGAGCTGGAAGTGTTGTAGTTGATGCGGTAGGAGTACCACCGTTCGGTAGGCACACAGACCGTAACAACAGTGCTGTCGTTGGGAGCATTGCCAAAGGTGCCGGTCAAACTGCCGGTGGTCGAGATAAGCGTGTCAACTTGTCCTACGGGTGGTGCTGGACATTCGGTGCCGTTATTTGTCCCCACGCCGATGGGTTCCAGCGTGGCTCCACCAAGCGCTACCGTTCCGGTCGAGATAATCTGATCGTAGTCTACGCCGGGTGTGGTGCCCTGCACAAAGATATAAGGCAGAAGCGAACTACCACCGTCAAGGGACAAACTTGGCAAGGACAGGATTTCACCTGGTTCCAACCTGGATTTGCTAGCAGTCACCGGCCCAATTGACGCACCGCCGCCCAAGGATAGGTCGGAGTTAGTCGCAACAATCGGGCCGGTTGCCGTTTCATAATCTTCCAGCTCCACGTCGTGCAGATTCAGAGCATGACCATCGCTGGTATTGAAGCTCGCCACATTGAGATTTACCAAGCTGCCATAGCTATTGTCCCCGACTGTCGTCGTCGTGCCATTGATAGTCACTTCCCCCAGCTCATCATGAGCGGTGTCAGGCGGTCTCCCCGGAATCTGGCGCTGACCAAAGATGAACAGTGTCGGATCGCTGAGATTGACGGTCAGGGCAGCCGCTTCGCCCGAGAGCGCACCGCCAACTTCGACATTCTGCCCAAAGCCGGTACTCGGCCCGGCGATGTCCCAGGTCTGACTACCGCCCAGGGTCATGGGGTTGGTAGTGCTCAATGCCCCGGTACTGCCTTCCGCCGCACTAATCGACAGACCACCGCTGCCGAGCGTCAACCCTTGGCCTGTCAGCGCGTAGCCGTGACTGTCATCTACTTGCAGGTGGTTGACGCTCAGGCTGCTCAGATCGTTTTCCGAGTTCTGAAAGGCAGTCAACGCCGGAAAGGTCAGCGTCCCGATGGTTTCGCTTGCGACCGGAGCCGTCCCCCCGAGCCAGTTGCCGGTGTTCGACCAGGCCGTTGATGAGCCGCCACCCTGCCAGGTGTAGTCCGTAGCCAAGGCAGTAGACGCGAGCAGCAACGAGCAGCCGCAGACCACGAGAGCGATCAGGGCGGAGAGAGGCCAGGCTGAGAGCCGACGTTGCTGGGACTTGAGCGTCTGCATGGCTGGTGGTCTCCCCTCGGTAGTGTGGTTGCCGCTACATGTTCTTGCTAACCGACTAGCAGGAATACGCTACACGATCCTTAGATCGCCCGCCCTGAACGCCATGCACCCCAGGCCAGAAGCCGTCTTGCTGCCTTTGCCAAGGACTACGCCCGGCGCGAAGCCGCCCTGGACGCAGCCCGCGAAGACCTCCGCCAGGGGCGGGATGAGGCCATCCGCGTCGCCTACAGCGACGGCCTGCCCATGAAGGCCATCGCCCAGATTATGGGCATGAGCCACCAGCGGGTCTCGCAGATCGTACGTAACTAGACCTCAAGGCCATCGGCATAGACGTGGCGCTGAAGGCTGATCCCAGCGAGCTACTGGGACATGCCACTCACTGCTTGCCTAGTTGTCTCGCCTAACCCTTACCGTAAAATCTAACGCGATACTTGGGTTTTGCCGCTCGATCGCCTTGATATCTCGGGCAATAGACTCAAGGGTTATTGCGCGGCTGCTGACCTCGCTTGTCAGTGCCGTTTTCCCGGTTGGCGTGAGCTGGACTTTAACGAGTTTGCGGTGGGGATTGCTGCTCGTGGTGTACTTGGTATAGATGGGCGCGACAAACTCGTAGTATCGCAGGGTCGTCAGCCTATTTTGTAGCCATCTCCTATTGCTCTCTGGTTGTCGCGGATCACGACCAACCACATCAAATATCTCATCGAGCGTGAGGATATCCTTGTCTGAATCGACAAAGATTTTCCGTAACGCTGCTATGGCGGCTCGCTGTGTTATACGACTCATGACTTCTTAATCCTAGTACGAGAAACACAATCCGGCAATACAGCAGACAGTCTCGCGAAGGCAACCGGCATGGTTGCTGGACATGATTAAGCCACCTGACGTATAGTGAAAGTCATGCCACAGCAGTCGTTACCAACCAATCAGGAAGATCGGGAAGTCTATCTCCGTGAGCACCACAAGGAAATGTTTATTGAAGCTGTCAAAACTACACAGACCAGGGCTGACACACTCATTACAATGCTTGATTCATTTTGGGGCGAGCCGGAACTGCTCTATGTTGCCCTGAACTATGCGAGGGATCAAGGCGTCACGGTCACAATGATGCCGAGCGAGAGCAATTAACGCAGCTTGTATCTTCCCTTCGCCACCCGCATGAACCGGGGCGAGGCGCCCGAGACGCCGCCAGCCAGCGCAGCCTTGACCGACGCCCAGCGTACCGGCTTCCCGAGTAGCGCCTCGACGGCTGCGTGAATCTCCTTGGCCTGCATTGGCTCCTGCCGATCAGCCAGCACTCGGACGATCGTCTCGACAACCCAGCCTACCCGGTGATGCTGAGCTGCGATGGATCGACCTGCCCGGCTCGACCCTGAGCGACGCGCCTTTGGTAGGTGCTCCCGACTCCAATGCGGCCCCTCAAGCAGCGTCTTCAGAGGTCCAACAGGGTTGGAGAGCACCCCTATAAGGTCCACTGCACGAATTGGCCCTAGTAGTGCTCCGTTAGGTTGGTGGTCCTCGTAGTGGGTGTTCGGGCGGCAGCTCTCTGCGGCAGACCGGGCAGGTTCCGTGCCAGCAGGCCAGGAGCGCTTGGAGCTCCCGGACGACCTGGTAGAGGGTCAGGCTGCCGCCCTGAGTCGAGGACGGTGGCGTCTTCTCTCCAGGGTGAGGAACGCGTGCGCGACCGATACCAGCGTGACGTGGTGGTTAAACCCGCGGTAGGTGCGACCCTCGAAGTGGTCGAGCCCGAGCGCGTCCTTGAGCTCGCGGTAGTCATGCTCGATTCGCCATCGCAGCTTCCCCAACCGGACGAGATCCTCGATGCTGGTATCGGCTGGTAGGTTCGAGAGCCAGTACTTGACTGGCTCGGGCTTGTGCTCGGGCCACTCACATATCAGCCACTGGAGCGGGAGCTCCTCGCCGTTGTCATGGGCGGCGCGGCGCAGGGCGATGTTCGCTGGCCTGACTCTGAGAGCGAGGAACCGGGATGTCATCTCTCCGCGGGTTCCCTCACGCCAGCAGACCGTGACCGCTTGGGTCTCTCCGGCTGCCAGAGCGAGTTCCGCCAGTGAGGACGGGGCCTGGCGATAGCGGGACTTCGGGGGCTGGCCGCGGCCTTGATACTCGGGACGCTCAGGCTTCACGCCCTCCGGGTAAGCCGAAGTTGTGGACTTCACATCCAGCACATAACCAAGCTCGCGCTGGGCAAGCTCTTGCCGGAACTCGGTGTTATCGCCATAGGCGCCATCGGCCAGGATCACCGGCGGTCCGACGCCCCAGCCGATCAGCTCGTCGATCATCTCCAACGCCAGCCGCCACTTCTCAACGTGGTGAACGTCGCCAGGGAGCCCAGCCCTCACACGCCGATCCTGATTGAACTCTGAGTCCTCATCCCAGGATTCAGGTAGGAACAACCGCCAGTCCAACGGACAAGAAGCCGAGTCTGTCGCAGCGTTCACGCTGACCGCGACCTGACAGTTCCCGACCTTCCCCAACGACCCGGAGTACTGACGAGCAACCCCAACCGACATCTTCCCGAACTTCGGGAACCCCGTGTCATCAATCACCCAGCCCTCAGCCCCGATCTCCGCCGCCATCCGCCTGGCCAGTGCCCGTCGGACCGGCACCGGATCCCACGGCGACTGGTTCACGAACTGCTGCAAACACTGCTCATCCCCGTCCGCCAACCGAGCCGCCATCGGCTCGATGCTCTTGCGCTTCCCATCCAACATCAACCCCCGCAAATACACCTCACCCCAACGCCGCTGATCCTTGCGCGCCATCGACTCGAACATCTCAGCCGCGAACTCGACCAGCCTGCCGCGCACACGCGACAACTCCCGCTCTGACAAACCAGACACCAACCCCATCATGGACCTCCTCGACGACAGTAGCCGTCACAGGAGTTCGCCCGCGACCTCCAGAACCCTCCACCAACCTAACGAAGCACTACTAGTAGTGCTCCGTTAGGTTGGTGGTCCTCGTAGTGGGTGTTCGGGCGGCAGCTCTCTGCGGCAGACCGGGCAGGTTCCGTGCCAGCAGGCCAGGAGCGCTTGGAGCTCCCGGACGACCTGGTAGAGGGTCAGGCTGCCGCCCTGAGTCGAGGACGGTGGCGTCTTCTCTCCAGGGTGAGGAACGCGTGCGCGACCGATACCAGCGTGACGTGGTGGTTAAACCCGCGGTAGGTGCGACCCTCGAAGTGGTCGAGCCCGAGCGCGTCCTTGAGCTCGCGGTAGTCATGCTCGATTCGCCATCGCAGCTTCCCCAACCGGACGAGATCCTCGATGCTGGTATCGGCTGGTAGGTTCGAGAGCCAGTACTTGACTGGCTCGGGCTTGTGCTCGGGCCACTCACATATCAGCCACTGGAGCGGGAGCTCCTCGCCGTTGTCATGGGCGGCGCGGCGCAGGGCGATGTTCGCTGGCCTGACTCTGAGAGCGAGGAACCGGGATGTCATCTCTCCGCGGGTTCCCTCACGCCAGCAGACCGTGACCGCTTGGGTCTCTCCGGCTGCCAGAGCGAGTTCCGCCAGTGAGGACGGGGCCTGGCGATAGCGGGACTTCGGGGGCTGGCCGCGGCCTTGATACTCGGGACGCTCAGGCTTCACGCCCTCCGGGTAAGCCGAAGTTGTGGACTTCACATCCAGCACATAACCAAGCTCGCGCTGGGCAAGCTCTTGCCGGAACTCGGTGTTATCGCCATAGGCGCCATCGGCCAGGATCACCGGCGGTCCGACGCCCCAGCCGATCAGCTCGTCGATCATCTCCAACGCCAGCCGCCACTTCTCAACGTGGTGAACGTCGCCAGGGAGCCCAGCCCTCACACGCCGATCCTGATTGAACTCTGAGTCCTCATCCCAGGATTCAGGTAGGAACAACCGCCAGTCCAACGGACAAGAAGCCGAGTCTGTCGCAGCGTTCACGCTGACCGCGACCTGACAGTTCCCGACCTTCCCCAACGACCCGGAGTACTGACGAGCAACCCCAACCGACATCTTCCCGAACTTCGGGAACCCCGTGTCATCAATCACCCAGCCCTCAGCCCCGATCTCCGCCGCCATCCGCCTGGCCAGTGCCCGTCGGACCGGCACCGGATCCCACGGCGACTGGTTCACGAACTGCTGCAAACACTGCTCATCCCCGTCCGCCAACCGAGCCGCCATCGGCTCGATGCTCTTGCGCTTCCCATCCAACATCAACCCCCGCAAATACACCTCACCCCAACGCCGCTGATCCTTGCGCGCCATCGACTCGAACATCTCAGCCGCGAACTCGACCAGCCTGCCGCGCACACGCGACAACTCCCGCTCTGACAAACCAGACACCAACCCCATCATGGACCTCCTCGACGACAGTAGCCGTCACAGGAGTTCGCCCGCGACCTCCAGAACCCTCCACCAACCTAACGAAGCACTACTAGTAGTGCTCCGTTAGGTTGGTGGTCCTCGTAGTGGGTGTTCGGGCGGCAGCTCTCTGCGGCAGACCGGGCAGGTTCCGTGCCAGCAGGCCAGGAGCGCTTGGAGCTCCCGGACGACCTGGTAGAGGGTCAGGCTGCCGCCCTGAGTCGAGGACGGTGGCGTCTTCTCTCCAGGGTGAGGAACGCGTGCGCGACCGATACCAGCGTGACGTGGTGGTTAAACCCGCGGTAGGTGCGACCCTCGAAGTGGTCGAGCCCGAGCGCGTCCTTGAGCTCGCGGTAGTCATGCTCGATTCGCCATCGCAGCTTCCCCAACCGGACGAGATCCTCGATGCTGGTATCGGCTGGTAGGTTCGAGAGCCAGTACTTGACTGGCTCGGGCTTGTGCTCGGGCCACTCACATATCAGCCACTGGAGCGGGAGCTCCTCGCCGTTGTCATGGGCGGCGCGGCGCAGGGCGATGTTCGCTGGCCTGACTCTGAGAGCGAGGAACCGGGATGTCATCTCTCCGCGGGTTCCCTCACGCCAGCAGACCGTGACCGCTTGGGTCTCTCCGGCTGCCAGAGCGAGTTCCGCCAGTGAGGACGGGGCCTGGCGATAGCGGGACTTCGGGGGCTGGCCGCGGCCTTGATACTCGGGACGCTCAGGCTTCACGCCCTCCGGGTAAGCCGAAGTTGTGGACTTCACATCCAGCACATAACCAAGCTCGCGCTGGGCAAGCTCTTGCCGGAACTCGGTGTTATCGCCATAGGCGCCATCGGCCAGGATCACCGGCGGTCCGACGCCCCAGCCGATCAGCTCGTCGATCATCTCCAACGCCAGCCGCCACTTCTCAACGTGGTGAACGTCGCCAGGGAGCCCAGCCCTCACACGCCGATCCTGATTGAACTCTGAGTCCTCATCCCAGGATTCAGGTAGGAACAACCGCCAGTCCAACGGACAAGAAGCCGAGTCTGTCGCAGCGTTCACGCTGACCGCGACCTGACAGTTCCCGACCTTCCCCAACGACCCGGAGTACTGACGAGCAACCCCAACCGACATCTTCCCGAACTTCGGGAACCCCGTGTCATCAATCACCCAGCCCTCAGCCCCGATCTCCGCCGCCATCCGCCTGGCCAGTGCCCGTCGGACCGGCACCGGATCCCACGGCGACTGGTTCACGAACTGCTGCAAACACTGCTCATCCCCGTCCGCCAACCGAGCCGCCATCGGCTCGATGCTCTTGCGCTTCCCATCCAACATCAACCCCCGCAAATACACCTCACCCCAACGCCGCTGATCCTTGCGCGCCATCGACTCGAACATCTCAGCCGCGAACTCGACCAGCCTGCCGCGCACACGCGACAACTCCCGCTCTGACAAACCAGACACCAACCCCATCATGGACCTCCTCGACGACAGTAGCCGTCACAGGAGTTCGCCCGCGACCTCCAGAACCCTCCACCAACCTAACGAAGCACTACTAGTGTCCTGTTGGTTTAATTCGTTTGTGGTTAGGGTAGGTGTGGGTCATGCCTATTCCTACTGCTGTTTCAATCGAGTTGACGGGCGAGGAGCGCGCTGTGCTGGAGGGCTGGACGCGGCGCCGGAGGAGTGCTCAGGCGCTGGCGCTGCGGGCGCGGATCGTGCTGATGGCGTCGGAGGGGTTGTGGTCCAACGGCGAGATCGCAGAAGCGCTGGCGGTTTCGCGGCCGACGGTCACGAAGTGGCGCAACCGGTTCGCTCAGCGCCGGCTTGAAGGGCTCGCGGATGAGCCGCGTCCCGGCAAACCGCGGACGATCACCGATGAGCAGGTCGAGGCCGTGGTGACCAAGACCCTGGAGAGCGCGCCGAAGAACGCGACGCATTGGTCGACCCGCTCGATGGCCAGGGAGGTTGGGATGACCCCGGACGCGGTGATGCGGATCTGGCACGCGTTCGGGTTGCAGCCCCACCGCCAAGAGACCTGGAAGCTCTCCAAAGACCCGCTGTTCATCGAGAAGGTCCACGACATCTGCGGCCTGTACCTGAACCCACCCGAGCGAGCTGTCGTCCTGTGTGTGGATGAGAAGAGCCAGATTCAAGCGCTGGACCGCACCACGCCGATCCTGCCGATGCTGCCCGGCACGCCACAGCGTGCGACCCATGACTATGAGCGTCACGGCACCTCAAGCCTGTATGCCGCGCTGAACCTGGGAAGCGGCGAGGTGATCGGGTCGCTGCACCAACGCCACCGGGCCCTCGAGTTCTTGAAGTTCCTCAAGACGATCGACGAGAGCGTACCCGCCCACCTCGACGTGCACCTCGTGCTCGATAACGCCTCCAGCCACAAGACCCCACAGATCCGACGCTGGCTCGCTCAGCACCCGCGGTTTCACCTGCACTTCACCCCGACCTCGAGCTCGTGGATCAACCTCGTCGAGCGCTGGTTCGGCGAGCTCACCACCAAGCTCCTACGCCGCGGCGCGCACCGCTCCGTCCGCGCCTTGAACGCCGATATCCGCCAGTGGATCGACACCTGGAACGAGAACCCCCGCCCCTACGTCTGGACCAAGACCGCCGAGCAAATCCTCGACTCGATCAGCCGCTACTGCCAACGAATCAACCAAACAGGACACTAGCGCAGGAGTATCAGTTTCCTAGGCCGGAGTTTGGTAGCAATCTCCCGCCTCCACCCTGGACGCGGCGGGGCCAGAGACCTATCGCCTACGCACGACAACGACCGACCAGCTGAAATGGATGCAGCCTCCCGTACTGAGCTTCGCGCGGACATGAGCGCCAGTCTGCTGCCAGCAAGCGTGGCGCGGCGGGGGCAGGCTGTCTCAGCCGGTCTACTCCAGCCCCGCCCTGACTGCGAATGCGGCGGCTGCGGTTCGCGATGGGAGGTTGAGCTTGTTTCTGATGTTGGCGACGTGGCGGTGGACAGTGTGGGTACTGAGCACGAGTTGCTCAGCTATGGCGGAATCGCTGAAGCCGCGTGCTACGAGCGTGAGCACTTCGCGCTCGCGCTTGGTCAATGACTGCGCCAACGGCACGGCGTGCGCGCCTTGTTCTGTGCCGAGGCCGAGCGCGCTGGCGACAGTCGCACCGGTGCCGCTCGCGTCCCCGCGCCAGGGATGGTGCGCGTCGCCGGGGAGGGGGATGAGGCGCGCATCGGGTACGAGGGTGGCAACCTCGCGGCCCTGGGAGAAGGGGACCGTGCGGTCTCCCGTCCGGTGGATCACGACGGTTGGTGCCCGGAGGTGAATGAGGTCGTCGCGGATGTCGAGCGCGAAGATCAGCTCGAGGAGGTCGGCGGCCATGTCCGCGCTCGCGGAGGTTCGCTGGAATTCGACATATGCCCTTCGCTCGCGATCGTCGGCCCCAGTCATGAACACCTCTGCCAGGATCCGTGATCCGAACCCCCATCCCTCGGCTACCGGCGACGTTCTAGCCAGAAGATATTGGTGCTCCTACCTGGTCGCCTCAGGGCACACATGGGTTCAGGGCCGCATCACCAAGCTGCGGGCAATCCCCGCGCTGTGCTGAGCAACAGCGGCGTCGCCCGCACCCCCACGAGCGCGAGCACCGAACCTACGTCTCAGCAGCACGGGCTACCCATTCGTCGGCGTGCTGTACTCAGCGCGCACTCAACTCCAGCCGGGCCGCCGGGGCGGCCGGTGTCGCATCACCGTCGGGTGCCGGCAGCCGAGGCTTTAGACACGGCAGCCGGCACGAGGGAGGCGCCGCTCAGCGGAGCGTCGCCTTTCGCGTTCTCGCTCTCACGAGCTTCTCGCCAGGCGCCGGCGGGTCAAGCGATCCGCCTCGAGCGCTTTGGGCTCGGTGGTGGCGATGAACTCGCCGAGCACCTCGACGAAGCGCTTGGGCTCGTCCAGCTGGGGGAAGTGACCCGAGTCCTCAAAGACCTCCAGACGACTGGAAGGGACCTGGGCGTGCGCGCTGTGGGCGTGGGAGACGGGGATCAGGGTGTCGTGCTGGCCCCAGACGAAGAGCATCGGCGCGCGTTCGGCCAGGTACAGGCGATCGGTGGCGTCGACCCGCTGGCCACTGGGCTCGACGACCGAGCGCACCGTGCGCAGAAACGCTTCACGGGTGACCCTGTCGGCGAGCGTGGCGTGGCCGCGGGCGCTTTCGCGCAGATCCGTGCCGGGCCGCAGGCCGACCGCTCCCATCACTCGTCCCACTATCCGCCCGGCATCGAGCAGCCGTCCGTTGGTGAGGATCGGCAGGACGTACTCGGCACCGGGAAGCGTCGCCGCGCGGAGCAGAAGACTGACCTCGCGGCCCAGGCCGCCGCTGTCCACGAGGATCAGCCGTTCGCAGCGCTCGGGGAACTGGTAGGCCATCTGCATCGCAACGCCGCCCCCGAGCGAGTGCCCGACGAAATTGGCTCGGTCATGTCCGAGCTCCTGCAGGATGTCGCGCACGAGGCTCGCGTGGGCGCCCAGTGAATAGTCGCCCGTCGGCTTGGCGGAGCCGCCATGGCCGAGCAGGTCGGGTGCGATGACCGTGAAGTGCTTGGCCAGGCCAGGCATGACCTGCACCCAGGTCGTCGAGTCCGATGTGATGCCGTGAATCAGCACCACCACAGGGCCGGCTCCGGCCTGGCGATAGGCGTAGCGGTTGCCGTGCAGGGTGATACTGCGAAGCCGGTACGCCTTCATTGCAGTCAACGCTCCTGTGCTGTTCTGGGCCCGGCCGAACGGTACCGCTCAAGGCATTTGACCGCGGGCCGCCCGGCACGGGCCGGCCGCGGTCAAGACGCGGGCGAGGCCACGAGGAGCCGGTCTCTGGCAGGCGCCGCCGCTGTGCCCGCCGCCTCGCATAGCCCTCGGTGAACTCGGTCACTCTGCCTTGGCCTGCTTGATGCTTGCGGCAAGTGCAGCGACTGCTGGCTCGATGGCGGCGTGCGTGAGGTTGGCGTAGCCAACGACGACCGCGGGGGTGCTGGTGCCGAATCCCTCCAGGGCGATGCCCCGCGAGCGTGCCCCAGCGAGCACCGCCTGTTCGGTGAGCCCGTCGGGTAGATGAAGCACGACGTACAGACCGGCGGCGGCGCCGTGGACGGTAACCTCGGGGAGCTTGGTGGCGAGCGCGGCCAGCAGTTCGTCGCGCTGGCGCCGGTATCGTCGGCGCTGGCGGCGCAGGTGACGGTCGAGCTCTCCGCGTTCGATCAGATCAGCCAGCGCGAGCTGTCCGAGTGGCGCTGGCATTCCTCCGCGCACCTGCTGGCGGTCGGCGATTGGTTGCACAAGGTGCGGTGGCAGGGCCAGCCAGCCAAGGCGAACCGCTGGGGCCAGTGTCTTGCTCGCCGAGCCGCCGTACACGACGTACTCGGGCGCGAGACCCTGTAGTGAGCCGATCGGCTGGCGGTCGTAGCGGTACTCGGCGTCGTAGTCATCCTCGACGATCAGCGCGCCCCGCCGTTGCGCCCACGCGAGCAGCGCGGCCCGACGGGGTGGGGAGAGAACCGCGCCGGTGGGGTACTGGTGGGCAGGCGCGACGGCTACCGCGTCGACCTCCTCATGCTCCAGACGCTCGACGATCAGCCCATCGCGGTCAACTGGGAGCGGCACAACCTCCAGTCCAGCAGCGCTCGCGGTCTCGCCTATCCCTCGCCAGCCGGGGTCCTCGGAGGCGATACGTCGAGCTCCATTTGCGGCGAGGGCCGACCACAAGAGGTCGATGCCCTGACGCAGGCCGTTTGTCACCACGATCTGCTCGGGGTCGGTGCGCACGCCGCGGACTCGCCCGAGGTAGGCGGCGAGCGTGACCCGCAGCTCGGGGGTACCGGCGGGGTCTGGGTAGGCAAGGCGCTCGTCCGGCACTGTGCGAAGCACCCGTGTCAAAGCGGAGGACCACGCCATTCGGGGGAAGCGGCCCAGCGCCGGGCGGAACGGGCTCATGTCGTGGCGAACCGGCGGAGTCGGCCTAGCGTTGGCCAGCAGTGGACGGTCCAGTGCAACCGTGGCGGCGACGGTCGTTCCCCCGCCGCGCCGGGTGTGCAGGTAGCCTTCGGCTGCCAGCTGCGCGTATGCATCTACGACCACGCCACGCGACACGCCGAGCTCGACGCAAAGTGAGCGCGTGGGAGGCAGCCTCGTGCCCGCAAGGAGGCGTCCACTGCGGATGGCCTCACGCAGTGCATCCTCCAGGCGAGCTCGCAGCGACCGCCCGGCGGCGTCAGAAAGATCGAGGTGGAGGTCCATTGGCCCCAGATTTCAATGTCTACTTGGCCCTGTATGGCGGGCCAACTCTGAGGTAGCGTATCGAGCGTGACCTGCGATTTCCCAACCCAAACGCGAACTCATTGGGTGTCTCGATGAACGTGCCCCTCGACCTTCCGCTTGGCGAGGAGCTGGATTGGAAGCCGGTCCCACAACCGGCCTCCATATCGCTGCGCGGCTCCCACATCCTGGTTCGCCCGGTCAATGCCGAGAGCGACGCCGTGCCACTGTTCTCCGTCTCCCACCCGCCTGACGGCGACCCGGCGATCTGGACCTATCTGCCCGACGGCCCCTACGAGAGCCCCGATCATCTGGGTCAGACGTTGGCGTGGGCGGAGACCTCTGAGGACCCGCTCTACTTCACGTTGGTGCGCATCGCCGACGAGCGGCCCCTCGGCGTTGCCTCCTATCTGCGGATCACGCCGGAGTTCGGCGCCATCGAGATCGGGCACATCTGGTTCGGCGCGCCGCTGCGACAAACGACTGCCGCGACCGAGGCGATCTACCTGCTGATGCGCCACGCGTTCAACGACCTTGGGTATCGCCGCCTGGAGTGGAAGTGCAACGCGCTCAACGCGGCCTCGCGGCGTGCGGCGGAGCGCTTCGGGTTCAGCTTCGAGGGCGTCTTTCGCAAGCATCGGGTGGTGAAGGGCCGCAACCGCGACACCGCCTGGTATGCGATCACCGACGATGAGTGGCCGGCGATCCAGCGCGGGTTCGAGGCGTGGCTTGCCCCGGAGAACATGGACGGCGAGGGCCGGCAGCGACGGTCGCTCGGGGAGCTGATCGCCCAAGCGCGACGCTGACCGGCGATCCAGAACGTCGCGGACGCGCCTGCGACCCAGTGCGGCATACCCTGCAAACGCTCCGGTGGCACCTTCGCGATCGGATGTGCATCCTCAGAGGAGCTCGGCCTCGACGAGACGCAGCCCCACGTCAAGTGCGGCCTGCACCCGCAGCTGTCCATGGCGACGATCCCACTCGCCGCTCTCGAGGTCCCGGCGGAGCCGGTCCAGTCCACTTTCCACGACCGAAGGTGCCAGCAGGTGCCAGATCGATGAGGCCAGGCGCACGGCCGGGTCGAGGTGAGCCTCGGGCCGGCTCCACAGGGCAACACAGAAGCCATCCGTGCAGTCGGCGGGCACGGGAACCGTGTGGACCTGGAGACCGGGAAGGACGTCTTGCAGGTGGGCAATCGCCGGGAACGTCTCGCGGTCGTGCTCGACGATCTCTGGCAGGTAGTCGCGACAGAGCCACATCTCCGCCGTCACCTCCACGTCGAGGGTCAGGAAGACGATTCGCTCGCGAGTGACCCGGAGCACCTCGGCGAGGCCGCGGTCGACGTCATCCCAGTGCTGCATCGTGAAGACGCCCATCGTCGCGTCGACGCTCTTGTCCTCCAGCGGAAGGGACTCGGCGGTTCCCTGGATCGCGGGAGCGGCGTGCGCCGGACGCTGGGCGATCATCACCGGGGAGGGCTCGACCGCGATCACCTCGAGATCGCTCGGCTCGTAGGAGCCGGCTCCAGCCCCGATGTTGAGGACGCACTTGGCGTCGCCGAGCGCACTGCGGATCGCCGTCTCGAAACGTGGGTCGGCGCGACGGACCTCGCTGTAGCTGAGGCCGATGCGGTCGTAGGCGGGAGCGCTCACCGCTTTGCGCTCGCGCGGCGGCGGGGCGGTTTCCCTGAACGGCTCTCGCGCATGAGGGAGACGAGCAGCTCGACGAAGTCGCCGTAGAGGTCGTGGCGCACCGCGTCGGGGCTGACCAGGGATTCGATCGCCAGGCCGATACCGAGCGCGCGCAGGACGAGCGCGAGGTCCTCGACGGGCATGGCGAGCTCCGCTCCCGCCTCCTGCTGGTAGTGGGCGATGTAGCGCGCGACGGCCTCGCGCATAGCCGAGGAGCGGGTGCCAAACCGCCTCGCGAGCTCGGGGTCCCGATCGGCGTGGGCGATGAACTCGATGTGCAGGACAAGCGACTCGCGGTCCCGAGCCAGCCGGTCCATCCACTGATCGGCCAACGCACGGGCGCGGACCTCGAGGGGAGTGTCGGCGGGAAGCGCGGTCTGCGTTTCCGCCAGCTCGCGGACGCGCTGGGCCATGTAGTCCTCGAAGACCGCGAGGAACAGGTCGGCCTTGCCCTCGAAGTTGGAGTACACCGCGCCGTGCGAGTAGCCAGCCTCCTCGGCTATCTCCTCGACGCTCGCTGCCTGAAAGCCACGTCGAGCAAACACCTTCGCAGCGGCATCGATGAGCCGAGCACGGGTCTGAGCCTGTTGCTCGGCTCGCGTCAGTCGTCGTGCGGCAACCATTCTCAGATGAGCATACCAACTCAGATTGTGGTTATCATTCAGGTGCGTGCTCCGTGATCCATCCCGCAGAAGCTCTCGCGCTCCCTCCGCTCATCGCCTCGGTGGCATTGCCGGAAGGCGGCCGTTACGGCGTCGGAAGGACAGGCGATGAGCGATCTTGACGGCCTGCTGGCTGAGCAGGCGCACTACTACCGCGAGCGTGCCGGCGAGTACGAGGATTGGTGGTTCCGCCGCGGACGCTACGACCACGGCCCCGAG
This sequence comes from uncultured Solirubrobacterales bacterium, assembly GCA_963713985.1. Classification (GTDB taxonomy): domain Bacteria; phylum Actinomycetota; class Thermoleophilia; order Solirubrobacterales; family Solirubrobacteraceae; genus Palsa-744. The sequence continues at coordinate 2,741,751 of OY970219.1, read as the reverse complement.
ACGAACGCCCGGTGGTTCGCCGACGCGGCCGAAGTCGAAGTCGCCCTGAAGCGCTTCGACCCGACCGGAGACGTCCTCGAGCTCGCGTGCGGCACCGGCCTGTGGACCCAGCGGCTGGCCTCCCACGCTGCCGGCGTGACCGCGATCGACGGCTCCCCCGAGATGATCGAGCTGTGTCGCGCCCGCGTAAGTGACCCGCACGTCACCTACGTCCAAGCGGACCTGTTCACGTGGGAGCCCCCCAGGACATACGACGTGTGTCTCTTCGGCTTCTGGCTCTCCCATGTCCCCGAGGAGCGCTTCGAGGCGTTCTGGGAGAAAGTCAGGCGCGCCGTCGGGTCGGAGGGCCGGGTGTTCTTCATCGACAGCCTGCGCAGCCAGCAGGCATCGGCGATCGATCACAAGCTCCCCGATCTGGGCGAGGAAACGATGCTCCGCCGACTCGCCGATGGCCGTGAGTACCGCATCGTCAAGCGTTTCCACGAACCCCAACCGTTGCAGCAACGACTCGCCGACCTCGGTTGGAACGCCCTGGTGCAGACGACGAGCGAGTTTTTCATCTACGGGCAGGCAACCCCCGAGACATAGCGCCAGCTCGTCGTTCGAGACTCATATCTCTACGCTGAGCTCATCAACGCGCACTTTGCATCCGACGCTTCTCTGCCCGACCTGGTGGAAACGATGCGGGCGCTGCCCTATGGCCGTCCCAGTGACCGCAGCGTGGAGGGGATGCTGCGCGAGCATCGTGGCACCTGCTCCACCAAGCACCTGTTCCTCGCCCAGGAGTGCTCCGAGCGTTTCCCAGAGACCGAGCCGCTGATCGTCCATCGTGTCTACCGACTGGATCGCGCCCGTGCCGAGGAGCTGTTCGACATCGGGGTCGCCGAGATCGTTCCCGAAGAGGGGCTCGTTGACGTACATCGCTATCTCACGATCCTCCTCGAGGGCCGGCGCATCGACGTGGACGTGACATTCCCCGGGCCGCCGTGGGACGGCCACTCCTCGCTGCAGCTCGCTTGCGGTCCCGGGCGCGACTACCCGGCCGGTGAGAATCCCGACGCCGAGAAGCGCGCGCTCGAGGCCAGGCATTGCAACCCGGCGGTTCGCGAGCCGTTCATTACGGCGTTGGCATCCAGAGAGCGTCCTGGATGAGAATGCACAGCGTGGTAGACAGTGTGCGCGTGCGAGCAGCACTGGAGTCCGATGCCGCCATGATCGCGTCGATCTACAACGACGGGATCGCCGGGCGCAAAGCGACGTTCGAGACCGAGCCTCGCGACGCGGCCGATTTCCACGAGCGAATCATCTCCGAGCGCTACCCGCTGCTGGTCGCCGAGTTGGATGGCCGGCCCGTGGGTTGGGCAGGACTGACTCCCTACAGCGAGCGAGCGGCGTATGCCGGCATCGCCGAGTGCAGCATCTACGTGGCGAGCGACGCGCGTGATCGTGGGCTGGGGACGAAGCTCTGCCAGCGGCTCGCGCAGGAGGCGGCCGGCCATGGACAGTGGAAGCTGATCGGCAAAGTCTTCCCGGAGAATCTGGCGTGCGTGCGGATGGTCAGCCGCTGCGGGTTCCGTGAGATCGGCCTGCACCTCCGCCACGGCCGCCTCGACGGGGAGTGGCGAGACGTGCTGCTGGTCGAGCTGCTGCTCGGCGACGCAGCCAACGCAGCGGCAGGCGGGGAATAGTCGCCGCTCATGGGCCGGCGCCGCCAGGGGTGTACCGTTTGACGAACTCGCTCTTTGCCTCGGTGTACGCCTCGCGGTCATCGGAGTAGCGCTCCGCGAGCGCCCGCTTCAGCGCCACGTACTCACTCGCAAGGACGGGATCGGCACGCAGGCGGTCGCGAAAGCGCAGACGGCGCTCGAGCTCTCCCAGCTCGTCCACGAGGTGCAGGTGGTGGGTGCGGTGGGCGGCCGTCGGATAGCACAGGAACCTCCGATGGACGAGCGTCGCGTTGAACGCCTCTGGATACTGGTAGCCGCCACGCTGCACCAGCGCCGCGATCGGCGCGTCGAGGTCGTCCACGAGCGCGATCATGTCGATCACCGGCTTGGCCGCCAGATTGGGGACGGCAGTGGACCCGAAGTGGTGCAACTCCACCCCGTCCGCGAGCAGTGGCGCAAGCCGCTCACGCTCGGCCCGATAGGCAGCCGGCCACGCGGGGTCGTACTCGACGATCTCCACCTCGGCGTTGCGCCCGCCGGCACGGGCCAGATCCTCGGCTGCGGCGCTGCGGCGGTCTGCTGGTGCCATCTCGCCGCAGTCTCTCAGACCGCCACGGGCGCACGAGCGTGGCGTGCTTGGCAAACACCTGGCGAACATATCTCTCAGCGTCGTGAGCAGAGCCGCGGTCAGGCGGCCCGAAGCGACCGCGTGATGGTGGCGCCGGCGGTGGTGAGCTAGGTTTTGGGCGATGAGCGCGATGGGCCTCGATCATGTGCAGGTGGCGGCTCCGCCGGGCTGTGAGGCCGAGGCGCGGCGGTTCTACGGGACCCTCCTCGGCTTGGTCGAGGTCGAGAAGCCCGAGTCGCTTCGCGCGCGTGGCGGGGTCTGGTTTCGCTGCGGGCAGCAGCAGCTGCATGTCGGGGTCGAGCACGATTTCGCGCCGGCGCGCAAGGCGCACCCAGCAATTCACATGGCTGCCGGCGAGCTCGACACGCTCGCCGAGCGCCTGCGCAATGCCGGCGAGCAGGTGGTCTGGGATGAGTTGCTGGCTGGTGTCCGGCGGTTCTACTCGCGGGACCCCTGGGGCAACCGCATCGAGCTGCTCTCAGCCTGATCGATGCACCTGGGATGTCAGCTCGGGGGTGGCACATGCAGGGCTGGCGGTGGCAACTGTGCTTCCAGCGCAGGGGTGATTGGAGTTACAACGTACTGTTTCGCGTTGTTGAGGAATACCTGCGCTTCACCGGCCTCAACCTGAAGCTCTTGCGTGGTCAGAGGAGTATACGGAACCCCTTCGCCCTTGGCTACATGCCCGGTCGTATATGCCCAAGCATCTCGACCAGTGGCCAAACTGACTTCCTGAAACAGATCCCACTGCTGCTTGTTGCCAGCACCTTCACTCCTCACGCTGAAAAAATATTCTGGACCAGTCCCAGAACTGCCCAATGACTCGCTGATGCCTACGCGACTGACATTATTGAGATTGATCTCACCCGGAGGGCTCTTGTCGTTTCTTGGATAAGAAATAATGGCATATAGCTTGTACCAGCCGGTTCCAATGTTCTCAGTCTTGCCATTGTCCGTTACAAGATTCGTTCCGGTGGGATACTCGACAGAAAAGCCCTCTTCACCGGGGCCGGACGGGGCCTGTTCGGGTATATATGCGACACCCTGATATGGTTGGGAGCCCTTGGCCCCATTATAATCTGCGATTATCTGGGCAGCTAAGTCTCTCACAGTCTTTGTAGCAGCCCCTTGAACTGGTGTCTGCGTATTGGGATGCGAAGTTGCTTTTTTGTGTCGATGCGCGGCTCTTTTATGAGCGGCAGCCGATGCGCTAGATGACGCAGCCGTACAGCTAGTGGCGACTGCTGCGGCCACCCCCATCACAGTCAACGCCCTGCACAGCCACGGCCTTGCTTTATCTGTTCGGGTTTTGGGCCCTCCAGTTGCTCGCGCCACATCACTCTCCTGTCTGATAAGAAAACCGGGTTTAGTATACTGCCGACACTCGCTCCGGTCGCTTCAGTCCCTTTCGCAGGAGGGCTCGACTACTCGCAGGTGCCTCGTGCGAGGCTGCGGTCACCCGCCGGCGCTGCACGCCCCGGCGGGTGACCGCCGGAGGGTCAGTCGCGTGAGGAGCGCACGATCGCCTACCGGCGGCCGTTTCGCATGTCGTCCCCGGGGCAGATGCACTCGCCCCGCCGGTCTCCGTGGATGCGAATCACGGGGACCGACGCGAGAGGTCCGGTAGATCGGCGATCATTCCTCTGACGTTGAGCGCCCTCAGGACCCCTCCCACACGACTGCCCCCGCCCCGTGGCACGCCCCCGGAGCCCATGCCTCCCGAGCCGCCGCGTCGGGGCTGGTGGATGGCCGGGCGCTTCGTGCTCGCCGCGCTTGGCATCGTCGCGCTCGCGGGCGCGGGGACCTACATGCTGGCTCGCAAGGAGATCAAGAACGTCGTCAGCGCGCTCGGGGAGAGCAAGGCGGTCAAGATCGCGCCCAAGGTGCTCGTCCCCACCGGCAGCGGCGAACCCGAGACGCTGCTCCTGGTCGGCAACGACGAACGCCCGCCACCCAAGGACAACCCCGGGGGGGCCGTCCTGCCGCACTCCAACGAGATGCTGCTCGTGCGGATCGACCCGAGCAAGCCCACGATCTCGATGCTCTCGATCCCGCGCGAGCTGCGGGTCACGTTCACCGCGCCCACCGGGGAAGTGATCACGAACCGCATCAACTCCGCCTACACCTACGGCTCCGAGGACGGCGGGGGCACCTCCGGGGGCATCAAGCTCATGCTCGAAACGATCAAGAGCGTGCTCGGCATCACCGTCAACCACGTGTTCGTCACGAACTTCCCGAAATTCAGGCACGCGGTCGACGAAATGGGCTGTGTGTACATGACCGTCGACAAGCGCTATTACCACAACAACAGCGAACCCGGCGCCGAACAGTACTTCGAAATCAACCTCCAGCCCGGGTATCAGCGCCTATGCGGCCAGCGGGCCCTCGAATTCGTAGCCAACCGCCACGAAAGCACCTCGATCATTCGCGACGCGCGCGACCAGCGGTTCCTGCTCGCGGTCAAGGCTCAGTACGGCTCCACCCTCTTTGAAAACCGTGAAAAGTTCGAGCGGATCCTCGGCCGGGCCGTCGAAACCGACCTGCACGGCGAAGAAGAAGTGCTGGCGCTGCTGGAGCTCCTGATCGAATCGGCCGGCAAGCCGGTGCGCCAAGTCCCCTTCCAGGTCGAACTGCACTCCAACTACGACACCGCCACCCCCCAGCAGCTCGAAGCTTCGGCGCGCTCGTTCCTGACCGGGACCGCCGCGATTCCCAAGCGCCGGCTGGGCCGCGCCCTGCGCTCCGTTCACGCGGCTCATCGGGCTTCCTCCCCGGAACTCTCGCTCGCTCCCACCCCGAGCTCCACCCTGCAGGAAGCGCTTGCGATGGCGCCCAATCTGCCGTTCGCGGTCGAGGCGCCTCGCTATCAGCAGACCACAGCCGAAGCGCCCCCGGACGAACTGCGCTCCTACCGCATCCACGGGGGTGGCCACAGCTACCCGGCCTACGTGATCGTGGTCGGCCGGGGCGAACTCGGGCAGTACTACGACATTCAAGGGACCACCTGGACCGCTGCGCCGCTGCTAGGCGATCCGAGCCAGGAGATCCACATCGGCTCGCGCACCTACAGCCTCTTCTACGACGGCGAACACGTGAAGACAGTCGCATGGCGAGAAGGCAACGCGGCGTACTGGATCGAAAACACCCTCACCTACAGCCTCTCACCGCAGGCGATCGTGGCGATCGCCCGGGACACCCGGCCGGTCGCAGGCAGCACCGAAGTCTCGGCGCGCGCAGCCAACGCGAGCCCGCACGACGTGGCCCTGCCCCAGCCGGGGGCCACCGCGACAAGCTCGACCGCCAAGATCGAGGCCGCGCTCGGCCTCGTCAGTCTCGTCGTCGTGATGCTGCTCGCGCTGCGTCTGCTCCTGCGCCAGCGAGAGCTGAAGCTCCTGCGGACTCAGGTTGCCCAGGCGCTGGCCCTCGAAGCACAGCGCCGGCGGGGGCCGCGGTAAAGCGGGGCAGCTCGAGCTCGATGCAGGCTCCTCCCGCGGCGCTCGCCCGGGCCGCCACCTGCCCACCGTGGGCCTCTACGATCGCCCGCACGATCGCGAGACCCAGGCCGGTCCCGCCAGAGGCGCGATCGCGAGCGGCGTCGGTGCGGTGGAAGCGGTCGAACACCCGCTCCCGCTGCTCGAGCGCGATCCCCGGTCCGTCGTCTTCCACCACAAAGCGGATGCGTCCAGCGCCCGGGCGCTCGACACGGAGACGCACCAGACCCGACCCCGGGCGAGCCGTTCGCTCGATCGCCACCCACCCCGACCCGGGGTGCGCCGTGTGCCCGATCTCATCCCACTCCGACCCGCGGTGCACCGTGTGCTCGATCTCATCCCACTCCGACCCGCGGTGCACCGTGTGCTCGATCGCGTTGGCGAGGAGGTTGCGCAGCGCCTGGGCAAGCCGATCGGGATCGGCGAGCAGCGTCCCCGCGGGCACCTCCCCGAGCTCGAAGCGCCGCGCCGCGAGCAGCGTGGTCCCGTCCCAGAGCTCCCCGATGAAACTCTCCAGATCGATCGGCTCCAGGCGCAGGAACTGCGTCTGCTCGGCCTTTGCGAGCAGCAGGAGATCATCGACGAGGCGGGTGATGCGGGCGATCTCCGCCTGGGCGAGACGCTCGACGCGCCGCACCTCCGCGCCGGAGGGATCCCGCTGGGCGGCGAGCACCTCTAGCTGACCGCGGATCACCGTCAGTGGGGTGCGCAGCTCATGCGAGGCGTCGGCGACGAACGCGCGCTGGCCCGCGAACGCGTCGGTGAGGCGGTCGAGCATGTGGTTGAAGGCCTCCGCCAGCACCCGCACCTCCTCGCCCTCGCGGGCGAGGTCGTGGATGCGGGGGTGCAGATCCCCCGCATCCACCTGCGCGGCCACCGCGGCCATCCGCCGCAGTGGCCGCGAGAAGCGCGCGCCGATCAGCAGCGACCCGAGCAGCGCGCCCGCAAGCGTGAGGAGGCCCGCGAGGATGAACGCCCGTGCGACCCCCCGCTGCGCGCTCGCGACACTCGCCAGTGGCTCCCCCACCCCGACGGTCACGAGCCGGCCGGCCGGCTCACCGACGCCGGGGATCCGCACGTGGCGCTCGAGCAGACGCATGTGGCCGATGTCCGCCAGCTCCAGGGTGGAGAACCCCTCGCCCACGGTGAGCAGCCTTCGCGACAGGCGGTTCTCCTCTGCCTGCACCGCGACACTCTCGCCATCGTCGGGCGGGGGGTTCCCGAACAGCTCCGGCGTGTTGGTGGCGGTGCCGCCACCTGGGACGAGCGCGAACAGCAGCGTGGAGCTCGCGTTGAATGGCTGCCCGCTGATATAGGCACGGGCAGCGGCGAGCGTCTGGCGGGGAGTGCGCGGATGAGCGGCGGCGAGCGCATGCACGAGCCCGCCGGCGTCGCCCGCGATCTCGCTGTCGATCTGGCGATGCAGCTGGGTGCCGGTGCCGCGGTAAACAGCCACGAAGGTGATCCCGAAGGAGACCACCACCACCAGCGCCACCCAGCCGGCGAGCCGCCAGCGCAGGCTGGCCGGAATCCAGCGCACGCGCCGCCCCTCCGTCCCCTCCTCAGCCGGCATGGCCAAGGCGGTAGCCGACCGCGCGCACGGTGTGGATCGGGGCCGGGCTGTCCGCCCTACGCAGCTTGCGGCGCAGATACCCGATGTACACGTCCACGATGTTGGTCGCCGGGTCGTGCTGGTAGCCCCACACCGCGCTCAGGATCTGCTCGCGCGAGAGCACCCGCCCGCGGTGGCGCAGCAGGTAGACCAGCAGCTCGAACTCGGTGGTGGAGAGCTGTACCGTCTCCCCCGCGCGCCGCACCCTGCGGGTCAGGAGCTCCACCTCGATGTCCCCCCCGCGCAGCGTCGTGCCGGCGTCCCGCGAGGCGCTGCGCAGCTGGGCGCGCACCCGCGCGAGCAGCTCCGCGAGGGAGAAGGGCTTGACCAGATAGTCCACCGCACCGGCGTCCAGGCCCGCGACGCGATCCTCGATCTCGCCCCTGGCGGTCAGCACGATCACCGGCAGGTTCGGCTTGGCCGCGCGCAGGGACGCGAGCACCTCCATGCCACTCCTCCCCGGGAGCATCAGGTCGAGCACCACAGCGTCGAAGCTCTCCCCCAGCGCGCGCCGTTCCCCCTCCACCCCGTCCAGCTCGGCCTGGACCGTGAAGCCCTCGGCCTCCATGCCGCGCCGCACGAAGTCCACGATCCCCGGCTCGTCCTCGACCAGCAGGATCGACGGTTGCATCGTCGCCTCCCGGGGGAGCTCCGTGGAACTCGGCATCCCGTTCAGGATAAGCCCGGGCAAGTGCGACACACAGGAAACGTATGGAACTTCTCACATGCCGTTTAGCGGGCGCTTGCACAACCTGGACACACTGAGGATGCAGCTTCACCGTCAATTCCCGCCAGATGCCCGAGAACCGTCACACCCCCAGCTCCCGCGACGCCGCGCTGCGCCGACTCGCCCGCTGCAACCGCTGGACGATCGCCGCCAGCGCAACCCTCACGGGGGTGCTCACCGCGGTCGCCGCAAGCGCCTTCCCCGGGAAAACGCTCAAACGGGTCAGCGCCGCTGGAACCTCGCGCAGCGCCCAGCACTCCACCGCGTCCAGGGGAAGCTCGAGCGAAGCCTCCCGGTCCACCGGCGGCTCCCCCAAAGCGCTCGAGCCTCCCGCCCAGGCCCCGCAGTCGAGCGGCACCCAGGCATCCACCACCCGCGAATCCTCCCCCTCCGGGGAAGCATCGGCCGCGACGCCCTCACAGGAATCGGCGCCCGTGCAGGAGAGCGGCACCGTCGTCTCCGGCGGATCGTGAGAGAGAACGAGCTTCAATGAGCCCCGCCCTCGCCCCACTCGCCGCGGCCGGACCGAGCGTCGACTGGTACCTCACCCGCTCCAGCGGCGCGGTCTCGCTGCTGCTGTTGAGCGTCGCCGTCGCGCTCGGCGTGACCGACGTGCAGCGCTGGAGCACCCCGCGGTGGCCACGTTTCCTCGTCGACACCCTGCACCGCAACGTCTCCCTGCTCGCGCTCGCCTTCCTCGCCCTGCACATCGTCACGGCCGTGCTCGACACCTTCGCCCCGATCTCCCTGCTCGCCGCCTTCGTGCCCTTCATCAGCCCCTACCGGCCCCTCTGGCTCGGGCTCGGCGCGGTCGCCCTCGACCTGATGCTCGCCGTGATCCTCACGAGCCTCCTGCGCCAGCGCATCGGGCAGCGCGCCTGGCGGATCGCCCACTGGCTCGTCTACGCCTGCTGGCCGATCGCACTGCTGCACGGACTGGGGACCGGCAGCGATGTCAAAAGCACCTGGCTGCTCGTGCTCAGCGTCGCCTGCCTCGCGCTCGTCCTCGCCGCGGTGCTCGTGCGCACGTTCGGCAGCTGGGACGCCGCGAGCGTCCGCATCCGCGGACTTGCGCTCGGGGGCACCGCCGCTTTCACCGCGGGGCTGCTGCTGTGGCTCCCCAGCGGGCCGCTCGGCTCGGAATGGGCACGGCGCTCAGGGACCCCCGCGGCGCTGCTGGGCCAGCACGCCACCACCAGGTCGAAGATCGTGGTGAGCCCGTGAGGCGGGCTCCCGTCGGCCTGCCGCGGCTGCTGGCCGGGATCCCCGCCCAGGGCTCGCTGAGCTTCGCCGAGCACCTCGATCTGCACGGGGAGCTGCCCCCGATCGAGGGGCGCGGACGGCGCGGTGCCCCCGGGCCGATCGGTGCCTCCGGGCTGATCGACCAGGTGCAGGCGGCCGGGCTGTGCGGGCGCGGGGGAGCCGGCTTCCCCACCGCCACGAAGCTCCGCGCGGTCGCAGGCGCCTCCCGCTCGCCGCTCGGCGGCCGGCCGATCGTCGTGGTCAACGCCGCCGAGGGCGAGCCCGCGAGCGCCAAGGACCGCACACTGCTGCAGTCCCTGCCCCATCTCGTGCTCGACGGCGCGCAGCTCGCCGCCGCCGCGACCGGCGCAAAGGAGATCGTTCTCGGCATCTGTGAGTCCGCCAGGGGCGCTCTGGACGCCACCGCACACGCGATCGGCGAACGCGGCCACTCCCGCCGTGGGAGTGCAGGCGGAGCGCACTTCGAGGTGCTCGCGGTCCCCGACCGCTACGTCGCGGGCCAGGAGTCCGCGCTCGTCAACTTCCTCGGCGGCGGCCCCGCGCTGCCGACATTCACACCCCCGCGGCCCTTTGAACGCGGCGTGCGGGGGCGTCCCACGCTCGTCGGCAACGTCGAGACCCTCGCCCACCTCGCGCTGATCGCGCGCCACGGCGCGGAGTGGTTTCGCGAGCTGGGGACCCCCGAGGAGCCCGGATCGGCGCTCGTCACGCTCTCCGGGCCAGTCCTCCATCCGGGGGTGTACGAGATCGAGCACGGCTCCCCCCTCTCCGCCCTGATCGACGCCGCCGGAGGGCTCACGGCGCAGTTGCGCGCCGTGCTTCTGGGCGGCTACTCCGGCGCCTGGGTGGACGCCCGATCGGCAGGCGCCGCCGGCGCCCGCGGCGTGTCGCTCTCCGACCAGCACCTCGCCCCTCGTGGGGCGGCGCTCGGCGCGGGCGTGGTGGTGCTGCTCTCCACCGAGGCCTGCCCCGTCGCGGAGCTCGCCCGCGTGACTCGCTGGCTCGCCGCGCAGAGCGCCCGCCAGTGCGGACCCTGTGTGAACGGCCTCGGCGCGATCGCCTCCACGGTCGAGCAGCTCCTGCTCGGGGACCGCGGCGATGGCCGGCCCGCCATACCCCGCCTGGCGAGCCTCGCCGGCCTGGTCGACCACCGCGGTGCCTGCAGCCATCCAGACGGCGCCGCCCGCCTGCTCGCGAGCGCGCTGGAGGTCTTCTCAGAGGAGCTCGCCGACCACGCCCGCCACGGCCCCTGTGCCGCCTGTGGCCGGCCCTCGGAGCTGCCCCGGCCCCGCGCTGGCGCTCGCGAGGGCGAGCGTAGTCCCCGCTCCCGCCCGTCCAGAGGATCCCCGTCTTCGCGCTCCCCCCTGCCCGGAGGACCCTCGTCTCCGCGCTCCAACCCACTCCGAGGACCCTCGTCTTGGCGCTCCCGCCCGCCCGGCTCCTCCACGCTCTCGCGCGTGCGCTCGCTCGCCCCATGAGCCACCGCCTGCGCGTCAACCCCATCGCCTGCGAGGCCCACGGCATGTGCCACGAGCTGCTGCCCGAGCACATCGCGCTCGACGAGTGGGGCTACCCGATCCTCGACGGCGAGCTGTCGCCCGAGCTGCTCGCCCTCGCCCGCCGCGCCACCCAGGCCTGCCCCACCTATGCGCTGCTGCTCGAGCGCCGCAGGGACTAGCGCTGGGCGGAGTGAAGTGCTCGCGCCCCCGCCGCGCGCACCGCCGCGCTGAGCGTGGCGACGTCGTAGACGCCGTTGTGGCGGCGCCCGTTGATGAAGAACGAGGGCGTCCCCGAGACGCCGCTGGCGTCCGCGCTCGCCACGTCCTCGCTCACCCGCGGGGCGTGGGTGCGCCGGTGCAGCTCCTCGGCGAAGCGCTCCACGTCGAGGCCCAGCTCCAGGGCGTAACCGTGCAGGTGTCCCGGGGTGAGCTCCCCCTGGTGGGCCAGCAGGATGTCGTACATCTCCCAGAAGGACCCCTGCGCACCCGCGGCCTCCGAGGCCTCGGCAGCGAGCTGGGCCCAGGGGTGCACGTCGCTGAGCGGCAGGTGGCGAAAGACGTAGCGCAGCTCCGCCCCCCACTGCGCGAGCAGCTCCCGGATCGCCTGCTCGGCCTGCCCGCAGTAGGGGCACTCGAAGTCGCCGTACTCCAGGAGCGTCACCGGCGCGTCGGCGGTACCGCGGATGTGGTCGCGTTCGGGGTCCACGTCCTCGGCGAGGTCGACCAGCTGCTCGGCGATGCGCCCCAGCTGGCGGGCCCGCACGGGAGCGGGCAGCCGGGCCATCAGCCGGAACACGACCCACGCCACCAGGGGCGAGAGGACCGCCGCCGCGAGGACGCCGAGCTTGGCCTCGTCGAGCAGCTCGCCACTGAAGGCGCGCGCGGCGATCAGCAGCGACACCGTGAAACCGATCCCCGCGACCGCGCCCGTCCCCGCGAGCCCGGGCCAGGTGACGGCGAGCCGTGCGCCCCCGAGCGCGCGTCGGGTGCCGACCCAGGAGGAGCCCAGGATGCCGAGCGGCTTGCCGAGCACGTAGGCGAGCACGATCCCGATCGTCACCGGGGAGCTCGCCGCGTCGGAAAGCACATGGCCCTGGATGTGGATACCGGCGTTGGCCAGCGCGAACAGCGGCACCACCACGAAGCTCGTCCAGGGGTGCAACCGGTACTGCAGCCGCTCGTTCGCGGAGATCGTCGAGGCGAGGCCGCGCTGGGCGATGTGGGCGAGCTCGGGGGTGGGCTGCTCGCGGAAGGAGCGCGTCAGCTCGGTGGCGCGCTCGAGGTCCCCGCGGGCGGGCGGGTAGGCGCCCGTCACAAGCCCGATCGCCAGACCCGCTACGACGGGGTCGATGCCGGACTCGAACAACGCCAGCCACACACCTATGCCGACGAGCACCGCCGCGGGCTCGCGCCAGCGCGGGGCGAAGCGCAGCAGCACGAGCGTCGCGAACAGCGCGAGCGCGATCGCCAGCGCGGGCAGCGAGAGGTGCGTGCTGTAGGCCACCGCGATCACGATCAGGGCGGCGAGATCGTCGACGACGGCGAGCGTCAGCAGGAAGACGCGCAGGCGCGTCGCGCCGGCCGGTGCCACGAGCGCGAGCGCGCCGAGGGAGAGCGCCGTGTCGGTCGACATCGCGGTGCCCCACCCCCGCGCGCCCTCGCCGCCGGCGTTGATCGCGAGATAGATGCCCACACACAGCGCCATCCCCCCCAGCGCGGCGATCACGGGGATCGCGATGCGGTTGCGCTCGCGCAGCTCGCCGAGGTCGAGCTCGCGCTTGGCCTCCAGGCCGACGACGAGGAAGAACAGCGCCATCAGCCCTTCGTTGACCCACTGACGCAGACTGGCGGAGAGCACGTGCTCGCCCAGGCTGAGCGTGAGCCTGGTGCTCCAGAACGATTCGTAGGAGTGCGGCCAGGGCGAGTTGGCCCACAGGAGCGCCACGAGCGCCGCGCCGAGGAGGACCGTCGCCCCACCGGTCTCGGCGCGCAGGAAGTCCCGTACCGGCGCGCCGAGATTCCGCGCCCAGGCGGTGCGGCCCGCGGAGTCGCTGTTGGGGGAGCCCGCTACAGCGGATGCCATGGCCGTGAGTATCGCGGGCGGGCGGGAAGATCGCCGTGGGCGGGAGCGCCAACCTGTCGGCCCGCCGAACCTCCTCGAACCACTCGGCCCGCCGAACCTCCCGGCCGCCGCCCCTCAGCCCGCCTACACGCGTTCGCGGCAGCCGCAGGATGAGACCAGCTCGGTGATCGCGGCATCGACGTCGCGCGCGAAGTGCTCCGCGTCGGGTATCGCCTCGCGGTCGGCGTAGATCCCGAAGCAGGCGCGATCGCGCACGCTCGTCATGCCGACCGAGAGCGTGTGGCGGTCGGCCAGCGGGACCACCGGGTAGGCGGCCTCCAGGGGGCAGCCGAGCATGTACATCTGTGACGCGGGACCGGGGATGTTGGAGACCACGAGGTTGAACGTGCGCGGGCTGGCGAGCACCCGGGAGATCGCCTGCTGGACGACGCCGGGTGCATGCCCGGCCGCCTTCAGCGCCAGATCGGCGCTCTCGGGCTCGCGGTCCTGTTTGCGTCTGCTCATCGACTCGTGCACACACCGCAGGCGGCGGACGGGATCGGGCTCCCCGCAGGGCAGCTCGGCGAACACGAAGGAGATGTGGTTGCCGAGCACGTCCCCCGCGTCGCGGACGCTGACGGGGACCATCGCCTTGAGCGCCACCGGCTCCTCGCCGCGCCGGTCGAAGTATCTGCGCGCCCCGCCCGCCACCGCGGCGAGGAGCACGTCGTTGACGGTCGTCCCATAGGCGCGCTTGACCCGGCGCAGGTCATCGAGGGGACGCTGCGCCCAGGCCAGGCTTCGAAGCGGCGAGAGCGGCCTGTTGAGCGAGCTCGCGGGCGCGGCGCACAGCGCATGCTCCAGGGCCCGCGCCAAACGCGGGACGGCGCCGGCGAGCTCCCCCGCAGCGCGGGAGGGAGCCGCGGCGGCGCGCAGCGGCCAGCGCAGCAGGCCGATCTGCTCGCCGAGCAGATCGCGCACCCCCCGAACCAGCAGCCCCACCCAGTCGGGCTCGGGCTCGGCCCGCCAACTCTCGAGCTCACCCGCGGGAGGCTCGCGCGTGGGGTCGAGCAGCAGCGCCGCGAGCTCGACCGCAGCAAGACCATCGACCATGCAGTGGTGGGTCTTCCCGACGATCGCCCACTGCCCCCCGCCCGCGTCCTCGCACACCCACATCTCCCACAGCGGGCGATCGCGACGCAGCGGCATCGACATCACCTCATCCACGAGATCGTGGAGGGGGCCCGATGCCCAGTACACATGGCGATCGACGCAGAACGCGGGATCGTCGGCCCACTCCGGGGCGTGCAGGCCGAGCGGAACGGACGCGAGCTTCTGGCGGTAGCGTGGCGCGCGCGCGTGGCGGCGCTCGATGTGGTCGCGAACCTCCCCGAAGCCCGGCCGCCGCCCGGTGGCGTCGGGCGAGAACAGTGCGACCCACCCCGTGTGCATGTGCGCGGTGGGGGTCTCCACCGCGAGGAATGAGGCATCGAGCGCCGATAGACGAGCGCCGCTCATCGCGCTCCCAGGAGCGCTGCCCAAGCCGCCGTGCTCTCCCTCGCGGCCGTCCTCTCCCATGCAACGGTGTCCCCAGCCACTCTCGCCGCTGAGCTCTCCCGCGCCGACCCTCCGCCAGTGGACGCAATCGTTCCCTTGGCGTCAGCACGGGAAATCGGCCGCCGGCCCCACTCGGCGGCAACCGCGAACTCGACCAGGCGATCGAAGTAGCCGCGCAGCGGCGAGGGCGCGATGCCGCTCCCACGCAGCGCCACTCGACAGCGGCGATCGTCATAGCGGACCCTCGTCGCGAAGTAGGGGAAGAAGATCTCGCTGCGCTCGAGCGCCCGCCGGAAGCGCTCGTCGCGGCTGGAGCGCAGGAGCAGCGGGTGCACCACACGCCGATACACCGAGGGCTCGAGCAGACGCGGGGCGGGGCGCTCGAAGAACGTCCTCGCGAGCTCCACGAGCTCCCCCACATTGCTCACGTGCGCGCCCGCGGTGAGGTGGAAGGTGGCGCCCTCCGCCTCGCGAACTTGGCTGAGGTGGAGGATCGCATCGGCGACGTAATCCACCGGCACCACATCGACGGGCGCCCCCCGGCGCGCGGGCAGCGCCAGATAGGAGCCGCGCGCAAACGCGCGCAGCGGCCAGTAGAGGACGTTGAAGGACGGCGTCCAGCCGCTCTCGCGCTCCCCGACGACGATGCTGGGACGCAGCACCGTGATCGGCAGCCGCCCGCGCCGGCCATCTACGAGACACTCCGCCTCGAACTTCGACTGCTCGTAGGCGTTGCGGAAGCGCTGGCCCACATCGAGGTCGTCCTCGCTGAAGCAGCCCCCGTGCTCACCCGCGACATAGGCGGTGGAGATGTGCGAGAGGCGCCGCAGGCCCCCGCGCTCGAGACAGCGCTCGGCGAACTCGAGCACCCGCCTGGTGCCCTCCACGTTGACCGCGCGCGCGTCCTGCAACCCGAGCTCGAAGGAGACCGAGGCCGCGCCGTGCACGATCTCGCTCACCTCCTCCGCGAGCGCATCACAGCGGCCCTGCAGGCCAAGACGGGGACGGGTGAGGTCGCCGCGAACAGCCACCACGCGCTCCCCATAGGGGTGACCGGCGCCGAACAGGCAGCGCAGCGCGCCCTGCAACCTCTCCGCCGCCTCGCGGTCGTCGGCTCCCCGCACGAGGGCGTACACCCGACGGTCGGTGCGCTCCAGATAGCGGGCCAGCAGCTCCATGCCCAGGAACCCGGTCGCGCCGGTCAGCAGCACACCTCCCCGCGCCGGGTCCCCGCCGCGTTGCTCGAGTGGGCCCGTCCCGCCAGCAAGGGGATCCTCGGCCCGCCTCGCAGCCTCGGCCCGCCTCCCTACCCGGCGCGCTCCGCCCGCAACTACGCGGGTCTCGCGGCGATCCATCACGGCACCAGAGGCCATCTCACCAACTCCTCTCGGTCCTTCGAGTCGACATGTACCCTCTCGATCCTTCGAGCGGACGCTTCACCACGGCACTTGGCAGCTCTTGCGCTTCCTGTTCGCTCGAGCTCTCGCCGGCAGCCAGCAATGCCACCACCAGGGCTGGAGCATCGCTCGACTCTTTTCGCACCCAGCGCCGTCGGCACCGGAATGGCTCCCCGCCACTACCAACGCGATGCCCGCGGCTCCGGGTGTCAGACCTCGCTTACCCTTGCCGTGGCGCGTCTAAACATCGAGCGCCGGGGAGGTTAAATCGCGTAACTTCCCCCGACGGCAACGGGGTCACTGCGCCTGCGGAGGACCATCCTCCTGCTCGCCGCCCGTGCTGCGCCAGTGCGGCACGGCGAGCACCACGAGGCGCAGCTGCTTCTCCGCGGTGAGCACGATCTCCTGCTCGGCGAGCGGGTCCTCGGGTGGAGCGTCGAGGATCGCCTCGACCGTGGCGACCATGGTGTTGACCATCAGCCCCGCGATCGCCTGGAGGTCCTCGGAGCTCCACGTGCGCAGGTGGGGAAAGCGCGCGAGGTCGGTCGCGAGCTCGCTGCTGAACAGGCGGATCTCGCCGCGGATCGCCCGCCGCAGCGCGGGCACGCCGCTGCTGCGCTCGCGTGCGATGAAGCGGAAGTGCAGGCGGTTCTCGTGCACGTGGCGCACGAGGATCGCGACCGACGCACGAATCACCCCCTTGTAGTCGCGGCGATCCTCGCGCGCGCTGCGCAGCATCTGGCGCAGCCGCCGGAAGGACTCGTCGACGAGCGCGAAGCCGAGCTCGTCCATGTTCTGGAAGTGGCGGTAGAAGCCCGCCGGGACGATCCCCGCCTCGCGCGTGACCTCGCGCAGGCTGAGACTCCCGAAGGCGCGGTCCTCGAGCAGCTGCAGGGTGGCGTCGAGCAGCGCCTCGCGCGTGCGCTGCTTGCGCTCCGAGCGGGTCTCGATGGTCGGCGGCGGGCGCCGGCGTCTGCGTGTGTGCGCTGCCATCTCTGGTCGGCCTCCCTCGTGAATGTGTGTTTACACACAAGGCGTTCGCCGTCGCATACTTTAGCGGCTGGTGGGTACAAAGAAAGGTATTGACAGGGGTCCCTACCTGCTCTATTCTCGGTAAACATATGTTCACTCACTTGTTGAGCGTGCCTATTTTGGCGGCCCGGCGGTCCCACCGCCCCGGACAACCCCGGAGTCCCCAGTGGCCCCGCTAGCCCCAGCCCCCCCGGCGGCCCCGGGGTCCTCAGCGCGCCAAGCGCGAACCGGCCTCGGGGGAGTCCCATCCGCGAAGCGCCTCGCACGGCGCCTCGCCGGTTCGGGTCTGCTCGAGGCGCTCGCCGCGCCACATGGCGTCGACCGCTACCTCGAGCTCATCGTGCCGAGCCTCTCCCTGCACGACCTGCGCGCCGAGATCCTCGACGTGCGCCGCCCCACGCCCAGGAGCGCGACGCTGCGGCTGCGCCCCAACGGGCTCTGGCGCGGCTTCCAGGCCGGCCAGTTCGTGTCGATGACCGTCGAGATCGACGGCATCCGGCGCACGCGCTGCTACTCGCCCGCGAACTCCCAGCACACCCCCCGCGGTGAGCTCGAGCTCACGGTCCGCTCGCACTCCCACGGCCTCGTGTCGCAGTACCTGTACGAGGACGCCCGCCCCGGCATGGTGGTGGAGCTCGCGCAGGCCGACGGCGACTTCACGCTGGGAGCCTCGCGCCCCGAGCGCCTGCTGCTGATCAGCGGCGGCAGCGGGATCACGCCGGTGATGTCGATGCTGCGCACCCTCTGCGAGGAGGGCCACGGGGCGCCCGTGACGTTCCTGCACTACGCCCCCCGCGAGCGCGACATCCCCTACCGCTCCGAGCTCGAGGAGCTCTCCGCGCGCCACCCCAACGTGCGGTTCGCGTATGTCTGCACACGCGAACCGGGAGGCGGCCCCCGCGGACGCCTCACCCGCGCGCAGTTGCGCGCGCTGGAGCCCTCCCACCTGGAGGCCGAGGTTTACGTCTGCGGCCCGCCCAGCCTGATCGCGGCGACGCGCACACTGTGGTCCCGCGAGGGCCTCCAGGAGCGGGTGCACAGCGAGAGCTTCCTGCCGCCCCGCCCCCCGGCGAGGGTGGGCGAGAGCGGCGGCAGCGTGCGCTTCGCGGCGAGCGGCATCGAGATCACGGCCGACGGGGGCACGCTGCTCGAACAGGCCGAGCGGGCTGGCCTCTCGCCCGCCTACGGCTGCCGGATGGGCATCTGCCACACCTGCACCTGCCGCAAGCTCGCGGGCACGGTGCGCGACCTCAACAGCGGCGAGCTCTCCTCGGGCGAGGAGCAGGACATCCAGATCTGCGTCTCGGTGCCCGCCGGGGACGTCGAGCTCGACCTTTGAAGCCTCCCCCTCCCCCTCCCCCCCTCCCCCCGGATCGACCCTCGAGCCAATAGGAGAACCCAGTGACCAGCACCGCCTCCCTCCCCGCCCGCGCACCGCGCGCCACCCCCCGGCCCCGCACCGCGCCCAAGTCCCGCCCCGTTCCCACGCCGCACACCTCCCGTCCCGGCGCCGAGCGCCCCGCCCCCCACCTCACCCCCGCTCAGATCGAGGCGCTCGGTGAGGAGCTCGACGCGCTGCGCCGGCGGGTGACCGAGGACCTCGGCGAGCGCGACGTGCGCTACATCCGCAACGTCATCAGGGCCCAGCGGGCGCTCGAGGTGAGCGGGCGGGGACTGCTGTTCCTCAGCATCCTCCCCCCCGCGTGGCTCGCCGGCGTGGCCGCGCTGTCGCTCTCGAAGATCCTCGACAACATGGAGATCGGCCACAACGTGATGCACGGTCAGTACGACTGGACCAACGATCCCACGCTGAGCAGCAGGGAGTTCGAGTGGGACACCGCCTGCCCCGCGGAGCAGTGGCGCCACTCCCACAACTACATGCACCACACCTTCACCAACATCGTCGGCAAGGACCGCGACATCGGCTACGGCATCATCCGCATGAGCGAGGAGGAACCCTGGGAGCCGCGCTGGCTCGGCAACCCCCTCTACGCGCTGGCGCTCGCGCTGCTCTTCCAGTACGGCGTCGCGCTGCACGACCTCGAGATCGAGCGCCTCGGCAAGAGCGAGCCCGCGGCGGGCAGCCGGCGCAGCCTGCTGGGCAGCATCTGGAGCAAGGTGCGGGGGCAGACGCTGAAGGACTACGTGCTGTTCCCGCTGCTGAGCGGCCCCCAGGCGCCGCTGGTGCTCGCGGGCAACGCCACCGCCAACCTGGTGCGCAACGTGTGGGCCTTCACGATCATCTTCTGCGGGCACTTCCCCGAGGGCACCTCGGAGTTCAGCGAGCAGGAGACCGAGAACGAGACCCGCGGGGAGTGGCACCTGCGCCAGATGCTCGGCTCCGCGAACCTCACCGGCGGGGACCTCTTCCACATCCTCTCGGGCAACCTCAGCTTCCAGATCGAGCACCACCTCTACCCCGACATCCCCGCGCACCGCTACGCGGAGATCGCCGAGGAGGTGCAGGAGATCTGCGAGCGCTACGAGCTGCCCTACAACACCGGCCCCCTGCACCAGCAGTTCGGCTCGGTGGTGCGCAAGATCGTCAGGCTCGCGCTGCCCGGGGGCGGAACGCCCGCGGAGGCGCCGCTCAGACGAGCACCCGCCGCCTGAAGTTGCGCAGCCCGAGGCCCAGGAAGAAGGCGCAGAAGGCGATCAGCACCGGGTAGATCACGTACAGGGGCATGTGCGAGGCTTCGGTGAGCCCCGCGCGCATCCCCTCCGCGACGTAGATCAGGGGGTTGAGCAGCACCAGGATCTGCAGCCAGTGAAAGCCCCCCACCTTCACGGGGGCGAGCTTCGTCCACTGGTAGTAGGTGCCCCCGAGGAAGGTGAGGGGGAGCACCACGAAGCCGAACATCAGCCCGATGTTGCGCGGCTCGAAAGTGGTGCCGAGCAGCAGCCCCAGCGAGGTCATCGCGACGCTCGCGAGGGGGATCAGGGTGAGCACCACCGCCCAGTGCACCGAGAGGTGGGCGTGCACGCCGGGGGCGTGGATGACGGCGGCGATGGGGAACACGATCACCGCCGCCAGCATCCCCTGGACGGCGCCCGAGAGCACCTTCGCGATCGCGACCAGCCAGATCGGGCAGGGGGCCTGGACGCGGTCCTCGATCTCGCGGGTGTAGCCGAACTCGGTGGACATCTGCAGCGCCACCGCCTGGATCCCCTGGAACATGATCGAGATCGCCACCACCCCCGGCACGAGCACGGTCGCGAAGTCGGACTCCGTGGTGGCGCTGGAGCCGTGGCCGCCCCCGATCCCCTGACCGATCGTGGGGAACACGTAGAGGAACACGAACACCAGCAGGAACGGCTGGATCAGAACGCGGGCGACGAATTCGGGGACGTTCTTGCGCAGCACCGTGAGGTCCCGCAGGATCAGGGCCCCCAGGGCGGTGCGGCTCGCCACGAAGGTGGAGCGGGTCGGCGCGAGGGTGATCGCCGAGGGAGGACGTTTGCCATCGGTGCTCGTGGCGGCAGCAGGGGTGGCGGCGGCGGCCGTCGTGGCAGTGGTGGCAGCGGTAGCGTCGGGAGCGCTCATTCGCGCAACTCCTTGCCGGTGAGGTTGATGAACACGGTTTCCAGCGACGGTTCGGCCACGGAGAGGTCGACGAGCTCGAAGCCCCCGCGATCGGCGGCGGCCACCACCCGCGGCACGATCCGCTCGGCCCCCTCGAGGTGAAGCTCGACGCCGCCCTCGATCACACGCGTGCGGGTGAGGCCCTCGATCTCCCGCTCGAGCGTCCCCGCCAGCGAGGCGCCGTCGCCGGGCGCCTTCACCGTCACGATCGTGTCGGCGCCCACCGACCGCTTGAGCGCCGCGGGGGTGTCGAGCGCGAGGATCTTGCCGTGGTCCATGATCGCCACGCGGTGGCAGAGATGGTCGGCCTCCTCCATGTAGTGGGTCAGCAGCATGATCGTCTGACCGGCGGCGTTCAGCTCCCCGAGGATCTCCCACAGCGCGAGGCGGCTCTGGGGATCGAGGCCGGAGGTGGGCTCGTCCATGAACAGCACCGCGGGGCGGTGGAAGATCGCGCGCGCCACCATCAGCCGCTGGGCCATCCCGCCGGAGAGCGCGAACACCGACGCCTGCGCCCAGCGGGCAAGGTGAAACTGCTCGAGCAGCTCGTCGGAGATGCGCCGCGACTCCGCCGCGCCGATCCCGAAGAGGCGCCCGTGGAAGTAGAGGTTCTCCCACACGGTGAGCTGGCGGTCCAGGGTGTTCTGCTGGGAGACCACCCCGATCAGCTGCTTGGCGAGCGCGGGGTGGGCGATCACGTCGACGGCCCCCACCCAGGCGCTCCCGGAGGTGGGGATCACGCGCGTGGTGAGCATCCCCGCGGTGGTCGTCTTCCCCGCGCCGTTGGGCCCCAGCAGGCCGAAGATCTCCCCCGCGCGGATCTCCAGGTCGAGCCCGTCCACGGCGGCGAAGTCGGCCTCGGGGTAGACCTTGGTCAACCCGGCAGTGCGGATGACGGGCGCGTCTGCCTCGGCGGTTGGAACGGCCGCGCGCCCGTCGGCGGGGATTGCTTCGCTGACCACCCTCTCAGAGTATCGGTGCGCCCACGGACCGGTGCACAAACCTTTGATTACAGATATGTAGTTACAAGATAGGTTATTTGATATCATCGTAATATGATCAGCGCAAACCTGCTCGTGGAGGCACGCCGGCGTGCCGGGCTCTCACAACGCGAGTTGGCTGCGCGTGCGGGCATCGGACAGCAGGAGATCGCCCGCTATGAGCGCGGTCGTGTCACGCCCTCCTTGGAGCGGCTGCGCCAGCTGATCTCTGGGTGCGAGCTCGAGCTCACCGTCGGTCTCGCGCGCGCCGACTCCTCCTACGACGACGCAATCGCTCGAATGCTTGCGATGCCACCGGCCCAGCGGCTGACAAGGGGACTGAGGGACGCAGAGTCCGTACGTGCCTTGAGCGCAGATGCGTCCCACGAGTCTCCCTCGCCAGATGTGGTGGGAGTGCTCAGTACGCTGGAGGAGGCAGACGTGCACTACGTACTGTGCGATGAGCTGGCCGAGGTTCTGCGCGGCTCGCCGCTGCTACCGATGAGCGCCACGGTGACGATCGTTCCCCGCGCCGGCGAGGGCGAAGCGCTCAGGGAGGTACTCACCGCCGGTCGCGGCCGCAACATCGCGCAATCCAACACCACGCAATCCACGAGGCCGCCCGTCGACGCAGTCGAACACTGGCGCCTGGAGGCGTTCCATGCCGACCTGGCGATCATGCCCGCACCGGCGGGCACGCACGGCTACGCCGATCTGCGCCGGGACGCGATGCAGCTGCAGATCGGCGATGAGGGCCTGAGTGTCACGCTCGCCTCGCTTGTGGACCTCGTGCGGATCGGCGAGGCCTCCAACGATCGCGCCCGCATGCCAGCACTGCGCCGCACACTCGAGCTCAGCGTCACCATTGCGGACAACGGGAGCGCACGTACAGCCTGACACGCCGTTCGACCCGCAGCGTATCCTCGAGGTCCTCGCCCGCCATCGCGTGCGACACATCCTGATCGGCGCCTACGCCGCACTACGCGCGGGCGCCGGGGTACTCACCCGCGACGTCGACATCACCCCGGCACTCGAACCCTCGAACCTCGAGCGGCTCGCCACGGCACTCGAAGAGCTGCACGCGGGCATCAGAGCGCCCAACGAGCCGCCAGTTCCCCTCCCCGTCGACGCGCGCATACTCGCCGGAGCCGAGATCTGGAACCTCGCCACCGACGCGGGCGACATCGACATCACCGCACGCCCCGACGGCACCGACGGCTACGAGGACCTCCGTCGCGCCGCCCATCGCCAGCCGCTCGGCGATGGCCTGTACGTGATGGTCGCCGCCCTCCAGGACATCATACGTAGCAAGACCGCTGCCGGCCGAGCAAAGGATCTCGACGCGCTCCCAGCGCTTCATGCCGCACTCCGCCGCCAGCAGGAACAGTCTCCTCGAGGCCGGTCCCAAGCCGCACCCCGATTGGTTCGAGATCGCCTCCCCCGAGGTGTGCACGGACATGAGGATGTGGGTGGCCAGCGGCTATCAGACGCTCTCCGCGGGCACGAAGAAACTCATCAGTCGCCTCGAAGAGCCTGCTCAACAGGCGGCCAGCGCGCGACCTGTCCTCTCCCTGCTCGCCCCCTACAGGGGATACCGCGACAGGGCGTTGATCGACAAGATCAAGCGGCTCGAACACAGAGAGATCGACTTGAGCAAAGGGATACTGAAAGCGGTGGGGTCGCTTCAGCAGATATTCGGTGTCACTCCCCCCCACGTCGAGAAGACGACCGCAACCCGCTCTGGGCCCACCAAACACTCGGTGGTAGTTGGCCGGGGCAGGACCGCGGCGGGCGAGAGGTACACAGTGCGTGTAACACCCCCGACTCGACGTTCCAACGTAGGGGCGCAGGTCTGCGTGAGCGTGAAGATCACCGACACCCCCGGCGGGTTCACCCGCAGCGGGGAATGCTATTCACTGTCTCACAGCCCCTCCCGAAGGGGCAACGTGAACTGCAGTGCGGGGTTGCTGACGATCGAGGCCCAAGCAGACCCCCGCGCGCGTACCGTCAGCCTGCGCCTGAGCGGCGGGCGGCGGATGACCTCACGCGTGACGATCGTGCCCTCGAGGTTGGGAGGGCCCGTGGGTTTTTACTACCAGGTGGTGCGCGGCCCATCGCCGATACCGGTGTCGCTCACCGAGCTCGGCGCGCACGGCGAGATCCTACGCGTAGTAAAGCTGCCCCGAATCGTGGAATGCACCAAGCACCCACTCAAATACCTACCCGGGGGCGTCCGCACGCTGGTCCACGAAAGCGTGCCGCAGGGGCCAGCGTTCGCAATCGTCGGCGAAGCCTATCGCTACCTCGGGCACCTCCATTTCGACCTCGGGATCCGCGTGGGAGCCGGATCTGAATACACATTCAGCCGAGAGAGAGGTCGCAGTTTCATCGCGGTCGGAGGAAAGCCAAGCCCCCTCTCCCCACAGTTCGAAACAGTCTGTAAACCGCACCCATACGAGATCGTCTACGCGCTGCTCGCGGCTCCCCGAGACACGGTGCTCGCGCGCTCGGCGTCGGGCGCGACATACCCGCTGCGTCAGGTAGCGATCCCCCCAAACATGCACGCACACGGTGATCTCGTCTACGCCGCCCTGTCCGTAGCGCCCACCGAACTGCTCACCCGCACGCCGAGCGGCGAGACGATCGCGACCGAACGGCTCCGGGGGATCGCCACTGAAGCGTTCGAAACCTGCGAGGGCGAAGAAGAACCAAGCTGAGCGCTCACCCCTGCGGGGTCTGCACCCGCGAGCGGCCCTTCGCGGCATACATCGCGCGATCGGCCTCCATCAACACGGCTTCCCCGCCGGCGGCGTTCTGGTCGATCTCGGCGATCCCGACGGAGGCGGTGGCGGAGATGCGCCTGCCGTCGGCTTCCACCCCGCACCCGGCGATCGCCTCGGCGAGGACGGTGGCGACCTTGCGGGCGGCCTCACCGGAGGTGCCGGGGAGCAGCACCGCGAACTCGTCGCCGCCGTGGCGGGCGACCATGTCGGTGCCGCGCAGGCGGTGCTGGAGCTCGGTGGCGAGCACCTTGAGCAGTTCGTCGCCCACCTTGTGGCCGTAGGTGTCGTTGATCTGCTTGAAGCCGTCGAGGTCGATCACGAGCAGCGCGGCCTGCTCGCCGTAGCGGCGGCAGCGGGCGACCTGCATCGCGAGCTGGCGCTCCAGCAGGCGGCGGTTGTGCAGGCCCGTGAGGGGGTCGTGCTCGGCGAGGTGGCGCAGGCGCTCCTCGATCAGCTTGCGCTCGGTGATGTCCTGGATCTGGGCGATGAAGTGTTGGGGGCGCCCCTGGCGGTCGCGCATCGCCGAGACGGAGAGCACGGTGGAGATCACGTGCCCGCGGGCGTGGAAGTAGCGGCGCTCCATCTCGTAGTGGCTGATCTCCCCGGCGAGCAGCCGGCGGACGTACTCGAGGTCGGCGGAGAGGTCGTCGGGGTGGGTGATCTCCTCCAACGTCTTGGCGAGGAGCTCCTCGGAGGAGTAGCCGGTGATCGTGAGCAGCGCCTGGTTGACGCGCACCCAGCGACCCTCGGGGGTGAGCAGGGCCATCCCGATGGGGGCCTGCTCGAAAAGCAGCTCGAAGCGCTCCTGGGCGTGGCGGCGGGCCTCCTCGGCGTGCTTGCGGGGGGTGATGTCGCGGGAGACCGCCACGCCCCCCACGATCTCCCCGCCCTCGGCGCGCAGGGGCCCGACCTCGACCTGGTAGCAGCGAGTGTCATCGACCGACCAGATCTCAAGCGAGCGGGTCTCCCCGTTCAGCGCGGAGCGGTAGAGGGGCTCGTAGGTGTCCCAGTGCTCCCCCAGGAGCACCTCCTCGGCGGGCATCCCCTCGAGCTCCACGGCGCTGAGCCCCTCGTGCTCGAGGGCGTGGCCCCCGGCGAGCACGTAGCGCAGCTCGCGGTCGAAGACGAGCGCGGAGGCGGCGGGGAGGGTGCGCAGCACGGAGAGCGCGATCTCTCCCGCGCTGAGACCCTCCAACGGGTTGCGCTGGGCAGCGGACACACTCGAATTATCGGCACATGGGCGATGACGCTTGACGGTCGATCGAGGCCGCCCCGGCGAAGACCTGGACGCGGTTGTTGGCGGTGTCCGCGACGAGCACCTCGCCGCGGCAGTTGACCGCGAGGCCGCCGGGGAGGCTGAACTCGCCGGGCGCGCCGCCGGGGGCGCCCCAGGCGGCGAGCAGGCGCCCGCGGGCGGTGAACTTCAGCACCCGGTCGGCGCGGCGGTCGGAGACGAGGACGTCCCCCGCGGAGTCCACCGCGATCCCGGCCGGTTCCTCCAGGCGCCCGGGGCCGCTTCGGGGTCTGCCCCAGGAGGCCAGCAGCGTCCCGGAGGGGCTGAGCTCAAGGATGCGCTGGAGACCGGCATCGGCGACATATACCGACCCGTCGGGCGCGACCGCAACCGCCTCCGGCCGCTCGAGCGCAACGGAGCCGAGCCGCCCCAGCGGCTGGCCGGAGGAGCCGAAGCGCATGATGGCGCTGTCCCCGGTGTCGGCGACATAGACCACCCCGCCGGAGTTGGAGAGAGCCACCCCTTCGGGACTCGAGAGTCCTTCGAGCGCGCCGAGGAAGACCCCGCCCGAGCTGAGGTGGCGCACGAGGCCGTTGCGGGGATCGGTGACCCACACCGACCCGTCGGGGGCGACGGCGGCGGCGGTGGGACCAAACCAGTTGCTGCCGATGATCGCCCCCCCGCCGCGCTGCCACTGCGCGAGGTAGCGCAGGCGGGAATCGAAGAGGTAGAGGGGGCTGCGGGAGCCGTAGGTCTCGACCACGAGCGCCCCCCCGGAGGCGTCGCTGGCGACGCCCAGCGGGGCGATGAGCTGCCCGGGCGCGGTGCCGGGGGTGCCGAAGGCGAGCAGCCCGCGCCCCAGGGGGTCGAAGGCGACGATCCGTTCGTGCCCGGTGTCCGCAACGTACACACGCCCGGAGGGGGAGACGGCGGCGGCACGGATGTAGCTGAGGCGGTAGCGCCCCTCGCCGCTCCACTCTTCGAGATAGCGCAGGGTGGGGGTGAGCGCAACGATGCGGTTGTTGTTGTCGTCCACCACATACACGCGCCCGCCGTGGACGGCGACGCCGAAGGGGTTGACGAACTCCCCAGGTTCCTTGCCGAAGGTGCCCTCGGCGTAGAGGGGCCGGCCGTCGAGGGCGAGGGCCTGCACGCGGTGGTTGCCCTCGTCGGCGACGTACACGAGGCCCCCGGCCACCGCGAGCCCGCGCGGGGAGGAAAACTCACCCGGGCCGCTGCCGGGGGGACCCCAGAGCGTCGCCCCGGAGCCGTCGAGGCGGAAGCGCTGGATGCGGTTGTTGGCGGAGTCGGAGACGTACACATAGCCGCCCCCCACCGTGATCCCTCCGCCGGGGGGCTTGTCGGGGCCGAAGCCGGGGCCGAAGTCGAACTCCCCGAGCGCGCGGCCGGGGCGGCCCCATTCGCCGAGCAGGCGCCCGGAGGAGCTGAAGCGCTCCACGCGGTCGTGAGTGGAGTCGAGCACGTAGACGTCCCCCGCGCTATCCACCGCGAGCCCGTCGACGGCCCCGAACTGCCCGGGGCCAGCGCCGTAGGAGCCCCACTGCCCGAGAAAGCGCCCCCCGGGAGAGAAGCGCTGCACGAGGTGGGAGAACTGGTCGGCGACGTAGAGGTCCCCGTCGGGCGCGAAGGCGAGCGCCTCGGGACAGCGCAGCACCCCTCCCCCGCGCCGCCCGATGAAGCTCACGCGGGTGTAGGGACACACGGACCCGAGCGCGCCGGGGCAGGCGCGCAGGAGCGCGACCCGCGAGGAGGAGCCCGCGCCACCGCATCCGGCGCAGGCGAGCACCGCCGCAGCGAGCAGCAGGGCGAGGGGGAGCAATTTGAGGATTGGGGGAGGGAGTCCGCAGTGGCACCCTGAGCGTGGTGGCGTGCGCGAGCGGCCGCGGTGGGGGCGACGGACGCGGGGGGGCCGGTGGAGCAGGTTCGTCGCGGCGGGGCGGGCGAGGCGCGGGGGCACGGCCGTATGGTCGTGGATGGCGTCACGGCACGCGCCGGCGTAGGGGCGTGCGGTGTGCACCGCTCCCGTAGACCCTCCACTTCGTGGAGACACCTGGGCGGGTCAGCAACCGTCCCACTCACTGCGGCGGGTCGGAGTAGGAGGAGGTGGCCCCTACAATCAGACTCGTGAAAGCCAGGGAACGTCTGCGTCGGCTCGTGGATGAGCTCACGGACGCCGAGGCGAACGAGACGCTGCGAACCCTCCGCGCCTCCAGCGCTTGCGCGGAGAAGCGCAACACCGTGGGCCGCGCAATCGCTGAGGGATACGAACGTATCCCCCAGACAGCGGAGGAAGATGCGTGGGCGCTGGCCAATGCTCGTGAGGCGATCCGCGATGAGCCTTGGTGAGACGCGGAGACATCTGCTGGCTCGAGCTCGCCGAGGAGGGCCGTCGGCCGGTATGCGTCCTCACTCGCAATGAGGCGATACCCACGCTGAGGAACGTGGTCGTAGCGCCGCTCACGCAGACAATCCGCGACATCCCCACCGAGGTCCGACTGGCGGCGAGTGACGGCATGCCAGGCGAATGCGCAATCAGCTTTGACAACCTGCGCACCGCCCCCCGGGCTCTTCTCACCGAGCGCATCACCAAGCTCAGCTCGGACAGGCTGCACGAGGTCTGCGCCGCACTCGCTGCCGCAATGGATTGCTGAGCCCTAAACGCGAAGCCTCTGCGGGGACAGAGCGCACCGCGATCCGCTCGACGCACCACGCCAGTGTCTGATCGGCGCCCGCTCATACGAGGAACTCGCATCCAGCCCTACGGACGGGCGTATCCTCGGGGACCGATTCGAATGGTCCACCACCCGCACACCACTCGCCCGCGTGGCGCTCGCCCCCCGAGAAGCCTGGTGCGCAGGCTCGCCACCCACTTGCTGCGTGGTCTCGCGGTATCGATGGGGGCAACGCTCGTGCTGGCGATCGCGGTCTCGTGGATCCTCACCTCACCCGGGCACTCCCGTCGCGGCACCTCCCCCGCGACGTCGGTTAAGTCGAAACCCGCCTACACCGCCTATCCAGCCCATCCTCCCGCGAGCGATCCCGCCGGTGAGCGCTCCTCGGTGGGGACCGCGACAAGCGCCGACCCGCCCCGGGGCGCCCCGGTGAGCGTGAGCGTCGCGGCACACCCGGCGGGGCCGGCAGTGCCCGCGGACTTCCTCGGGCTCTCCTTCGAGGTGCGCAGCCTGCCCGCGATCGCGGGGTACGCCACGCGGGGGGACCTGGTGGCGCTGATGCGCTCGCTGGGGCCGGGGGTGATGCGTTTCGGGGGGATCTCCGCCGACGAACAGGCGGCGTGGGTGGGAGACGGCTCGCCGCGGCCGGGGTGGGCGAGAGTCGCGATCGACGAAGCCGATCTCGCCGGCCTCGCGGCGCTTGCGCGGGCGACGGGATGGCGGGTGCTGCTGACGGTGAACCTCGGCCACTACGACCCCTCCGCCGCCGCGCTGGAGGCGGCGGCGGCGCAGCGGCTGCTGGGCCCCTACCTGGAGGGGATCGAGATCGGCAACGAGCCGGACCTGTTAGTGCGCAAGCACCTGCGGGGCCCCGGGTGGGGCATCGTGGCCTACGGGCCCCAAGCGCGCGCGTACCGCGCGGCGATCGCGGCGGCGGCCCCGGGGACCCCGATCGCCGGGCCGGACCCATCCACGGGGGTCGGCGGCCTGGGCTGGCTGCGCACCGTGGCCTCCTCGCCGACCCTGCGCCCGGCGCTGCTCACCGACCACTACTACCCCCTCTCCAGCTGCGGCTATAAGCCCACGGTCTCCGAACTGCTGAGCCCGAACGTGCGCCGCGCCGAGAGCGACATGCTGGGCAAAGCGCTCGCGATCGCCCGCGCCCACGGGCTGGCGCTGCGGATGGACGAGACCAACAACGTCTCCTGCGAAGGGGAGCCCGGGGTCTCCGACACGTTCGCCTCGGCGCTGTGGGCGCTCGACTACGCCGCGCGCGCCGCGAGCGCGGGGGTGGGGGGGCTCAACTTCCACGACCTGATCGACAAGAGCGACGCCTACAGCCCACTGTTCGCGCCCTCCCCCGCCGCCCTGGCGGCCGGGGCGCTGGGCGCCGCGCCGGAGTGGTACGCCCTGCTGGCCGCGCGCGCATTCATTGGGGCCCGCCCGCCCGCCCAGCCGCCCGAGCGTCCGCTGGCGAGCGCCGTCGCGGGCGGAGCCCCCGGGGAGCTCAGCGCCGAGGCCCTGAGCGCCGCCGACGGGAGCGTGCGCGTCGCGCTCGTGGACTACGCCCCCCCGGGCTCCCCCCCGCTCGCCGTGCACCTGCGCGTGCCCCGGGGCCTGGCGGGCGGGAGCGTCCTGCGCCTCACCGCCCCCTCCCCCAGCGCCACCTCGGGGGTGCGCCTGGGCGGGCGTGTGGTCGACCCCGACGGCACCTGGAGCGCGCCGCCGGCGCTGCCCAGGGTGAGCGGCCGCGCGGGCTCGTTCACGGTGCAGATGCCCCCGAGCAGCGCGGCGGTGGTGACGCTCTCCCCGGGACCGCTCGGCCATGCGGCGCTGCCCGGTTGAGGCCTCCGGGCACCCAGTTGCTCGGATACCCACGCGCAGAACCACCCGACGCCAGTCCGGAGACTTTCGGACGTCCTCGCACCGAGCCCTCGGACGCGGGCGGCCATGGCGCCCTCCTGACAGCGCCCGCTCTACTGGGCGGCGAGCAGCGGCACGTCGTGGGCGACTTCGCTGGGCTTCCAGTTGTTGCTGATGTAGACCGTCTTGAGCTTCCCGGAGGCGTCGACCCCATAGACGAGTGCGGAGTGGTTGACGAAGTCGGGCTGGGAGGTGTCCACTTCAGAGCCCACCCCCCACGCCTTCCACACCGCGGCAAGTTCGTGCGCGGAGCCGATCAGGTACTTCATGCGCCCCGTCATCCCGTGCACCTTCAGGAACGCGGCGACCGTCTGCGGGGTGTCCCCGCGGGGGTCGACGGAGACCGCGATGATCTGCGCCTTGGCGGCCGTCTGGGAGCCCATCAGGTTCTGCGCGACACGCAGGTCGGCGGTGATCAAGGGACACACGTCGGGACAGTGCGTGTAGAGGAACGTCACCAGCACCGCCTTCCCGCGGTAGCTGTTTATGTTCACCCGTTCCCCCAGGTAGTTGCGCAACGACAGCGGCGGCGCCGCCTTGGGGGGCACCAGTTCGTTGCCCTCGAAGCTCGCGGACTTCGCGCTGCTCACGTTCCCCGCCAGCGGCTGGGAGTCGTGGCTGGTGCCCGCGAACAGCAGCGCGGAGCCCCCCGCGATCACGAGGATCGCAAGGAGCGGCAGGATCATTCGGCGATTCAAGGGCCCGCGGCCGCCCGGTGGCTGTTCCGGGGGCGGGTCCGCCGCCAGACGATCGCTCAGATCGGGAGTGCCCATCTCCGATTCAGTCTACTTCCGCCCCGCCTGTGCGGCGCCGGGGGGCCGTCGGCAAGAACGCTTGCACTCCTTCCCATGTGATGCATCTTGCATCGATACCTGGTACGGTGCCCCCGTTCGTGCCGAATTCCTCTCCCCACGGGGAGGTGAAGCGGGGGAACCAATGCAGCCCATCTGGACTGCGGGGGCGAATCGCCACAACGTGGCGTAGCGTACTGCGCGAGCCCGACAGCTAACCCCGTAGGCGCCACCGCAACATCGAAAGGATGTGCCTGCGCATGCCGGGATACGCCCGTGACCTCGCCACCCTCGAGCCTTGGGAGGCCTCGCTTGCGCGCTCCCACGCCCGCCGCCGCAGGGCCACGCGGGGTCGATCCTCGGCGCTTGCGAGCGTGGGTGGGTGGGGATCCCTTCCCTCCCTGGCAGCGTTGATCGACGCGCGCCGCGAAGCCGCGCGCGATCTCTCCGAGCGTGACCCTTGGGAGATCTCCCTTGGGCGCTCCCGCGCGCGCCGCCGCGCCGCCCAACTGCGCTTCGTGCCCGCCTCCTCTCGTGCCAAGCGCCTCTCGCTCGGCGCCCTCGTCGCCCTCACCGCCGGACCCGCCTCGGTGCTGCTGGACTCCGGCGGCGGCGTCCAGGCTGCCGCGGCGTCGCCGGCGGAGCCCGAACCGATCACCACCACCCAGCACTACATCGTGCTCAGCGCCGGCAGCGAAGGCCGCCAGGTGCGCCTGCTGCAGCGCGCGCTGGGGCTCACGATGGACGGCGTCTACGGCCCTCAGACCGAAGCCGCAGTGCGCCGCTTCCAGGCCACGCGGGGGCTCACGGTGGATGGCGTCGTGGGCGCCCACACCAGCCGCGCCCTGGCCGTCCACGCCCCCCCGGTGCTCTCGGGCGCGGCCGTGATCCGCGACCTCGACGGCGAAGCGCGCGAACCCGCCCCCGGAGAGGTGAGCGAAGCCACGAGCGCCCCCCCGGCCTCCGTCCTGGCAACTCCCACGGGCCTCGGCGGAGCGAGCGCGAGCGTCGCCGCCCCGACCACACCTGAAAGCCCGGCTCCCGTGGCCGGCGAAGGCGCCAGCGGGACCGCCGGCGCAGGAGGAACGGCCGCGGTCGCCACCACAGCGCAAGCCCCAGTCGCGAGTGTCAGCGCAGAAGCCGGCGAAACCGCAGGAGCGCCGAGCGCGCCCACACCGGAAGACCCGGGCGAGTACGAGACCCCGGCGATCCTCGAAGGCTCCGGCGGAACCGCCGGCCCCGGGGAAGGCGAAGCGGCCGAAGCGGGCCTGGGCTCGAGCGAAGGCGGGACCCCCGCCGAAGCCGCCCACGCGCGCTCCGAAAACGCCGCCGCGGAAGCGCAAGCGCGCGCCGCCACCGACGCGGTCAGGCGCCTGCAGGCATCCCTGCACGTCGCCGTGGACGGCGAATTCGGCCCCGAAACGGAGGGCGCCGTGCGCCGCCTGCAGGCTCGCGAGGGTCTCGCGGTCGACGGCGTCGCGGGCGCCGCCACCTGGAACGCGCTCGGCCAGCACGGCCAGCCCGAACTCACGCCTCCCCCCTCCGCCCTCCCCCAGCCCTCCCACGCCGGCGGCGGCCACCGCTCCGGCGCTGGATCGCAGAGCGAGCAGCTCGGCGGTGGCAACGTCTCCGCGGATCAGGGGACGCGCCCCGCCGGGCACATCGGCCGCAGCGAGGCGATCCGCCGCCTCCAGGAAGACCTCCACCTATCCGTCGACGGCGAATTCGGCCCCGAGACGCAGGCCGCGGTGCGCCACTTCCAGGAAGCCCACGGGCTCGCGGTCGACGGCGTTGTCGGCCCCGACACCTGGAGCGCTCTCGGCGTCCCCGGGGCACCCACCCTGCACGCCGATCCAGCCTACTTCCCCCAGAGCGCGAGCTCCGCGGGGAGCGGGAGCTCCTCCGCCACCGGCGGCGGCTCCGCCCCGGGTGCCAGCTCCTCCAGCGCCGAAGGGGTCATCGCAGAGGTGATCGCCGCCGCCAACGAAATCGCCACCCGCCCCTACGTCTACGGCGGCGGCCACGGCTCCTTCACCTCCGACGGCTACGACTGCTCCGGCTCGGTCTCCTACGCGCTGCACGGCGGCGGCCTGCTCAGCTCCCCCGAGGACTCCGGCGAACTGGAGTCCTACGGCGAACCCGGCCCCGGCCGCTACATCACGATCTATGCCAACGCCGAACACGCCTGGATGACGATCGACGGCCGCCGCTTCGACACCGTTGCTCTGGCCGAAGACGGTTCCCGCTGGGGCGGTCCCTCCGACGACGGCGGCGGGTTCGTGGAGCGCCACCCCGACGGGTTGTAGGCCCAGCCGACAGCCTTCGCCGGCTCGGATCGAGAGCGCCGAGGGAGAAGATCAACGGGATCCCGATAAGCCGGATCCCGATCGGCCAGCACACCCGGGCCGAGACAGTCCCGAGCGAGCGTACCGTCCCAAGCGCCGCCTACCGTGCGGACAGTCGTCTGATGGCGACCGACCACACCGGACACGGAGGAGGCAACAAATGCTGGCGCGAGCGCGCACGTTCACGATCGAGGGACTCCAGACGCGGCCGGTGGCAGTCGAGGTGGACATCCGTCCGGGGCTCCCCGCGTTCACGATCGTGGGCCTCGCCGACGTCGCGGTGCGCGAGGCGCGCGACCGCGTGCGTGCGGCGATCCTCAACTCGGGCTACGAGTTCCCCGAGCGGCGGATCACCGCGAACCTGGCCCCCGGCGACGTCCCCAAGGTCGGACCGGGACTCGACCTCGCGCTCGCCTGCGCCGTGCTCGCCGCCTCCGGCCAGCTCCCCACGCGGCTTCTGGAGAGCCACGCGCTCTTCGGGGAGCTCTCCCTCGACGGCGAGGTGCGCCCCTGCAACG
This sequence comes from uncultured Solirubrobacterales bacterium, assembly GCA_963713985.1. Taxonomy (GTDB): domain Bacteria; phylum Actinomycetota; class Thermoleophilia; order Solirubrobacterales; family Solirubrobacteraceae; genus Palsa-744. The sequence continues at coordinate 2,707,966 of OY970219.1, read as the reverse complement.
GCACCCTCGCGATCGCGCAGGCCGCGCGGGAGGAGGGCCTGCGCGCGTTTGTCCTGGCGGGCGCACGGGCGCGCGAGGCCGCGCTGGTGGAGGGCCTCCAGGTGATCGTCGCGGAGCGCCTCGCAAGCGCGGCGCGCGCCCTGAGCGGCGGCGCGGGGGACCCGCTGCCGGCGCCAGCGCCGAGGGGCTCTGACTCCCGCCAGGGTTGCTCAGTGGAACTCTCGGACCTCGACCTCGGCGACGTGCGCGGCCAGCCCCACGCGGTGCAGGCGCTCCTGCTGGCGGCGGCAGGCGCCCACAACCTGCTGCTGAGCGGCCCCCCGGGCACCGGCAAGACGATGCTCGCCCAGCGCCTGCCCACGATCCTGCCCCCGCTGAGCCGCGCGGAGGCGATCGAGGTGACGCGCATCCACAGCATCACCGGCCGCCTGGAGGACGGGGAGCTGATCCGCCGCCGTCCCTTCCGCGCCCCCCACCACTCGATCACCACCGCCGGCCTCGTGGGTGGCGCGCGGCGGGGGTGGGTGGGAGAGGTGGTGCTGGCCCACCGCGGAGTGCTGTTTCTGGACGAGCTCTCCGAGTTCGCCCGTCCCACCCTCGAGGCGCTGCGCCAGCCCCTGGAGGACGGGCGGGTGGCGATCGTGCGCGCCCGGCACTCCGCGGTGTACCCCGCGCGCTTCGCGCTGATCGCCGCCACCAACCCCTGCCCCTGCGGCTACCACGGCGCCGTGGAGCGCTGCCGCTGCTCAGAAGCCGACCTCGCCCGCCACCGCCGGCGCCTCAGCGGACCGCTGCTCGACCGCATCGACATCGTCGCCCATCTGGAGCGGTCGAGCTCGAAGCGCTCAGAGCGCGCCCCAGCCGATCGCGATCGAATGGCGCCCGCGCAGCGGCTCGGGGGTCGCGATCCGAGCAACCAGACACCAATCGGCTCCGAAGAGGCCCGCGAGCGAGTGGTACGGGCCCGCGAGCGCCAGGAGGCGCGCCTGCGCGAGGAGGGGGTGAGCGCCAACGCGCACATGGACGCTCGTGTGCTGCGCCGTCATATCGCCCTGAGCGAGGGTGGGGAGCGGCTGTTGCGGGGCGCTCAGGAACGCGGCACGATCAGCGCCCGCGGCCTGGCCCGGGTGCTGCGCGTGGCGCGCACCGCAGCGGACCTCGAGGGCAGCAGGAGGACGCGCGAGGAGGATGTCGCGCTCGCGCTCGCGCTGCGCACGCAGGACGCTCCGTCCGGGAGGCGTATCGCATGAGACTCTCCACCAGACAGGCATGCCGCGCGGAGGCATGCCCGGCCTGCGCGCGTCGAGCCTGGCTGCTGGGGGCGTTGAGCGCGCGCCTGGAGTACCGGGGGCGCGACCCTGAGCGCCTCGGGAGGCTGCTGGAGCTCACCGACGGGGAGCTCATGCGGGCGGTCACCGGCGAGGATCTGGAGGGTGTGCTGGTGCGGTACGCACAGCTCGAGCGCTCACCCCCGCGCCCGGTCGCGGGGGTGCAGCGGATCTGCCGCCACGACCCCCGCTACCCCCGCGCGCTGGCCCAGGGCGGGGGCTCGCCCCGGGTGCTGCACGTGGCGGGCGGCATCTCGCGCATGGAGGAGCTGCTGGCGCAGCCCGTGGTGGCGGTGGTGGGAACGCGGAAGGCGAGCGACTACGGCATGGAGGTGGCGCACAGCCTCGCGCGGGGTCTGGCCGCGAGCGGGATCACGGTGGTGAGCGGCCTCGCCGAGGGCATCCCTGCGGCGGCCCACAGCGGCGCACTGCAGGTCGGGTGCCCCACCCTCACGGTGACGGCGGGCGGCGTCGACGTCCCCCATCCCGCGAGCTGGCGCCCGCTGCACCGGCGCATCGCCCTGGAGGGCTGCGCGCTGGCGGAGCTGCCATGCGGCTGCGCCCCACGCGGCTGGTGCCACGCCGCCCGCGTACGGATCGTGGCGGCGCTGGCGCACATGGTGATCGTGGTGGAGGCGGAGGATCGGCCCAGCGAACTGCTGCACGCGCGCCTGGCGGCGGCGGCGGGCGCGATCGTGGCGGCGGTCCCCGGCCGCGTGAGCGCCCCCGCGGCGCGCGGCCCCCACCTGCTGCTGCGCGAGGGGGCGGTACTGGTGCGCGACCCCCAGGACGCGCTGGACGCGCTCTATGGGGTGGGCGAGCGCCGGACGACCGGGACACCCCAGACAGCCGTGACGCGCCGGACAGCCGTGACGCGCCGGACAGCCGTGACACCCTCCGAGCCGGAGGGCCTCCCGCGGGCGGTGCTGGAGCGGGTGGGCGCGGGAAGCGACACGGTGGCGAAGCTGACCGCCGGGGGGACCCCTGCGCACGAGGTGCTGGTGGCGCTCGCCGAACTGGAGCTGAGCGGCTCAGTGGCGCGTGGTGACGGCGGGCGCTACGTGGCCCGCATGTAGGGCGAGGCTGATAGCCAGCTTGCACGGAGCGTTGCGCGAGTATCCGGCCGCACAGCCCTGCGCTATGGTCCGCGGGTCAGATGGAGCCCTGACGCGAGGTCCGCCAAAACGGCCCTCCGGACCGCCCACCTCAGGAGAAGGGCTGATGGCTCCTTTCGCGAACTCGACCTCACCGCGAGAGGAGCATCCAGCAGCTTGCGCCCTTCCCGAGTACCCAATCCAGACAGACGCGAGCTCGCGGCGATCTTCCTCGGGGGGGCCGCGGGTGGCCTGCTGCGGGTGTGGCTGGGCGAGACCTTCGCAAGCACCGCCACCCAGTGGCCGTGGGCGACGTTCGCGATCAACATCAGCGGCTCGTTCGCACTCGGCTACCTAGCCACGCGCCTGCAGGAGCGCCTCCCTCTCTCCACCTACCGGCGGCCGCTGCTCGGCACGGGCTTCTGCGGGGCGTACACCACCTTCTCGACGATGCAGGTGGAGATCCTCTCGATGGTCGAACACCACCGCTACGGGCTCGCCGCGGGCTACGCCGGAGCGAGCATCGCGGCCGGCTACCTGGCGATCTGGCTGGCGACGTCAAGCGTGCGGCGTGTGCGGGTGATCGCGTGAGGGCGGTCTCTTGCGCGCGCGGGTGTGATCGCATGAGCGCAGGGGTGTGGATCGGCGTGGCGCTACTCGGCATGGGTGTGGATCGGCGTGGCGCTACTCGGCGTGGGTGTGATCGCGTGAGCGCGCGCGGGTGGTCTCCTGCGTACGTGGGTGTGATCGCGTGAGCGCGTGGGTGTGGATCGGCGTGGCGCTGCTCGGCGGGGGGGGCGCCCTGGCGCGCTTCACGCTCGACGGTGCGGTCGGCTCGAGCACGGCGAGGGGCGGCTTTCCACTGGGCACCCTCGCGGTGAACACGAGCGGCGCGCTGCTGCTGGGTCTGCTCAGCGGGGCGGCACTCGGCGGCGTCGCGCTGGTGCTGGCGGGCACCGCGACACTGGGCTCCTACACGACCTTCTCCACCTGGATGCTCGAGTCCCAGCGCCTGGCCGAGGATGCGGAGGGCGGGGGCGCGCTGCTGAACATCCTGCTCAGCCTCGCAGCGGGCCTCGGCGCGGCCGCGCTGGGGCACGCGATCGGAGCGGGGCTGTGAACGAGGACTGTCTGACCCTGACCACCTACTTCGGCGAGCGCGACCGCACACCCGAGGGGCTGCTCGCAGATGAGCTGCTCGCCCTCTACGGCGAGCACCGCGTGGCGGCAAGCGTGCTGCTGCGCGGCGCGGAGGGCTTCGGGCGCCTGCACCACCTGCGCACCGACCGGCTGCTGAGCCTCTCCGAGGACCTGCCCGTGGTCTCGATCGCGGTGGATCGGCGCGAGCGGATCGAGGCGCTGCTCGAGCCGCTGTTGCAGATCAAGCACCGGGGGCTGGTGACGCTCGAGCGCACCCGCCTGCTCACCGGCGAGATCGGCGAGGTGCAGCTGCCCGAGCAGCTCCAGGAGGCGACCAGGCTGACGGTGTACGTGGGCCGCCGCGAGCGCATCGAGGGCCGGCCCGCGTTCGCCGCGATCTGCGAGCTGCTGCACCGGCGGGGGATCGCAGGAGCGAGCGTGCTGCTGGGCGTCGACGGCACCCGCGGCGGGCAGCGCTTCCGCGCGGGTTTCTTCAGCCGCAACGCCGAGGTCCCCACGGCTATCGTCGCGGTGGGCTCCGGCGAGCGCATCGCCGAGGCGCTGCCCGAGCTGGGAGGCCTGCTGAGCGAGCCGCTGCTGACGCTGGAGCGGGTGCGGGTGTGCAAGCGCGACGGGCAGTTGCTGGCGACCCCCCACGAGCTGCCCGCCAGGGACGAGCACGGACTCGAGCTGTGGCAGAAGCTGACGGTCTACTCCTCCCAGAGCGCCACCCACGGGGGTCGCCCGTTGCACCTCCAACTGATCCGCCGCCTGCGCGAATCCGACGCCGCCGGCGCCACCACCCTGCGCGGCATCTGGGGCTTCCACGGCGAGCGCCCCCCGCACGGCGACCGCCTCCTGCAAATCCGCCGCCGGGTCCCGGTCGTGACGATCGCCATCGACACCCCCGGGCGGATCGCGCACGCCTTCGCGATTGTCGACGAGCTCACCGCCGAGCACGGCCTCGTCACCAGCGAGATGGTGCCCGCCATGAGCGCCATGAGCGCCGCCGAAACCCGCGGCGGGCTGCGCCTCGCGCGGCACGAGTTCTGATACCTCAGTCCCCGAGCGGAACGCCGCACGCTCGGGCTCACGAGCCGGTGGGTCGCTGCCGCCGCCCCACGACGTGGGTTCTCACGCTCGCCCCTCTTGCCCCCAGCCTCGATTTGCGGCGGGTATAGTTCAGGGCTCGCGCGGATGTAGCTCAGTTGGCTAGAGCGTCTGCTTGCCATGCAGAAGGTCGTGGGTTCGAGTCCCATCATCCGCTCTGAAGAAAGCCCCGCAAATCGCGGGGTTTTCTTGTTAAGCGGCCTTCCGCTGGTGGGACTCCGAAGGCTCTATATCGGCCCGTTCGCCCATATTCGCCCAATGACCGCGCTCAGATGGCGCTCGGCGATGCCATGCGGGCAATCCGAGAGGAGCAGGGGACCTCTCGGAACGCCTCTCACTGACGGCAGGCATCGACCGAGGCTACTTCAGAGCCATCGAGCGCGGCGAGTTCAACGTGACGCTCGGCGTCCTTCTGAAGGTCGCGTCTGGCCTCGGCGTTCCTGCTTGGGAGCTGTTGAAGCGCGCGAAGCTGTAGCTCGCGCCTCGACAATCCGGTAGTGGTATGTGACTCTCAGCGCCAGCTCACAGGGACCTCGCAACCGGACCGGCGCCTCGACGCCCAGCGTCAACGCATGGGGAGCCTCAGCCAACGTGGTAGCCGCCGTGACAAGCAACGGGCGGCGCTGCCCGAAGCAGACCCGCGCTTCGGCGGCTCCGTCGCCTCCATGCGATCATTGCCGTGTGCCAGAGAGCGGCACACCCCAGACGATGCGGCTGCCGTCCACATGGGCCGCAATTTTCGAGCAAGTGGCTAGTCTTAACTTACGATGCGCCAAATCGCGATACAAGCACTCTCCGTCTCCGTCTTGACCCTATGCATTGCTGGTCAGAGCTATGCCGCGCATGCAGTTGCTCCAATCCGTCAGTGCCCGCCCGCACATGCTCGTATTATGCGGTCAGATAGACAGGCGGTGATATACAAGGTCCGGGAATACGCCACAGAAACCATGGAAACAGTCAATGGCGGCTACGAACACTACCGAATACCTGTCACCGGGATACGAGGATGTGTGCGCGGGCGAATCCGTTCGTACAAGCTAGGGGAACCTTTTGCATTTGATAGCTCATCACAGGGTGGGAGTGGCAGCGGCATCGGGAGCCTAGCGCTGGCTGGTGGTATGGCGGCGTTCGAAGAATCGCTAGTAAACACCGGACCACCAGAAGGCGAACCAGTTGGAAACGATGAATGGAGGGTAGTGGTGCGTGATCTGCGCACCGGGGAGGTTGTGCACAAAGTGCCGACGGGCACACAAACGACTCCTAGTCCGAAGATCGTCGGCGTTGGTCCAACAACGGCGATTGTGGTCAAGAGCGACGGGGCTGTCGCATGGATCGCCGAAGCCGGCGTGGGAAACTACGAGGTGCACGCGCTAGACAAGACCGGCAGCCGACTGCTCGCGTCTGGGGAAGATATTAAGCCACACGTCCTGGGGCTCAAGGGCAGCCGCTTGTACTGGAAGCAAGGCGCCCAGATGCAGTCGGCAGTGCTGAGCTGAGGGTGTCTGCCGAGTAGGGAAGCGAAGTATCGTGCCGCAGGACTTGTATGTAAGAGGCATCACCTGGCGAGACGCTAATAGGTGACGCAGCAGAGACATCGCGCAACGTCCGGCGGCCTGTGTGGTTTAGGACAATGCACCGATGAACTGAGGGATGCGGTCAAGCCGGTGCGAACGCATATGCGCCCGGCGAGACGATGATCCCGCCCCACTTCTCCCTGGCCAGCTCTGAGGCGACGCGCTTGGGGCCGAGGCCGGGATAGGCGATCGAGAAGGACACGATTCGCTCCTCAATCATCTTCGGTAGCGCGTTGGGCATCTGGGGCCGGCGGGGCTCCCGGGCCTGAGCATCTCCAGGCCGTGCCGGGGCACCCCGAACGGCGGGAGTTGTCGCGGCCGGGCGGGCCTACAGTGTTGTCATTTTAGTAGTCTTTTGGCAACTCATTTGCTAAGGTGACGTGCCTATGAGCGTCGTCGAGCGCAAGCAGGAGCTGTTCGAGAACATCGTGCGGCTGCGTCGAGCCGGCCGGGGGTCTTCGAGGAGCCCCGACATCGCAGCGGTGCGCGTGTCCCTGGAGAGCGAGTTGGGCGAGACCGTCTCGCGCAGGCTTGCCGCGCGCGTGCTCGGCGTGAGCCACACCGCGCTGGAACGCTGGATGAAGACGGGCGATCTCCCCGTCATCTACTCAGCCCAGGGTCGAATGGAGGTGCCCGTTCCGGCCCTCCTGGATCTATACGAAGCGGTACACGCCGAACGCGCCAACTCGCCGCGGTACCCGCTCAAGCCAACGATGGTTCGCCACCGCGACGCCGCACGGCGCCTGCGCATCCGTCAACCCTCCGACCGTGGTGACATCGCACACGGTCGCGCTCGCGCGCGCAGCCTCGTCTACCACCAGGCCGTCGCCCAACGGCTGCGCAAACCGATGGTCGAAGAGGCCCGTCACGTGCTGTTCCGCTGGCGAGAGCAGGGACGAATCGACAAGCGCTACACCGATCGGTGGGAGCAACTGCTCGATCGGCCGCTCTCGGGGATCCGTCGCGCGCTCGTGGAGGAGAGCCGGGAAGCTGACGATCTGCGCCAGAACTCTCCCTTCGCAGGCGTGCTGAGCGAGCCCGAGCGCCAGCGCATCGTGCGCGAGGTCGCCTAGATGAAGCCGGAGCAGTCCAGCACGTGGTGGCCGCCGCCGCGGCAGTGACGGGCCAAGATGAGTTCGTCGTCATCGGCAGTCAGGCGATCCTTGGGTCTGTTGACGATCCACCCAAGTCGATGCTGGTGTCGCTGGAGGCGGATATGTGCCCGTTGCACGATCCGGGATCGTGCACTCCGACCTGCTGCTGGCTCGCTTTGCGTGGCCCTCTGACTAGCAATACGTGGTCGAATCCCCTCCTCCAGCCGGGGCCGGATAGTCGCCGGTTCGAATCGCCCCGGCCGATCTCGACAGCCACTACCCGCAGAGGCCCCCGCGAGCGTCATCGGTATAGTCCCTGCGGCCCGCAAGCCAAGCCCACATAGGGGGGAAGTTGTCTACCCAAGCGCTGTCGCCCATCTCGGAGAAGCTCGCGTTCTATCGGCGCGCGGCCAACTACATCGCGGTGGCGATGATCTACCTGCAGGACAACCACCTGCTGGAGGAGCCCCTGAAGCCCGAGCACGTCAAGCACCGCCTGCTCGGCCACTGGGGGACCGTGCCGGGGATCAACCTGATGTACGCGGGCCTCAACCGCCTGATCCTCGACACCGACGCGAGCGTCCTCTTGGTCACTGGGCCGGGTCACGGAGCGCCCGCGAACCTCGCCAACCTGTGGATCGACGGCTGCCTTGAAGACGTCAAACCCGAGATGAGCCGCGACCGCGAGGGCCTTGCAAAGCTCGTGCGTCTCTTCTCCTGGCCCGGCGGCTTTCCCAGCCACATCGCCCCGATCGTGCCCGGCACGATCCACGAGGGCGGGGAGCTCGGCTACGCGCTGGCCACCGCCTTCGGGGCCGCTCTGGACAACCCCGAGCTGATCGTGGCCTGCATCGTCGGGGACGGCGAGGCCGAGACCGGGCCGACCGCGGGGGCGTGGCACTCCAACAAGTTCCTCGACCCCGCCACCTCAGGGGCGGTGCTCCCGATGCTCCACCTCAATGGCTACAAGATCGCCAATCCGACGATCTTCAGCTCGATGAGCGACACCGAGCTCACCAAGCTCTTCGAAGGCTACGGCTGGCACCCCATGATCGTGCAGGGCGAGGACCTCGACGGGGAGATGGCCGTGGCGCTCGACAACGCCCACGGTGAGATCCGCGAGCTGCAGAGCGCCGCGCGCGAAGGCAGCCGGCCGGTGCGGCCGATCTGGCCGATGCTGATCGTGCGCTCCCCCAAGGGCTGGACCGGCATCCGCGAGCTCGACGGCATCCAGGTGGAGGGCACCTCCAAGGCCCACCAGGTGCCCGCGATGCAGGCCCGCACCAACCCCGAGCATCTGAAGGCGCTGGAGGAGTGGCTGCGCTCCTACGGCCCCGAGGAGCTCTTCGACGCAAACGGCGGACCCGCCCCCGAGATCGCCTCGATGTGCCCCACCGGGGAGCGGCGCATGGGCGCCAACCCCCACGTCAACGGGGGACGCATGCGGGTCGCGCTGCAGCTGCCCGAGCTCTCAGCGCACGCCGTCGCGCTCGAGCGGCCCGGCGCCACCACCGAGAGCTCGCTCGGCGCAGTCGGCGAGTACCTCGCCCAGGTCTTCGAGCTCAACCGCGAGCAGGCCAACTTCCGCGTCGTGTGCCCCGACGAGGTCGCCTCCAACCGGCTGGGGGCGCTGTTCAAGGTCGAGAACCACGCCTACGAGTGGCCCGTCGACCCCGAGATCAACCCCGACTACAAGCCCGACGGGCGCATCATGGAGATCCTCTCCGAGCACAACTGCCAGGGCTGGCTGCAGGGCTACGTGCTCACCGGTCGCCACGGGCTCTTCCCCTGCTACGAGGCCTTCATCCCGATCGTCGACGGGATGGTCAACCAGTACGGCAAGTTCCTCAAGATGTCCCGCGAGGAGGCCCCCTGGCGCGAGCCGGTGGCCTCGCTGAACTACCTGCTCACCTCCGAGGGCTGGCGCCAGGACCACAACGGCTACTCCCACCAGATGCCCGGCTTCATCAACTCCATGCTCAACCGCCGCGAGGAGCACGCGCGCGTGTATGTGCCGCCGGACGCCAACACGCTGCTGGCCACCGTGGACCACTGCCTGCAGGCCACCGGCTGCATCAACCTCATCATCGGCTCCAAGCTGCCCCTGCCGCAGTGGCTCTCCATGGAGGAGGCCCGCGAGCACGTCCGCGTGGGGGCCTCCGCGTGGAAGTGGGCGAGCAGCGACGGGGACGGCGAACCCGACCTGGTGCTCGCCAGCTGCGGCACGATCCCCACGATCGAGCTGCTCGCGGCCGCCAGCCTGCTCAAAGAGGACGTCCCGGACCTGAAGGTGCGCTTCGTCAACGTCACCAACCTCTTCGCGCTCGCCGCGCCAGGCAAGCACCCCGACGCCATGCCCGCAAGGGAGTTCGACGAGCTGTTCACCAAGGACAGGCCCGTGATCTTCAACTTCCACGGCTACCCCTCCGCGGTCCACCAGCTGATCCACCGCCGCCCCCAGCAGGAGCGCTTCCACGTGCGCGGCTACGCCGAGGAGGGCACCACCACCACCCCCTTCGACCTGCTCGCGATGAACGGCGTCGACCGCTACCAGCTCGCCATCGAGGCGCTCAGCCGCGTCGACGTGGCGATCAGCGACAACATCGGTGGCATGTCCGGCGCCTTCGCCGTGCGCAACATCGGCGGGGCCCAGGAGGCGATCGCGAAGTACCGCGAGCAGCTCGCCGCATACCGCCGCTACGCCCGCGAGTTCGGCGACGACCCGCCCGAGCTCACCAACTGGGTGTGGCCCGGATCCAAGGCGTAAGAGGATGGGATGGGTAGATGAGCAGGGACACCCCGAGAGACCGATGAGCGCAGACGCCGAGCAACGGGCGGACGCCCCGCGGAGGGACCAGCAGGAGATGACGTGGAGGGACCGATGAGCACAGACGTCGCGCAGCGGGCGGACGCCCACTTCAGCGCCGGCGAGTTCCGCGAGAGCCGTGAGGCCGCCCTGGCGGGCCTCGCCGCCGCGCCGCAGGACGTCGAGCTGCTCGTGCTCGCCGGACGCGCTGGCGTGGAGCTCGATGCGGATGACGCCACCGAGCAGCTGCGGCGTGCCACCGAGCTCGAGCCCGAGCACGCCGGCGCATGGCACCACCTGGGCGAGGCGCTCGCGACCGAGGGACGCATGGACGAGGCCAACGAGGCCTTTCGCCGGGCCGTCCAGCTCGACCCCGCCGACCAGGTGGCGCTCAGCCACCTCGGCCACACCTCGGCCGCCACCGGCCGCGAGGAGGAGGCCGTGGGCTATCTCAGCCAGGCCGCGCAGAGCTTTCGCGGGGCCTCCACCGCGGCGATCAGCCTGGTCGACATGTACCGCACGCTCGGGCACTACGAGGAGGCGCTGGCCCAGGCCCAGCGCATCGCGGAGGCCGAGCCCGACGATCTGGTGGCCGCGCTCGACGTGGCCGAGCTCAGCCTCGAGGTCGGCCGCCTCGACGAGGCGGTGGCGGCGTTCGAGCGCCTGCGCGAGCTCGACGACGTGCCCGGCCACGAGGTCTACCCCCTGCGCGGGATGATCAAGGCCGAGATCCAGCGCGAGGAGTGGCAGCGCGCCCTGGCGCTCGCCCGCGAGGCGCCGCTCAGCGACTCCCAGGGACGCACGGTCAACCTAATCGCCTTCCTCCAGGCCCAGGGCGGTGAACCGGCTGAGCAGGCGCCCCCGCGGGAGGAGGTCGACGCCGCCCTGGCGGGGTCCCTGGCAGAGTACCGGCGCATGCACGCCGACGATCGCCGTCTAGCCACGGAAGACCTCCTTGGCTGAGGTGGCCACAGCCAGCCGCGCGGACGCGGTGGATTGGTTCCGCTGCCCCTCCTGCGCGGCCTTCGTCTACCACAAGCGCCTGCGCCGCAACCTCGGCGTCTGCCCCGACTGCAACCACCACTTCCGGCTGCGCATCCGCGAGCGCCTCGGCCAGCTGCTCGACGAGGGCAGCTTCGAGGAGCTGAGCGGCGACCTGGAGATCGTGGACGCGCTCTCCTTCGCCGACTCCAAGCCCTACGTGGAGCGCATCGCACAGGCGCAGAAGAAGAGCGAGACCAAGACCGGCGCGCTGCACGGCACCGGCACCATCGATGGCCTGCCGATCGTGGTGGCGGGCATCGACTTCTCCTTCATCGGCGGCTCCATGGGCGGGGCGGTCGGCGAGTCGATCACCCGCGCCGCCGAGCTCGCCCTCCAGAACCGCACACCGCTGCTGGTGATCTCCGCCTCCGGCGGCGCCCGCATGCAGGAGGGGTGCGTGTCGCTGATGCAGATGGTCAAGACCTCCCAGGCGATGGCACGCCTCGCCGAGGAGGGCGTGCTCTTCATCTCGCTGCTCACCGACCCCACCTACGGCGGCGTCAGCGCCTCCTACGCCACCCTCGGGGACATCCTGATCGCCGAGCCCGACGCCCACATCGGCTTCGCCGGGCCCACCGTGATCGAGCAGACCATCCGCCAGAAGCTCCCCGACGGGTTCCAGACCGCCGGCTTCCTGCTCGAGCACGGGATGCTCGATCTCGTCGAGCCCCGCGAGAGCCTGCGGCGTACGATCCGCAACCTGCTCGAGCTCCACGCCCAAGCCGAGGCGGCGCGCGGCGAGGACGCCCAGGCGCGACTGCAGCGCCTGCCCGCCACCGAGGGCGCGGCGCCGATCGTCGACCCCGCGCAGCTTCCCGCGCGCGACCCCTGGGAGATCGTGCAGCTCGCCCGCCACATCGACCGCCCGCGGATGCTCGACCTCGTCGGCTTCGCCTTCGACGGCTTCCAGGAGCTCCACGGCGACCGCCTCTTCCAAGAGGACCACGCGATCATCGCCGGCCTCGCGCGCCTGGGCGAGCTGACCGTGATGTTGATCGGCCAGCAGAAGGGCCACACCACGAGCGAGCTCGTGGAGCACAACTTCGGGATGCCCGAGCCCGAGGGCTACCGCAAGAGCATGCGCCTGATGCGCTACGCCGCCCGCTTCGGCCTGCCGCTCGTCACGCTCGTGGACACCCCCGGCGCCTACCCCGGCCTCGGAGCGGAGGAGCGCGGGCAGTCCAACGCGATCGCCGAATCGATCATGCTGATGGCACGCCTGCCCGTGCCCGCCGTGACGGTCGTCACCGGCGAGGGCGGCAGCGGCGGCGCGCTGGCGATCGCCGCGGGCGACCGCGTGCTGATGATGGAGAACGCCTACTACTCCGTGATCAGCCCCGAGGGCTGCTCCACGATCCTCTTCAAGGACGCCTCCGCCGCTCCCCGCGCCGCCAAGGCGCTGCGGATCACGAGCCCCGACCTGCTGCACCTCGGGGTGATGGACGCCGTCGTGGCCGAGCCCGAGGGTGGCGCGCAGGCCGACCCCCCGGCCGCCGGGGCCAACCTCAAGGCCGCGATCGTCGCCAGCCTCGGCGAGCTGCTCCCGCTGAGCGCCGACGAGCTGATCGCCCAGCGCTACGAGCGCTTTCGCAAGTTCGGCACCCCCGGGCGCCAGCCCACCCTTCCGCCAATCACAGGGGAGACATGAGCGAGAACGAGAACACCCCAGCGACCCCCGACCGCGAGCTGATCGAGTCCGTGTGGGCCGAGGCCCGCGACCTGATCAAGCGCCTCGAGGGCAGCACCGTGCAGCGCTTCGCGGTCGCCGCCGGCGACTACCGGATCGAGATCGAGCGCGGCTCCCCGGCCGCCGCGCCGGGCACTCCAGGCGTACCCCCCCCTCCTCCCCCCTCCCCCAGCGGCCCCGTCGCCACCGGCGCGGGCCCGGGTATGAGCATCGCGCCCGGCGCGCGCATGGCCTCCGGCGTCTTCACGATCGGGGATCTCGAGGCGGACAACCGGGTGCCCGTGCTGGCGCCCCTGGTCGGGACCTTCTACGGCGCCGCGCAGCCCGGCGCCAAGCCCTTCGCGGAGGTCGGCTCGAACGTCGAGCCCGGGCAGACCGTGTGCATCGTCGAGGCGATGAAGATGATGAACGAGGTCGCCGCCGGCGAGGGCGGCAAGGTCGCCGAGATCGTCGTGGAGAACGGCGAGTGGGTCGAGTTCGAGCAGGTGCTGATGTACCTGGAGCCGGCCGATGACTGAAGCGGCGGCTGAACGGAAGCCTCGCCCCTCGGGCTGCGTGTCTGTGTCCTCGATCGCCCGTGCGCCGAGGGTCGCCGCAGTGGCTGCGGGCGGCTGCGTCGAGCGTCCGGCGACCACGGAGAGCTGACCCTTGTTCGAGAAGGTTCTGATCGCCAACCGCGGTGAGATCGCCCTGCGGGTCGCGCGCGCCTGCCGCGAGCTCGGAATCAAGTCGGTCGCGATCTACTCCACCGCCGACGCCGAGTCCGCCGTGGTGCGCTTCGCCGACGAGGCCGTCCACGTCGGTCCCCACCACCCCGGCAAGAGCTACCTGCACATCCCCAACGTGATCGGCGCCGCCCAGAAGACCGGCGCCGATGCGATCCACCCCGGTTACGGCTTCCTCTCCGAGGACCCCTTCTTCGCGGAGATCTGCTCCGACAACGGGATCACCTTCATCGGGCCCCGCCCCGAGGTGATGGAGAAGGTGGGCGACAAGGCGATCGCCCGCGACCTCATGCAGAAGGCCGGCCTGCCGCTGCTGCCCGGGACGATCGAGCCCGTGCAGACGGCAGAGGAGGCCCAAGAAATTGCCGACGGGATCGGCTACCCCGTGATCATCAAGGCCGTCGCCGGCGGGGGCGGGCGGGGCATGAACGTCGTGCGCCGCGCCGAGGACCTCGTGCGCCTCTACCAGACCACCCGCGCCACCGCGCAGGCCGTCTTCAAGGACAGCGCCGTCTACATCGAGCGCTACCTCGAGGCTCCCCGCCACACCGAGGTGCAGCTCGTCTGCGACAGCCACGGCAACGGCGTGTACTTCTTCGAACGCGACTGCTCCGTGCAGCGCCGCCACCAGAAGCTGATCGAGGAGGCCCCCTCCATCCATCTCTCCGACGCGCAGCGCAAGGACATCGGCGAGCGCGCCGTCGCCGGCGCCCTCTCCGTCGGCTACACCGGTGCCGGCACGATGGAGTTCCTGCTCGACCACCAGGGCAACCTCTCCTTCATGGAGATGAATGCCCGCATCCAGGTCGAGCACCCCGTCAGCGAGATGGTCACGAGCGTGGACCTGATCCAGGAGCAGATCCGCGTCGCCGCCGGCGAGCCGCTCTCGGTCACCCAGGAGGACATCGTGCTGCGCGGCCACGCAATCGAGTGCCGCGTCAACGCCGAGGACCCCGACCGCGACTTCGCCCCCGCCGCGGGACGCCTGGACGTCTACGTCCCCCCCGGCGGGCCCTGGACGCGCGTGGACTCCCACTGCTACCCCGGCTGGAACATCGCCCCCTTCTACGACTCCCTGATCGCCAAGCTGATCGTCTGGGCGCCCACTCGGCTCGAGGCGATCGAGCGCATGGACCGCGCGCTCTCGGAGTTTCAGATCGAGGGGCGCGGCGTGAAGACCACGATCCCCTTCCACCGCCGCGTGCTCGCCAACGAGCAGTTCCGCTCCGGCGACGTGACGACCGACTTCGTCGAGCACTTCCTCGCCGGCGAGGCGGTGGGGGCGACATGATTGACCCACAGCAAGGAGACCCCCAATGAGCAGCGGTGAAGCCCCAGTCGAGATGTTGCCCGAGGTGCTGGACTATCTGGGCGAGCAGCGCACGCTCACGCTCGCCACCGCCAGCCCCAGCGGGGTCCCCCACGCCGGCACCTTCCTCTACGTGCACGACGGCCCCGAGCTGTACTTCTGGACGAAGGCCCACACCACCACCGCCCGCCACATCGAGCAGAACCCACTCGTCTCCTTCACGATCGACCGCTACTCCGAGGACCTCCAGAAGATCCGCGGGCTGCAGGGCAAAGGCGAGTGTCGCGTGATCCTCAGCGGCGAACAGATCGCGCGCGTGGCAGACCTCTTCGGGCAGAAGTTCCCCGCGCTCTCCCCCGGCACCACGATGACGATCTCGTTCTTTCGCATCGTCGCCAGCGAGCTGCAGTTCACCGACAACACCGACGCCGCCACCCATCAGGAGGGGACCTTCGGTGTGGAGTTCCACCGCGAGCGCGCCTACAGCGTCTTCAGCGACCTCCCCCTCCAGAGCGTCGCCAACCTCACCGGGGAGCTTCAGATCCTCGACTTCCCCGCCGGCGAGACGATCGCGCGCGCGGGCGGTCCCGCGGACAAGTTCTTCATCGTCGTGGACGGCGAGGTCGAGGTCGGGCGCGAGGGCGCCGGCGAGGAGGGGGGCGCCACGACGGCGTCGCTCGGCCCCGGGCAATTCTTCGGGGAGCTCGCGATCCTGCGCGACCGGCCGCGGACGGCCACGCTGACGGCGCGCACGCCCACGCGGCTGCTCGCGATGGAGCGCGACACCTTCCGCGACATCGTCGCCGAGTCCCTGGGGACCACCAAGGACTTCGACGAGATCGTCCGCGCGCGCCTGCGGATCCTCGACTGAGGGTCCTCCGCGAGCACGCGCCCCGCTCATGTCAGCGCCCGCCTTCAGCAGCAAGGACTTCCGTGACACCGTCGGCGCCTTTGCCACCGGCGTCACGGTGATCACCACCCGCGGTGAGGAGCACGCCTACGGGATGACCGCCAACGCCTTCTCCTCGGTGTCGCTCGATCCTCCCCTCGTGCTCGTGTGCACGATCGCGCGCTCGGAGGGCAGCGAACACCTGCGCAGCAACGGGGTGTTCGCCGTGAACATCCTCGGCACCGACCAGGAGCCGCTGTCGCGCTACTTCGCCTCCAAGGAGCGCCCCCGCGGCCGCGACGCCTTCGCCGACGTGGCCCACCGCGCCGCCACCAGCGGCTCGCCGATCCTCGATGGCGCCCTCGCCTACCTCGACTGCCGACTGCACGCCGAGCACGAGGCGGGAGACCACGACATCTTCATCGGCGAGGTGCTCGAGCTCGGCTCCCGCGAGAGCGCCGAGCCGCTGATCTTCCACCGCGGTCAGTACCGGCTGCTCGGGGCGGGGTAGGCTCCATCGACGGCTGGCAGTACCGGCTGCTCGGGGCGGGGTAGGCTCCATCGACGGCTGGCAGTACCGGCTGCTCGGGGCGGGGTAGGCTCCATCGACGGCTGGCAGTACCGGCTGCTCGGGGCGGGGTTATCCATTGACCGCGGGAAGCTACCGGCGAATCGGTGGAGTCAGACGTCGTAGGCGATCGAGTCCGCGACGAGCTTGCGCCACTTTTTGTCGGGGACCATCTTCATGGCGGTGTTTCGCAAGGCGCACACGACGCCATTCGCCTTGGCCTGCTCACCTCGGCGCCGTGAGGCGAGCACGATCGAGTTGGCCCGCTCAGCGCGACGCAGCTCGTAGGACTGAAGCGCGAGCAGAATCGAGGAGGACTCGTTCAGCGGCGCGCTGAGCGACAGCTCCTTCGCCAGCACGATCGCGTCCTCGATCGAGATGCCGGCGCCCTGGCCCATGAACGGCGTGGTCGGATGGGCCGCATCGCCGATCAGCACCAACCGACCCTTGGACCAGGGACGGACCGGATCGCGGTCGTAGATGTCACTTCGAATCACCGCGTCGTCAGCGGTGCTCCCAATCAGCGTCGCCGCGGGCGCAGGAAACTTGCCGAAATGCCGCAGACACTCGGCCCGCTGGCCCTCGGGCGCATGGTGCTCGCCAGCCGGCGCGAGCAGGGAGGCGCTCCAGTAGATCGCGTCCTGAGTGAGGGGGAAGATCCCGAACTGGGCGCCGGCACCGCTGTACAGCCTGGCAACGTCGAGTGGCACGAGACCGGGCTCGACGGTCGCGATCCCGCGCCAAGCAGTGAAGCCAGAGTATCTTGGCTCGGCCTTGCCGTGCATGGTGGTGCGCACGACGGAGTGCAGCCCGTCGGCCCCGACGATCAGGGCACCACGCTCGCGCCGGCCGTCGGCAAAGTGTGCGATCGCGCCGTCCGCGTCCTGCTCGACAGCGATGCATTCGGCCGACAGATGGATCCGGCGAGCGTCGATCTCGCGGAGCAGACCCTTCTGCAGATCGCTGCGGCGAATGGTCACCCCCGGAACGCCCTTCTGCCTTGCAACCTCGCCCTGCGGCAGGCGCGCCAGCAGTCTCCCGCGGTGGGAGTAGAACTCCTGCCACTCCACGGGGGTCCCCCGATCGATCATGTAGCGGCCGATCCCGATTCTGATCAGGGCGCGCAGAGCATTGGTCTGCAGGCCAAGACCAGCGCCGACCTCACGCAGCTGGGGGGTCCGCTCGAACACCTCCACCGGGATCTGAACTCGTGTGAACGCCGCTGCCGCAGCGAGGCCAGCCGGGCCGGCGCCGATGATCAGGACACGCCGTGCATCCTCTGTCGTCACCGAGGTCCAACGCTCCACGACAGGCCGACCGGTTCCAGAGCGCGAAGAAGTGCTTCGGGGTCGAACGCCACAGATGGCGCCAGTGCTCCGGCGTGGCCGTAATCGGGCTCTGACATGTACCTGGCGGCTTGGGTCAACGCCGCCGCAGTCAGCTTGTAGGGATCGCGACCGCGGGCAGTGGCGGAAGCGATCGTGCCGCTGTCGCTGTGCGCCACGAGGTGGACCGTAAATTCGGCGGCCTCGCGCTGCTCCTCGGTCGGACCGGCCGAGGAGCGACTCGCGGCGCGCTGCGCAAGGCGATAGATCGGGGTCCGAAGGGCCGCCTGGCCGACCGGAAGTACGATCTGCACGAACCGGGCCAGGGCGGGCTTCGGCGCGAGGCCAGCTGCGGCTTGCACCACGCGAACCTCTCGAGTCTGCGTGTGTCGCGGCACGGTGATCACCTCGCAACTCGGGAAGCGGATCACCGGCTGCTTGCCGATCGGCGGTGGGAACTCGAAGCTGCCGAGCTGAATACCACGGTGTCCAAAGCTCAGGGCGCCGTTCTCGTAGACCAGGTCCCGCTCGCGCAGGACCTCGAGCACGGTGAGCGCCGTACCCCGGCCCATGGCCTGGTTCACAGTCCAATAGCCGATCTCGAGCGAGGTGAGGGGCTCGCGGTCGCGGGCCACGAGGTGGCTGAGCAGATCGCCCACCAAGCCCAAGCCGAGACCCGAGACGAGCGCGACGCCGCGCTCCTGTGCGGCAAGGGATCTGTCCTCGAACACTTTCCTGAGGAACAGCTGCTCGGAAGTCGTGTCGAGATAGTGGGTTCCCGTCTCGATCGCCGCTGCGAGGATGCCCTCACCCGAGAGACTGAACGGTCCGGCGCAGTTGATCACCACGCGCGCATCGGCGAGCAACGCGCGCAGCCCCGCCGGATCGTCGACCGAAGCAGCGGCCCAGGGGATGCCGCCTCGCTGCTCAGAGAGCGCGGCGAGCCGCGTCGCGTCGCGGCCGGCGAGTGTGAATGTCAGCCCAGCGCTCGTCAGTTCATCGGCGATCAGACCGCCGGTGTAGCCGGTTGCGCCGTAGAGGACGATCACAGTCGTCAGGTCCCCCGCTAGATCTCGATCCGCTTGGCCTGCGAGCTGTTGAAGCGAAGCATCGCGATCACCATGAACACCAGCGTCATCCCCGCCAGGACGCCCGCGGGAATGAGCACTCCCGAGATCCCCTTGCCGTCGAGGATCACATTGTGCGCGGCTAGGAGCGCCCAGTAGCTGGGAAACGCATGCCCGATTGCCCTGATCGTCGGGGGAAGCGATGCGACGGGAGTCAGCGCACCACCCATCGCGGCGAACACGATCAGGATCATGTTGCCGATCGCCTCCAGCTGCGCGTAGGTCTGCACCAGCGCAACGATTGCGGCGGTCATCGCCAGCACGCACGTGATCAGCGGCACGGCGACCACCAGCAGGACCGGCAGGGGCCCCTTGGAGTTCATGCCGAACACCGTCAAGCCGATGACCATCGTGATCACGATCTGGGCCAGGATCAGCAGCGCTCCCGGTAGGAGCTTGCCCACGAGGATCTGCCCGACGCTGGCCTGACTGGCCCGCATCCGTTCCCACGTGTTCCACCCGTGCTCGACGAAGAACCCCCTGCCGAGCGTGATGACCCAGAGGAACAGGAACATGATCATGAAGCCGGGAACGGCCTGCTCGGAGCCGTTGACGTTCTTGTAGCCCTCCTGCACGAGGATGGTCTTCATCGTCGGTCGCATCACCAGGATCGACAGCACCGGGATGATGAGATAGAGGATGATCGGTCCCGGATCGCCAAGCAGCAATTTCAGGTTGTGCCCGATCAGCGCTCCGAGGGGACTGGCCGTCCGCTCCTCAACGACGCCGCCGGGCCTCTGCTCGGGATCGCCGGCTGCGCGGGCGAACTTGGGGAAGGCGTAGGTGGCGCTCCTCACCTCAGCCTCGGCACTTGGCTGCACCGATTCGACGGGGGGCCCGGAGCTGAGCGTCGTCGTCTGCATCCGGGGGCTCACACTGGTTCGCTGCGACGCAGCGTCCGCTGGTTCGGCCTGTGCAGGGAGCACGCCGATCGTGGTGCCGCCGACGCTGATCGAGTCGCCCTGGCGCAGCTGACGCGGGCCGGAGATCCGCTCGCCGTTGACGTAGGTTCCGTTGGTGGAGCCAAGATCCTCGATCGTCAGCACCCCGTCCGCGCGCGTGATGCGTGCGTGGTGTCGCGAGAGTTCCTGGTCGCCGTCCAGCGTGCCCTTGCCTTCGGCCGCGCGCCCGATCATGAGCTCGGTCTCGACCTCCAACCCGGTGCCGGCGGCGCCGCCGCTGGTGATTCTCATGATCTCTCGAGCCATGCCGCCTAGCCGTCCGTCTTCCGCAGCACCGTCACACCCGAACGACCGACCGTCCCCTCTGAGAGTGGCGTGAGTCCCTGCCCGGGAACGTAGGGCACGGGCTGGATCTCTGCATAGTGCCTGTTGGTGAGCGCGAGGTAGACGCTGTCGAGGCTCGGGCGAAGGACCTCGATGCTCGCAATCGGCGGCGCGTCGCGACCGATCCGGTTCAGCAGAGCGGCGGCGGCTCCCTTCGGATCCTCAGTCTCGAGCCGCAGAAGACTGCCTTGAATCGTGAGCTTGCCTGGGAAGTCGAGCTGGGGAGCTGCGCCGTCAAACCGTACCTCGACAGCGGTGCTCGCGCACTCGCGGATCAGCTCGGCGATCGATCCACGCGCGACGATCTTGCCCCCATCGAGAATCGCCACCGACGCTCCGAGCTCTTCGATCTCAGGAAGATAGTGGGTCGAGTAGCAGATCGCGCGTCCTTTCGCGGCAAGCGCCTTGACAGCCTCGAGGATCTCCTGGCGTGTACGGATGTCGGCACCGACCGTGGGCTCGTCCAGAATCAAGAGCGGTGGGTGGTGGAGCATCGCCATGCCCGTGTGCAGCCGGCGCTTCTGACCGCCCGACAGGGTCCCCGCTCTGCGAGCGAGCATCGGGGTCAGGCTCAAGGCGTTTGCGACCTCGGCGACGCGCTGATCCACGAGCGGCTTGCCCAAGCCGTTGAGCCGGCCGAGGATGCGGAGGTTGTGCTCGACCGTCAACGTCGGATAGATCCCGAGGTCCTGAGGCGCGATCCCGAGCGCGGTCCGCGCCTGGCGAGGGTTGGCCAGCGCATCTATCCCGTTGATCCGGATCGTTCCCGCATCCGCCGTCCGCAGACCCGCGATGATCGAAACAAGCGAGGTCTTGCCCGCGCCGTTGGGCCCGAGCAGGCCGACGATCTCGCCCGGCTGGATCTCGAGATCCACACCGTGCAGCACGTGGTGATCACCGTAGGACTTCGTGACCCCCCGCACCGACAGCACGGAACCCGCGTCGGAACGGTGGGTCTCGCTCGCCTCCCCGATCATCGCCGAGCGCAGGGCGCTAGCCTGCCCCTGGGCGACGAACTCCATTACGGTGTCGCCCACTTCGATCCGATCGCCGCTTGCGAGGAACTGGGGAACCGGGATCTTCCAGCCGTTGAGGAAGGTGCCGTTCGTCGATCCGAGGTCCTCGATGATCAACCCACCTTCAGGCAGGCGCAGGATCCGTGCGTGGCGACGCGACAGCTCCACGTCTCCACCCAGGCTGCCCTCCGTGCCGCTCTCGCGACCAATCAGCAGCTCATCGCCTATGCGCAGCTCGCTTCCCGAGGCGGGCCCGGAAAGAACTCGCAGCATTTCGCCGGCCATCGGCGATAACCCTACCCTAGCCTAGGCTGTCGACCCGGCGAACGCCGCCAGCTTCTCCGGCGAGTCGGCCGCGAAGACCTCCACGTCGCTGTCGATCTGACGCACCAACCCCCCCAGCACCCGTCCGGGCCCCAGCTCCAGGACCCTCGTGCAGCCCTCCCCCACGAGTGTCTGCACGCAGTCCACCCAAAGCACGGGGCTGGCGATCTGCGCCACCAGAGCCTGGCAGACCTCCTCGCCGGTTCTGATCACCGTGCCGGAGGCGTTGGCGACCAGCGGGACCCTGGGGTCCCTCCAGGTGAGCTTGCCCATCGCCTCCGCCATCTCGCGCTGAACCGGCTCCATCAGAGCACTGTGGAAGGCAGCCGACACCTTCAGGCGCACCGCCTTGCTGGCGCCCGCCTCCTCGGCCAACTCGAGCAGCCGCTGCACACCCGCCTCCTCGCCGGAGACCACGGTCTGGCGAGGACTGTTGAAGTTGGCTGGAGCCACCGTGCCCGCCTCGGCGGCCGTATCGCAAAGCGCCCGCACCTCCTCGGAGGGCAGGCCCACGATCGCGGCCATCCCGCCTGGGCGTTCGGAGCCGCAGTTGGCCATCAGCCGCCCGCGCAGCGAGACGAGCTCCATGCCGTCTTCCAGGTCCAGCGCTCCCGCGGCCACCGCCGCCGTGTCCTCGCCGAGGCTGTGTCCGGCAACGAAGTCTGGCTCCAGACCCGACTCGCGCGCCAGCTCGTGGATCGCGAGCGAGAGCGCGAACAGCGCCGGCTGAGTCACGTCGGTGCGGGTGAGCTCCTCGATCGGGCCCTCCAGGGCGAGCTCCCGGACCGGCAGACCCGAGGCCTCGTCGGCCAGGGCGAAGTAGCGATCGAACAGCTCCGGGCGCGCCTCCAAGAGCCCTGCGCCCATGCCCACGCGCTGCGAGCCCTGTCCGGGGAAAACAAATGCCGTTGCACCCATGTGCGGCGCTCCTTTGTCTAGGCGGGGATCTCGCGCAACAGTTTGGTGTCGACGTCGTAGACGAAGCCGCGCACCATGTCGCGGTGTAGCAGGAACTGAGATTGGCGGACGCGCAGGATCGATTGGCGCACGTCGGCCTCGACGTCGGCGAAGGACTCGATCGCGAACGCCGGCGCCACGCCGGTCGCCTCCTGCAACTCGGCGCGAAACCCGTCGTCGGTGAGCGTCTGCATGCCGCAGTTGGTGTGGTGGATCAGCATCACCTCGCGCGTGCCCAGCCGACGCTGGGAGACCGCCAGCGAGCGGATCACGTCATCGGTCACCACCCCGCCCGCGTTGCGCAGGATGTGCGCCTCGCCACCCTTCAATCCCAGCGCCGCGAAGACGTCGATGCGGGAGTCCATGCACGTAACGATCGCCAGCTTACGGTTGGGGCGGACGTCGAGGTGCCCCGTCGGCTGGGCTTTCGCGAAGGCCTCGTTGTTGGCTAGCAGCTCGTCGATCGCGTCCATCGGTGGAACCCTAACCGGGATCGGACGATGACGGGCTGAGCATCGCCCACCAGTGCGGCCCCGGGGCGGATTCAGGGCGCGAGCCGGATCCGTATAGGCTTGGCCCCTCATGCGACGCAGAGCATGCCTTGCAATCGGCGGTGTTCTCAAGGGAGGGTGTCTTGGATCTCGGGCTTAGTGGAAAGCGAGCGCTCGTCACGGGCGGCTCGCGCGGTATCGGTCGTGCACTGGTTCTGGGGCTGGCGCAGGGCGGGGCCTCGGTTGGGGCTTGCTACAACCGGGAGTCCGACGACGTGGAGCGCCTGCGGGGCGAGCTGGCACAAATCGGGGGCGCGAGCTTCCTCGCGCAGGCCGACCTCTCCAACCCGGCGTCGGCGGAGGGGTTCGTGAAAGACACCAGCGAGCGCTTCGGGGGCCTCGACATCGTCATCAACAACGCCGGCGTGGTGAGCCACGCGATGATCGATCAACTGACGCTCGAGGAGTGGCACCGGGTAATCGACACCAACCTGACCGCCGTCTACCTCGTCTGCCAGGCCGCCCTTCCCGTGATGGAGGAGGGGGGATCGATCGTCAACATCACGTCCGCCGTCGCGATGCGCGGGATGCCGGGGCGCGTCCACTACATCTCCTCCAAGGCGGGCCTGATCGGCCTGACTCGCGCCCTCTGCAAGGAGGTCGGCAGGCAGGGCATACGCGTCAACGCGCTCGCGCCCGGCATCATCGAAACCGACCAGACCGGTGAGCTGGACGAGGCCGGCCGCGCGCGCTACTCCGGCCTGGCGGCGCTTAACCGGCTGGGGCGGCCGGAGGAGATCGCCGACGTCGCTCTGTTCCTAGCCAGCGACCACGCGAGCTTCGTCTCCGGGGTGACACTGAATGTGGACGGGGGGATCTGAGCCGGCGAGGGTCTGCTACTGGGACTTCGTGAGTCCCTCCCCCGCCTCATCAGACGCGAAGGAGCCGTTGAAAATATCGCCCGTGAACAGGTGCAGCTTGAAGTTCTCGGGCTCGTGGGCATTCGTGAAGAACTCCCCGAAGCGTTCGATCGCCCGCTTGTGGTACTCGGCCTCGGTGCTCGACAGCAGCTCGTCCTCGCCCTCCCAGAAGGTGATCGAGAGCGCCTTGCCCGACTCGGGGTCGACCAGCGAAAGCGCGCCCTTGAACCCCTCGCGCGCCATCGTGACCGGAAGGACGTTGTCATACCAAAGCTTGAGGCCCTCCTGCACCCGTCCCTCGGGCGCCTGGACGTGGGTCACGCGACAGAACACATGCTCCCCCTTTGTGCGGGTTGGACGAGATTGAAGTTTCGCGCCGATCCTAGCGCTCCGTCGGTGGGGTTGCGATGCCCCGGGGCACCCCGCCGCCGGAGGCCAACGCCTGTAGGATCCCCGCGGTGGTGCGCGCAACCTTGTACATGACGGTCAAGGAGGGCCGCGGGCCGGACTTCGAGCGGGCCTGGCGGGCGATCGCTGAACAGGTCCGCATCGTCCCCGGGAACATCCGCCAGACGCTCGCGCGCGACCCCGAGGACTCCGACAGCTTCGTGGTGACCAGCGACTGGAGCGACAGGGAGGTGTTCGGGGAGTTCGAGCGCAGCCCCGAGCAGGACGAGCTGACGGCGCCGCTGCGCGAGCTGCGCTCCTCGGCGCGCATGACGGTGCACGACGTACTCATAGACCTAGACGGAGGGGCAAGCTGAATGGCCGCACGTGTGATGGTTTTCGCCAAGATCAACCGTGAGAACGCCGACGCGTTCGAGACGGCGTATGCGCAGGTCACCGCCAACGTGAAAGGCACCGCCGGGCACATCGGCGACGAGTTGCTGCGACGCCGCGAGCCGGCAGATGCCGAGGGGGAGCCCCTCAGCTACATCCTGCTCAGCGAGTGGGAGAGCAAGGAGGCGTTCCTGGCATGGGAGGAGTCGCTCGCCCACGTCGCCAAGCGCTCGCCGATGCACCCCTACTGGGCGGGGACGAACGAGCGGATCATCTACGACGTCGCCCACACGATCAAGCCAACCGCCTGAGGGGGCACCATGTACGCGCGAGTCAACACCACCGAGTGGAACCCCGAGAAAGTCGACGCCGGCATGAAGCTGACAGAGGAGAAGATCATCCCCTCCTACCAGGAGCATCCGGGCTTTCGCGGCTACATCCTGCTGACAGAGCCCGACGGCGGTCCGCACGCGATTGCGATCACGCTGTGGGACAGCGAGGAGACCAGGGACTCGAGCGCCGGGATCGCCCGGGCGATGGTTGGCGAGCTCAAGGGCATTCTGCAGGCGCCGCCCAAAACCGACCACTATGACGTTCGCTTCTACGTGCAGGACTAGAAAGGAAGAGGGTGTGCGATGGCGCAATATTGGGCGCTCATGTGGGACATCAAGCCGGGCTCGCAGGACGCGGTTCGCCAGGTCTTCAAGGAATACGGTCGTCCCGATCACACCGTCCGCGACGAGGAGGGCAACGACGTCGGAACGCTGCTCAGCACGCAGGTGTTCATGAAGGGCAACACCGTGGTCAGGGTGGTCGAGACCACTGACGACGTGCCCCTGCCGGTGCTCGGCCAGCACATGGGTCGCCAGCCGGCGATCCGCGAGCTCGAGGACAAGCTTGACGAGCTTGTGGCCGAGCCCCGCGACATGTCCACCAGTGAGGGCGCGCGGGAGTTCTTCATGAAGAGCACGATGGAGCTGCTGGTCACTCGGCGGCACGACGAATGAGCGCGGGGCAAGCTCCCGGCCCACCAGGGGGGCCGCCCGGAGGGCCGCCCGGAGGCCCTCCCGGCCCACCGATCGTGGTCGACGAGCAGCGCGCCGGCGACTTCGCATCCCTGTTTCGCCTCGACGGCCGGCGCGTGATCCTGGTCGGCGGCTACGGCGGTATCGGCGAGGTCACCACCCGCCTGTTCGCGGAGTGCGGCGCGGAGCTGATGATCGCGGGGCGCTCCCAGGAGAAGGCACAGGCCCTCGCCGAGGAGCTCTCCGGGGCGGGGCACGTCGCGCACGGCACGCGCGTGGACATCTCCAGCCGCGCGAGCGCGCGCGAGCTGATCGAGCAGTGCCGGCGCGAGCTGGGCGGGGTCGACGTGCTCGTGAACCTCGCCGGGATCGACATCGAGGCACCCGCGGAGCGCTTCGAGGAGGAGGCGTGGGACTCGCTCCTCGCTATCAACCTCTCGGGCGCCTTCTGGCTCTCCCAGGCGGCCGGCGAGGCAATGATCGACTCGGGGCGTGGCGGTCGCATCGTCCACTACTCCACCACCCGCAGCGTCGCGGGCGGGCGCCGCGGCTTCGCGGGGTACGCCGCCAGCAAGGCCGGCCTCAACGGCCTCATCCGCCAGCTCGCCACCGAGTGGGGCAAGTACCGCATCACCGTCAACGGGGTCGCGCCGGGGTTCGTCCCCACCGAGCTCGTGCGCGAGGCGGCGGCGGATGATAGGTTCGTCGCGATGATGCACGGGCGGATTCCCTTCGGCCGCTTCGGCGAGCCGGTCGAGCTGGCGAGCGCGACGCTGTTCCTCGCCTCCCCCGCGGCGAGCTTCGTCACCGGGCAGGTGCTCTTCGTCGACGGCGGCGTGACCGCGAGCTCCTAGCGTGGCCGCCACCGACAAGCAGCGAATCGCGTTCATCGGCCTCGGCGTGATGGGCAACGGCATGGCCTGCCGGCTCGTCGAGTCGGGGTATGACCTCGCCGTCTACAACCGCACCCGCTCGAAGGCCGAGGAAGTCGCGGGGCTCGGCGCGCGCATCGCCGACTCCCCTGCGGACGCGGCGCGCGAGGCCGACGTGGTGATGCTGAGCCTCGCCAACCAGGAGATCGTCGGGCGGATGCTGTTCGATGCGGACGGGGTGTTCGAGACCCTCGGCGAGGGCGGCTACATCCTCGACATGAGCACCGTCCCACCCGACTTCCCCCGCGAGCTCGCGGCGCGCGCCCAGCAGGCGGGCTACCACGCGCTCGACGCCTGCGTGCTCGGCAACCCGATGCACGCCAGGAGCGGCGAGATGCGGGTCATGGCAGGCGGCGAGGAGCAGGACTTCCGGGCGGTCGAGCCCCTGTTGGAGGCGCTCGGCAAGGAGGTGACCTATCTCGGCGCCAGCGGCATGGGCGCGACGATGAAGCTGGTCCTGAACATGCTGATGGGCGTTCAGATGCCCGCGCTCGCCGAGGCGGTGGTCTTCGGCGAACGCGCCGGGCTTGCGCGCGAGCAGGTGCTGGAGATGATCTCCAAGAGCGGCTACAGCTCGCCTGTCATGAGCTTTCGCTGCGCAATCATGGGGCAGCGCAACTTCGAGTTCGCGGCGTTCAAGCTCGGGCTGATGCGCAAGGACGTGACGCTCGTGCTCGGCGAGGCGCAGAAGGCGGGCGTGCCCATGCCCGTCACCGAGAGCGCCCACGCGATGCTCACCGCCGCCCAGCAGCAGGGGCTCGGCGACCTCGACGTCGCCGCGATGCTCGCCTTCCAGGAGCGGATGTCGGGGGTGCACGAGTACCCCTGGCCCGGCGCCGACCCAGCCGAGGACGGTGGAGCCGCGACGTGATCGTCGAAGTTCGGGGTAGCGCCGTCTGGACCGTCGAAGTTCGGGGTAGCGCCGTCTGGACCGCCGAGGTTCCTGGAGCGGCGTCGTGATCGTCGACGTCCACGGCCACATCACTCA
Source organism: uncultured Solirubrobacterales bacterium (assembly GCA_963713985.1). Classification (GTDB taxonomy): domain Bacteria; phylum Actinomycetota; class Thermoleophilia; order Solirubrobacterales; family Solirubrobacteraceae; genus Palsa-744. The sequence continues at coordinate 2,680,427 of OY970219.1, read as the reverse complement.
CCCCGAGCTGTTCAAGCGCTACCCGATGCCACCCGCGCTCGCGGACATCGAGGGGATGCTCGACCGCAAGTCACAGGCGGGGATCGGCCTGACGATCGTCGGCAGTCCCGTCGGTTTCGGGACGATGAGCAAGCGCGGCCACGACAACTACGCCCAGTCGGCCGAGGAGCTGAAGTCCTTTCACGAGTGGCTCTCCGAGACCGTGCGCAAGCACGCTCCGCGGCTGGCCGCCTACGCCTACACGAACCCCTTCGGCGACGCGGCGCTACTTGACCAGACCGCCCAGACGGTGCGGGACGGGGGGTTCGTCGGGCTGATCGTCAACACCAGCGTGGGCGGCGAGTATCTCGACTCACCCCGCGCCGACCAGTTCTTCGCGATGGCGGCCGAGCTCGGCAAGCCGGTCTTCCTACACCCCCCCGCTGAGCCCGTCGGCAGCGACAGCATTGAGGACTTCCGGCTGGTCGAGCAGATCGGCCGCTTCATGGACGTGACAGTCGGCCTGGCGACGCTCGTGTTCTCGGGCCGGCTGGAGCAGTACCCCGACCTCGAGATCATCGCAGCCACCGCCGGCGGGGCGATCTCGTTGCTGGCGGGACGCATGGACCAGGCCTACCAGCCGCGCCACTGGGCCGGCGGTGGCCCCCCCGGCGGACCTCCCAGCGGACCTCCCAGCGGCGGACCCCCCGGCGGCGGACCCCCCGGCGGACCTCCCAGCGGCGCTCCGGGAGGCGGCCCTCCAGGCAGCGGGCCACCTCCTGGCCCTCCGCCCATGGCCCAGTACACCAACAAGATCACCCAGCCACCGAGTACCTATCTGCGGCGCGTGTACGTCGACACCGCCAACTCCAGCGTGCCCAACCACCTCGCCAATCTGGAGTTGATGGGTGCCGATCACATGCTGTTCGGCACCGACTCGCCGCCCCTGGCGACGCCATTGCAGGACGCGATCGCGATGGTCGACGGTCTACCCATCGCAGCCGCCGAGAAGCAGGGCATCCTGGAGGACAATGCGCGGCGGCTGTTCGGGCTGTGACGTAGTCAGAACACGAGCTGGACGATCACGACAACGATCGCGATCAGCAGCGCAATCAGCAGCAGCGGTACGAGCATCACGACGGGACGCCGGGCTCGCGGCGGAAGCTTGATGAGGAGCGGCAGCAGGCGCATCCCTGTGGGAGATTTCATCAGCAGGCGGACAGGCAGCGGTATGGTCGGCGGAGGACCAGCAGGAGGGCCGTCAGCGGGAGGACCTGGAGGGGGGCCGTCGGCCGGGGGGCCGGGAGGGTTCTCAGCAGAAGGGCCCGAAGGGCCGTCAGCGGGGGGATCGGGGACCACTGACGTGGGACGTATCACCGTGCGGTCCGATGCCTCCACCGGGCTGGTACGTATCACAGTGCGGTCCGATGCCTCAACTGGCTTGGGACGTATCACCGTGCGGTCCGACCCCTCCCCCGGGCTGGGACGTATCGCGGTGCGGTCCGATACATCCTCCACCGGCCTGGGCCGTATCACCGTGCGGTCCGACCCCTCGACCGGCTTGGGACGTATCACGGTGCGATCCGATACGTCCTCCATCGGGGGTTGTTCGCCATCGGCCATGCTGAGTGGCAGCCTAGTGATGCGTCGAGGCCGCGTCAACTGCACGACGGTGCCCTACGCGTTGCGCAAGGTCTCCGCTCATCCCGGCGGGGTGGCTGCGGCTGAATCCGGCACCTCGGTCGCTCCCGCATCGCTCGCCACGCCGGCCTGCTCATACACCGGCCAGCGGTACTGACGCTGGCGACGGGCATTCAGCGCTACGAGACCACCGATCTCACCGAGCAGCGCGCGCCGGTCGCACCCGGGCCTTGCGAACACCCGTCCCATCGCGGCCGCGAGGCGCGGCGGAGTGAGGACCTGCGAGGGCTTCCCACGGTGGCTGAAGAGGTCGATCAACGGCGCCAGTTCGCCCCGGGCGAGCAGCCATTTGCCCACCTCGGGAAGCGCCGCGGGCGCCTTGCCCGCTTTGCCGATGTCGGTCGCCAGCCAGTAGTGCCCGATCGCATCGTCGTTGCGCCACCGCCCCCACTCCACGAGCGCCTCGTCGAGCGCCTGATCGGAGCCCTCCAGGCCGCGGACGATAGGCTCCACCAGCGCCTCCCCCTGCCTGAACGCGTCCCCGATGCCCTGGCCGGCGGCGGGATCCTTGAAGTGGCCGGCGTCGCCGAGCAGCACCCAGCCAGCGCCGGAGGCCTCCCGGAAGAACCCCTGCCAGCGCAGCATCCCGAAGATCTTCCCCACCCGGCGCGCCCCGGAGAGCGCCTCGGCCACCGGTTGGCAGCTGTGGACATGCTCGATGTAGCTGCCCTCCAGGTCCTCCCGGTAGCGCGGGAGCTCGCTCAGCTCGGGCATCACCACGACCTGATAAAGCCCGCTGTCCGACGGCGAGGCGATCACGAACCGCTCGCCCCAGCGATGTAGGACGAACGCCGGATCAGGCCCCGGCTCGGCTCCCTCGAAGAACGACCAGTAGGCAAACCGCTCGTTCGAGACCACGTTGTACTTGCGCGCGCCGGCGCTGCCGGCGACCGTCGAGTTGCGACCGTCGGCGCCGACGACCAGTCGCGCCTGCAGGGTGCTCTCCAAGCCATCCTGCTTGACCCGCACGCCGGTCACTCGCGCGCCGTCCTTCACCAGGCCGGTCACCGTCGCCCCCATGCGCACCTCGGCGCCCGCCTCGGCCGCGGCCTCGGCGAGGATCGGGTCGAGCATCAGGCGGCGCACCGACCTGATCCCGCCAACGTCCCCCGGCTGCTGGGGAACGGGTGCTTGGAACTGGAGGTCTTCGATGCGGAGGCTGACCATCCCCAGGCATGGCGCGCCGGTCGCCTGCAGCTTCTCCGTCACTCCGAGACGCTCCAGGGAGGCGAGCGCCTGGGCCTGGAAGAAGTGGGTGGAGAGCGTGTCGCGTGGAAATTTCGCCTTCTCCACCACCGCGACACGCAGGCCACGGCGCGCGAGCAGCGCCGCCAGCGGCGAGCCAGCGCAGCGCGCGCCGACTACGACGACGTCGAAGCGCTCAGCGATGCGAGCCTCGCAGACGGTTCACGGAACGTGGGCCCACACTCGGCATCCCGCATGACCTGCCCGCAGGACGTCCGCACATCTCTACGCGGGCGGTCCACCGACGCCCGGGGGCGGTCCACCGACACCCGGAGGCGGTCCACCGACACCCGGAGGCGGTCCACCGACACCCGGAGGTGGCCCACCAACGCCCGGGGGCGGCCCACCCACAAACGCCAGCGAGGAGTCCCACATGCCGTCAATCCCCATGGTCATCCCGCGCGCCTGCTCGATCGTCAACCCTGGCTCCTCGAACAGGCCATCGGCCTCCCAGCGCTTTGGATCGAGGCTGACCGCGTACGGGTTGATCGGCCGATCGGCCGGGGGCCCCTCCGGCAGGGCCTGTGCCGCCTGATTGAAGATCGCGACCGCCATCGCCTCCGAGTTGCGCACGTTGGTGCGCAACTCCTCGAGCAGCGACTCGTCGTCGGGGTACTCCTTGACCAGGCCGATGAGCCCTCCGAGCAGCAGCGGGAAGGTGGCGAGCATGTCCGGCTCGCGCGGCTTGCGCTCGAGCTCGTGCCATTCGCGAAACAGCTTGTGCATGTTGATGTTCAGCTTGAAGAGCTGATTCAGGTACTCGTCGGCACGCTTCATGAAGTCGATGTCGGTGAACCTGTTCTGTGTGAACAGCAGCACGTTGCCTGTGTGGTTGGAGTAGAAATCCCAGGTCAAAAGGCCGCACAGCACCCAGGCGTTGCCGAACACCGGGTAGGAGTCGCGGTAGCGGGAGATGACGTGCTCGAAGAGGCGCTGGTAGAGGTCGTTGTAGTAGTCGGCGCGCTCGCCGATCGCCTCGCCGTTCAGGTCGCGCGTCACGAGATCGGCGGTGAAGGTGTTGCTGTAGCCGATGAAGTCCGAGCCGGGCGAGTAGAAGGGATCGGCGAACGCTCCCGCCTCCCCCACGAGCGCCCAGCGATTGGTCGAGAACATCTGCTTGACCCCGTAGGCGAAGTCTTTGACGCGGAGGAAGTCTTCGATGTCCTGCGGGCGCTCCTCGATCGCCGCGGCGAGCTGCGGCTCGTGCTCCCGCAGCCACCCGAGCAGGCCCTCGAGCTCGTTGATCTCCTCGTATGGGTGAAAGCGGGGGTCGGCGCACACACCGATGCTGATCGGCCCCGTGGAGAGCGGGATCATCCACACCCAGTAGCCCTCCCCCATCAGGTGATTGGTGCTGAACTGGCGGATGCCCGGCTGAGACATCCGCCCGATCCACTCGGGGTCGCCCGCGCCCCACTGCTCGAGGTCCAGCCCACCTCCGAGCCGCAGCCACGAGGAGTTGATGTGGTGACCGCAGTCGGCCATCAGGTCCAGCTTGCGCTTGAGGATGCTGGCGCGGCCCGCGGCGTCCACGACCCAGCGCGCCGTGAGCGTCGCCTCGTGCTCGAACTGCTCGAAGGTCACGCGGTGGGGATCGCTGTCGAGATCGACCTCCCGCACGCGCGCGCCCTGCTGCAGGTCCACCCCGAGCGCCCGGGCGCGCGCCGCGAGCTTGTTCTCGAAGAGGCCCCGATCGAGCTGGAAGTTGTCGTGCGGCGGGTACATCGGGGGCCCGGCCTCGACCCGCTTGGTGATGTCCTCGTTGCCATCTGCTGGCGGGAAGTAGCGCAGCCCGCACTTGACCAGCTGTTCGGCGCGCAGGTGGTCGTGCATCCCGACGACCTCGGAGAAGTAGTGGGCGCCGGCGGGGACGGTGGACTCCCCGACCTTGAACGCCGCCAGCGGCGCCGGGCCCTCGCGCTTCTCGAGCACGACCACCGCCGTCTCGGGCCGCATCTGCTTGAGCTGGATCGCCAGCGTGAGACCCGCCAGTCCGCCCCCGAGAATCGCGACGTCGTAGTGCTCCTGGGGTGGGCGCACCGCCGCGAACTCCACAATTGAATCGCCCCGTTCGATGCTCACGGAGTGGCCATCCTATACGACAGCCCCGTCACGCGACCACGCCGTCGCGCACGTGGAAGCTCGAGCGGCTGGCCTGCGCGAAGCAGGCCCGCAGCGGCGCCAACAGGCGGGCGTGATCCTCCGAGGCGTCCCAGGCGCCGGAGCGCTCGATGCTCTCCCACTCGCTGATCACCAACCAGCGCTCACCATCTTCGCTCGACTCGCACAGCTGATGGCCGATCAATCCCGGCTCCTGTGCGACGCGCGCGCGCAGCGCGGCATAGGCGCTCAACAGCTCGTCGCGGGAACCGGGCTTGATACGAACGTCGACGATGAGCCTTACGCTCATGCCTCGGTCGGTGGGGCGGGCGGGTCCCAGGAATAGAACTCCCGCGCCTGGGCGTCCTTCGGCGAACGCCAAGTCTCGGGGTTGTACGGGGTGATGTAGGGATCGAGCTGGGCGCTGATCTCCTTGAACAGGTCGTGGTTGCGCACCTTCTCGACGGCGTCGGCGAACTCGTCGTCGGTCTCCACCAGGTGGATGTAGATGTCGTCGAGCACGAACAGGCTGCGGTGGCGCACGCCGGTGATCTGCGGCAGCTCGGTCTCATCGGACTCGCCGAAGATCCGCGCAACCTCCTCCTCGGCACCGGGCTTGATACGGGCGACGATCACACCTCGCTTGATGATGGCCTGCCTCCTTTCACCCGGTTACACGATGCTCTGCGCGCGGAGCATATATTGTCCACGCGCGAGCCGCATGTCCAGCAGACGACGCCTACTGATCATCTCCCGCCACCAGGCGAAGCTGCTGCTGGGCAACCCTGGGGCACTCGTGATCTTCCTGATCATCCCGCTGCTGACGATGGTGATCATGAAGACGACGCAGAAGTCGGCGCTGCTCGGCGCCGGCTACCGCCACGTCAACGGAGCCGAACAGGTCGTGCCGGGCTTGACAGTGATGTTCGCGTTCTTCTGGCTGGTGTTCGTCGGGCGCACCTTCTTCGCCGAGCACGCATGGGGCACGTGGGACCGCCTGCAGATGATGGCCTCGACGACCGAGGTGATCCTTGGCAAGCTGCTGCCCTCGTTCGTCGTGATCATGCTGCAGATGATCCTGCTGTTCACGATCGGCGACCTCGTGCTCGGCCTGAGCTCGAAGGGCTCGATGGCGGCGCTCGCGATCCTCGCCCCGGCGCTTGCGATCTGCGTGCTGTCGCTGACCTTCGCGCTCGTCGCGTTCTGCACCACGATGAGCCAGCTCGACGCCTTGGGCAACCTGCTGATGCTGGTCTCCGCCTCGCTCGGCGGCGCGCTCGCGCTGACCGCCACGCTGCCGGGGTGGGCACAGAGCATCGCGCCCGCGATTCCCAGCCATTGGGCGATGCAGGCCTCGACCGATGTGATCCTCAAGGGCAAAGGGTTCAGCGCAGTGATCGGGCCCACGGCTGTGCTGCTGGGCTTCGCCACGCTCTTCACCGTGCTCGCGGCGATCCGCTTCCGCCCGACCGACCGCAAGCTGGTCTCGTGAGCGCGGGCGAGCTGCTGCGGGTGATCGCGGGGCCCGCCGCCGGCAGCGACATCCCCCTCGGGCAGGACGTTTCGATCGGACGCGCCAGCCAGGGGCCGGGCGCCCTCGGCGGGGATGAGGAGCTTTCTCGCAACCACGCGCGCATCGTGCTGCGCGGCGACGGCGCCTATGTCCTCGAGGATCTCGGCTCCACCAACGGCACCTACCTGAACGGCTGGCGGATTCCCGCCTCGCAGCTGCTCAGCGCCGGCGACCGCGTTCAGGTCGGCCAAACGGTACTCGAGGTCGTGCTGCCGGGAGACTCGCAGCGCACCGTGATGCGCCGGCGGCCGGTGATCCTGGCCGGCACACCCGATGCTGAGGAGCTGCGCACCCCGCGCTCGCAGGCGACTCTCTACGTGAGCGGCGTGCGCAAGTCCTACGGGGACTTCGAGGTTCTGAAGGGGGTCGACCTCGAGATCGAACCGGGGGAGATCGCCGGGCTGCTCGGCCACAACGGCGCCGGCAAGACTACGTTCGTCTCGTGCGTGGCCGGGTTGCGACGGGCCGATGCGGGGACGATCCTCGTCAACGGCGCCGACGCCATCGCGGACCCGCTGAAGGCGCGCCAGCACCTCGGCATCGCCCCGCAGGATCTCGGCATCTACCCGACGCTCACGGTGCGCGGCAACCTCGAGCTGTTCGGCGAGCTCGGCGGGCTGCGCGGGCGCGAGATCGCAAAGCGCGCCGAGGAAGTGGGAGAGGCTCTCAGCCTCACACCCAAGTTCGACGCCCACGCGGGCACGCTCTCGGGCGGCCAGCAGCGGCGCCTGCACACCGGCATGGCGATCGTCTGCAAGCCGGCCCTGCTGATCCTCGACGAGCCCACGGTCGGCGCCGACATCCGCACCCGCCAGGAGATCCTCGATCTCGTCAAAGGGCTCGCCGAGGAGGGACATGCCGTCTGCTACTCCACCCACTACCTCCCCGAGATCGAGCAGCTCGGCGCCTCCGTTGCGCTGCTCCAGGGCGGCGCGATCATCGCCCGCGGATCGATTGCCGAGCTTGTCGCGATGAACTCCACCCAGGTCGTGGAACTGACCTTCGACGGGCCGGCGCCCGAGATCGCCGTGCGCGGAGGGGAGGTCGTCTGCGAGGGCTCCGTGCTGCGCATCTCGACCGACAACGCCGCGGAGATGGCCGCCGCCGCGCTCGGCCAGCTCGGCGGCAACGCGATGCGGCTGCGCAACATCGAACTGGTGAGGCCCAGCCTCGACAGCATCTACCTGACCCTCACCGAACAGCGCTACTCCAGCGAGGAGCCGGCGTCCGTGGGCACAGCCGGCGGCGGCGAGGAACCCCCGGTCATGGCACGGGCGGCGCTGCAGAACTCCGGGTTGAACTTCAGGCGCCCATAGTCAGAGGTCGTATTTGATGCTCGTGGCGATCGCGCGGCGCCAGAAGGCTTTCGGGACGGAGCGCAGGACGTTGTTGCGGACTGCCACGATCGCGGGGTTCGACCACGAGAACACCTGTCCCCGGCGCCGTGAGGTCATGACGATCTTCGCGCAGCGCTCCATGCGCGCCTGCTGGAAGGAGTCCAGGGCGCTGGCGAGCATCCGCTGATCGCGCAACCCGTCTGTGAGTGAGAGCTCCTTGGCGAGCACCACCGAGTCCTCCATCGAGATCCCGGCGCCCTGCCCGACGAACGGGGTGGTCATGTGGGCGGCGTCGCCGATCACCACCACCCGGCCCTTCACCCATGTCGGCGCCGGGTCGCGATCGCACACCTCGGCTCTGATGATGCCCTCTTCCTCGGTCGCCTCCACCATGCGGCGCGTCGCCTCGGGGAAGTTGCGCAGGTCCTCGCACAACATCGCTCGCACGCCGCCGACGGGGTCGGAGCTCCCCTCCGGCACGCCCTTCATCAATCCCCAGTAGATCCGGTTGGAGCCGACCGGGAACATCACGAACTGCCGGCCCGCGCCGAGGTAGGTGCGCGAGGTGTCAGCCGGCAGCGTCTCCGGGCTCATCTCGACGATCGCACGCCAGCTGGTGAAGCCCGAGTAGCGGGGCGGCGGGTCGGCGGCTCCGTAAACGTGCCTGCGCGCCACCGACCTGCCGCCATCGGCTCCGATCAGCAGCGCACCGCGCTCCGTGTGGCCGTCCGCGAACGTCGCGGTGACCCCCTCGGCGTCCTGGTCGACCGCGACGCACTCCGAGCCCAGCCGCAGCACGCCCGGCGGGAGGGCATCGACCAGCGCCAGCTGGACGTCGGCGCGCAGCAGGCTGATCGTCGGCGTCCCGTACTCGTCGGCGACCTCTCCCTGCGGAAAGCTGAACAGCAGCTTGCCGTGGATGTTGCGGATCTCCTGGTTGCGAAGCTCCGTGCCCGCAGCCTCGATCCGGTCGCCGATGCCGAGCTTCTGCAGGGCGCGCAGCGCATTGCTCTGCACGCCCAGCCCGGCGCCCGCCTTGCCGAGCTCCTGGGCTCGCTCGAACAGACGCACCTCGATCCCGATGCGTGCCAGCGCGATCGCGGCCGTGAGACCGGCTGGCCCCGCGCCGATGATCAGCGCGCGGTGGCCGCCCTCGGCTCCGGTGGGCGCAGCCCCCGACTCTTGGCCACTCGCCGCAGCGGCGATCGGTCCTGGCGTCGCCTGATGTGGTGCTTGTGCAACCTCGGGATCGGAGGACCCAGTCTCAGACTCCATCCGCCGCCTCCGCCTCCAGGCGCTCCTTGATGACCTGCATCTGCACCTTGGTGTTCTTGTTCATGTACTCCTCGGCGTGCTCGTCGTCGGCGGGCGCCTCGGGCTTCATCGAGAAGTCCTGCACCCAGCGCATCGCGGTGCCCTCCGCGGCCTCCTCGAAGTACCACTCGATGTTCATGTACTGGAAGGGGCCGGTCTCGATTCGCTTGGACTTCGAGCTGTGCGTCTGGGGATCGGCGGTCCGTTCGGAGGTCCAGCTCCACACCTGCCCGTCGTAGTCGGGGTCGGGGTGGGTGGTGAGCTTGAAGCGGACGGTGTCGCCGTCCTGCTCGAGCACCTCCGCGGCGGCGTACTCGCTGAACAGGCTGGGCCAGCTCTCGATGTCCATCATCCGCTCCCACACGAACTCCAGCGGGGCCTGGATGACGACGGAGTTGTCGGTGTGCGCGGCCATCGTCTACTCCTGTTCTGAGAGGCGCCGGTTTACATAGTCGATCGCCTCGCCCACGCTGTGGATCTCCTCGGCGTCCTCGTCGGGGATCCTGAACCCGTAGTCCTGCTGCATGGCGAGCTGGATCTCCATGAAGGCGAGCGAGTCGAGGCCCATGTCCTCGAAGGTCGCTTCGCGGTCGTCCACGACGTCGGCCTCAGGGAGGCCCACGCGGTCCACGAGGATCCGCTTGAGATCATCGAATTCGAACTTCGTCTGCTCGGGCAAAGCCATCTCCTTCAGGTAGCGGTTGGTTGATCGGCAGCGATGCCGGTTTTCAGATCGACAGGGTGTCGGTTTTCAGCTTGGTGGGTGTGCCGGCCTTCGGATCGACGGGTGTGCTGAGTGCCTGCAGCGCCGGCAGCTGCTCCAGCGCCGCTCGGCGCCCGGCGGCGAGGAACAGGTCGGCGAGGTGGAAGTCTCGCCAATGCGCCGGTCCGAAGCGTGGCGTGATCACCACATCGGCGAGCTCTGCGTGCTGGGCACTGGTCTCGAGCTGGCTGAGGTCCATCACCTCCAGCAGCGTGTCGAGGGTACCGCCCCGCGCCTTGCGCTCGCGGGCGGGGGGCAGCTCGGGCTGCTCGGGCCACTCCGCCAGCATCTCGGCGCCCATCAGGTTGACCGAGACGGCGAGGTCGGCTCCATCCTCGAAGACCGCCCCCGTCGGCACCGGCACGAGCGCCAGCCCGTCCACCAAGCGGTGCCCGCCGCGCTCGTGGGGAGGGTAGACCCCCGCCAGCGCGGTGGCCGCCAGCAGCGCCTCCCACAGCGGCCCCTCGCGCAGCGGGGCGGGAGCGCGATCGGTGAGGTCGACCGTCATCACCGCCAGGGGGATCAGCGTGTCGGCGAAGGAGCGCTCCGCGGTGCTCTCGCGCATCAGCCGGCTCATCGCCTCGAGGGCCGAGCCACCAGCGCCGAGGGAGGTTTTGAACAGCTCGGCCACGTTGTCGGCGCCGAATGTCTCGCGCAGGGTCGCGTCGATCGCCGCGGCGTCCCTGCCCAGCGCCAGGTAGGCGCCCACGATCGCGCCGATGCTGCTGCCCGACACATAATCCACGACGTACCCGGCCTCCTCGAGCACTTCCAGCGCGCCCACGTGGGCGTACCCCTTCGCACCGCCGGCGCCGAGCGCCAGGCCCAGCTTGGTCCGGGTGAGATGGCGCGCCAGCCACGCCTCGTCGGCGGGGGGCATCCCAGCTCCCGCCGACGGGATGAGTCCGGCGCCGCCCCCGGTGGCCGTCGTGGCGCTCACCGGGGCCAGCCCGGTGCCGTTCGCCGGGCCACGTCCGGCCTCGTCAGGGGCCGTGAGCCCGGCGCCGTCCCCCCGCGGGCAGGTGCGCACCACGCGAATCGGCGCGCCGGGCGGCCAGTCGCGGCTCGCCGCCACGGCCTCCTCGCCGACCAGCACTGCCTCCACCTGGGCGCCGCGCGTGTTCGGCGCCCGCGCGAGCGCGCCCAGCCGCTCGGCTTCGCCGGCCGAGCCGACCAGCGCCACCACGCGGTCGACGTCATCGAGCAGCACCGCCACGGTCTCGGGGTCGAGCTCGCCGGGCAGCAGCACGGTGGCGTGCTCGTCGGTCAGGTCGCTCGCCGCTGTCAGGGCCCCCGCGAACGAGAGGCGCCGGTCCAGCCAGACCACCGGGCGGGGGCTCGCGCCGCGCGCGAGGGACGCCACGCGCGTCGCCGTGGCGGCCATCGCGGGCCCGCTGAGCAGCGCCACGGTCTCGCCGCGCTGGCGCTCGACGCGGCGCGCGTTGGCCCTGAGGAGACTCTCGCTCTGGATGCGGATCAGGTTGACGAGGATCGCCGGGAAGCGCTGCGCGAGAGCGAGGAAGCACTCGGCGTCGAGCTCGAGGGCGGAGGAGGCGATCGCGGCCACCACGGTCGCCGTGCGGGGTTCGCCGGTGACCGCCCCCTGGGCGCCCACCACGTCGCCCTTGCGCTGGCGGGCGAGCACCTCTCCGGCCACGGCGTCGGCGCTCCCGGCGAGGACGTGCAGGAGGCCCCCGGTGATCAGCCACAGCCGGTCGCTGCGCTCGCCCGCGGCGCAGATCTGCTCGCCAGCGGCGAACGCCCGGGGGCGCATCTGCTCGGCTATCGCCCCGAGCTCCGGCTCGGCCAGCCCGGCGAACAGCGGGCTGGGGGGCAGCGGCGGCGAGGTGTGCCCCATCTCAGGCCCCCGCCTCGTGGGCGTGCAAGCCGCGGGCCAGCTCGCGCCGGTCGGGCTTGCCCGAGGGGAGCAGCGGCAGCTCGGGCACGACGCTGACGCCGTAGGGCACCTTGTACCCCGCGATCCCCGCCCGCGCGAAGCTGACGACGTCGCGCCCCGCCAGCTCGGCCCCGGGACTCGGCACCACGAACGCATGGAGGGTTTCGCCCATCGCGGGGTGCGGCACTCCGATCACGCTCGCCTGGCCGACCGCGGGGAGGGTGAGCAGGAAGCTCTCGACCTCCGCGGGGAACACGTTGAAGCCGCCGACGTGGACCACTTCCTTGGCGCGTCCGGCGATCGAGAGGTTCCCGGCGGCGTCGATCCCCCCGAGATCCCCGGTGCGAAACCACTCCCCGTCGAACGCCCCGTCGTGCTCGCGCGGACGGCCGTGATAGCCCGCGGTCACGTAGGGGCCACGGACCTCGATCTCGCCGGCACGCGCCACCCGGAACTCGTAGCCCGGGAGCGGACGGCCGACCGTGCGATGGCGGACCTCCGGGGGGTCCTCGGGGCGGCAGCTGCTCGCCGCGCCGATCTCGGTCATGCCGTACACGTTGAGGATGCGCGCCTCGCGGCGGTCGAGCTCTTCGAGCACCTCCGGCGGGCACGAGGATCCGGCGGTGAACCCGCTCCGCACGGGCAGCTCGTCGGTCGCCTTAAGCAGCCGCGCGAACAGGGCCGGCGAGCCGTGCAGCACACGCGCCTCGTGGCGGCGCAGCGCGGCCACGAGCGGCTGCAGGGAGGTCGTGGAGTCGACCAGCACCGCCTCCCCGCAGGCGGCCAGATCGCACAGCAGGCAGGCCAGCCCGAACGCGTGCGAGCCGGGGACGACCATGACGCTGGCCGCCTGCGCGCTCTCGCCCAGCAGGCCGGCGAGACACTGTCCCTCGGCCACGCCGAGGGCGTGGGACATCAGCGCGCCCTTGGGCTCCCCGGTGGTGCCGGAGGTGTACATGATCGCTGCCACGTCGGGGTGAAGCGGTGGCGCGGCCTCACCGGCGGGCCAGCTCAGCTCCTGGTTGATCTCTCCGAGCTCGTCGACGATTATCCCGGTGGCCAGGGTGGGGACCAGCTCGCCGAGGGCACCCAGCTCCCGCGCGAGCGAGAACCCCCCGTGGGAGGCGAGCGAGATCGCCGCGGAGGGCTGCGCGTCGGCGAACACACGCCGCAGCTCAAAGCTGCGCAGGCGGGCGCTCAGCGGTACGACGGCGGCACCGGCGCGCCAGGCGGCGAACAGCGCGATCACGAGCGCGGGCACATTGGGCGCGATCACTGCGACGCGCTCCCCGGAGCGCTCGCCCAAGCGCGCCGCGAGCCGGTCCACGGCGGCATGCAGCTGGCGGTAGGTGAGCTCGAAGTCGGCGTGGGCGAGGGCCGGGCGCTGGGGGCTCTGCGACACAGCCGCCTCCAGTAGAGAGCCGATCTGTGGGGGCTGCGACATGAGCAGGTGCGCCGATGCTCGCCGGGGGCTCAGGACACTAGCTCATGCGCCTGAGCACGAGGGCGCTGTTGAAGCCCCCGAAGCCGCGTGCGTTGACGAGGATCGTCGAGAGCTCCCCCGCCCGTTCGGAGCCCCGCACGAAGTCGAGCTCGAGGCCCTCCGCGGGCTCCTCCAGGTTGACGATCGGGGGCAGGGCCCCATCGCGCATGCAGAGCAGCGCCGCGGCGGCATCCAGCGAGGCGCCACCGGCGTACATGCGCCCAACGCCGCTTTTGGGGGCGAGCACGGGCACACGCGCGGCGTGCTCGCCGAAGACCGTCTTGATCGCCTGCACCTCCAGCGCGTCGATCTCGGGGACACCGAAAGCGTCGGCCACCACCGCGTCGACCTCGCCGGGCGAGATGCCGGCGTTCGCGAGCGCCACCGACATCGCCCGCGCGGACTGCGTGGCGTCCGGCGCCGGGCGGCCCCAGTGGTGGGCGTCGTTGGTGGCGCCGTAGCCCAGGATCTCGCCGTAGATCTGCGGGGCCTTGCGCTCCTGGGCGCTCTGGAGGCTCTCGACCAGCAGGATCGCTCCCCCCTCGCCGGGGAGGTAGCCGTTGGCGCGCGCGTCGAAGGGACGGTAGGCCGCGGCCGGATCGGACTCGGTGCTGAGGAACCCGGTGCCGAGCTGGCAGGTGAGGGCGTAGGGGCCGATCGGCGCCTCCACGCCGCCGCTCAATGCGGTCTCGACGCCGCGGCGAATCGTGCGCCGCGAGTGGGCCAGCGCCTCCAGCCCGCCGGCCCCCTCCGCGAGCACCACGCCCGAGGGGCCCTTCATCCCGTGCTTGATCGAGATCTGCCCGGTGGTGGCGGCGTAGAACCAGGCGATCGACTGGTAGGCGCCCACGAACACCGGCCCCTTCTCCCACAGCGCCTGGATTTCACGCTGCCCGAACTCGTTGCCGCCCGAGGAGCTGGCGGTGATCACGCTCATCGAGTAGGGGTCGTGCTCGGCGGGGTCGAACTTTGCGTCATCGAGCGCCTCCTGCGCCGCGACGAGCGCCATCCACGTCCAGCGGTCGGTCTGCTTGATCAGCCGCTGGTCGAGGTGGTCGCCGGGCTCGAAGTCACGCACCTCGCCAGCGAGCGTCACCGGGTAGCGTGAGGGGTCGAAGCGCTCGATGCGCCCTATCCCGCTGTTGCCGGCGCGCGTCGCCGACCACCACGACTCGCGATCCTGGCCGGTGGGGGCGACCACGCCGATGCCGGTGATCACTGCGCGGCGGTCTGCTGATGGGATCGTGGGGCTCATCGCCGGCTCACAGTCCCGCGTTGCGGCGCTCGCCGGGGACCGAGAAGATCATCGCCGACTGAAAGCCGCCGAAGCCGCTGCCGGTCGAGAGTGCCACGTCGATCTGCTTGCGCACCGCGACCTTGGGCGTGTAGTTGAGGTCGCACTCGGGGTCGGGGTTCTCCCAGTTGGCGGTCGGCGGCACCACGCCGCGGTCGATCGCCAGCGCGCAGGTGGCCATCTCGATCGCCCCGATCCCTCCAAGCGAGTGGCCCACCATCGACTTGATCGAGCTGATCGGCACGTTGTAGGCGTGCTCGCCCAGCGTGTTCTTGTACGCCGCGGTCTCGTGCCGGTCGTTCTGCTTGGTACCCGACCCGTGGGCGTTGATGTAGTCGATGTCCTCCGGCTTGGTTGCGCCCTGCGCCATCGCGTCGAGGATCGCCTCGCTCATCTCGCTCGCGTCGGGCTTCAGCCCAGTCATGTGGAAGGCGTTGCCGCGGCTGGCGAAGCCGGTCACCTCGCAGTAGATGTGGGCGCCGCGCGCAAGCGCGCTCTGCATCTCCTCGAGGATCAGCACCGCCCCGCCCTCCCCCATCACGAACCCGTCGCGGTCGCGGTCGAAGGGGCGCGAGGCGTGCTCGGCGTCGTCGTTGCGCCGCGAGGTCGCCTTGATCGGGTCGAAGCACGCCATCGAGATCGGCGAGATGCCCGACTCCGCGGCGCCCGCGATCACGATGTCGGCCTCGTCGTCCTGGATCATCTGGTGTCCATAGCCGATCGCGTCGATCCCCGAGGTGCAGCCGGTCGAGACGACCACCGAGGGCCCGTGCGCGCCGAACTTCAGCGCCACCTCGCTGGCCAGGCTGCTGGGGATCAGCCCCTGGTAGAGGAACGGGGGGGCATAGTCGGGGTCCACCAACCACTCGCGGCCGTGGTTGGAGACCGCCACGTAGCCGTCCTCGAGCACCATCGTGCCGCCCACCGCCGAGCCGAGGCTGACCCCGGTGCGATCGAGATCGATCTTCTCGCTCTCCAGCGCGCTGTCGGTCATCGCCTCCATCGCGGCGGCGACGGCGAACTGGATGTAGCGGTCCATGCGGCGCGTCTCGTGCTCGCTGAGACCAGCCGCCAGCGGGTCGAAGTCGCACTCGGCGGCGATCTGGGAACGAAATCCGGAGGCGTCGAAGAACGTGATGCGCCGCGTCGCGGTCCGCCCGGCGGTGATCGCCTCCCAGAAGGAGTCGCGGGTGCTGCCGCCCGGGGCCACGACGCCCACCCCAGTCACCGCCGTCCTCCTTGGAGTCTGTGCGTCGCTCATCTCAGCGCCTACTCCGTGTCCACGTGCCCCGCGTCGGGGCGGGGCGCGAGCGGCCCGAGGTGGAAGACGATGAACGCCTCCTCCTCGCTGTCGTTGACGAGGCGGTGGCGCACGTTGATCGGTATCAGCAGAGCCTGGCGGGCGCCCAGCCTGTGGGACTTGCCGTCCAGCTGGGCGTCGAGCCCCCCGCTGACCACGAAGATGAACTCCTCCGAGTAGGGGTGGTAGTGCTCGCTGATCCGTTCGCCCGGGCCGATCGTGGCCACACCCATGAAGCCCGAGGTCGAGCCCGCGGTCTTGGGGCTCAGCAGGGTGCGAACGTCGCCGCCGCGCCGCGTGTCGGCAGGCATCTCATCGACCAGACGAATCGCCGGCTCGCCGGCGGGCTCGGACTGGGGCTGCTCGGAGGACATGCGCTTTCCTCGTCTCTCGTTCGTGGGACCGAGCCCGGGAATCTATCCAAGAGGGGTTATGCTTGCGCTGCGCTGGCGAGCGGGAGATCGGGAGGATCGGGTTGGAAGTCGGACAGATGACATCGATCGACGTGATCGCCTCGGCGCTGGGCGACGCGCAGCCCCCGCTCGGCGAGATGAGCTCTCCCGATGGGGCCCTGACGCTGCTCTTCTGCGACATCGAGGACGCCGCGGGGATCCGCGAGGAGGTCGGCGCCGAGCGTTTCTCGGAGCTGCTGCGCGACCACCGCGCGATCGTCGAGCAGGTCATCCGCCACCACGGGGGCACCGTTGCGAAGTCCCACGACGACGGTTTCATGGTCGCCTTCGACAGCGCCCACGCGGCACTGCGCTGCGCGATCGACCTGCAGAGCTCCCTCGCCGACCGCACCGTCCCAGGAGGCGATCGTCCGCTGCGGCTGCGCGTCGGCCTGCACACCGGGTTCGTGATCGTCACCGACGAGGAGATGTACGGGCGCAACGTCGTGCTCGGCGCCCGCATCGCCGGCTGCGCGCGGGGCGGCGAGATCACGGTCTCCTCGACGCTGAAGGAATACACGGAGACCGACCCCAGCTTCCGCTTCGAGGAGCGCGGCGAGCACCGCTTCAAAGGGGTCCTCGGCGAACATCATGTTTTCGCCGTCCTGCGCTGAGGGCGCCCGCGGCGGTGTGTGGACGGATGAGCGAGACCCGCCCACGTCGTCGCCCCCTGAGGGCGCCTGCGGCGTTGGACGGATGAGCCAGGCCCGCCCACCCGACCGCTCCCATCCAGGCCGGCGGGTATCGTGGCGAGCGCACTGAGGAGCCCTATGGCGCAAAGCATCTACATCACGGCGATGGGCCCGCACAGCGGCAAGTCCGTCGTGGCCCTCGGCTTCGTCGAGATGCTCTCCGCGCGCCTGCAGCGCATCGGCTTCTTCCGCCCGGTCATCCGCAGCGCCAGCGAGCCGGACCCCCAGATCGAGCTGATGCGCGATCGCTACCAGCTGCATTCGAGCTACGCGGAGATGCACGGCCCCACCGCCGAGGAGGTGACGGGATTGAGTGCCCACGGCGCGCACGAGGAGATCGAGAAGCGCGTTCTCGCCGCCTACCGGGAGCTCGAGCGCCAGTGCGACTTCGTGGTGTGCGAGGGCACCGACTTCGTAGGCTCCGCCCCGGCGCTCGACTTCGACTTGAACGCCAACCTCGCCAACCAGCTCGGCTGCCCGGTGCTGGTGGTCCTCAACGGGGCGGCAAGCACCGACGTGGTCGAGGAGGTGCAGCGCGCGCGCGAGGAGCTCCAGCGCAAGGACTGCGAGCTCTTTGGCGTGATCGTCAACCGCGTCGCGCTCGATGCGGTCGAGGAGGTCGAGCGCCGGCTCGCGCCCAACACCGGCCAGGAGTGGGTCTATGTGATGCCCGAGCACGCCGAGCTCGGCTACCCGAACGTGGGCGAGATCCAGGCCGCCCTCGGCGCCCGTCCGGTGCTGGCCGTCGACGGGATGCTCGAGCGCGACGTGCGCGACGTGCGGGTGGCGGCGATGAGCGCCGAGCACTTCATCGAGGATCTCGTGGACGGCGCCCTCGTAGTGGTGCCGGCCGACCGTTCGGACATCGTCGTGGCCTGTCTCGCCTCCACCCTCTCCCCCTCCTTCCCCACCGTCTCCGGGCTGCTCTTGACCGGCGGCTACAAGCTCTCCCCCACGGTGCGGGGACTCCTGGAGACCTCCCCCTTCCCGGTGTTCGAGATCGACGCGCGCACGCACGTCGCCGCGGCCGCGATCTCGGGCGTGAGACCGGTGCTGCGGGCCGAGAACGAGCGGCGGATCGCCACCGCCCTGGGCGTCTTCGAGCGCAGCGTGGACAAGGTCGAGCTGCAGATGCGCTTCATGGTGGAGCGCCCCGCGCGGATGACCCCGACGATGTTCGAGTACGAGCTGATCGAGCGCGCCAAGGCGGCGCGCCGGCACATCGTGTTGCCCGAGGGCGAGGACGAGCGCGTGTTGCGGGCCGCCGACATCCTGCTGCGCCGCGGCGTGGTCGCCCTGACGGTGCTGGGCGACCCCGAGGCGGTGCGCGCCCGCGCCGCCGCGCTCGGGTTGGATCTGGACGGCGCGCAGATCGTGGATCCCCTGACCTCGCCCGAGCGCGAGCGCTATGGCGCGGTCTACCACGAGCTGCGCAAGCACAAGGGAATGACCGAGGCGCTCGCCTTCGACACCCTCGGCGATCCCACCTACTTCGGCACGATGATGGTCCACCTGGGCGAGGTCGACGGCATGGTCTCGGGTGCCGCCCACACCACCGGCGACACGATCCGCCCCGCGTTCGAGTTCGTCAAGTCCCGCCCCGGCGTCTCGGTGGTCTCGAGCGTCTTCTTCATGTGCCTCGCCGACCGCGTGCTGGTCTACGGCGACTGTGCGGTCAACCCCAAGCCCGACAGCACCCAGCTCGCGGACATCGCGATCTCCTCCGCGGACACCGCCGCGGCGTTCGGCATCGGCCCGCGGATCGCGATGCTCTCCTACGCCACCGGGGACTCCGCCAAGGGCGCCCAGGTGGACGCGGTGCGCGAGGCCACCGAGACCGTGCGCCGGCTGCGGGGGGACCTCAAGGTCGACGGGCCGATCCAGTACGACGCCGCGGTCGATGAGAGCGTCGCCAAGCTGAAGCTGCCCGACAGCGAGGTCGCGGGCAGCGCCACGGTTTTCATCTTCCCCGACCTCGACACCGGCAACGTCGCCTACAAGGCCGTGCAGCGCTCCTCCGGAGCGCTCGCGATCGGCCCCGTGCTGCAGGGGCTGCGCCGGCCGGTGAACGACCTCAGCCGCGGCTGCTCGGTCACGGACATCGTCAACACGGTGGCGATCACCGCGATCCAGGCGCAGGAGAGCGGCTGAGGGCCAGACCGTCCAGGAGTGCGCCGGCGGCGCGCTGGCCGAGGTCGCAAATGGGTTGGGAGAAGGGGGCGGGAGTCCGTGCTGCGGGGACACCCGAGCATCCATCACTCGATCTGGTAGGTGCGCTCCTGCTCCCACAGCAGCTGCCAGAACCGCTGCGGCATCGCCGAGAGGACGCGCTCGCGCATGAACAGCCCCACCGGATGCTTCACGTGCGAGAGTTTCGCCAGTTTCGCCGAGCGGTCCACGATCTGGGTCGTGCGCGGGAGGCGCTTGCGCTCGTAGGAGTCGAGCGCCGCCTGGATCGCCCCGGGGCTCGAGAGGCTGCCGAGGGCAGACAGCTCGCGCCCGAGCACGACGCCGTCCTCGATCGCCATCCCCGCGCCCTGCCCCAGCGTCGGCGTCGTCGGATGCGCCGCGTCGCCGAGCAGCGTCACGCGCCCGTTGCGCCAGCGCTTGACGGGCTTGCGGTCGTAGAGGTCCTGGCGGAAAAGCTGCTCCTCGGGGGTCGCTTCGATCACCTGCTGCACCTCCGCGGGCCAGCCGGCGAACGTGTTCAGCAGGTCCTGCTTGCGGCCGATCGGCGGGTCGATCGCGCCCTCGGGCCGGATCTGGCTGCCCCACCAGAAAAGTCGCTTGTCGACCGGGAACATCCCGAAGATCGAGGCCGGGCCGTACACCTGCTGGGCGAAGTCAAGCCCCAGGGATTTGTGCTCGTACTCGGGCAGCGCCCGCCACACCGTCGCGCCCGAGTACCGCGGCCTGCCGTCGCCGATCACCTTCGCGCGGATCGCCGATTCCAGCCCGTCCGCCGCCACCAGCGCCGCGCCGCGCTCCTCGTGGCCGTCGGCGAACAGCGCCGTGACGCTGCTCGCGTCCTGGCGGAAGCCGACGCACTCCCTGCCGCAGTGGACGATGCCCAAGTCGCCGACGGCACGTGCGAGCATCTCCAGCAGCTCCCCGCGATGGATGGCGACGACCTCGCCGTGCCACGGAATCGCCGCCAGCGTGCGCCCGTCGCGCCAAGAGAGCAGCCGCAGCGCCTGGAACCCGGGGCCCGAGATCCCTCGCAGCTCATCGCGCAGTCCCAGCATCGAAAGCGCCTGCGCCGCAACGCGCTGGATTCCCACGCCCGTGCCCAGCTCCCGCAGCTCGGGCTGGCGCTCGAAGACCTCCACGGGGACCCCGCCGGCTTTGAGCGCGGCCGCGGCGGTGAGGCCGCCGATACCGCCGCCGATCACGAGTACCCGTTCGGAGTCCTGCATCGCGGCGGACTCTACCGGCCGCGGCTGGCAGGCAAAGCATCTCGATCCGCAGGAGCAAGGGGACTGCCGGCCCCGCTCCCGTCAAGGCCGGTCGAGGAATCACCCCTTCGGGAGCGCAGCGCGAGGTGCCCGATGCCACACGGGACCTCAGCATCCGCTTCGGGATTCCCGGGGTGGAGGTCGAGCAGGGTGCTCAACAGCAGCAACGGGGTTCCTGCGGCCCAGGCCTGGGGGCGCGAGGCTGTGGGGAACGCCACGGGGACCGACGTCACCGACGCGGGGTAGCCGGCGAAGACCTCGGGCAGGCGGTGCTCGAAGTACGGCGCCGCCTTCAGGATCGTGGAGGCGATGGTGCTCGCCGCCTCCCGGTGGCCGTAGCGCGCGAGGCCGGCGGCGATCAGCGAGTTCTCGTGGGGCCACACGGTCCCGGTGTGGTAGCCGAGCGGGTTGTAGCCGGCCTCCTGGATGCCGAGGGTGCGCACGCCCCAGCCGGAGTAGAGCTGCTCGTCGAGCAGCCGCTCGGCGGTAGCAGCCGCCTCGGCCTCGTCCAGGATGCCCGACCACAGCAGATGGCCGATGTTGGAGGTCAGGCTGTCGACCTGACGCTTCTCGCCGTCCAGCGCGAGGGCATGACAGCCACGCTCGGGCATCCAGAAGTCGCGGCGAAAGCGTTCGCGCAGTCCCGCCGCCTGGCGCTCGAGGCGCTCGGCAAGCGCCGGATCGCCCCACACCTCGCGGGCCAGACGGGCGCAGCGGCGCCGTGCGTCGTATACGTAGCCCTGGATCTCGCAGGTCGCGATCGGTCCGCGCGCCAGCGTGCCGTCGGCGCGCTGGATCGCGTCCCAACTGTCCTTCCAGCACTGGTTGACCAGCCCAGTGGCGTGGTTGCGGCAGGCGTACTCGACGTAACCGTCGCCGTCGGCGTCCCCGCTGTCCTCGATCCAGGCCAGGGCAGCACGGGCGTTCGGCTCCAGGGTACGGACGAGCTCGGTGTCGCCCGACCAGCGGTGGTACTCGTCCAGGAGGATGAGGAACAGGGGTGTGGCGTCAGCGCTCCCGTAGTACGGGGAGTGCGGGCGCTCGCCGCGCGCGGTGAGCTCACCGAAGCGCAGCTCGTGCAGGATCTTGCCGGGCTCCTGCTCGTGGAAGTCATCGCGGCCCGCGGCCTGGCGGGCCGCGAGCACGCGCAGGGTGGTGGCGGCCAGCCCAGGGAGGTAGGGCAGCGCCTGGAAGCTCGTGATCAGACTGTCGCGGCCAAAGAGCGCCATGAACCACGGCAGCCCCGCCGCGGGGAGGGTCGCGCCCTCGCCGAGATCGGGGTGCAGCCGCAGCGCGCCGAGATCGCTGAGGCTCGCGCGGTACGTGCGAGCCAGCGCCGTGTCTTGGGTCTGCAACACCGGCGCCCTGGCCAGCCACTGCTCGAGCTCGGCCGACTTGGAGTCGCTCAACTGCGCCAGGCTGCCGCGCGGCTCGCGCTGCGCGAAGGTGAGCCCCGGCTGTGCGGCGTGGGGTGTGAGGGTGAAAGTGGTCGACCACTGCTCACCGGGCGCGAGCCGCAGCGAATAGGCGAAGCCCCGTCGAGTGACCGCCGCCGTGCGGCTGGCCGCGATTGTGACCGAGCGTTGGAAGCCCGTGCGCTCGTAGGCAAAGGTGAGGGCCCCGTCGTCGTGGCGGCAGCTCACCTCGCGCTTGGCCACCGCGCCGTCCTTGACCTCGAACAGGTCGGCGAAGTCGGTGTCGACCTCCAGCGCCACCCGCACCTCGCTGTGTTCGTGGCGGTGGTTGGTCACTGTGACCTCCTCGATCCACACATGGTCGATCAGCCTGCGACGCATGATCGAGCACGGCGCCTCCTCGTCTGGCCCCACACGGGGGGTCAGGAAGAACTGCGCGGCGAAGTGCGCGCTCTGGTCAATACCGAGCAGTTCCAGCGGCGCCTCGCCGACGTGCAGGACCCAGCGCGAGATGAAGCGGGTGTCGTCGCTGAAGAAGCCGTGCTCGCGACCCGCGTCGGTCCGCACGTCACCGCGGCGGTCCCCGACGACGAAGGTGCTGCCATCCAGGACGCTCAGGGTGCGCTCAGACAAGCGCGAGGACCTCCTCGACGCGCGCACGCGCCACCGATCGGTAGGTCCGCTCGTAGGCGGCGGCGACGACGTCGACGTCGCAGTGCTCGGCGACCCACGCCCGGCAGTCCCGCGGGGCGATCCGGGGCAGCCGGGCGACCGCCGCGCCCATCGCCAACTCGTCCTCGACCAGGAAGCCGGTCCGCCCGTCGCAGACGAGCTCACGGGCGGCGCCTTCTGCAAACGCGATCACCGGGGTCCCGCAGGCCAGCGCCTCGACCATGACCATTCCGAAGGGCTCCTCCCAGCGGATCGGCATCAGCAGCGCGCGGGCGCCCGCGAAGGCCGCGCGCTTGACCGACCCACCGATCTCTCCGAGGAAGCGCACGCGCTCGCCGTCGATGTGCGGCGCGACCTCCCGGTCGAAGAACGCCTGCTGGCCGGGCTGAATGACCCCGGCGAGAACGAGCGGCACGCCCGCCGCACGAGCCGCCGCGATCGCGCGGTGGGGGCCCTTCTCGGCGGTCATCCTCCCAATCCACAACAGGTAGTCCTCCTTGCGCTCACGCAGCGGCCAGGCCCGCACGTCGATGGGGTTCGGGGTCGCACCCACCGGCTCCACACCGCTCGGCGCCGATGCGAGCTGCGCGCGGCTGATGCCCACGAGCGCCCCCTTGTGGCCGTGGCGGGCATAGAAGGCCGCGGTACTGGCGGTGAACTGCCCGTGCAGGGTGTGCACGAGCGGCGTGTCGAGGCGGTCGGCCATCGCGAGCGCGGTGAAGCCGCAGTGGTCGTGAACCACGTCGAAGCGCTCCTCGTGGGCGGCGAGGTCGATCTGCTCGAAGGCCCGCGCGACATGGTCGACCTCATACAGCGAACGCTCGATCTCCTCGGGGTGGGCCTCCTCGAGCAGGGACACCACCCGCGCGCTCGACCGCGAGCCCGGCGCGCAGTAGAGCGTCACCGCGTGCCCCCGCTGCACGAGCGCATCCGTCAGCACGCCCACGACCGACTCCACGCCCCCGTACCCCGGCGGGGGAACGGAGATCCAGGGTGGGGCAAGCATCGCGATGCGCAGCGGCGACCCAACCGGCCGCAATGGCTCCACGGCGCGGGGGCGAGCCGGCGGATACCCCACCGGCGCACGGCGGGACCTGCTCTTGAACCCTGCGGCCACTGCATTCACGGGCGCTCCTCACGAAGCCTCTCAGGGGCTGCGGTCGCGAGGCAGAGAGGTCAGGAAGGACCGAGCGAACGCACAATCGCTTACCCACCATGAGCGCGACGGACCCCTCCACCGTAACAGCGGGCGGATCGCACTACGGGCGAGTTGCCCGCGGCGACTCGCGGCGGTTCAAACCTGCGGCTGCTCCAGGCCGGCGGCCTCGTAGAGCAGGCGCGCGTACTCCCCCGCGCTCTGGGGGCGCTCCTCGCGGGCCTTCGCGAGCGCGCGCAGGATCGCGGGCCCGAGCGCAGCCGGCACCCCCTCCAGCCCGGCGGTGGGGTCCGGGGGCTCGTCCTGAAGCTGGGCCCAAAGCACCCGCATGCCCTTGCGATCGGCGAACGGGGGCGTCCCGCTGAGGCACTCGCAGATGACGCAGCCGAGCGCGTAGACGTCGGTTGCGGCGCTCACCTCCTCGCCGCGGATCTGCTCGGGGGACATGTAGTCCAGCGAGCCCAGCGCCTGGCCGGGCCGGGTGAGGTTGGTGCCCTGGTTGTCCTTGGCCAGTCCGAAGTCGGTGATCAGCGCGGTGCCCCGCATGTCCAGCAGGACGTTTGCGGGCTTGACGTCGCGGTGCACCATACCCCCGGCGAACAGCG
Source organism: uncultured Solirubrobacterales bacterium (assembly GCA_963713985.1). Lineage (GTDB taxonomy): Bacteria > Actinomycetota > Thermoleophilia > Solirubrobacterales > Solirubrobacteraceae > Palsa-744. Next base: position 2,655,994 of record OY970219.1, on the reverse strand, counting down.
CGTCCAGCCCGTCCGCCACCTGCGCGCAGATCGAAAGCGTTGTGGGCACATCGAGGCGGCCCTCCTGCTTGAGCTTCTGCTCCAGCGAGCCCCCCTCGATGAAGCGCTGGGAGAGGTAGGGGATGCCCTCGTGCTCGCCGGTGTCCAGCACGGGCACCACATGCGGGTTCTGCACCTGCTGGGCGATCCGCGCCTCGCGCTCGAAGCGCTTGCGAAAGACGCTGTCCTCGGCGATGTCGCTGCGCACCAGCTTCAGCGCGACCGGCTCCCCGTCGGCGCCGACCGCCCGGTAGACGCGACCCATGCCCCCGACTCCCAGCACGGCCTCGATCCGGTAGGACCCCACGCTCGTGCCGATCAGGGGGTCAGGCTCGCCGCTCTGCTCCGCCTCGCTCATGGCTCACAGGATGGCAGGCGGCCGCGACTGCCGCACAGTCGCGTGTCGCAGCGACCGCTCTCTCGCCGGGTGGTGCTTCGCAGACGCCCGCTCTCTGATTCAATTGGCAAGTGCGAAGTTCTCAGCCGCGGGGGCGAATCGGCGTTCAAGCAGGAGTGGCCACGCTCGCGACGCTCGCCGCGCTGGCGTGGCAGCCAGCTATGGGCGCGGCGGAAGTCATCAACACCTCCGGCCCGCTCAGCTCGATCAACGTCGAAGATAGCCTCGACTGCCAGGTCCTGGCCAGCGGCGACACGACCCCCAGCTTCTACTCCGACAGCCTCTCCGGCACCGAAGACGGCGGATGCGGGACGTTCCTGGCGCTCGTCGAAGGTCAGGATGTCCCCACAGCCGACACCCTTTTCGGACCCACCCCAGCCGCCGCCGACTGGGAAGCCAAAACGGCATTCACGTCTGCCGGCACACAGAAGATCACCGGTGTAGGTACAGCCGCCGACCCGTATGTGATCACCACCGAAGTCTACGCGGAAGAGCCGGTTGAAGAAACTGAACCTGTTGAATTCGTCAAAGTCGCCAAGCTGACCGAGACGGACAGCTACGTCACCGGCGCAGAAAGTTACGAAACCACGATCGTCGTCGACAACCTTGGCGCGACCCCGTTGAAAGGCACCCTCTACCACGTCGGCGACTGCTACCTGGCGGACCACGACACCGGCTACGGCGCCCTGAACGTCCCCTCCTCGGGATCGGTCGACTGCACGGTCACCCCCAACAACACTCCCGCCGGACGCATCATGGCCTTCACGCCAGTCGCCACGACCGGCTTTCCCGTCAGCTCCGCTCGCTATGTGGAGAGCCAGTGGCCCACGTTCTGGGAGGACGTGAAGCCGAACGGTGAACAGCTCCCGGACACACTCGACGCCACGACGAACGAGGACAACGGCATGGGCCTGTCCTGGCCGCTCTCCCTGAAGACCTCAGACTCACCCGCATCCGAACACGAAGCGACCCTGAAGCTCACGACCACCGTCTCGCCCTACGGCGCCCCCACGTCGAGCTCCACCGTGGGATCGTCGAGCTCCACTGCCGGCCTGTGCGTCCCCTCCGGCCAGATCCCGGTGACGGTCTCGGCGCCCAACGGCGCCAAAGCGGTGGACTATGTTCTCGACGGCGCGCCGGGGTCGGTGGAAACCACCACAGCCGGCCAGGCCACGATCACCCTCACCCCCGGCCAGCACACTCTCGAATACTGGGGCGAAGACCTCTCCGGGGCCCAGGAGAGCACCCACCACACGCTGATCGTGACCGTGGCCTCCGGCGGACCCAGCCTGACGATCACAAGCGAACAGGGCAAGAGTACCTACCTGGTGGGCGAAGCGGGCTCGGTCGCGATCGTCGCCACCGGCCCCGGCCTCGCGAGCACCCCATCGGCGACCGGCGTGCCGATCTCGACCTCCACGCCCGGGAGCTTCACGGTGACGCGCTCCGCGACCAACCCATGCGGCACCACCAGCGCAAGCTTCACCTACACCGTCACCCACACCACGCTGGCCGACCTGCCGGCTCCGGTGCTGGGCAAGACCGTCAACGTGGAACCGATCAGCGGCGAAGTGTTCGTCAAGCTCCCACCGGGATCTGCGAGCAAGGCGGACACGTCGGCGACGTCCACGGCGAGCCTGACGGGCCCGCTCGAGGCCACGGAGAGCCTGACAGACTCGCTCGAGGCCGCCGCGTCGCTCCAGACGGCAACAGAGAGCCTGAGCAAGGGCATCGGCTTCATCCCCCTTCGCGAAGCACGCCAGATCCCGGTGGGCTCGGTCCTCGAAACCACCGGCGGGGTCGCCCGGATCGCGACCGCCACGGCCACCGCGGGCCAGCAGCAGTTCGGGGACTTCGGAGCCGGAATCTTCAAGCTGCTCCAGCAGCGCAAGCAGAAGGGCCTGACCGACCTGAACCTGATCGACAACCACAGCGCCCACCAGGTCTGCGCGTCGGTCGGCAAGAAGGCCCGCACCGCGGCCACGCATCTGAGCTCCAAAGTGCTCGGCCGGCTCAACGCCAGCGGGCACGGGCACTTCACAGTGCAGGGGCGCTACAGCGCGGCTACGGTCCGGGGGACCGTCTGGAGCGTGGGCGACCGCTGCGAAGGAACGCTCACGAAGGTCACCCGCGGCGTCGTTGTCGTTCGCGACTTCCGCCGCCGCAAGACGATCACGCTGTTCACCGGCCAGTCCTACCTGGCCCGAGCGCCTCGCTACTAGGCCGGGCTGCGATGCGATCCAGACTCGGTCCACGCCTGCGTTCGCACCCGCGTAAGGCGATGATGGTTTCCACGGCGCTCCTCGCGCTGGCGAGCACTGCGGTGCTCGCTGCATCAGCGGGGGCAGCGACCTACACGGTGGGGACCACCGAAGATACGCCCAGCGGCGAAAAGTGCCCAGCACCCACCTCCGGCACCTGCTCGCTGCGGCAGCTGATCGAATACGAGAACGGGCTCGCGACGCCACCGAGCCCGCCCGACGTCATCGAGGTCCCGGCCGGCGAATACGCACTGGACTACGGCACGCTCACGATCAGGCAGCCGCTCGTGATCGCCGGTGCGGGAGCGCGCACCACCGCGGTGTACATGTTCTCGGACACCAACCACCCGGGACGAGTGTTCGACATCGACAACCCCACGGAAAGCGCCACCGGCATCGTCGGGCTCGAGATCGCGGACGGAACCGCCGACGCCGACGAAGAATACGGGGAATTCGGCGGCGACATCCGCAATACGACAGGGGACCTGCTCCTCAGCGAAGACTGGATCACCGAAGGCACCGCGACCGATGGGGGCGGGATCTCCAACGACGGCGGCACGGTGGTGATCGAGCGCTCGCTCGTGTCTGGCAACCACGCCACCGGCGAAGTCGGGAATGCGGGCGGAATCCAGAACTACGGCACCGCCAAACACGAAGCCGGCTATTTTGCTGCGGGCAAAAAGGCGATCCTTGCCATCGAAGACTCGACGGTCGCCGGCAACGAAGCGGCCGAGGGTGGCGGCATCTTCAGCTGGAGCGAAGATGGAGTCAAAGACGAAAACGGGGTATCGATCATCAACTCGACGATCGCCTTCAACAAAACAATAGAAGCCTGCCCGGAAGATTGCGCAGCGTCCAAAGGTGCGGGCCTCCTGGCCACCGACGGAACGCTCGACGTGGTGGGCTCGATCGTTGCCTACAACAACGGGACAGTCGACGGGGAGTACACCCTGAGCAACTGCTCGACCGAAAATGCGACGATCGACTCCCTGGGCTACAACCTCGAGAATGGGACCGAATGCGGCTTCAAATCGACCGGGGACCTGCAGAACACCTCTCCCGAGTTCGGCTCCGGCGAAACGCTGCAGAACAATGGCGGCAGCACCGACACCTTCACTCTCGAACCCACCAGCCCGGCGGTCGACGCGATCCCCACCAGCGCCCCGTTCTGCGACGGCACCGACCAGCGTGGCATCGCCCGCCCACAGGGCACCGGCTGCGACATCGGCGCGGTCGAGCTGGTCCCATTCACGATTGCAGCCACCGAAGGATCACAGTTCTCCGGCCCGGTCACGGTAAGTCTGACCGGAGGCCTCTACCCCAGCCCCCTGCCCACGATCGAATGGGGTGACGGCACCGCCTCGGAAGGGACGGTGGACGAAGCCAACTCCACCGTCAGCGGCGCCCACACCTACGCTCGTGCCGGAACCTACGACGGCTTGGTCACCTATTACAACGACAATGGCTCGGGCACCCACAAGATCGCCTTCCAGGCGAAGGTCGCCGACGCCGCACTGAGCGCGACCGGGGTACCCGTGAGCGCCACCGCGGGTGTGCAGTTCACGGGGACAGTGGCGACGTTCACCGACGCCAACCCGGAAAGCGTGGCGTCGGACTTCACGGCGACGATCGATTGGGGCGATGGCGCCTCCACCACAGCGGGGACGATCGGCTCCGCGGCCGGCGGGGGCTTCACGGTCACGGGCTCGCACACCTACGCCAGGGGCGGCGCCTATCCGACCAGCATCGCGATCAAAGACGTGGGGGGCGCCACCGCCACCGCCACGAGCACCGCCACCGTGACTGGCACGACCGGCTCCCCCCCGCCGCCGACGCCCGGCACGACCTCGCCGCCGACGCTCGTCACTACCTCGCCGCCGACGGTTCTGACGACGACGAGCGCGGCCTTCACAACTACGGTGAACCCGGATGGCCTCGAAACTGAGGTGCACTTCGAATACGGCCCGGTCCTCGGCGGGGCGAGCGCGGCCAGCACGGGGACGATCACCTACGGCTCGGTGACGGCGGACCAACCGGTGGGCTCGGACTTCACGGCCCACACAGTCACGACTACGGTCACCGGCCTGCTGCCGAACGTCACCTACGACGTGCGGGCCGTGGCGAGCAACAGCGCCGGCAGCGCGACGGGCCCCAATCAGACCCTCGTGACGCCGGCCGATCCCCCGCCACCGCCGCCGGTGCTCGGCAAGTCCGTGAACGTGACGCCTGTGTCGGGGATCGTCTATATCGAGCTGCCGCCGGGCGCCACATTGGCCTCCACGGCGTCGGTCTCACCATTTTCGCCGTTCTCGCCCTTCGCACTGGGGGCGCAAGCGGTTGAGGCGCTCACGAAGGGGCAGGCGTTCATACCGTTGACCGAGGCGCGCCAGATCCCGGTCGGATCGGTTCTCGAAACAACGGGTGGCGTGGCCCGGATCGCGACCGCCACCGCCACCGCGGGCCAGCAGCAGTTCGGGGACTTCGGCGCGGGGATCTTCAAGCTGCTGCAGAACCGCAAGCAGAAGGGCCTGACCGACCTGGACCTGATCGACAACCACAGCGCCCACCAGGTCTGCGCCTCGGTCGGCAAGAAGGCCCGCACCGCGGCCACGCATCTGAGCTCCAAAGTGCTCGGCCGGCTCAACGCGAGCGGGCACGGGCACTTCACGGTGCGGGGCCGCTACAGCGCGGCGACCGTGCGGGGGACGGTATGGAGCGTGGGCGACCGCTGCGAAGGGACGCTCACGAAGGTCACCCGCGGCGTCGTCGTGGTCCGCGACTTCCGCCGCCGCAAGACGATCACGCTGTTCACCGGCCAATCCTACCTGGCCCGGGGCCCACGCCCCTGAACTCGGCGATAGGATCTCGACATTCCTCCACCGCTGCATTTGCGCCTGCGCTCGGCGGTGATCGTCTCCGTCGCGGTGCTCCTCGCGTTGGCGGCCGCGGCCATGCTGGCTGCGTCGGCCCAAGCGGCGACCTACAAGGTGGGGACGCTCGAAGACCTCACTGGGACCTGCCAGGAACCGGCCTCCGGCACGTGCTCGCTGCGGCAGCTCATCAGCTACGAGAACAGCCTCCTCGAAACGCCCAGCCCGCCCGACACGATCGACGTGCCCGCCCCCGAAGGCGAGGCCTTCTACGACCTCGTCAACGGCCCGCTCACGATCTTCAAAAGCGTTTCGATCGTCGGCGCGGGCGCGCGCAAGGTCAACATCGACCAGGAGTCGGAGTCCGAAACGGCGAGCCGCGTCTTCCTGGTCGAGCCGGATCCCCGCAACAAAATCGTCCCGACCGTGACCATCTCGGGCGTGTCGATGGTTTTCGGCCGCGCCAACGCCAGCAACGGCTACTACGGCGGGGACATCCGCAACGAGGCCACGCTCACGCTGAACGAAGACGACATCACCGACGGCACGGCCGAAGAAGGCTCGGGCGCCGGCATTTCCAACGACGGCGGCACGCTCACCGTGACGCACTCGCTGGTGGCCGACAACTACAGCACCAACCAGCCCGACGGGGCCGGCGGCGACTCGGGCGGGGTCCAGAACGTCGGCCCCAACCCCGTTACCGAAGCCCCCGGGAAGCTGACCGTCGTCGACTCGACGATCGCTGACAACAGCGCCGCGCTCGGCGGCGGCATCTTCAGCTGGGGCGACACTGCCAACACGACCTCGATCGTCAACTCGACGATCGCCGACAACGACGGCGGCACCCGCAGCAGCGAAGGGGGCGGCCTGCTAGCCAGTGAAGGCACGATCTCCGTCGAGAACTCGATCGTCGCGGACAACACCGTCGAGAACCCGCTCACCTCCGAACTCGAACCGTCGAACTGCGGAGACAGCGGCATCTCCTCGCTCGGTCACAACCTCCAAAGCGGGGCCGATTGTGCCTTCGCCGCCACGGGGGACCTCAAAGACGTCGAACCCGGGTTCCTCTCGGACGGCCTGCAGGACAACGGCGGCAACACCAACACCTTCGCCCTGGAAGCGACCAGTCCCGCGGTCGACGCGATCGCCTCGGGCGCCGCGGGCTGCAGCGCCACCGACCAGCGCGGCATCTCGAGGCCGCAGGGCAGCGGCTGCGACATCGGCGCCTACGAGCTCTTCCAGCCAATCGAGGGGCAGCAGTTCTCCGAGGTGGTCGGCGCCGCCGCACCGCGCAAGGGGACCACCCCCACGATCGACTGGGGAGACGGCACGACGCCGTCCTCGGGCAAAGTCGAAGCCGACACGGGGCAGCTCACCGGCACCCACACCTACGCCAACGAGGGCATCTACGACGGGAGCTTCACCTATACGAACAGCGACGGCTCCCCCGAAACCCGCCCGTTCGACGTCAAGGTCCAGGACGCCCCGATAACTGCGACTGGGGTGCCCGCGAGCGCCACTGCGGGCGTGGCCGTCAAAGCCAAGGTTGCGACGTTCACCCATGCCAATCCGGCGGGCGCTGCGTCGGATTACACGGCCACGATCACCTGGGGCGACGGCTCGTCGAGTACGACGGGGACGGTCAGCGCCGCGGCCGGCGGAGGCTTCGAAGTCACAGGCTCGCACACCTATGCCACCGCCGGCCGGTACACGACCAGCGTGGCGATCAACGACGTGGGAGGCGCCAAAGCGACCGCCACCAGCAGCGCGAACGTCGTAGGGCCGCCGATCGTCTCCAACGAGAACGTCGTCTCGGTGACCGAAACGACGGCCAAGGTCGGCTTCACGATCAACCCAAACGGCGCCGAAACCACCTACACGATCGAATACGGTCCGAGCACGAGCTACGGCAAGAAGACGACGCCCGTGAAAATCGGCGCCGCCCCCGGCCCACAGGCGCTGACGCAAACACTCACCGGACTCGAACCCGGCGAGACCTACCACTTCGACGTGGTGGCCACCAACTCGGCCGCACCGAAGGGCGTGGGCGGCGGCGATCAGTCGTTCACCACCGAACCCGACGCCCCGCTGAGTGCGACCGGCAAATCCGTGAGCGGGACGGCAGGCACCCAGCTCAGCGCCACAGTGGCGACGTTCACCGACGCCGACCCCAAAGGAGTCGTGTCGGAGTACACCGCGAGCATCAGCTGGGGCGACGGCTCGCCGAGCACAGCGGGGACGATCAGCGCCGCGACCAGCGGAGGCTTCGAAGTCAAGGGCTCACACACCTACACCACCCCCGGCCAGTACACGACCACCGTCACGATCGACGACGTGGGAGGCGCCAAAGCGACCGCCACCAGCAGCGCCGACATCGCCGGGCCGCCCACCGTCTCGAACGTGAACGTCCTCTCGGTCACCGAAATGACAGCCAAGATCGGCTTCACGATCGACCCCAACGGCGCCGAGACCACCTACACGATCGAATACGGACCGACCACGAGCTACGGCCAGAAGACAGCCCCAGTGGACATCGGCGCCGCCCCCGGCCCACAGGCGCTGACGCAGACGCTCACGGGACTCGAACCCGGCGAGACCTACCACTTCCACGTGCTCGCAACCAACGCGGCGGGCCCCGGGGGCGTGAGCAGTGCAGACCAGCCGTTCATCACCGCGCAGCCGAGCTCGCCCACCGGACAGACAAACCCACCCACCGGGCCGCCTGGCCCCTCGACAGGAAACCCCAACCCCCCAGCCCCCGCGAGTCCGGAACCAAAATCGGGCGTGCTCGGCTTCCAGGCAACGCTGGCGGCGCTTCCGCTGCCAGTGCTCGGCAAGACCGTGAACGTGACGCCGGTGTCGGGGGTCGTCTACATAGAGCTGCCGCCGGGAGCCACGTTGGCCTCCGCGGCGTCGGTCTCGCCGTTCTCGCCCTTCGCGCTGGGGGCGCAGGCAGTTGAGGCGCTCACGAAGGGGCAGGGGTTCATACCGTTGACCGAAGCGCGCCAGATTCCTGTCGGGTCGATCCTCGAAACGACGGGCGGCGTTGTGGGCATCACCACAGCCACCACCGCGTCCCGGAAGGGCAAGCTGCAGACTGGGGACTTCGGCGCGGGGATCTTCAAGCTGCTGCAGAACCGCAAGCAGAGGGGCCTGACCAACCTGGACCTGATCGACAACCACAGCGCCCACCAGGTCTGCGCGTCGATCGGCAAGAAGGCCCGCACCGCAGCCACCCATCTGAGCTCCAAAGTGCTCGGCCGGCTCAACGCCAGCGGGCACGGGCACTTCACAGTGCAGGGCCGCTACAGCGCAGCGACCGTGCGGGGAACCGTCTGGAGCGTGGGCGACCGCTGCGAAGGGACACTCACGAAGGTCACCCGCGGCGTCGTCGCAGTCCGCGACTTCCGCCGCCGCAAGACGATCACGCTGTTCACCGGCCAGTCCTACCTGGCGCGGGCTCCCGGCTACAAGTAGGGCCGGTCACCGCCCACCCTCCCCCTCCTTCCCCTCCATCAAGGGAGCGATCCACAGCTCGACCCGGGCTCCCGCCGAACGGGGCTCGATCCTCAACCTGGCCCGCGGGCCGATGGGGATCCACTCAAACCGAGGTGATCCGCGGCCTGCGCGTGCCGAGGCTGGGCAGCGCCTCGCCGTCGGCTTCGATCGCGCTCACCGCGAGCTCCGCGAACAGCGCCGCGCGCTCGGCGTCGTCGGGCCCGTAGTGGCCGCCGTCGCGACGGTCGAGCAGCGAGAGCACCCCGATCGGGCGGCCAAGGCGCAGGAGCGGCACGACCAGCATCGTGTAGGGGACGTGGCCCGTGCCGGCGGCGATGCGGGAGGCGAAGCGGGGATCGGTGCGGCAGTCACTCACCGCCAGGGGCTGCCCGTTCTCAACGACGCTGCCCGCGAGGCCCTGGCCGGGGGGCAGCCGCACGCCGACGATCTCCCGGCCCCCCGCCCCCCACGCGGACTGGTAGACGAGCTCCCCGGTGTTGGCGTCGGTCAGCGCGATCGAGGAGGCCGCCGCCCCGAACACCCCGGCCGCGGTGCGCGCGATCCCCTCGATCAGGCCCCGGCGGGCGGCGGGCTGCTCGATCGAGAGCGTCAGCGAGCCCCCCACCGAGGACTGGGAGTGCCCGCCGAGCGCGCGTGCGAAGGCGGCGACCGAGGCGACCCGCCGCTCGGGGATCATCTCCAGGCCCGCCTGCATCGCCTCGGCGATCTCGGGGGGGACCTCGGGAGCCAGATCGCGCAGCTTGGTGGGGTTGGCGTACACGGGGGGCTTGCCCACGATCATCGTCCACAGCGTGGCCGCGAGGCCGAAGACGTCGCTGCGCGGGGAGACCGAGCCCCCGGCGAACACCTCGGGGGCCATGTAGCGCGGCGTGCCCACCCCCACGGTGGCGTCGTCTTCTTCCTCGTCCTGCAGCAGGCGGGCGATCCCGAAGTCGACCAGCACCACGCCGTGCTCGCCGAGGATCATGTTGTGGGGCTTGACGTCGCGGTGGACGATCTGCTGCTCGTGCACGTACTCCAGCGCCTCGCAGCCCTGGCGGGCGTACTCCACCGCGCGGTCCAGCCCCAGCCCCGGATCGCCCTCCCGCTCCAGCAGGGTGTGCAGGTCGATGCCCTGCACCAGCTCCATCACCAGATACTGGCCGCGCTCGTCGGCGAAGTGGTCGAGGACCTCGACCACGCGGGGGTGGCGCAGCAGCGAGAGCAGTTGCGCCTCCACCTCGAAGCGCTCAGCGTGGCGGGTGTTGTTGACGTGCTTGACTGCGACCGCTGCGCCGGTGCGGGTGTCGTGGGCGCTGTAGACCGCCCCCATCGCGCCGCTGGAGATCGGGGACCCCACGGTGTAGCGGTCGGCCAGCATGAGCTCCTGGGGCAGGACGAAGCGTGACTGATCCAGCATCATCGGGCAATCAGCGTAACGCAGCCCCACCTTCCGAGCACTCGGGTAGCTTTCGATTCCAGGTGAACGGGTGAAGCGCAAGCGCAGGCGGGCAGGGCCGGCACGCACCCGGCGGCTGCGGCTGGCGCTGCTGGCCATCGTGGCGCTGGGCGCCACGGGTCTGATGGTGGTGGCGTATGAGATCGAACTGCTGCGCACGCCCGAACTCGGCTCGGTGGACACCCGCTTCTCGATCCGCGGCCGCCAGCGGCCCCCGGGGAACATCGTGCTGGTCGAGATCGACTCCCAGACCTTTGACGAACTCGGTCTGCAGTGGCCCTTCCCGCGCCGGGTGCATGCGCGGGTGATCGAAGAGATCGCGCGCCAGCACCCCAGCGCGATCGCCTACGACGTGCAGTTCACCGAGGCCAGCGCCTGCCCGCTCGCCGCCACGGGCTCCCAGCCGCCTCCCGGCAAGTGTCCCCAGGCGCAGGCGGACGAGACTGCGCTGCTCTCAGCGCTCCAGGGCGCGGAAGGGCGCACGGTGATGGCCACGACCGAGACCAACGCCCGGGGGAACACCAGGTTCCTCGGCAGCGCGGAAGGGAGCGCGCTGCTGGGTGAAGTGGGATCGCGGCCCGCGAACGCGCTGCTGCCCACCGATCCGGGTGGCGTCCTGCGGCGCGTCAGCTACTCCGTGGGGGGCCTGAGGACGCTCGCGGTGGCGAGCGCCGAAGTGGCCGAGGGGCACCGGGTGCCCGCGCGCGAGTTCACGGGGGCCCCCGCCTGGATCGACTACTACGGGCCAGAAGGAACACTCCCCGCGGTCTCCTTCTCGACCGTCTACCGCGGCCGCGTCCCGCGGGGCTTCTTCCACGACAAGATCGTCGTCGTGGGCCCCTCGGCGCCCTCGCTGCAGGACATCCACCCGACCTCCACCGCCAGCCAGATGCCGGGCGCCGAAGTCCAGGCGAGCGCGATCGAGACAGTCCTCAGGGGCCTCCCGCTGCGCTCGACGGGGGCGTGGCTGGACCTGGCGCTGATCGTGCTGCTGGGCTGCGCCGCCCCCCTGGCGAGCCTGCGGCTCGGGCCGATCGCCACGATCGCGCTGGCGCTCACGCTCGCGGCGGCGTTCTCAGTATCGGTGCAGGTCGCGTTCGACGGGGGGCACGTGGTGTCGTTCATCTACCCCCTCGGAGCCCTGATCCTGAGCGCGGCGGGGGCGCTGTCGGTGCAGCTGGTCACGATCGCCTTCGAGCGCGAACGGGTGCGCGACCTCTTCTCGCGCTTCGTGCCCGAGAACGTCGTGGACGAGGTGCTGGCCAGCGCCGAGGGGGGGCTGCGCCTCGGCGGGGTGCAGCGCGAGGGAACCGTGATGTTCACCGACCTGCGCGGCTTCACCACGTTCGCCGAAACGCTCACCCCGGACCGGGTGATCGAAGTGCTCAACCGCTACCTCAGCGAGATGAGCGACGCGATCCTCGACCACGGGGGCACCCTGGTGGCCTACATGGGGGATGGGATCATGGCGGTGTTCGGGGCGCCGATCGTCCAGACTGACCACGCCGACCGCGCGCTCTCCACCGCCCGCGAGATGCTCACCGTGCGCCTGGCCCGCTTCAACGCGTGGCTGCGCGAGCAGGATCTGGGGCCGGGCTTCCGCATGGGCATCGGCCTGAACTCGGGGCGCGTGATGTCCGGCAACGTGGGCTCCGAGCGCCGCGTCGAGTACGCCGCGGTGGGCGACGCCACGAACGTGGCGGCCCGCATCGAGCAGTTCACCAAGGGCACCCCCCACCAGCTGCTGCTCTCGGGGGCCACCAAGGATGCGCTGACCGAGCCACCCGGGGACCTGGTGTACGTGCAGGAGGCCGAACTGCGCGGCCGGCGCAGGCACACCACGATGTGGTCGCTCGCCGACGACGACGCAAGCAGCGAGGATGGCCCGCCGGAGCCCCCCGCTGCCGATCAGCCCGAGACCGCGTAGCCGGCCTGGCGCAGCGCAGCGAGCGCACTGGCAGCACGGGCACGGTCGCTGCCGACCGCGCTCGCGGCGCGCGCGTAGGCCGCTTCGTCCCCGTTCCGCGCGGCCGCGGCCAGCGCGGAGTAGTCGCGGCCGAGAGCCGCCAGCGATCCGGCGACGTTGGCATTGACCCCCTGCACCGCGGGGCTCACGGTGAGCCGCCCGAGCGCCCGCCCCGCGGAGCTGTAGGCCGCGGCGAGCTGCGCAGCCGCCGCGGCCTGCGCCGAAGCGCTCGATGCCGCGCGCAGCTTGGCGCTGCCAGCTCCTGTGGCGGCCCGCAACGCGCCGAGAGTGCCACCCAACTCGCTCGCGTAGGCAGGGCTGGGGGCCAACCCGTACACGGTGGTGCCGTTCAACCTCAGCGTGGCGGCGATCTGCGCGCACTGCGACGCAGGCGAGGAGGAGGAGGAGGAGGGGTACGTAGCGGAGCTGAGGCACGCGACGGTAGCCACGCCGCCCGAGGTCGGCACCGTATAGAGGGTCAGCGGGCCGGCGAGGCCGTGCACGGAGAGCCCGCTGTAGCGGTACGCCTGCAGGGCGCCCAGCCGCACCGCTTCGGGCCGGGGCAGCGCCCCGGCGAGGCCAGCGGTGAACGCCGCGGGCAGCAGCGTGGGCCCCGAGGCGCTCACCTCGCCGGCTACCAGACGCTGAGAGGCGGCGGAGCCGGAGGCACCCGTGCTCGGCGCGAGTGCAAGCGGCTGGGAGAACCTGAGCCCGGGAATCGCGGGGGCGCTCGCGAGCCGCTGCCAGCTGGCCGGGAAGGAGAGCTCGACGTAGCCCGCCGAGGCCGAGTCGCTGAGCGCTTCCCCGGAGCCGCCCGAGCTTCCGCCGAGCAGGAACCCAGCGACGGCCGCGACCGCCGCCGCGGCGAGAATCGCCAGGAGGTACCTCCCGCGACCGGCGCCGGTCCCCGCGCGAACGTTGGCCGCTGCCGGCTGGGCACCGGCGGCGGCACGGGCTTTGGTCGGAATCCCCCCGGGCTGAGCGCCAGCGGAGGCAGTGGCCTTGGGGCTCACCGGGGGCTGAGCGCCTGCGAAGGTGTGGGCATCGGCGGCACCCGCCGGGAGGGCCGGCGTCGCGCCGGGGACTCGCGTGGCGTCCGCCGCCGCCGCTGACCCGGCGAGCCGGGTCGCGCCGAGATCGCCCGTCGGGACCGTGCCCCGAGTCCGCGTCGGCGTCCCGGCGGTGGGACGCAGGCGCGTGGTGTCCGTGGTATCCGGGGTGTCCCGCGGCGCCGGCGCCTCGGGCGCCCCGAGCGCCCGCCGCGCCTTCAACATCAGCTCGCCGGCCGAGGCGGGGCGGTCCGCGGGGTCCTTCGCCATCCCCTCGGCGACCACCTCGTCCATCGCCGCGGGGAGGTCCGAGCGCACCTCCGAGAGGCGCGGCGGGGGCTCGGTGAGGTGCGCGAGGAGGGCCCGCTCTTCGGTGGCCCGCACGTAGGGAACCTGGCCGGTGAGGCACTCGCAGAGCACGGCCGTGAGGGCGTACACGTCGCTGCGCGCCGTGGCGCGGTCCCCGCGGGCCTGCTCGGGGGAGATGTAGTCGATCGTGCCCACGAACTGGCCGGTTTCGGTCATCCCCGCGTCGTCGTGGCCCTTGGTCAGCCCGAAGTCCGCCAGATACGCGTGGTCGCCGGCGCCGACGAGCACGTTCTGGGGCTTGACGTCGCGGTGGATGAGCCCCTTGGCGTGCGCCGCGTCGAGCGCCTCGGCCACCTGCGTGAGCAGCCGCAGCGCCCGCCGGTCATCGAGCTGGCGGCGCAGGATCAGATCCTTGAGCGTGGGGCCCTCGACCATGCGCATCGCGAGGAACAGCCGGTTGTCGGCCTCCCCGGCCTCGAAGACGGTGACGATGTGGGGGTGCTCGAGGGCGGCCTGCAGGAGTCCCTCGCGGCGGAAGCGCTCGCGGAAGTCGGGATCGGCGCTGAGCTCCGCGGTCAGTACCTTCAGTGCCACCACGCGCTCCAGCGAGAGCTGGGTGGCGCGGTAGACGGTGCCCATGCCGCCCTCCCCGAGCGTGCCGTCGATGCGGTAGCCCGTGACGACCGTGGAGCTGTGTGGCGAGTCCATCAGATCACCGGCTCCAACCGCGACCGGGAACGTGCCTGGTCATGACGCAACCGGGAGCGTGCCTGGCCATGACGCGACCCGAAACGTGCCTGGTCGTGACTGCACGTCCGCCCGCTCTCGAACACGTTCTGGAGGTCACGCACTTCGACACCAGCCGGACTAGCCCACGAGAACCGGGCCGCCTTTGCCGCCGCCGCTGCTGCTCGGCGGAGTGGCCGGCGTGGAGGGCGCCGGTGCGGCGGGCGTCGGCGTCGGCGCCGCTGGCGTGGTGTTGGGGGCGGTGCTCGGCGCGGGAGCGGTTGGATGCGGCGGACGGTGAAGCGTCGGCAGCGCCACCACCGGCAGTGCGAGACCGGAGGCGGGCACCGGGGTCGAGGGCAGCACGACCGTCGTCGGCAGCGCTGGCGTCGCGGTTCCCCCAGCGGTCGCCTTGCGCACCGCGAACGCCGCACCGAACACCAGCACGACAATCAGCGCCGTGATCGCCACGCGCCCACGCGCGGTAGCGGTCATTCGCAGGGAACGGGCCGCTTGGAGCCCGGCTTCAGGCAGCGCTGGATCTTGGTGAAGCTGGCGTGGCCGATGCGGTATTCGATGTACGCGCCGATCTCGTTCTTGGCGGTCACGTAGATCTTCAGGGCGGCCCCGTCCGGCAGCACCGCGCCGCCCAAGCCCGGGAAGCGGACGGTCCGCGCGGTCCTGGCCTGCGGGCGGCACCCGCGCGTGCAGCGGACTTCGACGCGAGCCTTCCTGGGGGCGCTGACAGCGAGATTCACCACGCGCACCCCAGCGGTGAGCGGCGCCGCGGTCAGCGTCGCTTCGGCCTGCAGCCGCTTGAGCGGGACGAGGTAGTCGAACAGGAACTCGAGTTCGCCACCGGCTTCATCGACCCCCCCGATCTGGATCGTGTAGGCCTCCCCGGCCTGGACGTTGACGAGCAGTTTCCCCGCCAGCGTGGGTTCGTTGACCGCGCAGTGGCGCTGGCTGTAGTCCGGCAGCAGCGTCTTGGGGTCGAAGGGCATGACCGCCATGATCGTGCCGAAGGTCGCGGAGGTCTGGATCTGAACGAGCCCGTTGGCGTTGGGATAGAAGTCGTACCAGATCGTCTTGCCCTCGCTGACGGCGTTGCAGCCCGTCAGCTCGGCGGGACCGCCATGGGAGGGCGGACTGAGGATGTCGGGCTGAACCGTCGCCGCCGCCGTGTTGCGCACGTCACGCAGGGTTTCCGTCCGGTTGAGCGGCTTGCCCGGTTCGTTGAGGTTCAGCGAGCTCAGGTAGTTGTCGTTGATCGGCGGCGCCGGCGCCGGCGCCGCGGCGGTCGCCGTCATCGCGGTCGTGGCCCCCATCGCAAGCAGGACCGCCAGCGCCACGCTCGCAATCGTCCGCCGGGAGCCCCGCGGCCGCCGGGGGCGTATGTGTTCAGCTCGCATCAGACCACCGCCTCGTTTGCAGGGAAGATCCCAATCATATGCCAGCCACCGGCGAGGGGCGCCCGCCGCTAGACTCCGGCCGCTCGGCATGGACACGAGTGGGAGCGAGCCAATCGACACCGAGACGCCGAGCTCCGTCGGGCTCCGTCGCCTAGCGGTCCACTACGCCGTGCTGGCGCTGGTGACCGCCGGCGTGCTCGCCTTCGTCTTCAGCACCGGCACCACCAAGCACGCCCAGCCGCAGATCGCGGGGGGCTACGACGTCTCGGCAGCGGGCGCCTGCCTCGGAGCGAAGATCGAACTGGCGCAGTCGGGCCGGTTCGTCACGATCTCCAACGCCCAGTCCACCCTCGGCGGCGCGTTGACGTTCGCGAGCGGGCGCCTCAGCGGCGCGGTGCACTGCTTGGGAGGCCGCGTCGCCCAGATCGACGCCCGCGTTGTGAACGGCGTACTCGCGGGCTCCCTCGGCGGGGTGCCCGTGAGCGCCGAACTCAAGCGCGACCCACCCGAACCCGGAGCCCCCAAACCACTCGCCCCGGGGTCCGTGGAAGGCGAATACCAGCTCGCTCCCGCCTCCGCGTGCCTCGGCGGCAAGATGAAGCTCACGCAGTCAGGCTCCAGGGTCGAGGTGGTCACCTCGAAAAAGCCGCGGGGCATCCTGCTCTACCGAGCGGGCACGCTCGCCGGGACCGTCTCCTGCGAGCACGGCGGGCGACGCACGGTGGCTGGGACGGCGGCGGGCCGCGCGCTGGACCTGATGCTCACGCCCCCCGCGACCAGCGTCCCCACTCCAGGCGGGCAGGTCATCCCCATCGCCGCCCCCCCGGCGGGCGCCGCGACTGCCGGAACCCGCACAGGCGACGCCGCGGCCGACACGCGCCCGGGCGACGCGACTGCCGACACAAGGGTGCAGGACGCTGCCGCCATCACACGCCCACGCGCCCCAGCCGCCCCGACCGCGTCGGCGCTGCCCGAACACCTCTCGGCGACCAAGCTGCGCACCGCCGAAAACACGGTGGTGGCGTTCTTCATCGCAATCGTGATCGTGATGCTGTTTGCCCGCCTGTGCGGGAGCCTGATGCCGAGGATCGGCCAGCCCCGCGTGATGGGCGAGGTGATCGCGGGAATCCTGCTCGGCCCGACCCTGTTCGGGGTGCTCGCCCCCCAACTGCAGTCGCAGATCTTCGCCTCGGACATCGTCCCCTACATCGGCGTGGCGGCGAACCTGGGGTTGATCTTCTACATGTTCCTGATCGGCCTGGAGGTCGACCTCGGACAGCTGCGCAGCCGCGCCCGGATGACCCTCGCGGTCTCCAACACGGCGCTGTTGGTGCCCCTGATGATGGGCATGCTGGTGGCGCTGCCGCTCTACCCCCTGCTTGCCCCGGACATCCGCTTCGCGGCCTTCGCCCTGTTCGTGGGGGTGTCGATGTCGATCACCGCCTTTCCGGTGCTCGCGCGGATCATCTCCGAACGGCGCATGATCAAGCAGCCGCTGGGAGCGCTGGCGCTGTCGGCGGCTGCCGTCGACGACGTCTCGGCGTGGTTTTTGATCGCACTCGCCACCGCCGTGGCGGGGGCCGGCAGCGGCGTGGCGGTGCTCGAGACGATCGGCTGGGCCGCGCTGTTCTGCCTCGGCATGGCCTTCCTGGTGCGCCCGCTCATGGCGCGCGCGGCGGTCGCCTACGACGAGGCCGGGCGCGTGCCGGGCGCGTGGATCACGATCATCTTCGCCGGGGTGCTGCTGGCGGCGATCACCACCGAGACGATCGGGATCGCGGTGATCTTCGGCGCGTTCGTGATGGGCCTGGCGATGCCCCGTCACGCGGGGCTCAGCGAGGACGTGACGCGCCGCGTGGAGGACTTCGTTCTGACGCTGCTGCTGCCGCTGTTCTTCGCCTACACCGGCCTGCGCACCAACGTCGCCCTGCTCGGCCGCGGGGAGCTCATCGAGATCACCCTCGCGCTGTGCGCGATCGGGATCGTGGGCAAGTTCGGCGGGACGCTGATCGCGGCCCGCACGATCCGCCTGCCGTGGCGCCAGTCGGCGGTCCTGGGGGCGCTGATGAACACGCGCGGCCTGACCGAGCTGATCGTGCTCAACCTGGCGCTCACCGTGGGGGCGATCTCGGCGGCGCTGTTCGCGGCGCTCGTGATCATGGCGCTCGTGACGACCTTCATGACGGGGCCGCTGATGCGGCTGTTCGATCCCCGCAACGCCTTCGGGGAGCAGCCCGAGCAGGAGCTCGCCGCCGCCAGCGCGACGCTGACGCCCGAGCAGCGCGGGGCGGTGCCCGAACGCTCGATCCTCGTGGCGCCCCAAAGCGCGGCCGCCCTAGCTCAACTGCTGGCGCTGGCCGAGCCGCTGGCGCGCTCGGAGCCGAGCCGTGAGCTGATCCTCGTTCGCCTCGTCAGGCCGCCCCGCGGCGCGGCGGTGCGCGGCGGCCTGCGCACCGAGGCGCGGCTCGTGGCCGAGGCCTCCGCCCAGGTGGCGCGCAGCCGCCGGGAGCTGCTGGACGCCGGCGTGGCCGCCCGCGCCGTGGCGCTGACCTCGGCCGACGCCGGCCGCGACCTGACGCGCCTGTGCCGCGACGAGGAGGTTGACCTGGTGCTGATCGACGGCCGCCGGCCGCTGCTCGGCGACGGCGTACCCCGGGAGGAGGTGGGCACGGTGCTCAGGGACGCCCCCTGCGACGTGGCTGTCCTGGTGGCGCGCGAGGGTGCCATGGTCAGCCCCGGTCCGGGGCGCTCGGTGATGGTGCCCTTCGGGGGCGCCGACCACGACTGGGCAGCGCTGGAGCTCGCGAGCTGGATCGCCGCCGCCAGCGGGGCGCCGCTGCAGCTGCTCGGCTCCTCCGAGCGCAGGGACGACAGCCGCGACGCCAGTGGCCTGCTGGCAAACGCCTCGCTGATCGTGCAGCAGTTCGCGGGGGTCTCCGCCGAGCCGGTCCTCGCCGAGCCCGGCCGCGAGGGGATCCTCGCGGCGGCCGCAGGAGCCGGGCTGCTGCTGGTCGGCCTCTCCGAGCGCTGGCACAAGGAGGGCCTCGGGGACACACGCCGGGCGATCGCCCGCTCGGCGCCGGCGCCGATCGTCTTCGTCAGGCGGGGCGAGCGTCCCGGCGCCCTCGCCCCCGCGACCGACATGACCCGCTTCGGCTGGTCGACCGCGGCGCTTGGCAAGCTGGCGTAGGGCGGGCTACTGCTCGCGGAGCCGTCTCGCTGATTCCCGGCTGTGAATCAGCTGCCCGGGAGGGGTGTCGAGCTGCCCGGCGGACCGGGCGGCCCGCGTTCGCCGCGTGGTCCAGGTGGACCCTGCTTACCCGGCGGGCCTGGATGTCCCGGGTGTCCAGGCGGACCCGGTGACCCAGGGGAACCCGATGACCCCGGAGCACCATGCGCCCCCGGATGCCCCCGAGGCCCACGCAGGTCTGCCAGCCTGATGGCCAGCGTCAGCCCGATTGTCAAAGTCGCGAGCGCCGCCATGGTGGCTATTACAAGCGTCGCGAGCCGTGGCGAGAACATAACGGCCAGCGCCGGTCTCAGGGCGCCGATCGTCTCGACGACGGCGCCGGCAAGTACGAAGGCCGCGGCAATGAGACGCGGAAGCGGAACGTCGGCGAGCCGTCCGGGCGGGATCAACACGACGGCTACGCCCGCGAGCAGAAATACGATCCCGGCGTTGTACGTGGCGCGAGCGCGATCGAGCAACTTCTGGTGCTTGAGCAGCCAATTCGAGTATTCGCGACGGAGCTCGTCCTTGGTCATGCCATCGGGTGTCATTAGGGCAAGGCTCAGATAGTCGCCCGGCGGGATGTAGTACCGGCGGGCGTCGAATGCGAACTGGACCGTCCAGATCAGCAGGAGCGACGCGATCACCAGCAGCAGCAGGGCGAAGGCCGGTTGCGCAAGCGCCCTGCTCGACGTCACGACGAGGCCAATCAGCGTGAAAGCGAATCCGGCGAGCAGCGGAGCGGCCGTCGTCCCGACATTTTCGAGCGCGGCAGAGTAGCCGAGCGGCATCGGCATGTGTGGAATCAGCGGTGGCTCCGTTGCCGGTGCCGGGGCCGGTGCGGGCCGGCTCATTTCCTGTGCTTTCCCAGTCTGTGCGTTTCTCTACAGAGGTTGCACCATTCTTCTCGTTGAGGCACCCAACCCGACGGCTCACGGCCAGCCGTACGACGTGCATCCCCCGCCATGACCCTACGAACCTCGCCCTCCCGCTCGAGCGCGGGCAGCACGCGATACAGGTAGTTCTGCCGGATGCCCATTGCGATCGCGAGCTCGGGAATCGTGATCCCAGGCTGTTCCTGCACGATTGCGAGTACTTGCCCAGCGCGCGTACCGCTGCCTCCGCGCCGCCCGGCACGAGGAGATCCCACCGCGGGAGCGGTGGAGGGCCCACCGATTCCGCCAAGCGCCGCCGCAGCGGCGCTTAGGCGCTCGTACTCCTCGACCAGTGGCTCCAGCTCGCTCAGCCGGGCAGCGATCTCGAAGCGCTTCTCGTCAAGGAAATCGGTCATGACAGCTCGCAGTCGGGCGTCAAGCTATCAAAATGATTCATACGATGCCCGCCGCACTCGGCAAGCCTATTCAGGCGTCGGGCTCAGCCACGCTGAAACGCCAGACCCCCTCCTCGAGGGCCAGGCGCACCGTCTCCCCCTCCCCCTCCCCCCCCTTCCCAACCGCGATCCGCGCCTCGCGGGCGTCGAAATCGACCTCCAGCTGGAGGGTCAGCAGCGGGAGCGCCTCCGCCGGCAGCACCGGCACCCGCGAGACGACGGTCGGGTTGGCGCGCACCTCGGGCTGCGGGTGCACGATCTCCTTGACGACCAGCGTCGTAGCGCCGGTCTCGATCGAGTCGCCGAGCGCCAGCAGACGGGGGCTCTGGATCCGCAGGCCGTTGACGAACGTGCCGTTGGAGGAGCCCAGATCCTCGATCGCGTACTCCCCGGTGGCCTCGCGCGAGATGCGGGCGTGCTGGCGGGAGATCTCCTCGTCCTCGGAGAGCCTCCCCGACCCCTCGGCGTGGCGCCCGATGACGAGCTCGTCCTCGACGAGGATCGTCTCGCCCGCGGCGTTGCCGCTGATCACCTCCAGGCGCAGCTGAATCGAGTCGCTGCTCATCGCTCCTGCTCCTCTCGCTCGGCCCTGATGATGTGCATGACGGCGTTGATCAGGGCTAGGTGTGTGAAGGCCTGGGGGAAGTTGCCGAGGTGCCGGCCGGTGCGGGGATCGATCTCCTCGGCATACAGCCCCAGGGGGCTCGCGTAGGAGATGAGCTTCTCGCACAGCGACCGCGCGCGGGCGAGCTCGCCGATCTCACAGAGCGCGGAGACCAGCCAAAAGGAGCAGATCGTGAAGGAGCCCTCCTCGCCGCTGAGACCGTCGTCAGTCTCCTCCACCCGGTAACGCAGCACCAGTCCGTCCTCGGTGAGCTCATCGGCGATCGCCATCACGGTGGCCACGATGCGGGGGTCCTCCGGCGGCAGGAAGCGCACGAGGGGCATCAGGAGCAGCGAGGCGTCGAGCGTGGCGGTGTCGTAGTGCTGGGTGAAGACCCCCCGCTCGTCCACCCCCTGCGCGCAGATGTCGGCGTGGATCTCCGCGGCTGCCGCGTGCCAGCGCTCGGCCCACTCGCGGTCCTCGCGCAGCTCCGCCAGGCGGGCCCCGCGGTCGGCCGCGACCCAGCACATCAGCTTGGAGGAGGTGAAGTGGCGGGGCTCGCCGCGGACCTCCCAGATCCCGCAGTCGGGCTCGCGCCAGTGCTCCAGGGCACCCGCCACCTGGCGCTTGATGATCGGCCACAGCCGGTCCGGCAGCTGGTCGCGCGAGCGGGTGTGCAGGTAGATCGAGTCCAGCACCGCCCCCCACACGTCGTGCTGGCGCTGGCGATAGGCGCCGTTGCCGATCCGCACCGGCCGCGCCCCCCCGTAGCCGGAGAGATGGTCGAGCTCCTGCTCCTCCAGGCGGCTCTCCCCACCGATCCCGTACATGATCTGCAGCTCCCCCTCCTCCGCCTCCGCCAGGTCGGCGACGAAGTAGAAGAAGTCGTTGGCCTCCCAGTCGAAGCCCAGGGTGTACAGCGCCCACAGCATGAAGGTCGAGTCGCGGATCCAGCTGTAGCGGTAGTCCCAGTTGCGCTCCCCCCCCGGGGTCTCCGGCAGCGAGGTGGTGGCCGCCGCCACCATCGCCCCCGTGGGCGCGTAGCTCAGCCCCTTCAGCGTCAGCGCGCTGCGCTGCAGGTAGGTGCGCCAGTGGTGGTCGGGGAAGGTGCCCTGCTTGAGCCACTCCTGCCAGTGGTGCGCGGTGCGCACGAGCCGCTCCTCGGCCTCCGTGGAGGTGGCGGGCAGCGGGTGCTCTGACCAGCCCAACGCCGCGAACGCGGACTCCCCCTCGCGCAGGATCGTGCGCGCCCGCGCACGCGGGCCCTCGAACCCGAGGTTCATGTCGGTGAGCAGCCGCAGTTTCAGGTCCATGCCCTCCGAGCCCGCGGTGGCCTCATTGTAGCCGGGCCCCGTGTAGGACCACTCCGCCGCGAGGCCCCCGTAGTCGAAGACCGGTTCGCAGTCGAGGTGGATCTCCGCCCACCCCTGCACACACCACGCGGTCCGCAGGAGCACGTGGTCGGCGTCGTAGTCGGTGGGCGAGCGCCGGTGGGTGCGAGAGCGCTCCTCGTTGTGGTACCACGGCCCGATGCACAGCACGTCGCGCACCACCACCCACCCGGTGCGCGTCTCCCAGCTGGTCTCCAGCACCAGCGTCCCCGGCAGGTAGCGCACCGCGCCCGGAACCGTCACCCCGGCGGGGCCCAACCGGAAGCCCCCGGCGTCGCGGTCGAGCATCGCCCCGAACACGCTCGGGGAGTCCAGGCGCGGCAGGCACATCCACTCGACGTTGCCGCTCGGGGCGATCAGCGCGCAGGTCTCGCAGTCCGAGAGGAAGCCGTAGTCGGCGATCGGCGGGAACGGGCTCCCCTGGATTCCATGGGCTGTCGCGCTCACCGCGCGAAGGCTACTGGTGCCGAGAGCGGCGGGAGGTGCGCACGGGCGCGAGGATGGAGCGCGAGGCGCGGGCGCGGGCATGGAGCACGAGCGCGGGCAGGAGGCGCGGGCAGGGGGCGGCCGCCAGATAGGCTCCGGGGTCGGATGACCTGGGTGGAAGTCTTTATCGTGTTCGTGGTCTCCCACCTGGTCGGGGACTACCTGCTGCAGACCGACTGGCAGGCCCGGCACAAGCGCGGCGGCCTGGCCCGGGGGGACGCCGACGCGAGCCGCGCACTGTTCACCCACGTCGGCACCTACACCCTCTGCTTCATCCCCGCGCTGATCGTGGCCGATTTGGGCACCGAACTGCTGTGGGTGATCCCCGCGATCTTCCTCCCCCACCTCATCCAGGACGACGGGAGGCTGCTGCAGATGTACATGAAGGGGGTCAAGCGGCTGGACCCACAGGAAAACCTGGCGGTGTCGATCGCGGTCGATCAGACCTTCCATCTGCTGGCGCTGCTCGTCCTCGCCCTGGTGATCGGCTCCTGAGTACCGGACCAGGCTCGCCGAGCGCAACGGTTGCGAGGATCCCCGCCGTTGGCGGTCGTGGTCAATCCTCAGGCGGCGCGTGCGCTGGGCGTGAGCCCCTTGGCACGCGCCCAGAAGTCCAGTCCGCGCAGGTAGGCCTCCTGCTGCGAGGGCCGCGGAAGCGCGTAGCGCTCGGTCAGCTCCTCCAGGTCGCTGGGAAAGGTGCCGCAGGCGGCGATGCCTTCGCTGAACTCCAGCAGACGCGCGAAGAACGCCCTGCCCATCGGAGGCAGCGCGTCGACCTCGGCGCACACGGCGTCCACCTCAGATGGGTCCACCAGTCGCGGGGGATCTATCGGGCGTCCGATTTCCCCCATGAACCGCACGCACAGGGCGATCGCCTCCGGCACCGTCAGCGCGTGCTCTCCGGAGGTGAGCCAGTACTCGTGGCCGAGGTCCTCCGCGCGGATGACGCCGGCCACGGCCTTGGCGAACACATCCTGGGGAATCACGTCCGCGAGGGTGTCATCGCGTGTCGGGTAGAGCGCCACCTTTCCGCGACAGACGAACTCCGCCACGATCTGGGTGATCTGGTTGCGGGCGATCCGGCCCGTGCGCGAGTCGCCGATCAGGTTCGTCGGGCGGAAGATCGTATACGGTACCCCCGCACTCGCCACCAGCTGCTCTGCATCGCGCTTAGAGGTAACGTAGTTGACGATGATGTGCGAGGAGGGAAGCTCCAGCGGCGCGTCGGGGGCGATCGCGCGGATGAAGGATGTGCTCATGTAGTAGAAGGGCGCGTCCGCGTCACGGGCTAGCTCGAGCGCGTTGCGCGTTCCCCCAACGTTGGTCGTGCGGATCCGCTCCAGTGGCTCCGCCCAGTCGGTCACGGCCGCCGAGTGGATCACGCAGTCCGCCCGGCGAGCCAGATCGCGGTACGCCGTGCGATCGAGGCCGAGCTGCGGTCGCGTCACATCGGCCCGCACAACCGGGCGACCGTCGATGTCGCCGCGATTCACCAGGCATATCAACTCGTGATCGTCGAACTCCGAGAGCAGCGCGTTGCCCACCACCCCCGAGGCGCCGGTGAGCACGATCGTTTTTCTGCCAAGCCGATCCATCTTTCCTCATCACCTCCGCAGGAGAGCACTTTCCCTGTTCGTGGGCTTCACATGGTCGAGCTGAGCGCGCTCCCCGGCCTGCTGAGCGCGCTGTGCGGCCTGCTCCCCGGAGCGCACGCACGCCTCCATGGAGGCGCCGAGCATGTAATCCCCGGCGAGCTCGAGCCCCGGCACGCGGGCGAGCGCGCCGTGAACCGCGGCCAGGAAATCTCCGTGGAAGGGCGTGTACGCGCAGTAGGCGGCCCCCCATTTGTGTCCGGCAGCATGGCGGCGGCGGGCCCCCTTGAGCGTGACATGCGGCGCGAGCTGCGCCTCGCCCGCGTCGAGCAGCCGCTCGACCTCCATCCCCTCCCCAAGGAGCGCGCGCGCCTCGCGCCCACTAAAGGTGTAGCGCACGATGTGGCGGTCCTCCATGCCGTACGCCCCCCCGTTGCTGCACGGCCCCTCCCCGAAGACCAGCGCCCGGACCTCGCGCGCGAAGACCGGCCGGTCGTACTCGGCGAGCACCACCGCTCCCGGGAAGTAGCGCACGGTGCGGAGGCGATCGGCGAGCACCCGATGCGTGCTCTGCAGCAGCTCGGCGGCCGCGTTCGCGGGTACCGCGAGAACGATCGAGTCGTAGGGCAGCTCCTCGGGGACCCCGCCATCGCCCGCCAGCCGCACACCGGCGACCCGCTCCCCCTCCATTACGAGCCCTGTGGCGCACAGCCCGAGCCGCACCGGTATCCGCTGCGCGAACGCCCGCAGGACGGGCTGGATCCCGTGGCTCAGCTGGTCGAAGCTGTCCATGAGCATCCCGAGGTTGGTGCCGAACGTCCCCAGGAACACCTCGTCCGGCTCGGCGCCGTTCATGCGGACGGTGACCGGGCGTAGCAGCGAGCGCGTGAGCATCGGGCTGAAGTGAGACGAGAGCGGCCTCGCGTCGCAGCGGCGTCCCAGGCGAGTGAAATACGGCGAGCCGAGGTAGCGGTTCGCCTCCTCGGAGCGCACGCGGGAGGCAAGCCAGAGCAGGCGCGCGAGATCCGCGGGCGATCCCATGCGCGTGAGCGTCCGCAGGCTGCGAAGGCGGCGGGTGCTGTCGATCGTTATCAATCGCCCGCCCTCCACGCGCGAGGAGTTGATGCCAAACGGCTCGTAGGGGTGATCTCCGAGCCCCGCGGTGAGCTCCCGCAAGCGGGTGTAGCGCCGTCCGACGTTCTTGCCCCCGAAGGCCACCGGCCGCTCGCCCAGCAGCCCCGGTGCGCAGCGCCCACCGAGCGTGGTCGAGCGCTCGATCAGCTCCACCTCGTGGCCGGATCGCTGGAGGGCGAGGGCGGCCGCCATGCCCGATACGCCCCCGCCGACCACCGCTGTCAGAAGCCGGCTACCCATCGGCCCAGCAGATGTCGAAGCTCAACTCGGCGATCACGGCGCCCGCCTGCTCGAGGGTCACCTCGACGCTGGCCGGCGGCAACGCGGGGGCACCGGCTCCCACCAACCTCGCCTCGCACCTCACGCTCGGGTGCAACTCCCCGAAGGAGACAAAGCGCGCGCGGGCGCCCACTGTCACAGCCCCGGCGCCGCCCGGGACGGCCGCATGGGCGACCTGCCGGGCGGCCTGTACCAGCAGCATCGCCGGAACGTGATCCAGCGGATGGTCGAAGAACGTCGGGTGAGCGGGATCGACGATCACCTCGGCACAGGCATCGCTGTCATTGGAGCCCTCGATCGGCGTCACCACCACCTCCGCCTGCCCCGCCGGCCCCACCTCGGCGGGAGCTGCGCAAGGGCGCAGCGCCCGCCTCCCGAGCTCCCGCGAGCTCGGGAGGCTCGGCTGACCGCGCACCACCCGGTAATCCTCCGGCGCCAGGCATAGGCACACGCCGGCACCGGCGACCGCAGTGGCGCCGTCGACGCTGAGCCGGCCGACCAGGTCGAAGCCCGCGACGACACCATCGAGACGGCGAACCCTGCTCACACGCACATCGACGAGCGCCCGCGCACGGTCGGGGGTGCGGCGGCAGGCACGAAGATCCAGCACCTCGAGCTCGACCTCACGCAGCAGGAACTGGCGATCCCGCGGCACTTCGAGGTGACGGTGGCCCACCACTATCGTTGCCTGCCGCACCACCTCGAGCAGCAACAGCAGATCGTGATGTCCCGCCCCGGCAGGTGCGTAGGTAGGGTGCAAGCACGGGAGGCTGGCCGCGCACAGGAAGCTGTCCGCCCCGACGGCGGCCGAATCGGTGATGAGCACCTCTCCCGGGTCGTGCTTGTGCACCTCGGCGCGCTCGAGCGGGGTGTCGAAGTCGAGGCTCGCGATCCTCGCCCCAGGAACGCGCCCCTGCGGGAGACCAGGTCGCCGAGGCGATTCCCCGGTCGCGACGGCAGGTTCGACCAACCTCATCCCGCCACCTTCGAGGTGGCCAGCGGATCGGCGCGCTCTGTCAGCTGGTCGGCGCCATCGTGGGCGTCGAGCGCCTCCAGGAGCTCCGCGAGACCCTCCGCGAGCTCGGCGATCGTGGCTCCCTCGGCGATGCTCACCACCGGTAGCGGGACGCCGAGCACGTACTCCACGCGGTGGCGGACCTCCAGCACCATGATCGAGTCGAGCCCGGCGTCCCTGAGCGGCTCGCGCACCTCCAGGCCCGCCGCGGGCAAACCTAGGACCTGCGCGAGCTGCGCCTGGAGATACTCCCGCAGAGCCCCGCGGCGCTCCGCGGCGCTCGCGGCGAGCAGCCGCTCCCGCGACGGCGGCTCCGGCGGGAGCTCAGCGCGCACGGGCTCCCGCGAATGATGAGGATGAGAAGAGCGGGTGGGACCACCATTTGTGAGCGCGACCGCGCTCATGGCGCCCGGGTGATCCTCCACCGAGTCGATCCAGTGCCGCCGCCGCTGGAACGGGTAGCTCGGCAGCGAGACCACGCTGCGGTGGTAATCGCGATCGAACCCCCGCCAGTCCACCGGCACACCCAACAGGTGCAGGCTCGCGAGCGCGTCGAGCATTGTGGGCCAGTCCTCGCGGTCCTCCCGCAGCGACGCGAGGAGCGTCCTGCCATCCCGCTCCAGGGCGCGGCGCGCGAAGCCGAGGAGCACCGGCCGGGGCCCGATCTCGACAAAGATCTTGTGTCCCTCCGGGCGGATCCGCTCGAGCTCGGTGTCGAGGCTGGCGAGCACGCGCGCGAACAGCACCGGCGAGCGTGCCTGCCGCCGCCAATAGTCCGCCCCGGGCGCCTCCCGCTCCATCAATTCCCCGGTCACGCCCTGCGCGAGGGCGATGACGGGCGGCGCGGGGCGGCAGCCGCTCGCCGCCCGCTCCAACTGCTCGAGGATCGGCGTAACGAGCGGCGAGTGAAACGCGTGGGAGACCTGCAGCGGCGTAGCGGGGATCCCGCGTGACTTGAAAAGGCCGACGAGCTCGGTGACGATCTCGGCCTCGCCCGAGATCGTCACCGCTTCTGGCCCGTTGTGGGCCGCGATTGCGACCTCCTCCTCGCGGCCGGCGATCGCCTCCCCCACCGCATCCGGGGGCGCCATGATCGCCGCCATCGCTCCCCCGGCCGGCAGCGCCTGCATCAGGCGCCCCCGTTCGGCGGCGAACGTCAGCGCGTCCTCAAGCGTCAGCACGCCGGCCACGTGCGCGGCGGCGATCTCGCCCACGCTGTGCCCGGCGACCGCGTCGGGCACGATGCCCCACGACTCCCACAGCCGTGCCAGCGCGATCTCCACGGCGACGAGCGCTGGCTGGGCGTACTCGGTCTGGTGGATACGCTCCGCGCCCCCCCGGCCGAAGAGGATTTCGGCCAGCGGCTCCTCGAGCAGCCCGTCCAGGACTCCCGCGCAACGCTCGAGCGCCGCACGGAATGTGGGGCTCCTCGCGTGGAGCTCCCGAGCCATCCCCGCATGCTGGGCGCCCTGGCCGCTGAAGAGGAACGCCACGGCGGGCCCGCGGCCGCCGGCCACCTCGCGGTGCGCTGCCGCATCGGCCTCACCCGCGGCGAAGCGCAGCAGCCGCTCACGCAGCTCCGCGCTCGAGCGGGCGCGCACGGCAAGGCGCGAGGGCAGCCGCGCTCGGCCGGTGTTGAGCGTGTAGGCGATGTCCGCCAGCGAGATCTCCTCGCTTGAATCGAGGTGTCGGGCAACGCGAGCGGCAAGCTCGCCGAGCGCCGCGTCGCCGCGCGCCGAGAGCGTCGTCAGGTGCCACGGACGCTCCTCCCGGTCGAAGGGGGGGGCGGGTGTAGGCGGCTCCTCCAGCACCGCATGGGCGATCGTGCCGCCGAACCCAAAGCTGCTCACGCCAGCGCGCCGGGGCCGTCCCGGAGTGGCCCACTCGCTCAGCTCCGTGGGGACCTCCAGACCGGCCCCCTCCAGGTCGATGCGTGGGTTGATCCGCCTCAGGTTGGGCTGCGGGTAGAGCTCAGCGAACTGGAGCGCGAGCACCGCCTTGATCAGGCCCGCGATCCCCGCGGCCGCCTCGAGATGCCCCATGTTCGCCTTGACCGAGCCGATCCGGCAGACCTCCCCGTCGGCGCGCCGGCCGAGCGCGCTCGCCAGCGCGGCGACCTCGATCGGGTCGCCGAGCACGGTGCCCGTGCCGTGCGTCTCCACGTAGCCGACATCCCCCGGGCTGACACCGGCGTCCCGGAGTGCGTGGCCGATGACCTCCCGCTGGGCCGCGCCGTTCGGCGCGGACAGCCCGCTGGTGCGGCCGTCCTGGGAGACCGCGGATCCAAGCACCAGCGCGAGCACGCGATCCCCATCGCGCAGCGCGTCGGAGAGCCGCTTGAGCACCACGACGCCGCAGCCCTCGCCGCGAGCGTATCCGTCGGCAGCCGCGTCGAAAACCTTGCAGCGACCGTCGGGCGCGAGCATCTGTGCGCGCGAGAGCGCGACGCTGAGATGCGCCGTCAACATCAGGTTTACGCCACCGGCGATGGTGATGTCGCTCTCGTTGGCGCGCAGACTCCGGCACGCGAGGTCCACGGCGACCAGCGAGGAGGAGCAGGCCGTGTCGACGGCGACGCTCGGGCCCCGCAGGTCGAGCAGATAGGAGAGGCGGTTGGCGGCGATGCTGTGCGCCGTTCCGGTCACGGAGTACGGCGTGAGCGCGCCCGCCTCGGCCTGCAGTTGGAAGTAGTCAGCGGTGCCGATGCCCACGAACACGCCGGTCGCGGTTCCCGCGAGCCGGTCGGGCGCCTGGCCGGCGTGCTCGAGCGCCTCCCACGCCACCTCGAGCAGCAGCCGCTGCTGCGGGTCGATGCTCCCAGCCTCGACCGGCGCGATACCAAAGAACGCCGCGTCGAACAGATCGACGCCCTCGACGAAGCCGCCCCGCCCCGCCGCGGTAACCTCGGCCGGAGCGCTCCAGCGGCCCGGCGGTACCTCCACGGTGCCCTCGGCGCCCCGGCGGAGCATCGTGTGAAAGGCCTCGAGGTCCGGGGCACCCGGGAAGCGGCAGGACATGCCCACCAGCGCGACCGGCTCGCCGCTGGCAGCAGGCTGCCGCTCGCTGCCGGCGGCGAGGGCGTTGGGCTCACCGGCGAGGGCGTCGGGCTTGCCGGCCAGGACGTCGGGCTCACCGGCCAGGACACCGGGTTCGCTGGCGAGGTGGGCGGGCGCACTGGCGAGAACGTCGGGTTCGCCAGTGAGGTGGGCGGCCAGCCTGGCGATTGTCGGGTGTTCCCACGGCGCGGTCTCGGGGATCTGGCGTCCAAGCCACCGCGAGAGCTCCGTGACGAGCTCGACGGTTCGCACCGAGTCC
Source organism: uncultured Solirubrobacterales bacterium (assembly GCA_963713985.1). Lineage (GTDB taxonomy): Bacteria > Actinomycetota > Thermoleophilia > Solirubrobacterales > Solirubrobacteraceae > Palsa-744. Next base: position 2,625,633 of record OY970219.1, on the reverse strand, counting down.
AGGCCAAACGCCGCGAACGGCGTATCGAAGCCGACCAGCGCAGGGTCCATTCCGGTCTCGGTGGCGAGGCGGTGGACCAGCCATCGCTCGATCTCGAAGGTCGAGTACGCAGGCGCGTCGCGCCCTCCCCCCGTGGGGGGCGCCGCAGCCGACGGTCGCGGCGCCCGCCATTCGGCGAGGACCGGGAGCTCATCCGCCAGCAACCGCGCGCGCGTCTCGCGCCGGCGCTGCTTTCCGCTGGAGGTCTTCGGCAGCGCGCCGCGCTCGATCAGCACGATCGCACCGGGCTGCACGCCATGCTGGTGGAGGATCGCTTGGGCCACCTCCGTGAGAACGGCGTTGACGTCGCCGAGGCGCCGCTCATCGACCTCGCCGACGAGCACGAGCCGCTCCTCGCCGTCCTCCTCGAGCCCGAAGGCCGCGCTGCAGCCCGGCCGCAGAGCGGGGTTCGCCTGCTCGGCGGTGCGCTCGACGTCCTGTGAGTAGTGGTTGCGACCGCGCACGACGATGAGGTCCTTCGCGCGGGCCGCGATGTGGACCTCGCCGCCGTCGAGGAAACCCAGGTCGCCGGTGCGCATGAACGGCGTGGGATCGCCGTCGCCGAGCCGCGCACGGAAGCCCTCCTCGGTGGCCTGCGAGAGACCCCAGTACCCCTGGGCGACGCTCGGGCCGTGCACCCAGATCTCGCCGATCTCGCGCTCCGCCAACGGCCGGTTGCCGTCGGGCTCCACGATCACGACGCGGTGGCCGGGCAGGGCGTGCCCGCAGGCCACCAGCTCGTGCACCCGATCCCCATCGGCGGCCGCCGCGACGCTGCCCTCCTGGAGCGCCTCGCGATCGAGCGCCGTCACGCGCGGCGCCTTCGCGGGATCGGGCCCACCGACCATCACCGTGCTCTCGGCGAGCCCGTAGCAGGGGTAGAAGGACTCGTAGCGGAAGCCCGCCGGTGCGAACGCCTCGGCGAAGCGGCGCAGCGTCTGCGCCCGCACCGGCTCGCCGGTGTTCATCGCGCACCGCCAACTGGAGAGGTCGAGTGCCGCGCGCTGCTCCGGCGTGGTCTTGCGCACGCACAGCTCGTAGCCGAAGTTGGGCGCGGCGCTGCAGGTCGCCCGGTAGCGCTCGATCGCCCTCAGCCAGCGGGCGGGCTCCTGCAGGAACGCGATCGGTGACATCAGCACCCCGGGGAAGCCGCCCACCAGGGGGGTGATGATCTTGCCGATGAGGCCGGCGTCGTGGTAGGGGGGCAGCCAGCTGACGGTGCGCGTCTGCGCTCCCAGCTGCGCCCGCTCGCACATCGCGGTCGTGTTCACGAGCAGATTGCGGTGGCTGAGGATCACCCCTTTTGGCGCCGCCGTCGAGCCGGAGCTGTACTGGATGAAGGCGACCGTCTCGGGCCCGATTGGCGGCGGGCGCCACTCCACCTCGCCGCCCCGCTCAAGCGTGTCGGTCGCGGCCCACCGGATCGTGCCGAGCGCGGGCTCCTGCTCGGTGAGCGGCTCGCGCAGCGCCAGGATCGCCTCGGTGCTCAGTGCGATCTCGGGGGTTGCGTTCTCGACGAAGGTCGTTAGCTGGGAGGAGGGCCGGTTGAGCAGCGGCGGGTAGGCCGGAACGGCGATCACTCCCGCGAGCAGGCAGCCGAAGAACGCGGTGATGTAGTCCAGCCCGGGCGGGTAGAGCAGCAGCGCTCGCGCGCCCACCGCGACCCCCTCCTCGCGCAGAAAGGCGGCGATGCGCCGCGCATCCAGCTCCAGCTCGGCGTAGGTGAGAGATTCCTCCTGGTGCTCGCCGTCCGCGAGGAAGGTGATCGCCCTCGCGTCCGGTTCTCCCTGCGCCCGGCGGCGCAGCAGCTCGACGAGCGTGGCGGGGAGCTCGGTGAGTGGCGGGGAGTCAGGCACCGGCTGTCGCTCGCGCCCGCGGCGCGCCGCTCCTGCCGGCCATCCAAACCCTGCGGATCGGCGAGAGGCCGTCGCGCAGCAGCAGCTCGCGACAGCGGTAGCGCTGGATCTTGCCGGTGGGGGTCTTCGGCAGCGCGCCCTTCTCCAGGAAGACGCACTCGCTCAGGTTGATGCCCGCCTTCGCCGTGGCGGTCCGTGCGGCCGCGGCCGCAATCTCCTCGAAGTCGGTGCGGCCGTCGCGGAGCTCGAGGAGCATCGTCAGGTGCGTGGCGCCGCTGCCGGGAACGTCGATGATCGTGCAGCAGCCACGACGGACGCCGCTGGAGGAGCCGACCGCCGCCTCGATCTCGTGCGCGTACACCTTCCGCCCCCCGATCGACAGGATGTCATCCGAGCGGCCCACCAGATAGAGCTCCTCGTCGTGCAGGAAGCCGAGGTCGCACGTAGCCACCTCACCCCCGTACAGACGTTCCGCGGTCGCCTCCCGGTCGGCGTGGTAGCCGCTGAAGATGCTCTGCGAACGCACGTGCAGCTGTGAGAGGCGCTGCGGCTCCTCGAAGCGCAGCTGGACGCCCTGCAGGGGCCCTCCCAGCGAGACCAGCGTCGTCGCGCTCTGGGCGTCGGGCTCAACTTCGGCGATCTCGCCGTCTGCCAGCGCCACGGCATCCACACGTCGCACGCTCGGAGCGCGATTGGTGGGCGTCGCGGTGACCGCGAGCGTGGCCTCGGCGAGCCCGTAGGCGGGCCGCAGGGCGTGCGGGCGCAACCCAAACGGTGCAAATGTCTCGGCGGCGGCGGCCAGCGCCTCGGGTTCGATCCGCTCCGCGCCGATCACCACGCTGCGCAGGCGCAGCGGCGCCGGCAGCTGGGCGCCGCGCTGCGCCCGCGCGGCGAAGTGCAGCGCGGAGCTCGTACCGGCTGTCTGCGTGCAGCCCCACTGCGCCATATCGGCAAACCATGTACGCGGCGAGTGCATGAACCGCTCCGGGGAGGAGAGCGCGAGGTCGTAGTCCCATGCCCACGGATACAGCAGGCAGCCGAAGAGCCCCATGTCGTGGGAGAGGGGCAGCCAGGAGCAGACGACCTCACGCCCGGGCTCGCCGTCGAGCGCGTCGCGCAGGAGCTCGAGCTGGGCGGCGATGGCGCGCGGGGTGAGCGTGCAGCCCTTCGGCCTTCCCGTGCTGCCCGAGGAGTACTGGACGAAGGCGACGTCGTCGAGCTCCGGCGGTGAAGGGTCCAGTGCGCCGGGGGCGTCCAGAGACTCCCAGGAGAACAGCTTCGCGTCGTTGGGCAGCGGGTCGGGCACGAGCTCCCGCAGCTGCTCGTCGACCACGAAAGCGCAGGGTTCGACGTGGTCGCACAGCGTGCGCAGCTGCCCGCGGTACTCCTCCACGTCCATCCCGCGGGCCGGCACCGGCAGCGAGGCCAACGTGCCGCCCGCCAGCCACACCCCGAGGATGCCGCGCACCGAGTGGGGCGAGTTGGTGAGCACGCTCGCCACACGGCTGCCCGGGCGCACCCCACGCGAGCGCAACCCTCCCGCGATGTGCCGCGCGTCGGCGACCACCTCGGGCCAGGACGCGGTGTAGAAGCCCGTCCCGTCCCAGCAGTGGAGCCTGCCCGCGTCGCGCGCCTTACAAGTGAGAGCGTCCCAGAGGTTCATCGCTATGCAGGCGCAGAGCGGTCGAGCACGCGGCGCTCACTCGGGCGTCGCACATCCCACGCCAGCCCGACCCGCTCCAGGGCGCAGATCAGCAGGTAGCCAAGGTCGAGCTCGCTGGCGCGCAGGCCGATGACCGCTGAGTTCGGGAACGCATGGTGGTTGTTGTGGAAGTTCTCCCCCAGCGAGGGGATCGACAGGAGCGGGAGGTTGTGAGAGTGGTCGCTGGTCTCGAAGCGGCGGGTTCCGACGATGTGACCGAGCGAGTTGATCGACCAGGTGACGTGGTCGAGCAGGAAGATGCGCACCACTCCACCCCACAGCATCCCGGTGAGCAGCGCCAGCGGCCTCTGTGTGATCGCATAGGCGATCAGACCGGGCGCCACCACGCCGGCAATCACGAGAGCTACGAAGTGGCGGCTGATCCAGCGCATCTCCTTCTCCCGCACCAGGTCCGGCACGTAGCGCATCGGCTCGGAGGTCAGCGTCTCATCGAAGAGCCAGCCGATGTGCGCGTGCCAGAAGCCCTTCCAGATGCCCTTTACGCCGGGCTCGTCGTGCAGACGCGGGCTGTGCGGGTCGCCCTCCTGGTCGGCGAGGTTGTGGTGCTTGCGATGGTGCGCCGCCCACGTGATCGCGGGCCCCTGGCCAGCGAGCGTGCCGGCGATCGCGAGGATCACCCGCACCGGCTCGCTCGCCTTGAACGTGCGGTGCGCGAGCAGGCGGTGGTAGCCGACAGAGATGCCGACGGCGGTGAAGAAGTACAGACCGATGAAGAGCCCCAGTTCGGTCCAGCCGACGAGCAGATTCCACAGCAGCACGATCGCCGCCGCCACCCCCAGCGGCGGCAGGATCGCCGCCGCCAACATGAAGTTCCGATGCGAATGTCCAGTCATGGTGTTCTCCTTAAGTCAATTGGGGTGGGAGGTGCGTTCGGGTGGGAGGGTTGCGTCAAATCCGTTCGTAGACAATGCGCAGCAGAGCCAGATGCCGCCTGCGGAAGTGCTCGACGGTCACCTCGAGGTAGCGGCGGTAGTCATCGACGATGGACTCGCCGGCGAGCTCCCTCGCGCGAGCGAGGTTCGCCTCCAGGCCGGCGCGCCACGCCTCGCAGGTCCGCGCGTAGTGGTCGGGATCGTTGCGGAGGCTCACGACCTCGAAGCGCCGCTCGCCGGCCTCCAGGATCTCCGAGGCCCACGGCAGCTCCGACTCCGGGAAGATCCGCTCCGCGACGAACCTCAGCTCGGCGGCGGTGCGGCGGTCGAGGCGCACGTTGGCGCCCTTCGCGTTGGTCTGCAACACGAGGCGCCCCCCCGGCGCCAGCAGCCCCCAGCAGAACGCGAAGAACTTGCGGTACGCCGCCACACGCTCCCGCCGCGTCATCCCGAAGCGGGCGAAGTGCTCAAAGGCCCCGATCGAGATGATCGCGTCGTAGCGCTCCCCCGGTTCGTGCTCGGCCCAGTTCTCGACGCGCACATCGATGCGCTCGTCCTCCAGGGCGGCGACCGCCTCGGCCTGAGCTCGACTCAGCGTCAGACCGGTGGCGTGCTTGACGCCGTGCAGCTCCACGAGCCGAACGAGCAGACCTCCCCATCCGCAACCGACGTCGAGGACGCGATCGGCACCGCCGGCCCGGGCACCCTCGATCAGATGGTCGAGCTTGCGCAGCTGGGCTCGTTCGAGGGTGTCGCCCTCGGCCCACAGCGCGCACGAGTAGGTCATCGTCTCGTCGAGCCAGAGTCGATAGAACTCGTTGCCGACGTCGTAGTGGTGCTCGATCGCTTCCGAGGAGGCGCCGGCGTATGTGTCGATCGTCGCGTCCATCGCCTTCTCTAGGCCACGGGTTCGGCGAGCGCGCCGAGCTGGGCGTTTACCAGGGCAACCAGCTCGCCCAGCGTCTGGGCATCCGCCGCCGGCACCGGATCGAGCTCGCGGCCGACCAGCTCCTCGATGGCGAAGAACATCTCGGTGACGTCCAGGCTGGCAAGGCCGAGACCCTCGAGCGTCGTATCGGGTTCGAGCACCGTCTCGGCGGGTAGCTTTTTGCCCAGCTGGGCGCGGACGACCGCCGCTACTTCATCGATGGAAATCGAACTTTTGGGCATCGTGCTCCTGTCGGTTAAAAGACTCAGATCAAATGGAGGCACGAGTTTTAGACCATCGAACCTGGCTTCGCGTCAGGGAGGCCCCCTGAACTTTTGGAGGCCCCCCGAACTTTTGAATCCGATCGCTCCCTGGGCGGCGAGCCGTTCTGCGGTCGCGCCCTCGCCAGGGCCGACGCGCTTGGCGCTTGCGCACCCTCGGCGCATGACGTAAGTTGCGAACGTGTCTGCCCCGGGTGCACTCGAGACCGCTGTCCTGCTCGAGCGGGAGGCCGACCTCGAGGCGCTGGGCGCGCGGCTCGAGGAGGCGCGCATGGGCGTCGGTGGGATCACCCTCGTCGAGGGCCCGGCCGGAATCGGCAAGACGCGACTGCTGGACATGGCGCGCGGCCTGGCGACGGCCAGAGGCATGCACGTGCTCAGCGCCAGGGGCGCCGAGCTCGAGCAGGCGTTTGCCTACGGGGTCGTGCGCCAGCTTTTCGAGCCCCTGCTGCGGACCGTGCCGGGTGAGGAACGCGAAGCGCTGCTGGCCGGCGCGGCCGGACTGACGCGCCCGCTGCTGGATGGGGCCAGTTCGAGCTTCGCGCCCCTCAGCGCGGATCCCGTGCTCGCGATGCTGCACGGGCTGTTCTGGCTGTGCGTGAACGTCGCCGAGCGGGCGCCCGTGTCGATCGTGCTCGACGACCTGCAGTGGGCCGATGCGGCATCGCTGCGCTTCCTGAACTACCTGGCCGGCCGTCTGGATGGGCTGGCGATCACCGTCGTGGCGGCGCTGCGCGCCGGGGAACCGGCATCCGAGGAGGAGCTGGTGTCCGCGCTGCGCGGCGACGCACGCTCAGAGGTGGTGCAGCCCGCACCGCTGAGCAGCGACGCCGTCTTCGAGTTGGTGCACGCCGAGCTCTCCGAGACGCCGGATGTGGAGTTCTCCGGCGCGTGCCACGTCGCGACTCGGGGCAATCCGTTTCTGCTGCGCGAGCTGCTGCACGCGCTGCGAGATGCGGGGGTCGCGCCGAGCCGCCGGGCCACGGTGCTGGTCGGAGAATACGGGCCGCAGGCCGTCTCGCGCGCGGTGCTCGCGCGGATCTCGCGGCTGTCCGGGGCAGCCGCCGCGCTGGCTCGCGCGCTCGCGGTGCTCGGCGACGGCGCCGAGTTGGCCGCGGTCGCACAGCTGGCCGCCCTCGACCTCGCCGCCGGAGCGCAGGCCGCCGACCTGCTGCAGCGCGCGGACGTGCTGCAGCCGGGCCGCGAGCTGGCGTTCGTCCACCCGATCGTGCGCTCGGCGATCAACGCCCACCTCCCACGGGCCGAGCGGATGCGCCTGCACGTCGAGGCGGCACGGCGGCTCATCGACGCGGGTGCGGCCTCCGAGCGGGTCGCCGCGCACCTGCTCGTCGCCGACCCCACGGGCGAGCCATGGGCGGTGGGGGTGCTGCGCGACGCGGCGCGCCGGGCGCTCGGCCGCGCCGCGCCCGACAGTGCGGTCGCCTACCTCACGCGGGCTTTGAACGAGCCCCCTCTGCCCCAGGAGCGGGGGCATGTCCTGGGCGAACTCGGCGTGGCCGAGGCCCTCAGCCACCAGCCCGAGGCCGCCGAACACCTGGGGCAAGCGCTCGAGTGCGCCGCCGATCCGATCCTGCGGGCGTTCGCGGCGCGCGGCCTGGCCCTCACGCTGTACCTGCGAGACGAACACAGGGCGGCGATCGCGGTACTCGACCAGGCGCTGAGCGATCTTGGAGACACCGACCGCGACCTCTCGATGCAGATCGAGGCGCAGCTGATCCTCGTGGCCGGCCAGTCGCTCTCCACCCGCGCACTGCACGCCGAGTACATGCAGCGCACGCGCAGCCGCTCGCTCGGCGATCGCCCGGCCGAGCGGCTGCTGCTGGCCCAGCTCGCCGGATTCGGCAATCTAGAGGGCATCACCGCCGCCGAGGCGCGGGCGCTGTCCGAGCGGGCGCTCGGCAACGGCGAGCTCCTCGAAGACGTCATCGCCGGCTCCGACGTCTTCTACGCGGCGGTGAACGCCCTCATGTGCTCCGACCACCTCGACCTGGCCGACCTGTGGCTCGACCGTGCGCTCGACGACGCCCGCGCGCGGGGGTCGCTGATCAGCTACGCGGGGACGTCGGCCTTCCGGGCGCACGTCGCCTATCGAAGAGGCAATCTCGCCCAGGCCGACGCCGAGGCGCGCGCAGCCCTCGAGGTGGCCGGATCTGAGTGGAGCACCGTGGTGATGATCGCCGTCGCGCCGCTAATCGACACCATGATCGATCGCGGGTCCCTCGCGGAGGGCGAGGAGCTGGTGGAGTCGATCGCGACACAGCGGTTCACCCGCGACTGCATACCCCATCAGTTCGCGCTCGCGGCTCGCGGGCGGCTCAGGGTCGCCGGGGGCCGTGTCGAGGAGGGCCTGGCCGACCTGCTGGCGGTCGGTCGCTGGTGTGAGGAGTGGGGGGCCCGCAACCCTGGCATGTTCGCCTGGCGCTCGAGTGCGGCACACGCCCACCTCGCCGCTGAAGAGGTCGATCGCGCACGTGTGCTCGCGGCCGAGGAGGTCGAGCTCGCCCGCCCCCTCGGACAGCCCCGTGCGCTTGGGATCGCACTGCGCGCCGCCGGCCTCGCGGAGGGGGGAGCGCGCGGCATCGAGCTGTTGCGGGAGGCGGTCGGGGTACTTCAGAGCTCGCCGGCCCGTCTGGAGTACGCCCGCGCCCTGACCGACCTGGGGGCTGCGCTGCGCCGTGGCGGGCAGCGTGCCAACGCGCGTCCCGCGCTCCGCCAGGCGCTGGACGTCTCCCACCGCTGCGGCGCCACAGGGCTCCTCGAGCGCGCGCGCATCGAGTTGCTCGCCACCGGCGCGCGACCGCGGCGGCTGATGGTCACCGGCCGCGACTCGCTGACCCCGACCGAGGTTCGCATCGCCCGGATGGCCGCCGAGGGCAGGAGCAACCGGGCGATTGCCCAGGCGCTGTTCGTCACCCCCAAGACCGTGGAAACGCATCTCGGGCACGTCTACCGCAAGCTCGAGATCAACTCCCGCGAGCGGCTGCACGAGGTGCTCCGATGAGCGGCGCCACCTCCGATTCGCGGAGGGCTGGATCGCGGCGCCGCCTCCGGTCGCGGAGGCTGATTCAGCGCTCCGCGAGCCACGCCTGCATCGCCGTCACTCCACGATGCTCCAACTCGACTATCCGCTCGACGTGGGCCGCGCCGGCCCGATGGGCCGCGATCGCATCCTCCGCCTTCGCAGCGGCGGCCAGAGCACGCCACTCCTCCGTCAGCTCACGATAGATCCGTGCGGAGTCGGCGAGCGCTTCGGCGCCCAGCAGCGCTGAGGCCTGCTCCAGGAACCCGGCGTGAAGCGACCTGAACATCGCGCCGCCCGTGCCCGCCTTGAGGATGAAGATGACCACCCCTCTCATGGCCTCCGGCAGCCGTGCCCCGAATGTCGCTGGCCAGCCGGGGTAGGAGCTGCCAAAGCCGCGTACCCCGGTCAAACCCAATCGCTGATCGTCGGAGGCCATGTTCTCCACCGCCCGGCGCACCCCTCGCTCGATCGCCACGGCGGCATCTGGCAGTCGCTCGGGGAAGTCGATGATCCACGTACCGTTGCGGTTCGGCCCGTAGGGGAACGCCTGCGAGTTGCGTGCACGCGCCAGCGATTCGATGGAGCAGCGCTGAAACTCGTCGCGGTCGTTGTCGGAGATGTGAACGACGCCCTCGCCGGCGTCGTAGCCGACGACCACCACCGTGTGGTGGGTGTTGTGCATTCTGACGTGCAGATAGGGGAGGTCCTTCATGTCTGCCCAGATCATCGTCGGGATCCCATCGTCCAGGCGCTCGCGAACATAGCGCCAGCCCTCATGCTCATCGTCGGTCTCGAGCAGGCGAAAGGGGAGCTCCATGTTCTCGCAGAAGTCCCGCTCTAGGTCGCCGGTGCGTCCAAGCAGGATGAACGGCGGCTGCAGGCCGGCGAACTCGGCGAACCCGAATCCAAGCCCCCCCGCAAGCCCGAACACCAGCGCCTCGGAGACGGGCTGAGCGGTGTACGAGAGGCTGTGATGCTCGAGCAGGTCGCGCAGCGAGCCGGAGGCGCAGTGAGCCGCCCGCCGATGCGGGAACCCGCTCACCAGGCGAACACCGGCGCGGCCCTCTCCCGGGTACTCGGTTTCAACGCTTGCTTCCATCCACTCCACCTCCGATCAACGACTCATTGAAATCAATCATCCAGCCGCTTGTACGCCACACCGATCCCCAGGTTCGGTGCCCTGCTCGGTGCGTCGACTGAGTGCAGCCGCAGCTCGATCGGCTGATCCCCCAGGCGGGCTCGCACCCGGCCCAACGCCAGACATGCGACCAGCGCCGCGGCACCGCCAATCGCCGAGAAGGTCCAGCCGCCGCGGAACGCGTGGAGCGCTCCAGCCACCGTCGGCGTGCCGACGATGGCGATCACGAGCGACACACCGAGAACCGCGCCGACCTGCCTGAAGACTGAGTTCAGAGCGCTCCCCGACGCGAAGCTGCTGGCGGGCAGCTCTGCCACAGCCGCGCTTCCGAGCGCCGGATAGCAGAGGCCGACCCCCAAGCCGGTAAGGATCGCGCCCGGCAGCCAGTCGGCGAGGAAGTTCGGGCTGACACCGACCCTGGTGGCGAACCACACGTTGCCGAGCACGAACAAGAGCGCCCCGGGCGCCGCGACCACGCGCTGGCCGAAGCGGTCAGCCACCCGTCCCGCGGGCCCGGCGACGGCCGCCGCCATCAGCGGGGCGGGGCTCATGACGAGCCCCGCCCGCAGGACCGAGTACCGCCACACCGAGGTGAGAAACAGAACGTGGACGAGCAGCATTCCGAAGAACGCCGCCGAGAAGAGCATCGTGCCGACGTTCGCCACGCTCAGCGAGCGACTGCGAAACAGCGACAGTGAGATGACGGGGGCCGGATGGCGCCGGCAGCGCCAGAGGAAGATTGGTGTCAACGCGGCGGCGATCGCGAACGCGCCGAGGATCCGGATGCCGCTCCACCCCCAACTGGGGCCCTCGACGATCGCCAGGGCGAGCGCGCCGATCGCTCCAGCGATCAGCAGGGAGCCGCCGAAGTCCGGCAGGCGCGCGTCGGGGCGGGTCTCGCTCTCAGTGAGCAGCCGTCCTCCGTAGAGGAGAGCGAACGCCCCGATCGGGGCGTTCACGAGGAATACCAGCCGCCAGCTGTCCACATCGATGAGCAGGCCCCCGAGCGAGGGGCCGATCGCGGCGGCGAACGCTGCCGCCGCGCCCCATAGACCAACCGCGGTGGCGCGCTGCTCGGGCTGGAACTCGGCCAGCAGAAACGCGATCGAGGTGGGTATGAGGGCGGCGGCGCCGGCCGCCTGCACGATGCGCGCCGCGATCAGCATCTCGGGCGACTGGGCAGCCGCACAGACCATCGACGCTCCGGTGAAGAGCGCCAGGCCACCCAGGAACAACCTCCGCCGCCCGACGAGGTCGGCCAGGCGGCCGCAGGGCAGGAGCAGGGCGGCGAAGACGATGTTGTAGGCGTTCAGAACCCACGAGAGGCCGGACCGGGACGTCTCGGGGAAGCTGTGGGCGATGCTCGGGAACGCAATGTTCACGATCGTTGCGTCGAGGAACGCCATGAACGCGCCGGCGGCGGTCACGAGCAGGATCTGCCAGTGACGCCTCTCCTCTACGGGGTCCCCATGCCGCGCAGCAGGCGCGGGCACCGGGCCCGGTGGGGTTGGCCTTCCGGTGTCTGTACCATCTGGTTGGCGCACCAGTTGGTACACTACCAGAGATTCCCAGAGTAGTGAGCTCCACGCGAGGGACCGAAGCAGGAGCTCGCGGCGCCCTCCACCACCGATGACCCAGACGATCGCCAACCAGAACCGCCCCGTCCCGGAGACCGATGGGCGCCGGCTCCGATATGGCCATCGAAGGGACGATCTGCTGAGCGCGGCGACCGACTACGTATTCGAGCACGGCCTGAGTGAGCTCTCCCTGAGGCCGCTGGCCACCGCGCTCGGGGTGAGCCATAGGACGCTCATCCATCACTTCGACTCCAAGGAGGCGCTCCTCAGCGAGATCCTGCGGCAGGCCCGGGCCAGGGAGCGCCAACTCGTCGCCGCGCGCGCGGAAGACATGGAGGGGGAGGCCGGTTTCGTCGACATCATGGACGCGGTCTGGAAACGCTCGCTCTTTCACCTCTCTTACTTCCGTGTGTACTACGAGATTCACGGCCTTGCGCTCCAGAACCCAGAGCGGTATGAGAGCTTCCTCGATGGCGTCGTCGACGAGTGGCTCGATGTGGCGATCGCCCTACTGCGCCGGGAAGGCCTGGGCCCCACCCGAGCGCAGGGGGTGGCCACGTTCGTATGGGCCGCGTCCCGCGGCCTGCTGCTCGACCTGCTGACGACCACCGACAGGCAGCGCGTCGAGGCGGGGTTCCAGCAGCTCGTGGAATCCGTCGAGGCGATCCTCGCGGCCGTTCGCGATGCGGGGACTCGAGGGCGACCGGTACCCTAGCCCCGGAGGTGGCCAACCGGGAAGACAGGGGCATCCTTCAGCTCGACGCAACCGAGCGGCGAGAAACCTCGCGTCAGAGGGGCAATCAGCGGCGGGAATACACGCTCTGGCGCCGGCGCACCCCGCCGATCCCCTCCTTCACCGGTCTCGTGGAGCCGGCCGAAGCCGGGAAGATCGGGATCGCCTGCTCCGGCGGGGGGATCCGCTCGGCGGCCTTCAGCCTCGGGGCCCTGCAGGTGCTCCAAGAGCAGGGCAAGTTGCAGCAGGCGAGCTACCTGGCGGGGGTCTCGGGCGGCTCCTACATTGCGGCCGCCTTCAGCATGGTCAGGAAGACGTGGCCACGGGCGGGGAAACCCGAGGGCGGCTCCGGGGACTCCGATCCGTCGAAGGTCAACTCCGATCACCCACCGTTCTTTCCGGGCTCCCCCGAGGAGCAGTACCTGCGCAACCGCAGCTCCTACATGGCTCCGGGCGCCTTCGGCAAGATCCAGTTCGGCTACCGGCTGCTGCTGGGGATGGGCATCAATCTGCTGTTCATAGCGGTTGCCGTGCTCACGCTCGCCCTGCCTCTGGGCCTGCTCTACGGCGCGATCTATCCGAGCCTGACCGCTCACGTGGGTGCCAACGGGCTGTGCTACGCGCCTGCGCCGGGCAGCCCACCGACAAGCGCCGCCCTCTGCCACTTCGTCCCGCTGCACATCCCCCTCCTGCTCTGGCTCCTCCCCACAGCGGTCGCCGTAGCGGCGATCTTTGCCACGGCGACCTCAATGGTCGCCTACCGCTGGAGGGGCTGGATCGCGGAAGCGGTCCAGATCTGGTCGCTGCGACTGCTGCTGCTCAGCGGGATCTTCGCCTTTCTTTTGATCGGCATGCCGATCCTCCTCTCCCTGATCCGCGACCTCGGGGCGGCCACCAGCCTGCCGGCCTACAAGCCGCCCGCGGGCGCCCACCATGCGGCTCCCGTGGCGGTGGCGGTGAGCGCGGGGGGCGCGGCAACGCTCGCGGGCGCCGTCCTGCTTCAGCTGCGTGCCGACTGGAGCCAGGCGAAGGTACTGGCGAGCGACGCCGGCAAAGCGCGGGAATGGCTGAGCAAGCTGAGCGCGCGGCTGCGGCTGCTGCTGGCGTACGCGATCGCAGCGATCCTGGGACCGGCGTTGACGCTCCTCCTCGCGCTGGCCGCGATGACCATCATCCTGAACCTGCATAGCGCCTGGGAGCCCTGGGCGATCGTGGCGGTGTTCGCGCTCGGGTTCTCACTCGCCTACTACTTCGCCGACATGACCACCTGGTCTCTGCATGGCTTCTACCGCCGGCGGCTGTGCTCGGCGTTCGCGCTCAAGCGCGTGGCGCGCCCGGAGACCTATCCCCCGATCGCGTCCCAGGACGCGGGCATGGCCGTGGAACGCGAATATCACCACCCGGTGCAGCTCTCGCAGACCGCCATCCCCGAGGAAGAGGGCTGCGAGCGATGGCCCACGCTGCTGGTGTGCGCCTCGGCGAACATCTCAGACAACGCCGCCACCCCCCCGGGCCGGGCGGTGACGAGCTTCACCTTCAGCGCGACCGCGATCGGCGGCCCGCTCGTGGGCGCCGTGCCGACAGAGGCACTCGAGGAATCATGCGATGAAATCCGGAGGTCCTACTTCACACTGCCAGCCGCCGTGGCGATGTCGGGTGCCGCGATCTCGCCGTCGATGGGCAAGATGACGCGCTGGCCGCTGCGCTTCCTGATGGGGCTCGCCAACATCCGCCTCGGGGTGTGGATGCCCAACCCACGCCGCATGGAGCTGTTCCAGAAAAGCGGAAAAGAAGCAGAACAGCGCGCACGACCCCGCGCGAAGGCCTCGCCGTATCCGCTGCCGCGAGCCTCCTACCTGCTCAGGGAGCTGCTCGGGATGAACTCGATCGACTCGCCCTATCTGTACGTGACCGACGGCGGACACTACGAGAACCTCGGCCTGGTCGAGCTGCTGCGGCGGGGGTGCACGGAGATCTACGTCTTCGATGCCAGCAACGACGACTTCGGAGCGGTGGGCGACGCGGTGGCGCTGGCCCGCAGCGAGCTCGACGTCGAGCTCGACGTCAACTACCGCGCCCTGAAACCGGACAAGACGACCGGGCGCTCGGCGACCGACTGCGTCGCGGGGGCGATCGCATTCCCGGCCACCCCCGACAGCGAGGCCGTCGCGGGCAACCTCTACTACGCCCGTCTGACGATGACCTCCACCTCCCCCGCGGACACCCAGGCCTACGCGGCCCAGGACCCCCACTTCCCGCACGACCCGACCACCGACCAGCTCTACACCGACCAGCGCTTCGAGTCCTACCGCAGCCTGGGAGCAGAGGCGGCGCGCACCGCGCTCGGTCTCCGAGAGCGCAGCGCAGCGGCGCAGTAGAGGCGCCACCCCCGGGATCGCTGAGCAGCACCGCGTCACCCCCATCGCATTCGGCGTTGCCCACGCGAGCGATGGCGCTCACGCTTCCAGCTCGGCCTCCACCCGCTCCAGCCACTGCTCGATGTAGGCATGTGTGTCGGCGCGCAGCCGCGCGACGAGCGCCGGGTAGCGCGTGCCGCTCGACTCGAGCACCTCGGCGAGCGGGACGATCTCCTCGCGCATGTAGGCGCTCACGCCGCTCACACGCTCGCGCATGCGCCGCACCAGCGCCAGCTGGTCCTCCTCGGGGAGGGCATCGGCGAAGAAAAGCCGCAGCACGCCCTCGTCGCGGAGCTGGGTGGGGGCCTCGCGTGTGGAGCGCAGCCAGGTCTCCAGCGCCGCCTCGCCCTGCTTGGTGAGCTCATATGCATATCGCTCGCGCGCGCCCTGGGGGTCCCCCCGGCGGGTCAGCAGCCCGGCCTGCACGAGCCGCGCCAGCTCCGGATAGACCTGCGCGAGCGAGGTCGGCCAGAAGTGGCGAGTCGAGACATCCGCGAGCTGCTTGATCGCATACCCGGAGCTCGCACCGAGGCGCACCATGCCGAGCATCAGGTAGCCCGAGGGGGTGAGCTTCATCGCCTGTGCCGACCAGGTCCCCGAGACCGGTCCCGCGAAACCTCTTGCGAGGTGGCAACGTATCTGCTCCGATACATAGGCCATGTCATACCGCACCGCAGCGAGGAGCACAAGCCCACCGGGGCCGCGCGGACCCGGGCTCGCTCTCGGCCTCGGCTGGGTGCTGGCGGAGCCGAGACTGTTCCCCCGCTGGCGCGAGCGCTACGGCGAGGTGTTCATGCTCCACTCCACCGGCTTCGCCCCGCCGCTCGTGGTGGTCGCCGACCCGGCGGAGGCCAAGCGGATCTTCACCGGCGACCCCGCGACCCTGCGCGCGGGAGACGCCAACGGCGGACCGCTGCGCCAGCTGGTCGGCGAGCGCTCCCTGCTGCTGCTCGACGAGCAGCGTCATCTACACAGGCGCAAGCTGATGCTCCCGCCCCTCCACGGCGAGCGGATGCGCCTCTACGGCAAGCTGATGCGGGAGACCACCGACGCGGAGATCGACCGCTGGCCGCTGCACCGGGCCTTCCCCCTCCATCCCCCGATGCAGAGGATCACGCTGCGCATCATCCTGCGCGCCGTCTTCGGGATCGACCGAGACGAGCAGGCGCTCGCTCGCCTGGAGCGGATCTTCGTCCGCTACAGCAACCAGGGGATGCAGCCGTGGATGCTGCTGATGGCTCAGCGCGAGCTGCCCCCCTACGGTCCCTGGCGGTCCTTCCTGCGCACGCGGGCCCTGCTCGACGAGCTCCTGCTCGAGGAGATCGACAGGAGGACCCGCGACCCGGAGCTCCAAACACGAGAGGACATCCTCTCGCTGCTCATCCGGGCCCGCGACGAGGACGGCCGGGGTCTCGTCCCCGCGGAGTTGCGCGATCAGCTGATGACCCTTCTGATCGCAGGGCACGAGACCACCGCCACCGCCCTGGCGTGGTCGATCGAGCGTCTGCTGCGAAACCCGCAGGTGATGCGGCGCCTGAGGACGGAGCTCGCCGAGGGCCGCGAGGAGCACCTGGGACACGTGGTCCAGGAGTCGCTGCGCAGCCGACCGGTGCTCCCCTTCGCGCTTCGCTATGCGACCGAGCCGCTCGCCGTCGGCGACTACACCGCCCCAGCAGGTTCGCTGATCGCGGTCTCCATCAACCTGATCCACCAGCGGCCCGATCTCTACCCCCAACCGGACGTGTTCCGCCCCGAGCGCTTCGAGGACGCTCAGACCGAGAGTTTTGCGTGGCTTCCCTTCGGCGGTGGCCTGCGGCGCTGCATCGGGGCGGCGTTTGCCACCTACGAGATGCGGATCGTCCTGCGTCGCCTGCTCGAGCGCTGCGAGCTCCACGCTCCCGATCCGCGGCCCGAGAGGCCCCGCCGGCGTGGGGTGACCTTCGTTCCCAGCCACGGGACCCGCGTGGTGCTCGACGGGCGAGCACCGGCGCCTACTCGAGCTCCAGCTCAGCCTCCAGCACAGACCCGAGATGGGGATGGGGCAGGGGATGTGGATGGGGTGCGAGGAGCTCGTCTGGCGCGAGAGCCCCCTGGACGTCGGGCTTCGTGACGGTCACGTAGGCGACGAGCGCGATGAACACGATGAGCGCCAGGGCGCTGACCGTGCCGTCCCCGAGGCCGAGGCCGGTGATCGAGGGAGGCTTGCTGAACCAGTCGGCGAAGGAGGCGCCGAGCGGGCGTGTCACGATGTAGGCGAACCAGAACGCGACGATCGGGTTCAGGGTGAAGCGCCACCAGCCGACCGCGGGGATCGCGATGATCGCGGTGAACAGCAGCACCGATCCGAAGAAGCCAAGGTTCAGCGAGGTGGCGGTCAGATCGCCGGCGGCGGTTCCGAGCGCGAACGTCGCCAGGACGGCCGCCCAGTAGAAGCCCTCGCGCCGGCGGGTGACGATGCTGTGAATCGAGAGGGTGCCCTCGCTGCGGTACCAGAGGAAGAACACGCCAGCCACCACGCACGCGAACAGGGGCGTGGTCACCGCGTAGGGAATGCTCGCCCCGTCGTGGATGCCATCGGCGGCCATCGTCCCGAAGATCGCGACCATCATCACGGCGAACCAGTAGATGGGGGCGCGGTATTCGTTCTGGCGCAGCTGCAGCCACAGCGCGAACCACAGGCCGAAGACACCGATCGCCCCCGCGATCGGAACGCTGTGCTGGCCGAGGAAGTCCGACATCGACTCGCCCATGCCCGTGGTCAGGAGCTTCAGGACCCAGAAGATCAGGGTGATCTCGGGCACCTTGGCCAGGGCGTGGCGGTCTTGGTGCCGCGAGGAGGGTGCAGACGCGCTCATGTGTTCATCGTGCTCCTTGACGGGACCTGGCATGGCCTCGAGTTGAAGTCGGCCAGACTGCCAGTCGTGTCTTTGGCTTCGCTAAAGATGCGGCTGTTCACACCCACCATGAGAGGATTTTCATTTGTCCTCGAGCGGAGCTATCCCGGGCTTGGCGGAGGCTTCGATGCCGGGGTTCGGGGCGGCCTGAGATTGCCCCTATAGGTTTCTGGCGCTCGCACCGCAGCGTAGCGCCGCGACCAAGCGGGCAGGCGCTTCGAGAGCGGGCCAGTGCCCGATGTCCGCCAGCGAGGCGAACGGCGCCGCGGGCAGCCGCGCGCGGATGCGCTCGGCCATGTGGGCGCCGGAAATCGGGTCGAGCATCCCCCACACGAAGGCGAGCGGCACGTCGGTCTGCTCGAGTGCGGCCACCCAGCGGTCGGCGTGGAGGGTGCGGTCGTTCATGTAGCGGATCACGCGGTGGATGACCAGCTGACCGTCTTCCCGAGCCATCGCCCGCCAGATGTCGGCCCCGGCACCGGCCACGTCGAAGCCCTCGGCGAAGGTGGGCTTCAGCCCCTCGATCCACAGCTCCTCGGTGATCTGCGCGCCGATCTGCGGCCCGAGCTCCGGGTCCAGCAGCGCGAGCTGACCGGGCTGGGGACGGTAAACGTCGGGATAGAGCCCACCGTTGAGCAGATCCACCTCGATCAACTCGACTCCCAGTCCGCCTTCCGCGCGCCTTGCGAGCAACTCCTGCGCGACCGACACGGCGTAGTCGTGGGCCACGAGGACCGTCGCGGTGACCCGCTCGCGCGCCCACACCGCTTCGACGAGATCGGCCTGCTCATGAATCGAGTAGTCGTGGTCGGCCGGCTTCTGCGAGGCGCCGAACCCGAGAAAGTCAAACAGCACCAGCGAGTTGCGCTCGGCCAACGCCGGAAGCACCGCGGCCCAATCGTGCGAGGAGCTTGGGAAGCCGTGCAGCAGAGTCATCGTCGGGCCGCTGCCGGCCCGCCGCAGAAAAATCTGCCGGGTGATCCCGCCAAGGTCGACGTCCACGCGTTTCCCCGCCGACCACCAAGCATCGATCCCTTCCACCGGCCGGATTATCACAGCCCATGCCGGCGGAGGCTGCCAGCAGACCCCGATCACGCACGCGATACGCGTTGGCTCAACAGCAATATTCTCACCTCATATTACAATACAGATGTATGATACGGTGGGCTGCCTAGCCCACCTCCTGTGAAGCCATTGAAGGCGAGAACCCATGCCAGCAGGTACCGAGGAAGCAAAGATGCCGTTCCGCGCGGCGATGGAAGCCCGTGATCGTGCAGCCGTGGTCCACTCATTCACAACCGACGCGATCCTCCGCTCCCCGATCTCACCGAAACTGATCTTCCAGGGCGGCAGCGAGATAGACGCGTTGTACGAGGCCATCCTCAACGTGTTCGAGAACCTGCGCTACACCGATGAGCTGCGCCACGGTGACGTCGGGATTCTCGTGCTCGAGGCACGCGTCGAGGGTGTGCCCATTCAAGTCGTCGAGTACATGCACTTCGCCGACGATGGCCGGATCCGCGACCTCACGGCGTTCTTCCGTCCAATGCCCGCGCTCGCCCTCGCCGCGCGGGGGCTCGGTCGCGAGCTCGGGCGTCGACGCGGACCGCTCAGGTCTCGCCTCATCTCGGCGCTCGTGTCCGTCCTCGTGGTCATGTCGCGAGTCGGCGACGCAACCGTAGTGCGGCTCGTTCGCTCCGCCGTCTAGGCACGAGTAGGCGGGACTGGTGCACAACTCGAGTTCGGTCGACCCGGCATTTGGCCTCGACGCACCGCTGCACGAGGTCATGTCGACAATGCGGGCGATGCGCCGCCTGCGCCCGGATCCGGTGCCGCGGGAGTTGCTCATCAGCCTCGTGGAGGCCGCAACGTGGGCACCCAGCGGCAGCAACGCGCAGGCATACTCATGGGTGGTCGTCACCGATCGCAACGTCCTGCGCGCGCTCGATCCACTTTGGAGCAAGTGCTACGAGTTGTACATGGACACGATCGCGACCGTCTCGCCCGACACGATGGACGCGCGGCAGTTCGAGCGTATGTATCGCGCGGTCGCCTATCAGCGCGATCACTTCAAGGAGATCCCAGCGCTGCTCATCGCCTGCTACGACTTCGGCGATCAACGCAGACAGGTCCTGCGCGAGTGGCGCGGCGTGCTCGAGCAGGCACGCCGGCTGGGATGGCGCCACAGCGCTCAGGCCGCACGCCACACCATGCGCGGGTTGACCATGGCCGAGGCCGCGAGCGTCTACCCAGGTGTCCAGAACCTCCTGCTGACGGCTCGCGCCCTCGGGCTCGGGGCGACACTCACGACGCTGCACCTGGCCCTGGAGTCGGAGTTCAAGAAGGTCCTGGGAATCCCAAAGTCCACCAGGACCTTCGCGCTGATACCCGTCGGCTGCCCCCTCGGGCGCTTCGGCCCGGTCCGCCGTCGAGCGGCCGAGCACGTGATCCACTGGGATCGGTGGTGACCTGGAATGCTCGTCGAGGAAGCAGACCTCACCTCTCTCGCCCGGATCCGCAATGCCGCCCTCGAGCTGTTCGCAGAGCGTGGGGTCGGCGGGACCTCGATTCGCGACATCGCCGCAGCCGCAGGCGTCTCGCCTGGCCTCGTGCAGCATCACTTCAAGACGAAGGAGGCTGTCCGCGATGCTGTCAACCAGTACGTGCTGCGGATCGCAACCAGCTCGTTCCGCGATCTCGGCGACGCAACTGGCATGGACTGGCTGGAAACGCTGAACGAGCAGATCACGGCCGTCATTCGCGAACACCACCTCGCCCTGCTGTACGTGGCGCGATCGATGGTCGAGGGCCATGAGGATGCACTGGCGATCTTCGACAGATTCGTTGAGATCGCAGACGAGCACGCCAAGCGCATGGTTGACGAAGGGCTGCTGAGCAAAGACGTCGACCTGCGGTGGGCCGTTCTGCAGATGCTCGTGCTCAACCTCGGCGTGGTTCTGCTGGAGCCGGCGGTCAACCGCCACCTGCCGGCGCCATATTTCACCGAGGAGCAACTGCAGCGCTATCACCAAGCCACCGTCAGGCTGTTCTTCCAAGGCATATTCCAGCCACACCAAAAGGAGGACTCGCCAGCACCCGACGCAACTTGACGACGCGCCAACGCTCCAGGTCTCACTGGCCGACCGCGCGCGTTGGCAGGACGCTCGGCTTGGAGGGACAACCCCACCCACAAGGAGGCTCGACCATGAGTACCGACAACAGCACCAGCCGCCTCGCCGTAATCACCGGCGCGTCCTCGGGAATCGGCGAGGCGACCGCTCGGGCGCTGGTCGCCGACGGGCACCGTGTCGCCCTGCTCGCGCGCCGCGCCGCGCGCATCCAGGCGCTGGCGAGCGAGCTCGGGGAGGGTGCGCTGGCGATCGAGGCCGACGTCACCGACCGGGGCTCGCTCATCGCGGCAGCCGAGCGGGTGCGCAGCGAGCTCGGTCGCGCGGACATCCTCATCAACAACGCGGGTGTGATGCTGCTCGCCCCGTTCACCTCCGAGCAGCGGGCCGAGCACCGGCAGATGCTGGAGGTCAACCTGCTCGGCGCGATCACCGCGACCGAGGTGTTCCTCGAGCAGCTGCGCGACGGCGGCGGCGACCTGATCAACATCTCCTCGGTGGCTGGACGCACCGCAAGGTCGGGCAACGCCGTCTACGCCGCCACCAAGTGGGGACTCAACGGGTTCTCCGAGGGTCTGCGCCAGGAGCTTCAGCCCGACGTCCGTGTGACGGTGATCGAGCCCGGCGCAGTGGCGACCGAGCTGACCGACCACATCACCGACGCTCAGACCAAGCAGGCGACGCAGGAGTTCGTGCGCGACCTGGCGATCACCCCGCAGGACATCGCGGAGGTGATCGTGTTCGCTCTCTCCCGCCCAAGGCGAATGACGCTGAACGAGATCCTGGTCCGGCCGACAGCGCAGGTGGGCTGATGCAACGCGCGACTCGCGGAACGCGCTGTCGCCGGCCCATTCGTGCTCCACGCACCGGGCGGCCGCGGTAGTCCTTCGCGACGGCCTTCAGATGCAGGAGGTTGCGCGGGGTCGGCATCAGCGCTCATCCTCGCGGATCGCGCCGCGATAATTCGCGCCATGGCCTTCGCTCCGCCCGCACGCCACCTGCTGCGCGCGAGGGACCTCGCCGACGCACGCTACTTCGAGCCGTTGGGCGTCACGGAGATGGCGCGCGCGGCGGGTCTCTCACGTGCGCACTTCAGCCGCGAGTTCCGCCGCGCGTTCGGCGAGTCGCCGCACGCATACCTGCTCACGCGACGCCTCGAGCGCGCGGCGGCGCTGCTGCGCGACACCGATCGATCGGTTGCAGACATCTGCTTCTCGGTGGGGCTGCAAAGCGTGGGCTCGTTCACGACGAGCTTCACGCGCACGTTCGGTCGTTCGCCGACGGCGTACCGCGCGGCGTATCCGCCGGCGGCGACGCGCGCGCTCGTGCCGGAGTGCGTGCTGCGTTTCTACGGGCGCCCCCAACACAGCACATTTCGAGAAGACAGCGGCGCCGCGCGCGCCTAGCATCGGTCACAGACGAAGGCGACCCGCTGCGTGTCATGCGCGGTCGGTCGCTTCCCCCCACCACGACCCAGGAGGACCCGATGCTCAAAATCGCCAACGCCCATCTGTGGGTGCACGACCAGGACGAGGCGCTCGCGTTCTACACCCAGAAGCTCGGCATGGAGGTGCGGATCGACGCGACGATGCCCGAGATGGGCGGCTTCCGCTGGCTCACGGTCGGGCCCGCCGGTCAGCCGGACGTCGCGATCGTGCTGATGGCGATCCCCGGCCCGCCGATCATGGACCCCGACACCGCCGAGCAGGTACGTGAGCTGATGGCGAAGGGCTTCGCGGGCACCGTCTTTCTCACGACCGAGGACTGCCGCGCGGACTACGAGCAGCTCAAGGCGCGCGGTGTCGAGTTCACCGAAGCGCCCTCCGAGCGCCCCTACGGGATCGACTCCGGCTTGCGCGACCCCTCCGGTAACTCGATCCGGCTCACCCAGGTACGGGAGCTGGCTGCGGTCTGACCCGCGGTCGGGCGCGAGCGGTCGGTAGGCTGCAGGGCATGGCTCCCGAGCTCGTCCTGCACGTCCTACCGCCGTCGCACCCCTGCATGACGGCGACGGCGGCGCTGAACCTGAAGGGCCTGGAGTACGAGCGCGTCGAGTTCGCGCCGGGCCCCCACGTCGAGCAGATGCGTGCGATCTACGGCGAGGAGCGCCACACGGTCCCGGGCATGCTGGTTGACGGCGAGCCGGTGCACGGCTCGCGGGCGATTCTGGCGCGGCTGGAGGAATTGGTGCCCGAGCCCGTGCTCTACCCCAGCGACGCGGTTCGCGAGGCGGAGCGCTGGGGCGACGTGGCGCTGCAGGACCTCGGCCGGCGGCTGCCATGGGGGGCGCTGCACTTCCGCCCGGAGGCGGTGGGCACCTTCGGTGGCGTCGGCCCGCTGGACGGCGCGGGCACCGATTTCGCGATCCGCCTGATCCACGGAACGTGGAAGTACCACGGCATCTCGGCGGCGCGGCTGCAGGAAGACCTCGCGGGCCTTCCGGAGAAGCTCGCGCACATCGAGACGCTCGCCGCCGACGGCACGATCGGCGGCGAGCAGCCCAACGCGGCGGACCTGCAGATCGGCGCGACGTTGCGCGTGCTGCTGACGCTCGGCGATCTACGCCCGCTGCTGAGGGGCAGCGCCGGTGAGCAAATCGCGCTGGAGCGCTTCCCGGAGTACCACGGGGAGGTGCCTGCCGGCGCCTTGCCGGCCGGCTGGACGCCGGCGGCCTGAGCACCGTCGCGGCCTCGGCGACCCCGTGCCAAGCGCGCCCCGCGCGTGGGCGTGATCTTCACCGGCTCAGCGTCGGCGATGTTCCTGGCTTCACCGGCTTGGCGCCGACGATGTTCCTGGCGGCGCTTGACTCGACGATCGATCCTGCGGTGGGCGCCCTCTACGGTCCCTCTGCGTCCCAGAGTCCTCCGAGCATCCACGAAATGCCTCGAATACTGCCCCGCGAGCCTCAGCCCGTCGAGACCCGGCGTATGTCATCCCCCACACACGCATGCTGGGCGCGAGTTCCCCTGTGTCTCGGCGACTTCAGGCAGCATCGCCGAGCGGAGCGGGCGGGGAAATGACCTCTACGCGCCCTGACGCAATGTCGTACACGACGGCCGAGGCGATCAGCGTGCGAGGGATGAGCGGGTTTGTGCGCAGGAGCTCCAAGTCGGTCCGAACCGACTCAAGGGGGTCGGTGAGGTGCTTGGCCGCCACCTCGTCCTCGTCGACGCCGAAGTAGTACGCCATCAGTCCCCGCTGTTCAGGTCCGTCCAGACGCGCCAGGCCGCAGTCGGTGTGGTGCATGAGGATCAGCTCAAAGCCGGTCTCCAGGCCCTCGATCTGGGCAACGGTCGCCAGCACGGCGAGCTCTGAGATGAAGGCCGGCGTCACTCGGCCGCCCGGGTTGCGCAGCACGACAGCCTCACCGAGCTTCAGGCCGAGGACCTGTGCCGGATCGACGCGATGGTCGGCGCAGGTCAGGACCAGCGCGTGCAGATCCGGGGTCAGCGTGAAGGACTTCGCGCTGAGCTCCTTGCTGAGCTCGGCATTGCGCTCGAGCAGCGTGTCGGTTGCTGTGAGGGCTGTTGCTGACATTGCTGTGTCTCCTGTCTGGTGCTCGGCGGGTTTATGTCTGTCGAGTTCTGCTCTCCAGCCGGTGCGGGCGTGTTCGATGCCCGCACGGTCCTCCAGCAACTGTCTTTGCCAGTTGGCTGCCATTCCGAGCGCGTTCAGCCGGAACGCCATCGCGGCCGAGTCGACGTTCGCGGCGAGCTCACCGGCTGCGATCGCGGCGTCGATGTTGAGGCTCAGGACCGTCAGCCATTCGCGCATGACCGCTGCTACGGCGTCCCGTACAGGTCCCGGGCGGCCGTCCATCTCGGTGGAGGCCGCACACAAGAAGCAGCCGCCGAGAAAGGCGTCGGAGAGGAAGTAGTCACACCAGGCCTCGCCGATGGCGAGCAGGCGCGGAACGCCCTCTGCGGCGGTGAGGGCCGGCATGACCACGAGCCCGATGAGCATTTCGCGGGCGGCGGCGAGCGTTGCGAGCTGGAGTTCCTCCTTGGATCCGAAGAGCGCGAACACGTTGCTCTTGTGCACGCCCACCTCCGCGGCGAGCGCGCCGACGCTGAGACCTTCCATGCCCTCTCGCGAGGCCAGCTGCACCGAGCGTTCAAGGATCGCGTTGCGGCTGCGCATCCCTCGCGCGCGGCGCCCGTCCGAGGGCTCGGCGTCGGCCACAGGCTTGGCCAGCGGCTGTGACGGTCGCTTGGTCACTGCTGCAATGCGTCGCGATCGCGGGGGGTTGCGAGGCGGTCCATGAGGTCCACCCTACAATATAACCGTGCGATCGGTTATCTTTCTGCGTGGTCGCATCGGGCGATCGCTGAGGAATCCGCCGCGGCCAATGCCTCGGCATCGAACGTGGGAGGAGCAGGCAGATGAGCTATGTCGGCACGTGGGATTGGGCGCTGGAGACAGAAGGAAGCCTGCGCCGCCAGGACCGTATCCGGCTTATCGGCCAGGGAGTATCCGCGCGGCTCGAACAGATCCCGAGCCAGTGGCGCAGCAAGGTCTTCGGTGAGCACACGTCGCTGCGGCTTCCCGATCCTCCCGACAGCGCGCTCGCCCGCGAAGCCGAGGAGCGCGTCCGCGAGCTGTCAAGCCCGGCCCTCTACGGCCACTGCGCTCGCACGTGGGCCTTTGCAGAGCTCTTCTCGCAACGCGACCGCGTCAAGCACGACGCCGAGTTGCTCTACCTCGCCTGTATGCTGCACGATCTTGGCCTCACCGAGAGGCACTGGGGACGCGACACGCACGCTGAATGCTTTGCCGTCGAGGGCGCCCGCGCGGCACACACGCTCATGCTCGCCGGCGGCGCGAGCGAGGAGAGAGCCCGCAAGGTCGCCGAAACGATATCTCTGCACCTGAACGTGAACGTACCGGCCCGCCTTGGCGCCGAGGCACACCTCCTGAGCAAGGGCGTCTCACTGGACGTCGTCGGCAGACGCCTACATCAAATCGCTCCACCGACTACGCTGGAAGTCAACAAGCGCTGGCCGCGCGACGGGTTCGCCTCTGAGCTCGCCGCGTCCACCGCCAAGCAAGCCCAGATGCGCCCCGGGTCGCGCTCCGGGCTTCTGCACAAACTCGGCTTCGTCAAGCTCATCGACGGCAACCCACTCGAGCATCACGGTGCATCGGTAGCGAGCAACCCAGCGTGAGGACTCCTGCGAGCAACAGCCACCATCCGGAGCGCTCGTCTCGGACGCCGCGGCCGGCAATCCGGCCGCAAAACGCCCGCAAGGCGCCGTCTGCGGCCACTTTGCGGTTACCGAAGTCATCGAACAGGCCGTAACATCCTTACCGCTTTTCAGTGGACAGCAAGACCTGAGCAGCCGTTCAGCCCCGTACTGACTCCGCTGATGATACGAAGCGGCGACGCGTTGCCCGTGGCTCCGGAGGCGTATGCCGTTACGCTATTGGTACTGCCGTTGTTGCAGATGTAAAGAGTCCCGGAACTGTCGAAGGCCTCGCCGTTTGGTGCTGATACTCCGGTGTTACTGCCACTGATGGAGTTGTTGGGAGAAACGTTCCCGCTTGCTCCGGACGAATACTCGGTAATCGCATTGTTGATAGAGGAGCCATTGGATACATAGGCTGTTCCCGAAGCATCGAGGACGATTCCCCAAGCCTCATAGAGCAAAGTATGGGCTCCGCTGATGGTGCGTACAGGCGCGACGTTACCGCTGGCCCCGGTCACGAACTCCACGATACCGCTGCCGCCACGGTTAGTCGCATAAAGTGCGCCCGATGTGTTGACACCAACCCCCCATGGACTACTGAGCGTGGTATTGGCCCCGCTGATGGTGCGTACAGGCGCGACATTACCGCTGACCCCGGACGCGTACTCCGTGATACTGGCACCGCCGAAGTTGGCGACGTAAATAGTGCCGGAGGAACCGACAGCCAAGCCATCAGGGCCCCTGAGACCAGTATTGGATCCACTGATCGTCCTGGTTGGCGAGACGTTTCCACTCGCTGTTACCGCGTACTCCGTGATGCTGTTGCTGCCGGAGCTGGCGACGTAAATAGTGCCGGAGGAACCGACAGCCAAGCCATCGGGGGCCCTGAGACCGGTATTGGATCCACTGATCGTCCTGGTTGGCGAGACGTTTCCACTCGCTGTTGCCGCGTACTCCGTGATGCTGTTGTTGCCGGAGTTGGCGACGTAAATAGTCTGCCCCGTAGAGCCAGGTCTTTCTTGCTGCGTGAAACCGACCCAGAGGCTGACGCGAGCGTCGTTCGCAAGTCGCTTCCCGGCCCGGGCGCTTTGCCTGGTCACCCGGAGGGTGCCATGGTGGCGAGCCGGCCCGTGGACGGAGCCGAGGCGGCAGTGCGCCGCTGAAAGCGCGCGGCGAGCAGTTGCGAGGGTATCGCCCCTCAGCGGCGGGACGACGCACGAGCGGTGTGCTCGCAGAAGGGCTGCGGCCTGCAGTGCGGCGCTGTCGGTAGGTAGCCGGCCTTCTGAACCTTGGCACAGCGGACCGGAGCAATCCAAGCTGACCTTCCACGCGGTTTCATGCCCGCGGGGGTAGAGCTGCGGTTCAATCGTCTCTTCGCTGCCAGCATGAGAACTCAGCGATATCGGCCCGATCAAAGCTGGCCAGCCATAAGCCGCTGGGGCTTGCGCGAACGCGGAGACGGCCAGCCCGCCGGCCACGGCCCACGCGAGGCAATAGGCGCAACCGCCCCGCCCGGCGGTGGAAATGACGCTCAAGGCTCTCCGGCGCATCGTTCTGCTCCTCCAGTGGTGGGCCACAGGAGTATAGAGCTGGCCCGGCAGATCGAACTTTGCCGAGTTGTGGAGCACAAGCCCCTTTACGACCAACGAAGGTCGATGAGCCCCAGGCTACGCAGCCATCTGGAGACCATGCCCAAGATCAGCCGGGAGATCTTCCCCACCCCTCGCGGCTGCTACATGCGACGCAGCACATGGTCCACGCACTGGCACTCGGTGCGCGCCGCCCAGATGCCTGGCCTCGAGTTCTACGAGTTCAGGCACCGCGCGATCCCATGGATGATCGAACCCCCACGACGGGCGACCTCGGCCTGGACATCCAAACAGCCGCCCACATCGCCGGCCACCACGACGGCGGATACCTCGTCTGCAGCACGTACTCAAAGCTCACCGAGCACCGCGCCCTCGCCCTCACACGGCGCGCCATGGACGCCTACCAACAGCGTAACAACGCCCTCCACACCAGCGGCCAGAACCGGCCATCGTGGCGTAGCTGCTCTGCAAAAGAATCGAGCCCATCTGCAATAGACAACACACACGCACCACCAGAAGCCCACCGAGCGGGCTCGCCCTGCTTGAACTTATCGGGGCGATTGGTGTTGCTTAGCCCGGTTGCGGGCGATTCGCGGAGGCGTGGGCGGTTTCGTGTGCGGCCCGACCAGTCGAAGTCTTGTCAGGCAGCGCGATCTACGTACTCGCGTAGGGCTGTACGGGCAATCTCGCTCACCGAGCGATGCTCCTCGCGAGCACGCGCCTTAAGCGCCTTAGCGAGCTGGGGATCGACGCGCACCTGCACTCGCGGCGAGACGCCCTCGGTACCGAGCGAGGGCCGTCCGACCGTGATCCTGATCGCCTTGTCGAGGTCGTAGCCGCGTTCGGCCTCGTCGGCCAGCGCCTCGATATCCTCCTCCGAAAGTTCTGTGCCGGCGAGGGTCTTGATCTTCTTCATTGCTTGGCCTCCTCATATCGCCGTCTGTACTTGTTGCGTAGCGACATCGCGTGGATCACGAGCAGGCCACCGTTGGGCAGCTGGATGGCCATGACCTCCAGCGGTTCCCCCTGCGGGTCCTCTCCGAGGAAGACAAGCCGGGTGTCCGGCACCCCCTCGCGCCCAGCGGGTGGGGGCTCCTCGAATCGGACACGATAGCTGGAGATGACATGACGGATTGAGCCAGGCTGGTTTTGACGGAGGCTCTGATCTGCGGTTTCGTCCGCAGGGAAGGAGAGCCTTCTGGTATGGCACGAGCGAGGAAGTATCCCGAGGAGTTGCTGGAGCGCGGTACGCGTCTTGTTTTTGAGTCTGGACGTCCGGTCGCGCATGTCGCGCGCGATCTGGGCATCGATTCTGAGACGCTGCGCAAATACGTTCGGCGCACCGAAGCCGATGAGGGCAAGCGCAAGGACCTGTTGAGCGGCCAGGAGCGCGAGGAGATCAAGCAGCTGCGCCGCGAGGTGGCGCACCTGCGTCGAGCAAACGAGATCCTGAAGGCCGCATCGGTGTTTTTCGCCGGCGAGCTCGACCCACACCGGCCGAAGTGAGCGCGTTCATCGAGGAGCACCGCGAGCGCTTCGGGGTCGAGCCGATCTGCAGCACCCTGGGCGTGTCGGTGTCCGCCTACTACGAGCGCGCCTCGGGCCGCCAGTCTGAGCGCCGGGTCGAGGACGAGCGGCTGCTCGCGAAGATCGTCGAGCTGCACGAGGCCAACTACTGCGCCTACGGCTACCGACGCACCTGGAAGGCGCTGCTCAGGGCCGGCGAGAACGTCGGTCGTGACCGTGCGCGGCGGCTGATGCGCGAGAACGCCATCCAGGGAGCCAAGCGGCGCGGCAAGCCCTGGCGCACCACGAAGCCCGATCCAAGGGCTGAGCGGCCAGAGGATCTCGTTCGACGAGACTTCTGCGCCGAGCGACCGGACCAGCTGTGGTTCGCGGACTTCACCTACCTGCGCTGCTGGGATGGGGTGGTGTTCTTCGCCTTCGTGATCGATGCTTACAGCCGGAAGATCGTGGGCTGGCAGTTCGCGTCGCACATGCGCACCACGCTCGTCCTCGACGCGCTCAGAATGGCTCTACACCAACGTCAGCCGGGAGCTGATGTCGCGCTCATTCAACACACCGACGCCGGCTCGCAATACACCTCCTACGACTACACCCAGACGCTAGCCGATCACGGCGTGCTGGCATCGATCGGTACCGTCGGCGACGCCTACGACAACGCGGCCGCCGAGAGCTTCGTCGATAGCTTCAAGACCGAGCTCATCGCCGAACGCACCTGGGCGACCCGCGGCCAGCTCGAGCTCGCTGTCGTCGAGTACGTCGCCTGGTTCAACAACGAGCGGCTGCACGAAGCGCTCGACGACCGGCCACCACGAGAAGCCGAGGAACTCTACGCTGCGAAAAGCAGGGCAACCACCCCCATCAAATCAAGATAGGGAACCTACAAAAATGGTCTCCGTCGATCCCAGCTCGGCTCAGATGCGATCCTTCGACACTCGATGACGTGTGGCGGCGCGCGCAAACCGCACGCTCGCGTTTGGGAGTTTATCAGTTATGTCAGACATAATATAGGTCCGGTTCGGGGCGACCGACCGCCTCCCTCGGCTCAGAACAGGCTCTCCTGTGTTGGTGTTTGCATTGATGATCCACGGCGCTTGGGACGGTTCTCGGCGCGGGTGGCGTATGCGTCGACGATGCGGTCGAGCGCGCGGCCCTTGTCGCGGTGGCCATAGAGGCGCCGGACGAGGTTCCCGCCGTCTTGGTGGCCAAGGGCGATGACGACGTCCTCGGAGGCATCTCCAGCTCGTTGACCATGTACCAGCCGGCGAAGTGCCGCGTGGCGAGGTAGAGGCTGCCTTCCCAGCCAGCGGCGGCCCTGACGGCCTTCCAGTGGCAGGCGCGTGAGCTGGGGTCCAGTGCTCGCCGCGCAGCGAGACGAAGCAGAGCTCTCCCTCGCGCGGCAGGCCCAGGAGCGCAGAGCGGGCGTGTGCGGTCAGCGGCGCCTCACGTCGCAGACGGTTCTTCGGCGTGTCGAACCGCCGGTCGCCGCTTGAACTGCTCAGCCACGACGATCCGGTCGCGGTCGAAGTCGATCCGCTCCCAACGCAGCGCGTCCAGCTCCCCCGGCCGCAGGCCGGTGAACGCGGCGACCTGGAGCCACGCCGCGAATGACGGGGAGGCAAGCCTGTGAGCGTGGGAGATGATCTCCCAGACCTGCTGCTCGCTGGGCGGCTGCTGATCACGCCGGCCCTTGCCACGTGAGATGCCGAGCTTCTGGAAGGGGTTGCGGTCGATCAACCGCCCGGCCTTCATCGAAGCGGCGTCGTTGAACATCGAGCAGAGTGCCTGTACCGAACCGGAGCGAGCGCCGCCCGCGAGCCAGTCGGCCACGATCTCATCCCCCACGTGCGCGATCGGGACCTTTACTGATTTCACCAACGCCGACAGGGAAGCCCTCGGGTCTTATGTCGTTGGTGAGGAGGCGACTTTTTGGCGTACCTACTCAGCAGCACAGTCAGAGAAGTTGACAGGGCGCGGACAGGCGTATCCGCCGTTCGAGGACGTTCGAATGCACACCAAGGCCATGGACAAGCGGAAGGCCTACAACGAGTTGCGTACACAGCATCCCGAGCTAGGGCTACCAACAACCGCCAGCCAACAGGCCGTAGACGAGGCAATGAAGGCCTGGGAAGTCGACCATCCTGACGACCTTGAGGAGTCGCGGATCTCTGCTACCCATCTCTTTGGCTTCACTGGCGGCAGTCGCCTCAACGGTCGCTTTGATTTCGTCCTCGTACCCGCCGTCAGCGACCCCGAGGCGGAAACCCGAGATGGGCGGGGAACGCTGCTGCGACAGCTGCTCGACCGTGCCGTCGGGGACCAGCTCACGTTGAATGAGCGCCTGAAGGAGCTGGAGGAGAACATGATTGGACAGATGCACGAGATCATGGTCTCCGAGGGCGGAGTAGCCCTACGGGATCTCGCGAAGAACATCAGCGTCGAGCTTGCCCGCCTAGTTCCCGCGGGCGAGGTGATTCTCGAAAGCCGGCCGCCTGCAATCCGCCTTCCAGGCCTCAATGTGGATTTAAGAGTCGCAGAGGGCGGTCTTGAGACTGCCGTTGGTCGGCAGGGTCACGGTTTCCAGCGTGCTCTGATGATCGCGATCGTTCAGCAGCTCGCAGCGGTGCGCCCGCTGCCCAATGATGACAACGTGGCAAGTCAGGACCGCCCAGCGCTGTTCCTGGCACTTGAGGAGCCCGAGCTTTATCAACACCCTCTGCAAGCACGCCACTTTGCTGCCTCCCTCAATGAGCTTGTGGCCGCCGATTCGATCCAGGTTGCCTACGACTCGGAGCATTTCATCGATCCAGCTCGCTATGAGCGGCTACGCCGCTTCCAGCGGCGCGCCAATACTGAGTGGCCGATCGGAGAGGTAACTCAGGCGACTATTGCGGGCGTGACCCGCCGTCTAGCTGGTGTGATCAACCCCGACGAGGTTGAGACACGTATTCGCATCACGCTTCGCAGACAACTCGCCGAGGCAGTATTCGCCCGCGCAGTTCTTATCGTCGAGGGCTACAGCGATGCTGGCTTCCTCCAGGGGATTGCGGATCGCGACGGCGGACTGGACGCTGATGGTATTGCGATTGTCGTCGGCAGGGGGAAGACGAGCTTGCTGATCCCGCGAGCGATCCTTGAGGAGCTAGCGGTGCCGACTTTCGTCATCTTCGATGGTGATGCGGGCCGTGGTGGACGTCTTCGCAAGCAGGGCAAGGCTACGCAGGCCACCCAAGCGGAAACAGAGGTCCGTCGCGAGAACGAAATGCTTCTGCGCGGACTCGGAGTTACGCCGCAGGCCCAGCCGCTGACGACCGTAGAATCCCATTATGCGGTCTTCCACGACAACCTGGAGTCTGAGACCGACATGTGGGAAGGCTACTCCGAGCAGCGCGATCGACATAAAACCGAGTTCGGCGATTGGCGTGGCAAGTCAGAGGACGTCTATCGGTACGCCGCGGCGACCACCGCAACTGACCCGCCCAAGGTCTTCTTGAAGATCATCCAGGGCGTGCGTGCTCAAGCCTAAATATCGATGCGAGATGCCGTATCCTTGAGCCCCCCGCCCAGGGGAATCCAGCGCCTTTGGCTCGACTCCATGAGTTGCTCCCAACTAGCTGCTGGTGCGTGTGCGGTCATACCACACGGCGTGTGCAGTTCGTGTGCGGCCTGGCCCAACCAGCAACATTCAGCGGACCCAACGCTGGCGGAGCAAGACCCCCAACATCCCAAATACAGAGCCGAATTTTAGCTCCCCAGGACGCCTCCAGCGTCCCCCTGCATCCAACCAGCTTTCGATCGGGGCGACCATATAAAATTGGCTTAGATACTGGGCATTCGGCGGATCTTGCAGCCGATTTGCAGCCGGCATGTACGCCGAGCGCACGCCGGGAGAGACCGCGATGCACACTCGATGCACATCGTAGCGCGGACCTGTCACGACCTGCGATGACTCAGGGCTTTTGGCGGAGCCGGCGGTACTCGTTGCGCCGCCCGAAGGTAAAACCTAGAGCCGGCCAAACGGCCTAGTAACTGGCCCTGACTTGTACGTTTCGCGGGCGGACTGGGGCGTTTAGCGCGTCACGTTGGGCGCGGCGGCTTGGTCTGGCCCCGGCGCGGCAGTGCGGATCAGACCGCCGTTCCCATCACGTCGGCCTGCGCAGCCGCTTCCATCGAGCGCTGCGGCCGGTCCCGAGCGATTCGACGATGCCCTCTTGCTTCAGTTCGCCGAGAACCTGGCTGATCCAGCCGTCGCTGACACCAGGAGCATTCTCCCGGATCGCAGCAACCGTGAACTCGTCGGTCATCAGCGAGTCGATGAACGTCACGATCAACGCCCGCTTTGAACCCCGGCCACCGAGCGTCCCCGCACGGCTCTCAAAGTCCTTGTAGGCGGCCAGAAGGATCCCGAGGAAATACCCGGTCCACGGCGCAAGATCGTGTTCGGCCGCGTGCCATCCGTCGGTAGACAGGCGCAGGGCTTCGTAGTAGGTCTCCCTGCTCGTGTCGACCAGCTTCTCGAGGCTGATATATCGCCCGACGTCGTGCCCAACGATGTAGAGCAACCAGAGCGTAATGAGCCGCGACATCCGGCCGTTGCCGTCACGGAACGGGTGGATCACGGTGAAGTCCAGCACGTAGGCGGCGCATAGCAACAACGGCGCATAGATGCCGGCGTCCAGCGCTCGCCGAAACTGGGCGTGGAGGTCCTCCATGGCCTGCGGGG
Source organism: uncultured Solirubrobacterales bacterium (assembly GCA_963713985.1). Lineage (GTDB taxonomy): Bacteria > Actinomycetota > Thermoleophilia > Solirubrobacterales > Solirubrobacteraceae > Palsa-744. The sequence continues at coordinate 2,591,982 of OY970219.1, read as the reverse complement.
TCAGCGCCGCCGAGACAGGTGTAAAGCGCACGACTTTGGCGCCGTCGGGTCGCTCTTCCTCGACCTCGTTGTCCAGCTTCTTCCAGTGCCCCGCGTCGCGGTCGCCGACATACCGATGAAGGGTGCCGTGAAGTTGCTCGACGTACCGGGGCTCGAACGGGATGTCCGCCCGGTTGGCGTGGATCAACGCGAGCACGTCACGGTAGCCGGCGATCTCCTGCTCGGAGCGATTCTCAGGCGTCGTCTTCTCGGCGACGAGCGCCTCGATCCGGGCACGGGGTGCATGGATGTTCTCGATCGCGTTGGACGCCTCCGTGCTTTGGATCAACGCGACCCAGCGCAGCGTCTCAAGACCAGCTGGGTTCTGGTGGCGGAAGACCTCTGCCCTGCCCCGAGCCTCCGCGATGCTTGTCAGCGACGCGACGGTGCTTGGCGGCAGTGCCCCGAAATGGCGCGCAAGATCACGGAAGCTGCCACTCATCCACTAAACGTACTAGCAACGCCTGTCGACTTGTATGTTTGGCGACGAGGATAGGGAGTTTCCGGAGCACGTGGCATCCGTTACAAGACCTGCGCCGCCCCGCGAATGCACGAATCCCGCGACTCGTCACCAGAAACTACTGCTTGTCGTCCGGAGCGGGCATCTCGGCCGACGATCGGCAGACGCTCGCTGTCATCTGCAAGCGGTAGTGGTGGGTCGAGCTAGGCCATGCTGGCCTGCGTCGGCGCACCGCCGCCCCGTCGGATTTTCCGGGGCGTGCCAATGCTTAGTTGAGCTCGCCCCAGGCGTAGAACGGCTTCAGCCCGCGTCGTCGACCGATTGGCGCGAGCACGGCAAATATCGCTCGCTGCGCCGCCCAGGGCGCGATTGTTGCGCGGGTGTCGTGGGTGAGCTGGGAGAAGGTCACCGCGACCTGCTGCATCGAAGGCCGGCCGTCCGCTGAGAGTCGTCCTGCGCGAGCGAGCTCGGAGAACGTGACGAGCTGATCCTCTATCCGCCCCGGCATGTCGAACGTCACGCGGGTGCGGCCATCCAGCTCGGGATGGCTCGCGAACTTGTGCGGCACACCCGCCTGGACGGTGAGGCTCTGGCCGCTCTCGAGCGTGTGTCGGACGCCGTCGGCTTCAATCATGATCGCGCCCTCCTGTACCTCGAAGAGCTCGCTCGAGCTGGGGTGCATGTGCTCGGGTGGCCCCTGCGCGCCCGCGGTTGTCGTGATGTCGCAAACGAGGGTGGTGGAGCCGTCCTCGCATGTCGCCACGAATGTGAGGCTTTCCCCCGCGATCGGATTGTCGATCGTCGTTCCTACGAGCGCCATCTATCCTCCTCAGGCCTTCGTCGGTGTGGGCTCGCGCTCTGCGGTGTCCCCGAGGGCGATCCCTTCGGGCCCGGCAACGGCGCGGGCGGTCGAGCCCTCGATGTCGATGTGGGGCAGGCGAGCGTCGAGCCAGTGCGGCAGGCGCCATGTGATGGGGCCGAGCAGCTCGAGCGAGGCCGGCAGCAGCATGCAGCGCACGACGAGCGCGTCGAGGAACACGGCGACGGCGAGCACGAAGCCGAACTCCTTGAGTGTCCGCTGATCACCGAGCACGAACGAGAGGAACACGCAGACCATGATGGCGGCGGCAGCGGTGATCACGCGTCCGGTGAGGCTGACGCCCTCGGCCACCGCCGCGGATGCGTCTTGTTTGCGTAGCCATTGCTCGCGTATGCGTGAGACGAGGAACACCTCATAGTCCATCGAGAGCCCGAACACGACCGCGAACATGATCACGGGCACCCACGCCTCGATCGGCCCCTTCTGCACCCCGAGCAGACCTCCCAGCCAGCCCCATTGGAAAACGGCGACTGTCACGCCGAGCGCGGCGCCGACGGTCAGCAGGTTCAGGACCGCGGCCTGCAGCGGGATCACGAGCGAGCGGAAGACGAGCAGCAGCAGGAGTGCCGAGAGGAGGATCACGATCCCGAGGAACAACGGCAGCTTGCTCGACAGGACGTGGGAGAAGTCGATCGCGGCGGCGGTGAACCCGCCGATGAGGACCGGCACGCCGGTCCGATGCTCGACTGGCGGCAGCACGTCGTTGCGCAACCGGTTGACGAGTTCGGTGGTCGCGAGCGCCTGCGGCGCTGAGCCGGGATAGACCTTCATCACGGCCACCGTCCCCGATGGTGAGATCTGTGGCTGGGTGACCGCGACGACATCGGGGGCGGCGCTCGCCGCGGCGCGCACCGCTGAGAGCGCTGCCGTCTGATTGCCGGCCGGGAGCTCGGCGACGACGAGCAGCGGGCCACTGAATCCCTGCCCAAAGCCCTGCGCGAGCAGGTCGTAGGCGTGGCGCGAGCTGGCGTTCGCGGGGTCGTTGCCGGCGTCGCTTTCGTCCAGCCGCAGCGCGAACACGGGAGCCAGCAGAGCGATCATCACCGCGAGCGACACGATCGCCAGCGGCCATGGCCGCGCTTGTACTACCCTGCTCCACCGGCGCCACGCCGAGCCGCTCGGCGTAGGAGCCGCTGCGCTGGCGCCGTTCGCGGCCGGTGCTACCTCATGGCGTCTGAGCAGACCTCGTCGGGCGCGGGGCGGGCGCACGAGCTTCGCGCCGAAGCTCGACAGGATCGCCGGCAGCAGCGTCAGCGAGGCCACGAGTACCAGCAGTACGGCGATCACGGCGGCGATCGCCAGCCCATACATGAACGCGACGCCGGTCGCGAACATGCCGAGCAGGGCGATAATCACGGTCGCGCCGGCGAGTAGGACCGCCCGCCCGGAGGTGTCCATCGCCTCGAGCACTGACTGCTCCACGTCCCCGAACGCGAGGTAGCTCTCGCGGAAGCGGGTGACGATGAACAGGGAGTAGTCGATCCCGACGCCGAGGCCAATCATCAGCGCCAGGTCTGGAGAGATGTTCGACATGTTCGTGACGTGGGTCGCCAGCCCGATCAGCGCGACCCCGGTGATCAGGCCGAGCCCGGCGGTGATCAGCGGCATCCCGGCCGCGGCAAGCGACCCAAACGTCAGCAGCAGGATCAACATGGCGGCGATCACCCCAACCGCCGTGGCCGGACCGACGCTGAAGCCCTCGGCCTGCTCGACCACCTGACCACCCGCGGCGACCTGGAGGCCCGGCACGTGCACCGCGTTGACCTGCGCCAGCAGCGGCTTGCCTGCGTCGCTCGCCAACTGGTTCGCGGGCTTGTCGTAGTTGACCGTCGCGAACGCGGTCATCCGGTCTGAGGAGACCTGGACGGCCCCGCTCGGGCTGTAGGGACTTACGACCCCCGCCACATGCGCCAGCGTACTTACCCGGGCAAGCAGCCGTGTGATAGCCGCGCGCACGGCCGGCGAGTCGACCGTGCCCCGCGAGACATGAAAGACGACCGTATCTACATCGCCACTCTGCGCCTTGAACTCCCGCTTGAGCAGATCGCTGGCCCGCTGCGACTGCGTCCCGGGCAAGCTGAAGACGGTTACGTAATTCGGCCCCACTGCATGGGCCAAGACGGTCGCGAGGATCGCGACGGCCACCCACGCCACGATGACGCGGCGGCGGTGAGCCATGCACCAGCGGGCAAGACCCCGCATCACTGCCTGCTTCCTGAGGGTAGGAATCTCGCGACACCGGTCACGTGACCACGATCGCTTTGGACTGCAAGGACTCTACGCTCAATCTGCAAACTTGCGATCACGTCAAGCATGCGCCACGACCTCGCGGACGTCTATGTCCTCGAGTGTCACCCCGTCAGGAACACCTACCCTCGCCAGCTCGCTCATGCCGTTGGCTGCCTCTTCGGTGTCGAAGATGAACATCGACAGTGCGGTGTTCTCCTTTGTGGTCCAGTAACCGGCGACGAATCCCGGCGCTTGCGAGACCCTGGGCACCAACTGCTCGTGCAGAGCCTTCTCGGCGGCCTCGGGGTCGTTGATCGTGAGCTTGACGACGACTGCGTGCATTGTGTTCCTCTTTCATTTGCTTGGTGATGGCCGTCCTGAAGGGACGGCCGCTGGAGGGGGACGGCTCGGCGTTCAGGCGACGGTCACGGCACCGGCCAGTCGGGAGCCGGACTCGGGATCGTGAGAGGGGAGATAGATCGTCGGGAATTTCGCGCAGTGATCGAGGATCGTCTTGAGCGTCGCGATATGGACCTTGGCGCTCGGTGCCACCGCGTCGGCGCGCAGCGAGTGCAACTGCTCGAGCGTGTCCGTCGCGTCCCCGGCGAGCATCACGTGGCGCTCTGCGTCGTCGATGCAGATGACCGACACGTGGCCCGGGGTGTGTCCTGGCGTCTCGACGGCAACGATCCTCCCGTCGTCGCTCAGCCGACGGCTGCGCTCGAATGCGCCGAAGGGGCCGTCCTCGAGTGCGAACCCCTCAGGCGCGAACCCGGGGGGTAGGGGCTGGCGGAGAACGCGGCGCATCAGACGTGAGAAGGGGGCGGCGACGTAGCGCAGCTCCACCTCGTTGTTCAATACACGCTCGCGCACGTGGACGAGCCCGTCGATGTGGTCGCCGTGGGCATGCGTGAGCACGACCTCCGAGACATCCTCGAGCTTCAAGCCTGCGGCGGCCATCGCAGCGGGGAGTTCCTGCTCGCGAGTCACGCTCATGCGCGCGAACACCACGTCCCGTGCGGCAGCGGTCTCGCCGGTGTCGACAAGCCGCAGGACCCCGTCGTGCTCGATCGCCCAGCAGTAGATCGGCAGTGGCTCTGACCACTCGCTGGGCATGAACAGGCCCAGCTGCCGACGGGGTCCCCGGCCAGGGTGCAGGAAGCTCTGCTTGACCTGAACGGTTCCTGTCTGAATCGCATGAATCTTCATTTTGTTTTGTCCTTTGTGTTGGCTGGTCGTTTCCTTGGAGTCTTTGTGGCGCTTGGTGGCGCGGGCGCGAAACCGCGCAGAATCAGCTCTACGACGTTCGCGGCCAGGCGCGAGTCGATCGGGCCGCCCGTGATCATCAGGCGGTAGAAGAGAGGGCCGCCAAGGACGTCCAGCGCAAGCTCCACATCGAGATCGCCACGCAGGTCACCCCGGCCGACAGCGCGCTCGAAGACCTCGCGCAACGCCGCTCGCCGTCCGGACAGGAAGCGGTCCCGAGCGATCTCGGCGAACTGCGGGTTGCGGCTCATCTCATCAACGACCGTTGGCATCAATCCGGCGGCGAGCGAGTTGCTGTACAGCTCGACCGCCTCGTTCATCAGCGCCAGCAGATCGCTGCGGGTCGAGCCCGTATCCGGCACGGCAATCTCGCTGACCAGCCCGCCGACGGCATCGGTCACGAGCTCATCCTTCGAGCGGTAGCGCCTGTAGATCGTGGCCTTGCCGACACCGGCCCGAAGGGCGACATCGCCCATCCGCAGCGCCGCCACGCCCTGCTCGGCCATCAGCTCGAGTGTGGCCGCACGGATCGCCTGGTCAGCTCTGGCCTCACGCGGCCGCCCAACAGCCCGGCTACCGGGCCGAGCGTCAGACATTGCGCTCATGGGCCTGCGGTCCGCGGGTCAGCAGCCTGTGCAGCGACGGCGGCGGGGTCAGGGTCGATGCAGCTGACAAGGGGGCCTCCTCATTTGGCGGACTTTCAGAACTAAGTCGTTCCGTAATCGGACCATAGCATAGTTCCGAAACTATGTCGTCTCGATATGATCCAAAGGATGGCTGGGCTCAATCAGGAGTCAAAGAGCTATCCCCGTGGTGCTCCAAGGCCCAGCGCCGCCGAGCAGTTGCGCCGGTCCGTTCCAGGACCGCGCAAGGGCTCCCAACGCAACGCACACCAAGAACAGGCTGATGCGCACGACCGGCCCGACCGCGCGCACGACCTCCCGCCATTGCATCCGACCGCTCAGGATCTCGATCGCGGCCAAGACCAGTCCGACCGCGAGGACGGGGATCGCGGGGTTTGCAAGCGCGATTGTGAGGACGGCCGCGGCCAGCGCGCCGGGTAGCCCCAAGCCGAGAGCGTCCCATCTCGCACCTCGCGGGTGTTGACTCGCGGCCGCTTGCAGTCTGCGGCGAAAGGGCACGAACAGCCCCAGCGCCGTGGCAAATGTCGCGGCGAACCCCGCTCTTGACGGATCTGAGGTCCATCGGGGAGGCGAGTCCTGTTCCTCGGCCACTCGGGTTGCACTGCTGGCGGGATCATGATCGTCTTGCGGCACGGGGGCTACTCGGGTTCTTGACTGCCATCGCCCGTGAGATCACCGCGAAGTCTGCTTGTGGGATCTTGAATAGGCCGACCCGGAACATGTATCCCCAGCGGCGCTTGTCCTTGATGAAGCTGAGCTGGTCGATCAGCGGTCTAATCGGCGCCTCAGTGCCCCCGACGAACTCGATGTTGCGCCGCCACGGTGTGAACCCTGGCGCCTGTTCCACCTGGTAGAGCTCTTCGTCGATGACCCGGCCTATTGCCGTGAATGCCTGCAGTGGCTCGCCGTCTTGCAGGCTCGTCTTGGGCGAATAGTAGACCAGCCAGTCATCAGCCTTCAGCCGCTTGAGTCCGGAAGCCTTGCCATGGCCTGCCTGGGTGAATCCGCCCTCTACGCTCAGCCGCACATGATCACGGCTGATCGTGCTGACCCAGTACGTTTGCTGGTTGGGCGGGCCGAGCGCGGTCGCGCAGATGCTTAGTTGGCGGTGCAGCTGCTCGCGCTCGGCGCGACTCAGCGTCGCGAGCATGCGTTGCTCGACTGCAGCAACGGTCGAGGAAGCCGTGCGTAGGCGGGTGCGTCCCTCGGCCGTGAGGGCGTAGCGTTGGCTGCGGCCTTGGCCGACGGCGCTCACGAGCCCGGTCGCTTGTAGGCCGGTGAGCAGCTGGTGCATCGCTTGTCGGCTCACGAACGCGTCTCGCGCCAGGTCTGCGTTTGAGATGCGCGGACGCGCGGCGAGGATCTGCAGACAGGCGTACTGCGACACGCTGAGTCCGTAGTCGCGCAGCTCCCCGTCCATCGCTGAGTGCAGGGCGTGTTGGGCGCGCTTCAGGGCGTAGCCCACGGATTGATCGAGATCGACTTGGCTCACGTCAAGATCTTGACATAGTCTGCTAACGTCAAGACCTTGACAACACTAAGGAAGGATCTCCCTGTGTCTACCGTTGCAGGCCCCGATTTCATCGCCCTCCAGGTCCGCGACATCGAGCGTGCCGCCGAGTTCTACGAACGTGAGCTGGGGCTCACGCGCGCACCCGGACCCCCGCACGCCGTCGTGTTCGCCACCCAGCCAATCGCGTTTGCGCTCAGAGACCCACTGCCCGGAACCGATCTCGACAGTGGACAGCCCGGCCTCGGCGTGGCGCTATGGCTTCGAGCCGACGACGCCCAGGCTCTTCATGACCAACTCGTCCAGCACGGCGTGACGATCCTGACCGAGCCGGTCGACGGTCCCTTCGGCCGGACGTTCACGCTCCAAGACCCGGGCGGCTACGCCATCACGATCCACGATCAAGGCTGACGAGCTCAGCCCGCACCGCACTGAACGCGGAGGCTTCCATACGTGCTGCCCGGGCGGAGTCTTCCCGACAAGCTCGCGCAGGCGGCGATCACATTTCTCACCGTTACGACGCAGCGGTGAACCCGTCCCCGTGTAGCGCTCAGTCGACCAGCAGCACGGGCTTCCCGCCCACGTGACCGCCCTCAGTCACCCGGCGCGCCTCGGCCACCTGTGCGAGCGGAAAGGTCTGCGCGACCGGGAGCGTCGCCGTCCCTGGTCGAAACTTCATCCGTGCCCTTGACTTCAAGCGCTTGAGGTGTGTTTTGATGCTCGCATGACAACTCTCACCATCCAAGATGTCTCCCGGCGCAGCGGGCTGAGCGGGCCGACGCTGCGCTATTACGAGGAGGTCGGGCTGATCGGCCCGATCGACCGCGACCCGAGCAGCAGACACCGCCGCTATCGCGAGGAGGACCTCGACACGTTGCAGGTGCTCGCATGCCTGCGCGCGATGGGCGTCGGGATCGAGAAGATGCGCACCTACCAGGCCAACCGCGAACTTGGGCACGCCAAGGCGGGTGAGCAGCGCGATCTGCTGCTCCAGCACGCCGAGCGGGTCGAGGCCGAGATCGAGACGTTGCACATCCATCTGGACTACCTACGGGCGAAGGCCGCGCTCTGGGATGCCCGGGACCGGGCGGATACCGGCGCGGAAGCCGAGGCGAACTTGCAGGTACAGAAAGTGCTCCCACGACTGGAGGAGGTAATGCTCGGATGAGCTCCAAGGTGTTGGTGACAGGCGGGTCCGGATATCTGGGCACGCAGTTGATCGCGGCGTTGCTGCGTGATGGGCGTGAGGTGCGCGCGACGGTGCGCTCCCTGGATGGTCAGGCAGATGTGCGTGCGGCCGTCCGCCGCGGTGGCGTGGACGACGCCGGTCTTGAGCTCGTGGCAGCAGATCTGACCTCCGACGACGGCTGGCCGGCCGCGCTTGAGGGCGCCGAGGAAGTCCACCATGTCGCGTCGCCGATCCCGTCCGGCCAGCCCAAGGACCCGGACGAGCTGATCGTCCCCGCCCGCGAGGGCACACTGCGTGTGCTGAAGGCAGCCCGAGACGCCGGCGCGCGCAGGGTGGTGCTGACCTCCTCGTTCGCGGCGGTGGGTTACTCGCCTAAGGCAGTGCGCGACTACACCGAGGAGGACTGGACCGACCCCGACACGCCAGGGCTGGCGCCCTACCCGCGCTCAAAGGCGATCGCTGAGCGAGCCGCTTGGGACTTCATCGGGACCGAAGGAGGCGACACCCAGCTGGTAGTCGTGAACCCGACATTCATCGCCGGCCCGTCGCTGGTGTTGGCACTGCGCTCGACGCTGACCTACTTCAAGGCGATCATCGAGGGCACGATGCCGGCGCTACCACGCCAGCGCTTCGGCGTCGTCGACGTCCGCGACGTCGCCGACGCCCACATCACGGCGATGGCCACTCCTGCCGCCGCCGGGAAGCGCTACCTGCTGTTGGCGGACGGCCCGACGATCACCTGGCTGGGGCTGGCACAGATCCTCCGCGACCACCTCGGGCCCGCAGGCGAGCACGTCACAACAGACGAGGCGCCCGTCGAAGACCCCCCGCCGCTGACGATCCACAACGACCGCGCCAAGCAAGAGCTCGGCTGGCGCCCACGCCCGGCCGAGACCACGATCGTTGAGACCGCCGAAAGCCTGCGCAAGCTCGGCCTGCTGGAGCAGCGATGAGTCTGTGCGTCGCCCCTGCATCTCGCCAAAGCAGGCACGTTGTCGGCGGAGACGAGATGCATGCTGTGGACGAAGACCGAGAGCGATGTACGATCACGGGAGCGCTTCGGCCTTTGCCGGTGCGTACACCGGGCGCCAAGAGCGAGTCGCTGTTGTTGTATGGCCAGGACAGCTCGTGGTGCGAGCACCTGCCGATCGGCGCTGACTGGCTGATCTTCAGCGCGCCGAACAGTTCGCAGGCATACCCGACGGAAGATGATCCTCCTCCATTCGTCGTCGCAGACGATTACGCCGCGACGCGCTCAAAGCCAGCGAGAGCGACAAACCGTGAGGAGGACGTCATGCCGCACAATCGGGGAACACGACGCAGGCCGCGCTACGTGGGCGTGGTCTCGTACAAGGGCCGCACGAGGTGGGTGGGCACACACCCCTCGATCGCCGCCTACAAGCAAGCCGAGCACGAGCGTCTGATCGAGCTGCGCGAAAAGGTCGACCTCGCCGAGCGCCGGCGAACCCCGACCGTGATGGAGTTCGCCGGCGCCGCCATACACGAGAACGACAGGATCACGATGACCTGGCCAGACGGGCAGCGTGCCCATAAGGAGACGGGGCGGCGCCCGAGCACCGTCAGACGAATGCAGGACGGCCTCAAGCCGCTCGTTCAAGACTTCGGGGACCGCCAGCTCGACAGCTTCAGCCGCCAGGAGGCGCTGAGCTGGGCGCTACCCCGCGGACGTCACGTCCAGCAGTCGGCGCGCCAGTTCTTCAACCACGCGCTCGACCGCGAGCTGATCAACAGCAACGCGTTCACCTGCCTGGGGGCGATCAGGCGAACACGCCGAATCGACAGGCCCGGCTTCGAGGTGATCAGCGACGAGCAATACGAGCGGCTTTGTCGGTGCGCCCGCGCGAGCCGCACCGACAGCTACGGGCTGGTCCTCCAGGGTGCCGTGCTCGCGATCGGCGAGGCAGCCATGCGCCCCGGCGAGATCTTCGCCCTGCACCACAGCGACATCGATTACACCGCGGGCCTCATCCATGTCCGTCGCCAGCTGGACATGGCGAGCGGTGTCACCGGCTGGCCCAAGGACGACGAGCCGCGAGACATCGCGATGAGCCCCAAGCTATGCCGCCATCTGCAGACCACGCCCAGATTTAGCCAGGAGATCCTCTTCCCCACCCCACGCGGCTGCTACATGCGACGCAGCACCTGGTCCGCGCATTGGCACTCGGTACGCGCCGCCGCCCAGATGCCGGGCCTTGAGTTCTACGAGCTTCGCCACCGCGCGATTCAATGGATGATCGACCCACCCCACGACGGCGGCCTCGGCCTCGACATCCAAACGACCGCGCATATCGCCGGCCACCGCGACGGCGGCTACCTCGTCTGCAGCACGTATTCAAAGCTCGCCGCACACCGGGCACTCGCCCGCACACGGCGCGCCATGGACGCCCACCAACAGCGTCTACAAACCCCGCCACAGCAGCCCCCAGAGCCAGCCCATGTGGCGTAAAGCCCTGCAAAAGAATCGTGCCGCCGCTGCAATAGGACTGCAATAGGCAGCTACCACCCCAGGCACACCAACGACACCATCACGCACCCAAAAGCCCGCAAAATGCGGTCTTTTCTAGCCCCGCCCGGCGAATTGAACCGGTAACCTCACCACCAAAATCCCCATCAAAAAACCCCCGCAAAACGGGGGTTTCTGGGCCAAGCAAGAAAAACCGAAAATCGGGGCGATCAGTTGAAATGCCCGTAAACACTGGCTTTTTGGGCTTCGTGCAAACGTTTTGCAAACGTCATGCCGGCTTCAGACCGGGGCTCGCGCCGATCGAGACCCGACTGCCGAGATCGCCTCAGGTGCGCAAGCCGATTGGCGGCGCTGGCGGGTCTCGATGCGTGATCGGCGGACGCACCGGGTCCGCGCCTGGGATGAGGATGCTCTCGCGGAACAGGCATAGCGCCTGATGATCCGGCCGGGCAGCGCTCGGGTAGAGCACCCCGCGATACCCCTCGCGGAACAGATCCTCTCCGGCGGCTTGGAATGGTGGCCAGGTCCGCCGCCCGGGACGGGGAACCGGGAGGTCGAGACGAGCCAGCTTGGCCGTAGTCGAGAGATCGGCGATGTCGCTCACGGCGATCGTCCAACACCAGAGATCACGAGGCATCCCGTGAGTCGGCGGCAGCGCGATCTCGGCAAGCACTCTGTACCACTCCGCCCACGCTGTGGACTCCTCGTCGGCGAAATAGATAGCGGCGAGCGTGCTGCCGTGTTGCCAGCGGCCACTGGATGGCGGCGAGGCCAGCCACAAGGGGTCGGCGCCGTGAGGTGTCTGCCGCCACCATGAGCCAGCGACCGAAACGCGCTGAACATCCGTCGCCACTACGTAGCCTTACGAGAAGGAGGCTTCTTCGAGCGCAGAGATAAGCTCGGCCACGCGCAGGTAGTCGCCGCTGGCGATCACGTCGATCGGCTTATGCTCCTCAAGCGCCGGCACGGGCTTTCTTAGCCATACGGCGATGTAGGACGGCTCCATCACACGCGCCAACCGCTCCACGAGCGCAGACAGCTCGATCAGTCGCTCCGCCCGCTCACCCGTGGGGGACCGTGTATGCGCAAGCCATGCCCGAGCCGTGCTGCGAGCCACACCAGTCGCACGAGCAATATCGGCATCCGTCAACTGCGCGATCTCATGCAGATAAACCGCCTCGCGGATCAACGGCTGCGGAGCTAGGGCAGAAGACGCCACGACCACACTGTAGCACGATTGCAGCAAGATTGTCGTAGTCTCTCGTCGCCCGGACTATGCGATCGCTGTCGGCCGCTTCGTTCGGCGCGCGAACATGGCGCTACGGCGTGAATCGCGGAGGCGTGGCAAGCTGCCAAGACGATGCCCGAGCAGTCCCCAACGTTCCAGGCCGCGAGCGAACTACTCCACATGATGATGGCCCGCGCAACAGACGGGGGCAAGATCGACCCCGCTGCCTACCGTAGGGCGCGTAGCGCCGTCCTCTCCGACCTTACCGTCAAGACACTCGCGCCCGAGTGCGTGCATATCTGTCGAGAGCCCGACAATGTGTGGGCATACATCAAGGGCCATACGCCCGAACTGCCGACCTATGCCTCAAGACGTGCGTTCCTGACCGAAGAGTTCGAGCCTCTGCTTGGCGCGCTGGAGCGATTCGCGTCTGCGCCGCTGGATGACCTGATGGCTACTGAAGCCGAGGATCTCAACTCGGCCTCCGTCCTCGCGGCATGGAGCAAGGCTCTCGAACGTCGCGTGACCGACCCGGACGGCGCGATCACCGCAGCACGCACCTTGTTGGAGTCCGTCTGCAAGACAATCCTCGATGACACCGACCAGGGATACAAGGCAAGCGACGATCTGCCGAAGCTCTACTACAAGGTGTCGAAGACCCTCAGACTCGCGCCGTCTGATTATGGCGAGGAACAGATCAAGCGCATTCTTGGTGGGGCGACCTCTGTAGTAGAGGGAATCGGCAGCCTGAGAAACCAGCACGGCGACGCGCACGGCCGGGGACGGTCGGCGTCTTATCGCCTGTCAGAGCGCCACGCAGCGCTGGCAGTCAACCTCGCCGGCGGCATCGCCATCTTCCTGATGCAGACATTCGAGGCGCGCGAAATCTAGAAGTGCGCGTTCGACGCTCGATTCCCGCGTATAACCCACTCAAAGCGAAAAGAACGACGGCTCAAATGGACGGCCTGCTGCATTGAACCTGGCAAAGCCATCGAGATCTGGGAACAGCGACCGCTCGGTGTAACCCAGGATGGGTTCCCATCGGTCTTCCATATCTGCCTTCAGATCTGGCGAGACAGCAACCGCAACTAGCCCCGCACTGATCTCCGAGGGCTCAGACGTGGACCTCTGCGAGTCGTCTTCAAACTGAGGTGCCTCGCCAGGAGCGTAGCCAACCGATCCCCATGACAGCATCAGCACTTGCGACCACACAAGTAGGGAAGCCTGAGCCGTCATCCTCGGCGAGAGACCCCAAGGTCGCCACCAGCAGAGCCCAGCACCTTGATGCTCCTCGATCGGCTTGTCGATGAGTTCTTGCCTGCGCATCTCGCGGGCCGCTGTGAGGTCACACCCAATGACCAAGCCTGACTCTTCCGGATGACCTCGACATGCGAACCAAAGAGCAATGAATGCGTTAAGCGTGAAGTCCACGAATCGAGTCGCGGCGCCATGATGTTGGAGTAGGCCCAACAACTCGAGATCAGATCGACGCCTACCCGCGATCTCTCCATGTCCGTCCAGCCTGGCGTGATTCACAAGTTCGCGCTCATAGTCCGAGACATACGCCTCAAGCTTCGCTCGATCAGTGCGAGCAGGCGCGAAGATCGGGCTGTCTTGAAACCGACGTGTAGCGCCGCTGTGCAACGGCCATACCCGCGATTGGCCACGCCATGCGTCAGGACGTCCGATTGCCCAAGTGGTGCGCTGGACCACCCGCACAAACTCCGTGAATGTCTCGGGAGCCCAGAGCCGCCCCCAACGTTCAACCTGCATGGTGCGCAGTTTCACGTCTGGATCGCGTGCGCTGCTATCGACGAACATCGCGTCCTCATCGAACTGAGCGTTCATAGGATCAAGTCTAAGCGTCCGACTGGTAGCCGTCGGCACGTGCTCGCCACCACGGGCAAACGGCCTAGAGTCGGATGTGGTCGCGGCATCCGCATGTGACCTCCGAGACAAATGAGCTGGACCAACCGCTGACTCAGTTGCCCGACGGATGGGCCGACTAGACCGCGCAGACCAAAGGTCGCGCACGTTCACGACGGCTACCGGCAGCGCCAACACCACGAGCGCAGCCGTGAGAAGTATGACGAGAAGCACCCCATCGACTATCGGACAACAGCGCGGAACATGCCAAGCACCGTGCTCGTGCGCTCAGTCGGCATAGGTTGCCAGTCAACCAGGCCGTGTGGTATACGCGCCGTCCGAGTACCCGCGCATCGCCGCGCACCCTCATATCCTCGGAGGATGCCACGTTTCAGTGAGGCACTTCGTGGGCGTCTACCCGAGCACCATCGACACTTTATGGATGTAATCGAGACCAGTCTCGGGCGGTGGATCGAGCGCCATGACCGCTTCGAGCAACTCGCACATGCAGCCGCTCGGGAGATCAGTGGCACCGGGAACCAGAGCGCCGCCGCCCTGCTGACCTCTCAGGCGACGAACCTAGCCGCCCGCATTGTCGGGCTTACCGAGGGATTCATTGACCTGGCTAATCTCGACCGCACCTACGCAGCTCCCCCGGTCGTCCGCGCTTTGTACGAGACGGCGTGCGTTCCCTGCTACATGGCACGTAACATTGTCCCACGGCTCAGAAAGGGAAGGGTCAACGACGTTCGGCGACTCCTCTTTCGTCTCGGCCTCGGGACTGGGCCAGGCGCAGGCTATGGGCACATACGCCCCATCGGCATACCAGCACTCAACTCGGCTGCTAACCAGTGGATCGACGCCTATCTGCAGGAGGCTGGTCAGGGCGAGAACCGCGCGAGCATGATTGCCCAAATGATCTACGGCCCGCTCAGCGACCGCAGTCATCCCAACTTCGGCGCGATCAATGATGGCTCAACCCTCCAGGCGGATGGGATGCCCGCCTACACCCTTCGTCCGATATTCGGTGAGGGCAATATCGATGAGCTGCTGAGCGCAACATTCTTCATGCTGCTTGTCGGTGGCGAGGCACTTGACTCAGTGATAGATGCCGTGCAGCGTCACCCTATGTCATTCCCAGCGGGAGAGCCAGAATGGCGGGCTGATGACCTTCTCAAGCCCGGGGAGGCATCGGTAAAGGAAGCTCCCTCCAAGTGAGCTCGCCACCAATGGCAGGCTTGAGCAGACTTGCGCGCGTCGCCGAGATCGATCTCGCTGAGTCAGCACTGCACGCGCCAGCAGCCGACGTCGCAGGCCTCGCAGAGCGGCGATCTGGTTCGCTTAGCGGCCTTGGCGAGTCTGTGGCGTCGTGTGACTTGGCTCACCTTGTGGAACCGTTGGACCCATCGCCGGCATAGTCGGAGCGCGAAGCGGAGCCCAGCCGAAGAACTGCAACCCAGCAGCCACCACCGCCCCCAGCACAGCGACCGCGATTCGCACGCCGTGCGATGCAAACGCGAGCGTCCCGGCAAGCGCTACCGAGATCAGAGCGACAGCCTGCGCTGTCGCGACCGTAGCGGCACGCTTCTTGTTCGCCAAGACGCGCACCGGAATGTTCAGCGTCGGGCCCGAGACTCCCAGCTGCGGACGAATGTCGATCACCGTCTCGCGTGTCTCAACCCCTCCCGCCGGGGTCGCGAGAAGCCTTAGGACCGGCTTGTCGTAACGGGAGGCGACATCAAAAGAGTGGTGCCCAATCAGCTGCAAGGTGGACCCGTCAACGTCAATAAGGAACCGCTGTGGCGTCGGTGGCGTTTTCGGCTGGCTGTGTAGCAGCTCAAGCTCATAGGTGCGTCCAGCGCGCAACTCCAACACACCGTCGTCCCCGAGCGAGATGTCCACATCGCTCCCCACTTCAGTGACCCGACGAACGCGGTAGAAGTATGTGCCAGCGAAGGTCTCTGTCTTGGCTAGATACTCGACAGAGCGCTCGAACGCGTTATCAGGTGTGGATGCAGCGTCCCACGGCGGCGTCGGCTCACTCGCGCCCGGAATGCAGCTGCCAACGCTTGCCGATCGCTCATACGGCGTTTCGCGGACACGCCGACGAAGCTCGCCGGTGAAGCGCTCAACCCAGTCGTGCGCGGCACCCTCCGCGCCGGGCTCGGGCAAACAGACGACGCCGCGTAGAGTGAAGCGAACGAAGTAGCGCGAGCCGACTCTCGTCGTCTCCACCAGCTCCCCAAGACGAATCGGGAAGAATACCGCCGGCTGAAACCTCGCGGCCTGTTGCAGGCTGAACACGACTAGAACGCGTGTCCCCGGCACGAGCGTTTCCCACGCCTGAGCGGTCGAGCACTCGACGTACTGCTCGTCGTAGCGGAAGGTGTAGTGCGTACCGTCTGGCGCCGCCAGCACATTGAGAATGTCCTGGCTGTAAAGCGGGCTCCTGTTCGAAGAAAATAGATACAGACACTGCGAGCCATCCATCACCGGCTCGCCTACTGGTGCCGCCATCGCTTAGCCGGCGAGTGCTGCATCCACGCCGCGCCTGAGAGTCTCGTAGCGCCGACGGGTGTCGGGGAAGCTCAGCACGTAGGCACGGTCCCTCGCCTCAATCCCATATGGGACGAAGCCCTCGCCGAACTGCTGTGCCGTCATGTCGAGTCGCTGACCGCCGGCCAGCTCGTTGAAGTAGTGCGATCCGCAGGGCGCCCTACATCGAAGCAGCGTCCCGCCGAGATGATCCTGGACAATCAATGCGCTCACGGCGCACTGCCCCCACGCCGCGTTCAGCGTGCTCCAATGCTCAGGGTCGGCGCTCGTATCAGCAGACCAGCGGCACCGAAGGGCATCCCGTAGCTGCCCAGCGGACAAGCGAGGCGACGAGATCATGGCTGAGTTCATCGTTGGACGGTAGCGAGGGTTTCGGACGCCTGCGAGCCCCAGCCTGAGGCCCTATGCACCCGACCCCGACAACCATCGGCGCGGGAACTCGCCCAGATCTCCAAGCCCGCACGGTTCCGCAGCGGGTCAGCGGCCTCAGCCGCTGTCGCGTCGATGGATCAGTGCATGCATCTCAAGGCCCGAAGACGTCCGCCAGCGTGAGATAGATCGGCTCGACCTCAGCCGGGTTGACCCTCAGCCATACGCCCTATCGCCGTGGGGCGTCGGGGTCGTGGTTGGCGAGGATCTCAAGCGCCTCGCCATGCTCGGCCACCAGATGCGCCCCAATGTCCCGGATACGCTCGCGGACCTTCTCGGTAGACATGATTCGCAACTCGCCACCCGGAAGCTCCTCGACGAGCACCGAGGAGCCCGGCACATAGCCCTGGGCCTCAAACTCGCGCGGGATCGAGATGACATTGCTGTTGCCGACGCGGCGGACCTTCACGACCTTCATGACCCTAGTATATACACGGATAGCCACAATGTAGAGCAGTCCTGCGTAATCGTTGCCAAATCTCCGTGCCCCCCCTGGGGGAACTGACCAGAACCACAGAGCTACGTCGCTCGACTCCTTGTAGTTCCACTTACTCGCCGCTTTCCCATGGGCCACCGAGAACGCGACCGCCTGAGGCTATACCGTGCCCCGGCGTGAGAGCCATCCAACTAGACGATGACCTCCGGGCAGCGCTGCTTGACGAGGCCGCCATGCCGGCCGATGTCGCAGTCGATGGCGCCAGCTACCACATGAAGCAACCACTGGACGCCGGCTACAAGGGCGCTGTCTGGAGAGCCACGGACAAGTATGGCACCGACCGGGTCATCAAGTTCGCAATAATCGATGACTACGAGAACCGGTCACTCCTAGAGGAGATGGGCCGAGCCAGAAGGCTAGAGCCCTATCCGGTATTCGCAAGGCTTTATGCTGCCGCGCCTACGACCGTACCGATCTCCGGTGTCGGAGACAGGGAGTTCGCCTGCTTCGTCGAGGAGTACGTTCCCGGAACAAGTCTTAAGCAGCTGCTCAAGGACGAACCCGAGCGAGTGACGATCTCCTTCGTCGATGCATTTATATCTGACATCGCCGAAGCCCTGAGCGCACTAGAAGCAGAGGGTCTACGTCACGACGATCTCCACGTCGGGAATGTTCTAGTTGCCACTCCGCCCTCTGGCGCATTGGATCCAGGTTCACGCATAAGAGTGATCGATCTGGGCAGCCTCAAGCCCGCCGAGGCACCTCTCACCAAGAGCGTCGATGATCATGGCCGTGTTGTAGAACATCTGGTGGCGCTTCACAATGCCATGCGCGGACACAAGCTGCTTAGCCCAGAAGAGAGACGTTTTCTTCGCCACGTGGAGGAGCTATGCCGATTGATGCTTGACAGTGATCCTACGATCCGGCTACGCAGTCCAGCTCGTATCCGAGAGCAATGCCAAATCGCAGTAACCCGTGCTGCGCAGCCCGAGCCTGACCAATCGCGACCGCTGATCAAGCCATTCGAGTACATCAGTGCGGAGCATATGGCTGATGACAAGCTCCTCGTTGACATTTTTGCCGATAGCTGCCCATGGCTTGCGAAGGTCAACAGCGTTGACCCTTGCCTTGTTGTAGGTCCGCGTGGATGCGGGAAGTCAACTCTGTTCCGCTGGCTAAGCCTACGCGCGCATCTGCATCTTCCAGTCGATGAGGCTTTTGACGACCTACGTGTTTGGGGCTTCTATTTGTCCTGCGGCGCAGATTTGCAGAATCGCCTCGGTTGGGTAACAACACAAGCGCTTGCAGTGCGCTTTGAACGTGACCTTATCCACTACTTCAACCTCATGCTCGCCCGCGAGGTGGTGCAGACCCTTCAAGCGCTTGCAGATCGTCCAGCGATGGCCAAGCGCTTTGGGCTTGGAGCAGCACAACAGCGGACCATTTACGACTTCATTGTGGCAAATCTCGGTGTCGATAGTCCACCGCTTGGAGGTCCACTTCTGCGACAAGCGGTGGAGATAATCGAGTCATCCCTATTTAGCTGCCACACACAACTGATCCGCCGACGCAACCTCGCGATGTCTACCTCGCCCGCTTTCCTAGGCGATTTGACACATATGCTCGTAGAGAACATTCCAGGCATGGCTGAAAAGAAGATAGCATTCCTGCTTGATGATTTTTCTACCCATCGTGTACCTAAGCCGGTACAGGTCATACTTAATCGTGTGATTTGGGAGCGCCGGCCAACTCACGTTTTTAAGCTCTCTTCCGAGAAGTACGGCATTGAGATGTCGGACACTTTCAACGCAACTGCTGATATCACTCGTGAGCTACTTGAAGTGGACTGTGGACTAGAGTACATCGCACTAGACGATCACGCGCAACGTGACAAGGCTCAACAATTTGCTCGTGAACTACTTGCGAACCGCCTACGCGCCGCTGGGTATGACGGTACACCCGAGCAACTACTGGGTGAGTCTCACTGGGAGGATGGCTCACTCGCTCGGGCGTTGCGAAAAAAGCGGAGAGGTCGTAATGATACTGCTTATCACGGCCTGCAGTGCATCGCGGACCTTTGCTCAGGCGATGTCGCCACGCTGTTGATGATCTATCGCAGGGTCTTTGAGAAGGGCGGCGTTACACCTGCGACAACCGCGACGGTACCAGCACGTCATCAGCACGAGGCAATAACTGCGGTATCACGTCAGTTGTTTGAGGCGATCCGAAGCCATTGGCCGTACGGTGACCGTATGCACCTCGCAGTACGCGAGTTCGGGACGCTAGTTGGACGCATAGCCCGTGAAGGAAAAATGTCTATGCAGGACGGGACTCCCATTCCTGTCCAGTGTCCCCGTATCGAGATAGATCTAGGCGGCTCGGGAACAACAGAGGATCCGCTTGATGCAGATACGGAGCAACTACGATATGAGCTTGTTCGGCGAGCGGTGTTCATCGAGCTAGAACCCGGACGCTCTAGACATCGCGTCACGACGCTGCGCTGGCAGTTGCGTCGTGTGTTCCTGCCGGCGTTCAACGCACCACTGAGCAAGACCGAGGCAGTGAAGTGGGACCAGTCAATGTTCAAGTTCTTTCTTACAAATCCGAGAGAGGCTTGCACGATGGAGTGGCAGCGACGGGGGTCCGACCACGACAGCACGGACCAACTCCGCATAGATACTGTGTCATGACCTCACTACGGAAGATTGAGCTAGCTAATGTAGTTGCAGAGCTACCAGAGCCCTCCAAGGCGCCGGCCCACGCCGAGCGTGTGGATTTGCTCATTACTGTGCTCGGCTTCGAGGAGCGTGCCGTATCAGCCATTGGGCAATTTAAGGCATCAGGAGGACAAGCCGGCCGCGCTGTCGTCCTACGCTACTCGACAAATGTGACCGATAATCAAGTCAATGAGCTGCCTACGCAGGAAGTCCTGCGTGACATTTCAGCCAACATCACCACAATAGAGGCAACAGCCCCCGTTCTCGGTGATGAACTAGGAGCATTGCTTCCAAGCAGCGGTGTCACCCAGCGCGTAATACTCGACATAAGCGTAGCCTCGAATCAACTCGTTTTGCGGATGTTCAAGACACTACTCAGCCGCGACATTGAGCTTTCACTCATATACGCAGAGGCAGCGGAATACTTTCCGACCCGTGAGGAGATGATTGCGTCAACCGATGATGACGTTAAGACAACCAGCTCCGACTCAAACGTCCTCAGCGATGGCATTGGACAAGTAGATGTGGCAGTCGAGTATCCAGGTCAACATCTGGACGCACTCCCCCACCTAGTACTGCTCTTCCCAGGATTTAGCACGGAGCGTGCAAGAGCAGCACTTAGCGCCATTGATCCTGCGCTCCTAACCGATAGTAACGACGGTACCGTCTGGTTTATCGGTCGTCCGCACCTTGAGGCCGACAG
The DNA here is from genome assembly GCA_963713985.1 of uncultured Solirubrobacterales bacterium. GTDB lineage: Bacteria > Actinomycetota > Thermoleophilia > Solirubrobacterales > Solirubrobacteraceae > Palsa-744. Next base: position 2,571,345 of record OY970219.1, on the reverse strand, counting down.
CTGGCGTCAAGAAGCCCTTGAGCAGCTCCACTCTCTTGCACCCGATAGTCGCCGGATAGCAGTAAGTACATTTGACTATCGCCAGACATTGCAGGAGCTTGATCGCGTATATATCGAACACGAGGGACGACGACGAATGACGCTCGTGCCAATGGGCTCGAAGCTACAAGCTCTCGGTGCGTCGTTGTTCTGCTATCTAAGACCTGACGTCAGTGCGCTCTTCGCAACGCCAGCCACCTACAACGCTGCTCACTACTCGCGTGGATGTAAGGATGTCTGGCAATTGGACCTGGGCTCGACAGCGTCACTGCGGGCAGCGCTCGACCGTGTAGGTCAGCTTGAGCTTGTGGATTAGATACCTGCCATCTCTTGAGCGAGCTGCTGTGCCAACTCGCTCGGAGAGAACGGCATCGCACTAGACGCACCGCGCTGAGCCTCCTCGTATGCACAGCAAAGACTCCGGCTCCTGTGGATCGTTGTCCACGATGCGTAGCCTTCGCGGCGTATCACGACCACCGATGGCTCTAGGCCTTGCGCAGCCTCCACACCGATCAGCAGATCACCAACCTTAAGCGGTAGCCCAGCTACGGGCACCAAGACCAGGGCGCGCCCTCTGGATGCAGCTCGCCGACGCACGATCTGCAGAAGCTCCGAGATATCTGGAGCTCCCGGGGCCCCGTGGGTGCATGGATCCGAGATCATGCCAGCGCGCGCCAAGGCGACAGACTGGCAGATCGCGGTCGTCTCTGTCGCTCAGGGCCGCATCGATCCCCACGGCTCTGTAGCGTGGCAAGCGCCATGCAACAACCCATTAGCGGCGACCAGCTCAAGTTGCTCGACTCGCCTCGACTAATGCGTGCCCACGTCCTGCGCCAGCTTGCCGCACAGGGCTTCGAGATCGACGGCTTGAGGATCCGAACTCCACTGGATGTAAGCAAGGAGGCTCTCCGGGATCTGCACTCTTCGGCCGTGCGCCACCGCATCCAGCGAGCGCAACCGAGTCTTGCACGTCATGAGGACCGACTACTCAAGCGGCTCGCTAGCGGGCATGAGCTTGATCCCCAGGCGATCCGCCCACGTCTAGTTGAGATTACTCGGGGCTCAGATAACGAGTTGCTGTTCCGCTACGCCGCCCTGCATTGGAGCATTCCGGTATCGGCTGGCTATGGACGCCGCCTACGGTTTGCTCTCGTCGATGAGGCACACGACAACGCTCTCATGGGCATTATCGGGCTAGGTGATCCGGTGTATGCACTTGGGGTGCGCGACCGCTGGATCGGTTGGACTGCCGAGCAGCGACGGCGATCACTACACCGCGTCATGGATGCTTTCGTGCTAGGCGCTGTCCCTCCCTACAACGGCCTGCTGGTCGGCAAGTTCGTTGCGATGGTCGCTACATCTAATGAGACCCGCGAGTGCTTTAACCGAAAGTACGCAATGCGCATAAGCCGCATCACAGGAGAGCGCCGTAAGGGCACTCTTGCCCTAGTCACTACATCGTCTGCCCTTGGACGCTCGTCGGTCTACAACCGCCTGAGAACCGCTTCCGGTCCGATAGCGATTAGCGTCGGCTATACGGCCGGCTACGGTGAGTTCCACTTCTCGGATGGTCTTTACGATGTGATTACACAGTACGCTCACCGATATTGTGTTCCGACGGCAAAGCGCTCCGAGTGGGGGACAGGTTTTCGCAATCGCCGGGAGGTAGTAAAGAAGGCCCTACAACACATGGGACTGCCTGCCGACGCTCTGCTGCGTCACGGGGTTCGCAGAGAGGTCTTCGTAATGCCGCTCGGCACCGGCTGCCGTGAGACGCTGACACATGGCGCTCGTCTTCAGCCGCACAGCCGTCCTCTCGATGACATGTTCGATACTTTTCGTGATCGCTGGCTGCTGCCACGGGCTAGTCGTTGCTCGTCTTGGCGAGATTGGCGGCCGGAACACTGGCGCCTTTGGGATCAGTAGCTTTATTTCCTTGCTGTAAGATGTCTGCCGACCAAGGCAGGCTGTGTAACCTCTAGAGCGTACTTACCGATACTACTCGTCTCCGACAATGTGCAGACGAGGCGCTCGATCGAGAAGCCGTTGCTTGTAGGTGTCCATTGCACGCTGTGCCCGAGCTAGCGCGCGGCGCTCGGCGAGCTTGGTATAGACGGTCGCGATGAGGTAACCGCCGTCATCGTGGCCGACCATCTGCGCGACAGTTTGGGGGTCGAGGCCGAGCCCGCCGTCCTCGACGGGATCGACCATCCACTGGATCGCGCGGTGCTTCAGCTCGTAGAAGTCTTGGCCGGGCATTCCTGCCGAGGCGCGTACCGAGTGCCAGTGCTTTGACCAGTTGCTGCGGCTCATGTAGCCGCCGCGTGGCGCGGGGAAGAGGATCTTGCCGGTGCGCGGCATGATTTGCAGGTGCTCGCGGAGGGCGGGACTCATCACGACGCAGCGCCGGTCGTCGTCCTTGGGCCAGGTGATGTCGAGCGTGGCCATGTCCAACTGGCGGCGTATGTGGATGATGTTCTCGGCGAAGTCGATGTCTGTGCGGTGCAAGGCGAATAGCTCGCCTGGGCGCATCGCGGCCTCCCCTACGGCGAGGATCGCGCCCTCGATGATGAGTCCGTAGTTGTCGGCGCGGCTTTGACGCGCGCATCGGCGCAGTCGCTCGTACTGCTGGTCGGTGATGATCTCAAAGTCGGGGCGGTCGATCCTGCGCTTGCGCTTGCTCGCCCCGAGCTTGGCGAAGTGGTTGCGCTCAATCAGGTCGCGGTCGAGGGCGTTGTTGAAGAATTGCCGCACCGCCTGCTGGATGTTGCGGCCCTTCGGCAAGGTCCATGTCATCGCCTCGTCGCGGCTGAAGCTGTCGATGGGTCGATCGCCGAACTCACGCACGAACGGCCGGAGCCCATCGCGCAGTCGCCTCACGCTTGACGGCTTGCGGCCCGTCTCCTTTTGCGTGCGTTGCCCGTCCGGCCAGGTCATGGTCATCCTGCCGTCCCCGTGGATTTCCGCGCCCGCGAACTCAAGCACTGTCGGGATCCGCCGCTTGTCGGGGTTGTCAATTTCCTCACGCAGCGCGACGAGGCTCCGTTTCTCCAGGGCTTTGTACTCCTCGATGCTCGCGCAAGTGCCGATCCACCGTCGGTGTCCCTTGTAAGAGATGACGCCGACCCACTTCGGCTTGTGGCGGGTGCCTCGGTTATGCGGCATCAGTCCCTCCGTTGTGTCGCGCGCATGGCGTAGCGCTCGCGCAGCCACGCCTCGACCTCGGTGATGCTGTAGCGGTTGATGCGCCCCAGCCGTAGGTATGGGAGGCCGAGCGGCTGCTGGGACTCGATCCAGCGACGGGTGACCAGCAAGTGATCGGCGAGCTGCTGCTTGGTGACCCACTGCTCATGCGCCACGGGCAACTCCTCGGGCTGCGACCGGCGGGCCAGGTCGGGGAGACCGCCAGACGGCTCGGAATGTGCAGCCTGATTCGGGTCATGAAGGCGCTCGATCAGAGCAGATCCGGGTCGTGATCTCAAGGGTCTGGCTCCCGGGTCCGGCGGGGTCGCTCGGTCCCAGCGGCCACGTCCGGCGTTTTGGGCGGGTCGTGTGGCGGTCATCGTCAGGCCGCCTTCCGGGCGCTGATTGCTCGCGCGACTGGCGTCGCGGGCTTGCGGAAGACGAGCACGTCCTCGTGCGCGACGATATGGGTGCGCTCGCCGCGAGCGCGCGTCCGGCGGGCGTGCAGCATCTGCCAAAACGAGGGCCGCATCACGATCTCGCCGTCGCGGATCGTGGCGAGCAGGCCGATAATGCGCTGCCAATAGTGCAGCCCCATGTCTTCGCACAGCGTGATCGTGTCGCCGCTGAGGTTGTGCAGCGCGCCACCGGAGCGCATGTCCTTGGTCACGAGGACAAGGAACCCGCCGGGCTTCAGAACGGCGGCGCACGCCTCGTAGACCTCGCTCATCGCGGCGAGGTATGCGTTGCCGCGTGCGTGCCCGAGGTTGCTCCGATCGGCGCTGTAGTTGGTCGTATCAACGCGGCGGATCGGCCCGGTCCCGCTGACTATGTTCTCGTTGGATACGTCCGCGACCTGGCAGGCATACGGCGGCGAAGTGAGGACAAGGTCGACGCGCCCGTATGCCGTGTGGGCGAGGTTGCCCGACTCGCCGCTGACATGAGCCAGGAGACGCTGGGCCCGTGTGGTGAGGAGTCGGGGTAGCTGGCGTGCGTCGCCTTCGATGACCTGCGCGGCTGAGCGTGCGCCCTGGTGTTGGGCGTGCTCGATGTTGGCGCGAGCGAGTGTCGCCCATCTGGGCTCAAGCTCGACGCCGATGGCTCGGCGGCCGGCGTGGATTGCCTCCACGGGGGTCGTGCCGATCCCGCACATCGGGTCGAGGACGAGGTCGCCGGGGTCGCTGTACCCCTCGATCGCACGGCGGGCGAGCGCTGGGAGCATCTTGCCGGGGTGACGGTTCGATGCGGGGAGGTAGCGGCCGTGGCGCTGCCATTGGCTCGTCTTCTGCGCGCACGGCCAAACCGCCAGCGCTAGGTCAGCGGTGCGATACGGCGCGTGGCTCCGCGTCCGTTGTCTGCGTCGCGGCGGGGTCGATATCGCAGGGCAGTCTTGGTCAGGAGTGCGGCGGGCGCTGGGTGCAGGTGTGGTGGTTCTATGCGGAGACATCGAGTTCACCTTTCGGTTGGTGCTGGTGGGTGTTGCCGAGCCAGTCCGTGAAGTGGTCTGGTTGGTCGGCGGGGATGAAGATGGGTGCGAACGGGCCGCGTGCGGTTAGCTCGGGGAGCGTGGTGAAAGAGGTGGGTACGGTCCCGTAGCGGCCTTGTGAGGGGTCAGAGCGGTACAGCGCGATCGTCTTCTGGATGCGCCTTCGTGCCGCTGCCGGCGTTTGGTCGGCGAGCACGACCAGCACAGAGGGAAAGGTGCGGTAGTAGGTGCGCCACAGCGGACCATCGGGCGTGTCCTTGGCGGTCGTGTACTGGCGTAGTTGGGCGTAGCGCGCGAGCTTGGCTGCTAGCTGCTCGTGCGGGATCGTGCCCCGGTCAAGCTCGATGAACCGCTGGTGCAGAATCAGCGACTCATCCGGCGCGGCTTGCAGGTAAGAGAGGAGCGCGTCGGCGATCAGCAGGTGCGTCCCGTTGCGGCCACGTCCAGCGATGTATGGGTGGGCGATCTCGTGGCGCCAGGACAGCGGGCGGCAGTCGTCCCCCGCACGTTCGCGCGCGGCCTTGACGAACGCGATCCCGGTGTCGTTTACCGCGAGGGTATGCGACCGCAACGGGCCTGCCGCTTGGGCGGGCGTGGTGACTCGCCGCCGGGGCTCAGCGAGCGTGCCGGCCGCGTGGATCGTGTCCACACCTTGTCGCGTGAGGAACCACAACCCGCTACCGCGCGGCCCATTCACCCGTTCGGCGAGCCCACGCCCGGTGAGCTGCGCAAGGACGAGGCGCGTCCACCGTACCGTCGAGTTGGAGGTGTGTAGCGCGTGGACTTGACGCGCGGTGAGCAGCCGGTGTTGGTGCAGGCTCTCAAGCACTTCGACCGCGACGACGGGGAGCGCCCCAAGCTCGGACGGTGCCGGGCGGCTCATTCCGTGTCCTCGGCGTCGGGGAGCCTCGGCATCGCGGAGCGTTCCGGCCCACTCGCCTTCGCGGTGCCGCTGGCCTTGCTTGTGAGGTGAGCGCGGATGCGGTCGTCAAGCGTGTCGAGTGCCCGGATCGTCTCGGCGGCGTTAGCGCGGCCGGATGCCTGGTCGATCGTCGGTTGTATGTGTAGGACCTGCTCGGGGCGGTGGGCGTCGGCGAACAGGTCGGTGACAGCAAGGTTCTCGAACTGGAACGGGCGGGTTAGCTCGCCGTGGTGGGTGGCTTGCGCGATGAACGTCCAGCGCGGCAGGCCCGTGATCGCGTTGGCTGGCGGGTCTGAGGCCCACTCGCGGGCAATCAGCGCGGCGGCGTGCGCGTTCAGCGCGGTCGCGATCAAGTGCGAACGGTTGGTCGTCAGCGCGTTCAGAGTCGCGCTCGTCAGCCGCTCGGGATTCTGGTTCAGCAGGGTCGCGCGGACCCCGTACTTCGCTGTCTGCTCCAACAGCGCAGCGAGGTTCCCCGACGACGCGCCGTCGTACGTCTGAACCTCATCGAGGAACACGTAGAACTCTCGCCGCCGCTCAGGTGGTATGTGCGCGCGGCCCTTCGCGGCGTGCAACAGGTCGAACACGAGCAGGTTCGCGAGAAGCCGGTCGCGTGCGCCCCCGGCGCCAGGACAGGCGAGCACGATCCGCCCATCGTTCATCGCCTTGGCGATGTCATAGGTCGTGTGCTGGGAGCCGAGCAGCGCGGCGAGCTGTGTGGATGAGCGCAGCCGGTCGATCAGGTTCGTGACAGGCGTAATCGCCTCCTCAGCCATGCGTGGGAACCGCTCGCTGAAAAACTGCCGGCGCGGAACTGACAAGAACGGCAGGACGGCCTCTAGCCACTCGGGATTGCCGAGCAACGTCGGTATCTGAAAGATCGTCGGCTGCAGGTCTGCTGGCAGGACCGTCGATAGCTCGATCAGCGCAGCCGTCGCCTGGGTCGTGAGGGTGAGGGCGCGGTTGTTTCGCTCGCCCCACTGGAGCGCCGAAGCAAACGAGTCCACGATCGCCTCGACCCGCCGCTCTCTGCCGTCGTCGGAGAGGCCACGTGCGGCGAGCAGGTTCCAGCCGGGCTGACCCTCCCGCGAGCGGGTGCCGACAAGGTCAAGCTCGATGATCCGATTGGCTAGCTCGGGCTCGGTGAGGCAGCTCTTGATCCGCCGGATTGCGTCCTCGTGCGGGTCGAGGAACATGCCGCCGTGCCCGGAGCGGACAAGGCTCAGGAATTGGGTGATCGCAAGCTCGGTCTTCCCCCACCGGCTGCGGCCGGCGGTGTAGGTAAAGAACGTGTCCGCGAGCCGCAGCCCGACGATCCGCTGCCCCTGCTCGCCGGTTACGCGGCCGAGTGGGAGCACGTCGCGCTGCCCGGTGTACTCGGGCAGGTTGCGCGGCGGCGGGTAGACCGCCGCGCCGAGGCGCAGCACGTCCGGCGCGGCGCAGTTGATTGTCGGGGGCTTCAAGAACCCGGCGACCTCACGGGCGCTCACGACGCCTTGGCGGGCGGGGCGGAACAGGCCGGTGTCGATCCGCCGGTCAAACCACGAGCGCCGGCCGGGAAGGTCGGAGCCGAGAAACGCGAGGCCGAGCAGCCGGACGCCGACGACCCGGAACGAGTTGGCGGCGGCCCAGGCATCGAAGCATCCGAGGAGCCCTTGCAACCGTTCGGCGGCCATGCCCTTCACCGGGGCTTGGCAGCGCACGAGGACCTGCATGTGAAACAGCGGCTCGTTCTGCAACACCTTCGCGGCGATCTGCTCGCGCTGCGCACGCTGCTCGACAACATCGGCCGCCGGCTGACGACCAACCTGGCGACCGCCGCCCGCCAACACGTCGAGCACCCCGCCGCTGTTGTAGGGGACGGTCGGGTTATCGCGGCGTGCTTGTCGGAGTAGCCGGCGCCTGAGCCGTCGTCGTGCCCCGGCGGTGCAGGGCAGAAGATCGACCGCGACCTCAGCGCGCTCACGCGAAGGGTCAAGGCCGGCGAGCGCGCGTGCGAAGCTCTGGAGCGGGTCGGGGTCGAGCGCGAGGTGCGCAAGCGGCTCGCTGCTTGACTGCGCGAGGCGAAGCTCGGCGCGCATCACGCACGCTCCCTCTCGCAGCGGGGGCTCTGGGCCGGCGCGGCGGACCTGTACTCGGTCGTAGTTACTCAGCGCCGAGCGGATCGCGGGCAGGGCGCGCTCGGGCACCACGAGCGAGTAGCGCATCACCCCGTCGCCGCTGCCGTCGAGCAGCACACGCACGGCGCTCGCGCGGGGGTCAAGCCAGCCGCCGACCAGCCGCCGAACACGTGAAAGCTGAGCGGCGCAACGCAGCACGCCGTCAAGCGTCGGCGCGAATGAGTCGGGGGCGAGCACGACGAGCCGCGCACGCCGGGCAAGCGAACGACGAGTCACGACGACACGACACGTGAGCGCCGCTAGCAACACCAGCACCGCCGGGACAGCTGCATACACAGTGAGCGCTTCGCCGTGCTGAGCGACCCATGCGGGCAGCACACGGTTACGCAACAGCGCGAGCAGTGCCAGCACTCCCACGACAGCCACCAGCGGCCGAGCGTCCTGTGAAGGGCGGCGAGTCACAGGGAGTTACCAGTACATATAGAGATGTCGAAAAACCGAGAGCCGCGCAATCCCGCATGACCAAGCGGGAAACCGGCGATCCGCTCGCGGCGCGGGGTGAACCACAGCCGGAACCACAGCCGGAACGGCAGCCGGAACCACAGCCGGAACTCAGAAGGAACAGTCATCTCGCTCGCCCACCCGGCGTGCTCGGCGGTTGTGCGTACCCGTAGATGGGGGCGGCCTCGCCCGCGCTGGTCGCGCGGGCGGGCTGGAATGGGCCGACGATGGTGACGTGGTTTGCGTAGTTGCCCTCGATGGTCGTGATCTGCCCGTCGGGGTAGACGCGCTGCACGATCCCGACGTGCGCGCTTTCGCTCGGCCCGGTGCCGTAGAAGACGGCATCGCCCGGCGCGGGTGTCGCGCTCGGCGGGAGGATTCGTCCGCCGTGTTCTCGCGCCCAGGTATAGAGCGACCCTGAGTAGCCGTAGGTGGCGGTGGAGCCGGGGAGCGGCACCCCGGCGTGCTGCCACACCCATGCGGCGAACAGCGAGCACCACTCCTCACACGGCCCGTAGATCGTGCACTGCGACCTTTCGGGGTGCTCGCCCTGGCCGATCTGGCTTTCAGCGACCCGGACAATCTGCGAGCTGCTTGCCGCTTCGGGAGCGAACGCGCTCGCGCTGCACCCGCTGGTCGAGACGGGCTGCGAGAGTGGCGGGCTGGTCGCGGAAGGGGAGCCGGTGCCGGTGAACCCGTATTGAACGGCTCGGGCCATCACCTCGTCCGCGTAGCTCACGGTGCTGTCGGCACACGCCCCGTAGTAGTGGCAAGCGGCCTGGCGGTATTCGGCGTAGCTGCCGCCGGTCGCGGGGGCGCGCATGTCTTCGCGCAGGATGCGCGCGGCGGTGTAGATCGCGTCCGCCGGATCGTTGATGTCGGGTCCGTGGCCGGGGTGCGCGGAGACGGCGTAGCGTTCCCACAACGTCGGGCCGGCACCGGGGCTGCAAGCGCTCCCCCGGACGTAGGCGATCTGCATAGGCCCGGCGCACCCTGAGCTGTTGCTGCCGGCGCACCCTCCGTTGTTGCACTCCTGCGCCCCGATCGACGCTAGGAATGACCAGTCGATGTCGAACTTGCTCCCGGCCTGCTGGTACAACCGCAGGCGTTCGGGTGGGATGCTCTGAAGCGCGTAAGCGGAAGGGGTGGGTCCGGTAGACGCGAGCGCCGGTTCACTTCCGGGCTCACAGCCGGTGAAGCTCGCGCCGAGCACGGCGACGGCGATGCCGAAGATCGCGAGCAGCGCTAGGCCTGTGCTGCCCGCCCCGGCCGCGAGCCACCACATCACCTTGCCGGACGGCTTGCTCATCACGCGCCTTCCAGTCCCGTGACGAGCAGCCGCCCGCCTTCGGATGCGAGTACGAGCGCGACCGAGTAGTCGATCAGGCCGCCGTCGTTGACCACCGCGCTCACCGTGACCTCGCCGGCCGAGCCGGCGGCGGCGGCGGCGAGGTGCAGCGATAGGACTCGTGGACGGCGCGCTTGCGCTGCCGGCGGGACACGCGGCGGGTGCGCCTGTAGTGAACGGATCAGCGCCGGGGTCGCATCCTCGATCTGCCCGGCCGGGGTGTGCCCGTACACGTAGCCGAGGTAGCCGGCGAGGAAACGCTCCGCCGTCTGCTTCGCTTCGGACGTAGACGCGCTCGTGTGGCTCTCGGCGGCGGCGGGTGGTGGGCTGAGCGGGGTGCTTCGGGTTGGGTAGCGGGCTTGACTAGCTGGCTGGGTGAGCGTGAGCAGCACCGTGACCGCGCCGAGAATCACGACGACAGCGGCCATCGCGGTGCGGCGCTCGTGATCGGCGATCGGCCGGTCGCGCTGCCGACGCATCCACGCGGCCGTACTCATCGCCCGTGCTCCAGTAGCGCGGCGAGTCGATTGCGGGCGGCGTCGGCGTGCGCCGGGTTGGGGTCGATCCCGAGGTATTGACGACCACGGCGAACCGCGACGATCCCGGTCTCCCCGGTAGAGCAGAACGGGTCGATCACGAGGCAGCGCCCGCGCCCGTCTTTGTGGGTGCAGGTTGCCTGCCAGCGCTTACACCGCTCGGTGTGCTTGAACGGCGCTCCGCATACCCCGCACGCGCACGGGACGGTGCTCGCAACGATGCACCACTCGATCACCTCTCGTGGCGGTATCCCGGCCGCGCCGGGCGAAGGAACGCACCACGCGCGACGAGGTCTCGGGCAACGCTGGCAGCCTCGCCCCGGCCGCTGCGCGACGGGATACCGGGCACACAGCGGACTTTGAGGCGAACCGGCTCCCGCTGGGGCCGGTGGGTGAAAGAGAAAATCGGGCTGCTTGGTGAGCAGCAGGACCCCTCTTGGAATCGTGCTCGCCTGGCGCGGCTGAACCCAACGGGTGTCCTTGAGCGCAGCCTTCAGGTGGTGGGAGTTGCCTCCCCTGGTGAGCGCGAGCCAGAGCGTCCCGTCGTCGCGGAGTACCCGGTGAACCTCATCGAGCACCGCGAGTAGATAGGGGATCGGCGCATCTCGCCTGGGGCTGGTGACACAGGTTTGCGCCCACTGGTCGGGTAGCTCACTCAGGAGGGCGAGCGGGTCTTTCTGTTCGATGCGGAAGCTCATGCGGGCTCCTCCGGTGTGTCGGGTGGTGTTGAGTCGGGATCAGGCGATCCACCTAGACCGTTGAGGTGAATCTCGACGTGGGGCGGCTGCGGCGGCTCAGGTGGTTCAGGTGGTTTTGGTGGCTTGCGACGCCGCGCCATTTGTGTGAGGCGCGTGGCGTAGTAGAGGGTCTGTAGGCGGCTGTTGCCGTCGCGCCCTGCGTGGGGGCCGGCGGTCGCCGTCAGCAAGTCGCTGGTCAGCCGCTCGCGCTGGATGAACACCATCCACAGGAACGTGGCCTGGAGCACGAACGCGAGCAGCCATCCGAGGTTTGAGGTGGCGTCCGCGAGGGCTTGACTGACGGCGAGCGTGACCGCGAGGATCAGGCTGTAGATCACCTTTCGCGCGAGGTAGCCCGCGAGCTTGCCTAGCCACGCGCGGAAAAAGTCGTGTCCGCGTCCGGGGAATATCCCGATCAGCAACGCGACCGGGGCGAACGAGAGCAGCAGGAGTAGTAGTAGTTGCGCGAGGATCACTCCGAGTGCGAGCGCGCCCAAGAGCAGGAACGCGCCGATCTCGCCGAGCAGAATCACAATCGAGAGCAGCAGGCGCTGGTACTGGCCGCCCTTGCCCATCGCTTCGGCGGCTGGCTCGTCCGCCTTCCCGAGTGTGTAGGTGCCGTTGCCCTTGCCGGGGTCAGACGACGGGAGGTCCCCGGTGTCCCCCTTTTCGAGCGCTTCGTGCTCGCTGTTACGCGCCTTGCTCTGGAAGGGGTAGGCGAGAAAGTGTGAGGCGTACTTGTTGCGGTTGTTGATGCACGTCTTCCCCTGCGCGTGGACTTCGCTGCCGGCTTCAAGCTGAGAGGCAAGCTGGGCGTCCTGCCCGGCGTTCCCGCTCAGTGGGCGAACAGCGACCGACTTCGATCCGCTGGTGCAGTGCTCGATCCCTCCAAACTCAAGGACGGTCCACGGGTCCAGCACGAGCAGCGAAAAGAGCTGGTTACTAGCGGCGGTCTTGGCCTGCTGTTCGTTGCCGATACTGCCTTGGCTAGTGAGTGACAGCAGCGATGTTGAAAGCTGGTTTGACAATCTGCTCGCTGGGGCGATTGTCCGCTGCGGCTGTGTGACTATCCCGATCGCCAGCACGCAATACAAAAGGGAGACGGCGAGCGCGCCGGCCGTCTCGGTGTAGCGGCGCTGCACGAGTGCCTTCCACATCGCCCAGCACCCGGCGAGCACGATCGCGGCGACGAGCCACGGTGCACCGAACGTGTTTGTGTAGAGGTTGTGGATCGCGCTCGCAACGGGTGTGAGCGCACCGGAGCCGGGGGTGCCGTTCCCGTTAACCAAATCTAGGTTGAACGCAAACGCGAAAAGGATGACTACCGCGTTCGCCAAGAACGAGGTAATGAGCCAGATGACCTGCGCGATAAAGAACGCGATCAGCGGTGGCACACCGGAGACGTCCACGCCGCTGAACACCCCGACGCTGACTCCGGGGAAGTATTGGTCGAGCTGATAGTTAGCGAGCGGGTAGCGGCCGACCAACCCGCCCGATGGGAGCTGCGGCGCGGGGCCGATGTTGCTGTAAACGTCATTCGCCCCGGCGGGCGGGCCGGCGAGCAACACGAGTCCTACCGTCAGAGCGAGTGGGAGCGCGACCCGGCGCCGCCGCGTTGAGGTGAGACGACGTAGGGCGTGGAGAATGGTGGGCTTCATGCCTCGCTCCTTCCGGTTTGTTGTGGGGTGGTCCCGAGCGTTTGCAGCAGGTGTGGGTAAACGAGGTCGATTTGCACCTCGCCGACGCGGCCGTGCAGGTCGCGCATGAGGCAGCGCCCGGCGCGGAACTCGCGGACCCGGCCGACAAGCTCGCGGGTGGGCTCAAGTCCGATGAACCGCAACGCGGCCTTGGCGGCGTCGTCGGAGTCCTGGCCGAAGACGAACACGACACCGATCAGGTCCGAGAGGTCCCCGAGGTCACCGATCCGATGAGTCCCGAGGAGGAGGGTCGCGTTGAACGCGCGGCCCAACCTGACCAAGCGGTTGATGATCTGCCGTCCTTGCGGGGACGCGAGCAGGAACCAAATCTCGTCAAGGCCGACGACCTTGTGCCGCGAGCGATCCTGTGAGATCAACTGGAGCGCATACGCCGCGACGAGTGAAAGCGTGGCGACGGACACCCGCTCGGCGCGGGTGTAGGTATCACGCGCGGCCGATGGTTCGGGGAGCGACAGGCCGGGCATACGGATCGTCGTGACCGGGCGGTCAACCTGAATGTCTGCGCCCTCACCGCCGCCGAACCCGAGCCGTGCGAGGCCGAAGTCGCGGATCACTTCCAGCGCTTCGCCCGCCTCGCGGGCGGTGGCGCGCTCGCTCGCTCCCAGCAGCTCGACTACACGCAAGAGACTTCGAGAGCCCTCACGCACGGTGTCCTTGACAGCGAGGGAAACAGCGTTCTCCCACGCCGCCGTGTTGCCGGGCAAAAGCTCAAGCAGATACGAGCAGGCGAGTTCCTCGCGCAAGTCCTCGAGGCCAATCGCCAGCGGGTCGAGCTTGCCCTGCTGCGCAGGGTCGCCGGACAGCTCAAGGACCTGCACCCGCCCCTCAAGCTCGGGAAGCAGGTGAAGTGCGTGGTCGGGCTTCGGGTCGAAGTCCACCACGAGCGACCCGCGACGCTCGGCGGCGTACTCGATCGTCTCCGCCGCAACCGTCTTGCCGGACCCCAAGGTGCCGATCAGTAGGACCGCTGAGGCGCGGTCTTCGCGTGGTGCCTGCGTCGGATCGAACCGAACGGGCAAGGGTGCCCCGGTCGGGGTGTACCCGAGGTACGGGCCGCGTTGGGAGCCGACCATCCGGCTCCCGGTCGGGATCAGTGCCCCGAACTGCTCGACGGTGAGCTGTTGGGTGTAGTCGCGCATCACGCCCACCCGTCCGGTCGCGGTAGGTGGTCGAGCCAGAGCTGGTGCTGCAACCCGGCGGGGCGGTGCAGGGTGATGTCGCCGTACTGCTCTTTGAGCACGGCGACGCGGCGCTCTAGCTCCTCCTCCGTGGCGGCGCCAACGGCGAGCCCGATCTGCGCGTAGAGCATCGGCGGGTGCCCGCCTGCCTGTAGCTGCGCCTCGTACTCGCGTGCGAGAACCCGGTCGGCGCCGGCCATGAGACTCGGGCCGTGCGCGGCGCCCTCGACCTGCTCGTTATAGGCGTGCTCCACGTCGGCGATCCGCTTGCGGACCTGCGCGAGCGCCTGCCGGTTCCCCAACCACTGTGCGTGAAGGCACGCATCGACAGGGAAGCCGACCGCCTCCAACGGGGCGAACAGCGCCTCGGCGGTCGCGCCGGGGAACTCGGGTGCGTCAGCGAGCGCGCCGAGCGTGAGCATCGCCTGATAGCAACGCCCCTGCTCGCCATCCACCACGAGCATCTGCTTCTGCTCAGTGATCGCGGCGTTCGCGCACCGCTCAAGGTCATGGCCGAGCGGCTGAAACGCCGCGCCGCCACCGGGAGCCGACACGATGATCGCGTCGGGCTGCCAGTGATGGTCAAGCTCGGGCTCGCTTACCCCGCGACACGCGGCGCGGCGTAGCAGCCATTGAAGCTCGGCGGTCCTCGCGCGCCGCGCGCCGATCACACCATTCACTCGCTCATACACGCGCTGCTCGCGGGTGGCGAGTTCCGCGAGCTCGCCGGCCGGGATCGGCGAAGCTGAACCGATCCCGGCCAGCTCCTCTACACGACGGCGGACACGATCGACGCTCCTGACGAGCCCCGACCCGACACCCGTTGGTCGGTTGCCGGCGAGTGAGACGGCGAGGTACACCTCCGGGGTGTGCGAGCCGAGTTCATGTAGCCGCCGCTCGTGCCCGGTGAGGAACGCCCGCCACGCATCGGCGCTCTGGTGGCGGTCATCGAGCAGCCGTTCGGTGTGAGCGACGTACCGCTCGGCCGGGTAGGCGCGGTGAACGCGCCACAGTGAGAAGTCGGCGGCGATTGTGTGCGCGAGTCGCTGTAGGCGGCGCTGTAGCGACCACTTCTCCTCGGTGGGGAGATAAGGGTAAGAGGTCATCGCCAGCCGGTACAGGCCGGCGGGCTCGCCACCACGCCCGAGGAGCACGTTGCCGTGCGCGTAGCGAAGCGGGAAGGTCATGGCCGGACCTCCGCGACCTGGCCGTCCGTCAGCTCGATCACTTCGGCAAGCCGCTCGCCGTTGCGCAGCCGGTGTCCCTCGGCGTGCCTGACGATCAGCCGGCCACGGCCGGCAATCACGGCGACCGGGTGGGCGAACACGAGCCGCGCCGGGCCTCGCACCTTTCCGTGGTGAAGCAGCGGTGAGTGCTCATCGGGGGCGACCCAGACGTGCGGCGCCCACACCTGCGTCTCGCCATCCACGCAGACAGCACGGTCAAGCGAGCGGCGTGCGGCGCGTGCCCGCAGCGAAAGCAGCGAGGTCAGATAGCGGTGTGCGGGCCGCCCGTCCGGGGATGCCTGCCCGGCAAGAGTGGCGACCATGCCGGGGGCGATCAGCAGCCGCAGCGGCCAGTCAAGCCACCCCAACACCACGCCGGCAAGCAGCGTTGCTACGAATCCCGCGACCGCACCAACGATGGCGCCGGGCCAGCCGTGCGAGCTTGCGCCAAGCAGGCCGACGATTGCGCCGAGCACGACCGCGAACAGGATCGAGCGCTGGCTCAGCACCAGGATCGCGACGAGCGCGGCGAACGCCCAGCCAAGCCATTCAAGCGGCACGCCGCCTGGGACCGGCAGGCGCCGACCGTCGATCTGGTAGATACGCCGGTCGGGCCTGAATATCCGCTGGTAAGAGCGGATCGTGTGTGGAGAATCACTCATCGCTAATCAGCTCCTCGCGGCTCACCCGAAGACCTGTTTGCCGATGCCTTCAGCGGCTTTGGCGATGTCAGACGGCGCGAACACCATCCACGCGACAACGATCGCCGCGAACAAGAACACCGCCAGCTCGGTGTAACGCCGGTTTAGGAGAAACATCAAGCTGATGACGCCGACGATCCCGCCGTAAAGCTCCCCCGCGTAATGCTTGAGAAGACCCCCGACGTTCGCACCAACATCGTTACCCGCCGCGAGAGCGGCGGGTGGGAGCAAAGCCACTGTGTAGATCGCCAGCAAACAGCACAGGCCGATACGCCGTATGTGTGACATACAAATCACTTCCTCTGCGCTTGCGCGGTTCCGGTGCTGACGGGCTGTGTCACCGTCACACCGCTTGTCGTGGTGGGCACGCGGGAAGTGGTGTCGAAGTAGGAGGCGATGCCGCGAACCAGCAGCAGCAGCACACAGCCCCACAGCAACACTCGACCCGCGAAACGCGCCAGCCGATTAACACTCTCGGGCTGACTTTTACTAGTTGTCGTCCTACGGAAAACAGTCATAGGGCGACGGTAGACGGCGCACGCCCAAACAACCACAAGCGCACATCATGTGAAAGCAATTGCTTACATCAAATATGAAAGCAAGCGCTTTCATAAGCAGGCTGCGACAGCCCAGCGCGCATCCCTCCGATGCGCGCCGGGCTCACGACCACGCTGTGCGTGGCGTCTATGCGGCGAGCTTCACAACGTCGGCCAGCTCGTCAATCTGGCCGGTGATGCTCGCGAGAACCTGGTCGAGAAGACGACAGGTCGAGAAGTCCGCTAGCGAGTAGTACACCGAAGTCCCATCACGCTTGCGCGCGACGATACCCGCCCGATGCAAGATACTCAGGTGGCGTGAAACGTTCTGCGGCGTACAAGCCACCTTGCTCGACAGATCCTGCACGGTGCTCTCGTGCTGTTCGAGCAGCACCAGCAGTTGCACACGGGTAGGATCAGCGAGAAGGGTAAGGCGACCCGTCACTAGAGCGACCACAGACTCAGACCAAGCCGGACTCATCTCAAGACCCCTAACGACCTAGATAAGCGAACTGTTCCGTATTACCGACCTGTCCAGGCGGGACGGGACGTTCGGAACCGACGGGCCGTGCTCCACTGGGACGCTCGACCGGCTGACTGGGCCTCTTTACGACAGTGGGCGGCGCTCCAGGCCTAACCCGAGCCGCGAATGTAGCGTGCGTGCGTCGATGCCGACGCCTGGGTTCTGCGTAGTGATGGTGCGTTCGTGGCACGTGGGTTTGCGATCGTGGATGGGGATAGCTCTGCTCCACGACGACTACGGCGAGCAAGAGCACGATCAGCACGCCTGCCAAGCACACCGGCCACCGGGCCGCCAGCCACTCTGTAATGGTCACCGCAGTCGCGGGTGCAGACGGTGCTTGCGGGTTCGCCTGCTCCCTTATGCTTGACGGTGATGCGCTCGGCAGTGAGTCGGCCGGAGGGTCATCGTCAAACCACTCGCTCTCAGAAAACGGGTCCATGCTTGTTAATGCGGGCACGGCCGCCGGAGAGACAGCGAATATGTGAGCCGCGGCGTTAAACACTTACGCCCACCGTGGTGACGGCGGGCGTAGTCTGAATCCGGGCCGCGCGCCAGCGCGGCGGGAACCAGCGTCAGCGCTGAACGGTCACTCGTACCGGCTTGCTGTGGGTGCTGAGGAACGGGTAGCCGGCGTTCGGGACAGTTGCTGCCCTGAAGAGGTAGGACGCGCCGACCCCGAGCGAGAACACGTACTTGTAGGCCCAGCGGCCCTTGCTATTTGTCGGCAGCACTTCGATGGTGCGCCATCGTCCGCCGTAGAAAATCTCAACCTGCACGGACTCGCCGCCAGCGGGCACATAGCCACCTGCGATCTGGCCGGTGAACACGACCGTCCGGCCGAGCCGGGCTCGGCGCGGTGCGTGCATCGACACCGCGCCTTGGACGTTCTCGTGAAAGTCGAGGGTCGAAGCCGGAATGGTGTCAAGGGCGTGCGAGTAGAACGCGACCTGTAGTAGCCGCGATGGTCCTGCTGGAGCCTTGAGTGCCCAGTTGCCATCCGACCCAGTGGTAGCGGTCGCGATATGGACCATAGATGCAGAGCCCGTCACCTGTACGAGAAGCTGCACCTGCGCGCCTTTGACCGGAGTGCCCGTTGGCGTGGTCAAACGTCCTGTGAGCGTGATCGCCGAGTGGCCGAGAGCCCGCGTGAGCGTGCTGGGCTCGTGCGCCGTCGTCGTTAGCTTCGCGGCTTCATCACACGGGCTGCCGTTGCAAGGACCTCTTTCCGGAGGCACTGTGGCGGCGGAGGGTACGCTGGATGTCGTGGGTGGGGCGGTAGTCGAGGCGAGCTGGTTTTCGACCGTGATCGTCTTTTCGTAGACGGTGCTTACATGGCCGGCGGCGTCTTCGACATCGACGGCCAGCTGATGTTGACCGTTGGCGATGCTGGATGTGGGGACTTCGAGGCTGACGCCCGTTTCCTGCGGGCAGGGCTGACGCCAACGGAAGTTCAGCGCGTTGTAATAGGTGCCGTTCGCGACGCACTTGCCTTCGTTGAGGTTGGGCGTACCGGACCACACAGTCTGTTCGTCGATCTGGGCGACGACGCGGTAGACGCCCGGACCCTGCGTGTCTTGCGCGTTGAACGTGAGGCTTGCGCTGCCGCTCACAGGAGCGCTGCCCGCGAGGCTGCCGGCGAATCCACTTGCGGTCGGCGTCGATTCGTTCTTGAGCATGATCGTGGCGCTCTTGATCGCCAGTTCAGCGTCGCCTCCGTTCGGGCAAGCGCTGGCTTCAGGTTCGGGGAGACACATCGCGCCCGCGAATAGCTCCCAGCCGCCGGTATGGGTGATGTTGATGGTTCGTTCTTCGGTGCTCGGGCATAGGGTGCTGCAGTTCAGTAGTTCGTCTTGCACATCGAGTTTGTCTTGTGGTGTGGCGATGTAGACCTTGCCGTGTGGGGCTTTTAGACGGACCTTCAGTACGCCACCTGCGATGTAGGAAACCGGCGGCGTTTCGTAGATGAACATCGAGCCACTTTCAGGGGTTGAGTCGCGGTAGCCTTCGTCTCGCATTTCCATCGCACCACCTAGCTCTAGGCATGTGTCGATGGAGCCGTACATGGTGGGGTATCCACCAGTCGATTCGGTCCGCCATCCTTCCGTGTAGGCGATTTCGTTACCTTCGGAGCAAGAGGTTTGCGCCCAGTAGCCGGGGTGCCCGGAGGGGGCAGGTTCGCTCGCCGGCTGAACGTCACGGGCGACTGACGCAAGCGCAGCCTGCGACTCGATGCACGGAGTGACTAGCGCAAGGGTGAATATGAGCGCGATTGCATACGGGAAAGCGCGGTTACGGGTGGGTTTGAGAGTCATTTGTTTGGATTCCTTTCCAGTGTGGCTTGCGCTCATTTGCCTAGATAGTTCAGGTTGCTACCGCCGCCGCTACGTGAGGGTGGCGGCGATTCTTCGACATACCCGGAGGGGTGGGTGTTCGCTGTTACTGCCACAGGCTTTTGTGGGGCGGTGCCTCCACCCGTGCTTCCACCGAGCGCGAGATATTCGAGGTCGTGGCTCGGTGGTGGTGTCGAATGGTGCTTGGCACGGGCCGGGGTGGCGGTGTGTGGAGCGGTCGGCGTCCGCGTGGAGGTCAGTCCGCCGGCAACGGTGGTCGGCTCGATGCTCGCTGCGGATGCGCTCGCGGCCGGGTGCGTAGCGACTTTGTGATGGTGGTGGGCGGGCGCGGGCGCTTCGATGGAGTGGACAACTCTCGCGCCGACGCCGGCACCCGCGATCACGATGGCGGAGGTCGCGGCGGCTGCCTTGACCAGCCCGCCGCCGCCCAGCACCCCGGCCGTGCGCTCGGCCGTCGCGGTTCCGGTCGGTGCGCGGCCCGTTGAGAGCAGAGAGGTCAGCCGCTCGATCCAGCGGCCGTGTAGTTGGGCGGCGAGCATCGGCGGCGGCAGGAAGGCCGCGCTCGCGGCGCGCTGGAACTCCCGGCCGCTCATCTCCCGCAAGAGGGTGGTGTAGGAGGATCGACAGCCAGCACATGCGGCGAGGTGCGCCCGTGCGATCTTCTCTTGCTCGGCCTCTGCGGTCCCGAGAGCGTGCGCGTGGATCGCCTGCTCGCGGTAGTCGCACAAACGCCCTGCAGCCGTGATCGCCGCGACCTGATCGAGCTTGCGCTGCGCGCTACGAGACGCGGCGAGCACGGTCTTGATCGGCTCGCCCATCGCCTTCGCGGTGCGCTTGACGCCGAGGTTGTGCGTAGCCATCACCGCGACTACCCGCTGCTCGAACGGATCGAGCTGCGCCATGAGGTCGGCGGCCGTGGCGATCCGCTCACGCGCGGCAACCAAGTCGAAGGGCTCGCTGTCGTCGCTGAGCACGTCCGCGACGGGCTCGAAGTCCACGCGGCGACGGGAGCCGACATGCAAGTCCCGGCGACCCGAGCGGTACTCGACAAGCAGATAGCCGATCGAGGCCCAAAACGCGCCCTGTAGGTGCTCGTCGTCACGGATCGGCTTGCTGGACATCACGACCAAGCCGATCGCCTCGTCCACGATCTCATCGCGGACATGAGCGGGCATCCCCGCCACGTCGCGCCGCCAGTCGAGCCGCTTGCGAAGCTCCGCGCGCTTCGCCTTCAGCGCGTGCGCCGCCTCCTCAGGAGACAACGCGCCCTGCCGGCCCGGTGCCCGCACGAGCCAGCGTGCATGGCCGCGCCGCACCAGCGGCAAGCCTGGCCGGGGTATCGCGGCGGATTGAGCAGAAGAGGCCATCACCCCGTTAATGCGGGCTGGCGCCTCAGCGCGACAACCAATTTCATCCAGGGGCAGAGAAGCCGTCGCCGACGACGGCCCCGTACCGGAGCGACGGCTGTTCCAGCGCATACGCGATCACGTCCCCTTTCGAGGACTATTCGACAGGCTGGACTACTGCTGTAGGCGCGCAAGAAGCTGGTCAGCTCATTGGCCTGGCTGTCGCGCAGTTTTACACTAGCGTCTCACCGTGTTACACTCGACGCATGGCATCTCTACGCAGGCAGCAGGCCTCAGCCAATCGCAACCGCGAGGTGCAGCGAGGCCACTATCGCGATGAACTGCGGCGCCTGGCGGGCGAGCGTGCGCGATCCTTGAGCCAGGCAGACCAGTTCGCGAGCGAGATTGGGCGATGCCTTCCGAACGCTGTGCAAGCCGGCATCTCTGTTGTGGAGGCGGCGGACATAACCGGCATCAGTAGGCCCACGCTCTATCGGATGCACGCGGCTGCTCGTCAGCGGCAAGATCTTCGTGGACTCGTGGCTAGCTACGAACATGCCCTTGAGCTTCTCGCCGACGAGCTTGAGCATCCGGCTTTGCCGTACGAAATCGCCACCCGCTTCAATACGTCTGTAGACGAGGTCTTCGAGTCGCTCATGCAGATCTACCCTCTGGCTCGCGATGAGTTCGCCTCGCTAGGACCGACCGCCGTCACGGCCCTGGTCGAACTTCTTCCCGAGCTTGGGACGCCTGAGAGCATCATCCTCAAGATGCTGCTGCTGAACGACATGTCCACCGAGCGAGTGGCTTGGTCAACAAAGCTGCCCCAAACCCAGGTTCTGGGCTGGGCGGCACTAGGGCTCTTGCGCGTGCTCCCGCGAATGCGAGCGCCGACGCCTATAGCGTCTCCCATGTCGCAGTAGCATGGCGTCCTGTCGGGGCGGATGTTCCCCCCGACTTCAGCAACGGGGACATCCAACCCCGCGACCCAAGGAGGTCAAAATGGAGAAGTCAGCAAGAAGCACGCGCGACCGCGTGCAGGAGATCGCAGACACCGTTCGGCTGGACGCGAACGACACCCCTGTATTGAACATTGAGGTTCGGTATTACAGCGGCGGGCACCTGTTCCTACGCGGTTACGGCGAGGACGGAAAGGTGGCCAGCGCAATCGCTTGCCGCGACCTCGCCGAGGCAGTCGTGCTCGCTGGGGATGCAGTGCGCCGTGCGAACGGAAAGGCCAAGAAGTTGCTCCTTGGCCAGCCAGCAGGCGCCGCTTGAGCCCATCGGAGCAGTGGAACTGACCCGCTGGCGCATATCACTCAACCTTTAAAGAGGAAGAACATGGCAGCGAAGCTGCTGCCGACCGCCTTCGTAGCTTCCTTGCGAGCAGCGCTCTCGCGCAGTGTGTTCGCGCCGTGGCCGAGGGCGACGGCAGCCGACGGAGCGTGCGGACGGACATCTTGAGGAGTAGCGCTCTCACGTAGAGTTCGCGCTGTGCAGCTTGAGCCCGAGCAGGTCGAACTTTTCCTCTGGATGGTGGAGGCCGCGCGGGATGCGCCGCGTGAGGAGCGTGAATGGTATGTGTTCGTCACCGGAGGAGGCGACATTCTGCAAGGCCCCGGCGGGCAGCGCGGCGTCATTTTGAGCGACATCCACGAGCTTGCGCGTGCAGGGCTCCTCCGCCACGTTCCCTCGTCTGACGAGGGCTACCTGGTTTCTCCAGAGGGCTACACGCGCTATGCGGAGATAAAGCGCGAACAAGGGGAGCCCGTTGAGCGTGTCGAGGAGCAGCCCAAGAGGTACTTCGATAGCCAGGCGTTCCGAACGGCGCATCCGCGAGCCTACGCCCTCTGGACCGAGGCTGAGGCTCTGCTCTGGTCTGCTGAATCAGACACCGATTTCACCACCATCGGCCATAAGGCGCGCGAGGCCATGCAGGCGTTCGCCACGGAGATGGTGGAGCGCTACAGGCCACCCGATGTGGATCCCAACCCCGTCCTTGTCAATAAGCGCTTGGGCGCGGTAATCGCCATACACGAGTCCCGCCTCGGCGAGAAGCGGGCCGCACTGCTCAAGGCGCTGGGCGACTACTCGGAGGCGACGATGGGGGTACTCCAACGTCAGGAGCACGGCGGGCAGAAGGAGCGACAGCCCCTCAGCTGGCAGGATGCGCGACGAGTCGTCTTCCACGTCGCGATCGTGATGTTCGAGTTCAGCCTGATGCTCGGCGAAACACCTCCGGAGCCGAACACCCCGTAGCTATGCGCCCCTCGGCTCCGGATCGCCCTGCGAATCGGAAGCGGCCAAGCAAGCTGCCGAAGAACGGTGATGTGCCGCTAGGTCGTCTGCGTCCTTCCAAAAGCCAACGATGCGTCGGCTGATGCGGTGGTCGCCGCGTGTGGGGAGAGTGTCGTGGTCGGGGTGGGTGTCGTCGGGCTCGGGCCACTCCCGCAGGCAGTGTGTGACGGACCCCAGCTGTCGGCAGGTCGTGTGCAGTCGGGGCGCGAGGGCGTACCACGCATCGGAGCTGGTTTGCTCGCTGCTGAGGAGCCTGTCGGCTTCAGCGAGCGTTTCCCGAAAGAGCTGGCGCATCTCCCCGAATTGCTCCGTGGCCTGCTGGCGCGCGTGCCGCCATGCCCGGTGCTGCGGAGACTCCGGCAGAGCGATCCCGCGAGCGCGGCGTGCCCGCGCGAGTCGCCGTCTGCCGTTGGTGCTGATCTTCAGGAAGTCGATGCCGAAGCAACGGAACGACACGAGTGCGCCGGCCGCGAGAAAGGCGTCGATCTGTGGGCGCAGGCTGCGGGTGGTCCAGCCAACACGGGCGAAGCCCAGGTGTTCGATGACCTCGGCGAGCGTCACGCCGTCGGCGGGTCCGCGATGGTGGCGTTCGGCGCGCTCGGTCGCGGCGAGCACGAGGGCATCGGAGACGGGCTCAAACCGACGCAGCTCGCCCCCCGGGCCGTGTGCTCGCGCTGCGAGCGTTCGTGTGCTCACACTCGGCGTCATATCGCACCCTGCTCTGCACGTTTGTCAAGCGTCATCAGGTGGCCGAAGTGCATGGCGACCTCTGAGGCAATGGACTGGCCGCCACGGCGTTCGATGAGCCCGGCGGCGTCCAGACGGTCCAGCGCGGCGTTGATCCTCGCCTGCTGCTTGCGCTTCCTGGCGTTGAGCGCGTCGTGAAGCTGCTCCTTGGACAGTGGTCGCGCGCCGTCGCTGGCGCTTCGCAGCAGGGTTTCGAGAACGGCGCTCTCGCGGCGGCAATCCTCGGTGCCGGCGGGGTCTTCGCGGTTGCTCTGCGTGATCGCGTGCAAGCGAACGGCGGGGTGTGAGGGTGTCGTCAGATCGTTCCAGCGGTGGATGAGGCCGGCCCTGCGCAGGCGCTTGAGGCTGTCGGGGACGTGGCCGGGTACGTCGATCGCGCGGGCGATCTCGGCTTCTGAGAGCGGCCTGTTGGTGTCGAGGATCAGCCGAAGGACGGCATGGTCGAGGTAGGCGTGCGCTTCGGATTCCAGTGAGCTACGTTGGTCGAGCATGGGAGGTCACTCTCCTGTGTCACGGTCTCGGGCGGGGCTGCAATCCCCGCGCCGAGGCCAAATGGCTGAATGGATGCTTGGCACCTATACGGCGCATCCGGGGGTGTAGGGGCGCGGTACACGAAGCTGACACCGGGACGCCACGGTCATGCCACGTTGAGGGTCGCCGGCCGGGGACGCAAGGGGTCGGGGGCAAGGCGGTAGCCGACGCCGCGCGTCGTGCGCACCCAGCCCTCGGCGCCCGCACGAGCGAGGGCGCGTCGCAGCCGCGACGCGTGAGAGTCCAGGGTCCTCGTTGTGCCGGGGCAGCGAAAGCCCCACACGTCGCGCATCAGCTCGTCCTTGGTGTAGACGCGGGCAGGGTCGCGCGCGAGATGCACCAGCAGCGCGTACTCCAGGCGGCGCAGACCGACGGGCGTCGTGCCGATCGTGACCTCGTGCGCTGCGGTGTCGATCCGAAGCTCCCGATACTCGATCATGCCGGCTATGTCCGCCGGATCACGACGCACGAGCGCTCGCACACGGGCGCGAAGCTCGGCGTATGCGAAGGGGGCGCGGAGCACGTCGTCCGCTCCGGACTCGAACCCACGCAGCACGTCGCCCAGCTCGCCGTTTGGGCTCATCCATAGCGCGCGTAGACCTGGCTTGACCTCCGGGGCGAACGCCCCCGCGCGCAGTTGGCGGAGCACGTCGAGCCCGGCACCCCGGCGTGTAGCTCGCCCGAAGATCACGAGGTCGACCTCGCAAGCGTCGCACGCCGCTCGCAGCATCGCGGGGTCGCTGGCGCGGTGGACCTCGTAGCCATCGAGTGCCAGCTCGTCGGCTAGCGCCAGGTTCACGTGCTCCTCGCCGTAGAGGAGCAGCACAGCCGGGCTCAAGGTCGAGCGTGTACCCGGAGCATCGAGCAAGTGCGGGGCGAAGTGCTCGGGCAGGCCGGCTCGCGTTGTGGTGGGCTCGACAGACGTTGTGCTCATTCGGCCTCCTTTCGGGCACCGAAAACGCGCCAGCGAGCACACCGGATCATCCGCAGACAGCCCTACGGTAGGTATGGCATCGAAGGTCGTGACTTCGGTGCTACAGGCCGGGCGGGTGCGTCAACACCCGTCCGGCCGAATCGGTTTTTGGGCTTGCCGGCGATCAGAGCAGAGGTCGCGGCGGAACTTTTGCTGTGGCTACAGACGTCCGAAGCAAGGTCAGTCCAGGCTCGGTCTACCCTTGTCATCGGTCACCGGCGCAGCGTTGCCCACGCCGCCCGCGTACTGGCAGCGCATTGCGCCGAGACCTACCTCGCGGGCGATGTGTGGCCGTCAGCCGGTTGTCCCGGATGGTGCCAAAGGCGGCTTCCAGCTCGACTGCTGCGGTAGGCGGGTCAGGTGGCTCTTCCGGTGTCGTTGTCGAGTTCTTTCACAGCCCGGATAAGTTCGCCCGGGCGCATCCCCTGCACCGCGTTCACACCAAGCTTGCCATCCAGCTCGCTAAGCCGATCGAAGACCCCGGCCTGTCGGAGACGCTCGTTACGCGCATCCCAAGCCTGCTTGAAATCCTTGGGGGTCATCGCGTCAAGCTCCGCTCTCGGGATTTCGAGTTCGGCGGCCCAGTGTTCTTTCTGTGGCTCGTCACCCCCGACAGGAGGCGGAAGCGGACGCTCCCTTTTTGTTTTGGTGCGGCCTCGCCCTTGTTTTGGGCCGACGGGCAAGACCTCTTTCTGGCGCGTCGGCTTGCGCGGGCGCGACCTGAGGATCGGCTCGCTGCGCCGGATCCAGGTCTCCGGATCGTCCGGCTCGCGACGATGCGAAGCGAGCCACGCGTCCAGGTCGTCGCGCTTGAAAAGCAGCAGGCGATCGATCTTGTGGTGCGGCACGTCGCCGATACGGCTGTAGAGCGCGCTCCGAGTGAGTCCGAGGTATTCGGCCGCCTCCCGTGTGCGCATCCAGCGCCTATTCGTCGGCCGCAACTCCTCACCGAGACGCTCGATCACGATATCCGCGACGCGCTCGGCGATCGTGTTGAGCACATCGCTTGGTATGGGGATGGAAGGTTCAGACTCGTTCATCACGCCGACGCTACCGAGTCCCGGCCGCACAACGATAGGGACGAGGCTGCCTTGCAAACGCTGCTGCAAACGTTTGGGGTGCTGCTGCAAACGTTCTGCAAACGTGCGACCGGCGAACGTCCACGATCTAGCGCGAACTGGCTCCCCGCAAGCCCTGTATCTGCGGGCTCTTTCTCCAGCGTTCGCGCTAGATCGTCCTACGTGAACCAATCGGGGCGCCCAGATTCGAACTGGGGACCTCACCGACCCAAACGGTGCGCGCTACCAGGCTGCGCCACGCCCCGACGCGTATTCGAGTCTACCGCCGCCCACCGCCTTCCATACCCAGGCGAATATCTACCCCGAGCGCGACCCCTCCCCATTCCCAAACCAAAACACCCACTTCGGCGCCCGCTGCTAGGGTCCCGCCCCGCAATGGCCGACATCCAACCCCTGCGCGCGCTGCACTACGACCTCTCCGTGGCCGGGGCCCTCGGCGACGTGGTCGCTCCTCCCTATGACGTGATCGACGCCGCACAGCGAACCGCACTGATCGCGCGCTCCCCGTTCAACGTGGTCGCGGTGGATCTCCCGCGGGCCCCCACCGCCGGCAAGGGCGGCGCCGACGGGCAGGAGCGCACCCCGGGCGAGCTGGCCGATCCCTACCAGACCGCCGGCGAGCTGTTCGAGAGCTGGCAGCTGCAGGGCGCCGTGGCACGCGACCCGGAGCCCGTGATCTGGGCGCACACGCAGCGCTACACGGGCCCCGACGGGGTCGAGCAGACCCGGCGCGGGTTCTTCTGCCGGGTGCGCATCGAGGAGTACGGGCCGGGGCGGGTGCGCCCGCACGAGCGCACGCACCCGGGTCCCCGGGAGGACCGGCTGCGTCTGACGCGCGCCACGCGCGCGAACATGTCCCCGATCTTCTCGCTCTACTCCGACCCCTCGGGCGCCGCGTGGAGGGCGCTCGAGCCCGCCACCGCCCAGGCTCCCTGGGGGGAGGCGAGCGACGCAGACGGAACCCTCCACCGCCTCTGGCGCGTCGCGGATCCGGGGGCGATCGCCGCGGTGCAGGCCGCAACGCGCGATGCTGAGCTCCTGATCGCGGACGGCCACCACCGCTATGAGACCGCGCGCGTCTACGCGGAGGAGGTGGGCGGGGAGGGCGATCACCGCTACGTGCTGATGTGCCTGGTGGCGCTGGAGGACCCCGGCCTCACCGTGTTCCCCACCCACCGCCTCGTGCGGGGGCTCGACGCCGCACGCCGAGAGGCGCTGGCCGCGGCGCTGCGCCGTGACTTCGAGCTCACC
The DNA here is from genome assembly GCA_963713985.1 of uncultured Solirubrobacterales bacterium. Taxonomy (GTDB): domain Bacteria; phylum Actinomycetota; class Thermoleophilia; order Solirubrobacterales; family Solirubrobacteraceae; genus Palsa-744. Next base: position 2,544,015 of record OY970219.1, on the reverse strand, counting down.
GAGGTGCCGCTCGATGAGCTCGCGCCAGTCCCCGGGGAGGGACCCCTGGAGCTCGGCTACATCGACTCCGACTCCAAGCGCCCCACGCGCCTGAGGCTGAGGGACCAGGCGATCGCCGACGCCGCCCTGGCGGGGCACTCCGAGGCCTACCGCCGCCTCGACACTGGGGTCCTCGAGGCACTGCTGCTGAAGGGCACCCTGGGGCTCTCCGACGAGGACATCTCCCATCTGCACGACTTCCGCTACGCCCGCGACGCCCGCGAGGCGCTGGAGCTCGTGCAGGGTGGGGAGTACGACGTCGCCTTCCTGATGCGCCCCACCCCGGTCGCCCAGGTCAGAGACGTTGCGGGCGCCGGCGAGAACATGCCCCCGAAGTCCACCTACTTCTTTCCCAAGCTGCTTACGGGGCTGCTGTTCAACCCGCTCTAGAGCCACGAGCGACCGCCACACTCGACCTTGGGAAAAGCGGCTTACATAACTACCATCTCTAGTAGGAGCTCATAGCCGCTATCTGTCGTAGAGCTATCGGCTGTAGAGCAGTCCGCGGGTAGGCGATTCGGATCGGAAAGGCACAAGGATGAAGGCCACAGCGAAGCGCAGCGATGGAACGTTCAAGCACGCCGTGCGGGTGCGCAACCACCAGCTCACGGTCGACGAGGGCACGGAGGCTGGGGGCGGCGACGCCGGTCCCGATCCCCAGGAGCTGCTGGCGGCGAGCCTCGCGTCGTGCACGGCGATCACGATGGAGATGTACGCGGCCCGCAAGGGCTGGGAGATCGGGGAGGTCGAGGTCGGCGTCGAGTACACCCCCGCCGAGCGGGGCTGCCCCACGCGATTCGAGCTCGTGGTGCGCATCCCCGAGGATCTGCCCGCCGAGCAGGCGGAGCGCCTGCGGGTGATCGCGGCCAAGTGCCCCGTGCACCGCACGCTCGACGGAGAGGTCATGTTCGAGGAACGCCTCGAGCGGATCGCCGCGCTGCGGGCGGCATCCTGAGCGGGGCCGCGGATCAGGTCTCGGCGGCGGTGCTGGTACCGCTGTTTCTCGCCCCCGAGGGCGAGCCCCACGTGGTGCTCACCCGCCGCCGCGCCGACCTGCGCCGCCACGCGGGGGAGATCTCCTTCCCCGGGGGGCGCCGCGACCCGGAGGACTCCGACCTGTTGGAGACCGCGCTGCGCGAGGCGGAGGAGGAGATCGGCCTGCCCCGCGACGAGGTCAGAGTGCTTGGCGAGCTGCCCCCGGTCTCGACTTTCGTGACGGGCTATCTGATCCACCCCTTCGTTGGGTTGATTCCGTCGGGGCAGCGCTGGCGGGCCTCCCCCCACGAGGTGGACGCCGTCCTGGAGTTCCCGCTGCGCGCCCTGCGCGAGAGCCGGACGCGCACACAGATAGAGCGCCGAGGGATCTCCTTCGAGACCGATGCCTACATCCTCGGGGAGCACCTCATCTGGGGTGCCACGGCACGGATCATCGACGACCTTTACGAGCACATCGACGCCATCTTGCCCTCCGGCGCCCTGTCGCCCGCGGTCGATTTCTGACCGCCCCCAGGACCCCAGTCCACCCTACGGCGCTCTGTCGCCCCCGGTCGATTCCTGACCGCCCCCAGGACCCCAGTCCACCCTACGGCGCTCTGTCGCCCCCGGTCGATTCCTGACCGCCCCCAGGACCCCAGCCTGCCCTCCGGCGCCGTCGCCCGCCGTCGATCCCGCCGCCGCCTCAGGACCCCAGCCTGCCCTCCGGCGCCGTCGCCCGCCGTCGATCCCGCCGCCGCCTCAGGACCTCAGCATCGAGGCCAGCGCGGCGCCCGCCTGCTCCAGCCAGGCGGGCAGATCGGCGGGGTCGGCGTGCAGGATCGCCAGCGGAATCGAGTTGCGCGAGGCGATCTCCCGCGCGATCTGCTCCCCCGCGGCGAGCGCATCGGCGGGCACCGGGGACCCCGCGGCCTCGTAGAGGAAGCCCCGCACGGTCGTATCCACCGCGCTCGTGAGGAAGGCGCGCAGGCGCGCGCCGTGCAGCGCCCGCAGCCGATCCTCGGGGCCGGTGGCGCTGCCCAGCAGCCAGCAGGCGATGGCGACCCCCTCCAGGGCCCCGCGCAGCGTGCCGAGGCGATCGGGGTCGCCGATCCAGCACTCCGCCCCCGCCGCCTCGATCTCGCCGCGGCGGGCCTCGCTGCGGGTGACGATGCGCACGGCGTTCCCCTCGTGCCCGGCCTCCTGTGCAAACCGCAGGCCACGGCAGCCGCCCCCAACGATCAGCAGTCGCGCCACCGCGGCAGCGTACTCCACGGGCCCCCCAAGGATTGGACGCCGCGGCCCGTCCTGGCCGCGGCGTCCCGTGAGGAGACCAGCGCTGAGCTGCCCTTCGCACATGCCGAGGCTTCCCCGGGCGCCGCGGGAGAGGTATGGGGCGACGCCCGAGCAAAGCTCGCGACAGTTCGGGGACTCAGGCTTCCCTGCCCTTGCCTGCCTGTCCTCGTCTGTAGATGAAAACACAACAGGCGAGTCATGTCAAGGTGGATATGTCAAGAGCAGTTTTTTTGGAGTCCCGACCGCCTCTCCCCACCCTCGAATAGCATCCTCCGCCTATGGCCGAGCGGGCAGATGCGGTGAGCATGGAGAAGGTCGTGGCGCTGTGCAAGCGCCGCGGCTTCATCTTCCCCTCCTCGGAGATCTACGGAGGGGTGGGCTCGACCTATGACTTCGGCCACTACGGGGTGCTGCTGAAGGGCAACGTCAAGAACGAGTGGTGGCGCGCGATGCTCTCCGAGCGCGAGGACATCGTGGCGCTCGACTCCGCGATCCTCCAGCACCCCCGCGTATGGGAGGCCTCGGGCCACCTCGCGGGCTTCACCGACCCCCTGGTGGACTGCCGCACCTGCGGGCAGCGCTTCCGCGCCGACCACCTCGGGGACCTGGCGTGCGGGCGCAAACCCTCCAAGCACCCCGGGGAGAGCGAGGAGTGCGACCTCACCGAGGCGCGCGACTTCAACCTCATGTTCGAGACCACGATCGGCCCCGTCAAGGAGTCCGGCTCCACCGCCTACCTGCGCCCCGAGACCGCGCAGGGGATCTTCATCAACTTCAAGAACGTCCTGCAGTTCTCCCGCAAGAAGCCCCCCTTCGGGATCGCCCAGATCGGCAAGTCCTTCCGCAACGAGATCACCCCCGGCAACTTCATCTTCCGCACGCGCGAGTTCGAGCAGATGGAGATGGAGTTCTTCGTGCCCCCCGCCGAGGCGCAGAAGTGGTTCGAGCACTGGCTCGCCGAGCGGATGCGCTGGTACACCGAGCTCGGCCTGCGCCCCGACCACCTGCGCCTGCGCGCCCACGACCCCGACGAGCTCTCCCACTACTCCTCGGGCACCTCCGACGTGGAGTACCTCTTCCCCATCGGCTGGTCGGAGCTCGAGGGGATCGCCAACCGCGGGAACTTCGACCTCACCCAGCACGCGAAGTTCTCCGGGGAGAAGCTCGAGTACTTCGACCAGGCCACCGGCGAGCGCTACGTGCCCCACGTGATCGAGCCCGCCGCCGGCGCGGATCGGGCGACGCTGGCCTTCATGGTGGACGCCTATGACGAGGAAGTCGTCGAGCGCGCCGGGGCGGGGGCAGGGGAGCGCCGCACGGTGCTGCGCCTGCACCCCCGTCTGGCGCCCGTGAAGGCGGCGGTGCTGCCGCTCGTCAACAAGGACGGCCAGCCCGAGCTCGCCCACGAGGTCTACCGCGCCGTTCGGGCACTCCTGCAGGCCGAGTACGACGACGGGGGCGCGATCGGCAAGCGCTACCGCCGCCACGACGAGATCGGCACGCCCTTCTGCGTGACCATCGACCACGAGAGCTCGCAGGATGGCACCGTCACCTTGCGCGAGCGCGACTCTCTGACGCAGGAGCGCCTGCCGATCGAGGGACTCGCACAGGAGTTGCAGCGGCGCGTGCAGGCGCCGTGGACCACACCCAAGTTGAAAACCGGATAGGAGCGACATGGACTTCGATTTGACCGACGAGCAGCGCCTGATCCGCGACACCGCCCGCGAGTTCACCGAAAAGGAGATCGTGGAGCGCGCGCGCGAAAACGCCCGCAACCACCACTTCGACCTCGACCTCGTCAAGAAGATCGCCGACCAGGGCTACCTCGGGGCGATCGTCCCCCGCGAGTACGGGGGCGCAGGCCTCGGCTATCTCGACTACGGCCTCGTGGTGGAGGAGATCGGCCGCGGCTGCTCCTCCGTGCGCACCGTGATCTCCGTGCAGACCTCGCTCGTGTGCTCCGCGATCCTCAAGTGGGGCACCGAGGAGCAGAAGCGGCGCTACCTGCCCAAACTCTGCTCCGGGGAGTGGCTCGGCTGCTTCGGCCTAACCGAGCCCGACACCGGCTCGGACGCCGCCAACCAGCGCACCCGCGCCACCAAGACCGACTCCGGCTGGCGGATCAACGGGGCGAAGATGTGGATCTCGATGGGCAACTACGCCAAGCTCGCGCTGATCTTCGCCCAGACCGACCCCGAGAGGGGCCATCGCGGCCTCGGGTGCTTCCTCGTGGAGACCGACCAGCCCGGCTACCAGCCCCAGACGATCGAGCACAAGATGGGCCTCCACGCCTCCGACACCGCCTCGATCTCCCTCGACGACGTCGAGGTCGGAGAGGACGGCCTGCTCGGGGAGATCGGCGATGGCTTCAAAGTCGCGATGTCAGCACTCGACTCCGGGCGCTACTCAGTGGCCGCCGGTTGCGTGGGCATCTGCCAGGGGTGCGTCGATGAGTCCGTCAAGTACGCCAAGGAGCGCCAGCAGTTCGGGCGCCCGATCGCAAGTTTCCAGCTCGTGCAGGCGATGATCGCCGACATGGCCGTGAAGACCGACGCCTCCAGGATGCTCGTGTGGCGCGCCGGGTTCCTCAAGGACAAGGGGCGCCCCAACACCACCGAGACCTCGATCGCCAAGCTCCACGCCACCGAGGCCGCCGTCGAGTGCTCCAACACCGCGATCCAGGTGCACGGCGGCGCGGGCTACGTGGACGACCACCCCGTGGAGCGCTACTTCCGCGACGTGCGCGTCACCACCCTGTATGAGGGCACCTCCCAGATCCAGAAATTGATCATCGGGCGCGCCCTCACCGGCATCAACGCGCTGGTGCCCTCCTGAGATGAGCGCCAAGCCTGCGCAGGTCATTGGCGTACTGGGAGCCGGCACGATGGGCGCGGGCATCGCCCAGCTCGCCTGCCGCGCGGGCGCGCGGACGCTGCTGCACGATCCCATCCCCGAGGCCCTGGAGCGGGGAGTCGAGAAGGCGCGGGGAGGCCTGGAGAAGGAAGCCGCCAAGGGGCGGATGACCGCCGCGGAGGCGCAGGCCGCCGCGGAGCGACTGGAGGTCGTCGCGGACATGGGGGCGCTCGCCCCCTGCGAGCTGGTGATCGAGGCCGCGCCCGAGCTCCCCGAGCTCAAGCGCGAGCTCTACGGGCGGCTCTCGGAGATCGTGAGCGCCGAGTGCGTGCTCGCCACCAACACCTCCTCCCTCCCCGTCACCGGGATCGCCGCGGGAGCCACCTTCCCCGAGCGGGTGGTGGGGATGCACTTCTTCAACCCCGCCCCCCTGATGAAGCTGGTGGAGGTGATCGCGGGGCTGCGCTCCAGCGAGGCCGCACTCGTACTGGCCGATGCCACGGGCCTGGCCATGGGCAAGACCGTGATCCGCGCCACCGACGGCCCCGGGTTCCTCGTCAACCGATGCAACCGCCCCTTCGGCCTGGAGGCGCTGCGGCTGCTCGGCGAGGGGATCGCGGACATCCCGACGATCGATCGCATCGTGCGCCTCGGCGGCGGCTTTCGCATGGGGCCCTTCGAGCTCTCGGACCTCGTCGGCGTGGACACCGGCTTCGACGTCTCCCGCAGCTTCTACGAGCTCTCCTTCGGCGAGCCCCGCTGGCGGCCCTCCCCGATCCAGGCCCAGCGGGTGGCTGCCGGGTTGCACGGGCGCAAGACGGGGCGCGGCTACTACGACTACACCGGCGAGGGCCCCCACCGGCCGCCTGACCCCGAGCCGCCCCCCGGCGGTGGTGACGCCCGGGTGCGGGGCTCCGGTCCCGTCGCGCAGGCGCTGCGCGAGCTCGCACCCGGCCAGAGCGGGCCCGAGATCCTCGTAGAGGGGCTCGGGGGAACCGTGGAGGGCGAGCCTTTTTACGCGCTCGTGCCCTTGACGCTCACCGAGGTCACCGGCGAGGCCGGCGAGCGGGCCTTCCAGGGTCTCGGCCTGCACACCGCGCGCGTGGCCCCCTCCGCTGTCGGGGCGCTCCCCCGCATCGTCTGCCAAGTGATCAACGAGTGCGCGTTCGCGCTGGGGGAAGGGGTGGGTTCCGCCGAGGACATCGACGCCGGCATGACGCTCGGCATGAACTACCCCCGCGGCCCGCTGGCGTGGGCGCAGGAGATCGGCCGGGAGCACGTGGTGGCGACGCTCGATGCCTTGTGGGAGGCCTACCGCGAGGAGCGCTACCGCCTGGCCCCTGTGCTGCGCAGGCCGGCACCGTAGCCAGCACCACCCTTGCGTCATTGCCACGGTGTGCTCGGCGCCGGCGAGCTGGCCGAGCAGATCGACTGGCCGAGCGGCTGAGGTCCTACTCGCCCCCGCCCGCCGTCTGGACCGCGGCCGGCGAGGCCCACTGCTCCTCGGCGAGATCCCCGATCGGGATCCCCGCGGGCGTCGGCACCTCGGGTGTGTCCCGCAGGTACCACTCGGCGTCCAGCGCCGCCTGGCAGCCGGAGCCCGCGGCGGTGACGGCCTGGCGGTAGGTGTGGTCGACGAGGTCCCCCGCGGCGAACACCCCTGGGTGGTTGGTGCGGGTGGAGCGGCCCTCCACGATCACGTAGCCGTTCTCGTCCACGTCGATCTGCCCTCGCACGAGCTCGGACTGGGGCTCGTGGCCGATCGCGATGAAGGCCCCGCAGATCTCGAGCTCCCGCTCCTCGCCGCTGACCGTATCCACCAGCAGCGCGCGATCGAGCGCCCCGCTCTCGCCGGGCAGGAAGGCCTTGATGGAGAAGGGGGTGAGGAACTCGATGTTCTCCTGGGCGCGGGCGCGCTCGAGCATGATCTTGGAGGCGCGGAACTCCGGGCGGCGGTGCACGACGGCGACCTTGGAGGCGAACTTGGAGAGAAAGATGGCCTCCTCCATCGCGGAGTCCCCGCCGCCGACGATCATCGTGGGGGCGCCCTTGAAGAAGGCGGCGTCGCAGGTGGCGCAGTAGCTCACGCCCCTCCCCCCCAGCTCCTCCTCACCGGGCACCCCGAGGCGCTTGTGCTCGGCGCCCATCGCGAGGATCACGGTGCGGGCGCGGTGCTCGGTGTCCCCCACCCACACGCTGTGCACGCCCCCGGGCTCGGTGGCCAGCTGCACGCGCTCGGCCTGGTCTGTCTCCAGGCGCGCCCCGAAGCGCTCGGCCTGCTCGCGCATCTTGCCCATCAGCTCGGGGCCCATCATCCCCTCGGGGAAGCCGGGGTAGTTCTCGACGTCGGTGGTCTGCTGCAACAGGCCCCCCCACGCGAAGCCCTCGATCACCAGCGGCCTCAGATTGGCGCGCGCGGTGTAGAGGGCGGCGGTGTACCCGGCGGGGCCGCTGCCGACGATGATGGTGTTCTCGATCTCTGGCATCTGGGTATCCTCGCATGCAAACGCGGGTGAGGTCTGTGCCGGTCTGCATCGACGCCTCGGTGCACGCCGCACGGCAGGGGTGCCGGCCCCGCATCGCTTTACTTTGTAAAGTATAGCAACGAAAGGGGCTGGAGAATGGCCACAGCGGTAGGAGCCAATACGCGCACGAAGGCCGTTGCACGGGACCCCGGCGGCGCGACCCCCGCGGACGTGTTCGTCGTCTTCGGCATCACCGGCGACCTCGCGAAGGTGATGACCTTCCACTCCCTCTACCGCCTGGAGCGGCGCGGCCTGCTGAACTGCCCGATCGTCGGGGTCGCCGGCGACGACTGGACCGTCGAGCACCTCCGCGAGCACGCCCGCAGGTGCATCGAAGGGACGGGCGAAACCGTGGACGACGCCGTCTTCGCGCGCTTCGCCGCGCGGCTGTCGTTCCTCAGCGGCGACTTCACCGACGCCGCCACCTACGAGCACCTCGCCAAGGCGGTGGGCGACGCGAACAGCCCCGTCTTCTATCTGGAGATCCCCCCCTTCCTGTTCGGGCCCGTGATCAAACAGCTCGCCGCCGCCGGCCTCACCAAGAGCGGGCGCGTCGTGGTCGAGAAGCCCTTCGGCCACGACCTCGCCTCCGCGCGCGAGCTCGCCGCCGAAATCCACGATTCGATCGAGGAGTCACAGCTCTACCGGATCGACCACTTCCTCGGGAAGATGGGCACCGACGAGTTCCTCTACCTGCGCTTCGCCAACACCATGATCGAGCCGATCTGGAACCGCAACCACATCGCCTGCGTGCAGATCACGATGGCCGAGAGCTTCGGCGTGGAGGACCGCGGACACTTCTACGACCCCGTGGGCGCCGTGCGCGACGTGGTGGTCAACCACCTGATGCAGGTAGTCGCGGTCGCCGCGATGGAGGCCCCCGCGGGCAACGACGCGGAGACCTTCAAGGACGCCAAGTACGCCGTGTTCCGCTCCACCGCCGATGCCGACCCCGCCCACTATGTGCGGGGGCAGTACGAGGGCTACCTCGACATCGACGGAGTCGCCAAAGACTCCACCACCGAGACCTACGCGGCGATGCGCCTGGAGATCGACAACTGGCGCTGGTCGGGGGTCCCCTGGTTCATCCGCACCGGCAAGAAGCTCCCCGTCACCCAGACCGAGTTGCGGGTCGTCTTTCGCCATCCCCCCCGCCTCGGGTTCATGGAACACGGCCACCGCCGCCCCGAACCCGACCAGCTCGTGGTCAAGCTCGACCCCACCACGGGCACCCAGATGATCCTCGACGCCCACCGCGCCGACCGCGGGGGGCCGCAGGCGATCACCCTGGACATGGAGTTCGCGCAGGAGGGCGGCGAGGCCCCCACCCCCTACGAGGTGCTGCTGCTCGACGCGATGAACGGCGACTCCACCCGCTTCACCCGCCAGGACAGCGTCGAGGAGGCGTGGCGCATCTTCGAACCCCTCCTGAACGCCCCCCCGCCCGTGCACCCCTACGCACCGGGGTCCTGGGGCCCCGAGAAGGCCGAGCGGCTCCTTGCGGGCCACGGCGCCTGGCACGGCCCCTGGGTGGCGAGGTGAGGGCCCGTCGCACACGGCCCGCGGCGGGGTGAGGTGGCAGCGTGAGGAGTGGCGGCGTGAAGCCCCCCCTCACGCGACATCCCCGTCGGCGTGCGGGGACCCCCCGGCGCCCTCGGGGCTGACGGCGCCCGCCACCGGGGCGAGTGCGTCGATCCGGTCGAGGATCGCCTTCAGGCCACCCTGGGTGCGTATGTCGAGACGGTCGAGGATCGTCTCAGCGTCTTTGAAGGTGTTTTCAGAGCGCGCATCGGCGGCCAGGCTCTGCACGTTCTGCCCGACCATGATCACCGACAGCAGGACGAGCTGCAGGAAGGTCTGCGCGATCCAGGAGACGAGGCCCTCGCCCCCCGGCTTCAATGCCGGCGGCAGGCCGATCAGCGCCAGGACGGTGAACAGATAGGCGCACCACATCGTGCCGACGAGGCGGGTGATGAGCACGGCGACCTTCGCGTTCAGGCCTTCCGCCTCGCCCATCGCCTCTTTGAGCACGCGCGGACTCGGGTGCAGGGCCTTCGCGAGATGATGCTGGGTCTTCACGGGTTTCCGTTCGGTCATCAATCCTCCTTGCCACATCGCGGGAACCTCGCTATTTCGAGGCGTCCCGCGAGTCTATTTGCGCCGCATTCCGCCAGCCGAGACTGTGCCGTCTCACACGGTCCGCAGCGCCTCGGTGGGCGAGAGGCGGGCGGCGCGCAGAGCGGGGAGCAGCCCGGCGATGGCGCCGATCGAGAGGGCCGCGCCGAACCCTCCGGCCCAGGCGAGCGTGGGGATGACGACGGCCCAGCCCTTGGTGGAGGCGTAGATCGCGGTCGCGAGCGCCCCCGCGAGGACCCCCACGGCGCCGCCGCCGAGCGCCAGCAGGATCGCCTCGGAGAGGAACTGCGTGCGGATCTGCCCCCGGGTGGCCCCGAGCGCACGGCGCAGCCCGATCTCCGAGCGCCTTTCGAGCACGGAGATGACCATGATGTTCGCGACCCCCACCGCGCCGACCAGCAGCGCCACGGCCCCGAGGCCGAGGAAGAGGCCGTTGAGCGCGCTCTGCGCGTCGGCGCGCGCGACGAGCGTGTCGGAGGGCTGGCTGACGTTGACTTCGTTGGGCGCTTCGGGGTCGGCGGTCTGGGCGAGCACGGAGTCGACCGCGTCGACCTGGCTGTCCTGGGCGCGCAGGTAGACGGTGTTGGGGTGCCCGTTGGCCGCGAGGTAGCGCTCGGCCGCGGGGAAGCCCACGAGCACGGAGCTTTCGATTTCGGAGGTGAGCGGGGCGGGGCCGAGGATGCCGGCGAGGTAGAACCACTGATCGTCGAGCCAGATCCGCTCGCCGGGGTAGATGTGGTCGATGCCCAGGCGCTGTGCGGCGGCGGAGCCAAGCACAGCGACTGGCTCCTGGGCGGTGGCGGCGTTCAGGTAGCGGCCCTGGACGACGGCGACGTCGAGCGTGTGCAGCAGGTCAAGGCTCGCCGCCTCGACGGAGATGGCGCCGGTGTCGACCGCGGGGATCAGCGGGGTGCGGTAGACGTTGGCTGTGACCTTCCCGGTCTCCGCGACGTTTTCGACGGGGTCGATGCGGCCGATCATCGCGGGCGCGGCGAGCGGCAGCTCGGCGGTCTTGCCGGTGAAGCCCTGGCCGTTGGTGACCGTCAGCAGGTTCGTCCCCAGCCTGTCGATCTCCGAGAGCAGCCCGGCCTGGCTGGAGGAGGAGAGTCCAAGCACCGCCACGATCGCGGCGACGCCGATCGCGATCCCCAGCGCGGAGAGCCCCGCGCGCATCCGCCGAGTGCGCAGCCCCACACTCGCCACGCGGGCGAGATCGGAGGGGCGCAGCCGGCGCGGGGCAAGGCCGGCGGCCCCGCTCACGGGGACTGCCCGGGGAAGGTGTTCACGAGCGCGAAGGCGGCCGTCCTGGCGTGCCCGAGCGTCGCCTTGACGATGTAGCCGCCCTCGTAGCGATTGGCCGTGAGGGCCGGCGCGAGGGCGATCCCGCAGGCGTTGCTTCTCACCGTGGCCTTGTTGGAGTGGGGGGAGGAGGGGGGGTGGGTTGCGAAGCTACCGCCCGCTCCGCGGAGGGGGCCGGCGAACGTGACCAGCGCGCCGGGGACGGGGTTGCGCTCGGCGTCGGCGACGGTCACCGCGAGGCGGATCGGAAAGCGGGACCCCGCGGGAGTGGACTGGGTGGCGGCGAGCCCGGCGGTGAGCTTGGCGGGCCTCCCGGGGAGGTTGCGCAGCGAGAAGCTCGCCGCGGTCGCGACGGACGCGCCACCGGCGCCCGCGGTGGGGCCTTCCTTGCCGGAGATCGCGGCAGTCGCGGTGAGCGGCCCCGCGGCGCTGCCCGCGGCGAAGAGGGCCGAGGTGGCCACCCCCGATTCGCCGGTCACGGCGCTCGCCTGGGTGCCCCCGCCGATGAAGCCGGCGCCAGCGCTGGAGCTCACGCCACATGGGCTCGTGCCGGCGGGGCCGAGCGTGAATGTGACCGTCACCCCCGCCACGGAGCCGCCGTCGGCGTCCAGCACCTTCACCTGCAGCGGCTGGCGGTAGCGGCCGGCGACAGTCGCGGATCGACTCGCCGGCCCGATCGCCACGATCCTCACGGGGATGCCCGCGGCGGTGTTGGTCAGCGAGAAGGAGACCGAGCCGTAGGGGGAGCTGGCCGCGACGGTGTAGCTGCCGGGGGTGGCGTTCGCGGTGAACGCCGGCGCCGCCGCGGTGCCCGAGGCGTCGCTGCCAACCGTGACGCTCCTCGATCCGCTGCCTGCGAACACCCCGCTGGGGCCGCCGGGGGGCGCGCTGAACGTGACCGCCACCCCGGCGGCGCCCGTCACCGGACAGCCGTCGCTGTTGGCGAGGGCGACCTGAAGCCCGGTCGCGAACGCGGTGTCGAGCGTCGTGGTCTGGGGGGTGCCCGCGAGCAGCGTCAGCTCGTTGGGGGGATTGGAGGAGGGACAGCTTGAAGTCCCGCCCGGGGAGTTCCCCGTTTCGGTGGGCGAGCCCCCGGTTTCCCCGAGGGCCGAGGCCCGAGCACCCACGAGCGTTCCACCGATGCCCAAACCCGCTGTTTCCCTGAAAGCCAAGGCCTGGGCGCCAACGGGCGTTCCACTCAAGAGGACCAAACCCAGGATGAGGATTGGCCCGAGCAGCACCCGGGGCACGCCGCGCGGTAACCACGCCATCCCAGTCATCAACGCTCTCCCTCCTCTGAGGAGGTGTCGGTCACGATCCGCCCGTCGAGCACCTGCACCTGCCGCGGCAGGCGCGCGGCAAGGTCGTGGTCGTGGGTGATCACGAGGATCGTGGCCCCTTCGGCGTTCAGCTCCCGCAGCAGCTCCAGGAGCGCGGCGCCCGCGGCGCTGTCGAGGTTGCCGGTGGGCTCGTCGGCAAGCAGGATCGCGGGGCGGCCCACGAGCGCGCGCGCGATCGCCACGCGCTGGCGCTCGCCGCCGGAGAGCTTGCTCGGGCGGAAGTGGGCGCGATCGGAGAGCCCCACCCGGGCGAGCGTCGCGGCCGCCCGCAGCCGGCGCTCGGCGGCGGCGACCCCTGCGTAGAGCAGCCCGTCGGCGACGTTCTCCAGGGCGGTGGAGTGCTCGGCGAGGAAGAACTGCTGAAAGACGAAGCCGATGCGGGTGGCGCGCAGCGCGGCGAGCTCGCGGTCCGAGAGCCCCGCGGCGTCCAGCCCCGTGATCGAGACCACCCCCGAGCTGGGGCGCTCGAGGGTGCCCATCACGTGCAGGAGCGTCGTCTTGCCCGAGCCCGAGGGGCCGACGATCGCCACGAGCTCCCCCGCCCGCACGAGGAGGTTCACCTCGCGCAGCGCGTACACGGGGGGCTCGGCACCGTAGGTCTTGCTCACCGCCTCCAACTGCAGCACCGGCGGGGCCTCCCCGTCCTCGGCCCATCCACCCCCCACCTCCCGGGTGCCGCCGACCCGATCTCCCCCGACGCCGGCGAGGGGCGCCCGCGGCGGTACCACTGAGCGGCGATCGGCGAGGTCGTTCATGTCGCGGGCACCACCACGCGCTGCCCGACGCGCAGGCCCGAGCCGCTCACCTGCACGAAGCCGTCGGCGTCGTCGAAGAGGCCGAGCGTGACCGCCACCAAGTGGTGCACGCCGTCTTCGACGGCCTCCACCGCGTAGCCGCCGCCGGCGAGCGAGAGCAGCGCGTCGACTGGCACGACCAGCGCGCTGGGGACGCTCGCGGAAGTGATCGACACGGTCACCGGCGCCTCGTCCAGGTGCCCCGTCGCCGCAGGATCGCTCGGCGCGATGTCCACTTCGATCGTGGGCCCGCCTTCTTCGCCCCCGCCCGGTTCCCCGCCTTTCGCGGGCGTGCTCGCGACGGTCCCGACCGAGGTGACCACCCCGGGCGTGGTTTCGTTGGTGGGCAGCGTGATCGTGACCGCATCCCCCACCTTGACGCTCGACTGCTGGGCGGCGTCGAGCTCGACCTTGACCTGGCGAGCGGTCGAGGTGATACCGAGCACCGGACCGGGCATCACGGGCTGGCCGACGGTCGGCGTCACGGTGGTTACACGGACGGGCCCCGGCTCGAACGCCACCGATCCCAGCAGCAGCTCGCCGGTGACGGCCAGCTCGTGGGCCGCTTGCAGGGCACGTATCGCCGTGGCGGTGGCGGCGGTGAAGGTGTCGCCCGCGAGCCCCCGCCCGTAGCCGAGAGCTTCGAGGTTCGCGTTCAGCTCGGCCACGTCGAGCCCCGCGGACATCCCCGCGATGAATGCCCGCGTCGGGGGCTGCGATCCGTACATCAGCACCACCGACTGGCCACCGATCTGGTAGAGGTTCTGCCCGCGGGCGATCACCTGCCCGACGGCGGGCAGCGCCGTGAAGGTCGAGCTCTGCCCGTAGGGGGCGGCAGAGGAGCGCGCAGTCGAGAGACTCGCCTCGGCGCCCACCAGCGCCCGTTCGGCCGAGGCGACCGAGGTGCTGTCGCCCTCGACCTTCATCGCCCCGGCGCTCACACCCTGCTGCGCGGTGGAGACCGCCTGCATGTCGCTCGCGCACGATCCGGAGCCCTCGCCGCCGGAGGAGGCGGCGGGCGTGCCTTCGCCGCCCGGCGAGGAGGAGGCGGCTTCCGCGGCGCCGTCGCCCGCGCAGTCGACCGACTCCTTCGCCCGCGCCGCCGCGAGGGTCGCCCGTTGAGTGGCGAGCGTCTCGCTGTCGGCCGCCAGCGAAGTGCTGGCCATCTGCAGCATTCCCTGAGCGCTGGTGAGAGCCTGCTGCGCCTGCTGCACGGCGGAGGGCGCCATCCCCGCGGGGAGGCGAATGCTCGAGGAGCCCGCATAGCCGAGCGTCCCGTTCACTTGCGTCTGGGAGGCGAGCGGTTGGCGGGTCACGCTGACCAGCGTGATCGCGCTCGCGTTGTCAGCGACGCTTGCGCTGGGACTGGCGGAGCCGGCGAACGGTTCGCTCACCACGACCGCGACGATGCCCGCGGCGAGTACCAGCAGCGCGCCGGCGAGAGCGCGCCGGCCATTACCCGCCACCGTGTAGGCCACCTGGGATCAGGGACTTGCAGGCCTGCACGGCCGCCTTGAACGCAGGCGAGCTCTGATCGATCGCCTGGCGTTCGATGTGCACGCCCCCGCCTGAGAACGTGGGGTCTGGGAAGTTCGGAACGCCGTGCGAGCGGATGCACGCGGCCGCCTTCAGGTACTGCGTCTGTTCAGCCGGGCTCAGAGCGGAACGGGTGGGCACGCCCCCATTGGGCAGCAGTTTGCTGCAGACCTGCTGGGCGGACTTGAACTTGGGGTTGTTCCCCTGGAGGGGGTCCACGTGGATTGCGACCTTCACACTGGTGCCGCCCGCGGAGGTGGAGATCTTCGGGTCGGGGAAGTTGGCCACCCCGTGGGAGCGCATGCAGGCCGAGAACGCGATTGCCTTGCTCCCCGGCGAGGCTTCGCCACCGTTCGACGGTTCGCCGCCGCTCGAGCCGACCACCGCGGAGCTCGTGCCGTGCGTGTGCGACCCGAGGCTCGCCACGCCGCCGCTCGGCGAGCCGCCCCCGCAACCCGCCAGGAACGCGCCCACGACAGCCAGCGCCACGGCCGTGCTGGCCGCCCCGCGGAGGCGGACTGTCCTCGCTTGCCCCCGAACAGCGGCTCGTTTCCGAGCATCGGTGTGTTTCGCGTGACCTTGGATGTCGTCCCCTTTTCAGCTCGAGAGATCCTGCGCTGAGTTCCTTCTACGACATCGGGGGTTTCGGGAAGGTTTCACCGACGTGGCGAAACCGTCATGAAACCACCGGGAAGTACCCTGGACTGGACCGTGCGTGTGCTTGTGATCGAGGACGACGAGGAGATGGCCGAGGCGATCGCCTTCGGGCTGCGTCAGACGGGCACGGCGGTGGATGTGGCGTTCGACGGCCCAGCGGGGCTGCAGCGCTCGCTCGTCAACGACTACGACGTGATCGTGCTCGACCGCGACCTGCCGGGGCTCCACGGCGATCGGGTGTGCGCCAAGCTCGTCGCCAGCGAGTGCCGCAGCCGGGTGCTGATGCTCACGGCCGCGGCAGGCATCGAGGACCTGGTGGACGGCCTCGGCCTCGGCGCCGACGACTACCTGCCCAAGCCCTTCGACTTCGCCGTGCTCGTCGCGAGGATCGGCGCGCTGACGCGCCGCGCCCAGCCCGCGATCCCGCCGGTGCTCCGCCACGCGGACCTCGTCCTCGACACGGCTCAGCGCCGCGCCTTCCGGGCCGACAGGCAGCTCGAACTCGCGCCGAAGGAGTTCGGCGTGCTCGAGCTGCTGCTCGCCTCGGGCGGGCGCAGCGTCTCTGCGGAGGAGCTCCTCGCAAGGGTGTGGGACGAGGCCGCGGACCCGTTCTCCAACGCGGTCAAGATCACGGTCAGCCGCCTTCGCGCCAAGCTCGGGGACCCGCCGATCATCGAGACGGTCGCCAAGTCCGGCTACCGGATCTGAGGATGCTCCGGGTCTCGCGATCTCGATGACTCGCCTGCTGCCGCGCCCCCGTCTGCCGCGGCGCACCCTGCGCCTGCGACTCACCATTCTCTACGGGAGTGTCTTCCTCATCTCGGGTGTCACGCTGCTCGCGATCACCTACGGGCTCCTCATACGCACCGCGGTCACGAGCACGCGGGTGGGCGAACAGGCCGTCATCCGCTCCGTCCTGGGTCCGGGACCGCCACCCTCAATCGAAACTAGGGTGCGGACCGTCCCGCGCGGCTCCTCGGTTCCGGAACCGTCGGTCGGAGTCAAAGGGCGGTCTCGAGGGGTCGCCCCGGCCCCCAATCCGGGAGCACATCCGAGCGCGAGCCAGCTCGAGGAACTGCTCCGCGCACGGCCCGCCCAGGCCCCCATCGCGACGCTCGTCTCCCACCAGCACGTTGCCGACCTCCACGAGCTGCTGACCATGTCCTTGATCGCGCTCGCGATCATGGCGGCGGCCTCGATGGGGCTCGGGTGGCTGATCGCCGGCCGCGTGCTGCGTCCGCTGCGGACGATCACAACCGCGGCCCGCGAGATATCCGCCACGAACCTGCACGAGCGTCTCGCGCTCGACGGACCAAACGACGAGCTCAAGGAGCTAGGGGACACCTTCGACGGCCTGCTCGCGAGGCTCGATGCCTCCTTCCAGTCCCAGCGACAGTTCGTCGCCAACGCCTCCCACGAGCTGCGCACCCCGCTCGCGCGGCTGAAGACCCTGATTCAGGTCGCCTTGGCGGACCCCAGCTCAACCGAGGAGTCGCTGCGCGCCACCCACGAGCGGGTGCTCGCCTCCGAGGAGCAGCTGGAGCGGCTGATCGAGTCGCTCCTCAGCCTGGCGAGCAGCGAGCGCGGCCTCGATCGCCGCGAGCAGCTGGACCTGAGGGCGATGACCGAGGAGGCGCTCGGTGGCCGTGGCCCCGAGATCGAGCGACGGGGCCTGCGGCTGAACGCCACGCTGGAGCACGCCCGCACAGTGGGCAACCCGCAACTCGTGGAGCGTCTCGTGGCGAACCTCATCGACAATGCCATCCGCCACAACACGGCGACGGGGGGTCGCATCGACCTCACGACGACAACCGGGGCGGGGCAGGCGGTGCTGTCGATCGCCAACAGCGGCCCGGTGATCCCCCCGGAGGAGCTGGAGCGCCTCCAGCGGCCCTTCCAGCGACTCGGCTCCGACCGCACCTCCGGCGGCGAGGGCCATGGCCTCGGGCTCTCGATCGTCCACGCAATCGCGGAGGCCCACGGGGCCACCGTCAGCACGCGAGCCCACCCGGATGGGGGCCTGGAGGTGGAGGTGCGCTTCCCGGCTTCGGGCGGATGAGAGACATCGATCTTACCGTGGTAGCATCGGCTTTGTGGCCAGCCAGAAGCGATCGATTTCGTTCGACGAATCCGTACTCCACGAGGCCGAGCAGCGCGTGGCCGAATCGGAGGCTGGAAACCTGTCGGCGTTTGTGAACGCAGCGGTCCTACGCGAGTTGCAGGTCGCACGCGGCCTCGATCTCCTCGCCGAGGACGATGCCCAGTTCGGTGCGATACCCGCCGAGGTACGAGCCCTCCTCGTTGCCGAGTGGCCGGCCTGACGCTCGATGCCGGTGCGCTGATCGCCTACGAGCGTGGCGAGGAGCGTGTCCGCGAGATCTTGGCGGTGGCCTATGCACGCGGTTTGGTGCCGACAATCCCCGCCATCGCGCTCGCCGAGGTCTGGCGCGGCGATGCGAAGGATGCGCGCGTCGCTCGGCTGCTCAAGGCGTGCTCGATCGAGCCTGTAGACGGGCGCTTGGCGCGAGAGGCCGGTCGCCTGCGCAGAGCCACACCCGGCGCACAGACAATCGATGCGTGCATCGCAGTGGGCGTGGGCAGGCGCCGCGACGCCATCGCCACCTCAGACCCCAGCGACATGCGCAGGCTCTTGGGATCGGGCTTTACGATCCTGGCCGTGTGATTCGCCTCAGCTGGTTTGAGCCCGCTTGCCTGGGGCCAACCGAAGTCAATGCGAACCGCTTTGCGCAGGCAGCTGGAGGCTGGATGTCGCTCAACGACACGCCTTAGGGGCTGGCAAGCGCTCGCTACGTCGAGCAGTCCTTCCGGTGAGACATCCATAGCCGTCCCCGAGGACATACTTCGCTGTGATTCCCGGCACGCCGACGATCGCATAGTCGTATGGCAGGCCCTAACCGAGGAGAAGATGAATGCCTGCGAGGCCGATACGCATACCCGACCTGTCTCAGCGACCACATGAGGCGGAGAGCGTCGTCACGGTCGAGCTCGAGCCGAGCGAGAGCGGGACGGACCTGCGGCTTTCTCACGCTGGCTTCCCCACCGCGGCATCACGTGATGCGCACGCCAGCGCTGGCCTGTCGTACTCGAACAGCTCGACAACAGAACAAGACACAACGAATAGCTCAGCTAAGGCGATTCGAACCCGCCTTCCCTGGCGCATTGGACGGCGTACCCCGGCATGCAACCTCCCGGCTACTGCAAATGGCGCACGAAGGCGCCAGTGGGCGCCCGCTCGGGCACGTGCTGCTCCTGGCGGGGACGGCCGAGGTGGAGCAGCCCGATCGGGGTCTCGAGAGGGTCGAGGTCGAGCACCTCGCGACCCGCGGGGGAGTCCAGGAAGGGCACGGTCCGCCAGTAGCCGGCGAGTCCCTCGCCGTGGGCGCCGAGCAGGACTAGATAGGCGGCGATGGCCCCCGCGAGCAGGTCCTCCGCCTGCTGGACGCTGTCGCCCTGCCGGAGCACCGAGGCGACGACGAGGGTGGGGGCGCGATCGAGCTTGCTCGCAGAGCCGGGGGTGGCGGCCTCGGCGATCAGCTTGAGCCGCTCGACGGTGAGAGGGCCGAGCACCCGAAAGCGCCAGGGGTTGGTCAGGTGATGGTTGGGGGCCCACCGTGCGAGCTCGAACAGCCGCTCCAGCAGCTCCGGCGCCACCGGCTCGGGGGCGAACACCTTGTGGGTGCGCCGCGTTCGGATCGCGTGCTCGAGCTCCATACCGTCCCGAACCTACTCGATCTTGCCGGCGGGCTCATCGCTCGCTTCCGCCGCCCGCTGAGCGCGCCTCCGCGGGCCGCCGAGAGCGCCTCCGCGGGCCGCGGAGCGCATTCCGATCAGGGCGATCGGGATAGAATCATCCCAACACATGGGCTGCTTGGCATATCTGAGATGGTGCTCGCCCCACGGGGCCGCTTGCATAGGCAGAGGCATCTCCATCGGGGTGGCGCGCGTGAGCTCGGGCTCCACCCCATGAGCGAGGACGAGAAGCGACTCGTCGATTATCTGAGGCGAGTGACGGCCGAGCTCTACGATGCACGGCTGCGGCTGAAAGAGCTCGAAGGACAGGGCGAGGAACCCATCGCGATCGTGGGTATGAGCTGCCGATTCCCCGGTGGCGTGGGCTCTGCGGAGGATCTGTGGAACCTGGTCGCCGAGGGGCGCGATGGGGTCTCGGAGTTCCCCACGAATCGCGACTGGAATCTGGAGGGGCTGTGCGATCCCGATCCCGGCGCGCGGTGGACGAGTTGCGCGCGCGAGGGTGGGTTCCTGGAGGACGCCGCCGAGTTCGACGCGGGGTTCTTCGGGATCAACCCGCGGGAGGCGCTCGCGATGGATCCGCAGCAGCGGTTGCTGCTGGAAATGGCCTGGGAGACGTTCGAGGACGCCGGGATCGATCCCGTTTCGCTACGTGGCAGCCGCACCGGCGTATTCGCGGGCCTGATG
Organism: uncultured Solirubrobacterales bacterium; assembly: GCA_963713985.1. Classification (GTDB taxonomy): domain Bacteria; phylum Actinomycetota; class Thermoleophilia; order Solirubrobacterales; family Solirubrobacteraceae; genus Palsa-744. The sequence goes on along the minus strand of OY970219.1, from coordinate 2,524,110 downwards.
TCGCACGACTACGGTGGGGAGCTCTCATCGGTACCGGAGAGCGTGGCCGTCTATCTGGGCACCGGCCTTGCCGGCAGTGTCGTGTCGGGGCGGGTGGCGTATGCGTTTGGGCTGGAGGGGCCGGCGGTGACGGTGGACACCGCCTGCTCCTCATCGCTCGTGGCGCTGCACCTGGCGTGCCAGTCGCTGCGCGCGGGGGAGTGCCCGTTGACCTTGGCCGGTGGTGTGACCGTGCTCGCCTCACCCGCCGTGTTCGTCCAGTTCACCCGCCTGCGCGGGCTTGCGGCCGATGGACGGTGCAAGTCGTTTGCCGACGCCGCCGACGGCGCCGGGTTCTCCGAGGGCGCCGGCCTCCTGCTGTTGGAGCGGCTCTCCGACGCACAGCGCAACGGGCACCGCGTATTGGGGGTGATCCGCGGCAGCGCGGTGAATCAGGACGGTGCGACCAACGGGCTCTCAGCCCCCAACGGCCCCTCCCAGCAGCGCGTGATCGGACAAGCGCTGGCGAATGCCGGCCTCTCGGCGCGGCAGATCGACGCGGTCGACGGACACGGGACCGGCACGGCGCTCGGCGATCCGATCGAGGCGCAGGCGCTGCTGGCCACCTATGGGCAGGGTCGCGAGGAGGGACGGCCGCTGTGGCTTGGGTCGATCAAGTCGAACATCGGGCACGCGCAGGCCGCCGCGGGGGTGGCGGGCGTCATCAAGATGGTGATGGCGATGCGCCACGGCATGCTGCCGCGAACGCTGCACGTGGATCGCCCCTCGAGCAAGGTGGACTGGTCGAGCGGCGCCGTGTCCCTGCTCGTGGAGGAGCTGCCATGGGAGAGCGACCGGGAGCCGCGTCGAGCCGCGGTGTCCTCCTTTGGGATCAGTGGCACGAACGCGCACATGATCCTCGAGGAGGCGCCGCCGCCCGGGGAGGTGCCATCCGACGAGGCGCCGTCCGGGAAGATGCCGACCGGGAAGGCCGACCCTGACGAAAGCGGGAGCGATCTCGGCTTCACTCCGTGGGTCCTCTCGGGCAAGAGCGCCGCAGCGCTGCGCGCACAGGCGAGCCGGCTGTTGGAGCGTGTCGAGGGGGATCCCGAGGTGAGGGTGGGCGATGTGGGCCTCTCTTTGGCCGGCCGATCGGTGTTCGGACATCGAGCGGTGGTGTTGGGGCGTGAGAGGGAGGAGTTGCTTGAGGGTTTGCGCGCGTTGGCGCGGGGGGATCGGACGCCGGGTGTGTTCGCAGGCGTGAGCGGCAATGGGGATGACAGGTTGACAGCCCTGGCGGAGGTGTGGGTGAGTGGTGTCGAGGTGGACTGGCGGAGGACCTTCGACGGATCCGGCGCGCGTGTGGTCGGCCTTCCGGCCTACGCGTTTCAGCGCAAGCACTACTGGCTCAGGTCAAGTCCAGCTGTCCATCGATGAAGTCGATGATCTCCTCGACCGACGCCGACTGAAGCTTCTCGGCGGCCTCGCTCCGCTGCGTCCGATGCTGCTCGGCCAATCCCGTCAGCAGGCCCTGGAGGCGGCCGGTGATCCTCACTCGATCGGATTCCTCCAGTGCCGCCGAGGAAAGCAGCGCCTCCAACCTGTCCAGTTCCACATCCACGGGCGCGGCCATCGCGCCCTCCCGGCCCATCTGCTCCAGGATATGCCCGGCACTCGCCGCCGGTGTGGGGTAGTCGAAGATGAGGGTGGCGGGCAGGCGCAGACCCGTCAGCGAGTTGAGCCGGTTGCGCAGCTCGACCGCCCCCAGCGAGTCGAACCCCAGATCCTTGAACGTTCGCTGCGCGTCGACGGCGCCGGCAGACCCGAGCCCCAAAATCGAGGCGACCTCGCCGCGGAGGAGCTCCAGGATGATGCCCTCGCGCTCCTCCCCGGACACCGCGGCGAGGCGCGCGGCGAGCGAACCTCCGGCGCCGCCGTCCTCCCGACGGGCCGGCATTCGCACCAGCCCGCGCAGCAGTGGGGGGATGACGCCCGCACCGGCCCGGGTACGCAGCACCGCCATGTCGAGGTGCATCGGGATCACCACGGCATCCCCGAGCGTGCTCGCGACGTCAAAGAGCTCCAGGCCCTCCTCAGAGCTCAGCGCCGCCATGCCCTGGCGCGCCAGCCGAGCCAGGTCCCGCTCGCCCAGGTGTCCCGTCATGCCCCCCGCGTCGGCCCACTGCCCCCACGCCAGCGAGCTGGCGGTGAGACCCCGCGCCCGGCGGTGGCCCGCCAGCGCGTCGAGGAAGGCGTTGGCCGCGGAGTAGTTCCCCTGGCCCGGCGCGCCGAACGTGGCGGCGACCGAGGAGAACAGAACGAACGCGTCCAACTCCAGGTGCTTGGTCAGCTCGTGCAGGTGCCAGGCGGCGTCGACCTTCGGCGCGAGCACGCGCTCGACGGCCTCCGCGCTCAGCGACTCGATCACACCGTCCTCGAGCACCCCCGCGGCATGTACCACGCCGCGCAGGGGCGCCTCCTCCGGAATATCCGCGAGCAGGCCGGCGAGCTGGCGGCGATCGGCGACATCACAGGCCACGACCCTCACCCGGGCGCCGAGCGCAGCGAGCTCACTCTCCAACTCCCGCACGCCCGGGGCGCCGGGGCCTCGCCTGCTCACCAGGAGCAGGTTCGAGACCCCGTACCGAGCAACGAGATGGCGCGCCACCAGCGCACCCAGGCCCTGGGTGGCGCCGGTGATCAGGATCGTGCCGCCGGGGGCAAATCGCGGGGCGGCACTCGCTGGCGAGTGCTCGATGGCCGCGCCACCCGAGCTCGCCGCCATACCGGCCGTGCCCACCGCGACGCCGGCCGAACTCCCCTCCACACGGGCGAGGCGGGCGGCGAACAGCTCTCCACCGCGTATCGCGACCTGCGGCTCATCCGCAGCCAGGGCACGGGGCAGTGCACTCCACGAGGCCTCCCCCCCGTCGACGTCGATCAGCACGAAGCGCCCCGGGTGCTCGGACTGGGCGGAGCGCATCAGACCCCACACGGGAGCGCTGGCGATCCCACTCGCGTCCTCCCCCTCATTCACTGCTACCGCCCCGCTCGTCACGAGCACCAGCCGTGCTTCGGCGAAACGGTCGTCGGCCAGCCACGCCTGCACCATGCCCAGCACACGCTGCGTCGTTGCGTGCGCGGTCTCGATCATGCCGCCGGTTTCACCGTGTACCCTGCCGGCTTCACCATTGGCGATCGCCTCTCCCCCGGCGCCCTGCGCCGCGTCGGTGGTGCAGTCGATGAAAATGATGTCGGGCGTGCCGGCGGGGTCGCCTGCCGCTGAGGTGAGGCCCTCCAGATCGGGGTGCCGCCGGACGTCTATTTTCAGTGCCTGTAGGGAGTCGGCCAGCCCGGAGGTGCATGGCCCGAGGAGCGCCCAAGGTGTCGTGGTGCTCGCCCGCGTGGTCGTTGGCACGGTGCTGAGCGCCGTCCAGTGCAGATGGAACAGGGATAGATGGATCGCGGCGTTCGCCGTCAGCTGCTTCGGTTCCACGGGGCGCGTGGTCAGCGCTCGCACGCTGGCCAGGGGCGCCCCTGTGTGATCGGCGATCTGCAGCGCCACGCCGCCACTGAGTGGCGAGGGGTCATCGCTGGTGTTGGGCGGCAAAGGGGCATCGGTGATGCTGTGAGTGCCGAGCCGCGTGAGCTTCACCCGCAGCTGCTGGGGGCGCGAGGCCCCGGCAGCGCCCCGGGTGACGCCCTCCCAACAGAACGGCAGCCGCACCGCGTCCTCCTGCGAGGGCGGGTCGCTGCGATGGGAGTACAGAGCGCCAGCGTGAAGTGCGGCGTCGAGCAGCGCAGGGTGAATCGCGTAATCGTTGGCGCTGAGCAGAGCGTCGGGCTGGCCTTCGGGAAGCGATACCTCCGCGTAGATGTCCTCGCCCTCGCGCCACGCACCGGTGAGGCCCTGGAAGGTGGGACCGTATTCCAGGCCCTGCTCGAGCAGGGCTTCGTAGAGACCCGTGGCATCGATGGGGGTGGCTGTGGGGGGTGGCCACTGTCCCTGCAGGGAGGCAGTCGAGGTCGTGGACTCTGCGGTGTCAACCCTGCCGATGGCGTGGCAGACCCACTGCGACTCCTCCTCATCCTCCTGCACGGGGTCATCGAAGCGGGAGTAGATCGCAACCGAGCGCGCCCCCTCGGCGTCGGGGGACCCGAGGGCCACCTGCAACTGCACGCCGCCCTCCTCGGGGAGAACGAGCGGCGCCTGCAGCGTGAGCTCCCCTATCACCGGGCAGCCCATGCGCTCCCCCGCGTACAGCGCGAGCTCCAAGAGCGCGGTCCCCGGCAGCAGCACGACACCCAGCACCCGGTGGTCGGCGAGCCACCCCTGCGCCTCCAACCCCACACGGCCCGTGAACAGAACGCCCTCCCCACCCGCGAGCGCGACCATCGCACCGAGCAGCGGGTGCGCCACGCCACCCAGCCCCGCACCCCTCAGATCCCCCACCCCACCAGAGGCCGCGAGCCAGTAGCGCTCCCGCTGGAACGCATAGGTCGGTAGATCGACCCGCCGCCCGCCAGACCCCTCGAACACCCTCCCCCAATCGACCTCCACACCGCGCACCCACACCTCCCCCAAGGACCTCGAGAACCGCTCCAGACCGCCCTCCCCGCGCCGCAGCGAGCCACCTACGACAACGCCCCCCGCATCTCCCAACACGTCCTCGACCACCTCCCCCACCCCACCCACCAGCACCGGGTGCGGCGAAACCTCCACGAACACCCGCAGACCCTCCTCCAACAAACCCCTCACCGCACCATCGAACTCCACACGCTCCCGCAGGTTCCGAAACCAGTACGCCCCGTCGAGCCCAGCCATATCCACGACCCCACCCGTCACCGAGGAGACGAACGGCACCTCACCCGATACGGGCTCGATCCCGCGGCACCCCTCCAACAACTCCCCGCGGATCTCCTCGACACCCGCGGAATGCGCCGCATAGTCGACCTCGATCGCCCGCGCCCGCACACCCCTCCCCTCGCAGAACTCGACGAACCCATCCACCGCCTCCACCCCGCCCGACACCACAACCGACTCGGGACCGTTCACGGCCGCCACACCAACCCCACCAACAGCGCCATTGCGCTCGCACTCCCTCAGCAACCCCTCCACTGCACCCGCACCACACGCCACAGATGCCATCCCCCCATGCCCCGACAAACCCACCAACGCTCGTGAACGCGCGACGATCACCCGCGCGCCGTCCTCCAGCGACAGGCCGCCCGCCACACACGCCGCGGCCACCTCGCCCTGCGAATGCCCCACCACCACCGCGGGCTCGACACCACACGCACGCCACATTTCCCCCAACGCCACCATCAGGGCCCACAGCACGGGCTGCACCACATCGACCCGCCCCAAATCCGGGGCACCCTCCGCACCCCGCAACACAGCCTCCACTGACCACCCCACCAACGGTGACAACGCCCGCTCGCACTCCCCCACCAACTCCCTGAACGCGGGCGATTCATCCAACAACCCGACCCCCATCCCCAACCACTGACTGCCCTGGCCTGGAAACACGAACACCACGCCACCACCAGCCCTACCAACACCATCCCCTACGACAACCCCACCACCCTCACCACCAGCAGCCAACACGCCCAAACCCCCCAACATCTCCTCACGGCCCGAACCCACCACCACCCCACGACAATCCAGCACCGCCCGCCCAGCCAACGACAACCCAACATCCACAACACCATCCACACCACGACCCACCGCCTCCAACAACTCCAACGCCTGCCCCCGCAAACCCCCCACGCCCCGACCCGACAACACCCACGGCGCGACACCACCACCCAGCACGCCACCGGCCACACCGTGACTGACCCCTGCCTCCACCGGACGAGCCATCCCCGCCGCAGCCTTCACCGGCACGCCCTCTACCGAACCACCCTCCACCCACACGCCTCCCATCGACGGCTCCTCCACTGGCGCCTCCTCGAGGATCACATGCGCGTTGGTGCCGCTGATCCCAAACGAGGACACCCCTGCGCGGCGGAGCCGATCGCCGGGCTCCCAGGGCTGGGGCTCGGTGAGCAGCGAGACCGCGCCGCTGGACCAGTCCACCTGGGTGGAGGGACGATCGACGTGCAGAGTGGGCGGCAGCACACCGTGGCGCATCGCCATCACCATCTTGATCACGCCCGCCACGCCCGCTGCCGCCTGGGTGTGGCCGATGTTCGACTTCACCGACCCCAGCCACAGCGGGCGCGCACGCTCCTGCCCGTAGGTCGCCAGCAGCGCCTGCGCCTCGATCGGATCGCCAAGTGTGGTGCCCGTCCCGTGACCCTCGACCACATCGACCTGCTCCGCCGTGCACCCCGCGCTCGCCAGCGCCTGCGCGATCACGCGCTGCTGAGAGGGACCGTTCGGCGCGGTCAACCCGTTGCTTGCACCATCCTGGTTGATCGCGCTGCCGCGCACCACCCCCAGCACCCGGCGGCCGTTGCGACGCGCGTCGGATAGGCGCTCCAATGCCAGCAGGCCCACCCCCTCGCCCCAGCCGACGCCGTCGGCAGCGTCCGCGAAGGCCTTGCAGCGCCCATCGCTCGCCAGGGCACGCTGCAGGCTGAAGCCGAGGAACACCCCAGGTGTCGCCAGCACCGTGACCCCGCCGGCCAACGCCAGCGAGCACTCCCCCGCACGCAGCGACTGACACGCCAGGTGCAAAGCCACGAGCGAAGAGGAGCACGCCGTGTCCACCGTCACCGCGGGGCCCTCCAAGCCGAACACATAGGAGACCCGGCCGGAGAGCACGCTGCCCGACACCCCGGTGCTCAAATAGCCCGCGACGCCCTCCGGCAGCGACTCCGGCACCGGCCCCAGCCCGCTCATCGCGTAGTCGTGGTAGATCGATCCCGCGAACACGCCCGTGTCGCTGCCCGCGAGTGAGTGCGGGTCGATCGCGCTGTCCTCGAGCGCCTCCCACGCGGCTTCCAGGAGGAGTCGCTGCTGCGGGTCCATCGCCAGCGCCTCGCGGGGGCCGATCCCGAAGAAGGCGGCGTCGAACTCGTCGGCGTCCAGGACGAACCCGCCCTCGCGCGTGTAGCTCGTCCCATAGTGATCCGGGTCCGGGTGATACAGACCCGCCAGATCCCAGCCGCGATCCCGCGGGAATCCCGAGACCGCGTCCACGCCACCGGACACCAGCTCCCACAACCCCTCGGGCGAGGCCACGCCACCCGGGTAGCGGCAGCTCATGCCCACGATCGCGACTGGCTCATCGACCGCCACGACCGCACGGGCGGACACAGCGGCGCCGGCCTGCGCACCCCCCAGCCGATCCACCAGGTAGCCGGTGAGCGCGGCGGGTGTGGGGTAGTCGAAGACGAGGGTCGCCGGGAGCGTGAGCGCAGTGGCCGCGGCGAGGCGGTTGCGAAGCTCCACTGCGGCGAGAGAATCGAACCCGAGATCCTTGAACGCACGGTGCGCATCGATCTCCGCCGAGGAGCCGTGACCGAGCACGCCGGCGCTCTCGCTGAGCACGACCCCCAGCGCGAGCGCCTCCCGCTCGGCGCCGGAGAGGCCCGTCATGCGTGCCGCCAGCGCGCCCTTGGCGTTTGCGGCCGGGCGCACGCGGGCCGCTCCCGCCAACCCTGAGAGGAGTGGCGGGAGCGTCCCCTCGTTGGCGCGCGCGCGCAACGCCCGCGCGTTCAAGGCCGCGCAGACCAGTAGTGCATCGCCCTGCTCCAGCGCCCTGTCGAACAGCCCCAGTCCCCGCTCGGGGGTGAGCGCGTCCACTCCCGAGCGTGCCAGCCGCCGGAGGTCGCCGTCATTCAACGCGCTGCCCATGCCCGGCGCGTTCCACAGGCCCCACGCCAGGGAGACACCGGGGAGCCCCTGGGCCTGCCGGTGGACCGCCAGGGAATCCAGGAACGCGTTCGCTGCTGAGTACGCGGCCTGCCCCGGGCTGCCCAGGACCCCCGCGGCCGAGGAGAACAACACGAACAGCCCCAGGTCAAGGTCCCTGGTCAACTCGTGCAGATGCCACGCGCCGTCCGCCTTCGCGGCCCACACGCCCGCCAAGTCCTCCTCACGAAGCCCCTCGAGCACACTGTCACTGAGGACGCCCGCGGCGTGCACCACACCCCATAGCTCTCCTCGCAAACCCTCCAACAGCCCCTCTACCTGGGCACGATCCGACACATCGCACCGCTCGACCCGCACCCGCGCACCCAGCGCCTCGAGCTCCCCGACCAGCCGATCGGCACCCTCCGCGCTTGGACCGCCGCGGCTCGCGAGCACCACGCTCCGCACTCCCCAGCCGGCCACCAGATGCCGCGCCACCAGTCCTCCCAAGCCACCGGTACCACCGGTCACCAGCACCGTCCCACGCTCCTGCGGGGTTGGGCTCTCGATGGTGGGGATCTTCTCGGGAATCCGCAGCACGATCTTCCCGACATGCCGCGCCTGGCTCATGAACCGGAAGGCCTCCCCCGTACGACGGATGTCCCACACCCGTAGCGGCAGCGGCTCGAGCACGCCCCGCTCGAAAAGGCCGGCGATCTCGCGAAGCATTCCCTGGATTCGCTCGTAACCCGCCTCCATCAAATCGAACGCGCGGTATGCCACGCCAGGATGCGCGCGCGCCACCTCGTCGGGGTCGCGCACATCGGTCTTGCCCATCTCGATGAAGCGCCCACCCCTGCACAACAGACCCAGCGACACGTCGACGAACTCGCCCGCCAGAGAGTCCAGCACGACATCGACGCCCTCCCCGCCGGTCCCCCGCATGAAACGCTCCCCGAACTCCAACGACCTCGAGGAGGCCACCCGCGAAACATCCAAACCCAATCCCTCCAGCACCCCCCACTTCTCAGGGCTCGCTGTCGCCCACACCTCCGCGCCCAGATACCCCGCCAGCTGCACCGCCGCCATCCCAACCCCACCGGCCGCGGCGTGCACCAACAACCTCTCCCCCCTACGCACCCCTGCGAGATCGACCAGCGCGTAGAACGCCGTCAAGAACACAGTAGGCACAGATGCCGCACGCGCGAACGACCACCCCTCGGGTACCCCCACGAGCAGCCGCTGATCCGCAACCGCGACCGAGCCGAACGCCCCCTCGAACAGCCCCATCACACGATCCCCCACGGCGAACCCATTGACATCAGATCCGACCTCCAACACCACACCCGCACCCTCACTGCCGATCTGGGCCGCACCCGGGTACATGCCCAGCGCGATCAGTACGTCACGAAAATTCAGGCCCGCAGCACGCACACCAACACGCACCTCACCCACGCCGAGCCGGCCGACTTCACTACCCAACCCTGCCGCTCCAGCAACACCAGCCGCCCCAGCACCCCCAATCACCCCCGCACCACCAGATGCCTCAGCACCATCGGCAGCCCCGGTATCACCAGCCGTCACCAGCCGGAAGTCCTCAAACGAACCATCTCCACCAGCTTCCAACCGCCACTCCCCATTTCCTCCAGGCACCTCGAGACCACCCCCCGCTCCCACCAGCCTTCCAACTAGACAGCCGCCCCCACGCACAGCCACGTGCCCCTCACCCAGTCCAACCAAACCACCCAACACACCCCACGGCACCGCACCGCCATCCACATCGACCAACACCACACGCCCGGGAAACTCCGCCTGCGCCGAGCGCACCAAACCCCACACTCCCCCACCGACCAAGCCACCTACGTTCACGGCGCCGCCCGCGCCATCGACATCTACATCGCCGCGCGAAACCAACGCCAAGCACGCATCCCCAAACCGACGATCCCCCACCCACGACCGCAACAGCTCGACCACCTCCAACACCATCCCGCGCGCGATCCCACTCACATCGCCAGCACCCATCTCCCCAGCACCCACCCCACCAGCGCCCACGAACTCATCCACATCCACGAACACCATCCCGGGCACCACCCCGCCCTCATCGACGGCCCGACCCAACGATGCGAGATCCCCGTGAGCGACCAGCCCCGGAGCGACCTCCCCCAGGGAGACCTCGAGCCCACCTCCCTCATCGCCCAACAAGACCCATCCGCCATCCGGCGGGCGCTCTGGCGAGACGGCCGGCGCGGGCACCCAATCCAGACAGAACAACGAATCGCTCCGAGCGCCACCGCTCACACCCAGCCCCGCCACCGAGACCTCGCGCGCAGCCAGCGACCCCACCCGGACGACACTCCCCCCTTCCCCATCCACGGCCGCGAGCGACATACCGCCCTCACCGCCGCCGGACAGGCACACCCGCAGGGTGCTGGCGCCCTCCGCGAGCAGACTCACATCCCTCCACGCAAACGGAAGGCTGACGCTGCCTCCAGCGCCGGACTCACCATCCGCCAGCCGTGCGGCGAACCCGTGCAGAGCGGCATCGAGCAGCGCGGGATGGATCGCGTAACGGCCGGTGTGCTGCTGGCGGTGCTCGGGCAGCGCGACCTCGGCGTAGAGCTCCTCGCCATGCCGCCAGGCGCTGGTGAGCCCCTGAAAGACGGGGCCGTATTCGAGGCCGTGCTCGGCGAGCGCGTCGTAGAGCGCCTCGACGTCGAGTGCCTCGGCGCCTGGAGGCGGCCAGAGAGCCCCGAGCCCGCGCTCCAGTTTCGTGGAGGCCGGCGGCGAGTCGCCGGGGGCCGTGAGCGTGCCGGTGGCGTGGAGGGTCCACTCCTCCCCGCCGGGGTCCTGCTCGGCGGTGTCCGCACGAGAGTAGATACCGATCTCCCGCGCCCCGCCCCCGTCGGGCTCGGCGACCGCGACCTGCAGCTGCCGCCCCCCGGTGGCCGGGATGAGGAGCGGTGCGTGCAGCGTCAGCTCCCCCACCGTGGGCGCCCCCGTGCGCTGCCCGGCGTACAGCGCGAGCTCCACGAACGCCGTCCCCGGCAGCAGTGCGACACCCAGGACCCGGTGGTCGGCGAGCCACGGGTGTGACTCCAACGACACGGTGCCCGTGAACAGCCAGCCACCATCGGCGACCGCGACCGCCGCACCGAGCAGCGGATGCCCCGCCGGGCGCTGCCCCACCGCCCGCAGATCGCCGCCACCCACTCCCGGTGAAAGCCAGTAGCGCTCTCGCTGGAAAGCGTAGGAGGGCAGGTCCACTCGCACGGCGCCGCTCCCCTCGAACACCGACCCCCAATCTACCCCCACGCCACCAACCCACGAGCGCGCCAACCCCCCCAGCAGACCCTCCACCTCGGAGCTCCCCTCACGCAGCAGCGGCGCCGCCACGACAGAGCCCAGCCCGCCATCGCCATCCGGGGCACCCCCGGGCTCTCGTGCACCCCCGCCCTGCGGAGCGCTCTCGCTCTGCGCTGCGGTGAGACAGTCGAGCGCCATTGCGCTCAACACCCCACCGGGCCCAACCTCCAGGAAGTTCTCCACCCCCAACCGACGCACGCTGCGCACACCATCCATGAACCGCACGGCCTCACGCACGTGACTCACCCAGTAACCCGCGGACGCCATCTCTCCCGCAGAGGCCAATCCCCCCGACACATTCGACACGATCGGGATCGCGGGCTCACCAAACTCGATACCCCCAACCACCTCCCCGAACTCCCGGAGCATCCCATCCATAAGGGGTGAGTGAAACGCGTGCGATACGCGCAACCGCTTCACCCTCCGCCCCCGCTCCCGGAAATTTTCCATCACACTTTCCACCACATCCTCGCCACCGGATACCACCACCGACCGAGGACCGTTCACCGCCGCGATCGACAGCCCCTCCAGCCCCACAAGCACCTCAGCGACCTCCTCCTCACAGGCCTCCACAGACACCATCGCCCCACCGGCGGGCTGCGCCGCCATCAGCCTGCCACGAGCCGTGACCAGCCTGCACGCATCCCCAAGCGAGAAGAGACCGGCCACGAAGGCCGCCGCGACCTCACCAATCGAGTGACCCACCAGCACAGCTGGGCGCACACCCCACGCCTGAAGCAGACGACACATCGCCACCTCGACGGCGAACAGCCCCGCCTGCGCGAACAACGTGCCATCCAACACACCCAGACCCCTCTCGACACCGTCGTTCCCACCTTCCCCGCCAGTACCCCCTTCACCAAAAACCACCTCAGCCAATGAACACCCCAGCAGCCGATCGAGCTCCCCGCACACCTCATCGAACACAGCCCGAAATACCGGGAATACCCGATACAACTCACGACCCATGCCCACATGCTGAGAGCCCTGGCCACTGAACAACAGCCCCACCCGCCCACCGCCGGGCGCCACCACACCCTCGAACACCCCGGCCCCACCGGCATCGGCGTCGCCGTCCCCAGCCAGCACGCCCAAACCTGCCGTCAACTCCTCCCTGCCACCACCCAACACCACCCCGCGAAACTCGAGCGCCGCCCGGCCGGCAAGTGAAAACCCGACATCGAGGACGCCGCCCCCAATGCTCCCAGCCTCCACGGCCTCCCGCAGGCGCGTCGCCTGCCCCCGCCGACCCCCCACGCTGCGGCCAGAGATCACCCACGGCACCGCACCGCACTCCAGCAGCAAAGCTGGCCCCAACACAGGCCCGCCTTCCACCGTGGCCCCCAGCATAGGCCCGCCCTCTATCACGGCCCCCCGCACGGGTGGCTCTCGCGCCGGCGCCTCCTCGAGGATCATGTGCGCGTTCGTGCCACTGATCCCAAACGAGGACACACCTGCGCGGCGCAGCCCATCGCCCGCCTCCCATGGACGCTCCTCGGTCAATAGCGATATCCCGCCGCCCGACCAATCCACCCGGCTGGAGGGACGATCCACGTGCAGAGTCCGCGGCAGCACGCCGTGGCGCATCGCCATCACCATCTTGATCACGCCCGCCACCCCGGCCGCCGCCGCCGTGTGACCGATGTTCGACTTCACCGACCCCAGCCACAGCGGGCGCGAGCGGCCACGCCCATAGGTCGCCACCAACGCCTGCGCCTCCATCGGGTCGCCGAGCACCGTTCCCGTCCCGTGCCCCTCCACCGCATCGACCTGCTGCGCCGTGCACCCCGCGCTCGCCAGCGCCTGCGTGATCACACGCTGCTGTGCGGGCCCACTCGGCGCCGAGAGGCCGTTGCTCGCGCCATCCTGATTCACCGCGCTGCCACGCACCACACCCAACACCCTGCGGCCACTGCGCTGTGCATCGGAGAGACGCTCCAACACCAGCACGCCCATACCCTCTGAAAATCCCACACCGTCGGCGGCCTCGGCGAACGACTTGCACCGCCCATCCGCAGCCAAACCGCGCTGACGGGCGAACTCCACGAACAGGAATGGTGAAGAGAGCACTGTCACCCCGCCGGCCAACGCCAGCGAGCATTCACCCCCGCGCAACGACTGACACGCCAGGTGCAACGCGACGAGCGAGGAGGAGCACGCCGTATCCACCGAGACCGCCGGACCCTCCAACCCGAACACATAAGCGACCCGACCCGACACCACGCTGCCCGTCGTACCCGTCAGCAGATAACCCTCCACCCCCGCCGCCACACCCGCGCCCGTTCCATACTCCGAACCGCTCACTCCCACAAACACACCCGTCCGGCTGCCCCGCAGCGAACCTTGATCGATGCCAGCGGATTCCGATGCCTCCCAGGCACCTTCCAACAGCACCCGCTGCTGCGGATCCATCGCCAACGCCTCTCGCGCACCGATCCCAAAAAACCCCGCGTCGAACTCGGTGGCGTCCAATATGAATCCACCCTCGCGCGCATAACATGTCCCCGGAGCGCCGGGGTCGGGGTCATACAACCCCTCCAGATCCCAACCCCGATCCCGCGGGAAGAGGGACACCCCGTCACCGCCGTGGGACACCAGCTCCCACAGTTCCTCCGCAGAGCGCACACCACCCGGCAGACGGCAGCTCATACCCACGATCGCGATCGGCTCATCCAGCTGGGAGTGGGGTCGCCGGTTCTGGTGGCGCAGCCGCCCGACCTCCCTCGGGGCCACTCGCAGGGCCCTACCGACGATGTCATCTGCCTGCGCCACGAGGTCCTCCCGCCGGTCCAGAGGGATGGAATTGATGGGATAATACCATTTACTTGGGCTGGCGGATCCTATATGATCGCCCCGTGAGCGTTCCGGAATCCGTGGGGTACGTGGAATCGGAGGCTGGTGGGGCGCCCGGCGCTCGCGATCCAGCGACCACGCCGCCCGCCCCTGTCGATGAGGCAACGCTGCAACGCGATTACGGGGTGACGCCGGAGTCCCTGGCGATGCTGCGCACTGCCGTGGATGTGATCGCGCCCGGCGTGGAGGGGTGCCCGGCGGCGAGTGCCAGACAGGTGCACCTGCGCGTGGCGCAGAGCCTGGAGATGCTGCAGCGCGGCTCGATCAAGCTGCTCGGCCGCCTGCTCGACATGTACTCCCGGGCGGAGCGCGACCACGCCCGCTTCCTGGATCTCGACGCCGGGGGCCGTGAGCGCGTGCTGCGCACGCTCGCGTCCGAAGAGATCGAGGAGATCCGGGACCTCCTGGAGGGACTCCACACGTTCACCCTCAACGGCTGCCTCGCGGGTTGGAGCCCCCGCGCAGGGCAGGAGCCATCCGAGGCGTGGAGCGCCATGGGTTTCCACGGGCCCGCCCTCGGCCACCTCGATCTGATCGAGCGCGGCGAGGTTGCGCCCACGACCGCAGAGGTCGCGGCGACCACGACTGCAGGGGTCGCCGCCGATGCGTGACGCCGACGTGATCGTCGTCGGGGCCGGAGCGGGCGGCCCCGTCGCGGCGCGAGCCCTCAGCGAGGCCGGCGTCTCCGTGCTGATGCTCGACGCCGGACCCTGGCTCGACCCCGACCGCGACTACAACCGGGACGAGAACGACATGATCGCGATGCCCGACGGCAGGCTGCGGTGGGGGCCTGCGGACCGCGCTCGCGACCCCTGGCAGCGCAAGCGCGTGGGTGTCAGCATCCTCCTGCAGTCCGCGGGCGTCGGCGGGTGCACACGGCACTACAACGGCATCGCCTCGCGCGCCCTCTCCCCCTCGGTCGACGGCCACTGGCCGCTCACCTACGAGGAGCTCGCCGCCTCCTACGAGCAGATCGAACGGCTCCTCCCGGTGAACCGCGTGAGCACCCTGGCGCCCAAGGACGCGCGCTTCGCGGAGGGCTGCCGCGCGCTGGAGATCCCCGAACGACTCACCCCCGACATCACCGCGGAGTCGTGGGGGCACAGTCACAACGCGATCCTCCCGATCGCCCCCTCCGAAGGTGGCGAGGGCTGCACTCTTTGTGGCCACTGCCTGATCGGCTGTGGCGTGCCCGCGGGCGCCCCACGCAGCGCCAAGGCCAAGCGCGCGACCGACGTCAGCATGGTGCCCGCCGCCATCGCAACCGGCAGATGCGAGGTGGTCGCCGATGCGTTCGCCACGAGGATCCTCGTGCACGCGGGCCGCACCCGCCCGCGCGCCGCCGGAGTGCGCTGGCGCGAGACCCGCAGCGGCGCCGTCTGCGAGGCCTACAGCGCGGCAGTCGTGCTCGCCGCCGGCGCCATCGAGTCCCCCCGGCTGTGGCTGAACTCGGGGCTACCCGACAGCGGCGCCGTCGGGCGCTACCTGACCTGCCACTACCAGGACGTGGTGACAGGGTTCTTCGACGATGCCACCCACCCCGACGTGGGGCAGGTGACGATGGCGAAGGCCGACTTCCCCGGTCACGGCGTGATCTGGTCGGAGGGATTCGCTCCCTGGGGCTTCGCCATGGCGCTCACCGCCGGCGGGGGGAGCTTCTCGGACGAGGCCCCCGCGACGGCCGCTGAGCCCTGGGACACCTGCGGACGTGCGTGGGGTGCCGGCGCGATGCGCCAGATTCTCCGCTACCAGCACGCGGTCCCGGTCGCGATCTCGACCGACGACGAGGCGCTCGCCGAGAACCGCGTGCGGCTCGCCGAGGACTGGCCCGAGGACGAGCACGGGCCCGTGGCCTGTGTCGAATATCGGCCCAGCCCCCTGACACGCGATCGACGCGACTCGCTGGCGCGCAAGGCCGCCTCGGTGCTGCGCGCCGCCGGCGCGAGGGAGATCCACCGCACCGGGACTGAGCGCGCAGCGATCGCTCACGCCATCGGCACGATGCGCATGAGCGCCGACCCGCTCGGCGGCGTGGTCGCCCCCACCGGTGAGGCGCACGACGTCGAACGGCTCTTCCTCGCCGACGCCTCGGTACTCAGCAATGGGATCGGCGGAGCGCCGCCGTCGCTGACCACGCAGGCGCTCTCGTGGCGCACCGCAGGTCAGATGCTCGACCTCTACGCGGACGAGCTATGAGCGCAGATGCCCGCGTGGCGCTCGTGATCGGCGGAGCGGGTGCGCTGGGCAGTGCGATCGCCACGCTGCTCGCCGAGTACGGCGCGCGCCTGGCGATCGGCTACGGCAGCAGCGCCGACGCGGCGCGGAGCCTTGCCGAGCAACTGCCAGATGCGATGCCGGTCCAGCTCGACGTCACCGACGGCGAGAGCATCCAGACGGCGTTTCGCGTCGTGGCCGAGGGGCTTGGGACCACCACGATCCTCGTCAACTGCGCGGGCATCGTGCGCGACCGTCCCTCCGTGCGGATGCACGCGAACGATTGGCAGGACGTGATCGACACGAACCTCTCCGGGGCGTTCCACTGCGCCAAGCGCGCGCTGCCCGGGATGTTCTCGGAGCGCTTCGGGCGAATCGTGACGATCGGCTCGATCAGCGGAACGATCGGGCCGGCGGGACAGGCCAACTACGCCGCCGCCAAGGCGGGGCTCACCGGGATGACCAAGGCACTCTCACGCGAGGTCGCACGTCGCGGTGTCACGGTCAACGTGATCGCGCCCGGCCTGGTCAGCTCCCCGCTCTCCGAGCAGCTGGACCCGCGCCTGCGGGAGCTCTACGCGAGCATGTCCGCAACCCGCCACGAGGTCGATCCCCGAGACGTCGCACGCGCGGTCCTGTTCTGCGTGGAGTGCCCCAGCCTGACCGGTCAGGTGATCAACGTTGACGGTGGCATCACATGAGGAGGTTCGGATGACCGTCGATCGTGAGCGCCTCCTGGCAGAGCTCGAGGATCTCCTCGTCAACGAGTACCTGGTCGAGCGCGAGAGCATCACTCCGCAGGCGCACCTCCTGGAGGACCTGATGCTCGACTCGCTGGATCTCATGAGCGCTGTCGCGATCCTCGAGGAGCGCTATGGGCTCTCGATCCCCGACGAGCAGCTCGTGGAAATGGTCACCGTCGAGAAATGCCTCGACCGGCTCGTCGCCCATCTGCAGGAGCAGGCATGACCTCGGATGCTCCGAAGCTGCTTCTCACCGGCGCCAGCGGCGTGCTGGGGCCCAGTCTGATCGCCGCCCTGGGGCCCTCACGCTGTCTCGTGCTGCGCCACCGCACGCCCGTCGCGGATGCCACCGTGGAGGCGCTCGACGGCGATCTGACACAGGAGCGCCTCGGCCTCGACATCGCCACCTACGAGCGGCTGTTGGGGAGGATCGATGGGGTCCTCCACGCCGGTGCGCTCACCAGCTCCTTCCGTCCCTCCGCGGAGATCGAGCGCGTGAACGTCGATGGCACCCGGCACGTGCTGAGGCTCGCCGAGCGGGCCGGCGTCCCACTGCACCACATCAGCACCTTCTACGTGCGCGGGCGCGACGGCACGCACACCGCTCCGCCGGTGGACGCCTACCAGTCCTCCAAGCGCACCGCCGAGTCGGTGGTGGCGAACGCCGCGGTACCGACCGCGATCTACCGTCTGCCGGCGCTGATCGGGGATGCGCAGACCGGCGTCATCAGCCGCTTCAGCGGGCAGGCGTTCTACCTCGGCGCCAAGGCGATCGTCTCGGGCAACGCGCACCTCATGCCGGTGCCCCCGAACTCGTTCCTGGACTTCCTGCCACGAGACCACGTCGCACAGTGCCTGCGGGCGGGCATCGACGGCGGCGTGCGCGGCACGCGCTGGATCACCGCGGGCCGCCGCGCGCTCCCGTTCGGCGATTTCGTGGATGCGTGCGTCGAGCTCTCCGTGCAGCTCGGACGACCCGTCGTGCAGCCGAAGCTCGTCGCTCCGGAGGTCGTCGAGCGGCTGGTCCTCCCCGCCTTCGGCGACACCATCCCCGCCCAGCTGCGCCAGCAGCTGCGCGTCGCCAAGCAGGTGGTGCTCGGCATCGCGAACGAGAGCCACCTCCCCGACTCACGCGATGAGCTCCCCGAGGGGGTGCAGTTTCCGCCGCTCCCCGACCTGCGCGCGAGCCTCGAGAACTCCCTGCGCTACTGGGCCGCCAACGTGAGGCTCCCGCCCGCCATCAAGGTCCCGGAGGGGGTCCAGTCGTGATCTCCACCAAGGAGCTGCTCGAGCAGTACGCCAAGCACATCAGCAGCGGCGGGGCCCGCCTCTTCCGCCTGCTCTCCGCGCCGGTGATCGAGCGGGCCGAGGGCAGCCACCTCTACTCGAGCACGGGCGAGCGCTATCTCTCCTGCGGCGGGTTCGCCGTCTTCCTGATGGGCCACCAGCATCCCGAGATCGTGGAGCCCGTCGCCGAGCAGCTGCACAGGATGGCGCTGTGCGGTCCCGGGATCCTGCACGAGGGCCAGGTCCGCGCCGCCGAGGCATTGGCGGGCATCTGCGACGAGGGCATGGAGTACGCCTTCTTCCTCAACTCCGGCGCCGAGGCGACCGAGCTCGGCATCAAGCTCGCCCGGCTCAACGGCAAGCGCCGCCTGATCTCCACCGAGGGTGGGTACCACGGCAAGACCATCGGCGCGCTGAGCGCAACCGGACGGGAGATCTTCCGCGCCCCCTTCGAGCCGCTGCTCGCCGACGTGACGTTCGTGCCCTACGACGACCTCGACGCGCTCGCCGCCGAGGTGAGCGAGGACAGCTGCGTCGTACTCGAGCCGATCCAGGGTGAGGGCGGAGTGCGTGTGCCGGCCGCGGGCTATCTGAGCGAGGTCGCCCGTCTCTGCGCCGCGCGCGGGGCGCTGCTGATGCTCGATGAGATCCAGACCGGGCTGGGCCGCACGGGGTACATGTGGGACTCCCATGCCGAGGGCGTCTGCCCGGACATCCTGCTCACCGGCAAGGCGCTCGGCGGGGGCGTGGTCCCCGTCTCGGCGGTGGTCACCAACGAGCGCGTGTTCGGGCCGCTCGGGCGCGACCCGATCCTGCACTCCTCCACGAGCGGCGGCAACCCGATCGCCGCGGCTGCGGTCACGGCGGCGATCGATGTGATCCGCCGCTATGACCTGCCGGCGCGGGCCGCACAGTTGGGGGATCGGCTGCAGGGGATGATCCGGGAGGTGCTGCAGGAGGGCTGCCCGCAGCTGCTCGCGGACGTCCGCGGCCGAGGCCTCTTGATCGGCGTCGAGATGCGCGACTCCGCCTACGCTGCCGAGCTGATCCTGGAGCTGCTCGAACGTCGCGTGGTGATCTCGAGCACGCTCAACTCCTACAACACCGTGCGCCTCACACCCTCGGCGTTCTTCGACGAGGAGGACATCGCCTGGCTGCGGGGGGCCCTCGAGGAGACCGCGCAGGCACTGGCGGCTCGCCATCCCCATGTCCCCAGTGAGCCGGAACGGCAGACCACGACCGCGAAAGGAGGCTAGCGATGCGCAACGTCGGACTCACCGTCTCTGCGCCCGGCACCGATCCCGACGAGGCGTTCAGGTGCCTCCACGATTACGAGCGCTACCCCGAGCTGACGGACGCCGTGCTGCGGGTGACCCTCTCGGAGGGGGAGGGCGGTCGTGAGCGCTGCACCTGGGAGGTGAAGTTCCGCCGCGGCGTGCTCATCTGGACTGAGGATGGCATCGCCGATCCGCAGCGCCGGCGGATTGAGTTCACGCTCGTAGAGGGCGACCTCGACGCGCTCGATGGCAGCTGGCAGGTGGAGGCGGCGGCCGATGGCAGCCTCATCCGCTTCGCCTGCACGTTTGACATGGGCATCCCCACGCTCGCCCACCTGCTCGAGCCGGTCGCCGCGGACACACTGCGCGAGAACGTCGTGAGCATGTGCGAAGGGCTCTTTGGGGCGACGCACGTGGTGGACGACACGGCACAGGCGGGCAGCTAGCGATGTCCACCTTCCCTCAGGAGGATCACTAGCGATGTCCACCCCACCCGCAAGAGAATCACTCGCGATGGCGGCCTTCCAGCAGGGACTCGCGATGGCAGCCTTCCAGCAGGGGGATCACTAGCGATGTCCACCTTCCTGCAAGAGGACCGGGAGCTCCTCGCCAAGCACCTGCCCGGCCTCGACAAGCAGCTTGCGGCCGCCGGGCTGCAGGATCTCGAGCGCCCGAGTTCCCCGGCGATCGAGTGGTTCCGCGAGGCGGGCGGCCCCTCGTTGTTCGTGCCGAGCGACCTCGGCGGCCAGGGCGTCGGCCTCGCGGCGGGGGTGCGCCTGCAGCGGGCGCTCGCCAGTCGTGCGCCCTCGCTCGGGGTCGCGACCACGATGCACCACTTCTCGGTCGCCAGCATGCTCGACCTGGAGGACGCGGGCAGCGGCGTGGAGTGGATGCTCGCGGAGGCCGTCGCGCGCAACTCTCTGCTGATCGCCTCCGGCGCCGGCGAGGGGGCCGGAGGCGGTCAGCTCGTGCGCCCCCAGATGACCGCGCGCGCAACCGAGGACGGGCTGCTCCTCAGCGGCGTCAAGAAGCCCTGCAGCCTGAGCGGCTCGATGGATCTGCTGTTCGCCACCGTGCGGGTCGTTGCCCCCGAGGAGGAGGATCAGCTGGCGCTCGCAGTTCTCCCGAAGGACTCCCCCGGGCTCTCGGTGCGGCCCTTCTGGGCCACCCCCGTGCTTGCGGGAGCGCAGAGCGAGGAGGTGGTGCTCGAGGACGTGTTCGTGCCCACCCGCGCGGTGAGCGAGCTGGGGCCGATCGGGACCACCACTGACTCGCTGCGCGCCGCGCTTGTGTGGTTCGAGCTCCTGATCGCCGCCACCTACCTCGGCATCTGCGGGGCGCTGCTGGAGCGCGCGCTCTCCTCACGCCGGGCGCCCACGGCGCTGGGGGACGTGATCGCCGACCTCGAGGGGGCCACCTACGCACTCGAGGCGCTCGGGATGAAGGTCGACTCCGCGGGCCGCGCCTCCCAGCTGGTGGGTCCCGCGCTCATCGTTCGCTACGGAGCCGAGCGCGCCGTCACACGCGCCTGCACCACGGCGCTCGAGGCGCTCGGGGGCGGCGCGTTCGTCACTTCACCCGACGTCGCCTACCTGCACTCGGCCTCCTGCTGCCTGATGTTCCACCCCCCCGCGCGCCACGCCGCCGCGGAGTCGATCATCGACTCCATGCGTGGCGAGCAGGTGAACATCGACAGCAAGCACCCCTGAGCTCGACCTCGACGTCCTCGCCGGGGGAAAGGGCGATACAAGACCGCGTAGCGGACGTGCAACCTTGCACGGGCGGGGCGATGTTCGCCGAACTAGTAGTGCTCCGTTAGGTTGGTGGTCCTCGTAGTGGGTGTTCGGGCGGCAGCTCTCTGCGGCAGACCGGGCAGGTTCCGTGCCAGCAGGCCAGGAGCGCTTGGAGCTCCCGGACGACCTGGTAGAGGGTCAGGCTGCCGCCCTGAGTCGAGGACGGTGGCGTCTTCTCTCCAGGGTGAGGAACGCGTGCGCGACCGATACCAGCGTGACGTGGTGGTTAAACCCGCGGTAGGTGCGACCCTCGAAGTGGTCGAGCCCGAGCGCGTCCTTGAGCTCGCGGTAGTCATGCTCGATTCGCCATCGCAGCTTCCCCAACCGGACGAGATCCTCGATGCTGGTATCGGCTGGTAGGTTCGAGAGCCAGTACTTGACTGGCTCGGGCTTGTGCTCGGGCCACTCACATATCAGCCACTGGAGCGGGAGCTCCTCGCCGTTGTCATGGGCGGCGCGGCGCAGGGCGATGTTCGCTGGCCTGACTCTGAGAGCGAGGAACCGGGATGTCATCTCTCCGCGGGTTCCCTCACGCCAGCAGACCGTGACCGCTTGGGTCTCTCCGGCTGCCAGAGCGAGTTCCGCCAGTGAGGACGGGGCCTGGCGATAGCGGGACTTCGGGGGCTGGCCGCGGCCTTGATACTCGGGACGCTCAGGCTTCACGCCCTCCGGGTAAGCCGAAGTTGTGGACTTCACATCCAGCACATAACCAAGCTCGCGCTGGGCAAGCTCTTGCCGGAACTCGGTGTTATCGCCATAGGCGCCATCGGCCAGGATCACCGGCGGTCCGACGCCCCAGCCGATCAGCTCGTCGATCATCTCCAACGCCAGCCGCCACTTCTCAACGTGGTGAACGTCGCCAGGGAGCCCAGCCCTCACACGCCGATCCTGATTGAACTCTGAGTCCTCATCCCAGGATTCAGGTAGGAACAACCGCCAGTCCAACGGACAAGAAGCCGAGTCTGTCGCAGCGTTCACGCTGACCGCGACCTGACAGTTCCCGACCTTCCCCAACGACCCGGAGTACTGACGAGCAACCCCAACCGACATCTTCCCGAACTTCGGGAACCCCGTGTCATCAATCACCCAGCCCTCAGCCCCGATCTCCGCCGCCATCCGCCTGGCCAGTGCCCGTCGGACCGGCACCGGATCCCACGGCGACTGGTTCACGAACTGCTGCAAACACTGCTCATCCCCGTCCGCCAACCGAGCCGCCATCGGCTCGATGCTCTTGCGCTTCCCATCCAACATCAACCCCCGCAAATACACCTCACCCCAACGCCGCTGATCCTTGCGCGCCATCGACTCGAACATCTCAGCCGCGAACTCGACCAGCCTGCCGCGCACACGCGACAACTCCCGCTCTGACAAACCAGACACCAACCCCATCATGGACCTCCTCGACGACAGTAGCCGTCACAGGAGTTCGCCCGCGACCTCCAGAACCCTCCACCAACCTAACGAAGCACTACTAGTCGCACCTCGCACTTTGAGCCCCCGCCCCAGTGGGCGGCGATGCGCAAGGCGGTGGCCCTGGAGCGCGACGACGGCCGCCGGATCGTGCACTTCGAGAAGGGTGACTTCCAGGGGCCGGAGTTCCAGCCGGCCCCGCACATCCTGGAGGCGTGCGAGCGCGCGCTGCGCGAAGGGTACGTGCGCTACTCCCCGGGGCCGGGCCTGCCGGAGCTCCGGGAGGCCGTCGCGGCCGAGATGTCAGGGCGCGGGCGCGCGACCGCCCCCGATGAAGTGCTCATCACGATGGGTGCCAAGCATGCGCTGATGCAGAGTCTGCTCTCGCTGGTGGACGTGGAAGACGAGGTGGTCTTCCCCAATCCCGGCTATCCGCCCGACGAGTTCTGGATCAGGTACGCGGGGGGCAGGGTCCGCTACACGCCGCTGGTGGAGCCCGACTTCGGCTTCGATCTCGACAAGCTGGAGCAGGCCATATCGGCTCGGACGAAGCTGGTGGTCATCAACACCCCACAGCGGCCCAACGGAATGGTGGTCCAGGGTCTCCAGGAGATCGCGGAGATCGCCCAGGCCAAGGGTGTGATGGTGCTGAGCGACGAGATCTTCAGCCGCATGGTCTACAGCCCGGCCGTGCACTCCACGATCGCGGCCGTCGAGGGCATGGCCGATCAGACGGTCGTCGTGGACACGCTCTCCAAGACCTATGCGATGACGGGCTTTCGCATCGGCTGGTGCGTCGGCCCCCGTGAGTTGATCGAGACGCTGGACACCTTCCAGCAGAACTCGGTCACGAACGTGCCCGTCTTCGTCCAGCTGGCCGCGCTGGCGGCGCTGACCGGGGACCAGAGCGCCGTCACTGAGCGCACGAGCGTGCTCGAAGCCAAGCGCGACAGGGCCGTGCGGGCGCTGAACGCGATGCCGGGCGTCGACTGCCCCACGCCCGATGGGTCCTTCTACGTGTTCCCCAACATCCGCGAGACCGGTCTAAGCGCGCAGGAACTGGCGGACCATCTCGTGGAGGAGCACTCGATCGCGGTGGTGTCCGGCGCCGCTTTCGGCAGCCAGGGAGACGGGCACGTGCGGATCACCTATGCGCTTCCCGACGAGCAGCTGGATGAAGGTCTGGCTCGTATGGGGGCCGCGACGGAGCAGCTGGCGACGACGGCCAAATGAGCATGCGGGTGCTCGTGTGTGGAGGGGGCAGCGCCGGCTGCGCGGTCAGCGCCCGGCTGGCGAGGACCGATTGTGAGGTGACGCTGGTGGAGTCCGGTGGCGCCCACCGCGCGGGTGCGCTGCCCGCCTCGCTGGCGCGACGCCTGCGTCCCATCTTCGAGGGGGACTCCCGCTCCTACAGTGCTCGCATCGGTGGCCGCTCGCATCCGGTGAGCGTTCCGGGCGGCCGCGCGCTCGGCGGCTCATCGACCATCAACGGCACGGTCGCGCTGCGCGGTCATCCCGAGCACTTCGACGCCTGGGAGGCCCATGTCGCCGGCTTCGGGTGGGAGGCCTGGCTTCCCTGGTTCATCGCCGGCGAGCGCGACTGCGACTTCGGACTCGACCCCTGGCACGGGAGCGAGGGACCCACGCTCGTCAGCAGGGAGAACGCGCGCAGGCTGCGCCCGCTTCAGCACGCCTTCGCCGAAGCGGCGGTCGGTTGCGGACACGAGTGGATCGAGGACCACAACGCTCCCGGAGCCCTGGGGGTGGGGCCGATCCCCCTGACGGCCCGCGGGGGGGTGCGTCAGACGGCGGCCGAGGCGTACCTGCCCGATGCGAGCCGCAAACGGATTCGCTTGTTGACCGGCCACGATGCGCAGCGGATCGTCTTCGAGGGGCCGCGGGCGATCGGAGTACGCGTCAGGTCCGCCGGCGCGGAGCGGTTCCTCGACGCCGACGCAGTGATCGCGACCCTGGGAGCGGTCGAGACGCCCCGTCTGCTGCTCCACTCGGGCGTGGGACCCCGGCGGCAGCTGCGCCGTCAGGGGGTCGAGGCGATCGCCGAGAACGAGGCGGTCGGAGCACAGATGCTCGATCACGCGCGACTCACGCTGAGATTCAAGCTGCGCGAGCCCGCCGAGCCGGGGGCTTGGTGGGCGCCCTACCAGGTCGCTCTGTCGAGCACCCTGACCGTCGACGAGCGCACGCGCTATCTGCAGGTTCTCCCCTACTGCGAAGATCCGCAGAGGCACCTGCGGGGGACGACCGTGGTGCACATCCAGCTGCTCGACCCCGACGCGGGAGCCGACACCGGCCTTGCTCCGCGCCAGCCCGGGGCCCCGGGCGAGGACGTCGTGCTGGCGGGGCTGCGGGAGCCGGGCGAACGGCGTTTCGCGGAACAGGCTCTCGACTACGTCAGGACGCTGCTGCGCACGCCTCCCCTGGAGTCGATGATCGAGGAGATCGATGCCGGCGCGGCGCTCGAAGAGCGACTCGGGTCGTTCTTCCACCTCGCCGGCAGCTGCCCGATCGGAGAACCGGGCCAGGCCGCGGCGGCTGACCCCGACGGTCGCGTGCGGGGCACGGCGAACGTATATGTGATGGACGCGGCGGCGATGCCCGCGCTGCCATCCGCCAACATCCACCTGAGCGTGCTGGCGCTGGCCGACCGCCTTGCCGCCACCTTCTGTGCAGGGAACGGTCTGAGCTGATGGCTGGAGCGGCACAGCCGTTGGGTGGAGCGGCACAGCCGGCGGGGGGAGCGGCACAGCTGGCGGGGGATCGGCTCTCGTCCTCGGACTCCGCGATGTTCCTCGAGGAGGATCTGCATCCGAATCTGCGGGCCGGTGTCGGGATGGTCTATGTGTTCGAGGGCCCCGCGCCGACGTGGGAGCAGTTCGTCGAGCACTTCCAGGCCAGGGTGCCGGGCATCCCGCGCCTGCGCCAGCGTGTCGCCCACCGGCCCGGCCGGATCCTGCGCCCGATCTGGGCCGAGGATCTCGACTTCCGCCTGAGCGAGCATCTGCGGGAGCACGATCTTCCCGCCGGCGATTTCAACGCGCTGCTCCAGGACTTCGCGGGCACGCTCTACAGCGAGCGGCTGCGTCGCGACCGCCCCGTCTGGGAGGCATGGCTGGTGCGCCAGGCCGGGTGCGCGCGCTTCGCGGTCGCGCTGAAGATCCACCACGCGCTCGCCGACGGCGTCACGCTCGGGCAGTACCTCACGCCCGCGCTCTTCGGGGCGCGCGCGGATGAGTACCCCTACGTTCGTCCGCGTCGCAGGCCGGATCCCGGCTCCGTTCAGGGTCCCCCCGGTGGCCGGGCCGACCCCGACGGCGGGTGGCGGATCGCCGCACTCGGCCTGCGCAACGCGTTGCTCGAGCTCCTGCGGCCAGCGGGACGCATACGTGGACTGGCACGACCTCACAGCTCGGAGCGGGTGCTGCGATGGAGGGCGCTCGAGCTCGGCAAGTTCAAGCTCGCACGCGGACGCCGCGGGGGAACCGTCAACGACGTCTATCTCACGGTCGTGGCCGACGCGCTGCGCCAGGTGGTGGACGACCACGGCGGGCGGGACGTCCACGCGCTCGTGCCCGTCACCACGCGCACCGCGGCGCAGGCGAGCGCGATGGGGAATCGGATGTCCCTGATGAGAGTGCGCCTGCCCATGGCGGAAGCCGATCTGACCAGGATCCACGGCGAGGTCGCCCGCCGCACCGAGGACGCCAAGGCCTCCCATCAGGCCAGGGGCGCCCTGGTGGTGTTGCGCTTGGAGGGTTGGGTGCCCGAGCGCCTGCTGAAGTGGTGCGTGGACTCGCACACCACCACCAGGTTCTTTCACATCGTCGTGTCCAACATCCGCGGGGCGGCCGGGGACTTCAGGCTGGGCGAGGGGCGGCTCGTGAGCCCCTGGATCGTCAACTACCTGCCGCACGATCACCGCTTCGTCATCACCGCGCTCTCCTTCGACGGGGACATGAACGTGGTGATCCTCGGCGACCGCGCCGCGACCGAGCAGTGCGAGCAGCTGCTCGAGCTCATGGCTGGCGCCCTCGAGGGGATGGCGGGGACGGATGGGGGCTTGGATGGGACGGCGCGGACTGCTGAGGGCTCGGAGGGGATGGGGCAGACCGGGCCTGTTCCCCCCGGTGCGACGCGCGGCGAGCAGGCCGCCTCCGTGGGAGCCTCGCATGGATAGGGCCGATTCAGCGGAGGCGACCGCCGTGGTCTTCCCGGGCCAGGGAAGCCAGTCGGATGACATGCGCGAGCTCGTGGAGAGCTTCGCGCCCGACGTGCTGGAGGCGCTCGTCGCAGCGGTCGGGGAGGATCCGTTCACACGCCTGAGTGAGGGCACCCGCTATGTCCAGCCCGCGATCTTCTGCTGCAGCATCGCGAGCTGGCGCAGCGTCCGCGAGGAGCTGCGTCCGATCGCCTTCGCCGGCCATTCGCTGGGAGAGCTCGCGGCGCTGGTCGCGGCCGAGGCGATCGACCTCGAGGACGGCGTCCGTCTGGTCGCCGCGCGGGCACGCCTCACCGCCGCGGCAGCGCAGGCCGGCGAGGGCATGCTCGCGGTCATGGGCCTCACCTCGGATGTGATCCGCGATCTGGCGGAGAGACACTCCACGCACGTCGCCAACTACAACTCCCCCCGCCAGCAGGTGCTGGCCGGCGAGCACGGTGCGCTGGAGCGGGCCGGGGAGGAGGTTCGCAGCCTGGGCGGCTCGACGGTGGTCCTGGAGATCACCGGCGCGTTTCACTCCCCCGCGATGCGCGAGGCGGCGCGTGCGTTTCGCGATGAGCTCCAGGACGTCGAGGTCGGCGAGGGCAGTGCACCCGTCTTCTGTGGGGCCACCGCCCAGCCGTTCGAGGATGTCCGCGCGCAGCTCGCCTCGAGCCTGACCGAGCCGGTGCTCTGGGAAGAGGTGGTGCGGAACATGCGAGCGCTCGGTGTCGAGCGCTTCCTCGAGGCCGCGCCCGGCAAGGTGCTGAGCGGGCTCATCAAGCGGATCGACGGGAGTGTCGAGATCAAACGCTTCGGGCAGCTGCTGGCGGCGGGGACGGGGGCGGGATGACCAAGCGCGCCGCGGCTCCCAAGCAGCCGAGCAGCGAGGGCTACGCCCTGGTCACGGGCGGCTCGCGGGGCATCGGGGCGGCGATCGCGCGGGCGCTGGCCGGGGATGGGTGGAACGTGGCGGTGAACTACCGCGCCGACGGCCAGGGCGCCCAGGAGGTGGTCGCGGAGATCCAGGCCAGGGACGGGCGTGCGTTCGCGGTCGCCTGCGACATCGCCGACGGCGAGGCGGTCGAGGCGATGATGGACGATCTGCGGGCCAGTCACGGGCCGGCGCTCGTGGTGGTCAACAACGCGGGCACGAGAGCGGATGGGCTGCTGCCCCAGATCCACGAGGAGGACTGGCAGGCGGTCCTCGACACGAATCTGACGGCTGCCTACAGGGTGACGCGCCACGCGATCCGCCAAATGCTGCGGGTCCGCTTCGGGCGCATCGTCAACATCGCCTCGATTGTGGGCATTCGGGCAAACCCCGGGCAGGCGAACTACGCCGCTTCGAAGGCGGGCCTGATCGGATTCACCAAGTGCACCGCGGTGGAGGTGGCGAAGCGGAACATCACGGTCAACGCGGTCGCCCCCGGTCTGGTGCGCACCCGGCTGACGGCCGATGTGGCCGACGAGATGGAGCGCCACATACCGGCGCAGCGGGCCGGGACGCCCGAGGAGGTAGCCGAATGTGTCAGGTTCCTGGCCTCGCCAGGAGCAAGCTATGTGACGGGGACCACGCTCGTCGTCGACGGTGGGCTAAGCGCCTAGCTGGCTGGGACTTTGCCCGTACTACGAACCTCAAGGTAGGAGAAAACCCATGCCTCAGAGTATAGATACAGCCGACCTTCAGCAGTTCGTCTTCAAGACGCTGGAAGACTTTGGCGCGGAGGGAGAGAACATCGCGCTGGAGGCAACCCTCGAGGGTCTGGACATCGATTCGCTGGACCTCGTCGAGCTCGGTCAGGTGATCGAAGAACGTTACGGCGTGCGCCTCGCCGCGGAGGAGTTCAAGGGCGTCAAGACCGTGGGGGACGCGCTGGAGGTAATCCGGAAGCAGCTCGTATGAGTGAAGCGCTCTGCATCACCGGTCTCGGTGCCGTGACGCCTCTGGGCGTCGGTGCGGAGGTGCTCTACGAGCGCTGGCTGGCCGGCGAATGCGGGATCGCCGACGGTAAGGCGGTCTGTCGCGACTTCGACGCCACCGAGCACCTGAGCCGCAAGGAGATCAGGCGGACCGACCGCTTTGCCCAGATGGCCCTGGTCGCATGCAGCGAGGCGATCGCCCAGGCCGGTTGGGGGGAGGGACTGCCGGCGGCCGCGGAGCGGATCGGGTGTGTGATCGGCACGGGAATCGGAGGTTTGAAGACGATCGAGGAGTCCTACGACACGATCCGCGATCGGGGGATGAATCAGATCGCGCCGCTGGCCACGCCGATGATCATGGGCAACGCCGCCGCGGTCAACATCGCGATCCGCTACGGGCTGCGGGGCGAGAGCTTCGGGGTGATGTCCGCATGCGCCTCCGGCTCCCAGGGAATCGCGGCCGGGCTGCGGCTGCTCAGGAGCGGGGAGCTCGACGCGCTCGTGGTGGGCGGGGCGGAGGCGTGTACGACCAAGATCGCGCTGGCCTCCTTCGCGGTCACCGGCGCGACTTCACGGCTGGGCATCTCCCGGCCGTTCGACCGGCGGCGCGACGGGTTCGTGCTGGGGGAGGGCGCGGGGATCCTGCTGGTCGAGCGCGCCGAGATCGCGCGCTCCCGCAAGGCGGAGGTGCTCGGGGAGTTCCTGGGACACGGGGCCTCCTCGGATGCCTTCCACGTGACCGCGCCCTCCCCCGACGGGGGCGGTGCCGCAGCGGCGATCACCAGCGCGTTGGTCAACTCGGGTCTCGAGCCGGCGGACATCAGCTACATCAACGCCCACGGCACCTCGACCGAGCTGAACGACCGCTCGGAGACACTGGCGATCAAGAAAGCCCTGGGCCCGAGGGCCCACGAGATCCCAGTCACCTCCACGAAGTCCGCGATCGGCCACCTGGTGGGCGCTGCGGGCGCGGTGGAGGCGGTTGCGACGCTGCTCGCGCTGCGTAATCGCATGGCACCACCCACGCTCGGGCTGGAGTTCCCCGAGGAGGGTCTGGACCTGAACTACTCGCCGCGGACGCCGACTCCAATCGAGGACAGGGGTAAGGCCTGCCCCGTCGCGCTCAGCAACTCCTTCGGCTTCGGCGGTCACAACTCCGTGCTGGCGATTCGCGCATGGCCCGGGATCGACGGGGCAGTCGATGAGTGAGTGGACCGCGATCGATCGGCGGCTCGATGGGTGAGCGAGTCGACAAGACGATCCTCCTGACGGGCGCCACGGGACTCGTCGGCGAAGCCATCCTGAGGTATCGCCCACAGGGGCGGATGGTGACGCTCTGCCACCACGCCCAGACGACAGCGCCCGACTGCGAGGTCGTGCAGGGGGACGTTGGCAGGCCGCGGCTCGGCCTCTCCTCGGCGTCCTACCGGGCGCTGGCTGCGAGAACGGACGCGATCGTCCACTGCGCCGCCATCACCGATTGGACGAGCAGCCGGGACGCCGTCTTCGACGTCAACCTGCAGGGCACGAGGCAGATGCTCGAGTTCGCGCAGCTTGCGCAGGCGCCCCTCTACTATTTGGGCACCTCCTTCGTGCTGGCCGAGGTGCAGGAGCCCACGGATGCGCGATCGGTCGGCCCCGAGTTCTACGTGCTCTCCAAGCGCGCCGCGGAAGCCGAGCTCGAGCAGAGCGGCACACCGGTGGTCCTCATCCGCCCCTCGATCGTGATCGGCGACAGCGTCACGGGCGAGATCGCAAGGCTCCAGGGCATTCACACATTGCTGAAGTTCCTCTTCGAGGGACAGCTGACCGTGATGCCGGTGCTGGGAGATTCACACATCGACGTGATACCCCAGGACATCCTGGCGCACACCGTCGCGGCGCTGGTCGATGGGGATATCCGGGAGGCGAGCCTGTGGTGCACCGCCGGTGCACAGGCTCCCACCGCGAGCTCGCTGCTGGACATCGGGATCGAAGCCGCGCGGGAGCTCGGCTACGACTTGCCGCGACCGCGGCTGGTGGACCCCGAGATCATGGAGCGCCTGATCAGGCCGGCCATCCTGCCAGAGCTTCCCCCGCGGGCGCGCCGGCGCCTGGAGCAGCTGGACAAGATGACGGGGATCTTCTTCTCCGACAAAATCTTCCCCTCCTCGTGGGAGGAGGTCGAGCGCTTGAGCGGCTATGCGCCCGACTTCGACTTCGACGAGGCGATCCGAAGCAACGTGAGGCATTTCACCAAAAGACTCGAGAGTCGAGAGGAGCACCACATTGGAAGCCGATGACGTACTCGATCTCTACCGTGAATATGTGAGTCCTGGAACGGCCAAGCTGCTGTCGATGTCGGGTGGCGACGTGGAGGTCTCGGGTCTGGGAAGCCGGATCACGACCTCCACGGGCGAGGAGTATCTCGATTTCAACGGCTTCGGGATCTTCACCCTCGGCCACCGCCATCCGCGGATTCTCGCGGCCGTGCAGGACCAGCTGCTGCGCAATCCGATCGCCACCAGGATGCTGCCCGAGCAGACCCTCGCGACGGCCGCGCAGGCGCTTGCATCGGTGTGTCCCGGGGATCTGCGTTTCACCTTCTTCACACAGTCCGGTGCGGAGGCGATCGAGACGATGATGAAGCTCTCGCGGATCAACGGTCACGGCCACTTCATCGCCGCTACGGGCAGCTACCACGGCAAGACGCTGGGAGCCTTGAGCTTGACGGGACGGGAGAAGTACCGCGCGCCGTTCTACCCGCTGTTCGACGTCACGTTCGTGCCGTTCGGGGAGATCGAGCCGCTCGAAGGCATCCTGCGCGAGCACGGGCCGCAGGCGACCGTGATCCTGGAGCCGGTTCAGTCCGAGGGCGGAGTGAACATCCCGCCCGAGGGATACCTCCAGGAGGTGGCTCGCCTGTGCCGGGAGCACGGCGCGCTGCTCGTATCGGATGAGGTGCAGACGGGCCTCGGACGGCTGGGTGCGTGGTGGGGGGCGACGAAGGCAGGCATCGAGCCCGACATGATGATCGTCGGCAAGCCCCTCAGCGGGGGGGTGGTGCCGATCTCGGGGCTCGTGGCGACCCCGGAGCTCTATCGCGCCTTCGGCGCCGACCCAATGCTCCACAGCTCGACCTTCTCGGGCTTCCCGCTGGGCGCGGCGGCGGCGCGGGCGACGATCGAGGTCACGCGAGAGGAGGATGTGCCGCGCCGGGCCAAGGAGCTCGGCGAGCTGATTCTGGGGCGTCTGCGCGAGGAGCTCGCTCCATACCTCGGCGGGCCCGTGAGGGAGGTTCGGGGATCCGGCCTGATGCTGGGAATCGAGTGGGAGAGCAGCGCGCTCAACGGCGAGTTCTCGGTCGATCTCGTGATGGAGAGGGTGCTGACGAATCACACCTTCAATGCGCATGAGGTGACCCGAATCACGCCTCCCGTCTGCGCGAGCGAGGAGGACATCGAGTGGTTCCTATCAGCCGTGCGCCGATCGGCGCGCACGATCGCGGACCGCCACGCGGCGGTTCACTAGTGGAAGGGGATAGCAGTGCGACAGATCCGCCTGTGTGCCAGCAGCATCGCGTTGCCCGCCGGGGAGGCGTTCGAGCTGCTCGGCGACTTCGGCGCATACATGAAATACAGCGACGCTGTCAAGAGCGTGACTGTGCGCACCGACGACGATGGATCGGCGGTGAGCGACTGGGAGGTGCGGTTCCGCAGGGGACGGTTGCGGTGGACCGAGCGCGACGAGATGGATGCGCAGACCGGCGTGATCCGCTTCGTGTTCGTGCGCGGCGACCCCGAGCACTTCGCCGGGGAGTGGAGGGTGACGACCGAGCCGGCCGGCACTCAGGTCGAGCTCGTGGCGGAGTTCGATCTCGGCATCCCCACCTTTGCCGACATCATCGAGCCGCTCGCCGAGCGTACCCTCGCCGAGGTGATGGAAAGCGTCCTGAAGGGACTGTTCGGCGCGGACACTGCGATAGCGATATCTTTCGAGCCTGTTGCATCCAATCAACGTTTGGGAGCTTGAGACTTGATGGGAAGGATGACGGCGACGCTGGTTGGCAAGCGACGGGCGGTCGTGGCGGTCGCGATCGTGCTCGTGGTTGGTCTGGGCAGCCTCAGTCTGGTCTTCCCCAAACCGTTCACGCCCACCGATCTCGTGATCCCGGGTACCGAAAGCAGTCGCTGGGACGGCATGCAGTATGCCGGCGGCTTCGGCACGAACGTGAACGTGCTGCTGAGGGGGCCCGCCGCGCAACTGCGCAGCCAGGGGGAAGCGCTCGTGACCCGGCTGCGCCGGCGTGGGAACGTCCACGTCCTCTCGCCATTCGATCCAGGCGCCAATCAGCGCGAGCTGCGGCCCTCGCGCGAGAGCGCGATCCTCATCGTCGACGTCCAGCAGCGAAAAAGCGCGGCGATCTATGACGCTGTCACGCCGGTCAACAGAGCCATCGATGCGACCATTCGGTCGCCCGTCGGCGCCGAGGTCGCGGGCCAGTCGGCGACGGCCGCGGGACTCAACGAAGTCGCCTACAAAGCGACCCGCGACGCCGAGTACATCGCTGTGCCGGTGCTGGTGCTCGTGCTGCTGTTCGTGTTCGGCTCCCCCGTCGCGGCGGCGATTCCCGGGGTGGTCGGCCTGGCGACCGTGATCGCCGGATCGGGCATCGTCGCCTCGCTGGCGGCAACCACGAAGCTCGACCCGGTCGCGGTCAGTCTCGAGTCGATGATGGGACTGGCGCTCGGTGTCGACTACTCGCTGCTGCTGGTCTCCCGGTTCCGTGAACTTCGCAGGAGCGCGCTCAATGAGCGTGACTCCGATTCAGACGTCACCGCCCTGCTGCAGGCTGCCAGCATGACCGCCGGGAGAACCATCGTCTTCGCGGCCACTCTCCTGATCGCCGAGATGACTGCGGCCGCGCTGCTCTCCCCCGGCGACGTGCTGTACTCGGTGGCCATATCGGTCATCGTCGTGACGCTCGTCGCTGCGCTGATCAGCCTGTGCGTCACACCCTGCCTGCTGTTCATGGTGGCGCCCCACCTCGACCGCTGGCAGTTGCGTGACACGCGCTCGGGCATCGGCTCCGTAACGCGCGTCATCGCCGGGGCCCTGCGCCACCGGGTGGTCATCCCGGCGCTCGCGCTGGTGGGCCTGCTCGCGCTGGCCTCGCCCACGGTCGGTCTGCGGACCGGCGCGCCGGACGTGCGAGAACTGCCGCCCGGCACGCCCGCGCGGCTTGCATACTCGGATTTCGCCAAATCGGTTGGAACGGGCTTCGCGGCCACCCTGGAGGTCCTGTTTCACTCGAACAACGGCCCGATCACCACGATGCCGAGGCTCGCAGCGCTGACCGCCCTGCAGAGGCGCCTGAACGGCGACCCGGACGTGGATTTCACGATCGGGCCGGAACCGCTCCTGGCACAGGCCAAGCGGCTGCAGGTGCTCGAGTCCGCGCGCTCCAGCGAATCGCGGAGGGCGTCGCGGGCCGCGCGTTCACTGCGCAGCCTCGAAGGAAACCTGGCGCGGGCGGGGCGGGGGCTGCAGACGCTCCAGTCCAACCTGCAGACCGCACAGGGCGAGCTCGGCGCCCAGGCGGCTGCCGCGGGGGCAGCTGCGGACTCTCCGGCGGCTGCGGGGACAGCTGCCGACTCTCCGGCGGCTACGGCGAGTTCCTCGGCGGCGGGCATCGCCGGAACGCTTGCGGGCGCGAGTGCGGGCATCGGCACGACTCGCTCGGAACTGGCGCGAGGCTCGCGGGCGCTGCGAGGCTACAGCGCGGCCGCCGAGGAACAGGCAGCTGCCGCCAAGCAGGGTGAAGCCATGTCGCCGGCCTTCGCGCGGTCGGGTTATCTGCTGCTGGCGGCGATCGAAGGCTCGACGCTGGCGGGCCGCCAGCAGGCGTCCTTCGTCGTGAACACCGCTGGGGGCGGTCAGTACGCGCGCATCGTGATCGTGCCCAAGTACGGCCCCAACGATCCCCGCGTGAGCGCACTGGTTCACCGCGTGGCCGCTCAGGTGGGGCGGTTCGCTCACGCGCAGGGGTTGGAAGCGGCGGTCGGCGGGCCCGCCGGGATCGTCTCCGGGTACACCGAAGTGACGAGCCACCGGCTGCCCATCCTCGTGATCTGCCTGGCGGCGGTGTCGTTCGTGGTGCTCATGGTGATCCTGCGGGCGCTGATCCTGCCGGTCATCTGCGTGCTGCTGAACGCTCTCACCGCGGGGGTCGCCTTTGGCGTGATGAGTATCGGCTTCCAGGGCAACCGTCCGCTGCTCGCCGGTCCGGGGTACGTGGACATCGTCTCACTGCTGGGGACCTTCACAGTCGTCTTCGCCCTGTCCATCGATTATCAGGTCTTCCTCCTCTCGCGCATGCGCGAAGAGATGCTGCGCAGTGGAGATCACACGAAGGCTGTCATGAACGGCATCGGGGCCACCGCCAGCGTGGTCACGGGTGCCGCGGCGATCATGGTCGGGGTCTTCCTGGCCTTCGCCTCCTCCTCCTACATCGCGATCCGCGAGGTCGGGGTGGGGCTCGCGGTGGCGGTCTTTCTCGATGCCACCGTGGTGCGGCTGGTGCTCCTGCCGTCGATGATGATGATGGTGGGTGAGAAGTGCTGGTGGCTGCCGGAGCCGTTGGCGCGCCTGCTTCCCTCCTTCGAGGTGTGAGCGCGGATGTTGACGGTGGCCGACATGTTCGCACGCACCTCGCGCCGCTGTCCGGAGCGGATCGGATGTGTCGCGGGCAGTCCGCTCACCTATGGGGCGTGGCATTCGCTCGTCCGTGAGCTGGCGGGGCAGTATGCGGCTTTGGGGATCGGGGGCGGCGATCACGTCGCAACCGTCGTCGCAGACAGCGCGACCTTCGCGAACTCATACCTGGCGCTGCAGTTGCTTGGGGCTGTGGTGGTGCCTCTGAGCCGAGCGGCCACCTCGAACCAGTTTGCCTTCTGCATCGCTGACTCCAGGGCTGGAGCGGTCGTCTGCGACCAGGCCTGCCTCGAGGAGGTGCTCGGGTTGAGCTTGGAGCAGCCCCCGACCGTGCTGCTCGCCGATCGGCCTCTGGGCGCGCCCCGCCTCGTCAGGCGCGGGGTTGGCGCCACGGCGGGCGAAGCGGGTGTGGTCCGGGGCGTGGGTGAGGCGGGCGCCGGTGGGGGTGGGGCAGGGGCCGGCGGGGGCGCGTCGCCGGGCAGTCGCCTCAGCGTGCTCCTCTACACGGCCGGAACGACCGGAGAGCCGAAGGGGGTGCCGCGCAGCCAGTCAAGCGAGACGCTCGCTGCGCTCGCCCACGTCGTGCAGGCCGGCTACGGGCCCGATGACGTCGTGCTCGCCGCGATGCCGATGCACCACACGATGGGTCTGCGGACGCTGCTGGCCTCCATTTGCATCGGGGCGAGTGTGGTGTTCGTCCCGGAGTGGAACGCGCAGGTCGCGCTGGAGGCGATTGCCACACATGGGGTGAGCAGCCTCTATCTCGTGCCGACGGCCTTCTACGCGCTGGCACAGTCCACGACGGAGCCGCTCGCGAGCGTCCGCAAGATCGGCTGTGCGGGGGCTCCGATGCTGGCTGCCCTGAGCGATCGGCTGAGCGAGTGGCTGCGCCCGGAGAGGTTCGTCAATCACTACGGCTGCACCGAGGTCTACACGATCGCGGTCGAGCCCGACGCGGCGCTGCGGCCCGGCAGCGTGGGCCGTCCGGGCCTGTTCGCCGATGTGAGGATCGTCGCGCCCGCGACCGGCTCCCTCGAGCCGGTCGCGGTCGGTGAGACGGGTGAGGTGCTGGTCTCGCTCTCCTCGCCGGAGGCGTTCGCGGGCTACTGGCATCGAGCGGACGCCGACGCGCGCGCGATCCTCGGCGGCTGGTACAGGACGGGCGATCTCGGGTACCTAGATGCGCGCGGAGACCTGCGCCTGTATGGGCGCACCGACGACATGATCATCACCGGCGGGGAGAACGTGTACCCCACGGAGATCGAGGAGTGTCTGTGCACGGTGGAGGGAGTGGGCGAGGTCTGCGTGGCTGGAGTCGAGGACGAGCGGTGGGGCTGTGCGGTCACCGCGTTCGTCACCGTGGCGGGCGAGGGAGAGCCGCGGGCGCTCGCCGAGGCGATCGTGCGGGCGGCGCGCCACTCCAGCGTGCTGGCGGCCCACCAGCGCCCCAAGCGCGTGGTGGTCGTCGAGTCGCTGCCCAAGAGCAGCGCCGGCAAGCTGCTCCGCCGCGAGCTGCTCCGCGGGCGCTTCGAGGTCTTGGCCGAGGCCGGCGGCGATCCCCAGCGGGCGAGTGTGCCGGGAGCCTAGATGGAGCCGATCGTGGTCACCGGATTGGGCGCAGTGACCCCCATGGGTCTCGGCGCGCCGGCTCTGTTCGAGCGCTGGCGGGATGGGGAGTGCGGCCTGGAGGACGGCATGGGCCGGTGTGGCGACTTCCAGCCCGAGCAGCACCTCTCGCGCAAGGAGATCCGCGCCACCGACCGCTTCACGCAGCTCGCGCTCGTGGCGGCGCAGGAGGCCGTCGACCAGGCTGGGTGGGAGGAGCGCCCCCCCTGCCCGGGCGAGCGGATCGGGTGCGTGATCGGCACCGGCGTCGGGGGGCTGCTTGCCCTGGAGCACGAGATCGACACCTTTCGAGCGCTCGGGCCCGAACGGGTCTCGCCGACCGGCGTGACCCGCTTCATGTCCAACGCGGTCGCGGCGTCGGTTGCGCTGAAGCACGGCTGGGAAGGGGAGAGCTACGCACTGGTCGCGGCCTGCTCGGGTGGCGTGCAGGCAATCGGCGCGGGCATCCGGATGCTCGAAGTGGGCGTCGTTGACGCAGTCGCCGTCGGCGGCTCCGACGCCGGCTACACCGACTACACGCGGGCGGCCTTCAGCATCATGGGGACCGTCTCCTCGACCGGTACCTGCTGCCCCTACGATCGCCGGCGGGACGGCTTCGTCTTCGGCGAAGGGGCCGGGGTGATCCTGCTCGAGCGCGAATCGATCGCGCGCGCGAGGGGCGCCCAGGTCGTTGCCAGAGTGCGCGGCTACGCGAGCACGGCCGACGCCCACCACATGGCCACGCCGCCGCCCGACGGCAGGGGCCTCGTGCGCGCTCTGCGCGGAGCGCTGCGCAGCGGAGGGATCGCCCCGGGCGACATCGACTACATCAACCCCCACGGCGCCTCCTCGCCGCTTGGCGACAGGGTCGAGACGATCGCGATCAAGGAAGTGCTGGGCGAGGAGGCCTTCGCGGTGCCGGTCTCCTCGACCAAGTCCGCGATCGGACACCTGATGGGCGCCGCCGGCGCGGTCGAGGCGATTTCGGCCATCGAAGCGATCCGTCACGGGAGCGCTCCGCCGACGCTGGGCCTGCAGGAGCCCGACCCGGAGCTCGACCTCTGGTACGTACCGGATCGGGCGGTGAGGATCGCCGACCGCAACGCCAAGGGCTACCGGCTGGCGCTCGCCTTCTCCTTCGGCTTGGGGGGCCACAACAGCGCGATCGGCTTCGCCACGAGTTGAGCCCCGTTTCCATGCCCCCGAGCGATCTACTCACCAAGCCCTACGACGAGCTCGAGGTGGGCGACCGCTTCGAGAGCCCGGGCAGGACGATCACCGAGGCCGACCTCGTCGCCTTCGCGGCGCTCACCGGAGATCACCATCCGCTGCACGTGGACGCGGAATGGGCCGCGCAGAGCCAGTTCGGCGAGCGGATCGCCCACGGCGCGCTCGTGTTGTCATATGGCCTGGGCCTCGTGCCCTTCAGCCCCGAATATGCGCTCGCGTTGCGGGCCTTGCGTCAGGTGATCTTCCGCAAGCCGGTGCGGCTGGGGGACACGATCAAATTGACCGGCCAGATCAATCGCAAGGTCGATATCGACGCGGGCACGGGGCTGGTCAGCATGCGCATGGCCGTCGGCCCCAAGGAGCACCCGGGGGCCTGCGTCTTCCTCGCCGACGTGGTGTGGAGGCGCGCCGGGAGACCGGACGATGGGGGCCAGGGAGCCCCCGACGACGGCGGCCAGGCGAGTCCCGAGCGATGAGGCCCAGGCGATGATGCTCGAGGGAAAGCGCATCGTGGTGACGGGTGTGCTGACCAACCACTCGATCGCCTACGCGGTGGCCGATCGCGCCCAGCAGTTCGGCGCGGAGGTCGTCCTGACGAGCTTCGGCAGGGTGCGGCGGATGACCGAACGGGCCGCCGGGACGCTCTCGCGCGAGGTCGAGGTCCTCGAGCTCGACGTTACCCAGCCGGGGCATTTCCAGAGCCTGCACGACACCCTGCGGGAGCGCTGGGGTGGCGTCGACGGCGCCCTGCACGCAATCGCCCACGCGCCCATGGACGCCCTCGGCGGGGCCTTCATGTCCGCTCCAGGCGAGAGCGCGACGCAGGCCTTCCAGGTCAGCGCGCTCTCCTTCCGCGACCTCGCACAGGCCCTACGTCCGCTGATGCGCGACGGCGGCGGGGGTCTCGTGGCGCTCGACTTCGACGCCTCGGTGGCGTGGCCGGCGTATGACTGGATGGGCGTGGCCAAGGCGGCGCTCGAGAGCATCAACCGGTATCTCGCGCGCGACCTTGGAGGGGAGGGGATACGCGCCAACCTGGTCTCGGCAGGTCCGATCCAGACCCCTGCCGCCAGCGCCTTCGAGGGGTTCGCCGGGCTCGCCGGATCCTGGGGTGAGCGGGCGCCCCTCGCTTGGGACATGCGCGACGCGGGCCCGATTGCGGACGCGGTCTGCTTCCTGCTCTCCGACATGGCTCGGGGGATCTCGGGTGAGATCGTCCATGTCGATGGGGGAGTGCACGCGGTCGGCGCCTATTGACCTGGACGGCCTTGGGGGGCTACCGACAGCCGGCGAGGACTGATGCTCCCTGTGGGTCCCATTCCGTGAGGGTTGGGCGTGGCGCCTAGCACCCCGGGACGTGAGGATACGCAGCTGACCACCGTCGGATGGATCGTGTATAGCTATAGCTATGTCCTCCGAGCCAGATATCCCGCAGGAGAGGCTCGTCTACGCTAACTGGGTGCGTCTCGGGGGGACACCGTACGACGTGGCGCTTGACTTCGGCTACAGGACGGACGAGGCACCGCCGAAGGCGCCCACTGTGCATCTCGTAATGACGTGGGAGCACGCGAAAGACCTGCTCACGCTTCTCGGCAAGGCGGTCGAGGAGTACGACGAGAAGATCGGCTCCATCCGTGAGTTCGAATCGGTCGTGACTCCAGCCATTTCGACAGCGAGACAGGCCAAGCCGCTGCCACAGCGTCGTAAAAGGAAATAGAAATGCCCACAGCCATGGAAACGCCCAAGCGCAGGTTGAAGCTCGCCGCACCGCCCGAGCGCCACGTCGGGGCGTGGCGCTCGCTCCTGGGCCTAGACAGAGGCAAATCGAAGCCCTGGCCCGTATTCGCCGAGGAACTGAGATATACGGCTACGTCCAATCACCCCCTGCGCCCTACCGGCGCAAACACGGATGTCTGGAAGCGTGTTATGGCGGTTCGCGGGGATTCCCAGATGACCGTTGCTGATCGACGCCTACTGCGGCTCAACACCGCCATCGAGGCGCCGCCAACCGTTGACGAGTACATCGCATGGCTCGACTCCGAGGATTTTGGGCCGGACCCCGAGCGCATGCGCCGCGAGGCATGGCACTAACGGGCCATTGGGTGTCTTTGCAAACGTCCCGCTGATCGTTGATACGTCTGCGCTCACTAGGTGGCGGCAGGCGTCCGAGCCGGCGAAGAAAAACCTGCGCGTCGCTCTTGAACGCAAAGAGCTGTGGACGACGACCGTAGTGCGGCTGGAGTTCCTGCACGATGCCTTCGACCGTGCGGTGTTTGAACAGCGCACCCGGATGTTCGCCATTTATCCCCGCGATGTCGCTCTTCACACTGCAGACGGTCCCGTAGCAATCCAGGCCATCTGCGACTTGGCGACGATGACCCCCGCGCAGTCACCATACCGGAAGGTCAAGGCAGGCGATGCTCTTGTGGCCGCCGCTGCCGTGCGGGAAGGCGCAGGCGTATTACATTACGACCACGACTACGAGAGGCTGGGCCTTGTCCTTCCGACGCTTGTGCAGGTGCCCGTCGAACCGTTCTAAGCGGCCGGGAGAGTATGGCTGCCGGTGACAACGACCGACGTCGACGCGCGACGCGTTCCTGCGGAACTTGGAGACCGTCGCCGCCGCCATCAGGGCTTGACGACGGCAGCTCGACGGACTAGTGTCCTGTTTGGTTGATTCGTTGGCAGTAGCGGCTGATCGAGTCGAGGATTTGCTCGGCGGTCTTGGTCCAGACGTAGGGGCGGGGGTTCTCGTTCCAGGTGTCGATCCACTGGCGGATATCGGCGTTCAAGGCGCGGACGGAGCGGTGCGCGCCGCGGCGTAGGAGCTTGGTGGTGAGCTCGCCGAACCAGCGCTCGACGAGGTTGATCCACGAGCTCGAGGTCGGGGTGAAGTGCAGGTGAAACCGCGGGTGCTGAGCGAGCCAGCGTCGGATCTGTGGGGTCTTGTGGCTGGAGGCGTTATCGAGCACGAGGTGCACGTCGAGGTGGGCGGGTACGCTCTCGTCGATCGTCTTGAGGAACTTCAAGAACTCGAGGGCCCGGTGGCGTTGGTGCAGCGACCCGATCACCTCGCCGCTTCCCAGGTTCAGCGCGGCATACAGGCTTGAGGTGCCGTGACGCTCATAGTCATGGGTCGCACGCTGTGGCGTGCCGGGCAGCATCGGCAGGATCGGCGTGGTGCGGTCCAGCGCTTGAATCTGGCTCTTCTCATCCACACACAGGACGACAGCTCGCTCGGGTGGGTTCAGGTACAGGCCGCAGATGTCGTGGACCTTCTCGATGAACAGCGGGTCTTTGGAGAGCTTCCAGGTCTCTTGGCGGTGGGGCTGCAACCCGAACGCGTGCCAGATCCGCATCACCGCGTCCGGGGTCATCCCAACCTCCCTGGCCATCGAGCGGGTCGACCAATGCGTCGCGTTCTTCGGCGCGCTCTCCAGGGTCTTGGTCACCACGGCCTCGACCTGCTCATCGGTGATCGTCCGCGGTTTGCCGGGACGCGGCTCATCCGCGAGCCCTTCAAGCCGGCGCTGAGCGAACCGGTTGCGCCACTTCGTGACCGTCGGCCGCGAAACCGCCAGCGCTTCTGCGATCTCGCCGTTGGACCACAACCCCTCCGACGCCATCAGCACGATCCGCGCCCGCAGCGCCAGCGCCTGAGCACTCCTCCGGCGCCGCGTCCAGCCCTCCAGCACAGCGCGCTCCTCGCCCGTCAACTCGATTGAAACAGCAGTAGGAATAGGCATGACCCACACCTACCCTAACCACAAACGAATTAAACCAACAGGACACTAGTAGTGCTTCGTTAGGTTGGTGGAGGGTTCTGGAGGTCGCGGGCGAACTCCTGTGACGGCTAC
Source organism: uncultured Solirubrobacterales bacterium (assembly GCA_963713985.1). Lineage (GTDB taxonomy): Bacteria > Actinomycetota > Thermoleophilia > Solirubrobacterales > Solirubrobacteraceae > Palsa-744. The sequence goes on along the minus strand of OY970219.1, from coordinate 2,481,866 downwards.
TGTCGTCGAGGAGGTCCATGATGGGGTTGGTGTCTGGTTTGTCAGAGCGGGAGTTGTCGCGTGTGCGCGGCAGGCTGGTCGAGTTCGCGGCTGAGATGTTCGAGTCGATGGCGCGCAAGGATCAGCGGCGTTGGGGTGAGGTGTATTTGCGGGGGTTGATGTTGGATGGGAAGCGCAAGAGCATCGAGCCGATGGCGGCTCGGTTGGCGGACGGGGATGAGCAGTGTTTGCAGCAGTTCGTGAACCAGTCGCCGTGGGATCCGGTGCCGGTCCGACGGGCACTGGCCAGGCGGATGGCGGCGGAGATCGGGGCTGAGGGCTGGGTGATTGATGACACGGGGTTCCCGAAGTTCGGGAAGATGTCGGTTGGGGTTGCTCGTCAGTACTCCGGGTCGTTGGGGAAGGTCGGGAACTGTCAGGTCGCGGTCAGCGTGAACGCTGCGACAGACTCGGCTTCTTGTCCGTTGGACTGGCGGTTGTTCCTACCTGAATCCTGGGATGAGGACTCAGAGTTCAATCAGGATCGGCGTGTGAGGGCTGGGCTCCCTGGCGACGTTCACCACGTTGAGAAGTGGCGGCTGGCGTTGGAGATGATCGACGAGCTGATCGGCTGGGGCGTCGGACCGCCGGTGATCCTGGCCGATGGCGCCTATGGCGATAACACCGAGTTCCGGCAAGAGCTTGCCCAGCGCGAGCTTGGTTATGTGCTGGATGTGAAGTCCACAACTTCGGCTTACCCGGAGGGCGTGAAGCCTGAGCGTCCCGAGTATCAAGGCCGCGGCCAGCCCCCGAAGTCCCGCTATCGCCAGGCCCCGTCCTCACTGGCGGAACTCGCTCTGGCAGCCGGAGAGACCCAAGCGGTCACGGTCTGCTGGCGTGAGGGAACCCGCGGAGAGATGACATCCCGGTTCCTCGCTCTCAGAGTCAGGCCAGCGAACATCGCCCTGCGCCGCGCCGCCCATGACAACGGCGAGGAGCTCCCGCTCCAGTGGCTGATATGTGAGTGGCCCGAGCACAAGCCCGAGCCAGTCAAGTACTGGCTCTCGAACCTACCAGCCGATACCAGCATCGAGGATCTCGTCCGGTTGGGGAAGCTGCGATGGCGAATCGAGCATGACTACCGCGAGCTCAAGGACGCGCTCGGGCTCGACCACTTCGAGGGTCGCACCTACCGCGGGTTTAACCACCACGTCACGCTGGTATCGGTCGCGCACGCGTTCCTCACCCTGGAGAGAAGACGCCACCGTCCTCGACTCAGGGCGGCAGCCTGACCCTCTACCAGGTCGTCCGGGAGCTCCAAGCGCTCCTGGCCTGCTGGCACGGAACCTGCCCGGTCTGCCGCAGAGAGCTGCCGCCCGAACACCCACTACGAGGACCACCAACCTAACGGAGCACTACTAGTAGTGCTCCGTTAGGTTGGTGGAGGGTTCTGGAGGTCGCGGGCGAACTCCTGTGACGGCTACTGTCGTCGAGGAGGTCCATGATGGGGTTGGTGTCTGGTTTGTCAGAGCGGGAGTTGTCGCGTGTGCGCGGCAGGCTGGTCGAGTTCGCGGCTGAGATGTTCGAGTCGATGGCGCGCAAGGATCAGCGGCGTTGGGGTGAGGTGTATTTGCGGGGGTTGATGTTGGATGGGAAGCGCAAGAGCATCGAGCCGATGGCGGCTCGGTTGGCGGACGGGGATGAGCAGTGTTTGCAGCAGTTCGTGAACCAGTCGCCGTGGGATCCGGTGCCGGTCCGACGGGCACTGGCCAGGCGGATGGCGGCGGAGATCGGGGCTGAGGGCTGGGTGATTGATGACACGGGGTTCCCGAAGTTCGGGAAGATGTCGGTTGGGGTTGCTCGTCAGTACTCCGGGTCGTTGGGGAAGGTCGGGAACTGTCAGGTCGCGGTCAGCGTGAACGCTGCGACAGACTCGGCTTCTTGTCCGTTGGACTGGCGGTTGTTCCTACCTGAATCCTGGGATGAGGACTCAGAGTTCAATCAGGATCGGCGTGTGAGGGCTGGGCTCCCTGGCGACGTTCACCACGTTGAGAAGTGGCGGCTGGCGTTGGAGATGATCGACGAGCTGATCGGCTGGGGCGTCGGACCGCCGGTGATCCTGGCCGATGGCGCCTATGGCGATAACACCGAGTTCCGGCAAGAGCTTGCCCAGCGCGAGCTTGGTTATGTGCTGGATGTGAAGTCCACAACTTCGGCTTACCCGGAGGGCGTGAAGCCTGAGCGTCCCGAGTATCAAGGCCGCGGCCAGCCCCCGAAGTCCCGCTATCGCCAGGCCCCGTCCTCACTGGCGGAACTCGCTCTGGCAGCCGGAGAGACCCAAGCGGTCACGGTCTGCTGGCGTGAGGGAACCCGCGGAGAGATGACATCCCGGTTCCTCGCTCTCAGAGTCAGGCCAGCGAACATCGCCCTGCGCCGCGCCGCCCATGACAACGGCGAGGAGCTCCCGCTCCAGTGGCTGATATGTGAGTGGCCCGAGCACAAGCCCGAGCCAGTCAAGTACTGGCTCTCGAACCTACCAGCCGATACCAGCATCGAGGATCTCGTCCGGTTGGGGAAGCTGCGATGGCGAATCGAGCATGACTACCGCGAGCTCAAGGACGCGCTCGGGCTCGACCACTTCGAGGGTCGCACCTACCGCGGGTTTAACCACCACGTCACGCTGGTATCGGTCGCGCACGCGTTCCTCACCCTGGAGAGAAGACGCCACCGTCCTCGACTCAGGGCGGCAGCCTGACCCTCTACCAGGTCGTCCGGGAGCTCCAAGCGCTCCTGGCCTGCTGGCACGGAACCTGCCCGGTCTGCCGCAGAGAGCTGCCGCCCGAACACCCACTACGAGGACCACCAACCTAACGGAGCACTACTAGAGAGAGCATCCGATAGTGAAAGCATCCCAACCTTTCCAGTCGTCCGAGAGAATCACACGCGCACGGGGCGCGCAACCGGCGCATGGATACTACACAATATATTCGGACAATGGTCCCTGAGTCGAATTAGCCCAGTCCTCAGTACTTTGGGTAACCCTAAAAGTCCTGCTATTCGCGATAAACGATTTGCAAGAAATCGGGGGGGCACTCCGTAGTCATCAGGGTGGTGCCGCCCTCCTCGCCGCGACCGAGCTAGGGGTCCTGCAAATCCCATATATTCGACAGAGTTTGGGATAGGCTGTGTTTGCGGGGCGGCTCAAAACGCCGTCGGCCCAGCGGCGGCGCCCTGGCGCTCGCGACGCACTCAGCGAACGTAGTCGCCGAGGCGGATCCGGCCGATCATCGGATTCGTGTACCGCTCGGCGCGAGCGCGACCGCTCGGCGGCTGGGTGGCGTCGAGTCCGACCTTCGCCACCCTGCCCGCACTGGCCGTCGGATCGAGCGAGCTCGCCGTCTGCCCGCTGAGCACGACGGTGTCGCGCTCCGGCCGGAAACGGGTCGCCAGAGCCCACTCGAGCTGCTCGACGCTGAAGACGTCGATGTCCTCGTCCACCACCAGCACGACCTTCAGCGTGCGGTCGTAGGCCAGGGCGACCCGAATGATCTCCCGCGCGGAGACCGACCCCTCGCGCCGCTGCACGGCGGCGTGAAACCGCCGTGAGCCGCCCGGCGTGAAGTGGACCCCCGCCACAGGGCATCCTGCATCCCGGAGCGCGGCAAAGAGGCCGGCCTCGCGGGCCGCGGCCCCCAGCAGCAGATGCTCGTTTCCGCCCGGCAGGATCGTCTGTGCGATCGCCTCCGGGCGCTCGTAGACCGCCCGCACCTCGATGACCGGCCCGGGAGCGGCAGGACCATAGAGCTTGGCGAACTCCCCGAAGGGCCCCTCGAGCTCCAGACGACCGGGCGGTATGACCCCTTCGATCGCGATCTCCGTGTCGGCTGGGATGGTGAGCTCCACGCCGGGGAGCCGCACGACCCCGACCTCCCCGCCCACCAGCCGTGCATACGTGGAGAGACCGTCCACCGCTCGCTCGCTCCCGCGGATCTGGCTCGCCAGCAGCGCCAGCGGATCGATCCCGATCAGCACGGCCACCCGCAGCTCCTCATCGCGCCGCCGGGCGCTCGCGAGCAGCGTGGCGAGGTTCCCCGGGAGGACGAGCATGCGAAAGCGCCGCGCGCCGACCGCCTGCAGGCGGTTGATCGACCAGTTCTCCCGCGCGCCCTCCGGCTCCCGCGCCACGAGCACGCCGGAGGTCAGATAGCGCCCGGCATCGCCCTCGTGGTGCTTGCAGATCGGGATCCCCCCGAGGTCGGTGGATCGCTGTGAGAGCCCACTCTGCTCCAGGGTGAGGTGGCGGACCGACGGCGGCCGCAACTGCAGCCCTGCCAGGACCGGCGCCAGCTCGCGCGTCTCGCAGCCCACCGCCAGCGCCAGGCTCGGACGGTCGATGATCGTGTTCCCAGCGAGCTCGTGGTCGCTGTCCTTCACCCTCTGGAAGAGCGCGGCCCGCTCGCCGTCGAGCGCGCTGAGCACCGCCGCGACCTCATAGGTGGGGTCCACCGTGCGGGTGATGCGAGCGAGCAGGTCGCGCTCCTCCAGCGCGGCGAGCCAGTTGCGCAGGCCGGCCTTGGTCCCTCGCGAGCGCTCCGCCCGCGACCCCGCGCCAATCTCCCCCACGCCCTGTGCCGGCAATCCAGTCTCGGTCCCCCACGGGCGCTCCGCCCGCGACCCCGCGTTGGTCTCCCGCGAGCGCTCCGCGTGTGATTCACCCAACGGAGCCCTCCACGTAGATGTGCTTGAGCTCCGTAAAGGCCGCGATGCCCTCTCTGCCGCGCGAGCGCCCGAGACCGGAGGCTCCGACTCCGCCCGAGGGCATGTCCGCGCTGTGAGCGCCATAGCGGTTGATCCAGACCGTGCCCGCGGGGATCTCCTCGGCGAGGCGCTGGGCCCGTCGGAGGTCCCTCGACCAGACCGCGGCGCACAGGCCGGGGGGGCGAGCGCTCAGATCCGCCATGAGGGCGGCCTCCTCCTCGAACACATCCAGCTGGAGGATCGGCCCGAAGACCTCCTCCGCTGCCGCGGGCGAATCCGGCGGAACGCCCTCCACGAGCGTCGGCTGCATGAACGCCGCACGGGGAAAACCCGCCACGTCGACCCTGCGGCCCCCGTGGACGACCCGCGCTCCCGCCTCGACGGCCCGATCGAGCCAGCCCTGCAGCGCCTCCAGGCGCTCCCGCGAGACCAGCGGGCCCAGATCGCTGCCCTGCTCCAGGGGTGCCCCCGGCCGCAGCTCGCCAAGCCGCTGGAGCAGGGCTTCGCGCACGGCGTCCACGCAGGCCCGCTCGGCCACGACCCGCCGGCAGGCCAGGCACATCTGCCCGGCGGTGGCGATCGCGCTCGCGACGATCGCCTCCGTCGCCGCGGCCACGTCCCCATCGGCGAGGACGACCGCGGTGCCCAGCCCCCCGAGCTCCAGCAGGAGTCGCTTGCACCCCTCGGCGGCCAGTCCATAGACCTCGCGTCCCGCGGCGCAGGAGCCGGTGAACGCGACCATCTGGACATCGGGGTGAGAGACCAGCCGACGGGCCACCGCGACCCCGCCCGGGGCCAGCCCGAGCACATCCTCCGGAACGTCCGCCTCCGCCAGGGCAGCCACCAGCTCCAGGGCGATCGCGGTGCCGATCGGCGCCGGCTTGATCAGGACCACCGCACCCGCCGCGAGCGCGGGGGCGAGGTCCCTGGCCACCAGCAGCAGGGGCCAGTTCCAGGGTGTGATCAGGACCGCGACCCCCACCGGCAGGTGGCGAATCTGCGAGCCCGAGCCGTCCGGGTGAGCTCGATACTCATCGCGCCACACGCCGATCGCGCGAGCGGCGCAGCGGAACTCCTCGATCGCCCGATCGATCTCCAAATCGGCCTCCCGCCCGGTCTTCCCGGTCGCCTGAACGAGCATCCGAGCGAACGTGGCGCGCCGCGCGGCGATCCTCTCGACCGCCCCCTCCAGGCAGTCCGCACGCCAGCGGCTGTCCCTGGGCCATCTAGAGCGGCGCGCGCGGCTGGCGCGGTCGAGGAGCCCATCGAGAACGTCGCCCGAGGCATCCACGACCGTGTCGATCAGCTCGCCCGAGAGAGGATCGAAGACGTCGGTCGCCGGGCGCTCGCCCGTCCTCTGCTCAGGCACGATCATCGGCCTGTCCTGCACAAACGACCCGCGAGCGCTTCATCCCGCCCCGACCTGAGGCACATCGGAAAAGGCACGCGGCCAGCGGGCGGAGAGCTCGTTGGCCACACCGAACTGGTCGAGGACCCGCGAAACGAACTGGGCCACCACCTGGTCGAGCGAGCTCGGGTTCGCGTAGAACGCGGGGACGGGGGGCATGATGGTCGCTCCCATCTCCGCCAGCGCGAGCATGTTGCGCAGATGCAGGATGCTCAGCGGGGTCTCACGCACGGCGAGCACGAGCGGGCGGCGCTCCTTCAGGGTGACGTCGGCGGCCCTGCTCAGCAGGTTGTCCGCGAACCCACCGGCGATGGCGGCGAGCGTGTTCACGGTGCAGGGCACGATCGCCATTCCCTGCGTCAGGTAGGAGCCGCTGGCGATCGGCGCGGCCAGGTTGTCGTAGCGATGGGCGTGAGCGGCGAGCGCCTTGATCTCCCCGATCTTGCGCGAGGTCTCCACCCGCAGCGTCTTCTCTCCCCACGGCGTGATGATGAGATGAGTGTCGATCTCGAGCGCCCGTGCGGCCTCGAGCAGACCCACCCCATACCTGACGCCCGACGCGCCGGTGATACCGACGATCAGATCCATTTGGCTCTGGGCGCGGCGCCATGGCCGGCCCTCACGGCGCCAAAGCCGGCCCTCCCCGGGGTGCGAGGAGAGCGAGGTTGCGAGCACCAATCCTCGCCACCACACCGCGACACCCTCATTGGGAGCACAATCCGACTGGTCACAAGGAAATACATCATACGGCATCGTTCCGATATACGGCCCCGACCGGCAGGTCGCGCAATCCGGCTTTTTGGGATCCTCTAGCGGCGCAGGATCGGGCCGCTGCTCACCGCTTCGAACGCGGATCCGGGAACCTGCTCGAGCTGATCGAGATCGGTTTCGTTCCAGTGCGGGTCGGGCGCGCCGGTGATGAACCAACTCGAGCCGTTGTCGGCGACGATCAACCCATAGCGCTCGAGGGCGCGCAGGATGACAAGCGCCTGCCCGTGGTAGTGGGCGAGGTCGAAGTGGGCGTTCAGGCGCAGGCGCAGGCCCATCGGCGGGAGATCGGGATCGGCGCTGCTGGAGGCGTAGTGGGTGGCCGGGTGGATATAGCCGGCCTGAGTGCTGGGCACGGTGACGCGCAGTGCGTGGTCGATGCGCCCCGCGTGGACTTCCCCGTAGCGTGCGAGCAGCGGGAAGATGGGCAGTCCCGCGGCGTCGGCGGACGTCCAGCCTTCGGGGCGCAGAGCGTTGCTTCGCAGGTCGAAGACGGCGCCGGAGTCCGCCTCCCAACCCAGGCCGGCGCGGCGGGCGTCGTAGAGCTCATACAGCTTGCAGGTCCCCTCCTGCAGGACGAGCACGTGGCGGTCGCCGGCTTCGCCCGCCCCCTCGACGGGGGCATCGAGCGGGATCGGATAGGGACCGGGGTTCGATTCGGCGCCGTAGGCGGTGAACGCGATCGGAACCTTGGGCTGGTGTGCTGAAACGACGGTATAGGGAATCCCGTAGGCGGGGTTCGCGCCGAAGTCGGCGTGCAGGTGCAGGGAGGCACCGATGCTCGCGATGTACTGGGCCGATCTCGGATCGACGGGCGCGTGGGCGATTTCCTGGTTGATGGGATTGTCGCGCGGGAAGATCGGACAGCTCCGCGCGGTGGGCACCACATGCGAGCCCCTGGGCACCCCCACGCGCGAACGAGCCGCAGGGGCTCCTGGCGCAGACGGGGGGGCTCCGGGCGCAGACGCAAGGACCGTGAGTGGCCCCCACAGCGCCGTGCCGGGGAGCGCCGCGCCGAGTACGAGGAGCAGGAGCATCGATCCACGCGATCGGCGCACCGCGCGGATCTACGTCACCAGCGCCGACGGCTCGGCGATGGCCTCGCTCAGGGCCTGCTCGAAGGATCTCGGTTGGAAGTCGAACAAGGCCATTCCCGACGGGTCGGTGATGGTGGTGTCGGTGGAGAGCCCCTCGATCAACGGCCTGGCCACGCCTGCATCGACTGGTGTGATGAGCCCGATCCAGTGCGAGGAGAGCCACGGCGTGAGCAGCGGCACCGGGATGCGGGGACGTCGGCGCAGTCCCAGCGCGTGGGCCATCTCATCGAGCATCTGGCCATATGTGAGTATCTCGGCCGAACCGATCTGAACCTCGCGGGAACGCGTCTGCGGAATCCGGGGAGCCTCGATGAGATAGCGGAGCACGTCGCCGATCCCGATCGCCTGGGTGGGTGTGGACAGCCACGAGGGTGCGAGCATCACCGGGAGCCGTTCGACCAGAGAGCGAAGCGTGCGGTAGCTCTCGGAGCCCGCCCCCACCACCATGCCGGCACGAAACCAAGTCAGCGGGGGTCCACCATCGCGCAGGATCTCTCCGACACGCAGACGCGAGCGCAGATGCTGGGATCCGGGACGATCGCCCAGGCCGCCGAGATAGACGATCCGATCGATACCGCTGGCACAGGCGAAGCGGGCGAAGTTGGAGGCGGCGCTCGAGTCGCGCTCCTCATAGTCGGTGTCGCCTCCGCGACCCATCGAGTGAACGAGGTAGTAGGCCGTCGTGTAACCGTCGCCGATGGCACTCAGCGAGCTCGGGTCGAGCATGTCGGCACGGTGTACGGTGACCTCCTGCTCGAAGTGGACCCGGCTCGGGTCGCGCACCACGCATCCAACCGGCTCGCCGAGCGCGCGCAGTTCGCGCACCAGCCGACTGCCTACATAGCCAGAGGCTCCGGTGACGAGCGCGCGGGCCATACCGAACAAACGAGCATACGCTCCTCGATCGACCCGGGCATTGCACACCGGGCAACAGCGCGGCGTGAGCTCAGCGCCCGTTGAAGCATCAGTCGAGGTTGATCGGGTCGCGAACGAAGACGGGCTTGAAGCCCGCGGTGGGCAGGGCCTCGGCGGCTTCCTCGAAGGGCAGGACCGCCGTCTGCACGCGCCGCGGGCTGATCCGCCCGCTGGCCACGAGCGCGAGGACCTCGGGTATGAGGGGCCTGGCGTTGGACAGCGCGGAGCGGAAGGTGAGACACTTGAAGTGCATGGCGCTCACCGGGAGCGGGACTTCGGCGAAGTGGAAACCGAGGTTCTCGACCCGGCCCCCCGGGCCGGTGGCGAGAATCGCGCTTCGCAGCGCCGCGGCGCTCCCGTGGGTGACAACCGAGATCGCGTACTGGTGCTCGGCCGGGTCGAAGTCCTCGAGCGCGGACGCCTCGGCGCCGAGCTCCGCGGCAAGCTCGCGCCGCCGCGCGCTCGCGTCGACGTAGCGCACACGGCCGGCTCCGCAGGCGCGGGCGATGTCGGCGCCGTAGAGCCCAATCGAGCCGCCGCTCATGATCAGGACATCGCTCCCGGGGCAGGCCCGCAGCCGCGGCGCAAGCGCGCGATAGGCGTCGGTGAGGTTGTCCCCGACCGACACCGCATCCAGCGGGGAGACGCTCGGCGGCAGCTTCACCAGGCCATGATCGGCGAACGGCACCCGCACCAGCTCTGAGAACAGACCGCCGTACTCGGCGCCGACGGGGATCCCGTAGACGGCGAGCGCCTCCGCAGCGGTCTCACGGCAGAAGAGCGGCAGATCCTCGCGACAGCGATCGCACGCTCCGCAGGAGAGGTGGTAGGGAATCACGACGAGGTCGCCCACCCGGACGCGCGTCAGCGCTCCGCCGATCTCGACGACCTCACCCACGGCCTCGTGGCCGATCGCAAACGGCTGCTCGGCGCCCGGGACGGTGCTGTGCACGATCGCCTGATCGAGGTCGCACGTGGAGGCCGCGATCGGGCGCACGAGCGCATCCGAGGGGGCGAGGATCTCGGGCGCCGGGTCATCTCGCCACTCCAGGCCACCCGCGCTGCCGCGATAGTAGAGCGCCTTCACGACACCGCACGCTACACCCTGCCGCGGTGGCAGCGGGGATCGAGCATATGCATCTGGCGCTGTCGTCGTAGACCGCGTGCGCTGGCCGTCCGGGCGTCTCGATAGGTTTTTCACGGGACTACGGAGCCTTCGGGCCCACGTCCCATCTCCCAATCAACTGCAAAGGAGGAGATCGGATGACTGAAGCAATGAAACTGGAAACCGTCGCCGACCAGGTTCTGACGGTTGCGTGCTCGGCGGTAGGGGCACACTGGGCGCAGGACTTTCCCATCTGCGTCGAGCGAGGGCTGTGGGGCTCGAAGACCGGCACAGCCAAGAAGATGAGTCATATGTCGGCTTTTGCGCACATCCAGCCGGGGCAACTCGGGATCGCGGTGCACGGGTTTCGATGGCAGAACACGGATAATCCGCCTCGTAACGCGAAGGGAGCGACCTATGGTCCGCGGGCGCCGCTCGAGCATTTCATGCGGGCGCAGTTCTCCGAGTACGCGCTCTTCGAAGTCGAGGGACCGGCTTACACGTCCAGGACACGAGTCTGGAGCCAGTCCGAGGAAGATGAGTGGGATCTCCGCATCCCGATCAACGTCTACGCGCACGAGAGGAACGTCGAACTGCGGATGAACGAGATCAACCCGGTGCTCGCGGAAGCAATTCGCAGGTCGGGGATCTTCGCCTCGATGCCATCGGTGATTCCACCCGCGACGCTCGTGGGCTCATCCTGGAGCCCCACTCCTCGCCGTCTGCCTCCGCGCACCTCGACGGACCTCCTCAGTCATGTTGTCTGTCGGCAGGAGGCGAGCGCGATGCGGACAGCCCTGCTCGCCGGTCGATCGGCGGCACCGTGCGCGTTCTGCGAGAGGGAATGCGTGGCGGACGATCTCGAAGTCGCCCACCTGAAGGAGCGACGCATCTGCACCGAGGATGAGCGGCTCGACACCGCAGTGGCTGTGCTGGCGTGTGTGCTCTGCCACCACTGCTTCGACGAGGGCGCAATCGTTGTCGACGAGACAGGCACGATCAAAACCACCGCGGCTGCCACGATCAGCCCGTGGCGCCGGGAGCTGCTCTCTCGCCTCGGCGGACGAGCATTCGCGTCCTTTGGGCCTTCAAACGAACATTACCTCGCCTGCCATCGAGACAACGTAACCAAACGCTTCGAGATCCAGAAGGTGCTCGACTCGTGACACACGGAGCCCCAGTGAGCCACGAGGACGACGGCTCACTGGGGCTGGAGTATCTGAAACAGCGCTTGCGAGACTTCACACGCGCTCGCAACTGGGAGCGGTTCCACACCGCCAAGAACCTCACCACTGCAATCGCGGTAGAGGCTGGCGAGCTGGCCGAGATCCTCCAGTGGACGACAGAAGACCAGGACGTGAGCCACTTGCGTCCGCGACTGGAAGACGAGATCGCGGACGTCTTCATCTACCTCGTCCACCTCTGCGACATCTTGGACGTCGACCCCTTCCACGCCGCCAATGCAAAGATCGACCGCAACGAGCAACGGTTCCCTGTCCACCGGGATTCATGACGCTCGGTGCGCCTGACTTTCACTCGGCTTGTACCCCCGACCCGCGACGGGGCCTTCGGCGGCGCTCACCACGAGGGCGTTCCCTGAGGGATCGCGCACGAGCGGCCCGTCGGCGGTGTCCTGTATGTCACAGCCGTGGCCGGCGAGCCGGGTGAGCACGCGCAGGCACTCCTGCTCGTCGGGCAGCAGGATCGTGGCGTGGCGCAGAGCCGCGGCGGCGGGCGGCGGTGGGGACGCGCCGGCGCTCTCCCAGGTGTTGGCGCCGACGTGGTGGTGGTAGCCGCCGGCGCTGAGGAACGCGGCGTGGGACCCCAGGGCGGCCATCAGAGCGAAGCCGAGGACGTCGCGGTAGAACTCGACCGCGGGCTCGATCGCGGCGACCTTGAGGTGGACGTGGCCCATCACGGTCCCCTCGGGCAGGCCGGCGAAGCCGGGGTCGGGGTCGGGGTCGGCGCGATCGGGCAGCTCGGCGAGCAGGCTGTCGACGTCGAGCGGCAGGGTGGTCATCCGCTGCACCTGCCCCTCCCAGTGCTCGCGGGGGCGGTCGCAGTAGATCTCGATCCCGTGGCCATCGGGGTCGCTGAGGTAGATGGCCTCGCTGACGAAGTGATCGGAGAGGCCGACGAGCGGGACGCGCTCACGCGCGGCGTGGGCCAGCCAGCGCGCCAGGTCGAGGCGCCGGGGGACGAGCAGGGCGAAGTGGTAGAGACCGGTGGCGCGCGGGACGGGGCGGGCACCGGGCTGCTCGACGAGCACGAGCAGGGTGCGCCCGCCGGCGCCGAGCACGGCCCGTCGCCCCGCGCGGGGCGCGCCCTGCGGCGGCGCCTGCCGCAGGGAGAGGCCGACGGCCTGCTCGTAGTAGGAGATCGAGCGCGCGAGATCGGCGACCGTGAGATGGACGGCGCCGACGCCGGCGCCAGGCGAGATCACGCCGCTCGCCGGAGCGCCACTCAGCTCGAGCTCCTCGGGATCGCGCACTCCAGGCGGTCTGGCCATCCTCGACCATGCTAGACCGCACGCCCAGCGCGCAGTCGGCAGCCCTCGACCATGCTAGACCGCGCGCCCGGCGGGCAGTCGGCAGCCGCCCCTGACTCACCGGTAGCGGGCGACTTCGCCGATCGGCCACGACCGCCGCCGCGTCGGATGTGGAGCGGTCAGCCCCCGGCCGGGGTGAGCACGATCACGGGAATCGTGCGCGAGGTCTTCTCGGCGTACTCGGCGAACTGCGGCATGACCTCGGCCTGGGCGCTGTACAGGCGCTCGCGCTCCTCGCCGGTCGCCTCGCCGGCGCGCACCGGCAGGGTCTGGGTGCCGACCTCGATCGTGGTGTCGGGGTGGGCCACGAGGTTGTGGTACCAGGCGGGGTGGCTCGGCGCGCCGCCCTTGGAGGCGATGATCACGTAGCGCTCGCCGTCGCGGCGGTAGGCGAGAGGATTGACGCGCTCGGCGCCCGACTTGGCGCCGGTGTGGTGCAGCAGCAGGATCGGCATGCTCGCGAACATGCCCCCCACGCGCCCCTCGTTGGCGCGGAACTCCTCGATGACCTTGACGTTGAAGTCGGCGGGCGACGTGGACATGGCGCTCCTCGCTTTGACCGGGATCTACACGACTGGCGGATCAGTCTAGAACCCCAGGTCATGGGTGCTGTTCCGGTCGGCGCATGCGCCGACCGGCGGGGCCGCGCATGCGCGGCCCCGGGCAGCGCCGCATGCGGCGCTGCCTGAAGATCGAGAGAGAGTCGCCACCTCCCACACGGCTCTCAAGCAGCCGGCGCGCGGCCCCGATACCGAGTGGGTGAGGCAAGGGGACGACGGCGGCAGCCGATCGACGGACCGGCCAGAGGTGGACGCCCTCGGCGCACACGGGAGTGCCCTGCCCTGGTGGGCCAACCGCCATCTGCGCCTGGGCCTCCTGCTCGCCGGGTTGCTCGCGGCGGTGCTGGCGCTGCTCGGCGCCCGCGGCTCCTGGTTCGGCCTCGACGGCGCCGCCACCGCGCAGGCCGGCCTGCCGGCGATCCCCGCGGACTGCCCCGGCCACGATGCGCCGGCGCCGCGGCCGGTCGCGGCGGGCGAGCTGGGCGCGCTGGGGACGCCGCTTGCGGCAATCATGCCGGCCCGCGTGGGGCGGATCTACGAAAGCGGCTCCATCACCACCGGCGAGCTGTGGTCCGACGACGCACCCCAGCGGCTGCCCCCGGGCGGCGATGCGCCGACCCCGGCGGGCTACGAGATCCGCTGGTGGGCGCTCGACCGGGAGGGCGCCGAAGACGACGTCGCCGCCGACGCCCTCGAATACTCGAGCGCGGGGCAGGCCGAGCAGGCGTTGAGGCTCGCCGCCAGCCCGCGCTGCCGCCGTGAGGGCGCGAGCAGCGCGCCCCGCTACCCCGGGGGCGCGCGGGAGCTGACCTGGGTCAACCCCGACGATGCGCGGGAGTGGGACGTGCTGTTTGCCCGCGGCCCGCGTCTGTACCGAGTGACGGACGTGCCGCCGGAATACCTCCTTACCACCACCGGGCCGCAGCGGGATCGGCGCGAACGGCTGCGCGACGGCGCGACCCCGGAGGCCCTGGCCTGTGCGCTTCCCGGCGCCGGCTGCCCGCGTGGCGCGGGCTCGCTCGGCGCGAGCAGCCTGGCGCTGCTGCCGCGCTCGCCGCGCGCCGCCGCCCTCGGCCCGCCGCCGAGCGCCGCCGCCGCGGCGGCCTACGGGCACGCGGTCAACCTGCGCGGCTACCTCCTGTCGGGCGCGAGCGCGATCGCGCCGGAAGCCCCCGCAGTGGACCGCGGGTACTGGCAGGCGTTCGCCCACTGCAGCGGCGCGGCGGGCCCGCCGCGGGTGCTCGCCTCGATCCGCTCCCCGCTGTTCCGCACACGGAGCGCCGACCGCTACAACCTGGTCTACTCGGCGGTCGTCGTCTTCCCCGGCGATGCTCCCGCGGCGCGCTATTTGACCGCACTCGCAAGCCCGCGCGCACGCGACTGCCTCGCAGGCTACTTCCGGCGCCTCGCCGAGCGGCTCGCATCGAAACGCGCCAAGCCGAGCGGGGATCGGGTGAGCCTCGGCCACATCACCGTCACCGCGCCCGCGACGCCCACGCCGCGCAGCTACCGGGGCGGCGCGCCGTACCGCGCCACGGCGCTGCGCCTGTCCATGCAGGCCGTCTACCGCACCCGCCGCGGCCGGCGGGTGCAGGCGCCGTTCTATCTGGAGGACTTCCTCTTCGCCGACGGCCCCGCCGTGGTCGAGCTGGCCTCGCAGTCGCTGGGGCGCCCGTTCTGGCGGGCCGAGGAGCGTTTCCTGGAAGCCGCGCTGGTCGGCCGCGCCGAGGCCCACGAAGCGGAATTGTGAGCCCCGCGCGAAGCTCTCCGAGCGACGCGCGCCATGGCCCGCCTCGAGCAACGAGCAGGTTCTAAGCCGTGATCGCGGCGCTCGACTCCAGCCGCAGGCCAAGCTGGGCGAGCCGGGGGACGCCGCCGTCGATCACGTGGATGACCTGCGTCGCTCCGTAGTGGGTCAGCAGGCTGGCGGCGGTCGCCGCGCGCACTCCCGCGGCACAGATCACCGCGATCGGCCGGTTCGGATCCAGGCCCCGCGGGATCGCGTCTATGTCATGCCACGCAGTGAACAGGGACCCGGGCACATGACCCTCGTTCCACTCGCGCAGCTCGCGGACGTCGAGCAGTTGCAGCTCGGGTTCCCCGGAGAGTCGCCCGAGCAGCTCCTCCACGGCCAACCGCTCGGTGTAGGTGGCGGGGTGCCTTTCCTGGCGCCAGTTGGTCATGCCGCCCGCCAGCAGCCCGCCAACGTTGCGCACTCCGACCGACAACGCCAGTTTGGCGGCACGTCTCCCGTCGGCGTCGTCGCGTCCGATGAACACGATCTCGCGCTCGTGCTCCGCCAGCCACGCGAGCTTCGATCCGAAGCCAGAGCTGAACGAGGGAATGCAGATCGACCCGTGGATGTGGACGTCGTCGAACTGCAGGTCGGTGCGGACGTCGACCAGCAGCGCGCCCTCCTCGCGCTTGAGCTGCACCTGGTGGGGGTAGAGCGCCGGCACCTCCACTCCGCTGGTGAGCAGCGGCCCGCGGTTGAGGGCCACGATCTTCTCGAAGTTCGGCGGCTGCGGACCCAGCTTGGCGAGCGCCCGCGCGACGAACTCCTCCTCCTCGGCGATCGCGAGTGTCGGGTTGTGCCGCCTCTCGTAGCCGATCGTCGAGCAGATCTTCATGTCCATGCCCGGCCCCCCGCACATCGAGCCCCCGAGATGCGCCGGCCAGACCTCACAATCCTCGGGGAGGCTCAGCAGCCGCTGGTGCACGGAACGGAAGATCTGGCGCGCGCCCTCGGCCTGCTCGATCGCCAGGTCGGTGCGCGCAACGTCCCCCACGAACAGGCTGTCCCCGCTCAGCACCGCCCAGGGGTCATCGCCGCGGTTGGTGTCGATCAACAGGTAGGCCGTGTGCTCGGGGCGGTGCCCCGGGGTGTGGGCCGCGCGCACGAGGAGCGATCCCAGGCGCAGCTCCCAGCCATCCTCGAACGGCTCGTGGTCATAGGCGGGGTCGGCCAGGCGGTGGATGTGGATGCGCGCCCCCGTCGCGGCCACCAGCCGCCCGTGCCCGGAGACGTGATCGGCGTGGTTGTGGGTCTCGAGCACGTGCTCGATGGTGACCCCGCGGTAGCGGGCCAGCTCGAGGTACTCGTCGATCTCGAAGCGCGGATCGACGACCGCCGCGACCCCGGCCCGCTCGTCGCCGATCAGGTAGGAGGCGCAGCCGAGATCGTCATGGGTGATCTGCTTGAAAAGCATCGCCCTCCCCTGGCTGTCGAATCCTGGCTGAGCAATTGTCGCAGCCGAATGTGTCAGCCGGCGCTCAGGCCCTGCAGCGCGGTTTGGGTGGCGTCGTAGACTTCGACTTCGGCTGGCGGGTTCACGCTCGCGCTCGCACCAAAGTCGAAATATTCGGTCTGCATTTTGGTCTGCACGTCGTGCCCACCGGCGGCGCTGGCGATCGCCAGCGACACCCGCCGGACACGGCCCTGAGCGTCGAGCCAGACCTCGACGGGAAGGCTGCTCTGACCGGTCTCGGCGACGAGCTTCTGAAACGCGGCGCGCGCCTGGGAGCGGTTGGTGCCGGGCTGGGCTTCGGCGGCCTTCAGCAGGTTGAGCTCGCCCTCATAGTGGGTGGTGGGTACGCCGCGCACGGCTTCGTGGCCGACCACGGTGGCCGTCCCGGCGCCGTCCTTGAGGTAGCTGAGGTACTGGACGGGGTTGGCGCCGCTGCTGGTCAGCGAGCTGGGGTCGAGGCCCATCGCCTCGCTCACGCTGGCAAGGTCGAGCTTCATCCAGCGCGCCCCACCGGGGAGCTTGCCGGCGAGGAGCGAGGATTCCATGTAGAGCGTGGCGGACTTGTAGATCTCGTTCATCGTCAGCGTCCCCCCGGGGATCTCGGCCTGCACGGTGGCGGGGAACCCGCTCATAGTGAACGTGAGCTGGGCTTCGCTGGGATCGAAGTTGACATGACCGGTACCGCTCAGCGTGAGCGGCGCCGACAGTTCGGGTGCGCTGACGCTGCCCGTGATCACCACCTGGGCGCCGCCCGCATGGGTGGTGACGTCGGCGGCCTCGGCAAACGTCCCGGGTGCGACCTTCGCGATGTTCGTGCTCCCCGACCCGCCGCCGGTGAGGAGGAGCGCCACGACGGCGATGATCGCCACCGCGCACAGAGCCGCGATCGTGGAGCGGGCCTTCATGGTGTGGCTAGTCGGCCGCCGTCGTGCGGGCCTTGAGAATCGGACGGGTTCGTGGCCTCATGCACCGAGCCCCAGCTCAGCTCGGCGGCTCGTCGGTGAGCGCCCTATCGGGTGAGCAGCTCCAGGGCCAGCTCCAGCACCTCCGCCCGGCTGCGCCCGCCGTGATCGACACTGACGAAGTGGCCGCCCATGAACAGCGAGAAGGCCAGCAGGCAGCGGGCCTCGACATCGTCGTCGTCCTCGCAGATGGTTCCGAACAGAGAGCGCATGTAGTCCATTCGCCTGTTGTCGACCTGCCGCAAGCGCTCGGCCACCGCCTCCTCGCGCCGGGCCCAGCTGCGGATCGCCAGCTCGATCTTCAACAGCTCGCCGCCCGAGGCGGCGGCCAGCGCGAACAGCCGTCTCAACCTCGACCTCGAGTCCCCGCCCTCGGCCTCCACGGCCTCGATCACCTCGTCGACCCAGGTGCGCTCCCATGCGTCCAGCATCTCCTCGAGCAGCGCCTGGCGGTCTTTGAAGTGCCAGTAGAAGCCGCCCTTGCTGACGCCCAATACTTGGGCCAGGGCCTCGATCCGGACGGCGTCCGGGCCACCGGCGGCAAGGGCAGTCAGCCCCTCCTCGATCCACCTGTTGCGGGGCGTTCGGGTCGGGGGCGCCATCGCCTCCCTATCGCGTTCGGTTCGGTGTTGACACTCCCGACGATGATGCTAGCATTCAACTATACGCTGCCGTATGGATGGACACCCTTTGAGATGAAACTCCCGAACACAGCGCACACCTCCCGGCCCTGGCGGATCCACGAGATCGTCCCCGACTTTCGGCTCGAGGACGTCTGGGCGCTGCCGACGCCCGGTCGAGCGGAGGAGTTCCCGACCTTCGTCGAGGGGTTCGCCGCAGCCGATCCGGAGAAGACCGCGTCCCGCGCGACGCGGGCGCTGTTGTCGCTGCGGTGGAAGCTCGGCGACCTGTTCGGCCTGGACGACCCGGGCTCGGGATTCGGGTCGCGGGTGACGACGCTTCGCGAGCGGTTGCCCGATGACCTGCGCGCCGCGCCCGGGCCGGTATTCGAGGGTCTCCCACTCACCTCGCTTTTCCTGACCGACGACGAGTTCGCCGCCGAGATCGCCAACCAGACGATGCACGGCGTCCTGCACTTCGGCTGGGTCCCCGAGGGCAGCGGCGGCTACCGGGGGCAGATGGCGATCTACGTGAAGCCGAACGGCTTGTTCGGGAACGCCTACATGGCCGCGATCAAGCCGTTCCGCTACCTGATCGTCTACCCACAGATGCTCCGCACGATGGAGCGGCGCTGGCAGGACCGGCCGGATCGTGAACCGCCCGCCTGACAGCGCGAACGGCGGGACCGCAGCCTGCGCTGCCCCCAGCCGCCGCCGCGCGGCGGTGGAGCAGGTCGACGTGGTGGTCGTGGGAGCGCGCCTGGCGGGCTGTGCGGTGGCGGCTGCGCTGGCGCGGGCGGGGCGCCGGGTGGTGGTGCTCGACAGGATGGGGTTCCCCTCCGACCAGCTCTCGACCCACGTGCTGATGCCCGCGGGCACGAGCGAGCTGGCGAAGCTCGGGGCGCTGCCGCGCATCCTCGAGCTGCAGCCCTCACGGGTGCGCTGGGCGCGCATCGTGGTCGAGGGCATCGGCGTGCTGGAGCGGCTGCGCCCGGCGGCGGACGGCATCGACTACGGCGTCTGCGTCCCGCGCAACCTGCAGGACGTGCAATTGGTGCGGGCGGCGCGCGAGCAGGGCGCGGACGTGCGCGAGCACTGCACGGTGCATTCGCTGCGCTGGCGCGGCGGGCGCGTCGTCGGCGTGCGCTATCGCGACGGCGAGGGCGCCGAGCACGAGCTCGCCTGCACGCTGCTCGTCGGCGCCGATGGCCGGCGCTCGACGGTCGCCGCGCTGGTGGGCGCGTGGACGCCCTACCGGATCTCGCGCAACGGCCGCGGCCTGGTCTTCCGCTACCTCGAGGACCCGCTGGCGGGTGGGATCGAGGCCGAGACCTACTACCAGTGGCGCGAGGGCAACTCGTTCGCGTTCGCCTTTCCGAGCACGCCAGCGGGACGCCTGCTGGTCCTGTTGATGGGTCACCGCGACGAGGCGAGCGCTGCGCGCGCGGACCCCGAGGGCTACTGGCAGAGCAAGCTCGCGGAGCATCCGGGCCTCGCGGCGCGCGTGGCGGGCGCGCCGGCGGGGACGAAGCTGCGCTCGACGGGGCAGACGCCGGCGTTCTTCCGCGCGTCCTCCGGGCCCGGCTGGGCGCTGGCGGGAGATGCGGGGCACTTCAAGGACCCGGTCACGGGGCAGGGCATGCGCGATGCGATGTTCGCGGGGCGCACGCTCGCGGAGCAGGTGCTGCCCATGCTCGACGACGCCGACGCGGTCGACCGCGCAACCCGCGCGTGGGAGGCGGCCCGCGATCGCGAGTGCCTGCCGGCCTACCACTTCGCGAACTCGGACACGCGCGTCGAGCGCCAGTCGGCGGTGATCTGCGAGGTGATGCGCGACGCGGCGCGCACGACCGACCCGGACATCACCGACCTGTTCGGGCGCGCGCGCACGCCGCAGCAGATCGTGACCGCGCCGCGAGTGGCGCGTGCGCTCGGGGCCGCCATGTGGCACGGCGAGCAGCCGCGCCTGCAGACGCTGCGCCGCCTGCTCCCGGAGCTGCGCACGGGGCTGGCGATCCACCTCGAGCAGCGCGCCGGGCGCTTCCGCTCGACCAGCACGATCGCGGGCTCCGAGCATCCCGGAGCCGACTGGCCGGCGCCGCCGCAGCCGGCGCAGCAGGCGCCCCGCACGACCCCAACCCCGACTCCGACCACGACGGCAGACGACCTCGCCGAAGCCGGCACAGCAGACGCCCCCACAGCCGCAACCATGACGATGACTGCGAACGAGCTCGTCGGCCGGGAGTGATCGCATGACGCGCATCGCGGTCGTCCAGCCGGCCCTCGCGCTGGGGGAGGTCGCGCGCAACCTCGAGCGGATCGAGGACCTGATCCGCGACGCCCACCGCGAGCACTCCCCGGAGGTGATCCTCGTCCCGGAGGCGTGCACCACGCCGAACGTCTTCGCGAAGGTGCTCAGGGGCGCAGCGCGGCCGGTGGACGGTCAGCCGTTTCAGCTGCTCACACGGCTCGCGCGCGAGCTGGGCTGCGTGATCGGCGGCGGCTTCCTTGCCGTGCGCGGCAAGCACGCCTACGGCACGTTCGTGCTCGCCGAGCCGAATGGCGCGGTGCACCTGCACGACAAGGACATCCCGACGGCGTGGGAGCAGCATTTCTACGTCGGCGGCGATGACCCGGGGGTGACACGCAGCGAGACGCTGGGCTGCGAGGTCGGGCTGATGTCGGGCTGGGAGTGGGCGCGCTTTCGCACTTCCGCACGCGTGCGCGCGAGCGGCGCGCACGTGGTGCTGGGCGGGATGTGCTGGCCCTCGATGCCGCTCGGGTGGCCCGGCCCGCTGCATTGGTGGGCCGAGCGCGAGCACGCGATCTGGCGCGCGCAGGCACGTGCGCTCCCCGGCCAGGTGGCGCGGCTGACGGGCGCCCCGGTCGCCCAAGCCTCCCACGTCGGGGCGATCGAGGGCGAAACGCCGCTCGGCCCGGGCATCCCGTGGAGGACGCAGATGCTCGGCGAGTCCCAGATCTGCGATCGCGATGGCGCGATCCTCGCGCGCCTGACGCTCGAGGACGGCGAGGGCCACGTCGCCGCCGACGTCGACCTGGCGCCGGCGCCGACGCCGCTCGACCCGATCGAGGAGCGCTTCTGGATCCCCAGGTTCACACTCACCACGCAGGCCGCGTGGCACGCGATGAACGCCCACGGCGCGCTCTCCTACCGGCTGCGTCACGCGCGCGGGGGGTTCCCCTGGCAGTCGTGGCCGAGCGGCGACCTGCCCGACGAGATCCCGCCATCGGACCCGAGCGACGCCGCCACGGCGAGGAGCACGTGAGCAGCGGCGACTGAGCCTCTGGACAAGGCTCAAAACTGATTCGATCAACGGGACTTTGGGTAGGCTGCGGGTGACGACGCGCCCGAGCGGACGGAGGAATCGCTCGAGGGGCCCTGCTGTCTATCCATCCATGCAAAGGAGGAGTGTGCTCCATGTCCTGTAGAGGCTTTGCCCGTATGCGCCTGTTCGTGGTCCTGATGGCTGCGATTGGATCGCTCGTGTTCACCGCGACGGCCGGCGCGGCGAACATCGGCAGCACCTATCTCGCGCTCGGCGACTCGCTCGCCTACGGCTACCACGCAGCGCAGTTCAAGCACGAGTTGGAAACAAAAGGGTATGTCGAACCTTCGACGTTCGATGCAGGCTACGTCGACGACTTCGCGGCGGCGCTGAAGATCTTCAACCCCCGGCTGCAGGTGATCAACGACGGCTGCCCCGGCGAGACGACCGAAACCTTCATCAACGGCTCCGGCGTGGCCGGCTATTGCGCCGGTGGGCCGACGGGTACGCCCTTCCCCTACGCGTTCCTGCACCACCCCTACACGCCATACAGCTCGCAGCTCGCCGACGCGCTGGCGATCCTCAAAGAAAACCCGAACGTGAGCCCGATCACGCTCGACCTCGGGGCCAACGACGTGCTCCAGTTCCTCGCCAGCACGTGCGGGTTCCCGGCGACATTCACGTGCACGCCGGCCCAGATCGAAGCCGAGTTCGCACACATCGGGGCGAACGTCTACTCGATCCTGACGCAGCTGCGTGCAGCAGCGCCGCACGCGCAGATCGTGCTCGTCGGCCTCTACAACCCGTACCCGTTGGTGCTGCCGGCGCCGGGCGGCGACAAGACGAC
The DNA here is from genome assembly GCA_963713985.1 of uncultured Solirubrobacterales bacterium. Classification (GTDB taxonomy): domain Bacteria; phylum Actinomycetota; class Thermoleophilia; order Solirubrobacterales; family Solirubrobacteraceae; genus Palsa-744. The sequence continues at coordinate 2,459,764 of OY970219.1, read as the reverse complement.
CGCCGGGCTCGACTCGGTGCTGGCGGGCGTCGCGGCGAAAGTCTCGAACACGAGCTTCGCCAATCCCGAGCCACTGTTCAACCCGTACATCGTGTTCGGCGGCTCCGAAGAGATCGACCTGCCGACGATCTGCACGCTCACGGCGATGTGCCCGGGCGGAACATACAACCCGACCAGCCCCGAAGCGGACATTCACCCCACGACGATCGGCTACGCCACGATGGCGACGGTCCTGGGCGCTGAGTTCTTCGAGCACTGAAAGGCAGCCAGACCGGATGTGCATGGCCCCGTCGGCCTTGACGGCGACGGGGCCATGGCATCCCAAACGGGACGCGGCAATGGCCCGCGCTCGGGCCGGCGTGGCGGCCAGGACGGCCTCCGCCGATGGAGGAGTATCACGTGCAGGACACCCACGGCGGGTGAGGCGCCCTCACCCAAGCGGGCGCAACCATGGGGGCGATGGCCGGCACCGTGAGGCTGCGAGCAGATCGTGATGCCATGCTCGATCCCGCGTTCACGGGTGGGTTGAAGCGCAAGTGCGATGGCGTCGAGCTGCTGCATGAGGGGGTGCAGCTGCTCAGCTGCCACCAGGCCAGGCTGGCGGCGCAGGACACGGAGGACAGCCGTTGAAGCTCCGAGCAATGGCGGTGGTGGCTTTGCTGGCGCCGGTTGCAATGGCAGTGCTGGTCGCGGTGACGTTGGCGGGCAATCTCGCGATCGCGGCACTGGCGGTGGTGCTCGTCCTCGTGGCAAGCGCAGCGGCCTGGGTCGCCCTCACCACGCACGGCGCCAGACGCACCGCCAGCTGGGTGGTTGCGGCGCTCGCCTGCGCCGGCCTGATCGCGGTGGTGGTGAGTCACTGGCAGGGGGTCTTGTTGCTGCTCGCGCTGGCGCTGGCGCTGGCGATGTTCGGGGCCGCGGCCCGCTACGCGCTGGGCCGGACCGGGGAGGCGGCGGCGCACACGCTCGGGCAGACGGCCACACGCGTGGACGCCGCCAGCTCGGCTGCGCTGATCATCAACCTGAAGTCCGGCGGCGGCAAGGCCGAGCGTTTTCACCTGGCGGATGAGGCTCAACGGCGGGACGTCGAGCCGATCGTGTTGAGGCCCGGCGACGACCTGCTCGAGCTGGCCGAGCGGGCGATTGCGCGCGGCGCGGAGGTGCTCGGCATGGCGGGCGGCGACGGCTCGCAGGCGCTCGTCGCGACCGTCGCGTCGCGGCGCGACGTGGCCCATGTGTGCGTCCCGGCGGGCACGCGCAACCACTTCGCGCTCGACCTCGGGCTCGACCGCGAGGACGTGGTCGGCGCGCTCGACGCGTTCACCGACGGCATCGAGCGGCGCATCGATCTGGCGCGCGTCAACGACCGCGTGTTCGTCAACAACGCCTCGCTCGGCGTATACGCCAAGGTGGTCCAGTCGGACGCCTACCGCGACGCCAAGCTCGACACCTGGACGCGCATGCTGCCCGATCTGCTCGGCCCCGGCGCCGCGCCGATCGACCTCGAGTTCACCGCCCCCGACGGGAGCAGCTGCCGCGACGCGCCGCTGGTGCTCATCTCCAACAACCCCTATCAGCTCACACACCTGGCGGGAGCCGGCACCCGCGCGCGGATCGACGCGGGCTTGCTGGGGGTGATGGCCGCGCAGGTACGCACCGCCGCGGACGTGTCGAGGCTCCTCGCGTTGGAGCTGGTGGGGCAGGCCGAGCGCTTCCCCGGCCTGCTGTCCTGGTCGACGCCGGAACTCGAGGTGCGCTCCAGCGGTCCCGTCGAGGTCGGTCTCGACGGCGAGGCGCTCGTACTGCAGCCGCCGCTGCGCTTCGTCTCGATGCCCCGGGCGCTGCGCGTGCGACTGCCGCCCACGGCCGGCCTCGCTCCTGCCGCAAGCGCAGTGTCGCTCACCGTGGAGAACCTCGGTGCTTTGCTGCGGGTGGCCGCTGGCCGGTGAGACCCTTCCCTGTACGCCCCCGCCGGTGTTCCCCCGCATGCCCCCGCCTGCGCCCGGCCGCCCGCCCCAGGCCGCGTTCGGTCGTGCACCCCGGTCCGCGTTCAGCCGCGCACCTCGGCCTGCAGCGCCTCGACGACCTGCTCATGGCGCGCTCGCGCGGTATCCGCTCGGCGCGGCGCGACCGCTCGCTCGTGACGCTCACCCGGGCAGCGAACTACTCACGACTGTGGCTTTGCATCGCGGGCCTGCTCGCCGCCGGCGGCGGTCGCCGCGGACGCAGCGCCGCTGGCCGGGGCGTCGTTGCGATCGCAATCGCGGCGAGTGCCGCGAATGGGCCCGCCAAGCTGCTGGTCCGCCGGCGTCGTCCGCTGTCGCACTCGGGGGCAACCCTCATCCACATGCCGCGCTCGACCTCGTTTCCGTCGGGTCACAGCGCTTGCGCGTTCGCCTTCGCCACCGGCGCCAGCGCTGAGCTGCCGGCCCTGGCGCCGCTGCTCGTGCCGCTCGCCGGCGCCGTCGCCTACTCCCGTGTTCATGCCGGCGTTCACTACCCGAGCGACGTGGCGGCCGGGGCCTTGATCGGGATCGGTGCCGGCGTGCTCGCCGGCCATGTACCGCGGCGGATGGCTCGAGCCCGCGGCGCCGCTGGGCCGACGGCCGTGCGGCAAGGGGTGAGCGCTCATCATCCCTGGCGAGTGATACTCGCTCACCCGCCGCGCGCGTAGCTTGGGGGCGTGCGCTCCCCCCACCCCTACGTGGCTGTGCTGGCCGCGCTGGTGCCATTCGCAATGATGAGCGGCTGCGGCGAATCCGAACAGGCGAAGGCCGAAAAGACGGTGTGCGAAGGCAAGCAGGAAGTCAACGACGGCGTCAACAGCCTCAAAAGCATTACGCTCGCCGACGCCAGCGCCAGCACCGTGCAGAGCGACATCAAGTCAATCGAAGCGGGGCTCGAAAAGGTCAAAGGCGCCGAGGGCAAACTGAGCGGCAAGCGCAAGGAAGACGTCGAAAAGGCCAACGCCCAGCTGTCCTCCGAACTGAGCACGATCAAGCAGGAACTCTCCACGTTGACACTGCCGCAGGCGCTCACCAAGCTGCTGACGGCGGCCGAAAAGCTGGCCGCCAGCTACAAGCAGACGTTTGCCGCGATCGAATGCTGAGCCGGACATGTTCCTGGGCCATCGTGCGGCGTCGCCGCGCCTGACTGGCCACCAGCACGCCGATGCCGGCAACTCAGCTGCCGCGATTCAGCGCCTGCGGCAGCTCGACACGCCCGCCGCGCGCGACCGGCGCCGAGGGCGGCGGCACGACCGGGCCGATGTCCCCGTCGGGCGCCTCGTCGAGGTCGACGATCACGGGCGCGTGATCGCTCGGCCCGCTGCCCTTGCGCGCTTGGCGGTCGACCCACGCGGCGCGCACACGACCCGCGACGGCGTCGCTCGCGAGCACGAGGTCGATGCGCATACCCAGGTCACGGTGGAACATCCCGGCGCGGTAGTCCCAGTAGGTGAAGACGCGCTCGCGCGGCCAACGCTCACGCACGACGTCACGCAACCCCAGCGCCTGCAACTCGGCCAGCGCCGCGCGCTCGGGCGCCGTGACATGCGTCTGCCCGACGTAGGCCTGCGGGTCGAAGACATCTCGGTCGGCCGGTGCGATGTTGATGTCGCCGCACACCAGCGCGTCGTCGGCGCCAGCCGCGACGGCGGTGCGCAGCGCCTGCAGCCAGGCGAGCTTGTAGCGATAGTGCTCGGAGTTGGGAGCGCGCCCGTTGGGGACGTACACCGAGTACACCCTGATCCCGCCACAACTCGCCACTATGGCGCGCGCCTCCGCGTGCGGGAAGCCCGGGGCGCCCGCGATCCCGCGCACGACGTCCTCGACGCCGGCGCGCGAGAGGATCGCGACACCGTTCCAGGTCGCCTCGCCGTGGAGGGCGAGCGTGTATCCGCGTCCGCGCAGCTCCTCCCCGAGCAACTGCTCGAAGGCCTCGTCGGCGAGCTTGGTCTCCTGCAGACAAACGACGTCGGGTTGGCGTTCGTCCAACCACGACAGCAGTCGCGGCAGACGTTGCTTCACCGAGTTGACGTTCCAGGTGGCGACGCGCACGGGCATACGCTAGCGGCACGCGCACCGCGGGATCGTGGCCAGCTGCCTTGGCGATCTGGATGCGGTAGCGGGATGCACAATCACAGCCGAGAGCGAGATACAGGTGTGGCAGCGCCCGGGGTTGCGCTCAGTCTGGCGCGAGCGGGTTCAGGTCGTGGTGACTCGCTGCGGTGTTCAGGTCCGTGTCGTAGACGAACATCGCGCCGAGCTCCTCGCGGACGGACAGCGCGCTCGCCAGATGGAGGGCGTCCATCGCACGGAGCGCAGGCCGACACTCGCCAATGGCAAGATCGATGATCTCAGCGGTCAGGGGCAGCAAGGTCAGACGGGTGAGCGCCGTCTTCGCGCGCTCGAGCACCGCCGAGTCACCGAGTCGCCGGGCCGTGCAGATCGCCTCGACGCGGATCAGCTCGCTTGCGACCCGGACCGGCCAGTGCGCGAGTGCTTGGCGCAGAGGCTGGGTCTCAGGCTCGTCCTTGAACAGCTTGACCAAAGCGGATGCGTCGAGGTAGGCGGCGCTCACTCGCCGCGAACCCATTGCAAGGCGTCGCTCGCCGGCGTTGCGCTTGCCTCGTGCGGGTCCGCCGCCGGCGTGTCTAGATCCAGCAGATCGCCTTGGGCGGGTGTCGCTCCGTAGCGCTCAACGAGTCGCGCCTGCAGCCGGGAGGGCTCGTCGGCGGTAGCCAGTACCGACCGTGCACCGCGCAGCGTCAGCGCCCTGATCTGGGCGGCAGCCGACCGGGTCTCAGCGGGGTCCAGCAACGGTTGCGTGAGCGCGAGCGCGCGCTCCATCTCTGGGTCGCGCTCAACGCCAAGGCGGGGATGACGTGCAGCCACGAGACAATGGTAGCACTCGTTGGTAGCACCGCGTGGTGGCTTCCTGGCGGCGCCCTACACCAGATCGCCCGCGGGGCTCTCTTCGCCGAAGCCTGCGCGCGATCCTCATCCAATCGAACCCGCGTCCCACGACGTGGGCGACCGGAGCGCGGTCAGACGTCGATCCGGAAGAGCTCTGTGAATCGCTCAAGCAGTCTCAGGTTGCCCTTCAGGATGGTGACCACGTCTTGCTCCACGGCCTGGGCAGGGGTCAGCGTGCCCGCGATCAGGTGGCGGATGCCGGGGCTGGTGGCGAACCGCAGTTCAGGCTCGCTGCTGGGCAGTGAGCCTCCTACCGGCGGTGCCGGGGGAGCGATCTGGACCGCCTTCAACGCGCCATCGCTGACCTGGGCACGCAACTCGACGGCATCCACCTGGATCTGGAAATCCAGTGGCGCTGAAGCGATTTCTGGTCTGAACGCGGTTCGCAGAGCCATCGTCAGCGAGTCGGCGGTGACGATGTCGTCATCCTTGGGTTCGCCCATCGACCGGAATCCCCACCGGCCGAGTGCCAGCACGATCGGCTCGAGCTCACGCCCGTATTCGGTGAGCTCATAGACGAGTCCGCTGAGAAGCCGCTATCCGTCGGCACCCGACGTGCACTCCAAGCTACATCCACCCGAGCGAACTAGGCAAACATATGTTCGCAGTGCTACTCGGCGCGGGCGCGCACAAGTTCCAGACACTAAGATCGGGCGGCCTATCCATAGAGAGCCGCGACAACGAGGAGCCAACTGTATGGCACGCCGAAGCGTTTGGGTACAAATGCAGCGCGAAGCCGAGCGCCGTCGGCGCGACGCCGAGCGAGCGGCTCGCGCGCTCGAACATGAGCGACAGCGCCGGCTGAAAGAAGCGGCTCGTCAGCGGTCATACGACGAAAAAGAGCAGAAGCGACTCTATGCTGAGCAGCGCGCGCACGAAGCTGAGCAGCTGACCCGGGAGATCACAGAGCGTATCGGGCAACTCGACGGACTTCTAACCGCCTCCTTGTCTACAGACACATCTTTTGAGGTCCAGACATTGAAGGAGCAGCCCGCCACGATCCCGTTCGATCCCGGCGAGCTTGCAAGCCCAATCGAGCCTCCCGTCAAGCAACTGCCTCCACCCCCGTCGGGCCTGCAGAAGCTTCTCCCTGGAGCAAAAGCGAAGCATGCACAGACAGTGACCGAGGCTGAGGCTCGGTACGCCGAGGAGCTCGCCAAGGCCGTCGAGGCCGAGCGTAACCGGCTGACGGCCCTGACCGCAGCCAAACGCGACCACGAAGCACGCGTCGATGCCGAGGCTGAGCGGGTGGTGACCCAGAACAAGGAGGTGGAGGCGTTCAAAGCTAGCTATGAGGCGCGTGACCCCGATTCGGTCGTCACTTACTGCTCCATGGTGCTCGCCGCGAGTCGATACCCGGACGGGTTTCCCCAGCAAAACAAGGTCGCTTACGTGCCGGAGTCGCGACAGCTCGTTATCGAGATGGATCTACCAACGTTCGACGTCGTTCCAGACGTGGCCGAATATCGCTACGTCAAAGCCAAAGATGAAATCACCTCCAAAGCGCAACCAGCCACCCAAAGCAGGTCGCTCTATGCCAACGTCGTCGCACAAGTGACACTGCGGTCGGTGTACGAGATGTTTCGAGCAGATCGAGCCGACCACGTTGAGTCGGTCGTCTTCAACGGACACGTCGACACCATCGACCCTCGCACCGGAAAGCCAACGCACCCTTGCCTGATCACGCTCCGCACAACTCGCGACCTCTTCGACAGCCTTGATCTCGCACGAGTTGAGCCAGGCGCCTGCCTACAAGGACTCAACGCATCGATCTCACGCAACCCAGCTGAGCTTGCCCCCGTGCGTCCCGTTCTCGAATTCAGTATGGTGGATCCACGCTTCGTCGAGAGTACCGACGTCCTGTCTTCGATCGACCAACGACCAAACCTCATGGAGCTGACACCCGGCGAATTCGAGACGTTAATTACCAACCTATTCGAGAAGATGGGCCTGGAGACACGGTTGACGCAAGCCTCCCGTGACGGCGGGGTTGACTGCGTCGCCTACGATCCGCGGCCCATCTTGGGAGGCAAAGTCGTCATACAGGCAAAGCGCTACAAGAACACGGTCGGGGTGAGCGCCGTTCGAGATCTGTTCGGGACGATGCAGAACGAGGGAGCGAGCAAGGGGATCCTCGTCACCACAAGCGGATACGGCAAAGCTTCGTTCGAGTTCGCGCAGAACAAGCCACTGGAGCTGCTGAGCGGCAGCAACCTGCTCTACCTGCTAGAGGAGCACGCGGGAATCACGGCCAAGATCGAGCCGCCCGAGGATTGGGCTCAGCCCGAAGAAAAATCGGCTGGCGAAGCACAGGTCGAGACAAACCCTCCACAAGTGCACGTTCCGGCCTCCGACGGCTCCGTGCCCGAAGCTGATGCCGTTTAGCGGCCGACGACGTCGCCCTCTGCCAAGTGCCGACTCAGCCTCTCCAATCGTGGACGCAAACTCGGCAGCTCGCGCTCGACCACGTCCCAGACAAGCGCTAGATCGACTCCGAAGTAATCGTGGATAAGCTTGTCACGCATCCCGGCGATCTGCCGCCAAGGCACCGTCCCATCGAGTGCACGCGTTTCGCCCGAGATCCCCTTGACGGCCTGACCGACAATCTCGATATTGCGAATGACCGCGTCCTGGGTCTTGCCGTCCGCGAAGAACGCCTCGCGGCCCCCGATCGTGTAGCTCTGGATCGCGTCGATCGCCGCGATCGCGTGGAGCAGGTAGGTCCGCTCGTCCTTCACAAGGGCACGGCGTCGGCGTGGATGCGCTCGCGTAGGAACGGGCTCACGCCACCCTCGCTGAGCACATCGACATGGGTACCGAGCAGATCCTCGAGGTCCTGCCACAAACCGACTAGATCGATCAGGCTGCGCCCCGATTCCATCTCGACCAAGAGATCGACATCGCTTCCCGCGCCAGACTCGCCGCGTGCGATCGAGCCGAACACGCGCACATTGCGCGCGCCGCGCTCGGCCGCATACCCCAGGATCTCCTCTCGCCGGGCACGGAGCCCGCGCAGATCGAGTTGAGCAGATTTGGTCTCCATTGGGGCGGTTACGACCTGTTCGCAATCGGGCATCTCGAGAGCAACCGAACCAGCGACGTGGTTCGATTAGCCGGTCTTCGATAGTCGGGGAGACTGGATTCGAACCAGCGACCGCCCGGCCCCCAGCCCGAGCGATGCCGTGCGGCTGGGCCCTAAAGCCCCGTGATTACTGGCCCTGAGTGTAGCTCAGTTGCTCTCGTTTTCGCTCAATTTGTTCCCCGGATTGTTCCCCGTCGCGTCGGTAGGGCCGCCCGGGGCCTCCACCTCGACGATCGTCTCGGGGCGCTCGCCAGTGTCGGCTTGGGCGCGCGGATCAGCCGCTTGAAGATCGTCTTCAGGCTCGCCAGTAGGGTCGGGGGCGAAAGCGTCGTTGACGACCTGGACACTCGCTGGCCTCGTCCATCACGTGGCTTGAGATCAACGTGCCGCCGCGACACTTTTCTGGAGAAGCTCGCCGGCCTCGTCGGCAAGGGCGACTCGCATATCGACGGCAACTCCCCCGCTCTGCGCCGACGACTGGGCCGCCAAGAGCGGCAGGAGAACGTTAGCGGTGTCGGCGCGCTGCGCCGAGCGGCGCAAGGCACAATCCGCAAGGTGCACGTGGGACAGGTCTGGTTGACTGGAGCGCATGAGAACGCTGCACTTGGACCCAGACAATCAGGATCAAGCTGCTCTCGTGGCCGAGGAGATCGAGCACCGGCTCGAACAGGGCAAGCACCTCGCGGTAACTGTCGCCGAGGAGGATGAGCTGCTCTCCCCCCAACAGGTGGCAACCCGTCTGGGATTCTCCCGCCAGCATGTCGTGCGGCTGATCGGCTGCGGCAAGCTGCAGGCGCAGAAGCTGCCGAGCTCGCACTACTGGAAGATCCCGCTCTCCTCGGTGCTCGCGTTCGAGGAGCACCGCGAACGCCACCGCGAGCTCACCGCCCAATGGTCGCGCGACCTCGACGCGATGGGCGCACCGGCCGAGTGAGTCGTGCAAAGCCGCCGCCACGCGCCGTCATCGATGCCGACATCATCGACTCGCGCGTTCTGCACGACTTGATGGGCCGTGTCGCGGATGACCTGGGTCTGCTCGACCTCGTCTAGAGCCGGCAGCTGCTGGCCGAGGCCGAGCAGGCACTGATAAAGCGCAAGGGACTGGCCGAGGAGGTCGCACAACGCTGGGTCGGATATCTCTCTGAGAGCTTCCCCGGCGGTGAGACGAGCATCGAAGAGGCGCAGGCGGGTCTGGCTGTGACGGCTGCCAGGTGCCAAGCTCGACTTCGCGCAGCACTATCGCCAGCTCGCGTTCTGCCATCACCTCGGTCCAGCCGTCCTGCGGGCGGCCGAGCGTGATGTACCTCCGCTTGCCGTAGGCGCTGAAGCGCAGAGCAAAGCACGGCTGCTTGGGCGTCAGCTTGACGACGCTGCCTGTGATTGGACGGCCCATCAGCGCTGCCCTCCTACTCTGGTGCGCGCGCCGATCACCGGCCGCGGACCGTCGAGCAGCTCGGCGACGGTGCGGCTGACGGCGCCGGTGCCGCGCCGCCGCCGCGGCTTCACGCGCAGCGGCAGCGGCGGCGTGCTCGCGGCCGGCCGCGGGGCTGCCTTCAGCTGCGCGATCACGTCGGGCGGGAACCCAAGCCGCGGTCGTGGTCCGGTACCGAGCGGCACCGCCCCAAGCTCGCGGGCGTGGTCATAGACCCACCGGCGCGTCTTGCCGGTCAGCTGCGCGACCTCGCGCGCATCGACGAGCGCCGGCGGCGACTCGACCGCGCTCAGCCACGCCGCGAGGCGGTCGGCGAGGCGATCGGCGAGCGTGTCGAGCAGCCGCTCGTCGTCGACGAGCTCTGAGGCGAACCAAGGCCGACGGCCCTGCTCAGGCCGCTCGAGGTTTCCATCACGGACGAGCTGGGTAGTAACGTGTAACAGGGCGGGTTCGATCGTCCATGGGGCCAAGTGAGCCACGCATGAGTGGGAACGCCAAGCGAGCTGTTGGCACGGCAATTGTTGCGGCCGCGGTAGTGGTCGCGATAGTGCTCTACATCGCGCTCTACCTGACGAACGTACCGGGATCGGCTGCGGCCACCCGCACCCCCACCGGCGCCCAGCTCTACCTGGCAACCGTGCCGGAAGCCGGGCCGAGCGATCCCCACCCGACGTGGGTCTCGTTTTTTGCGGTCAACGCGACCGCCGGCGACTGGCGCCACGTTACGACCTACGAAGTCCCGGCCAACTCGCTGGTGCGCATAACGATCTACCAGTTCGACGGCCCCTCGGGTCTGCGCAACCCGTTCATCAGCCAGGTCGCCGGCACCGTCGGGGGCGCGATGACCCTCGACGGGAAGCTCACGCGGACGATCCCCCCCGAAGAAGCCTCGCACGCGTTCGCGATCCCGCAGCTGGGCATCTCCATCCCGCTCTTGGGCGTGGAAGAAGAAGCCAAGAACCCGTGCGAACACGCGCCCTGCTCGCTCGCCAACGCCCACCACACGATCTCCTTCGTGATCCACACGCCGGGAAAGGGTCTCTACCGCTGGCAGTGCTTCGTGCCGTGCGCGGCAGGGTTCATCCAGGGCTTCGGCGGCCCGATGCAGACGGTCGGCTATATGGGCGGCTTCCTCAGGGTCGTATGAGCGGGTACGGCCGCATGCGGGAGGAGGGCTCGCGTCACGACGCGCGCAACGTCACGCTGTTGTGGCTGCTCGCGAGCGCGATCATGACGCCGATCGTCGTCTTCGTCTTCGGGCCCCACCTGCCGCCGGGGCACGGGTCCAACGAAGCCGCGGGCCAGGTCGTGGACAACACGGTGCTGCTCGCCACCGCGACGCCGATCGCGCTGGGTGTGCTCGTGTTCATCGCCTATTCCCTGTGGGCCTTCCGCGACCGTGAGCCGCAGCTGCAGTCGGAGGGCGCCGCGCTGCGAGGCAACTCGAGCGTGCAGTTCTGGTGGATCGTCGCGACGACCACGGTGGCGCTCTCGCTCACCGGCTACGGGACCATCCGGCTGCTCGAAACCGGCGCCGGCGGCGGCCAGGGACCGGAACCGATCGCGCTTCCGCCGCACGCCTCGCGCGCGCTGCAGGTGCAGGTGATCGCCCAGCAGTGGCAATTCACGTACCGCTGGCCCTCCTTCGGCGGCGTCGAGACACGCGAAATCGAGCTTCCGGCACACACGCTGATCGAGTTCAACGTCACCTCGCTCGACGTGATCCACTCCTTCTGGGCGTATCAGCTCGGGGTCAAGGCCGACGCCAACCCGGGCGTCAACAACATCGCCTACGTCACGACCAGGGGGCCGCTGGCGTTCGAGGTCCGCTGCGCCGAGCTCTGCGGAGTGTGGCACGGGTACATGTACAACGGCGGGCGCGTGGTGCCGCGGGCGACGTTCGCCTCCTGGATCGCACGCCAACGGCTCCAGTACGCGCCGGCGACGCGCAACCTCTCGCCGTACTCGAAGACCTACTTCCCCGAACCGCAGAGGAGGGGCGGATGAGCACCACCGAGCCCCTGGGGACGTCCCCCGGATCGATGTCCCCCACCGCGCCGTTGTGGCGACGGCTGATCGGCTTCAACCTCCTGACGGGGATCGTGCTCGGCACCGGCGGCTGGTTCCTCGGCTACTGGATCGGCACCAAGGTGCACGGCCAGAACCTCGTCTACTACTCAACGGAGGCGGGCGAAAATGACATCGCGGTCATGCTCGGCTACCTGTTCGGCGTGCTCGGCTTCCTGATCGGCCTCGGCTTCGCCGTCTACCCGGTCCAGCGGCTGCTTGGCCATCAACCCACACTCGCCGAGCGGGAGTCCCACGAACACGGGCTACTGCGCTACTTCAGTCTCTCGACCGACCACAAGGTGGTCGCGAAGCAGTACATGATCGGCATTGGGTTCTTCTTCTTCATCGGCGGGCTGAACGCGATGGCGATACGCACCGAGCTGCTGCAGCCCAACACCCACGTCTTCGGTGCCAACCAGTACCTCACGCTCGTCGGGATGCACGGTTCGATGATGATGGGCATATTCACCTCGGGCGTGCTCGGGCCCTTCGCCAACTGGCTCGTGCCGATCATGATCGGCTCGCGGCGGATGGCCTTCCCGCGTATCGAGTCACTCACCTTCTGGCTGCTGATGGCCGCCGGGGTCATCTTGATCACGACGATCTTCTTCGGCGGCTTCCAGACGGGTTGGACGGGCTACCAGCCACTCGGCGGCCAGGGCACGGCGGGCTACGACGCCTACATCGGCTTCTTCGCGCTCGTCGGTGTCTCGATGACGCTGCTGGGCTTCAATCTGATCGCGACGATCGTCACGATGCGCGCTCCGGGCATGACCTGGTCGCGCCTGCCGATCTTCGTCTGGTCGGTGCTCGCGACGTCCGGGCTCATGTTGCTCGCGGCGCCGACGCTGATCGCGACGCTGCTGATGGCGGCGATGGACCGCACCGTGCAGACGGCGTTCTTCATTCCCGGCCAGGGCGGGAGCCCCTACCTCTTCCAGAACCTCTTCTGGGTGTTCGGCCATCCGGAGGTCTATGTGCTGGCGCTCCCGGGCTTCGGGATCGTGCTCGAGTTGCTGCCCGTGTTCACGCGCAAGCCGCTGTGGGGCTATCGGCTCGCGGTCGCGGGGATGCTCGGCGTCGGGATCCTGAGCTTCTTTGTCTGGCAGCACCACCTGTTCGTCTCCGGCCTGAACGCCGACCTGCGGCCGTTCTTCTCGTTCTCCACCGAGCTCATCTCGATTCCCACCGGGTTCATCTTCCTGTCCGCGCTCGGCACGCTCTGGCGCGGTCGCATCCGCTTCACGGTGCCGATGCTCTTCTGCCTCGGGTGGGCGTTCAACTTCCTCTGGGGCGGTGTCTCGGGCATCTTTCTCTCGGACGTGCCGAGCGACGTGACGACACACGGCAGCTTCTTCGTGATGGCCCACTTCCACTACACGATCATGGGCGGGCTGATCTTCGCGTTCTTCGCGGCGATCTACTACTGGGTGCCAAAGATGTACGGCTACAAGCTCTCCGAACGCCTCGGCAAGTGGCATTTCTGGATCATGTTCCTGGCTTTCAACTCGACCTTCGCGCCGCTCTTCGCGCTCGGCTTCATGGGCATGCCGCGGCGTGTGGTCACCTACGCGACGAACCTGCAGGGCTTGAACGACTGGGTGAGCGCCTCGGCTTACGTGCTCGGGCTTTCAATGCTGCTGTTCCTCGTGAACGCGGTCTCCTCGCTCCTCTTCAAGCGCGAGCCAGCGGAGCGCAATCCGTGGCGGTCGAAGTCGATCGAGTGGCAGCTCCCGACGCCGGTTCCGCTACACGACTTCGAGCATCTGCCCGTGTTCGACGGCGATCCCTATCCCTACGGCGAGGAACGTGCGCCGGTGCCCGCGGTGGCGCCGGCCGGGGAAGGAGCGTAGGCGATGGAGGCCTCGGCTCCACTCGACGAGCGCTTCCAGGCCGAGCCGCCCGACTGGCAGCCGCATGCGCTTCGCCTCGGCGGAAGGCTGTTGTGCGGCTCGATCACGTTCTTCTTCCTCGCGTTTCTGTTCGCGTACTTCTACCTGCTCGCTCTCAACACCAATGGCCACTTCAGGATCGGGAGCACGCAGCCGCCGGTGGGGCTGGGTACGCCGATCGCCGGGCTGATGCTGATCGGTGCGATCGTCTACCGCTTGGCCGCGCGTCGCCGGTTTGCGGACGTGTTGGGAGCCGGGATTGTCGCGCTGGTGTGCACGCTCGCCGCGGTGGCGCTGCAGTTCTACGAGTACACGACGCTCAGCTTCGGTGCCGCGAGTGGGGGATATGCAGCGGTCTTCTTCGGCTGGACGGCGTGGTATGCGGTGCTCGCGCTGATCGGTGCCTGCTGGATCGAGATCCAGGTCGCGAGCCTCGTGCGCTGGCGAGCCGGTGGGAGCGAGCGACGCTCGCGGCGCGAGGGCGTGCCCTCCGATGACGACGAGCTGCTGCGCGCGGGCATCGAGGCGTCCTCCTTCTACTGGGCCTACTTCGCGGCGATCGGCGTGATCGCGTTCATCGTCCTGTACCTGGTATGAGTGCGGTGAGCCTGAGCCGCTGGTCGTGGGATCCCTCGCTCGTGTACGTGGTGCCGGCAGCGGTCCTCTATGCGCTGGGGAGCCGGCCAAAGGCAGGGCGGCCGAGCGTGCTCCAGGCGGCCGTCTTCTACACAGGGCTGCTGTCGATCGTGATCGCGGTCGCCTCTCCGATCGACGCCTATGCTGACGAACTGCTGTGGGTGCACATGCTCCAGCACATCATCCTGCTCACCGTCGCGCCGCCGCTGATCCTGCTCGGGCGCCCGTGGCCGACGATGTGGCGAGCGCTGCCGCTGCACTCGCGTACCGTGCTCGCGCGCGGAGTCGCCAAATCGCACCTCGCCGCCCCGCTGCGCGCCCTCGCGGGGCCGCTCGCGGCGTGGATACTCTTCAACGGGGCGATCGTCGTCTGGCACATTCCCTCCGCGTATGACCTCACAGAGCGCAACGGTGCGGTGCACGCCGCCGAGCATGTGATGTTCTTCTTCTTTGGCCTGCTGTTCTGGGCGCGGGTCATCGACACCGGCCCGCTACGGCCGCACCTCGCGTGGCCGGCGCGGATCGCCTACATCGTGGGTGCGATGATCGTCGGCTGGGTCCTCGCGATCATCTTCGTCGTGGCGCCCGAACCGATCTACCAGCACTATGCGGACTTTCGGACCCGTCCCGGCGGGATCAGCGCGCTCACCGACCAGCAGCTCGCTGGCGGGATGATGTGGGTCGGGGGCTCGATCGCATACACGATCGCGCTGCTGATCGGGCTGTATCAGTGGGTCGCCCCGGAGCCGCCGCCGCGCGCGCCGGTACTCGACGCGGTCGGCTTCCCGGGTCCCCCCGACGGCCCTTCGCCGGCCCCGAACGGCTCCCCCATCCCGGTGCTGGAGGAGGCCACGCAAGCGAGATGAGGAGGCCGAGCGGATGACAACAGTGGTGCTGGGCTCGTCGTTTCTGTCGGCGTCGCTGCTGACGATACTTGTCCCGATGGCCGCGGTGGTCGCCATGGTCGCCTGGGGCGTGTTCCTGATACGGCGTCACGAGCGTCACCGCGAGCACGTCGATTCGCGCAACCGACCGCCAGCAGGTGCGGACGCACCCCAGGGTGCGCGCTCGCCCCAGGAGGGCTGATGGACCCCACTTCCGCGCCGGCGACGCCGCTGGGAGCATGGCGGTCTCGGAGTGTCCGCGGCTGGCTCTGGCTCGCCGCCGCGGCGGTGGCGTAGGGGCGATCGTGCCGCGGGCTCTCGGCTCGGACACGCGGCGGGCACTCGTGCGCGGTGTCCTCGTCGGCGCCGGCATCTCCGCGCTCGTGGTGGGCGCCCTCGCGTTCACCCGGCCGTCCCCGTCGTCACAGTCGAAGAACGCCGCGCTCGCGAGCAACCCTACGCTCGACCCCGGCACGCCGATCCACGGGACCGCCCCCGACTTCACGCTGACCGATCAGTTCGGGCGAGCCGTGTCGCTGTCCGCCTTCCGCGGCAAGGTCGTGATCCTCGCCTTCAACGACCCGCAGTGCACGACGATCTGCCCGCTCACCACCACCGCGATGGTCAAGGCCAAGCGGCTCCTCGGGCCGGCGGGCGCTCAGGTGGAACTGCTGGGCGTCGGCGCAAATCCCGCCGCGACCGAAACACGCTGGGTGCGCGCGTACTCGCAAGCGCACGGGATGATGCACGCTTGGCACTTCCTCAACGGTCCGCTCGCACGCCTGGAGCGCGTGTGGCACGCGTACGGGATCGAAGCGCAGATCGTGGCTGGTCAGGTCGACCACACCCCCGCCGTGTACGTGATCGGCACGCAGGGGAAGCTCTCACGCCTGTTCATGACCCAGATGTCCTACGCGAGCGTGGGACAGCTCGCATCGCTCTTCGCACGGGCGGCCGCGAGCTTGCTGCCGGGGCATTCGCCGGTGCGTTCCGCGGTCTCCTACGCCCAGATCCCCTTGAGCGAACCGACGACCAAAGTCACGTTGCCGCGCGCCGGCGGTGGCAGCGTGCAGCTCGGCCCGGGCGCCAAACCGCGGCTGATCCTGTTCTTCGATACGTGGGACTCCGAGGTGACGGGCCTCGCACGGCAGCTCGAGGCACTCGACGCCTACGCCGAATCCGCGGGCCACCAGGGACTGCCGGCGCTCACGGCGGTCGACGAGGCGAGCGTCGAGCCATCGCCCGCCGCACTCCCGCGCTTGCTCCGATCACTGCCCCACCCGCTCTCCTACCCAGTCGCGATCGACTCGAGCGGCCGTCTCGCGGACGGCTACCGGGTTCAGGACGAGCCGTACCTGGAGCTGATCTCGCCGTCGGGCGGCTTCCTCTGGTACCACGATGTGAGCACGGGAGGGTGGCTCACGCGCGCCGCGCTGGTCAGCCAGATACATGCCGCGCTCGCCCCCGCCCCAAGTGCCACGAAGACGGGCATCTATGCGCGTCAGCAGCTGGCGAGCTCGCCCCCCGCGCTTGCAGAACTACACCGCCAGGCCGGTCAGCTCATCGGCTCCGCGTCGGCGCTTGCGGCTCGCCTGCGTAGCCTGCGCCCCGGTTATCCCGTGGTGCTCAATGTTTGGGCGTCGTGGTGCGGGCCCTGCCGCTCGGAGTTCCCTCTGCTCGCGAGCGCATCCGTGACGTACGGACGGAGCGTCGCGTTCCTCGGCGCAGACACCGAAGACCAGGCGGCGAACGCCCGCTCGTTCCTAGCCGACCACCACGTCGCATACCCCAGCTACGAAGCCAGCACGGAAGCACTCAGCTCGCTCGCCGCGTTTGAGGGCGTTCCCACCACGATGTTCTTCGATCGCCAAGGAAAGCTCGTCCACGTGCACTCCGGCCAGTACGAGGCGCAGGGGACGCTCGATCACGACATCGAAAGCTACGCGCTCGAGGATTGACCACTCATTCTTCTTCACCGGCGGGTTCCTTCTCGTGCGAGGATTCGATGAGATGGAAGTCGTTCGAGCGAGCGGGGAAGGAGCAGTAGGCATCCATCGTCCCGACATCGCGGACGCGTCCGCCATCGTCGTCGCAGCGACCTTCGTTGGCGTCGTATTCGCGCATCTCTTCAAGAGTCAATGGCTGAGCGCCTGGTTGGCGCCGTCTGATCGGGGCTCGCGCGCCGCGACTGACGCTGGTGCTGCCGACGGTGAGACTGTGCGTGCGCTCGGTTGCGGACCTAGAGCTTGCGCCGCATCCGGCGAGTGCCACGCTCGCCGCAAGCGCGCTCAACGGCAGGCTCAGCGATAGCCCACGGGCCACTGCGAGCTCCTACCGCCTCGAAGGCGCTGCCGAAGCCGTCCGCTGTGAACTTTCGCTCATGGTCTGATGTCGAGAGTACCGCGGGAGCACCCTCGAATGTCGCGGGCGAACGGCGCGACTCTGGAAAGCGCGCGGCAGCTCTCGGCTGGACCGTCGAAAAGCGCACACCAAGACGGTCATCAACGGCATGAGCCCTCGCGCAGCTAATGATGCAGTGCGGCCTGTTCGTCGCTGCCGAGTCACTCACCGCCAACGTCTGCCAAGCGGTCTTCACGCACTTCAAGCGAGGAGAGGACACGAACATGGAGAGCGGCGAGCTCGACGAGGAACTTGCCCGCATGAGCGAGATCGCTGACAACGCCCAGCCGAACAGCCTCGTGCTCTGCAACGAGTCCTTCGCCGCGACCAACGAGCACGAGGGCTCGCAAATCGCTCTGCAAATCATCACCGGGCTGATCGACAGCGACATCCAGGTAGCGCTCGTCACCCACATGTACGAGCTAGCAAGCCGTCTGCATCAAGAGCAGGACGAACGCGCCGTGTTCCTACGCGCCGAGCGCCAGCCCAACGACACCCGAACCTTCCGACTGCGTGAGGCCGCACCGCTACCCACCAGCTATGAACCCGACGTCTTCGCGCACGTCTTCGTCAGTGCCACCGGACCCATAGATCCTACGGGCCGCTACTTGCCGCCATCGTCCTGACCATTCCCGTGACCCGTGTGCTCACAGCGCCGAGCGAGGGCGAGCGCGAGGCGCGGACGGTGACGTTGAGGCGGCGGTTGGCGCTGGCCTTCACGCTCACCGAGCCGAGCTTCAGCGTGCCGGCTCGGACGGTGACCGTGACCGGACCGCGATCAACGCGTCGGGCAGTAGAGATGGGGGTTCCTCGAACACCGTTTGCATCTCTTTCTCGTGGGTGGCGTGGGCATTGCGTAAGTTGCGTAGGTTGCGTCACTGTGCTACTGTGTGGTCATGTCATCGACAGTTACCCCAGAGGCTGAGCGCCTGGCGGACGAGCTCGTCAAGCGCTTGGGTGAGCGTCCACTGTCGCCCAGGAAGCTCGCCGTCGAGCTCGCCGGGCAGGACGCGCCGCCGGCGCTGATCGGAGCGTTCGACGCCGCTCTATCGCGGACCGCCGCCACGGGTGAGACCGACAGCCTCGACGAGGCTCTGTGGGGACAGGCGCCTACCGACGAGGAGCTCGCGCACGCTCGGCATGTCACCTATCCAGCGCTCCAGGACGCGATGCGCGAGGCGCTGTCTGCTGCCCTGACGCGCGAGCAGGCGGCGCAGAGGCTTGGCGTCACACCGCAGGCGGTGTCCAAGCGCATAACTTCCGGCGGCTTGGTCGCGCTGCGGCGTGGGCGCGTCAACCGCCTGCCGGCCTGGCAGTTCTACGAAGATCGGGGGCTGCCCGGCCTGAAGCAGCTGATCGCCGCCTACCCCGGCGGCGCGCTGTCGCTGACGGTGTGGGCCACCTCGCCCTCGCCGGACCTCGACGGCGCCACGCCAGCGCAGATCTTGGCCCGCCGCGGCGGCGTCACACGAGTGCTCGAGACCGCCGAAGCGCTCACGCCGAGCGCGTGGTAGCCAAGCTCGGCGATCCCCCGGCCACACTGCCAACGGATCCCCCGACGTGGTGCTGGACAGCATCGAAGCCGATGGTGCGCGTCTACCACGAGCAGCCCGGACACGACGGCATAGCGTCACGCACATTCGGCCCTCTGGCACGCTTCGATCCGCACGTGCGCGACGCTCATCAGCCCCCGCGCGAGGACCCACAGGGACGCGGCGTGCGATATCTCGCCGCCGACCTAGCCACCGTGCTGGCGGAGTCCCATCCAGGGCAGTGGCCTGAGGTATCGATTTGCCCACACACGCGCGCCGCCTGGGTATGCCCGCCAGCGCCAGTGGCGCTGCTCGATCTCTCCGGTGAGGGCGCACTTGCGATCGGAGCGACGGGCGCCCTGCAATGGGGCGATGAGCCACGCAGGCGCACCCAACGGTGGGGACGGCGCATCTACGAGCAGTACAGCTACCTCGAAGGCATCCGCTACCAGGCAGCCCACCAAGGCGGCGAGTGCGCAGTGCTGTGGGAGCGAGCACCCACGCTCCAGCGACTGCCAGGCGGCGATCGCAGACTGTGGGCGGTATGGAGCCGAGTCGTAACCGCGCTGGCCGGCCAGCGCCGCACCCCACAGCGGATCGAGGCCGCAGAGTGCAAACGATGCCGCGAAACCGGACTCAGCACAAAGAAACCCGGAAGGCAAAGAGGCACGCCAGCCCAATAAAGGAACATGACCAAACGTCCCAGCTCGCCATAACCAGAACAACCCCCGCAAATCGCGAGGGTTAACGGCTCTCAACGAAGTCTAATTATCGGGGCGGGCGGATTCGAACCGCCGTCCTCACCGACCCGAAACGTGCGCGCAACCGCCACTGTCGAGGGATGGCGCGCAATCTTTTGAAAGCGTGGCCAGCACTGTGGACGTTCGCCAAGCACCTCGGCGTCGAGCCGACCATCCATCGCGACCTGCAAGCTCCAGTGGTGGCGTACCGGCGCCTGGTGCGTAGGGATTGAGAACCTCGTCCACACCACGAATATATAGCTTTATATGGCTGTATTTGCTCAGGACATAAAGTCAAATAATCCCGTGCTGATGCGGTCTCCGAACTGTTGGTCGGAGCCGCTCGCTCCGGAGGGCCAAAGATTTGAGAAGGGCCATCGCAACCCCTGGCTCGATCGCCGGCCAGCGTGGCAGGCAATCGCCATGCTTTGCAAGTTGTCCGAGAAATTGTTCCCCGTGGGGCCTTCTCTTTCGCGAGGGAGCTAGCCGCAGTTTTTGGCTCTACTACTTGCTTTTCCTGTAGTCGGGGAGACAGGATTCGAACCAGCGACCGCCCGGCCCCCAGTCGGGCGCTCTGTGGGGACCGGGCGAAGCCGGTGGCTTTCATAAGGGCACGGAAAGCGTCACCGTATCCGCCGATGATGTCGGAGGCGGCGCCGCCAGCATCGTCCTATCCGCAGACGGGCGGCCAGTGGAGACCTACACGGCACCGTGCAACTTCACCTTCGCTCAGCCGTGCCCGTCGTCTACCGGCGCACAGACCTTGACGCTGCCGACGACGCAGCTCTCCGATGGAACGCACACGCTGACGCTCGTCGCCACCGATGCCGCCGGCAATCAGTCGACCGTCGCCTCGCAGAACATCACCGTAGAGAACAGCGCGCCGCCGCCGCCGGTGGGATTGTCGGCCACCGCTACGCAGCCGGGCGGCTCGACATTCACGGCGACTTGGAGCGATCCGGCAGGCCAGCTCGCACCAATCACGGGCGCGCTCTACCAAGTCTGTCCGGCAAGTGGCTCGGGCTCGTGCAGCGCGCCCGCGGCGACACCGGCGGCTGGGCCGGCGACGGTGACGGTGCCTGGCCCTGGAAGCTGGAGCATCGCCGTGTGGCTGACCAATGCGGCGGGCAACGCGAGCGCCGCCAATGCTGCGCACACCAACGTCGTCGTCGCGCCGTCCAGCTCGGGCGGCTCAGGGGCGGGCCATAGCGCGACGGCGACGACCCCAACGATCCACGTCACGGAGACGCTGCGCGGACGCGAGCTGATCGTGCATGTGAGCGGAGCCGCGAGCGGAAAGGTTCGCGTGGGCTTCGTCGGCCGGCTGCGAGGCCGAACCGTAGCCTCCGGCGCTACGACGGTCGCGCTCAAGCGCGGACGGCTGATGGTTATGTTCAGGCTCGGCCCCCGCACAGCGGCGCACGCGCTGATTCGCGTCAGCGCGAAGCTCGATCACGAGCTGGCGGTGACGAGCACCCTGCGTCGGCACGCCCCGCGTCGGGGCGGTTGAGTCAAGTCGCGGCGCGCTTCGGTACGAATCGCTGGATCGCCTCGTATGCGTGATCCTGGATCTCGGGGTCGCGGAAGTCGGGAACGATCTCGGCCTGGTCGATGACCGGTCCGGTGATCGTCTTGGCGGCGCTTGCGTAGAAGACGCCGCTCTGCAGTGACGGGTCCGTGACGCCTTTGACGAATCGCTCAGCCCCAACGTCCAGCTTGTGTCCGATGCGAAGGGCAGGCAGGAGGCACGGGAGCACGATCCGGCTAGCGATGATCCGCACGAGCGCGGGCTGGTCGCGCAGCACGTCGGTTCCCGCGGTGTTTCCCGGCGACATCGTGATGAACCTGAGCTCTGGGTGCATGCGGGCCATCGCGCCCATCCACAGCGCGCCGAGGTACTTGATCTGGCTGTAGGAGAGCATCGTGTCGAAGCTGGCGCCCTGGAAGTACGAGCCGTCGATCACCGACGCGAACTCCTCAGAGCTGTGATCGGTGAACGTTGGTCGGGCGATCCGCAGCTTCGGGATTCCGCGCGCCCCCTCGCTGCCTGCGAGGACCGCGACATCGGTGAGCAGCCCGGCTGCCAGCAGATTCTCGAGCAGAACCACATGACCGAGCAGGTTCTGGGCGAATATCTCAGTCACCCTGTCTTGCGTCAACGATGCTGGCGTGGGGCCGCCGATGCCGCCGGCGATCATTGCGAGCGCGTTCAACGGAGCGCGGATCGCGGCCACCGCAGCACGTACCGACGCAAGGTCTTCCAGGTCGATGATCACTACCTCGAAGATCTTGCGCCCGCTGACCTTCTCCAGGTCCTCCTTTGCGCGCTCCGCCTTCTCCGGATTGCGGCAGCCGAGGTAGATCCGCTCGAAATCATCGCGCAGCGCCAGCTGCCTCGCCGTCTCCTTACCGAGGCCGGTATTGGCGCCCGTGATGAGGATTGTCTTTTCTGCGGTGGGTTGTGTTTGAGTCATCTTCTGTCCTCTCAGACCGCAGTGCGGCCGCCGTCGACGTGGATGATTGCGCCGTTGATGTAGCCAGCCGACGGGGTCGCAAGGAACGTGATGACATCGGATAGCTCGTGCACTTCAGCGACGCGGCGGAGCGGAATCGTCTTGGCAAACTCCTTGGCCAACTCCAACATCGGCTCCACCGCCGGCGTCAACGTCGGACCGGGAGCGACCGCGTTGACCCGGACGTTCTGCGGCCCGTATTCGGCGGCCCACGCCTTGGTGAGCAGCTCGATCGCTGCGCGTGAGGCGCCGTAGGCAGGCATGCCTGGCTGGCCGTAGCTCGCGACCATCGTTGAGACGTTGATGATCGATCCGCCGCCGCGGGCCACGATCTTAGGGGCGAGCGCGGCGACAAGGAAGAACGGCGCCTTGACGTTGATCTGGAACAGCCCGTCGAACGCCGCCTCGTCGGTGTCAGCCGTCGGCCCGCGAGCGGCAAAGCCGGCGCAGTTGACCAGAACATCGATCTCGCCCGCTGCGTCGGCGACGCGCCGCACCTCGGACATCTCAGAGAAATCAGCGGCGATGAACTGCGCATCGTGCCCACCCGCCCGGATCTTCTCCACGGTGCTCGCGCCGCGGGTCTCATCGCGGCCGGTGATGATCACTGACGCGCCCTTTTCGGACATCGACAGTGCGGTGGCGGAACCCATCCCGGAGGTGCCGCCGGTGATAAGGGCGGTCTTGCCTTGAAGTGACATGTATCGCGTTCTCCCTTTGAGTGGTTGTCGCGACCCGTAAATGGAGCGCGCGTTCCACTCTAACACAGAATGGATAGAGCACTCCATTCTGTTGGTAGAATCTGCGGTATGAACACGACTAGCCCCTCCTCTCGCCCGTTGACGCGCAAGGGCCAGGAGACCCGTCAGCGCATCGTCGACGCGGCGGCCGGCTTGATCTTCAGGCAGGGCGTCGCCCACACGACGATCGAGGACGTGCGCGCGGCAGCGGACGTCTCAAGCTCGCAGCTCTACCACTACTTCGAGGACAAGACGGCTTTGGTCCGGGCCGTGGTCGACCACCAGGCCGACACAATGGTCGGCGGGCAGGTGATGTTCGATTTCAGCACGCTGGATGGCCTCCGAGCCTGGCGCGACTTCGTGATCGCGGCCCAGCGCGAGCACCACTGCATCGGCGGCTGCCCAATCGGCTCTCTCGGAGGCCAGCTAGCCGAGAGCGATCCCGACGCAAGAGTCCACGTCGCCGAGGGCTTCAAACGATGGGAAGCCACTATCCAGAGCGGTCTACGAGAGATGCACGCACGAGGCGAGCTCCCGCCCGACACCGACCCCGACACCCTCGCCCTAGCCCTCTTGGCCGCCCTACAAGGCGGGCTGCTCCTCACGCAGGTCAAACGCGACACCCAGCCGCTAGAGGCCGCGCTTGACGCAATGATCGAACTGATCGCCCTACTCAGCTGCGGCAGCTAGCGTGAAGATAACGTCGGACCGCTGTGGCGTCGCACCGAGCGAGCCACGCGGTCGGCTTCGTCGTCCAACGAGAGCGCGTACCTAGAGATTGCCGGCGCCCGCTTCGTTGACCAGACTCCTCGGCAGGCACCGAGGCCATCGGCCCCTTGCGCAGAGAGCAGGCGCGCCCCGGTAGCCAGCGAGACGCCCGGAACGGACGACGAGCAGCAGCGCGAGCCGCTCCGATCCCCGTATTCGCTCTCCACGCCCAAGCGGCGGCTGTCGCGCTGGTGTTTGCCCTTACTCAACGGTATTAGGCTGGAGGCGTCGGCCGTCAGCGGACGGCGGCCTCGCGGATCAGTCGTTCCCAATCGTCGCGCAGCGGCTTGGCTCCAAGCTCGGTGATCGCCAGCGCCACGACTCGCTCGAGGCCGACCGGACCGGTAGGTAGGTGGACCTTTCCGAGCCACCGATCACCGACCTGGACATTCGCGCCGACGTGCATGTGCGGCCATGTGATCGGGCTATGGCCGCTGGGATGCCAGTGGTAGGAGACGAGCTCGCGGCCCTCGTATCCGATCGCGTAGAGGTAGCCGCGAACCTCGATGCGCCAGCCCTCGGCGTCTTGGCGGACCTCGTATTCCTCAGAGACGTCGATCGAGAGAGGACCGCCGCGCATCTTCGCCGTGTCAGCAAGTTCGAGCTCGTGCGGCGCGTCCGAGAGGTGATAAGCACGGACGACGACGTGGACGCTCGTCACACAGGACAGCAGCCGCACGGTCCTGCCGCGGTAGTGCTCGAGGCCTCGGCGGGTGTCTTACTTGTGTGTGGCATGGAGCGGGAGCATCATCGCAACGCGCGTCACGTCGGGGCTATCGTCAATGTCGATCTCGCCCGCGTTCAGACGCCGCTCGAACTCCTCGCCGCTCATGCCCAGGCGCTTGCGTGCCTGTTCATCTACTCGCTGGTCCCACTCCTCGGGGCTCAGCTCGCGGATCTCGTTGTCAGTTCGGGTAGCCATTGCAAACGCTCCTTGGAAGGAATCGACCGTGTGGGCCGGCTCCTTGACCATCCATAGTAGGGGAGTACGCGGGTGGCGTCCATCGGTCGGTTTCGGCAGGCTCCGGCGGGCGTCTGACGCCCGCCGGGCCATACCCTTTCACGCGGCTGCGACGAGCTGCAGCGCGCGGGTCTTCTCGGGTCCATCGTCGACAGCGCGGGCGAAGCGCTGGCCGTTCGAGCGCAGCGGGCGCAGCCAGTCGCCGTACTCCACGATCGCGTTCACGGCGGCCCACTTGGAGCCGGGGGCGTTGCCCTGCGTCTCGCCGCGCATGAACAACTCGGCGATGCGGTCCTTCGTCTGCTGCCGCGATTTGCGGGTGCGACCGCTCACCGAATCGCTCGTGCCACTCGGGTAGAGCTCGTCGAGGACTGAGCGGAGCTGGCGTTCGCTGCAGCGCTCGGAGGCGAGCTGGTCGCCGAGGCGCTTGAACTGCTCGTAGTAGTTGATGGACAGATCGAGGACTCGGCGAGCCTCGTGAACGCGCTGCGTGACCGCTTCGGTGTGGCGGATCGAGAACTTCTGCCGCGCGTTGGCGAGACCCCAGTTGAGGGTGTTCTGGCAGACCACGCGGATCGGCGTTGTGGCGGCGACCACGGCGGTCGAACCGTCGTGGCTGTTCATCAGCAGCACGTAGGGGCGCACGTTGTCGCCCCCGACTTCGACGTGATCGGGGAGCGTTGCGAGCACCCATACGCGGCGGCCGCCGTGCAGGCTGCCAGCCGTCTCGAAGTTGATCGAGCTGCCGAGAAGCTGGTCGATGAACGTGAAGGCTTCGTGGTTCTGCACGAGCCTGTAGCGCTCTCCGACGATGCCCAGCACCTCGCGCGTGTCCTGACGGACGGTCGCGTAGAAGCCGGGGATCTCCTCGCAGCGGGGCACCCACCACTCGTCGGTCGGTTTGTCGCCGCGGTCGACGGCGATCGGCTCCTTGGCGACGCTCCAGCCGAGTCCCGACGCCTCGATGGCCTCCGCGACCGTTGCCGGCGGCTGCTCGAGCACGGCTCCCAAGCCGTGCCAGGGGGTCTCGCGTACCGAGAACATGGTGTCCGAGTCAGTGAGTCCAGCGGACATTTGTGCCTCCTTTGCTGGGGCCCCGCCGGGTGCGGGGCCGGTCGCAGCCCCGACCGCAGCCCCGAAGGGGATGCGAGAATGGTCGGGCAAGCCGGCTCCCGCACCCGGCGCCGCCTTCATCTCGCCGCGCGGCTGTGACAACCTTGGGCGTGCCTAAGCAACACCTGGCCTCGCGCGAGTGCGCAAACCGCCATGATTCGCACATGCGGATCGTAGAGCTGAGTGTCGGTCACTTTCGCGGCTGGCGCGAGTCGGTGTGGTGGCGACCTGGCTATCAGGCGTTGCTGGTCGGACCTAATAATGCGGGAAAGACGACGCTGCTCGCGGCAGCCGATCTTGTGCTCAACCCTTACCGCGACGCCTACCGTGATCGGCTTGGGGTTTGGGATTATCCAGACTGCGACACTTCCATGCCTGTCGAGATCACGGTCATTCTGGAGGAACTTTCGCCGGAGGACCGCGACCACTTCGAGCCATACCTGGAGGGGCGACGCAAGGACGGCACATTCGGCGGGTGGGACTCTCCAGAGGAGGAGTTCGACGACGCTCAGCTCGTGCTGCGGCTGCATTTCCGAGGTATCTACGGCGAGCCGTCGCGCGCATTCTTCGCACGCCCCGAGGCCGGTGAGGCGCCAGTGCGTCAAGCCGACAAGATCAGGATTGGCTGGCAGTACATTCCGGCCGGTCTCGATCCCCTGCACGAGCTCGCGTTCTACTCCAACTCTGTCCTTGCGAGGCTTTTCGAGCGTGGCGATCTTTCAGACCCGCTCGAGGCGATTCGTCAGGCGATCGACGACGCGAAGGGTCCGTTGCTTTCGCACCCGACTGTTGCCGGCACACGCACTCAGCTTCAGGAGTCAGCGCAGCGCCTTGGGCTTGCGCCAGCAGGCGATCCGCTCGACCTAGCCGTAGCCGGTCTGAGCGATCGGCGCGTCCTTCAGAGCCTTCAGCTTGTGCTGCTCAGCGGACGCTCCACCACGCACCTGCCGCTGTCGGCGCACGGCCGGGGCGTGCTGCGAGTGCTTCTGATTGCTGCGTTGCTGCAAGGCGCTCGCACGTCGGAGGGCAATCTGATTCTCGCGTTGGAGGAGCCCGAGCAGAACCTTGAGCCTGTAGGTCAGCGCCTCGTCACTCGCTCACTTCTGCTCGCCGAGGACGCGGGTGCTGCGCAAGTTCTTCTGAGCACCCATTCGGCGGAGGTGGCGGGCACCGTACCGTTGGCCGACATCCACCTCGCTCGAGATGCGGAGGCGGGCCCCACACTGAAGGCGCTGCGGAAGGCGCTTCCTGCCGAGCACAAGTTTTTTGAGCTTCATGCCCGCGCCGCGCTGGTTGCCGGGCTCTATGCGTCGGTTGTCGTTCTTACTGAGGGAGCGACCGAGCGCGGCGCGTTCCCGGCGCTGTGGGCATCTCATCGTCCAGGTGACGGCCTAGACGAGCACCGCATCGAGTTGGTGGACTGCGAGTCGATCGACAAGATGCCCAGCTTCGTCCGGTTCTTTCGCGAGCTCGAAATCCCGGTCGTCACCGTCGTAGACACTGACAAGCCCGAGGCGTTGGCGAAAGTGCTCGCCGCCCAGCCAAATGTCATATTGAGCTGGAGGACGCACACCGATTGGGAGGGTGTACTCGCGACCGAGGCCGATATTTCTGAGCTCGCGGCTGGGATCGAGACATGCAGGGACACGCTTGGCACTTGGGAGGAGCACGCCGACCAGATCCGCAGCGCCGTCATCGAATACGTTGGACAGTCTGATCACCTTGCCGACGCGATTGGCCTCCCTGCACTAATCACTGGTTTCGCCGAGGAGGATGCCCGACGCGCGCTCGCGTGTCTGTTGCGTGGCAAGGCCGGTCTTGACTTTAAGAGCCCTCTCTATGCACGGATCATTTGTGCCACGCTGGTCGTTCTGCCACCTACCGCGACGGCGATGATCGACCACGTTCACCGCTTTGCCGCAGGGGACGAGTCTGCGGCTGGCGCGCATGACCTTTGACCAAGAGCAGCAGGACGTGCTCGAAGACCAGCAGAAGTGTCTGCTGGTTCAGGCACCTCCGGGTTCGGGGAAGACCCATACGTCGGTGCGCCTCGTTGGGCGGGACATCGACGCCGGCAGGATAGGGCCCACGCAGCGGGCGCTGGTGCTCACGTTCAGCCGCAATGCGCGCTCCCAGCTCGACGCCTACGCGGCCGATCTGCTGACACCGAGCCAGCGCGCGAGGATCGAGATTACGAACTATCACGCCTGGTTCTGGCAAAAGGTGAGTCAATACCGGACATCTCTCGGACTGCCACTTGAAATCGAGCTCGCCAGCCCCGCAGAGCGCGAAGCGGACATCAGCGCGCTGATGGGTCTTGAGGGGATCGCTCGCGCGCCGAAAGATCGAAGGCAGAGCGACGACTATGGTCACGCGCTCGAGTACGGCCTACAGAACGGGCGGCCCGAGCGCCTTGCGCAGCCGAGACCACGCAATACCGAGATAGCCGCGCGTCTGCGCGATCTGCACCGCAGCACAGGACGTCTCCACTACGACGATCTGGCCTACTACATGTGGCTGCTGTTGGACCGTTCGCGGACCCTGTGACATCTCTGGCGGCACAAGTATCCGGTCATCGTCCTAGACGAGTATCAGGACAGCTCACCACTCCAAGCAGCCATCGTGGAGCGTCTTGCCGGACGGGAGTCGCGCCTTTACTCGTTCGCTGATCCCCTTCAACAGATTTACGAGTGGCGCGACGCTTCCAAGCGGCGCCTAGATGAGTTCCGCGCAAGCCAAAACCCGTCCGAGCACACCCTACGCACGCTCCATCGTTACCGGGACCGACCCGCGCTCCAGGCGTGGATGCAGCAGGCGCGCGACGTGCTTCTCGACGACGCGGCAACTGTCACTGCTAAGCGTCCGGCTGAGATCAACGTCGTCTATTACGATCCGAACCTGCCAGAGAAGGGCAAGGTATGGGGTGCCGAGGCCCGTGAGCTCTGGCAGATAGACGACCCGATCGCAACCGCGTTCCGCAGTAGCGAGGCCCGCACAATCGGCGTAATTGCGCGTCGCCGCGAGCAGCTAGCCGTACTCGAGCGACACCTAACCAAGCGCTTTCGGTGCGGCCGGTTGCGCGCCTCTGATGACGCACTCGACCTCGCAACTGAATGGGTCGACGGCTACGCCAGTGCGATCACCGTCGAGCACCATACCCATCGCCTGTTGACCCTTGCACACGCAGTCGCCCCCCGCCACGGCCAGCTCGACTTCGCGGATCGGGTCGGGCCGGACGGCATCAACCCGGCGCGCCTGCACGAACCGAGGCGAGCTTTGGCGAGCGGGATCACCGATCTTGCCCGTCGCTGTGAGACGCTGACAGACGCCTTTGCTGCCGCCCACGATCTCACGCGCCTGGTGTCCGCGAGCCAGGACGCGCGCATCATCGACTGGGACACGCTCTATGCGGTCCGCCGTGTGCTTCAAGCGCCATCGCATCTCTCCGACATAGAAGCGGCCGAACGAGCGCACGCGCGCGTGCGCCAGGCACGTTTTGCCACATCCCCTACCCCGCGGCGAGGTATCTATCTTCTCTCGTGTCACGAGGGCAAGGGCAAGGAGTTCGACCTTGTTGTGCTGCCCTATGTAGCGGATACCAACTTTGGCGACGATGAGGAGGCGCGGCAGTTGCTCTACGTGTCCCTCAGCCGTGCTAGGCGAGGGATATTGGTACGTCTAGCGTCCGGGCACGTACCGCCGATCTGCCGCCGTCTCGGGCTAACCTGAGTCGCGATTCGCGCCTTAGTGTGTCAGAGTCAGCGCGTCAGGAATGAACCTCTCCGACAGCCATCTGGGCAACGCAGGGAGAGCGTTCACATACGAGTCGATCGCGTTCTGTTGAAGGGCTTCGAGGATCGACCTTGGCGGGTTCTGATCAAACATGATGGAGGCGATGTCGGACAAGCGAAGTCCTCCGACGACTTGGATCTCGACAACTTCATCCGGGCCACAACTGTCGAGCGAGTGGCGTTCGGTGGGTGCGCCGCGGTCTGAGGGCCAAGAGAGTTCGTCGGGCTCACGAAGCGGCGCCGGTGCCCCGGCACCCTGGCGAAGCCATATGAGAGTGTCGCCGAAGAACACCGAGGTTCGGTGTCCAACGTCGCGGGCGAGCAGGACGCGGGCTGAGCCGTAGGCTTGGTGAAGCGTAGCTCGCGTCTCGGGAGTCGTGACATCGCCAATGCTGGCGGCGTATCCAAAGATCGGCAGCTCGCTGAGCGCCGTCTCGTGAACGCTCCAAACGGCTGACTCCTCCGCTGGGCATCGCTCAGGATTCTTGCTGTGGACTCCGGCCTCGTGTCTCGTCTTGAAGCGTCCGTCTCGCAGGATCGCCGCGAGTGCGTCCAGAGGCACTCGAACGGCTAGCTCCGCGTCGGCGAGAAGTGTGCGCAGATGACATTCGTACTCGTCGCGCATTGCTTCTGGCCAGCACTGGCCGAGTTGCTGCCGGCGCACTCGGACGCGCTCACGAAACTCGGAGCGGACAACTGGCGCTTGCGGCAGCACCCGATAAAGGATGCCGGGTCTACCAGCGCCGGATGTGTCGAGAGGTCTCGCCTGCCCACCCCTGGACTGTGGCGGGGCGCTCGACAACTCTCCCCAAACTCTCCCCACCCGAGCGTTTTTTGGGGGCACCTGAGAGCACTTGAGGTCGCCGAAAACCGCTTAGGTAAGCGGAGAACAGCGTCCTGAGACGCACTGCAAAGCCGTCTACACCGGTTCGATTTCGGTCGTCGCCTCTTTGGGGTATCGCATCCCCTGCGTTCGGCACACACGCACGGAGAAGTAGTGGGGCGGGGCGGCCGGCGCCCTCGGCGATGGCACTTCAGCGAGACCTCACGTGCGAGGCGGCTTCAAGTCCTTCGCGCCGTTGTTGGCCCAGTCGCGCGCCATCTTCTTGTTGTTCGCCTCCACGAGCTTCGCGAAGACCTCCACGAGCAGGTCCACGACTTCTTCGCTTTCTTCCGACTCCCAGTAGAAGCTCGTGGATGCGTCATGGCGACGCAATTCTTTCTCCAGGAATCGGCGCGCTTCGTTCTCCGAGAAACCGTAGTCCCGCATCAGTCGGGCTCGTGCTCGTACTTGTCCGCGATGCGCTTCATCGCGGCGTCCAGCTCCGCGATCGCCGCTAGGATCGCGTCGTTCAGCGCCTTCTCCGCAGCGACCGATGCCTCGGTAGCGCCGCGCACGGCGGCGTCGGCTTCCCACAGCCTCAAGAACTCGTCTTGGTCCGGTCAGCGTGTGCGGCGGCTCCGCGCCCGGCCCGTCCGCGAACGGATTGGAGAACGCTCCGCTTGAGCGCAAACCATGACGGATCAGAGCCTGAAACTCGCTTTCGTACCAGTTCGTTACCGCTGGCGAGAATCCCGACTGCTCCGCGATCGCTTCGCCACGCTCCTTGAACGTGCCGCGCGCCACGGTCATTGGGTCGTTCAACGAGTCGGCGGCAGCGTCCACGCCGTCCAGAGCCGCAGTCACCCTCGCGCTTGCCGTCGTGTTGGCGCGGCCGTCCTCCACGAACTCGCGCCAAATCACGAGCACCGGCGCTGGAACCATCGTCTGGTACTCGGGACGCTCGCGGAGGATGCCGCGGTAGCCGGCGTGGCGCCCCTCCCCGATCGCCCGCTGCAAGCTGACCAGCTCCGCGCGAATCGGCGTGTACACCTTCGCCTTCCGCCTGATTTCGGCGAGGGCCTTCCGGCGGCGGCCTTCAAAGACCCACACTCGCGTAGTACGTGCCCGCAGCGCCGGCGAAGCTCCCGAGCAGCGCCGCACCGACGGCGACGGCCGCCGTGACCCACCACTTGTCGCCGGAGACGTGAACGTTGACGGGCCGTTCGGCCGCGGCGAGCATGAATGGTCGGAACACGCCCCAATTGTCGCGGGGCGACTAGACGGCATCGGCACGCCCGGCCGGCTTACGTGTGAGAACCGCGACGGGCGATCCGGGCAGCGCCAGAACTCATCCGGCTCCGGCGGCTCCTCCGCCCCGCGCGCCGGGAGCCACCAGCGATTTGAGTGCTCCTCGTCAACATTGGACCCCAAATTGGACCCCAAAGCTTGCTCGTGACGCGCCATAAACATGCAAAAGGCCCGTTAAAACGGGCCTTTTGCTCATCGGGGAGACAGGCATAGTAGCCCTTGCCACGGGCGATCCCACAGTTCGTGGGCGGTTTCGTGGGCGGCCGGATAAGAAGAAGCTGACAACGGCGACACTCAAGATGCTGCCGGACTATGCGAACTCGCGTCTCGCCGTCTATGCCGCCGAGACGGGCGAATGCTTGTCTTGGCCCTCGACCAGTTTCAGAGCTGGCCGGTCGGAATGAAGATGTTTAGCCTGCAGCTCCCGAAGTGCATTGACGTTCGAAAGAATCGCTGAAGTAGCAGGATTTACGGTCTCGTCCTCATGTGAACCGCGGTTGCCGAACTTCCGCAGACGGTGCAGCGTTCCAACCTCAAGATCATCGATCAGTTTGTGCTGGTGCAGGCGGTCAATCATCTCCTCAGGACCGAGCCCTTTCTTTAGGTGAGGGCCCGAGATCTTGCTGAGATCGCGGCAGAATCGCTCAACCGCCTTTCGTACAGCACCCGCACACGATTCGCGGCGCGCGAGCTCTCCCCCAGCGTTGGCCTCTGCATAATTGAGCAGCTCGTCGAGTCGTCCTACTGCCAGAGTGATCCGAGGATCTGGGCCACCACTCCGTTCGAACATGTAGTGCGTAAAGGAGTCCACGGCAGCAAACTGGGCCTCTACCTGCTGTGCAAATCGGGGGGCGTGAGTCATTATGATGATTTGTCGGTCCCTGCTCACCCGGGCCAGCAGATTGATCAGACCCTCCTCGTGGCCTTGATCCATGGACTGCACAGGGTCATCGAGCATGATCATTGACCAACCGGGATTGCGATCAACCCTTTGGGAAAAGTACAGGCTCAGCCCGAGACAGTTGCCCTCGGCCTCACTGAACATCGTGACCGGATTCACGTGCTTGCCGTGAGAGGTAGCGGCGAGTGAAGCCTGGCGGCGCTTCGTGTCACGGACGGAAACCCCGACAATCTTGATGTGGTGGCCTGGGCTGAGCTCCTCGTAGTACCGCGCAATATCTCCGCTGAGGATCTGCAAAGCCGACGACATACGCGCCTTCTCCGCGACCTCCAGTTCGGAGATGAGAAGCTGGAGCTGTTCCTGACAACGACGAAT
This sequence comes from uncultured Solirubrobacterales bacterium, assembly GCA_963713985.1. GTDB lineage: Bacteria > Actinomycetota > Thermoleophilia > Solirubrobacterales > Solirubrobacteraceae > Palsa-744. Next base: position 2,426,827 of record OY970219.1, on the reverse strand, counting down.
GCGCCACGCCGCCTCAACCGCGGGGCCGTTCTCCGCGAGCAGAACGGCCTTCTGCAGCGCGGCCATACGGCTCTTTTCGGGCTCCGCCAATCCGCTGAACCGCTTTGTGAGTGCCAGGTTGATCGCCTCGAGTTGAGCGCGAAGTGCAGCGTGGCGCTGCCCGATCTCTTCCGCGACCGAAGCGAGTTCGCTCACCATCCCATCCAACGCGGTGGAATCTCCCGTGGGCCGACTCGCGGTCTCATATGCAGCCAATGCTGCGTCAGCCAGACGCCGTGCCCGATCACGTAGTGCGTCAAGCTCCTTCTGCTCTCCCTCTGCAGCCTGCAACTGATCCACCTCGGGACTCTCGCCGAGGTACTCGACAAGCGCGGGCATCGCATCAGTTCCCATTGGCCCGGCGCTCAGCAGCACGCTGATCGCATTGCGAAAGTCTGCGCGAGGATCAGCGGGAGATGGGCCGCTGACGCGGCCAGCATCCGCTCGAAGACTCTCGATCCGATCACCGTTCAGCGTATTCCGTGCGCAGAATGGGCATTGCTCGGGCTGCTCCGAGTCGATCAACTCAAGCCCCTGACTGGCGAAGCTGCTACGCCGGTTGGCCTCGTGCCAGTTGCGGTGGTTGAGAGCCTCGGTAGTAAGACGCTGAGCTAGCGATCCGGTGTCGCTCGCGATTGCGCCAACGTCGGTAGGACCGACCGTTAAGGCTTCCAGCCCAGGCGGACGCCGATCCTTTACGAGAAGCGCATCAAGCTCGCTCTGCGCCTTCTCGTGGACCAGAGCCCAGCTCGCGTTCGGCTCCAGTTTTAGGAACGTGACAGCCCGATCGCGCAAGTCGGATGGCGACTGCTCCAACGGGTCTTCCCCCGGTGGAGTCAGCGGCTGAACGGCGCGGATCACACGCTCGCGCGTGCGCACAACCCTCTCGTCCCGATTGGTGTCGGTGCGCAAGCGCTGGAGACGCTCCCTCAGCTGTCCGAAGCCGGCAAATCCAAGGATCGCGCTCAGTTGCTCCCAGCGATCTTGCTGCTCGCTGTCAATTAGCGCTTGTATCTCACACTGACCCAAGAATGGTCGGAAGGCATCCTCCGTGCGAAGCCCAAGCACGCGGACATCGGTGGCCGGCTTCCCGTCGATAGTCAGCTCGCTGGTGTTGCCGACCAGCGTGCGGCGCACGACGTGGTGCTTGTCGTCCTTGAACAAGATCACCTCGGCGTAGGTCTCAAGCTCAGGTGGCGCGTGCACGCTGCGAATCCAGGAGGACCCCTGGTACTCGCCGCGAGTCTTCGAGCGCTCCTTCCGAACGATGCTGTCGAACAGCGTCCACTCGAACGCCTCGGTCAGACTGGTCTTCCCCGTCCCGTTCTCGCCCGCCAGCAGAACGACGTTCCCTGAAAGCACCACATCCGCGCGGCCCGGATAGCCACGAAACGCCTGCACGGTGATTCGCTCAAGCCTCATCCAGGATCTCCTGCAACAGGACCTCCCACGCGTCTTCAACTGATTCGTCGGCCATAAGAGCGGCAACGAGCGGTCCTAGTTCAGGATCGAGCTTGGGCTCGATCTCACCGAGCGCATCCTTTAGTGGATTCGTACTCACGCACCTATCGTACGCCTGAAACCGGCACCGGTTGCCGCCGAGCCACCTTGCTACTCACGGCCCACCGCGGGCCCACGCGCCCCGGTCTCATCGCGTCGCTCTACGACTCTCGAGGTCATTACTCGCGCCGACGTCTGACCGATCGTGGCTGCCGTGACGGTCTTCAGCAGGCGACGGCTTGCATGCGGAACCGTTCCGCAAACCGTGGGGATTGTCCGCGATATAGAGAGATCAGCCTGCGGCGACCAGCAGCGACGCGCCGGCGTAGATGTGCGCCGGTGTGTTCTTTACAGCCTTACCGACTAGCTTCGGCTCCTGACCGACGGGTGTGATGTCGATCGCGAACTCGAGACCAGTGGCTGCTGAGATCTTCACGAGGGTCTCGATCTGCGGATTCTTCTCGCCCGACTCGAGCTCGACCACCCTTGGCTGGCTCACGCCAAGGAGCTTGGCGAGCGCGCGCTGGGAGAGATCGTGATCAAAGCGGTAGCCGGCCAGACGAGCGGCGACCATGCGTGCCAGCGCCAGACGTTCCCATTCCACGGCGAACTCTGGGTCGTCCTCCAACGCGGCCGCCAGCACCTCGTCAGCCGTCTTGATGCCCTTCGGCCAGTGGCTCGGTATCTTGGTCATAGCTGCATGATAGGTCATGGCTTATCGGATTTCAATGGTCTGTCGTATCGCTCGGCGCGAGCCTGTGCACGTTCGATCAGTGCGGCGAAGTTCTTGTGCCGATCGATGGCGAGGATCGCGTAGAAGTCGCCGGCTCGGCGGTAGATGGCGCGCCAATCGCTTTGCCCCTGTCTCGGACGCAGCTCGCGCAGCGCCGCGGCGCGATCTCCCTTCAGTGGCTTCATGTGCGGCGGCCCGAGCTGCTCTCCGAGTTCGCCCAGCTTCCGAACTGCGTTGAGCAGCGCGCGGTGCTCCTCCTTGGACTTCATCGCCAGCAACTCCACGACCGCGTCGGGGTCGTAGATGACCGTATGGGGCCAGGGCTTCGCTGCTGAAGTCATCGACGAAACCTACCCACGGGTTGGGATGGCATTGTTTGTCTACACCAACCTCATCTGCGTCAAGCTCGCGGTTCGCCCGTAGGCGGCCGTCACGCGGTCTAGGGCGCGCTCCTGGTCGCGGTGGCCGTAGAGCTTGCGGACAAGCTCCCCGCCATCGGTGTGCCCGAGCGCTATCGCCACATCCTCAGAAGGCAGCTCCAAGACGTTGACCATGTACCAGCCTGCGAAATGACGGGTGGCGAGGTAGAGGCTGCCATGCCACCCCGCCGTGCTCCTGACGGCCTTCCAGTGGTAGGCACGAGCGCTCGCGGTCCAATGCGCGCCACGGATCGGCGCGAAGCAGAACTCCCCTTCGTCGGGCAGAGCAAGAATCGCATCACGCGCGGGCTCGGTCAGCGGAGCCTCACGCGTCAGACCGTTCTTTGGCGGCGTGAACGTGCGGGTCTTCGCGTTGAACTGCTCGACAACACGGATACGCGCACGATCGAGATCGACGTTCGCCCGGCGCAGCGCATCCAGCTCTCCCGGCCGCAGGCCCGTGAACGCCGCGACCTGAAGCCACGCCGCAAACGACGGGCTCGCCAGCTCGTGCGCGCAGCGAATCAGCTTCCAAACCTGCTCCTCATTCGGAGGCTGCTCGTGACGACGGCCCGGACCCTTGGAGATCCCCAGCCGCGCAAAGGGTTCTGCCGCACGAGCCGCCCCGCCTTCGCCGAGGCGGCGTCGTTGAACATCGCACGCAGCGCGGGCACCGTGCCATTGCGCTGCCCACCGGCGAGCCACTCCGCGACAACCTGGTCACCAATCCCTCCGATGCTCAGGTTCCCGTAACGATCGACGAACGCCCGCGTGCGCTCACGATTGTGGATATTCGTGGACTCCTTCGGACGGGCGAACAGCGGATCGCTGGTCCAGCGCTCCCAGAACGCCCGCGCCGTCACGTCCTCTACGCGTGCGTGTCCGAGCCGTTCGCGTGCCTTCACACGCGCCTGCTTGGCCCCGGTCTTGGTGGCGAAGGTTCCCGGGCCTCCGAGGACGTGCGAGACGCTGAGGTTCTTTCCCGTGGCCGGGTCATAGACCTGCGCCCGCCAGCGCCCGGAGGGAAGTCTGGTAACGCTCATGCTGCCCGCCGATCCGTCGCCCACCCGATCGCAGCCGATGGGCTGAACCGCCGTGTCCGTCGGCCCCAGGTCACTGATGGCATCCCCTCAGCGACCATCCGGTCGACCGTTGCCACGCTCACGCCCATGATCCGCGCGAGCTCGGCGCGGGAGACATAGCGCTCAGCCTCTGCGAGCAAGGGGAGCCCACCGGCCCGCCGCGGGATGGAATTGGTGCCCATACCAACTACTGACCCCGAGCACCCCAAACCGGCCAACGCCTTATCCGTTCGCCTCTGGGCCGTTGACCTCGCGGACGGTCTCATCCACTGACCGCCCCCGTTGCTCTCTGGGATCGAGCCGCAGAACGTAGAACGTCTGCTCACCCCGGTCTTTTCCTCGGCCGGTGTCCAGGTACGCTGATCCTGCATGGAAACCAATCCTTTCCGTGCCACGCCCCGGGCAGTTGGCGCTGCGCCGGGGCACTTCAATGGCGATTTAGTGACTTATAGTCCATATACTATTAGTCGGCTACGACGGAACTTTGCGCCCAATGCGAACCAGATCCCCCGCCCACGCAGCCGTCGGTAATGCCATCCGCGAAATCCGCAAGCGGCACGGGATCTCCCAGGCGGCTCTTGCCGAGGAGTGCAGCCTTGACCGCACCTACATCAGCGGCATCGAGCGCGGCCAGCGCAACCCCAGCCTCACGAACATTCTCAAGATCGCCGCCGCCCTCGGCACCCCCGCCTCCCACATCCTCGCCCGCGCCGAGCAGCTCCGAGCCACCGGCAACCAGCCCTAGCGCGCCCCCCCGATCCGACTACCCAGCACAACGGCCAGCGCTCACGGCTCCTGCGGCCGGCGTACAGCACCAAAGCCAAAACAGACCAGATGCACGCCCAAGCGTGCGCTGTGTCCGCACCATGCAACTCGTTGGCCGGTCTGAGGGCCTTGGGGTCTCTAGAGGATGTGATGACCGCAGCCAGCATCGGCGCCGCCAAAGCCGGCGGTTACGCCCGCTACCTGGAATCGAAGGCGATCCAGCCGGAGCGCGGCGACTACTACCTGAGTCCCGAGGGCGAGCCCAAGCAGGCCCCCGGCCGGTGGCTCGCCTCGCCAGATACGCTCGCGCGGCTCGGCATCGAGAGCACAGCCATCGAGGGCAGCGATTTCATTGCGCTCATGGAGGGCCGCCATCCGCGCAGCGGCAGGTGGCTGCGACCCGAGGGCGCGGGCGGCGGGCGCGGCGGCGGGATCGACCTCACCTTCTCAGCTCCAAAGTCGGTCTCGTCGGTGTGGGCTCTCGGCGACAAGACCCAGCGCCGCGACATGGAGGCCGCGCACGCGGCAGCCGTCAAAGAGGCGATGGCGCATCTGACCGAGACGGTCCCGACCGTGCGCCGCCGCTATGACGGCCAGGTGGTCGGGGAGCACGCCGCCGATCTCATCGCCGCCGAGTACCGCCATACCACCGCTCGCGGTGTGATGAACGGCGATGCCCCCGACCCGCAGTTGCACAGCCATGTCGTCGTCACGAGCGCGATCCGCGAGGACGGGCGCCTGGTAGCGGTGGCGTCCCGGCCGATCTTCAGGGCCGCCAGGGAGGTCGGCGCGTACTACCGCTCGGCGCTCGCGCACGAGCTCGCCCAGCGCGGCTACGCGATCGAGCGTGGCATCGGCAAGCAGGGCCGCTACTTCGAGATTGCCGGCGTCCCGCGCGGGCTGCTCGACGCCTTCTCGGCCCGCAGCCGCGAAGTCGCACACGCAGCCGAGCGTTTCCGCGCGCAGTGGGGGCGCGCGCCCGAGCGCGGGGAGCTGCGGGCGCTGAAGCTGGAGAACCGCAAGGCCAAGGTGCCCATCACCCAAAGCGATCTGCAACGGGCCTGGAACGAAACCGCCGCACGCTTCGACTACACCACCGGGCGCGACCAAGCGGCGAACATGCGAAAGGCGAACGTGCTGCCGGAGCGTGCGCTCGAGAATCGCGTCGAGGAACGCCTGACCGAGCGCGCGGCGACGTTCGAGCTGGGCGAGCTGCGAGCGGTCCTCCTGGAGCAGTCCGTCGGCGAGATGGCACCCACAGAGGCGCTTGCGCTGTCCAAACGCATGATCGCCGAACGGCGCATCCTGCCGTTGGAGGGAGGACTGATGACGACGCTCGCGGTCAGAGCACGCGAGCAAACAATCGAGCGACGCTTCGGTGAGCTGGCCGGCCCGGCCGGGCGCGAGGTGAGCGAGCAGGCGCGCTCGCTCGCGAGCGACCAGGTCGCCGAGCGAATCAGCGCGCGCCTCTCAGACGAGCAGGCCCACGCGCTCCAGGTCATCACCGGCCCGGAGCGCGCCGCAGTCCTTGTCGGCCCCGCCGGCACCGGCAAGGGCGTCGTGATCGACGCGGCGGCACGCGCCGAGCAGATGACCGGGCACGACACGTTCGGCATCGCCGTATCTGGCTCGACCGCGCAGCGCCTCGGCCAGGACAGCCCGGCACTCGCCGGACAGACGCTCACCCTGGACGCGCTCGTAGCGCGCGTTAACCGCGGGCAGTTGCAGATCGGCGAGCACACGACGATCTACTTCGATGAGGCCGGGATGGCCGACACCGATCGCTTCGACCGGCTCACCGAGGTCGTGGTGGACAGCGGCGCGAAGCTCGTCACGATCGGCGACCCCGCGCAGCTCCCCTCGATCGGCGCCGGCGGCATGTTCGACCGACTCACAAGGATCGCGCCGAGCGCGGAACTATCGAACGTCCGCCGCACGCTGGACCCGGCCGAACAGCGCGCGTGGGCGGACCTGCGCGCGGGACGCTCGGACAAGGCAATGGCGCACTACTACACCCGAGGCCGCCTACACATGGCAGACACCCGCGATGAGGCGGTCGAGCAGGCCGTCCAGGACTGGGCGGCCCTGACCGAGCAACACCCGATCAGCGAGGTCGCCCTAATCTCCGACGCCTCCAACAAGGAGATTCACCGCCTGAACGCCCGTGCACAGCACTACCGCTCCCAGTGCGGCGAACTCGGCGAGCTTGAGGTCCCGGTGCCCGGCGTCCACTACGGCATCCGCGCGGGCGACCACATAACGATGATCGACCAGCACCACGAGCCCGGTGTCGAGCGGATCGAGAACGGCGCCTGCGGCGAAGTGCTCGACATCAACAACGCCGGGGAAGTCCTCGTGCAGTTCGACGTGACCGGCCAGTGGCGAACACTCTCAGGCGACGACCTCGCGCGGCTGCGGCTCGGATACGCGCAGCACATCCATCGTGCGCAGGGCACCACCGTCACCCGCACGCTCATCGTCACCGGCGGCTGGCAGACGAGCAAGGAGCCCGCCTACGTCGAGGCGTCGCGCGCCCGCCAGGGCACCGACTGGTACGTCGCCCGGCAAGACCTCGGCGTCGAAGGCCACGACACCGACCGGATCAAACGGCTCGCGCAGAACATGCGACGCAGCCACTGCCAGACCCCATCGCTCGCGCACCCCGAACTACCCGACCGCGACTACGGGCCGCGCTTGCGCCACCAACACCCGATCGCACCCAGCCGCACCAGCCGTCTACCGGGGATCGCCCGCGCGATCCGCCGCATCGTCCAACCGCCAGCACAGGAGCGAACACGATGAGCGAGAAGATCTCGCGAGCCCCGGCTAGAAGAAGCTCGTCGACGACGCCCCGCAGCAGAAGTCTGGAAGCAGGGTCAAAAGACTGACCCCAGCCACTCGAACGCCCAGTCTGCGGGTCCCTGATTGTTGTTGCGAGCGTTCGAGTAGGCATCCGACTCCTTCTGCGCTGCGTAGCCGCACTGGTCGAGGTCGTCGTCAGCGCAGCCGTTTACTGCCTGCAGGTACGTCTCGTTGGAGCCTCCGCCTCCCCCGCCGCTCCCTCCTCCATTGGGGCCTTCGCCGGGGTAGACCTGGCCGCCGCGCGTGCTGCGGCCGTAGATGTTGACCCAGTAGGGGCAGGCGTTGGGGTTGCCGTACGAGCATCCTCCGCTACTGCCACCGCCCTGCGAGTATTCGCCGGTCGGGTCGATCAGCACCGTCGGCGCGTCGGCGACGAAGACGTACGGAGAGATTGCAGGCTGCGAGGGTGTTGTTGCCCGCGGGTCGGTGCTGATGAAGGCGCCGATCGTCGGGTCGAGCTGGCGCGCTCCGACGTGGTAGAGGCCCGTCGAGTCGAGGTACTCGGAGTCGTACTTCAGCGGGATCGCGGGCGAACCTTTCGCCGCGGTTTCCGTGAGCACGCTCCCGAAGGGGTCGTACGTGATCGTGTCTTCGGTCGCGCCACTGGCCGAGGTGAGCGCGACGACCGAGCCCTGCGCGTCGTGGGCGACGTAGTATTCGCTGCCGCCGGAGGTCATCGCCAAGAGGCCCTCGCCCCATACGTACCGCCGTAGCGTCGTCGAGCCGTTTCGCTCGAGCACCAGCTCCGGCACGTTGTTGTTCGTGTCGTACGCGTAGCTCGTGGTCGTGCCGCCGCTTGTGGAGCTGACGCGGTTCCCGCTGCCGTCGTAGGCGTAGGTGGTCGTGGCGCTCGCCGTTTTCAGAGCGGTGAGCTCGTTCGCCGCGTTCCACGTGTACGTCGTCGAGCCCGCGGCTGTCCGTCGACCGTCGGCGTCGTATTTGTACGTGACTTTGCCTCCGGGGCCTTCGGTCCCCGTCAGCTCGTCGCCTTCGTCGTACGTGTAGTTGGTGGTGCCCGCGGCTTCGACGACCTTAGTTCTGCTCCCGTCGGTGTTGTAGCTGTACGTATAGGAGCCGCCGGCGCAAGCGCTGCCGTAGCAGGCGCTGGTCAACCGGCCGTCTTTGTCGTAGCCGTAGGTGATCGTGGTCGAGGCCGTGACGATCTTCGTTGGGTTCCCGGCCGCGTCGTACGTGTAGGCGAAGCTGGTCAGCGTCCCTTTGCTGTTCGTGTCGGCGATCGAGCTAGTGAGCCCCGCGGGGTCGTACGTCGTCGTCTCCGTGTAGCCGTTGCCGGTCGGGAGCTTCGTCTGCGTGAGCTCGGAGTTCGCGTCGTAGGAGTACGTCGTCGTCTGCCCGCCGCTCGTGACCGTCGCGAGCCGCTGGTCGGCGTCGTAGGTGTAGGTCACGGTGCTGCCGTCGGGGTAGCCGCGTGAGGTCACGTGCCCGTTCTTGTCGTAGCCGTAGCTGAAGTCGCCGTTGGGGCCGGTGACCGCTGTCAGCCGGTTCAGTTCGTCGTATGTGTAGGCGGTCGTGCCTGTGCCGTCGACCATTTGCGTCTTGTTGCCCGCGCCGTCGTAGCTGTATTCGACTGCGGGCGTTCCGTCGGAGTAGCTGGTCGCGGTCAACTCATCATCAGCGTTGTATGTGAATTTCGTCGTCGCTCCGGTGCCATCGACGAGCGAGGTGCGGTTCCCCGCCGGGTCGTAGGCGAAAGTCGTCGTGTGGCCGAGCGCGTTCGTGACTTTCGTGAGCCGGTTGTCGGCGTCGTACGTGTACGTCGTTTTCTCGCTGAGCGGCGTCGTCATCGAGGTCTTGTTACCGACCGCGTCATAGCCGTAGCTCGTTTTCCCGCCTTCGGGGTCAGTCACGGTCGTGAGCTCGTTCTGCGCGTTGTAAGCGTAGCTCGTGGCGTTGCTGTCGGGGTTGGTGACGCTCGTGCGGTTGCCGACCTTGTCGTAGGTGGTTTTCGTCACGTGGCCGTCAGGATCGGTCGCCGTGAGTGGGCGGTTGTCGGCGTCGTACGTGTACGTCGTCGTGAACTTCGCCGGTTCGGCGCCTTTTTCGTTTCCGCGTGGCGAGACCATCGAGGTCCGCCGGCCCGCCGCGTCGTAGCCGTACGTCGTCACCTCGCCGAGCGGCGAGGTCATTGAGGTCTCGTCGCCTTCGCCGTTGTACGCGTATTTGGTCGTCTTTCCGAGCGCATCCGTGGTGCTCGTCACCGCGCCGGTCGAGGGTTCGTGCGTCTCGCTGACGCTCGAACCGTCGGCGTAGGTTGTCGTGAGGAGGTTCCCGTGCCCGTCGTAGGAGTAGCTCGTCTTGTGGCCGTCCCCGTCGGTGTAGGAGGTCACGTCGTTGAGGCCGTCGTAGGTCCACGTCTTCGTCGCGCCGAGCGGGGAGACCCTGGTCAGCATGTCTCCTGCCGCGTTGTAGCTCATCGTCGTCGTGTTGCCGTTCGCATCGGTGGAGGCCGTGCGGTTGAGATTCCCGTCGTAGGCGTAGCGTGTGACGCCGCCCGTCGGGTCGACTTCTTCAACGAGCGCGTCGCCTTCGTAGACGTCCTTCCAGACGTGGCCGTTGGCGTCTGTGTACGTCGTTTCGTGTTCTCCGTAGGCGAATTTCGAGGTCTTTCCGAGGGCGTCGGTCTGTTCGGTCACTCGCCCGGAGCTTTCGTAGACGTTCGTGACGACGCGGTTCCCGTCCTGATTGGTGACAGATTCGAGGAGCCCCTGCGCGTTGTATTCGTATGTCGTGCTACCGCCGGCAGCGTCGCTCGCCGAGGTCAGCTGGTTCGAGGCGTTGTACGAGTAAGTGATGGTGCGTCCGAGCGGGAAGGCCATCGTCGAGAGCAGCCCCGCGCCGTTGTACGTGAATTTGACTTCGCGCCCGCCGGCGTCCTTGACCTTCGCGAGCTGGCCCGCTTCGTTATACGTCAGCGTGAGGCCGATGCCGTTGCGGTCGAGCTTCGTGAGTAGCTGCCCGGTTTCATTGAAGGAGAGCCGTTCTTGATCCTGACGCGTCAGCGTCCACCCGCCCCCGCTTTTCGCGGCGAGCACCGACCTGGCGCCCGGGCTGCCGTTGTAGCCGCCTTCGCCGTTCGGCTGGTAGGTGGTCTCCTGTCCGTTCTCGGAGTGGACGACGACTTCGCTGCCGTTCGTTGTCAGGAAGACGTTGAGCGAGTCTGTCCAGCCTGGCCCGAGAGGCCCCGAGTAGGGGTTGGACGAGGTGTAGGAGCGCGTGAACGTGAAGGGCACGCCGAGGCCCGGCATGCTCGCGTCGGTGGCTTCCGTGTTGTAGGCGCCTGTCGCGGTGTTCACGGGCTCCGCGGCATAGCCGGAGGGGTTGTAAGAGTCAAGCGATGAGCCCCCGCCGAACGTCTGCGCGGCCGGGGTTGGCGGCGGCGGGCAGTAGCGGTAGGCGCCCGCGGAGGTTGACGTCGCCTCGGTTTCCCACGAGCCTTCGCTGAGGTTGTTCCCGCCGCTCACGGAGCCGAAGCCGCCGGCGAGGCTGCCTGCGGTCACGGCGGTGATCGTCGCGCCACACGGCGGCACGTATTCCATCGACGTGAAGACGAGCGAGGGGCTGTTCATGGTCACGCCACCGCCCACGCTGAGACGGCCGAAGTTCCCCGTCCCGTCTAGTTCGATCTCGCCGTTGATCGTGCTGGCACTGCTCGCGCTCACGAGCGCGCCAGGCGAGAGCTCGAGGGTGCCGTTGAAGACGAAGTGAGGCAGCGAGAGCGAGTGGATCGCGTGAACGTGGCCGTTGTCTTCGACCGTGCCGACCCCGCCAACGGAGGAGAGCTGCGAGTTCACGTTCGACTGCAAGACCATCACCGACGACGAGGCCCCGGTCACGCTCGAGCCCGCGTCAAAGTTGAACGCGCTCCCACCGAGGCGGAGTTCGCCACTCGCCACGTTTAGGGAGCCGCTGTCGTGGGTCACGAGGCAGTAGTTGTACGGGTAGCCGATCGTCACTGGACTGCTGCCCGTTTCCGAGTTGCCGTTCGTCGTGATCGAGCCGGAGCTGACGAATTCTCCGTTCGCGATCGCCGGTTCCGTGGCCGTCGCTTCACGACCACACCCTCCGTAGAGCGCCGAGCCGACGGCGAAGGAGAGCGAGCCACGGTTGATCAGCCGCGAGGCTTGGCTGATGTAGGGCTGCGAGTTCGCGACGACCGAGCCGCTACCTTCGTTGACGAGGGTGCCTGAGTCGATCTGACCGCTTTCCAGCGTCAGCGAGCCGCCACTGGGGACGGTGACGGTGCCCGTCCCGTTGATCGCGCCGCTCAGCTTCAGCGAGTCGGTCGCGTCGACGTTGCCGCCGCCGGCGGTGTTGCCGACGATTACGACCGGGATCGGCAGCGTCGTGTTCGCGGCGTTGAAGCTGACGGTGCCGTTGAGCACGAGCTGCGCGGTGGACGCGCCGGTGACGGTCGCGCCGCTGTTGAAGTTGTAGTTGCTGCCCCCGAGTTTCAGTTCCCCACTCGCAACGTTGAGGGAGCCCGTGTCGTTCGTAAGCAGGCAGTAGTTGTACGGGTAGCCGATCGTCACTGGACTGCTGCCCGTTTTCGACGTTCCGTTCGTCACGATTGAGCCCGCGTTCACGAATTCGCCGTTGGCGATCGCGGGTTCGGTCGCGTTGGCTTCACGTCCACACCCGCCGTAGAGGCCCGAGCCAACCGCGAACGAGACCGAGCCTTTGTTGACAAATTTCGCTTCCTGACTGATGTAGGGCTGGGTGTTCGCGATGACGGAGGCTGTGCCTTCGTTGACGAGCTCGCCGGCTCCGATCTGGCCGCCTTCCATCGTCAGCGTCGCTTTCGGCGTCACCGTGACCTGGCCAGTGCCGCCGAGGTATCCGGTCAGCTTGAGGGAGTTCGTGATGACGACTGCTCCCGTTCCGCTGGTGTTGCCGGTCACGACGACGGGCTCCGGCAGCGTGGTTGTGGCTGCGTTGAAGCTGACGGTGCCTTCCAAGTCGAGCTGCGACGTTGTGGCGCCGGTCACGCTCGAGCCGGTGTCGAAGTTGAAGTCACTCCCCCCGAGCTTCAGTTGTCCGCTCGCGACATTCAGCGAGCCGCTGTCGTGAGTGATCAGGCAGTAGTTGTAGGGGTATCCGATCGTCACCGGGCTACTGCCGGTTTCGCTGCTGCCGTTAGTCGTGATCGCGCCCGTATTGATAAATTCGCCGTTGGCGATCGCGGGTTCCGTCGCATTGGCTTCCCGGCCACAGCCACCGTAAAGGGCAGAGCCGACGGCGAAGGAGAGCGTGCCCTTGTTGATGAGTTTGGATTCCTGGCCGATGTACGGCTGGGTGTTGGCGACGACGGTGCCTGTGCCTTCGTTGAGGAGCGTGCCGGCGTCGATCTGGCCGCCTTCCATCGTCAGCGTCGCGCCGGAGGGAACGGTCATCGTGCCGGTCCCGTCGAGCGCGCCAGTCATCTTCAGCGAGTCGGTCGCGACGATGTTGCCTGCGCCACTCGTGTTCCCCGTGAGGACGACCGGGATGGGCAATGTCGTAGACGTCGCGTTGAAGTCGATCGTCGCTTCCAATTCCAGCTGCGATGACGAGGCTCCGGTGACCGTCGAGCCCGTGTCAAAGTTGAAGCCACTCCCGCCGAGCTTCAGTTGTCCGCTCGCGACGTCGATGGAGCCGGTGTCGTTCGTAAGCAGGCAGTAGTTGTACGGGTAGCCGATCGTCACCGGACTGCTGCCGGTTTTCGAGGTGCCGTTGGTCGTGATCGCGCCGCTGTTCACGAATTCTCCGTTGGCGATCGCGGGTTCCGTCGCGTTGGCTTCACGACCACAGCCGCCGTACAGCGCCGAGCCGACGGCGAAGGAGAGCGTACCCTTGTTCAAGAGTTTTGCTTCCTGGCCGATGTACGGCTGCACGTTCGCGGGCACCGTGCCTGTACCTTCGTTGGTCAGCTGGCCCGCGTCGATCTGGCCGCCTTCGAGCGTCAGTGTCGCCGCGGAGGGCACGGTCACGTGGCCCGTGCCGTCGAGCGCGCCGTTCAGTTTGAGGGAGTTGCTGGCAATGACGCTCCCGGCACCTGTCGTCTGGCCGGTCACGATTACGGGGAGTGGCAGCGTCGTCGTCGCGGCGTTGAACGCGACGGTAGCTTCAAGGAGCAGCTTCGCGCCCATGCCGCCAGTGACGGTGGAACCGGTGTCGAAGTTGTAGCTCTGGCCGCCGAGCTTGAGTTCTCCGCTCGCGACGTTCAGAGAGCCGGTGTCATGCGTGACAAGACAGTAGTTGTAGGGGTAGCCGATACTGACCGGGCTGCTCCCGGTTTTCGTGGCCCCGTTCGTCGTGATCGAGCCGGAGGTGATGAACTGACCATTGAGGACTTCCGGTTCTGTGGCGTTCGCTTCGTGACCACAGCCTCCGTAGAGAGCCGAGCCCGCTTCCATCGTCAGCGCGCCTTTGTTGACGAACTTCGCATTCTGAGCGATGTAAGGCTGGTCGTTGGCGGGAATAGTCGCTGTGCCTTCATTGAGAAGCTCGCCAGCGTCAACCTGACCCGATTCGAGGGTGAGCGTGCCCCCGGAGGGGACGGTCCAAGTGCCGCTCCCACTGAGGGCTCCCGTCAGCTTCAGTTTCGGCGCGCTGACGTTGCCCGCGCCCGCGGCTTGGCCGGTGATGATCACCTGCAGCGGCAGGCTCGTGCTCGCCGCGTTGAAGTTCGTCGTCGTTTCCAAGATCAGGGTGCCAGCGCCGGTAACGGTCGCGCCGGTGTTGATGTTGAAGGCGTGTCCACCGAGCTTCAGTTCGCCGCTCGCGACGTTCAGGGAGCCCGTGTCGTTCGTGATGAGGCAGTAGCCGTTGACTCCTAGCGCCGCGGGAGAGCCCGCCGCGCTCGAGGTGATCGAGCCGCTGTTCACAAATTCGCCGTCTGCCACTTCCGGTTCCGTGGCGTTCGCTTCGTGACCACAGCCGCCGTAGAGGCTCGTCGCTGCTGCGAGGGCGAGGCTGCCCTTGTTCGTGAACTTGGAGGCGGCCGCCACATAGGCAGTGTCGTTCAGGGGGATGCTGGCGCTGCCTTCGTTCACGAGCTGGCCGGAGTCGATCTGCCCCGATTCCAGCGTGAGCGTGCCGCCACTCGGCACCGCGACGGTCCCGGTTCCGTTCAGGACGCCGGCGAGCTTCAGCGAGGAAGCGACGAGATTGCCTTTCCCGGCGGTCTGACCCGTGACGACGATCGGCACGGTGATCGTGCTCGTCGCCGCGTTCAAGGCGACGGTGCTCTGGAAGTTCAGCTGCGCCCCCGCGCCGCCCGTGACCGTGGAGCCGCTGTCGAGGTTGAAGTCGCTCCCTCCCAGCTTGAGTTCTCCGCTCGCGACGTTCAGCGGTCCGGTGTCGTGGGTCACGAGGCAGGAGCCGCTTGGCCCGATGGTGACCGGGCTAATGCCCGTTTCCGTTTTCCCGTTCGTCGTGATTTTCCCGGAGCTGGTGAGTTCACCGCTCGGGATCGCGGGTTCTGTGACCGTCGCTTCGTGGCCGCATCCGCCGTTGATGCTCGCCCCGGCGTTGACGGTGAGCGTGCCCTTGTTGACGAGCCTCGAGCTCTGTCGCACGTTCAGCGATCGTTCGGCGGCAATCGTCGCGGTGCCGTTGTTGACGAGTTCGGTCACGCCAACTTCGCCGCCCTGGGATGTCAGCGTCGCGCCGCTCGGGATGACGACGGTCCCGTCACCGTTGATCGCGCCGTCCAAGTTGAGCGTCGTGGCTTCGAGTTCGTGGGCGACTTCGAGGGAGCCCTGGACCGTGAGCACGCCGGTGCTCGTCGATTTGTTTTTCGCGTCGCTCAGCTCGAGCGAGGAGTTGACGGTCAGTTCGCCCGCGTTCGTGATGCCGGCGACGATCTGCGGGCTGTTCACCGTGACGGGCAGGTTCGCGGTGTGCGCGGGAATGCAGGCCCAGTCGCTCGTCGTCGGCGCGTGCCCGCCGCTCCAGTTGCCCGCTTCGTTCCAAGCGGAGCTCGTCGCTCCGGTCCACGTGTCCGTGCAGCCTCCGGTGCTTTCCTGCGCGGTCACCGTGATCGTCGCCGCGGCCGCGTAGACGTGGAACGCGTTGTGAGCGAAGAAGGCGTACGAGTACGTCTTGCCCGTGCTGACCGTGCTGTCGGTCAGCGTGTGCGTTTCGCCGCTCGTTTCCCCGATCGCGGTTCCTTCCGTCGGCGAGCCCGGCGCGGTCGTTCCTTCCGCGCGCCGCACCACGACCCCGGCGAAGTCGGGGCCGGTTGGGTTGGTCCACGAGAGGGAGATTGAGGTGCCCGTGTTGCCCGCGACGGCAGGGCTCCTGACCGGGCCGGGAGCTTTCGTCTGCACGCTGAATGTGCTGGCGGAGCTGGTGCCGGTGTTACCCGCTTCGTCCGACTGTGTCGCCTGTGCCGTGTAGGTGCCGTCGGCGAGCGCTGTCGTCGGGGTGACCGTCCAGCTGTTTTCGCTGACCGGCGCGCTGAGGGTCTGGACGGGCGTTCCGCTTGCGCTCGAGCCGGAGTAAATCTTCAGCGTCACGGTTTTCTGATCGCCGTGCGCTTTGCCTGCGGCGCCGGCGAACTTCGGCTTTGACTGATTGAGCGCGGCGCCCTCCGCCGGTTCCGTGAGACTGACGGCCGGAGGCGTCGTGTCGACGATGAACGTCACGGGGTTGCTGGCACCGACGCCACCGGCTTCGTTTTCCTGCGTCGCCTGGACGGTGTATTCGCCGGCCAGGAGCGGCGTGATCTCCCCCACCGTCCAGCTGCCCCCGGTCTCCGTCGTCGTCAGCGTCTCCGCGGGCACACCGCTCGCGCTGCCGCCGCTGTAGACGTTCACGGTGATCCCGGTGAGGTCGCCCGTGGCGGTGCTCG
The DNA here is from genome assembly GCA_963713985.1 of uncultured Solirubrobacterales bacterium. Lineage (GTDB taxonomy): Bacteria > Actinomycetota > Thermoleophilia > Solirubrobacterales > Solirubrobacteraceae > Palsa-744. Next base: position 2,410,573 of record OY970219.1, on the reverse strand, counting down.
CGTTGCCCGTAAGGGTTGGGTTGGTGTTGTTCGTTTCCGCGCCAGCTTTCGGCGAGGTCACGGTCACGGTCGGCGTTTCGGTGGCGACCGTGAAGGTCACGGGCGTGCTCTTGCCGGTGTTCCCTGCGGCGTCGCCCTGCGTCGCCTGCGCGGTGTATTCGCCGTTCGCGAGCGCTGTAGTCGGCGTGACTTTCCACGCGCCCCCCGACTCCGTCGTAGACAGGGTCTTCAGTGGCGTCCCGGTCGCGGAGGCGCCAGCGTAGATGTTCACGTTGACGGTCGTCGAGGCCGCGGCTTCGGTGCCTGCGGCGCCTCCAAAGCTCGGCTTCCCCGTTTTCGCTTTCGTGCCACTCGTCGGTTCGGTCAGCGTGACCGGCGGCACCGTCGTCTTGATGACGAAGGTCGTCGCGGTGCTCTTGCCCGTGTTGCCCGCGGAGTCGCTCTGCGTCGCTTGGGCGGTGTACGTGCCATCGCTCAGGGAGCCAGTCGCGGTAGTCGACCACGTAGCGCCGCTCGCAGAGGTCGTGAGCGTCTGTATCGGCGTGCCCGTAGCCGCCGAGCCGCTGTAGATGTTGACCGTGATCGGGGGGAGATCCCCAGCGGCCGTTCCCGCCGCGCCCGCGAAAGTCGGCTTAGGGTGGTTCGTGTAGGAGCTCGCCGCGGGTTCGGTCAGCGTCACGACGGGAGGCTTCGTCTTGACCGTGAACGTGTTCGCGTTGCTAAGCCCGGTGCCACCAGCCGCGTCGGACTGACTGGCCTGCGCGGTGTAGGTGCCTTCGGCGAGGGGTTTCGTGGGCACCGCCCAAGCACCCGCCGCCTGCGTCGTTTCGAGCGTCTGGATCAGCGGGCCGCCAACGGTCAGGCCGCCGTAGATCCGCAGTGTGATCGTCGCCGAGTCGTTCGCCCCATCGCTCGCGCTCCCCGTGAAGGTCGGGTCAGTCTGATCCGTGAAGGAGCCGTTGGCAGGCGTCGTGAGGCCGACGATCGGCGGTTCGGTTTCTACGGTCCACTTCGCTTCGGCTGGCGTCGCGTCGACTTCGCTCGCCGAGTTGACCGCCCGCACCTGGAAGACGTGGCCGCCCTCCGCGAGAGCGTTGTACGTCTGCGGGCTCGAACACACCGTCCAAGCCGAGGCGTCGAGGCTGCATTGGAAGGTGCTTGAGGACTCCGACGACGTGAAGGAGAAGCTTGCCGACGCGGTCGCGACGGCGCCGCTCGGACCGCTCGTGATCGTCGTGTCTGGCGGTCCCGTCGGCGTTTCTTTTGGGGTTTCTTTGGGAGCTTCTTTCGGGGCTTCTTTCGGTGCTTCTTTGGGCGTTTCCGTTGGCGTCGTCGTTTTCGGTTCTTCTTCCGATTTGTAGCCTTTGACGCCGCCTTTCGGGGTGAAGACGACCGATCCCGCACCGTGGCAGAGGTGCTTCTTCGACGCCTCGTGGACCTGAGAGAGCACGTCCGCGCAGACGGTCACGGTGTAGGTACCGGCGGCCGCGGTGGTCGGCACTTTGAGGTGCCAGGTATCCTTGTGGCGCTGGCCCGGCTTCAGCGCGGGCATGGAGAAGCGTCCGAGCTGGATGGAGCCGTGGGTAGTGGACGACTTCCAAGCCACTCCCCCGGTGGTTGCTCGAGCACGTGCCTGACCGTCGTTCTGGACGACGGCGGTCCCGGTGATGTCCGTGCCTTCGAGTTTCGCCGTCGCGCTAGTCACGCGGAGTTCGGCGAGCTTGCTCGATCGACTAGCGGCGAGAACAGCCGAAGCATGCCGTCCGGCCCCACGAGCGCCACTTGCAGACGCCAGACTCGACACGACTGGCCAGACCATCAGCGCGAGCGCGATCCACAGAGCTGTGCGCGTCACACTCCTGACGCCCCGTGGTGGCTGGGCGGAGCTCATCGTGCCCACCCAGCGATCGCGTCGCGTATGCTCGGGCGCAGGCGATTTGCGCGCCGTGTAGGTCGAATTGTGTTGCCCCCCAAGGCCGTCTCTGCCAGCAAGTGCGGAACCCTAGCGGAAACCATATTGTTCAGGCTGTTAGTAAAGCGTGACCAATAGCCATTCCTGAAAGCGACGAGGAAGCCTGTCGCAAGGTGCGCGTAGCTGATAGCCGTACTCAACACGCGCGAGAGATTAGCGGAACTTTAGTTCCTGGTCATTGGCGGGACAGCCGTCGAGGCTTGAGATGTGCCAACCAGCCCGACTCCCCAAGTCGCACTCGGCCGCGCGATCGGCCTACGCCGACGCGAGAACGGCCTAAGCCAAGAAGCACTCGCCGACACCGCAGGAATCACCGACCGCAGACTCCGTGAGATCGAAGCCGGCACTGGCAACCCCACCTGGCACGTTGCCGACAGCATCGCCCGCGCCCTCGGATGGTCGCTCGCCGAACTCGCCCAACACGCAGACGAGCTCGAGACCAAAGACCGACGGCCAACCAACCAGCCACTGCCGCGAGACGACTGAGCCAATGAAGCGCTCGGACACATTGCTACCAAATTGCTACCAGCCATGCTCCTTGAAGGCTGATAATCTCTTTCCTAGAGCCAAATCCTGCGATGGGCGATACTGGGCTCGAACCATCGGCGCGACGACCTCGGCGTGTGCGGTCATATCCGCCGGGCGTGTGCGGTTCGTGTGCGCTCCGCACCCAACCAGAGCATTCAAGGGGGTCCGCCGCCGTTGACCCTGAGGCCCCTGAATCCCTATCGCAGAGCGGTATTTTGAGCGCTTCTGAGGCTCTTAGCGGCCTCCTGATGCGAACTGCTTTTCTATCGGGGAGACAGGATTTGAACCTGCGACCGCCCGGCCCCCAGCCGGGTGCGCTACCAGACTGCGCCACTCCCCGTAGCGCCATCAAGTCTACGGACAATGCCAGCGATCCGTCGCCTTGCCGTCCGGGCCTTATGGGAACATACGTTCGTGAACGTAGCTCGCGAACCGACGAGGCGCTGCGGACGCTGCGGGCAGCTCAAGCCCACCTCCGAGTTCGCATGGCGACGCAAGGCGCGCGGGCAGCTGGACAACTACTGCCGCCCATGCCGAGCCGACTACAAGCAGGAGCACTACGCCGCACACCGTGAGCGCTATGTAGCCAACGCGCTGCGGCGCAAGCGAGCGATTGCGGTGGAGCGCGCTGCCCGTCTCGTGGAATTCTTCCGCGAGCGGCCGTGCATCGATTGCGGCGAGACAGACCCGCTCGTCCTCGAGTTTGACCATCTTGGGGACAAGGACTTCAATATCTCCAAGGGGCTCCGCGACCACAGCTGGCAGGCCGTGTTGGACGAGATCGCAAAGTGCGACGTGGTTTGTGCTAATTGTCATCGTCGGCGAACCGCTCATCGGGCCGGGTTTGCACGCGCGGTGGTAGCTCAACGGTAGAGCCTCGCCCTTCCAAGGCGATGATGCGGGTTCGATTCCCGTCCGCCGCTTCGGCGGATACGCGGCAACTACCCGAGCCCCGCCGCATCGTCTCCGGCCACCAGACACCAAGCGCACCGCCCGATCCGATCCGGCCGTCACGCCTACCCGGCGGCCCTCGCAGCTATCCCCGCCCCCGCCGCTCCTCCGTGGGCACCTCCCCCTCGGCGTCCGTGAGGCCCGGCGGGGGCCAGGGGCCGAACCAGTTGTCGCGGGCGCCGTCGAGGGTCACCGTCGAACCGTTGAACGCGGCCCCCAGGGGGGAGGCCAGCAGCGCGATCAGCCAGGCGTGCTCCTGCTCCGTTCCCAGGCGCTGCATCGGGACCGAGCGCGCCATGCCCGCGCGCACCGCTTCGGGGTACTTCGCCATCGCCTCCGTTTCGAAGTGGCCCGCCGCCACCGCGCAGACCGTCGCCCCCGCGGGCCTCCAGCGGTGCGCGAGCTCGCGCGTCAGCTCCTCCACGGCTGCGCGCGCGGCGCCGGAGTGCGCCATTCCCGGCATCCCGTGGTGGGGAGAGAGGGTCACGTTGATCACCCGCAGCTCCCCCCTCTGCGCCTGTTCCCGTCCCGCGCTCGGCGGGTCCAGCGCCTCCGGGTCCGCCTGGTCGAGGGCCTCCTGGGCCATGTTGAGCATCCCGTCCACGTTGAGGCGCCACACCGCGGCCCACCCCTTCGCCACGATCCCCTCCGCCGGGGTGAAGTACTGGCCGCCCGCGTTGTTCACGAGCACGTCCAGGCGCCCCCACCGTTCCAGCACGCCCGCCACCAGCGCGCGAGCCTGCTCGCGCTCGCGCACGTCCCCCGTCGCCCAGTGTGCTCCGCACGCCTCGGCCTGCTCTCCGCGCGGCCCGGCCTGCTCGCGCGGCGACACCGACCCGCTCGCCCACTCCCCCGCCCGGCCTGCCTGCACGCGCTCGATCGCGGCCACCGTCTCCCGCAGGGGCTCCTCGCGACGGCCCACCACCGCCACCGCCGCCCCGCAGCGCGCCAGCTCCAGCGCGCTCGCCCTGCCCAGGCCGGTGCCCCCACCGGTCACCAGCGCCACACGGCCTCCCAGCAGCCCCCGCGCGAAGATCTCCGACCCCTCGATCCCGGTCTCCGCAGACCCTCCGATCCCAGTCTCCTGCGACTCCCCGACCCCGGCCTCCTTCGACCTCCCGGTCCCGGTCTCCGCAGCGCTCATCGCGCACGATCATACGGGCGGGCTCCCCTCCGTCCCCGCTCCACGCTACGGTTCAGGTGTGCCCCGTCGGCCCCTTCGGCCCCTGGCCTGTGTTCTGCTGCTCTCTCTCGGCGACTACGCCCTGTGGAACTGGTCGCTCAGCGCCAACCACGACATCGTGGCGCTCGTCTCTGGCATGGTCCTGATCCCGCTGCTCATCGCCTCGGTGTGGCTGCTCGCGCTCGCCGGCACCCAGCTCCTCGCCCGCGCCGCCCGGCGCCCCGGGAAGAGCGCTCGTGCCCGTGCGCGGCAACCCGTCACGACGCACGCTCCCCCGCTCCGTGACCCCGCCGCGGCGGGCGCAGGCGAGGTCCGCGCGACCGCCTCCCCCTCCTCGAAGATCGCCGCGTGAAGCACCGCTGGATCGCGCTCACCGCACTCCTCCTGCTCGCCGGCCTCGCACTCGGGGGCTACGTCTACGCGCACAACCGCACCGGCTCCATCTACCACCCCCACGCGCGCTTCCTGCCCCAGGCCAACCCCACGTTGCCCACCCGCGGTCCCGAACGCTTCGCGTGGCCCATCTACGGCTATACCAAGAACCACACCCGCTACTACCCCGCACCCGCGAGCCTGCACCCCCCCTTCAGGCGCGTCTGGGCCCGCGGCGGGACCTCCCTGCGGGAGTTCCCGCCGGTGCTCTCGGAAAACCGCATCCTCCAACTCACCGACGACGGGGTCCTCACCGCGGTGGACAAGTGGGACGGCAAGATCCTCTGGAGCCGCACCCTCGGGGCGCTCTCCGCCTCCGCCCCCGCGGTCGGCGGCAACACCGTCTACGCCACCCTGCTCGCCCGCGCGCCCGGCTCCGAAGAAGGTCGCGTCGTTGCCCTCGACGTCACCGACGGCGCGATCCGCTGGTCGCGCAACCTGCCCTCCCGCACCGAGTCCTCCCCCCTGCTGGACCGCGGCAGGCTCTACTTCGGCTCCGAAGACGGCACCGTCTACGCGCTCGAAGCCAAGAACGGACGCACCGTGTGGACCTACCACGCCGCCGGGGCCGTCAAGGCCAGCCCCACCCTCCAAGACGGGGTGCTCTACTTCGGCGACTACTCCGGCCACGTCCAAGCGATCAGCGAGCAGACCGGACGGCGGCTGTGGCTCGCCGGCTCCGAAGGCGCACTGTTCGGGAGCGGCACCTTCTACTCCACCGCCGCCGTCGTCTACGGCCGCGTGTTCCTCGGCAACACCGACGGGCGCGTCTACGCCTACGATGCCGCCAGCGGCCGCCTCGACTGGGCCTACCAGACTGGCGCCTACGTCTACGCCTCCCCCGCCGTCACCGACGCCCCCGGCCTGGGCCCCACCATCTACCTGGGCTCCTATGACGGCAACTTCTACGCGCTCAACGCCCGCACCGGACAGGTCGACTGGACCTACGACGCCGAAGGCAAGATCTCCGGATCCGCCACCATTCTCGGGCGCATCGTCTACTTCTCCGACCTCGGCACCCACCGCACCTACGGGCTGGGGATCTCCACCGGGAAGGTGGAGTTCACGATGGGCACCGGCGCCTTCGACCCCGTGATCAGCGACGGCAAACGCGTCTATCTCACCGGCTACACCGGCCTCTACGACCTCGCCCCCACGAGCTGACTACCTCCGGCAAGAGGAGCCCCCCAACCCCAGCGCGCGGCCGAGGGAGAAGCGCGCCGCCACGCTCACCCCGCCCGCCCGCGCGGCGCTCACCTCCGTCCAGCCCCCCCGCGCCCGGCCCACACACGCCGCGCCCGCGGTGACAGTCCAGTAGCGGGTGTAGCGCACCCGCACCAGGAAGCTCCCCCCGGTGCGCGCCCGCAGCGAGAACCAGTCGTGGCCCATGCCGCTCAGCACGCCCGGCCCCTGCGCGAGGGGAGTGGGGTCCAGCACCGCGTAGATCCGCCAGTGGCGCGTGCGCCACACCTCCCGCAGGAAGGGCAGCCCCGCCTCGATCAAGCGGCCCTCCACCGCGCTCGAGGGGTCCAGAGGAGCGTCCGGCAGCGCCACGTAGCGCACCGCGTTCTGATCGAGCCACACCCGGTACCGCGCCGCCGTGAGCGTTCTCGAGAGCAGCACGCCGTCGTAGCGCTCGTCCAGCTGCTTCTCCCAGCCCCGCGCCAGCGACACCCGCTGCGCCAGCCACGCCGCCTCCCAGTGGCCACGCGTGAACGGCACCTCCACCCGCACCAGGGGACCCCCGTGGGTGGCCACGAAGCGCTCCACCGGCACGTAGTACGCGGCGCTCGTCGAGAGATTCCCCGCCACCGCCGCCGTTTCCCGCACCGGCCCCCACACCGTCCACACCCCGATGCCGAGCAGGGCCGCCGCCGCTGCCACCGAGAGGCGGCCCCCGAGGGCCGGCGAACGCAGCCGCCACCCGGGGAGGACGCGAGCTCCCTCCGCGGCCGTGCCCCCGGCGACTTCGGCCAGGGCCGGATCGGCGGGAGCGCGGCCGCCGCGGTCGCGGGCCAGCAGCTCGCACAGCAGCAGGGGCCCCGCGAGCAGCACGCCGTAGCGCTCCACGTTCGCCCCCATCGGGGTGTGCACCGCCACGCACGCCACACACGCCGCGAGGTACACCACGCCCCCGGTCCACGCCAGCCGCCGCTGCGCTGGGAGCGCCCACAGGAACCCGACCATCGCCGCGGCGCTCGCGAGGAAGGAGAGCAGCGGGTAGGGCTCCCACCCCCCCTCCGGGAAGAGCGCCGCGAGCGCCGCCACCACCACCGCGGGCGGAGCGCCCAGCACGATCAGGCTGCGCGGCGAGCGCACCGTGAGCGAGTGCGTGAGGCCGGCGAGCGCCAGCAGCACCCCCGCCACCGGGCTGCACGCGGCGCACAACCCCGCGAGGATCCCCGCCGCGAGCACCCGGCCCCGCGTCAGCGCCAGCACCGCCCCCAGCGCCACGCTCACCCCCAGCGCGAACGTGACCCGCCCACTCCACACGTCCCCCAGCGCCGCCACCGCGAACCACGCCGCCGCCCATCTCGCGCGCGCCCCGTAGGCCGCCACCACCACCCCCTCGAACAGGGCCGCCGAGGCCAGCACCGCCGCTGCGCCAACCGCCCGCACCCCGAGGAGCGCCCCGAGCGGCGGGAACAGGAGGCTGTAGCCCGGCATGTCGTGGCCCCCGTACCAGCGCCCGTCCCACACCACGAAGCCCGCTTCCCGGAAGAGATTCGCCCGGTACACCTGGCCCGCCAGGTCCGGCGTGCGGGGATCCACGATCAGCCACACCGCCACCCCCACCGCCGCCGTCACGAGACCCCAGGGCACCCGCCTCCTCGCGCCTGCGCTCAGCACCCCCGGCGTGGGTGCCCTCGCCACGTGCGTGCCCATCCGCGGCACCCTATGGCAAGATCGGCTGGGGTTCGGTGTGCTACCCCACCGAACCCCAGCCTCCGCGAGCTGAACCGCTGCCTGTCCCGCGGGTCCTATGCCCTCTCTCAACAGCTCAGCCACCGGAAAGTCGCTGTCATGAGCCCGTCCCCCACACCCCCCGACCCCATTCGCCGCTCTTCGATCGCCCGCCTCCCCGCCGTGCTGCTCGCAGCCCTCGCCTGCGTGCTCGCCGGCGGCTGCGCCAACGACCAGCCGGCGCCGCTGACCGTGCGCGAGCTCGCCGAAGCCCAGACCTTCCCCTTCTACCGCGTCTACTGGGTGGGTCCCCGCTTCGGCTCCTACGGGCTCGTCGCCGCCGACGGGCGCAACAACTACGTCAGCACCTCCGGCGACGGCGTCTACTACGGCAACTGCCTCGCCGGCAAGAGCTCCGCCTTCGGCAGCGGCTGCGTGCTGCCCCTCCAGATCACCACCCTGATCTACACCCGCCACGCCAACGCCCCCCTGGGGCACCAACGCAACGTCCTGCTGCGCGGCGTGCCCGCGGTGATCTACGACGGCGGGAGCTCGATCGAGCTTTACAGCGGGCGCGTGGCGATCAACGTCTTCGCCGACAGCCTCTCCGAAGGGCTGCGCGCCGTCCGCGCCCTGCGCCCCCTCAACGCCCCCGGCTCCGCCGAGCAGACGCTACCGCCGCCCGTCTACTGCCCCGGCCTCTCCGGCCCCCGCCCCGCCGCCGTCGCAGCCGCCCTGCGCGCCCTGCCCGGACACGCCTGCCAGAGGCTCTCAGCCACGCTCACGATCGACAGGGCCCTCTTCGGCAAAGGCTAGACCCGCCGCACGGCGCCCCGGCGCACCGCAAGGGGAGGTCCCGGCGGTGCAGATCCGCCGGCACGGCAAGGCCCCTCCGACGGCTAGGCCCCTCCGGCGCCCTCCGGCCGTGGACGCAGCGGCTTGCCGATCTCCCCCCGCAGGCTCATGAAGGCGGCGGTGCCGATCAGCGCCGGGATCCACAGCGAGATCGCACGGTAGGTGATCACCGCCGCCAGCACCATCGATGCGGGGCGCACCCCGAACAGCAGCAGCATCCCCACGAGGCCCCCTTCGACCGCGACGAAGCCCCCCGGGATGGGGATCGAGTTGGCGAGCATCCCCACGAGGTAGGACATCGCCACCACCCAGAAGGTGGGCGTGGGGCCGTACGCGGCGATGCACGCCAGCAGGCACACCGTGTCCCACAGCCAGTACCCCACGGCCCCCAGCAGGCGCCAGTCGTGGCGGCGGATCAGCTCGACCGCGTCCCCCACCCCGCCTCCGACCGCGATCAGCGCCACGAGCATGCGGCCCCGCTCGCCACTGCGCCGCTGCGCCGCCCCCCGCGCCCAGCGGGCCGCCGCGAGCGTGCCGAGGATCGTCGCAAGGCCCGCCGCCGCGGGCAGCAGCGTCAGCAGGGGGTTGCGCGAGCCCGGCAGCAGCCCCAGCCACATCGGCACTCCGATCACGACCACCGCGGAGACGTTCACGGCACTGGTCAGCACGAACAGCAGCACCGAGCGCTTCGCGATCCGCTCCACCGAGACCCCCTTGGTGCTCAGCACCCACGCGCCCAGCGCGATCCCCCCCAGCCCGCTCGCCGACACCACCGAGTTGACCGCGAGCTCCGCCAACGACAGGCGCGAGCTCAACCGGCGCCCCAGCCGTTTGAACACAAGCCCGAACAACACCACGAAGGACGCGCACGAGAGCACCTCCAGCACCACCCCCACCAACACCCAGCCCACCTTCGCGTCGGTGATCCGCTCACCCGCCGCCCTCAGGCCCGGCACCGCCAGCAGGAGGCCGACGACGACGATGAAGAACACCGCCAGGCTGACGATGCTGTTGCGCAGCCTCCTCGACTGCGCCGCCAAGCCCTGCGCGGCGTCCTCGTCGAGCCCCTCTTCGTTGATTCTTCGAGTTCTCTTCACCACGTATTAGTCCCAGTGCCCTCAATTGCTTTCGGAGAGCCACATATACCCACCCGTAATTCGACCCCGGCCCTCTGCTACACCCCCATCATGGCCGAACACGCACGCATCCTCGTGGTTGACGACGAGCCCGCCGTCCAGCACGCGCTCGCGCGGGCGCTCACCCTCGAACGCTACGACGTCCTCCAGGCCGCCGACGGGCCCCAGGCGCTGGAGCGCCTCGGCGCCGATCCCTGCGACGCGGTGATCCTCGACGTCTCCATGCCCCACCTCGACGGTCTCGAGGTCTGCCGGCGGCTGCGCCAAAGAGGCGACCGCACGCCGGTGCTGATGCTCACCGCGCGCGGGGAGATCGACGACCGCGTCGCGGGCCTCGACGCGGGCGCCGACGACTACCTCGTCAAGCCCTTCGCGCTGCGCGAGCTGATGGCGCGCCTGCGCGCCCTGCTGCGCCGCACCGGCGAGGACGAGCAGGAGCAGACGCTCACCTTCGAGGACCTGCGCCTTGACCGCCTCGCCCACGAGGCCTTCCGCGGGGAGCGAGCGCTGCAGCTCACCCGCACCGAGTTCCTGCTGCTGGAGCTCTTCCTGCGCCACCCCCGCCAGGTGCTCACCCGCTCGGCGATCTTCGAGCACGTGTGGGGGTACGACTTCGGGGCCACCTCCAACTCGCTCGGTGTCTACATGGGCTATCTGCGCCGCAAGACCGAGGCCGCAGAGGAGCCCCGGCTGCTGCACACCGTGCGCGGCGTCGGCTACATCCTGCGCGGATCGTGAGCCCCGCACCCCCCATTTTCCTGGTGCCCGTGACGCCCGGCCGGCGGCCGGGGGCCGGCGGGCCGGCCGGAGCGAGGCGATGAGCTTCCGCCGGCGGATCGCGCTGCTCGCGGCGGCCGCCGTCGCGGTCGCGGTCGTGCTCGCCTCCGCGCTCACCTACCTGCTCGTCGCCCACCAGCTGCGCGGGCAGATCGACGCCCAGCTGCGCGGGCGCTCCCGCAACGTGCCCTTCCTCGTCCGGCGCGAGGCCGCCAAAGCGCTGCGCGGCGCCCTCACGCCCCGCAGCAACCCTCTCGGCAACTTCCCCCCCGCCCTAACCAGGTGCGGGGCTACCAGCAGCTCGTGAGCTCCACCGGCAGCGTGCTGTTCCGCTCGGCGGGGGTGACGCTGCCCGTGGGCGCCGCCACGCGCGCACTGGCCGCGAGGGGCAGCGGCTCGTTCTTCGAGGACACCCACGCGGGGGGCATCCACATGCGCATCCTCACGGAGGGAGTGCGCCCCACGACGGAAGGACGCCCCGGCCTGGCGGTCCAGTTCGCCCAGCCGCTCACCGAAGACGACCACCTGCTGCACCGCCTGCGCCTGATCCTCCTGCTGATCGCGCTCGGGGGCGTCGCCCTCGCCGCGCTGCTCGGGCGACTGGTCGCGGACGCCGTGGTGGCTCCCGTCGGGCGCCTCACCCGCGCCGCCGAGCACGTCGCGCAAACCCGGGACCTCTCGCGGCGCATCGCGGGACCGGACGGCGCCAAGGCGCTCGCCCGCGCCGATGAGATCGGCCGCCTCGCGGTGAGCTTCGACGCCATGCTCGACGCCCTGGAGCGCTCGGTGGGGGCGCTCGACGCCTCGGTGCACGCCCAGCGCCAGCTCGTCGCCGACGCCTCCCACGAGCTGCGCACCCCCCTCACGAGTCTGCGCACCAACATCGAGATCCTCCAGCAGGCCCCCCACATCCACCCCGACGAGCGCGAGCAGCTGTTCGCAGAGGTGGTGGAGCAGATCGAGGAGCTCACGCTGCTGGTGGGCGACCTCATCGACCTCGCCCGCGGCGAGGAGCCCCCCGCGGAGACCGAGGACGTGCGCCTCGACCAGGTCGTGCAGGAGGCCGCCGAGCGCGCCCAGCGCCACGCCGGTTGGACGGGCCCCGGGAGCCCCCTGCGGACCGAGCTGCACCCCACGGTGCTTCCCGGCGTCCCCGCGCGCCTCGGGCGCGCGGTCACCAACCTGATCGACAACGCAATCAAGTACAGCCCCCCCGGTCTGCCCGTAGAGGTGCGCCTGGAGGGCACCGAGCTCACCGTGCGCGACCACGGGCCCGGGATCGCCGCAGAGGACCTCCCCCACATCTTCGACCGCTTCTACCGCGGCGCCGAGGCCCGCGGGCGGCCCGGCTCGGGACTGGGTCTCGCGATCGTGCGCCAGGTGGTTGAGCAGCACGGGGGGAGCATCGCCGCCGAGGGCGCCCCCGGCGGGGGCACGCTGATGCGGGTGCGCCTACCCCACGCGGAGACCGTCGTGGGGGCGGGCGCCGCGGATGGAGCCGCCGCGGGAGGAGCCGCCGCGGTGGGCGATCCCGCCCGCTCCTCCTATCCGACCGCCGTTTGACCCCCCCCCGGCCGGAGCTCGCTCCCGTGGGACCGCGGCTGGGCGCCCGCGCGCTCCCTCGCGAAAGCGCGCGGGCGTGAGCCCATAGCGGCGGCGGAAGGCGCGCGCGAAGTGGGAGCCCCCGCTGTAGCCCACCAGGCGCGCCACGTCCGCCACGGGGATCGACTGCCCCGCGAGCAGCTCCGCGGCGGCGGCCATGCGACGCGCGGTGAGATCCTCATGGAAGGTGGCCTCCCCAAAGTGCGAGTACGCGCGCTGTAGCTGGCGAGGCGAGCAGGAGAGTGCGCGGGCCACCGCCGCGAGCGTCAGCTCCCGGCGGTAGTGACGCGCCACCAGCACCCGCGCCAGCAGGTACAGCCGCTTGCGTTCGCTGAGGGTGCCCGGGCGCACACACCTCTACTCCGACTGCCCCACCCAGGCGGGACGCTCAGGCCGCGTAGCGGCGCGCGACCCGTTCGGCCGCTCCGGCGTAGGAGCCTCCGAAGAGCACGGCGTGCACGAGCAGGGGCAGCAGCTGCCACAGCTCCACGCGCTCCTCCCAGCCCTCCGCCAGGGGCGCGGCCTCGGCGTAGGCCGCGAAGACCCGCTCGGAGGGAGCGCCGAAGAGTCTCAACATCGCCAGGTCCACCTCGCGATGACCCCCGTAGGCCGAAGGGTCGATCAGCAGGGGGCGGCCCTCCTCCTCGTCGGCCATCACGTTGCCGCTCCACAGGTCCCCGTGCAGCCGCGCCGGCGGCTCGGGCGGCCCGCTGAGCTCGGGCAGACGCTCGCACACCCCCTCGACCGCCCTCGCCCCCGCCTGCGAGAGAATGCCGCGCTCGCGGGCCTCGCGGGCGAGGGGGAGCAGGCGGCGCTGCGCGTAGAAGCTCGGCCAATCCGGGGCGGGATCGTTGGGGAGCCGCAGGGAGCCGAAGCTCGATGTCGCGACCTCCCCCGCCCCGCCGGATTGGGAATGCCCGGCGGGGGCAGCCTCGCCCACTACACCGGATTGGCGATGCTCGCCGAGGGGAGCTGCCGCGGGGTCGCCGAACGCGGGGGCGCCCGCGGCGTGGGTGAGGGCCAGACCGCGGCCCAGCTCCTCGGCGCCCGCCGCGCTCAGAGATCCGGACTGCACCCACTCCAGCACGAGGTAGTCGGGGGCGACCTCCAGGACCCGCGGCGTGCGCAGCGCCCCGGGCTCGGCGAGCCACCGCAGGCCACGGGCCTCCGCCGCATACTCCCCCGGGGCCGCGTCCGAGCGCGTCTTCACGAACGCGTCGCACCCGTTGGGGAGCGTGACGCACCACGCCTCGTTGATGTCCCCGCCCCCCACCCGCCGGGAGACGCTCGCGCCGGGCGGGAGGCTCACCGCGGCGGGACCGTCTCGATGTCGGCCGCGAGCCGCTCCAGCAGTGAGACGCAGGCGGCGTGTACGAGGTCGAGCACCTCCTCGAAGCCCCCCGGCCCCCCGTAGTAGGGGTCCGGCACGTCCAGGTCCCCCGCGGCGGCGGGGTCGAACTCGCGCAGCAGCCGCACCTGCGCGCGGGCGCCCTCCCGGGGCGCGAGCCGGCGCAGGTTACGCAGATTGCTCCCGTCCATCGCGAGGATCAGGTCGAACTCCTCGAAGTCCTCGCCGCGCACCTGGCGGGCGGCGCCCTCCAGGGCGATCCCACGCGCTCGCGCGAACTGGGTGGCCCGCGCGTCGGGGGGCTCCCCCACGTGCCAGCTCCCGGTGCCCGCGCTGTCGAGCTCGATCTGCTCCTCCAGGCCCGCCTCGCGCACCAGCGCGCGCATCACCCCCTCCGCGGTGGGGGAGCGGCAGATGTTCCCCAGGCACACGAACAGCACGCGCACGGCCATCCTCAATCCCCGCCCAGCTCCAGCACCGCGAGGAAGGCCTCCTGGGGGACCTCCACGCGGCCCACCTGCTTCATCCGCTTCTTGCCCTCCTTCTGCTTCTCCAGGAGCTTTTTCTTGCGCGTTATGTCCCCCCCGTAGCACTTCGCGATCACGTCCTTGCGAAACGCCTTCACGGTCTCCCGGGCGATGATGTGCGAGCCCACCGCCGCCTGGATCGGCACGTCGTACTGCTGGCGGGGGATGCGCTTGCGCAGCCGCTCCGCCAGCGCGCGCCCCACGTCGTAGGCCTTCTCGCGGTGCACCACCATCGAGAGCGCGTCCACGGGGTCCCCCGCGAGCAGCACGTCGAGCTTGACGAGGTTGGAGGGCCTCATCCCGTTGAGCTCGTAGTCCAGCGAGGCGTACCCCCGGGTGCGCGACTTGAGCTGGTCGAAGAAGTCCAGCACGATTTCCACGAGCGGCAGGTCGTAGGTGAGCTGGATGCGCTCGGGGGATAGGTAGTGCATCCCCGCGTGCTCCCCCCGCCGTTCCTGGCAGAGCTCCATGATCGCCCCCACGTGCTCCCGGGGGGCGATGATCTGGGCCTTGATGAAGGGCTCCCGGATCTCCGCGATCGTGCCCGGGTCGGGCATGTCCGAGGGGTTGTGCACCTCAAGCTCCTCCCCGTTGGTCAGCGTCAGGTCGAACTCCACCGATGGCATCGTCGCCATCAGCTCCAGGTCGTACTCCCGCTCCAACCGCTCGCGCACGATGTCCATGTGCAGCAGGCCCAGGAAACCGCAGCGGAAGCCGAAGCCCAGCGCGTCCGAGGTCTCCGGCTCCCAGGAGAGCGCCGCGTCGTTGAGCGTGAGCTTTTCCAGCGCGTCCCGCAGGTCGGGGTAGCTGTCGGACTCGATCGGGAAGAGGCCGCAGAAGACCATCGGCTTGACCTCCCGATAGCCCGGGAGGGCCTCGGTGGCTTCGGCCGCGCGCGGGCGAGCGCCGCCTGAGCCCCCGGCGGCGCCGGGCACCGAGGCCCCCGGGGAGCCCCCGACGGCGCCGGCGCGCGCGGTCGGCCCCGCAGCCCCGGAGCGCCTGCGCGTGGTGAGGGTGTCTCCCACGCGCAGCTGCGTGACGTCCTTCACGCCTGTGATCAGGTACCCCACCTCCCCCGCGGCGAGCTGGTCGGTGGGCATCATCTGGGGGGAGAAGCAGCCGATGTCGTCGATGTCCGCCGTCAGGCCGCTCGCCATCGCTCTGATCGGCTCCCCCTTGCGGAAGACCCCGTCGACCACCCGGATGTAGGCGATCACCCCTCTGTACTGGTCGAACTCCGAGTCGAAGATCAGCGCCCGCGGCGGCGCCTGCGGGTCCCCCGCCGGGGGGGGCACGCGGGTGACGAGCTCCTCCAGCACCTCCACCACGCCCGCCCCCGTCTTGCCCGAGATCCGCAGGATCGACTCCGCAGGCTCCCCGATCAGCTCCGCCACCTCCCCCGCCACCCGCTCGGGCTCGGCGCCCGGGAGGTCGAGCTTGTTCAGGCACGGGATCAGCTCCAACCCCGCCTCCACCGCCAGGTAGGTGTTGGCGACCGTCTGCGCCTCCACCCCCTGGGAGGCGTCCACCACCAGCAGCGCCCCCTCGCACGCCGCCAGCGAGCGGGACACCTCGTAGGTGAAGTCCACGTGGCCCGGGGTGTCGATCAGGTGCAGCTGGTAGGTCTGCCCGCCCCTGCTCTCGTAGAAGACCCGCACCGCCTGCGCCTTGATCGTGATCCCCCGCTCGCGCTCCAGGTCCATCGAGTCGAGCACCTGCGCGCGCATCTCCCGCTGGTCCACCGTGTGGGTCAGCTCGAGGATGCGGTCCGCCAGCGTCGACTTACCGTGGTCGATGTGCGCGATGATCGAGAAGTTGCGGATGTACGCCTGGTCCATGGGTCTCAGACTCTAGATTGGCACGCCCCCGAATGTGCCCTATCCTTGATGGTCCGGCGGATCGCCTACTCGGCCGGGGTCGCGAGACCCAAGCCGGGCAACGCGCAGGCCTTCGGGCCGGCGGCCAGTCCCGGTGGTCGGGAGTGTCATGCCGCCCAGGCAAAGACACAAAGTCCTGGGACGTAGTAGTTAAGCGGCGATCTCTGACCGGCTGCCACCGGGCGGGCCTCGAGCCCGCCCGGTCGCATTTCCGCCCCCCCTGCTTGCCCCGCTGAAATAACGCTTCGCCGGGCCCGGTGCTTACGCCCCGGAGGGCCGATGCTCCCCCCAGGCAGCTACGCCCGGCCAAGCTGGGTGCGGATCAGGCGGCTGACCTGGTGGGCCTCGGGGACGCGCATCGTGAGGACCGCGCGCATGTACACCAGCAAGCCCGCAGAGCCGGCCCCGCCGACGCTCACGATCTGTGCTGGCAGCGAGCGGCCGAGGAGGGCATCGAGCGCGTACCACACCACCCACGAAACCCCCCCCAAGAGAGCCGAGGCGACGAGGATGCGCGCGGTGATCATCGTCGTCTGGCGGCCCTCCAGGCGCCCGTTGAAGCCGATCCGCAGGCGGTGCACCTGCAGCGCAGTCATCACCACGTTGGCGGCCACCGTGCCGATGATCAGCCCCGCGATCCCCAGCGGCTTGTAGAGGGAGAGCGAGACGATGACGTCCACGATCATGTTGAGCGCCGCCAGGCGCGTGGGGATCCAGGGGCGCTGGACGGCGAAGAAGGTGCGGGTCAGCAGCAGGTTCAGGCCCCCGAAGGGCAGCGAGAAGGCGAACCAGAACAGCGCGATCGAGACGAGGTGGGTCGCTTCGGCGTCGAAGGCCCCCCGTTCGAACACCAGCCGCACGATCGGGGTGCTGAGCACGATCATGAACACCGCCGCGGGGATCAGCAGGAGGTTGATCTGGCGCATCCCGATCCCCACCGCGCGGCGCATCCCGCCGGGGTCCCGCCGCGAGGCCATGCGGCTGAGGGTGGGGAAGAGCACGGTGGCCACCGCCACGCTGAAGATCCCCTGGGGGAGCATGTAGATGCGAAAGGCGTTTTCGATCGCCCGGGGGGCGTGTTCGGAGACGAGCGTGCCGAACGCCGCGTTGATCAACTGGTCGAGGTTGATGATGCCCAGTCCGATCGTCACCGGGAGCATCAGCACGAAGACCCTGCGCACCCGGGGGTCGTGCCAGTCGATGGAGAACTGCAGGCGGAAGTCGATGCGCGCGAGCGCCCCCAGCGCCATCACGAACTGCACGCCGGTGGCGATCAGGATGCCCACGGCGTAGGCGTACACCTCGTCTTCCCCATGGAAGTGGGGGCGCAGCAGGACGAGCGCCACGACGATCACCACGTTCCACACCGCGGGGGCCAGGGCGGGGATCGTGAAGTGTTCGTAGGACTGCAGGATCCCCACCAGCAGGCCCGTCAGCCCGAGCAGGAGCACCACGGGGAACAGCACCTGCGAGAGCCCCACGGTGAGGGAGTCCAGGGCGCCGCTGAAGTGGGGGCCGGTGAACAGCGGCATCACCACCCCCGCCGCGAGCACGAAGAACGCGGTGATCGCCCCCAGCGCGATCAGCATGATCCAGAAGAGCGTCGAGGCCAGCCGCAGCGCCTCGCGCCGCCGGCCCTGCTGGAGCAGGTCGGTGAAGACCGGCACGAACGCCGCGGAGAGCGCAGCCTGGGCGAAGAGGTTGGCGATCAGGTTGGGGACGAGGAAGGCGAGCGTGAACGCCGATGCCGGACCGGTGACGCCGAAGTAGCTCGCCGCCACCACCTCCCGCCCGAGGCCCGCCACCCGGGAGAAGGCCGTGAGGATCGAGAAGAGCGCGGTGTTGCGCGCGATGCGCCCCCCGCCGGAGCCGCCGCCCCCTCGCTGTCCTGCGTCGCCTCCCTCCCCGCCGGAGCCCGCGCCGCCGCCCCCCTCATCCCCGACCGGGCCTCCCTCCAGGCCCAGCTGCTGCGTCGGGGGCTCTTCGGTCGCGGACAAGGCCGCTATAGTACGGCGCTCCGCGATGGCCAATATCGACTCCCAGAAGAAGCGGATCCTGCGCTCCGAGCGCGAGCGCCTGGAGAACCGCCTCTACACCTCGACGATCAAGACCTGTTTCCGGCGCCTGGAGGCGGCGGTTCAGAGCGGCGACGAGCAGACCGCTGAGGCCGAGCACCGTGGGCTGGTGAGCAAGATCGACACCGCGGTCAAGCGCGGCGCGCTGCACCGCAACACGGGCGCCCGCAAGAAGAGCCGCGCCGCCCGCGTGCGCGCCTCAATCGGCACGCCGCAGTAGTCGCCGCGCCTCGCAGTAGTCGCTCCCCGCAGTAGTCGCTGTACCTCGCACCACTCGCCCGCCCCCGCGAGCCACTATGAGGTGATCGCAGCGATCGCGCGCAACGCGAGGGTGTCCTCGTGCAGGCCCGAGCGCCGGGCGCTGTGGGCGCGAAGCTGGGCCCCTCCGCGCGTGTCGAGCTCGAGGTCCGCGAGCACACACAGCGCGGCCCGCAGCCGCTCGGGATCGCTGCGGGCGACGTCCGCCACGAAACGCTCCGCCGCGCGCGCGGGCATGCGCAGGCCGCGCTTGACCTCCGCGGCCGACTCCCCCGCCTGCAGGCGCACCGCGACGGCGAGCGCCTCGCGCAGCCGGGAGGCCATCAGGTAGGCGAGCCCCCCCAGGCGCTCGCCCTGACGGCGCAGGCGCAGGTAGGCGAGCGTCGCCTCGCGGGGGTCCCCCCCCACGAGCGCGTCGGCGAGGACGAAGACGCGCCGCTCGGCGGAGTGGGCGGCGAGCTGTTCGATCTGCTGCGCGCTCACCCGGATCGGCTTGGGGTCCGCTGCGGCGCCCGCCGGCTCCTCGAGCTCCAGGGCGAGCTTCTCGAGCTCGCGCAGGATCCGCTGCTGGCGCTCCCCCACCTGGGCGACCAGCGCCTTCGCCGCAGCCTGGTCGAGCGTCAAACCGAGGCGGGCCGCCTGCTCGCGGGCCCACTTGGGTAACTCCCACGGCTTGACGGTCCCCTGCTCCACGATCTGGCCCCCCGCGGCCTTGACGGCCTTGTGTGCCCCCGGGGGCGCCTTCGCGCGACCCTCCTCGCGGGCGAACAGCGCGAGGGTGGTGTCGGGCGGAAGCGCACGCATCGCGGGGAGCAGGTGCTTCTCCACCTCCGCCTCCTTCCAGCGCTCCACCCCATCGACGATAATCACCCGCCGGCCCAGCGCGAAGGTCATCGCCGCCAGCGCCAGCGCCGCCCCAGTGGGGGTGGCGGCCTCCCCGGTGAGCACCTCCACGCTGCCCGCGTCGCCCTCCTGGAGCGCCAGCGCGTGCAGTCCGGCGCGGCGCTCGGCGATCGCCCCGTGGTCGTCCCCGTGGATCAGGTAGGCGGGCTTCAGCGAGGGCATCAGCGCACCACGAAGTTCACCAGTTTGCCCGGCACCACGATCTCCTTGACCACCTCTTTGCCGTCCAGGTGCGCCCGCACGTTGGGGGCCGCACGGCAGAGCTCCTTGAGCTGCTCCGGGGTGGCGTCGGCGGGCGCCTGCACGCGGTCGCGGAGCTTGCCGTTGACCTGGCAGACCAGCTCGTAGACCTCGCGCTCCAGCAGCGCCGGGTCGGCCCGCGGCCAGGGCTGCTCCCACACCCGCTGCCCGTCGGCGAGGCGGTCGTAGATGTCCGAGCAGACGTGCGGAGCGAACGGGAAGAGCACCGAGGCCGCTGTCGAGAGGGCGAAGCGCAGCGTCTGCGTCGATGCCTGCTCGCGCAGCCGCGAGCATTCGTTGAGCAGCTCCATCACCGCGGCGATGGCGGTGTTGAAGGCGAACCGGCGCAGGTCCGTGGAGACCTTGTCGATCGCCCAGTGCGCCTTTCGCAGCAGCTCCAAGTCCGGGCCCTCGCCCTCCGGGAGGATCCCCTCACCCTCCCCCCCTCCTCCTCCCCCTTCCCTTTGCGCTCGGCGACCTCCGCGGCCAGGCGCCAGAGGCGCCCGAGGAAGCGGTGCATCCCCTCGACGCCGTCGTCGGACCAGTCGGCGTCCTGGTCGGGGGGGGCGATGAAGAGGATGTAGCAGCGCGCCGTGTCCGCCCCGTAGCGCTCCACGATCGAGGCGGGCGAGACCACGTTGCCCCGGGACTTGCTCATCTTCGCGCCGTCCTTGGTGACCATCCCCTGGGTGAAGAGCGCCCGGAAGGGCTCCTGGAAGTCGAGGTGGCCGAGGTCGGCGAGCGCCTTGGTGAAGAAGCGCGCGTACATCAGGTGCAGGATCGCGTGCTCCACGCCGCCGATGTACTGGTCCACCGGCATCCACCGCGCCAGCACCGCGGGGTCCCAGGCCGCCTCGTCGTTGCCCGCGTCGCAGTAGCGCAGGAAGTACCACGAGGAGTCCACGAAGGTGTCCATCGTGTCGGTCTCCCGCCGCGCCGCGCCACCGCAGGCGGGACACTGCGTGGAGACCCACTCCTCCGCGGCCGCCAGCGGGGAGCGCCCGCGGGGGGCGTAGTCCTCGATCTCGGGCAGCCTCACGGGGAGCTGCTCCTCCGGCACCGCCACCATCCCGCACTGCTCGCAGTAGATGACCGGGATTGGGCAGCCCCAGTAGCGCTGGCGGGATACGAGCCAGTCGCGCAGGCGGTAGTTGACCGAGGCGTGGCCCTTGCCCTCGCGGTCCAGCCACTGCACGATCTCCGCCAGCGCCTCGCGGTTGCCCTTCCCGTCGAAGCGCGGGTCGGAGTCCACCAGCGGGCCGTCGCCGGTGTAGGGGAGGCTCTCCTCGCTGCGCTGCCAGCGCTCACGGGGCTCGCCCGCCTCGGAGGCGCCGAGCTCCTCCCCGCCGAGCGGGGGCTCCGAGGCCCCCACGATCACCCGCCGGATCGGCAGGCCGTGGGCACGCGCGAAGGCGTGGTCGCGCTCGTCGTGGGCGGGGACCGCCATGATCGCTCCCGTGCCGTACTCCATCAGCACGTAGTCCGCCACGTACATCGGGAGCTGCTCGCCGTTGACGGGGTTCGTCACCGTGCGCCCCAGTGCCACCCCCGTCTTCGGCCGTTCCGCGTCGCCGCGCTCCTCGTTGGACTCTGTGAGCACGTGGTTGACGTACTCCCGCACCGCCCCCTCGTGCTCGGTGCCCTCGGCGAGGCGCAGCACGTCGGGGTGCTCGGGGGCCATCACGAAGAAGGTCGCGCCGAACAGGGTGTCGGGGCGGGTCGTGAAGACCGGGTAGTCCACCCCGAGCTGCTCGCAGCGGAAGGTCACCTCCGCGCCCTCCGAGCGCCCGATCCAGTTGCGCTGCATCGTCTTCACGTGCTCCGGCCAGGCGATCCCGTCGAGGTCGTTCAGCAGCCGCTCGGCGTAGTCGGTGATCCGCAGGAACCACTGCTCGAGCTGGCGCAGCTCAACCTCCGCGCCGCAGCGCTCGCAGCAGCCGTCCACCACCTGCTCGTTGGCGAGCACCGTCTGGTCGTTGGGGCACCACTTGACCGCCGCCTCCTTGCGGTAGGCGAGGCCCGCGTGCAGCAGCTGCAGGAAGATCCACTGCGTCCAGCGGTAGTAGCTCGGTTCGCTGGTGGCGAGCTCCCGCGACCAGTCGATCGAGATCCCCCATTCGCGGAACTGGCGCTGGAAGGAGGCGATCGAGGCGACGGTGGAGTCGCGCGGGTTCACCCCCGTCTTGATCGCATGGTTCTCCGCGGGTAGGCCGAAGGCGTCGTAGCCCATCGGGTGCAGCACCCGGCGGCCCAGGCGCCGGTGGAAGTGCGCGATCGCGTCCCCCACCGAGTACACCTTCAGGTGCCCGATGTGGGGCTCCCCGCTGGGGTAGGGGAGCATCTCGAGCACGTAGGACTTCGGAGGCTGTGCGCCACCCGGAGCATCGCTCCCGCCGCCGGAGGGGACGGCGCCCTCCCCTCCGCGCCCCGGCGGGTCGTTGGAGACCTCCCAGGTGTGCTCCGCCGCCCACACCGCCTGCCAGCGGGGCTCCATCTCCTGTGGGTCGTAGCGCTGCTCGCTCATCTCCGCCGGAGGTTATCGGGCACCCCCCGACGGAACGCTCGCGGGGAACCCCCCGCCGGGATGCTCGCGGCGGCTCTCAGGCCGTCATCGACGCGTCAGACCAGTTCCTCCGACACCGACTGGAAGCGGCCCATCGCTTCGCCGAGGGACTCGCCCGTGAAGGCGTTGGTCACGCCGACGTTGTCGACGATGGTGGCGGCGCGCACCACGGCCCGCTCGAACTCTTCGCTGGAGCGGACTTCATCGAGCTTGCTGCGCTCACCGCGCAGCAGCACGAAGCCACCGAGGTCGCCCCCGTGCGGTGCGATCAGCACCGGCTCGAAGCTGTCGATCATGCCCTCCTGCTGCAGCCGGCCGTAGTACTCGATGGTCTCCTGGAAGACCTGAAAGGCCTTCTGCTCGCGGCCCCGCACGACGGGGCCCCAACCCAGGAACAGCGCTTCTCCAGCCATCTTGCATCCTCCTCGTGTTGGGTTCTTCGAGATTACTCCGATCCCCCCAACCGCGACCGCTGGCCGGAGCGCGGCCCCGCGGCGCGGCTATTCGTTGCTCGTGCGCAGCTATTCCCCGCTCGTGACGGCGCGCACCAGCTCGAGGACCTCCGTCGGGGCCTTCCGCGGGGAGCCGGCGTCAAAGGGAGGCTGGGGGTCGTACTCGATGCCCAGCTGGATCGCCTGCGCCACCTGATCTCCGGCGATCCTCGCGGCGAGTGCGAGCGCCATGTCGATCCCCGCGGAGACCCCGGCGCCCGTTATGAGCTTCCCGTCGAACACCACCCGCTCCGGGGTGGGCACGGCGCCCAGCTGACCCAGCTCCTCGAGCGCGTTCCAATGGCTGGTGGCCCGCTTGCCGGCGAGCAGACCCGCGGCGGCGAGGACCAGCGAGCCGGTGCACACCGAGGTGGTCCACGTCGAGGTCTCGTGCGCGGCACGCAGCCACTCGTGCACGGGACCGTCCTCCATCAACGCCCGCCGGCCGGGTCCCCCGGGCACGAGCACGATGTCCGGATGGGGAAGCTCCCCCAGGGATGCGTCGGCGAGCAGCGCGAGCTGGCCCGTGTCGGTGCGCTTGGGGCCCGGCTCCTGCGCCACGAACGTGAGCTCCGTGTTGGGCAGGCGGCTGAGGACCTCGTAGGGCCCCACCGCGTCCAGCGCGGTGAGACGGTCGAAGATGAGGATGGCGATCTGCATGGGCTGCGCTCCTTGGTTGTCTTGGTCTTCCGGCTGCGGCGCTGGGCACCGCGGTGGTCGGTCGTTGTCCCCAGGCCGCGGACTGGGGCAACCTGGGTGCTTTGGTGTGGCTCTCACGTCGCGGACGTGGGCACCTGGGTGGGTGGTGGTCCTCAGGCCGCAGCGTGGGCACCGCCGCGGCCTGAGTGAAAGCGACGGCGGTACTCCGCGGGGCCCACTCCGAGCGCGCGCAGGAAGACCCGGCGCATCGTCTCGGCCGTGCCGAAGCCGCATGCGGCGGCGACCGCGGCCACGGGCTCCTCGCTCTCCTCCAGCCGCCGCCGCGCGGCCTCCAGGCGCAGACGCTCCACGTAGCGCGCGGGCGTGAGCCCCACCTCCGCCCGGAAGCTGCGCGCGAAGTGGCGCGGGCTCATGTGGGCGCGCCGGGCGAGCGACTCCACCGAGAGGTCCCCCGCGAGGTTCTCCACCGCGAAGCGCTGCACCTCCCGCAGGCCCGAGCGCCCCGGCGTGCGCGCGGCGAGCGTGGCGCTGAACTGCGACTGGTTGCCCGGCCGGCGCAGGAAGAGCACCAGGTGGCGGGCGATCGTTAGCGCGGCCTCGCGGTCGAGGTCCTCCTCGACCAGCGCCAGCGCGAGGTCCATGCCGGCGCTCACCCCCGCCGAGGTCCACACCGGACCGTCGCGCACAAAGATCGGCTCCGGATCGACGCTCACCAGCGGGTGGCGGCGCGCGAGCTCGGCGGCGGCCGCCCAGTGCGTTGTCGCACGGCGCCCCTCGAGCACCCCCGCGGCGGCGAGCAGGAAGGCGCCCGTGCACACCGATGCCACCCGTCGCGCCCGCGCGGCCCGCGCGGCGATCCACTCCAGCAGCGCCGGGTCCGCGCACGCCTGCTCCGCCCCGGGGCCGCCCGCTACGAGCAGCGTGTCGATCCTCGAGGGCGCGTGGGCGAGGTCTGCGTGCGGGACGATCGTCAGGCCGCTGGACGTCGCCAGGGGGGCGCCATCGGGACTGACGATGCTCACGCGGTAGCCGCGGTCCCGGCCCCCGCCCCCGCGCCTGCCCCCCGCGAGACCTCCCGCGGGCGCTTCCTTGGCGGGCCCGCTGGGGGCGCTGTCGAGAAGCTGCTGGGCCCCGCTGAACACCTCCAGCGGACCGGTCACGTCCAGGCTCTGCACGCCGGGGTAGACGAGGATCACGACATTGCGCGGGGAGCCAACGCGGGGCACCGCACGATCGTGACCGATATCGCTTCTGTCCGCAAGGACAGATTCCCAACGATTCCTGCCATGCTCCGGTGCGCCCCCGGGCACGCCGACGCGGTTCCCCGGGGTACTCGCCGGCTCACCCGCGGCCTGCTCACGCCACCGGTTCGAGTCCCCTGTCGGCCTTAAGTGACTACACATATTGCCCGATCAGGGCAGATAGTTGGATCATCAGACCGACATCGCGTATGACCCTCGGGGTGGCCCCTTCGGCTGTTCGTCCAACACCCCTGGTAATTTCCGCCACAGAGTGCATCCTTGCCCTCTTCCCACGCTTGTCGCACCGCTAAGTGTGCGTCGAGCGAAAGAGTGAATCCACACCGCACCCCTCGTCAGGAGCGACGACAGAGTCAGGAGACAGTTACATGCGACCGCTTCAAACTCTTAGGCACTCACTGCAGCACGCCTCATCGACCCCCCACCCCGTTGAGCCGCAGAACATCGAACTGACCGTACATGACCGCCGGAGCCAGATCGCGAGCCGTCATGACGCGCAGATGCTCACCGGGCGCAGCGTACCCGCCGACCCGTACAAGGTGTGGCTCGAACAGCGCGAAGCCGATCGCGAACGAGAGGCACACCGTTTGAACCCCCGCGATGCCTGGGACGACCTGAGGACTCAGAGCTTCTGTGCGATCGTGCGCGGGTGAAGGTAACACCGAGCCAGCCTAGCCGGTGCTCAGTTGCGCTGAGCACCGGTCCATATAGCGCAGCTGACCATTTCCGCCAGCCGAACGGCTAGCGCGTCGAGAGAGAGCCTTCCGCCGGGCGCCCGGCGCCGGGTCCGAGTTCGGCGCGCACGTCGCGTGCGTCGAGCGGCTCGCCGCAGCGCGCGCAGATGCGCCGCTCACCGAGCTCACCGCCGCAGCCCCTGTGGCGGATGACGATCGGCGGTCCGTTGGGGGCGGCGTGGCGGTCTCCCCAGAGCAGCAGCTCGACGATCACGGGCCACAGGTCGAGGCCCTTGTCCGTCAACTGGTACTCATGACGCAACGGGCGCTCGCTGTAGGGGACCTTCGCCAGGACCCCCTCGCCCACGAGCCGCTCCAGGCGGGCGGCGAGCACGTTGCGGGCGATGCCGAGATCTCGCTGCAGCGCGTCGAAGCGGCGAATCCCCAGGAACACGTCGCGCAGGACCAGGAACGTCCAGCGATCGCCCACCAGCTCGAGCGTGCGGGCGATCGAGCAGTTCTGAGTGCCGTAGTCAGAGCCGAGCATCTTCCTTCACGATAACACCGGTGAGTTGCGTCACAAAACTCAACGTGGTATCGTGGCCGCCAGTGGGTTTTGTCATGCAACTGATACACCGCGTGGTGCCGATCACCGTCGTTCGACCTCGTGAAGGGAGCCTCTGATGGAGCGCAAGTGGCAGGTTCT
Source organism: uncultured Solirubrobacterales bacterium (assembly GCA_963713985.1). GTDB lineage: Bacteria > Actinomycetota > Thermoleophilia > Solirubrobacterales > Solirubrobacteraceae > Palsa-744. The sequence continues at coordinate 2,384,652 of OY970219.1, read as the reverse complement.
GCTGGTCGTCGTGGTGGGCGTGTTCATGGCGGGTCTGGACGTGTTCATCGTCAACATCGCCTTCCCCCAGATCCACGCCGACTTCCCCTCCACGAGCCTGGGCTCACTCTCGTGGATCCTCAACTCCTACACGATCGTCTTCGCGGCGTTCCTCATCCCCGCGGGCCGCTGGTCGGACGCGTTCGGGCGCAAGCGCGCGTTCCTGCTCGGGGTGGGCCTGTTCGTCGCTGCCTCCGCCGCCAGCGCCGCCGCTCCCACGATCCCCCTGCTCGTCGGCGCGCGCGCGATCCAGGGCCTCGGCGCGGCGCTGCTGATGCCCGCCTCGCTCGGCCTGCTGCTGCCCGAGTTCCCCCTTTCGCAGCGGCACATCGCGATCGGCGCGTGGGCCGCGGTCGGCGGAGTAGCGGCCGCCGCCGGGCCGCCGCTGGGGGGCCTGCTCGTACAGGCGGGCTGGCGCTGGGTGTTCATCGTCAACGTCCCCGTCGGCATCGCCGGCCTCATCGCCGGGCGGCGTGTGCTGCGCGAGATCCGCCACCCCGACACGGTGGCGCCCGACCTGCCGGGCGCGGTACTGCTCGCCACCGGCGTGGCTGCGCTCACCGTCGCGATCGTGCAGGGCTCCGCATGGGGCTGGTCCAGCGCCCGCATCCTCGCACTGCTCGCGCTCGCCACGCTGCTGCTGGTGCTCCTCGCCCGGCGCATCGCACGCAACCCCGCGCCGATCGTCGAGCCCGCGCTGCTGAAGGTGCGCGCCTTCAGCGCCGCCACACTCGGCTCGCTGCTGTTCTTCGCGGGCTTCGCGGGGATGCTGCTCGCCACCGTACTGTTCCTGACCGGCATCTGGCACGAGGAAATCCTCCAGGCCGGCCTGATGATCGCGCCCGGTCCCGCGATGGCCGCACTCACCGCGGTGCCCGCCGCGCGCCTGGGAAGCCGCTTCGGCCCCGGTCGCATCGGCGCGCTCGGCACGGTGCTCTACGCGCTCGGTGGCGTGTGGTGGCTGCAGAGGCTCGGCGCTCAGCCCCACTACGCGCTCGACTTTCTCCCCGGCATGCTGATCGGCGGGATCGGCGTCGGATTCGTGATCCCCTCGCTCACCGGCGCCGTCGCGGCGACGTTGCCGCCCGCTCGCCTCGCGACCGGCATCGCAGTCCAGACGACCGGCCGTCAGCTCGGCTCGGCGCTTGGGTTCGCGATCGTGGTCGCCGTGCTCGGTACACCACGCTCCGCCGCGGACTTCGCGGGCGCCTGGAGGTTCATGATGCTTGCCTCGCTGCTCGCCGGTGTCCTGCTCACCCTCGTGGGACGCGCGCCGGCGCTCGCCTCGGTCGGTCACGACGGCGAGTGGTCAGCGGACTCGCCCGCCGTGCGACCCGAGCGGGGGATTGCGGTCGCGCCACTGGCCGTCGCGGTCGGCAGCGATGGGCCGGAACCGGCTCTATGAGTGTATATTGAGAGGCGCCAGGGGCTATAGCTCAGCTGGGAGAGCGCTTGCATGGCATGCAAGAGGTCGTCGGTTCGATCCCGACTAGCTCCATTCTCGGAGACCTGAACCTCGCTAATCGAACCAAGACGCTGGTTCTGCCCAAGCGAGCAACGCGGCAATCCCGATCGGTCGAGTGCAGACGATAACTTGCGCTCGTGGCGACCGTGACGATGCACGACTGGCAGGTGGGCGATCGTCTGCAGGCGCTTCGCCGCAGACTGGCGCGGGGTGCACCTCGGCGCCGTGCTGCACGCCAGCGAGGACCCTCAGGCAGTCAGGGATGAGGTGTTCGGCGTGCTCGCCCGCTGCGAGCTGCGGATCGACGCGACGATCATCGCCAAGCGCGAGGTACCGGCCACGCTGCGCGACGCGCACGCGCTCTACCGCTACGCCTGGCATGAGCATCTCGCGCGGATCGCCAGCGAAATCGCTCGTGCGGGCGACCGCTTGCTCGCCGTCGCCTCCGATCTCGGCACCCGCAAGCGCCGGGGTGCGTTTCACCTCGCGGTCGACGATGCCGTGCGCAGCTCGGCACGCTGTCCGCACCGCGTGGCGTTCTGGCCCAACATGAGCGAGCCATGCCTCGTGGTCGCCGACTACTGCACATGGGCGATCCAGCGTCGCTGGGAGCGCGAGGATCTGCGCTCGCAAGTGCTGCTCGCAAGCAAGATCCACTCCGAGACTCAGGTGCAGCCATCCGCCAGCGTCTCCAGCAAAAGTTAGACCCTCGCCAGCTAGCCGCGAGCGCGGCAGAGCCCAGGGGTTCTTTCGCCGGTGAGGGTCACACGGCGAGAGTAACAAGCCGGGAACCAGGTGGTCAGCCCTGAGTTCCAGACGATGCTCAACCCCGCCGCGTCTCGGCCAGCACGTAGCGCCCGCGCGCCACCCGGATCAACCGCCTCGATGAGCCCGAAACGTTCCTGGCGAGCGCACCCTTGACGCGCGGGGCGCCGCGCTACACGAGCTGGACGGCCGTCGTGTGGGCGCTCGCCGCGCTTGGGGCCGAGTCGAGCAGCGCGAGGCGCGCTGATAGGCGCCCATGGGCGGCGCCGAGCGCGGCGCGCGCGGCGGCGTCCAGTCTGACGTCCACGGTTGTCGTCGCCCCGGTCGCGATCGAGAAGCGCGCGGTCGCGATCGTGACCGTCCTGGTCGCGGTGCCGCGCCGCACCTCCTTGCGACGCCCTTTCGCGGCGACGGCCAGGCGCGCGGTGAGCGTAAGCTTGCCCGCGCAGGCGGAGGAGCCGGCGCACTTGAGCTCGACGTGCGCGGTTCCGCCGCGCCGAACCGCGATCTGGGTGGCGGCGAGCGAGACGCGGCTCGCGACGGCGGGGGGAGGCGGCGTTGCGGCGCCGGCTGGGGGTGGAGAGGGCGGGGACGGCGGGGCGGCCACGGTCGCCTGCAGCCCCGGGGTGCGGCCCACGCCGGTGCCGCCCACGTTGGCGGCCTGCACCTCGCAGGCGATCTTGTGGCCGACCTCGGCGGCGGGCACCGCGTAGCTGGTAGAGCTGCCCTGCTGCAGGATCTGGCCGTCGCCGCCGTCGAGGAAGGTGATGGTGAATGTGGGTTGTCCGCTCCAGGTACCTGGTTCGCAGCTGAGGACGCCGTCGTTGATTGGGGCTTCGCGGATCACGGCGTGTCCGCCGCGGGGCGCGCGCGGCGGTTCTTCGATGCCGTCGAGGAAATCCTGGATCTCCGGCGCGGCGAGGTTGGCGAAGGCGCTTTCGGAGCCGGCGACGCACCGTTTCCCGGCGACGAGGTAACCGGCGTCCTCGACTCCGACCTGCGCCACGGGCGACCCCAGCGTGAGCGCGCTGCCGCTGTCACCGTTGCAGGGCGAGCCGCTCGGAGAGCTGGCGCAGAGCAGGACGGCATCGTTTTCGCCGCCGCATTCGCGGGGCCATCCGATCGTCATTCCCAGCGAATAGAGCTTGCCGTCCAGTTCGTTAGTGAGCGGGTTCTCTTCCCCGAATCCGGTGAGCCCGACGGACGCGCCTTCGGTCGGGCTCGCGCCGGGCGACACCGGCGAGATCGCCGCCGCCGCGGGCCCCAGCACGAGCGGCTCCTGCAGCGTCAGGAGGGCGACGTCGTCTGGCGCTACTCCCTCGCTGTCGGAGTCGTAAACGTAGTAAGGATGCGGGCGCACGTCCGTCACAGCACGTGCCTGTTCTTCGCTTCCCGCCCGCGATGCGAGGTCCGCGGTGCCGGCGCGCACGGTGAAGTCTTCGGCCGGCGTGACACCGCCGCTCGTGGCGTCGAACACGCAGTGCGCCGCGGTGAGGATGTGCGAGGCGTCGACGATCGACCCGCCGCAGAGAATCGCGGCGAGCCCTTTTTTCTCCGGTGTCACGGCTTCGACCACGACCTGCCAGGGAGCCTGTCCGATCGCGATCTGGCTGCCGTCGACGATCGCGACATGGGCGCGGTCGGAAGTGACGAGCACGGACCTGATGACGATTGTCTTGGCGCCCGGCGCCGACAGCGAGAGCTGGGCCGCCACCGGGTTGTGCCTGCCGGCGCGGGCGAGCCGCCGCCTGCCGATGGCGGTCAGGCGCAGCATGATGTCGGTGCTCCTGCCCTTGCCAGTGAGCGAGAGCGATCCCTTGGCGAGCACGAGCTGGGCGCCGTGAGAGACCGTCCCGCCGGCGCCGCGCCGCCGGTTCGGAGCTCGCATCGTCAGCTCCACCGTGCCGGCACAGCGCCTCTCTTGACACCGCACCCGCACGCGAGCCACGCCTCCCGAGACGGTGAGCGTCGACGCCCCGACGACGAGCGGCGCGCGGGGGCCTTTCGACCTGGCCCGCCCGACGCCTCGGGTGCTCGCCGCGCCGGTCGTGCTCGCGCCTGGTCCCGCCGGCCCCCCGGGGATCGCGAGCGCCGGGCTGACCGCGCTGCGTTCCCCGGCGCTGCTGCGGGCGGTGACTTCGCAGGCGAGCGCGTGTCCGGCGTCGGCGCTTTGGACGGTGTAGCCCTCGGAGGCCGCCCCGAGGATCGGCGTGCCGTCACGCAGCCACCTCTCGGTCAGGCTCGGCGTCGGGCTGCCTGCCCAGAGGCCGTCGGCGCACAGCAGCGTTTCGCCCACGACGGGGGCGCCGAGCACGAGCGGCGATTTAGTGTTCGTGGGTGCGATCGCGTCGGTGGGGTCCAGCGCGGCGTCGATGCCGGCGGCGGTGTCGCCGACGGTTACCGCCACCGCTTGGCCTTCGGAGAGGGAGAGCCTGTCCTCGTAGTACTGGGTGACGTAGTTCTTGCCGCCGTCGAAGCCGACCTTGTATCGCCCACCGACCAGCCCGGCGATCGCGTAGCCGCCGCCGGTGTCGGTGACACCGCAACGGCTGCTTTCACCATTCGTGGTAAGGGCGCAGACGAGCACGCCCTTGACGCCCGCGCCGGTCGAGGCGTCGGTCACCGTCCCTTCGATCCGCCCCCCTTCTTCGAGCTGGGCGTCGATGCCCGCAGTGGTCGCGCCCTCGGTGACGGACACAGGGTTGGCCGCGGCCCCGCTGCGCTCACCGTCGTAGTACTGGATCACGTAGTTCAGGCCGCTCCCGGGCGGGGCGGCAAATTCGACGTCGTACGCGCCGCCGGCGAGAGCGGAGATGACGTATTCGCCCTGTGCGTCGGTCAAGGCGCAGCCGAGACCTTCGGTGCTCGTGGAGAACGCGCAGACTTCGATGCCCGCGATCGCGGCCGTCGCCGCATCTGTGACCCTGCCGGCGATCCGTCCGCCTTCACTCATTTGCGCGTCGATCCCGCTGACCACGCTTTTCGTCGTGACCTCGACGGGGGTTGCATCCGCGGCGGAGGCCGCGCCGTTGAAGTACTGCGCGACGTAGTCGAGGCCGCTTTGGAAGGGTGAGGAGAATTCGACGAGATATCTCCCGGCCGGCAGTTCCAGGATCGCGTATTCGCCGCTGCCGTTCGTTTCGGCGCATTCGCCGAACAGCCCGCCTTCTTCGCCGTTCCCTTCTTCGCCGCCGATTGCGTAGGCGCAGACTTCGATGCCTTTGATCCCCTGCGTCGTGTTGCCGTCGCGCACGTCGCCGGTGATCGCGCCGCGCGTGGGCGGTTGCAACTCGGCGTCGACGCCCGGCGTCGTCTGTCCGGCCGCGACGGTCACCGGCTGACCTTCGGCGGCGGAGCGCTTTCCGTCCCAGTACTGCGGAAGGTACATGCCGCTGCTGGGCTGGAACTCGACCTCGTACCTGCCCGGGGCGAGCCCCGAGAGGGTGTATTCGCCGTTTGCGCTGGTGAGCACGCATTCGGCGCCCGACTGTGGCGCGCAGACCTCGACGCCCGCGACGGGAGCGTTTGCGGGGGCGCCGGTGACGGTGCCGGCGATGCGCCCGCCTTCGGCGAGCCGGGCGTCGATCCCGGCGGTGGTAGCGCCGAGCGTCGCGGTGACCGCAGTCTCTTCGGAGGGCGAGGGCTGGCCGTCGTAGTACTGGGTTGCGACGTAGCCGCTCCCAGGCGGCGCGGAGAACCGCACGTCGTAGCTGGCGCTTTCGTGCACCGTCACGGCGTATTCGCCGGCGGCGTCGGTCGTGGCGCACCGCCAGTGGCCTGGACCGCGCACGTCGATGGCGCAGACCCTGGCCGCTTCGATCGGATCGCCGGTCGCGGCGCTCGTGACCTCGCCGGCGATCTCCCCGATCTCTCCCCGCTCGGCGTAGCTGGAGTACCCGCCGGCCGCGATCGCGGTGACTTCGCTGGGCCCGCTCGCCTGCACCGGGAGGTCGGTGTTTTCCCGGTTGCCGTTGCCGAGCTCGCCCCATCCGTTGTCGCCCCAGCCCATGACCTCGCCGCTGCCAAGCAGGGCGAGGCTGTGTTGGACGCCGGCGGCGATCGCCGTGACGCCGCTCAGCCCCTGGACTTCGACGGGGACGTCGCTGTTCGTTTCGCTGCCGTCACCGAGCTGCCCGGCGTTGTTGTTGCCCCACGCCATGACCTTACCGTCTTTGAGCAGCGCGAGGCTGTGGCTGCCGTCGCCGGCGATCGCGGTGACTTCGTGCAAGCCTCTCACTTCGACGGGGACGTCGCTGTCGGTTTCGCTGCCGTCGCCGAGCTGCCCGGATGCGTTTTCGCCCCACGCCATGACGATGCCGTTGCTGAGCAGAGCCAGGCTGTGATCGGCGCCGGCGGCGATCGCCGTGACTTCATGCAGCCCCTGGACTTCGACGGGGACGTCGCTCTTGCTTTCGCTGCCGTCACCGAGCTGCCCGTATTCGTTGCCTCCCCACGCCATGACCGTGCCGTTCTTCAGGAGCGCGAGGCTGTGAGAAAAGCCACCGGCGATGGCGGTGACTCCGCTGAGCCCGGTGACCTGTACCGGGACGTCACTGTCGAATTCGCTACCGTCGCCCAGCTGGCCCTGTCCACCATCGCCCCATGCCACGACCCTGCCGCTGTCGAGGAGGGCAAGGCTGAAGTAGTAGCCGGCGGCGACGGCGGCTGCTTCGTGCAGCCCCGTGACTTCGACCGGGACCGTGCTGCACACCGAGAAGTACACGCACGTTTCGGGGCCGAGGCTGGTGCCGTCGCCGAGCTGCCCCTGTCCGTTTTCACCCCACGCGACGACCTTGCCGTTGCGCAGCAGCGCCAGCGCATGCTCAAAGCCGGCCGCGAGCGCGACGCTTTCTTCACCCACCGCGACTTCGCCGTTGACGGCGACTTCTTCGTCGAGCCTGCCGACTGCGACGGGAGCGATGCGGAAGCCTTCGAATTCGCCGTTGCCGAGCTGCCCGTAATTCTCGTCGCCCCACGCGACCGGGCCGTAGGCCGCGGCCGTCCCGGCGCCGCAGAGCCACAGCGTACCGGCGGCGAGCACCCCGAACAGGCACAGCGCGCGTCGTCTCCTGCACCTCATTGCCCCATCCCGATCGGCCGCCGACAAAAGATGGCTAATGCACCAGAAGTCGGAACCCGGCCTACCAGTGCGAAGCCGAGGCGCACTGCGCCCCCGCTGCCGACTGGGGGAGCGCTCGGAGCTGCGAGCTTTTTGGACGTCATGGCGGAACTCCTATGGGGATCAGTCAACGAACTTTCGCCGAGTGGCACCATCAGCCCGCCAGCATGTACCGGCCTCTCGCCAGTCGCACGAAGCGGGGCAATGTACCCGAGACGTTGGCAGCCAGGCAAGCCTTGACCGAAGACCGCGCCACCGGCGTCCCCAGCGACCTCTCAACGGCGGCATGGATGTCCTTGACTCGCATCGGTTCGCCCCGGTTGCCGAGCACTTGGGCGACGGCCTTCAGCACCCAGCCCGGCCGGCGAAACCGCTGCCGACGGCTCTCAGGCTGCCGCCGAGGCCCGCCGCTGGCCCTTACAGCGGCCAGTTTCTCGGCCAGACGGCCCAACGACCCCTGTAGATCGTGGTTCGATAGAACTCCGATTAGGTCCATTGGCTCGACATGCGGTCGGGCACAAATCATGGCCGGCGCACCGCCGAACCCGAAGAGTGGAGTCGTGGCAAGCCCGGCATGGAACAACTCGGCTCCCTTGTCCCCCCGCAAGGCCACGACGATCATCTCGGGTCCGACAAACCAAATACAGGGCCCTGGTGGTGGCAATAACCGCACCCCCTGGGCCGCTCCAGATCCCTTGCACACGCACGCGCCCAGGCTCAACCACCTCAAGGTCCAGCAAGACCAACCTCCCGTCCTGCGCGAAGCCGGGCTCGCCAACACGCAGGTGCTCGATCGCGCCCGCTGGCAGGAATCTCTCGGTAACGGGCGCCGTCGCGCGGATGTGCCCGGGCTGTGCCTCGAACTCGACGCCAGCTTTGGGTGGGTATCGCATGTGGTTGGCCACGACTCGGAGAATCTCTTCCCCGTCTCGTGTGGCGACCGCTAGGTCCGTGAGCATCAACTCGCCGTCAGCGAGTTCGAAACCGAGGTGGGCAGAGGATCCGATGTCGAACACCGTCACGCCGCTTGCCCCAGTAATCGCGATCTGACCGAAGAGGAACGTCGGCCACTCGCTCTCGGGAGGCTCGACGTACAAGTGGGCTCGCTGAACCCCACCGCTCCGCGGTATCGCCTTCCAGCGACGGATCGTCTCATCGTCGATCGGAAGCTTTCCGTGATGAATCGCGTCGTGACAAGTCGGACAGACGGCGACCATGTCGTCGCCGTCATGCGTTTCGTAAACGGCCCATTCAGCGATGTGGTGGATGTGGGTCCGCTGCGTCGGGCAACCGGGGTTTGCACACTTGCCACTCGCTTCCTCCCGAAGCTGCTCCTTGAGCGCGGGCGGGGTCGATCGGGAAGCCACCATCGCATAACCGTAGCCGCGGGCTCGGAGAATCAGAGTTCGCGGGGTCTCACGGCGATCTTCAGCCGGGCGACTCCTCGGAGCAGTCGCTCGTCGATCGTGACCAGCCGGCACTTCAGCAGCCGCGCGAGCGCGACGTAATGAGCGTCGTAGGTCTTCGCCCACCCAAGTTCGTCGGCGACGTTCCACGCAGCCTGAACCAGACCATCGGGCGTGCGGATCTCCACCGGAGCCTTGAGAAGGCGCTCCAGCATCGTCTTGGCGCGAGGCTTGGTGATCTCTCTCCGCCAGGCCATCTCGTGCAGCGCCGAACTCGCCTCCGTGACCATGAGCGGCGGTGCGAGGAGCTTGTGCCCGCGCAGGCTGGCGAAGCCGACAGGCGTATGGCACGCGGCGACCGCCACCGACGCGTCAACAACCAGAATCTTCGTCAATGGCCGCTGCGTGAGCGATGAAGCGCGGCGACCCAATTGAGCGCCGGGGTGCCGTCATCCCCGACGCGCCACGCCTCGGGCAGCTCTGACATCGGGTGCAGCTCGTCCTCGATCACGCGCAGGTCGCGGTCATCGATCGCGTGTCGGGCGCCGACGCGTCGCGCCGGCAGACGCCCCGACCGAATCCACCGGCGGACAGTCTCGGGGTTCCTACCCAGCCGATCAGCAGCCTCAGCGACAGTCAACACGCAAAAGATGGTACGGCAAGCCCCGGACCCCAAGCCCGCATAGGCGATCAACAGTGGCCCACCACAACCAAACACGTCCATATCGACGCTTCGGCCGATTCAATGGCTCGCTGTCAGCCCGCCAGCACGTACCGGCCTCTCGCCACTCGCACGAAGCGGGGCGAGGTACCCGAGACGTTGGCAGCCAGGGTAGCCTCGACCGAAGACCACGCCACCGGCGCCCCCAGCGACGCCTCAACGGCCGCATGGATGTCCTTGGCTCGCATCGGTTCGCACCGATCGCCGAGCACTTGGACGACAGCCTTCAACACCCAGCCTGGTCGGCGAGGCCGTTGCCGGCAAGCCACAGCCTGCCGTCGAGGCTCGCCGCTGGCCCGCACGACGGCCAGTCTTGACCAAACGGCCCAACGACCCCTGTAGATCATGGTTCGATAGAACTCCGATTAGGTCCATTCGGCGCTCCGATGAGTTCGCGCGCCTTGCACGCGAAGGTCGCCGCGCCAGCGCGCTCGAGAGCGTCGAGCAGCTCCCCGATCGCACGCCCGCCGGCCCAGGTGTCTGCCTGCAGCCCCAGGATCTCGAGCACCCCACGGGTCTCGGAATCCAGCACGTCGGCGAGGAACTCATCCGGAGCGAGGACCTGTACCCCGTGGCGGCTGAGACCGTCACGCAGGTAGCCGCGGTCGTGCGTAAAGAGGTAGTCGGCGTGCGCGGCCACGACCAGTGCGCACACATGGGCGTCCGCTGGATCGCAAGTAAGGCCGCTCATGCCAGGGGGCCTGTGGGTTGCGGACTACGACCCTGTGTCGAGTGCGGCCGCTAGTGCTGTGACCCGTCGCGCGATGTCGTCGCGGGTAGCGCGGACCTCGGCGAGCGGACGGCCCTTGGGGTCGGGGATGTCCCAGTCGATGTAGCGCTCGCCGGGGATGTAGGGGCAGGCATCGCCGCAGCCCATCGTCACGACCACGTCGGCCTGCTCGGCAAGCTCGCGGGTGAGCAGTTGTGGGCTCCGGCCGGCCAGGTCGATGCCGAGCTCACGCATTACCTCGATGACCTCGGGATGGACGTGCTCGGCCGGGGTGGTGCCGGCGGAGAGAGCGGTGTGGCGTCCATCTGCCGCGCGCTCGAACAGCGCTTGACTCATCTGCGAGCGCCCGGCGTTGTGCAGGCACACGAACAGGACGCTCGCCATCAGCCGGTGAGCTCCTGGTGGTGTGGCAGGAGGATCTCTTCTGCCTCGGCCGCTGTCACGTCGGGGTAGAGGACTCGCAGCAATGCGAGCGCCGCTAAGCCCCCGAGGAGCTGCGCGATCACGTACCCGGGCACGGATGCGGGGGCGATCCCGGCGAACGTGTTGGAGAACGTGCGCCCAGCGGTGATCGCCGGGTTGGCGAAGCTGGCTGAGCTGGTGAAGAAGTAGGCGGCGCCGATGTATGCGCCGACCGCGGCGGGAATCGTGTTTGCGTGTTTGGTGCGTGCGAGCGAGAAGATCACGAGCAGCAGCCCTGCGGTGGCGATCATCTCGGAGAACAGGTGCGCGGGCGAGGCCCGGTGATGCGTGGAGATGCTGATGGCGGCCAGCGAGAACATGCCGTTCGCGACTACGGCGCCGAGCACGCATCCGGCTACCTGAGCGGGGATATAGAAGATTGCCTCACGCCAGCGGATGCCGCCAAAGCTCGCGTCGGCGAGCGAAACAACCGGGTTGAAGTGCCCGCCGGACACAGGGCCGAACATGAGGATGATCGTGTAAAGCCCTGCGGCCGTCGCGGCGGCGTTCTCGAACAGCTCCAGGCCAACCTCGTTCGGGGAGAGCGTCTGCGCCGCGATGCCCGAGCCGATCACGACAGCGGCGAGGAACGCAGAGCCCAACAGCTCGGCGAGCAGACGGCGAGCGATCGGAGGCGTGTTCATCGCGGCCGATCGTATTACATCGACAGTCGTGAGTGTTATTGATATAAGTAGATCGATGCCTGTCGATTTGGAGCTATCCCCCAAGCAGAAGCGCGCCAACGGCTCGCCTTGCTGCGAGCCCGTCGTCTACCCCGAAGTGCAACGCGAGGAAGCACTGCGGATGGCCGAGGTCGCCAAGGCCCTCGGCGACCCGATCCGCCTGCAGCTCGTGGACGTGCTGCGCAAGCACGCCGGCAGGGTCTGCGTCTGCGAGCTGGTGCCGCTGTTCGACATCTCACAGCCAACGCTCTCCCACCATCTGAAGAAGCTCCGCGACGCCGGGATCGTGAACTCCGAGCGCCAAGGACTGTGGGCCTACTACTACGTGATCCCCGACGCCCTGGAGGAGCTATCGGCATGGCTGAGCTGACCACCACCACTGAGACGACCGCGAGCGCCTGTTGCGCACCCGAGGCGCAGGCGACCTGCTGCGAACCCAACGCCAAGGCCGAGTGCTGCGACCCAAGCCACAGCGAGGACTGTAAATGCTCCGCCGGCAAGGGCGCCGACTCCTCCGATATCCGTGAGCGGATGCGCGAGCGCTACGCGCACGAGCCTTAGTACCGCTTTCACGAGCAAGCAGACGCACGGATAGCGATGGCGCTCAGTGTCGCTCCGGACGACCTTCAGCGCGTTCGAACGAGGGCCGGCACACGCGCGCTTGCGCCGGGCGAAGTGGAAGCGCGCGCCTGACCGCGGCTCCAGACCCCGAGCTCGTCCCGAGCGGGCGTCTGGAGCGAAGTTCGCCGGACGCTCGCTATTCGCACGGAGCGACATCATCGGGTCGTTCAGTTGAGCGTCTATGGCCAACGCGATGCCGCAAGCGATGGGTGTCGCTATTTCGGATCCTCAACGCTAGGCGATCGCGATTTGCGGCGATGGCGGCATGGCGATGCTGATGGGCGAGTTGTTGACGATCGCCGAGCGCAGCTCCCCGTCGTTGTTTACGATCACTCGGCGCTGGACTTCGTCCACATAGAGCAGATGGAGGCCGGACTCGAGCCGTTTGGCACGTCAATGACCAACCCTGACCCGGACTTCGCCAAGGTCGCCGAGGCGATCGGCATTACCGGACTGCGACTCGAGAAGCCCGCCGACGTGCGAGACACAGTCGAGCAGCTCCCGGCGACGCCCGGTCCGGCGCTGCTCGATGCGGTCGTTGATCGTCACGCGCTGAGCCTTCCGCCGTACATCGATGACGTCATCGACACGATCACCGACAATGCCCTGCTCGCGTAGGAAGGACCACCGATGACCGACGACGCGACGACCGGCCGGAGCGAGAACGAACTCCCGGCCCTCGGAATCTGCTTCGAGGAGTACGCCTACCCGCACCCCGTGAGATTCATGCACGTGCAGAACGACCTGCAGACGCTGGCCATGGCATATATGGATGTGCCGCCGGAATCGAAGCCGAACGGTAAGACAGTCGTCCTGATGCACGGCAAGGCCTTCGGCGGCTACTACTTCGAGCACGTCATCGAGGCGCTCACCGCAGCCGGCTACCGGGTAGTCGTCCCGGACCAGATCGGCTGGGGCAAGTCTCCGAAGCCGGAGATCCACTACAGCTTCCACCTCTTTGCCGCCAACACCGCGGCCCTGCTCGATCACCTCGGCGTCGGGAAGGTAGCCGTCCTCGGCCACTCGACCGGTGGCATGACGGCAACCCGTTTCACGCTGATGAACCCTGACCGCGTCACGCACCTCGTGCTGGAGGATTCGCTCGGCTTGGCTGATTACCGCATCGGGATTCCGCCCCAATCCGAGGAGACGCTCTATGAGCACGAGCTGAACTGGACGGGACCCGGCGGTCATCCGGGCATACGTCGCCGGATATTTCGTGCACCCCGACCCCGCCATTTACGAACCACTCGCGGACGTACTTGTCCGGGTCACCCTCAGCCCGGATTATCCCAAATGGGCGCGCGCCGCCGCGCTCACCTTCCAGATGATCTACCAGCAGCCCGTCCGCTACGAGTACCACCTCATCAAGCCTCCGACATTGCTGATTGTCGGAGCCGAGGATCACGTGGTGCCGCTGGGCCAATACGCCCCGCCGAAGGAGGCTGCCCGGCTGGGCGACTTCGTGGAGCTCTCAGCCGCGGCGGCTCACGACATACCGCGGGCTACACGGGTGGTGGTGCCCGAGTGCGGGCACAGGCGCCCACAAGCGGCGAAGGTTCCGTGGAGATCGGTCCGTATTACCACCGGTCCGACTGCAACATCTGTCTGCATCAAGACGGTCTGAAAACGGGGTCAGGGCTCTTGGACGCCCCCGTCCCAGGCGGCTACATCGTCGAGGGTGAGCACTTCCTCGCCGAGCACGCCCCGCTGCAGGAGTCGAGCGCAGGAACGGTCATCGTCGAGGCGAGACCCTCGCGGAGTGCTCTACTTGGCCCAGCAGCCCCCTCTTACGGCCACGCACAGCGATGCAGAAGCGATGTCGCAGAAGATCCGAGCTGACCTCGAGCCGTCTTGAGGACGGCCAGAGATAAGAAATCGGGTTCCGGCACGAACGGCAAAGAGATGATCCACACTGAGCTCACACCCGCCGAGCAGGCTGATCGCCCGGCGATCCGCGAGCTCAAACGGCGAGAACAAAGGAGGAAGTAGGCAATGGGCACGATCACCACTCAGGACGGCACGGAGATCTTCTACAAGGACTGGGGTTCGGGACAGCCGATCGTCTTCAGCCACGGCTGGCCGCTATCGGCAGACGACTGGGACACCCAGATGCTGTTCTTCCTGGCGCACGGCTACCGCGTCGTCGCCCATGACCGGCGCGGCCACGGACGCTCCACGCAGACCAGCGGCGGTCACGACATGGACCACTACGCCGACGACCTGGCGGCGGTGACCGCCCATCTCGATCTCAAGGACGCGATCCACGTCGGGCACTCAACCGGTGGCGGGGAGGTCGTGCGCTACATCGCCCGCCACGGCGAGGACCGTGTGGCGAGGGCGGTACTGATCAGTTCGGTGCCGCCGCTGATGGTGCAGACCGAGGCCAACCCCGGCGGGCTGCCGAAGAGCGTGTTCGACGGCCTCCAGGCCGAACTCGCCGCCAACCGCTCCGTGTTCTACCGGGCGCTGCCCTCAGGGCCCTTCTACGGCTTCAACCGGACCGGCGTGGAATCCTCGGAGGCGATCATCGAGAACTGGTGGCGCCAGGGAATGACGGGCGGAGCGAAGGCGCACTACGACGGCATCGTGGCCTTCTCCCAGACCGATTTCACCGAGGACCTCGAGGGGATCACGGTGCCGGTCCTCGTGCAGCACGGCGAAGACGACCAGATCGTTCCCTACGCCGACTCCGGACCATTGTCCGCGGCGCTCGTGCAGAACGGGACGCTGAAGTCCTACGAGGGATTCCCGCACGGCATGCCGACCACCCAGGCAGAGACGATCAACGCAGACCTGCTGGCCTGGCTGCAGACCTGATGAGCGAGATCACGAAGCCCACAACGCACATACTCGAGTCGACGCCCGCGTCGGTCAGCTCCGGCGTGCTGGACCCTTCACGCCCCGCGGCCCTGACGATCGACGCCGGCGACATCGTGTCCTACCCGAACACCTGGACCCAGTGGGGCAACCAGGCGAAGTTCGGGATGTCCTTTGCCGATCGCGAGCCGCTGCGGCGCCGGTTCCCCTCGGGGCCGTACTCGAACCTCGGTCCGGTGGAGGTCCGCGGCGCCGAGCCCGGTGACGTGCTCGAGTGCAGCATGCTCAGCCTGCGCACGATCGACTGGGGATGGAACTCCTTCCCGCTCGGGGTCGGCGCATTGCCGTCCGACTTCGAGGAACCCTACGTGCACTACTTCCGCTTCGATGAGCAGCGTCAGCACGCCGACTTCGTCGAGGGCATCCGCATACCGCTGGCCCCGTCGATGGGCGTCTTTGCCGTGGAGCCCGAGGGCGGGGAGCCCGTCAGTGCCATCCTCGCCGGACCCTATGGTGGCAACCTCGACCTGGCGGAGCTCGTCGCCGGGACGTCACTGTTTCTGCCCGTGTTCAAGTCCGGAGCTCGCGTGTGGACGGGCGATGCGAACGCCGCTCAGGGTGACGGCGTCGTCGACCAGACCTCGATCGAGACCGCCATGGAGGAACTGAAGGTTCAGTACCACCTGCACAAGCAGGTGGCGCTCGCCGGCCCCACCGTCGAGACCCCCACGCACTGGATCGTGATGGCGTTCTCTGGCTCGCTGGACAGCGCCCTGCCCGGGTGCGTGCGAACGGCGATCGATTGGCTGAGCAAGCATGCCGGCCTGGACAGACGTGACGCATACGCGCTGTGCAGCATGGCGGTCTCCTTCCGGGTCACCCAGTTCGCCGACCAAACCGGGTCGGTGTACACGTCGATCCCGCCCAGGACGATCCACGCGATGATCCCCAAGGACGTGCTCGGCGAGCAGCTGCTCGCTCGGATCGAGCGCTCTATGCGCGGAGGATCGTGACCCTCGAGGCATCGGACTCGCTGGAGATCCTTCAGCTGATTGCGCGAGCGGACGCTCGCGCAACGGCCAGAGATGCCGAGGGCTACGCCGCTCTGTTCACGGAGGACGCCGTCATGGAGGGCGCCATGGGCAGCGCCAACGGGCGCGATGCGCTGGCCTGGGCGGTCGCCCGCGTCTGGGACGGCGAGGCGCCGGGGACACTGCACCTCACGCTCAACGCCATCATCGAGGAGTCCGTTCCCGAGCCCTCCGTAGTTAGTATCTTGCTGCTCATCACACCGCTGTCCTCCTCTCCTGTAGCTGGCACTGCAGAGGTGCGCCAGCGCGTTCGCCGCACTTCCTCCGGGTGGAGAATCAGCTCGCGAACGATCACCAAATAATCATCGTTCCGCGGCGTCAGCCGCGGGTCAGGAGGTCTATCGATGTCAGACGAACCGGTCTCCCAAGCAGAGGGCTCACCAGTTGGATTTGCCTCGGACATCAGGCCGCTGTTTCGCGAAAGCGACCGCGCGGCCATGCGCCGCGCCTTTGACCTCTGGTCCTACGACGACGTCGTGGCTCACGGCCAGGCGATCGCGGGACGACTGAAGGATGGGAGCATGCCCTGTGATGGTGCGTGGCCCAGCGGGCAGGTGTCGCTGTTCGAGCGCTGGCTCGAGCAGGGCGCGGCCAGGTGACTCCGGGTCCAGTACTTGTGTTCGGTGCGACCGGTACTCACGGTGGCGCCGTCGCGAAGGAGCTGCTCGCAAGAGCGGTTCCCGTTCAGGTATTGGTCCGTGACCCGCACTCTGAGCGAGCGCAGGCGCTCGCCAAGAACGGGGCACACCTGGTGGTCGGTGACCTTCGCGACCAGCAGTCCCTCGCTCGAGCGATGTCCGGCGCGGCCGTGGCATATGCGATCACCACGCCGTTCGAGGAGGGCGCCGACGCGGAGGCCCGTCAGGGTCAGGCGATCATAGGAGCAGCTGTCGAGGCGCGCCTTCCGTGGCTGATCTTTGCTTCGGTGGCCGCGGCCACTCGCGCTGATGTTCCGCATTTTCAAAGCAAGGCGCGAATCGAGGAGCGACTACGCGACGCTCCCGTCCCCTGGACGGTTGTGGCACCCAGTTACTTCTATGAGAACGTGATCGGGTCTCGCGCGGCGATTCTCCAAGGCCTGCTTCCCTTGCCGCTGCCGGTGGAGAAGCCTCTGCATCAGGTTGGCTTGCGCGACGTCGGCGCTGTCGTGGCGGCGATCCTTGATCGCCGCGAGGAGCATCTGTCAGGACGCGTCGAGGTCGCAGGTGATGCTCCGACCCCACGAGAGATGGCCGCCGCCCTCGGCGCTCGCGCCGTGGAGACTCCCCTGGATGAGCTGCGCGAGCGCAGTCCAGACCTCGCCGCACTGTATGCGTTCCTCGCCGCCGATGGCTATAGCATCGACGTGCACGCGCTACGAGCGCGCTACCCCGAGGTCACCTGGATGACCTTCGCAGAATGGGCAGCTGAGATCGAGTGGAACGGCAGCTAGGAATTGACGGCGAGGCCCAGCCTTGCGCCTTTGCCCCACCACCAATGCTGGAGCGGGGCACGGGCCGCGCGGCCGCCCTTGCTTTCGATATATGATCGAGCCTTCACCGACGCGCGTCACCGCCTGTCGTAGGCGCGGCCGCAGCGCCCGCCGGATGGCGGGGTAGGCTTCGCTCACTGAGGCTTGCCAGGCCGGTCGATGGGCGCACAGCGGTACGCTTGGTCGCTGGGGCTGGGAAGCTGAGCACCACCGTCTGCGAGCGGCGAATCATGATGGGACACGACCAGAAGTACGAGCTCTGGGGCACATTCTCGGTGTGGGATCACACACGTCCAGGAGCGTTTCTTGCAGAGGTTATCCTTTACGACACGCTCGTAATTCCCGTACCGCCAGACCCCAATCGCGCTGCGCCCGGGAAGGATCTCGACTTTGCCCTGAGGCAATGGGAGCGATGGGAGCGCAACAAATGGGATCCTCAGCGTTTGATGGAGCTCGTCGAGGTCCTCCGCCCAGTCGCCGAGCCCGTTGAATGGGACCGCGAGCACCACGAAGAATGGGCGTGGCAATTCGACCAATATGAGCAGGGCGGTGCCGTGGCTGGTAACTTGATCGGGCAAGCCCTCGCTGGCCACCTGACCGGCCAGCAACTTCTGGCTGACTTGCCAGCCAAGGCCGCTGGAGCGGTAGCCGTCTGTCCGTATACCTCGCTAGATAACTTGAAGCGCGACTTGGGAATCACCGAGAAGTCCGACCTGGTGGAACGGCAGCGGGCAAGCTCCCACCTCCCTAAAAACGTCGTGAGCGCAGTCGTCGGTCGTGAGTTCCTCATGCCAGTCGATCCCGCCCTCAGCGAGCTCGACCTGCTACGCGAAGCTGTCGACCTTGTCCAGCAAGAGGACTGGAGGTCGGCCCGGCGGGCCTATCACGCAGGCCTGCTTGAGTTTGGCGCCGGCGGCAAGACGGATTTCGATTCGGTGAGAGGCGCCGTCGAGAGCATGGCGAGTCAGGTGAGCGAGCTACGAAAGATCGCGGGCCGACGAGAACGTTGGAGGCGGTTGCGACGCGCCTTCTTCTTCATGCAAGTCGCTAGCGAAGTCCCGACGTGGCCCGTGGCACCCTGGAAAGCAGCAGGAACGTTTGCGTCGATCGGCCAGTTCACCGCGAGCGAGAAGCTCGGCAACCAGAGCGACCCCGCTCTAGGGCGCGCCGCTGGCGCGTTGCTAGTCGAGGCACAGGACAAGCTTGGGTTGACGATGGCGGCCGCCGAGTAGCGAGGCTAGCCGGCACTGGGGTAGCGCGTGGCCTCGGCCACGACGCTTCACAGCACCCGTCGGGACGAACAACAGGTTGGCACGACGATGCCGAAAGCACGTGCGATCAAGGGTCCGATCGAAGCCTTCCTGACGGCCCTTGACCCGACGAGTTGTTGACTGCATCGAGTCCCATCTCTCCCTGGCAGACGATGTCTTGCGCGACGAGTTCGTCGGCGACACGGTCCCAGTCGATGTAGAACTCACCGGCGGCGGGATCTAGAGACCCAAGACAAGCGCGAGCGCTTCATCCACAGCGCTCAGCTCATCTGGATCGAGGCGGCCTGCTGAGCGCCCCAGGCGCTGGGGATCCACGACAGTCGTCTGCTCGACAAGGATGCGCGTGTGAGCACCATCCACGGTGATCCTCGGCCGAAAGCTCGCCGGTTGCGCACTCGTCGAGGTCGGTGAAACGAGGACGGTGCTCAGCGTCAGGAACTCGTCAGCTTGAACGACCACCGCGTACCGCGCGCCTCGCTGCTCCCTGCCGCGCGTCCCTCGTAGCGCGGGCAAGCGAAATATCTCGCCACGCACCACCTCAGTCAGTGGGCTCGGGCGCCAATTCCGCCATCTGCTCGCGGATCGCTCGCATCTCCGCTCGATCGTCCTCATCACCTGCAAGCCGTCTAACCTCAGCTGCAATGACGGAGCGAGCTCGCCGCCTTGCCGCAGTCTCGCGCAGCGCAGTACGCACCGCCTCGGAATCGCTGAGACCGTCATTGCGGATGATGCTTAGTGCTGCGGCCGAGCTGTCGTCCAAACGCACATGAAGGGAGCGGCTCATGCGGCCTAGCGTAGCACAAAACGTGCTACACAAAGATGATTCGGTTCTCTCAGTCGATCGCAACGGCTGGCGCCGCCATCAGCACACAGTTTGCGCGCCGACAAGTTGCGCCCATCTGGCGCTCTGGAGGAGTTTCCCCTCGATGGCCGACGGCTGGCGCAGTGGCTTCGCCAAGGCGTTTGAGCGCCAGAACACAGCGCTCCTGCCAGAGCCCGTCGGCGTGTGAGTCAAGGAGGACATGACAACCTCTCCGGGTCCTCGTTGATTGCGTGCTCGCGCCACCGAAGGAGACCTCATCGCTGGCGCGAGCACACGAGACTGTTCACGGCAAACGACATTCACAACCACGAGAAGGAGACGGGCGATGACAGAGCACCGGATCGGCACGCAGGAGGAGTGGCAGGCACAGCGCAATGAGTTGCTGGCACAGGAGAAGGAGCTCACCCGCCGCAGCGACGAGCTGGCCAGGAAGCGGCGCGAGCTGCCGTGGGTCCCGGTCGAGCAGGACTACCTGTTCGAGACCAGCGGCGGCACGAAGACCCTCGCCGACCTGTTCGACGGCCACGCCCAGCTTCTTGTCTACCACTTCATGTTCGGGCCGGACTGGTCGGCGGGCTGCCCGGTGTGCTCCTCGATCGCGGACACGCTCGATCCCCAGGTCGCCCATCTGAAGGCCAAGGACACCGCGCTGCTGCTCGCCTCGCGCGCGCCGATCGGGCAGCTGCTCGCCTTCAAAGAGCGGATGGGCTGGGGTATCGACTGGGTCTCGAGCGCCGGCAGCGACTTCAACCGCGACATCGGCTTCCTGAACACGCGGGAGGAGCTGAAACCGTTCCTGGAAGGGGATATCCCGGTCACCGTCGAGCAGAACGCGCGCATGTGCGGGACCGATGCGGGCGGTTACGTCGCCGAGGGGCCGGGTCTGAGCGTGTACGCGCTGTCGGATGGCGTCGTCTACCGGACGTACGTGACGAGTGCGCGCGGCCTCGAGCCCGCGATGACCTACTACGGCCTGCTCGACCGCACGCCACGAGGCCGCGACGAGCAGGGCTCGGAGCCGATGTGGATCCGCCGCCATGACGAGTACGACAGTTAGTGAAAGGTCGGCGACCCAGAGAAAAGGGGACAATGATGAGTGACTTCTCGGGAAGGAAGACTGTCGTCGTTGGCGCCATCCAGAGCTTCAGGGGCGATTCTGAGCAAGACGGGCTCGCCGCCTCGCTCACGGTGATGCGCACCGAGCTGGGGATCGTCGCGGTGTTGCTGGCCGTGGCTGGCCTGGCGTGGTTCTCGACGGTCGACCGGATGGCGGGGATGGACGCTGGGCCGGGGAGCTCCCTCGGCGCGCTCGGCTGGTTCACGGGGGTGTGGGCGGTGATGATGGCGGCGATGATGCTGCCTTCGCTTGCGCCGACGGCCGCCGTTTATACGGCGTTGGTGCGTCGTGAGCCCAGCCGGGTGGTCTTGTTCGCCGCCGGCTACCTGCTCGTCTGGAGCGCCGCGGGAGTCGCGGCCTACGGGCTGTTCGAGCTCGGCAAGGGTCTGTTCTCAGGCGCCCTGGCGTGGCACAGCGGCGGGCGCTGGCTTGCAGCGGGTGTGCTGGTGCTCGCTGCGCTGTATCAGCTGACGCCGTTCAAGCGCGCTTTCCTCACGCGGTGCCGAAGCCCGTTGCGGTTCCTGCACGCGACGTGGCGAGAGGACCGGTTGGGGGCATTTGTGATGGGCCTGCGCAATGGCGGCTGGTGCTTGGGATGCTCATGGGCGCTGATGGCCGCGCTGTTCGCGCTCGGCGTTATGAGCCTCACCTGGATGGCGCTGATCGCGGGGCTCGTGGCGCTCGAAAAGGTCGGACCGTGGGGACGCGCGGCAAAGGTGGCGACGGCTGGTTGCCTCGTTGTGCTCGCACTCGCGATCCTCGTCGTGCCGCACGACGTGCCGGGGTTCGTCGTTCCAGGCTCGCCCAGCTCGATGACCACCATGAAAGCGATGGGATAAACGACCGGCTGTTGACTGACGGCCAGGAGCAGCACGATGTCAACCCGAGAGCGGCTCGATGCTTCGTTATGCCCCTGATTGGCTCATGGATCTGCCGATCGGCCGTGTGTCCGTGAGACTCATCTGTCCGTGTTCTCCCGCTCGTGCCGCTCGGCCAGAGTGGCCGTGTCGGCGCGGGCGAGCGCGTCGACTACATCGTGGGCGCGCATCAGGTTGACTCCGATCGCGGCGAGCTCGCGCTCCCCACGCTCGTACAACCCGGAGATCGCGTCGGTCGCGAGCACAATCCTGAAGTCGCGCTCGCTGGCCTCATAGATCGACGTGCGCGGGCAGTTGGGGAAGTTGCAGCCACAGAAGACGAGCGTTGTGACCTCCTGCCCGCGCAGGTGATCCTCGAGCGGCGTGACATAGAACGCGCCCCAGCGCGCCTTGTAGATCACAACCTCACCCGGGCCGAGACGCTGGACGCCCCCATGGAGCAGCAGCCCCGCGTCCAGTTCGAGCCCGGGCTCCGGCAACAGCTCACGCGCGAGCTGCGAACCGGGAGCATCTGCGGTCAGCGCCCGCATCCCGCTCTCCACCGCCCGGCGGCGGCACAGGTCGGCGTTGGTCCCATCGGGTCGATAGAGACGCACGACGTGCACGACCGGGCGCCCTGCATCGCGAAACGCGCGCAGGAGCATGCGCATCGACCCGAGCGCCGCAGAGGTGCCCGGGATCTCGAACGTGCCGCCGTCGAGCACGTCGCGCTGCACGTCGATCGTGATGAGCGCCGCCGTGCGGAAGTCCGGCGCGGTGTAGGGGTCGCCCGCCGCCACGCTCTGATCAGTCGCGCTCACTGAGGACGCTCACTGCCACGTCGAGCGAGAAGATCGAAGAAGAGCTCCACGAAGTCGCCGTAGAGCCGCTCTGGGATCGCGTCGGGGTCGGCGAGCACCGCGATCCCCAACCCCGTGCCCAGCTCCCGCAACACACTCGCGAGATCCTCGGCGGGCATCGGCAGCTCGTACCCCTCGGCGTGCGCCGCATCCTCGAGCAGGCGGGTCGCCGCGAGCCGCCCCCAGGCGATGCGATCGGAGAACGCTTCGCGCAGCGGCGGGTTACGCCAGGCGTGCACGAGGAACTCGAGCGAGAGAACCAGGAACTCGGGATCGCGCGCCAGACGCACCATGAACTGGTCGGCGTAGGAACGGGCACGCTGTGGGAGCTCGCCGTGCGCGCGCTCGCGAAGGCCCTCGATCTCGCGCACCCTCGCTGCCGCCTCGGCCTCGTAGACCGCGAGGAAGAGGTCGTCCTTGCCGCGGAAGTGCCAGTAGACGGCGCCGGTGGAGTAGCCCGCCTCACGGGCGATCTCCACCAGCGAGGCGCCCTGAAAGCCACGCCGAGCGAACACCCGGGCCGCCGCCGCGATCAGCTCGGCGCGCGTCTCCTGCTTTCGCTCCTCGCGCCGCGAACGCGCCGGCAGAGGCTGGGACGCCGGCCCCGGTTGAGGGGGAGGGGGAGGGGGAGGCTGGGACATCGACATAGCAGAGTCAATGTTACATAGAGATCGTTCGGTTATCGGTTATGCTGCTTCGGTGCCCGATGAGACCGGCCTCACCACGCCGAGCCTGCACCAGCTGATGCCCTTCGCGAGGAGGCTCGGGATCGAGCTGCTCGCAGCTACGCCCGATCGGGTCCACTGTCGCCTGCAGTGGTCGGAGGGCCTCGAAGGCGCGGGAGTCGGTTTGCACGGCGGAGCGATCATGGGCCTCGCCGACACCGGCGGTGGGATCTGCGCCGCGCTCAACCTGCCCGCTGGCGCCACGGGCACCACCACGATCGAGTCGAAGACCAACTTCCTCCGCGCGATCCGCTCCGGGACGATCGAGGCCGTCTCGCGACCGCTGCACAGGGGACGCTCCGTGATCGTCGTCGAGACCGACGTGACCGACGCCGAGCAGCGCCTCGCCGCGCGCGTCACGCAGTCACAGATCGTGCTGCGCGGCGGCGGATGATTCTGCGGAGCAGATGCTGGGCCAAGCGAACTCGGCCGGCACGGCGCGGCGAACCCCTGGATCTTCACGATTTTTGTCGGGATCTGGGGGCGGCCTGCCCGCGCCTGCGCGGCACCTCTGGACCGTCTGACAGCGTCTGGCCGCTCTCCAGCAGGGTCTTGAGGCTCGCGAGGATCATCGGCCAGCCTCCGCTGATGCTCTCCAGCATCGCGCTGTCGGGCTCGAAATCCTCATGGATCACGGTCAGCTTCACCGCTTCTCCATGCGGCTCGATCTCGAAGCTGACCTTGGATCGAGGCTCGGCGGCCACCTTGGCGAAGTACTCGTCGCTGAAGCCAACAGTCTTGGCGAACTCCGGTGTGACGGTCTGCCAGGTGTACGCCAACCTTCTGTAGGGGTCTGACTCGAGCACGACCTGGGCGGGGTCGGCAATGCTTACGCCGCCGTACTCCCAGATCATCGGCGAGCCGGCCTTCCAATCCGAAACGAAGGTGGCGCCCCAGTAGCGTCGCGTGAACGCCGGGTCGGTCAGTGCCTGCCAGAGCTTCTCGGGCGTGGTCTTGATGTAGGTCGTGTAGACGAACTCGGGTCTCTGCATGGGGGTTTCCTCCAGTGCTCTCTTGAGGTCGGCGAGCGCGTGCACTCGCCCACGGTCGTACTGCCTGATCCAGCGCTCGCCGATGGCGTTGATCGGCTCGGCGTTGAGGTGGTGAAGCTTCTCCCGGCCACGCCAAACCGCGGTCACGAGGTTGGCGGCTTCCAGAACGGCCAGGTGCTTGCTGACAGACTGCCGGGCCATCTCCATCTCAGCGCAAAGCTCACGCAGACTCTGTCCATCGTGGGCGTTCAAGCTGTCCAGCAGCCGACGGCGACTTGGGTCGGCCAGCGCTCTGAAGACCTTGTCCGTGTTGTCGTCCTGGATGAGAAGCATCGCCTTGAAAAATGCAGCCGTTTGGTTGCCTAACTATATGCAACCAACTAGCTGCATGTCAAGAGGCCTACCCTGAGGTCGAGAGCTGCGCCAAGGACGAGGCCCTGCAAAGACCGAGGCGGGGCGCTCCAGCATTGTCCTGCGCTTCCCCAGCGTGGCCTCAGCCGGGGCAGTCGATCCAGCGGTACATCAGCCCGTCGCGTACCTCGTGGTAGGAGGGAGGGGCTGGAGGGGGGTCGTTGGAGAGCCGCGCGATCACCTCGCCGGCGCCGTATAGATGCTCCTCGACGGCGGTGGTCCAGTGAACTTCGGGATGAAGCAGCCGCCGCAGACGCGTCCAGTTGCGGCGCTCGATCGCATCGAGCACATCGCTCACCGCGGGGACCTGCTCTGCCACATCGAGAACGTTAGGGCACCTCGCCCGGACCCAGTCAGGCGGCGGGGAATTGCGCGTGACAGGCGCAGGGGAGACCGAAGCGGCGCACGAGCCGGAGTCCGGCCGCCTCGGCCATTGGGCGCAGCTTTCGCGTGGGGACGTGGCTCCGGGCGGCGCACGCCGAGCGGCTACCGTGAGAGAACAATGAGCGCAAGCGGGTGGCATCTGCTTCCTCGGCCGAGATCCGGCGGATCGATGCGGATGCCATGAGTACCGTGGGCGGTGGGTTGGTGATGGCCAGCGGCGTGCAGGGAGGCAATGCCCATGCGCCCGGACACGAAACGCTCGTGGTCCTGTTGGTGATCGCAGCATTGGTGGGGGCGACCACGCTGATCTGGATGCACCTGCGCCGGCGCTCCCGCCGGCCCAAGCCGGTGGTCGACCAGTGGTCGGCCCTGGCGGTCATGGGCGAGCTGTGCCCGCATGGCTGGCAGGCTCAGATCACGCTGTATGGATGGGGTGCGCCGGTGCCCGCCGATGCACCTCCCTCGCGTGTGCCGCTGGTGGAGCTCGAGTGGAAGCAGTTCGATGAGGAGTTCGGACATGTCGTGATAGCCCGACGGGTGTGGGCCCCGACGATCGGCGGGGCGCTGCAGACGATGGTCGAGGATCGTCGCACCGACCTCGCCCTCGAGCAGATCGAGCAGGCGGCCGACGAGGATGGCGAGATGTGGTGGAGCGATTGACACGCCCGATTCGGGCTCGCCCTGGCCCTTCCGCTGGGTTGCGCCTACAGTCACGGTCATGCGCATCGTCAGCCTCGTCCCCCACGCCACCGAGCTGCTGTTCGCCCTCGAGCTTGGCCCCGAGGTGGTCGCGGTCACGCACGAGTGCGACCACCCGCCGGCCGCCCGAGCGGCCCAGCGGATCACGCGCGATGTGCTGCCGGCTGGTCTCAGCGCCGCGGAGATTGACGCCGCGGTGCGTGAGCGCACGCAGCGGGGCGAGGCCATCTACGAGCTCGACCGGGAGGCCCTCGCCGCTCTGCACCCCGACCTGATCGTCACGCAGGCGCTGTGCCCGGTGTGCGCGGTCTCCTACACCGAGGTGGCGAAGCTTGCGCAGGAGATCCCATCCCGGCCCCCGGTCGTCTCACTGGACCCGCACACTCTGGGCGAGATTCTGGAGGATGTTCACACGCTCGCTGAAGCCACCGATCGCCCCGAACGGGGCGCCGAGCTGGTGGGGGAGCTGACCGCACGGATTGATCGCATACAGCTCGCGGTGCGCGGTCGCCCGCGCCCGCGCGTGGCGGCCCTGGAGTGGCTCGACCCGGTCTACATCGCCGGACACTGGACACCGGAGCTCATCGAGCTGGCCGGCGGACAGGACGTGCTGGGCTCCTCCGGCGGGCCCTCGGTCAGGGTCTCCTGGGAGGTGGTTGCCGCGGCGAAGCCCGAGATCGTGGTGGCGATGCCCTGCGGCTACGACGCCGCACGCGCACACACCGAGGCCCTGGCTCATGCAGGCGAGCTCGCTGCCCTTGGCGCCCGACAGGTCGTCGCTGTCAACGCCTCCGCGTACTTCTCCCGGCCCGGCCCGCGCCTGGTTGACGGGCTGGAGCTGCTCGCTCACATCCTGCACCCCGAGGTCGTCCCCGACACACCTGATGTCGCCCTCCCCCTGGCATTCCCGCCACCGCGCTAGCGGCTGTGAGTACGGCGGCTCCAACCCCAATCCCTACCGGGGTGTCGAGAGCACGCCCGGCGATCGCGGTTACAGCAACACCTGGAACCCCTCCCGGCGTGCCCCCGCCCGCAGCAGCGGCGCCGTCCAGATGAGCAGCGGCCGCAGCCGTGATCCCCATGCGGGGTGCACGCCGCAGCGGCGATCACAAGCGTGATCGGAGCGCTTTCGGCCCTGACACCTTCGGCGTCGGTGGCGATCAGCGTCACCGTCGAGCTGCCGGACGCGGTTGGGGTGCCGCTGATCTGCCCGCTGGAGGTTTCGATCGACAACCCACTGGGCAGGCCGGTGGCGCTCCATTTCAGCGGCGGGTTGCCCCCCGTCGCGGTGGCCGTGGCGGAGTAGGCGGTGCCCTGCTTGCCTTCGGGCAGGGTTGTCGTAGTCACGTCCAGCGGCGGCGGGGGAGCTGGAACAAGCGCCAGCACGTGATTCGCAGATGACCCCACGGCCACGCTCGTCACGTTTGCTAGGGGCACAAGCGTGGGGGTCGTGTATGGCGTTTCTTCGGTTTTGCCGTTCCCAAGCTGCCCGTACTGGTCACTGCCGAACCCGTAGAGCTGGCCACTGGAGGTCAGCACCAAGCTGTGGTTCTTACCGGCGGCGATCTGCACGATCGATCCCGTGAGTCCCGGGATCGTGATCGCCTCGGGGGTTGGGTGCGGCGCAGTGCTGGCTTCACCATTGCCGAGCTGGCCGTCTTCGTCGTTGCCGAAGGAGTAGAGCTGACCGGTCGAGGTCAACGCCAGGCTGAATTCCCAGCCCGCGGCGACCTGGACGACCGGCCCCGTGGCGCCGGGGAGCGTGATCGCTTCGGGCGTGGGGTGCGCGGAGTTGTCGCTCGTGCCTTTCCCGAGCTGCCCAGAGTGGTTGTTGCCGAAGGTGTAAAGCTGACCGGTCGAGGTCACCACGAGGCTGTGATACTCGCCCGCGGCGATCTGCACGGCCGGTCCTGTGGCGTCCGGGAGTGTGATCAATTCAGGAGTCAAGACACCTTCGTAGTTCTCTTCGCCATTCCCGTTTTCGCCCTGGCTGTTGCCGCCAAATGAGTAGAGCTGTCCGGTCGAGGTCAGGACGAGGCTGAATTCGCGCCCAGCGGCGACCTGCGCGGGCGCTCCCGTGGCGCCGGGCAGCGTGATCGCTTCGGGGGTCGGGTTTTCTTCATAGCTCCGTTTGCCGTCCCCGAGCTGGCCGGTGGCGTCGTAGCCGAATGTGAAGAGCTGCCCGCTCGCGGTCACCACCAGGCTGAAGGAGACCCCGGCGGCGGCCTGCACCGGCGCTCCCGTGGCGCCGGGGAGTTCGATCGCCACGGGAGTCCGGAATTCGGAGAAGCGATTCCCGCTTCCGAGGCCGCCGGTGCCAAAGGTGTAGATCTGCCCGCCCGAGGTCAACACGATGCTGTGATCCTCACCCACGGCGACCTGCACGGGCGACCCCGTGGCGCCAGTGAGCGTCGCCACGGTGGGAGTCGGGTTGTCCTCCGCGAGGCCCTCGTTTCCGAGCTGACCCCAGATGTTTTCGCCGAAGCTCATCACCTGCGAGTTGGCAGCCGCCTGTGGCAGGCAGATCACCAGCGGCGCCAGCATGACTGCCAAGACAACGCCGATCCTGCTGCGTTTGATCACTCGCATTGTTCGCTCCCTCCTCATATTTCAGATGATCATACATACTCCGCTGATTCGTGTAGTCCATGTTTCCGACTCGCACAACGTAGCGATCAAATGGCGGTCCTCGCGATCGCAGGAGGTATGCGCAGGGGAGCCCACGGGAGAGCCGCCGTGAGCATGCACGGGCGTCGGTTTTGCCGCTACTGTTGGCCCCGTGGCCACGACCAAACCGAGGGTGAGGCTGCGCCAGGCGGTGCTCGCGGCGGCGGCGCTCGAGCCCGCGGCGGCGGCGCTGCGCTCGACGCTGAACCTGGAGGAGCCCTTCCGTGACCCGGGGGTGGGCGCCTTCGGCCTCGCGAACGTGGTGTTCGCGCTGGGGGACTGCTTCCTGGAGGTGGTCTCGCCGATTCAGCCGGATACCACCGCCGGGCGCTATCTGGAGCGTCACGGCGACGGCGGATACATGGTGATCTTCGACCTCGAGGATCTGGAGGGCGCACGCGAGCGCACGCGGGAACTGGGGGTGCGGGTGGCCTGGGAGATAGACCTGCCCGACATCTCCACCATCCACCTGCACCCGGCGGACATGCGTGCGGCGATCGTCTCGCTCGACCGCTCGAAGCCCTACGGCACATGGCGCTGGGGCGGGCCCCAGTGGACCGGGCAGATCGGCACCGGCGCGCCCGGGCGCCTCGCGGGAGTGACACTCGCGGTGGCCGATCCGCCCGTGGTGGCAGCACGGTGGGGAGCAGTGCTGGGTCTCGAGGTGGATGGCGAGACCCAACAGCCCCTGCTGCGCCTGGACGGCGGCGAGGTTCGCTTCGAGACGGCCCCGAGCGAGCGCACGGAGGGGCTCGTGGAGATCGCCTTGGAGCTCCCGCACGAGCTGCCCGGCGGGCAGGAGACGATCGAGCTCGGAGGGATGAGGCTGCGACGGGCCGGCGTGGGCTGACGGAGCGGAGCCTGCGCGTCAGTCCGAGCCGATGCGCAGCACGAGCTTGCCCGTGTTTTCACCGGCGAACAGCTTGAGCAGGGCCTCGGGGAAGGCACTCACGCCACCCTCCAGCACCTCCTCGCGGGATATCAACCGCCCTTCGCGCATCCATCCGCCGATCTCCGCGGCGGCCTCCCCGAAGCGCGCGGCGTAGTCGAAGACGACCATCCCGGTCATCGACGCGCGAGTGACCAGCAGCGAGAGGTAGTTCGCCGGACCGCGCACGCCCTCGGTGGCGTTGTACTGCGAGATCGCCCCACAGATCACGATCCGTGCCCCGCGCGCCAGGCGGGTCAGCACCGCGTCGAGGATCTCGCCGCCGACATTGTCGAAGTACACGTCGACGCCGCTGGGCGCCGCCTCGCGCAGCGCTCGGCGAACATCCTGCGTCTTGTAGTCGATCGCCGCGTCGAAGCCGAGGTCCTCGACGATCCAGCGGCACTTCTCCTCGCCGCCGGCGATGCCGATCACGCGGGCGGGGGAGCGGGTGCGGATCTTGGCGATCTGTCCCGCCACGCTGCCCACCGCACCCGCGGCACCCGAGACGACGACCGTGTCCCCCTCGCCGAGCTTGGCCACGTCGAGCAGTCCGAAGTAGGCGGTCATGCCGGTCATCCCCAGCGCGCCGAGGTAGGTCGGCAGCGGCGCCAGCGAGGGATCGACCTTGAGCACTCCGTGGCCCTCGGAGAGCGCGTACTCCTGGACCCCGAGGGCGCCGTACACGTGCTCGCCGACGGCGAAGCCGGGGTGCTCGGAGGCGACCACGCGCCCCACCGCGCCCGCGCGCATCACCGCGCCGACCTCGACCGGATCGATGTAGGAGGCACCCTCGTTCATCCAGCCCCGCATCGCGGGGTCGAGCGAGATGTGGGAGATCGCCACGAGGAACTCCCCCGCGCCTGGCGTGGGCGTCGGCTCCTCGACCAGGCTCCAGTCGGAGTCCTTAGGCAGGCCGGACGGGCGGGCGGCCAGTCGCACCTGATGGTTGAGCGGGCTCATCTGCGTGCCTCCAGGCGTTGGCGTTGGCGTCGTGGGCGCGGGCAAGGCTGGGAGGACTCCGTGTGTCCCTCGGGGGTGCGCCCGCTCATGCGTACCGCGGCTCCTCGCGCCCGGGGAACAGGTCGGGCAGGTCCTCGCTCACGCGGTCGGGGAACTGCGGCTCGCGCTTCTCGAGAAACGAGGTGATCCCCTCGTGCGCATCCTGCGAGCGCCCGAGGGCAAACATCGCGCGCGAGTCCGCGCGGTGGGCCTCCATGGGGTGCTCCGCGCCCAGCATCCCCCACATCAGCCGGCGCGCCAGCGCCACCGAGACGGGGGCGGTGTTCTGCACGATCTCCTGTGCCAGCGTCTGCGCCGCGCCGAGCAGCTCCTCCGGCGGGTGCACGCTGCGCACGAGGCCGCCCCGCAGGGCCTCCTCCGCGGAGAACACCCGCCCGCTCGCCACCCACTCCATCGCCTGGCTGATCCCCACGATGCGCGGCAGGAACCAGCTCGAGCACGCCTCCGGCACGATCCCGCGACGGGTGAACACGAAGCCCATGCGCGCCCCCTCCGCGGCCAGGCGGATGTCCATGGGCAACGTCATCGTGATGCCCACCCCCACCGCCGGGCCGTTGATCGCCGCGATCACCGGCTTGGTGGAGGCAAAGATCCGCAGCACCAGCTGCCCACCGCCGTCGCGCGGGATCTCGCCCTCCGCCAGCCCCTCGCCCCGGTCGAACGTGCTGCCACCCTCCACGAGGTCCGATCCGGCGCAGAACCCCCGGCCCTCGCCGGTCACGATGATCGCGCGCACCTCGTCGTCGCGATCCGCGCGCTCGAACGCCTCGATCAACTCCACCCCCATCCCGGCGGTGAACGCATTCAGGCGCTCGGGTCGGTCCAGCGTGATCGTGAGCACGCGATCGGCGACCTCGTAGCGGATGGTCTCGAACTCCATGGCGGTGATCCTCCAAGTCGTATGGCGGACGGGCGTGGCGTATGGCGGACGGGCGTGGCGGCTCAGACTACCCGCCCGGCGCCGCCGGGGCGAGAGCGAAAGCAATAGGAGGAGGAGGAGGAGGAAGAAGAAGAAGAAGAGGTGAGAGCGCAGGAGAGGGCGAGAACCCTCAACTCCCATGGGCGAGCGCGGGACGGCGCATGCCGGCGCCCTCGCGGCTGGGCACCGGGCGCCTGCCCGTGACGGTCACCCGCGCGCCGCGCGCGGGGACCAGCGTGATGTGGTGCACCTTCACCCGCTCGTCCCTCGCGTTGGGGGCGCGCAGTTGCACCCGTTCGAGCACGGTGCGCACAATCGCCCGCATCTCCATCATCGCGAAGCTCGCCCCGATGCAGCGCCGGGGGCCGCCGCCGAAGGGGATGAAGGTGTACGGCGGCGCGCTCCCCTCCAGGAAGCGCTCCGGGCGAAACGCCTGGGCATCCGGGAACACCTCGGAGTCCTGCACGAGCATGATCGAGGGCATCACCGTCGCTCCTGCCGGCAGCAGCCGGCCCGCGACCTCGGTCGGTGCCGAGAGCTTGCGCCACACCGCGTCGATCACCGGCCTCACCCGCAGGGTCTCGTTGAGCACCGCCTCCAGGTAGACCTCCTCCTCCCCGTCGGCGATCTCCCGCTCCAGACGCACCAGCGCCGCGGGGTGGCGCAACAGCCGCTCGAAGCACCAGGCAAGCGCCGTGGTGGTCGTCTCGTGGCCTGCCACCAGCAGCGTGAGCAGGTGGTCGCGCAGCTCCTCGTCGCTGAGCCCCTCACCCTGCTCATCGCGCGCGGCCAGCAGCAGCTTGAGCACGTCCTCGCGATGCATCGAACCCTCCGCCACCCCAGTGCGGTGGGCGGCAATCTCCTCGTAGAGCAGCCGATCGACCTCGGGCAGGACCCGCAGCGTCGAGAGCCGGCGCACCGCGCGGCTGTCCAGCAGCTGGGGGTAGGCCCACACCAGCCACATCTCCCCGAGGCCCACGCGCGTCAGCCTGCGCAACAGCACCCGCAGGCGCTGCAGGCGCCGCTCGTCGCTGACCCCGATCACCGTCCGCAGGATCACCTCCAGCGTGATCGCCTGCATCCGCGGGCGGATCGCGAACTCCTCACCCGCCGGCCAGCGCTCGACCTCCCGTGCGGCGATCTCCTCGATCCGCTCGCCGTAGGCGCGCACGGCCTCGCCGTGAAATGGAGCGCTCAGCATCCGCCGGTGGCGCAGGTGGCGCTCCCCGTCGAGCAGCAGCAGCGAGTGCCTGCCCACCATCGGTCCCATCACCGCGTTCGCCTCCCCCGCGCGGAACACCTCGCGGTCACCGGTGAACACCTCCCGGATCGCCTCCGGGCGAGTGAGCACCACCACGTCGCCGATGCCGAGCGGTCGCAGCGTGAAAACCTCCCCGAAGCGGCGCTGGCAGTAGCGGGAGAGGGCGCCGGGGTTGAGCGCCCACAGGGCCGACTGCGCCAGCCGCGGCAGACGCGGGCCGGGCGGCAAGCTGGGACGGAGGATCGGTGCGGTGGGCGCCGCGACAGCCACCCCCACATCTTGGCAGAGGCGAATGTGGTCTCACCCCACCAGCCGGAGTTGTGCCGTACCACCGGCCAGAGTGCCCTCCGACCCCCAGCAGGTGCGCCTACCCCCAGCCGAAGTCGCCGTCCGACCCCAAGCCGGTGCGCCTACCCCCAGCCGAAGTCGCGGCCCTACCCCCGCCGAAGTCGCGCCCTACCCCACCAGCTCCAGCAGCGGCCCACACAGCTCGGGCGCTGCGACGAGGATGCCCCAGGGGAGATCCTCGTGCACGGGCAGCTCCACGACCCGCAGTCCGGCCGCTTCGCAGAGCAGCGCTCCAGCGGCGATGTCCCACGGCTTGACGGTGCGCTCGTAGTAGGCGTCGTAACGGCCCGCCGCGGTCCACGCGAGGTCGAGCGCGGCGCTGCCGAAGCGGCGGATGTCGCGCACCAGGGGGATCGCGCGGGCGAACACCTTCGCCTGGGCGGCCCGCACGCGGGCGTCGTAGGCGAAGCCGGTCGCGACCATCGCGCTCGGGAGCTCCTGCGCGCGCGCCGAGCCCCTCAGGGTCAGCTGCTCGTACTCCCGCTCTCCGCTCTCCGGCCGAGACTGGCTCATGGGGTGACTCGCCGGGGACCTCATCCGCGCCTCCCCCCCACGCGCAGCTTCGAAGAGCTCCTCTCGAATCGGGTCGTAGATCGCGCCCACCAGCGTGCCCCGCTCGTCCCGAGCGGCGACGCTGACGCACCACTGGGGTATCCCGAAGAGGAAGTTGACCGTCCCGTCGAGCGGGTCCACCACCCAGCAGAGCCCGCTCGTGCCGGTCTCCTCCTCATCGTCGTCCTCCTCCCCCAGAAACCCGTCCCGCGGGCGGCGCAGCGCGATCTCCTCGCGGATGTGCCGCTGGGAGGCGCGGTCGGCCTCGCTCACCAGGTCCGTGGGGGTGCTCTTGCTCTCGACCTCCCGCTCCTCGCCGTGCAGGAAGCGCTCACGCAGCAGCAGCCCCGCCGCGAGGGCCAGGTCGGCCGCCAGGCCCAACAGCTCCTCACCGGAGTCGCCCACCAGGGGATCCCCTCCGGAGCGCGCGCTCGCGCCCATGGCGCCTCGGCCAGGGTCGCTCCCGGAGGGCTCGCTCACGCGAACTCGGGCGGGCGGTGCTGCGCCCAGGGGCGCTCGGCCTCGATCTGCCCCGCGAGCGAGAGCAGCGTCGCCTCGTCGTCGGGCCGGCCGACGAGCTGCACGGCGAGCGGCAGCCCGTCGCTGTCCTCAGTGAGGCCCACGGGGATCGACGCCGCGGGCTGACCGGTCGCGTTCCAGGTGCCGAGGAAGGGAATCAGGCGCGTGCCGCCGTTCATCGTCCGCAGCATCCCGCGCCCCTCGTACTCGCCGATGCGCAGCGCTGGTCGGGCGGTGCAGGGCAGCAGCAGCGCGTCGTGGTCGGCGAACACCCTCCCCACGCGCGCGTTCAGAGTCGCTTCGGAGGCGATCGCGCGCGCGATACCTCTCTCCCCCACGAGCTCCCCGCCGCGGACGATATGGCGGCTGCGCAACTCCATGCGCTCGACGTGGCCGATGTCGCTCGCCGACTCATAGGCGCCGCGCAGATAGCGCGCCACGAGATGGGGACCCAGCCACGGGGGATAGTCGGGGTTGCACTCGACGAGCTCGTGGCCGAGCGAGCGCAGCAGCTCGACCGCCTGCTGGTGCGCGCGCAGCACCCGCGCGTCGATCGGCTGCGGCAGGATCGGCTTGGTGGAGAACGCGATCCGCAGGCGACCGGGCGCGCGCGCGGCGGCCTCGCTGAAGCTGCCCTGCGCAGGGGGTGTCTGCGCGGTGAGGTCGAGGAACAGGGCGGCGTCGCGGACGCTGCGGGCGATCGGCCCGTACACGGCGAGGCCGTGCCAACCGTAGAGCTGCTCGGTGTGGGGAGCGAGCGAGATGCGGTGGCGCTGGGGCTTGATCCCGAACAGGCCGCAGAAGCTCGAGGGGATGCGAATCGAGCCGAGGCCGTCGGAGCCCAGCGCGGCGCCGACCAGGCCCGCGGCGACCGCGGCGCCCGACCCACCCGAGGAGCCCCCCGGCGTGTGCTCGAGGTTCCAGGGGTTGCGCGTGATGCCGAAGGTGGGGGTCTCGGTGAACGGCCACAGCGTGAGCTCGGGCACGTTGGTCTTGCCGAGGATGACCGCGCCGGCCTCGCGCATGCGGCGCACCACCTCCTGATCGGCGCTCGCGACCCGCTCAGCCGCACGCGTTCCGTAGCAGGTGACGTCGCCGGCCACGTCGGTGTCGTCCTTGATCGCGATCGGCACCCCGAGCAGCGGCCGTCGATCCCCGGCCCGCTGGCGCGCGTCAGCCTGATCGGCTTCCATGCGAGCGCGCTCGCGATAGACCACGCGGAAGGCGTTCAGCTTCGAGTCCAGGCGCTGGATGCGCTCCAGGTAGACCTCGAGCAGATCCCGCGCCGAGAGATCCCCGGAGGCGATCAGCTCAGCCTGCCTGGCGATTCCGGCGTAGGCGAGATCGGCGGGGTCCATCGGCGCAACGCTACCGGATGTGTGTGCGTCGACCGGTCGCAGAGTACCTGGGTGCCGGTGCAGATGCGTATTTTCCGGCGTAGGCGCATGCCTCTCAACGCCCCGTTCCCGAAGCGCGTGGCCGGGTGCCCTCCAGCAGCTCCTCCGCTCACCGCGTCCTCGGCGCCGCCGACGGAGACCGTAAGCTTGTTGCAAAGCGCTCAAATGGCGCTCTCGGAGGAACCCGCAGCGATCACGAAAGGGGAGCATCCGTGCCCTATCCCGTCACCTTCGAAGCCGACTACGCCGAGCGGCGCAACCGGCTGACGACGTTCTTCCGCCTCATCCTCGCCATCCCGCTCGCGATCTGGCTGTACCTGTACGCGATCGTCGCCTCCGTGGCGCTCCTGATCGCGTGGTTCGCGATCGTCTTCACCGCCCGCTACCCGCGGGGCCTGTACGACTTCGTGGCGGGGTACACCCGCTTCATCACGCGCTTCACCGCGTACATCTCGCTGCTCTGCGACCCCTACCCCGCCTTCGGCGGCTCCGACGATGCCTCCTACCCGGTGCGCCTGGAGTTCGCCGGTCCCCTGGAGCGCTACAGCCGCCTGAAGACGCTCTTTCGCATCGTCCTCGTGATCCCGATCCTGATCCTGCGCTACGTGATGGAACTGCTGCTCAAAATCGGCGCGTTCGCAGCTTGGGTGGTGATCCTCGTGATCGGAAAGATGCCGCGTGGGCTGTTCGATGTGATGGTGCTGGCCAACTCCTACATGGCGCGCAGCGACGCCTACATCTACCTGCTGAGCGAGACCTACCCGCCCTTCCAGGATGAGCAGACCCGCGCCGCGGGCATGCCCGGGGAGGCCTACCCACAGACTTGACGGCAATAGCGCCCGCGTCGCGCGATTCATCCGCCGGAGTGTCGGCGGCGCCGTCATCCGCAACAAGCAGCGCCTCATCGGCATGGTCATCATCGACGCCCACAACCAGTACATCGTGCAGGCCCAAGGTTTGTGACGCGATGAAGCCGCGGGCAAGGGCATCGCGCCAGGACGGACGCTGGCTTGGGTGGTGGTCCGGCCGAGGTCCGAGCATCGCCGCGCCACGGCGACGGCTACCGTGGGAGCATGACCGCTCTCGGACGTACCGACCTCGACGTGTTCCCCATCTGCCTCGGCGGCAACGTGTTCGGCTGGACCGCCGAGGAGCCGCAGTCTCACGCCATCCTCGACGCGTACACCGGCGCGGGCGGCAACTTCATCGACACCGCGAACTCCTACCTGGTCGAGCACGGCCGCTCGGAGACGATCATCGGGCGCTGGATCGCCGCTCGCGGGAACCGTGAGCAGATCGTCCTGGCCACAAAGGTCGGCGGCGGCCACGGAGCACTCCGCAACCTACGGGCCGACACGATCGAGCGCGAGGCGCACGCCTCGCTCGAGCGCCTGCAGACCGACCACATCGACCTCTACTACGCGCACTTCGACGATCAGGAGACGGCGCTGGAAGAGTCGCTGAGCGCCTTCGACGCACTCGTCAAGGCGGGCACGGTTCGCCACATCGGCGCCTCCAACTACACGCCGCAGCGACTCGCCACAGCACTCGATTTCCAGCGCACGCATGGGCTTGCAGAGTTCACGGTCCTGCAGCCGCACTACAACCTCCTCGAGCGCGACTTCGAGCGCACGCTGCTGCCCGTCGCCGAGGCCTGGGACCTTGCCGTGTTGCCTTACTTCGCGCTGGCCAAGGGCTTTCTGAGCGGCAAGTACCGGCCTGGCGGCGAGGCCGTGAAGTCCGAGCGCGCCGAGGCCGCCCGTGCTTACCTCGACAGCGGAGGGGCGGCTGTACTGGAGGCACTCGACGAGGTCGCGGCAGCCCACGAGACGACGGTGGCCGCCGTCTCGCTCGCCTGGTTGCTCGCCCAGCCCCGGGTCCTCGCCCCGATCGCCAGCGCGCGGACAACAGAGCAGCTCGACCAGATCCTGCCCGCCGCGACGCTGAAACTGACGCCCGCAGAGGTCGACCGGCTGTCGGCCACCACGCAGGTGGCGTAACTCATTCGTCCAAGGTGCGGTCGCGAGGCGAGTGGCGCCCGCGACGTGCCAATCTGCGCATGTGCCATACGTCCGAGGAGTGGCCACACCGCGCGAGAAGCAGCTGACCCTGCTCGCAGCCGTTCTCGGTACGAGCGTCGTGTTCCTCGACGCGACCGTCACCAGTGTCGCGCTGCCGGCGATTCGAGGCGACCTCGGCGGCGGTCTGGCGGGCCAGCAGTGGGTGACGAACGCGTATCTGCTGACGCTGGGGTCGCTGTTGTTGATCGGCGGCTCGCTCGGAGATCTATTCGGTCAGAAGCGTGTGTTCCTGGTCGGCGTTGGCGGGTTCGGCCTCACTTCGGCTCTCTGCGCGGTCGCATCGTCGATCCCCGAGCTGTGCGCATTCCGTTCGCTGCAAGGGGCGTGCGCGGCGCTGGTGACGCCCACCACCTTGGCGGTGATCGTCCACGTGTTTCCCGAAGACGAGCGGGCCAAGGCGATCGGGACATGGACCGCACTCAGCTCGATCGTCGGGCTGATCGGGCCGTTCATCGGGGGAGTATTGATCGCTGCCGGCTCGTGGCGCCTGATTTTTGTGCTCAATGCACCGCTCGTCCTCGTCACCCTGACGCTGATTGCTCGCGGTGTGCCTGAGGACACTGGCGTGCCGGCAGCCGGACGTCTGGACTTCCTTGGAGCCCTCTTGGCGGCGGTCGCGCTCGCCGGCCCGGTGTTCGCTGTCACCGAGGAGCCGCTGCGCGGATGGAGCGGCGTCGTGGTCGGCTCGCTCGCGGCGGGGGTTCTCGCAGCGATCGCGTTTGTTGCGCACGAGGCACGAGCCCGGGCGCCGATGCTCCCGCTGAGCTTGTTCCGCGAGCGCAACTTCACGGTCGGAAACCTGGCGACATTGACCAGCTACCTTGGGCTGGGGGGAGTGATCTTTCTGCTGCCTGTGTTTCTGCAGGAGGTCAGCGGCTACAGCCCCGTTCAGGCAGGGTTGGCGCTTCTTCCGGTCACCTCGCTGATGATCCTGCTCTCCCCCCGCTTCGGCGCGCTTGCCGACCGCATCGGGTCGCGGGCGCTGCTGAGCCTCGGGCCTCTGGTTGCCGGCTGCGGCGTAGGGCTGTTGACGCGGATCGATATGCGCGGCGATTACGTCACCGATGTCCTCCCGGCGCTGATCGTGTTCGGGCTGGGACTCGCGATGCTTGTCGCGCCCTTGACTGCCACGGTCCTCGGGGGAGTGGAGGAAGATCACGCGGGGGTCGCCGCAGCGGTGAACACGACGCTCTCACGCGTCGCGCAGCTGTTCGCGGTCGCTGTGCTGGGAGCCGTCGTCTCTCTAGCTTTTGCCAGTCGCGTCGACGCGACGCTGCGACGGTCCGCGATCGATCCCGCTGGCCGCTCGGCGATCAGCCGAGCCAAGCGACAGCCTCTCGGCGCAGCGAGCTTGGTGGGAGTACGCCCCGGCGAGCGACTTCTCCTCAGGGCGGCCTTTGACGATGCGTCGGTGCACGCCTTCCGCGTCGCGGACGCAATCGCAGCCGTACTCGTCGCGAGCGGAGGTCTCATTGCGTTCGCCGGGATCCGCAATCCCCGTCGCTCCGTGGCCGCCGAGCTGTGCCCAGCCGGGGCGCTCTGCGGAGCCAGCCAAGAACTCGTCCATGCTCGCCAGCATCGACGCTCGGACACGATTGAAATCCCATCACCGCAGGCCACCTCGTGATCGTCCCTCAGCGGCCGATTCTCCGGCAACGGCTCGCGGCTGCGCTAGCGTAGAGTGATGCTTATTCAGGCAGATCGCGCGGCCGAGCGCCGACGCGTGAAGCTGGGGGGGTTCCAGCGCCCGGTCCAGGACGGCTCGCTGGGGGGATCCTCGAGATGACGCCCGAGGGGCGCTGGCGTGATCCCGCCGTGCTGGCCAAGGCTCGGCGCAAGTGACGAGCTTCTTCGTCGGTGGCATCGAGTCGGACGGAGCGCGCGCCGAGGAGGTCTACGGCGAGCTGCGCGAGCGTTCGCTGCTCGCAGTCGGTTGCCCTGCGCGAGCTCGGCGGATCTTCAAGTTGAGCTGTCGCTTCGATGGGCAGGACCAGGAGATCGAGGTCGGCAGGCCGCTGTCCAGGGGCAGCAATGTCGTGGTTGCGATCCTCGACCACGGGCGCTTGGAGGACTTCTGCGTGCATACCGACGACCGCAGCGAGAGCGCGCCCGCTCGCGTCAGTCACCCCGTCTACTCGGTGACGGAGTTCTCGTGAGTGCAGAGAAAGCGGCAGGCGACGCCGAGATCCGCGCCATCGTGAAGCGCCTGGCACGCCCCCACTCCTCCGGCGGAGATGTCGTCGAGCGCGCGGCCCTGCTCGCGTCGGGAAGCGACTTCCCGGCCGTGATGGCGTGGATCGTCGATCATGCCGGGGTGGCCGAGGCGGTGGCTCCCAAAGCTCCCAGACGAGGCCTGCACGGCCAGCGCCTCGGCCTCTCAGGCGGCACCGAGTCGCGGACCCCGCTGCGCTTCGTACTGCCAGCCGGGGCACTGGCCTGAGCGCTCGTCTGCAGGCCTCAGGAAACGTGAAGCTGGTTCAACGGCAACTCGGTCTTCGGGTTTCATCACACCGGATGACCCTGCCACGGACACGCTAGGTACTCACAACAAGGAGCCGACAGACATGGCCTCAAGCGGCAAGAAGAAGACCACGATGGCAAAGCTCACCCGTGAAAGCCGGCTCCGCGAGCGCCGGCTGGACAAGCAGGCCAAGAAGGACGCGCGGAAGCTGGCGCCGGCAAGTCATGCAGAGTGGCCCGGCGAGACAATCGACGCCAGTACCGGCGAGTCCTCCCGGACAGGTGCCGGGGAGCATGCCCTGGAAGCCGTCGTCGAGGCGCTCGCAGACGCCTGATCCACACGCGTGGACCAACGAGCGGGGCGTGGTCCTTCATGACGGCGCTCCTCGCCGCTGCGGTGCGCGCCCGGGAGGCTGTCGAGGGGTCTCGCGCGGGGGTGCCGGAGGGATGGGACAGGCCTGCGGCGCTCGCGGGTCAACCGTCACCTTCTTGCCATGATGGACGATCTCGAGCGGGGGGCCGTGAAGTAGCGAGTACGTCGCCTGCTCGGGACCGACCTCCACCAGCAGCCTGCGCCCACGGAAGCAGAGGCGGAACGCGAGCCGGGTGAGCGCCTGCGGGAGGCGGGGGCCGAAGCTCAGGATCCCGTTGTGGTCTCGCATACCTCCAAATCCCGCGACGGCGGCGATCCATGTCCCTGCCAGCGAGGCGATGTGCAGGCCGTCGCGCGTGTTGTGCTGGAGGTCGTCGAGATCGATGAGGGCGGCCTCACTGAGGTAGTCGTAGGCAAGCTCGAGGTGTCCGACCTCCGCGGCAATGACCGCCTGGGTGCAGGCCGACAGCGAGGAGTCGCGAACCGTCAGTCGCTCGTAGTAGGCGAAATCGCGCGCCTTCTCCTCGTCGCTGAAGGCGTCACCGCGTATATGCAGCGCGAGCACCAGGTCGGCCTGCTTGACGACCTGCTTGCGATATAGGTCGAAGTAGGGGAAATGCAGCAGCAGCGGATACTGCTCGGGGGCGGTTGCGTCGAAGTCCCAGATCTCGTGCTCCGTGAACGCCTCCGCTTGAGGGTGGACTCCCAGCTCCTTGTCGTAGGGGATGAGCATCGCCTGAGCGGCGTCACGCCAGGCGGACGCCTCCTCGTCATCGACTCCGAGCTCAGCGGCTCGCTGGGGATAGCGCTTCGCGCGCTCGAAGGCCTCGCGCAGGTTGCGCTCGGCCATCAGGTTCGTGTAGAGGTTGTTGTCGGCGATTGCGCTGTACTCGTCGGGACCAGTCACGCCGTCGATCCGGAAGTGGCCGGCAGCATCGTGGTGCCCCAGCGAGCGCCACAGCCGGGCCGTCTCGACGAGCAGCTCCAGGCCGACGCCGCGCGCGAACTCCTCGTCGTGATCGCTGGCCGCCTCGTAGCGGACGACAGCATCGGCGATGTCGGCATTGATATGGAACGCCGCTGTCCCTGCTGGCCAGTACCCCGAGCACTCCTGCCCCCGGATCGTCCGCCAGGGAAACGCGGCGCCCTCCAGTCCCAGCGAGGTCGCTCGCTCCCGCGCGAGACCGAGCGTGAGATGGCGCCAGCGCAGGGCATCGCGCGCGGCGTGCGCAGCCGTATATGTCAGGACCGGCAGGACGAAGGTCTCCGTATCCCAGAACGCGTGTCCGTCGTAGCCCGGTCCGGTCAGCCCCTTGGCCGCGATCGCCCGCCGCTCGGCCCTGGCGCCGGCCTGAAGCGTGTGGAAGAGGCCGAAGCGAACCGCCAACTGCAGCTCGGCGTCACCCTCGATCTCGACGTCGGCCCGATCCCAGAAGTCGTCCAGGTAAGCGCGTTGGTCGGCGAGGAGACCGTCCCAGCCACGGTGTCGCGCCTCCGCCAGCGCGGCTGCAACCTGGTCGACGATCGCCGGCGCCGAGCGCTTGCGCGACCATCCGTAGCTGATGAGCTTGACGATTCGAAGAGGCTTTTTGGGCACGAGGTCGGCCGTCACGAGCAGGCGACCGAGGTCCTCGAAGCTTTCCGAGGTGGCTGTCATGTCCGCCGGCCCGTCGATGACGTGATCCATCGCAGCGGCCATCGTCAGGCCGCTTGCGCGCGTGGAATGCTCCAGGATCACGCGGGTGTCATGCGCGGCAAAGAGCTCGGATTGCAATGGTGAGGAGAGCGCCGACGCGGCGCGGGGATCGCGCTCGGCGACCGGCAGCTTCTCATTGGCGACGAGCTCAGACTGCACGACCACCGGTGTCTGACCGTCGAGTGTCTCGACCTCGTAAAGGATCGCTGCGACCGCCCGCTGCGTGAACGACACGAGGCGCGTGGAGGTCACCCGCACGGAACGTCCGGTCGGAGACACCCACTCGACCGTGCGGCGCAGCACTCCGGCGCGAAGGTCGAGCACCCGTTCGTGGCGGCGCAGCTCGCCGTAGCGGATGTCGAACGGCTCGTCCTCCACCAGCAGGCGAATGATCTTGCCGTTGGTGACGTTGATGACGGTCTGGCCGGCCTCCGGATCGCCATAGCCAGCCTCAGCGTAGGGAAGGGGCCGCACCTCGTAGACACCGGCCAGGTAGGTGCCCGGCAAGCCGTAAGGCTCTCCCTCGTCGAGGTTCCCGCGCAGGCCGATGTGACCGTTGGCAAGCGCAAACACCGACTCCGTCTGCGCGAGCCTGTCGAGGTCGAGGTGGGTCTCGTGCACTGCCCAGGGCTCGACCGCGAAGTCCGGATGCTGGATCATGGCGGCGGCAACAGCTCGGCCAGATCGTCTACGACGAGGTCAGCGCCGTGGGTCCTCAACGCCTCTGCCTGGCCGACTCGGTCGACGCCGACCACGAAGCCGAAGCGCCCCGCTCGACCGGCCTCGACACCCGCCAGCGCGTCCTCGAACACGATCGCCTCAGCGGGTTCGACGCCCAAGGCCCGCGCCCCTGCGAGGAATGTGTCCGGCGCAGGCTTGCCCTTGAGGTGCTCGCGCTCGGCCACGACTCCGTCGATGATCTCTTCGAACAGGTCCTGAATGCCAGCCGCGGCGAGAACGTCGCGGCAGTTGGTGCTGGAGGAGACAACGGCGCGTCGCAACCCGGCCGCCTGGACCGCTTTGACGTAGCGGACCGAGCCCTCATAAGGCTGCACACCCTGCTCGCGGATGAGTCTGAGCACGATCTCGTTCTTGCGGTTGCCGAGACCGTCGATCGTCTCGGTATCCGGCGTGTCACTCGGATCGCCCTCTGGCAGCTCCACCCCGCGCGAGGCAAGAAACGCTCGCACACCGTCGTAGCGAGGCTTGCCGTCGACG
Organism: uncultured Solirubrobacterales bacterium; assembly: GCA_963713985.1. Classification (GTDB taxonomy): domain Bacteria; phylum Actinomycetota; class Thermoleophilia; order Solirubrobacterales; family Solirubrobacteraceae; genus Palsa-744. The sequence goes on along the minus strand of OY970219.1, from coordinate 2,341,678 downwards.
TATTGGTCGTACTCGCGGATCGGATCGAAGGGAACGAAGGCTTCGTCGGAGCGGCGGGCGCGCTTGCGCAAGTAGTCGTCGAACATCTGCTTCCAAGCGGCGGCATGCACCTTGGCTGTCTGCGTCAGCACTCCGTCGAGGTCGAATAGGCACGCGGTCATACCGATGGGCACGCCAAGCACGCCTCAGAGCTAAGCAGCTTGGGCTCTAAACCGGCGTTATCGGGTTGTGCTTGGCCGGCCACTCCCGGCGGCGGCCGGCGGCGAGCGCGAAGCGGCGAATCAGCTCGGAGCGCAGGTCCCCGGGCTGGATCACCGCGTCCACCACCAGCTCCGAGGCGAGGTGCAGGATGTCGATGTCCGCGGCGTACTCCCCGCGCAGGCGCTCGGTCTCCGCCAGGCGCTCGGCCTCGTCCTCGATCGCCTGCAGCTGGTTGTAGTAGACCGCATTGATCGCCGCCTGGGGGCCCATCACCGCGATCGAGGCGCTCGGCAGCGCCAGGCAGCAGTCGGGGTCGAACGCCGGCCCCGCCATCGCGTAGAGGCCCGCGCCATAGGCCTTGCGTACGATCACCGAGATCTTCGGGACCGTGGCCTCGGAGACCGCGCTGATCATCTTCGCGCCGTGGCGGATGATGCCCTGGCGCTCCACCTGGGTGCCGATCATGAAGCCGGGCACGTCGGCGAGGAACAGCAGGGGGACGTTGAAGGCGTTGCACGTCCAGATGAACCGCGCGGCCTTGTCGGCGGAGTCGCCGAACAGCACGCCGCCCTTGAACTTCGGCTGGTTGGCCACAATCCCCACAGCCCGCCCCTCCAGGCGCGCGAAGCCGACGATCAGCTCCTTCGCCCAGCGCGCGTGGATCTCCATGAAAGAGCCCCCGTCCAGGAGTGCGTCGAGCAGCAGCTTCATGTCGAAGGGCTTGTTCTCGTCGGCCGGGATCAGCTCGCCGATCGGTGTCTGGGAGGCTGGGGCGAAGGGAGGTGCGGCTGGCTCGGTGGCGTGCCCATTCGAGGGCCCAGAAGCGCCCGGGGCGGCGGCGGGCACAGGAGCAGGTCGATCCTCCGCGGGCGAGTGGACCGGCGGGTCCTCCTCGCAGTTGCCCGGCAGGTAGGAGAGGTAGCGCCTGGCCTCCTCGATCCCCTCCTCGTCGCTTCCCACCAGCGTGTGAGCGCAGCCGGAGACGCCGGTGTGCATCCGCGCTCCGCCCATCTCCTCCAGGGTCACGTCCTCCCCGATCACCATCTGGGCCATCCGTGGCGAGCCCAGGTACATCGAGGCGTTGCCCTCGCGCATGATCACGATGTCGCAGAACGCCGGGATGTACGCGCCGCCGGCGGCGGAGGGACCGAACAGCACGCACACCTGGGGCACGAGACCGGAGAGCTTCACCTGGTTGTAGAAGATCCTTCCCGCCCCCCGCCGGCCGGGGAACATCTGCACCTGCTCGGTGATGCGCGCGCCCGCGGAGTCCACGAGGTAGACCATCGGTATCCGCAGCTGCAGGGCACGCTCCTGGACGCGGAGGATCTTCTCCACCGTCTTCGGCCCCCACGAGCCCGCCTTCACGGTGGGGTCGTTGGCCATCAGCGCCACGGGGCGGGCGCCGATCCGCCCGAGGCCCGTGACCACCCCGTCCGCGCCGAGGCTCTCCTCCTGCCAGTTCGCCAGCAGCGCCTCCTCCGCGAAGGAGCCCGGGTCGAGCAGCAGCCCCACGCGCTCGCGCACCGGCAGCTTGCTCTGCTCCCTGGCCTTCTCGTGGTGGCGCTCGGGACCGCCCCGCAGGGCACGCTCGGTGGCGCCGCTCAGGGCGCTCACAGGCGGGGGCGCCCCCCATGACGAGGGGGCCCTCCACAACCGGGCCCTCCGCGAGGGGCGAGGCCCGGGCTCACGGACGCGCGACCGGACCCCCCGCGAGGGGCGAGCACCGGGCTCACGGACGCGGGAGCCCCCGGTAGCGGTGGCGCCGGCGGCCCCGCGCAAGCTGGCGTTCGTGGCGGGCCTGCAGCCGCGCTTCCACCAGCTCGAGGTCCGAGGCCGGCCCGAGCAGGCGCCAGGCGTCGCGCACCACCGGCAGGAGCGTCACGCCGATCACCCAGCCCGGCCAGAAGTCCCCGGGCGGCCCGCTGGCGACCCAGACGCCCACGCTCAGCAGCGAGACGCCCACCGACCCGCCGGCCTCCTGGAGGAGGCGGCGTCGCAGGTGGGCCTTGCGCTTGGTCAGAGCCCGCTTCACCGAGGTCGAGCTGACCGGCAGGTCCGCCCGCACCGCGTCGAGGTCCGCGCGCGTGGACGCCCGGTAGGCATCCCCGATGCGATCCTCGAGCTCCTCCGAGGTGAGCCTGCCAGCCCCCGCGTGCTCGCGCAGCTCATCGATCAGCTGCTCGCGGTCGGCGTCAGCGACGCGCAGACTCGAGAGGTCACCCATTGCAGGAAGGTTACGACACCCTCCCGCTCCTCCCAGCCTGACGCGGATCTGGCCACCCGGAGCTCTTTGCCGGCCGGTCGCGCTCCCGCCCACCGCGACCCCCAACCGACCGGCGAGCGCCTACAGCGCCGGGTTCGGGCGGGGCTCCTCTCCCGAGTAGTCATAGAAGCCCGTTCCCGACTTGCGCCCCAGCCAGCCCGCAGAGAGCATCCTGCGCAGTGTCGGCGGGCACGCGAAGCGCCGTTCGCCGAACTCCTGGAGCAGCACGTCGCAGATCGCGCCGAGGGTGTCCAGGCCGACGAGGTCCGAGAGCAGCAGCGGCCCCATGGGGTGCCCCGCCCCGCCCTTCATCGCCTCGTCGATCTCCGCCACCGAGCCCACCTGCTCTTCCAGGGCACGGATCGCGTCGAGCAGGTAGGGGACGAGCAGGCGGTTGACGATGAACCCCGCTTTGTCGCGTGTGGGGATCGCGAGCTTGCCCTGCGAGCGGACGAACTGCAGGGCCGTGTCGAGCGTCTCCCCCGAGGTGGTCACGCAGCGCACCACCTCCACCAGCTTCATGACCTGGGCGGGGTTGAAGTAGTGCAGCCCCACGAACTGCGAGGAGCGCGAGGTGCAGGCGGCCTGGTCGATCACCGCCAATGAGGAGGTGTTGGTCGCGAACAGCGCCTGCGGCTTGACGATCTCATCGACCTCGCGCCACATCGCGAGCTTCAGCTCGAGGCTCTCCGTGATCGCCTCGATCACCAGGTCGCAGTCGGCGAGGTCGCGGTATTGGACCGTCCCCTGGATGCGGCCTCTCACCGCGTCGGCGTCCTCCTGGGAGCTCTTGCCCTTCTCCACCGCCCGCGCGAGCTGCTTCTCGATTTTGGCGAGCCCCTTCGCGAGCGTGGGCTCGTCGACCTCGCGCACCACCACCTCGTAGCCGGCCTGCGCAGCGACCTGCGCGATGCCGTGGCCCATCAGCCCGGCTCCGAGCACGCCCACCTTCTCGATCTGCTGCGCCATCGCGAACCTCCGCTCCGTTTTCCAGTTTGAGGGGGCGGAAGCCTACCGGGAATGAGCTGCGCCGCGGGCGCCGGCGAGGACTCGAGCTCGCGCCTGCGTGGGCGCACCAGCGGGAAGGTTCATCCCCATAAGGGGGTCTTTTTTATGTAAAGCCCCGACACGAGGAGACCCAGCTCCATGCGCAACATCACACGAACACCGACCCCCCTCGATCTCAAACGCCTGCTGAGCGCCATCGCCGCCGCGCTCGCATGCCTGGCCTTCTCGCCGGGCCTGGCCTCGGCCTTCGACCATCCCTTCATTGGACAGTTCCACACGATCGCCTCACTGGGCGAAACAGTGCCCGCCAACGGGGACGTGAACCCCTACGGGATCGCGGTGGTGCCCTTCAGCGAGGGAGCGCTGGTACGCGGCGACACCCTCGTCAGCAACTTCAACGACAGAGAAAACCTCCAGGGGACCGGCACCACGATCGTGCAGATAGCCCCATCGGGCAGCCTCTCGCTGTTCGCCCGGATCAAGGCATCCTCGCTCCCCGGCCCCTGCCCAGGCGGAGTGGGCCTGACGACCGCTCTAGCCGTACTCCCGCAGGGGTTCGTGGTCGTGGGTAGCCTGCCCACAACCAACGGCTCGGCCGCGACCGCGCAGCCGGGCTGCCTGATCGTGCTCGACAGCTCCGGACAGGTGGTCCAGACGATCTCCGGCCCGCCGATCGACGGCCCCTGGGACATGACCGCGGTCGGGGCGGGCGACGGCGCGACGCTGTTCGTCACCAACGTCCTGAACGGGACCGTCGCCTCGGGCGAAACCCCGATCGACGAAGGCACAGTCGTGCGTATCCGCGTGCGCCCCCGCTTTCGCCACGGCCTTCAGGTCGGCCCCATGGAAGTGATCGCCACCGGCTTCCCCGAGCGCACCGACCCCGCCGCACTCGTGGTCGGCCCGACCGGCGTGGGGCTCGGCGAAGAAGACACGCTGTACGTGGCCGACACCCAGGGCAACCGGATCGCCGCGATCCCCGACGCCCTGTTCCGCCAGACGCCACTCGGCGAAGGCGGGACCACGGTCGCGGAGGGGGGCTACCTCAACAGCCCGCTGGGGCTCGCGATCGCCCCCAACGGGGACATCCTCACCGCCAACGCCGCCGACGGGAACATCGTTGAGACGACCCCCGTCGGCGCGGAGTTCCAGCCCCTCGACACAGGCGCCGGCGAAGGTGGGCTGTTCGGGCTCACCGTGGCGCCCCACGACCAGGGGGTGCTGTTCGTGAACGACTCCAACAACACGCTGGACCTCCTGCACTGAGCGTCCAGGCCCAGAGCGGCGGGGTGGGGCCCATCGGCGCCTGCACCCCGCCGCCCCGGTGTCCGCTGCCCTCCGGCGCCCGGCGCAAAGGCACTTGCGCACCGAGGCGATCGCGGCGGAGCCCGGCCGGTGGGAGTACGCTTCCGAGGATGCCCACCGAGCAGGACTTCGACCTCTCCGCGGCAGGCCTGCGCGCGGACGGTACCGATCTTCGGATCTCGGTGGAGGTGCTGGCGAGCAAGCTCGAAGAGTCCCTCCCCGGACGCGCGCGCGTGGAGCGCCGCGGCGGCGGCCTGCTGGGGCGCGGGCCCAAGCGCGTGCGCGAGGTGCGGATCGAGCTGGGCGGCAACGACTACCGTCTGGCGGTCTCCGAGGAGCGCGTCGAGGGCTTCCGCGAGCGCCAGGTCGGCGGCATTTCGATCAAGCGCGAGACGCTCCCCCCCGACGAGTGGGTCGCCGCGCTGACCGCCGACCTGCGGGCGGAGGCCGAGCGCAGCGCCGAGGCGCGCACGGCACTCGAGAGGCTGCTGGGCTGAGATGCCGCGGCGGCGGGACACCGGGGCGGAGGGGGCCGAAGGAGAAGAAGTCGACGAGGCCGCCAGCGCCGAAATGGCCGACCCCGGGGCCACGGCCGCCGAGCAGCAGGAGTCGCTGGAGCGGATCGAACGGGGCGGGATCACGGTCGCGGCCGAGCGGCGCCTGAGCGAGCTGCGCGAGAAGGGCGGCCTCTTCACCTCCGACCTCTCGGTCAATGGGTGGGCGCTCGCCCACCAGCTGGGGCTGCGCCCGCTCTCGCAGGTGATGGGCAGCTCGATCTACCAGATGGGCTACCAGGGCGCGTGGGGTGGCGAATGGGGTGGTGCCGGCGGGATGGGTCTCGCCCAGACTTACATGGTCGAGCTGAACACGCTCTCGCGTGCGCTCAACGAGGTGCGCACGCGCGCGCTCGGGCGGCTGGCCGAGGAGGCGATGCACGTCGGCGCCGACGCGGTCGTGGAAGTGGACACGCGCTCCGGCGAAAGCAGCCTGGAAACCGGGTCGGTCTCACTCGAACACACCGTCTTCGGCACCGCCGTCAGGCGCGAGGCCCCACACGAGGGCAGCCAGCACGGCAACGGGCGGCCAGTGATAACCGAGCTGTCGGTGGCCGACTTCTCAAAGCTGGTGCGGGGCGGCTTCGAGCCGCTCGGGATCGTCGCCTGGAGCTCGGTCTTCTTCGCCAGCTACAACTATGGCCCCGGGATGGTCGGCGGCGGCATGTTGTCGGTCGGAGGGATGCAGAACTTCGAGCTGAGCGAGTTCACGCGGGCCTTCTACAACGCGCGCGAGAGCGTGATGGGCGAGCTGAACGCGCAGGCCTCCGCGATCGGCGCCTCGGGAATCGTCGGCGTGCGGATCGGCCATCGCGCGGTTCCCCACACACTGCAGGGCGGGATGGGCACACGCGAGCGCAGAGGCCTGATGGTCACGTTCAACGCGATCGGCACCGCGATCCGCCAAACCGGTGAGGCCACCCTGTACCCGCCCGAGACGACGATCGATCTGACAGCCTGAAACACGAGCCCGGGAGCCAAAAAGCGAATGAGCGACAGCGAGCAGCAGACAGAGACCTACGACCCCTCCTCCCTGGAGGGCGTCCCCGAGGCGGGCCGCGCCCGCCTACAGCAGAACCGTGCGGGGCTCTTCACCTCCGACCTGAGCGTCAACGAGTTCCTGCTGATCAAGCAGGCCGGCTTCGACCCCGTGGGGCTGGTGGTGGGGAGCTCGATCTACCACATCGGCATCCAGATGGCGGGGTGGAAGAAAAGCCAGGAGCTCAAAGTGCTCTCCGAGGCGATGTATGGGGCGCGCCAGCTCGCGATGACGCGCATGGAGGAGGAGGCAGACCAGCTCGGCGCCGACGGCGTCGTGGGAGTGCGCCTGGACATCGGGCGCTACGAGTGGGGCCAGGACATGGCGGAGTTCATCGCGATCGGCACCGCCGTCAAGCACCGCGAGGGGGAGCTGCACCGCGCCCCCAACGGGCGCCCCTTCACCAGCGACCTCTCCGGGCAGGACTTCTGGACGCTGCTGCGCACCGGGCACCGCCCCGTGGGGATGGTGATGGGCAGCTGCGTCTACCACGTCGCCCACCGCGGGATGCTCCAGTCGATGGCCCAGACCGGGCGCAACGTAGAGCTGCCCAACTTCACCCAGGCGCTCTACGACGCGCGCGAGCTCGCGATGGAGCGCATGCAGATCGAGGCGCAGACGCTCACCGCCGAGGGGATCGTGGGGGTGGACCTGCAGGAGAAGAGCCACGGCTGGGGCAGCCACACGATCGAGTTCTTCGCCGTCGGCACCGCGATCGTGGCGCGCGAGGGCCACGACGAGACGATCGAGCCGCCCACGCCGGTCCTTGATCTGAGCTAAGGAGCCACCATGAGCATCGTCACCACCGAAGACCGCGGCGCCGTCCGCCACGTCGTCCTGAACCGCCCCGAGAAGCGCAACGCGATGAGCCAGGAGCTGCTGCGCGCGCTCGCCCACGAGCTGCGCGAGGCGGCCGCCGAGGAGTCCGTCCACTGCGTGGTGCTGCGCGGCGAGGGCCCGGTGTTCTCGGCGGGGGTCGACCTGGTCGAGTTGGGCGCCTCCGCGGGCACCCCTGGTCGCCTGCGCCCCTTCCGGGAGACCTTCCTGGAGTGCGCCAACCTCTGCGAAGAGATGGCCAAGCCGGTCATCTGCCAGATTCACCGCACCTGCGTGGGGGGCGCCCTGGAGGTCGCGCTCGGCTGCGACCTGCGGATCGCCTCCAGCGACGCCCAGCTCGGGCTGCCGGAGGTGAAGTTCGGGATCATCCCCGACGTCGGCGGCTCCAGCCGCCTGCCCGCCGTCGTTGGCCTCGGCCGCGCCAAGGAGCTGATCATGACCGCCCGCACGATCGACGCCGCGGAGGCCGAGCGCATCGGACTGCTCAACCGCGTCGTCGCCCCCGAGGAGCTCGAGGAGGCCGTCGGGGCGCTGGTGGATGAACTGCTCGCCAACTCCCACGTGGCCGTCGGCCGCGCCAAGCGCGTGATCGACGCCTCCGCCCGCCCCGCCCTCGCGGCGACGCTCGAGATGGAGGTCTCCGTGCAGGAGTACTGCGTGGCCGCGGCGCGCGAGGCGGCGCGGATGCAGGGCGAGGCGCAGGAGGCATTGGCCGTCTGACCCCGCGGCTCGCGCTGCCACCCGGACTGGCCCACCCGGACTGTCCTACGCAGGCAGCAACTCCAGCGCCTCCACATGGCGAGGGCGCATTACCGGGAAGTGTCGATGGTCGAGCGTGGCCAGCTTGGGCTCGCGCAGACGCTCGACGACGGCAAGCACGGCGGCGTCGACGAAGCCGACGCGCAGGTCGGCGTAGGTGCGGAGCAGTTCGGCAATCCGCTCGTAGTCTTCCGCGGTCAGGTCCTCGACCTCGAAGGCGCCGGCGCGCACCTGATCCAGAATCGCGGGAAACGCCTCGGGGCCCAACTCCCGCGAAACCATGTAGTCGAGCTCGACCAGCACCGGCGCCGGCACGATTCGTGGCTCGCGTACGCGGCCCAGCAGCTCGGCGCAGATCGAATGCTGCTCGTCCTTCCTATCAATCGCCGCCAGCAGCGGACCCGTGTCGATGATCAGCGAAATGGCTCGGGCTCGTACTCGTCTTCGCTCGCCCGGCGCGACAGGTCGCCGCGTGCAGAGGAGAACGCGCCGATACACGTCAAGGGTGGTGGGATCCGCTCAACAGTCGGCCCCAGCTCGTGCTCCATGGCGTCGCGCACCACCTGGGCGACCGATACCCCGCGCTCAGCCGCACGGCGCTTGGCTCGCTCCACGAGCTCCGGCTCAGCCTGAATCATCAACCTCTGCATCATTGCAATCATGCTAGCAGTCCTCTGGAGAGGCAATCAGCTGCGCCCATGCCACTCCACCGGCCCCGCCACCAGCGTGTGGCTGCCCAGGGGCCGGCCAAGGATCTCCTGAACACGCCGCGCGCACGCGATGAGCGCGAGAAGGTCGATGCCCGTCTCGATCCCCATCTCGTGCAGCATCGAGACGAGGTCCTCAGTGGCGATGTTGCCGGTGGCCCCAGCCGGGACGGGGCAGCCGCCCAGCTCGCCGAAGGAGGACTCGAAGCTGTCGATGCCCACCTCGAGCGCGGCGAGCACGTTGGCGAGGCCCTGCCCGCGCGTGTTGTGGAAGTGGGCGGTGAGCTCCACCTCCCCCAGCTGCTCGCGCGCGCAGGCGAAGACCTCGCGCACCTGAACGGGGTTGGCCATCCCCGTGGTGTCCCCGAAGCCGATCTCCTGCGCGCCCGCGTCGCGCAGGCGCGCGGCGATGTCGAGCACCCGCTCCGGGGCCACGCGGCCCTCGTAGGGGCAGCCGAAGCAGGTAGAGAGGACCGCCTCGCAGCGCAACCCCTCCGCCCGCGCCCGCGCGAGCACGCGCTCGAGGCCCGCGAGGGTCTCCGCGATCGAGCGGTTCACGTTCTTGCGGTTGTGGGTCTCCGAAGCGGAGACGATCACGTTGATCTCCTGGAAGCGCTCGCGGTGGCGCAGCGCATTCTCGAGACCCCGCTCGTTGGGGATCAGCACGCTCACCGAGACCCCCTCGGGGATGTCCACCCGCTCGAGCACCTCCCCGGCGTCGGCGAGCTGGGGGATCACGTCGGGGCGCACGAAGCTCGTCACCTCCAGGCGCCGCAGGCCGGTGCGGGCGAGCGCGTCGATCAGCTCCACCTTGCGCTCGGTAGGGATCACCTCGGGCTCGTTCTGAAAGCCGTCGCGGGGGCCGACCTCCCTGATCCTCACCGCCCGCGGCAGGCTCACCACATCGACAGTCCCCCACTGACCCCGAGAGTCTGACCGGTGACGTAGGAGGCGTCCTCGCAGGCGAGGAAGGCGATCGCCGCCGCGACCTCCTCGGGCTGGCCCGCGCGGCGCAGCTGGGTGGCGTCGATCATGCCCCGCTGCAAGCGTTCCCCGATCTCGCCGTAGACCTTCGCGGCGGCGTCGAACAGGGGGGTCTCGATCGGCCCCGGGGCGACCGCGTTGACGCGCACCCGATAGCGCGCCGCCTCGCGGGCGATCGCCTTGGTGAAGCCGATCACCCCCGCCTTCGCCGCGGAGTAGACCGCGGAGCCCTGCGAGCCCACGCGGCCCGCCTCGGAGGCCACGTTGACGATCGCCCCGCTGCCGCGCTCCTGCATCCCCGGGAGCACCGCGTGGGTGACCGCGAGCACCCCCCGGAGGTTCACACCGAGCACGAAGTCCCACAGGCCGGGGTCGGTTTTCACGAAGAATGAGAAGAGGTCCGTGCCGGCGTTGTTGACGAGCACGTCGATCGGCCCCAGCTGCTGCACCGTGGCGGTCACCGCGGCCGCGATCGAGTCGAGGTCGGTGACGTCCATGCTCAGGCCGACGCCATCGAGCTCCCCCGCGACCGCGCGGGCGCCCTCCTCGTTGATATCCCCCACCGCCACGCGCGCCCCCTCGGCCGCAAGGCGGCGGACGGTGGCGGCCCCGATCCCCGAGGCCCCCCCGGTGACGAGCGCGATCTTGTTCTCCAGCCGCATCTCGAGGCAAAGCGTAGTGGGTCCTGGTGCGTGACGGAGAGCCGCTCATATACTCACCTCCAGTGCCTACCCCTGCCCCCGTGTGCATCATCGGCGCCTCGGGCGCCCTGGGCTTTGGACTGGCGCTGAGACTGGGGCGCACCGGCGTCCCCATCGTGATCGGCTCGCGCGACGCCGAGCGCGCCGCGGAGACCGTGGAGCGCGCGCGGGCCCTCGTCCCACAGGGGTCCTTCGCGGGATATGACAACGCGGAGGCGGTCGCCCAGGCGGGGACGGTGATCCTGAGCGTGCCCTTCCGCAACCAGTCGGAGACCCTGACCAATCTGAAGGGGGCGCTGCGCGCGGGGCAGCTCCTGCTCGACGCGAGCGTCCCGCTGGCGGCCGCCGTGAGCGGCAAGGCCACGCGCATGCTGGGCGTGTGGCAGGGCTCCGCCGCCCAGCAGGCACAGGAGATGGCGGGCGAGGGCGTGCGGGTGGTCTCGGCGCTTCACACCGTCAGCGCCGCCTCGCTGAGCGACCTCGAGCACGAGCTGGCCGAGGACGTGCTCCTCTGCGGCGACTCCCGCGCGGACAAGCGCGAGGCCGCGGCGCTGATCGAGCGCATCGAGGGACTGCGCTGCGTGGACTGCGGGCGCCTGGAGATGGCGCGCATCACCGAGTCCCTCACCGCGCTGCTGATCGCTGTCAACTCCCGCTACAAGGCCCACACGGGCATCCGCCTCACCGGCCTGCCGGAGCAGCTGTGGGAGTAGCGGACGGCGGTGGTCCGCGAGCTGCCGGCGGGCGCGGGGATGTGGTCGTCCTCGCGGGGGGCACTGGCGGGGCGAAGCTGGCGCGGGGGATGCTCGACGTGGTGGGGCCCGAGCGCCTGGCGGTGATCGTCAACCCGGGCGACGACATCGAGATCTACGGCGCCCTCGTCTCCCCCGACCCCGACCTCGTCTCCTTCTGGTTGGCCGACCTCATCGATGCGCGCGGGTGGGGCCTGGAGGGGGACACCTTCAACGTGATGGACGGCCTGCGCGCGCTGGGGGTGGAGGTGTGGTTCAACCTCGGCGACCGCGACCTCGCCTGGTGCGCCGAGCGAGCGCGGCTGCTCGCCGAGGGCCTCTCCCCCACTGCAGCCCTCGAACGTCTGAACCGCGCAATCGGGGTGCACGCACGGGTGCTGCCCGCGAGCGACGATCCCGTGCGGACGTGGGTCAGAACAGAGGCCGGGTGGCGCTCCTTCCAGGAGTTCATGATCCGCCAGGGCGCCGTGGGCCTCGTGGAGGGCCTCGAGTTCCGGGGCGCCGAGCAGGCCGCGCCGAGCCCTGACGCGCTGGCCGCCATCGCCAGCGCGCGCGCGATCGTGATCGGGCCCTCCAATCCGCTCGCCTCGATCGCCCCGATCCTCGCTGTGCCCGGGATCCGCGAGGCCCTCGCGGCCGCCGACACCCCCGTGGTGGCCGTCAGCCCGATTGTGGGCGGGGAGGTGCTGAAGGGTCCCACGGCCTCCTTCATGGCCTTCGCGGCGCTGGAGTGCAGCGCCAAGGGGGTCGCGGACTTCTACGGGGATCTGCTCCACGGGATCGTCGCCGACGAACCCGTGTCGGGCCTCGCCACACTCCAGATCGACACGCACATGGCCGACGCCCCCTCACGTGCGCTAGTGGCCGAGCAGACGCTCGCGTTCGCGGACTCGCTCGCGGGCTGAGACATGCGCACCGCAGCGGTACTCCCCGTCAAGCGCTTCTCCCGCGCCAAGCAGCGCCTCGGGGCGAGCGTGGCGGACCCGCTGCGGCTGGACCTCGCCCGCGCGATGGTGGGGGATGTGCTGAGCGCCCTGCGCGACTGCCCCGCAATCGAGCGCACGATCGTCGTGACCAGCGAGGAGTCGGTCGCCACCGCGGCCGGCTACATCGGTGCACTCGTCGTCCCGGACACCGCCGAGGAGAGCCAGAGCGCCGCGGTCGCCGAGGGCCTCGAGCGCGCCGTGGCGGAGGGTTTCGGGCGGGTGCTGTGCGTCCCCGGGGACTGCCCCGCGCTCGATCCCCTGGAGCTGCAGGCGCTGCTGGAGGCAGAGCCCGGCGGGGCGAGCGAAGCGGTGATCGTGCCCGACCGCCACGGGACTGGCACCAATGGGCTGCTGCTCACCCCCCCAGGGGCGATCGCCCCCAGTTTCGGGCCCGACAGCTGCGAGCGCCACCGGCGGCTCGCCCAGGCCGCGGGGGTCACGTGCAGGGTGGAGCGGCTCGCCTCACTGCTGCTCGACATCGACACTGGCGAGGATCTCGCCGTCCTGCGCGAGCGCCTGGCGGGCGAGGCGGGTGGGCCCCCATCCCGAGCGCGCCGCACCCGCATCGTGCTCGGCGCCCGCTGAGCCTCAGCCAGTCGCGGCGGCCCTGCTCTCGTGCCACTCGTGCAGGGCCCCGATCGCGCCGCCGATGACGCGGTCGAGGAAGGTCTCGCGGTCGTTCTCGTGCGGCAGCGGCTCGGAGGGGACCTCGACTTCGAGGAACTCGCACAGCGGCTCCCAGCCTTCGGTCACCTTCCAGACGAGCAGCCGCTCTGGGGGGACGATGCGCTTGACGGCCTCGTTGTGGCGCTCGAACTGCTCGATCAGCTGCGCCGGCTCGGCCCAGCCTTCGGAGAAGGTGCCCTGCGGGCCCCAGAACATGCGATCGACCAGATTCAGGTAGCGCCGCCAGCGGGGGTCGATCTCGCCTCGAGCGCTCGCCAGCAGGCGCATCAGCGCCTCGCCGTGGCTGAGACCGACGATCGTTTCGCGGAAGCTGGGCTCCCAGGACTCGGGGTTGCGCACGCTCAGCAGCACCTTGGCGTCGGGGTAGACGTCGATCAGCTCCTTGTAGAAGTAGCCCCCCGGCCAGTCCACGGTCGCCTGGCAGCCGGCGAAGACCTCCTCCCACGGCCCGTCCCCGTCCATCGCGCGGTCCCACAGCTCGACCTGGTCGAGGTCCGCGAGCACGTTGACCCAGTGGTAGCACGGGCAGAAGCCGAGCTGTTCGAGCGCCAGTTTCTGTGTCAGGGTACCCGTGCGGGGCAGTCCCGCTCCGATCAGCTTCATATACTCATCCGCTCCTCATCGTGGTAGTCGCCTTGTGGTCGCGCCGCATTGCAGCGTGCACTCTGGCGCAACTGCCGCATGGCTCGCCGGTTCTGACGGTATCCTGTTGCTCTGTTGTGATTTCCAACGTGGCCTAACACAACACTAACGCTCACACCGAAGCCCCTGTCTTGAACGCAATCGATATCACAACCGTACGCACGGCGACGGTCGAACAACCGGCGGACGGGCACCTGCTCCGTACCGGCCCGCGGATCTCCGGGCTCACGGTCTCCGACAGCGAGAGCGTCCTCTCCCAGGAGGAGGTCCTCGACCGGTTGGGGCTCAGGGGCGACGAGTTCGCCGAGCGCATCTTCGCCCACAGCGGCGTCAAGCGGCGCCATCTGAACCTGGAGGACGACTTCCTGGCGCGCACCCTCCAAGGGCGCACCCCCGAGGTCGAGGAGGAGCTGCTGCGCCGCTCGATCCGCGCCGTGGACGCGCTTGGGCTCGAGAACCCCCACAAAATCGGCACCGTCGTCAGCTCCAGCCTCTACTCGCTCGGCCTGCCCACCATCGCCCACCGGCTCGTGGAGCACTACGAGATGGACCCCACCACCGACAGGTACCACATCACCGGAGTGGCCTGCGCGAGCGCAGTGCCGCTGATGCGGATGGCCGCGGGGACGCTGCTTCAACACCCCGGCAGGGACACCCTGATCGTGGCGGCGGAGAGCATGAGCAGCATCCTCACGCGCGCCACCCCCGGGGATCCCCGGGCCAAGACGGTCGGCTCCGCGCTCTTCGGGGATGGCTGCGCCGCCGCGCTGCTCTCCACCGATCCCGAGGCCGAGGGGCCGATGATCCTCGCCACCCAGGTCCACCAGATCGGCGGCACCCTTGGAGCCGTGAGCCTCTCCTGCGCCGAGCAGGACAGCTTCCTGCACCTCGCGCGCGAGCTGCCCGACCTCGCCGGCGCGGGCCTGCCCGCCGTGGCGGAGAAGTTCCTGCGCCAGCACCGCGTGGAGCACTCGGAGATCGACCACTGGATGGTTCACCCCGGCGGGCGGCGCATCATCGAGAACGTGCAGAGCGCCCTGGAGCTCTCCGACGAGCAGACCGCGACGAGCTGGGACGCCCTCGCCAACCACGGCAACGTGGGCACCCCCTCGATCTTCTATGTCCTCGAGGACACCATCGAGCGCTACCGCCCCCAGCCGGGCGAGCACGGCCTCGCGGTCACGATCGGCCCCGGCGTCACCGTCGGGCTGATGCTGCTGCAGTGGTGAGCCTCGCGCTCGCGGAGCCGCCCCGGCCGCGGCCGGTCGCCGCGACCGTCGCACTCGTACCCGCAGCGGTGAGCGCAATCGGCGCGGAGGAACCGTGGCGAGGCTCTCCGCTCGCAGCCTGAGCGGCCTGCCCGAGGTGCGCGCCGGGGACGACCTGGCCGCGCTGATCGCGGGGGCACTCGACGCCGACCGAAGCCGGGAGACACGCGCCTGCGGCGCGCATCCCCGTTTCGGCCAGCCGCGCTCGCCACTGCGCGACGGCGAGATCGTGGCGATCGCCCACAAGGTCGTCTCCAAGGCCGAGGGCGCCGTCGTGGCGCTCGCGGAGGTGGAGCCCTCCGCGCGGGCCCGCGAGATCGCGGACGAGCAGGGCAAGGACCCCCGCGCCGTCCAGGTGGTGCTCGATCAGTCGAGCGAGGTCCTGCGCGTGGCCAACGGTGTGCTGATCTGCCGCACCCACCACGGCTTCGTCTGCGCCAACGCGGGAGTCGATGCCTCCAACGCCGCCAGTGCCGAGGACCTGATCGTGCTGCCCGCCGACCCCGACGCCTCCGCGCGGGACCTGCGCGCGCGCCTGCGCGAGCTGACCGGAGCTCGGGTCGCGGTGCTGATCAGCGACAGCTTCGGCCGCGCCTGGCGCCACGGGCAGTGCGACATCGCGATCGGCTGCGCCGGCCTGGCCCCGCTCGAGGACTGGCGCGGACGCACCGACAGCGCCGGACGCGAGCTGCACGCCACTTGGCTCGCGGTGGCCGACACGATCGCCGCCACCGCCGACCTCGCCCGCGCCAAGGACTCCCGCGAGCCCGTCGTGATCCTCGGCGGGCTGGAACGCTTCGTCACCGCCCAGGACGGGCCCGGGGCCGGCGCACTGCTGCGTCCCGTGGACGAGGATCTGTTTCGCTGATCGCCTACGCCGTTTCTTCCTCGACCGAAGCCGGGAGACACTCGCCTTCGGCTCGCGTCCCCGTTTCGGCCAGCTGCGACCAGAAGCGGATGAACTCGCGCTCGTGGCCGATGCCGCATTCGAGCGTGAGCCGCCACCCGCGCGGCGCGTCGGCGAGATTGGCGAGCAGCGCCTCGCAGCTCTGCAGTCGCTGTTCGTGCACCTCGACCTGGGCGGCGGCGAGCTCGGCCGGGTCCGCGCCCACGAACAGCTTGAGCGTGGCCACGTCGCGCAGTTCATAGATGTCGCGAGCGGGCTCTGATCGCCAGCGCTCGAGTGCCTCCCGCCCGTCGTCGGTGAGGCGGTAGATCCGCCGCCGCCGTCCGGTCTGCTCGCGTTGCTCTGAGAGCAGGCCCTCCTCGGCGAGCCGCGCGCACTCGGTGTAGAGCTGTGTGTGGGGCACGCTCCAAAAGTTGGCAGTGCTCATCTGCGCGAGCTGCTTGAGGTCGTAGGGGGTGGCCGGCTGGGCCTTCTCGAGCAGTCCCAGCACGATGTAGGAGGTCTCGGTGAGACGGGGGCTTGACATGCGCCTCAGACTATACTACGGTACGTATCATTCGGTTCGAACCATACAGGAGGAACCATGCCGCCAGAGACCCTCACCCCCGCCCCCTCGACCGTCACCCCGCCATCTGCCGCCGCAGACCTCTCGAGCGCCGCGGCGCTCGGGTTCTCCACGCTGGAGCGGGAGGTGGTCGTCGATGAGCTCCCGCTGAGCGGCGAGCTGCCCTCCTGGCTTCAGGGCTCGCTGCTGCGCACCGGCCCCGCGAAGTTCGAGGTGGGGGGCCAGCAGATGAGGCACTGGTTCGACGGACTCGCGATGCTGCACCGCTTCACGATCGACGGCGGGAGCGTCTCATATGGCAGCCGCTTCCTCGAGAGCCGCTCCTACAAGGCGGCGCGCGCGCAGGGGAAGATGGTCTACGGCGAGTTCGCGACCGACCCCTGCCGCTCCCTCTTCAAGCGCGTTCACACCCTGTTCTCCCAGAAGGCGCTGAGCGAGGCCCTCCCCGACAACGCCAACATCAACGTGACGAAGCTGGGGGAGCGCTTCATCGCCATGACCGAGACCCCGCTGCCGGTTCAGTTCGACGCGCGCACCCTGGAGGCGGTCGACGTGCGCCCCTACCGGGCGCCGGGACAGCTCACGACCGCCCACCCGCACGTGGATCGCGCGAGCGGCTCGATGCTCAACTACGCCGCCAACCTCGGCCCCCGCAGCAGCTACAGGTTCTTCCGCGTCGGCCCCCAGGACACGGAGGCCCAGGTGATCGCCTCGCTGCCCGTGAGGCACCCCGCCTACATGCACTCCTTCGGGTTGACCGAGCGCTGGATCGTGCTCGCCGAGTTCCCACTCGTCGTCAACCCGCTGGCGCTGGCGCTGTCGGGCCGCCCCTACATCGAGAACTACCGCTGGAAGCCCGAGCTGGGCACGCGCTTCACGCTGATCGACCGCGCCAGCGGCCAGACGGTCGCGGGCTTCAAGACCGAGGCCTGCTTCGCCTTCCACCACGTCAACGCCTACGAGGAGGAGGGCGAGGTCGTCGTCGATATGTGCGCCTTCCCCGACGCCAGCGTGATCGAGGACCTCTACCTCGACCGCCTGCGCGCCGGCAAGCCCATGGCGCAGGCCGCGCTGACTCGTTTTCGCCTGCGTCTGCACGACCGCTCCGTGACCCGCCGGCGCCTGGCGGAGGGCGACCTCGAGCTTCCGCGCATCAACTACGGGCGCTGCAACGAGCGCCCCTACCGCTACGTCTGGGGCAACGGCACCGGCCGCAACGGGTGGTTGGAGCAGATCGCCAAGGTGGACACCGCCGAGGGCTCGAGGCTCTCCTGGGCGCAGCCCGACTGCTACCCGGGAGAGCCCGTGTTCGTGGCGCGCCCCGACGCAGAGAACGAGGACGACGGCGTCCTGCTCTCGGTCGTGCTCGACGCCCGCGCCGGCACCTCCTTCCTGCTCGTGCTCGACGCCGCCGACCTCAGCGAGCTGGCACGGGCACAGGCCCCCCACCACATCCCCTTCGGCTTCCACGGCCAGTTCGCGCGGGATCGGACAGACTCATGAGCGGCGAGGAGACGAAGGTCGAGCTGATCGAGCGCGTCGAGCGCAAGCGCAACCTCTTCACGAAATCCGCCGGCGGCGGTCGCATGCTCAGCGCGCTGATGTTCCCGCTCGCGGCGCGAGCACCCCGCAGCTTCGGCGTGCTCACCACCAAAGGCCGCAAGACCGGCAAATGGCGGCGCAAATGCGTTCACCCGGTGCGCGACGGCGAAAAGGTCTACATCCTCATGCTGCGCCCCACCGCCACCGCGGTCGCCGAAAACCACATCGCCGGATGGCTGCTGAACATCCGCACCGAACCGCGGGTGCGGCTGCGCATGCACGGCGGCAACTTCGCCGGGCACGCGCGTGAGCTGCACGACCCCGCGGAGATCGAGCGGGCGAGGACCGTCTACTGCGGGAGCGTCCACCCCTTCGACTACATGGAGTGCGCCTTCCACCGTTCCGGCCTGCCCACCCGCGCGAAGATCGAAGAGTTGCACCGCAGCTGGTTCGCCACCGGGGTGCCACTGGTGGTGGAGCTGCAGTAGGGCGGCGCAGCTCGCGGCCCCGCCTGATCCATCTTCACCCACGAGGCCTGCACGCTGCGCCCGGGGGCCGTCAGCCGCCTTCAGCGAGGGGCGCGAGATCGTCGTAGGCAACCGAGCAGGCACCGCTCACGCGGGCGAGCGTTTCCCGTTCTTCGAGGTCGATCGAGCCCTCGCCGTGGTGGGCTTCCAGGGCGCCCTCGACTTCTTCGATGCCGCGTGAGGCCTTCGCCACCGCGACCCAGTCGGTCTCGCTCAGGCGGCTGGCCAGCAGCTTGCGGTCTTCCAGGCCCAGCTGGCTGACGAATATCCGCTCGTGATAGCTGGCGGGTTCGTATTCGTGTTCGGCGAGCATCCCGCCCAGCCGCACATACTCGGCCCTGTACTCCCCCATCAGGATGCGCGCCACCGCTCGCGCCGCCGTCGTCTGCCGCGCTTCTTCGCGGGCCACCTCGCGGGTCTGCAGATGTTCGTTGCTCAGGTAGCTGATGGCCCCACCGACGGCCGTGCCCACGAGCGCCGAGACGGCCGCGATGACCGCCACCGCTATGCCTTCGCCCATGCGCGACATCGACTCAGTATTCGCAGAGCTTGCGCTCGCGGCGTCTGGCGGCGCGCTTGCGGGCTTCGGCGGCCCGCAGCGCCGCGGCGCCGGCGCGGTGGCGCCTGACGAGGGCGCGCTCGCGTTCGAGCGCGACCGTCGCGTGGCTGAGTGCGTACTGGGCGGCGTTGCAGAAACGCGGGTCGAGCAGCGGCCCCGGAGCGTAGGCGGGACACCTGCGCTGCTCACACGGAGCGGGCTCGAAGGGCGAGGAGAGCGTGAAGCTGTAGGCGGCGGCCGCACAGGCCCTGTAGGGGTCGGCGTCGATCCGCAGGTAGTCGGTTTCGGACGCCGGATGGGCCGGCAGCGGCGCCGCGAACGGCAGCGTTTCGCCGGCTGCGACGATGATTTCGCCCAGCACCCGCCTGCGCGCGTCGAGCACCGCCGCGCGCACGGGACAGGATCGAGTCTGTCCGGACATTTCAAACAGCACTCGTTCCTCGCCCTCGCCGCTGAACCTGTACCACAGCGCTTCCACCGGCGCCCGGCCCGCCGTCCCACTGTAGGCCTGAAACGAATACACCGAGGTCGCGGACGCCATCGACGTGCCGCCGGAGTGCGCCTGCTGGGTCGCGGCGCCGGCGCCGGCAGGGTCTTCGGCCGCTCCTCCGGGGGGCGCCACACCGGCGAGCAGGCCGAATGCCGCGCACACCAAGCACAGCAACGTCCCAACTCGCACCAGACGGCCGCTCGTCCCGTACATAGGCCCAAGTCTACCCCTCGACACAATTCCATGCATTCACGCCGGGGGGCGACGGCGTGCGGCGACGGCCGGCGATTGGTTGCAGGCGCTACGCCGCCACCGGCAGCTCGTAGCGCCGGCGGATCCCGTACAGCGTCGTGCGCTCCGCCGCCGGACGCCCCGCGGCGTGCGCGGCGGCCACGAGCTGCTCGGGATCCAGGCGCGTGCCGTGGTAGGAGCCCGCGAGGCGGCTGATCGACTCCTCCATCAACGTCCCCCCCAAGTCGTTGACGCCCCAGCGCAGCGACTCCGTGGCGGCCTCCAGGCCCATCTTCACCCACGAGGCCTGCACGCTGCGCACGCTGCGCCCCAGCGCCAGACGGAAGACGGCGGTGTGCTTGAGGTTCTCCTCGCGCGATATCTCCTCCACGCCGTGCGTGCGTCCCAGCAGCGTCTGGAAGGGGATGAAGGAGAGGGGCACGAACTCGGTGATCCCCCCCGTGCGCTCCTGCAGCTCGCGCACCACGCGCATGTGCTCGGCCAGCTCCCAGGGCTCCTCGATGTGCCCGAACATCACCGTCGCCGTCGAGCGCAGCCCCGCCGCATGGGAGGCCTCGATGATCTCCACCCAGCGCGCCACGGGGAGCTTGTTGGGGCTGATCCGTTCGCGCACCCCGTCGTGCAGCACCTCCGCCGCCGTCCCCGGGGTCGAGCCGAGGCCGGCGTCGCGCAGGCGAGCGAACACCTCCGCCGGGGGCTCCCCCGAGATGTCGCACATGTGCGCGATCTCCATCGGGCTGTAGGCGTGCAGGTGGATGTCGCACCCCTCCCCCGCCGCGGTGCGCTTGGCGAAGCGCAGCCACCCCAGGTAGTCCTCCAGGCTCCAGTCCGGGTGGATGCCCGACTGGATGCACAGCTCCGTGGCCCCGAACTCCACCGCCTCGCGCACCCGGCGCGCGAACTCCTCCTCGCCGTGCTCGTAGGCGTCGGGGGAGCGCTTGCCCTGGCCGAAGCCGCAGAAGGCGCACCCCACGGTGCAGACGTTGGAGACGTTGATGTTGCGGTTCACCACGAACGTCACCGTCTCCCCCGCGAGCTCCGCCCGCAGCTCGTCCGCGGCCGCGCGCAGCTCCTCGATCGCATCCGGCCGCGTCTCGGCGAACATCGCCGTCAGCTCCTCTGCACTCAGCGCCAGCCCCTCGCGGCCGCGCTCGGTCGCCCCGGCGACCAGGTCCGGGCGGATCGGCGGGGCGCCGCTCGCGGCCGGGTCGGTGCGACCGGAGCCCCGCCGCGGGATGAAGCTCCAGTACTTGACCTTGATCGTGTCCATCACCCCCCGGGAGATCCACTCGGGGTCGATGTAGCGGGAGTAAACGCACAGGCGCTCGGTCAGCGCCACGCCGTCCTGCTGCAGAGCCTTGCGCACCCGATGCGGCGAGGGGAAGGGGTGCTCGGGGGAGATGTGGTCGCCGTTGGCCGAAAGCCCGCCCAGGTCGGTCGCTCCCGCGGCCACCAGCTCCGGCCACCAGTCCGCGAGGTTGGGGGGCACCTGGATGCCCACGTCCGGCATCAGCCGCCGGGTCTCCGCGATCAGCCGCTTCATGTCCTCGATGCTCACCGGACACGCCCACTCGGGCAGCGGCAGCTGCGGCCGGCTGTCCGCAACTCCCGTGCGCCAGTACTCCCGCGCCGCCACATCGGCGATCTGCGCCGGCTCCTGGCCGTAGTAGCGCTGATGGGGCACGAAGTTCTGAAGGATCACCTCCTGGATGTGGCCGTACTCGGCGTGCACCGCCGCAAGCGCCTCCAGGGAGGCGACGCGCTCCTCCTCGCTCTCGCCGATCCCCACAAGGATCCCCGAGGTGAACGGGATCCGCAGCTCCCCCGCCGCGCGGATCGCCTCCAGGCGCCGCTGCGGATGCTTGGTGGGTGAGCCCGCGTGCACCGTCTCCATCAGCCGCTCGGAGATCGACTCCAGCATCAGCCCCTGCGAGGCGCTCACCTCGCGCAGCCGCCCCAGGTCCTCCCGGGAGAGGACGCCGAGGTTGGTGTGCGGCAGGATCCCCCGCTCCAGCGCCCGCTCGCAGGCCCACGCCACGTAGGCGGTGAAGTCCTCGTGCCCGTACTCGGTGAGGCGCCGCGCCACCTCCGCGTTGACCTCGGGGCGCTCGCCGGTGAGCACCAGGAGCTCCTTGATCCCCCGCCGCGCCGCGCCGTCGATGATCCCCAGCACCTCCTCGGGCGCGTACAGGTGCGCCGTGTGTGTCGCGAACGCGCAGTACTTGCAGTAGCACTGGCACGTCCGCGAGAGCGACAGCGTCAGGTTGCGCGAGAAGGTGACGCGGCGGCGCATGCCATGAGTCTATGACCCCGGCCGATGCTGTTCCGGCCGGCGCCGATGCTGTTCCGGTTGGCGCATGCGCTGGCCGATAGGGGATCGCATCTGATCCCCTATCGGTCGGCCGAGCGGTGCATGCACCGCTCGGGGAACCCGCACATGTGCGGGTTCCAGCCAGGGCCGCATGCGGCCCTGGCGCCCACGTCGCATGCGACGTGGGCCTAAATCCGTCCGACCGGGATCGTAACTTTTCGCGCATGTCCGAAGATACCCTCCGTCGCGCGGTGGCCGAGATGGTCGGCGCGTTCACCCTCACCTTCATCGGCGCCGGCGCGGCCGCGGCGTCCGGTGCCATCTCCGACCCCTCGCTGATCGGCGTCGCGATCGCCAACGGCCTCGCGATCGGCGTGATGGTCTGCGCGCTGGGGCACATCTCCGGCGGGCACTTCAACCCGGCGATCACCTTCGGGTTCCTGATCACCCGCAAGATCAAGCCCGCGCTCGCCGGCGTCTACTGGGTCGCGCAGTTCGCCGGCGCCGCGCTGGCGGCGCTGTTCGTCAAGGAGCTGCTGCCGCGGGCCACCACCGAAGCGGTCAAGCTCGGGGTGCCCGCGCTCGGGCACGGGGTCGACGCGAGCTCCGGCTTCCTGCTCGAGGCGGTCCTCACGTTCTTCCTCGTGTTCGTCGTCTTCGGCGCGGCGGTGGACACGCGCGGGCCGTTCAACGCCGTCGCCGGCCTGGCGATCGGCCTGACGATCTCGATCGACGTGCTCTTCGGCGGCCCCTTCACCGGCGCGGCGATGAACCCCTCGCGCGCCTTCGGCCCCCAGCTCGTGGGCGACCACTGGAGCAACGGCTGGGTCTGGTATGCCGGGCCAGTGCTCGGCGCCACGGTCGCCGCCTGTCTCTACACGTTCCTGTATCTGCGCAAGGGCTCGACCGACACACCGCCCCCGGCCGAGGCCGAGCCACAGGCGACCTGAGGGCCACGAGCAGCAGGGCCAGGAGGCCGCGCTCGCGACGTGCGCCGGTGATGTGCGCGGCGAGGCGCTCCCATGCCGGCCTCCCAGGCGGAGGTCCAGCGAAGTCGGGGGCGGCTATATGCTCGGGCCGTCGTGTCTGCACCAGCCCGCGTCTACCTCGCCCGCCACGGCCAGACCGCGTACAACGCCGAGGGCCGCTTCCAGGGCCAGGGCGCGGTGCCGCTCGATGAGACCGGCCGTGCCCAGGCGGCCGCCCTGGCTGAGCGGGCGCTCCCCTACGAGTTCGCGGCGCTCTGGTGCAGCCCCCTGCTGCGCGCCCGCGAAACCGCCGACACGGTCGCGCGCCGCATCGGCCTGACGCCCCGCGAGGACGCGCGCCTGATGGAGACCGACGCGGGCGCCTGGACCGATCGCAGCTTCGCCGAGGTGCGCGCCGAGGACCCCGAGGGGTTCGCCCGCTTCGCCGCGGGGGACCCCACCTTCGCGTTCCCCGGCGGCGAGTCCTTCGCCCAGCAGGGGGAGCGCGTGGCTGCCGCGCTGCACGACATCGAGCGCGCCGAGGAGCCCGCGCTGGTGGTCTGCCACGGCGGGGTGATCCGCATCGCCCTCTTCCTGCGCACCAAAGATCCCGCGGCGGCGGGCGTGCGCGTCGCCAACGCGGCGATCGTCCCGCTCGACGCTACTGCGCGCGCAGGCGGCGAAACTCCTCGCGCGCCGAGTACGGGCGACCCCACATCTGCGTGACCTCCGCGCGCCCCGCGCGCAGCTCGCGAACCGCCAGCTCCCCCCCGATGCCCGCGTCGTCGAGGAGACCCAGCGTGCCGTGCACCGTCGGCGCCGAGGCGGCGTGGCCGAAGCGGTGGGCGACCAGCAGCCGCCAGTGCCAGTCGTACTTGGAGTAGGGCCTCGCGTTGCAGGTCGCCAGGTAGACGGCCGCTTCCACGTAGCGCGACTCGTCCCCGATCCGCAGATCGAGCTCCAAGTCGGTCCAGTCGTCGGGCAGCGAGTCCACGATCTGCTGGAAGGTGTCGGCCAGGCCCATTGGCGGAAGCCTAGCGGGAGACCCGGCTGCGCCACCCTCTAACCTCGGTCCATGGCCGCCACCGACACACTGCGCGCCGAGTACGAGGCGCTGACCGGGCACTGCGGGCTGGTGGACCGCTCCGAACGCGGCAAGCTCGCGCTGAGGGGCTCCGGGGCGGTCGAGTTCCTCAACGGGCAGGTCACCAACGAGCTCACCGACCTGCGCCCCGGCGAGGGACGGTATGCGGCCTTCCTGACCAACAAGGGCAAGATGCTCGGCGACCTGCGCATCCTTGCCGTCGGGAGGGCCGATGCGGGGGGCCTCGATGCGGGGGGACCCGATTCGAGCGGGCCCCCCACCGAACTGCTGCTCGACACCGAGCGCGTGGCGCTGCAGGCGCTGTTCGACATGATCCGCCGCTACAAGATCGGCTACGAGGTCGAACTGCACAAGCGCACCGTGGAGTGCGGCCTGCTCTCGCTGATCGGACCCGAGGCGCGCGCGCCCCTCGCGCAGAGCCCGCTCCCCGACGCCGAGCACACCCACGTGCCCGCAGAGATCGGCGGCGCGCCCGTGCGGCTGATCGCCACCGCCGACGGCGTGGAGGTGCTCTTCGACGCCCCCCACGGCGACGCGGTGCGCGCGGCCCTGATCGACGCGGGCGCGACCCCCGCCGGCGAGGCGGCCGCTGAGATCGTGCGCGTCGAGCAGGGGCAGCCCCGCTATGGGGTGGACATCGACGAGAGCACGATCCCCCAGGAGGCCGGCCTCAACGAGCGGGCGGTGAGCTTCACCAAGGGCTGCTACGTGGGACAGGAGACAGTGGCGCGCCTGCACTACAGGGGCCGGCCCAACCGCCACCTGCGGGGCCTGCGGCTGTCTGCGCCAGCCTCGCCCGGCGAGGAGCTGCGACTGGGGGAGCGTTCCGTGGGGAGCCTCGGGAGCGTCGTCGACTCGCCCCGGTTCGGAATCATCGCGCTCGCGCTCGTGCGCCGCGAGGCCGCGCCGGGCGACACCGTCGCCGTGGGCGAGCACGGCGTAAGCGCCACGCTCCTCGAGCCGCCGTTCTCCTAAGTGGCGCCCGGGCGCCACCCGCCGGGGCGGCGCTCGTGCAGATGCTTGCGGATCGCGGCCATCTGGACCCTGAGCGCGTCGGGGCGCGGGGGCGTATCGAAGGTGTTGTTCACGTTCGGCCCCCGCAGGCTCACTTTGGTGCGCTCTGGCTTCTTGCGGGCATCCTCGAAGGGATTGCGTTCAGTCATCACTACCGTCTTCGGTCGGAACTCCCGATTCATGAGTGTACGCCTGCCACTGCTCGTTCAACAGATCCACGAGCTGGCTCGCCAGCAGCGGCGAGAAGGAGACGCGCGAGACCACGATCCCCTGCTGCCCCTGGGGGCCGATGCGCAGGAAGTCGAGCGTGAACTCGTGCGGGGTACGCGCGATCGACGCCGCATTGGCCCACCGGCCCGCGAACTCCTCCGGGGGCATGATGATGTTGGGGCCCTGCTGGGACTCCTCGGGGGGGCTCTCGTCGGGCACTGAGGTGCAGCGTAGCGCGAGGGGGTCCCCGCCGCAGTAGGATTGCTCTCCGTTTCCCACCCCCCACACGAGGTTCAGATATACCGTGGCAATCGATTTGCAGCAGATCTCAGAGGTCGACACCGAGCCGGGCGAGCTGCCCAAGACGATGGCGGCGTGGGTGATCCGCGAGGAGCGCTTCGGCGAGCCCAAGGACGCCTTCCAGCTCGAGGAGATCGAGGTCCCCGA
Organism: uncultured Solirubrobacterales bacterium; assembly: GCA_963713985.1. Lineage (GTDB taxonomy): Bacteria > Actinomycetota > Thermoleophilia > Solirubrobacterales > Solirubrobacteraceae > Palsa-744. The sequence continues at coordinate 2,316,085 of OY970219.1, read as the reverse complement.
GCCCGGTGCGTTCGAGGTGATCGTGCGCGTGATGGCCGCGGGGGTCAACTACAACAACGTCTGGGCCGCCCTCGGCGAGCCGGTGTCGGTGATGAAATACGGCGACCACCCCCAGTACGGTCACCACATCGGCGGCTCGGACGCCTCCGGAGTCGTGTGGAAGGTCGGCGCCGGCGTGACCCGCTGGAAGCCCGGCGACGAGGTGGTGGTGCACTGCAACCAGGCCTCCTACGAGGACCTCGAGGTCCACGGCCTGGACCCGATGGCCGCGCCCTCGCAGAAGATCTGGGGCTATGAGACCACCTGGGGCTCCTTCGCGCAGTTCACGAAGGTCCAGGCCCAGCAGCTGCTGCCCAAGCCCCCCGCGCTCAACTGGGAGGAGGCCGCCTCCTACGGCCTCGTGTACTTCACCGCCTACCGCATGCTGATCACCCGCTGCAAGCTGCAGGCCGGCGCCAACGTGCTGATCTGGGGTGCCGCCGGCGGCCTCGGCGTGTTCGCCACCCAGCTCTGCGCCGCCGCCGGCGCCAACTGCGTCGGCGTGGTCTCCTCCGCCGAGAAGGGCGAGCTCGTCAAGCGCCTCGGCGCGGTGGACTACATCGACCGGGGGGAGTTCGCGGGGATGATGCGCAAAGGGGGCGAGAGCGCGGAGGAGGAGAAGGCCCGCTTCGGCGTCTCCCGCGCCTTCGCCAAGCGCGTCAAAGAGCTCCTCGGCGACGCCCCCGACATCGTCTTCGAGCACGTCGGCAAAGCCACCTTCCCCACATCGGTGTTCACCGCGAAGACGTTCGGCAAAATCGTGATCTGCGCCGGCACCACCGGCATCGACCTCGACTTCAACGTCGCCTACCTGTGGATGCGCCAGAAGGAGATCCTCGGCTCGCACTTCGCCAACGCCTATGAGTGCATGAAGGCCAACGAGCTGATCGAATCGGGTCAGATCCGTCCCGTGCTGTGGCGCACGCTGGGCTTCGAGGGCGTCGCCGAGGCCCACCAGCTGATGCTCGAAAACAAGCACCTCGGCAAGATCTCGATCCTCGTGGGCGCCGAGTCCGAGGGGCTCGGCAAGACCGCGGAGGGCCCCGGCGCGATCCGCGCCGAGGTGGGTGCCTGAGATGGCCGGCGTTGGCAACGGCACGGTGATCGTGCCCTGGTACGCCACCGGCTTCCGCGCCGAGGGCTTCGAGGACGCACTGAACGAGGTCGCGGCGGTCGCGCTGCGCTACAGGGCGAGCTCCTACGCGGTCTACCGTCAGCGCGATGACCGCTACCGCTTCCAGCAGCTCGCCCACTTCGAGCGCTACGTCGACTGGGAGCGCTACTGGGAAGGCCCCGAGATGACCGACTTCCGCGTGCTGCACTCGAGCTGGTACCAGGTGCCGGTGCTCTACGGCTGGTGGGACCTCACCGCCTCCGGGGCGATCTCAGAGGAGATCGAGTGGAGCACCCCCGCCCCGCCCGAGCCCGAGGGCAACGGGGGGAATGGGTCACCCGCCCGCACCGGCTCAGGCGCCCGCGTGCACCACGTCTAGCAGTGTTCTAGCGGCGCCATTGTCAGCCCCGCGCCCTTGAGCTGCTCCCAGTAGTGCTCGGCGAGCTCCTTGTGCCCGTTGTAGACGATCGCCTGCCCGCTGTTGTGGATCTGGTTGGCGAGCTGGTGGCCCCGCTCCAGCGTGACCCCGGGGATGAAGCGCGCAAGCGTTCGGGCGACGTGATCGAAGGTGTTGTGGTCGTCGTTGCGCACGATCACCCGCCAGGCGCCCCCCAGCCCGCTGCCCGGCCCGCCCGTGCGCGGAAGCTCGATCGTCTCGGTCATGCCGCCAGCATAAAGCCAGGGGCACGGCCTTACAATTGCGGCATGGACAGAGATCCCCCCCATCGCCTGCCCGAGCGGGACCGCCCGTGGATGATGCGCACCTACGCCGGGCACTCGACCGCGAAGGCCTCCAACGAGCTCTACCGGCGCAACCTCGCCAAGGGCCAGACGGGGCTCTCGGTCGCGTTCGACCTGCCGACGCAGACCGGCTACGACCCCGACGACGAGCTCGCGCGCGGGGAGGTGGGCAAGGTCGGGGTGCCGGTCTCCCATCGCGGCGACATGGAAGCCCTGATGGAGGGCATCCCGCTGGGGGAGATGAACACCTCGATGACGATCAACGCCACCGCGGCGTGGCTGCTGGCGCTCTACATCGTCGCCGCCGAAGCCCAGGGCGTGCCCCAGGAGCACCTGCAGGGCACGACGCAGAACGACATCATCAAGGAGTTCCTCGCGCGCGGCACCTACGCCTTCCCGCCGGCGCCCTCGATGCGGCTGATCGCGGACACGATCGCCTACACCGTCGAGCACGTCCCGAAGTGGAACCCGATCAACATCTGCTCCTACCATCTCCAGGAGGCGGGCGCCACCCCCGTGCAGGAGATCGCCTACGCGATGAGCAACGCGATCGCCGTCCTCGATGCGGTGCGGGAGAGGATCGATGGTGGTGCAGCCGGCGACAGGCCGGGGAGCGGGGCCCCTCTTCCGCAATCATCAGGCGCAGGGGCATCCGGGCGGGGCCCCCACGACGCCCCCGCGGGCATCGCCGAGGTCTTCGGCCGGATCTCCTTCTTCGTCAACGCGGGCGTGCGCTTCGTCGAGGAGCACGCCAAGCTCCGCGCGATGGGGATCCTGTGGGAGGAGCTCGGCCGCGAGCGCTATGGCGTCGAGGACCCGCGCCTGCTGCGGCTGCGCTACGGGGTGCAGGTCAACTCGCTGGGCCTCACCGAGGCGCAGCCGGAGAACAACGTGCAGCGCATCGTGCTGGAGGCGCTCGCGGTCACGATCGGCCGCGACGCGCGCGCACGGGCGATCCAGCTGCCAGCGTGGAACGAGGCGCTCGGCCTGCCGCGCCCGTGGGACCAGCAGTGGTCGCTGCGCATCCAGCAGGTGCTGGCCTACGAGACCGACATCCTCGAGTACCCCGACATCTTCGAGGGCTCCAAGGTGATGGAGGGCCTCGTGGCGGAGCTCCTGGCGGGCGCACGCGCGGAGATGGCGGTTGTCGCCGAGCACGGCGGCGCGGTCGAGGCGGTCTCCTACATGAAGGGGGCGCTCGTGGACTCCCACCGGGAGCGCCTGCGCCGGATCGAGTCCGGCGAGCAGACCGTGGTCGGCCAGAACCGCTTCGCCGAGAGCGAGGAGTCCCCGCTCACCGCCGACGCCGAGGGCGGCATCCTCGTGGTGGACCCCGCGGTGGAGGCCGAACAGATCGAGGAGGTGCGCCGCTGGCGCTCCGAGCGCGACCAAGCCACGGTGGACACCACCCTGGCGAAGCTCGCCCGGGCGGCGCGGGAGAGCGATGAGAACCTGATGGTCCCGACGATCGCCGCCGCGCGCGCGGGCGCCACCACCGGCGAGTGGGCGGCAACACTGCGCGAGGTCTTCGGCAGCTACCGCGCCCCCACCGGCGTCGGCGAGGCGAGCGCCGCAGCACAGGAGGGCGACGTGGGGGCCGGCGGCGACGCCAACGGCGGTGCGGCGGCCCGGGAGCTCGGGGAGCTGCGCGAGCAGGTGGCCACGCTCACCGAGCGGCTCGGGCGCCGGCCGAAGATCCTCGTCGGTAAGCCCGGCCTCGACGGCCACTCCAACGGCGCCGAGCAGATCGCGGTGCGCGCCCGCGACGCCGGCATGGACGTGGTCTACGAAGGGATCCGCCTCACCCCCGCCCAGATCGCGGCCTCCGCACTGCAGGAGGGGGTGCACGTGATCGGCCTCTCGATCCTCTCGGGCTCCCACCGTGAGCTGATCCCCGCGGTGATCGAGGCCCTGCGCGACGCGGGCGTCAGCGCCCCCGTGGTAGTGGGCGGGATCATCCCCGAGCAGGACGTCGCCGCGCTCGAGCAGGCGGGCGTGGCCGCCGTCTACACCCCGAAGGACTTCGACCTCACGCGCATCATCGCCGACGTGGTGGAGCTGGTGGGCGAGCGCAACGGCGCCGCCGCCGCGTCGGTGTAGGCGCTTGTCGGACGGTGCGCAACTCGGAGCGCGGCTGCGCGAGCGCGACCTGAGTGCCGCGCCCGCGACGCTCAACCTGCTGGAGAGCACCGCCCCGGCCGACCGCGAGCAGGCGGCGGCGCTGCTGGGAGAGGTCTCCCCCGCGGCGCTCGGGGGCGAGGCGCAGGGACACATAATCGGTGTCACGGGCCCCCCCGGAGCTGGCAAGTCCACGCTGCTCTCCGCGCTGCTGCACGCCTGGCGGGGCAGTGCGGGTCAAGCAGTCGGCTGGACGGAGGACAGAGCGGGCGGCAGGACCAAGGACGGTGCGGGCGGCAAGACGGAGGACGGGGCAGACGACGAGGCCGGCGACGGGGCCGACGACGGGGACCGCACCGTGGCGATGCTGGCGGTGGACCCCTCCTCGCGCCGCTCCGGCGGCTCGCTGCTCGGGGACCGCGCGCGGATCGAGTTCAACCCGGCAGACCAGGGCGTGTTCATCCGCTCGACCGCCGCCGGGGAGCGGCTGGGAGGCCTGGCGCGGGGAACTCGCGCGGCGGCCCAGGCGCTGGCGGCCGCCTTCGACGTGGTGGTGGTGGAGACGGTGGGCGTGGGCCAGGCGGAGACCGAGGTGGCGGAGGTCGCGGACACGGTCGTCGTGGTGGTGCAGCCGGGCAGCGGCGACGTGCTGCAGTTCCTGAAGTCGGGGATCATGGAGATCCCCGACGTGCTGGTCGTCACCAAGGCCGACCTCGGCCGGCCCGCGATGAGCGCGCGACGCGACCTGGGCGCCGCGCTGCGCTCGCTGGGCAGGCGCTCCACGCAGGTGCTCGCGGTCTCCTCGCTGCCCCCGCCGAGCGGGGTCGAGGAGCTCATCCGCGCCGTCGGGGCCCACCGCGCGAGCATCGACCTCCCCGCCCGGCGCCTGCGCGCACGCCACGCGGGCGCGCTGACGGACTTCGTCGTCGAGCACGGCCAGCGCGGGCTGCGCGAGCTCGGCGGGCGGCGGGCGGCGGAGCGGTGGCTGGCCGAGCAGGACCCCACGCTCGACGAGGCGGCGCTCGTGGCCGCCCTCGAAGGCAAGATGTCCGGCTGAGATGGCACGCAACCTGCTGATCCTGCTCGGCGCGTTCGCCGCCGCCGCTGCCCTGGCGGGGGCGCTCGGCGCGGTCGACCTCGGCACCGCGCTGGCGTTCGGGCAGATCGGGTTCGCGATCAGCCTCGTGTACGTGCTCCTGAAGCGCTGAGGTGCGAGACAGACGACTAGCGGCCGGCGGATATGCTGCGCGCGTGGGCACCGGCTGCTTCATCTCTCCGACCCGCTCCCTCGAGGGCGCGATCGAGCGGGTCAAGCTTGCCGAGTCGCTCGGCTACGAGTCGGTGTACGTGACCCACATCGCGGGCTGGGAGTCGCTGACGGTGCTGACCGCGTACGCCGGCGCCACGAGCAGCATCAGGGTGGGCAGCGGGGTCGTGCCGATCTACACCCGCACCCCCGCCACGATGGCGCAGACGGCCGCCACTATCGACACGTTCTCCGGGGGACGCCTGACACTCGGATTGGGAGTCTCCCACCGTCCCGTGGTGGAGGGTTGGCACGGCCAGACCATCGACCGCCCGGCGGCCGAGATGCGCGAGTACGCCTCGATCGTGCGCGCGATCCTGCGCGGCGAGGACCCGCCCGCCGGCGAGAAGTGGCGCACCGGCTTTCATCTCTTCGGCCTCGACCTCCGCCCCGAGCTGCCGATCTACATCGCCGCGCTCTCCCCCGCGATGCTGCGGCTCGCCGGCGAGATCGCCGACGGGGTGATCCTGTGGCTGTGCTGTCCCGACTACATCCGCGACGTGGTGGTTCCCGAGGTGAGGAAGGGCCGCGAACGCGCGGGCAAGACGCTGGAGGGCTTCGACGTGGTCCCCGCGGTGCCAGCCGCGATGGTCGATGACCCCGCCGGGCCCCACGCGGCGATGCGCAAAGACCTGCTCCCCTACTTCGGCCTGCCCTTCTACCGCGCAATGCTCGAGCGCTCCGGCTTCGGCGCCGAGATCGAGGCGTTCGACGCCGCCGCCGGGGATCTCGAGCAGATGCAGGCCGCGATCTCCGAGCGCTTCCTCGGGGAGCTCACCGCGGTCGGCGACGCCTCCGCGGTGAGCGCCGGGATCGAGCGCTACCGCGCCGCCGGGGCGAGCACCCCGTGCGTCGGGCCGATCCCGCGGACGGACTTCGAGGCGACGCTGCGGGCGGGGATCGCGTAGCGGAGCGGATCCGCCAGGACCGCTGGTAGACTCGGCCGCGTAAAGCGCCCCTCGGAGGCGGGCGCGCGGCCACGAACAGACGGGGTAAGCATGTTTCTTCGCATCCACTGGCAGGCGCCAAACGGATCGATGCGCCCGGCGCTTCGTCGCGCAATCTTGCTCGGCGCCCTCACTGTGGCCGCAGTGCTCGCTTTCTCAGCAAACGCACTCGCCGTGAGCGGCACCCCGATCAACATCGGTACGCCCTATGAGAGCGGTCCGCCCTCGGTGGCCGTCGACCCCGCAGGCAATGCATATATCGCTTGGGCGAACGAAAAGGACCTGCCGCCAGTCACCACCAACATCGTCCAGTACTGCATGATTCCGCCCTACGCGACCGGGTGCTTGCACTCGGGGAGCCTCACTCCCGCCGACAGCGGTGGGTACATCGACGGTGTCCAGGTGCTGTTCGACGGCTTGACGGTGGTCATCCTTGCCGATGTTTATGGCACGGCTGGCTCAAGTGCGGGTGACTACGTGCCGGAGCAGGAGTGGCAGTCCACCAACGGCGGCGCCACGTTCAGCGTTGTGAACGGCGGCCTGTCAGTCGCCGATGGCATCCTCAGCGCCGATACCGGTCCGCTCAGTGCGGTCATCGTGCCCGGGACAAACGAGCTCGGCTACGGCTGGAACTCCGCCGGGGGACCACCCACGTTCAACGCCTTCCCCCTCACCTCGCCGCCTGAGTGCTCCACCCAGCAGTGCGACGGTAAACCCATCCCGGACGGCGGGCCGTACCCCTTCGCGGAACTGGAGCCCAACACCAACCCCGACACGATCAGCAACGCCGGCGGCCAGTTCGCGGGGCAGAGTGTTGCCACACCGGGGGTCCTCGGCATCTTCAACACCGGTTTCAGCAACGGGCCGTTCGCATGCATGCCCGGGAGCGGGACCGCCTACGCCTACGGTAGCGGGGACCAGAGCTCGACCAACAACTACAACATCTCCCCAGGCATGGCCAACAGCGCCTGGAAGGTCGCCGCCGCGCAGGCCGACTGCAACGTGGACGAACCTGCCGTGGCCGGCGGTCCAAGCGGCTTCGGCGTGCTCGAGAACGACACCGCGCACAACAACATCGTCTACCACCGCTTCGACCAGGCCAACGAGACCTTCGACACGCCCTTTGCAACGATCGCCACGGACCAGGGAGAGCAGGACCCAGCGGTCTCCCAGGACGAAGCCGGCGGGGTCTTCGCCACCTTCCTCCTCGGTGGGGGTGGCGGTCCGATCAGCCTCGCCTACAGCCCCGACGGCGGCACTACCTGGATCGGACCATCGGCCCTGAACCCCAACACCGATGGGGGAGCGGGCAAGGTGACCAGCTCCGTCGACCCCTCAGGACTGGGCTGGGTGTCGTGGCTCGACAACGGCTCCGTCTATGCGCAGCAGTTCGTGGCGAGCGACGCCACCCCGCCAACGCCCCCACCGGCCGCCGACACGCTCACAACAAGTCAGACCTCCGGTACGACGACGGGCGCATCGATCACGATCTCGGCCGGCACGGTCGGCGAGACCGATCGCGCGACGCTCACCGGGGTCAACGCCGCCACCGCGACGGGCACCGTCATCTACGCCCTGTTCTCGAACCCCTCCTGCACCTCCTCCAGCGAGGTGTTCAAGAGCGGCGCAGTAGCTGTCACGAGCGGTCTCGCTGCCTCGTCCGCCGCGGTCACCACCGCGCTCGCTCCGGGGTCCTACTACTGGTTGGCGGAATACAGCGGCGACGTCCACAACGTGTCCAGCAGGAGCGCCTGCGGCTCCGAGGTGCTGAAGGTCGTTCCCGCCACCACGGTCGAAGGCGGTGGCACGACCAGCGGCGGCTCGGTGACGGTCACGATCAGCTGCGCCTCGACACCGTGCACCGTCACGCTCACGATCACGATCGGCGGGGCGTCCAAGGCCAGCGTGGCCCGCAAGAAGAAGAGCAAAGGCCCGAAGACCATCGTGCTCGCCACCGGCACGTTCACGATCACGACCCCGGGACCGAAGAAGCTCAAGGTTCGCCTCACCAAGGCGGGTAAGCAGCAGCTGCGCCGCGATCACGGTCACCTCAAGGCGAACATCAGCGTCAGCGAGAAGACAGCCGGTGGCCTGGAGCTGACGACGAAGACGATCAACATCATCACGGTCAAGCCGAAGCACAAGCACAAGAAGTAGCGGCCAGAGGCCATCGGGCATTCGATGATGCCTTGGCTGGCAGATACTGAGAGCAGACGTTTTGATTGGAGACACGAACGAATGAATGAAGGCACGCGGGGCTCGGCAGCGGGATGGCGAAGAAGGTTCCTCGCCCTGATCGGCGCATCGGCGCTCGCGCTGGCGATCTCGCTGGCGGCGTCGGCCGGGCGCGCGAGCGCGGTGGTGCCTGAAAAGACCGACATCATGTTCATCTTCGACACCAGCGGCTCGATGGAGGGGGTGCTCGAAGAAGCGAAAGAAGAAATCAAGACCCTCATCGCCAATACCAAGGCCAGCCTCCCCAACGTGGAGTTCGGCATCGCGAACGTCGAAGATATCCCCGGGTACTACAACGGCGGTACCCCGGAAACAAAAACCGAAAAGGAATACGAAGAAGACATCGAAAAGCCGTGGCATCTGTGGCAGCCGCTGACCGCCGAAGAACCCAAGGTCGAAGAAGCGATCAACGAACTGTCAGTCAAACTGCCAAAAGAAGAAGGAGAAGAAGTCAAAGAAGAGGTGGCGCATGCCGGCGGCGACCTGCCGGAAGCCTACGGCCGCGCCCTGTGGGAGACCGCGACCAACTCGCTCATCGGCTGGCGGCCGGGAGCTCGTCACGAGATCGTCCTGATCGCCGACAACGTGCCGCACACGCCCAACGTCAACGAAGGGATCCCGAGCGAATTTCAGTTCACGGAACCGTTTAACGACGGGGAAGAGGCATGGCCGAACACGGGCGAAGAACTTCCTGGCAAATGGGGCATTCCCGGAACCATTTGGAAAGAAGGCGAATCGCTGGAGTTCCACAAAACCCTCCAGCGACTGGACGCCGAAGAAAAGCCACTGGCGATGGTGAACTACTTTCACACCGACGAGTCGGAAACCTCAAACTACATCCACTACTGGGAATACTGGGCCGCCGCCACGGGCGGGCAGGCGATCGTCGCCGAAGAAGGCGCCAAATCGCTCGACTCCAAGCTCGAGGAGATCATCAAAGAAAGCGCCGAAGGCGTCCCGCCCTGCGCTCCCGGCTACGAACGCACCCCGACGACGCCCTGCCTGAAAAAGAAGCCGCCCGCTCCCGCCCCCCCGCCCCCACCACCACCCCCGGTGCCCAACAGCGGCTTCACGATCCAGAGCACCACCGAGAACTCGGGCGGCACGGTCACGATCACGCTCCTCCCCCTCCAGTCGGGCAACGCAACCCTGGCGATGACGATACCCACGGCGTCGATCGCCAGCACCTCGGCGGTGGACGCCAAGGCCAAGAAATGCAAGAAAGGCCTGGTCAAGATCAAAGGCAAGTGCCTTCCCCCCACGACCGCGGCCGGTACGATCTCCGCCAGCGGGACCGCGGGCGTACCGCTGACGCTGACGGTCTACCTGCTCAGCAAGATCAAAGCGCTGCTGAAGAAGGGCAAGACGATCCATCTCACCGCGACCCTGACCTACACCTCGGCGCTCGGCGGAACCCCCACCGTGCTGAGCGACCCGGTGACCTTCAAGGGCAAACGAGCGCATCGCCACAAGTAACTGGGGCGCCATCCCGGGCTCTCGCCGCCCGGCGCATACAATGGGTCCCATGGAGAGCTCGGCCTCGGAGACCACCGCTCGCAGCTGGCTGCGCTGCTACCGCTGCTGGTCGCAGGAGCTCGAGGTCCAGGTCCACTACGAGGGGATCCACAAGATCGACCCCGATACCGGCGAGCGCTCGGAGGTGGTGGACGAGCTGCAGGAGGCGGTGGTGCAGTGCCTGGACTGCATGCACGACCAGCCCCACCTGGGCTTCAACAACGGCCGCGTGGAGCCGATCGAGGACCGCTGGGAACGAATGATCGCGGGCACCCCCTGGGTCGCCTCGTGCACCGTGGCGGTGGACGCCGAAGACGTCGAGACCTGCTCGGGCCCGGAGGCTGGGGATGCGCTCTCCTACGCCGCCTTCGGCGACCACGGGGTCAGGGAGTTCTTCACCCACGTGCGCTTCCACAAGCACGAGGACGACGCCCGGATCATCGTGCACCTGCTCGTCGAGCTCTACGCGCGCTCGCTGGAGGAGGCCACCGAGGTGCTCGAGTCCTCCGCTCGCGGGGCGCTCACGATCACCTCCTTGGCCGAGGAGTCCCGCCCTCCCGCCGCCGCGGGCGGCGAGGCCCACTCGCACGACTAGGGGACCACCCCGAGCTCCGACTGCACGAAGTCGAGAAACACGCGCGTGATCCGCGGGTCGAACTGACTGCCGGCGCACCGCTGCACCTCTGCGCGGGCCTGTCGCTCGCTCAGCGCATCCCAGTAGCCACGGTTGCTCGTCATCGCCTGGTAGGCGTCGCAGATCGCGATGATTCGCGCGGCGAGCGGAATCTGCTCGCCGGCCAGCCCGTCGGGATAGCCCTGCCCGTCGTAGCGCTCGTGCGTGGCGCGCACGATCGTGGCGATTCCTCGCAGCGAGGGAGCCGACGCGATGATCCGCTCGCCGATGATCGTGTGGCGCTCGATGAACGCCCGCTCTTCGCGATCGAGCGCCTCCGGCTTGTCGAGGATCGCGTCGGGGATCGCCGCCTTGCCGATGTCGTGCAGCTCCGCCGCGGCCACCAGGTCCGCGAGATCCCCAGCCGCCAGGCCGAGCCGCTCGCCGACGCCCTGGGCGAGCGCGGCTACCTCGTGCACGTGGGTGTCGAGCTCGGGGTCGCGTTCCCGCAGCAGCCCGAGCAGCACGTCACGCCACTCGCGGCTCACGGGCGCTCGTAGGGAGAGCAACTTCTGCGCGTAGAGACGCTGATCGGCGATGCGCAGCGCCTCCTCCGCGCTGAGCGCCTCCCGTCCCAGCAGAACCTCGCCGTAGCAGGCCCCGATCGTGAAGTGCTCGCCGCTCTCCAGCAGCGCACCGGCGAGGTCGGCGGCGAGCTCCGCCGGATCGCCCGTCACCCACAGCAGCGCGCAGAACTCGTCCCCGCCGAGCCGATAGGTGAGCCCGCCGGGGCCGGCCCGCTGCGCGAGCTTGCAGCCAAGGCGCTGCAACAGGGCGTCCCCGGCCGGGTGCCCGAACGTGTCGTTGTAGTGCTTGAAGCCGTTGAGGTCGAACAGCAGGAACAGCCTCGGACTCGACGCCGTGGCCTGCGCGACCGCCAGCCGGAGATCCTCGAACAGCGCCCGGCGGTTGCCCAGGCCGGTGAGCGCGTCGCGGTTGGCAAGCTCGCTGCTGGAGGCGATCAGACGGATGTTCTCGGCCGAGGTGATGAACAGCCGCAGCAGGACCGCCACGAGCGCCGCCACGGCAAGCCAGATCGAGGCGCCCGCGACCCCTCCCACGGCCCCTTCCACGCCCCCCTCCACCAGCACCCCGATCGCGACCGCCCCGGCCACCACCGGCGCCGCCGTGACGGCTGCCAGGGTGTAGCGCTCGCGCACCCGCCCGCTGTCGGGCTGCCACGCCGCACACGCCAGGATCAGCGCTCCCAGCAGCCACAGCGTGTCCAGCGGTGTGCCCGCCGTGTAGCCTCCGTGCGCTTCCATGTAGAGGAAGAAGCCGTCGGCAACCGCCGTCACCGCGAACCCCAGGGCGATCAGCGCGAACGGGCGGTCCACCTGCCAGCCGGCGACGGTCAGCATCCCGACGACCACCGCGACCAGCAGCACATCCGCGAGCGGGTAGGCGAGGTTGAACGCCGCCTCGACCGAGCCGCCGTGCGTCGCCGCCAGCACCGGGGCGAACAGCGCGCTGCAGCCGAGCGCCCCCACCGCGAGCATGCCGCCGAGTCCGTCGAGCCACAGGCTGGCCCGCGGATGACTCAGGCGCCGGCGCCCAAGCAGCACGATCGCCACGTACGCGCCCAGATAGAAGCAGAGATAGAGCCCGCGCTGAACGTTCGGCGCGAGCGATTCGCTGATCGAGGACATCACTTCCCCGGCGGCGTCGCAGGCGAGGCTGAACCCCAGCGCCAGCCAGACGACCCTCGCCGTGGCGAGCGTCAAGCCGCGCGCGAGGCACACCGCCGCGCAGCCCACCATCACCGCGTCGTACAGCCAATCGTCGAACAGCCGGTCGCTCGCTCCCCAGCCGAGCACGAGCACGCTGTGCGCGAGATGCGCGAGCACCATGCAGGCGAGCAGGGCCATGGCGCCCCTTATCCAGGCCGGCGTGTCAGGGCGCGGCAGCACCCGCCTCAGGTAGCTCACCCAGGGAGTATCGGCCAGCGAGCCAATCCGATTGAGACGAAGTGCCAGTCCCCGCCCGAAACTCGGACCGTTGTCCAGACGTCGCCCAAGCTCAGGCGAGGCGCTCTTCGAGCGCCTTCAGCTGCTCGTGCAGCTCAGGCGGGAGCCGCTCGAACTTGCCGAAGTGCTCGTGGAAGTGGGGCAGCTGCGAGCGCCACTCCGCGACGTCCACGCGCAGCAGCTCGGCGATGTCCGCTTCGGAGACGTCAACGCCGCGCGTGTCGATGCCCTCCGGGCCCACCGGCGGGACGATCCCGATCGGGGTCTGCTGCGCCGCACCGTGGCCGGCACAGCGCGCAAACACCCACGAGAGCACCCGCGAGTTCTCGCCGAAGCCCGGCCACAGGAAGCGGCCCGACTCGTCCTTGCGAAACCAGTTGACGTAAAAGATCTTCGGCAGCTTCGCCCCCGGGGTGCTGCCGATCTCCAGCCAGTGTGAGAAGTAGTCGGCCATGTTGTAGCCGCAGAACGGCAGCATCGCGAACGGGTCGAAACGCAGTTCCCCGACCGTGCCGGCGGCCGCCGCCGTCTTCTCCGAGCTCATCGTCGCACCGAGGAACACGCCGTGCTCCCAGCCGAGCGCCTCGGTCACCAGCGGCACCACCGTCGAGCGCCGCCCGCCGAACAGCATCGCGTCGATCGGCACGCCAGCGGGGTCCTCCCACTCCGGTGCGATCGCCGGAGTCTGGTCGGCGCTGACGGTGAAACGCGCGTTCGGGTGCGCTGCGGGCGTCCCGGAGGCGGGCGTCCAATCCTTGCCGTGCCAATCGGTGAGGTGCGCGGGCGGATCGGGCGTCATCCCCTCCCACCACACGTCGCCGTCGTCGGTGAGCGCGCAGTTGGTGAAGACCGTGTCGTGCGCGACCATCCGGATCGCGTTGGGGTTGGTGTGCTCGCCCGTGCCGGGGGCCACGCCGAAGAAGCCGGCCTCCGGGTTGATCGCGTACAGGCGGCCGTCCTCGCCGAACTTCATCCACGCGATGTCGTCGCCGATCGTCTGCACCGTCCAACCCTCGAGCGTCGGGATCAGCATCGCAAGGTTGGTCTTGCCGCAGGCCGAGGGGAACGCGGCCGCGATGTACTTGACCTCCCCCTCGGGCGAGGTCAGCTTGAGGATCAGCATGTGCTCGGCCATCCAACCCTCATCGCGCGCCATCACCGAGGCGATCCGCAGGGCGAAGCACTTCTTGCCGAGCAGCGCGTTGCCGCCGTAGCCGGAGCCGTAGGACCAGATTTCGCGCGTCTCGGGGTAGTGCACGATGTACTTGTTCTCGGCGTTACACGGCCACGACACGTCCTCCTCGCCCTCGCCGAGCGGCATGCCGACGGAGTGCAGGCAAGGCACGAAGCGCCCGTCGTCGCCGAGCACCTCGAGCGCCCGCTGGCCCATGCGCGTCATGACGCGCATGCTCACCGCCACGTAGGCGGAGTCGGTCAACTGCACCCCGATGTGGCTCTTGTCCGAGCCCAGCGGCCCCATCGAGAAGGGCACCACGTACATCGTGCGGCCCCGCATCGAGCCCGCGAACAGCTCGCCGAGGGCCTCCCGCATCTCGTCGGGGTCGCACCAGTTGTTGGTGGGACCCGCCTGCTCCTCGGTGGCCGAGCAGATGAAGGTGCGGTCCTCCACCCGCGCCACGTCCCCGGGGTCCGAGAAGGCCAGGTAGGAGCTCGGGCGCTTGGCGTCTGCGAGGCGGCGGAAGGTGCCGGCCTTCACCAGCTGAGCACAGAGGGCGTTGTACTCCTCGGCGGAGCCGTCGCACCAGTGGATCGCCTGCGGTTCGGTGAGGGCTGCGATCTCCTCGACCCACGCCAGCAGGGGCTTGTTTTCAGTGGGGGCATCTGGGATGGCAGTGGTCTCCATGACGATTGGCTGCTCCTCGGGTCTCGCGATGGATGGGCGATGGATGGGGTCTCTGGCGCTCCGCACGCGCTACGGGGCTCCATGCCGGCGGCGCACGCGATGCGCGTCGCGCATCGCGAAAAGGCGGTCCAGGGAGCCTATCGCACGGCCCCAGGACGCTCTACCCAATACTCAACGTATGGGCCCGCCCAACCTTCCACGTAGGCGCGAGCGGTGCGGGCGCCGCTAATCGACGCTGGAGTCGGTCATCGGCCCGGGCTCTTGCGTGGAACCAGCACCAGACGCTTGAACTCCGCCACCAGCACCCCGTCCTGGTTGAGCACGCGTGTGTGCACCCTGACGGTGCCGCGGTCGGGCTTGGACTGGGACTCCTTCTTCTCCAGCACCTCCGACTCGCAGTAGAGTGTGTCTCCGTGGAAGACCGGCGCGGGGTGCTTGAGCTCTTCCGTGGCGAGGTTAGCGATCGCCTTGCCGCTCACGTCGCTCACGGACATGCCCAGCGCCAGCGAGTAGACCAGAGGGCCCACCACCACGTTGCGCCCCTGCTGAGATTTGTGCGCATACACGTCGTTGATGTGCAGCGGGTGGTGGTTCATCGTGATCAGGCAGAAGAGATGATCGTCGGCCTCGGTCACGGTCTTCGCCGGCCAGTGCTTGTAGACGGCGCCGACCTCGAACTCCTCCAGGTAGCGGCCATAGGGGTGGGAGCCGCTCGCCTCGCGCGCAGCCTGCTCGGTCTCGAAGGTCTCGCTCATGGATCTCGGTGGTCTCCTTGGGTGCTCTCTCGGTGTTCTCTGGCCCGGCAACTCTATTGGGCGACGCCGAGCAGGTACCGTTCAGGCTGGGCCCGCGCGCCGGAGCACCCGGACAGGACCCCGGGCGCACGCCCCGAGAGCCGCCCCAGAACGACAGCCCCGCCGGTGTCCCGCCGGACGCCACGATCCAAGAACGAGACCCAGGAGAACCCACTTGCGCAACCCCCGCGACTTCTTCAAGCCCCTCGCGATCGACGCGCCCGAGCCGGCGCGCGAGATCCCCTTCAAGCCCTCCCGGATGATCCACTTCCTGGACTTCTCCAATGAGAAGATGGTGGCGAAGGTGCCCGACATCGCCCCCACCGTGGACATCCTGCTCGGCAACCTCGAGGACGCCGTGCCGCTGGATCGCAAGGAGGCCGCCCGCGCCGGACTGATCAAGGTGGGCCGCGAAATGGAGCTCGGGGACACCGCCCTGTGGACGCGCGTCAACGAACTGGCCTCCCCCTACTTCCTCGACGACATCACCCAGATCGTGGGCGAGATCGGCGAGAAGATCGAGGTCGTGATGATCCCCAAGGTCGAGGGCCCCTGGGACATCCACTACGCCGACCGCCTGCTCGCCCAGCTGGAGGCCAAAGCCGGCCTCACGCGCCCGATCCTCATCCACTGCGTGCTGGAGACCCACCTCGGCGTCGCCAACCTCGAGGAGATCGCCGCCGCCTCCCCGCGCATCCAGGGTATGAGCTTCGGCCCCGCCGACCTCGCCGCCTCACGGCGCATGAAGACCACCCGCGTCGGCGGCGGGCACCCCGGCTACCGCACGATCGCCGACCCCGACCCCGAGAACCCCGACGCCCCACGGCCCTCCTACCAGCAGGATCCCTGGCACTACTCGATCGCCCGCATGGTCGACGCCTGCACGGCGGTCGGCGCGCTGCCCTTCTACGGCCCCTACGGCGACATCAAGGACGTCGAGGGCTGCGAAACCCAGTTCCGCGCCGCCTTCCTGCTCGGCTGTGTCGGCGCCTGGTCGCTGCACCCCGTGCAGATCGGCATCGCCAAGAAGGTCTTCTCCCCCGAACCCGACGAGGTCGCGTTCGCCAAAAAGGTCATCGAAGCGATCCCCGACGGCCGCGGCGTGCACATGATCGACGGCAAGATGCAGGACGACGCCACTTGGAAGCAGTGCCAGGTCATGGTCAACCTCGCCGAAATGCTCGCCCGCAAGGACCCCGAGCTCGCGGAGGCATACGGGTTCCAGCCGGCGGCGGCGTAGGCGCCGGCTCGAGGACGGTGTAAGCACCGGCTCGTCGGCCGAGGTCGGCTCAGCTCAGAGCCATCCACAGCCGATGAGATCCAGATGAGCAGCGGCCTTCGGATCGCCGTCGCGGCGTTGAGCGCGACACTGACAGTTGGGCTTACCGGCGCCGGAGCGCAGGCGGCCGTCGTCTCGCAATCGTTCACGACCCCCGGGGAGCAGCAGTTCGTGGTGCCTCCAGGGGTGAACAGCGTGCAGGCCACCGCCGTCGGGGGCAACGGCGGCCCCGGCAACGAAGGCACCCCCGGTGGCAGCGGCGCCACCGCGACCGCCACGCTCGCGGTGACCCCGGGCGAGACGCTTTACGCCGAGGTGGCGGGCAACGGGCAGGGGACCAACTCGAATACGCACGAAGAAGGTCTCGGCGGATACGGCGGCGGAGGCAGCGGCGGAGTGCGCGTGATCCTGTTCGCCGAGGCCCCCGGCGGCGGTGGCGGAGGGGGGGCCTCCGACGTGCGCACCTGCCCGGCGAGCGCCACATCCTCCGAATGCGGCGAGCGCTCCTCGCTTGAATCGCGGCTGCTCGTCGCCGCCGGAGGAGGCGGCGGCGGGGGGGTCGGACTGCCCTTCTCGGTGGCCGCCGGCGTCGGTGGCCCAGCGAACCTTCCCGGAGACGCGGGCTCCAGAGACACGCAGGGAGACGAAGGCGGCAGCGGCGGCAAGCCGGGCACTTCCACCGCGAGCGGAGCGGCGGGCAGCCCGTCGTTTGGCTGCGAGACGCCGCCACCGCCCGAAGGCGAAGGCTGCGCCAAAAAAGGTGGGGTCGGCCTCGGCGGAGACGGGGGCAGCGCTCAGGGCGGGGGCGGTGGCGGCGGTGGCGGCGGCCTCTTCGGCGGCGGCGGAGGGGGCGGCGGCTGGGGCAGTGCGACCGGGAGCGGCGCGAGCATGAACCTCTACAACGGCGGCGGGGGCGGAGGTGGCGGAGGGGCCTCCGGAGTGCCCGCCGGAGCAGTTGGCGTCTCGGGCTTCTCGCTCGTGCCACCGGCCGAAGGCGCGCAGCCCTCGGTCACGTTCACCTGGACACCCTCCGCGCCGGCCGCCATCACCGCTGCCCCGAGCGCCATCACCGCCACGACCGCGACGCTCGGCGGCACCGTCAACCCGAGCGCCTGGCAGATCACGAGCTGCGCCTTCGCACTTACCCCAGCCCCCGCGGGTGTGGCGCTGTTCCCCTGCGCCCAGCAGCTCGGCGCTGGCGTCACCCCCCTCCCCGTCTCGGCGACGGCGGCGGGCCTTGCCCCCAACACGACATACACCGCCACGCTTCTCGCCATGAGCATCCAGGGCACCGGCAGCGGCAGCCCCGTGACCTTCACCACCCTCCCCGCCTCCACGAGCAGCACGCCGGCCTCCAGCAGCGACGCAGGCCCAATCGTGAGTGCCCTCGCGCTGAGCCCCACGCGCTTCCGCCGCGGCACGCATGCCGCCACGCTCGCGAAGCACTCCCGCAAGCGCACACCGGTCGGCACCACGATCTCCTTCACGGTCTCCCAGGCGGCGACCGTCACGCTCACCTTCCAGCGCGCCCAACCGGGCATATCGAGCGGTGCTCGCTGCCTCGCGCCCTCCTCCAAGCGCCGCCACGGCCGACGCTGCACGCGCTACACCGCGGTGCACGGCAGCGTGAGCCTCGCCGCCTCCGCCGGGGCCGACCACGTCGGTTTCGACGGGCTGCTAGCCGATGGCGCCAAGCTCGCACCGGGCAGCTACCGGCTGCAGCTCAGCGCGAGCGACGCGACCGGGACGACCGCGGCCGCGCAGCGCCCGCTGTTTACGCTGGTTGGGTAGACGCCTTGCATTGTGTTTCGTTATACTTTGTGTATGGCACAGGTCGTAACTCGTCTTGACGACAAACTTGTCGCCGATCTCGATGGCCTCGTCGCAGACGGTCTCGTCGCCAACCGCTCCGAGGCCGTGCGAATCGGCCTGGAGAGG
Source organism: uncultured Solirubrobacterales bacterium (assembly GCA_963713985.1). Taxonomy (GTDB): domain Bacteria; phylum Actinomycetota; class Thermoleophilia; order Solirubrobacterales; family Solirubrobacteraceae; genus Palsa-744. Next base: position 2,297,555 of record OY970219.1, on the reverse strand, counting down.
CTTGTGGAGGAGCATCGCCGCCAGCGAATCGGCGCTGAAATCGTTGAGGGATACAAGCGTCATCCCGAGACTGATGAGGAGCTCGCACAAGCTGCGCAAGCGACCCGCGCGCTGGTCACAGAGGAACCCTGGTGAGCATCCCCGAGCAAGGGGATGTTTGGTGGGCAGAGGCTGAGGACAAGCGCCGGCCTGTGCTGGTGATCACGCGATCGGAGGCGATACCGGTGCTGACGCGCGTCGTGGTGGCACCGATCAGCCGCACGGTACGCGGAATCCCCACCGAGATTGGCCTCGGACCGAGCGAGGGCCTTCCAAGCGAATGTGCCGCCTCGTTCGACAATCTTCAGACCATCCTGCGATCGGCGTTGGCCGAACGAACCGGCGCACTAGGTCCCAGACACCGCGAGATTTGCGAGACGCTGCGAGCCCTCGCCGACTGCTGAGCGTGTAGGCTTCCGCGCCGCATGAGGTTCTTCGAGTTCGAGGCGCGCGAGATCGTCAAGCGCGCCGGCATCCCCGTCACCGACTACGGCTTCACCACCGACCCCGCCGAGGCCGGCGAGATCGCGCGGCGGATCGGGGGGCCCGTGGTGATCAAGTCCCAGGTGCTCACCGGGGGGCGCATGAAGGCCGGAGGGGTCAAGTTCGCCGACACTCCCGAGGAGGCACAGGAGCACGCGCGCGACATCCTCGCGCTGGAGATCGGCGGGCACATGCCGCGCGGGGTGCTGGTCGACCCGAAGGCCGAGGTCGAGCAGGAGTACTACGCCGGGGTCGTCTGGGATGGGATCCGCAAGCAGCCCGTGATGATCTTCTCGCCCGTTGGGGGCATCGACATCGAGCAGGTGGCAGAGGAGCAGCCCGAGAAGGTTGGGCGCCGGCACTTCTCCAACATCCTCCCCCTCTCCGACTTCCTCGCCAAGGAGGCGATCGCCGCCTCCGGCGTCACCGGCCCCGCGCTGAACAAGCTCGTGCCGATCCTCACCCGGCTGGCCAGGCTGTTCGTCGAGAACGACATGGTCCTTGCCGAGATCAACCCCCTCGGGCGACTCGCCGACGGCTCGTTCATCGCGCTCGACGCCCACATGGACATGGAGAACGAGGCCCGCGGGCGCCACAAGAAGCTGCTCGCAGAGCTCGGTGTCGGCGAGGAGGAGACCCGCCAGGCGCGCGAGGCCACCCCCTTCGAGATCGCCGGCGAGGCCGTTGATGCGCAGGATCACCGCGGGGTCGCCGGCAACGTCACCGAGTTCGACGGCAACCTCGGCCTCGTGATCGGCGCCGGCGGGGGCTCCCTCACGCTGTTCGATGCCGTCCGCGCCCACGGCGGCAAGCCCGCCAACTACTGCGAGATCGGCGGCAACCCCTCCGTCGCCAAGGCCTGCGGCCTCGCCAAGCTCGTGCTCTCCAAGCCCGGTGTGGACAAGATCGCCGTGATGATGTCGATCGTCTCCAACACCCGTGTGGACATCGTCGCCCGCGGCGTGATCAAAGCGTGCCTGGAGCTCGGCCACGACCCGGCCGAGAAGATCGCGATCTTCCGCATCCCCGGCGCCTGGGAGGAGGAGGGCTTCAAGATCCTCCAGAAGTACGGCGTCGACTATGCCGACCGCTCCGTGTCGCTGAACGAGGCCGCGCGGCGCGCCGTCGAGAAGATCCCCTCATGAGCATCCTGATCGACGCAGAGACGACCTTCATCGTCCAGGGCATCACCGGCCGCGAGGCCGTCAACCTCACTCGCGAGTGCCTCGACTACGGCGCCGGCGCCAAGGTCGTCGGAGGGGTCACCCCTGGGCGCCTCGGGCGCGAGGTGCACGGCGTGCCCGTGTTCGACACCGTCGCCCAGGCCGTCGCCCATCACGGCGCGCCGATCCACGGCTCCGTCGTGACCGTCCCCCCCGCCTTCACCAAGGACGCCGTCTTCGAGGCCGTCGAGAACGGCGTCAAGCTGATCGTGATCGTCACCGAGCGCATCCCCCGCGGCGACGTCGCGCAGATGGTCGAGCTCGCCACCCTGCGCGGCGCGCGCATCATCGGGCCCAACTGCCTCGGCATCATCGTCCCCGACGTCGTCAAGATGGGCGGCATCGGCGGCCCCGCCAAAAACGCCGCCCAGGCCTACACCCCCGGGCCGATCGGCGTGATCTCGCGCTCCGGGGGCATGACCACCGAGATGTCCTCCACCCTCTCCGCCGCCGGCCTCGGGCAGTCCACCGCGGTCTCGATCGGCGGCGACGCGATCATCGGCTCCACCTACGCCGAGCTCATGCCCCTCTTCGAGGCCGACGAGCAGACTCAGGGCATCGTGATCTACACCGAGCCCGGCGGGCGCATGGAGGCCGAGCTCGCGCGCTGGGTCACCGAGAACCACTCGCGCCTGCCGATCGTCGCCTTCATGGCGGGGCGCTTCATGGACGAGATGCCCGGCATGTCCTTCGGCCACGCCGGCACCATCGTCGAAGGCAAGGAGGACACCGCCTCCGAGAAGATCGCCCGCCTCGCCGCCGCCGGGATCACCGTGGCAGAGCGCATCGAGGAGATCCCCGGGCTGATCCAGGAGAAGATCGCCGCGCGGTCCGGTGCCGCCGCAGGAGGCCCCGCATGAGAGCCGACGGGACGTTCATCGCCGTCGAGGTCGACGACGCCGCCGCGGCCGACACGGAGCTCGCGCGCAAGCTCACCGAGGCCTGCCCCGTGGACATCTTCGCCCAGGACGGCTCTGGAAAGCTCGAGATCGTCGCCCGCAACCTCGACGAGTGCGTGCTCTGCCGCCTCTGTCTCGACGCTGCGGGCGGGGGTCCGGACGCGGCGGTCAAGGTGATCAAGCTCTACGACGACGGCGCCCTACTCGCCTGAAGCGGCGCACCCCACCCGGCCCAGGCACTATGCTGTGCCCAACAGCACAGCCACAGGAGCGAGCACAGCAGCCATGAACGAAAACTTTTCCCTGATCGTGATGTGCTTCTTTCTGGTCGCCTCGATCGCATTCCTAGCCGACCAGATCCTCTCCTACCATTAGCCGCCTGCCGCGGGAGGCATCTCCTACTAGCCGCCCGCCGCGGGAAGGCAGTCTCCGGCTTCAGTGCTGCTTTGCCCGTCTGGTGCGCTGGCGCTCCTGCTGGCGCTCCACCACGTTCACGATCAGCTTCAGGAACTGCTCCGGGCCCGACGCCTTCGCCTGCCCGTAGGTGAAAGCCTCGATCCAGTCCTCCACCTTCGCTTCACGCGCCATCACGTTGAAGAACTCCCGCCGCATGTCCAGCCGCAGGCGCGCGTCCGCCGCCGGGCCCTTGGTCACCTTGATCTCGGGCAGCTCCAAGCGGAAGTGCTGCACGTCCCCCCGCCCCCGCAGTTCGATCCCCACCACCAGCTTTATCGGCTCGAGCGCCGGCACCTCCCGGGTGAACCTGCGCACCGCCAGCTCGATCAACGCCTTGGCGTCATCTGCCATTCAGCTCCTCCAGTCTGCCGATCCCGCTTGCCCATAGCCTACAGCGCGACCAATTATCGTCACGATTGGACTCCTCGTACCCGCTGGAACGCAGACCTAGACGGCGGGCCCGGCTGGGCCCGCCCCAGCGCGGTGGCCGGTCGGAGGGGGCGAGCCTCGCACCTCACGCCCAGCCGGCGCCTAAACCTTGTGGCGCTGCAGCAGCTTGCGCCCGATCACCATCCGCTGGATCTCCGAGGTGCCCTCCCCGATCAGCAGCAGCGGGGCGTCGCGATAGAGGCGCTCGATCTCGTACTCCTTGGAGTACCCGTACCCGCCGTGGATCCGCAGCGACTCCTCCACGCAGAAGCGCCCCGCCTCGGAGGCGAACAGCTTCGCCATCCCCGCCTCCAGATCCGAGCGCTCGCCCGCGTCCTTCATCCGCGCAGCGCGCATCGTGAGCAGGCGCGCCGCGTCGACCTGCGTGGCCATGTCGGCGAGCTTGAACTGGATCGCCTGGTGCTCGGCGATCGGCTTGCCGAACGTCTTGCGCTCCTGTGAGTAGCGCAGCGCCAGCTCGAGCGCCCGCTGCGCGATCCCCACCCCACGCGCCGCCACGTTCACGCGGCCGACCTCGAGCGCGTCCATCATCTGCGAGAAGCCCTTGTTCAGGCCCGCCTGCTCCCCACCCAGCACGTTCTCCGCCGGGCAGCGATACCCGTCGAACACGAGCTCGGTGGACTCGACGCCCTTGTAGCCCATCTTCTTGATCTGCGGCGGCACCGTCAGCCCCGCGTACTCGCCCGAGTTCTCGCCAACGCCCGGCTCTTTTTCGGCGATGAAGCACGTGAAGCCCTTGTGGCGGGGCTGCACCTCGGGGTCGGTCTTCACCAGCACGAACACCAGCGCCGAGCGCAACCCGTTGGTCACCCACATCTTCTGGCCGTTGATCTCGTACTTCCCGTCCTCGCCCTTCTTCGCGGAGGTCTTGATCGCCTGTACGTCGCTGCCGAGCTCCGGCTCGGAGAGTGAGAACGCCGCCCGGATCTCCCCCGTGGCCATCCGCGGCAGGTACTTCTGGCGCTGCTCCTCGTTGCCGAACTTCATCAGCAGGTAGCTGCCGATGAAGTGCGTGTTGATCACCCCCGAGATCGAGATCCAACCGCGCGAGAGCTCCTCGACGATCATCGCGTAGGTCGTCAGGTCCAGCCCCATCCCCCCGTACTCCTCGGGGATCATCACCCCGAACAGCCCGAGCTCCTTCATCTGCTCCACGATCGGCTCGGGGAAGGAGTCCTCGTGGTCGAAGTGCTCCGCGTGCGGGATGATCTGCTCGTCGGCGAACTGGCGCACCATCTCGGTGATCGCCTTCTGATCGTCGGGGTCGGTCGGCGTGGTGGTGGTGGCTACGGCCATCTGTCGAGCGCTCCAAGGTCGGGGGTTCAAGATCCGGGCCCGGCGCGGGGCCGGGGCTCGGTGCGGGCTGCGACGCGGCCCGCTCGGCGCGGGCGCGACAGCTACAGGGAGAATACCTGCGTGAACTTCGCCCGTGACATCCTCGACCAGCTCCCTCGCGATCGGCTCGCGCTGGTCGAGCTCGCCCGCGATGGCGCGCGCCGCGAGTGGAGCTTCGCCGAGGTCTCCAAGCGCAGCGCACAGCTTGCCGGCGCGCTCGCCCGCCGCGGGGTGCGCCGCGGGGACGTCGTGATGACCCTGATCGGCAACCGCCCCGAGTGGGTCCTCACGATGCTCGCGTGCTTCCGTCTCGGCGCCGTCGCGCTGCCCTGCACCGAGCAGCTTCGCGCCAAGGACCTCCGCCTGCGCCTCGCGGTCGCGCGGCCCCGGCTGGTGGTGGCCGACGAGCGCAACAGCGCGGAGCTGCGCGCGGCGCTCGAGGGGCAGTCGCCACGGCCGCAGGCACCGCAGGACGTGGTGCTCGTGCCCGACGCCACCCTCTTCGACGCCCAGCCGGCCACGTCCGTGGAGCTCGCCCCGGATGACCCATGCCTGATCACCTTCACCAGTGGGACCGCCGGCGAGCCCAAGGCGGTGCTGCACGGCCAGCGCTACCTGCTCGGCCAGCGTTTGCAGGCCACCCACTGGCTGGGGGCGCGCGCGGGGGAGCTCGTCTGGTGCACCGCCGCCTCGGGGTGGTCCAAGTCCGCGCGCAACGTCTTCATCGCCCCCTGGCTCACCGGTGCCACCGCGCTGCTGCACGACGCTCGCTTCGACCCCGCCGAGCGTTTGGAGGTGCTCGCGCGCGAGCGCGTCCACGTGCTCTGCATGGCCCCCACCGAGTACCGCGTGATCGCCAAGCGCACCACGCTGAGGCCGCTGCCCGACCTGAGCGGGATGGTGGCCGCCGGGGAGGCGCTCAATCCCGAGGTGCTCCGCGCCTGGCGCGAGGTCACCGGCCTTGGCATCCGCGACGGGTACGGGCAGACGGAGACCGGGCAGCTCACCGGGATGCCCCTCGATGAGGAGCCCCGCCCCGGCTCGATGGGGCGCGCGCTGCCCGGGGTGCGGCTCAGCATCGAGGACGGCGAGCTCGTTGCGGACCCAGCAAGCGTGCCCACGTTCTTCCTCGGGTACCTCGGCGAGGAGGTCCAGCGCGAGCAGCGACACGGACAGCCCTCGACCTGGAGCATCGCCGACCGCGGCGCCGCCGGGCTCTGGCACACCGGCGACCGCGTGCGTCGCGACGATGACGGCTACCTCCACTTCGAGGGTCGCACCGACGACGTGATCGTCTCCGCCGGCTACCGTATCGGGCCCTTCGAGGTGGAGTCCGCGCTGGTGGCCCACCCCGCCGTCGCCGAGGCCGCCGCGGTGTCCGCGCCCGACGAGGAGCGCGGCGCGGTGGTGCGCGCGGTGGTCGTCCTACGCGACGGCCACTCCCCCTCCCCAGCGCTCGCACGCGAGCTGCAGGAGCACGTCAAGCGCGAGACCGCCCCCTACAAGTACCCCCGGATCGTGGACTTCGTGCCCGAGCTGCCCAAGACCGCGAGCGGGAAGGTCAGGCGGGCGCAGCTGCGCGGTGCGTGAGGTCTGCCCGGGACGTCCGACGCGAGAGCTCGCGGGTGCCGGAGAAGCACTCAGGCCGGCGCGGGAACGGGGAGGACATCGAGCCTGAGCGCGTGCTCGATGAACGGCCCGAGCAGCTCCGCGATCGAGGAGGCCGTCATGCCCGCGGGGTCGATCGGCAGGGTGGTGTAGCTGATCGCCAGACGCACCAGGCACTCCGCGAGCAGCGCCGTGTCGTGTGCCGCCGCCTGCGGCCAGCGCTCCGCGATCGCCGTGCCCAGGCGCTCCGCGGCGCCCTCCACCAGCGGCTGGCCCTGGGTGGTGACGAACGGCAGCATCTCCCCGGAGCCCGCGATCGCCGCGCGAATCAGCGGGTCCTCCCCGGCGGCGGTGAGGAACAGGCCGAACGCCGCCGCAAGCGCCGCCTTGGGGTCCTCCAAGTGGGCGTCCAACGCCCCCTCGACCGCCCCGATGAAGCGCTGCGCTTCACGCAGCACGAACACCTGGGCGAACTCCTCTCGAGACCCGAACTCCTTGTAGAGGGTCTGGCGGCTCACGCCGGCTTTCCCCGCCACCTCCGCCATCGTGACCTCGCTCCACGGGCGGTGCTCCAGCTCCGCCCGCGCCGCGTCGAGGAGCGTGTCACGCAGCAGCGCCCGCGCGGCCACCGCATAGGGCGCGGGCGCGCTCACTCGGCCTCCTCGAAGTCGATCTTGTCGCACACCCCGCAGTCCGGGCAGGCCCAATCGTCGGGGACCTCGCTCCACTGGGTACCCGCGGGAAAGCCCTCGTGGGGATGGCCGCCCTGCTCGTCGTAGAGGTAGCCGCAGCCCGGGCAGCGGTAGCAACTCACTTGTCCACCCGGCTCACGAGACCACCGAGCACTCCCGCCTTCCGGCTCGCGAGACCATCGAGCACTCCCGCCATCCGGCTCATGAGGCCGCCCCGTACCGCGCAAGCACCCGGGCACGCTTGCGCGGGGCGATGTTCGCGCGAGCGAGATCCCCCTCGTAGTGCTCGAGCAGCCGCCGGTCCATAACCCTGCGCCACAGCGGGGGCACCGTCGCGAGCAGGATCATCCCCGCGTAGCCCGTCGGCAGCTGCGGCGCCTCCTCCATGTGGCGCAGCGCCTGGTAGCGGCGGACCGGGTTGGCGTGGTGGTCGGAGTGGCGCTGCAGGTGGTAGAGCAGCACGTTGGAGGCCACGCTGTTGCTGTTCCAGCTGTGCTCCGGGCGCGTGCGCTCATAGCGCCCGTCCTCGCGATGTCCGCGCAGCAGGCCGTAGTGCTCCAGGTAGTTGACCACCTCCAGCAGCGCGAAGCCCAGGGCCGCCTGAAGGAGCAGATAGGGGAGCACGACCACCCCGAACGCCACCGTGAGGGCGGCGAACAGCACGACGGTCATCGCCCACGCCCCCAGGATGTCGTTGCCGGGCGTCCACGGTGAGCGGCCCAGACGCTGAAGGCGCGTGCGCTCGAGCTCCCAGGCCGAGCGCAGGCTGCCCACGACGGTGCGGGGCAGGAACGCATAGAAGCTCTCCCCCAGCCGCGCGCTCGCGGGGTCCTCGGGCGTGGCAACGCGCACGTGGTGCCCCCGGTTGTGCTCGATGAAGAAGTGCCCGTAGGCGCTCTGCGCGAGCGCCACCCTGCTCAGCCACCGCTCCAAGCTCGCCCGCTTGTGCCCGAGCTCGTGCGCGGTGTTGATCGCGATCCCGCTCACCATCCCCACCGTCAGCACCAGCCCCAGGTCATCGACGATCGAGAGCTTCCCGCTGGACCACAGCCAGCACGCGAACACCAGGCCCGCGTACTGGATCGGGATGAACAGGTACGTGCACCAGCGGTAGTAGCGATCCTGTTCCAGCCACTTGATCACGCTGTCCGGAGGGTTCCTCGCGTCCCCACCGATCAGCAGATCGAGCAGGGGGAAGACCCCGAAGACCAGGAACGGCCCGTAGAACCAGAAGATGCCCAGCCCGGTGACCTGGACCAAGCCGAAGGCGAGAAAGGGCAGCGTCGGCACGATCAGGCCGAGCAGCCACGCATAGCGCTTGGGATCCCGCCACCGCGTCGAGGTCGGGGTCGGAGTTTGCGCGACGGCCGCGGAGGACAGTTCCGCAGCCGCCTGCACGGGATCTCCGCCCGCGCCAGCGCCGGCAGGGCGAACCCTCGTTGCGGCGTGCGCACCGTTCAACGGCGCCGGCTCAGCTGACATGGGTTTTGTCTCCTTCTTGGTCTAGCAAACGATGATTGTGAGAATAGTTTACACAACTCCCGGTCATTGTCAAACTCACTGACGACTGTACGGCTTGGTGTTTGAGCGAGCCACTGGGCCGTGCGATCCGTCCGCCGCATGCCGCAGGATGCCGGGCTCTTTGACGTCTTCCCGTTCGACATCCCTGCGCACATGGCAACACCGTGCGCTCGAGCACATGGCCGACTGGCGAGAGGGCCCGTTCCTGATCTCCGCCGCGCCGGGCGCCGGCAAGACACGCCCTGCGCTGGAGTTCGCAAGGGATCTGCTGTCGAAGGGGATCGTCGGGCGCGTGGTGGTGCTGTGCCCGACGACGCCGCTCACCCGTCAGTGGGCGAGCGCCGCGGCGATTCTCGGGGTGCAGTTGCGGCCCGACGCCAAGGGCCCGAACCCACCGCGCGACTTCGATGGCGTCGCGGTCACCTATGCGCGCGTGGCGAGCGACCCGCGCGGCTGGGCGGCCAAGGTGCCCGCGGACACGCTCGTGATCGTCGACGAGGCCCACCACCTCGGCGAGGACCTGGCGTGGGGCACGGGCTTTCAGCGGGCATTCGCCTCGGCCCCGCGCTGGCTGCTGCTGTCAGGGACGCCGTTTCGCTCTGACGCCACCCCGATCCCGGGCGTGCGCTACGACCACGACGGCCTGGTCGTGCCCGATGTCTCCTACACCTATGCGGAGGCAGTCGCCGAGGGGATCTGCCGCCCGGTGGCATTTGTCACGTTCGATGGGACCCTGTCGTGGCGCAGCGGCGAGGACGTGGTCGAATCCTCCTTCGAGACGGTGCTGAGCGCGCGCGAGGCAAGTCGCCGCTATCGCACCGCGATCTCGACCGATCTGCCGGAAGGGCTGCCGCGGATCCTCCAGGAGGCGCACACCAAGCTCGGGGCGCTGCGCGCGGAGGGCCACCGCGACGCTGGCGGCCTCGCGGTCGCGGCGGACGCGACGCATGCCCGGCGGATCGCGAAGCTGCTGGCCCAGACGACTGGGCGCGCGCCGGTGGTCGTGCTGCATACCGAGGCCAATGCCGCGCGCAAGCTCGCGGACTTCCGCGGCTCGCGCGAGCCGTGGGTGGTGGCCGTGAACATGGTCTCCGAGGGCGTGGACATCCCACGGCTGCGCGTGGGGGTATATGCGACGGCCGCCAAGACGCCGCTGATCTTCCGTCAGATCGTCGGGCGGTTCGTGCGCACGATCCCGGGTCGGGCAGCCGACCCGAGCTGGCTGTACCTGCCCGCCGATCCCACTCTGCGTGCACATGCCTCGGAAGTCGAAACCGAGCTGCGCCACGCCCTGCACCGCGACGAGCCCCAGGAGGACTTGGACGAGCCACTCGAGCGGCTCGCGAGCGAACCGTCCGTGACCGCGGAGTTCGTGCCCCTGAGCGCCGAGTTCGCCGCCCAGATGACCCTGTTCGGCGCGCCCCAGAGAGCGCACTCGCCTTCCCCCGCCAACGCCGCCGAGGAGGCTCCCGAGCCGGCCCCGGTGGCCGCGTTCGAGCGTCAGGCTCAGCTGCGCCAGGAGCGCAGCCGCCTCGTGGCAGAACTGCACCGCCACGATGGGCGCAGCCACCGTGAGATCAACGCCTGGGTCAATCGCACGGTCGGCCTCGAACGGGTCGAGACCGCCAGCATCAAGCAGCTCGAGCGATCGATCCATGCGCTGACACGGGAGCTCACGCGCGGGAGCCGACCGTAAACATCACCCCGCGAGCAACCCCCTCGAGCTCGCGTGTTCGTAGAGAGAATCCACCGTTGTGACCGCGTCCCTACGCGCGCCTCTCGTTCGACCACCAGCTTTCGGCCCAGCGGGCGGGCGAGCTAGGAGCCCCCGGCAGGACTCGAACCTGCGACCCTCGGATTAGAAATAGGTGGCGCCAGGGCTTCTTAGGTGTTGATAGCTTGTGGCCAAGCCATGTCAGCGCGGTAGGTCGAGCGAGGCAAGGTTGTTTGGGGAGGAAGTTCGGGAGGAAATTTCCGTCCGTTGGGCGCGCTACGGTTCTCAAGTTCTCCGCCATCTCGGCGGAACCCCAACTCACGCAGGATCCCCTCTTGGCTTCTACAACTCTTGATCCATACGCTTCGATCAGCGGCCACGTCTGGCTCTACGAGGGCAAGCGCCGCAAGACTTGGTGTGCGAAGTGGCGCGATCAGCACGGCCAGCACGAGAAGCGCCTGGGGCCGGCATGGACCGGCAAGGGGCCACCGCCCGCCGGCTTCCTACGCGAGCGCGAGGCGCAGGCGCTCCTCGACGGGCTGCTCGTGGACGCCCGCCGTGGGCAGCTGCTCCAGGAACGTACGGGCCTCACGTTTGCCGAAGTGGCCGAGGAGTGGTTCGATCGCGGGCGCTTCGAGCGCGACTGGTCCGCCAGCACCCAGGTGGATTACCGCTCGGTGCTCGACGCGCACCTGCTCCCCACGTTCGGCCCGCAGCGCCTCGAGGCGATCACCCCCGAAGAGATCGAGCGCTGGCGCAACGCTCTGGCCAAAGACGAACGGCGCACCCGGCGCACGGTCAACAAGATCGTGACCCAGTTGTACGCCGTCCTCAAGCACGCTGTCGAGCACCACAACTTGGTGGCGAACCCGGCCGCGAAGGTAAAGCGACTGCGGGAGTCATACGATGCCGCCCGCTTTGACTTCTACTCCCCCGAAGAGATTGACACGCTCGTGCGCGCCGCGGCGGCGGGCTCCCACCGCGATCCCAGCCGCCGGGCAGTCAGCGAAACCGAGCGCGCCCTACGAGCCACTGAGGACCGCCAAGACGCCGCGATCTACCTGACCGCTTCGCTCAGCGGGCTGCGTCGGGGCGAGCTGCTGGCGCTGCGTTGGGAAGACGTCGACTTCGAGCAGTCCTCGATCCGGGTCTTCGAGGCATACAGCGCCAAGCATGCCGGCAAGCCGAAGTCGCGCAAGTCCCGCACCGTACCGATGGTCGAAGAGGTCGCCAGCGCGCTGAGGGGCCTGGGGGACCACAGCGCGCACACCTCCAAGGGGGATCTCGTGTTCGTCAGTCGCGAAGGCACCCACGTTGACGGGTCAGCCCTACGCCGGCGCTACCTCGCCACACTTGACGCCGCCGGCCTGCGCCGGCTGCGGTTCCACGATCTACGCCATACCTTTGGCTCGCTGGCGATCAATGTCGCGAGCATCGTGCAGGTCCAGGCGTGGATGGGCCATTCCAACATCAAGACCACGATGCGCTATCTCCACCACAAGAGCCGCGCAGACGACGCGGAGCTACTCTCCGCAGCTTTCCGTCCAAACCGCGGCCACTCTCGTTGATTATCTCGTTACAAGCGCGCCCCGGTAGCGTGGACTTGCGTATCACGAACCTTCAAGACGTGACATAGGTTGCGTCCATCTCGACACCATCCTTGTCGACAGTTCTTGCGCGACCGCCTCGAACCTGCAGTGTGTTTCTGACACCACCTCGGCAGCACTCCGGACCGCCTCAACGTCATCACCCTGAACGGCATCGTAATACCCACGAATCGCCACCAAATATACCCTCGACGCATCAAGGTGCCTCTTATGATCATCATCCCATATAGATGGAGGTTTGAGTCTCTGCGTACGCTCGATACATCGATGCAAAGACCCTTGGAGAGTATTTATTTTAGTCGCAACAACCGCTCGCTGTTTATCAAGAGCCTCCATCACGATCTGAATATAGGGCTCGTTGGGATAATTCGATAGCTCTCTACGCATCAGATTCAAAGACCACTGTTGCTCATAGACCCGAACAGCACGATCCACAAATGTGCTCGATTTATCTTTCACGACGGTGTCTATACTCCGGAGGCATGTCAGCACACGCTGGTGAAGATCGATATAGACTGGTGGCGGATCGAGGCAAGTTACTTCCGAAATTATAGCCCGCAGTCGTGTAAGCTCACGGGATTCCTCGCCGCGCAGGTCAGCCAGCCAGTCACGCATAATATGTGACAGTTTCCGCGAATAAGCATCTATTCCCCATGGCATTACCCACAAACCAACCAGCCAAGTAACAGCCGCGCCCACGAGGAGCACGATAGAACCGGAGGCAGTGTGGTCTTCGACCACCAAAAGGACACCCGCCCCTATAACGCCCAGTGCCATGACGCGAAGTCCTATCGTATGGTGAGGTGTAATACGAGCGCGCAATCGCTGCAAACCCATACACGACTGGAGGTTGACGTTGCGACCCCAACCTCCTAATGCGCTTCGCATACCTACCACCTACCCAAACGCCGGTACCGGAGATGGGTCCCAACCCGGAGCAGGCATCGGGTCAGGATCGTCGGGTCCCTCAGGAGGGTCCGCCGCAGGAAAATCGGCGTCACATGTCTCCGGACCAGTAGGCGTTCCAAAAGTCGGGTCCTTGCAATGAGATCCGCCACCTCCCGATTTGGCTTTCGATTTTTCATTGGAGTTGGATTCGCATTCCTGTTTCCCGTGAGCTCCCGTCCAGCACCCCTTAGAATGATCCGTAATCGCACCTCCGCTATAGCCGCCTTCTTCTTCAGATTCACCGCTGGAGAGTTCTTCCTCGACTTTGTCATAGGTTGCCCATCCTGCGGCGACGTTGGCTTCGTATGCTTGCCAGGCTGCTTGTTCTCGTGCGGCGCTTTCTTCGGCTGCTTTCTCCTCGGCTGCTCTTGCGGCTGCCTGTTCGGCTGCGATTTCGGCGCGTCGGGCTTCGACGCCTTCGGCGGCTACGCTGGCTGATCCGCTGTAGGCCCAGGCTTCGGCTTTGGCGCTGTACTCGCCGGTGGGGTCGTTGCTGTTGATGGGGTCTCCGAATGTGTAGCTGTAGGCGTTTGCTGAGCCGCCGGGTATGGGGTCTGGTTGGAGGAAGCGTCCGAGCTGGGGTATGTAGGAGCGGACGCCCATCGAGATGACGCCGGAGGGGAGTTCGGTGGGTAGCCCTATGGCGCCGAGCCATGAGTATTTGGCTGGCGCGCTGACGGCTGGGACGCCGAACTCGGTGGTGTTGGCCTTGCCGGCGAGTGCGGTGGCGGTTTCGGACAGGTAGGCTTTGGCGATGATGTCGCCGTGGAGGTCGGTGAGCTGGAGTTCTGGGGTTTCGCCGTTGTTTTGGATGGCTGCCAGGGTACCATTGATGCCGGTGATGTTGCGCTGCCATTCGCCGGAGACTGGGTTGATGGTCCATGCGGGGTCGTTGCCGGGCCCGGTGTAGTGGGAGATGATGTCCGAGTTGTTAGGTTCGCCGCTGGAGATCGTTTCGAAGGTGCGTCCGGCTGGGTCGAGGGTGTAGTTGATGGTTTGTTTTTTTTGTTTCTGGCTTTCGACTTGGTTGTCGACGTAGTAGGTGCTGGTCAGTGCTGGGTCTTCGGAGCTTTGGGCTGGCAGGCTGGTGATGTCACCGAAGGTGTTGTAGCTGACGCCGGTGTCGATAAGGCGGTCGGCGCTGTCGTAGGTGTGATGTTCTGTTGTGCCGCCTTCACCTGATACGCAGTATCCGCCTTCATCGTCGGTGTAGATGGTCATTCCGGTGCGGTTGGTGTCTTCGTCGTAGATGTATCCGTGGTGTTTGCATTCGGGTTCTTCGTGGATCGGAAGCGGAGTTTCTTCTACCTGGGTCAGTCTGCCGGTTTCGTCATAGGTGTAATCGACGTCGGCGAGAGTGTCTTCCTGGGTAAGCCATTGGCCTTGGATTGATGGAGTAACGCTGTCACTGAACCATGTTTCGGGGCATTTCGTGGCGCAGTGGTTTTCCTTCTTGTATTCCAGTCCGGTAGGCTTACCGACCGTGTTATAGGTGTATTTGGCGGTCATCGCGTTTGGGTAGCCCTCGGTCACGAGGTTGCCTTCCGGGTCGTAGGTCGCGGTGAATGCCAGTTTGGACGTGCCGTATTCGTTGAGGAGTTCCGTCAGGAGACCTGTCGTTTCGCTGTATGTGTAGGTTTCTGTGCCCTTTTCGCCAGTTATCTTTTTGATGCGCCCATCGATGTCGTATTCGTAGGTCGCTTTGTTTTCTTTTTCAGCTGCGTCGGTGTAGCTTTCGAGCTGCCCGAGCTTGTTGTAGATACTCGTGATCGTTTTGGTTTTGCCAGAGGTCGTCGTGCTTTGGGTTTCTAACGCGCCTGTTTCTTTGTTGTATTCGTCGGTGACTATTGGCAGCGCGGTCCCGACAGTGGACGTCGTCGTGCTGGTTTTCAGACGTCCGGCGCTGTCGTAGGTGTCGGTCGTTGTGCGGGTGGTCGACCCGACGGTTTCGGTGGTTTTTTCTGGCTCGTCCCAGTTGTTGTACGTGAAGGTCGTGACCGGTAGGTTCGGGGCGCTGTCCTCGGGTTGTGCGAGTGGCTGGGTTTGGCAGGGGAGGTTCGCCCATTCGGGGTGTTCGCCGCAGGAGGCGACCATCGCGTTTAGGCCGGCGGTGTAGTAGATGGTCTGGGTGTCGTGAGCGCCGGTGTAGCCGCTTGTCGGGGGAGCGAACTCCTCTACGCGGTCGTTGCCGTCGTCGGGGACGTATAGATCCCCAGTGGAGCTGATCGCGATGCGTTCCGGGCCGCTGAACTGCCCGTTGCCTGAGCCTTTGGAGCCGAACTTCCCGAGATAGCGCCCTGATGGGCTGAACTCCTCGACGCGGTTGTTGCCCCAGTCCACGACGTAGAGGTTCCCAGACTGCGGGTCGCTGGCAATGCCATAGGGCGTTGAGAACTCGCCGTTGCCGGTGCCGCTGGAACCGAACTGCGCGAGATAGCGCCCTGAGGTACTGAGCTCCTCGACGCGATTGTTACCCTGGTCCACAACGTAGAGGTCTCCCTCTGAGAATGCGAGCGAGATCGGATAGTGGAACTCTTCTTCACCGGCCCCGTAGGTGCCGTATGTTGCTTTGAAGGTTCCTTCTGGGGAGAACTCCTGTACGCGGTTGTTGCCATAGTCTGTGACCCAGACATTTCCGCTACCGGGTTCTATCGCGACACCCGTGGGGCTCTGGAACTGCCCATGTTCGGTGCCGTCTTTACCCCATGCATGAGCGTATTCGGCTTTGGAGTTGAGCTCTTGGATACGCTCGTTACCGAGTTCCGCGATATACATGTTGCCGGTACTCTGGTTGATCGCAATCGAGAGGGGTTCCTTGAACTCGCCTTCCCCTGAGCCGGCGATACCCGCCCGGCAGCTTGTCGTGCAGACTTCGTATTTCGCTTCGCCTTTGTTGACCCCGAAGCCGACCGCTTTGATAAATGTACCAGTCGAGCTGAACTCGTCAAGCCTGTTATTGAGAGAGTCAAGTACCCAAACGTTCCCACTTGAGTCGATCGCGTCACCTACCGGCCCTCTGAGCTTTTCTGCGCCTTCCCCTTCGGAGCCGAACTTCGTCGTGTATTCCGGCTGGGAGGATTCTCCACCCGAGTTTGCTGGCATCCTCTGTTCGATCACGTTCCCGGTCGCTGGTTCATAGACCGTCGCATGAACGAGTTTTAGGCGGCTGGGTTCGGTCGTGACCGATGTCGGTCTGCGCAGCTTCCAACCCAGGTTACTCTGGCCACTATAGGACATCGTCGTGGTACGCACGGTGCTGGATTCTTCTTTGCCTGCGACCTCAGCGCCCTGACTCATCGTAGTCACTAGGTGGTAGGGTCCACCTTCTGTCGCTTCGCCTTCGTTATAGCTGTAGACCGTGTGTTTGCGTGCTTCCATCGGCGCCCCTTTGGTCCCCAGCTCGACGGTATGCTGAGGCCCCAGGGTGCTCAGCAGCTCGACGCCTGGTTCTGAGCCTTTTTCTTCAAAGGTACTTTCAGTCGCGTACTTACATTCTTCTTTGGGTTTGCATCCCGCAGTCACGGCCTTCAGGCGGTTGTCAGGGCTCAAGGTGCGTATGACATCGTTATAGGCGTTATATTCGGTGGCCGAGACCCCACCTGTCGGTGAGGATGTGTTGACGGTCCGGCCCTTTTCGTCTAGGTAGTCGATGGTTGCGCGTTCATAGCTGCTGGCGGGCCAACCCTGGGGCTTATCTGGCGGGAGGATCGCCATCCCTTCCACGGGATCGTCGGTTTGGCCCCATCTTTCTACTTCTTCTCTGCCGAGGTTCGGAGCGCCTGGGCCTGCGCCATAGACCGGCAAGTGATACTCAAGAGTCCAGCCAGGCTGCGGATGGGGTTCACTCTGAAGTTCATTGACGGGGAACGCGCTCAGTCTTCCGCCTTTGGTGGCTTCGATGAGTTCGCTCCCTTCGAGTGAGCCCTTACCAGCGCCGCCTACGGAGCATTTTAGTTTTTCGCCGTCGAACGATGCGCTAACGCCGCCGGCTGTGTTCGTCATGCCAGTCTTCAGTGTTCCCGTGCATTCATCCGCTACTTTGAGGATCCCACCGATCTCACATTCGACCTTGAACCCGGGCGTCCCTTTCCCGCTCGTGCTGATCACGTCATGTGTCGTTCCTTCCGAGGTAAGCAATTCTGAATGCCAACCCAGGTTGACCGCATCAATCACCATTGGCTGTTCGCAAGACCCCGAGATAACTTTACATTTCGACGTCGTCCATTTTGTCTCTTCATCTACAGCACCCGGCCCAACAGACCCTTCACCGGAGTCTTCACATTCCCACGCCGCGGATGATCCTTCGTCAGTAAGCTTCACTGTACCTTTTGACTTCGTCCCTACCGCGCCAGATAGTACCCCGCCAGCCTGCCGCCATTCGGGAGCTATGACTTCGAGTTTTCCGCCTTTGGTGGCTTCGATGAGTTCGGTCCCTTCGAGTGAGCCCTTACCAGCGCCGCCTACGGAGCATTTTAGTTTTTCGCCGTCGAACGATGCGTTAACGCCGCCGGCTGTGTTCGTCATGCCAGTCTTCAGTGTTCCCGTGCATTCATCCGCTACTTTGAGGATCCCGTCGATCTCACATTCGACCTTGAACCCGGGCGTCCCTTTCCCGCTCGTGCTGATCACGTCATGTGTCGTTCCTTCCGAGGTAAGCAATTCTGAATGCCAACCCAGGTTGACCGCATCAATCACCATTGGCTGTTCGCAAGACCCCGAGATAACTTTACATTTCGACGTCGTCCATTTTGTCTCTTCATCTACAGCACCCGGCCCAACAGACCCTTCACCGGAGTCTTCACATTCCCACGCCCCGTGGCCTTCATCGGTCAGTTTCACCGTCCCTTTCGACTTCGTCCCCACCGCTTCAGAAGGCACTGCCCCGGCCTGCCGCCATTCAGCTTCCATCGCTTTGACGCCGCGGCTCGTCGCGCTGTTCGCTACCACGGATCCGCCACCGTTTGTGGCTCGCACTTTCACCCGCAGTTCATACCCTACATCGCTCGTCGTGGGGGTGTAGCTCGCGTTCGTAGCGCCAGCGATCTGTTTTTCGCATATTCCGGCGGTGCAGTCTTCCCACTGGTAGGCGTAGGCCACGGGTTCGTTACTCCATGTGCCATTTGAGACGCTCAGACTCACGCCGACGATTGGAGTACCCGTGATTTTCGGCGCTTCGCTTTTTGTCGGTAGTTCCCCGCCCCACAATTTAGCCGAGGCAGCAGCCTGCGTAGCCTTTAGCAATCGGCCCGTGTTCGGGTCACCCGCGATCGCTCCGTAAGTAAACACCCACGACTCCTGCCCCGGGGGCGTCAACGCTGTCACATGTCCTTCGGTGTCATATCCGTAGGTCGTCTTCAGTGCCGAGGAAATCTGCGGGTTCCATGCTGCGCGCAGCCTACCTTGTTTATCGTATTCGTACCGGGCGACTTCCGTTTTCGTCATTTCTTTGGCAGAGGGATTGTATGCTACGAAGACGACTTCCTTTAGGCGCCCTTTGTATTCGCCCCATTCACTCTCATTTTCGCCTATCGATTCCTTCGTTTTTTCTGCATAGACAAATTCGAGTGCCCGACAACCCTTTTCTAGTTTTTCAGATTTTTCAAGCTTTGATATGCACGAAAACGACAGGCCGGAGGGTTCCGGGGCTAGCGCATACTTTGGCTCAGTCAACCCTTCTTTGGCCTGGTAGATGTACCTAACTGCTTGCGAGCTCAGCGGCCCTTCCTGCTTGGCCGGCTTCCATAGAGTCGCCGTCGGTCCTCCCAAGGACGTAAAGTGTGTGGCTGCTCCTGTGGCGGCGTCCTTCAGCACGTATTCTGTGAGTTCTCCTTTTTCATTTTTGACTTCTGCAAGGGCCAGATTCGCGTCGCCTGTGGGCGAGACGAAGGCGCCTTTTTCGTTGCTGGCGAACGTCGTTTGGCCCCCATTTGCCGCAGTCAGCGTTGCGTTGCCGTCCGGGAGTTTTGTGATGCTTTCCTGCCCGCCTACGCTCAAGCTCCACTGCGGCCCGAGCGGTCCTTCAGAGCCAGCCGTCAAGTGCCGGGAGCCATAGCTGCGCACGACTTCGAGGCTCGCGCCCGGAGCAGCTATCGACACGTCCGTCGCGCCCAACGTCAACTCGCCCGACTGCGGGTCGACGTAGCCCGGCCCCACTGACACCGGCGTCGCGTGACGAACTTTGAACGTTATTTCTTCTTTGGCTACATTCCCGGCGTTATCGGTTGCCGTCACCTTGAGCTTGTGTTCGCCGGCACCGAATTCGCTGCCGTTGATTTCCCATTCCCACCTCGCAGTGCAAGGACCTTTAGGACATGGACCTGAGGGTTTACCGAGTTCCCGTCCGTCGACCGAGACTGCTATAGATTTGATTCCAGAGCTCGGGGTCGAGCCCGACCCGTCCGTTGCTTCAACCACCAAAACGTGGGCGCTTTCACTGATTTCATTGCCGCTGCCCAACCCCAACACTTTGATCCCATGCGGTGACGCATTATCAACTTTGATTGTCGCTGACCCAGTGGCCTGCAAGCCGACACCATCTTCGACTGTCCCTTCAACCATATCTTCCCCTTCGGGAAGTTCCCCAAGTTCAGAGAGGTAGCTGACCAAAGGTTTGCTGCTAGGAGCTTCGCGAGCACAGACTTCACCTAGGCCGAAACACTCGTTGCACTGAACACCACTACATTCATTCTGGGCATCAGAGATCATTTTCAGACCCCAACCCGATTTACTCGGCGATTTCAGGCCATAAGCTTTGACGCCTATCCCGGGGTCAGATGCCTTGATCGCAATCGCATATCTTTCCGGGCGTTGATTCGAAACCCATCTTCCTGAGTAAAGAGCGTTCGTCCCGACGATGTATTCGTCGATCCCTTCTACTGTAGAATCGGCCGTATCGAGAGCTACCGACGGCCCTTTTTCTTGGCCGATCTCGACTGTAGCCCCCAACAGGACAGTACTCCGGTTGAGCCCGCTCCCTTTTTCCTTTGCGTAATCCTCCAAAAATGCGCCGTTATGTTTGTTTTTTTCGGTGACCGCTTCGAGACTACAAGTCGAAACACACACAGGCGTTTCATGTTCGCCGCTCGCAGGAAGAGGTACTTCACTGGATTCTTTGCCTCCCCCGGGACTTTCGATACGAATACTCGTCCCGATGCTTGATGGATCTTCCTCTTTCGTCTTTGCTACAAACCGAAAGATATGCGATTCTCCCTGAGTTGGATACTCAAGAAAAGCGTACTGCCCCGCCGTATAGCTGGCCCCTGTTTCGTCAATATCAATAGGCGCGTTTGTTTCGTAACTTTGGTAGCTATGGAACGCTTCATAGTTGGTCGCACCAAATACCCAATTGTTATAAGGTTCATAAAGAGACAGGCTCGAGTCCCAAACTTCTGGATCGACCTGGATCGGAAACTGGTATTCACCCGGGTGGTCCTCCACTGTCAACGTCAACGTATCCCCGGAGAGCGACATCGAGACCGGCACGTCAGTCCCCGCTGCATCCACCGCGCTCGGCGCAAATATAGTCGCGATCGCTGTGCCTCCCTCCAGAACTTCCACGACCCCCGACCCGCCCTTCGCCTGCACCACACTTGCATCTTCAGGCACACCCACCCGGAAGTAGAGTTGCTGCGGACTCTTCACCGAACGCAACAACGTGTCCGTTGCAAACCCATACGTTGTGGGCTTCGCCACCAAATCCGTGTCCGTCTGCGTATTGGCGTACAGAACACTCGCACCAACTACTGCTCCCTGCGAGCCACCCAACGGCGAGCCCGACCCATCGACCGGTGTAAGAGACACACCGATCCCCGGAATACCTACCCCTTCACTCAACCGCTTCGGGATCAGCACCCCTACAACCGGGGTCACAGGTTGAAACCCACCCCCAGCTTCGACCAGACCCAGATCAACCGGCACGCGCTGACCCGAGGAACCCTCAACCGCAATCGGTTCCGTCGATTCGATCACCCCGCGTTTTCCTTCCCCGAAATCGACCTGCGCCGCATCGTCCTCCGGATAACCCGTGATCGTCTGGCCCGCCGGCAACTGCGGCAGGCCACCCGCAGGACGATCCATCACTTCAGGGAACACTTCTCCCGCGAGCTTTACGGCTTCTTCCGCGCTCAAGCCCTCGTACTTGGTCTGAGATTCTTCACGGGCGAGCACCGCTTCCGGACTATTCCTGCGCACTTCTTCGGCTTCGGTCGTACCCTGGCCACCAAGTAACGACTGCGCTTCCGGCACCACCAACGGACTTTCAAGCGGCGACTGACCCGTCCCACCCAGCGCCGTAGCGCCTTCCGCAGCCGCCGTCGCGGCGAATAACAAGAGCGCCGCCAAGAAGCACGTCAAGCACTTCAACACCACACCGCACACAACGCGCATCCCCGCTCCCTCCGTTGATTGGATAGGCCCCCGCCGCGACATTCTCTGCCCCACCACGAAACACCCTGCTACCGAGGTCGGACAAACCCTAGCCAGCTCAGGACGCGGAATAAAGTGGATGTTTCTCATTAGAAGATGCCTTCCGATAGTTCAACGGCCTTGTAAGACACATCTCGAAAAGCGCAGAACGTTCCTTGTGGCTGCCCAAGCTTCTCAGGCACCGGTGCTCATCCTCACCAACCTGCCCTCATACCTGCGCCCAGAGGCGCAGGCCGCACCGGGCGTAGATGAGTGTTACGACAACGACGAGCCGGAAAGGAGGGGACAAAGAACTCGATGGTCTCAAGCCTCTTCTCGACCGGGTCGGGAACCCTGCTGCACTCTTCTTCGTATCTAACCAGCACACGGAGCGCTCTCTGGCGGACAGCGTCGATCCCGCCAAGCATCGTGTCAGCCACCGTCTGGACATGAAGCTCATCGATTCGAGCGATAACGTGCGGCTCACTACGAACGAGTACGACCTGATACCGCTGCGTTCTCCCCGCCATCATCTGCGCCGCATCCGATCGCTTCCGCGCCCACCCGGCCGACCGCGGAAGGGTTGCCTTCTCTGATCCATCCTCGTACGATGGCTCATCGTCCGACCCGCCTGTAGCGGCGCGTAACGGGGTCCTGGGCCAGCACGCCGATCCGCCTCAGGGTCAGCACATAACGATGCCCGCTTGACGTCCCCACGCCCAGCTCGTCCGATACCTCCTTTACGCCACGCAGATCGCCGCCCACCGGGAAGCTCAGCAATACCGCCAACCCAATGATAAGCGTCTTGCACAGCTTCGGATCACACGCTTGCGAGGAGGACGCCAGCGCGACCGGGTCAAGCCATGAGAGCAATGGTGCCGGTGCGCCGCGCCCGCTGCCCGCTGCGGCCAGCGCGATATCCGCGACCTGGTCCGCAGTCAACGCGATCTTGACCCCAGGCACGCTCACGACGAGCTCCACCATGCGGGCCAGCGGGCCGGGCACACCAGGAAGCGCCCGACCCGCCAGCCTCTCCGCCTACCCCAGCCTGCGCGACCCCTGCCCATGTGGCCGCCCTCGCCAGGCATAGCTGGCTGGCCGACTCGGCTGGCATGATCGGGGTATGGCATCGTGGTGCCCATCCTGGCGCCCCGGGTTCTGCTTGAAAGACAGAACTGACTATTCAGTTGTGAGTAGCAAGAGCGTCGTGTTCTTGATATTGCAACTGGCCCCTGTGTCGGTCCGAGCGACAACTAGGCCATGCGTAGAGCGTATGCGGCGCGCCAGAGGCGCAGTATCGGTAGCAGCAGCCTGGTGAGCGATCCCCCTGCATTGACCAGCCGTCGTGTGGTAGGCAGTGTGGCCGGGGTGCGTGTGTTGTCCTTGGAGAGGTACATCGCGATCATGCTGGCAGCGATCACCGCGTGGCGGTAGCCGCCGCGTTGGGCGCACGCGGCGTGCATGGTTTGGTCGATGATCTCGGCCAGGCGCTTGATGGCGACCTCGGTATTGGGGTAATGGGAGATGTAGCTGTGGTCGCCTGTGGCGGCGTCCTCGACTCGATCGGCGTAGCTGTCGAGCATCGCAATCGCGAGCGATATCCAAGAGTAGGCGGTGTATACGCAGTCGATCTCGCGCTCGTCGTGCAGGGGTTCGGAGGCGAGGGCGAGCAGTACATGAGGCGCTACAGACGCACTGGCGGCTGCAGTCTGCTCAAACCAGGGCATCCTGCGGTCGGGGTGTTCCCGTTCTGCCCACGCCTGCAGTGCGGAATCGCGGCGGCGCGGGTCTGGATTGTGGTTCAGCGCCTGCACGGCGCACTGCTTGGCTGCCTCGAGTACAAGCGGGCGGACGCTGGCATAGCTTGGGAGCACGAGGCACTCTTTGCGACTGGCCTCCACGAGCGCCGCCAGGTAACCGCCGTCGTCTCGCCAGGGATGTAGCCGGTGAAAGTCCTGGTCGGGTGACAGTGGATCGAGCGCGGCGACGAGCGCGCGGTGCAACTGGTGGCTGTTGGCTTCTCCGGCGCTCGCTCCGTGCTCGCTGGCGCTGTCGAGGTAGTCCCATGTGGTCTGGTAGGCAACCAGCAGCCTGAGCAGGCGCAGGTCGCGGTGTCGGGGCAGAGTCCAGAACAGCGCGGCACCGTCCGCGTTGGCGCGCTTATGCGCGATCGAGTCGAGTGCGTCTCCGCGGATCGGCGCGTCGGGAGTGGTCTGGGCGCGGCGGCGCCATGCATCGATCTCACCAGCGACCGCCCTCAGTCCCCATATGAGCTCGCGTGCGGCGACGGAGGCAAGTGCTGCGACCTGTCTGGGACTCAGCGACCCAGGGTCTTTGGGCTTTTTACATACGGCTGAATAATAGAAGGGCCGTATGCATCAAACGGCGGCGGCGGGATCTACCCGTGCTGCGACGTATCCGGGTATCGCTACGATTGCGACCGCGACGGCAGAGACGATCGCGAAACTGCCGAGCGCTATGAGCAGGCCAAGGGAGAAAATCACTGGGTAGCCCGTGACGGCTACGAGAGCGCGGGTCATCACGAGCTGGCCGTAGAGCCCGAAGGCTGCCCCGATCGAGCAGCCCACGACGAGGAGTAGCGCGCTCTCCATCAGCAGCGCGCGCCATACCGCGCCGTCGGAGAGCCCGTCGAGCTTGAGCTGAGCGAGGCGTGCGCGGCGCTGCCAGATCATCGATCCCATCGCCGCGGCCATCGCCAGCACTGCACCGATGAGCACCATCACCGATATCTGCGTGAGCTGCACGAGGCCCTGGCGGGTTGCTGCCTCCTTACGGCGGTTGAGCTGCGCAGCCGTTTCGACGCCCAGCCCCGAGGTTGGGCCAAGCGCGCGCTGGATCTCGCGCTGGACTCGTGTGGGCGAGGCGCCGGGGGTGAGGATCACGTTGTAGGCGCCCGGCTCGGTGCTGCCCCATGCCTGTGCGTAGTCTCCCGCGTTGAGGATGATCGCCCCGGGCGACCATCCGATGTTCGTGCTCAGAGCGGCGACCCGGAAGGCGGTCGGTCGTGGTGCGGGCAGTGTGAAGGACTGTCCGATGTGGAGATGCTGTTCGTCAGCGATCGTTTGTGAGACGACCGCCCAGCCACCGGCGCGGATGCGAGCGGTGGCCTGTCTCACGTTGCCACTCACGATCTGCCCGGCGGGCACCGGCTCGGCCGCGTCGCGCGGCGGGGCGAGCACCCACACTCGGCGCTGGCCGTAGTCGAGCAGCCCGGCACGGTACAAACGGACTGCCTGGACTCCAGGGAGATGCACAAGAGCGCCCACATCGGTTGCCGGGAACGGCGTCGTGGTCAGCAGGTTGCTCACGCCGGGCGGGGCGACCCAGATGTCGGCGACCCCGCTTACTTCGTGATGCATGCGGTACAGGCCGCGCAGAAGATTGGTGTGGGCGCCCTGGATCGCAACACTGCCGAATACTGCGACCGCACCCGTCGCGGCAACCGCGACCGTCCTCGTGCGTGTCACGGTCGAGCGCAGCTCCCTCACAGCGATGAACGGTGCCGAGGCTCGAACGTCGAGGAACAGTCGCTCGACCCCGCGGAGGACTGCGCTGAGGAACCCGGGCAACAACAGCAGCATCGCGACCATCAGGCTCGCGACCCCGACCACCGCCAGCCGGGGCGTGAAGATCACGATCGCCGTCGTCAACGCCAGGCACCCCGCTCCACCGAGCGCCAACCCGCGATCCCTGATACCGACAGCATATGTTCGCCCGCCGAGAGCAAACGGCCTGGCCACGAAGATCTCTCTTCGCAGAGGTGCCATTACACCAACCGTGGCCGCCAGCAGACCGCCCGCGGCGGCGAATGCGATGCTCTGCCAGGTCACGATCCGCTGCGAGCCAACCGGGAACGCGAACGAGAGGTAGCTCGGGTTGGCGTGAAAGAAGTCGATCGAAAGGACCTCTCCGAGCACCAAGCCAAGCAGCGAGGCCGCGGCGCCGAGAACGAGCGCGTCGAACAGCAGCACCTTGATGACCGTGCCTGGGGAGTACCCATCAAGCCGCAGATCACTGACCAACGCGCGCCGGCGAGGCACCGTTAGCAGCATCGCGTTGAACGCGAACAGGAACCCCACCAGCGCACTGAGCCCAGCGAACAGGGCGGTGGACTCCGTGGTAGGCAAGGCGGCACTGCGAAACAGCGTCGCCTCGAAATCGGCTGGCTGCACGTTCAGACGACCTGCGGCAAGGCGCAGGAGCTCTTTCTGCACCTCGCTGTCGGCGCCCGGCCTGGGGAGCACGAACACGCGGGTTATGCGCCCGGCCATGTCCGTGATCTGCTGTGCGTAGGCCAGCGGCGCGACCGCCACCGGGCTGGATGCCAACGCTCCGACCTCACTTCCAGTCAGTTCCGCACCGACGAGCGCCTGAAGCTGCCTCGCGCCGATCCGTAGCGTGACCGTCTGTAGAGAACCGGCCCCGACCTTGTGAGCGATCGAGGCGGGGAGCGCGATGCCCCTCTGGTGGGCAAGCTGCGCCGCAGTGAAGTGGCTCAGCAGCGAGCCGCCCAGCCGCGCGAATCGTGGTTCGGTGCCGATCAAGTCCACCGACTGTTCACCGGCCGGCCCAATCACGCTCGCCTGCTCCTCTAGTACAGGCGCGGCGCTCTGAACGCCCGGCAGGCGCTGCACCTCGCCCAGAAGCCGCTGATCGAACCCATACGGGGCGCGTGCGGCGAGCTGAAACCGCGCCTGACCCACGATCCCGCTCGTCAACTGCTCCACGGACCCGGTGAGGCTCGCGCTCGCGACCTGGGAGGCGAACAGCAGCGCGACACCCACGGCGATCCCCGCGAGCGCGAGCAGCTCCTGCACCAGCCGCGAGCGTAGACGGACGCGATAGAGGTAGACGATGCTCCGCAGCTTCATCCGACAGCCCCCGATCTCCCTCTCACGGAGACCACCCCGAGATTCGGCTGAACGTCCTCCAGCCGCCCGTCGCGCAGCGAGTGCACATGGTCGGCGTAGCCCGCCGCCTGTGGATCGTGTGTGACCAGCAGAACCGCGACCTCGCGCTCGCGGCAAACATCTCCCAGTAGCTCCAGCACTTCGCGTCCGCGTTCGCTGTCGAGGCTCCCCGTCGGCTCATCCGCGAGCACGAGCTTGGGTCCCGTCGATAGAGCGCGCGCAATCATGACGCGCTGACGCTCACCCATCGAGAGATGCTCCGAGCGATGCTCGAGCCGCTCGGCGAGACCCAGCCGCTCGAGTAGCGGCGTCACTCCCCGGGTGGCTTCTCGCGGAGTCGCGCCCGCCCCCAGCAGCTTCAGCGCAGCGTTCTCCAGCGCGCTCGCTCCCGGGATCAGCTCGAGGGACTGACGAACGTAACCCAGCTCGTGCAGCCGATAGCGCGCCGACTGCGTCGCCGAGAGGGAGGAGATCTCGCGCCCATCCACAAGCACTGCACCGCTGTCGGGAGCCATCAGCGCGGCAGCCATCATCAACAGCGTGGTCTTACCCGACCCGCTCGGCCCATACAGCGCCACCAGCTCCCCGGCCGCGACCGTCAGCGACACGCCGTCCACAGCTCGCACCGGGTCCCCGTCACCAACCGGGTAGAGCTTGACCAGCGCGCACAGCTCCAACACTCACGCCGACAGCCGGCCAGGGAAGTCGATCACCTCTCCTCCGTCCCCGGCCGGTGTGCGCGGCACCAGCAGCCGCCCGTTGCTCAACGAGGCAATCCGGTGCGCGTGCAGCATCTCCGACATGTCCGGCACCGTGACCAGCACCCCAATGCCGCCGTCCTCAGCCGCGGAGCGCAACAGCTCCATGATCTGCTCGCGCTCGATCATGTCAAGGTTCGCCGTCGGATCGTCCACCACCAGCAGCTTCGGCCCGCGCACCAGCGCATGCGCGATCGACACAAGCGTGCGCTCCCCATCTGTCAGCCGCGACCAATTCTTGCTTGCGCACCCCTGCAGACCGACACGGGTCAGCGCCTCAGCCGCCGCCCGTCGCGCACCCCGCGGGCCGCGACGCCCCAACAACGGCATCGCCACGTAATCGAGCATCTCGAGCCCCTCGTCCCTCGGCCCCCCACGCTGCGCCCAACCGACCTCCTCCAACAACAGCCGCGCACGCTCCCCACGAGACACCCCCGCCAAATCCACGCCCTCGAAACTGACCGTTCCTCCATCCGGCGCCAGCAGACCTGCGGCGAGCTGCAGCAAAGTCGTCTTGCCCGATCCGCGGCTGCCCCACACCGCCACGAGTTCTCCCGCCCCCACCTCCAAGTCGACGCCATCCAAAACCACCACCTCATGCGGCCCACGCCAATGGCTCTTGCGCACCCCCTCCAGCTCGAGCAGGCCCATCGTCACACCCGCCGCAGACCCGGCCCCGAGTGCCCTCGACCCTGCCCGCCATCCAGCCGTCGCAGCACCTCACGAGTTTCCCGCAGCCACTCGACAGTCGCCTGTAAGAACGCCGTGTCGGCGTTCCGCGCCAGCGCATCCAACACCTCCGGCAGCGTCGAATCCTCATCAAGCCCGCGACCCCCCTCCGAGAGCCGCAGCTCCTCCAGACGATCGATGCACTGCTGCTCCTGCGCCCACGCCAAGTCGATCAGCCGCGGCACATGACGCTGCGAACAGAGCGCAAGCTTCATCCGCAGCTCATCACGCACCGGCGCCGGCGGCGTGGAATCCGCCATCCACGCCTCAAAACGCTCCAAGCCCTTCTGCGTCGTCCCGTAGCGCTTCCCACGCCGCGACCCCGCGACCGTCTTACGCTCCTCCAGCGGCTCGATCAGCCCACCCTTCCACAGCGACTGCAACGCCGAGTAGACGATCGTATCCGCGAACCCCGCAGAGCCGAACCGCTCCTCAAAACGCTGCACCAGTGAGTAACCGTAGTCCGAGCGCTCCACGATCAACCCCAAGACCACGTCCGTCGCCGCCACCGTCCTCGACCGCCCTTTCAACGACGCTCCATAGAACCCCGGGAATCCTAAACCAAAGACTGGCCGCAAGCAGAATCATCCAACAAACTAGAACCCTATAGCTATCGAAGCGACACAGCGTCAACCTACCCCCAGAAGGAGGCCGAGTGCTCGGCCGATGGGTAGGGGCGCGCGGGGTTGGCGACCAGCACATCCGCCCTGCAGGTGCACACTCCGACGCTCTCCTCCCGGCCCTCCTCGCGCGCATGACCAACTCCCTCGCCGCCAGCCATTCCCCCCCTTGATATACAGCCGTGTCCCATCCTCGACGGGCGCAGGCGCATTCGTCTCGGGACGCTGCTCTTGGCCTGGCCGCCATGGCGCCACCACAGACGCTTCAAGCAGCGCGAAAAAGCAAACAGACGACTCAGCCCAACCCGGGGGATGATCCACCCGCCCACCCCGACCACGCGAACCACCCCAGCGAGAATCACGAGCACCCATCACCGCACCTCCCCATCCCGCTTCGGGCGCTCAGCCAAGCTCGCCAACAGCGCCGCCTGGGTCCTCGGCCTGAACGCGACGCGCCTCACCTCACGACCCGCGCCGCCCGGCGAGCGCGGCAATATCCGTCCCCTCGCGGGGCGCGCGGCGAACTGCCCGTCCAGCCACTCCTCCAACATCACCCTCGTGAACCGCAGATGACGCCCGACACGCAGACACGGAAGCTGCCCCAGCCGCGCCGCATCCCGCACCCACGACACCCGCACATTCAACAACGCCGCCGCAGCCACACAATCCAACAGCGGCTCCGACAACGACACCTCCCGCCCAGCCATTCGGCTGTCCTGCCGGCTCCTATTTCTACTCTCGCCCATCATCCACGCTCCTTTTCATGCAGCCCCCCAAGGGCTGCTGATCTGTTCGTCCGCTTGCCGCGCACAACTCCAGACCTGTAAGCCGAGCAAGCGCCCCACCGCGCAACGAATCTCCCGCCGGAGAGGCCAGCCAGCCCACTCATCTCGATCTCGCCATCAAAAAGCTGCACCTCCTAGTCGAGCCGAAAGGCCAAATACCCCCGGACAAATTTCCGCCGGGCGCAAAAACTCCACGGGTATATGACCGTGAGCGCGGCAAAACGGCCATGCAGTTTTCGCGAACCCCTCCACGCCGACCCCCCAAGGCACCCCCCGGCACCCGCCCCCCACCCGGGGACAGCGCCTACCTAGCGGCCATCCGAGCAGCCAGGAGCACCAGCCCGGGGCGCAAAGCGCGTACCCCAGCCAAAGCACCAACCATCAACAACAGCACCCAGGGGCGAAGAATCGCCAGCCGGTCAGCCCAGCACCACAGCAACACAGTCGGGGTCGGACCCTCACACGACGCTTCGATGTCGCGGCCAGGTGGCCGCCGCTACCCGCACCGGAGGCGTCGGGCTACGCCCTCCTCGTCAACGCGGCCTCTTGAGCCTCGGAGGCTTGCTGGTCTATCTCCAGGGCCACCCTCGCGACTCGACGCGCGAAAGGCCGTCCCCAATGTTTTCGGGACCCTTTTGGGAGGAAATCCCGGGAGGAAGCTGGAGGATCAGTTCGGTGATCGCGCCAAGAATTGGCCCTACTATTGGCCTTTCGTAAGAGCCCCCGGCAGGACTCGAACCTGCGACCCTCGGATTAGAAATCCGACGCTCTATCCAACTGAGCTACGGAGGCTGGATGTTTCTATCTCCACAGTGTGGCGATCATCGCCGAGATACGCTGGCTGGGTCGGCACAGAGGGCGCTCGATCGGGGCCCCGGGGCAAGCGGCCTTAAGCAAACTTGATCCAGAAGCTGTAAAAAGTACTTCCATGTCCCCCGTATCCGGCACCGACCCCGACCTCACCCGCAAGGAGCGCCGCGAGCAGGCCCGCGCGGAGCGCAAGGCCCTCGAGGCCGCCGCCGCCCAGTCGGCACGGCGCACCCGCACGATGCAGCTCGGCGGCGTGATCGGCGTCGTCGTGGTGATCATCGTCGTGATCGTCCTCGCCACCCAGGGGGGCAGCAAAGGAGGGCTCGTCACGGGCTCCAAGAAGAACGCGACCGTCGCCCAGGTGACCTCGCTCATCGGCGGCATACACCAGTCGGGCAACGTCCTCGGCAATCCCAAGGCGCCCGTGACCCTGCAGTACTTCGGCGACCTGGAGTGCCCGATCTGCAGGGAGTTCACGCTCGGCGCGCTGCCCGGCGTGATCAAGAAGTACGTGCGAACCGGGAAGCTGAAGATCGAATACAACTCTCTGGAGACAGCGACCCACGAACAGGAAACATTCCGCCTCCAGCAGATCGCCGCCTACGCCGCCGGCAAGCAGAACCTCGCGTGGTACTTCATCGAGCTCTTCTACCACGAGCAGGGCCAGGAGGACAGCGGCTACGCCACGGAAAGCTACTTCCAGGGTCTCGCGCAGCAGGTGCCCGGGCTGAATCTCCCGGATTGGAGCACCGCGCGCAACGATCCCGCGTACGCCGAACAGGTCGTTCACGACGCGCAGGTCGCCAACGCGCAGGGCTTCAAAGGCACTCCGTCCTTCCTGATCGGCAAGACCGGTGGGGGACACTTCGAACCGATAGAAAACCCCAACCTCGAAGAACCTTCGAGCTTCGAAGCGGCGATCAACAAGCTGCTCGCATAGGGGGATGTACGGCAGCGATGTCACAGCCCCCTCTCCCCCACCACCCCGCTCCCAGCGTCGCCAGTCGGCCAGGCCGGCGCCCGGCGCCCGGCGCCGCCGTTCGACCATGAGCGACCGCGCGATCCGCACCGCGATGATCGTGCTCACCGCGATCGGCCTGGGGGTCGCGAGCTACCTGACCTACGTCCACTACTCCGGCATCCCCCCCCTGTGCAGCACCACGCACAACACCTGCCTGAAAGTGCAGACCTCGATCTACTCCGAGCTCGACGGCGTGCCGGTCGCGCTGATCGGCCTGATCGGCTATGTGGCGATCTTCGCCTCGCTGCTCGTGCCCCAGCGCGAAGAGACGCGTTTCGCGACGATGGCGTTGACGTTGGGGGGCTTCGGCTTCTCCGCCTACCTGACCTCTCGCGAGCTGTTCTCACTCCACGAGATCTGTGAGTGGTGCGTGTCTAGCGCGACGATCATGACCCTGCTCGCGGGCCTCGGCATCTGGCGCTTCCTGCGGGGCGAGGCCCCTCCCGCCGCCACCCCCTCCTCCGCGGCCGCCGAGCCGGACTCCGCCGCGCCTCTCGCGACGGGCTCTTGAGCCGCAGCGCGGGCATCGCGCCGGGCGCCGTCGAACGCCAAAAGCGCGCCGCCGCGCACGCCGCCGCCGAGCTCGTCCCCGAGGGTGCGCGTGTGGGGTTGGGAACGGGATCGACCGTCGCCCATCTACTGCCCGCGCTGGCCGCACGCGGTCTGAAGGAGCTGCGCTGCGTGGCGACCTCCCCGACCACCGCTCAGGCCGCAGAATCCCTCGGCCTGAGGGTGGTGGAGCTCGACGAGCTGGGTGCACTGGACATCGCGATCGACGGAGCCGATCAGGTCGATCCCCGGGGTTGGCTGATCAAGGGCGGGGGCGGAGCCCACACGCGCGAGAAGATCGTCGCTGCCGCAGCCCGGCGCTTCGTGGTGATCGCCTCCGCTGAGAAGGCCGTCGCAAAGCTATCCCCACCCGTGCCCGTGGAGATCCTGGGCTTCGGGGCTCACACCACGCTGCTCGCGATCCCCCCCGCGCAGCTGCGCGACGCGCCACGCAGCCCGGACGGCAACCTGATCGCGGACTACCTTGGAGCAATCGAGAGTCCCGAGCGTCTCGCCGAGCGTCTCGCCGCCACTCCCGGGATCGTCGAGCACGGCCTGTTCGCGCCGAGCCTCGTGAGCGACATCCTGATCGCTCACGACAGCGGAATCGAGCATCGCCGCGGCGCCGCGGACTCCTGAGCACCGCCGGCGAGCCCGGCACGCCCATGCGCCGAGCAAGGTGGGGGTCATCCGTTGGTGGGCAGCGACTCAGATGCTGATCAACTCGAGCTCGTCCAAGCGTCGCGCCGCGCGCGCGGCCCACGCCGAGCCCCCCTCCCGATGCAGGACGCCCTCGCGCTCCAGTCGCACGAGGGCCTCATCGAGCGCCGCCGGCTCGAGGTCCGAGATCTCACCCGCCAAATCCGCCAAAGCCCAGCGCTCCTCGTGATCGTCCCTGAGGATCTGCAGGACGATCGCTCGTTCGGCCATCCATAGGTCCCTGCCGCGTTCCCGCTCTTCTGGCTGCCCCCGCATGGGATTCACCTCCTCGTCTGCCGCCTCACCCGTGAGCTCGGCTCCGGGCCACTCGATTTCAGATCGCGAGGGAAGGTACTCAGCGCTTGAGACGGGAGGCTCGCTCGGCCGGGAGCGGGCGAGGCGCGCCTCGCGTATGACGCCTCTACGCGGGAGCGGCCCCGGCCGGTCCTCGCCCCTGCTCGCCGGTCTCCATTGGCCGCGAGGGTCGGTGTACCTCATCGGCCGCCACCTCATCGGCCGCCAGGGTCGGTGTACCTTTGAACCATCGCCCCCCGCTCACGCATCCTCAGCTTTGGGTCTGCCCTCACACTAGTCCTCGCCGGCGGCGCCTGCGCCGTCCTCGTCGGGGGGGTGGCGGGCCAAGTCCTCACCATCGTCCTGATATCGGCCGGGCTGGGGGGAGCCGTGCTCCTCGTGTTCCTCGAGGTCGGCCTGAGCGAGGATCGCGAGCGCGCCAGGGACGAGGAGCGCCAGCGCAGGCGGACGATGTGGGCGGCGCGTGCGCGCCCGGGCCAGTGGCTGCTGCGCCGGCCGCGGCGCCCAAGCTGAACCGAACTCCGCCCAGAGCGATCAGGGAGTGAGTATGTAGGCGAATTCCAGCTGCCCCCTTTGGCAGTCGAAGCTCGCCGAGCCCCCGCCCCGCGTCCCTTCGGTGCCGCGGCTGCTAGGCCACATAGGCTTCTTCTTTGGACATATAGGCTTTGTATTCAGTGGCCCCTTGACTAATCTTTTGGCATGCCATACTCTATTTCCATGGCAAGCAACGAACTGCTTCGCACCCAGGCGGTGGAGGACTACGCAAAGGCCATCTACTCCCTGCAATCCCGTAGCGGGGAGCCGGTGTCGACCAACGCGCTGGCCGAGCGGCTGGGCATCACGCCGGGCTCGGTCTCGGCGATGCTGGGCAAGCTCGACGAGCTCGGCCTCGCCACCCACGTCCCCTATCGGGGGGTGCGCCTCACCGCTGACGGGCAGCGCGTCGCGCTGGAGGTGATCCGCCATCATCGGCTGCTGGAGAGCTTTCTCGCCGACGCGCTGGGGATGCCCTGGGATCGGGTGCACGCCGAGGCCGAGGTGCTGGAGCACGTGCTCTCGGAGGATCTCGAGCAGTTGATCGCGGCCAAGCTGGGGAACCCCACCGTGGACCCCCACGGCGACCCGATCCCCAGTGCCGACCTCGAGCTCGAGGAGCGCCCCACGCGCAGCATGGAGAGCCTGCAGGAGGGCGAGGAGGGGGTGTTCGTGCGCGTGTCGGACTCCGACCCCGAGATGCTGCGCTACCTGGGCAGCTGCGGGATCGCGCCGGGAGACCGCTTCGCGGTACGCGGGCGCCAGCCCTTCGGCGGCCCGCTGTTCGTGCTCTTCGGAGAAAAGGAGCACGCGATCGGCGGCCAGCTCGCCGGCGCGATGCGAGTGGAGGTCAGCCAGACGCCCACGGAGCACATGGCGGCAACCGGCAAGGAGCGGGTCGATGGCGGCGACTGAAGCCGCCGCCTCCACCGGCCTGCTCCTGCCGCCGCTGAGCGGCGAGGACGCCGCCCGCTCGCGGGACCGCTCGCGCGTCCATCACGCCCGCCGCGACCGCAGGCGCTGGCGGCTTCTGTGGCTGCTCGTCGGCCCCGGGATCCTCGCGATGCTGGGGGAGAACGACGGGCCGAGCATGATCGCCTACGCCTCCGACGGGGCGCAGTACGGGCTGGGGTTCTTCGTGCCCTTCATCCCCGTGCTGTTCGCGATGGCGTTCGTGTGCCAGGAGATGTGCATGCGCGTTGGCGCCGTCACCCATCGCGGCTACGGCGAGCTCGTCCTGCAGCGCTACGGCAGGGTCTGGGGGTGGTTCGGCGCCGGCGACCTCACGCTCACGAACCTGGTGACGCTCGTCGCCGAGTTCGTCGCGATCCGCGTGGGGCTGGCCTACTTCCACCTGGGCTCCGGCGTCGCCGTCGCGCTTGGAGTGGCGCTCGTCGTGTTCACCCTCAGCGGCGGGCGCTACTGGCGCTGGGAGCGGATCGTGCTCGGACTGGCCCTCTTCAACGGCCTCTTTCTCGCCGCGGCGATCCTCGTCAAACCCCACCTTGGAGCCATCGGGGGCGCCCTCGACTTCAAGCCGTTCCCGGGCGGGAGCTTCAACACGCTGCTGCTGCTGCTGGCCTCCACGATCGGCGCGACGGTGACGCCGTGGATGATCTTCTTCCAGCAGAGCGCCTGCGCCGACAAGGGCATGACCCCCGCCGACGTCAAGCACGGCCGCTACGACACCGCGCTCGGCGCGGTGCTTGCCGCGATCTTCGGAGTCGGCGCGCTGATCGCGGGAGCGGCGCTGCTGACACATCACGGCGCGGGCATCCAGGGGTTCGCTGGCGCGGGATTCCCCCAGGCCCTCGCCCATGTCGCGGGCGGCGCCGCGGGGACCGTGTTCGCGCTGGGGCTGATCGAGGCGGGAGCGGTCGCGATCCTCACGATCTCCGCCAGCACCGCCTATGTCGCCGGGGAATGCATCGGGGTGTCCCACAGCTTCAACACCTCACCGCGTCACGCCGCGGTCTTCTACGCCGCGAACATCGGAGTCGCTCTGCTCGCCGCGGTCGTGATCCTCATCCCGGGCGCCCCGCTCCTATCGATCGCGCTCAACGCCAATGTGCTCGCCACCGTGCTGCTCCCCGTCAGCCTCGTCTTCATGGTGATGCTCGCCAACGACAGGGGGCTGATGGGAGCGTGGGCGAACAAGCGCTCCACCAACGTGCTCGGGATCGCCGTGATCGCCTTCGTGGGGCTCTGCGGGGCCGCCTACGGCATCGACTCCTTCCTCCAGGCTGTCCACCTCGTCGGCTCATGAAGGCGGCCGCGCTCCCCATCGACGCCATCGTCTGCCGCCCCGCCCCCGAGGAGCGCAACCGCTCGCCGCGGGAGTCCCCGGAGGACGAGCTGATCATGCACCTCGAGCGCGACCAGTTCGTTGCCGAGACCTCCCGTCCCGTCCCCCGGGCCGCGCTCACCGCTCCCGCCATAGCGGGACTCTGGGCGCTGCGAGTCTTCGTGATCGTCGTCAGCCTGATGGTCATCTACACCTTCTTCGCCCAGCTGCGCTGAGGGTGGCCACCAGCCGGTAAGCGCCACATCGGAGCCGCCGACAACGCCGAGCGTCAGAGCGCCACATCGGAGCCGCCGACACGCCGAGCGTCAGAGCGCGACCACCGCGAGCGTCGCCAACCCGAGTGCCACCGCAGCCGCAGTGAGCCACATGACCAGCGATGAGGAGATCTCGTCATAGTCACCTCGGCGCAATGCAGCCGCGACGCGGTTCTGCCGTATCGCGCCGATCACCAGAACCGCCACGGCGAGCACTCCATAGCCAAAACCCAGCAGTCTCAGAGGCCAACGGGACTCTCCGGTCAGGCCCGGCAGGATGCGGCCGACGGCCAGCGCAACGGCCGTGGCGCCGAGTCCAGTGCGCCACCAAGCCAGCCACGTCCGCTCCGCGGCCAGCGAGGTGCGCCGGGGGGTGGCGGCAGTCTCCGAGTCGCCGCCGTTGGACCCGGGCGTAAGTGTCATTCAGGCAAACGTAGCGGCTTGGTGCGCAGGCCACAGCCTGACACGAGGTTCAGCACATGAGACCGCAGTCTGAGCGGAGCGAGTGCTTCTCCCAGCCAGCGGCGGGCTGCACAACGTCGTTTCGAACTCAGCTGCGACCGCCGAAGATCCTGAGGAAGAACAGGAAGATATTGAGGATGTCCAGGAAAATACCGGCGGCGAGCGGCACCGTTTCTTCCATACCCGCGCGACGCATGCGATTGAAGTCCAGAACCGTGTAGCCCCCGAACACGACCAGGCCGGCGAGTGCGTAGATGAGGCTGGCGCCGGGGATCGAGACCAGGAGCCCGATGAAACCGAACACGATCAGGGCGAGCAGCAGGACGAACAGCAGGCGGTAGCCACCGGAGAGATCCCTGCGGATCGAGTAGCCGACGCTTCCCAACGCGGCCACGAACAGGGCGGTCGCGGCAGCGGCCTGCCAGACCGCATCCGGAGCAGTTTCGGCGTACTGGTCCAGAACTCCGCCCATCCCCAGGCCGAGCGCCAGACCCGCGATGAACAGCAGAGTGATGGCGAGCATCTCCGAGCGGCGCGCGAAGTTCAGCCCGACGATGCACACCAAGCCCACGACGAAGCAGACGATCGTTATGCCGCCCACGAGTTCGCGGCCAAGATAGGCACCCAGCGTGAAGAAGCCCAGCGTCACGGCGACGAGGCCCATCACCTGGCCAAACACTCCCGCGGTGCCGACGCTCTCGACCGACCCGAACATCCCACGGTCGCCGCTGTAGGAGGCCTGCGGTGAGGACATGTCGCACATCCTAGAGCCCCGTCTCCCGATTGGGAGACGGCGACCCCGATCAGGCGGTCTTGGGCTCGCGCGCCGCTGACTCGGAGGGCCTCAGAGGCGCCTGGCGCGCCGCCGCGAACGCCGCCGCACGCCCATCACAGACACCGGGCTCAGGGGCCGGCCAACCGGGTCGATGAACAGCGAGCAGGGGCCGGTCGCGTTGGGCATCTCCCCCTTGAGGACCGTAGCGCTGTAGGTGAGATCCTCCCCTTCCAAGAGCGGGTTCGTGAGCGTGAGCACCACATCCTCGGGAGTCTCATCCCCGGCCGCGAGGAACGAGAGCACGGCGTTGGGCGGATCGGCGAGGAAGCTGTTCTCACCCTGCCCCCAGCCATCCACGAACTGCTCTGCGCTGAGATGCCCAACGATGCGCTCGGGCCGGTCGGAGAACATGAGTGTCGAGGGCGCGAGACCGTGCAGCGTGAACGCGCCATCTCCGCTGGTGACCCGCTGGGCGCTCTGCACGAACAGCGCCTCGAACTCCTGGGGCTGAACTGCCGGTTCTGAAGACATCTGGATCTCCTTGATCTCGGTTTAGAGGCCTGTTTGGGCCGTGATCTGGCCCGCCTTGACGGCCTTGGCGAGAGCCTTGTAGTCGCGTTCGTTCTGCTCGGCGTAGGCACTCGAGAACTGGACGATGGCGCGGTCGAAGCTGGGCCCACGGCCGAGATAGGCCGCGATCGCGATCCGGTCGCCACTACGGGCGTGCGCACGCGCGAGCGTCCACCCGCACAGCCGTCCGTAGGCGGACAGGCCCGCGGGGACCATCCGCTCGACTTCCGCCGAGCCCTTCCAGTCCTTCAACTGGCGTCCGTAGAAGTCGCGCTCCTGGCCGTCGATTCCAGACTTGACGTGCAGCCAGCCGAGGAAGATGTCGCTCGAGGCCTGCATCAGCCGCTGACCGGTCACGACCCGCTCGCCGTGGTTCTCGAACTCGCTGGGACCGAGGAACTCCTCGAGCACCGACGCCTCGGCCTCCTTCATCTGCAGGAACA
This sequence comes from uncultured Solirubrobacterales bacterium, assembly GCA_963713985.1. Lineage (GTDB taxonomy): Bacteria > Actinomycetota > Thermoleophilia > Solirubrobacterales > Solirubrobacteraceae > Palsa-744. Next base: position 2,259,617 of record OY970219.1, on the reverse strand, counting down.
GCGGGTCCTGGCTGTCGCGGCCCAGCATCAGCGCGATCCAAGCGCGCGTGCCGACACTGCCCACGCCGACGACCTTCCGCGCGAAGTCGGCGAGGCGGAACTCCTCGAGCAGCACGCGGCGGTCGCGCTCCAGCGTGGCGCGGTAGGAGCGCACCAGTTCATGCAGGGCCTCGAACATTTCATCGCGTTCGGGGCCCTTGACGAGGTCGTCGATCGGGACGATCAACGGCGGTTCGGCGACGATCCGCGCTTCGCCGTCCACGACGTGCGTCAGTTTGGAGAAGGCCGACATGCTGTCCTTGGTGCGGGCCTTGGTGAGTGCCTTCTCGGTTCGCTTGTACTGCTTCGGCTTCAGCTGGGACCCCAGCTCCTTGAGAGTGTTCTCGATGTCCAGGTGGGCGTACCACACGTCGAGGTTCTTCATCGCCGCAAAGCCCGTCATCGCGACGCGGTACTCCTCGACCGTGTCCAGCACGACCTGCTCCTGATCCTTCACGGGGAAGTCGTTGAAGCGCGCGGCGATCAGCATGCTCGCGGCAAGGCGCTTGACGTCCCACTCCCACGGCCCGGGGAGCGTCTCGTCGAAGTCGTTGACGTCGAACATCAGCCGCCGCTCGGGCGAGGCGAACACACCGAAGTTCGACAGGTGCGCATCGCCGCAACACTGCACCATCAGCCCCGAGCGCGGCGTCGCCGCCAGGTCGCTGGCCATGATCAGCGCCGCCCCCCGGTAGAACGTGAACGGCGACACCAGCATGCGGCCGTAGCGAATCGGCACGAGCTCCGGCACCCGCGTCGCCGCCTGGCGTTGCAGCAGCCCGATCGGGTCGCGGTGCGCGCCCGGCTCGAAGAGCGCGTGGCTCGAGCGCGGCACCTCGGCTCGCGCTGCCTTGCCGCGCGCCGCGCGCTCGGCCACCGTCAGGTGCGTCACCGTGGGTGGCGTCTGCCTCGTCGTTGCTCGCTCGGAGCCCGACGTGGTGTCGCTTGGATTGGCGCGCGGGGTCGCGGAAGAGGCCATTGTGGACGTGGACATTGCCTACTCACCTAGATAGTGCGCGTGGGTGTGTTTGGATCACTCCAGTTGGGAGCGCAGCTTGCTCAGACCGAGTCGCATCCGGCCCTTGACGGTTCCGGGCGGGAGAGCGAGCCGGCTCGCGATCTCCTGGTGTGTGAGGCCGTCGAAGAAGGCGAGCCGGATCACCTCTTGCTGTGCGGGCGGCAGCCGTGCGAGGAGCAGCAGCAGCTTGCGGGCTTCGGCGCGGGCGTCACATTCGGTGGGCACGTCATCCTGGGCGGGCTGCTCCTCGATCCGCGCCGGCCCCTCGTCGAGTCTCGCGGCAGCCGACTGGCTGCGCGCGAGGTAGATCGCGCGGTGACGGACGATCGTCATCACCCACCGCACCACCGGTCCACGTGCCGGCTGGTAGGTCATGCGCGAGCGCCACATCGACAGGAAGGCGTCCTGCACGGCGTCCTGCGCGCAATCGCGGTCATGGCAGACCGAGAAAGCGGTGCGATATGCGCGAGATGAAAAGCGGTCGTATAACTCCCCCAGCGCAAAGTGCTCGCCTGCTTGGACCTCCTGCATGAGCGCGGTGTCCGTCGGCTTGGCGCAGATGAGCGTCATGAGACGGCCCCAATGGGGCAAGAAAGAACAGCTCGCACGCAACACCGGGCGAGGCACGTCGTCTGTGCCTTAACTATACGCATGGCGGACCTTCAAGCCCCGTAATTGCGGCGAGAAGCACGGTTGTCGCCAAAGGGCGAGGCGGCCGGTCAATGGACCTGGAGTGATCCACACCCGCCCGACGGGACTAAGCATGGTGGGCAGAGCCGCTCTGAGCGTATGTCCAGTCGATAGGAGGATGCATGCATGATGGGGAAGGACTCATGAGTGAGAGCGCGGATCGAGCTCCCGCGGATGTCGCGCCGAGCGCAAGCGCTCGACCGGATCTCGCGGCGGGGGTCCTGCCGCTCATGCCTCGCACGCATCACCTGCTGATGCTGGAGTTCGGCAACCGTAAGGACTTCGACGATCCGCGCCTGGAGTGGCGCAGGCTCTTCTCTGAGCTGCTCGGCACGTTCATGTTGGTGCTGGTAGCCGCGGGCGGGGGAATCCTGCACGGCGAGGGTCAGATCACGCTTTCCGCAGCGGTCGTGGCGCCGGGCCTGATGGTGCTGGCGATCATCCTTTTCATGGGAGCAGTCTCCGGAGCCCACCTGAACCCTGCCGTCTCGCTCGCGTTCGCACTCCGCGGAGACTTCCCCTGGAAGCGCGTCCCGGGCTACATCGTCATCCAGCTCATCGGCGCAAGCCTCGCGTGCGTGTTTCTGCTTGCGGTGTTCGGCAACATCCAGCATCTCGGCGCCACGTTGCCCGGCCCCGGGTACGCGAACTGGCAGGCGCTCTTGATGGAGATCGTCCTCACCGCGACTCTGGTGAGCGTCATCCTGGGGACCGCCTCGGCTGCCCAGAACGTCGGCGCGATCGCCGCACTGGGCGTTGGTGGCTACATCGCCCTGGCCGGCCTGTGGTCGGCGCCGGTGAGCGGCACCTCGATGAACCCGGCGCGCTCCTTCGGACCGGCACTCGTGAGCGGTGACTTCTCGAGTTACTGGGTGTACGTCGCTGGGCCACTCGCCGGGGCGCTGATAGCCGTTGGGATTGCGTCTGTCCTGCGCGGGAGGGGCGGAGATGCGATCGCTCGCGCGGCGGGCTCGGGCGTTCTTGACGAGGGCAGCCTCGCCGCGAAACAGCGCCTCTCGGAAGCCATCGCCCGTGGCGAGGTCCTACCTCCGGGCATCGCCGACACCGACACACAGCCGAGGAGCTGACCGTGACCGACACCGCGCGGTGGCTTTAGTGGTGCAGGTGTTGGACGATTTGGTCGGCGAGCGGCGAGCCGAGCCCGGACGCCAGGTCGAACCCGGGGGCCGCTGTGCAACACGACACTCCGCCGAAGACGGCGTTGCCCCCGGTGGTGATGTCCAGGAACGATCCGGGTGCGTGCTGGGCGATCGAGTACAGCAGCGGTGGAACGAACCCGGGGTTGGGTAGGCCGGACTGCTTGGCCTGCTGGTCCCACAGGGCGATCGTCCCCGCGACGAGGGGGGTGGCCGCGCTCGTGCCGCCGACGAACGAGATCGTCTGGCCGGGCGAGGGCCCGCAGCCCTGGACTTCGGGCGAGCAGATGACGGTGTAGCCGGGGTTCGGGTCCGCGAACGCGGCGACGTCGGGAACCATTCTGTAGGTGCTTTGCGAGGGAATCGCCGGCTGCCACCACGGACGCTTTTCGAAGGCGCTGACGCCGCCCCCGCCCGCGGCGGTCTGCTGGTATGGCTGCTGGTACCCCGTGTCGTTCCACACGCCTGAGGATTCGATCGTGTTCGCCGGCGTGAGTGTGAGGTTCGTCCCGCCGACAGCGAGCACCCACGGCGAGGTTGCCGGCCAGGATGCAGACTTCTGCTCGTCAAAGCCGCTGAGCTGGGACGACGGCACCCCGTGTGCGCACGACGACGAGCCGCTGTCGCCTGCCGCGACGACGATCGTGATCCCCAGCGCGGCCGTCGCGGCTGCCTGGCGGTCGAACAGGGTGCGGGCCGCGGTATAGGGCGCGACGCTCGCCTCGCACACGCCATAGGAGATCGAGATCACGTTCGGGAGCGGGGTGCCGTTCTTCGTCGCCTGCAGGGGCTGGGCCAGCAGTTCGAGGGCGCCCTGAGGGTCGGCCTTCCCGAGCGCCTTGACCCACAGGTCCAGCCGCGAAAGTTTTGGCGCCACCATCGCAACCGTCATCGCGTCCAGCGAGCTCTCGAGGATGGGGGCGATGTTCGAGCCGCCGTGGATCTGCAACGCGGTCCCAGGGAAACCAAAGCAGTTGCGGTACGCGGTGACATCGTTGACCGCCGTCGGCGCTTCGCCGAGGATGGCGATGCGCGAACCCTGGCCCTGCAAGCCGCCGGCCTGCAGCTGGGCGATCCCGTAGGCGCTGAGAATCTGGTTCGGGAACAGGCCCGCGGTCGAGAACACGGCCGCGGGGTACATCGTGGTGGCACAGCCCGGGTCGATCGTTCCGGTACGGGTGGGCGTCCCACCCGCAACCGACGCCGTCAGGCCCTGATCGCCGGACACCGACGAGCTCGCCGACGCACGCTGGGTGACATACAGCCCCAGGCCCGACACGGTGTCGACGTTGCCGCCCAGACCCGAACCCAGTTTCGGCGTATTGACCGGAAGCGCGACGGCCTGGTTCGGCTGGCCCGTCGCATACAGGTCCCACTTCGTGCCGAACAGTTTCTGCGCGTTCTTGATGCTCATCGTCGCGCCGACCCGCAGGTGCGTCACATCAACGACAGCCGTCACGCCGTAGGGCTTGAAAGCGCCAACGACCGCGTTGCGCCGCGAAGACGAGGCGCCATACTTCTTCTGCAGCGTCGAGAGCGAGAGGTACTGGCCGTAGGTCGAGGAGGACGGATTGCTTGCCGCCTTCACGGCGTTCGCGATGCCCTGCTGGTCGGCGATCATCCCCAGCTCGAGCGACAGCTTCAGCCCTGTCGAGGCGGGCCCCAAGTTCTTCAGGCCCTTGTGGGAGATATCCCCGAAATCGACCTTCGTCGACGAGGCGACAGCCGAGTCGGCGGCGGCGTTCAGCGCAAAGCACACAACGACCACCGCAGCGAGGTGGGCGCCTGAGCGAAACATAACCCGACACTACCACCCGCCATCTCGCCCTCCAGCTCGCGGGCTCGGCAGCAACTACCGACGTACGAGCAGCGCCGATGTCAGTTGTCGACGTCGCCGATGATGCGCGCGGAGCCGCGTGTGAAGATCTCCTCGCCAATCGCGTTACCGCGGCTCATGACTGTCTTCGACATCGCATGCCAGCCTTTGGGTGTCTTGTGGCCGGCGAGGAACGCCTTGGCCACGGCACGGGCGGTCGAGCACGAGACGCCGGAGGCCGTGAGGTCGTTCAGCGCTGCGTGGCCCTGCTCATGAGTGCCCGGGATCGTGTAGCTCACGCTCCCGCAAGCAGTGGCCGCCGAGGCGGTCACGGGCGAGGCGGCGGCGACCGCACCAGTGGCCAGGAGCGCGATGAGTACGCTCCTCATCAGAACAGACTGAGGTGGCCGGTGGAAATCTTGAAGCCGTGGCGCGTCCCGTTCGTGCAGCGAACAGAGGACGCGCTCAGACTGCACGTGATGCCGTAGCGCTTCCACGTCGAGCCCGGTGCGAGCGTCGCGGGGTAAACGGAGGAGATGAGGTCGTCCTGGCTCTCGTCGACGAGCCTGGCACGACCGGCGTGCCCCTGCCCGAGCTGAACGAAGGGGTCACCAATGCCGTGCTTGGGTTTGGGAATGCCCACCGCCGAACACTGCAGGCCCGGGTAGTCGCCGTTGAGCGGAGCACCTGTGCCGGGGTCGAGCTCCGTCCCGGGAACCGAGGCGGCTATGCCGCAGTCCACGTCCGCGGCCTTTGTCTGAAAGTTGACCGCGTGCGAGGACGCTCTGGCGGCCGCCGGCAGGGCCAACAGCGCGACGGCCGCGACGAGGGCAGAACGTCTCATCCGGCAGAGCGTATGGGATGAGGACCCGGTCCCGCTTCATGAGGCTGCGCTGCCCTCTTGTTGGTGCTCAGTCGGTGGTGCGACGCCGATAGAGCCTGCTCGCCAGGGGAGCGAATATCGCTATCAGCGCGAGTGACCAGATCAGCGAGGCGAGGACCGCGTGCTGCATCGGCCAGGTCTGGATGCTCGCCGAGGGGTTGGGGTTGCCGAACAGTTCGCGGCAGGCGGTGGTGAGCGCGCTCACCGGATTCCAGTCGGCGATCGTCCGCAGCAGCGCCGGCATGTGCTCGGTCGGGACCAGCGCGTTGGAGACGATCGCGAGGGGAAAGAGGATCACGAGGCCAACCCCCTGAGCTGACTCCGGGCTCTTGCTGACCATGCCCAGGCACGCGCAGCCCCAGGAGAGCGCGTAGCTGAACAGCAGGAAGATCGCAAAGCCGGCGATCACGGACGCGGCGCTCGCATCGGGCCGCCAGCCGATCAGAAGCCCGGTTGCCGCGACGAACGCGGCGCAGATCGCGGCGGTCATGACATCCGCGAGCGAGCGCCCGACCAGCACCGCCGGCCGCCACATCGACAGGGTCCTGAAGCGGTCGATCACGCCGCTGCCGAGGTCGGCGCTCAACCCGACGGCGGTCCCCATCGCCGAGGTGGTGAGGTTCATCGCGAGCAGACCGGCGATCGCGAAGTCCTTGTAGGAGCCCCCGCCGGGCAGCACGACCCCGGAGCCGAACACGTAGACGAACAGCAGCGTGAACAGCACCGGCTGCACCGTGACGTCCGAGAGCTGCAGCGGCTCACGCCTGATGTGCAGCAGGTTGCGCCCGGTGAGCACCGCGACGTCGCGCAGCCGTTGTGTGAGCCGGCGGGACCTCGAGGGCCTTCCCGCAAGCGCAACAGACGCGGGGATGCTGGTGGTGGGCCCGAGGGGCGTCGGCGTGGATGTGGTTGTCGTGCTCATCGGCGGGCGACCTCCAGGTCTGGATCGGCTTGTTCGGGGCGTGCGTTCTCGGTCTCCTCGGCGGGACGGCCGGTGAGGGCGAAGAACACGTCATCGAGGGAGGGCTGGTGGACCTCGACGTCATCGACGGTGATCCCCGCCTCGTCGAGGGCGCGCACGACGGTGCTCGCCAAGCCGCCGGCGCTGCGCACGGGCGCACGCAGGCGACGCCCGTCGTGGCTGACGTGCACGCCACCCGCGAGGAACGGTTCGAGCGCGACGGCGGCGGCGGGGTTGGGCTCGCTGAGCGTCAGCTCGAGGCGCGCCCCGCCGACCTGGGTCTTCAGCTCCGCGGCGGTGCCGCTCGCTATCACCCGTCCATGGTCGATCACAACGATCCTGTCGGCGAGCTCGTCCGCCTCGTCCAGGTACTGCGTGGTCAGGAGCAGCGTCACACCGTCGGCGACGAGCCCCCTGATCACACCCCACATCCGCACCCTGCTCGTGGGGTCGAGGCCTGTCGTCGGCTCGTCCAGGAACAGCACCGGCGGCCTGCGCACCAGCCCGGCGGCGAGGTCGAGGCGCCGGCGCATCCCACCCGAGTACTCCTTGAGGATGCGGTCGGCTGCGTCGGCGAGGTCGAACTGCTCGAGCAGCTCACCCGCCCGCACCCGTGCCTGCGCGCGGCGCAGGCCGCTCAGGCGTCCGATCATCACGAGGTTCTCACGGCCGGTCAGGACCTCGTCGAGGGTCGCGTCCTGTGCGGTGACGCCGATGTTGCGCTGCACCTCCTCCGCTTCGCCGACCACGTCGTGGCCCGCGACCCGCGCGGAGCCGTCGTCGGGGATCGAGAGTGTGGTCAGGATGCGCACCGCGGTCGTCTTGCCCGCGCCATTGGGGCCCAGCACCCCGAGGATCGACCCTGCTGGCACCTCCAGGTCGATCCCGTCCAGCGCGACCGTCGGGCCGAATCGCTTGCGCAGGCCGTGGGCCTGGATCATCAAATCGTGTGTCACGGCAGCTCCTATGGGTCTACTTACCGGTCGGCAAGCAAGCGAACAGAATACACGTTACTTGCCGGCCGTCAAGTAAGCTACCGATATGCCCATCGCCAGCGCCAAGTCAAGCAGGAGCCAAACACGAGCGGACGCGCCTCCCGCAGCACGGCCCCACGGTGGCGAGGGCGCCCGCTCGACACGGGAGCGCATCCTCGACGTCGCGCTCGAGCTGTTCACCAGGCAGGGGTACGACAAGACTTCGCTGCGCGACATCGCCGAACGGCTCGGCATCACGAAGGCCGCGCTCTACTACCACTTCGAGCGCAAGCAGGACATCCTGCTCGAGTTGCACCTGCGCCTGCACGCACTCGGCCGGGAGGCGCTCGAGCAGCTCGAGCGCCTCGAGGACGGACAACAGCGCGCGGACGCGTGGCCCGGGCTCGTCGACCACTTCATCGATCGGGTGCTCGAGAATCGTGAGCTCGTGCTGTTGCACCAGCGCAACTACGGCGCACTCGAGGAGCTCACGAACAACGAGCGCCACCGCGCCGAGAACGACGACATCGAGCAGCTGTTTCGTCGCATCATGCAGAGCCCCGCCATTCCCCTCGCCCAGCGCGTCCGCATGGTCTGCTCAGTCAGCGCAATCGTGGGCGCGCTCGTCGGCGCAGAGGGGCTGCTGGGCGATGTGCCCATCGACGAGCTCGCCGAGCTCGTGCGCGAGGCGATGCGAGACCTGCTGGGATCGCACGAGACAGCCGCATCGGGAGCCGCAGCCCGCAGAGCCTGAGGCATGACCAGGGCGGAGCTGCACGAGCTGGTAGAGGGCCTACCCGAGAACACACTCGACGGCGCCGCCGTGCTGCTGCGCAGCCTCTCGGACGGCGAAGTGCAAGTGGCTTCGCGACCAGCGCACGTGATTGCTCCTTCCGTTGCGCTTGGCGCTAAGGTCGGCGCATGGCCCTCACGCCGATCCTCATCGTCCAGGTCCCACGCGGCGGCGCCGTCAACAGCCAGCTCGAAGCGCACTCGCTTCCGAGCATGGAAAGTGGCAAGGTCGTAGTCGAGGCCGGCCCGACTGACGTCAAGGGAAACCTCGAGGCGTCCGCCGCCGGCCAGGTCGTGCTATCGCTGCCCTCACCGGAGGCGCTGGAGCAGGAGGCTGGCCAGGTTCGCCGCGTGATCGCCCACGCCGGTACAGGGACCCAGCCACTTGTCATCGAGGTGGAGGCCGCCGAGGAGCTGCGCGAGAACGAGCTGGCCGCCCTGCTCGACGCAACACGCCACGCCTCACGTGCGGTGATCCTGCGCATCCTCCGCGACGCGTGAAGAGGTCCCACTGGTCCTGATCCGTGCGGCGAGTTCATGCCAGCGCCGCTCGAGGAGATCCGCCCTGATAGGTCTTTGACGGCTACATTGGCCCTTGGGATCGATGTCACAGACTTGACCCGCACACGAAGGAGTGGCCATGACCGATGAGGGTGTCCTGAGCAACATCGAGCGACTGGTGCAAGAGGAGCACACGCTCCTGGCCCAGAATGAGGAGTCTCGAGCGCCCGAGACGCACGCGCGCCTCGCGGCCGTCGAGGTCGAGCTCGACCGTTGCTGGGACCTGCTGCGCCAGCGGCGCGCTCGCCGTGAGTTTCATCAGAACCCCGACGATGCTTCGGTGCGCGATGAGGGAACGGTGGAGGGCTACCTGCAGTGACGACGTTCGCAGAAAACCCGCGGATGACATGAGCACCAGGCAGCCCGTCAGCTCGGCGGAGCTTCCTCGTCCGCCCGCTTTGGCCCAGGTCGCGGCGGACGATCTGGAGATTCCCGAGCAGTTGAGCGGTCGCAGACTGCGATCGCGTTTGTTCTTCGGAGCCGGGTTGGTCCTCGTGGTCGTCGCAATCGTGGTACTGCTTCCGGGGCTCAACGGCCTGCGTGCTCGCCTGTCGCATGCACAGCCCGGGTGGCTGCTGCTCGGGGCGGGTCTGAAGGTGCTCTCTGGCCTGGGGTATGTGGCGATCTTTCGGATGGTGTTCTGCAGGCGCATGAGCTGGCGTGTCAGCTATCAGATCGGGATGTCTGAGCTAGGCGCGAACGCGCTCCTGCCGACCGGCGGCGCCGGTGGCCTGGCGCTTGGGGCCTGGGCGCTCAAACGGGGCGGGATGCCGACGGCTGAGATCGCGCGGCGCACCGCGGCCTTCTTCATGCTGACCAGCGTCGCGAACGTGGTCGGCGTGGTCGTCCTCGGGCTCGGTCTCGCCGTGCGGGTGCTGCCGGGGGAGACGAACTTGGCGCTGACGCTCCTGCCCGCCGCGATCGCCGCCGCCGCGATCGTCTGCTCGCTGCTCGCAGGACGCTCCTCCGCGGGCTTGCACCGGCGACTGGACCGCAATGAAACGAGCGGGTCCTCGCGCCGCTCCACGCTGGCGCTGAAGACCCTCGTGGCCGTCGCCGACGGCGTCAACGAGGCGGTTGCGCTGCTGCGCGAAGGCAACGCTTGGCTGATCGGCGGGATCCTCGCCTATCTCGTCTTCGATGTGATGATCCTGTGGGCGACGTTTCGCGCCTTCGGCGCCGCACCGCCGCCGGCGATCCTGGGGATGGCCTATCTGATCGGCGAGCTCGGCGGACTGATCCCCGTCCCCGGGGGGATCGGCGGCGTCGATGCCGGACTCGTGGGGGCATTCGTGCTGTACAACGTGCCGATCACTTCCGCGGCCTCCGCGGTGATCGCGTATCGAGCGATCGCGCTGTGGGTCCCCGCGATCCTAGGTTCCGCCGCCTTCGTCTCGCTGCAGCGAACTCTACGACGCGAGTCCGCCGAGGTCGCCGTCTGCGCACCCCAGACAGAGATGGAAGTCATCGGGCTCGGGCGCGTCGTAATCGGACCGGCATCGACGGTCCACAGCTCTGAACCGCGAGCCCCGACAGCCAGGGCGTCGCAAGCGAGAGAACGGCACAGATGAAAGCGGCTTCAGCGGCCTGGCTCGTACTCCCATTGCCGACACGGCCCGCTGCGGTCGCAATAGGACTCGTTCTCTGACTGGCCACAGCGGCAGATGGCGGCACGGGTCTCCCTTTTCCCATCCAGTTCAAGGTCGCCCTCGAGCAGCAACGGTCCGTGCTCCGGTAGCCGGATGCGGGTCGGTACCGAAGGTCGCTCGGGCTCGCCCTCCCGCAGCGTGTAGTGCAGCGCGCCCGTGGGACATCGCCGGATCACCGCCGCGAGCGCCTCGGCATCACCGGCGTCAGGGGCAATCCACGGACGCTTCGCCGTATCGAAGACAGCCGGCATACCGCGCACGCACTCGGCAGCGTGAAGGCACCGCGCCGTGTCGTAGGTCACCTCGATGTGCTCGCCCTCGTAGCGCTTCACAAGCCGAACTTCTCCCTGTAGATGTCTGGAACCAATGCCTCGAACTCCCGGTGGCGTTCGATGAATGCTTTGACGAACGGACAGAACGGCAGCACTGCGAGACCCCGTGTTCGGGCGTCTTCCAGAGCGAACCGGATCAGCCGATCGGCGAGTCCGCGACCCTGGAGGCGCTCGTCGACCTCGGTGTGTACAAACGCGATCAGGCCGGGGCGAGCGCGATAGGAGCTGAAGCCAACCATCTGGCCGTCAATCGACAGCTCGTAGCGATCGCGGTCAGGCGCGTCAGCCACCTCGATACGCTCCGCCACAGCCATGCCCGGCACATTAGAACGCAAACGACCGGCGCCGCCCGGAACCCGCGGATCGAGGCTCGTGGAGACGCGCAAAGCCATGGCTACGACCTCCGCCGCTCGGCGGACTCCGTCGTGGTGACGCCGAGCTTGGTCAGGAAGCTGCGGTAGTCGGTCTGCACCCACTCCTCGGCCAGCCGCCCGTCGTCGTACCTGAAGGTGCCGATCACCTCCCACTCGAGGTGTTGGCCAGTGGGCTCGACGGGGCCGATGGGCGAATAGGTGAACACGCTGGTGAAGTCGCCGGAGAACGTGGTCCGCGCCGCGAGGAAGTTGCCGTCGGCGATTATCTGCTCACGGACGATTCGCAGATCGCTGAAAGCTGCGCGCAGCGAGGCGAAGTAAGCGCTGAGTTGATCGAAGCCGAGGTCGCCGCCGGGCCGGTGGAAGACGTAATCCTCCGCGAAGTAGGCGCGGAGCTTGGCATCGTCTTCGCGGGCGATCGCCTCGTCGCCGATGCGGATCAGATCGCGGGCCAGGGGAGTGTCAGAGATGAAGCCTGGCGTCATTTCCTCCTTGCTCTAGGCTAGCAATCCGTGCTCGCCGAGGGCATTGGCAAAGACCTCGGCCAGTCCGCGAACAGCGCCGGGCCAGCTACGACATTCGGTGTGCAAGCTGCGTGCGTACTTCACGTCGAGCTTGCGGAATGCCCCTGCGTAGGTGGTACTCGACGGTGCCCTGGGTGATGAAGAGCTGAGCGGCGATGGCGCTCGGCCGTTTAGCAGCAGGCCGCCCGCCATCGCGGCCTGCCGGCGCAGCGAGGTCCGCGCGCCGCTCAGGCGAGCGACGCCTCCAGCGTGATCTCCCCGACACCGGCGAGCGCGCGACTCACCACGCAGCCTTCCTTCGCGCTCTGCGCGGCAGCCTTGAAGGTGGCCTCGTCGATTCCAGGGACGCTCCCGACTGTGTGAAGCGCGATCGCCGTGATCGTCGGCGCGCCGTCGACGAAACGCAGCGTCACCGTCGCGTCGGTCTTGACGAACTCGACCGGGGTGCCGGCGTCGGCTAGCCCAGCCGAGAGCGCCATCGAGAAGCACGCCGCGTGTGCCGCCGCGATCAGCTGCTCGGGGTTGGCTCCTGGACCATCCTCGAACCGCGACTTGAATGAATAGTCGCCATTGATGCTCTCACCCGCGGTGAAGGTCCCGCTGCCGGCCTTCAGATCGCCCTTCCATTCCGCGCTCCCCTTCGCTGGCATCGTCTCTCCTTTGATTTGGCGGCTCGCTGACCGCGATCGGACAAATCCTACATCCGAGCCGTCGACCAGGGACCACGCCGGCAAGTGCTTACGGGAAGCGCTACCGACAGGTCGATCGCGTAGCGGGGCGTGAAGGCCGTGTCGGTGATGTGTACGCCTGCGATGCGGTCGACTCGGTAGACACTGACTTCTCCCGTCTGAGCCTTGATTGCGTAGACAAGGAGCCGCGCAAAGCCAATGCCTCTCGGTGGTCCGCGACTCGTGCGAGAATGAGAACATGACCAAGACCGAGCTGCACGAGCTGGTAGAGGGCCTGCCCGAGAACACACTCGACGGCGCCGCCGTGCTGCTGCGCAGCCTCTCGGACGGCCGGATCGATCCCGACCAGGCATGGTTCTGGACCCCCGACTGGCTCGCTGGCGAGCTGGAAGCAGACCGCGAGGGAAAGACCGACCCCGGCGAGGTCTACGAGAACGCCGACGCCTTCAAGGCGGCGCTGCATGCCGTCCGCAGCGATTAGTGCCCACCTACCAGGCGCGGCCCCGGTTCCTGCGCGACTACAAAAACCTGACCCGCGAGCAGGCAGCCGCCTGGGAGAGCGCACTCGATCTGTTCATCGCGTGCCTGCGGCGCGGACGGTTCGAGCCGGGCCTACGGGTCAAGAGAGTGCAGGGATATCCCGGCGTGTGGGAGCTGACCTGGGCTCCCAACGGCCGCGCCACCTTCGAGTACGGCGACGAGCTGCGCCCCGGCGATCCGCATATCGTATGGCGGCGCATCGGCACCCACGGCATCTTCCGCCAGCCATAAGCGGAACGTGAAGCAGAGTATCCTTCCCGCATGTCAAAATTCGAGGTTACTATCACCGAGACGGTCACGGCTTTCGAGGCTCCTGTCGATCCCCACGAGCTGACCCCTGATGTTCGTGGCATCTCTTGGACCGGAGACGCAGCAGACAATGACGCGGCCAAGGAGGCTGCCTACCTCGCTTGGGACGAAAAGTACGGGTCTGGCAAGCAGCCCGTCGCGGCCATCGTAAAGATCACGCCCGTTTGACGAGTAGGCCGCTAACAGTCGTCGCGGGATGACTCTCTGGTTGCGATCCTATGGTTTGGGGCGTGGATTTCTCACGGAATACTCTGACTCCACCCCTCGCTCGACCGTGAGCGTGACCGCAGCCGACTTGTTGACGGCCAGCCATGCCTCCCAATCGGCTGCGACAACATCAACCCACATACGGTAGCCGACGTACGCTGTCAGACTGCGATCTGACAACAGCCACGCAAGCGGCACCTTGTCCCAATCATTAGGATCGCATTGGTAAACGTTCGACGCTTGCGGGTGCTCAACAGCGTCGCGGATTTGCACCATCTCGCAGAAGCCGTGATACCCCGCGTGGTCAATGTGGCTACTCAGCCCCAGGAGCGCAGTTGCCTCACGAATCCGCTCCGTGACCGTGACACTCCCAAGCTGCGTACCACTAGCCTGCTCCATGCCCTGCGCAAGATGCTGAATCGAACGCACGGCATTGCTGACCATAGCCGTTCCGACTCCGTACACATGAAACAGCAATGGCTCATCGAAGACCAGCCGCATGTTGCTGTCTGCGGGAGGTATGGCCTCGACTTGCGCATGAAGCTCTAAGAGCCGTTCGTACGCCTCGTGGCAAAGGTTCATATGGCAAGCCCAATAGCGTGGCTGCGGATAGGCAACCGCCCCGAGAGGCTTGTGAATCAAGATCTGGGTCACGGCGCATTGCCAGCCAGTTTCGACCTGCTTGCCGACACCGGTGCTTGTGAGCTTTGTGCCTTGACCCATTTTCGCTTACCTCGTCTCGCGTTTGCCGCACCAAGGAGTCCGCCGTCACTCCCCTCCCCGGAGGATCAGCGATAGTCAATGATTGCATCCCGATCGGCTGCTCCATCCGCCGCAGGCGCACGCCCAAGACGATAGGCGCGCGTGCCCTCGGCCCCCCGCAGCTATCGTGCCCACGGTCAGCGGCCCATGCCAATTGGGCGCTTGGCTGAGCCTGCGATCTACGGCGAGCCACCCTTGTCGCCCTCAGCCGGACCGCCAACGGCGCCCGCTGGAGGACGCCCAGGTACCGCATATTGCCACTTCCATTGCCACCCTGCCCCATCCGAACTCCGCCAGCCACCCCTTAACCGCCGGAACCCCTGTATTCAACAGGGGTTCCAAGAGGGTGAGCGACGGGATTCGAACCCGCGGCCGCCGGGACCACAACCCGGAGCTCTACCAGCTGAGCTACGCCCACCACGGGGCTCCGAAGTGTAGCGGCGGGTCTGCGCCGCCTTGGGTACCGCCTCGCCAGGCGCCTCAGGCCCGGCGGATCGAGAGCTGCGAGCCGGTCCAGCTCTCGAGCGCCCGGAGGATGGCGAGGGCCTCCTGCTCGCCCATCGCCTCCGGGGCGGACTCGGGCTCGGTGGCGCGCAACAGCACGATCAGGCGCATGCCCAGCAGCGAGGCGACCGCGCGTTCGGCGATCGCCAGGGTCTCGCTTGCGGGGCGCTCGGGATCCTCCGCGGATGCCAACTCCCACGCGTGGCGAAGCGGGGTCGGGTCATCCCCGATCTGTGCGAGCAGCCGCAGACCAAGCGAGTCGGCGATCGGATCCGCAGACCGGGTGGGTCCAGCCGATCGATCCGCCTCTCCAGCGCTCTGCGGTTCCAGCTCCTGCGCGGGCCCCGGCCCCGGCTTCTGCGCGAGTGCCTCCCCGACGGCGGCGAGCATCTCCGCGGTGACCTCCCTGCCCGCGCGCTGCGCGGCGCGCCAGCCCCGGCCCATCGAGAGCTGCTCCAGCGGGATCCGGGGGCCCTCGATCACCGTGATATGCGCGTGGCGGGGGTCCCACTTGAGCTCCCCCAGGTCGAAGGGCCTGTCGGCCGCCCAGGGCTCGAGCACGGTGGTCCGCAGCTCCTCCCCGCTCAGGTTGAAGCGGCACACGTTGCGCGGAAAATGGCGCAGCTCCAGGTGGTAGACACGCTCGGAGGCGGTGGATGGGGATTGTGAGCTCGACATGGACCTCCAGTGACATCCTCCTCGCCGGGGCGTTCGCCGGGGACCGAGTGGAGCCCCGGTGTGTCGGGAGAGCCGAAGCCGGCCCACCCCGGTGACCCTACCCGAGCCCCACCACCGCGTCGATCTCCACCTGCGCGCCCCGCGGCAGCGCCGCCACCCCCACCGTCACCCGCGCGGGGGGGTCCGCGGCGAAGAACTCGGCGTACACCTCGTTCACCTCCCCGAAGCGCTCCAGGTCGGTCATGTAGATCGTCATCCGCACCGCGCGCTCGAGCGTGGTGCCCGCCGCGGCGCACACCGCCTGGAGATTCTCCAGGCAGCGGCGCGCCTGCTCGGCCGCGCTCGCTCCGACCAGCTCGCCGCTCGCCGGGTCCAGGGGGATCTGACCCGAGCAGAACAGCAGCTCCCCCGTCGATCGAAGATCGACCAGCACAGCCTGGCTGTAGGGGCCGATCGCCGCGGGGGCACCCGGGGCGCTGACAATCTGGCGAGAGCGATCCATTGCCCGGGGCACCCTACACGCACCGCTTTCTCCGTGCGAGCGCTTCTCCGTGCAACCGCAGGACATACGAACGGGTCCAGACATGCGCCTTTGCGAGACGCGCAAGCGGCCGGACACCCACCACATATGGCGCGCCGCGGCGCGCGATCAGCTAGATTCCAACTAGTGCGACCCTCCGTCAGGAAGATCGCCGTCGCATTCCTGACGGCCCCGATCCTCGCCGCCTGCGCGCTCCCCGCCTCCGCCGGAGCCCAGATCGCGTGGGGACCCTGCGGGAGCAGCAACGCCCTCGCGTGCGCCCACCTCACCGTTGCGCTCGACCCCAGCGGGGTCACGCCGGGGAGCATCACGCTCGCCCTCCGCCGCCACCGCGCCCCGGTGGGGGAAGCGCGCACCGCGGTGATCGCGCTCGCCGGGGGCCCCGGGCAAGCGGCGATCCCGTTCGCCGAAGACTTCGCCGAAATCCTGGGGCCGATCCTCGCCACGCGCGATCTGATCGTCTTCGACCAGCGCGGCACCGGCAAATCGCACCCGCTCTCCTGCCACGGCTTCGAACACCCCCACTCCTACCACTCCTTCGGGTCGCTGATCGCCGCCTGCGCCAACCAGATCGGGCCCGAACGCGCCTTCTACACGACCCCCGACACCGTGGCCGACATCGAGGCGATCCGGATCGCGGGGGGCTATGAAAAGCTCGTGCTCTACGGCACCTCCTACGGCACCAAGGTCGCCGAGGAGTACGCCCAGCAGTACCCCCAGCACGTCGAAGCGCTGATCCTCGACTCCGTCGTGCCCCCCCAGGGGCCCGACCCGCTCGACCGCTCGACCTTCGCCGCGATCCCCCGCATCCTGCGCCAGCTCTGCGCCTACCGCCAGTGCGCCCACATCACCCCCAACCCCGTGGGCGACCTCGCGCGGCTGGTGCGGCGCATGGACCACGGGGGGCTGCGGGGGCGCTACATCGACGGCCACGGCCACCCCCACACCTTCCCCATCTCCTCCGACGATCTCACCGCGATCTTGGTCGCGGGCGACCTCGACCCGATCCTGCGCGCCGAATTCCCCGCCGCGGTGCACGCCGCCGACGAAGGCGACAGTGCCCCGCTCGCGCGGCTGCTCTCGCGCGGGGAAGGGGGTGGGGGCGAAGAAGGCGAAGGGATCGACGCGCCGCTCTACTACGCCACCACCTGCGAAGAGGAGGACTTCCCCTGGAGCCGCAGCGCGAGCCCCCACGAACGGATCGCGCAGGCCACCGCCCGGATCGACGCCCTCCCCGCGGGCTCGCTCGCGCCGTTCACCCCGGCGAACATGCTCGACTTCGACGAGCTCCGGGAGTGCGCCTTCTGGCCCTTCGCCACAGCCGCTCCCCCGGCGGTGCCCTCCACGATGCCCGACGTCCCCACGCTGATCCTCAGCGGCGCCGATGACCTGCGCACCCCCACCGCCAATGCGCGCGAAGTCGCCGCCCAGACCCCCGGCGCGCACCTGCTGGTGGTGCCCAACACCGGGCACTCCGTGCTCGGGACCGAGCCCACCGCATGCGCCCGCAAGGCGCTGCTGGCGATGTTCGCCGGAGGGCTGGGCGAACATCCGATCGCGCCCTGCCGCCCGGGGCCGCCGGCCCCCCTCCTGCGCCCCGACCCGCTCGCCCCCCGGCGACTCTCCGACGTCGCCCCCGCGCACGGCTACCACGGCCGGGCGGGGCGGACGTTGAGGGCGGTCGAGCTCACACTCGCCGACTACTCGCGCCAGCTCGTGATCCAGCTGCTCGAAGCGAGCGGCCCCACCTCCCTGGGCTCCCTCAACCTCTCCTCCCTCGACAGCGGCGGCCTGCGGGCCGGCTGGGTGCAGCCCACAAAGGAGGGCGTGCTCTTCCACGGCTACTCCTACGTGCCCGGCGTCACCCTCTCGGGCGCGATCAAGGCGGAAAGCATCACGCTGCGCATCGGCGGCACCGCGGCCGTCCACGGCGTCCTTCGCCTCGGGCCCCACAAGGCGCTGATCGGCGAACTGGGGGGCGAGCGGGTGCACCTGAACCGCAGCAGCCCCTCCGCGAGTGACGCTATTGTCGAGCCCGATGCGTATGCGAGCCCAGGTCTCGGTCTTCGCGGCTCTGCTTTCCGCGCTACTGCTCGCAGGCTTGCCGGCCTCCTCGGCGGGCTCCCCTGGTAGTGATCTCAGCTTCTCCGCCTGTCCCCACGAGCCGAGCTTCGCCTGCACCACTCTCGCCGTTCCCCTCGACCGCAGCGAACCCGCCGTGGGAGGCGCGATCTCGCTGAGCGTGGAGCGTCTGCAGGCGGGGCTCACCCCCAGCTCGAGCGCGGTGATCGGCCTCGCCGGCGGGCCCGGGCAGGCGGCGAACCCACTCGCGAGCTTCATGGCGAAGGCGATCGCTCCCGCGCTGCGCACCCGCGACCTGATCATCTACGACCAGCGCGGCACCGGGCGCTCGGGCCCGCTCAACTGCGAGGCTCTGCAGAACCCGCTGGCGCTCGAAGGCGCCGGTTCGGACGTCGGGCACCTGGCCGAACAGTGCGCCCTGCAGCTCGGACCTGCGCGGGGGGCGTACACGAGCGAGGAATCGGTCCAGGACATCGAGGCGATCCGCCAGGCGCTGGGCTACGAAAAGCTCGTGCTCTACGGCACCTCCTACGGCACCAAGGTGGCGCTGGAGTACGCCGAACGCTACCCCGAACACGTGGAAGCGCTGGTGCTCGACTCCGTCGTGCTCCCCGGCGGCCCCGAACCCCTGGGTCTGTCCACCCTGCAGGCGGTGCGAGGAGTGCTCGAAGAGCTCTGCTCGGAAGGGGCCTGCGCACACATCACCTCCAACCCCCTCGGCGACCTGGCGCGCCTGGCGGCGCGACTGCGCCGCCACACGCTCAGCGGGTCGGTGTACGACGGCTCCGGGCACCGCCACTCCGCCACGCTCGGCGAGGCCGACCTGCTGGGCATCCTGGAGGCGGGCGATCTCAACCCGGCGCTGCGCGCGCTGCTGCCCGCCGCGGTGCGATCGGCACTGAGCAACAACCCCGACCCGCTGCTGCGCCTGAAGGCGCTCTCGGAAGGGCTGATCCCCAACGTGCCCGTGCCCCGGCGGGTCGCCAGCGCCGAACGGGAAGCAAGCGAAGAAGAAGACAGCGCGCTGTTCCTCGCGACCTCCTGCGAGGAGAAGCCCTTCCCCTGGCAGCGCACCGCCTCCCCCGCCACCCGCGACTCCGAAGCGCTCGCCGCGCTGCACGCGCTGCCGAGCTCGGACTTCTACCCCTTCGACGCCGCCACCGCGTGGGCCAACAGCCTGGTGCCCGCCTGTGTGGACTGGCCCGACGCCTCGCCCCCGCCACCCGCGCCGGGCACGCTGCCGAACGTGCCCACGCTGGTCCTCTCCGGTGCACAGGATCTGCGCACCCCCACCGCCAATGCGCGGGAGATCGCCGCAGAGATCCCCGACGCCCAGCTGCTCGTCGTCCCCTACACCGGGCACTCCGTCCTCGGCAGCGACCTGAGCGGATGCGCGGAAACGGCTGTGAGCGCCTTCTTCGTGGGGACTCCCGTGCAGGCCTGCCAGCCCACCCAGGACCCCTTCGCCCCCACCCCGATCACCCCCACGAGCCTCGCCTCGGTCCAGCCGGTGCCCGGCCTGGGGGGCAATCGCGGCCGCACCCTGACCGCGGTGCTCGACACGCTGCTGGATCTCGAGCGCCAGGTGATCGGGGCCACCTTGCAGGTCAACCAGGAACTCCCCAGCGGATCGAGCTTCGGGGGTCTGCACGGCGGCTACGCGAGGCTGAGCTCCTCCTCAGTGCGCCTCACCGGCTTCACCTTCGTGCCCGGGGTCGCCCTCAGCGGCACCCTCCCCTCCAGCTCCGGCAAGCTCCACACCATCACGCTCCGCATCAGCGGACCCGCTGCGGCTCACGGGACCGTCGCGATCGCCGCCGGGCAGCGCGCCAGCGGCACCCTCGGCGGCAGGTCCTTCGACGTGAGCACCGCCAAGGCCCAGCTCTCGCGCGCCGGCTCTCGATCGGCGTGGGATGCCGCCACGGGGTGGTCCCAACTGCCGATCCATCTCCCGCTGCTGCCCCTGGCGCAGCTACGCTGAACGCGTGCCCAACGCACTCGCGCTCCAGACCTCGCCCTACCTGCGCCAGCACGCCTCCAACCCCGTGGACTGGCTGCCCTGGGGGCCCACGGCGCTGAGCGCGGCACGCGAGCGCGACGTTCCGCTGCTGGTCTCGATCGGCTACTCCTCCTGCCACTGGTGCCACGTGATGGAGCACGAGTCCTTCGAGGACCCCCGCGTGGCGGCGCTGATGAACGAGGAGTTCGTGTGCGTGAAGGTGGACCGCGAGGAGCGCCCCGACGTGGACGCCCTCTACATGGAGGCCGTGCAGGGGATGACCGGCCAGGGGGGGTGGCCGTTGAACGTCTTCCTCACCCCCGAGCAGCTCCCCTTCTACGGCGGCACCTACTTCCCGCCGGAGCCCCGCCACGGGCTGCCCTCATGGACGCAGGTGCTCCACGCGATCGCCGAGACCTGGCGCGAGCAGGCCGCGGAGATCCGCGCGGGGGGCGAGCGGATCCGCGCGCAGCTCTCCGGCGGAGCGCGCCTGGAGCCCTCCGGGGAGCCCTTCGACGCGGGCACCCTGGACGCCGCGGTGGCGCGTCTGCGGGAGTCCTTCGACACCGCCCGCGGGGGCTTCGGCGGGGCGCCGAAGTTCCCGCAGACCCCCACGCTCGAGTTCCTGCTGCGCCACGGGGAGCGCGAGATGTCGCTCGCAACGCTGCGCGCGATGGCGCGCGGGGGCATCCACGACCAGCTCGGCGGGGGCTTTCACCGCTACTCCGTGGACGCCTCCTGGACGGTGCCCCACTTCGAGAAGATGCTCTACGACAACGCCCTGCTCGCACGCGCCTACCTGCACGGGTACCGCCTCGCGCAGGAGGGTGGGGAGGAGGAGGGGGAGGGGTACGCTCGGGTCTGTCGCGCCGCACTGGACTGGGCCCTGCGCGAGATGCGCGGAGGCGAGGGCGGCTTCTACTCGGCGCTCGACGCCGACTCCGAGGGCGTGGAGGGCCGCTTCTACGTGTGGCGCGTGGGGGAGCTCGAGGAGCTCCTCGGCGGGGACGCCGACGCCGCGATCCGCTGGTTGGGCGTGACCGAGGAGGGCAACTTCGTGGACCCCCACCATCCCGAGCCCGGCCTGAACGTGCTCACGGATCGCAGTCCCCCCGCCTCACAGCCCGACGCGGAGACCCGCGAGCGCATTCGCGCGCGGCTGCTGGAGGCCCGCGAGACCCGCACCCGGCCGGGCCTCGACGACAAGCGCCTCACGAGCTGGAACGCCCTGATGATCGCCGCGCTCGCCGACGCGGGGGCGGTGCTCGATGAGCCGCGCTACCTCGACGCGGCGAAGCGCTGCGCGGAGTTCGTCCTGCGCGACCTGCGCGAGCCCTCCACCGCGCTCAGCACCGAGCCCGGCCGGCCACACGAACCCACCGCCACGGGGGGCACCGAGCCGAGGCGGCTGCTGCGCACCTACTCCGAGGGCCAGGCTCGCATCGGCGGCTACCTGGAGGACCACGCCTTCCTGCTGGAGGCCCTGATCGTGCTCTTCGAGGCGACCTGCGAGGAGCGCTGGCTCACCGAGGCACGCGCGCTCGCGGATCAGACGATCGAGCGCTTCGCCGACCGCGAGCGCGGAGGCTTCTTCTCCACGCCCTCCGACGGCGAGGAGCTGATCGCGCGGCGCAAGGACCTCGAGGACAGCCCCATCCCCTCCGGCGCCTCCTCCGCCGCGATGGGCCTCCTGCGCCTCGCGCAGATCACGGGGGAGGAGTCCTACGAACGCCATGCGCTCGGCGTGCTTCGCCTGCTGCACGAGATCGCTCCCCGCCATCCCGGGGCGTTCGGGCACCTCCTGCAGGCGCTCCAGCTGCACCTCTCACCGGCCGCTGGGCTCGCGTGCGCCGTGCCACCCGCTCAGCCCACCACCACCGGCTCCGTGCAGGCACCGCCGGCCTGACACTCCGTCGCCAGCCACCGTCCCACAAGCCCCACCACGACGCCGCCCGCCGCAGCCCCTTCAGGGGCGCAGGCCCCCTCCCTACAAGATCGAGAGGTAGCGGTCGAGCTCCCACTGGGAGACCTGCACGCGGTAGTCCTCCCACTCCTGGCGCTTGATCTCCACGTAGCGGTTGAACATGTACTCCCCCAGGGTGCGCAGCGCGAGCTCCGACTGGGCGGTCAGCTCGATCGCGTCCCCCAGGGTCTCCGGGAGCTGCTCCACCCCCAGGCGCCGGCGCTCCTCGCCGGATAGGTGGTAGAGGTTCTGATCCATCGGCTCCGGCAGCTCGTAGCCCTTCTCGATGCCCTCCAGGCCCGCCTGCAGCAGCACCGCGAAGGTCAGGTAGGGGTTGCAGGCGGGGTCCGGGCAGCGCAGCTCCATGCGAGTCGCGCGCTCCCGGCCGGGGTGGTAGAGCGGCACGCGCACCAGCGCCGAGCGGTTGCGCCGCGACCACGCCACGTACACCGGCGCCTCGTAGCCGGGGACCAGGCGCTTGTAGGAGTTCACCCACTGCGCGAAGATCGCGCAGATCTCCCGCGCGTGCCTGAGCTGGCCCGCGATGAAGGCCTTGCCCACGTCCGAGAGGAAGTACTGGTCCTCGGGGTCGAAGAACGCGTTTTTGCCCTCCCTGAAAAGCGACTGGTGGGTGTGCATCCCCGAGCCGTTCTCCCCGAACAGGGGCTTGGGCATGAAGGTGGCGTGCCACCCGTACTTCAGCGCGTACTCCTTCACCGTGATGCGGTAGGTCATGCAGTCGTCCGCCATCTTCATCGCGTCGGCGTAGCGCATGTCGATCTCGTGCTGGGAGGGGCCCACCTCGTGGTGGGTGTACTCCACGTGGATCCCCAGCTGCTCCAGCGCCAGCACCGTCTCGCGGCGCACGTCCGAGCCGGCGTCCAGGGTCGTGAGGTCGAAGTACCCGCCCCGGTCCAGCGGCTCGGTGGAGCGGTTGTCGCGGAACAGGAAGTACTCCAGCTCGGGCCCCACGTTGAAGGTGTCGAAGCCCATCCCCCGCGCGCGTTCCACCGCGCGGCGCAGCACGTGGCGGGGGTCCCCCTCGTAGGGGGTGCGCTCGGGGGTGATGATGTCGCAGAACATCCTCCCCACCCCCTGCTCCTCGGGGCGCCAGGGGAGCACCGCGAAGGTGGTGGGGTCCGGGAGCGCGATCATGTCGGACTCCTCGATCGCGTTGAAGCCCGTGATCGAGCTGCCGTCGAAGCCCATCCCCGCCTCGAAGGCATCCTCGAGCTCCGCCGCGTTGATCGAGAAGGACTTCAGCTGGCCCAGGATGTCGGTGAACCAGAAGCGGATGAACCTGATCTTGCGCTCCTCCACCAGCGCCCTCACGTCCGCGGCGGTCTTGGGCATGTCGGGCTGCTCTGCCATCCCCGCCGGACCTTAGTCGATGGCCCGCGCCCCCGGTATCGACGGATGGCCAAACCGCGGCCGGCGGAGAGCCGGGCCCAGAGCCCCAGAGCTGCTCAGCCGCGACCTATCCGTGCGCGCTGAGGAGCGCCGCGAGCACCAGCATGAACCCGAGAACCACCGCCCACGAGGCGATGCGGTCGGGGTGCGGTCCCACCCACTCCGTCGGCGTACGGCGCGGCCGGCGCCGGTGACGCACGGTCCTCTCGACCATGCCCGTGATGCTGACAGCGCCCTCGGACGGCCCCTTCGGAGGCTCAGTGGCCAGCTACCGCGGCCACGAAGTTGGCCACGTCCTGCGCTTCCCTGCCCTGGTAGAGCAGCGCCGGCATCTGGCCGTGGCCGCGCGCGCGCCCTTCGAGGATCGCGCTCAGCACGAACGCCTCGCGGTCCGCGTGCGCTTCCTTTTCGGGCGCCGTCGCGGCGATCGTCGGGATCAGCACGTCGAGGTCCGGGCCCGTCCGGCCCACCGCGTTGACGGCGGCCAGGGTGTGGCAGAGGTTGCAGGCATGCGAGAACAGTTCCCGGCCCTTCTGCTGCTGCGCATCGAGATGTATGCCCCCCGGCCCCACGCTCGCCTTGTGCTCCCCGTTGAAGGCCAGCACCAGCCCGGGCACCACCAGGCCGAATACGCACAGCACCACGATCACCGCCGTCAGCCCGCGCTGAGTGGCCTTCGATTCGCTGTGCAGCGCGTTGCGCGCCCCCCGAGGGCCGCCGCGCATCGCGACGAACAGCACACCCAGGGCGAGGGCCACGATGAGGATGACGATGATGAGCGCCACTGCCGGCGGCACGATATCGGTTGGCGGCGTCGGAGTGCGCCTCCGAGGATTGAGCGAATCGCCGAGACCGAGTGCGGGCGGGCGTGAGGTCGCACCTGTGCGAGCGGCCCGATCCAAGATGAGAATCTCCCCACCCGATCTTCAGGATCCCTTGATCGAGCGCGCTAGCCTTGGTGTAGACGTCCAGCCACGTCCAACCGCGATCCCAAACCGCGACCCCGAGGCAACAGGGGACCCATGAGCTACTTCCTGCGCCGCCTACCGCTCTCCCGCCTGCTGCTCCTCTGTGGAGTTCTGATCGGGGTTGGCATCGGCGCGACCGCCCTCGCCACCGCGCTGGGCGTCGGTCCCACGCCCCCGCCCAAGCCGCTGGCGGACGCCGTCCACGACGCGCTCGCCACGCAGCCCGTGGAAGGTGTCAGCGCTCAGATTCAGCTCACCGACCACCTGCTCGAAGGAGCCAACCTCGCCAGCGGCGGCGGCGAAGCCAGCCAGCTGACCTCGAGCCCCCTGCTCTCCGGCGCCTCCGGGCGGCTGTGGATCTCCAAGGATGGGCGCGTGCGCCTGGAGTTGCAGTCCGAAAAGGGAGACACCCAGGTCTACTACGACGGGCACACCCTCTCGATGTACGACGCCTCCTCCAACACGCTCTACCGCTATACGCCCGAAATCCAGCACGATCCGTCCACCCTGCCCCACGAAACCCCCAGTGTGGCCAAGATCGAAGAAGCGATCTCGCGCCTGAGCAAGCACGCCGAGGTCTCCGGCGCCACGCCCACCAACGTCGCGGGCCAGGCCGCCTACACCGTGCGGGTCTCCCCCAACGAAGGCGGCAGCCTGCTGGCCGGCGCCGAGCTCTCCTGGGATGCCGTGCACGGAGTCCCGCTGCGCGCGGCGATCTACTCCACCGAGAGCTCCGCCCCGGTGCTCGAACTGGCCGCCACCTCGATCTCCTACGGCCCCGTCGAACCGTCCGTGTTCGAATTCACGCCCCCCGCCAACGCCAAGGTCGAAGAAGTCGTGCTCCCCAAGCACGGCGAACACCAGGGCGGCTCCGCGCAGACCGGAGAACACGAACACCCCAACGTCACCACCCACGGCAACGGGCCCGGGACGATCGCGGTGCTCGAAGGCAAGGCCAAGGCCGGCTCCTCGCCCACCTCCTCGCTGCCGGAAGGGCTGCAGCAGGTCAAGATCGACGGGGTCACGGCCAGCGAGCTGCCCACGGAGCTCGGCACGCTGCTCAGCTTCGAGCGCTCCGGCGTGCGCTACCTGATCGCCGGCGCGGTCCCCCCCAGCGCCGTCGAAGCGGTGGCCAAGGGCCTGTAGTCGTGAGCGGGACTCCGGCGAGCGGCGATCCGCCGCCGGTTCGTGCCCGGGGGCTGGTCAAGCGCTACAAGGAGGTCCTCGCGGTCGACCACATCGACCTGAACGTCCACGCGGGCGACGTGTACGGGTTCCTCGGGCCCAACGGCGCCGGCAAGACGACCACGCTGCGCATGGCGCTCGGCCTGATCATGCCCACGGAGGGCACCGTCGAGTTGTTCGGCCGCGACCCCCTCCGCGAGGGCGCGCGGGCGCTGGAGGGCGTCGCGGGGTTCGTGGAGGCGCCGAAGTTCTACCCCTACCTCAGCGCGCGCAAGAACCTCGAACTACTGGCGGCCCTCGACGGCGGCGGCGCGCGTGAGCGGATCCCCGAGGTGCTCGAGACCGTCGATCTGAGCCCCCGCGCGGAGCACCGCGTGGGGGGCTACTCCCACGGTATGCGCCAGCGCCTGGGCATCGCCGCCGCGCTGCTGCGCCGCCCGCGCCTGCTGATCCTCGACGAGCCCGCCACGGGCCTCGACCCGGCGGGGATGCGCGACATGCGCGCCCTGATCCGCCGGCTGGCAGGCCAGGGGATCACCGTCCTGCTCTCCAGCCACCAGCTGCCCGAGGTGCAGGAACTGTGCGATCGCGTGGCGATCGTGGACCGCGGCCGCGTGGTCTACGAGGGGGCACTCGCCGACCTGCGCCGCCAGGGCGGGGCGGGCTACCGGCTGCGCACGACCGACGACGCCCGCGCGCTTTCGCTGCTGCGCGCCCAGCCCGGCGTCGGGCACGTGACCGATGCCCACCTCCACGAGCACGGCATCTCCTTCCAGGCGCAGGAGTCCGACGTGGGCGCTCTCTCGATCGCACTCGGCGCCGCGGGGGTCGGCATCCTCGCGCTCACCCCCGAGCTGGCGACGCTCGAGGATCTCTTCTTCCGGCTCACCGAGGGCAACGCCGAGAACGGCGACAGCGCCCCCGATCCCGCAGCCGGGGAGTCGAGCGACGCCGCCGCCCGATCCGGAGGTGGCCTGGGGGCCGCCGTGTCGGGGCTGGCAGCGACCGCGCGAGCGCTCGAGGAGACCCGATGAGCAGCACTGCCGTTGGTGCTCCGCGCGCGGCACCGGTGGGCACGGCCCGCGCGCGGCGGCCGTCCACCGCGACGGCTTACCGCTGGGAGCTGCGCAAGCTCGTCTCCCAGAAGCGCACCTACCTTGGCCTGGCGCTGGCGGCGATCCTGCCGATCGTCTTCGTGATCGCCCAGAACCTGCGCAACGACCACGGTCATGACCAGGGCAACATCTTCGCCTCGCACATCACCCAGTCCGGCCTCGCCACGCCGGTGCTGATGCTGCTGTTCCTGTCGGTGTTCATGCTGCCGCTGATCGCCGCCCTGGTGGCCGGCGACATCGTCGCGGCCGAGGACGGCAACGGCACGCTCAAGACGATCCTCACGCGCTCGGTCGATCGCGGGCAGGTGTTCGCCGCCAAGGCGCTCGCAGCGATGACCTACGGCGCCATCGCGGTCTTCCTGTCCGCCACCGTGGCGACAGTCGCCGGCGTGGCGTCGTGGGGCTTCAACCACGTCGTCACGTTCTCAGGCAGCGTGGTGTCCGCGCCCGAAGGACTGCTGCTGGTGTTCGCCTCGAACGCCGTGTACCTGATCCCGCTGCTGACCGTGGTGTGCATCGGGGTGCTGCTCTCGACCGCCACCCGCAACAGTGCAGCATCCGTTGTCGGCACCGTGGGATTCACGATCCTGCTGTTCATCGTCGGCCAGATCCCCGGCCTGGAAGGTGTCAGGCCCTACCTGCTCACCGAACAGTACGAGAACTGGCACGGCCTCCTGCGCACGCCCACCGATTGGGCGCCGATTGGGCACTCCGCCTGGGTCTGCGCGCTGTACGCAGCGCCCGCGCTCCTCGCCGCCTACCTCGTCTTCCTGCGGCGGGACGTGGCCGGGGGCTGAGCGTCGTCCCATAGTCTCATGAATACCCGCTTAGGTGGTCGAGGGCCAAGCAGAGCAAGGACGCAGGGAGCGTGGCGTGCTTTTGCACGCGAGCGACCGAGGACGCCGCTATGCGCCGGCCATCGGCCACCTAAGCTCACCCCTTCGCCGCCGCCGGCAGCTCCACCGGCTCCAGCTGGACCTCGTGCTCGAGGCGGTGCACCTCGCGGCGCTCGATCAGGCCCGCGCCGAGGCGCCCGGTGGACTCCGCGCCGCAGGCCACACCGAAGCGCAGGCACTCCTCGGGGGAGCTGCCGGCGTAGCGCGCCGAGACGTAGCCCGCCAGGAAGGCGTCGCCGGAGCCGCGTTTGGCAACCGGCTCGCGCGGCGCGATGCGCGCGCGCAGCAGCACGGGGTGGCCGTCGATCTGCAGCTGCGCGAAGCAGCCGTCGGGCAGCGTCATGATCGCCTCGCGCGCCCCCAGCGCCACCAGCTCCTGGACCGCGAGAGAGAGCTCCTGCTCGTCAGCGAACTCGTGGCCCACGAGCTCCTCCGCCTCCAGCACGTTCGGGGAGACCACGTCCGGCTCGGCGCGCATCGCGTGACGCAGGGGGTCCCCGTCGGTGTCGATCACCGTCGTGACCCCCGTGCGCTGCAGCTCGCGGATCAGGGAGGCGTACACGTCGGGCTCCATCCCGCGGGGGATCGAGCCCGCGAACACCACGATCGCCGCACCCCGCGCGAGGTAGAGAAGCTTGTCGCGGAACAGCTCCACCTCGCGCTCCCCCACCCGTGGACCGCGCTCGTTGATCTCGGTCTGCTCTCCCGTGGTGGGGTCCAGCACGGAGGTGTTGGTGCGCGACTCCTCGCGGATGCGCACGAAGTCGTTGAGGATCGACTCCTCGGTGAGCTGCTCCACGATATGGGTGCCCGTCGCCCCGCCCGCCAGGCCGGTCGCGATCACGGGCTGTCCCAGCGCCTTCAGCGCACGGGCGATGTTGACGCCCTTGCCCCCCGCCATCGTGCGCTGTTCGACGGTGCGGTGCCGGCGCCCCAGACGGAAGTTGGGGACCGAGAGCGACTTGTCGATTGCCGCGTTGAGCGTGACCGTGATGATCATCCCGAGTGCCCCATCCGCGTTCGCGCCGCCTGCGACCCCTGGGTGGTGCCGCCGCGCGCACGCCCAGCGTATCGGACCTCCCCCAAACGCTCCCTAAATGTTCGCCCCCACCATCAATCCC
Source organism: uncultured Solirubrobacterales bacterium (assembly GCA_963713985.1). Lineage (GTDB taxonomy): Bacteria > Actinomycetota > Thermoleophilia > Solirubrobacterales > Solirubrobacteraceae > Palsa-744. The sequence continues at coordinate 2,230,878 of OY970219.1, read as the reverse complement.
CTGGGCGACCCCGTGGGGTGTGTGGTCAGGTCCGCGCGCAGGCGCATCCCATCGCCGTGCGAGAATGCCCGCCGATGGACCTCCCCCACGTTTCGTGGATCGTGACCGTGCTGATCGCACTGCTGACCGCCGCGCTGCTGCTGCTCGCCGGCTATACCGGCTATGCCGTGCTGTCGGTCGCCGTGGGGGCCTCCGCGGCGATCAACCTCTTCTGAGGGTGGTGCAGCCGGCCGGAGGCCGGCTGGCCGAAACGGGGACGCGAGCGAAGCGAGTGCCTCCCCTCATTTTTCAGTCGGAAGCCAACCCTCCAGCGCACGCGCCGCACGGCCGCGGTGGCTGATTGCATCCTTCTGGTCCGCGCTCAGCTGCGCCATCGTCAGGCCGGGCGGGACCGCATCCCCCTCGTCGGGCAGGAAGGCCGGGTCATAGCCGAAGCCCCCCTCTCCCCGCGGCTCGGCGGCGAGGCGACCGGTGCAGCGGCCCTCGAAGAGCCGCTGCACCTTCCCCACTGGGTCCACGTAGGCGAGCGCGCACACGTATGCCAGCGCGCTGCCCGCGGGGGCCTCGCGGAGCAGCTTGTGGAGGTTCTCCTCGTCGGTGGCATCCTCCCCCGCGTAGCGCGCCGAGCGCACACCCGGCGCCCCCCCGAGGGCCGCGGCCTGGATCCCGGAGTCGTCGGCGATCGTCACCTCGCCGGTGGCGGCGGCCGCCGCGCGAGCCTTGCCGAGCGCATTCTCCGCGAACGTCTCCCCGTCCTCCGGAGGAAGCTGCACAGCGTCGGGCAGCAGCGCGATCTCATGGCCCGCCAGCAGACGCCCCAACTCGCGGCGCTTGTGCTCGTTGTGGGTCGCCAGCAGCAGCCTCATGAGTGCAGCGCCCCGGCCTCCGACGCGCAGGTGCGACCGCCTGTCGGCACAGCGGTAGGCGGGGCAGCCACCGGGAGCCTCAACCCGGCGGGGAGGCGATCGCCTGCTCCTGGGCGGCGCGCAGCTCCTCGATCCCGCGCGCCGCGAGCGCCAGCAGCTCATCGAGGCTGGCGCGCGAGAGCGGGGTGCGCTCCGCTGTGGCCTGCACCTCCAGCAGATCCCCCTCGCCAGTCATCACCACATTGGCGTCGACCTCCGCCGTGGAGTCCTCGGCGTAGTCGAGATCGAGCAGTGCGTTCCCCTCGACCATCCCACACGAGACCGCCGCCACGGAGCCGCTCAGCGGGGAGCGCTCGAACGCCTCCTGCGCCCGCAGGCGCTCACAGGCCAGCGCGAGCGCGACGTAGGCCCCGGTGATCGAGGCGCAGCGCGTGCCCCCGTCGGCTTGGAGCACGTCGCAGTCGAGGTAGATGGTGCGTTCCCCCAGCGCCTCGAAGTCCACCACCCCGCGCAGCGCCCGTCCGATCAGACGCTGGATCTCGACCGAGCGCCCGTCGAGGCGCCCGCGGGTGGCGTCGCGCTGCTTGCGCTCGCCGGTGGAGGCGGGCAGCATTCCGTACTCCGCCGTCACCCACCCCCGGCCCTTGCCGGCAAGCCAGCGCGGCACGCTCTCCTGCGCGGAGGCGGTGCAGATCACGCGCGTCTCCCCCATCGAGATCAGCGCGGAGCCCGTGGCGGTGCGCACGAACCCCGGCTCGATCGCCACCGGGCGCAACCCGTCGGGGGCGCGCTCGTAGCTGCGCGCGAGGCTCACAGAACCGCCTCCGTCGCGGCGAGCCGCACCTGCTCGATCGCGCCGAGCGGCATCTGCAGGAAGCTCGTGCCCTGCTCCTGGAACGCCTCCACGTCACCGGTGCAGAGGAAGCGGTAGTCCCCCTCCTCGCCCGCCTGGCGGGTGGTGCGCAGGCCGCGCGTGGAGAGCGCGTGCTCGACCTGGCGCGCGAGCGCCGCGCCGGAGCTGACGAGCGTCACCCCCGGGCCGAGCATCCGCTGGAGCATCGGCGCGATCAACGGGTAGTGGGTGCAGCCCAGGATCACCGTGTCCACCTCCGCCTCCTTCAGGGGGGCACACGCCTCGCGCACGCCTTGCACCGCACGATCGTCGAACTGCTCGCCCGCCTGGATGATCGGCGCGAGGGTCGGGCACGCGACCGCGGTCAACGTGACGTGGGGGTCGACCGCGAGCACCGCGCGCTCGTAGGCGCGGCTGGAGACGGTGGTCGGCGTCGCCAGCAGCCCGATGCGCCCGGTGCGCGTGCTCGCCACCGCCTGCACCGCCTCGGGACGCACCACTCCGAGCACGTCCACCCCCAGCGTGGTCTGCATCATCCTCCGCTGCAGCGCCTCGAGCGCCGCAGCGGTCGCGGAGTTGCAGGCCACCACCAGCAGCTTCACCCGCCGCTCGAGAAGCTCCTCGGCGATCTCCACCGAGAAACGCTCGAGCTCCTCCGCGCTGCGCTCGCCGTAGGGAAAGCGGGCGGTGTCGCCGAGGTAGACGAAGTCCTCCTGCGGCAGTGCGACGAGCAGCTCGTGCAGCACCGTGAGACCCCCGACCCCCGAGTCGAACACCCCGACGGGGCGCGCACGGTGATCTGCCGAGAGGTTCGCCACGCGGGCCATCATCTCAGAGGAGGGGGCGCGGAGCGCCCCCGGTCAAGGACGCCCGGAAGCCGTCCCACTCCATCGGACCGCGGGGCAGGATGCCCCGCGGAGCACTACCGTCCGCTGTCTTGCGGGCGCTGGTGGTCTCCAACATGCTTCCCGACGCCGCCCACCCCGAGCGCGGGCGCTTCGTGCGCGATCAGGTGCAGGAGCTGCGCCGGCTGCCCGGGGTGGAGGTCGAGCTGTACGAGCTCCCCCCCGGCGCCCCCGCGCTGCTGGCCGGCGCCCGTGCGCTGCACCGCCGCCACGGCGGCCGGGCGCGGCGTCTGGACGTGGTGCACGCCCACTTCGGCCTCACAGCGTGGCCGGCACTCGCGGCACGGGCGCACGTGCGCGGGCTGACGGTGCACGGGACCGACGTGCGCCACCCCCGTACACGCCTGGCCACGGGCGCAGCCCTGCCCATGATGGACCTGGTCGCCGCCCCCACCGCGGAGCTCGCGCGGGAGCTGCCGAACCGCGCCGCGCGCGAGCGCGCTCTCGTGCTCCCTTGTGGGGTCGATCTGGAGCGCTTCCGGCCCCTCCCCCGCGCGGAGGCCCGCGCAGAGCTGGGTCTCGATCCGCAGCGCCCCCGCCTGCTGTTCCCGGCGGATCCGGCGCGCCCCGGCAAGCGCCACGACCACGCGCTCGCGCTCGCCCGGGAGCTCGGGGTCCCGCTGGACACGCTCGTCGGAGTCGCGCCGGAGCTGGTGCCGCTGTGGGTGAACGCGGCCAACGCCGTGGTGGTCCCCTCCGACGCGGAGGGCTTCGGGCTGGCGGTGCTGGAGGCCCTGGCGTGCGACGTACCGGTGCTGGCGACCCCTGTGGGCGTGCACCCGCAGGCGCTCGAGGGCGTTGGGGGCACGCTGTGCGCACCCTTCGAAGTGGAGCGCTGGCGCGCCGCCGTGGAGCCCCACCTGCGCGAGGCGGACCCCCGGATCGCGGGCCGCCCGCACGCCGAGCGGTTCTCCGCGGCACGGATGGCGGAGCGCCTCGCGGATGCCTGGCGGACACTGCTCGCGGGCCAGGGGGTGCGTAGCGGGGAGCACGATGGGTAGCATGAGATGGTCGATGGACGCTCAAGCAACGAGTACCGCTGAGGACGCGGCGACCGTGGGAGCGGGTTCCGAATCCCCGGCGCCGGCGGCGCAGGGCCCAACCTCGGAGCCCCCTGCCGGCATCGATCCTCCCGCGGAGTCATCGGAGGCCGGCCAGCGCTCCCCGGGCTTTCGCGAGCGCGGGGGCATGCGCCGGCGGGTGCGCTTCCTGCGCAAGGCCAGGGAGCTCGCCTACCGCGACCTTGGGGGGCTGGTGTTCGAGATGCACCGCCTGGGCCAGCGCCACGACGAGCTGGTGGCGGCGAAGCTGAGCGTGCTGGCGAGCTTCGACAGGGAGCTGCGCGCGCTGGAGGCAGCCCTGGGCGCGCGTCAGCCGGTCACGGTGCTGCACGAGACCGGCATCGCGGCGTGCCCTCGGTGCGCGGCGATCCACGGCGGCGAGGACCGCTTCTGCCCGGCTTGCGGGATGCCGTTGGGTCGCCACGCGGACCGGCCGCTCGCGGCGACCCCCGCGGTCGTGACCGCCGCTCCCGCTGCGGCGGCGATCGTCCCTGCGCCCACGATCTCCCCCGCACAGCTGCCGCTGAGCGCCCCGCCCGCGGCCCCCCCGCGGGCGACCCCCACGCCGCTCACGCGGGAGGACCGCCCGACGGAGATCATCCGCCCTCCGGACAACGCCTGATGGGCGTCGCGACGGCTCCGCCGCCCGAGTCCGCCCCCGCGGGTCCGATCGCAGAGGGCTGCCCGCTGTGTGGGGCGCCGATCGGCGCCGAGCAAGAGTGGTGCCTACGCTGCGGTGCCGCGGCGCGCACCCGCCTGGCGGCGACCCCGCGCTGGCAGGCCCCCGTGATCGCTCTGGGAGTGGTGATCGTGCTCTCGCTGGGGGCGCTGGCGGCGGCGCTGGTCTCGCTCGCCGGCGACTCGAGCAGCCCGGCGAGCACGGTCGCGGTGACGAGAACGGTCATCGCGCCCACCACGGGGACCCCCGCCGCAACCAGCGGAGCGGCGCCCGCGGCAGGAACGCCCACCGCCTCCAGCGGCACGACCCCCATCACGGGAACACCCAAGGTGACAAGCGGAGCAGCGCCCACGACGGGGAGTACGCCCGCGACCCCCGGCGCAGCGGCGAAATAGCGTGCAGGCAACACGGGGGGGCGCGGACCTGGAGGTGGATGTGGCCGTCGTCGGGGCGGGCGCCGCGGGCCTCTACACGGCACTGTGCGCGGCACGCGCGGGCGCGAGGGTCGCGCTGGTGTCAGCGGCCCCGCTGGCGCAGACCGCCAGCTACTGGGCGCAGGGCGGCCTCGCAGCAGCGCTCGCGGAGGACGACAGCGCGGAGCTGCACCTGGCGGACACCGAGCGCGCGGGGCGGGGCGCCGTGCGCCGCAGCGCCGCCGAGGTGCTGGTGGCGGAGGCGCCGGAGTGCGTGGCGGAGCTGCAGGCGCTGGGGGTGCGCTTCGACGCAGACCGCTTCGGGCGCCTGGCGCTGGGCTTGGAGGGGGGGCACTCGGTGCGCAGGGTGGTGCACGCGGGGGGAAGCGCCACGGGCAGGCGCATGCTGCGCGCCCTCTCGGCGCTGACGGTGGAGGAGCGGCGGATCAGGGTGCTGGAGAACGTGCGCGCGGGGGCGCTGCTGGCGGTGGAGGAGGGCGGGGAGCGCCGCTGCGGTGGCCTTGTGTGCTGGCCGATCGAAGATCCCGTCGATCCCCGATCGACCGGGCGCACGATCGCTGCGCGCGCGGTGGTGCTGAGCACGGGAGGCGCGGCGGCGCTGTGGGCGCGCACGACGAACCCGCCGGGCTCGCAGGGCGCAGGACTGCTGCTGGCGCACGCCCTGGGGGCACGACTGGCGGACCTCGAGTTCGTGCAGTTCCACCCCACCGCGGTGATCGGCGTGCGGGGCCGCGAAGGCTTCCTGATCACCGAGGCGATCCGCGGGGAGGGAGCAACCCTGCACGATGCACAAGGAGAGCGCTTCGTGGACGAGCTCGCCCCGCGGGATGAGGTCTCCCGAGCGATCTGGGCACGTCTGCGGGAGACGGGGGCGAGTTCGGTGGGCCTCGACATGCGGGGGATCGATCCCGCGCTGTTCCCCAATGTGATGGGGTCCCTGCGCGAGGCGGGTGTGGATCCCGCGAAAGAGCTGGTGCCGGTGGCCCCGGCAGCGCACTACACGATGGGGGGGGTCGTTACGGACCTGCACGCGCGCTCCTCGGTGAGGGGGTTGTACGCGGTGGGCGAGACCTCGTGCACGGGCCTGCACGGAGCGAACCGGCTGGCGTCGAACTCGCTGAGCGAGTGCTTCGTGTTCGCGCGCCGCGCAGCGCGCAGCGCACTGGAGGAGCCGTCCCCCGTCGGGGAGCTCAGAGCGCCGAAGGCGCCGGCCCAGCCTGAGACCCCACCAGGGGCAAACGTCGGGGGGCCCCCCGTGGCAAACGTCGAGGGCTCCCCAGGGGCAAACGTCGAGGGCCACCCCGTGGCAAGCGTCGAGGCTCCCCCCAGGGCAAGCGCTCAGACGCGCGAGGCGCTGTGGCGGGACGCGGGCATCGAGCGCTCCGCCGAGGGTCTGGAGCGCCTGGCGGGGGACCCGCACCCGCTGGCGCGGATGATCGCGGCAAGCGCGCTGGAGCGCAGAGAGAGCCGCGGGGCCCACCGGCGGCTGGAGTACCCCCGGGCGGATCCGGCCTTGGAGCGCCGCCACATCGTGGTTGGGGCCGAGGGGGAGCTCACCTGGGAGACCTGGGAGTAGGTCCCAAGTTAATCAGCCCTTAACCCTCCCTTTTCCCCAGCTTCATGTGCCACACAGATACTCGGCGATCCCCGCTTGACACGTGAAGATTTATGGAAGATTTTCGGTCCTTCGGGGTAGGAGACGTGTTGAATCAGGGTGAAGGGTCTCAGGGCAAAAGCATCCTGGGACTGGCGGAGATGCGTTACGGCGGCGGTCGCGTCGGAGCACCTTGGCGATACGAAGAAGAGAGAAGGAGGCGAGGGGGCGCCATGTATCAGTTCAGTCGAGCCATCTACAGGGAGCTGGCCCCCCACATCGCAGCTGCCCGCCCCGGCAGCGCGGCGGCGGCGGCGGATGAGAGTAACCACGAGCACGTGCTGCGCGCGTGCGAGGCGGCGATCGAACGCATGGCCACAGACCGCCACTACTTCGCGCGGCCCGCGAGAACGCTGTTTTGGGACATCCGCATGTACTTCCCGATGAGCGCCCAGGCGCGAGTGCACAGCGTGGTGGTCCGCTACATCGGACTGGCGCAGCGCTACATGGCCGAGAACCCCCAGGCGGCCTACGCGTCGGTGAGCGACAAGCCGCTGCGGTGCCGGGCCACGACGCGCAAGGGCGCGGCGTGCCAGCGCACCCCGCTGCCGCACAACGGCTACTGCCCCTCCCACCAGCACCTCGCGGACACCGAGAACCGCGAGCAGATCGCGGCCTGAGATCCAGGCCGGGCAACCTCGGCCGAGATCCGGGCTGGGGCAACCTCGGCCGAGATCCGGGCTGGGGCAACCTCGGCCTGCGATCCAGGCTGGGGCAACCCGTAGGCTGCGGGGATGCTGCTGGGCGTGGATGTCGGGGGAACCTTCACCGACGCGGTGCTGGTCGCAGGCGAGGGGGCCGCGATGTACACCGCCAAGGTCCCCACCACCCCCACCGAGCAGTCCCGCGGCGTGATGGAGGCGGTGCACGCCGTGCTCGCCGCGGCAAAGGCCCGCCCGAGTGAGGTGCAGCGTTTCGCGCACGGGATGACGGTGGCGACCAACGCCCTGCTCGAGGGGAGGGGAGCGCGCACGGCGCTGATCGCCACGGAGGGCTTCACTGACATCGTGGCCCTCGGCCGGCAGGCGCGGGCGCACCTCTACCGGCTGTGCGAGCCCGGCCCCGCCCCACTGGTGGGAGCGGAGCTGCGCTTCGGGGCGCCCGAGCGCATGACACCCGACGGTCCCCTGCGGACACTCGACCCCGAGGAGGCCCGGGCGTTGGTCGAGGAGCTCGCGCGCAGCTCGGGACGGGCGGGCATCGAATCCGTGGCGGTCGCGCTGCTGCACGCATATGCCCACCCCGCCCACGAGCGTCTCCTGGGAGAGCTGATATCTGAGCGCCTACCGGAGGCTCATGTCTCGCTCTCGCACGAGCTGGTGGGGACCTTCCGCGAGTACGAGCGGGCCGCAACCACCGAGGTGGACGCGGCGCTCTCCCCGCTGCTGGGCTCCTACCTGCGCCGCCTCGGCGGGGAGATTGGAGCGCTCGGCCTGGTCCAGCCCGCGGTGATGCAGTCCTCGGGGGGGTTGACAGACGCGGCGGGCGCTGCCGCGCACGCGGCGCTGACCGTGCTCTCGGGTCCCGCTGGAGGCGTACGTGGCGCGCTGGCCCTGGCGGAGCTCGCGGGGGAGCGCAGTGTTCTGTGCTTCGACATGGGGGGCACCTCGTGCGATGTCTGCCTGATCGAGGGGGGTCGCGTGGCGGAGACCGCCGAGGGGGTCGTGGCGGGCCGTCCGCTGGCGCTTGCAATGCTCGACATCCACACCGTCGGCGCCGGAGGCGGTTCGATCGCCTGGCGAGACCCCGGCGGGGCCCTGCGCGTGGGACCGCGCTCCGCGGGCGCCGACCCCGGCCCCGCGTGCTATGGGCGCGGCGGCGAGCATCCCACCGTGACCGACGCCAACCTGCTGCTGGGGCGCCTGCCCGCTGACGTCCCGCTCGCGGGGGACCTGGAACTGGACCGCGACGCCGCGGAGCGCGTGATCGCGGGTCTCGCCGCGGAGCTCGGTATGACCACATCGCGATGCGCGGGGGGGATCGTGCGGGTCGCGGAGGCGGAGATGCTGCGCGCGCTGCGCACGATGACCGTGGAGCGCGGCATCGACCCGCGTGAGTTCGCGCTGATGCCCTTCGGCGGCGCCGGGCCCCTACATGCGGCGGCGCTCGCCGGGGCGCTGGGGATACGGCGCATCCTCTGCCCCCGCGCCTCCGGGGTGCTCTGCGCGCTCGGCCTCGCCGCCGCGGCGCCCCGCCGGGACGCGGCGCGCACGGTGATGCTCGCCGGGGAGTTCCTCGACGCCGACCGCCTGGCCGCGGCGCGCGAGGCGCTCGTGGCGCGCGCGTGCACCGAGCTCGGCGAGGCGGCCGCGCGCGTCGCCGTCCGCTACGAGCTGCGCTATCGCGGCCAGTCCTTCGAGCTGGCGGTAGAAGAGGAGGATGCGCGGGCAAAGGGAGGCGAGCCGTCTGATCCAGGCGCCGAACACGATGACTTCGTGCAGCAGGCCGGCGACGGCGCAACACCAGATCCCGGGGCGCTGAGCGAGGCGTTCGCCCAAGCTCACGAGCGGCGCTACGGCTATCGCGACGACGGGGTCGAGGTGGAGCTGGTGACGATCCGTGTCTCGGCGTGGGGCGCCGCCCCGTGCCTGCGGCTGGCGGCCGTGGAGGGCGAGCCTGCGCCGGGCACCGCGATCGAGGGACCTACTGTGTGCTCCCTGCCGGGCTCGACCCTGTATGTGCCCGACGGCTGGCACGGCACGGTCGATGACTACGGCACCGTACACCTGCACGACCGCGGAGCCGGCGCGTGACCCTCGACCCGATCGAGCTGCAGGTTCTCACCGGGGCGCTGCGGGCCGCCTGCGAGGAGATGGGCGCCACCCTGATTCGCGCCGCGCACTCCCCCAACATCAAGGAGCGCCGCGACGCCTCCACCGCGCTGTTCGACGCCCGCGGGGAGATGGTGATGCAGGCCGAGCACATCCCCGTGCATCTCGGCTCGCTGCCCGCCGCGGTGGCGGCCGTCATCGGCGAGGAGCACTCGCGGGGCCTCTCCTGGGTGCTCAACGACCCCTTCGCGGGGGGCACCCACCTGCCCGACATCACACTCGTCACCCCGGTGTTCGCCGACGCCCCCGCCCGCGGTCCCCGTGGGCGCCCAAGGGGCCGGGGGCCGGGCGGGCGGGCTCCGAGACCAATCGGCTTCGCCGCCTCCCGCGCTCACCACGCCGACGTGGGGGGGCGCGTGCCGGGGTCGATGCCCGCCGACTCCCGCACCCTCGAGGAGGAGGGCGTGGTTATCTCGCCCCGCCCCGTCACCCCGGAGGCGATCGAGGAGATCGTCGCCCGGATGCGCCAGCCCGAGGAGCGCCGCGCGGACCTGCGCGCGCAGCTCGCCGCCAACCGCGTCGGCGCGCTGCGCCTCGCGGAGATCGCGGGGAGGTTCGGGGATGGCGAGGGCCACTCCCTGCGGGAGGCGCTCGACGCGGTGCTCGACTACACCGAGCGGCGGACCCGCGCCTGCATCGCCGCGCTCCCCGACGGACAACACAGCGCACAGGACGTCCTGGAGGCGCGCGAGGGCGACCTGGTGCTGCGCCTGCGCGCCACTGTGGAGGGGGAGCGCCTGGTCCTCGACTTCGCGGGCAGCGCTCCCCAGCACTCCGGCAACCTCAACTGCCCCCTGGCGGTCACCCGCTCGGCGTGTTACTTCGCGGTGCGCGTCCTCACCGACCCCGACATCCCCCCATCGGCCGGCGCCTACCGGCCGGTGGAGGTGCGGGCCCCGGAGGGCTCCCTGCTCAACGCGTTGCCCGCCGGCGGCCATCTCCCCGCGGTCGCGGCGGGCAACGTGGAGACCTCCTCGCGCGTCGCCGACCTCGTGCTCGCCGCCTTCGGGCGTGCGCTGGGGCAGGGAACGATGAACAACCTGACCCTCGGCGCGGAGCCCGGCGCCTCGTCTCACCGCGCGGCCGGCTACCGCGAGCGCCCCGGGGCACGCGGCAGCCGAACGGAGGAGGGCTTCTCCTACTACGAGACGCTGGGGGGCGGCCAGGGCGCATGCCCCGACGCGGACGGTCCCAGCGGGGTGCACGTGGCGATGAGCAACACCCTCAACACCCCGATCGAGGCGCTCGAGCGCGAGCTCCCCCTGCGGGTCACCCGCTACAGCTTGCGCCGCGGCTCCGGGGGCGCGGGCGCATATCGCGGCGGCGAGGGGGTCGTGCGCGAGATCGAGGCCCTGCGCGAGATGACCTTCTCGCTCATCACCGAGCGCCGCCGGCACGCTCCTCCCGGCGCACACGGCGGCGAGCCTGGGGCGCGCGGGCGCAACCTGCTGATCGAGGCCCCCGAGGCACCGGATCGCGATACCGGCCGCGGACGGCACGCCGACGACGATGCGGGCCACGGCCAGCAGGCTGGCAACGATGCCGGCCACGGACGACGTGCCGGCCACGCCGCCCCCGCCGAGGCGACCCGCCGTGAGCTGCCCGGGAAGGTCACAGGCATCCTGCGCCCCGGGGAGCGCCTGCGGATCGAGACTCCCGGCGGAGGAGGCCATGGAGCCCCCGAGCAGGCTCAATAGTGAGCTCTCGCGCGAGAGAACCCTAAAAAAGGCGCCGATTTGCAGGCGATTTGGGATTTCCGCTAGGATTTCGTATCTTAATAGGAGACAGGCGCCGACCTGTCGCCCGTCCCCCCGGGCGCCCGCAGCCGCGGGCATCGTCATCGAGAACCCCTTCCCCCCCCACACTTGCCATGCCAATTGCTTTGAAGGAATGGGCGGTCACCGTCCGCGCCCTCGCCGAAGGCGAGCAGCTCATCACCCTGCGCAAGGGCGGCATCCGGGAGGCCGACAGGCACTTCCGTTTGGAGCACGAGCGCTTCTTCCTCTATCCCACCTTCGACCACCAACGCAACGATCTGGTGCGTGAGTCACACCAACCCGAGCTGCGTCGCGCGCTCGAGGAGGGCGTGTGGAGCGAGGGGGAGCCCTCCCTGCAGGAGCTCGCCCTCGACGGCGGTCTGCAGCAACCGGACCGCGTTCGCATCCGCGCGTGGGCCGAGGTCGCGGGCCACTTCACGATCACCGACCCCCGCTGCGTGGATGCCCTCTCCCCCTTCTACGTGTGGCGCCCCGACTACGCCGAGAAGCGCCTCGCCTGGAAGCCCCGCCATCCCCTGCACGTGCTGCTCCTGCGCACCTACCGCATCCCCCGGCCCGTCACGGTGAAGGTCCGCGAGGAGTATCTCGGCTGCCACTCCTGGCTGGAGCTCCAGCGCGAACTGCCCTTCGAGGGAACCCCCGTGCTCTCCGACGACGAGTTCGAGCGCGCCTCCGAGGAAATCGGGACCATCACCCGCGAGGTCGGCGCGCCTCAGCCGGTTTTGGCCTAGCACCTACGGGTGCAGCCACGCCAAGACCGCGAGCAGGGCCAGGCCGGCCAGCAGAAACGCCAGCACCCGCCACGCGGTGGGCGCCCACTGCGGGGCCTGCCCGCCGGGGAGGATCTCACTCTGCAGCAGCACGTCCCGCGCGGCCGGGACGCCCGAGGCGGGGACGAGCACATCGCGCGGGCCCGCCGCGAGGAAGTCCGGCACGTCGAAGCCGCGTGCGCGGCGCTGCATCGAGGGGATCCCCTCCTCCATCAGCAGGCCCTGGATGAAGTCCGCCTCCACCTGATTGCGCGCCCCCGCCACCCGCACGAGCGCACCCTCGGAGTACTGCGGCTTGATCCTCCGCGCCCGCTCCCACAGCTCCCCCAGCGGCTGGCGAGCCTCAGCGCCCCCCTCTCCCTCGGCGTACACCAGCGGCATCCCGCAGCGCGGGCAGAATCGCTCGCTCGCGGGGTGGGCGGACTCGCATCCTCCCGGACAGACGAGGGGCTGCGCCTCGGCCATCACCGCGCCTCCAGCGCGACCTCCCGGACCTCTCCATCCTCGATCAGATAGGAGCGCACCTCCGGGCTCTCGCCATCGGCGAGACCCACGATGATCCACTCCACCCCCGGCCAGTGGGCCGCGAAGTTGATATCGGTCTGGGAGGGATAGGGCGCGGTGCGGGTGTGGGAGTGGTAGATCGCCCCCAGCTCCAGATCCACGCCCTCGATCGTCTCGATCAGGCCCAGCACCTCGCGGCCGTCGATCTCGAAGCGCAGCGGGCTCGCCGCGGTGTTGACCGCGCGGTGCACGCGCACGGCGCGAGCCGGCGAGCCGGTGGCTCCGTCCAACTGCACCGCGACCACCCCGCAGCACTCGTTGGGGGCCTCCTCGCGCGCGTGCGCTACGAGTTGCTCGAGCAGCTCGGCGGAGATGTCCATCGGGTCAGCCGCGGCGTCCAAGCGGGTCGCGGGCACGTAGGGGAGCGGGCCGCCATCCTCCCCCCACCGGCATCGCGCTCACCACCACACGGTGGAGTCGAGGTTCTCGATCTCGTCCACCGGCAGCGTGTAGATGCCGCTGGAGAGGTACTTCCAGCCGTCGTCCGCGACGACGAACACCACGTTGCCCTCCTCGAGCTCCCCCGCGATGCGCACCGCCACGCGGGCGATCGCGCCGCTGGAGACCCCCGCGAAGACGCTCTCCTCGTCGAGCAGCTTGCGTGTCCAGATGATCGCGTCGCGGTTGGTCACGAAGATCTTGCGGTCCAGCAGAGAGAGATCGATGATCGGCGGGATGAAACCGTCGTCCAGGGAGCGCAGGCCCTGCACCGGCTCGCCCTGCATCGGCTCCGCCGCGACGATCTTCACGGCGTCCCCGAAGGTCTCCTTCAGGCGCCTGCCGTTGCCCATCAGCGTGCCCCCCGTGCCGAGTCCCGCCACGAACGCGGAGACCTCGTCGAGCTCCTCCAGGATCTCCAGGGCGGTGCCGTTGTAGTGGGCGTTGGGGTTGGCAGGATTACCGTACTGGTAGGGCATGTAGTAGGAGGAGTCCGCCTGCGCCATGTCCAGCGCCTTCTCGACCGCACCGTTCGATCCCTTGGAGCCCTCGGAGTAGACGATCTGCGCGCCGTACATCTTCAGCAGCTGGGTGCGCTCGGGGGTCACGTTCTCGGGCATCACCACCTTCAGGCGGTAGCCCTTGCGCGAGCAGATCATCGCCAGCGAGATCCCCGTGTTACCCGAGGTGGGCTCCAGGATCGTCTGCCCGGAGCCGAGCGCCCCCCGGCTCTCGGCGTCCTCGATCAGCGCCCGCGCGACCCGGTCCTTGACCGAGCCCGTGGGGTTGCGCGACTCGAGCTTCGCCCAGATCCGCACCCCCGGCTTCGGGGAGAGGCGTGGCAGCTCGATCAGCGGGGTATTGCCGATCGACTGCACGATGTCGCCGTAGCGACCCCCGCAGGGCTTGTTGCGCAGACCCTCAGCCGCCATTACTTCACGGAATATAGCGGCACTGGCCAGTTGGCTGGGCAACCAGTACGATGGGGCCGTGGGGCGCAGCTACGACTACGACTGGCTCGTGATCGGCTCCGGCTTCGGCGGCAGCGTCTCCGCGCTGCGCCTCTCCGAGAAGGGCCACCGCGTGGGGGTGCTCGAGTGCGGGCGGCGCTTCGCCGACCACGAGTTCGCCAAGAACACCGCCGACGTGCGCCGCTACACCTGGCGCCCCCACCTGGGGATGAAGGGCATCTTCCGGCTGACCATCTTCCGCGACGTCGCCGTCGTCTCCGGCTGCGGCGTGGGCGGGGGCAGCCTCGGCTACGCCAACACCCTCTACGTCCCCCCCACCCAGTTCTTCGAGGACCGCCAGTGGGCGGAGATGGACGAGTGGGAGAGCGCGCTCGCGCCGCACTACGCGGAGGCGCAGCGAATGCTGGGGGTCGTGCAGAACCCCCACGACGACCCCGCCGACCAGCTCCTGCGCGAGCTCGGTGAGCACCTCGGTGTCTCCGACACCTACCAGAAGACCCCCGTCGGGATCTTCTTCGGCGAGGAGGGTGAGGCCGGCAAGACGGTCCCCGACCCCTTCTTCGGCGGGGAGGGCCCCGAGCGCACCGCCTGCAAACTGTGCGGGCGCTGCATGGTCGGCTGCCCCCACGGCGCCAAGAACACGCTCGTGAAGAACTATCTCTACCTCGCCGAACGCCGCGGGGCGCAGGTGATGCCCGAGCGGACCGTGATCGACATCCGCCCGCTGGGCCCCCCCGACGGCAGCGAGGGCTACGAGGTCGAAAGCGTGCGCTCCGGCGCCTGGGTGCGCAAGGAACGGCGCGTGCACCGCGCGCGCGGGGTCGTCCTCGCCGCGGGTCCCCTGGGCACCAACACGCTGCTCCAGCGCTGCCGCCTCGGCGGCTCGCTGCCGCGCATCTCCTCCCGCCTGGGGGAGCTCGTGCGCACCAACAGCGAGGCGATCCTCACCGTGACCGTCCCCGAGGAGCAGGCCGCGGACTTCACCAAGCGGGTGGCGATCACCTCGAGCATCTACCCCGACCCCCACACCCACATCGAGACTGTCAGCTATGGCGAGGACGGCGACTCGATGCGGATGTTCTACACCCTGCTGGTCGGCGACGGCACCCGCCTGACGCGCCCCCTGAAGCTGCTCGGACAGATCCTGCTGCACCCTGGGCGATTCACGAAGCTGCTCCTCGCCAAGCGCTGGTCGCGGCGCACGATCATCCTGCTCGTGATGCAGACCCTCGACAACGCGATCGCCCTGCGCCCCCGCAGGGGCCCCTTCGGCACGCTGTGGCTGCGCACCGAACAGGACCCCGAGCGCCCCAACCCCACCTTCATCCCCGTCGCCAACCAGGCCGCCGAATGGATGGCCCGGCGCACCGGGGGGGTCGCCCAGAGCTCGGTGATGGAGGCTCTCTTCAACATCCCCACCACCGCCCACATCCTTGGCGGCGCGGTGATCGCCCCGGACCCCGAGCGCGGGGTCGTGGACGCCCACCAGCGCCTCTTCGGCTACGAGAACCTGCTCGTCTGCGACGGCTCGGTGATCCCCGCCAACGTCGGTGTCAACCCCTCGCTCACGATCACCGCGCTGGCGGAGCACGCGATGAGCTTCGTCCCGGCCGCGGGGACCGGCGACTCGGCCGGCGAGCGTGGGGCCACCGCGGAGCCCGCGGGCGAGCGCGCCACGGCGTAGTTTCGCTCCGGCCGGCCGTACGCTCCCGCTCAGGCCGCCTGCGCCGCGCGCTCGGCGTTCTCGGCGTCGCTGATCGCCCAGCTCAAGCGCTCGATGAGCTGTGTCGCGGAGTGGTTGTCGGTGATATGCGCCGAGCAGATGCGCTCGTCCAGCAGCACTGGAGCGTCGGGCCGCTCGGTTGGATCGGCCATCACGATTATCCGGGCCATAAAGGGTTTCTCCTTGTTCGGATTCGAGGGTGGGTGTCCGTCCCTATCGGAACTCTCCTCCAACTCCTTGAGAGCGAGGTAAAGCTCGTGTGAGACCGTCCACACCGACCACCTCACAGGCGGCTCCGATTCCGGGGCACCGGCGCCGGGGCGCTGACCAGCGGCCCGCTGACCACGCGCAGGTTCATGGCGCCCCGCAAACGCAGCAGCGTGTTGAGCACCGCGTTGGCGCCGGCGCGCAGGCGGGCGATCGTCCGCCACGCCCCGCCGCGCATCTCGCGCTGCAGCAGGACCGGCCGATGGGGTCCCATCAGCAGCGCCCACACGCGCACCTGCCCGCGGTCCACGCGCAGCGGGTCGAACGGGAGGGTGAAGCCGCGCAGGAACGGCTTGGGCCGGGCGCCCGTGAGTTCTCCGCCGGGACCCGGGCTGTAGAGGCCGGCGGGGCGCGAGACCGTGACCGTCCCGCCGGTCGGGGTCGCGAGCGTCAGGTCGGGGTAGGGGTCGAGGAGGAACTGCCAGTCCGCCAGTCCCACCCCCGCGACCCACAGCCGGTGCAGCGCACGCGAGATCCAGCCCGCCTGCAACCGGCCGGGTACGCCGTGCGCGGTCGGGGGGTCGCTTTCCCAATTGAGCTCCGTTACCCACAGCGGCTTGGAGCCCCGCGGCAGCACGGTGCGCATCCGCTCGGCCGCCCCGAGCAGGTCGGTGACCTTGGCGATGTCCGCGATCGCAACGTCCTCGGAGGAGTGCGCGGGGAGGTCGGGGGATTCGAAGGAGAGCGGGTGGAAGGAGAGCACGTCGAGATGGGGAGGGTCAGAGCACGCCGTCCCGCCTTCCAGGCAGAGCATCCCTTGCAGGAACCGGATCGGGGTCATGCGCCCGACCCCCGCGGGTTCCCCATTGGGGGCCAAGCCGGCCCCGATCACGGTGTCGGTGGGCTCGACCGCCTTGACGGCGGCGTAGAGCGCGTTCAGCAGCTCGCGGTAAAGCAGCGGGGAGAAGGCGCGCCAGCGCCCGCCCTCCGCGACCCACTGGGGCTCCAGGTAGCGGGCGAGGTTGGGCTCGTTCCACGCTTCGAGCAGCCGCACGCGCGGCAACGCGCGGCTGACCAACAGCGGATCGGGGAAGGAGCCGTCGTAGCGGCGGACAACGGCCGTTGCAAACTCCCCGAAGGCGACCGGGTCGGGGGCCCAGCTACCTGGATAGGCGTAGGGCCAACGGTTGGGAGCTTCCGCGAAGGCCGGCGCGCGTGTCACCACCAGCAGCGGGGTCAGACCGGCCGCGACGGTGTCGCGCACCGCGGCGTCGACCGCGGTGAAGTCGTAGGCGGGGCTCCCGGGGTCGCTCGCGTCGAACCCGGCGGGCGGGTCGGCGCTGACGATGTAGCGCCATTCGACCGGGATCCGCACTGCGCTCGCGCCGGTGGCGCGGATGCGCGCCAGGGCCTGTTCGCGCACGCTCGCGTCGGGGCTCATGATCAGCGTGGGGTCGGAGATGCCACGGATCAGTCCCCCCGCGGGAAGGGGCCGTAGAGCAGCGCGTGGTTCTGCGCGCGCACGAAGCGAGGGCTGGAAGGCGGCGGGGAGACCCCGGGCGACGGTTCGACTCCGTATGGCCGGGGCGGTCCTTCCGGGCCATTGGACGACGGGATTGGCAGAACCGCCGGGGGGTGCAGCCAGGCGACCGCAGTCAGGGCGAGTGCGAGCGCCGATCTAACGATCGAGCGTGACCGCGCGCGTCTGGAGATTCAGCCTGGCGCCGGAGCCGGTCTTCAGCGTCGTGACCAGCTCGGCCCGCACTTTGTGGCTGTGGCCGAGGGTGTGCCTACCCTGGGTGGTGACCCGCAGTCGCACGGTCAAGGTGCCCGCGGCAGCGGCCGACGCCGACCCGCGCGCCAGGAGCAGCGCCGGCGGCTTGTGCTTGCGAGCATGCCCACTTTTGTGCGCCGACGCGGACGCGGGCACCGCGCCTCCCACCTGGTAGAGGTCCTGGATCACCGTCCCCGGCTGGTTGATCGTCACCTGATCGCTCCAACCAGACTTCAGCAACTTCTTGATGGTGGTGCCCACGAGCTTGAAGATCGAGCCCTGCAGTGCGGGTGGCGGCGGTGGCGGCGGAGGCGGAGGTGGCGGTAGCGGACACGCCCCCACCGGCCGCTCGTTCCTGCTGGAGTAGGTGAAGGTCGCTCCCCCGGCGAGGGGCGTCTGCAGCTGCTCGACGGCCTCGACCGTTTCCCCGATCGCAAGCGGCGTCAGGAAGCTGCCCCCGAAGGTCTGACCTGACAGCGCTGTGACCTGCGCCGCTTCGCCGAAGCGATTCGCGACGTAGGTGGGATGAGGCACCAGGGTGAAGGTGTCCCCCTTCACTTCCATGCCCGCGGAGCGCTCACCGGAGAAGTTGGCGGAGCCGGCGCAGACGGTCGGGTCAAGCGTTGGCAGGCCGTCGTAAACCACCGAGCCCACCACGTGCCCGGCCGGAGTTTCGAGGTTGACGACGTCACCCACCTGGGGCACCTGCGAGAACCCGACGTTCCCGTTCGACTCTTTGTCCTTTGCCACGACCACGCCGTCATGGACCAGTGTCAGAACGGTTTCCGCCCGTGGCCGGACGGAGCCGCTGGTGTAGAGGATCGGGTCTTCGGGGAGCGTGGTCACTCCCTCGACGATCGAGAGGGAGTATTCAGGAGTCTTGGGTTCTTCTTCCCGCGCCGCGGCGGGGGCGGCGAACAGCGCGATCGCCCCAAACGCCAGCATCGCCACACACGATGCACATTTGAACCCGGGTATGGAGATTCCGTTGACCCTCATGGCGTCGTGACCCAATCGTTCGCCAAGCCGAGACGATTGAGCTTTGCAAGGAAACTTGGACGCGGAGCGTAGAGGGGGCCGCGGCGGAAAGACCGTCTGCGAGCCCTACGACCCGCCGGCCATCGCCGGCAGGATCACCAACGTGTCCCCACCGCCGACCGCGGTGTCCAACCCATCCAGCACCCGCACGTCCTCATCGTTGAGGTAGACGTTGACGTAGCGGTTGAGCTCGCCCTCCGCGGAGAAGAGCTGACTCTGCGTGGCGGGGTGGTTGGAGGCGAGGTCGCGCAGCACATCCCCGACGTTCTCGCCGGAGGCGCTCACCTCCTTCTCGCCGCCCACCGAGGCGCGCAGGACTGGGGGAATCTTGATCGTCGCCATCGGCGTGCAGACTACCCGGCGGCGGCGCAGAACGCCTCGTAGTCGGGGAACACGCCCATCTCCTCGTCGCGGATCTCATCGGGGGCACGCGAGCAGATCGGGCACTCGGGGTCGCGGTGGACTTTGACCTCGGTGAGCGTCGCCCCCAGCGCGTCGTAGAGCAGCAGGCGCCCGATCGCGGGGTCGCCGATGCCGAGGATCAGCTTGACCACCTCGGTGGCCTGCAGCAGGCCCATCGTGCCGGGGAGCACTCCCAGCACGCCGTTGGCCCCGCAGGAGGGCGCGAGCTCCGCGGGCGGGGGCTCGCGGAAGAGGCAGCGGTAGCAGGGGCCCTCGTAGGGCTTGAAGACCGAGAGCTGTCCGTCGAAGCCGAGGATCGAGGCGGAGACCACGGGGATCCGCAGGCGCACGGTGGCGTCGTTGAGCAGGTAGCGCGTGGGGAAGTTGTCGACCCCGTCCACGATCACGTCCCACCCCTCGATGATCTCCATGATGTTGGAGGCGTCGAGGCGCACGGGGTACTTGACGACCTCCACGTCGGGGTTCAGGCCGTGGATCGTCTCCTCCGCGGAGTCCACCTTGGGGATCCCGATTCGCTGCGTGGAGTGGATCACCTGGCGCTGGAGGTTGGAGAGATCGACATCGTCGTCGTCCACGATCCCCAGCGTGCCCACCCCCGCGGCGGCGAGGTACAGCGCGGTGGGGGAGCCGAGGCCCCCCGCGCCGAGCAGGAGGACCTTGGCGTCGAGCAGCTTCTGCTGACCCTCCTCGCCGATCTCGGGGATCAGCAGGTGGCGCGAGTAGCGCTCGCGCTGCTCGGCGCTGAGCGCGCGGGGGATCTCGATCTCGTAGCCGCGGTCCTTCCAGAGGGTGATCCCGCCAGTCATCGAGCGCACGTGCTCGTAGCCCATGTCCTCGATCATCGTGCGCGCCGCGTAGGCCGAGCGGATGCCGGAGGCGCAGTAGAGAATCACCTCGGCGGAGCGATCACGCACCGCGCTCTCGATCCGCGACTCCAGATGACCCCGGGGGATGCTCTTGGCGCCGGGGAGGTGTCCGGTGGCGAACTCTTCGCTCCCGCGCACGTCCACGATCGCGACTCCCTCCCCGATCAGCTCCTTGACCTCGGAGGGGTCGATCTCCTCGATCCTGCTCTTGATCTGGCGGAGCAGCTCCGCCGAGGACACGCTCATCTGGAAACTCCTGAACGATGGTCGACTTTCATGGACTTCAGAAAGTATAGCGCCGATCCGAGTCCGTTCAAGGGCCATTCGAGGTGGCTGTTCAAGGACCATTCAAGGAGGCCCGTTCAAGGAAAACCGCTCAAGGCTGATCGAAGAGCGAGGGACCCGGCCGACCGGCCCGGCGTCCGGCCGCGCCGCCCTCTAGGCCCACCGCTGGCGGCGCCCGCCGAGCCAGGTCTCGAGCACCCGCAGCTCGTGCAGCCGTTCGGGCGCCACCTCCCGGGGGTCCCGGTCGAGCACGACCAGATCCGCGAGCATCCCGGGGCGCAGCGAGCCGACGCGGTCGCCGAGCAGGACCTGGCGCGCGGGGTTGCAGGTGATCGTGCGCAGCGCCTCCTCGAGCTTCAGCTGCTGAAAGGGGCCGAGCACGTCGTCGCTGTCGCGCATCAGGCGGGTGGTCGCGGTGCGCAGGGCCAGGCAGGGGTCGACCGGGCAGACGGGGGAGTCGCTGTGGCAGGAGCTCGCGATGCCGTACTCGAGGTCCCGGCGCAGCGAGTGGATGCGCGCAGCGCGCTCGGGGCCGAGCAGGTGGTCGCGAACGCTTTCGCCCCGGTAGTAGATCTGGTTGATCGTGTGGCTCACCGACAGACCGAGCGCCGCGGCCTTGGCGATCTGCTCGTCGCGGGGCACCGTGAAGTGCTCGATGCGATGGGGCCCCCCCGCCGGCCCCCCCTTCGGGGGGTCCTCCGTCAGGATCGCCTCGTAGCAGCGGAGCACCTGCTCGGTGGCGCGGTCGCCGTTGGAGTGCACCACCAGCTGCCACCCCGCCCCGTGCCACGCGCGCATCTGCTCGCGCAGCGCCTCCTCCTCGTGGTTGAGTTTCCCCGCCCCGTGCCCGTTCAGGTAGGGCTCCCCCAGCGCAGCGGTGTAGTCCTCGAGCGAGCCGTCCGCCTGGTAGGCGATCCCGATCACGTCGTAGCGCTCGTCGCCGGCTCCGGGAGCCGCCCCAAGCGAGGTGGCGAGCTCCGGGGTGAATGCCCCCCGTAAGCGCACCGGGGCCCCCGGCGAACGGGCGAGAGCACCGAGCAGCTCGTGCTCGGCCACGCCCGCGAGCAGGCCGATCCCGGCGTCGTAGACGGTGGTGCAGCCGCGCATGGCGAAGTCGCAGAGGGTCTGGGCGCCCAGCTCCGCGAGACGCTCGGGGGTCTCCTGCAAGAGACCCGCGGTGGCCTCCGGGGCGATGCCGGCATCGGCCAGAGCGCTCTGCAGCACGTGCACGTGGGGCTCCACGAACCCGGGCAGAACCGCGTGCCCCTGGAGGTCGACGATCTCGGCTCCCGGCACGTAGTGGCGTTTGACCTCGGTCAGGGAGCCCACCCCGAGGATCGTGGAGCCGCGGATCGCAAGCGCCTCCCCGACCGAATTGGCCTCATCCACCGTGAGGATTGGACCGCCGCGCAGGATCACAACGCGTTCGGACTCCGCCGCATCGGCCCCCGGCGTGCCGGCGGCGGGGGAGGGCGCTGGCGCATACCACGGGACCGTCAGGTTGCCCA
Source organism: uncultured Solirubrobacterales bacterium (assembly GCA_963713985.1). Lineage (GTDB taxonomy): Bacteria > Actinomycetota > Thermoleophilia > Solirubrobacterales > Solirubrobacteraceae > Palsa-744. The sequence goes on along the minus strand of OY970219.1, from coordinate 2,209,250 downwards.
GCACGCCCTGTGCAAGGGCAGCGATGCCAGTGCAGCGCGCGACGCACATATGGTTCGGAGCACCTCTTCCATGAGTCAGTCTGCCAGGGGTTCTAACGATACAGCGCTTCGGGTCAGGCGAACTCCATACCCTCCCCTTGCTCTCGATGCCCCGCTTCCCCCGCCTATGGCATGCCCCCTCCCTCGCCGCCGCTTCCGTGCTGGCGCTCGCGGCGCTGCCGGGGTGCTCCTCCCCGACCGGGCCGCCGAGCGTCGCCACGGAAGCGGCCTCCGCGAGCGCCCCCTCCTCGACGGGGTTCGACGGGGCGCTGCTGCCGGCGGACGCGCCCCGGCACGGGTTCACGCTGACCGACCAGCACGGCAGGCGCGTCTCGCTGAGCGCCCTGCGCGGACGGGTGACGATCCTCGCGTTCCTGTACACCAGCTCGAGGACCACGGCACCGCTGATCGCCCAGCAGATTCGCGGGGCTCTCGATGAACTGCCGGGGCCGCCCGTGCCCGTGCTGGCGGTCAGCGTCGACCCCGGTGGGGACACGCCGGCGCGCATCCTGGCGTTCCTGCGCGAGAACTCGCTGAGCGGGCGCATGGAGTACCTGACGGGCACCCCCGCCCAGCTGCGCGCGGTGTGGCGCGCCTACGCGGTGGTGCCCGCCAGCGCGGGCCCGGCCGGCTACGAACGCTCCGCGTTCGTGCTGCTGCTCGACAGGGCGGGAAGGCCGCGCGTGGAGTTCCCCCTGGAAGAGCTCACCCCGGAAGCGCTCGCACACGACATCCGCAGACTCCAGAGCGAATAGTCGACCCGGTGGGGCATCGGCCGCCCCGAGGCTGCGGGCCGCTCCGAGGCTGCGCTGCCGCATCGGGCCGGTCCGACTCACATCGCGGCGACCGTCAGCGCGAGCGGGCCGCTGAGCCCCTGATATCCTACCCGCCAGGTAGGTATTCGAGCGATGATGTTCTCAACCAAGGCCGAGTACGGCATACGCGTGATGGTCGCCCTGGCGCAGCGGGCGGCGGAGACCTCCCCCGAGGAGGACCCCGTGGTGCCGCTCGCGGAGATCGCCGAGCGCGACGGGCTGCCACTGGCCTACCTGGAGCACCTGGTGGCGCGGCTGCGCAGGTCGGGGCTGATCGAGAGCCGGCGGGGCTCGCGGGGCGGCTACATGCTCGCGCGGGCACCCGCGCAGATCACGATGGCCGAGGTGGTGGAGGCGCTGGAGGGGTCGATCGCGCCGATCGAGTGCATCTCCCAGAACCCCGACGGGAGCATCGTGTGCTCGCGGGAGTCCGATCCCACCCACGTGTGCCCCACCAAGCTGCTGTGGACGCGGGTGCGCTTCGCGATCGTGAGCACTCTGATGGGGACCACGCTCGCCGACCTGCTCACGGACTCCGCCGACGCGGCGCCCACACGCCCCGCGACGGCCGCAGAGCTGCCGCTGCTCCCCACCCAGGCGCCCATCGTCACCGGCGCCAACCGCTCGACCAAGCCGCGAGTTGCGGCCCCGACAACCATCTGACCGAAGGAGACCATGGCCGACCTGGAGATACGCAACCTGCACGTGCGCATCGAGGAGCGCGAGATCCTCAGAGGCGTCGATCTGAGCGTCGACAAGGGGGAGGTCCACGCGCTGATGGGCCCCAACGGCTCCGGCAAGTCGACGCTCGCGAACACCCTGCTGGGACACCCCGCCTACGAGGTGACGGAGGGGTCGATCCGCTTCAAGGGGGAGGAGCTGATCGAGGCCGAGCCCCACGAGCGCGCGAAGGCGGGGCTGTTCCTGGCCTTCCAGTACCCCGTGGCGATCCCGGGGGTCTCGGTGGCGAACTTCCTGCGCATGGCGATCAACGCCAAGCGCGAGGAGCCGATCAACGTCAAAGAGTTCCGGGGCGAGCTGCAGCACGCGATCGAGTTGCTCGACGTGGACCGCGCCTTCACCTCCCGGCACCTCAACGACGGCTTCTCGGGGGGGGAGAAGAAGCGGGCGGAGATCCTCCAGATGGCGATGCTCAAACCGGACGTGGCGATCCTCGACGAGACCGACTCGGGCCTGGACATCGACGCGCTGCGTACGGTGGCGGAGGGCGTCGAGCGGCTGCACTCCGAGCAGGGCCTGGGGGCGCTGATCATCACCCACTACCAGCGCATCCTGCACTACGTGAGGCCGCAGTTCGTGCACATCATGCTCGACGGGCGCATCGTGCTGGAGGGCGGGGTGGAGCTGGTGGAGCGCCTGGAGCGCGAGGGGTACGACGAGATCCGCCAGCAGTTCGGCGGGGCGAATGGGAACGGACACGTGAACGGGGACGGGAATGGCTGAGGGGAGCACGGGCCGCGACACGAACCCGGGCGGCGACGCGAACCCGAGCGGCGACGCGAGCCCAGGCGGCGGCGTAGCGGTCAAGCCGGGGCGCCACCGCGAGGCGACCCTCTACCACGCGCTGCACGGGGCCGGCGCGGGCGACGGGCGCACGCTGGAGCAGCTGCGCGAGGCCGCGCTGGGGGTGTACGAGTCCGCGGAGCTGCCGGTGTGGCGGCGCTCGGGCTTCTGGACCACGAGCTTCGAGGGACTGGACCTCGACGCCCTGGAGGTGCGCCACCACAGCCCCGGCGAGGGCGTCCCCGCAATCGTCCGCGAGACGCTCCCCGAGCGCCCCCGCGCCGGGCGGATCGTGCAGCGGGACGGCTCGGTGGTGAGCGTGGAGCTCGACCCGGAGCTGGCGGCGCGCGGGGTGATCCTCTGCTCGCTGGAGGACGCCGCACGCGAGCACACGGAGCTGTTCACGGAGTGGTACTCCAGGCGCCTGACCTACGACCGCAACAAGCTGGAGGCGGCCAACGCGGCGCTGTGGACGGGCGGAGCCTTCCTGTACGTCCCCGCGGGCCTAGCGATCGAGGAGCCGTTCGAGATCGTCTACGCGATCGACGGCCCCGGGGTGGCGCAGTACGGGCGCACGCTGATCGTGGGCGGGCGCGCCTCGGAGTTCCGCGTGCACGAGTACGACCTTGCCGCGGGCTTCGCGGAACCGGACATCGCCGCGGGCGGCGCCCCGGATTCAAACGAAGGTGGCGGTCAGTCGCTGCACGCGGGGGCCTTCGAGATGTATCTCCAGGACGGCGCGCGCTGCCGCCTCGCGCAGGTGCAGGATTGGGGCTCCGGGGAGGTGTTCGACGCCTCCACCCGCTTCGTGGGGGTGGGCCGCGACGCCCACTGCCACTGGCTGCCCGCGCTGCTCGGTGGCCACCTCGTGCGCCAGCACCTGGAGCTGGCGGTGAGCGAGCCCGGCGGGGACATGGCCTTCCGCGGCCTGTTCTTCGCGGAGGAGCAGGAGCTGCTGGACGTGTTCGCGGTGGACCTCCACGAGACCGGCCCCTCGGGCGGGGACGTGCACTGGCGCGGGGCCGCGACGGGCACGAGCCGCGCGAGCTTCGAGGGGCTGATCCAGATCGACCCGGGGGCGCAGCAGACCCACACCTACCTGCAGATCCACACGATGATGCTCTCCCCAAGGGCCCGCCTGGACGCGATCCCCTCGGTGCTGGTCTCCGCGGACGACGTCTCCGCCTCCCACGGGGGCACCGTGGGGGAGCTCGACGAGGACGCGATCTTCTACATGCAAACCCGCGGCCTGGACCGCGCGAGCGCGGTGCGGGTGATCGTGGAGGGCTTCTTCGAGCCGCTGATCTCCCAGCTGCAGGACGAGCCGCTGGAAGAGGTGGTGCGCGCCAAGATCGCCGCGAAGTTGGCGGCGGCGCGCGAGGACATCGAGGCGTACGCGGCGAGCAGGTAGAGCGACGATGGCGGGCACGGCCACAGCCACTGAGACGAAGACACAGGGCGGCGTCGTGGCACTCGACGTGCGCGGGGACTTCCCGATCCTGAAGCGCCAGTTCGACGGCAACCCGCTGGTGTACCTCGACTCGGCCTCCACCGCGCAGAAGCCGCAGGTGGTGATCGACGCGCTCGCCGAGCACCTGCGTCAGCACAATGCGAACGTGCACCGCGGCGTGTACGCACTCGCGCAGGAGGCCGACGCCGCCTACGAGCAGGCGCGTGCGCGGGTCGCAGCGTTCACGGGCGCGGAAGCGAAGACAACGATCTTCACGAAGAACGTCACCGAGGCGATCAACCTCGTCGCCTACGCGTGGGGCCGCCCGAACGTAGGCGAGGGCGACGCGGTGCTGATCACCCAGATGGAGCACCACGCCAACATCGTGCCCTGGCAGCAGCTCTGCAAGGAGCGCGGCGCGCAGCTGCGCTACCTGGAGGTGGACGAGAGCGGCCAGCTCGACCCCGCGCAGCTCGACCGGGAGCTCGAACGGGGGGACGTGAAGCTGGTGGCGTTCACCCACGTCTCCAACGTGCTGGGAACGATCAACCCCGTGGTGCAGATGACCGCGCGGATCCGCGCGGCGGGAGCGCTCTCGCTGGTGGACGGCGCGCAGGCGGTCCCGCACATGCCGGTGGACGTCGGCGCGCTGGGGGCGGACTTCTACGCGTGGACCGGCCACAAGGCGCTGGGGCCCACGGGGATCGGCGTGCTGCATGGCCGCCGCGAGCTGCTCGAGGAGATGCCGCCGTTCCTCACCGGCGGGGACATGATCGCCTCGGTGGACTTCGAGGGCGCCACCTGGAACGAGCTGCCCTACAAGTTCGAGGCCGGCACCCCCCCGATTGCCGAGGCGGTCGGCCTGGGCGCGGCGGTCGAGTACCTGCGCGCGCTGGGGATGGAGCGCGTGCGCGAGCACGAGGAAGCCCTGACCGCGCACCTGCTGACGCGCCTGGCGGAAGTGCCCGGCCTGCGCGTCGCCGGCCCCCCACGCGCGGAGGAACGGGGCGGCCTCGCGTCGTTCACGATCGAGGGGATGCACCCCCACGACGTTGCCGAGATCGCCAACCGCGGCGGCGTGTGCATCCGCGCCGGCCACCACTGCGCGCAGCCGCTGATGCGCTGCCTGCACGTGTCGGCCACCGCCAGGGCGAGCGTGGGGGTCTACAATACCCCCGCGGAGATCGACGCGCTGCTCGACACGCTGCTGGCCGGGCGCGAGGTGTTCGGGCTGTGAGGCAACCATCCACGTTCCGTTCCGGTGGGCGCATGCGCCCACCGGCCGGGCGGCGCATGCGCCGCCCGGGACCTCGCCGCATGCGGCGAGGTCTTCCAAGTGATGAGGAGGGATAGCCGCCCCGATGGACGACCTCTACCGCGACTACATCCTCGACCACTACAAGCGCCCCCGCAACTTCGGCGCGCTGGAGCCCCACGACCTGGAGGCCGAGGAGCACAACCCCCTCTGCGGGGACGAGCTCAGCGTGCAGATCCGCGTCAAGGACGGGCGCATCGAGGATCTGCGCTTCAACGGCCACGGCTGCGCGATCTCCCAGGCGGCCGCCTCGATCGCCTCGGAGGAGCTGAAGGGCATGGAGCTCCAGGAAGTCGAGGGCCTGGGCGCCGACTGGATGCTCGACCTGCTCGGCATCCCCGTCTCCGCGACCCGGCGCAAGTGCGCCCTGCTGAATCTCAAGGTCGTGCGTGGGGCGGTCAGCGGAGATCACGACTGGCCGGTCTGAACCCGCCGTCTGCAATCCCGGGTCTCCGGCGAACCCGATAGAATCCCTACCACAGAGCACGGGATTCAAGCGAAGGAGCACCAATGGCCGCAACGGACACAGTCAGGATCGCCAAGCCCTCCCCGATCGTCGAGGACGAGCAGGGGCAGTTGCGCGCGCGCCAGGGGATCTCTCGAGAGGTCGTCACCGAGCTCTCGAAGATCAAGGGCGAGCCCGACTGGATGGCCGAGAAACGGATCAAGGCGCTGGAAATCTTCGAACGCAAGCCCATGCCCACCTGGAGCATCGATCTGTCGGGGCTGAACCTCGATGACCTCGTGCTCTACTCCCCCCCCACCGCCGGGCGCTTCAACTCATGGGACGACGTCCCCGCCGAGATGAAGCAGACCTACGAGGACCTCGGCATCCCCCAGGCCGAGCGCGAGCACCTCGCCGGCGTCGTCGGGGTGTGGCGCCAGGAGCCCGTGTACGAGGGGCTCAAGGAGGAGTACTCCAAGCAGGGGATCCTCTTCTGCTCGATGGACACCGCCATCACCGAGTACCCCGAGCTGGTGCAGAAGTACTTCATGAACAAATGCGTCCCCGCCCAGGACAACAAGTTCTCCGCGCTCCACGGCGCGGTGTGGTCGGGCGGGGCCTTCTGTTACATCCCCAAGGGCGTCAAGTGCGACCTGCCGCTGCAGTCCTACTTCCGCATGGAGGGCGCCGGGGAGGGCACCTTCGAGCACACCCTGATCGTCGCCGACGAGGGCTCCGAGGTGAACTACATCGAGGGCTGCACCGCCCAGACCTACTCCGTCAACTCGATGCACTCCGCCGTGGTCGAGATCTTCGTGCACGAGGGCGCCAAGGCCCGCTACACCACCGTGCAGAACTGGAGCAAGGACGTCTACAACCTCAACACCAAGCGCGCCATCGTCGACGCGGGCGGGACCGTCGAGTGGGTCGGCGGCTCGATGGGCGCCAAGTACGTGATGCTCTACCCCGGCTCCTACCTGATGGGCGAGGGCGCCCGTGCGGACCACCTCAACGTCGGCGTGGCCTCCGGGGGCGTCCACAAGGACACCGGCGCCAAGGTCGTCCACCTCGCGCCCAACACCACCTCCAACATCCTCGCCAAGTCGATCTCCAAGGACGGCGGCATCATGGGCTACCGGGGCCTCGTCAAGATGGGACCCCACTCCGCGGGCTCCAAAGCCCGCGTGCAGTGCGACGGCCTGATGATGGACGGCATCTCCCGCTCGGACACCTGGCCGGACATCCAGATCCAGAACCCCCACGTCTCCGTCGCCCACGAGGCCACCGTGGGGCGCATCTCCGACGACCAGCTCTTCTACATGGGCTCCCGCGGCTTCACCGAGGACGAGGCCGCCGCGATGATCGTCAACGGCTTCATCGAGCCCGTCACCAAGGAGCTCCCGATGGAGTACGCGGTGGAGCTCAACCGCCTCATACAGCTGGAGATGGTCGGCTCAATCGGCTAGCGCGTAACAGTTGCGCGCTCCCGTTGACACGATCGCGGCTCCGTCCTTCCTCACCCATCTGCGCTGGGTGAACGTCAAGTCGCTGCGCATGGACCGCCTGCTCGGGCGACCCGTGCTGATCGAGTTCTGGGACTTCTGCCGGCCCAACTCGATGCGCACCGTGCCCTATTTGAAAGCCTGGCACGAGCGCTATGCCGGCGACGCCGACGGCGGGTTGCAGGTGGTCGGCATCCACTCCCCGGGCTTCGAGCCCGGGCGCGAGCGCGGCGCCGTGGAAGCGGCCGTCGCGCGCCTGGGGATCGACTACCCCGTGCTGCTCGACCCCGACCTGGAGATGTGGCGGGAGTACGAGAACGCCGGCTGGCCCGCACGCTACCTGTTCGACGGGCGCAGCAGGCTGTTCGACTACCACTACGGGGAGGGCGCCTACGAGGAGACCGAGCTCGCGATCCAGGAGCTGCTGGGGATCGAGCACGAGCCGCTCCCCCCCTGCGCCCCGAGGATGACCCAGACGCCCAGCTCGTGCCCCAGAGCGAGGATCAGGAGGGCCCCTACAGCGGCCCCTACGAGGCGGGCGGAGTATGGGGCGTGTTCGCTGGCTCGGGCACCGTGCGCGTCGGCGACAGCGGCCCGGGCGGCTCACCGGCCTCCCGCGAGCTGACGATCACCAACCCCGGCGCCTACCCCCTGGTCGAGCACACGCGCCACACCGCGGGCGCGCTCGAGCTCGAGGTCGGCCCCGGCGTGCAGTGCCTGGCGACCTGCTTCACGCCGGGCTTGGCATGAGCTCCGAGTGACCCCGGGTCGCCAGCAGTCCCCGCAGGACCGGGGGACCCTGATCCTCGACCAGCACGCAGCACCCCGGCCAGTAGGGGCTCTCGCCCGGGGTGCTCGTGAGGAAGTAGGAGTCGTAGGTCCAGCAGCCCGTGTTCATCAGGCGCACCCCGGAGGGTGCGCACCATTCCGCCACATCGTCGCCCGGCAGCGGCCCCGCGCGGTGGGTGTGGCCGAACACCACCCACCCCGGGCGGGCGGGGCTCAAATCGAGGCGCTCGGCGACCTCGCCCATCGCGCGCAGGCCCGCACGGCGCAGTTCCCCGCTCGACAGGTCGGCGTGCAGCGGGCCGAGTCCCGCGCGGTTGAGCGCCGCCACCCCCAGCATGAAGCCCCCGGCGAGGGCGCGCGTACGCAGCGCCCGGCCGAGCTCTCCCGCCCTCCGGCGGGAGCGGGTGGGCCCGCGACCGTCCACGTGGACAGGCTCCCGCTCGCCGTGGGCAAGCTCCCGCTCGCTGTGCGCCGGAACGCCCCCGCCCCCCAACGCGCGCCACACCCGAACCGTCGTCCCCCCGTTGAGCGTCTCGCCAGTCGGCGCCTGGCGGGCCACCGCGTCGATCCACTGGAACACCGGCGTCATCACCGCCTCGTAGTCCTCCGGACTCGAGAACGCACCCGCCGGGCGGCGCAGCATCCGGCCCATCGCGCCGATGCCCAGCCGCTCCAGCGTGGGGATCGTGAGGTGGCAGTCCAGGTAGTGACCGTGGGTGGCGTACACGTCGGGGCGCACCCACAGACCGGGGTACGCAGCCGTGAGGCGCGCCGGCGCCGCCCACTCGGCCAGCTGCGCCAGCATCGCCGAGACGCCCGGGCCCTCGTCCTGCACCGCGAGGCGCTGCTCCACGCCGAGCGGCTCCGCGCGGGGCAGTTCGCTGCACCGCTCGAGGTAGGGCTCGACCAGCGCATGGTCGTGGTTGCCCGCCACCACCACCACCTCGCGGGCGGGCGGGCCTCCCATCACCCGGCCGAGCTCCTCGAAGAACGGGCGCGCGGCTCCCAGCGCCTCCCGGCGCGGGCCGTGACGCAGCTCCAGCACGTCGCCGAGCAGCACCAGGCGCTCCACATCTCGCAGCTCCTCCATGAGCGCCGACCGCGGCCCGGGGGCGCGCAGCACATCCGTCCCGCGCGCGCTGCCCAGGTGCAGGTCCGAGACGATCAGCGTGCGCACGGCGCCACCCCCCATCCCCGGCGCCGCCCGCCGCGGGCAGGCCGCACGCACGGGTCCATCCCCCAACCCCGGCGCCGCCCGCGGCACGCCGTCCCGCCGCGGGCGGGTGAGCCCCCAACCGTCCGCCGCGGGGCAGGCAACGCGGCTACGCGCCTGCGCCGGCGGCGAGCGCCTCGCGGATCGGCTTGGGGAGCATGAAGCGGACGTCCTCGCGAATCACGTGGAACTCGGAGAAGTCCTCCTCGCGCACCCCCCGGGCGCGGAAGAGGTCGAGCAGGTCCTGCACGAGGATGTCGGGAGCGCTCGCCCCCGAGGAGACCCCCACCACCCGCTTGCCCTCCAACCACTCCTCGCGCACCTCCTGGCGGTTGTCGATCAGGTGGGCCTCGGTGCCACACTCGCGCGCCACCTCCACGAGGCGCACCGAGTTGGAGGAGTTGCGCGAGCCGATCACGAGCACCAGATCGCACTCCCCCGCCATCTGCTTGACGGCCGCCTGCCGGTTGGTGGTGGCGTAGCAGATGTCCTCCGTGCGGGGGCCCGCGATGCTCGGGAAGCGCTCCCGCAGGCGCCCCACGATCGCGGCGGTTTCGTCCACAGAGAGAGTGGTCTGGGTGATGAAGGCGACGCGCTCGGGGTCCCCCACCTCCAGGGCGTCCACGTCGCGCTCGTTCTGGACCAGCACGATCTGCTCGGGCGCCTCCCCCATCGTCCCTTCGACCTCCTCGTGGCCCGCGTGGCCGACGAGCACGACCGTGTAGCCCTGCTCCGCGAAGCGCCTCGCCTCGACGTGCACCTTCGTCACCAGCGGGCAGGTCGCGTCGATCGTCTGCAGGGCGCGCGCCCGCGCGTTGGCGCGCACGCTGGGCGCCACACCGTGTGCCGAGAAGACCGTCACCGCCCCCTCGGGGATCTCGGTCTCCTCCTCGACGAAGATCGCCCCCCGGGCGCGCAGCTGCTCGACGACATGCTTGTTGTGCACGATCTCCTTGCGCACGTACACCGGCGGACCGTGCAGCTCCAGGGCGCGTTCCACCGTCTGCACCGCGCGGTCCACCCCCGCGCAGTAACCGCGCGGGGCCGCCAGCAGGATTTTCTCCACCGTGTTGGCCACCAGACTTATTGTAAGGGCGCGTTCGAAGTACCCTGGGCAGTCATGCCCCAGCGCCATCTCGATCGTCTCACCGCAGTGGACGCCTCCTTCCTGCACCAGGAGGGTCCGAGCTCGCACATGCACGTGGGCGGGCTCACGCTGCTGGAGGGCCCCCCGCCCGCCCACGAGGAGTTCCTGGAACAGATCCGCAGGCGCCTGCATCTGGTGCCCCGCTATCGCCACAAGCTCGCGCACACCCACACGGCGCTTGACAGCGGACGCCCGGTGTGGGTGGACGACCCGAGCTTCAACCTCGAGTACCACGTGCGCCACACCGCGCTGCCCGCCCCGGGCGACTGGGAGCAGCTGTGCAGCCTGACCGCGCGCGTCTTCTCCCAGCAGCTCGACCGCTCCAAGCCCCTGTGGGAGATGTGGCTGGTGGAGGGTTTGCAGGACGACCGCTTCGCGCTCATCTCCAAGACCCACCACTCGCTGATCGACGGGATCGCGGGGATCGACCTGGCGACCGTGCTCTTCGACCTCTCCCCCGAACCCCCGCCGGTCCGCCACTCCGGACGGGCGTGGGAGCCCCACCGCGAACCGAGCACCCTGGAGCTGCTGGCGGCGGGAGCGCGGGGGGCACTGCGCGCAGGCGTCGAGCTGGCGGCGGGGGCGGCCGATGCGCTGGCGCACCCCGACCACGCGCTGGCGAGCGCACGCGAGGCCGCGGAGGGCGTGGGGGAGATCGTCTGGGCCGTGCTCAACCCCGCACCCCCCACGCCGCTGAACGTCGACATCGGACCGCACCGGCGCTTCGCCGGAGTGGGCAGCGCGCTGGAGGACTTCAAGCTCGTCAAGAACGCCTTCGGCTGCACCGTCAACGACGTCGTGCTCGCCACCGTGGCGGGCGCCCTGCGCGAGTTCCTGATCTCCCGGGGGGTCCGCACCGAGGGCCTGGAGATGAGGGCGCTGGTGCCGGTGTCGGTGCGCGCCGAGGACGAGCACCAGCAGCTGGGCAACCGCATCGTCGTGATGCGCGGACCGCTGCCCGTCTACATGCCCGACCCCCTGCAGCGGCTGCGGTTCGTCAAACACGAGATGGACGGGCTGAAGGAGTCCAAGCAGGCGCTCGGGGCGGAGGTGATCGCGGGGGCGCAGAACTTCGCTCCCCCCACGATCCTCGCGCAGGCCTCGCGCCTGAACTTCTCCACGCGCCTCTTCAACCTGATCGTCACCAACGTCCCCGGCCCCCAGTTCCCGCTGTACGTCCTGGGACGCAAGATGCTCGAGGTCTACCCCGTGGCCTTCCTGCCCCAGCGCCACGCGCTGGCGATCGCGATCATGTCCTACAACGGGCAGATGAACTTCGGTCTGCTCGGCGACCTCGACGCGATGTCCGACCTGGACCAGTTCGGGGAGAGCATCGCCAAGGAACTCGCCACCCTGGTCGCGCTCGCGCGCAAGGCCACCGTGGCGCAGCCAGCCTGAGGGAAGCCCACCCCTCGCGCTGCCGGCCCCGAGACCATCCAGGTGCGGCCACCGGCCGCGTCGTGCGGCCCCCGCACCGGGCTCGCCGCCGACCCCCACCGAGATCCACAGCCCCGCTGGGATCTACGTCAGAAACCCAGCGCGAACTTCGCGTCCTCGCTCATCCGCTCCGGCGACCACGGGGGCACGAAGACCATCTCGCACTCCACCGAATCCACCCCTTCAAGCTCACCCACGAACTCTTCCATCTGTTCAGTCACCTGCGGGCCGATCGGGCACGCGGGGGTGGTCAGCGTGAAGGTGATGCTCACGGCGCCGCCGTCGATCTCCACCCCGTAGACGAGGCCCAGTTCGACGAAGTCGAGGCCCAGCTCCGGGTCGATCACGTTGGAGAGCGCGTCGAAGACGTCGTCCACCTCGAGGGACGGCGCAGAAGTGGGCAAGGGCACCGCAGAATCGGCTGGGGACGTAGCTGCGGGCTCGGACACCACTCCAGTCTACCGGCCCTCTAGTTATCGCACCCCAAGCGGTCCCACATGTACAGCTGGATGCACTCGGTGGCGAGCTCATCCGCGCGGGCGCGAGAGAGGCGAGGGAGCACGGCGTCCAGCGCCTGGTCCTCGGCGACGCCCTCCTGGAAGGCCTCCTCGCCGCGGAAGCCCGCCGCAATCTTCAGCGCCTCGCGGCGGTTCTCGCCGAGGCTGTGGAAAACGCCCTGCAGGAATTCGGTGTTCGCGATCGGCTGGCCCACCTCCAGCGAGGCATGCCACGCGGCGAGCAGCTGCAGGTCGTCGTCATCGAGATCCGCAATCGTTTTGGCGTAGTGGACCGAGAGCTCCTGGTCGGGGATGTCGTCGACCCAGGCTCTCACGACCTCCCCCACGAGCTGTCTGCGAGCCTCGCGTCCGATCGACTCCGCGATCACCCTGATCGCGTCCTGGGGTTCGATGAAGCAGAGCGGCATCCACGCAGACTGTAGGCGGCGGTGTGGACGGCATTTTTCATGCCTCCTCGAGCAACATCGCCGGCCGCGCATCCGATCCCGAATCGACAGGCTCGAGGGCCCTCCCTCCCTCAGAGATCGAGGGCCCGCCGGGCGCGCTCCAGTGCGTGGGGGTCCAGCGCCTCGGGCGGGACGCCCAGCGTCGCCCGCTCCCCGGCCCCCCAGTTGGCGAGCGCGAGGTCGAGCGCTTCGACCGGGACCGACACCGCCTCCGCCAGCTCCCGCGCGCGGTGCTCGAGGTGCAGGGGCTCCCCGATCCCAAAGACGCGCTTGGCGGCGAGCGTGGCGAGGTCGCCGTGCGCGGCGCCGGGAGCGTTCGTGAAGTACAGGGCCTCCGCGCGCACCTCGCAGAGCCCGGTGCGCCCCAGCGTCAGGAGCAGCTCGTAGCGGCCCATCCGTGCCAGGCCCGGGAGGGTGAGTCGCTCGAAGAGTCGCTCGAAGCGCCGCGTCGCGCTCCACGCGGGGTCACCCAGGAACGCAAGCGCCTGCTGGCCGACCTCCGATCGGCCGGGCTCCGATCGGTCAATCCGCGACCGCTCGCCGCGCGCCGCCCACTGCAGGTAGGCGCGCAGCGTGGCATCTCCCCGCGCGGGGTCGTGGGAGCTGCGGGGGCCGAGCGGGATCGAGTCGAGGTTCGGCAGCTCCCCCGCGCGCCAGTCCGCCTCGAGCGCCCGGCGGATGCCGGTGAATGGATCCGATCCCCGCCCACCCTCCAGAGGGCAGAGGTATGCGCTCAGAAAGCACATCCAGATGGCCTGCTCGGCATCCTCGAGCTCGCGCATCTCCCCGTAGAGCCCCGGCGGCGCGGCGGTGAGCGTCAGCAGGCGACCCTGTGCAAACGCGATCTCCTCGGCCAGGCGCGAGGCATCCCCCGAGGCGTGCAGGCCCCTGACCAGCGGAGAGCTGTAGCCGTCGTCCTCGGCGCGGCGTTCGCGGCTGACGTGCAGTCCGGTACTCCTGCGAATCCTTGGGGATCCGCCGCGACGCGCACCCCCCCCCGAGGAGCCTCCGCTCCCCTCGGACCCCTCGGCAGCCCCCACCGGCCGGCGATCGCCCCGCGGGCGGCGTCCGGAGCCCTCGGGCGGCGCGAGCCCCGGCACTGTCTCCCGGCAGATCGGACAGCGCTCGATGAAGCGGTTGTGGCGGCAGAACGTCGGCACCCCGCAAGTTTAGTTGCCCGTGCCCACCCCCCGGCGGGCACCGACGGGCGGAAAATCGGCGCGGGCGCGTACCGTCAAGTAGGCGCAAGCGCGCTGTGCCACGGCCTGCATGGCCCGCGGGAGCGCGGCGAGCTCGCTTAGCGACAGCCTGCAAGGCCGTCGCTAAAGGACAGCCTGCAAGGCCTGCGGGGGCAGCGGCAACGCGAAGCCCCCCTCGCGCGCCCGGGCGAGTCCCGCGCGACGCTCGTCCTCGAGCTCGACCACGTAGTTGGAGGAGTCCACCTGGATCGTGTGCCGCTTGGAGGCCCGGTAACGGCGGTCCTGGCGGCGCAGCATCGCTCGCATGTCGTGCTGCATCTGCGTCGGCGTGGGCAGTGCGTACGCGCCCATCAGGTGCTCCGCCACGAGCCGGCTCTGAATCTCGGCGACCGGCATGATCGCGCCCCACGGCTGGACGAAGCCAACGAAGTACAGCCCCGAATGCTCGGGCGAGAAGATCCGCTTGTAGAGCACCAGCCGGTTATCGGGCGCCGAGACCACCCGCTCGTCGAGGAAGGGGAAGCTGATCTTGTATCCCGTGCAGTACACGATCATGTCGGCCTCCTCCTCGCTTCCGTCCGCGTAGCGCACCCGACTGCCCGCGAGCTCGGCGATCTCCGGCTTGACCGAGATGGCGCCGTGGGCGAGGCGGTCGAGGATGCGCGAGGAAACCGTCGGGTGGGCCTGTCCGAGGCGGTGATCGGGCCTCGGCAGCCCGTAGCGTTCCATCGGCCCCACCGTCAGGTGGTTGATGAGCTGAATCCCGCGCAGCAACCACGGGAACGGCACACGGCTGGGCCGCACCCCCGCGTCGAGCGGCCTGCCGAGGATGTACTTGGGCACGATGTGCACCCCGCGCCGCGCCACCAGCGTGGTGGAGAGCGCGCGGTAGGAGGCGTCGACCGCGATGTCCATCGCGGAGTTGCCCATTCCCACCACCACCACCCGCCGGCCCGCGAGCTGGCTGGGTTCCTTGTAGTCGTGGGCGTGGATCTGCTCGCCGTCGAAGCTCCCCGGGATCTGCGGTTCGGGCCAGCGGGGGTTCCAGTGGTGGCCGTTGGCGACCAGCAGCGCGTCGTAGCGGCGGACCTCACGACCGCCCGAAGCCCCCTCGCCCTCGATCGTCACCTCCCACCCGCCATCCTCCTGGCGCACCTGCTCCACGCCGGTGTTGAAGGTGATCCGCTCGCGCAGGCCGAAGTGCTCGACGTAGTCGTCGAAGTAGCGCGCGATCTGGTCGTGGCGAGGGAAGTCGGGATAAGCGGCGGGCATCGGGAAGTCGGCGTACTCCATGCGCTCGCGCGAGGTGTTGATGTGCAGCGTCGAGTACGACGAGGACATCCCGTTGCGATTGCCGAACACCCAGTTGCCGCCCACCTTGTCGGACTTCTCGAAGCAGTCGAAGGGGACACCCCGATCGGCCAGAGCCTTGGCGGCGGTGATCCCCGAAGAGCCGGCGCCGATGACGCACACTTGGGGGAGAGCGCCTCCGGATGCGCTGCCATTGCCCGCGCCCAGGGCTGGGACTCCGTTCTGAGGAGGTTCGCTCACAGCCACCTCAGACTAGCGCGGGTCTCGTCGCTGTCTACTCGACGCTGACCCCACCGCTGACGTGCGAGGGCGGGCCCTCGGGCCCCTCGTCGGCGTCGGCGTGGCCCGGCAGCGCGCCGTCTTCGGGGAGCGCGCCGATCACGCCGGCCCGGCCGTTGCGCCTGCCCGCGAGGAAGCGGTCGACCATGCGGGCGCACTGGCGGCCCTCGTTGATCGCCCACACGATCAGGGACTGCCCGCGGCGCGCGTCACCCGCTGCGAAGACGCCCTCCACGGAGGTGGTGTAGGGCTTGATGGCCCTGACGTTGCCGCGTGGGTCCTTTTCCACGCCGAGCTGGTCGAGGAGCTCTTGTTCGGGGTGCAGGAAGCCCATCGCCAGCAGCACCAGCTGGGCGGGCAACTCGCGCTCGGTGCCCGGCACTGGGGCGAACGGCGGCGCGGGCTCGGCCTGGGCGATGTGCAGGGCCGCGACCCTGCCGTCCCCCTCGCCGCTGAAGCGTGTGGTCGTCAACGAGTAGTCCTGCTCCCCCACGCCCTCCTCCCTCGCCTCCTCCATCGCATAGCTGAGGCGGTACTTAAGCGGCCACTCCGGCCAGGGGGTGCGCTCGTCGGCGCGGTGCGCGGGGGGCTCGGGCAGGAGCTCCAGCTGCACGATCGATGCGGCGCCCTCGCGCAGCGCGTTGCCCACGCAGTCCGCGCCGGTGTCCCCCCCGCCGATCACCACCACGTGCTTGCCGGCCGCGGTGATCGGGGCATCGCCCCGCACCGACCCGGCGGCGCCGGGCGTTGTCCCGCCGCCCCCAGCGCCGGTGGATGCGCCACTTGTCGCAGACTCATCGGGCGAGTGGGCGGCGGCCGCAGCGGCGTGCTCGCGAGCCACCCAGCGGTTGCGCTGATAGAGATAGTCCATCGCGAAGTGGACCCCCTCCAGGTCCCGCCCCGGGACGGGCAGGTCGCGGGGAACGCGCGAGCCGGTGGCGAGCACCACCGCATCGAAGCCCTCGCGCAGCTCCTGGGCGGTGATGTCGCGGCCGACCTCCACCCCGCAGCGCAGCTCCACGCCCTCCTCCACCAGTTGGCGCACGCGGCGCTCCACGACGCGCTTCTCGATCTTGAAGTCGGGCACCCCGAAGCGCACCAGACCGCCCGCGGCCTCGTCGCGCTCCAACAGAACCACTCGGTGGCCCGCGCGGCGCAACTGCTGGGCGGCGGCCATCCCCGCCGGGCCGGAGCCCACGACGGCGACCGCCTGGCCGGTCTCGCGGCGCGGGGGTTCGGGCTTGATCCAGCCCTCCGCGAAGGCGTGCTCGACGATCGCGTGCTCGATCTGTTTGATCGTCACCGCGTCCCCCTCGCGGATCTCCAGCACGCACGCCGCCTCGCACGGGGCGGGGCAGAGGCGCCCGGTGAAGTCGGGGAAGTTGTTGGTGGCGTGCAGCTGCGCGATCGCCTCCCGCCAGCGGTCGCGGTAGACGAGGTCGTTCCAGTCGGGGATCAGGTTCCCCAGGGGGCAGCCGTTGTGGCAGAAGGGCACCCCGCAGTCCATGCAGCGGGCGCCCTGCTCGCGCAGCTGCGCCTCCGGGCGCAGCACCATGAACTCCCGGTAGTCCTGCGCGCGCTCGTGGGGATCGCGGTAGGGGACGCCGTGGCGCTCGATCTGCAGGAAGCCGCCCAGCTTGCCCATCAGTGTGCAGCCGATCCAGCCGCCAGGGGGTGTGCAGGGCCAGCCGCCACGCGGCCGCGACTCCTCGACATGGGGGTTGCGCGTCCCACCATCAGGCCGCCGCGACTCCCTCGGCCTGTTCCTCTTCCTCGGCGAGCTCCGCCAGCACCCGCTTGTAGTCGGTGGGCATCACCTTCACGAAGGCGCCCCCCGCGAGCAGCTGCTCCCACTCGGCGAGCACACGCCGCGCGACGGGAGAGTCGGTGCGCTGCTCGTGCTCTGAGATCATCGCCCGCAGCTCGAGCGCATCCGCAGGGGACAGCTCCTCGAAGTCGACCATCCCCATGTTGCAGCGCGCGGGGAAGGCTCCCTGCTCGTCGAGTACGTAGGCGATCCCGCCGCTCATGCCGGCCGCGAAGTTGCGCCCAGTGGGGCCGAGCACGACCACGCGCCCGCCGGTCATGTACTCGCAGCCGTGGTCCCCCACGCCCTCCACCACCGCCCACGCACCGGAGTTGCGCACCCCGAAGCGCTCCCCCGCGAGGCCGCGGAAGAACGCCCTCCCGGAGGTCGCCCCGTAGAGCAGCGTGTTGCCGACGATCACGTTGCGCTCGGCTGTGAACTCGCCGTTCATGCCCGCACGCGGGCGGATCGCGATCACCCCGCCGGAGAGACCCTTGCCGGCGTAGTCGTTGGCGTCCCCGCGCAAGGTGAAGGTCACCCCGGGCGCGAGCCAGCCGCCGAAGCTCTGGCCCGCGGAGCCCTCGAAGTCGACCGTGATCGAGTCGGGGGCCAGCCCCTCGGCTCCGTGTGCGCGCGCAATGTGGCTCGAAAGGATCCCCCCCACACAGCGGTTGACGTTGCGGATCGGCAGCTGCAGGGTCACCCGCTCGCCGCGTTCGATCGCCGGCCCGGCACGCTCCACGAGCTGCCAGTCGAGCGCGTCCTCGAGCACCTGCGGGGGCGCCTGCACCCGGTGGCGGGGTTCGCCGTCGGGAATCTCCACGTGGGTGAGGATGTGAGTGAGGTCCACCCCACGGGCCTTCCAGTGGTCGATTGCGGGGCCCGCTTCGAGCAGGTCCACGCGGCCGATCGCCTCATCGAGCGAGCGCAGCCCCAGCGAGGCCAGCAGCTCGCGGACTTCCTCGGCGACGAAGAAGAAGAAGTTCACCACCTGCTCGGGGGTCCCCTTGAAGCGCTTGCGCAGCTCCGGGTCCTGCGTGGCGATCCCCACCGGACAGGTGTTGAGGTGACAGGCGCGCATCATGATGCAGCCCGTCGCGATCAGCGGGCCCGTGGAGAAGCCCATCTCATCGGCCCCCAGCAGCGCCGCGATCAGCACGTCGCGGCCGGTCTTCAGCTGCCCGTCGGTCTGCACCACGATCCGCGAGCGCAGCTCATTGAGCAAGAGCGTCTGCTGGGTCTCCGCGAGGCCGATCTCCCACGGGACCCCCGCAGACTGGATCGAGGAGAGCGGAGAGGCTCCCGTGCCCCCATCGTGGCCGGCGATCAGCACGCGGTCGGCGTTGGCCTTGGAGACGCCCGCAGCGACCGTGCCCACACCAACCTCGGAGACGAGCTTGACCGAGACCTGCGCCTGGGGGTTGGCGCAGCGCAGATCGTAGATCAGCTGCTTGAGGTCCTCGATCGAGTAGATGTCGTGGTGGGGGGGCGGGGAGATCAGTCCCACGCCGGGGGTGGTATGGCGGATCGAGCCGATGTACTTGTCCACCTTGTGGCCCGGAAGCTGGCCCCCCTCGCCGGGCTTGGCGCCCTGGGCCATCTTGATCTGCAGCTCGTCCGCGTTCACGAGGTAGTGGATCGTCACCCCGAAGCGCCCCGAGGCGACCTGCTTGATCGCCGAGCGCCGCCGGTCGCCGTTGGGGTCGGGGGCGAAGCGCACCGGGTCCTCGCCGCCCTCGCCCGTGTTGGAGCGCCCGCCGAGGCGGTTCATCGCGATCGCGAGCGTCTCGTGCGCCTCACGCGAGATCGAGCCAAGGCTCATCGCGCCGGTGCAGAAGCGCCGCACGATCTCCTTCGCCGGCTCGACCTCCCCGAGCGGAATCCCTCCCCCTCCTCCCCCATCCAATCCCCGCCCAGGCGCCCCCGGCGACGACCCCTGCTCGCCCGCCCCCGGCCCGCCGGCGCCCGCAGCGCCATCTCCGGCGTGAGCCTCCGCCTCGCTGCGCAGCCGCAGCAGCCCGCGCAGCGTCGCCCTCCGCGCGGCATCCTCGTTGACGGTGCGGGCGTACTCGCGGTACTTGGCGTAGGCGGGGCTCTCGCGCACCGACTCGTGCGCCCCCGCATCCCCGGCGAGCGCGGCGCCCACCTGGGCGTCCTCGGCGGCGCGCACCGCGTGCTGCACCAGCGCGATCGTCTCGGGGTTCCAGATGTGGCGCTCCCCGTCGCGCCGCCACGCATACACCCCACCCACCGGCAGCAGGTCGTCGTGCGGCGCGGGATATGCACGGGTGTGGCGCTCCAGCGCCTCCACCGCAAGCTCCCCGAGGCCCACCCCTCCAATCCGCGAGGCGGTGCCCGTGAAGTGGCGGTCGATCAGCTCGCGCGAAAGGCCCACCGCCTCAAAGATCTGCGCGCTGCGGTAGGACTGGATCGTGGAGATCCCCATCTTGGAGATCGTCTTCAAGAGCCCTTTGCCGATCGCCTTCACGACGTTCTGCGAAGCCTCCTCGGAAGTCACCGTGCTCGCGGCCGAGCCGTTCGCGGGGCGCTCGATCTGCCCGCGATAGGCGAGCTCGTCGAGCGTCTCCAGCATCAGGTAGGGGTTGATCGCGCTCACCCCGTAGCCGATCAGCGTGGCGAAGTGGTGCACCTCGCGGGGCTCCCCCGACTCCAGCACGATCCCCGCGCGCAGGCGCGTGCCTTCGCGCACGAGGTGGTGGTGCACGGAGGAGACCGCCAGCAGCGAGGGAATCGGCGCGCGCAGCGGCCCCAGCGAGCGGTCGGAGAGGATCAGGATGTTCACGCCCTCCGCGATCGCCTCCTGCGAGCGTTCGCAGAGGCGCTCCAGCGCCCGCTCCATCCCCGCGGTGCCCTCGGCGATCGGCCAGGTGACGTCGAGGGTGCGCGCGGAGAACTCCTCGTGGGCCACGTGGCGCAACGTCTCCAGCTCCCGGTTGAGCAGGATCGGTTGGCGCAGGATCAGCTTGTGCGCGTGCTCGGGGGTCTCGTCGAAGAGGTTGCGCTCGGTGCCGAGGCTGGTCGCGAGGCTCATCACGATCTCCTCGCGGATCGGGTCGATCGGCGGGTTGGTGACCTGCGCGAAGAGCTGCTTGAAGTAGGAGAACAGCGGCGGCGCCTGGTCGGAGAGCACCGCGAGCGCAAGGTCGTTGCCCATCGATCCCACCGGCTCCATCCCGTCGCGCGCCATCGGCGTGAGCAGCACGCGCAGGTCCTCCTGGGTGTAGCCGAACGCGCGCTGGCGGGCGTGCAGGGGCTGGTCGGAGATCGTCACCGCCTCCGACGGGGGGAGGTCGTCGAAGTGCACCGAGTTGCGCACGAACCACTCCCCGTAGGGCCGGCGCGTGGCGATCGCGCGCTTGACCTCCCCGTCCTCGACGATGCAGCCCCGCTCGAGGTCCACGAGGAACAGCTTGCCGGGCTGCAGGCGCCCGAGGCGCCTGATGCGCTCGGCCGGGATGTCGAGCAGGCCGATCTCCGAACCGAGCACCACGAGGCCGTCGACGGTCTCCACCCAGCGCCCCGGGCGCAGGCCGTTGCGGTCAAGCGTGGCGCCGATCACGCGCCCGTCGGTGAACGCCACCGAGGCGGGGCCGTCCCAGGGCTCCATCAGGCAGGCGTGGAAGGCGTAGAAGTCCTTCAGCGCCTGCGGGATGTCGTCGCGTTCGCGCCACGCCTCGGGGATCATCATCATCGCCGCGTGGGGCAGGGAGCGCCCAGCGAGCAGCAGCAACTCCAGCACGCGATCGAAGGTGGCGGAGTCCGAATCACCAGCCTTGACGATCGGCAGGATCTTGGGCAGGTCCTCCCCAAAGAGCTCGCTCCGGAGCTCGGACTCGCGGGCGCGCATCCAGCTGACGTTGCCCATCACCGTGTTGAACTCCCCGTTGTGGCAGATCACGCGATAGGGGTGCGCAAGCTCCCAGCTGGGGAAGGTGTTGGTCGAGAAGCGGGAGTGCACGAGCGCCATCGCGCTCTTGGCGCGGGGGTCGCGCAGGTCGGTGTAGAAGCCCGCGAGTTGGTTCGATATCAGCATGCCCTTGTAGTTGAGCGTGCGCGAGGAGCTCGAGGTCACGTACAGGCCGTCCTCCTCGGCGAGCTCGCAGACACGGCGGATCACGTAGAGCTTGCGCTCGAAGGCGTCCTGGTCGTAGTCCTCCGCACCCGGGCCCTCCGCCTCCTCGCCCGCGCCGACGAACAGCTGCCAGATCGCGGGGCGGCAGGCCCCCGCGGTGCGTCCGACGTGGGCGGGATCGACGGGCACCTCGCGCCAGCCCAGCACCCGCTGCCCCTCCGCGCGGGTGGTGCGCCCGAGCAGCTCGCGCAGGCGCGCGCACTCCTGCTCCTCGAGCGGGAGGAAGCACATCAGCACCCCGTAGCGGCCCGGCGCGGGCAGCTCGAAGTCGACGACGGCCCGCAGCAGCTCGTCGGGCATCTGCATGAGGATCCCTGCGCCGTCCCCCGTCGTGGGATCGGCTCCGGAGGCGCCGCGGTGCTCGAGGTTCTCCAGAGCCTCGATCGCCTGCGCGATCACCTCGTGGGTGGGTCGGTTGTCCAGGCGCGCGACCATGCCCACGCCGCATGCGTCATGCTCGAAGCGGGGGTCGTAGAGGCCGACGGCCTTGGGCGGCTGCTTGATGTGCGAAGTCATGGCAGTGCTCCCGGGAGGGCGGTGCCTCCCGCACGGGCGGGACCTTCCGTGCAGGCGGTGAGGGCACCTGAGGCGGAGGCTGAAGCGTAGCAGTGGACAGGGGTGGCGAACCAGTCGTCCGTCCACATCCAAACGCCTGCCCGCCACCTCGCGTATGCTCATCCCTTGACAAGTGCATCCGGATCTCGGGTGCGGTACATACCACGGCAGCCGGGTCTTTCGATGTGTGAAAATTGCCCCGGCAGGGCACCATCACCCAAGACACAGCTCCACGCCCCGACTCCGCTGGGAGAAGCACACCGACGATGACGCCCGACATGCAGATCGCACTCCCGGCGCGGGCCGAGAACATCGCCGTCGTACGCCACGCCTTCGGGGCGCTGGAAGATGCGTACGCGATCGACGGCCAGACCCTTGCGGACATCCGCCTGGCGGTCACCGAGGCGTGCACGAACGTGGTGGTCCATGCCTACCCTGACGGGGGAGAGGGGCCGATGGAGGTACTCGCGACGCTGCTCGGAGACGAGCTGACGGTGGTCGTGCGCGACGAGGGCAGAGGCATCGGCCCGCGGCCGGACAGCCCGGGACTGGGTCTCGGGCTGCCCCTGATCGCCTCGCTCACCGAGAGCGTGCAGCTGGGGCGCGACGATGCGGAACGCACGGAGGTGCGCATGACCTTCTCGCTGACCGACCCCCCCCACCACTATGACGCCGCCGTCCACCAAGTGGCCTCCGGCGTGGCCGACATTCGAGGGAGTCAATGATCGAGGAGGAGGCGCCGTACGAGTGCTCTGCCTCGCTACGGCTCGCGCAGGGGCCACTCGCAGGACCGGCGCTGTGCAGGATGGTCTCGATGGTGCTCGCACGCGCCAACTGTCCGATGGACCGCCTCGAGGACGCGATGCTGATCTGCGATGCGCTCAGCGCCCACGCACCCACACATACCGCGAACGAGCAGCTCGCCTTCACGGTGAGCGTGTGGCGAGGAGAGTTCCAACTGCGCGTGAGCGAGCTCCCCGAGCGGGCAGCAGGCCGGCTGGTGAAGGAGGCGGTGCTCCCCGGCGTGGGAAACGTGCTGGAGCGCATGACCGACGAGCTGCGAATCGAGCCCTCCGCGGACGGCGCCAGCGAGGAGCTGGTGCTGGGGCTCGTGTTCTAGGTCCGAGCTTTTTGCGACCCCTCGCTGTCGCGGGGGAGCGGGGCGATGACTCCTTGGGGGCAGCCTTGGCCTTGGGGGCAGCCTTGGCCTTGGGGGCAGCCTTGGGGCGCTTGCGGGCCGGTGGGGGTGCGCCGTCGCGCTCGCGGCGGGCGCGCACCTGCTCAATGCTGGCCTCCAGGGCGCTCATCAGGTCTGGGGCCTGGAGCAGCTCCCGGCGAGCCGGGGGTTCGAGCGCGACCTGCTCGCCGCCGACCTTGCGATCGATCAGGTCCAGGAGTGCCTCACGGTAGGTGTCGCGGTAGCCGGCGATATCGAAGGGCCGGACGACCGCCTCCACGAGGCTGTGCGCGATCTCGAGCTCGCGCTCGCCGAGCTGCACCTCCTCCTCGTGAAGCTCGGGAAGCTCGGCGGTCCGCTGAATCTCGTCGGCGAAGTTCATGGTGGTCATCCGCAGCACCTCCTCGTGGGGGTAGATCGCCACGAGCTGCTGGCGAGAGCGCAGCACCACGCGAGCGATCGCAACCTTCCCGGTGTCGTGCATCGCCTGGAGCAGCAGCCGGTAGGGGCGGGCGCCACCGGCGCCAGGGACGAGGAAGTAGGGGCGGTCGAGGTAGATGGGATCGATTTCCTGCAGTCCCACGAAGTCCTCGATCTCGATGGTGCCGGTGAAGGCCGGCTCCAGCGCGGCGATCTCCTCGGCCTCGATCACCACATGCCGTCCCGGGGCGACCTCGTAGCCTTTGACGATCTCCTCGTAGGGGACCTCCTCACCCTCGGCGGAGCAGACCCTCCGCTGGACGATGCGGGCGTGGTCGGTGGCGTGCAGCTGGTGGAAGTGCAGGCTGCGGTCGACGACCGCGCTGTAGAGCTTCACCGGCACGCTCACCAGGCCGAAGGCCAGGGTCCCCTTCCAGATAGAGCGGGGCATCGGGACAGTGTGAGGCGCAAAACCAGCGATGTCAAGACGTGGGCGGTTCCTCCCCGGCACCGGCGCGCATGCGCGCGAGGGCCTGGCGGATAAGGCGTGAGACCTGCATCTGGGAGACGCCGATGCGCTCGCCGATCTCGGCCTGGGTGAGGTCCTCACCGAAGCGCAGTTGCAGTACCAGGCGCTCGCGGGCGGAGACGCGGGCCAGCAGCGGCTCGAGCGTTGCATGCTCCTCGGCGCGCCGGAAGCCGCTCTCCTCCACTCCGAGGGTGTCGGCGATGCTTTCCGCCGCCTCGGCGCCCTGGGCCGCGGAGCGCGGCGCGTCGAGCGAGGTCGCCCGATAAGCGGCGGCGGCCTCCAGCGCATCGAGCACCTGCTCGTGCGAGGCCCCCACGGCGCGCGCGATCTCGCCGACCGACGGGGAGCGGCGCTCGCCCACCGAGAGGCGCGTGACGGCGCGATCCACACGCAGCGCGAGCTCCTGCAGGTCGCGGGGGACGCGGACTGACCAGGTGCGGTCGCGGAAGTGGCGCTTGAGCTCCCCCAGGATCGTGGGCACGGCATAGCTCGAGAAGACCACCTCGCGGCCCACGTCGAAGCGGTCGATCGCCTTGATGAGCCCCAGCGACGCCACCTGCACGAGGTCCTCCAGGGGCTCCTCGGCGTGCTGGTAGCGACGGGCGAGACGGCGCACGAGCGGGAGGTAGCGTTCGATCAGCAGCTCGCGGGCACGCGTGTCGCCGTGCTGGCGCACGCGCGCGAAGAGCTCCACGTCCGAGGACTCCACCCGGGCGCCCTCAGGAAACGCCGCCGGGGGTTGGTGGGCTACCGATCCCGGGCCGCTCGCGGAGCGTGTCGGCCGCATTCCACGAGCATAGCCGCGCGCGTCCCGGGCAGGTGAGGCAGAGGCCCCGGTGGGGCACCTCACTGACCGCGAAGCCACGCGTGCGGGCACGCTCCAAGCGGGCGAGCAGCTGCTCCTGAAGGCCGGCCCGCTGCTCGGCGCCGAAGCCGGCGCGGACCCACTCGCGGGGACGCTCCAGGAACCAGTGGACGACCTCGACCCTCGGCGCCCCCGCATGGAGCGCGGCCAGCGCGTACAGCGTCCGCTGCGCGCCGTACTCCCGCTCGACCAGCGCCTCCAAGTCCTCCCCGGCGGCGACGCGGTCGCTCTTGTAGTCCACCACCAGCCAGCCCCCGCTGGACTCGCGCGCGAGCAGGTCGAGGACCCCCACCATAAGCTGCTCGCCAGGCAGCAGCAACGTGAAGGGGTGCTCGCGACGCACCGACCCCGTCGCGGCGATGCGCTGCGCAAGCGCGGTCCCGGCCGCCGAGCGCACGAGCTGCGCGATCTCCTCCCGCTCGGGTGCGGATGTCGCGATGCCGAGCTCGCGCGCGGCGCTCGACACCTCCCGCGGTGTCGGGCGCTCCTCGAACGGGAGTTTGGTGGGGGCGAAGTCGAAGGACTCCAGCAGCCGGTGCACCAGCACGCCCCGCGCGCGGGCGCGCAGGCCATCTCCGTGACGGGCGTCGCCGCGACCGGCCGCACGGTCCTCTGGCATCCGCAGGACGCGTTCCAGGTAGTACCTGTACCCGCATCGCTCCAGCTCGCTGAGGGCGGTGTAGCTGAACGGCGATGGCGCCCACATGGGTGCGGGCTCCTGAGGGACGGCCGGACTCAGGGCGGGCTCCTGCGGGAAGGCCGGACTTGGTGCGGGCTTCTGAGGGACGGCCGGACTCAGGGCGCGCTCCTGCGGGACGGCCGGACTCGCTGGAGCGTCCCGCCTCCCCACGGCGGCTACGCGCGCTGGGCGCAGGGACTCCTCACGTAGGACCTCACCAACGGTGGCGGGGCTGTTCAGCCAACAGAGGACTCTCTCCCCACCATCGCCGCCCACGTCGAGCTCCGTCACGGGCCGCTCCAGGGTGCGGGCGAGCGCGGGCAGCTCGGGTGCAAGCGCTGCAGCCAACCAGACGATTGGCGTCCCACCTGCCCCATTCGCCGAGGGCCAGCGCTCGAAGTCGCAGGATCCGCTCAGCAGCAGGCGCTCGCGTGCGCGGGTCATCCCGACGTAGATGATCCGCTCCTCCTCCGCCGCCTCCGAGCGGCGGCGCTCCTCATAGAGCTGCTCGTAACGCAGGCACCCGACCGGCGAGGAGCCGTCGAGGCTCGCCAGTCGCAGGCCGATGCGATCCCCATCCACGAGCAGGTCCGGCGGCCTGCCGTTGCCGCCGCGACCGAGGTCGGCGAGGCATACCACGGGAAACTCGAGGCCCTTGGCTGCGTGGATCGTCATCAGCCGAACCGCGTCGGGCTCGGAGCCGATGGGGGCGTGGGGCTCGGAGCTCTCAGAGAGCGCCTGGCGGTGCTCCACGTAATCCAGGAAGCCCCTCAGGTCGCGGCCCTCCGCGGCCTCGAAGCGGCGCGCGAGGCGCAGCAGCTTGTGGATGTTCGCCAAGCGCCGATCGCCCCACTCGAGGGAGAGCACGTGCCGTTCGTAGCCGCTCAGGCCGATCTCACGGAGCAGCAGCTCCGCCGCGCCAAGCTCGGAGGCAGAGCCCCGATCGGCGGCGAAGCGCTCGGCGAAGCGCGCGAGACGCTCGCGGTCGCATGGGGGCAGGCTCGCGTACAGCTCGCTATCCGCGCCGGCGATCGTCGCCCACACGCCGGCCCCCGCGGCGCGGGCGCGCAGCGCGAGCAGAGCGAGGCCATCGCTCGAGATCCCTACGAGCGGGGAGGCGAGCACGGAGTAGAGCGCGAGCTCGTCCAGGGGGTTGGCGAGCGCGCGCAGCCAGGCGAGCAGGTCGCCGACCTGCTGGTGGCCCCAGAAGCTCCCCACCGCGGCGAGTGTGCGCAGGCCGCGCTCCTCCAGCGCGCGCTCGTACACCGGCAGGTCCCCGGCGGCGCGCAGCAGCACCGCCACATCTCCCGCCGCGGCCTTCCCGCCCGCGATGAGCTCTGCGACGCGCTGGGCAAGCAGGCGCGCTTCGGCCTGACGCCAGAGGGTGGCGGGCGGCAGCTTCCCGGCGACATCACGCGCAAGGGACAGCGTGTGTGAGGTCTGGTCCCCGCACTCCGACCAGGCGCCCTTGTCGGTGAGCAGCAGCTCGATCAGCGGCCCCTCGGCCTCCCCCGTCGGCGCCGGGTCTCCCCAGCCGCCCTCCTCGCGGGTGGCGATCAGCGGGGTGTAAGCATCCCCGAAGCGCTCCCCGAAGACGCCGTTCACGGCGGCGATCAGCGGGGGGCGGGCGCGGAAGTTGTGGGCCAGCGCGATCGCCGCCCCCTCCGCGTGGAGCCTGCGACGGCGCTCGCGAAAGATCTCCACCTCCGCGTGGCGGAAGCCGTAGATCGATTGCAGCTCGTCCCCGACGGTGAACAGGTTCCCGCGCTCCAGCAGCTCCAGCAGCGCGAGCTGGCGGCGGTTGGTGTCCTGGAACTCGTCCACCATCAGCAGCTCGATTCGCTCCCTCCACGCCCGGCGCACCCCCTCGTGGCTCTCCAGGAGGTCGCGCGCGCACAGCTCCAGATCGTCGAAGTCGAGCGCCGCACGCGCGCGCTTGAGCTCGGCGTAGCCGCGTCCGAACTCCTCCAGGACCGCGCCCAGCAGCGCGCACGCGCGGATCGCCTCGCGCTCCGGCTGCCCCGGCTGTAGAGCAGGTGGCAGCCCCTCCGACGAGGACTCCGGCTCGCGAGAAGCGGGCTCCGAGGGCTCCGCCACCGAGAGCATCGGGTCGGGCAGCGCCGGCAAACTTGCGCCGCGGCTGCGCTGCTCGGCGTACACCCCGAGCACCATCCGCCGCACCCGGTCGGCGCCGTAGGCGGCGAGCAGATCGATGGCCTCCTCGCGGCGCGCCCCCGCCGAAGCCGGGAGACACTCGCCTTCCGCTCGCATCCCCGTTTCGGCCAACAGCGCCGCCAGCGCGCGGCGGAAGGCGAGCAGGCGCAGCCGTCCCGCGTCGGCCTCGTCGAGGATCGCGAACTCGGGATCGAGGCCCGCGGTGAGCGCGTGGACGCGCAGCAGGCGCGCGCAGAAGCCGTGGAAGGTGCCGATCATGGCGCTCTCGGGCCGCTCGGAGACCGGCCACCGTGCGGCCTCCCCTCCCCCCAGCTCGAGCAGCCGTGCCCGCACCCGCTCGCGCAGCTCCGCGGCGGCGCGCTCGGTGAAGGTGATCGCGAGGATCCGGCCCGGGGCGATGCCGTCCTCGCGCACCGCCCGCACGAAGCGCTCCACTAACACCGAGGTCTTTCCGCTGCCCGCCCCGGCGGCCAGCAGCAGCGGCTCGCGCCGGCGCGCCACGGCCTCCTCCTGCTCGGGGGTCAGGACCGATCGCAGATCGGCCGGCGTCTCGGGGATCTCCGTGCTCAGGGCTCGCACCTGCAGATCGACGGGTACATGCACCCGCCCTCCCCGAACCCGCAGGTGCCGGGCCGGGCCTCCAGCTCGCCCGCGCGCGCCTGCTCGGCGGCCTCCCGCGCCGCCCCCACGACCTCCTCCACGAGCCCCCGCACCTCCGCGGGCTCGCGCGCGTCTCCCCGCACGCATCGCAGCTCCACTCCCTCCCCCTCCGCGAGCACCCCCCGTGCGCGCAGGTCGCGGCCGGAGAGCGGCTGGTAGAAGCCGCCGACGACCCGCCCGCCGAGCAGCTCCTCCACAGCGCGCATGTAGAGCGCAACCTGGAAGCTGCGCTCCCCCACCCACCTGTCGGGCGGTGGGGCGTGGCTGCTCTTGTAGTCGTACACCACCGCCTCCCCCCCCGGCGCGAGGTCGACGCGGTCGATGTAGCCGCGCACCAGGACCCCCCCGCCGAGGTCCAGCGCGGGCAGCCCCCCTGGCCGACCGGCTTGGCTGCCCTCGGCCGCCTGCGCCACCCGATCGAAAAAGAGGGGCCCGGCTTGGCTGCCCTCGGCCGCCTGCGCCACCCGATCGAAAAAGAGGGGCCCGGCTTGGCTGCCCTCGGCCGCCTGCGCCACCCTCTCCGCGGGGAAGCCGAAGGAGAGCTCGAGATGGGTGGGCTCCAGTGGGGTCTCGGGCCGGTCGGACTCTTCCGCGCACGTGGCGGCGTGCTCGAGGTAGCGCTCCAGATCTGCCTCCAGCCTCCGGCGCACCCCAGGCACCCGCTCGGGGGCCGTTGAGAGCGGGTGCTCGCGGGCGTGCTCCTCCAGGGCGGCGTGCAGCAGCTCGCGCGCTCGGGGCAGGCGCTCGGGAAGCAGGCGTGCGGAGCCCGTCTCCCGCCTCAGACCCTCCAGGACGTCGCGCAGCGCCGCATGCGCGAGGCCCCCGCGCGCCAGCGGCTCGGCCTCGGGCTCGAGGTCCTCCGCGCCCAGCAGCCTCTCCACGAACCACCGCACCGGGCAGCCCGCCCACGCCTGCAGGCCGGAGGCCGACCACAGCCGTCGCTCGCGCAGGTCCGCCAGCACACGCGGGTCGCGCAGGGGGCCGATCCCACCTTGGCGAGCCCCCGGCTTGTCCTGTAGAGCCCCCGCGACGCCCGCGGGAGCCCGTAGACCCGCAGGAGCATGTAGAGCCCCCGCGACGCATGGAGGGGCGCCTCCTGAGTCGGGCGGAGTCACCTCGCCCAGCGCCCGCCGTGTCCTCGCCGCATGCAGATCGCATGAGAAGAGGTCGCACACGTCGTCCACGAACGAGGAGCGCGCGCTCGCCAGGCCGTCGTCGTCCGCGGTGTGCCAGCTCAGCACCAGCAGCTCCTCCGGGCGCGAGACCGCCGCGTACAGCAGGTAGCGCTCCGCCGCGAGCGCGTCCCCCGGCCGGCCGAGCCGCAGGCCCGAAGCCTGCGCCAACCCGCGGCGCTCCTCCTCGGAGAGGTAGGGCTCCGGCCGCGCGGGCGCCGGGAAGAGACCCTCCTGCAGACCGCACAGGAACAACGCCCGCACCCTGCGCGCACGCAGGGAAAGGGGATCGAGGACACTCACCGCGGCGGGGGAGGATGGTGCGCGGGCGCCCTCCCGAGTTGCCCCCGGAGCCCCAGGGGACACCTCGCCCACCACCAGCTCCAGCCCGCGCAGAGTCGCGATCAGATCGCCCGCGTCGGGGGCCAGATCGGGTGCGCGGCGGGCCAGCTCGCGCAGCTCCCCGAGCGCAGCCCGCCCCGCCGCCAGCGCGCGCGCCTCCTGCAACTCGGCCGGCGCCAGCACCCGCGCCGCGTGCAGCCGCGGAGCGCAGAACAGCCGCTCGAGCTCGTGCGCTGCACGCTCGATCAGCGGCACGGAGCCGCGCTCGGCGGCCTCCTGCAGCCGATCGAGGGTCTCCAATGGCCAGTGCTCGGCCTCCCACAGCGCGCGCGCCTGGGCCACCGTGCTGGCGCCCGCCCGCCGCGCCCGCCGCTCCAACGTGTCCGCAAACTCCACCTGCCTCAACACCCCGGGAGCGCGCAGCCACGCCAGCAGGGCCCCCAGACCGCCCTGGCCCAGACCGCCCTGGCCCAAACCACCCTGCCCCAAACCACCCTGCCCCAAACCACCCTGCCCCGGGCCGCCCTCCCCTAGCCCACCCTCCCCATCCTCGAAGGCCGCCACCAGCAGGCCGAGCAGCGCGCGGCCGATCGCCGTGTGCCCGAAGGGCAGGCGGCGCTCCAGCGTGTGGGGGATGCCGTAGGCGCCGAAGACCTCCCCCAGGAGCTCCGCGATCGTCCCCGGGGAGCGGTGCGCCACCGCGATCTCCTCCGGCTGTATCCCGCGCCTCAGCAGTCCCCCGATCTCCTCCGCCACCAGCTCCAGCTCGGCGCGCTCCCCCCCGCCCTCCAGCAGCCGCACTGCCGCCCCCGCGCTCACCGGGGAGGGTTGGTCCGACTCGAAGATGTGGCGCTCCAGGTGGTGCAGGGCGGGACGGGACCCGGGCGCGTAGTACTCCGCCCGGGGGCCCACCCTGCGGTGCTCGGTCGCGAGGGGGAGCAGGCGTTGGAAGGTGTCCCCGCGCCCCGCGAACGCCACACGGCCGGGCTCGTAGGCGAGCGAGACCGTAACCGCGGCCCCCACCACCGCACCCAGGGTCTCGATCGCGTCCAGCTGCAGACCCGTGAAGTCGTCGAAGCCATACAGCAGCACCGGCGTGGACCCCCACAGCGCGGGGGCCCGGCGCAGAGAGTCAAGCGCCCGCGCTGTGCGCCGCTCAGGGTCGGCCCGCCCCAGCCGATCGAGCGCGCCGCGGTACTCCTCGAAGAGCCCCCCCAACGCGCGCGCGTGGGGGGCGTGCGCGGGGTCCGCAGCGGCCCACTCCTCCAGAGCCCCCCGCAGGCGCGCGGGCGTTACGCGCTCCACCTCCAGCTCCCCCACCAGCGACGCCAGGGCACGCACCACGCCGGGACTCGCGCGCTCCCCGGCGGCGCGCCCCAGCACCGCGGCGAGCACCCGCTCACGGGCTGACCGGCCGAGGGGCCGCTCGGCCGAGCCGGCGCGGCGGAGCACCTCGGCGAGCAGGCCCCCGAAGCGCTCCACCTGCACCCCCAGCACGAGCCCCCCCAGGGCGAGCTCGCGCCGGTAGTGCTCCACGTCGGCGCGGGTGGGCACCACCAGCAGCGGCTCCTCCTCGCGCGCGTGGTGGGCGCGCAGAGCGTCCAGCACCACCTTCGCCTTGCCCGCGTTGGCGGGCCCCGTGACGAGCGTGATCGACATGGCCGCCCATAGTGGCGTACCCCCCCGACGTTGCGGCGGCACTCCCGCCGCAGTCTCGCCTGCGCGCCCTGCGCACCTCAGAGAGCCGAACCCACTGCCTTGAGCAGCTCCACCGCCGGCGGTAGCTCCACCCCCGGCGTTGCAGCGGCGCTCGCCGGGCGATCAGCGATCGGCCACCGCAGCCACAGCCTCGGCGACCGGCTCAGCCTCGGCGGCGGCGGCAGCCTCGGCCACGGTCTCCTGGTCGGGCGGCTTGGCGCCCTCCTTGGCCCACGCCTCGTTGAACTCCACGCGCCATTTGCCATCCTCGGTCTGCTGCAGGGCGAGGTGGGCGCGAAAGCTGCGCCCCGAGCGTCCCCGGAAGCCGGTGACGACGGCGGCGGTGTAGCCAGTCTTGATCAGCTCCCGCGCGATCGCCACGGGGAGCTGCTTGCCGGCTTTGGTCTTCCAGATCACGAAGCCGCACCCCGGGTCCGTGCGCGCCCAGCAGGAGTAGCCCTTGCGGTTTTCGAGGATCGGGTGCCCGCAGACCGGGCAGGGCCCGAGGTTGGCTTTGGGGATGCGCACGTCCTTGAGGGCCTGATCGAGCATCTTCACGGTCTCCCCGGCGAAGCCAGCGATGTCGCCCATGAAGCGCTCCCGGGAGTCCTCCCCACGCTCGATCGCGTCCAGGCGACTCTCCCACTGGCCGGTGAGTTCGGGCGAGGTGAGGGGGTGGCTGCCGAGCAGGCGCACCACGTTGAGACCCTTCTCGGTGGCCACCAGCGAACGCCCGTCGCGCTCGATGTAACCCACGGAGATGATCCGCTCGATGATCGCCGCGCGGGTGGCGGGAGTGCCGATCCCGGAGTCCTTCATCGCCTCCCGCAGCTCGTCGTCGTCGACGAGCTTGCCCGCGGTCTCCATCGCGCCCAGCAGCGAGGCGTCGGAATAGCGGCGGGGGGGCTTGGTCTCCTTGGAGAGGCTCGTGATCTTGCGCGTCTGCACCTGCTCGCCCTCGATCAGGCGGGGAAGCTGCTGGTCGGCCTCCTCATCCTCCTC
Source organism: uncultured Solirubrobacterales bacterium (assembly GCA_963713985.1). GTDB lineage: Bacteria > Actinomycetota > Thermoleophilia > Solirubrobacterales > Solirubrobacteraceae > Palsa-744. The sequence goes on along the minus strand of OY970219.1, from coordinate 2,176,587 downwards.
CTGGCCCGTGCGCTGGCCCTCGCTGGAGGCCGCGGCGCTCTCCCCGTAGACGCCCCGCCAGCCGGGGACGATCAGAAGCTTGCCGCGGGTGCGGAACACGTACTTCCCGGCCTTCCCCGAGGTCGCCTCCCCGCTTGCCTCGCCCTGCGCCGAGGAGGCGTCGCCACCCCCGCCCGCAGGCGCGGTGACGGTGGTCTCCACGCGGGTGTTCTCGAAAACCGCCTCGGGGTGGAAGACCGCCAGGAAGCGGCGGGCGGCGAGATCGTAGACGCGGCGGTCGTCCTCGCTCATGCGCTCCACGTTGTGCTCGGAGCGGGTGGGGATGATCGCGTGGTGGTCGGTGACCTTGGCGTCGTCGACCACCCGCCCGAGGGGGAGCACGTCGAGGCCGGCGACGTAGGCCGCGGCCTTGGCGTACTCCCTCTGAGAGCCCACCAGCTCCGCGGTGGGCTTGATCTCGGGGATCATGTCTTTCGTCAGGTAGCGCGAGTTGGTGCGGGGGTAGGTGAGCGCCTTGTGCTCCTCGTAGAGGCGCTGGGCCGCGGAGAGGGTGCGCCGCGCGGAGAAACCGAAGCGGGTGTTGGCGTCGCGCTGCAGCGAGGTCAGGTCGTAGAGCATGGGGGCACGCTCGCGCTGCTCTTTGACCTCGAGCTTGGTGACCGTGGCCTCATGGCCCGTGCAGGCCGCGACGATCGCTGTGGCCTCCTCTGCCGTGGCGAGGCGGGGTTTGGCCCCCGCGTGGAAGCGGCCGATATACACGCGCTCGCCGGGGAGGCCACGCTCGCCGTCCTCGTCCGATCCCATGTCCTCAACCCCCCTCTCCCCCTCCCCCTCCAACGGAGGCGCGGCGAAGACGGCGTCCACCAGCCAGTAGGGCTCGGGCACGAACGCTTTGATCTCCTCCTCCCGCCGCGCCACGATCGCGAGCGTGGGGGTCTGCACGCGCCCCAGGGACACCGCCCCGTCGAAGGAGGTGCGCAGGCGGATCGTGGCGGCGCGGGTGGCGTTCATGCCCACGATCCAGTCCGACTCCGAGCGCGAGCGCGCGGCCTGCTCGAGCAGGGCGAGCTCCTTACCGGGACGCAGCGAGGCGAAGGCGGCCTTCATCGCGGAGGTGGTCATCGAGTTCAGCCACAGGCGCTGCACCGGCTTGCTGGAGGCGGCCTTCTCGTAGATGTAGGCGAAGATCAGCTCCCCCTCGCGCCCCGCGTCGCAGGCGTTGACGACCTCCCCGACGTCCTCCCGCGAGAGCTGGCGGGTGACGACCGACATCTGCTTGCGCGAGCGCTCGTCGCGCACCACGAGCTTGAAGTGCTCGGGCACGATTGGGAGATCCTCCATGCGCCAGCGCTTGAACTTGGGGTCGTATTCGTCGGGCTCCGCGAGTTGCACCAGGTGGCCCACGGCCCAGGTGACCACGTACTCCTCGGACTCCAGCCACTCCTTCTCGTTCTTGAAGGTCCCCGGGAGCACGCGCGCGAGGTCGCGCCCCACGGAGGGCTTCTCGGCGATCACCAGGGTCTTGGGCATGGGGCCAGACTAGCGGTTGGCCCCCCTCACTGGGTGTCGCACGGCCCCGTCCCCACCGCCGCGCCCGCGTGTTCGAGCACGCTGGTCACGGTGGCGTTGGCGACGCCGTAGCCGCCCGGGGGTCCCGCGCCGGTGGTGCCGGCGAACACCGTGGTGAGGACCTCCCCCGCGCTGTCCACCACGGGGCCCCCCGAGTTCCCTGGGCGCACCAGGCCACGCAGGGGGGTCAGCAGGCGGGTGACCGGCCCCTGGCCGTAGGCGTTCTGGGTGACCACGTTCGCGGTCTGCCCGATGCGCGCGGACTGCACGTCGAAGGGGCCGTTTTCGGGGTAGCCGAGGATCGCCCCCGCGCGGCCCGAGGGGGGGCTCGAGGCGAGGCTCAGCACGGGGAGGCCCAGGCCGGGGACGCGCAGCAACGCCAGATCGACCTCGGGATCGAAGGCGATCGCCTGCGCGGGGAGTCCGGGGGGGCGGCCTTCGACCTCCACGGTCGTGTCGCTCTCGCCCGCGACCACGTGGGCGTTGGTGAGGATCTCTTCCGGGCGCACCACCCAGCCCGAGCCCTCGATCGCGAGTCCGCAGGCGGTGCCGATCACCCGCACCACGCTGCGCGAGTCCCCGAGCACCCCGGGGTCCCGGGCGATCCGCGGCGGGGGCGTCGCGAGCTCCGGCAGGGGGCCCGGGATCGAGGGGATCGGGTCCAGGCGCGCGAGCGCGCCCAGGACTGGCCCCGAGGGGGGCAGCAGTTGGTTGAGCTCGCCGAGGATCGCCGAGCGCTGGATGTCGGCGCGCAGCTGGGTCGCCGTGGGGATCTGGGCGGCCACCGCGGCGACGATCCACACGATCCCCAGGCCCACTCCGGCGCTGAGCAGCGCCCCGAGCGCGCCGTCGAGCAGTCCCACGCCTGGGATCAGCATCGTCGTGCGGCGCAGCCGCCAACCCAGCCCCTCCAGGCCCGTGGCCAGGATCGCCCCCGCGAGCAGGGCGCCGACGAGCCCGAAGGCGGGGGCGTAGGGGGAGGTCGACCCCTGGGGCAGCAGCAGCGGGCCGAGCCGGGTCCCCACGAACGCCCCCAGGGCAAACCCCCCGAAGGAGAGCACCCCCACGATGAAGCCCTGGCGCAGCCCGAAGATGGCGAGGAGCAGGACGAACAGGAGGATCCCCCAGTCGAGCGTCGTCATAGCCATGTTCTACCGTTCCCCAGCGTGAGAACCCGCAATGGAGATGGACAGTGACTGCTCCATCCTCCTACGGCCGTGGCGGGGAGGCCCGGAGCGCACGCGGCGGGAGCGGGGAGGCACGGAGCGCACGTAGCTGGGGCGGTGGGGGACAGGGCGCGCGTGGTCCGGGCGGGGAGACATGGAGCACGCGCAGCGGGGACAGCGAGAGGCGCAGGGCACTCCGCCGGCGCGCGCTGCCAGTGATCGCGCTGGCGGCGCTGGCCTTCCTCGTGGGGGCGATCCTGGGAGCGGAGCACTCCTCCCCCTCCCCCGCCCCCGCTCTGGCGGCGCGCTTCGCCGCGGCGTGGGCGCGCGGGAATTACGCGAGCATGTACGGCGAGATCGCCCCCTCCTCCCAGCGGGAGGTGTCGGCGAGCGAATTCGCGGGGGACTACCGGGAAGCCCTCATGACCGCAACCGCGAACGGCGAGCGGGTGACGGGCGCCCCCCGGGGGGCGGCGGGCGGCGTGGAGAGGGTGCCCGTGCGGGTGCGCACCCGCCTGTTCGGCGTCCTCTCGGAGAGCTTCGCCCTGCCGATCGTCTCCGGTCCCGGGGAAGGAGAGGTGCGCGTTGCCTGGTCCCCCTCGCTCGCCTTCCCCGGCCTGCGTCCCGGTGAGTTGCTGTACAGGCGCACCACGCTGCCCCCACGCGCGGCGCTGCTGGCACGCGACGGCTCGGTCCTCGCGGACGGCCCCGCGAGTGCGGCGGGGGCGCGCAGCTCGCCCCTGGGGGCGGCCGCGAGCGCGGTGGTGGGGGAAGTGGGGCCGATTCCCGCGAGCAGCCGGCAGGCGCTGGAGGCCCAGGGGGTTCCGGCGAACGCGATCGTGGGGGTGAGCGGCCTCGAGCTCACGCAGGACGAACGCCTGCGGGGCACCCCCGGGGGCGTGCTGTTCGCCGGCCCCACCAACCCCCCCGTGGCCGGGGGCGCCGAACGGGTGCTGGCGCGCGCTGACCCCCGCGCGGGGAGCGCCGTGCGGACCACGATCTCCCCGGCGGTGCAGAGCGCGGCGGTCGCCGCCCTGGGGGGCCAGTATGGCGGGGTGATCGCGCTGGAACCCGCCAGCGGCCAGATCCTGGGGGTGGCCGGGATCGGCCTGGAAGCCCTGCAGCCGCCGGGGTCGACGTTCAAGATGATCACCGTGAGTGGAGTGCTGGGAGCGGGGATCGCGACTCCCCGCAGTACCTTCCCCTACGAGACCGCCGCCACACTCGACGGGGTGCAGCTGCACAACGCCAACGGGGAGGAATGCGGGGGCTCCCTGGTGGAGGCCTTCGCGGTGTCCTGCAACTCGGTGTTTGCCCCCCTGGGTGTGAAGCTTGGCGCGGCGCGCCTCGTGGCGACCGCGGAACAGTTCGGCTTCAACCACCCCCCCGGGGTCCCGGGGGCCGCCGAGAGCACGATCCCGCAGGCCTCCGACATCCAGGGCGAACTTGCAGTGGGCTCCACCGCGATCGGGCAGGATCAGGTGCTCGCGACCCCCCTGGAGATGGCGACGGTGGCCGCGACGATCGCCGACGGGGGGCGGCGCCCGGAGCCGGGCCTCACCGCCTCCGCGGGCGCAGCGGCGACGGCGGGCACGCACGCGATCAGCGCCGCGACGGCGCGCACCGTGCGGGGCCTGATGATCGACGTGGTGCGCTTCGGCACCGGCACCGCGGCGGCGATCCCCGGGGTCGTGGTGGCGGGTAAGACCGGCACCGCGGAACTTGGAACCCTGTCCACCCAGTCCGCTGGATCCCCGTGCGGCTCGAGCGACTCCGAACCCGAACAGAAGCCCGCGGATGCCGAAGCGCACACCCCCGAAGAACACTCCTCCGAACCGAGCTGCGCCGCCGAACAGAGCAACCCGCGCAACACCGATGCGTGGTTCGCGGCATTCGCCCCGGCGCTGCACCCGCGGATCGCCGTGGGGGTCCTGATGGTGCGCGACGGCGCCGGCGGAGCGACCGCGGCGCCGGTGGCGCGGCAGGTGATCGAAGCGGCCCTGCAGGCCGGCGGCTGACTACTGGAAGAGGGGCCCGGCTCAGCGGCCTCCGGCCGCCTGCGCCACCCCTGACTGCTAGAAGAGGGGCCCGGCTCAGCGGCCTCCGGCCGCCTGCGCCACCCCTGACTGCTAGAAGAGGGGCCCGGCTCAGCGGCCTCCGGCCGCCTGCGCCACCCCTGACTGCTAGAAGAGGGGCCCGGCTCAGCGGCCTCCGGCCGCCTGCGCCACCCTCTAGACGTCGAGTTCCGCGGAGGCCGTCTGGGCGGGATCGCGGGGATCGACGATCTTCAGCGTGAGCGGGCGGTTGTTGAGCGAGAGGACCTTGATCTTGAAGAGCAGCAGCGCCCCCTGCGTGGGCCCGTCGGCGGCGACGGTGTCGGGAGCGGGGATCTGGCTCTTGGCAGGCACCGCCCCCGCGCGGTAGGCGAACAGGTTGGCGGGGCCCAGGGTGAGCGGGTAGTAGGTGTTTTCCTGGGTGTCCGTGATCGTGTAGTCAGTCGCGGCCGGATGCGGGAGGCTGCTTTCGTTGTAGACCTGCATGAACACCCCGAACCACTCTTCCCCGGGGTGCAGCTGGCGCTGGGCGGGGGTGAGGCCAAGCAGGTAGTTGGCGTCCTCCGTGTCGTAGGGGTTGAGCTGGCGGGAGAGCTGGACCTCGTAGACGAGGGGCCCCACGTTCAGGTAGGGAGCGTTTTTGCCGGATCCTCCGGCGTAGCTGCCGGTCGTGACCCGCGTATGGGATTCCCCGCAGGCGCCGAGCGCCAGCGCCGCCAGCACTACGAGCGCTGCGAGGATCGCGACCGGTCGCAGCCTGGTCCGCTGGGGCAGTGGGGGGACGCGGTGGGGCCCGGAATCGGCCGTCGAGGGCTGCGAGCAGAGGGCGTCGTTGGGGAGGCTGTGCATGCGACGCGGGAGTCTATCCGCCAGCGACCGTGACGCGCCGGCCGCGACCCTCCCCGCTCTCGATGATCGAGCGCAGACGGCGCATGGCCTTCATGTTCTTGCGCCGCAGCCACCCCCGCGCCCCGAAGGACTCCATGAGGCGATCGGAGAGCGTGCTGGGCTGGGTCTCCAGCGTGAACTGCACGCGCGTGGTGCCCCCCGCGCCCGGAGCGAGCTCGTAGACCCCGAGGGTGCGCACGCGGTTGCACTTGCCCCCGCGGCCCACCTCGACGATGCGGTGCGGGGGGAGCACCTCCGCGAACGTCACGTCGCCCCAGCTGAAGCGGTTGCCGGGGATCGCCACGCGGAAGCGCGCGCCCGCCCCCCGCCCCACGGAGTCCATCCGGGTGAGGTGCCAGTCCTGGAGGTAGTGGTCGGTGAACTCCGAGTGGTTGGCAATGTCCTGCAGGTACTCGAAGATCCGCTCGCGGGGAGCGTTGATGAGGATCGAGACGGTCACCGGGTCCATCGCGACCGGCAGTCTACAAGCGCGGGCGGCCCCAGCGTCGCATCCGATCGAGAGCCGGAGCACCCACCAAGAGCGACAGCGCCAGCGGCGCAGCTCCCGCCCATACTGCTTACCGAGATGGGCCCCTACGCGGCGCGTGCGGCAAGACGCACGCCGCGGCCACGTTCGGAGTGGCGCACCGTCTCGGTCGCCGCCGGGTCCTCGCGGCGCAGCGGGCGGCACAGCTCGCAGACCACCGCGGCGCTGTGCTCGTAGAGATGCACCCGCTCACCCACCAGCGGCGTGCGTCCGCAGTCGGCGCAGCGGTTGCGATCCGAAGTCAGGACCCCCACGGCGCGGCGCAGGAGCACCCGCTCGAAGCGCTCGATGTCGGTGACGGTGGCGGGGGACATGCCACGAAACTTTCGCCGCACCGCCGTGGAATCCTTCCAACCCCGGCGCCCCGTTTGGGGGAGACCGACCGGGGGTAGAACAGTGGAGCCGCCCCAGTCCCGGATCCCCGCCCCGGATGGAGACTGCCAAGCCCCAACTACGGGTCTCCAGAAAATTACAAGCCTTTTAGACCCGCTGGCACAAGTCTCGATATGATCGCCGCAGGGTTCGGCCGGTGGGTGAGCGTGGACGTGACCCCAACAGGAGAAGAGGAGCTGCGTGATGATGGAGTCTCTGACCTCTGGCACCATGGCGGGAGCGGGATCCTTCCGCTGCCAGCGCTGCGGCTACGTGCTGACCCTGGCGGCCTGCGACTCGCTGAGCGACTGCCCCGGTTGTGGAGGAGCGAGCTTCGTGCGCGCTTCGCTGTTCAGCGCCGGACGGCTCGAGCGGGAAACCGCAGACGGGGCGCATGCCCCGGAGGACACCGCCGAGCGCGAGGCTGCGTGGCTCGCGGAGGTCGCCGAACGCATTGAGCAGCCCGGGGAGTACCTCGCCTACGAGGAGGATGGGGAGACCGCGGTGGTGGCGCTGACCCAGGAGTGGACGCGAGTGGGGCGCAGCCTTGCCGCGGACGTGCGCTTCGACGACCCCACCGTCTCGCGCCGTCACGCCCTGCTGGTGCGCCAACCCGACGGGGTGCGGGTGCTCGACGATCGCAGCCTCAACGGCGTGTTCGTCAACGGCGAGCGGATCGAATGGCGGATGCTCGAGGACGGCGATGAGATCGTGGTGGGCCGCTACCGGCTGCGCTTCCTCAGCTTCCTCAGTCTCCCGGCGCTCTCCAGGCCCGAACCCCTCGCGCGGGATCGTCGCCGGGCCGGGATCGCCTGACCGGTCGCACAGTCGGCGGCGCCTGATCGATCAGCCCTCCAGGGCATCGATCGGGCCCCATTGGCCGGCGATCAGCCAATTTGGCCAGCGACTGGCCTTTGTCCAGCGACTGGCCTCCCTGGCCATCTCTTGGCCCATCGATCGGCCGCTCGGCCGACAGCCTGCCTATTTGGCCGTCGCCGTGTGCGGGAACTGACTGGTCACACCTTCCCACGTGAAGGGCGACTGCTGGGTGCAGGCGGGCGCGCCGACCGCGTTGGTCGTGCTTTCGGGCGCATTGGCGACGGCCGGCTGGTGCTGTTCGGGCTTCCCGGCTTCGTTCCAGCTCCCGGTCAGCTGTTCGATGACGATCTGCGGCACCGCGGCGTTGGCAGGTCCGCTGACCGAGGGAGCTGAGTCCGCGCAGGCGGCGGTGCTGAAGACCTGCAGGCCGCCGCTGCCGAGCAGGCTGAAGGCGCCCGAATGGAAGTAGGGGTTCGCACGGTTGACGCCGATCCGCTGGCTGTAGACCGCGAGGCCCTCGGGGTTGATCGTTGGCAGGCCGCGCAGGTAATGCTGATTCTGGTGGTTGGCGACATCGGGGTTCGCGTCGTGCGCCTCGGTGGCGGCGGCCACGTTGCCCAAGAGCGCCTGCAGCTCCGGGACGTAATCGCCGAGGTACTTCAGGAACGGCTGGAAGTTGCGCAGCGGCGGGGTGACGCCGCCGAGCAGCGGTTTGAGCAGGCTGAGCGAGCGTTCGAACGCGGGCAGACCCCGCTTGGAGGCGCTCGTGAACGTGCCGGTGGTGGTGAGCAGCCTGTTGAAGGAGGGCGTGAATGCTTTCACGCCCTGCAGCAGCGGAGTGAGCGCGCGCTCCCAGGCGCGTGACTCGTCGAGCACGGGGCTCGCAACAGTCGCCAAGCGGTCGAATTCGCGCAGCGTCGTCGTCCCGCGCTGCTCGAAGGTGGGGAGCGCGCGGAAGGCGTCGGCGAACTGCCGGCTGCTCTGGGCGAGCGCATGGAAGGTGCGCTCGCCGTTTTCGATGAGCCCGCGGAACTGGTGGTCGCGTTCGGTGAGCGCGTCGAACACCACTCCGGTGTTGTGCACCACCGCGCGCACCGCGCCTTCTTGGGAGTCGAGGATGCCGACCAGCTTGTTGGCGTTTTCCACGAACGGTTCGAGTTCGGCGAAGGCCGAGTTGATCTGTTCCCCGCGCCCGTTGTACGAGGCGGCGAGCGACTGCTGCCACAGTTGGAAGGCGGCGCGCGTTTTGGGATCGAGCAGGGAGAGCACCTCTTCGAGCGTTATCGCCGGCTCGACCTGGCTGGCGGAGATCCGCCCGCCGTCGGGCAGTGAAGCTCCCGCGGGACGCTCGGGGAACAGTTCGATGTAGGTCTCCCCCAGCAGCGTCTTCTGGCGCAGGATCATGTGGTCGTTGGAGGCCACCGGGGCGTACTGGTGGTTCATTTCCATGGTCACGTCGGTCCGACCGGTGGTGTGCGTCGCAAGGCTGACGACGTGGCCGACGGTGACGCCGCTGATGCGCACGTCGGACTCTTCGGCGAGCGAGAGGGTGCGCGTGAGTTCGACCGTGAAGCGGTAGCCCTTGGGCTTCAGCGGCACCGGGCCGCCGAAGGAGTCCCACAGGAACAACAGCAGGCCGAAGCAGCTCAGGGCGAAGAGCACGATCACGAGGATGTTCGCCAGTGTGGGCGCTCGCTTCTGCATCTCAGCCTCCCCCTCCGCGCGGCGCCAGCGCCTCCGCGGCGGCGTCGGGGCCCTGGCCGAAGACGCGGTCGGCGAGCCGGGCCAGCTTGCTGACGCTGTGCACGCTCGCGGCACTGGCCGCGGGGGCCGCTTTGCTCACCGAGGCGCACTCCGCGGTGCTCGGCGGGTTGAGCAGGCCCAGGGCCAGTTTCGCCGTGGGGTCGACCGCCGCCACACCGGTCAGGATCGGCACCACTTCGCAGTTGAAGTACAGCAGCGCCTGACCGACCGCTCCGTTGGCTTCCCCCTGAGCGACGACGCTGTTGAGGTCGTGGGCGCCCCAGTCCGCGAAGAACAGGAAACCGGCCTGGTTGGGGCCGGGGTTGTAGTCGAGCTCGTTGAAGAATTCGTTGAGCACCGTGAAGCCCGTCGTCAGCTGGGGCGTGGCCTGCGCGAAGTCCTGCAGCGAGGGCTGGAGCTGGTTGATGACCGGCAGGATCTGGCGGAAGAGCGGCCGGACCTCGTTCGCAAGGATCGGCGTCGTCTTCCTGAGGAACGGCAACGCAGCGCGCTCAGACGGCGCAAGGTTCTTGGCGAAGGGCTCGAGCGCGTGCAGCGTACCGCCGGCCAGGTGGGCCGCGGTGGCGAGCTTGCCGAAGCTGTGGTTGGCCTGCGTGAGCACGCCGGGCAGCTCACGCAGGGTCGCCTGCACCGCGCGGTCCTGCGCCGCGAAGGTGGCGAAGACCGCGTTCGAGGAGTCCACGAGCTGAGCGAGCTGGGTGTCCTTGTTGCCGAACGCCTCCAGCAGCAGGCGGAAGTTGTGGATCCCGTGTTCGACGTAGTACTGGCGCTTTGCTACCTCGCGGCCGATTTCCTGGAACTCGCGGGCGAGTGGGTCGAAGCGCTTGAGGGTGGCGGCGAGGTTGGCGCCATTGCCCTGCAGGCCCTGGGCGGCACCGGCGAGCAGCTCCTGCAGGTAGACGCGCGTTTCGCCGTCGAGCGCGGCGAGCAGTTCGTCGAGGTTGCCGTCCGGGCTGGTCTGGGTCACCGGGATCGTGTACCCGCGGGACACGCGCCCAGTGGCTGGGTTGCCCGGCGATACCTCGACCGTCTCGTCCTTGAGCCCCGTCTTTGGACGCAGCAGCATCGTCGCGTCGCGGTAGATGTAGTGGGCGTACTTGGGCGTCAGGTGCATGCTCACCACCGCTCTGCCTTCATGCAGTTCGACGCTCGAGATTTCACCGATCTTGGCGCCCGCGATCGTGACCGACTGGCCCTGGCCGGGGGTGACCGCCTGGGCGGTCTCGAATTCGCCCTTCAGCACGAAGGTTTCGCGGCCGATGATCGGCACCCACGCGGGCACCGAAAGGCGCTCGTGGGCGAGGATGTATCCGGCGCTCCCCGCGGCGATCACGACCATCGTCACGACGGCGATGAAAGCGGTGCGGTAGCGCTCGATCTGGTCGCGGATCCCCCGCCCTCCGTCGTTTGCCTCGGGCGCCATCATCCACCCCCGTCCGCGGGGCCCGAGGCGAGCGGCCCGTTGAAGTTGGGCAGCGCCTGCGTGCCGCAGGGCACGAGCGGCCGATAGGGCGGCTCGCTGCCGGGGAAGCGTGGACGGGTCCCTTCGGGGGCTACAGCCGTCTGGGCGATCAACGGCTCGGTGCCCGCGACCGCCCCCGGCTTCACGATCGTGGCAGGCGGCGAGAGGACCGCGTTGCCGCTGCCCCCCGCGATGAAGCGCCCCCCGCCGCCGTTGCCGTCGAAGTTCTGACCGAGGCCGGCGAGGCCCGCCATCGCGTACCAGAACTCCTTATAGACTTCGACGCCCGAGGTGTTGGATCCGTCCTGAAGTTCGGTTTTGATGGCCGGGAAGAACACTTTGGCGACGCACTGGTTGAGCTGGTTGAACTGGTGCTGGAAGGGGGTCGTGCTGCCGAGCAACTCGGCGATCGACGGAGCCGCGGTCTTCAGGCCAGCGGCGACTCCCCCGAGCTCGCTCGGCTTCAACGCCGCATCGACCTGTTCGATCCAGGGATAGGCGGAGGCGGTGACAGCGGGGATACCTTCCACGCCCGGGACCAGCTCCAGCGCGAAGGTCCGGATCGAGGGCGCGGCGCGGTCCAGTTCGGCGAAGCCGCGGTCGACGCCGTGCAGCGCGCCCGGCAGCTCGGCGACCGTCGTGCGCAGGCTCGGAGCCTGCGCGGCGAGGGAGTGCAGGAAGGTGTTGAAGTGGCCGATCAGTTCGCCGAGCTGCTGTTCGTGCACGTCGAGCTGGGCGCTCAGCATTTCGGCGCTCGCAAACAGCTTCGAGAGGTCATGAGTTTCCGTCCCGGCTAGCGCCTGGCCGATGATCGTGCCATCGCGCAGCGCTTCGGGGCCGCGCCGGTAGGCTTTGTTGAGCGCCTGCGCGGCGTTGAGGCCGCGAACTTCGGGCGCCTGTTCAGCATCCTCTTCCGGAGTCGGCTTGGCAGTGAGCCCGGCGCCATATTCGATCAGGAAAGTCTGCAGGTTGGCGCGCGTGTCGGTGTTGAGCGCATCGAGCACCTGATCGAGCTGGACGGGGTCGGATGTCTGGGCGACCGGGATCGTGGCGCCCGAGGAGAGCGCTCGCGCGGAGGGGCTGCCGGGCTCCAGTTCGACGAAGAAGTTGCCTTCCAGGAAGATCCGCGGGCGGATCTTGAGTGTCGCGTCTTCGTGGATCGGCAGGCCCTTGCCTTCGATTTCCATGCTCACGAGGGCGGCGCTGCCCTCACGCCGGATGGAGGTGACCTTGCCGACGTTGACACCCGCGATGCGGACCGGCCCCTTGGGGCGGATGTTGACCGCCGAGTTGAACACTGCGTTCAGGCGGTAGCCGTGTTTGAACGGGACGTGCTTGGTGAAGCCGAAGTACACCGCGAGCGCCACCACGACCAGGAAGATGGCTCCGACGCGCACGGGGTTGGAGCGCTTCTGCAGCTCCGAGACCGCAACCTCATTACGGCGCCACCAGCGAGTGCGACTCATTTCCCGCTCCCCCCGCTCTTGCCCTTGCCCTTCCCTTTGCTCTTGCCCGTGCTCGCCGCGGGCCCTTCCTTGGGGAAGTACTTCTGCGTGGAGGCGGGGTAGGTTTCCGCGAACAGGCTTTCGCTGCGCTTGGTCGCTTCGTGGCCCGTCCCGAGGGTGGTGGAGGTGTTGCCGATCACCGTCTTGCCGGCGATGTAGCGCTGGTTGCCCGCTTCGCACTCCTGGGGCTGGCCGGGGCCGGCCACGTAGGGGTAGGGGTTGTAGTGCAGATAGTTGTCCGGAATGACCTGGCCGGCGCCGCTCTTGTCCTGCGACCCCCCGTCGGCCGGCACCGCCGACTGCAGGCCCTCGTTGTTGGGGCCGGCGGGGCTGAGAATCGGCACCAAGCGCGCCAGCGTGCCGTTCCCGACGCTCTCGGCCAGCAGGTTGGCGACGTTGCGGAACGCCAGCGTTGCGTAGTTGCAGGTGGCCTGCGCGGGCGCGATGCCCTCGAATAGGGGGGTCCCGAGCTGCGTGGTGAGAGTGAGTTCTTCAAGGCCCAAGGACACGACGGGGTCCTTCGCGAAGACCTCGAGCGCCTGCAGCGAGCTGGCAAGCTGCTTGTTCAGCGAGACGGCGGCGCGCAGATTGACGGCGCCGACCGCGAAGGCGTGGCCGAGCGGCGCCGCGACGGTCTGCAGGATCTGCGCGCTCGGTCGCAGCAGGCGCAGGAACGTGGCTGTCTTCTCGATCGCCGGTTCCTCGAAGGGCAGCGAGTGGATCGCCTGGCGCAGCGCCGACGGCCCCCCTTCGATCGTCCGTTCGAGCGATGGGGAGGCGCCGGCGAAGGCCGTGAAGAAGGTGTCGAGGTCCCTGAAGAAGGACGCCTGGGTCTCGGCCACCGGCGCGATCTCTTTGGCGGCTTTGTCGAGTGCGATAAACAGCTGACCGAAGCCGGTCTGCGGGGAGGCGAGGTTGTGCAGTACGGGAACAGCCCCCTGCACAAGCGGGGGCAGCATGGCGATCGTATTGTTCAGTCCAAGCCCACGCCCGGCGAAGCCGTCGCCGAAGTTGTCGTCGTTCTGCGCGATCGCGATCCTCGTTCGCTTGTCGAACATATTGAAGAAGTCCTGTATCTGCACTGGTTCGCCCGACTGTGAGGCTGGGATCGTGGCTCCTTCGGGAAGCATCGTGTGGGAGTGCCCACGGATCAGTTCCAGATACTTGAGACCGATCGTCGAGACCGACTCCACACGTGTGTGCGTGTCGACCGGAAGCGGCCCCGCATGCTTTTCGAGCTTGAGGCTGATGATCGCGGTGACCCTGCCGGTGGCGGGGTTCTCCCGGGGGGTGAGCGCGCTCACGATCCCCACCCGATCGCCGGCGAGCCGCACCTCGTTGCCCTTCTGCAGGCCGTACGCTTCGGGCAGTTCCGCCTTGATCTGATACGTCGGAGTGAATGGCAGCCCGTTGTTGGCGTTGTAGGAGATGTACACCGCCACGGCCGCGATCAGCACGGTGAGCCCCCCGATCAGCAGCGGGCTTGCGGCGAGGGAGCTGCGGCGACGTGGGTTCATCACGGCACCTGCGAGGGGTCGCAGTCGAGCTGGCCGCTGTCGGTGAAGGGCGCCGAGCCGTCCGACGGCGAGGGCGTGAGGGCAGCGCCGGGGCAGCGACGCAGTTCGTGGGTGTGCAAGCCCTGCAGGCCCTGCGGCGGGTTCACCGGGGTGAGCGTGTTGCCGGCGCCAAGCTTGAAGTTGTCGAACACGGGACTCAGGCGCGCATAGTTGCCGTTGCCATCGTAGTAGCCCGCGCTCGTGCCGAAGCTGCCCACCGCACCCACCAGATCGGGAGCGTAGGGGCCAAAGAAGGAGGTCACCGGCACCGACTCCTGCAGCGCCTTCAGGGTTTCGGGCGAGCCGCTCGCCAACGTCTGCGCGAGCGCGGGCAGCGCGAGCGCGGCGTCGGTGAGATCGTTGCTCGGCCCCGGGCGGCTGAACGCGAGACTGAGGTCGTGAAGCACCGGTCCCGCCGCCACCGCCAGTGGCTCCAGCTTCGTGAAGAAGGGCGCGAGCTGCTTGGTGTCGGGGCCAGCGACGTTCACCAGCCTGCGCAGCGCGGCGAACGTGGAGGGCAGCTGCGCAAACGCATGGTTGCCCTGTTCGATCGCACCGGGCAGCTCCGCCACCCCCCGCGCGAGGCTCGTCTGGTTGGCGCCGAGCGCCTGGAGGGCCTGATCGCCGTTGCCGACCAGGCTCGTCAGTTCTCCGCGGTGCTGGGAGATCGTGGTGACCGCCTTGGCGGTCTGCACGAGGAAGCTGGTGAACGTCCGCTGGTCGCGCGTCAGCTCGGCGAAGATGTGATTGCTCGCGGCGAGGAAGGGGCTGAAGTATTCGGCGGAGATGCCCGCCAGCTGGGTGACGCCCGCGTACTGTTCGGCGGTGCCCTGAAAGAGCTCCTGCAGGCCTTTGCGGGTGCTCGGGGTGAAGGTGTCGAACAGCTGGTCGAGATCGGTCGTTCCCTGCGCGGACCCCGGAGGCAGCGTCGCGCCGGGGGGCAGCGTCGGTGCGTTGTTGGGGCCCGGGGAGAGCGCCACATAGCGCCCCGCGACGGTCGTCAGCGAGGGCACCCTGATCTGTGCGGTCGTGCCCCGGTGCAGCGGCACCAGCGAGCCTTCGACGTGGATCGTGATCAGCGCTTTGTATGTGGGTGTGAGCGTGATGCCGGTGACGCTTCCCACGGGCACGCCGCCGACCTGCACCTGGTCGCCGAGCACGATCTGGCTGGCGTTTTCCAGTTCGAAGCGGTAGGTGGCCCCGCCCCCCCCGGCGAACACGAGGTAGGCGACAATCGCCACCACCAGCGCCAGCCCGCCGACCGCCAGCCAGCGGCCCGCGCTCCGCGACGGCGGCGAGACCGGCCGCAGCGGTCCCGGAGGACCTCCCGGCGGCGGGAGGGGGCCTGGGATCCCACCGGTCCGCGGAGGTGGCGTTGTTGTGGCCATCCTCATCCACCGCCCACGCTGTTGGAGGAGGCCCCGCCGCCGGCCTGGGCAGCGGGCGAGGAGCCGGTGCCCGGGTCCGGGATCGCGGCCGCGGAGGGCTTGCCCGACACTTCCGGCTCGGGGATCTCCCCGAGCTGGGCGATCAGCTGCAGCCACTGGCTGGGGGTGATCGGTGAGCTCACCGCGGTGGCCGCCCGGGCGCCGCGACGGGAGGAGGTCACCGAGAACGGCGAAGCGAAGGCGACGTGGATCAGGCCGTGGTAACCGGGCAATGTCAGCGTGTTGTCGGTACCCGGATAGCTGCTCGCGCTGACGATCTCGGTGGGCTTCATCGTGCCCTGCAGCCGCAGCAGCCTGCGCACCGCGATATCGGTGACCGATCCCGGCCCTTCGTGCCCGGTGATCGGGGTGCCGTTGATCGCGGAGATGTCGAGCTCCTCACCGGCGGAGCCGACGGCGTTGTGCACGCCCGCATCGCCCGCGCCCACACCGTGCCCGCAGCCGGCGGCCGAGACCGCGGGGCTCAGCCCGGAGACGGAGAGGAACTCGAGCGTGGCGAGCACCCGCCGATCGACCTCCCCAGCCCGCACCGCGCCGCGCTCGCATGCGGGGAGGTGGACGCCGGGGTCGCGCAGAACCTGCTGCTCGAGCTGAGGCTTGGACTCGAGCAGCACCTGCCCGACGGTGGGCGAGGTCGCAAGGAACGGGTTCTCGCCCTTGGCCCTGAAGACCGATGTCTCTTCCAGGCGCACCCAGCCATCGAGGATCGGCTTGGGATCGATCAGCGGCGCTCCCGTGCCGGCGGGACGGATCTGGAAGAGCATGTGCGGATCCCCGGCGACCAGGCCGCTCTGAGCAGCCGCGGGTACGCCGGTGGTGGGCGTTTCCGGTTCGCTTGCCGCACCGATGTGCCCGAGCACGGTTCCCGCGAGCACCTGCACGCCGGGAACCAGCGCATGCAGGTAGACCTCGTTGGGACCCGCGCGGAAGACCCGCGGTGCCGATTTGGCCGCGGGCGGGGCGGGAAGCGTGGGCGGTGGCGAAGCGGGCGCCGGGGCGGGGGGCGTTTCCAGGGCGCTCGCCGCCCCCATCGCCAAGCCCGAGCTGACGGCTCCCTGCGAGAGCGGCGAGTGCGGCTGCACACCTGCGCTCGCGGGGGTGCTCGGCGGGAGGGGAGCGACGGTGCCACGGGAAGCGCGCTCCCCGCCGGGCCGTCTGATCCGCGCGCTGACGGCGCTGTCCATGCGCGGCTCCAGCACCGGATAGAGCGCGGCGACGCTGCCCAGCTGGGCGTAGGTGTAGGTGTTGCCGTAGGCGTCCCGCAGGGAGATGTAGCGACCCAGTGTCGGCGATTCGCCGACGGCCGTTATCTGGCCATCCTGCACCGCGATCACGGGCGCTCCCGCCTGGGCGTAGATCACGGTCCCCGCGAGCGTCCTCGAGGGTTGCCCCGGATTCCCGCCCACCGTGGGGAAGCCGTCAGTGAAGTGCGCTTCGGCGTGCACGGGAAAGCGCGATTCGGTCAGGCCGGTGATCGCGCTCAGCAGTTCCGGCGGCGTACCCCCGAGCAGCTGCGCGCGCAGCATCACCGATTCGACGTAGGCCGCGGAGTGGTTGTAGGAGTAGACCGCCGCACGAATGTTCTGGGCGCCGCCGGCGGCCTGGAGGTAGCGGGCGGCGGCGAAGATCGCGTCGGCCGGGTTGTAGGGGTCCTCGTAGCCCGCACCGGTGGCATCCACCCCGTACTGCGCCCAGGAGGAGGGCAGGAACTGCATCCAGCCCTCGGCGCCTGCGCTGGAGAGGTTGAGGTCGCGCCCGTAGTCGGTCTCGACCTCATTGATCGCCGCGAGCACCTGCCAGGGGATGTCGTAGGCGGTGCCCGCCGCCTGGTAGATCGGCAGCAGGAAGGGGGGGATGCGGAAGCTTTCGATGAAGAAGTCCGGGATCCCCGAGATCGGCGTACCGAGCGCACCGGGAAGGGGCGGGGTGAGCGCCGAGGGCGCCGGAGCGAGCGAGCCGGAGGGCTTGGAGCTCCCCGTGCCCGGCTTCCCCTTGCCGGCCCCGTTCGCAGGTGTGCTGCGCCGGCCGGCGCCGTGGAGGTTCGAAGACCCGCCCACCCCGCCGGGCGTCGTCGCCTGGGCCTGCGAGCTCTGGGTGCGCACTTCGGGCGCGGCGCTCGTCGTGGTCGTTTCCGTGCCCTCCGGAGGGGAGGCCTGCGGCGTTTCGGCTTCGGCTTCGGCTTCCCCGCTCGGGGCCGCCGTCTGACCGTGAACGCCCACAGGCGCTTCAGCTTCAGGAGCCGGCGCGGTGGTGGTTGTGGTGGAGGAGGTGGAGGTGCCGTTGTTCGAGCCCGAGGTGGATGTTTCCCCCGTGGCGGAAGACCCGCCCGCCGCCGTGGCAGCCGGGGTTTCGCCCTCTGCCGAAACGGCGCCCGCCGTCAGCAGCGCCAGCGCAAGCATCCCCGCGAGGAGGAGCCACAGGCGAGCGCGCCGAGCGCGGCGGCGTGCCGGTATCGGGCTGTGGTTGTGGCGTGGGGGAAGCATCAGTTGCCGAGCAGGTAGTTGAGCAGCAGCCCGCCGGCTTCGGAGCTTTCGCTCGGCGGCGTGTAGTAGGTGGTGCCGGCGCTCGCCCCTCCCACCGGCTTGGTGGTGGCGGCCGGAGTGCCCGTCGGGGAGGATGCCCCGGCGCTGAACGGGCTGGCGACCCCTTCGGACCCGGGGTACTGGGACATCGCCTGGGCGACGGTGTCGCCTTTGAGCAGGGCCTCAACGCGATCCATCGCAAGGCTCGTATCGCTCGCGCTCGATGCGGCGCTCGCCGACGCGGCTGAGCTCGTGGGGCTCGCGAAGCTCGCTTCGCAGCCGCCGGTGGGGGCGATTTTGTACGCGATGCACTCGGCGGCGGGCACGGCCGCGGCACGAATGAAGTGGCCGAGGGAGTTGTAGCCGTTGACGGAGTTGGTGCCGAGGAAGATGAAGTCCATCAGACGCTCCAACCCGCCCGTCGAGCGGAAGCTCGAGAGCAGCGCCGAGAAGTTGCTCGCGAATGGCTTGGCCGCACCGCCGAGCGCCTCCAGGCGGTTGAACAGCGGCTGCGAGGCGACCAGCCCGGACCCGATGCCCTTGGATGCCTGGCCGAGGCTCTGGAAGAACTGCGTCGAGCTGGTGGAGAACGGCCCGAGGCTCTCAAACGTGCGGTCGATGCCGGGGGCCGCGACGCCGAGGTCGGTGAGGGTGGGCGTGGCCTGTTCGGCGAACTGGTCGAGGCGTCTGAGGTAGGGGCCGAGCTTGCTCACGAAGGCGGGGAAGTTGGCGAGGTTCTCGGCGAGCGCACCACGGTGGCGGGCGGTGGCGGTCTGCACGGTGTTGCTCTGAGCGAAGAATTCGGAGAACTGCTTGCGTTCGCGGGCGATCGGGGCGAGCGCCCGGTCGCCTTCGACGGCGAGGTCGCCGAGCACCTTGTTCTGGGAGGCGAAGATGCCGAACACCTTTTCCAGTTCGCGCAGCGCCGGGTTGGAGCGATGCAGGACCGCGTTCAGGTCGCTGCCGCGCCCCGCGAGGCCGGCGCCGAGTTCGTTGAGGATGATCGCCAGGCGCTGGTTCTGGGGCAGGTGGGTGATGTCGCTCAGCTGGTCCACCCCGACGGGGCTGGAGGTGTTGGTCACCGGCAGCAGCCACTGCCCCGCGCCTTCCTGTCCCGCGGGAATCCGGCGCAGCGACGGCGGCAGCGGGGCGCCTTCGGGGCGCGGCTGGGTGGGCAGGCAGTTGACGTACTTCTCCCCGATCAGCGCCTGCGGTTCGATCGTGCAGCTCGCGTCTTCGCGGAAGTCCTGGAAGCCGGGGTTTTCGATTTCCAGCGTGACGGCCGCCTTGCCTTCCGGGGTGGGCGCGACGGCTCCGACGGTGCCGACCTTGACGCCGTCGATCTTGACGTCCTCGCTGGTGACGAGGTTGGCGGCGTCGTCGAAGATCGCGTGGACCGTGTAGCCCCCGCTCGAACCCCCAGCGGCTGTGGCGAGCAAGATCGCGGCGAAGACCAGCACGGCGGCCAGCAGCCCCCCCACGATCCCAGCTCTCAGACCCCTCCTCGACGACCCGACGGTACTCAAACCGATCCTTCCTCCTTCGTCCTGACCGATCGGAGATCGGTCAGCGGACGGGGGCGACCCATCTCCATCTGGTCGCCCTCCATCTGCGCTCGTTTCAGTAGGGCGCCCGCCGTGATGCGGGCGCCCTTGCTCCTTGCTTTGTCTAGCTCCCCGCCATCAACCTACTTCTTGTGTTTGGGGCAGGGGACGCTGTATTCGGCCGGGACGACTTCCCCGCTGAGGAACTTGACTTCCACCTTGAGCGGGAAGCCGCCCTTCGGGCACGTCTTGGGGACGGTCCCATAGGAGATGAGCTTCTTGCCCTTCTTGTAAGCCGCGCCGATCTTGACCTTGAAGAATTCGGCCGACCCGTCGAGCGCTCCGGGAACCGATTCGATCAGGGGCACTTCGGCTGTGAACACCAAGCCGCCACCGGCCGCCGGACTGAAGGTTCCGTGGGGATAGAGTTCGATCGAGGCCGGGGTGTACCCGAAGACGCCGAACAGCAGGCCGCCGCCTTCGGCGAAGAACGCCTGCACCGTCACGTTCTCATGGACGCGTTCGGCCCCGAAGCTGACGAAGCCCCCGGCTTCGCCCAGCGGGCTGGCGAACGATTTCTTGGGGCACTTCGAGGGGCCTTCCTTCTTGAGGACGGTTTCCGAGCAGGTGGCGAAGCCCTTCGTCGTCAGTTTCACGCCGGCGGGAAGGTAGCTCTTGATTTCCGTGATCGGCGAGGGGCCCGCCGTGGGGCCGGTGCCGTATTCGGTCCCGCTGATCTTGGCTTCGACTTCGAACGCCGCGCCCGCGCCGAGGATGTCGCCGGTCCCGGGGTAGGTCGCGCTGTGCGGGTTGGATGGATTGATGGGGATGGGGACGGCGGCCGCTTTGAGCGTGATCGTGGGCGTTGCCGAGGCAACGGCCGGCAGGCTGACGATCAGCCCAACGACAGCAAGGCCAAGCAAGCCCCTTCTAGTGGATGCTATGCGCATCATCAGCTTCTCTCTCCTCTGTGCGTTTGACGTAGGCAGGTCGCCTCGATCCGGGTAGCTCCGAACCATTTGCGGCCCGGCGACATCGAACTCTCTGAGCCTCCCAGCCCGTAGAGCGGTGGCGATTCTCTATCAGACTGTACCTGTAGCGGGCGACGGCTTCAAGCTCGAACGTACCCAGGGCTCCAGTTGGAGCTCGTGAGCTTGGCAACGCGAGCGTCTCGTGTCTTTATTATCCGAACGCACGATCCACCCCCCGGAAATCTCAGGCTGAAGTATAGGGTTAGATATCGCGGGCGGACACGCCCGGACGCCCCAAGGCGATATACAGATCGATACCCCACCCCAGGAGGAGACCGATGGACTTCCAGCCCAGCACCCGCTGCCTCGAGTTCAGAGAGCGACTCACCGCGTTCATGGACGAGCACGTCCATCCCGCCGAGCCCGTCTACGAGCGTCAGCTGCGCGAGTCCGGCGATCCCCACCATCAGCCCACCGTGATGGAGGAGCTCAAGGCGCTGGCGCGGGAGCGGGGGCTGTGGAACATGTTCCTGCCCGACCCCGAGCGCGGGGCGGGGCTCTCCAACGGCGACTACGCCCCGCTCGCGGAGATCCTCGGGCGCAGCCACATCGCCTCGGAGGCCTGCAACTGCTCGGCGCCGGACACCGGCAACATGGAGGTGCTTCACCTCTTCGCCACCGAGGAGCAGCGCGAGCGCTGGCTCGACCCCCTGCTCGCCGGGGAGATCCGCTCGGCGTTCGCGATGACCGAGCCCGAGGTCGCGAGCTCCGACGCCACCAACATCTCGCTGCGGATCGAGCGCGACGGCGAGGAGTACGTCCTGAACGGGCGCAAGTGGTGGATCTCCGGTGTCATGCACCCCCACTGCCGGATCCTGATCGTGATGGGCAAGACGCGCACCGACGGGCCGCGCCACAGCCAGCAGAGCATGATCCTCGTGCCCCTGGACACCCCCGGGGTGCAGATCCTGCGCGCGCTGCCGGTGTTCGGCTACCAGGACCACGAGGGCCACGCCGAAATCCTCTTCGAGGACGTGCGCGTCCCCGCCGCCAACCTGATCGCCCGCGAGGGCGACGGCTTCATGATCGCCCAGGCCCGGCTCGGGCCGGGACGCATCCACCACTGCATGCGCTCCCTCGGAGCCGCCGAGCGGGCC
Organism: uncultured Solirubrobacterales bacterium; assembly: GCA_963713985.1. Lineage (GTDB taxonomy): Bacteria > Actinomycetota > Thermoleophilia > Solirubrobacterales > Solirubrobacteraceae > Palsa-744. The sequence goes on along the minus strand of OY970219.1, from coordinate 2,155,243 downwards.
CTGGAGGCGATGTGCCGCCGCGCGGTCTCCCGCGTCACCTTCGGTCAGCCGCTCGCCGCGCGCGCCAACATCCAGGACTGGATCGCCGAGTCCCGCGTCGAGATCGAGATGGCCCGCCTGCTGACACTCAAGGCCGCGTGGCTGATGGACACGGCTGGCAACCGCAACGCCCGCACCGAGATCGCGGCGATCAAGATCGCCGCGCCCAACATCGCCCTGAAGGTGATCGACCGTGCAATCCAGGTCCACGGAGGCGGCGGCGTCAGCGACGACTTCACGCTCGCCTGGACCTACGCCCACCTGCGCACCCTGCGCCTCGCCGACGGGCCCGACGAGGTCCACAAGCTCTCGATCGCCCGCCGCGAGCTCGCACCCTACATGCCACAGGAGTGAGCGGCCGCGACGGTGGGCGCCCCCGGCTCGCACACCGCGCCCCCTCCCGGCGAGCCCCCGCCGGAGCGGGCTGGGTCCCCGGCCCCGGCTGACGCCAAGGCTCCCACCACCCTCGAGCACACCGCGCTCGAGCAGCCCGCGCGCTCACTCCGCAGCGAGCTCGCGCGTCGCCTGCCTCGCCCGCGCCCCTCCCTTTCTCGCCTGCGCCCCTCCCTGCCGCGCGTCGCGAGCTGGCTGGGCCAAGCCCTGCTCACGCTCGCCGCCGGGCTCGCCGCCGCGATCCCGGTGATCGTCGCGACCGTCGAAGCCGTGCAGGCCGGCTGGGTGCCGGTGGCCGACCGCGGGATCATCGCCACCCGCGCCCACGACGTCCTCACCTCGCACATGCCGCTGGTGGGCCAGTACTCGCTCGCCGGCGAAGTCATCGGCCGCGTGACCCACAGCCTTGGGCCGATGCTCTTCTGGCTGCTCGCCCCCACCGCCTACAGCGGCAGCGACGTGGGCATGACGGTGACGATGGGGGCGCTCAACACGCTCTGCATCGTCGGCGCCGTCGCGCTCGCCCGCCGGCGCGGGGGCCGCGTGCTGATGGTGATGAGCGCCGTGGCGATCGCGCTGATGTGTCAGTCGCTGGCGGCGGAGACCTTCCACGACGTGTGGAACCCCTCCGCGGGCCTGTTCCCCTTCACGCTGCTGATCTTCCTCTGCTGGTCACTCGCCTGCGGGGAGCACCGGCTGCTGCCGCTGACGGTGCTGGTGGCGAGTTTCACCGTGCAGACCCACCTCACCTACCTCCCCCCCACCCTCGCGCTGCTCGCCGTCGGGATCGGCGGCCTCGCGGCGGGGTCGCTCGCTCGGCGGCGACGCGGAGCTCCCGGCCTGCGACGACGCGCACTGGTCGGGTGGGGCCTCGCGACGCTGCTGGTCGCCGCGTTCTGCTGGAGCGCGACGATCGACGGGCAGCTCACCGAACACCCCGGCAACCTCACGCTCGTGGTCGAAAGCGCCACCAAGCCCAAGGCCACGCTCGGCGAGGAGGTGGGCTGGCATGCCGTGGTGCACGCGGTGGGCATCACCCCCTGGTGGCTGCAGACTCCCAAGAGCCGCTGGCAGCGCAAGTACGAAGTCCGCTCCACCCCCTCCTCGCTCGCGAGGAACTCCACGATCGCGATGCTCGCGGCGCTCGCGCTCATCGCGATCCTCGCGCTCGTGCGCCGCCGCCGCGACGTGGCGACGCTGGCGCTGACCGCGCTGGTGCTCTGCCCGGCACTCGGGGCCGTGGCCGCGTCCACCCCCACTCCGCGGCGGCTGTCGGCCACCCTCGGCTACACGATGTGGTGGGGCTCGCAGGCGGGCATGGTCGTGTGGCTGGCGCTCGCGTGGACACTGGCGCTGGTGCTCTCGTGGACGGTGCGCAGGGTCGCGCGCGGTGCGCCCCGCCCTGCCGGCCGCCTCCTCGCGCTCGGCTCGGTGCTCCTCACGCTCCTCGGAACCGCCACCGCCGCGGCAGTGGGCGACGCGGTCGCTGCGCAGGGCACGCCCGACGAACACGCCGCTCTCTACAGGCCGATCAAAGCGATCGACGCGCGTCTCGCTTCGCTGGTGCCCCGCGGGGGCAGCGTCTTGTTGGAAGGCCTGCTCGACGGCGCCACCGAACCGGTCAAACCGTCGGTGCGCTACTTCCTCGTCGCGCGCGGCACCCGCGTACTGGCCCCCGGCTCATACCTGCGACTGGGCACCTGGTATGAGCTCTACCGCCGCCCCTACCGCGAAGCGATCTACCTCAGCGACGTCCCCCGCGCGCCGGTGAAGCACGTGCCGCTGGCGTTCGCCGTCAGCTTCCGCGAAGGGGCAAAGGTGAACACTGTGTACGTGTGGATCTCACACCGGGCGGGGCGGTGAATGCCACACGACGCCGGTTCCGGCAAATACCGAACGGAGCCGGCGATCAGAGTGTCAGCTGCCGCTCGTAGGGCCCCCGGCCGGTGAGGCACACCGCGCCGCAGCGCGCCGCCAGAGCGAGCGCGTCGGACACCCTCATGCCCGCGCCCAAACCGTAGGTGAGCCCCGCGGCGAAGGAGTCCCCACAGCCATAGGAATCCACCGGCGCGCCGGGCGGTGGGACCGCGCTCCACGTGCCCGAACCGCCGGAGCGCTCGCGGTAAGAGCCGCCGCGCGCGCCCTCCGTCAGCACCAGCAGCTCGGCATCCGCCTGCACGCGCGTGGCCTCCTCGCGCTCGCTCCCGTCCTCGCCGCTCAACACCAGCGCGTCCAACCGGACGCCGTGCCCAAGCGCGTGCAGCGCGCGCGGGCTGGCGAGGAGCACCCGGGCCGTGCGCGCGGCACGCAGCGCGCCCACGTCACCGGCGGTGAAGTACACGGCGTCCATCTCCGCGAGCGTGCTCCAGGGGACCTGCGTGTCCTCGCCCATCGGCTCCAGGCGCGCTCCGAAGGTGGTGATCGTGCGCTCCCCCGAGTCGTCCACCAGCGTCACCGCACTCCTGGTGGGCTCCACACGCGGCGCCGCCACCACGTGCACGCCGAGCTCGCTCAGGCGCGCCACCGAGCGGCGGCCGTGCTCGTCCTCGCCGAGGGCGGTGAAGAGCGTCGCCTCACCCGCAAGGCGGGCCAACTGCACAGCGGCGACCGCCCCACCGCCGGCGGGCTCCTCGAAGGGGTCATGCGCGTGCGCCACCTCGCCGGCATGGGGAATGCGAGAGACGCGCGCGAAGCTCACCCACTCGACGTGTCCCACCACCGCCACCCGCGGCGCACCTGCTCGCATGCGCGGCAGTCTTCCACAGGCTCCGCGGGTGGATCCTCGGCGCCCACCTTCCGCGGCCCAGCCCGAGCTGCTACTCCCGCGCGAGCGCAAGCAGCTTGGTGACCGTGTTCCAGTTGCGGGCGGTGGCGAGGACCCCGAAGCGTTTCTCGAAGAAGGCGTGGGAGAGCTTGATCGTGCGCACTCCCTCGGGACACCACACATAAATCTCGCGCTCCCCGAAACCGAAGAGGTCGGGTTCGAAGTCAACCGGGTCGAGCTCCCGCAACAGCTCGGGGTCGGGCGGCGCGGAAAGGAAGGTGACGAGTAGCCGCGAGGGCTCGGCGACCGCCTCGGGCAGCGGGTTGGCACTCACCACCCGCTCGAGCTCCCCGGCGGTGCGCACCAGCACACGCACGCTCAACCCGAGCGATTGCTCGAGCTGGCCTTCGATCTCGCGCGCCGCCTGCTCCGGGGAGGTGCCGGGGGCGGTGAAGACGGCGTTGCCGCTCTGCAGGTGGGTGCGCACGTCCTCGTGGCCGAGCTCCTGCATGAGCTCGCGCAGGTGGGCCATCGGCACCTTGTTGTTGCCGCCCACATTCACCCCGCGCAGCAGTGCGATCTGGCGGGGCGCCCTCCTGCTGTCGACCTCGCTCGCGCACATGGCGACACCGTAGCGACCTCGGTCACCGCCCGGCGATCGGGGCACGTCCTCGGGACGGCCACCCGAATCAACGGGGGTCTGGACCATCCAACCCGACGACCGCCCACCGCCGCAGCAGTGCAGCAGGATCGTCTCAGCCCACGGCGAGTTCGGCGAGCAGCGCGCCGACGGCGCGCTCATCGAGCTGTGAACCCGCGACCCGGCGCAGCTCCTCGGCCGCCTGGGCGGGCGTGCGCGCGGGGCGGTAGGGGCGGTCTGTGATGATCGCGTCGTAGGTGTCGCAGGCCGCGATGATGCGCGCCGCCAGCGGGATCTGCTCGCCGGCGAGGCCGTCGGGGTAGCCGCCCCCGTCCCAGCGCTCGTGGCTGGCGCGCACCGCGGGGGCCAGATGGGCGAAGGCGTCGATGCGGCCGACCAGTTCGCCGCCGACGGCGGCGTGGCTGCGCATCACCGCCCACTCCTCGTCGGTGAGCGGGGCCGGCTTCAGCAGGATCTCGGAGGGAACGGCGATCTTGCCGATGTCGTGCAGCATCGCCGCGTAACGCACGTCGCGGGCCTGCGCGCGGGAGAGCCCGATGCGCAGGGCGACCCGCTCGGCGAGGTCGGCGACGTCCTCGCCGTGGCAGGCGGTGTAGTCGTCCTTCGCTTCCACGGTCGAGGTGAGCGCCGCCAGCGTGGTGGTGAAGGTGCGCTCGAGGTCGGCCACCAGCCCGGCACGGTGCACGGCGGCGCCGAAGGAGGCCGCGACCGCCTCCACCAGCACCGCGTCTGCCTGGCCGAAGGCGGAGGGGGCGACGGCCTCGATGTTGAGCACCCCCCATACGGTGCCGTCGACGAAGATCGGCGCACTCAGCTCCGAGCACGGGTCGGTGGTGGGATCGCGCGCGATGTAGTCGGGATCCATGCCGGTGTCGTGCACGAGCGCGGTACTGCCGGAGCGGGCGACGCGCCCGTTGACACCCTCGTGCACGGGCTGCTCGATGAGCAGGAACTCGGTCATCACCTCCGCGAGTGGCCCGGCGCCGGCGATCAGCCGCAGCATCCCATCGCGGTCGAGGCGCTGGATCGCGGCGAGGTAGAAGGCGAAGGTGCAGTGCAGCTCGTCCACCACCAGGTGCGCCATCTCCTCGATCTCCTGGGTGGCAGCCAGCCGCGCGGAGAGCTGGGAGGCGACCCGCAGCTGTGCGCGTAGATAGGCGAGCTCACCGGCGCCGGCGAGCTTCTGCACGCGCTCGTCAGCGCGTTGGCGGCGCAGCGCCTCGGCACGCCGCTCGCGCTCGCGCGTACTCGCGCCGCCGGAGGAGCGATTCTCCGCCGGCTTGCGACCCGCCGGTTGTAGGGACAGCTCAGGCATCGCAGACGCATCGGCTACTCGGATTCTCCGCTTGAGCGCTTATCCCCGGCGGTGGCCAACCTCGGATGGGGCCGTCCGAGCGGTCAATGGCAGAAGTTCGGACATGCGGCAAACGCTGACCACACTGAAACTGGAGGCAGGAGCTCACCATGGCGGCAAAACCAATCTGCACCGCCCCCTAGACTGCGCCAGCGGAGGTACGCCCCCCAGGCTCTGTCCTCATGCCCTCTGAAGGGGGGCGAACTCAGCTCCTGGGATCGACGGCTTGCACGATGAAGCCCTCACGTCGTGCGGCCGTGGCGAGCCGCTCGTCGTGGGTCACGATGTTCAGCGAGGCCGGCAGTCCCTCCGAGGCGATGACGGCGGCGGCAAGCTGCAGCGAGTCGGCACCGCGAAGCGGGTGTACTCGAAGGAGCCGGCGTGCGGTGCCTCGTAGAGCCGTAGTCGGCTGCACCTCATTCCAGCTCTCAGCGAGACGGTCTAGGCGCTCAAGCGCAGCCGTCATCGCAGCATCCGCCAACGCCCCTTCCCGCTCCAGCCTGGACAGTGCGGACGCGCACTCGACTTCAGTTGCCCACCATACGCACATCACCGGGTCCTGCGCGGCGCTCGCCAGCAATCCCTCCGTGCTGGCCTCGGCGACAATCAGCGGCACGATCGCTGAGCTGTCCCAGAACCTCAACGACCCTCGCGCCTCTCCTCGATCAGTGCCGCAACAGCGCTTACCGAACCCCTCCGACTCGGCGGGCTCGTGCTCAGCAACTCCGTCACGGGTGGCTTGCGCGCCGCGCGGACTGCCCCAGCACGCTCCAGCCTCGCGATCCTCCCCTCAGCGTCAGGAGAAGCACTAATCGCAGACTCCAATCGCGCGACCGGCGTGCCTCGGTCCATGATCAGCACCGACTCGCCAGCGCGCACCTGATCGATCAGCGCACTGAGCCCGTTCTTTGCTTCGGTAATCGTCGCGACGACCATCAGGGCCAGAATAGCGCGATTGCCATAGCTATTCAAGCCCTCCATGGAAAGGGGGCAAAGGAAGGTCCTGGCCGATTGGACCCGACGTTGCACAATCCCACAAGTCGTAGGGCGCCCGCGGTTCATGCTGGGCAAGGGCGCGGAGCCCTCTACCCAGCCATGCGTAGTCGTGCAACATCGTTGCACGACACGAGCGGCAGACTTTCCAGTGCGCGGGACAGATCCCTAGATCTGTGCAGATTCAATGCGCGATCCCTCACTTGGCAAGACAGAGGTCGCTCGGAGCGCTCATCCCAGGCGGGTATACGCGCGTGGCGTCGGGCGTAGGCGAGAATGGCTTGCTGCCCTCGCCAAGCGATCGCTCCCGTCATCTCGACGATGTCGAAGCTATACGTCATCTGCATAAGCACTGCGCCATATCCGACCATTACAATGTATTCCGACAGGCGGCGCATTGTGAAGAAGCTCTCGGGGCCAGCGTCGGAGCCTCCAGGAGCGACCCCCCTTAGACCAGGCTTGGGGTGTACCAGCTGATCGCGCAGCTTAAGCAAATGAACGATGGTGGGATACGGCGCCATATCAGCGACGAACAAGCGGGAGCCACATGCGGCGGCGGTTGCCTTGAGATACTTGCGATGCGTTGGCTCTCGATCCCACTCTTGCAGAACGCCATGAGCGGCCAGGAACTCGTTTACATAGGACTCAGCCGCTAGAGCAGCGAAGAGAACCGAAGTACGTGCAGCTCGAGTGCGCGCTTGTCGCGCTTCGGCGAGCATCCTCCCCGGAAACTTCAATGGCTCTTTTGGTGAGCACCATCGCCAGTATGCGAACAGATGTGCGGGATCGCCAGCGTTCTGTAGCGCTTCCAGCGCGTGCAGCAGGTATTCATCAGAGACGCCTGCTCGTCTCGGCGGCGTAGTACCGACATCTTCGTTCGTCATAACCAGTTCGAGCGTAGAGGGCAAAGCGGCTGGAATGCGTCGGCGCACTGAACTAAACGGCACCATAGCCCCGACGAGCCGCCGCCACTTCGATACAACGAACCCACGCAACGTTCCTCGAGGTCGTGCGGGCAACGCCGCTGAACCTGGCCGCAGCTGGATAAGACGATCAGAGGGAGTCGCTCTTGCGCCGATTGCAGTCGGCGCAGAGGAGCTGGAGGTTCTGAAGCGTCGTCGCACCACCATGGGCGACCGGCAGGATATGGTCGTACTGGAGATCGAAGGCAACATCGCACTCTACGCAGCGGCCGCCATCGCGTTCAAAGACAGCGCGTCGCAGCTCGGTCGAGATGGGAACGCGTGTGGGACGTCCGGCTTCCTCGGCCCTCATCAGGCTTCGGGCTGACCGCACCTTCTGCTCCAAGCGGCGCTTGCGCTGCAGGACAAGCGCCTTGATGTCCTCAGCATCCAAGCCGTCGTCGTCCCAGTAGAAGCAATCCAAGAACAGCCAGAGATTCCGCCGGCCATCGAGCCACACATGCACGGGCTCCGTTGCCTGAGTCGTCTGAGCAGCTCCCATCTGAGCCTTCGACCAACGCAACTCCATGATCTTTCGCCCAGACTGCACTGCGTAGCGGCGACCCGAAAGCATTCGGCCCAGTGTCCAAGGAAGCTTGACCAGCTGCGCTTTGTTGTCGGTGCGAAGCATCCGAAACCATATCGGCATGTTGACCACGCCCTTTAGGCTGAGGCATGGCGACCTGAGGGGCTCTACCCGCTAGAGACGACGGGAGCGGCGGGTACGCTCCGTACCGCCATGAGTGCCCCGGACCCATCCCCCTCGCGCGATGTGTTGGAACGCGCGCGTGCGTACGTGCGCGTCGATGAGCGGGTCGTGGCCGCACTTCCCGAGCTGCGTGAGGCGATCCGCTCGTTTCAGCCAGTGCCAGGTCCCGCCGGTGAGAGCGTGGCTGAATGGCTCATGGAGCGGGCGCTGAGCATGCCGCAGGAGGCAACTGTCCGTGTCCGTCTCAGCCACGGCCGGGTCGCAGGCGTGTATGCGTTGTGCGCCGCGCAGGTTGCGCTCAGCCGCGAGGAGCGCGCTCAGCTAGCCACCGTGCTCGTGGTAGACCCCTTCGATGAGCAGACTGCCAACATGTGGCAGGAGCGCTTCGGCTTCCAAGACTCCGAGCAGCCCGTGCCGGGCAATCCCAGGCTGCGCCGGCAGTGGCTCAGCCTTCAATCGTAGTTCGCGTCTTCGGCCTCGAGTTCAGCCCGGAGCTTCGCGCCGCGTTCGTACAGCTCACGCACACGCGGATCACGGCGCGAGCGCTCTAGATCACGCTCATCGATCACGATCACCGCCTGATCGAGCACATCGTGCAGCTTGTCCTTGTCGAGCGATGTAGCCACCGCGTCAGCGTACCGCAACGAACGTACGCCAGGTAGCCGCGTCGCCGACGGCGTGCGTGCTCTAGATGAGTACCGGCAAGTGGTGGAAGTCTGTGCCCCGAGCCAATCGTTCCGCCTCGCGGCGCGCAAACTCGTATGCCCCGGATGAAGGGCAACGGCGCGAAGATGACGCGCGACCCGACGAAGCCGACGGGCATCCACGGCATGCACTCGTGGTGGTACAGGCGGCTCGCAGACGTAGGGATCGTGCCAGAGGGCACCACCAGCGGTGAGCGGATGCACAAGGCGCGGCATACCGCCGGCCAGCGAGCGCTCGACGCCACGGGCAACCTGAAGGCCGTCAGAAGCTGCTCGGCGACGCCTCCATCCAGAGACCAGCGGACATCTACGCCGACTGGACATCGATCAGCTCGCCGCCACGACGGCCGACGTGCTGGCGAGCGACGATGAGGCCCCCATAGCAAAAGATTCCCGGCAGCTATCGGAAAATCCCTACAAAATGAGTCCGAAATGGAGACGGTGGGAGTCGAACCCACGTCCGCAGTCGCGTGATGAGATGGCCTCTACGAGCGTAGCCGGCACTCTGATCTCGTCCCCCGCTCGCCTTGCCGGCGGGGTTGCGGGGGACCAGCTCCCTGAGGTGTCCCCGGCTCGGCGGGAGCGGACCTTGCCGGGTGAGCCTGCTATCTGATCCCGGTTATCCCCGCCGCAGGCTTGCGAGGGCCGAGACCTCAGGCCTGGTTTTTAATCAGGCCGCGAGGGCGTACTCGTGAGAGTCCGCACTTATGGTTTTCCGGGTGATTTACGAGGCCTCCCGGAACCTCGGCTCGCCACCACCCCCACGAACCGACCGCGTCGAAGCCTGTCGTCCCCGGGGATGCTTTTGCATCGTCAGTGTAGCGCTGACACCGGGCTTAACGAAAACGACGCGGTCCCGGGCCACCTTCGAGGAACCCGCCCCTTCCGGCCCTAGGGCCCTCCGGCTTGGGTGGCGCGGCCTCACACCTCGATGGCCTCGCTCTTTGGCGGCTCGGTTCCGCGTCTAGATCAAAGCTACGCCTCCCCAGCGAGGAAAGCAAGTCTTTTTGGGGCTCTCTCCGCATCTTCCGAGAAAAACGCACACAGCCTCCCGGACGCTGCTCGCGGGAACTCCCACAGAGGCTCCCAAGCCCGCTCTTAGGCGACGCTTATCGCGCCTGCCACAATGGAGATGCGATGGATGAGACCCCCCTCGTGCCCGCGGGCCACCCCCCACTCGGCACCTATCCCTCACACAGCGCTCCGTCCCTGCCGGGAGCCGTGCCCGCGATCGACGCGGCACCCTCGAACGGGGGCGCCGCGGGGAGGACGACCCCGACACTGAACGGCGTCCCCCCGGCGCATCCCAGCGCCATGTTGAACGGCGTCCCTCTCACCCACCCCACCCCCACAGCGCGGGGTGCAGGCGGCAAGGGGGGCGAACCGTTCGGCGCCGAACGCAAGGGCCTGCGCAAGCGCATCGGAAGCGCGTTCGCGGCACTCGCGGCGTTGGCGGCCAAGTTCGGCGCCGCGCTCAAGGCGCTGTTCGTGGCGCTCCCCAACCTGAAGCTGCTCACCACCGCGGGCACCGCGCTGATCTCCGTCGCCGCCTACAGCCTCTTCTGGGGCTGGGAGTTCGCGGCGGGCTTCGTGGTGCTGCTGTTCATCCACGAGATGGGCCACGTGATCGCGCTGCGCCGCGAGGGGATCCGGGCGAGCGCGCCGATGTTCGTCCCCTTCATGGGGGCCCTCATAACCGCCAGATCGCTCGGCGACAACGCCCTCGCCGAGGCGCGCGTAGGGCTGGCGGGGCCAATTCTCGGCAGCCTCGCCGCCGCCGCCGTCGCGGTCGTCGGGGAGCTCCTCCACAGCGACATGCTGATCGCCCTCGCCTACGTGGGCTTCCTCATCAACCTCTTCAACCTGCTGCCCATCGTGCCCCTCGACGGGGGCCGCGCGATGGCCGCGATGGCGCCCTGGATGTGGTTCCTCGGCTTCGGCGCGCTGCTGGTGATGCTCTTCACCCTTCCCCCCAACCCGATCCTGCTGATCATCGTGCTCTTCGGCGGTTTCGAGCTCTACCGCCGCTGGAAGCTGCGCAAAACGCGCTCCCCCGCGCAGGAGGCCTACTACCGCGTCGCCCCCCGCTACCGGCTGATGGTGGGCGTGGTCTACATCGGCCTCGCCGTCGGGCTCGCCTTCGGGATGGCCGAGACCCACGTGCTCGCGAGCGCGGGCCACAACTTCGGCCGGCTCTGACTCCGGACCCCCGGGCCCCGAACCCCTGGCCCTGGCCCTGGCGGACCGTCCGACAATCTCCGATGAGACAAGGAGGAGGAGGAGGAGGAGGGTTGCTAGCGCCGCGCCCGCGTGACGCGTTCCATGTCGCGCTTCATCTCCCGCTCGCGGATCGCCTCGCGCTTGTCGTAGAGATCCTTGCCCCGCGCCAGCGCGATCTCCACCTTCGCGCGGCCCTCCCGGAAGTAGATCCTGGTGGGCACCAGCGTGAGGCCGCGCTCGCTCACTTTCGCCGTCAGCCGCTCGATCTCGGCGCGGTGGGCCAGCAGCTTGCGATCGCGCTCGGGCTCGTGGTTCTCCCGCGCCGCGGGGGCGTAGGGGGGGATGTGCACGCTGTGCAGCCACAGCTCCCCCTCGCGGATCGCCACGTATCCCTCTTTCAGCTGCGCCCCCGAGTCGCGCAGCGCCTTCACCTCGGTTCCCCGCAGCTCGATCCCGCACTCCAGTCGCTCCAGCAGCTCGTAGCGATAGGAGGCGTAGCGATTGCTCGCCACGTCCCCCGCGCCCACCTTGCGCTTACCGCTCCGCGTCTTCGCCATCGTCAACCGAGCCTATCCGAGCGCCGGTGGCGCATCGGCTCAGCGCGACCGCCGGCGGCCCGCCTGCCCCGGGCGCTCCACTCGGCTCTCGCGGCCAGCCGCCCGCTCTTTGTCCCCGGGCGACGGGAGGTTTAGGTCCACCCGGCCCCGCCGCGGGTCCACGCGCCCCACCTGCACCTCGATGGGGTCCCCCAGCCGCAGCGTCATTCCGGAGCGCTCGCCCCGCAGGATGGTGCCCTGCTCGTTGAGCTCCCACCACTCGCGGCCCTCGTTGTCCCGACGCGTCGCCGCGAGGCGTCTGACGGGGAGCATGCCCTCGAACCGATAGCCCCCCTTCTCCAGCCCCTGCCCCGTGGTGGGCCCGAACGCCACGAAGGCGCCCGCACCGATCACGCCCACCACCTCCCCCTGGAAGGTCTGCTCCCAGCCCTCCCCCAGCAGCTCGCGCTCGAGCGCGAAGCAGCGTGCCACGTCGTCCCCGTCGCGCTCGATCTCCATCGCCTCGCGCTCCCGCTTGGAGGTCCACTCCCCCAGCTCCTCCAGGACGCCCGCGCGCGGCGCGCGCTCCGGGCCACCCAGAGTGGAGAGCAGCGCGCGGTGGCACACCAGGTCGGGGTAGCGACGGATGGGGGAAGTGAAGTGGCAGTAGCACGCCGAGCCCAGTCCGGCGTGGCCGAGGTTGCGGGGGGAGTAGGAGGCCTGCTGCAGAGAGCGCAGCACCAGACCCGTCAGCGCCTGCCTGCCCCCCGATGGTGGCGCCGTCGTGTCACCCGCCCGGGCACGCGCGAGGGTGCGTTGCACGTGGGCCTCCACCCGCCGCGATATCTCCCCCACCAGCTCCGCCGCCTGCGTCGGGGACATCTGCGCCGGCACCGGCGGCGTCGCCACCCCCAGCGAGGCGAGTTGGCCCACCAGGCGCTCCACGCTCGCCGCCCGGGGACGCTCGTGCACGCGGTAGAGGCACGGCACGCCCCGCCGCTGCAGCTCCCGCGCGACCGCCTCGTTGGCGGCGATCATCAGGTGCTCGATCAGGCGGTGTGACTCCGTCTGCACGCGGCCGGAGATTTCGCTCACTTCGCCGTCGGCGTCGAACACGAACTCGGGCTCCTCGGAGTCCACCGTGAGCGCGCTGCCGTGCCCCGCGCGCGCCTGCCCCAGCGCCGCCGCCGCCTCGCGCGCAGCCCGCAGCGGCTCGCCCCACGGCTCCCGCGCGGCCTCGCGTCCCGCGAAAATGCGGTCCACCCGGTCGTAGTCCAGGCGCTCGTCGGAGCGGATGGTCGCGCGGTAGAACGCGCACTGGCGCACCTCCGCGCCGTGGAGCTCGAGCTCCACCGTCACCGCCGCCCGCTCGCGGCCCGGCACCAGCGAGCAGGCGTCCCCCGAGAGCGCATCCGGCAGCATCGGCTCCACCGCACCCGGCACGTACACCGAGGTGGCCCGCTCCCGCGCCTCCACGTCCACGGGGGATCCCTCGCGCACATACGCGGCCACGTCCGCGATGTGCACCCACACCCGCACCCCTCCGTCCCCGAGACGCTCGGCGGAGATCGCGTCGTCGAAGTCGCGCGCGGAGACGGGGTCGATCGTGAACGTCGCCAGCTCCCGCAGGTCCCGCCGCGCGGGCCCGCCCACCGTGACCCGGGGACCGCGCTCGCGGGCGGAGCGCGCGGCGCGCTCGACCCCCTGCTCGAAACGCCGCGCGAGGCCGCGCTCGCGCATCAGCTCCTCGATCGCCTCGCGCGCGCTCTCGCGCTGCTGGGGCGGCCACACCGTGCGCGCGCCGCGGGACCCACCACCCCCCCGACCGCGCTTGTCGTCCCGACCCCCCCGGGGAGGCTTCTTCACTTGACTTTGGCGGCGAGCGTTGCGAGCGCCACCTGGAGGCCGTGAGGGGTGTCCACGCCGTGGGGCACATGCACTTCGGGGGCGATCCCCGCACCCTCGCGCACCCCCCCACCTCCGAGGTTGTGACCGTTGGGGGTGAAGTACTCGCCCACCGTGATGTCCAGCGCACCCCCGTTGGCGAGGGGCTGCTCCTCCTGGAAGACCCCCTTGCCGAAGGTGTGGGTGCCCACCACCGTCGCCCGGTGGTTGTCCTGCAGCGCCCCCGTGACGATCTCCGCGGCAGAGGCGGTGTTGCGGTCCACGAGCACCACCACCGGCACCGAGGAGTCGATCGCGCCCCCTTGCGCCCTCAGCACCTGAGTCGGCTGGACACGCCCCCGCGTGGTGACCACCACGGACCCGCGGGGCAGGAAGATGGAGGCGATGAGCTGCGCTTCTTCCACCAGCCCCCCCGGGTTGGAGCGCAGGTCGAGCACGATCCCCCGAGCGTGGTCCCGTTGCAGCTCGTTCTCGACGGCTTCCAGCACTTCCTCGTGGGCGCCCGCGCTGAACTCCGCGAGCGCCACCACCCCGAGCTTCACGCCGTGCACGGTGCGCGTGATCGAGGCCACCACGGGCTCGGAGATCGTGGCGCGGGTCACCCTCACCGTGCGCGTGCTCCTCCTGGCGCCGGATGCTCCCCCACCCCGGTGGGGACTCCCGGCCAGGGTTTGCTGGATGCGCAGCGTCACGGTGGTGTCCGGGGCCCCTTTCACGAGGCTCGCCGCCGCATCCTCCGGCAGTCCCCCCAGGCTGCGGCCGTTGACGGCCAGGATCACGTCTTCGGTCTTCAGGCCCGCGCGGGCGGCTGGGGAGTCGTTGAAGACCTGCACGATCCGCAGCCCCCGGGGGTCCGGGTCGACCTCCACCCCGATCCCGCTGAAGCTCCCCGGACGGTCGAATTCGCGCAGTTCAGCGGCGGTGAGATAGTGGGAGAAGGGGTCCTCGAGGCTCGCCACGGCGCCGGCGATCGAGGCGTTGGCGAGCTGCCCCACGCCCACACGGCGGTAGTAGTCGCTGTGAATCCGCGCGAGCGCTTCGTCCACGACGCGCGTACCGCGGTTGGCCACGAACGTCCGCTGCATGAAGCCGGGGAGGTCTTCGGGGTGCCCGCCCCACCAGACTCCGAGCACCACGAGCGCGAGCGCCAGCACGAGCAGCGCCACGAGCGCGGCGATCGCGGCGGGTAGGGACTGTCCTCGGCGGGGGCTCACGCCCCCCCAGCGTACGAGGTCCCCTCTCCTCGCGGCGGCCCAACCTCGGGCCGGCCGCCGGCCGGGAACGTGTGGGTTCACTAAGGTGGAGGGCGATGGCGAGCGTCACAACCACCACGGTCCCCACCAACGGCCTGCCCGTGCACCGCGTCGCGGTGCCGGGAACCCGCGCGCTGACCGTGCTGGTCGCCTTCGACGCGGGCGCGCGCACGGAGCGCGCGGAGGAGAACGGGATGGCCCACTTCCTCGAGCACCTGGTGTTCAAGGGCGGAGAGAAGTACCCCACCTACACCGACGTCAACGAGACCGCTGAGCGGCTCGGGGGGATGCTGAACGCGTACACCTCCCACGACCTCGTGGCCTTCCACATCACCGTGCGCGCGGAGTCCGCGCCGGCGGCGATCGACCTGCTGAGCGACTTCGTGGGGCGCCCCCGCATCGACGCCGAGGAGCTCGACCGCGAGCGGGGGGTGGTGATCCAGGAGATCAACCGCGCCTACGACCAGCCCTCCACGATCGCGGAGTACCTGATCGACCGCGCCGGCTTCGGGGAGCACCCGCTGGGGCGCACGGTGCTGGGCCCGGAGGAGAACCTGCGCAGTTTCACGCGCGAGGCGATCGTCGCCTTCCGCGAGCGCCGCTGGGCGGGCGCGCGCGGGGGGGCGTTCCTGGTGGGCAACCTCGACCACCTGCCCGCAGACGAGGAGCTGCACGAGTGCTTCGCGCGCTTCCCCACGCTGGGGGAGCCCGAGCCCTACGTGCCCGCACCGGCATTCGCGCCGCAGACGCTGGTGGAGCAGCGGGACACCAACCAGTCGCACCTGCGCATGATCTACCGCCCCGCGGTGAGGGTCACCGAGCGCCGCCAGCGCGCGGCGCTGACGATCTACTCGACGCTGCTCGGCGGCTCGATGGGCTCGCGGCTGTTCGACGAGATTCGCGAGAAACGGGGCCTCTGCTACTCGGTGTACGCGATCGACCACACCTTCGCGGACGTCCCCATCCTGCAGCTGGGCTCGGGCCTGGACTCGGCCAAGTGCATCGAGGCCTACACCCGGATGCGCGAGATCGTGGAGGAGCTGCGCACCGACGGACCCACCGAGGACGAGGTGGCGCGCGCTCGCGCCTACGCCGCGGGAAGGGTGGTGCTCGCGTTCGAGAACACCAACGCCGTCGCGCGCTACGCCGCCGGCCAGTCGATCGTCTTCGGCGAGGAGATCGACCCCGACGCCGCGATCGCCGCGCTGGACGCGGTCACCTACGAGGAGGTCCGCGAAGTCGCGGAGGGCATCACCGAGAACCTCGCGGTCGCCTGTGTGGGGCCTCACACGGCCGAGGAGTTTTAGGCGGACTCGTTCGGCGTCGCGCCAGCGGCCTTCGGGCGCAGCGGCGGCGGCTCACCTTGGGAGCGACGGCTGGAGCTCAGGGAGGTCAACGTCTCGATCCGTGGATCGTCACCGATCATCTCGCGGATCCAGCGGATCGCCTCCTCGACGTCGATCGAGCGTGCCTCGATCATCGCTTCGATGTCGACCCAGTCGCGCGGGCGGGCGAACATCGCCTTGAAGACCGCCAGCCCCGTGCAGTCCAGTACCGGGATCGTGCGGTCGCCGAAGGAGACGTGTCGGATGTTGCGCTCGATCTCGTCGTGGAGGGGCAGCACGCTGAAGAAGAGATCTATCGGAGTCGCGTCCCACATGAGACGCACCTGTCCATCGCGTTCGGCGCCTTGCAGATCCTTCCCTGTGATCCTGACTCCCTCGGGCAGAGCGGCGAGGACTTCTCGCGTCCGGCTCGGTGAGACGAACACGTTGATGTCGACGTCCTGCGTGCCGCGCGCCTCCAGCGTGCAGTACCCGAGCGCGATCGCACCGCCAATGGCGTGCGGGAAGCCGGCCACTCGCAGCGCGTCGTGGACTGCGAGCATGCGGTCCGCGACGCCGATCATGCTGCGAGGCGGATCAGCGGCGGATACGTCAGCTCACCGCGAGGCTTGGAGGGCATGCGGTCGGCGAGCTCGAGCACGTCGATCAGGATCCTGCCCGACCGCTCGAGCGCGTCGGCATCGGCAAGCGGGGAGATCGCGAGGTCCAATCCCGCCGCATGTGCGATTCGCGCCAGCGCTGCGACAGATGGCTGGCGATGACCATGCGCATAGGCGCTCAACACCGACTGCTGTAACCCGGAGCGACGCGCCAACTCGGCTTGGGTCAAGCCCGAGGTGCGCAGGATCTCTGCAATCAGATCACCGGCCATGCGGTTGTTGCTGCCAAACATACCGATAGCATAGCACTTTCGCTAACGATTTTAAAGATCGTTAGCGTATCCGCTAAGTTGATGGCTCAGCCCAGCGCGACCATGCGGTCGATCGGCACACGTGCGCGCTCGGCGATCTCCTCAGGGACGCGCACCTCGAACTTCATGTCCCGCAGGGAGTCGCGCAGCTTGGGGAGCGTGATCATCTTCATGTACACGCAGCTCGCCTCGGGGTTGGCAGGGATGAAGTCGACGTCGGGCGCCGCCATGCGCAGCGGGTAGAGCATCCCCGTCTCGGTGGCCACCACGACCTCCCGGCGCCCGTTGCTCTGGGCGCTCACGCTCTCGGTGGATCCCTGGGCGCTCTCGCCGTCGACCCACCGCTCGACGCCCGCGCCCTCGGGCGCATCGGCCGCCGCCATGTGCTCGGCCTCCTCGGCGTACTTGAGCATCCCGCCGGTGGAGAGCATGTGCACGCCCTCCGATGAAATGTCCCCCGCGGCGACATACTCCATCACGCTCGTGGAACACCCGCACTCGGGGTGGATCAGGAAGTCCGCGCCGGGGTGCGCGGCGCGCGTGGCCTCGATGTCGGCGGGGCGGATCCCGGCGTGGACGTGGCACTCGCCGTCCCACACGTGCATGCGCCGGCCGAGCTCCTTCTCGACGTAGGCGCCCAGCCACATGTCGGGGCCGAACAGGATCTCGGTGTCGGCGCCTCGGGTCTCGTAGATGTGGCGCACCACCTCCACCGCGTTGGCCGAGGTGCAGCAGTAGTCGGTCAGCGCCTTCACCTCGGCGGTGGTGTTCACGTACATCACGACGACGCCCCTCGGATACCGCTCGCGCCACTGCGCCAACTGCTCGGCGTCGATCGAGGCCGCCAGCGAGCAGCCGGCGTCGAGGTCGGGGATCAACACGGTCTTCTCCGGGCAGAGGATCGAGGCGGTCTCGGCCATGAAGTGCACGCCGCAGAAGACGATCGTCTCGCCCTCCGCGAGGGCGGCTCTGCGCGAGAGCCCGAGCGAGTCCCCGACATAGTCGGCCACGTCCTGGACCTCGGGCACCTGGTAGTTGTGGGCGAGGATCACCGCGCCGCGCTCGGCCGCCAGGGCGCGCACCTCGCTCTGCAGATCCACGATCTCTCCCGGGGTGAGCGCGGGGATCTCAACCTGTGAGGGGACCATTGGGAGTGGGGGCGACGCCGCCGATGCAGCGAGCAGCGGCGAAGCGGAGGCCTTGGGGGAGGACCGAGATGGGGCCATGGGCAGGTTCATGGCAGTGCCTCCAGGATCATCGAGAGGTCGAGCGCCGGCGCCGAATGAGTGAGGGCGCCCATCGAGATCAATTCTACCCCGGTCTCCGCGCGCCCCCGGAGCGTCTGCAGGGTGATCTCGCCGCTGGCCTCGAGCTGCGCGCGTCCGGCGACCTGCGCGACCGCGGCGCGCAACTGCGCGTCGTCCATGTTGTCCAGCAGGATGCGCGGGGCACCCGCGGCGAGCGCCTGCTCGATCTCCTCGGGGTTGCGGACTTCCACCTCCAGGGTATGCGCAAGCTCGGGCGCCTCCGCGCGCGCGCGAGCCACCGCCTGCGCGATCCCCCCGGCGGCGGCGATGTGGTTCTCCTTGATGAGGATCGCGTCATACAGCCCCACACGGTGGTTGTGCGCCCCGCCTGCCGCAACCGCCGCCTTCTCCAACGCGCGCAGCCCCGGGGTGGTCTTGCGCGTGTCGAGCACCCGCACCCCCGTGCCCTGCACCTCGCGCGCCGCGCGCGCCGACAGCGTGGCGATGCCAGACAGGCGCCCGAGGAAGTTCAGGGCCGTGCGCTCGCCTGTGAGCAGCGCCTGCGCGCGTGCCGAGATCGACAGCACCGGCCCTCCCTGCTCGCGCCACACGCCCTCATCCACGAGCCGCTCGAAGCTGGCGTCGGGGTCGAGCAGCGCGAAAGTCGTTTCTGCTGCGTCCAGGCCGTAGATCGCGCCGGGCGCCTTCTGCGTGATCAGCGCGTCAGCCCGGGCCTCGGCATCCACCGTCGCGCGCGTCGTCACGTCTCCGGCGCCGACGTCCTCCTCGAGCGCCGCGCGCACGAGCGCTGCGAGGTCGACGTCCAAAGTGGCGCTCACCGCCCTCAGCATAGAGGGCATAGGATCAGCGACATGGACGCACGCCCTGCCGCAGACTCGCACGCCACGCTCGCCCATTGGATGGGGCCGCTGGACGCCAACGGCGCCGGCTTCGTACACGGCGGCACGGTCATGAAGCTGTGCGACGAGGCCGGCGGCCTGGCCGCCGTCAAGCACTGTCGCAGCAGGGTCGTGACCGCCAGCATGGATCGCATGACGTTCAGGGTCCCGATCCACGTCGGCGAGCTCGTCACATTCCAGGCCAGCGTCAACGCCGTCTGGCACACCTCGATGGAGGTCGGAGTGCGGGTTGACACGGAGAACCCGCGCACCGGCGAGCGGCGGCACAGCAACAGCGCCTATCTGACGATGGTGGCCGTCGACGAGCAGGGCAACCCGATGCCGGTGCCACCCCTGCTCGCCGGCACCCACGAGGAGCAGCGGCGCGAGAGCGAGGCCCAGTTGCGCCGCCGCAACCGGTTGGCCGAGCGCGAGCAGATCAAGGCGGGGCGCTGAATGCTGTCCGTGCGACGACGCCGAGCGCACACCAGTGCGATCAGCTCTGTCCTGTCCACTAGCCCGTCGACGCAGCCTTGAGCAGATAGGCCCGCACGAACCCGTCGAGGTCCCCGTCGAGCACGCGCTGCACGTCACCGACCTCGTGGCCGGTGCGGTGGTCCTTGACCAGGGAATAGGGGTGCAGCACGTAGGAGCGGATCTGGGAGCCGAAGTTGACGTCCTGGGCCTCGCCCTTCGCGCGGGCGATCTCCGCCTTGCGTTCGCGCTCCTGGCGTTCGAGCAGCTTGGCGCGCAGCATCGCCATGGCGGTGGCGCGGTTGGAGGACTGGGAGCGCTCGTTCTGGCACTGCACCACGATCCCCGAGGGCCTGTGCGTGATGCGCACCGCGGAGTCGGTCTTGTTGACGTGCTGGCCACCCGCCCCGGAGGCGCGGTAGGTGTCCACCTGGAGGTCGTCGTCTGAGATCTCGATCTCCCCGGTCTCCTCCACGACGGGGGCGACCTCCACCCCGGCGAAGCTCGTCTGGCGCCGGTGGGCGGAGTCGAACGGGGAGAGGCGCACCAGGCGGTGCACCCCACGCTCGGCCCCGAAGAGGCCGTAGGCGTTCTCGCCGGCGGCGCGGAAGGTGGCGGACTTGATGCCCGCTTCCTCCCCCGCGCTCGCCTCCAGGAGCTCCACCTGGAAGCCGCGCGACTCCGCCCAGCGCATCTCCATGCGCAGCACCATCTCCGCCCAGTCCTGCGCATCGGTGCCCCCCGCCCCCGCGTTCACGCTCACGAGCGCATCGCCCGCGTCGTAGGGGCCCGAGAAGAGCCGCTGCTCCTCGAGCTCCTGCAAGCGCGACTCGGCGGAGGCCAGATGCTCGTCCACCTCCGCAACGATCGACTCGTCCTCCTGGGCCAGCTCCGCGAGACCGTCCAGTTCCTCGACGTCTCTCTCCAGCGTCCTGAACATCTCCACGCGCCGCGTCAGGCGCGCGTGCTCCGCGGAGACCCTCCCCGCGTGTTCTGAGTCATCCCAGAAACCCTGGGCCTGCATCTCCCCCTCGAGCGCGCTCGCGCGCTCGCCCAGCGCAGCCGGGTCAAAGATAGTCCGCGAGCAGCTTCAGCTGGTCGCGAATCGCGGCGAGGCGCTGCGGGGTGGACTCGGGGGTAGTGGTTGTGGCCATGTGCCCACGCTATCAGTGTCCACGGCGCTCTTATGCGCTCCGTCAAATTGAACAACGGCTATAGGAGCGCCGTGGACCAAGCAGAGCAAGGACGCAGCGAGCGTGGCGTACTCAGTACGCGAGCGAGCGAGGACGCAGCTATGCGCCGCGTCCACGGCGCTCCTATGCGCCGTGGCACTTCTTGAACTTCTTGCCCGAGCCGCACCAGCAGGGGTCGTTGCGCCCCACCTGGTGCTCTGAGTCGATCACGCGCTGCTCGACCGCGGGCACCAGCTCCATTTCCCCCTCGCCCCCCGCGTTCGGGGGGTACCCCTGGGCCGATCCGTTCCCGGGCGCCCCGGCGGCCGCCGCGGCGGCCGCGATCGCTCCGGCACCCATCGCGGCGCTGCCACCCGAGTAGGAGACGCGCGCGGGACGGGTGGTGTTTCCGGCCGCGGGGAATGGAGTCCCGCCCGCCCCACTCGCCGGTCCAGCCTGGGGGCCCCCAAATCCGCCACCCCCGTTCTGGCCGTCCAGGACGACCTGCACGTTGAAGATCAGGCGCGCGTAATCCGCCCAGATGCTGTTGACGAGGTCGCCGAAGAGGGTGAAGGCCTCGTTCTTGTAGGCCACCAGGGGGTCCATCTGCAGGAAGCCGCGCAGGTGGATGCCTTCGCGCAGGTAGTCCACGTCGAACAGGTGCTCGCGCCAGCGTTCGTCGATGATCTGCAGCAGCAGATAGCGCTCCAGCTGGCCCAGCAGCTCCTCCCCGAGCTCCTCCTCGCGCGCGTCGTAGCGCTTCATCGCGGCCTCCACGACACGTCCGCCGAGGTGGGCGCGGTCGATCGCCTCGGGGTTCATGTCCTGCGGCCCGATGTCCAGCGGGAAGAACTGGGAGAGCGCGGTGAAGAGGCCGTCGACGTCCCAGTCCTCCAGGTAGTCGCCCTGGGTGTACTCCTCGATCGTGCGCTCGATCACGTTCGCGATCTCCGTGCGGGCCTGCCCGCCCATCGCCTCGCCTTTGAGCACCTGGTCGCGGTAGGAGTAGATCACGCGCCGCTGCTCGTTCATCACGTCGTCGTATTCGAGTACGCGCTTGCGGATCAGGAAGTTCTGCTCCTCGACCTTGCGCTGGGCTTTTTCGATCTGCTTGGAGAGCATCCCCGCCTCGATCGGTTCCTCGTTGCCCTCCTCGTCGACCCCGCCGAGTTTGTCGAGGATGCGGTAGATGCGGTCGCCCGCGAAGAGCCGCACGAGGTCGTCCTCGGCGGAGAGGAAGAAGCGTGACTCCCCCTGGTCGCCCTGGCGCCCGGAGCGCCCGCGCAGCTGGTTGTCGATGCGCCGGGACTCATGGCGCTCGGTGCCGCAGATGTAGAGCCCCCCGGCCGCCGCCACGCGCTCGCGGTTGGCGGCGACGCGTTCTTCGATGCCGGGCAGCACCTCGGCGAAGCGCTGCTCGTAGCCCTCCGCCCCCTGTTTCAGGCCCTCCTTGGCGAGCTCCAGCCGGGCGAGGTGCTCGGGGTTGCCGCCGAGCTTGATGTCCACGCCGCGGCCCGCCATGTTGGTGGCGATCGTCACGGCGCCCGGCTGGCCGGCCTCGGCGACGGTCTCCGCCTCGCGCGCGGCGTGCTCGGGCTTGGCGTTCAGCACCGTGTGCGGGATCCCGCGCTGCTCGAGGCGCTTGCCGAGCAGCTCGGAGACCTCCACGGAGATCGTTCCGACCAGCACCGGCTGGCCGCTCTGGTGGCGCGCCTCGATCTCGCGCACGACCGCGCTCCACTTGCCGTCCTTGGTCTTGTAGACCTGATCGTTGCGGTCGGCGCGCACCATGTCAACGTTCGTGGGGATCTGAACCACGGGGAGCTCGTAGATCTTCATGAACTCCGTGGCCTCCGTCAGCGCGGTGCCGGTCATCCCGGAGAGCTTCTCGTAGAGGCGGAAGAAGTTCTGGTAGGTGATCGTGGCGAGCGTCTGGTTCTCCTCCTGGACGCGCACGCCCTCCTTCGCCTCGATCGCCTGGTGCAGGCCTTCCGACCAGCGCCGCCCGTCGAGGATGCGCCCGGTGAACTCGTCGATGATCTTCACCTCGTTGTCGATCACCGCATAGTCCACGTCGCGCTTGTAGAGGGACTCCGCGCGCAGCGCCTGGTTGAGGTGGTTGACGAGGTGGCCGTTCTCGGCGCGGTAGAGGTGGTCGATGCCGAGGAAGCGCTCGGCCTTGGCGACCCCCTGCTCGGTGACGGCGACCGTCTTGTGCTTCTCCTCGAACTCGTAGTCGAAGTCGGCGAGGTATTTCTTCTTGGAGCCCGGGTCCATCCCTTCGGGGGTCTTGCCGGGAACCAATTTGGGCGCGAGGCGCGCGAACTTGACGTACAGGTCGGCCGCCTGTTCGGGGGCGCCGGAGATGATCAGCGGCGTGCGGGCCTCGTCGATCAGGATGTTGTCGACCTCGTCCACGATCGCGAAGGCGTGGCCGCGCTGGACCTTTTCGGCGAGGTCCTTGGCCATGTTGTCGCGCAGGTAGTCGAAGCCGAGCTCGGAGTTGGTCCCATACACCACGTCGCTGGCGTACGCGCGGTGCTTCTCCTCGTAGGGCTGCATGTTCTGCAGCACCCCCACCGAGATCCCCAGGGCCTCGTAGATCGGGCTCATCCATTCCGCGTCGCGGCGCGCGAGGTAGTCGTTGACGGTGACCACGTGCACGCCCTTGCGTTCGGTTCGAACGCCCACCTGCCCGGCTGGGTCTCGATCATCGGGGCTCTCCCCGTTCTGCGCAGCGTCGCTCGCGGTCCCGCCGTCGCCCTGCCCCGCCCGCACCTCGCGCACCGCCAGCGCGTTGAGCGCCACCGCGAGGGTCGCCGTGAGCGTCTTGCCCTCGCCTGTCTTCATCTCGGCAATGCAGCCCTCGTGCAGCGCCATACCGCCAATCAGCTGCACGTCGAAGTGGCGCATCCCCATCTGGCGCTTGCCCGTCTCGCGCACCAGCGCGAAGCACTCGGGGAGCAGGCCGTCGAGGGACTCGCCGCCGGCGGCGCGCTCGCGCAGGGCGTCCATCCGCTCGCGCAGCTCCACGTCGGTGTCGTGTTCGAGCTCGGGCTCGAACGCACCGATCAGCGCTACGCGCTTCTCGTACTGTCTGAACTTCTTCGCCTCGCCCACGTTGAGGGCGCGATCCAGGAGGGACACGCCCCCAGGGTAGCGCCTGGGGGCGTGTCCGGTGGGCCCTACGGTGGGTCTGGGCCGGCCGTCCGGCGGGGGTGGGGCCTCCCCTACGGCACGGCCGGGGTGGGCGGGACTCCGGGGGCGGGTGGGACTCCAACCAGCGCCGCGCGCTCGGCGAGGGCCGCCCGTGTCTCGCGCCGGCTGCGGCGGCGATCGCGGTGGCGCTTGACCTGGCGGGCGAGCTCGTCGACCACGAGATTCAGCGAGTGCAGCATCTGCGGGGAGGCGTCGCGGGCCCGCAGCGTGACCCCCTTGAGGTAGAGCGTGGCCTCGGCCACCTCGTGGTCGGCGACCCGCGGGTTGGGCTCCCGCAGGAGCTCGATCTCCAGGCGCGCGAACTCGGACACCTGCCGCGAGACTTTCTCCAGGCGGCGTTCGGCGTGCCTGCGCAAATCGTCGGGGACCGGCACGTTGCGGCCCTTGATCTCGATCTGCATGCGTGCCTCCTTTCGTTCGGGGAGACTGTGTGTCTGAAAGAAGCGGGGCCCGGCTTACCGGCCACCCCACCCTCCAGCTCGATGCTACGCCCCCGGACGGCGATTGTCCATCGGCTTCTCCGCAAACGTACGACCGCTGAACCATCCCACGCGGCGGGTGAGGTCATGGAATGTTCATTTTTGCGCAAGGTCCACGTAATGAGTGGGGGGCACAGTGGATCGTGGTCGGGGAATCTCCCCCGCCGGATCCAGGAGGTTCACAACATGAAGCTGCCTCGCCTCGTCATCTTGCTCGCGCTGGCCCTCGCGGGAGCGGCCATCTCATCGAGCAGCGCCCTTGCCGCGCCCGGCTTCTTCGGTCATCACTGGTCTTTCGTCGTCGGCCATGCCTACGTCGACGACAACACGGCGGTGTCGAACACCGTGGCCGGCTTCGATCGGCACGCCGATGGCTCGCTCACGCCGATACCCGGCTCCCCATTTCCCACAGGGGGCGCCGGATCCGGCGCCGGCCTGGCCTCGCAGGGCGCCATTCAGCTCTCCAGCGACGGGCGCTACCTGCTGGCGGTCGACGCCGCGAGCAACCAGATATCGGTCCTGCGACTGGGCTTCAATGGCGTGCCGCAGCCGGTCGGAAGTCCTGTGCCCTCCGGAGGCAGCGACCCCGTCAGCATTGCGGTCTCGGGCGACCTGGTCTACGTCGCCAACGCCGGGAGCGGCGAAACGGATGTCACGGGTTTCCGCTTGGCGGCGAACGGCGCTCTCTACCCCCTGCCGAACTCGACCGTCCCGCTGCCCGCTGGTTCCGGTCCGGCCGACGTGCTGTTCGATCCCACCGGCCAGCGGCTCGTGGTCACGCTCGCGGGCAGCTCGACGATCGCGAGTTTCCGCGTCGGTTGGGATGGACGTCTCCTCGCGGCGCCGGGTTCGCCGATTGCGGCGCAGGGACCGGGACCGTTCGGGTCGGAGTTCAGCCCGACGAATCCCTCGCAGCTGTTCGTCAGCAATGCCCACGGCGGAGAAGGCAAAGGAACGGTCTCGGCCTTCGATGTGAGCCCCTGGGGCCAACTGACCTCGATCGGGGCATCCCCGTTCGCCGATATCCAGACGGCGCCCTGCTGGATCGAGATCAGCCACGATGGGCGGTTCCTGTTCGCAGTCAACACCGGATCGGGAGAGATCTCCAGCTACGCGATCGACCCCGACGGCTCGCTGATCCTGCTTGGCAGCACGCCGTTCGGCTCGGCCGGGGCGGGTGCCGTCGATGCCCGCCTGTCCCCCGATGGCAGGACGCTGCTGGTGAACGGAAGCAAGGCCAACGTCGTCGCGTCCTTTGCGGTGAACGGCGGCACCCTCACCGAGCTGGCAAGCTCGCCCACCCCGCTGCCTGCGGGCGCCGTCGCCTCGGGCATCGTCGTCAACTGACGACCGGCGTCGCCGCCGGCCCGGACAGTGCCCATACCGGGCCGGTGCGCGATGCCACGGTAAAGCCATCGCCATCGAGCTGGACCTGTCCAGTGAGGAGGGCCCGCCTCGGCGGGCCCTCTTTCATGCCCCCCGCGCGCGCATGCTCTGCAGGATCCCGGCGTGCCCGGCGATCGCGCCGATCACGATCGCCCCGGAGGCGATCTCGGTACCGGGGAAGAGGATGCTCTCGCGCAGCTGCGCCCCAGCGCCGACGCGGGCGCCGTCGCCCAGCACGAGCGGGCCGGTGAGGCGCACGCCCGCTCCAATCTGAACGTCCCGTCCGATCCACACGGGACCCTCGACCTCGGCGTCGTCGGGAAGCGGCGAACCCCCGTCCTCGCCCGCAAGCGTCACCCCGGGCGCGATCTCGCGCCCGGGGAGCTGCAGGCGCAGCTCCCCGCGCAGCGCGTCGAAGGTGCCCTGGCGCAGCTCCGCGAGGGAGCCCACGTCGTTCCAGTAGTCGCGGATCTCGTGGATGTGGAAGGGCGCGTCGTGCTCCAGCAGCGCGGGGAACACGTCCTGGGCCCAGTCCGCGAAGGGGCGCTCGGGGAAGTAGTCGAAGATCGCGGGGTCGAACACGTAGATGCCGCAGTTGCCGAGGTCCGAGAGCGCCTCGTCGGGCTGGGGCTTCTCCTGGAAGCCCGTGACACGTCCCGCGCGGTCGTGCAGCACCACCCCGTACTCGCGCGTGTCGGAGACCTGCTTGACCGCGAGCGTCGCGATCCCGCCGGCCTCCCGGTGGCGCGCGGCGAGCGCGGTGAGGTCGATGTCGGTGAGGGCATCCCCGGAGATCACCAGGAAGGGCTCCTCGCCGAAGAACTCCGCGCAGGCGCGCACCCCTCCCGCGGTGCCGAGCAGCTCCTCCTCGTAGCGGTAGGAGAGGGGACCCCCCTCCCCGAAGTAGGCGCGGATCGAGTCGGGGAAGTAGTGCAGGTTGGCGATCACCTCCTCGAAGCCGTGACGTTCGAGCAGATCGAGGATGTGCGCCATCACCGGCCGGTCCAGCACCGGCACCATCGGCTTGGTGATCTCGTAGGTGAGGGGGCGCAGCCGGGTTCCGAGCCCTGCCGCGAGGACCATCGCTCTCATCGCGGCGGCAGGCTATCGGATCGCAGTCGCCGGGGAGCCAATCGCCGCCAGGGCGGCCGTGGACAGACGAGGCAGAGATGCATCATCGCGCCACCGGCGCCCGCCCCAGTGCCCCGGCCCCCCCGCAAGGGGGCATCCCGGCTCAGTAGCGGTAGTGATCGGGCTTGTAGGGCCCCTCGACGGGCACGCCGATGTAGGCGGCCTGCTCGGCGCTGAGCGTGGTGAGCTTGACCCCGAGCGCATCGAGGTGCAGGCGGGCGACCTTCTCGTCGAGGTGCTTGGGGAGCACGTAGACGCGCCGCTCGTACTCCTCGTTCTTCGTGAACAGCTCGATCTGGGCGATGGTCTGGTTGGTGAAGGAGTTGCTCATCACGAAGCTCGGGTGGCCGGTGGCGTTGCCGAGGTTCAGCAGGCGCCCCTCGGAGAGCAGGATGATGGCGTGGCCGTCGGGAAAGCGCCACTCATCCACCTGGGGCTTGATGTTGATGCGCTCCACGCCCACCACCTTGGTGAGGCCGGCGATGTCGATCTCGTTGTCGAAGTGCCCGATGTTGCCCACGATCGCCTGGTGCTTCATGCGCGCCATGTGCTCCGCGCGGATGATGTCGCGGTTGCCGGTGCAGGTGACGAAGATGTCGCCCTCCCCCACCACTTCCTCCAGGGTGCGGATCGTGTACCCCTGCATCGCGGCCTGCAGCGCGCAGATGGGGTCGACCTCGGTGACCACCACGCGCGCGCCCTGGCCGCGCAGCGATTCCGCGCAGCCCTTGCCGACGTCGCCGAAGCCGCAGATCACCGCCATCTTGCCGGCGATCATCACGTCGGTGGCGCGGTTGATGCCGTCCACGAGGGAGTGGCGGCAGCCGTAGAGGTTGTCGAACTTCGACTTGGTCACGGAGTCGTTGACGTTGATCGCGGGGAACAGCAGGGTGCCCGCCTCGGTCATCTCATAGAGCCGGTGCACGCCCGTGGTGGTCTCCTCGGTGACGCCCTTGATGCCCTGACCGATCTGCGTCCAGCGCTGGGGGTCCTCGCCGAGCGAGCGCTGCAGGAGGGAGAGGATCACGCGGAACTCCTCCGAGTCCGCCCCCGCTGGATCGGGCACGACGCCCGCGGCCTCGTACTCGGTGCCCTTGTGCACCAGCAGCGTGGCATCGCCACCGTCGTCCAGGATCATGTTGGGGCCTCCCGCCCCCGGCGTCCCGTCCTCGCCGGGCCAGCGCAGCGCCTGATCGGTGCACCACCAGTACTCCTCCAGGGTCTCCCCCTTCCAGGCGTACACCGGCACGCCCCGGGGCTCCTCGGGAGTCCCCTCGGGGCCGACGGCGACCGCCGCCGCGGCGGCGTCCTGGGTGGAGAAGATGTTGCAACTGCACCACCGCACCTCCGCTCCGAGCGCCGTGAGTGTCTCGATCAGCACGGCGGTCTGCACGGTCATGTGCAGGGAGCCCGTGATCCGCGCGCCCCGCAGCGGCTGGGCCTGCGCGAACTCCGCGCGAGTGGACATCAGTCCGGGCATCTCGTGCTCGGCGAGCGTGATTTCCTTGCGCCCGAGCTCCGCGAGGGAGAGGTCGGCGACCTTGAAGTCGGTGCTGGGGGCGGCTGTGGCGAGAGTCGAAGCGGACATGACGAGTCCTCCTGTCCGGTCAGGTGAGCGCCCTTGCTACAGAGAGATGCCGAGCGTGGCGGTTCACAGCCCGTCGCAGCGCTCCTCGGCCGTCCCGGAAGGTATCACACACTCCCGGGCGCTCAGGGGGCAGCCGAGCGCTCGGCCAGGGCGGCCTTCAGCTCGTCCAGGATCTTCACGGGCCCGGGATCGACCCCGCGGAGCGTCGCGAGGTAGATCGAGACGAGGTCGCCGAGCAGCACCAGCGAGAAGACCCGCTCGATCGCTGTCTGCCCGCGTGTCTCCAGGCGGAAGCTGGCCGCGGCGTTGTCGGCGATCAGGCGCTCGGTCAGGTCCATCCGCTCCTTCACGCGCGGGTGGGCGTCGGAGTCGTCGAGGAAGACCGCGGAGAAGCGCCCGAGCTCGCGCGCGCTCTCCCAACCCACGATCTCGTTGTGATCGAGCTCGGGCAGGTCGCTGGCGAAGCTCAGCTGCTTGGCGTTCTCGTTGATCTGTGTCTTCCAGCGGTAGGCGATCGGGTTGGTGAGCCCGGCTCCGGCGATCACCGGCGTGGTGCCCTGCAGGCCGCGCGCGATCGTCTTCGCCAGTGACTCCTCCGGCGCGTCGGGGCCCCACTCGGCGACGAGCTGCTCGGCGTGGGAGGCGGCGACGTCGATCTCCGACGTGAGGCGGGGGCCGGCTCCGCAGAGGGCGGCGACCTCCAGCGAGGCCACCGTCATGTAGGCGACCGCGGCGCGCGGTTGGAAGCCGCCGGGGAGCGGGATCACCGGCACCTTGTCCGCACGCGCCAGCTCCGCCAGGCGACCGCCGGTGGTGACGACCACGCGCTGGGCCCCCAACGCGCCCGCCGACTCGTAGCAGGCGAGCGTCTCCTCGGTGTTGCCCGAGTAGCTCGCGCACAGCACGGTGGTGTCGGGCGTCGTCCACGGCGGCAGCCCGTAGGCGCGTGTGACGAGAATCGGCCGCGAGGCGTGGTCGCCCAGCGCCGCGGCCGCCAGCGCGCCGCCGATCGCGGAGCCGCCCATGCCGGCCACCACCAGCCCGCCGGGTGTATCCCACTCGTTCATGATCGCGGACTCCACGCGCCACATCGCGTCGCGCAGGTGCTCGGGCAG
The DNA here is from genome assembly GCA_963713985.1 of uncultured Solirubrobacterales bacterium. Taxonomy (GTDB): domain Bacteria; phylum Actinomycetota; class Thermoleophilia; order Solirubrobacterales; family Solirubrobacteraceae; genus Palsa-744. Next base: position 2,125,784 of record OY970219.1, on the reverse strand, counting down.
CGTGAGCACATCGTCCAGTTGCCCGGAGCTGTCCACCTCGGCGATCGCCTCGCGGGAGAGGGTGGCCATCGCGCTCTCGCTCATGAGAATTTCAACGCTTCATCGGGCAGGGTCACGCCCGGGAAGATACGCGCACCGCGGGACACGATGTTGCGCGCCCCCAGGGTGACCCCCTCGCCGAGCACCGCGCCGTCGGTCAGCTGGGTGCCCTCCCCCACGCGGCAGCCCGCGGCGACGATGCAGTCGCGCAGGGTGCACCCCGCGCCGATCTCGCTGCCGTTCATGATCACCGCGCGCTCCACCGTGGAGCCGGCGCCGACGGTGACGCCCTGGCCGAGCACCACGAGGCTGCCGACGTGCGCGCCGGGCGCCACGTGCACGCCGGGCTCCAGCACCGCGGGGGGGATCGCGCGGCCCTCGACCCGAGCGTCGGGGGCGATCGCGAGGTAGCCGCTGCCGAGGCGCTCCTGCACCGCGGTGGCGACGTTGCCCTCGATGATGTCGAAGGTGCCCTGCAGGTAGCGCTCGGGGGTGCCGATGTCCAACCAGTAGCTCTCCGAGGGGAACCCGTAGAGCCCGTGGCCGATCAGCAGCGGCCAGACTTCCCGCTCGATCGAGACGTTGCGCTCCGGGGGCACCAGCTCGAGCACCTCGCGCTCCAGCACGTAGGCCCCCGCGCTGATCATCCGCGTGTCGATCTGATCGGAGGAGGGCTTCTCCACGAAGTCGCTGACCGCGTTGTCCTCGTGGAGGCGCACGAGGCCGTAGGCGGTGGGGTCCTCGACGGGGACCAGCGCAAGCGTGGCCCGCGCGCCGGTGCGCTCGTGCTGGGCGATCTGCGCGGTGAGGTCGATGTCGGTCAGCACGTCCCCGTTGAGCAGCAGGAAGCGCTCGTCGAGCATCGACTCCGCGAACTTCAGCGCCCCCGCGGTGCCGCGGGGGTCGGGCTCCTCCACGAAGCGCAGGCGGATCCCGAGCGCGGAGCCGTCCCCCAGCACGTTGCGCACGGAGGTGGCGAGGAAGCCGCAGGACATGATCACGTCCTCGATCCCGTGCCGGCGCAGCCATTCGATCATGAAGGCGATGAAGGGGCGGTCCACCAGCGGGACCACCGGCTTGGGCACCGTGGAGGTGAGGGGGCGCAGGCGCGTGCCCTCACCGCCGACGAGAATCACAGCTTGCACGGTTGGGGGCCCCCTGCCGACATCAGCCGGCGTCCTCGATGGGAAAGCCCACCCTCCGGGCTCGCTCGACGGGGCCCGCGGCCCTCATGAGTCCTCGCGCCGGCGCCCGCTCGGCGGGTCGGGGGACCCTCTGCCGATCCCCTCGTACAGCAGCCCCGCAGCCCGCACCGCGTCGCTGTCGAGCGCATTGCGACCGTCGATCACGACCCTGCCCCGCATCGCCTCGGCGACCTGCACCCAGTCCAGGGCCACGCACTGGGGCCACTCGGTGACGAGCACCACCGCGTCGGCCCCGCGCAGCGCGTCCATCGGGCTGTCGGACAGCTCGATGCCGCCGATCAGTCCGCGGGCCTGCTCCTCGGCGACGGGGTCGTACCCGCAGACGGTGGCCCCGTCGGCGTTCAGCCGCGCGGCCAGCACCAGCGAGGAGGCCTCGCGCATGTCGTCGGTGTTGGGCTTGAACGCGAGGCCCAGCAGCCCCACGCGCTTGCCCACGAGGCTGCCGAGGTGCTTCTGCAGCTTGCCGATCACGCGGCGCTTCTGCAGTTCGTTGACCTCGATCACGGCGGTGAGGAGCTGGAAGTGGTAGCCGGAGTTGCCGGCGAGCTGCTTGAGGGCGTCGACGTCCTTGGGGAAGCAGCTGCCCCCGAAGCCGATCCCGGCCTGCAGGAACTTCGGCCCGATGCGCTCGTCCAGGCCCATGCCGTGCGCCACCTCGACCACGTCGGCCCCGGTCTCCTCGCAGACGTTGGCGATCTCGTTGATGAAGGAGATCTTGGTGGCCAGGAAGGCGTTGGAGGCGAGCTTGACCATCTCCGCGGAGGCCACGTCGGTGCGCACGAGCTCCCCCGAGCCGCCACCGCCGTGCTCGGCCGCTAGCAGGGGGCGGTAGAGCTCAACCACGGCGTCCCCCGCCCAGTCCCCCTGGTCCCCCACCACCACGCGGTCGGGGTTCAGGAAGTCGGGCACGGCGGAGCCCTCCTTGAGGAACTCGGGGCAGGAGACGTACTTCAGGCCCCCCTTGCCCTGCTCGGCGAAGGTGCGCACGATCGAGGCGCCGGTCCCGCAGGGCACGGTGGACTTCATCACCAGCGCGTGGTCCTTGGAGGCGGGGATCGCCTCCACGACGGCGTGCACCGCGGAGAGGTCGGCGTCGCCGGAGTAGGTGGGGGGGGTTCCCACGGCGACGAACAGCAGGCGGGTGTGCTCGAGCGCATCGGCGAGCTCGGTGGAGAAGTGCAGGCGCCCCGCGTGCCTGGCGAGCAGCTCCTCCAGGCCGGGCTCGTAGATCGGGGCCTCGCCACGGCGCAGACGCGCGATCTTCTCGGCGTCGATGTCCACGCACCACACGTCGTTGCCCAGCTCCGCGAAGCCGGCAGCGCTGACCAGGCCGACATAGCCGGTGCCGATGACGCCGACGGGCTCGCGCTGGGTGCTCATTGGAGGGGATCTGGATTGGGGTTCATGGGAGGCGGTGCCGGAAGGCTAGCCGCTGCGCGCGCGCGACGGCGGGCGCCCGCCCTACCAGAGCACCGGCACGCCGTAGGCGGCGATCCGCTCGTCGCGGGTGACCACCGTGAGACCCTCGCTCTGGGCCTGGGCGACGATCATGCGGTCGAAGGGGTCACGGTGGCGGGGAGGCAGAGCGCTGGCGAGGAGACCATGAGCAGCTGAGACCGCCACTTCCACGAAGCCTTCCTCGGCAAGAACGTCGAGTAGGGAATCGGGAAGGTCGAGCTTTCGCTGTGCCCGCTTGATCGCCAGCTCCCAGATCGAGGCCGCGCTGAAGTGCAGGACTGAATCTGGACGTTCGACCGCCTGGCGAGCACCTGCCCCGAGCTTGGGATCATCCGCCTGCCACCACAGCAGGGCGTGACTGTCGAGGAGCAGCGAGCTCAATCTCGCATGCCGAAGAGGCGCTCGATTTCCTCGTCGGGCTCGTCGAAGTCCTCGCTCATCCAGATCTGCCCACGTAGAGCGCCCGGCTTGCGCGGTTTCGGCTTGACGTCGGAGTAGGCCACCAGCTTGGCCATCGGGTGCGGCCCCCTGCGAATCACAATCTCCTCGCCGTCCGCGGCACGCTCGATCAGACGCGAGAGCTGTGTTTTGGCCTCTGTGACCGTCACTGTCTCAGACATGCAGAGGATCGTATCAGACCTGGTTGACCTGGTCTGATTGATACGGCCCGAGGCGCTCAGCCGCCATCCAGCGCCGTGGCCTCCTGGACCAGCACGAGCGCTTGGTTGTTCTCGAACTGCAGGTAACCCTCTGACTGCTGGAAGCGCAGGATCTCCGACTCGCTGCGGTAGAGGCGCAGCTCGGTTGGTTTGAGGATCGCGAGCACGGGCTGGTGGTTGGCGAGGATGCCGATCGAGCCCACCTCGGTGACCGTGGAGAGCATCTCGACCTCCCCCGAGAACACGGGCCCCTCGGGGGTGAGGACTTCGACTGGGAACTTGGCGTGGGCCATCAGGCCATCCTCTCAGCTATGCGACAGCGGCGCATGCGCCGCTGTCCCGACGGGCGCATGCGCCCGTCGGCGGGAGCGCGCATGCGCGCTCCCGTTCCACTTGATTTGGAGGGTGTCCCCACCACCCGCGCTACTGCTTCTTGGCCGCCTCGACGACCTCGTCGATGGTGCCCTTCAGGAAGAAGGCGCTCTCGGGGACCTCGTCGTGCTTGCCCTCGATGATCTCGTCGAAGCCGCGGATCGTCTCCGCGATCGAGACGTAGGCCCCGGGGGTGCCGGTGAACTCTTCGGCGACGAAGAAGGGCTGGGAGAGGAAGCGCTCGATCCGCCGCGCGCGCTGCACGGTGAGCTTGTCCTCGTCGGAGAGCTCGTCGATGCCGAGGATCGCGATGATGTCCTGCAGCTCCTTGTAGCGCTGCAGGATCTCCTTGACGCGGTTGGCCACGCGGAAGTGCTCCTCCCCGAGGATGTCCGCCTTGAGGATCGTCGAGGTGGAGTCCAGGGGATCCACCGCGGGGTAGATGCCTTTCTCGGAGATCGCCCGGGAGAGCACGGTGGTGGCGTTGAGGTGCGCGAACACCGAGGCCGGCGCCGGGTCGGTGAGGTCGTCGGCGGGGACGTAGATCGCCTGCACCGAGGTGACCGAGCCCTCGCGTGTGGAGGTGATGCGCTCCTGCAACTGCCCCATCTCGGTCTCCAGCGTCGGCTGGTAGCCCACCTGGGAGGGCATCCGCCCGAGCAGCGCGCTCACCTCGGAGCCGGCCTGCACGAAGCGGAAGATGTTGTCGATGAACAGCAGCACGTCCTGGCCCTGGTCGCGGAAGTATTCCGCCATCGTGAGACCCGAGAGCGCCACGCGCATGCGCGCCCCGGGCGGCTCGTTCATCTGCCCGAACACCAGCATCGTCTTGTCGAGGACGCCGGACTCCTTCATCTCCAGCCACAGGTCGTTGCCCTCGCGCGAGCGCTCCCCCACGCCGCAGAACGCGGAGAGGCCGCCGTGCTCCTTGGCGAGGTTGTGGATGAGCTCCTGGATCAGCACCGTCTTGCCCACGCCCGCACCGCCGAACAGCCCCACCTTGCCGCCCTTGGCGTAGGGGGCCAGCAGGTCGATGACCTTGATGCCGGTCTCGAACATCTCGGTCGTCGGCGTGAGGTCCTCCACGCGGGGGGCGTCCTGGTGGATGCCGCGGCGCTCGGTGCCCGCGGGCAGCTCCGCGCCGAGGTCGATCGGCTCGCCGAGCAGGTTGAAGATGCGCCCCAGCGTGGCCTCCCCCACGGGGACCGTGATCGGGCCGCCGGTGTCCACCACCTCGACGCCACGCGCGAGGCCGTCGGTGGTGTCCATCGCCACCGCGCGGATGCGGTCGTCGCCGAGGTGCTGCTGCACCTCGCACACCAGCACGCTCTCCCGTGCGGCCGCGATGTCCTCCTCCCGCTCCCCCGCCGCGGCGGCGGGGCGGGCGATCGTGATCGCGTGGTTGATCTCGGGCAGGCGGTCGGGGAAGACGGCCTCGATCACGACGCCCTGGATCTCCTCGATGCGCCCGAGATTGCGCGCCGCGGCGCCGTTGCTGCTCGCCTTCGGGTCGGTGGCCTCTGTGGTGGTGTTGGCTGGCATCAGCTCTCCAATTCTCCTCTGATCATCCTTCAAGTTTTCTCATCGAACCTGCGCTAGGACAGTCCCTCCGCCCCGGCGACCACCTCCATGATCTCCTGGGTGATCTCGGCCTGGCGGGCCCGGTTCATCTGGAGCGTCAAGTCGGTGATGATTTCCCCCGCGTTGTCCGAGGCGCTGCGCATCGCGGTCATCTGCGCGCCGAAGAAGCCCGCGGCCGACTCCACCAGCGCCCGGTGGATCGAGATCTCGATATAGGCCGGCACGAGCCGTTCGAGGATTTCCCGGGGTTCGGGCTCGTACTCCACGAGCGCGCGCTTGCCCGAGTGCTCCTCCGCCTGCGCCGAGTCTCGGCCCGCCGCCCGCGCAGAATCCCGCCCCTCCCCGATGACCGCGGCGGGAGAGAGCGGCAGCAGCGTCTCACGCGTGACCTCCTGCGTGAGCGGGGAGACGTAGCGGTTGTAGATCAGCTCCACCCGGTCCAGGCGGCCCTCCACGTAGCCCTCGATCAGATCCGTCGCGACCGCGTGCGCATCCCCGTGGGAGGGGCGGTCGGCAAAGCCGGTGTAGCCGCCCCCCAGCTCGTGGCCGCGGAAGACCAGGGAGGAGACCCCGCGCCGCCCGGTGGCGTACCACGCGCTCCTCAACCCCCCCTCGGCAAGCTCGGTGGAGAGGCGGATGCCCGCACGAATCACCTGAGAGTTGAACCCCCCCGCCAGCCCCCGGTCGCCGGTGACCAGCAGCAGCCCCACCGTGCTCGGGGACTCGTGGGTGCGCAGCAGCGGCACCCGCTCAGCCTCGGAGCCGGCGGCGAGCGCCGCCTGGCGGGTCATCCGCCCGATCGCCTCCGCGTAGGGGCGCAGCGCCGCGATCCGCTGCTCGGCGCGGCGCAGGCGCGCGGCAGCGACCATCTCCATGGCGCGCGTGATCTTCTGGATGTTCTTCACCGAGGAGATCCGGTTCTTGACGTCGCGCTGGGATGCCATCGATCAGACTCCGCTCGTCGTGTTGCACTGGCTGGCCATCGTGTTCGAAGCGCCGGCGGCTAGGCCGCCGCCTTCGCCTCCGCCCGCGCAGCGTCGTCCTGCCCCGAGGAGTCCGCACCGGAGCCCGCCGCGGGGGCGTCCTGCGCGCGGATCGGCGCGTCATCGTCAAGCGGCTGGCCCTCCTCGTCGAGGTCGTAGCCGAAGTCCCGCGCGAACGCCTCCACGGCGTCGTGCACCGCCTTCTGGGTCTCCGGCGACCAGTCGCCCCCAGCGATCTTCGCGCCGAGGTCGCTGTGCTGGGAGTGCATCCGTTCGGTCAGCTCCACCAGGAACTCCCCCACCCGCTCAACGTTGAGGCGATCCAGGAAGCCGTTGGTGGCGGCGAAGATCTGGACCGTCTGGTCCTCCACCGCCAGCGGCTCACGCTCGTGCTGGTTGAGCGTCTTCACCAGGCGTTCCCCGCGCGCCAGCGTGCGCTGGGTGTCAGCATCGAGATCGGAGCCAAACTGCGCAAAGGCCTCCAGATCCCGGTACTGAGAGAGCTCGAGCTTGATCCGCCCCGCAACCTTCTTCATCGGCCCGATCTGAGCGTTACCCCCCACGCGCGAGACGGAGATCCCAACGTTGATCGCGGGCCGCACCCCCGAGTTGAAGAGTTTGGACTCCAGGAAGATCTGCCCATCGGTGATCGAGATCACGTTCGTGGGGATGTAAGCGGACACGTCCCCCGCCTGAGTCTCGATCACCGGCAGCGCCGTAAGCGAGCCCCCACCAAGGTCTTCATTGAGCTTCACCGCGCGCTCCAGCAGGCGGGAGTGCAGATAGAACACATCACCCGGATAAGCCTCGCGACCGGGCGGCCGGCGCAGCAACAGCGACATCTGCCGGTAGGCATAGGCGTGCTTGGTCAAATCATCGTAAACACACAGCGCGTGGCGGCCGTTGTAGAGGAAGTGCTCCCCCATCGCGCACCCCGCGTAGGGCGCCATGAACTTGATCGGAGCCGCCTCGTCAGCGGACGCAGCAACGATGATCGTGTTCTCCAACGCATTGTGTTCGTCAAGCGTCTGCGCAAGCGCCACCACAGTGGACATGCGCTGCCCAATCGCAACATAAACGGACACCACCCCGGTGTCCCGGTTGTTGATGATCGCGTCGATAGCGATAGCCGTCTTACCGGTCTGGCGGTCGCCAATGATCAGCTCCCGCTGACCACGCCCAATCGGGATCATCGCGTCGATCGCCTTCAGCCCAATCTGCATAGGTTCCTTGACCGGCTGGCGCTGCACCACCCCCGGAGCCTTGAACTCCGCCGGGCGAGTCTCAGTGGTGTGGATGTCCCCCTTGCCGTCCAGAGGCCGCCCCAAAGGATCCACAATCCGCCCCAACAGCGCCTCCCCAACAGGAATGTCAAGCAACTTGCCCGTGCGCTTGACGGTATCCCCCTCGGAGATGTGCTCCCACTCCCCAAACAACACCGCCCCAACATTGTCCGACTCAAGATTCAGCGCCAGCCCAGTAACCCCATGCGGAAGCTCCAGCATCTCAAACGACATGCAGTTCTCCAGCCCATGCAACCGAGCAATACCGTCGGCCACCGACAACACAGTCCCAACCTCAGTCAACTCCGCCGCGCCAGCATCAAGCCCAGCGATCCGACTCTTCAAAATACTAGTGATCTCATCTGGATTGATCTGCATGTCTCTTTCCTTAGCTCTGTTCTCAAAAAAGGGAGGGGGGAGGGGTAGAGGGGAGGGGGGAGGGCCAGCCCTCCCCCCTCCCCTCTAAGAGGAGGTGGAGGCAACCTGCCTACGAAGCTGCTCCAATCGATTGCGAATAGAGGCATCAAGAATCGAGTTGCCGACCCTGAGAATGATCCCGCCAAGAATGTCAGGGTCCACCCGCGCGGCAAGCTGCACCTTGCGCCCAGTGCGCTCGCCAATAGTCCGACCCAGGCTCTCCGTAGTAGCCGAGTCAAGCTCGATCGCACTGGTGATCTCCACCGGCAGAGTGAGGTTCTCCTCATCCCAAAGGCGCTCGTACTGGCGGCGAACATGGAAGATCACGGGCATCCGGTGGTTTTCGATCAGCAGCCCCAGGAAGTTCAAAAGCACCTCATCGGCCCCGTCCAGCAGCTTCCCAAGCGCCGCCTGCTTCTCCGCGGTGGAGAAGTAGGGCGAGAAGAAGAACACTTCCAGGTCCCTGTTCTCGCGCAGCGCATCGGCCAGCTGCCCGAGCTGCTCGCGCAGCAAGTCCAGCTTGCCCTGTTCGAGGGCGACCGCGAAAAGCGAGCGGGCATATACCTGGGCGAGCTCCTCCATCAGAGCCTCAGTTCTGGCTCCCGCCAGAGATGCTCGAGAAGTCAAGTTCGCCGAGCGCCTCCTCCACAAGCCGCTTCTGGTCGGCATCGGTGAGCGCTTTGCGAGTGACCTTCTCGGTGGCCATGATCGTCAGCTCGGCGACCTCGCGACGGATGTCATCAAGCGCCCGCTTGGTAGCCGCCTCGATTTCACGCTCGCCCTTCTTGGCGGCCTCAGCCACAAGCTCCTGCCCCCGCTCCTTGCCCTCAGCTTCGTGGGCCTGGGCGGTCTGGCGCGCACGCTGGACGATCTCCTCGGACTGCGCCCGCGCCTCCTTGAGCCGCTCGCGGTATTCAGCCAGCACCTCGTCGGCCTCGGTACGCGTGCGCTCGGCGGCGTCGATGTCGCCCTCGATCTTCTGCGCCCGCGCGTCGAGGATTTTGCCGATCTGGGGGAAGACCGCCTTGCGCAGGACGTACAGCGAGATGCCGAACACCACGATCGTCCAGACCATGAGCCCCACGTTGGGGGTGATCAGGAAGGATCCGCTTGCGAGTGGGATGTTGAGGGCGACGTGCATCGCGGCCTATAGGAAGAAGGCGATGAAGCCGCCGACGAGACCGTAGAAGAAGCACGCCTCGGTGAGCGCGAAGCCGAGCCACTGATCGCGCTCGACCTCAGCGCGCAGCTCAGGCTGGCGCGTCTTGGCCTGGATCGAGGCGTTGAACACCGCCCCGATGCCCGCCCCGGCGCCAGCCGCGCCGCCGCCAGCGCCGACGCCGAGCGCGATCGCGCGACCGGCGTCCTGGCTCTGCTTGATGATCGGTTCCACGGTCAGCATCAGCGGGTGGAACACACTGAGAAGGTGAAGAAACCCCATTGCTCGATAGCTCCCTTGTTTGTTTAGTGACTCGAGACCGCGCTACCGAGATAGATGGCGGTCAGGATGGAAAAGATGAAGGCCTGCAGGCCGGCGATCAGCACGGCCTCGAACAGGAAGATCGCGACCCCGGCCGGCAACAGGAACCAGGACACGAGCTGCAGGCCGACGAGCACCCCGAGCTCCCCGCCCATGAACGCGATCAGCATGTGGCCCGCGAGCAGGTTCGCCCACAGCCGCACCGTCAGCGAGATCAGGCGCAGGAAGTTCGAGAGGATCTCGATCGGGAAGATGAGCAGGACGATCACGCCCTTGACGCCGCCCGGCATCAGGCTTTTCAGATAGCCGATCGGCCCGTGGTGCTTGATCCCCTCGTAGGTGAACAGCACGAACACGCTCAGCGCGAGGATCAACGGGAAGGCGACGTTGGTGTCGGCCGCGTAGATCTGCAGCGACGGGATGTGCGCCCCGAACACGTTGAAGCTCTCGCCCGAGTCGACGGGCAGCGGTATGTAGCCGATCAGGTTCGAGACGAGGATGAACACGAAGATCGTGGCGATCAGCGGGAAGTACTTCCCCTCCTGCTCATGGGTCAGGTTTTCCTGGGAGATGCCGCGCATGAAGTCGTAGAACATCTCCACCGCGACCTGCAGGCGCCCTGGGCGCTGGCGCAGACGGCGGACGACGTAGAACATCACCCCAAGCGTGATCCCGACCGTGAGCAGCAGGTAGAGGACGGCCTTGTTGAACGCGATCGGCCCGACCTGGAACCAGGTGTCGAGTTTGAACTCGTTCGTCGGGGAGAAGACGCCGCTGGCGACTTCCGGGGCCTTGTGAGCTGTGACGCCGAACAGGATCACGAACAGGACCATCCCGCCGAGCCAGACGCCGAGCACCCCGTAGAGGACCTTCCGCCCCTGGCTCATCCCCTGCTTCTCGGGCTGCGAGGGCGGCGAGGTGGGCGGGCTCACCCTCCCGGGGGCCATCCGCGGAGCCTCTGCGACCGCGCTCATCGCTCGAAGCCCTCGCGTCCGCTGGCCATACGCGTGGCGAAGACCACCGAGTACGCCGCGAAGATAGTCAGCGCCGCCGCCAGCCCGTCGGCGCGACCGCCGACGGCGCCCGCCACGACGATCGCCCCCGCAAGCAGCCAGATGCGCCCGAACGACTCGGCAACGTCGAGTCCCAGGCGGGACCCCGGCGCACGATTGCGCGCGATCCAGCGCCGGTCGGTGTGGGCGAGGATCCGCTGCAGAAGCCACGCACCCGCTGCGACCAGTAGGCCGAACGCCGGCGCGCCGAGCAACAGCGCGACGGGGATGGCGATCAGCATGAGCACGACGTCCAGGTGGCGCAGCAGCTCGGCCGGCGAAGGGAAGGCAGTCGAACCCGCACCGGCACGCTGGCCGGTTCGGGGACTCGCGCGCAGCGCGTGTCTACCGGTCCGGCCGGCAGGGGCCATCGGTTCTGGCTCTTGATTGCGCATGGGTAGTTGGCTTGCACCCTATAGACGCAAGAGCCAGCGCGTCCGCCCGCAGCGGACTCTCGCCCCGGCCCTCCTCTGACCGTCTGTGGCAGCCGGCCGTAGTCTACCTGATCCGGGACTTCGTAACAACCTTGTGACATGCGCCACGCGACACTTCCAGGGCGCGCACCAGCAGGAAGGCCAGCGCCGCGGTGGCGACGCCCGCGAGCACGTCGAGCAGGTAGTGGTTGCCGGTGGCGAGCACCGCCACGCAGGTCACGCACGGGTAGACGCATGCCACCACGCGCACCACAAGAGGGTGGCGCAGCCGGCCGACGGCCGGCAAGCTGGGCCCCTCGCTCACCGATCCCCGCTTGGACAGGGACCACATCACCAGCGAGCACCACACCGCCCAGGCCATGTGCAGGGAGGGCATCGCAGCGAACTGGTTGGCGGCCGCGGCCAGCGGCCCGGTGTGCCAGCCCCCGAGCGCGCCGGTGGAGGCCACCACGTCATCGAAGCCGCCGCCCGCGAGCAGCCGCGGGGGGGCAGTGGGGTACAGCCAGAAGACGACGAACCCGAGCACGTTGATCGCGACCAGCGTGTTGCGCAGCGGCCGGTAGATGTCGGCGCGGCGATACCACAGCCAGCCGAGCAGCCCGAGGGTCACGATGAAGTGGGCGTTGTCGTAGTAGTCGGAGAGCAGCAGGCCGAGCGTGTGGTGGGAGACCAGCCAGCGGTTGAGGGCGACTTCGGGATCCAGGCCCAGCGAGCGCTCCAGGTGCAGCACGCCCCAACCGTGCGCGAGCGCGGCGTGCACGCGCAGCGGCGCGAGGTTGTTGATCGCGTCGTACACCCAGCACAGCCACACGATCACCAGGGCCTCCACCCACCAGCGCGTGCGCGGGGCGGCGCTCACTCCCTCCGCCTCCGGCGCCGGGCGCACCGGCAGCGCCGGCAGGGCCAGTTCCCCGGAGACTGTCTCCATCTGAACGCCCGAGGCCATCGGGCAATCTTAGGGCGCGGTCGGCTGGAGCCCGCGCTCGCCGAGCGTCTCCAGCACCCGCGGAAGCGCCGCGACGGTGCGCCGCCAGGAGCCGGGGGCGCTGTAGTCGTCGGCGTCGTGCAACAGCAGCACCGCGCCCTCGCCGGCCCCGCCGGTCAACAGCGCGGCGATCGACTCCGGGGTTGCCCGGACCTCCCAGTCGCGACCCCAGTGGCTCCACAGCAGCGTGCGCCAGCCGCAACGGCGGGCCAGGCCAATGGATGCCGCGTTGACGATCCCGTAGGGGGGCCGGTACAGGGTCGGCGAGCACCCGGTGGCCTCCTCGATGATCGCCCGCGCTCGGAGTATGTCCTCGCTCACCTGCCATGGGGTGAGACGCAGCAGGTTGCGATGTCGGTGGCAGTGCACCCCCACCCCATGGCCGGCCGCCACGATCTCCCCGGCCAGCCCCGGGTTGCGGAGGATCTGCTCCCCCACGAGGAAGAACGTCGCCCGCACGCCCGCCCCGGCGAGGATCTCGAGTACCGCGGGGGTTCCGCGTGCGTGGGGGCCGTCATCGAAGGTCAGCGCATACCCCGTGCCACTTGCCGTGTGACCCTCGATCCCCAGGGGTCCGCGCAGCGCTCCCCAGTGGAACGCGAGCGCGGGCAGCGCGTAGCCGGCGTAGGCCAGCGCGGCCGCGCCGGCAGCCGCGCCAGCCAGCGAAGCGAGAGGGCTGCGATCATCGGGGGCAGGCATGAGCAAACTGGTGCTGGGAATCATGGCGGCGGTAGGGGCCTCGGCGCTCTACAGCCTAGGGATCGCGCTGCAGGCGATGGACGCCAAGCAGACCCCGCAGCGCGAGTACCTGCGCCTGGGGCTGGCGTTGAACCTCGTCAAACGCGGGCGCTGGCTGCTCGGGACCGGCCTCTCGCTGCTCGGCTGGCCACTGCAGCTGGTGGCGGTCTCGCTGGCACCGCTGGTGGTGGTGCAGCCCGCGATGGCCACCGGGCTGCTCGTGCTGCTGGTGATCGGCCAGCGGATGCTGGGCGAGCATGCGGGGCGGCGCGAGCACCTGGCGGTGGGCGCGATCGTGGTGGGGGTGCTCGGCGCGGCGCTGTGCGCGCCCCCGCACACCTACGCCCAGGCCTCCGACGGGGTCCTTGCAATCGTGCTGGGCACGCTGGGTCTGGCGAGCCTGCTGCCATACATAATGCTGCGCCTCGCCCGCCGGCCGCCCGCGATGCTCACGATCGTCGGCGCGGGCCTGGCCTACGGCTGGACCGGGGTGGCCACCGTGCTGGCCTCCAACAACCTTCACTACGGGTACATATGGGTGGCGGTCGCCTGGGGCCTCGCCACGGCGGCGGTCTCCGCGACTGCCGCGCTCAGCGAGATGAGCGCGCTGCAGTCGCGCCCCGCGATCCAGGTGGCCCCCGTGGTGTTCGTCATCCAAACCGCGGTGCCGGTGGCGCTCGCACCGGTGGTGCTGGGGGAGCACTTCACCGAAACGCCGCTGAGCGGGGTGCTGCTGGCCCTGTCGCTGCTGATCCTGATGGGGGGCGCCGTGATCCTCGCCCGCTCGCCCGTGCTGCTCGCGTTGATGGAAGGGGCACCGGAGCACCCCCCCGAGGCACAGCGCGAGCGGCCGGGGGCTCAGCGCGAGCGGGTGAGCTTGGCCAGCGACTCCGCGGAGAGCCCGTCGGAGTGCGTCCAGGAGACGATGCGCTCCACGCCTCCCACCGAGACGCCCGATCCGTCGACGCTCACCACGAGCACGTCCCCGGCGCGAATCGGACCCTGAGGCAGCGGCCCGCGCGCGCTGAGCCGCAGCGCCCCCTTCACGGGGGTGGCGCCCGCGGTGCGGGCGAACAGCATCTGGCCCACGGTCAGACCGCCGCTGGGCTCGAGGAAGTAGAAGCGGTGGTGCAGACCCAGCGCACGCGCCTGCGCATGCAACGCCCCGCGGGTCCGCACCCAGCGCAGGAGGCTCGAGCCCGGGGGCAGTTCGGGGAGCAGTTCGTCTCCCAGCGCGCGCAGCGCGAGGATCGTGGTGCGCGCGTGCACCCCGCCGTCCGCAAACGAGGCGTGGATGCCTCGTGCGGCCAGCTCGCTCGCGACGCGCGTCACATCGCCCGCGGGAGTGCGCACGATCAAGCTCACATCGGGGCTCTGGGTGTGCACCTGGGTGAGCGGATGCACGTGCAGGATCGCGGCCGCCCACGCGCTCACCTCGTCGGTGGACAGCGTCCACATGCCGATGCTCAGCAGCACCACCAGCTGCACGCAGAACGCAGCCAGCCGCAACCGCCAGAGGGGGATCGGGCTCACCCGGCGGGGAGCTTTGAGCACGACATCCACGGCGTGTGGGTGCTCGTGCACGTGGACCGGCGCCGCGAGCGTCGGCGAGTTGGTTGCGCAGGCGGGAGCCACCACGGCAGACATTGGGGCGGCGCTCATCGCGGGGGGCAGCGCCACAGCGGTCCCACCCCGGCCCTTGGCCACCCTCTCATCGAGACCCTCGGCGAAGCTCGCCTGCACGTGCTCGCGCAACTCGCGGGTGTTGTTGGCAAGACGCAGCAGGTCCAGATCCGCCATCGCGCGGGTGTTCAGGCGGGCGTGACCCACGGGCAGCCCATAGGAGACGACGGGGGTCCCGGTGGCCTTCGCCTCCAGGCAGGTGACCCCGCCGGTGGAGTGCACGAGCGCATCGGCGGCCGCGAGCAGTTGGGGCATGGCGTCGGTGAACCCGTAAACGTGCACGCTGGACTCCCCAGCGAATGTGCTGCTGAGGCGCTCGTGCAGCTGCTCGTTGTGACCCGCGAGGCAGACGATGCTCGTGACCTCCTCCACGCGGCAGAGCTCACGCACCGCCCCCTCGACGTCCCCCACCCCCCAGCCTCCGCCGGAGACGACCACCATGCGCCCCTCCTGCGGCAGCCCCAACGCCCGCCGCGCCTCCAGGGGACAGCGGGGCTCCAGGAACTCGGCGGAGATCAGCGGGCGCACCAGACGCGCGCTGCCCTCACCGGCGATCCGCTCGACGGAGGGCATCGACTCGCCATACATGACCAGGTGCATGTCGATCCCGGGCTGCGCCCAGAAGAAGAGGCCGGTGAGGTCGGTGATCGTGGCCACCGTGGGACAGGTCACCGCACCGGTGCGGCGCAGGCGCGCGAGCACGACGGTGACGGCGGGGTAGGTGGAGACGATCACGTCGGGCTCGTATTCGGCGATGCGGCGGGCGAGCGGGCGGGCGCCCAACAGGCGCAACTGCCAGCGGGAGAGCCAGCGGATGGGCGGCACGCGCTCGAGCAGCCAGTAGACGAGGGAGTAGCTCCAGGGCAGGAAGCGCAGCTGGACGCGGTAGCCGTCCTGGACGACTTGGCGCAGCACACGCCCCATTGCGGCGAGGCCGTCGATCACCACGACCTCGGTCTCCTCGGGAGAGGCGTCGATCTGCTGGGCCAGCGCGCGCGCCGCGGCGGCATGGCCCTCGCCGACTTCGGCGGAGAGAATCAGGACACGGCGGGGCCCGGTGCCCCCGGATGAGGTGGGTTCGCCGCGCAACGCAGGCAAAGGGTACCTGGCCCTAAGGATCCTTGTGGGTCCGCCGGAGGGCGGAACGCAGAAACAACACGATCTCAATCTTCGCCGGCACCGGCCGGCATCCTCTTCAATCCCCCGCGAGGCGGGCCGACGCGACCGAAGCCGGGAGACGCTCGCCTTCGGCTCGCATCCCCGTTTCGGCCAGTGCGCTCGCGGCGGGAGTGAAGGGGAGCTGCCCGAGGGTGCGGAGCTCCTGCACGAGCACCCAGAAGGCGGGACGAGGCGTCCCGTGGGGCCCGATCAGCGCCGAATCCCACGGCTCGCGCCGGCGGGTGCCGGCGTTCCACTGGTAGAGGTAGACCCGTCCGATGCGCCCGCTGAGGCGGGCGAGGCGGTCGAACACGAAGCGGGTGACCTTGGCGGCGTGGGCGGGGGATTCGGGGAAGTCGTGGGCACTGTGGTTGTGGCGGGCGACCACCCCTCCGGTCTCGGTGAACCAGATCTCACCGCGGGTCGCACTCAGCAGCGCCCGAGTGGAGGCGGTGGAGAGGCGGTTGGCGCCGATGTAGTTGTGCAGGCCCCAGATCCCGGGTTCATAGCCGAGGGCGCGCCGCTCCTCGCCGACCCACGCGACCATGCCCGGCACGTCGAGCAGTTCGGCGCCGAGCACGCTGCACGCGGGGCAGATGAGGCGCATCTGCCGGTAGTAGGCGGCCACCAGCGCGGGGGAGTGGCAGGTGGGCTGGCCGCAGTAGTTGGCCTCGTTCCAGGTTGCATAGTCGGTGACCCAGGGATAGCGCGCGTGCAACCGGCGGAACTGAGCCCCGAGCTGGGCGGCGCTCGGGAGCCGCCGGTGGCGATGAGCGATCCAGGAGTGTTCGAAGGAGATCAGCGGCTGAACGCCGTCGGCGTGGGCGGCGCGCAGCCAGGTCGCCAGGGCCCTGGCTTGGGAGCGGCTTTCCAGCGCGTTCCAGCCGATCGAGAGGCGCGCGTAGCGGATGCCCAGCGCCTGGAAGCGGGGTTCGGCGAACATGTAGGGCTGCTGCTCGCCGATCCCCACCAGGGGGTCGCGCGGTTGGACGGAGACGGACGAGCCCAGGTGCGTGGGAGCGGCCTCTTCGGCGATCAGCGCGTGCGCACCCGCGGGCAGCGCGAGCGCCAGCAGGCCCGCGATCAGCGCAAGCAACCGTGGCGGGAGGTGGGGTGCTCGTCGGGGCATGGACTAATCAGGCGGACACCTGCCGAGGCGCGAAGTCGCGCACTCACGGCAAGTCCGGGGGTGCTTTCACGAGGAGACGACCTCGTACTCGCCGGTCTCGAAGTCCTGCGCGACATCGCTCTCGATCTGCGCAGTCGTGGCCTCGGGGCGCAGGCGGCGCAGGCGGATCGCGTCGAGTCGGCGGAACTTGAGGATCTCGAGAACGTACACGAGGTACACGCTGGCGGCCGCGACGAGCAGCGCGATAGCGGCCATCGCGAGCGTCCAGCCGAGGTAGAGGTGGCCTTTGTGGTCTGAGTAGGGGACGAAGCGCAGGGCGAGCGCGAACCCGGCCAGCAGCAGCGTCCAGGCGTAGAGGTAGGCGATGGTGCGCCGGCGGGAGAAGCCGATGCGGGCCATGCGGTGATGGAAGTGCTCGCTGTCGGAGGCATAGATCGGGCGGCGGTACTTCAGGCGCTTGAGCACGACGAAGGTGGTGTCGAGGAAGGGCACCGCGAGCAGGATCAGGGGCAGCACGAAGGAGAGCACGACCTGTGTCTTGACGGCGCCCTCGACGGTGAGACAGCCCATCAGCAGGCCGAGCAGGTTGGCGCCGCAGTCGCCCATGAAGCTGGAGGCGGGGGGGAAGTTGTAGAACAGGAAGCCCACCGAGGCGCCGGCGATGACCGCGGCAAGCACCCCCGGCGCCCAGCGTTCGAGGTCGAACGCGATCACCGCTAGCGCGGCGGCAATGATCGCGCAGACGCCCGCGGCGAGGCCGTCGACGCCGTCAGAGAAGTTCACGACGTTCATCAGCGCGACGAGACCCACCACGGTGATCGCGGCGCCGGCGTTGGGGAAGTGCAGCAGGCCCACGAAGGGCAGGGCGATCTCCTGCACTTCGATCCCGAAGTGCACGACGATCAGCGCGGCGGCGACCTGCCCGGCGAGCTTCACGGCGGGCGGCAGCTCGAAGCGGTCGTCGAGCGCCCCCACGAGGGTGATCACCGCGGCGGCGATCAGCATCCCGTGCCAGATCCGTTCGTCGGGCAGCCAGATCAGCCCCGCGACCAGCGTCCCCGCGAAGATCGCAAGGCCCCCGAGCAGAGGGGTGGGGCGCTCGGAGAGGCCGCGCTCGCGGGGATGGTCGATGGCACCCACCGCGTGGGCGAGGCGCATCGTCAGCGGCGTCAGCAGCGCCGTCACCGTGGCGGCCGCGAGGAAGGCGTATAGCGCATCGAGCTCGTGGGGAGTCATAAGCTCGCCGACAGCATCGCAGGCGCGGGCGTCGTATGTGGGGATGGCCCTTACGCGGGCGCCGGGGCGGAAAGCTCCTCGTAGAGGGGATAGCGCTCGACGACCACGCGTACTCGCTCGGCGAGCTCCCCGGCGCGATCCTGGAAGCCGGGAGTGAGGGCCGCGGCGATGATCTGGCCCACCTCCTCGAAGTCCTCGCGCTGCAGCCCACGGGTGGCGAGCGCGGGGGTGCCGATGCGCAGGCCGGAGGCCTCCATCGGGGGACGGGGGTCGAAGGGGACGGCGTTGCGGTTGACGGTGATGCCGATGTCGTGCAGGCGGTCCTCCCCTTGGCGGCCCGAGAGCTCGGGGCGCACGTCGCGCAGATCGGTGAGCACGAGGTGCACGTCGGTGCCGCCGGTGAGCACGTTGACACCGTGACCGGCACCCAGCAGCTGCTCGGCCAGGACGCGGGCGCCCTCGAGCGTGCGCTGCTGGCGCTCGCGGAAGAGCTCACTTTTCGCGATCTTCAAAGCGACCGCCTTGGCGGCGATCACGTGCTCCAGCGGCCCGCCCTGCTGGCCGGGGAAGACCGCGGAGTCGATCTTCTTGGCGTACTCCTCCTTGCAGAGGATCAGGCCCGCGCGGGGCCCGCCGATCGTCTTGTGTGTGGTGGTGGTGACGACGTCGGCGCCGAGCTCCACGGGGTTGGGGTGAAGGCCCGCGGCGACGAGACCGGCGAAGTGGGCCATGTCGACCATCAACAGCGCCCCGACCTCGCGGGCGATCTCGCGGAAGCGGGGGAAGTCGAGCTGGCGGGGGTAGGCCGACCAGCCGGCGAGCAGCAGCTTGGGCCGGCGCTCGCGCGCGATGCGGGCGACCTCGTCCATGTCGATCCATCCGCTCTCGCGGTCCACCTCGTAGGCGGCGATGTCGTAGAGGCGCCCGGAGACGTTGATCTTCATGCCGTGCGTGAGGTGCCCACCGTGGGCGAGGGAGAGCCCCATGATCGTGTCCCCGGGCCGCAGGAGTGCGTGGTAGACGGCGGTGTTGGCCTGCGCACCCGAGTGGGGCTGCACGTTGGCGTGCTCGGCCCCGAACAGCGCCCTGGCGCGGTCGATCGCGAGCTGCTCGGAGACGTCCACCCACTCGCAGCCCCCGTAGTAGCGCCGGCCGGGGTAGCCCTCGGCGTACTTGTTGGTGAGCACCGAGCCCTGGCATTCGAGCACCGCGCGGGGCACGAAGTTCTCGGAGGCGATCATCTCCAGCGTGCCCTGCTGGCGCTCGAGCTCCCCGCGCAGGGCTTCGGCGACCTCCGGGTCCACCTCGGCGAGCGGGCGGTTGAAGTAGTCGGGACTCAGATCGGTCATGGGGCACTCCTCGGGAGACGACGACGTGAAGGTGCCCAGGCGCGCGGCTGCTGTGATGGCCGCCCGCTCCCCGGTGGTGCTCCACCTCATCCAGCGCCAGTCGCGAGGGCCGTCTTCGAGGCTAGCAGGGAGTGGGAATCAAATGCGCTCACCAGATCCGTGCGCCGAAGTACAATGCGATGCATGGCAGCGACACCTAAAGCCAAACCACGGGGGTCGTGGACGCCAGAGGAGGTCGCACGCAACGAGCGCGCCCGGATGGTGCGGGTCGCGCGCGACCGCGCGCGTGGCGTGGGGCCCAATCTGGAGGACGCCGCCGCGCTCGCCCGCTTCGCCAACAGCATCGCCAAAGCGTCCTGGGATGTCAGACGCGCTTGACCCGCTGCCACTGCTGAGGTATCTGCACGAGCACGGAGTCGAGCACATCATCATCGGCGGTTTCGCCGTCGCAGCGCATGGCTTTGTGCGCACGACCAAGGATCTCGACATCGTCCCCAATCCTGCTCACGAAAACCTCGAACGCCTCGCCTCGGCCCTGGCGGACGCCAACGCAACCGGCGCCGAGGTCAGCGACTTCGGTCCAGCCGAGCTGCCGATGTCGGCGACGCGCGTGGGCGATCTTGCACATGGAGGCAATTTTCGCCTGGCCACCGACCTGGGCGACCTGGACATCATGCAGTGGGTCAGCGGAATCGAGGCCGACGATCTCTACGCCGAGCTCGACCAAGCTGCCGTCACGGGCAATGTCGAGGATTTCCCGGTGCGCGTGTGTGGCCTGGACCATCTGCGCACGATGAAGCGCGCCGCCGGCCGGCCACAGGACGTCGAGGACCTCAGGCATCTCGACGGTGCCGAGCCTTTCATCCGGCGCCTGGAGAAGTAGGCATGTCGCCAAGCGCCCGCTCCAGCTCAGCCTGTCCTACCGGACCCTCGCGCACGATGCGCCACTGCCCGCTGGGTTCGTAGTCGCGCAGGTCGAGAACCGTGGAGGCAGTTCCCGGCAGCTCGCCGCCGTCGAGCGTCAGGTCAGCGCCCTCCAGCAGGGAGGGCGAGATGTCTGACAGACGCCGCGCCTCGGGGCCTCCAGAGATGTTGGCGCTTGACTGCATGAGCGGACCCCTAACCGTACGCATGGCCGCCAGGCGCTCGGGAAACAACGGCACACGTAGGCCGAGCGCGCTCGGCTCGTCCTCCATCGTCCCGACACGAGACACACACGCAAGGGGATAGCGATGCTCGCGGTTGGGGAGCAGCAGCGTCAGCGGACCTGGCAGCAGCGCTCGCATCGCCGCGCGCTCGCGTTCCCCCAGCTCGGGGAGAGCATCGAGCGCCGCCTGCAGCGCGAAGAACATCACCGCCGCCGGGCGCTCCGGGGGGCGGCCCTTCAATGCGTACAGCCGCTCGACCGCCTCGCGCTGCAGCGGATCGCAGGCCAAGCCATAGACCGTGTCCGCCGGGAAGATCGCCACGCCTCCGCTCGCGAGGCACTCCTCCAAACGCTTCGCGTCCGCCGCGGTGAGCGCCCCCGCCCCCGCGACACCCGTCATCCGCCCGCCTCCCCAGCGCCCGTCATCCGCCCCGCTCCCCCACCACCACGCGCTCGATCCCCGCGAGGTCGCGCTCGGCGCGCACCGTAGGGAAGCCCGCCGCGTGCATCAGCTCGCCCACCGCCTCCGCTTGGCCGGCGCCGACCTCGATCCCCGCTAGGCGCACGCCCGGACGCTCCGCGAGCTGGGCTACCAGGGCCCGGATCGTGGCGAGGCCGTCGGGGCCGGCGAACAGAGCACCCGGGGGCTCATGGCGGAGGATCTCCGGCGCCAGCGCCGCACGCTCGGACTCCGCCACATAGGGGGGGTTGCAGAGCACCGCGTCGAACTCGCCAGGTACCTCCTCCAGCAGGTCCGAGTGCAACCACGCCACCTCCAGGCCCAAGCGCTGCCCGTTCTTACGCGCCAGCGCGAGCGCCAGCTCGCTCACATCGCTGCCCGTCACCTCGAGGTCCGGGCGCTCCTGCTTCAGCGCGAGCGCCACCGCGCCGCTGCCCGTACCCACGTCGAGCACGCGCGCGCCCCCGGGCAGGCGCAGGCCCACCTCCACCAGGAGCTCCGTCTCCGGACGCGGGATCAGCGCGCGGTGGTCCACGCTCAGCTCGAGATGGCGAAAGCCGCGCCTGCCGGTGATGTACGCCACCGGCTCGCGCTCCACCGCGCGGCGGCGCACCGCCTCCTGGAAGGGACGCACCGCGGGGCCCTCGACGCTCAGCTCGCGGTCGGTCAGCAGCCGCTCGCGGGTGACTCCGAGCACATGCGCGAGCAGCACTTCGGCATCCAGGCGCGGGGTTTCGCAGCCGGCCGCGGCGATCGCCGTGATCGCCCCATCCAGGGCGTCGCGTGCGCTCGTGCCGATCACGCCGCGGTCTGCGCCTCCAACCGCCGGCGCTTCTCGTTGGACTGCAGCGCCTCGGTGAACTCCCCCAGCTCCCCCTCCAGCACCTGGTCGAGGTTGTGCGTCGTCAGCTTCACCCGGTGATCGGTCACGCGCCGCTCACCGTAGTTGTAGGTGCGGATCTTCTCCGCCCGGTCGCCCGTGCCCACCTGGGCGCGGCGGTCCGCCGCGAGGCTTGCCTGCTGCTCGGCCAGCGCCCGCTCGTACAGCCGCGCGCGCAGCACCCGCAGCGCCTTCTCGCGGTTCTGCAGCTGGGACTTCTCGTCCTGCATCGCCACCACGATCCCCGACGGCCGGTGAGTGATGCGCACCGCGGAGTCCGTGGTGTTCACCGACTGCCCCCCCGGCCCGGTCGAGCGGTACACGTCGATCTGCAGGTCGCCCGGGTCGATCTCCACCTCCACCTCCTCCGCCTCGGGCAGCACCGCCACCGTCGCTGTCGAGGTGTGGGTGCGGCCCTGGGACTCGGTCTGCGGAACGCGCTGCACGCGGTGCGTGCCCCCCTCGAACTTGAACACCGAGTACGCCCCGTTGCCCTTGATCGCAAACGTGTACTTGCCGTCCCCCACCTCCAGCGGCTCGGTCTGCAGGCCCCGGCGCTCCGCGTAGCGGCTCAGCATCCTGAACACGTCCCCCGCCCACAGCCCCGCCTCGTCTCCCCCCGCGCCCCCCTGGATCTCGACGATCACACCCTTCTCGTCGTTGGGGTCCTGCTCCACCATCGCCAGGCGGATCTCCTCTTCGAGCTGCTCGATCCGCGCGCGCGCCCCCGCCAGCAACTCGCGCACCTCGGCGTCCTCGCCGTCCTCGCTCAGGAGCTCCTCCGCGCCCGCCGCGTCGTCCTGTGCGCGGCGCCACTCGGCGGCCAGCTTCGCCGCGGGCTCCAGCTGGCTGTAGGCGCGGCCCGCCTCGGCGTAGCGCTCGCGATCCCCGATCACCACGGGGTCCACGAGCTGCTCGCCCAGGTCCGTAAAGCGGGCCTCGATCTGCTCCACCAGGTCTTCGATCACAGACCCAGTCTATGTGGGCCACCCAGGTGCGCGACCTTGGGAGCCCTGTGGCTCAGCGCAGTCGCAAAGAGCACGCCCGCATCCCAGCGCGACCGGCGGGCCTCCCTACGCCACGACCTCCACGCCCAGCAGATCGGCGGCGCTCAGCTCGCCCGGGGTCTCGTGGGCGAGCACGGCCTTCAGTGCCGCGATCGCCACCGCGAGCTGGCTCAGGTCGGGCTCGCGGGTGGTCAGCAGCTGCAGCTTCAGGCCCGGCCACATCAGCGCCTGCACCCAGCGCCGGCGGCGGTTGCGCCCCGCGAACTTGATGATCTCGAAGGAGATCCCCGCGATCACCGGCACCCCGAGGATGCGGGTCGCCACCAGCCAGTACCACGCCGGCAGGCCGATCGGGGCGAACACGAAGATCGCCACGATCATCACGATCAAGAGGAAGCTGGTCCCGCAGCGCGGGTGCAGGCGCGAGAAGCGCTGCGCATTGGCCGGCGTCAGCTCCAGCTGCGCCTCGTAGCAGGAGATCGTCTTGTGCTCCGCGCCGTGGTACTCGAACACCCGCCGCAGATCGCGCAGACGCGAGAGCACCAGCATGTAGCCGAGGAAGATCCCGGTGCGCACCAGTCCCTCGATCAGCCAGAACAGCACCGAGGAGCCCCCGAGCTGGCCCTTGATCAGACTCGTCAGTCCCACCGGGATCAGGAAGAACAGGCCGATCGCGAACACCACCGCAACCACCACCGTCCCCGCCCAAACCGCTCCCGGGATCTCCTGAGGCTCCTCCTCGCCCTCGCCGTCGGGCAGCTGCGCGTTGGCGGAGACTCCCAGCGCGCGGAAGCCGATCGCCAGCGACTCCCCCAGCGCCACCACGCCGCGCACGATCGGCAGGCGCAGCGCGCGGTGGCGGCGCAGCGGGGAGCTGAGCGGGAAGCTCTGCACCTCGATCTCCCCCAGAGCCGCCTCCTCGGGGTCGATGCCCCCCTGCTCAGCCTGCTCGGGGCTCGGCTTGCGCACCGCCACCGCCCAGTTGGAGACTCCTCGCATCATTACGCCCTCCAGCACCGCCTGGCCACCGAGCGGGGCATCGCGCTGGGCGACCAGCTCGCCGTCCTCGGCCGGCGCGTAAGCGGCCTCGGCCTCCTCGCCGCTCGGCGCTCGGCCGTTGAGCGCCCGGCCGGTGGGCGGCATCGCCGTGGACGGACCGGCGAGCGCGCGAGAGGACATCGCTACTCGGGGGGCGTCTGGCCCTGTGCGGCAGTCGCCTGCGCCTGGCGCAGGCGACTCTTGGCCACCCTGCGCTGGAAGCGCTCCACGCGCCCCCCCGTGTCCACCAGCTTCTGGCGACCGGTGTAGAAGGGGTGGCAGTTGGAGCACACCTCCACGTGCAACTCCGCACGGGTCGCCCGCGTGGTGAACTCGTTGCCGCACGTGCACCGTACGTGTGCCTGCGTGTAGGAGGGGTGGATCGAAGTCTTCATGCTGAGAGCATTGTAGCGGCAGGGGTGGGCTGGGTGGTGGCGCCCGCCGCCGGCTTGGCGTGTTCGGCCGGCTCACGGCAGGCGGGGGTGCGCCGCTCCTCGCTCCTGAGGACCCGCCCCTTTTCATCGAGCCATCGATACAGCACGACCGCACGGAAGTCGGCCGGCGCGGGCAGATCGGTCACCTGCCTGACGTACTTGTAGATCTTCACCCCCACTTCCGAGCGCTGCCACGCGGGGGGCCCGGCGGCGAGGAGAACGTGGAAGCCGCCGCCGCTCGGGAGACGCTCCTGCACCACGATCTCCATCGCCATCCGGTGAGCGCCCGTGACTGTTTCCATCTGGCCCGTGAACGTGACCGCGCGATCGGCCTGGGTGGGGGCCGTCACACACTGTTCGACGGTGGCGCTTGTGAATGGGACCCCGCCCGCCCCACCGCCCGCCCCACCGCCTGCCCCGCCCGCTCCCGGGCTCGTGGTGCCAGGTCCGGGAAGCGCCGTCAACGCCACGGCGCCCAGGGCGATGGAGTACATCGATATCGACATCCCTCCCCCTAACACCCCACCGTCGCCTTGGTTGCGCAGCCAGGGCGCGCCCGCGGCCAGGGCGCGCTATTTGACTCGATCAGACGATCTGATACAGCGGTCCGTCTCCACCCTCGGGGGTGGTGAGGCGACCGCCCTTGGCCGTGATCGCGCCGCACTGCACGCAGTTGGTGTAGTTGACGATCACGTCCACCATGCCGTGCTCGGGGGCGTCCTCGGGAATCTCGTAGACACCCGCTGGGCACATCCACCGCCATGTCTCGGCCAGCTCGCGGGGGACGTGCTTCTGCACGCGAATGTGGTTGGGGGCATCGTCGCGGGTGGCGTTGCCGGTGATGAACACCGAGGAGAGCTTGTCGAAGGTGTATTTCCCGTCGGGCTTGGGGTAGGAGTCCTTGGACTTGCCGATGAACATCGGCTTGGCGTCGTTGCGGTGCAGCGCCCAGCGGCCCCCCGGGAAGCGACCTTTCGTGGCGATCATCAGGTTGACGATCGGCCCGCCCTTGAGCAGGCCTTTCTGGAAGGGCTGGCGCGTGTTGCGCTGTTCCCAGAGATCCTTGCCGATGATCGAGTCCTCGACCACCTGCTCGTAGTTCTCGAAGGAGGTCTCGCCGCGCTTGAGCGCAGCGTAGATCGACTCCGCCGCGAGCATCCCCGACTTGATCGCGTAGTGCACGCCCTTCAGCGACGCGAGGTTCATGATCCCGGCGGCGTCGCCGACGAGCACCGCCCCGGGCATCGAAAGCTTCGGCATCGCCCAGTAGCCACCCGCGGGCAGCGCCTTGGCGCCCCACGCGACGCGTTCGCCGCCCTCGAGGATCCCTTTGAAGAGCGGGTGCAGCTTGATCTCCTGCAGCAGGTCGTGAGCGGAGGTGGTGGCGTCCGCGTAGTCGAGGTCCACGATGAAGCCGATGCTGACGAGATCCTCACCCGTCTTCTGGTTCTTCATCGGGTAGATCCACGAGCCGCCGATCTGGCCGTACTTGGCCGAGAGCTTCAACGGCCAGCCCGCGAGCGTGTGGATCACGCGGTCGAGGGGTTTGGTGACCTTCCAGACCTCCTTGACCCCGAGCTCCCAAACCTGCGGCTCGCGGCCCTCGGCGAGGTCGAACTCCTTGATCGCGGCGCCCGTGACGTGTCCCCAGCAGCCCTCCGCGAGCACCGTTGCCTGCGCCTTGATGTCGGTGCCCGGCTCGAAGTTGCCGAGCGGCTCGCCGTCCTTGCCGCGGCCCTTGTCGCCAGAGCGCACCCCCACGACGCGGCCATCGTCCACGATCAGCTGCGTGGCGGCGGTCTCGGTGAGGATGTACGCGCCGGCCTCCTCCGCCATGCGCTGCTGGTAGCGCGCGAGCGCGGAGACCGAGATCACCTCGTTGCCGTGGTTGTTCAGCGGCGGCGGCGGCGGAATGCGGATCTTGGTCTTGCTGTTGGGCAGCGCATAGATCGCCTCCTTCTTGACCTCGCCGAACGCGAAGCCCTCCTCGCGCCACTGCTCCCGCGTCATTTCCGGAAACAGATCCTGCAACGGCCCCGGGCGCATCACAGCACCCGAGAGGTTGTGCCCGCCGCAGGTCTTCGCCTTCTCGATCACCGCCACCGGCACTTCGCCGAGGCGCTCCATCGTCTCGGGATCGTCCCCGAGCAGCTGCAGCAGGCGGTTGGCGCACGCGAGACCGGCGGTGCCCCCACCGACGATCGCCACCCCCACCTCGATCAGCTCGTCCTCGGCGTCGAGGCCGCGCTTGACGAACTCCTTCTGAGAGTCCACCGGCGGGGGGAAGGCCGCGGGCACGACCCTCCCGTTGCTGGAGCCGTTGTGAGACGACATCTCGGCTAGCTCGCCTTCTTCGCCTTCACGGCCTCGGTGAGCTTGGGCAGGATCTTGTTGAGATCACCCACGATGCCGAGGTCGGAGAATTCGAAGATCGGGGCGTTGGAGTCCTTGTTGATCGCGACGATGTTCTCCGAGGACTGCATACCCACCTTGTGCTGGATCGCCCCGGAGATGCCCGCGGCGAGGTACAGCTTCGGCGCCACCGTCTTGCCGGTCTGCCCGATCTGCGCCGCGTAGGGGTACCAGCCGGCGTCCACCACGGCGCGGGTGGCGGCGACCGCGGTGTTGCCCCCGAAGGCGCCCGCGAGCTCCTCGCAGAGCTGGAAGCCCTCGGCCTTGCCGAGGCCGCGCCCGCCGGCGATGAGGATCGAGGCGCCCTCGATGTCGACGTCCGCGCCGCGCTGTTCGCCGCGGACGAGCATCTTCGCCTGCGAGGCGTGGGGGGAGAGCTCGAAGGAGAGCTGCTCCACCGGAGCATCTCCGGCGCCGCTCTGCTTGATCTCGAAGGCGTTGAGGCGGCCGATGATGATCCCTACCTCGGAGCGGTATTTGATCTCGGAGATCGCGGAGTCCCCGAGGATGGGGCGCTCGGCGATCAGCTCGCCGCCCTCGGCGCGCACGCCGGTGACCTCCATCGCGACCCCCGCCCCGAGCCGCGCGGCGAGGCCGGCGCCGATCTCGAAGCCGAGCAGGCCGCCGCCGAACAGCGCGTACTTGTAGTCCCCGCCGGAGATCGCCGCGGCCATCGCGTCGACCAGGGGCTGCGCGAGGCCCTCGGGGCCCTCGGCGACGAGCACCTTCTTGGCGCCATAGTTGCCGAGCGACGCCGCCAGCTCCTGGGGAACGTTCTCGCCGAGCAGGATCGCGTGCGCCTCGCCGCCGAGCTCCGCGGCGAGCTTCGCGCCCTCGGAGACCGCCCCGAGGGAGTTCTTGTTGATCGCGCCGTCGTAGTGCAGCGCGTAGACCAGGATGTTCGCCATTTCAGATCAGCCGCTCCTTCAAAGACGGGAGGGGGTACTGGGGGAGGGCCTGCCCTCCCCCAGATCGATGCAGGATGTTCGCCATTTCAGATCAGCTTCCTCTCATCGAGCCAGGCCACGATCTTCTCGACGGTCTCGTTGGTGTCCTCGTCCTCGATGATCTCCCCCGTCGCCTTCGCGGGCGGCGCCTTCGCGGCGACCCACTGGGCAGCGGAGTTATCGCCCCCGACCTTGGCGGCGTCGATCCCAACGTCCCCGATGCCGAGCGTGTCGAGCGGCTTCTTCTTGGCCCCCATGATCGCCTTCAGCGAGGGGTAGCGCGGCTCGTTGATCGCGTCGCCCACCGAGATCACCGCGGGGAGGCCGACCTGCACGGTGTCGTAGCCGTACTCCGCCTGGCGCTCGCAGCGCAGGGCACCGTCGGCGACATCCATCTTGATGACCTGCGTCAAGGAGGGCATCCCCAGGTGCTCGGCGACGACGGCGCCGATCGTGTAGCACTCGCCGTCGTCGGACTGCTGGCCGAGGAGCACCAGGTCTGGGCTCTCCCGCTGCAGCGTCTTTGCGAGCGCGTAGCCGGTGGCAGCCACGTCGGAGCCTGCGACCGCCGAGTCGGTGAGGTGCACCGAGCGGTCCGCGCCGAGCGAGACGGCCTTGTGCAACGCGCGCACGGCACTCTCGGGCCCCATCGTGACGGCGACTACCTCCTCCACCGGCACCACGCCGCCCTCCTTGATCTGCATGGCGGCCTCGATGGCGTGGGTGTCGTAGGGGTTGAGGTTCTTCTCCCCGCTGCGGTCCATGCGCCCCGTCGAGGGATCTATGCGCTTCTCGACGGCGGCGTCAGGAACCTCCTTGACCAGGACGCAAATCTTCATTCTCCTGCCGATCTCCTTGTGGTTTGGACCTTTTTATCCTACCGCTTCGAGCAGTTGACTGACGAGTCAATCAATTGTCGGCCACGCCCGCGCGGATGAAGTCGACGATCGCCTGGGTGGGGGCACCGGGCGTGAACACCTCGGCCACCCCGAGGCGCTTGAGCTCGGGGATGTCCTCGGCGGGGATGGTGCCGCCAACGGTCACCAGCACGTCGTCGACCCCCTGCTCGCGCAGCAGCGCGACGACGCGCGGGACGAGCGTCATGTGGGCTCCCGAGAGGATCGAGAGGCCGACGGCGTCGGCGTCCTCCTGAATCACGGTCTCCACGATCTGCTCGGGGGTCTGGTGCAGACCGGTGTAGATGACCTCCATGCCGGCGTCTCGCAGCGCGCGCGCGATGATCTTGGCACCTCGATCGTGACCATCGAGGCCGGGCTTGGCGACGACCACGCGAATCTTGCCGTGGGTCTCGGTCGCGGAGGCCATGCCGGGGATTATGCCCGCGTATGGTCGCGCTCGCCGGCACGCCCCCGGTCGCGCGCTGCACGCCCCCGGCCGCGGGGGCCGGTCTGCCCCCTGCCATGCTCGCCGGCACGCCCCGGACGATGCTCGCCCGCACGCCCCCGGCCGCGTTCGCCGACGCGCACGCGCACGACGCGCCCGAGGCCGGCGAGAGTCGCTCCCGCACTGAGGGCGACGATGACCTTCAGGCGTCGCCCGAGGTGGTCCAGGCGCAGGACCTCCCAGCCCTCGCGCGCAGCGATGCGGGCGAGCTCGGGATCGGGGTTGACCACCACCGGGTTACCGACGGCGCGCAACATCGGCAGATCGGACTCCGAGTCCGAGTATGCGTAGGAGGCGGCGAGGTCTATCCCCTCGCGCGCGGAGAGCTCGCGCAGGGAGTGGACCTTGCCCTCGCGGTAGTTGAAGGGCCCGTCGGGCCGGCCGGTGTAGTGGCCGTCGCGAACCTCCAGACGAGAGCCGAGGCCGCCATCGAAGGCGAGCACGAGGGCCATCAGATCGGCCATCTCCTGGGAGGCGGCGGTGACGATGTAGACGGGCCGCCCCGCGTCCTGGTGGCGGTAGGCGCGCTCGAGCATCTGCGGATAGAGCCGCGGGAGCACCCCGGCGAGCACCCGGGGGGACATGCGCTGCAGATCGCGCACCGCGACCCCCGCGAGCATCTCCCCCACCCGCGCGCGCACCGCATCGGCCCAATCGTCGGTGGAGCCGCGCAGGCGGAAGCGGAGGTTCTGGTAGAGGTCCCCCAGCAGGCGCCCCCGCGTGATCATCCCCGCCTCGTAGGCCGCGCGCGCGAAGAAGATCCCCGAGGAGCCCGCCATCAGCGTGCGGTCGAGGTCGAAGAACGCCGCCGCGCGCGGGCCGAGCTCCGATCGGTGGGCGCCGTTGGTGGACTCGCTGCTCATGAGAGGACCATCGGCTGGACGATACGAAGCGCTGAGGCCTGCGAGCGGTTCTTCTGGGGCGCATCCGCGCTGGCCGAAACGGGGATGCTCGCCGGAGGCGAGTGTCCCCCGGCTTCGGTCGGCTCGGTAACAGCCTGGTGGGGGCGGGGCCTGGAGCCCCGCCACCGGGGGATGCGACCGGGCCTGCTCATGCGTGGGGCGCCACTCAGACGCGGATGATCACCGCGTCGCCCTGGCCGCCGCCGGAGCAGATCGCGGCGCAGCCCAGGCCGCCGCCGCGGCGGCGCAGCTCCAGCAGGAGGCTGGCAAGGATGCGCGCGCCGGAGGCGCCGATCGGATGGCCGAGCGCGACGGCACCGCCGTTGACGTTGACGCGCTCCTCCTCGATGCCGAGCATCCGGATCGAGTTCAGGGTCACGGAGGCGAAGGCCTCGTTGATCTCCCACACGTCGATGTCCTGGGCGCTCAGCCCCGCCTTGCGCAGCGCCTTGGTGGCAGCCGAGGCGGGGGTACGAGCGAGGTAGGCGAAGTCATCCCCGCTCTGTGCGTGGGCCACGATCTCCCCAAG
The DNA here is from genome assembly GCA_963713985.1 of uncultured Solirubrobacterales bacterium. Taxonomy (GTDB): domain Bacteria; phylum Actinomycetota; class Thermoleophilia; order Solirubrobacterales; family Solirubrobacteraceae; genus Palsa-744. Next base: position 2,095,383 of record OY970219.1, on the reverse strand, counting down.
CGCTTCCTTGTCGTTGGCCCTGGCCCACTCATCGGAGGCCACCACCAGCGCGCCGCCGCCGTCGTTGACACCGGGGGAGTTGCCCGCGGTGTGCGAGCCCTCCTTGCCCACCAGGCCGGGCAGTGCCGCGAGCTTCTCCAGGGAGGTGTCGCGGCGGGGTCCCTCGTCGATCTCGACGGTGGTGTCGCCCTTCTTTCCCCTCACCGTCACCGGCACGATCTCCTCGGGCAGGCGCCCCTCGTCGGTGGCCTTCAGCGCGAGCTCGTGGGAGCGCAGCGCCCAGCGGTCGAGGTCGGCCCGCGTGATCTCCAGCTCGTCACTCACCGCGGTGGCCTCGACGAACATCTGCTTGCCGGAGAAGGGATTGGTGAGGCCGTCGTGGACCATCGCGTCGAGCGCCTTCACATCGCCCATACGGAAACCGAAGCGCGCGCCGGGAAGCAGGTAGGGAGCCTGGGACATCGACTCCATGCCACCGCCCACTCCGATCTGCACGTCTCCCGCGCGGATCGCCTGATCGAGCATCACGCAGGAGCGCAGCCCCGAGGCGCAGACCTTGTTGATCGTCTCCGAGGAGACCTCCTTGGGGATGCCGGCCTTGATCTGGGCCTGGCGCGAGGGGATCTGCCCCTGGCCGGCCTGCAGCACCTGGCCCATCACGACGTGCTCCACCTGCTCGCCCGCCACGCCGGCGCGCTCCAGCGCGGCCCCGATCGCGATCGCTCCGAGCTCGGTGGCGTCGAGCGAGGAGAGGCCGCCGCCCATCTTGCCGATGGGGGTGCGCGCGGCGCCGAGGATCACTGTCTTGGGCATCGGAGGGGTGCTCTCCTTTGAGTCGGTGTGAATGGGGGTGCCGGCAATGCTAGTGGAGGTTCGCCGAAAAACTCGCCGAGATCGGTCGCGGACTCGGCCGGCGGGCCCTACTGAATGACGTCGCCGGCCACCCGCCTGGACGCGACAGCAACCCATCCGATGCACACCGGATATCGTGCGGGGCTCGTGAACGTCTCTGCGACCACACAACCGGGCGGGTCCACCGACGCCGACACCGTCGCGGTCGGGATCTTCGAGGGCGAGGAGGCCCCCGGCAGCCTGCCGGGCGAGGCCGCGGCGCTGATCGCATCGGGGGAGGCGCGCGGCGCGCCCAAGGCGCTCGCGGTGGCCCACGCGGACGGCCGCCGATGGCTGCTGGTGGGTCTGGGCAAGCGAGCCGGCTTCTCCAGCGAGCGCGCCCGCGCCGCGGCCGCGGGAGCTCATGCACGCGCCCTGGAGCTCTCCACGCGCACGCTCTGCTGGCAGGCCCCCCCGGAGGCCGGCCCGGGAGTGTGTGCGGCGCTCGTGGAGGGCACGATGCTCGCGGACTACCGCTTCGACCGCCACCGCTCGACTCCACCCGAGGCCAAGGGCGCCGCGCCCAAGCACCTGGAGGGGCTGATCATCAGCTCCCCTCAGGACGCGAGCGCGGAGGACCTGGAGCGGACGGTCTCCGAGGCGGCGATCCTCGCGGAGTCGGTCAACGCGGCGCGGGATCTGCAGAATCGGCCCGCCAACGACCTGACCCCCACGGCGCTGGCCGAACACGCCCGAGCTCTGGCGGAGGGGATCGAGGGGCTCTCGGTGGAGACCGAGGGACGCGAGGGGATCCTCGCGCGGGGCATGGGAGCGTTCGCCGCGGTGGCGCAGGGCTCCGAGCAGGAGCCCGCGCTGATCGTCCTGCGGTATGACGGGGTGGGCGGGGCAGCCGACAGTCCCGGCGGGCCCGCCGGTGCAGGCGGCCCAGTGCTGGGATTGGTCGGCAAGGCAGTCACCTTCGACAGCGGTGGCATCTCGCTGAAGCCGGGGCCGAAGATGGCGGAGATGAAGTTCGACATGTCCGGAGGCGCCGCGGTGCTGGAGGCCGTGGGGGCGATCGCGAAGCTGGGGCTGCCGGTGAGGCTCGTGGCGGTCATCGGCGCGACGGAGAACCTGCCGAGCGGGCGCTCGGTGAAGCCCGGGGACATCGTGACGGCCGCGAACGGGAAGACGATCGAGGTCAACAACACCGACGCCGAGGGGCGCCTCGTGCTCGCGGACTGCCTGCATCACGCGGTCTCACTCGGGGCGGAGCGGATCGTCGATCTGGCGACGCTCACCGGTGCGGTGATCATCGCGCTCGGCTCCACCTACGCGGGGCTGATGGGCAACGACGACGAGTTCGCGCAGCGGATCGCCGCGGCGGGGGAGCGCAGCGGGGAGATCGTGTGGAGGCTGCCGCTGCACGAGGAGTACGACGAGCTGATCAAGGGCACCTACGGGGACCTCGACAACGCGCCCGAAGGACGCAAAGCCGGCACGATCGTGGGCGCCGCGTTCCTCTCGAACTTCGTAGGGGAGACACCCTGGGCGCATCTGGACATCGCCGGCTCCGCGTGGGACCTCGGCCGTGCCTACGCACCGAAAGGGGCCTCGGGCTACGGCGTGCGGCTGCTGGTGGAGCTCGCGCGCTCCTACACCTAGCCCCGGAAGACCGCCTGCAACCACCGGGCTGCCAAGCTGGACAGATGGACTTCGACCTCTCCCCCGACCACGAGCTGATCCGCCGCACCGTGCGGGAGTTCGCCGAGGGCGAGGTGGCGCCGGTGGCGGAGGAGCTCGACCGCACCAAGTCCTTCCCCTACGAGATCGTCGCCAAGCTCGGAAAGCTAGGGCTGATGGGGATTCCCTTCCCGCAGGAGTACGGTGGAGGCGGCGGCGACACGCTCGCCTACGCGCTCGTCGTGGAGGAGCTCACGAGGGTGGACTCCTCGGTGGCGATCACCCTCTGCGCGCACACCTCCCTGGGCACCCAGCCGATCTACCTGTTCGGCTCGGAGGAGCAGAAGCGCGAGTGGCTGCCTCGACTGTGCTCGGGGGAAATACTCGGAGCGTTTGGACTGACCGAGCCCGAGGCCGGGTCGGACGCAGGCAACACCCGCACCCGCGCGCGCCTGCTGGATGGGGAATGGGTAATCGACGGCGCCAAGCAGTTCATCACCAACGCCGGCACGGCGATCTCGGGCGTGGTGAGCATCACCGCGGTCACGGGCGAGAACGGCGATGGCCCCAAGGAGATATCGAACATCCTCGTCGCAAACGGCACCCCCGGCTACGAGCAGGGCGAGCCCTACCGCAAGATGGGCTGGAACGCCTCCGATACGCGGCCGTTGAGCTTCGCCGACTGCCGGGTCCCCGAGGAGAACCTGTTGGGTCCGCGCGGCCAGGGCTTCAGGCAGTTCCTACACGTGCTCGACATTGGGCGCATCGGCGTGGCCGCGATGGGTGTGGGCCTCGCTCAGGGCGCGCTCGACCAGGCGCTCGCCTACGCCCGCGAGCGCCGCGCGTTCGGCAGGCCGATCTCCAAGTTCCAGGCGATCCAGGGCAAGCTGGCGGACATGTCGACCGAGATCGCCGCCGCACGACTGCTCGTTCACAAGGCGGCGCGCGAGAAGGACGCGGGGCGCAACTTCACGCTCACCGCCGCCCAGGCCAAGCTCAAGACCGGCCGCCTAGCGGTGCGCTGCGCGGAGGAGGCGGTGCAGATCCACGGGGGCTACGGCTTCATCGAGGAGTACCCGGTGTGCCGCTTCTACCGCGACGCCAAGATCCTCACGATCGGGGAGGGCACCGACGAGGTCCAGCAGATGGTGATCGCGCGAGCCCTCGGGGCATAGCCGCGGATCGCCTGTGCACCACTCGCGAGGGACGCCCCGCCAACAATGGACAGGGCGGCACCTGATGCGTGCCGCAGCCCACCGCTCGACGAGTGAGCTCCCCCTCGACCGGATGCCAGCGCGCGTCGCGCCGGCGGGGAGAACGGGGCGAGTTGGGCTTTCCGTCGAAGGCGCTCATTCCAGCGCCGCTGCAATCCGGTGAGCGGTGGCCGTCACCTTGGGTCCCAGCTGTCCGAGCAGCGCATCACGACCGTAGGCCTCAGCGGGGACCGAAAGCTCAACCGCGGCGATCCCCTGGCCCTCCTTGTCCACCACCACAGCAGCGACGGCGCGACGGCCGGCGAGCAGCTCTTCGTCCTCGACCGCCACCCCCTTCTCGGCGAGGATCCGCTCCAGCTCGGCCCGCAGGGCGCTCTTGGTGGTGATCGTCTTGGGCCCACGCCGCACGAGGCGCAGCTTGGCGATCAGATTCCGCTGCTCCGCCTCGGGCAGGTGCGCCAGGAGCGCCTTGCCCGCGGCGGTGCAGTGGATGGGCAGGCGCGTGCCCAGCCCGATGCCCACATCGACCGCGTACTGCCCCTGGCGGGACCCCTGCCAGCGATCGATGTATGCAACCTCGGTACCCCCGAGGACCCCCAAGCTTGCGGTGCGCCCGGTCCGCGCGCGCAGCTCCCGCAGATGCTCGCGGGCCACGCGGCGGACCACCATCGAGTCCAGCAGCGAGAGCCCGAAGTCCGAGACGCGCGAGGCGAGCCGATACTTGCGCGAGGGCCCCTGCTCGAGGTAGCCGAGCGTCACGAGCGTGGTCGCGTAGCGGTGCGTGGTCGAGCGACCCAGGTCGAGCTCATCAGCCATGTCGGCAATCCCTCGCACCGGGTGCTCCGCGGTAAAACAGGTGAGCATCGCCAAGCCAGCGCACAGCGACGAGGAGAACCTTCCGGGATGCTCGGGATCCAGTGGCTTGGACATGACTCGGTTGTCGATGGCGGGTGTGATGGCGGATATCGATTTGATCTGTTTGGATGAGATTGTTCCCGGGCAGCGCCTGCATCTAACCTCGGCCGACGGGGGACTGGCCCATTGCTCGCTATGCGCCCTGGCCAATTGCTCGGCCGGCACAGGAGTTGTGGGTTGCTGTCTTTTTCTTGCTGATTGCGATGTCCCGGCCGCTGAAGGGAAACAGCGGGTTGCGACGTTTCCCTTGCGAATTTGCGAGTTCTCGACGACTGTCAGATATCTCAGGTGCCGCTCTCCCGAGGAGAGTCAGCCACTCGAGCAGACAATGCATCGCGTGAGGGACGCATCATTACAACCGCATCGGCGGCGGAAAAGTCGCGACAAGAATGGTCGCTTTGCGAGTAATTCCCTCGGCGATACACCCGTGACCGAAGAGGGGCTCGAACTATACAAAGCCGCTTTCACTGTTTCCAACTCCTGCGTGATTGCTCGGCGCCGGCCCCACGCAGGAGAGCTCAGGCCACCGGCGGTGGAAACCGCTGCCAGCGGCCCTGCGAGCGCCCATCACGAGCATCGTGGGAGCCGCGAGCCCGCCGATCGCCGCGAGCACAGAGCGCGCCGTGGGTCTCGCCTCCGGATAGGAGGCCTCGGGCATCGACAGATAGTGGCTGGCCATTCCGGCGAGCAGCAGCACGTGCTGGCGGCCGCCGGGGAGTGCCCGGATCCGGCGCATGGACTCGGCGGCCAGCAGGCCCAGGCGAGTCGCCACCTCCTCGGGCGAGGTGTAATAGTCGAGCAGGCTGCGCTGCCCCGAGGCGACGTCCTGCTGTCTGTCGACAAGGCTGTCCAGCAGCAGGTGCAGGGATCCGATCCAAGGGAAGTACGCCTCCTCGATCGCGATCGCCTCCTCCGCGCGCACGAAGCGGCGGGCAGCGGCGGCGATCAGCACATAGACACCCAGTGAGGAGCCAGCGGAGGCGGCGGTCTCCCACCACCGCAGACCCGTGCTGAAGGGCGTCTGCGCGCCCGCCCACCGCGCCAGGGCGACGTGGTCGCCTTGGGATTCGTTCAGGTTCAGGCTCTGGTAGGAGGCCATCCGCACGGCGGCTCTGCGCACGGAGGCCGCGACCGAGGCGTAGGAGGGGAGTTCGCGCAGGACCGCGTGACAGGTCTCGACGATCTCTTGGAGATAGCCGGCGTCATCCTTTTGGGGATGGTGCGCGTAGTAGTCGATCCGCGGACCGCCCGGATCGAGGGCCGCGCCCAGCACTTTGTGGAGTTGATCGCCATTGCGGATCGGATCTCCGCAGGGCTCCTCGGCGAGCGTGTCGACGTAGTCGTAGGCAACCTGGAAGGCGACCTGGGCACGTATGACAGCGGGACGATGGGCATCGGGGACGAACGCGGCAAACGCGGCAGCGCCGTCGAGGTTCAGGCGCTCCGCGCGCAGGTTGGCGAGCGCCGCTCGACGGAGCTGTGGATTGGGGATTTCCTCCGCGCGGCGATGCCAGTGAGCGGCCTCGCGCCGCACGTACGGGAAGACCCCCAGCCAGTAGCGTCTTGCGGCGCTCGCGAACCCGGCAGCCAATGCCGCGCCTCTCTCTGAACGAACCGGCACACGGACAGCTTTGCGCGTGGGGAAGACGACACGGCGCAACATCCGTCGAGCACCCCACTTCGAGCCCCGCCACGGCGTCGGAGCGAACCTTTGGAGCCCGTCAATTAGCGCGAATTGTTTCTTACTCCTGCAGGCCCACCTGCGCGGGCACTCTCGCCGCTTTCAGGCCCGGCAGCGCGATCACCGCCATCGCCATGCCAGCGACCAGCAGGAAGGTGCCCAGCACCTGCAGACCCGCGAGCGAGAATGGCGCAGGGAAGCCCGTCGTGAGTTTGAGCCAGCGGCTTGCCAGGGCGTGACCGTACACACCCAGCAGCGCCCCGTCGGCGCTGCCGATGCTCAGCAGGATCAGGCTCTCCAGCAGCAGCGCCCGCCAGAGCTGGCGGTAGTCGAAGCCCTGGATGCGCAGCGACGCAAGCTTCGCCCGCCGCTGCCAGATGACCGCGCTGAGCGCCGATGCCACCGAGAGCGCCGCCGCGATCAGCAGCAGCGTCGCGATCTCGCCGAGCGTCCGCAGCCCCTGGCGCGCGCTGGCCTCGCTTTCGGCGGCGCGTTCGCCGCTCGTGCGCACCAGCAGTCCCCGGCGATCGCCGAGGGCCGCTTCGAGTCGGCGTTTGACCGCCGCCGCGCTCGCACCACGCCGAAGGTCGATCTCCAGCGCCGCCGCATCGCTGGTCCGCCAGTAGCGGCTGTAGTCGTTGGTGTTGATGGTGAGAGCACCGGGAGGCCATCCCGAGTTGGTCATGACGGCCGCCACGCCGAAGCGCACGGGACCCGAGGGTGTCGGCAGCGACACCGAGGATCCGGGGCGCAGATCGTGTTCGGTGGCGAAGCCGCTGGATATCGCCGCCCAGCCCCCCCGTCGCAGCAGCCTGGTGGCCACGGCGAGGTTGCCACTCACGACTTGGCCGGCTTCGAGCATCGCCGGATCGCCCGGTGGCCTCGCCCGCAGCCACAGCCTGCGGTCGCCCACATTGAGGAGCCCCCCCTGGTAGGTGCGCACGGCGGCCACGCCCGGCACGCGCTCGAGCCTGCTCGCGGTGGCGTCGGCCGTAAAGCTGTTGGTGTTGAAGATGTCATTGCCGTCCACCACCCAGATGTCGGCGGTGCTGAAGTAGTGGACGATCGCTCCGTCGATGCCCCGCAGGAGGTCCTCACGCGCGCCCCCGATCGCCACGCTGCCGTAGATCGCCAGCGCGGCCACCCCGGCCAGTGCAATCGAGCGCGTGGCGGTCGATCGCAACTCGGTCACCGCGATCACGAGCATGCTGCCCGGTATACGCTCGCCGACACGCGAGAGCACCCATCCCACCGCCTCGAAGATCGCCGGGATCAGGCAGATGGCCACCAGCGCCAGCGCCACTCCGCCGACGATCGTCAACCGCGGAGCGCTCAACACGAGCACGGTCACAGCAGCGAGCAGGACCAGGCCGAGGGCACCGAGGGCCAGGACGACACGTTTGGCCACGCCGGCCTCACCCCGGATTTCGCGAAAGACCGCGTCGGCCGGCCGTCCCGGACGCAGGTCGATGAGCGGGGCCAGTGAGGCGAGCAGCGTGGCGAGCACGCCGGCGCCGATCGCCAGCAGGACGGTGCCCGCGTGGACCAGCTGCGCGGAGCTGAGCGGGAAGGCCACCGCAAGGTAGAGGGGGACCCGATGGAAGAGGGTGTGCGAGAGCGCGTCGCCGAGCGCCACTCCGACGAGCGAGGCGCCGATCCCAAGCATCAGCGCCTGGAAGCCCAGGACCACCAGCACCTGGTAGGAGTCGAAGCCCTGCATGCGCAGATCCGCGATGAAGCGCCGGCGCTCGGGGACGGTGAGCAGCATCGCATTGAGAGCGAGCAGGAACCCCACCATGCCGCCGATCGCGGCGAACAGGGAGGTCGATTGGTTGGTCGGCTTCTCCGCGGTGCTCAGCTGGCGCAGTTCCTCGCCGGCCGACTCGACGTCCAGGCGACCGGCGGCCAATCCTCGAAGCTCTTGCGCGACGAGCTTTTCCGCGCCCGGCGCGGGCTTGACGAGGACCTGAGTGATCCGGCCGAGCTTGCCCGTAAGTGCCTGCGCGAGCGGCAGCAGAGCGACCGCGACCGTCCCGTCCCTGGTCGCTTCGGCGAGCGCGCCCGAGGGCACGAGCCGGACGGATGTCTGGCGTTCTTCGCCGTTGGCGAGGAGTGTCACCGGGCTGCCTTGCCCGGCTCCGACCCGACCCGCCACTTCAGCCGGCAGTCCCACCCCACCGGCCAGCAGCAACTCCGAGGAGGTCCGTTCCCGCTGCGTCAGAACCCCCAGCGCAATGATGCCGGGGTCGATGCCGATCAACTGGACCGACTCGCTGCCACTCGGGCCGCGCACAGTCACCTCCTCACGCAGAAGCGCAGCCGCCGCCTGCACCCCGGGCAGCTGGCGTACCGTGTTAGCCAGCCCCTCGCCGACCCCGTCATTCGAGCGCGCCACCAGCTCCAGCCTCGCCGAGCCCACCAGTCCGTGCAGCAGATTCCCCGCCGAGCCCATCAGGCTGGTGTTGGCCACCAGCACCCCGAACACCAGTGCAACTCCCACGGCGATCCCGCCGCCGGCCAGCAGCTCCTGCGCGGTGTGGCGGCGCAGGCGCCACCCGTAGAAGCGCAGCAGCATGCTCAGGCGTACGCCGGCGATCGCCGGGTTGATCGACGGGCGGGTCATCGCCTGCGGCGCGTCACGGGCGGCTCATCGCGGGCGGACATGGCGGGGATCGTTGGGTGCGGCTCGTCACGGGCGGCTTATCACGGGCGAGTCATCACGGGCGGATCAGGCGAGGCTCATCGCCAGCTCCGCATCGAGGCCCTCGCTCAGGTGCCCGTCGCGGAGGGTGTGCACGCGGTCTACGAACGCCCGCGCCTGGGGGTCATGGGTGACGAGCAGGCCGGGGATGCTCCGCTCGCGGCAGAGGTCGCGCAGCAGCGCAAGCACCTCCCTGCTGCGCTTGGAGTCGAGGTTGCCGGTGGGCTCATCGGTGAGCAGCAGGCGCGGCTCCCCCGCGAGCGCGCGCGCGATCGCCACACGCTGGCGCTCGCCCATCGAGAGCTTGTCGGGAGTGTGCTCCGCGCGCTCATGCAACCCCACGCGCTCCAGCCACGGGCGGGTGACCCGGCGGGCATCGCGCAGCGTCCACCCATCCCCCAGCAGCTTCAGCGCTGCGTTGTCCAGCGCGCTCGCGCCCGCGATCAGGTGAAAGGACTGGAACACGAAGCCCACCTCTCGGCGGCGGAAACGCGCGGCCTCCGCGGCCGGCAGACCCGTCACATCGCGCTCGCCGAACCACACGCTCCCCCGGTCCGGATCGAGCAGCCCCGCGGTCAACAGCAGCAGCGTGGTCTTGCCCGACCCGCTGGGACCGTAGAGCGCCACGAGCTCGCCCGGAGCCACCGTCAGCGAGACTCCGTCCACCGCACGAACGACCTCCGAGCCGCTGGAGTAGTGCTTTACGAGCTCGCGCAGCTCGAGGCTCGCGCTCACGACCCCGAGCGCTCCATCCCGCCGGGGCGCCGATCGGGGAAGGGCACGACGACCGCGGGCTCGTCGCCCGTGTGGATCAGCTCGCCGTCCCCGATCCACATGAGCATGTCGGTGCCCTGCGTGGCCTCGGAGTCCTCGGAGGCCACCACCAGCGTGGCCTTGTGCTCGCGAGCGCCGGAGCGCATCAGCTCGTAGAGCTCCTTGCGCTCCTGGGGACTCGGCACCACGGCCGGCTCGTCCACGAGCAGCAGACGCGGCTCGCGTACGAGCGCCCGTGCGAGCATCACCCGCATGCGCTCCGCCATCGCAAGCGAGGCGGCGAGGTCGTCCGCGTAGTCCGTGGCGCCCGCCCAGTGCAGCTTGCGCCGCGCCCTGCGCTGAGACTCGTGCATGGTGGCCCCGTCGCTCACCAGCGGCAGGGCCACGAGATCGACGACCCGCTCCCCCTTCGCGGGGCGCCAGTCGTCGCTCGCCAGCAGGCCGATCCGGTTGCGCAGCAGCCGCTCGCGCGCCAGCGCCGACATCCCCGCCAGGGCGTGCCCCTCGAAATCGATCCGCCCCTCGTCAGGCGCCTCGATGCCCGCGGCGAGCCGCAGCAGCGTGGACTTGCCCGTCCGCCGCGAGCCGAGGACACCGACGTGCTCGCCCGCGTGGACCTCGAAGGATGCTCGCTCGAGCACCACGATTCGCCTGCGCCCGTCGGGGTAGGCCTTACTGACCTGCTCGAAGCGGAGCAGGGGCGTGGCGCAGGACGCGCTACGGGGTACGCGCGGCAGCATGCTCCTCGATTCGCCTGCGCGTGCGTTTCGCCCACTCGACCTCGCCGCGCAGCTGGGCGTCGGAGGCGTCGCGGACGATCTCCATCACCAGCCCCATCCACGAGCGCATGGGCAGCGGGGGGCCCGAGCTCTGGCGCAGCAGCTCCAGGCACTCGCGCTCGTACTGTCGCAGCGCCTCCAGCAGCTGGGGCGCGTCCTGCTCGCGGGCGGCCGCGACCTTTGCCTGGATTTCCACCCGCGTGGGCTCCCGCGGGGCGAGTGTTTCAAGCCACAGCCGCAGCGCCTTCGGGGCAAGCTCGGTGGCGCGGTACACGGTGCGGTGCTGGCGCGGGTTCTCGGGGTCCCGCTCCACCGTGCCCGAGATCAGGCCCGCACGCTCGAGTTGATCGAGCATCCGGTAGAGGCGCTTGGGGTCGATTGCCCACGAGGGCCCCAGGCGCGCACCCAGACGGGCACCCAGGTCGTAGCCGTGCCCCGGCCGCTCCAGCACGAGACCGAGGATCGCTCCCTTCAGGGGCGAGGACCCCCGCATCCAGGTCCTGTCAACCGCAGCAGTCGAGTTGTTTGTGGACATTTTCTCCCGGTCGCCCCTCCGACAACCATACAGATTCAGCCCTTCAACCTTACACCAAAGCCCTCCCAAGTGCCCATCATTTAAGAACCTTTCAAATAGAACGGACCCTACGCTTCCGCCGTTCGGGCTCTCCCCAGCCCTACTCCCGGCGCAGGGCGGTGGACTCCAGATCCTCCGGCGTGCGGGCGTCAGACTCCACGCCCGTCGCCCTACCGGCGGCGGGCTCCACGCCCTGCGACTTGGGGGCGGCAAACTCCCCGCCCTGCGACTTGGGGGCGGCAAACTCCCCGCCCTCCCGCCCGGCCGCGGTCCGCTCCAGCAGCGCCGCGGCGGCGCTCGCCGGGTCCAGGCGACGCTCCACGACCTCGTCCAGCAGGCGCTCGAGCTCGGCGTCCCCGCGCAGCCGCGCTTCCAGGCGACGGCGCATGCGGGCGCTCGCAAGCGCCAGCACCTCTCCGCGCAGGTTGCGTCGCCGGCGCTCCGCGAGCTGCCCCTGGGCGAGGATGTGCGCGCGGTGCTCCTCCAGACGCTCCACCAGCTCGGGGACGCCCCGGCCATGAGCGGCCTCAGTCCTGACGATCGGCACCCGCCAGCGCCGCCCCTCGGCGCGCAGCTGCCGCGCGCGGTCCCCGTCGGGGCGCAACTGCTGCGCGCGGACCCCCTCGACGTCCTCCCCCTCGGCGCCGTCCCCCTCCACGCGGTCCCCTTCCACGCGATGCCCCTCCACGCGATGCCCCCCGGCATCATCGAGGTTGGCCAGCGAGAGCACCCCGCGGATCTCGCGCACCATCGTGTCGGTGAGGGGGTGGTCGGCCTTGTTGATCACGATCACGTCCGGGATCTCCATCACGCCCGCCTTGAGCGCCTGAATCGAGTCGCCCGAACCGGGCATCAGCACGAGCACCACAGTGTCCGCGTGGTCGACGATGTCGACCTCCGCCTGCCCCACCCCCACGGTCTCCACGAACACGTCATCGCGCCCTGCCGCGTCGAGCAGCAGCGCGGCCTGCAGCGCCGCCTCGGAGAGCCCCCCCAGCGCGCCGCGGTTGGCCATCGAGCGGATGAACACCCCCGGGTCCAGGAAGTGCTCGCCGAGGCGGATGCGGTCCCCCAGCAGCGCGCCGTGGGTAAACGGTGAGGAGGGGTCGATCGAGAGCACCCCCACGGTGCGCCCCGCCTCGCGGCGCACCCGGGTGAGCGCCCCGATCAGCGTGGACTTGCCCACCCCCGGGGGACCGGTGAAGCCGACCACCGCGGCACGGCCGGTGTGCGGGTATATCTCCCGCACGAGCTCCCACCCCTCTGGGCGGTCGTCCTCCACCAGCGAGATCCCCCGCGCCAGCGCGCGGCGATCGCCCCCGAGCAGGCGCTCGGCGAGGGTCTCGGTGGAGGTGGGCGGGGTCACGGGCGCAATCATCGCAGGACAATACGATTGGCCACGATGGAGCAGATGCTCGCGGACATCCCCCCACAGGTGCGCGGCGAGCCGCCCCCGCGCGCGGGCGGTCTGCTTGCCCTGCTGCGGTTCATGCGCGCCAACAACATGCTCTCCCTTGCATACGCGCGGATGCTGCTGCGCCTGGGCCTGCTCAAGCTGCGCCACCGCGGGCGCCTGCGCACAGATGGGCTCTGCTTCATCTGCCCGGGGGTGCAACTCGAGATCGGCCGCCACGCCGCCCTGCACATCGGCCGCTGGGCGTGGATCGGGCACGGCACCAAGCTGCGCGTGCACGAGGGCGAGGTGCGGATCGGCGCGAAGACGGTGATGGGCCAGGAGTGCACGATCTCCGCCTTCCAGCACGTCTCGATCGGACGCGAGTGCATCGTCGCGGACCGGGTGATGCTGATCGACTTCGACCACGGCATGGTCGAGGTCGAGCGCCCCATCCGCCTGCAGGGCATATACAAGCGCGACGTGCGCGTCGGACACAACGTGTGGATCGGCTACGGCGCCTGCATCCTGAGGGGAGCGACGGTCGGCGACAACAGCGTGATCGGCACCAGCGCAGTCGTCACCGGCGAGGTCCCCGCGAACGCCGTGGTCGGCGGCATCCCCGCCCGCGTGATCCGGATGCGCGAGGCGCCCCGTTCGATGCACTGGGAGTGATTCCGAGTCGAGGAGCGCCGGCTGGTTGGGCTCACCGACCGATGGACGGCCGACGATCCATCGTGCCCCCCAGCGGGTCCATCAATCGTGCCCCCAGCGGGTCCGGCACTCCGTTCACGGCGCGAGCAGGACCGCGGGATCGGCGTGAACCGCGAGGTTGCGCAGACCCCCGGTGCCAGCGGCGGACCCGCCCGCCAAAGCGTCGGCGAATGCCCCCCGGTGGCCCTCGAAGCGCTCGCGCGCGTAGGGGACCGCGAGTCCGCGGGAGACCATGAAGGCCCAGTCGCTCGACTGCAGTGCCAGCAGCTCCCGCACAGCCGCCTCCCCGGCGCGGGGGCCGGCGCGCACCACCTCCAGCTCCGCCGCGCGCAGCGCGAAGGCGATGTCCGCCACCGCGGGACCCGACCACGTCGAGAGATCCCCGTCCTGACCCCATGTGCTTGCCTCCCATGCCCGCGGGGGCCCCGCAGTCACGTCCGCGAACCGAGCGGAGACCCCCTCCCCCCTCCTCCCCTCCCCACCCGGGGAGCTCTCGCGCAGCGTCGGGAGATCCTCCAGCGGCGCCGGCTCGTGCCGCTCGAGGGCATCGTCGAGGCGCACCAACTCGAGGCCCTGGCGGGCGCACTCGTCCACCACCGCCGTCAACCACTGCAGGCCCTCATACCACCAGTGGCCGAGCAGCTCGGTGTCCAGCGCGCACACCGCAAGGCCGCCCCCGGGCAGGCCCTCCCCGTCGCGGCGCAGGCGCTCGCGGGTGCGCGCGACGAAGTCCGCGGCGTGCTCGCGCGCAACTGCGCGCGCCTGCGCGTGGTCGTAGGCGCCGCCGTTGTTGGACCACGGGTTGTGGTGGTGGACGGTGTGCCTGTGGTAGTCCCGATAGCGCCCATCCGCGGGGTAGCCCCCGTCGCTCCACACCCGCGCAATCGTGGCGCGGTCGATCGGAACGAGCGCCACCCCCGACTCCCCCACCAGGGGGCGCAGGTGCGCCGGGGACCCCAAGCCCAGGCGGCCGGTGAGCTCCACGCACACCGCGCGCACCCCCGCGTCCGCCAGCGTGGGCTCCAGGTGCGCGGCGTGCGCGCACTCCGGCAGCCAGAAGCCCCCCCGCCATCCCTGCCCGAAGCGCGCGCGGTGGGCCTCGATGCCGCTCTGCGCCTGTAAGCGCAGCCCCGCCTCGGTGGCCAGCAGCGGCAGCACCGCGTGCGTGGCGGAGGAGGTCCACTGCGCGTGAGGCGCGAACGCCTGCACGAGGTTGGGGCCGCGGCGCCCGAAGCTCTCCAGCGCCCGCTCGTAGTCCCCCCAGGAGCGCTCCAGCTCGCGTGCCAGGCTCTCGTGGCCGCCGGCGCGCAGCCCGCGGGCGTCCTCCGCGTGGGTGTAGGCACGGGTCTCCTCCACGAACCGCGCGAACCGCTCGCCCACCCCTGCGGCTTCGAGCTGATCGCACAGCACCGGCGTCAGCGACACCGTCAGCGGAGCCCCCCGATCGAGTAGATCCAGCAGCGGCAGATAGCAGGTGGCGATCGCCTCCCACAGCCACTCCTCCCCGAAGGGCCACGTCCCGAAGCCCTCCACGTAGGGCATGTGGGTGTGCAGCACGATCGCAAGCTCCCCCCGGGGCGGGTGGGGACCCGGGCGATCGCTCACGCGCGGCACACCGCCACGAAGTCGAGCGCCCGATCGAGCTCGGCCTGCCCGCGCGGGCGCAGAGCGAAATCCGCGGCGGAGATCGCGGGGGTGAACCAGCCGTAGAAGCCCTCCGTGAGCCCCAGCCGGTCGTGCACCCAGTCCCAGCCCAACCCCAGCGCAAGCTCGTGCACGCGCAGCTTGCGGGCGTGGAAGAGGCCGTGGAGCGCCACCGAGGAGAAGTGCTCGCGGCACAGCCGCTCGAACTCCTGCGCGCGGTACTCGTGCACGTGCCACGGGTTGTCCGAGCGGGGAGCCCCCTTGGGAGCGAGGGTGAGCACGTTGGGGGTGGAGAGGTACACCGTCCCCCCGCTCCCCACCAGCCCCCGGAAGTGATCGAGCGCTGCGCCCGGGTCGCCCAGGTGCTCGATCGTCTGCAGGAACACCACCGCGTCGGCCGGCGCAGAAAAGGTTTCGATGAGGTCGCGCTCGAAGCGCAGGTTCGAGCGCCGGTAGCGCCGGCGTGCGTGCTCGTGCGCTTCAGGGTTGGCGTCCACTCCCACCACGCTCGCCGCGCTGCGAGCGAGCACGTCCGAGCCGTACCCCTCCCCGCAGGCCATGTCGATCACCCGCTGCCCCCCCACGCGAGCCGCGATCCACTGGTACACCACCAGATGGCGGCGATACCAGTAGTTCTCCTGGGGCACGTCCGGGAGCGTGCGCTCGCCGGTCAGCGCCAGCGGCGGCACGTCTGGGGGCTGGTCGCGCTGCACGTAGGGAGGCGCGGACACGGCGCGCGAGTATATGGTCCCGCGTCTCATGCCCGCCCCCTCCCTCAGCCCCGAGGAGATCCGCGACGTCAATACGCGCTACCACGACGTGGCCGCGGACCACTACGACGCGAAGTGGGGGATCGACTTCGGGGACATCGGCCTCCAGCAGGTGACCGCCAAGGTGCGCAAGGCGCTCGGCGGCCGGGTGGGCGGGCTTCCGGCCTACGCCCGGTCGCTGGAGATCGGCTCGGGCACGGGGTACTTCACGCTGAACCTGATGCGCGCCGGTTTGATCGAGCAGGCGACCTGCACGGACATCTCGCCCGGGATGCTCGCCACCCTTCAGGCCAACGCCAGGAGCCTCGGACTTGAGGTCAAGACCGTCAGCGCAGACGCCGAGCGCCTGCCCTTCAAGGATGGGAGCTTCGACCTCGTGCTGGGCCACGCCGTCCTGCACCACATCCCCGACCTGCCCACCGCCTTCGGGGAGTTCGCGCGCGTGCTCGCCCCCGGCGGCACGTTGCTGTTCGCCGGGGAGCCCTCCCGCTACGGCGACCGCCTCGCGAGCGTGCCCAAGCGCTTCGCCGGCGCCGCGGCCCCCCTATGGCGGGCCGCGCTGGGCGCGCGCCCGCGCGGGTGGGCTGGGAGCGAATCCGGGGAGGCCTCCGACGAGGCCCTGGAGGGCGTTGTCGATGTGCACGCCTTCGGCCCTGGCGAACTGCGGGAGCTCGCACGGGGGGCCGGCCTCGAGCGGGTGCGGGTCAGCGGCGAGGAGCTCCTGGCCAACTGGTTCGGCTGGACCAACCGCACCCTGGAGGCCACCGCCGAGCCCGTCGACGTCCCCTGGGCGTGGCGCCAGTACGCCTACCGCGGCTACCTCGTGCTGCAGGAGCTCGACCGCCGCCTGTTGGAGTCGCGGCTGCCCCCCGCGATCTTCTACAACCTGATGATCTCCGCGCGCAAGACAGCCTGACGCTCTCCGCGCGCCGGCCCTGGGCGCCGCGCGCTGGGTGCCGCGTACTGGTATCGGGCGCCGGGTTGGGCACCGGACGGGCGCCGGCGATGGGTACTGATCGTTACTAGACCCGCCGAGGTTCGCCCCCCATAGACGGTTCCTCCCCTTAGACTGCGCCTATGCCGGACCGCCTGCACCGCGACTTCCCCCTCTTCCCGCTTGGAATCGTGGCGCTGCCCACCGAGAACGTGCCCCTGCACATCTTCGAGGATCGCTACCGCACGATGATCGAGGAGTGCCTGGAGGAGCAGCGCGAGTTCGGGATCCTCTGGATGGCCGACGAAGAGCTCAAGCCGATCGGGTGCGCCTGCACCGTGGAGACGGTGCTCGAGCGCCTGGAGGACGGGCGCATGAACATCCTGGCGCGCGGTACCCGCCCGTTCCGCCTCGTGGAGCGCCAAGACGACCTCCCCTACCCAGCGGGGGTCGTGGAGTTCCTGGACGAGCACGACGAGCAGGCCGACCTCGAGATCGTGCGAGCCACGCGCGAGCTCTACGCCGAGCTGGTCGAGCAGGCCACCGACAGCGCCCTCTCCGCGGAGGAGATCGAGACGCTCAACGCCTACCGCATGGCCGCCACCGTGGAGTTCGGCGCCGACGCCAAGCAGGAGCTCCTGGAGCTGCGCTCCGAGAACGCCCGCCTGCACCTGCTCACGATGCTCTTCCGCGCCGCCATCAAGCGCATGGAGCTCGTGGAGCGCGCCCAGGCTCATGCGCGCTCCAACGGGAAGGTGCGCTTCGGGTAGGGCTCACTGCGGCAGGCCGCACACCTTCTGCGCCACTTCCAGCACGAAGAGCGCCAGGTGGCGCAGCGCCGAGGGCTGGTCCGCGGAGTTGTCGGCGAAGCGCACCGTGCCTTCGGGGTCGCGCACGTAGTAGCTGAACACCGACCCCGGCCGGGGGGGCAGCGAGAGGTGCTTGGCCGAGGGACTCTGCAGTTCTTCGGTGACACCCCGCGCCTCTATCAGCTGGGGGTCGCTGAGCTGGTGGGTGGGACCCTGCTCGCGCGCAGGGCTCTCCTCACAGCGCACCCCGCCGCCTTCGTTGACCACCTCCGTCAGCACCTCCCCCGTCGTGCCACCGGTGCGCTGCACCACGAACAGGTCGGGGAGCTCGATGTTGTCCCCGCAGCCCGCCATCATCGCCACCGACACGAGGGCCGCGGCCAGTGCCACGGCCGACGCGCCCCTCATGCCCACACCGCCACCCCGCCACGGCGGGGATCGCCCGCGCCCAGCAGCTCCCCCTCGCGGCGCTGGACGGCCTGGACGCCTCCGAAGAACAGGTTGAGAGCATGAAAGGCGACCACTCGGCGATGCTCGCGCTCCAGCGCGCTCAGGTCGATCCCAGGCTCCGCGTAGACCACCCCCTCCTCGAAGTGAACCCGCGGTGCCCGCACCGCCTCCGGGGCACCAAGGGCGTGATCGACCACCCCCACGATCGTCTGCAGCAGAGCTGAGCGGATGCGGTTGGAGCCCGCGCTGCCCAGCACCAACTCCACCTCCCCGGCCCGCGTGACCACCGAGGGGGCCATCATGCTCGGCATCCTGCGACCCGCCGGATGCCGGTGGAAGCCAAGCGGATTGAGATCCTGCTCACCCATGATGTTGTTCACGTGGATGCCCGTCCCCGGCACCACCACCCCCGAGCCCTCCCCGTTGGTGCAGGTCACGCTGCACGCCCGCCCGCTTCCGTCCAGCACTGAGATGTGGGTGGTGGCACCCAGGCGCCCGGCGAGGAAGCTCTCCAGGAAGCCCTCCTCGGCGAGACCCTCCACGAACTCCGGGGTACGCTCCGCCTGGGCCGCCTCCATCGCCGCCACGACCTGCTCCAGCGTCGGCGGCCCCGGCCACTGGTCCAGCAGCGCAAGCGCATACGCAAGCAGCGTCCCCCCCGCCGAGGGCGGGGGGTTGGTCAGCACCTCCCGGTCGCGGTAGTCCATGCGCACGGGCGCGCGCAGCTGAGCGCCGTAGGACACGAGCGCCTCGCGGGTGATCGAGCCCCCGCGCTCACCCAGCCACTCGCTCACGGCGGCCCCGATGTCCCCCGCGTAGAACGGTCGCGCCCCCTCGCGGCCGAGCCGCTCCAGGGCGTCCCCCAGCTCGGGATTGCGCAGCACCTCCCCCTCGCGCAGTACATGGCCCGCGGGCGCCCACAGCGCCGCGCACTCCTCGGTCGAGACGAGCAGCTCGGCGAGGATCTCCGCCACATACGCCTGTCCCGCGTTCAGCTGCACTCCTGTGCGCGCCAGGCGGGCTGCGGGCGCAACCAGCTCCTCCAGCGGCGCCGTGCCCCAGCGCTCGATCGCCTCGCACACCCCCGCGGGCGTCCCATACAGCCCGCAGGAGGCCGGCCCGATGTGGAACACCTGCGCGGCGTCCCCGAAGGACACGTCGATCGCCTGGAGCTCCGCCGCCGAGCCGTCCTGCGCCCGTGCTGGGGCCTCGACGAAGAAGTCCAGCAGCGCCGGCTCCCAGCCGGGCCCCGCCACCAGCAGGTAGCCCCCCGCCCCCAAGCCCGTCAGCAGCGGCTCCGCCACGAACGAGGTGAGCATCGCTCCCACCGCCGCATCCACCGCGTTGCCGCCCTCGCGCAGCACCCGGGCACCGGCCTCCGCGGTCAGCGGATGCCCGGCGGCGACCACGCCTCGCTCACCACTGCCGCTCATCCGCGAAGGGTAGAGCGCAGGTGCGGAGAGCTGCCCGTTGAGGGCGGTGGGCACGCGGCGGGTATCGCAGCGCTCCGCTCAGCCGCGCGGCATGAACTCGGGCACATCGAGCTCGTCCACGGCGAGGCCGCCGCGGCGCTCGCGCCGGGTGCCCGCGCTCGCGCTCCGGTCGGCGCGCTGGACACGGGGCTCGCCCGCGGGCTCCTCCAGTCGGCCGCGGCCAAAGGACCGTGAATCGCGGCGCTCGGAGTCGTAACCGGTGGCCACCACCGTGACCCACACCTGATCCTCGAGCTTCTCGTCGACCATCGCCCCGAAGATGATGTTGGCGTCGGGGTGGGCCGCCTCGGAGACCGCCTTGGCGGCCTCGTTGACCTCCCACAGCGAGAGGTCCCGCCCGCCGGTGATCGACAGCAAGATCGAATGCGCGCCCTCCATCGAGGTTTCAAGCAGCGGCGAGGCCACCGCCTGCATCGCCGCCTCGGTGGCGCGGTGCTCGCCGCCGGCGCCCATGCCGATCCCCAACAGGGCGTTGCCGGCGCCGCTCATGATTGTGCGCACGTCGGCGAAGTCGAGGTTGATCAGGCCCGGCAGCGTGACGAGGTCGGAGATTCCCTGCACCCCCTGGCGCAGCACGTCGTCGGCAACGCGGAAGGCGTCGACCATCGAGGTCTGCTTGTCCAGCACGCTCAGCAGGCGGTTGTTGGGCACCACGATCAGTGTGTCCACCTCCTCCGCCAGCGCCTTGATGCCCTGCTCGGCCTGCTCGGCACGGCGGGAGCCCTCGAAGCCGAAGGGCTTGGTGACGATCGCGACCGCCAGCGCCCCCACTTCGCGCGCGATGCGCGCCACGATCGGCGCCGCCCCGGTGCCCGTGCCACCGCCGGCGCCCGCGGTGATGAAGATCATGTCCGAGCCCTTCAGGAGGGCCTTCGCGCGGTCGTAGTCCTCCATCGCAGCCTGGCGACCGAGGTTGGTGTCCGAGCCCGACCCCAAGCCCCTGGTGAGCTCTGCGCCGATGTGCAGGGTGATGTCCGCGGTGGACTGCTGGAGGGACTGCAGGTCGGTGTTGATCGCCAGGAACTCCACGCCCTCCACCTCGGCCTCCACCATGCGGTTGACCGCGTTGACCCCAGCGCCGCCGACTCCCACCACGCGGATCACAGGGTGGATGACCGGCTGCCCACCGACGTCACCCATGGAACGGGGCTCTTCGCGGGCATAGACGTCCACCGGCGGAACCTCCCGCGCCGCAGCCGTCGCGGGGGCGGGGCGCTCCATCATGTTCGCGGGGATCTCTGCTGAGAAGACGTTGCGCAGGCGCTCCCGCGGGCTGGGGACGGGGGTGGGCTCCTCCTCCTCGAACGCCCGCGGCACGCTCGGAGGATCGTCCTTCGCGGCGGGCTCCTCGGGCTCACGCGAGGACGGCCGTTCGGGCTGGCGCGCGGACGGCTGCCCGGGCTTCTTCTCGGAGCGCTCCTCGGCGGGCCCCTTCGTGGAGGCCTGCTCGGCCTCCGCCGCCCGCTCCTCCTCCTCGGTCTTGCTGAAGAGGGCCGCCAGGGGCCCTTCGCGCATGCTCGCGCGTTTATTCTGGGCCATGGGCGAGGACCCCCTCCTTACCATGGTCGGGGGCCCCCGTGGCGCTGTGGGCACGGATCTCACCGGAGCCATGAGGCGGAACCTCCCCGGCGCTGTGGGTGTGGATCTCGCCGGAGCCATGAGGCGGAACCTCCCCGGCGCTGTGGGTGTGGATCTCGCCGGAGGCGTTGGCGCGGGCCTCCTCCTTGGAGCCATGGGCGAGGACCTCCTGGGCGAGCTGGCGGTAGGACTGCGCCGCGACCCCCTCGGGCTCGTACTTGAGCACCGACATGCCCTTCACCGGGGCCTCCGCGAAGCGCACCGTCTTGCGGATGCGCGAGGCGAACACCCGGTCCCCGAAGTTCTCCTCGAGGATCTCGATCGCCTCCTTGGCGTGGATCGTGCGCGAGTCCACCAACGTGGGAAGGATACCCTCGATGTCGACGTCGGGATTGAGGTTCTCGCGGATCATCGCCAGGGTGTTCTGCAACTGGATCAGCCCGCGCATCGACAGATACTCGCACTGCACGGGGACGATCACCTTGTCGGCCGCGGTGAGCGCGTTGATCGTCAGCAGCCCCAGGCTCGGGGGGGTGTCGATGCAGATGAAGTCGTAGTCCTCGCGGATCGGCTCGAAGGCCTTCTGCAGGGAGCGCTCCCGGCCGATCATCGTGGACATCGCGATCTCCGCCCCCGCCAGGTCGATCGAGGCGCATGCGATGTCCACCTCGCGGCGGCGGATCACCTCGCGGATCGAGGTTTTGTGCACCAGCACGTCGTACATCGATTTCTCCAGGGTGTCCGGGTCGATGCCCTGGGACATCGTGAGGTTGCCCTGGGGGTCCATGTCCACACACAGCACGCGATGGCCCTCCTCGGCAAACGCGGCGGCGAGGTTCAGCGTCGTCGTTGTCTTGGCCACCCCACCCTTCTGGTTGGCGAATGCGATGACCTTGGCCCTTCCTTGCACGGTGGGCTCCGATGCTCGATTGGTGGGATTGAAGAAGGTGGGCCCGGCTCGCCGATTCGATCGCGGATCGACGGGATCTCCGATCGGCCAGCGGCGCCTGCGCCCACCCTCGAAAAGCTGTCGTCGTGAGTATTCGCACGCGGGGTGGGGATTCCTGCACACGCCAATACGATCCCTCCGATGCCCAGAGGCCATGTGAAGCTGGAGGAGCGCCTCGCCGGGACGAGCGTCTGCATCTGCGCGGGGCCCGGCGGGGTGGGCAAGACCACCACCGCGGCTGCGCTTGCGCTGGGGCTGGCGCGCGGGGGGCAGCGGGTGGCGGTCGTGACGATCGACCCCGCGCGGCGCCTGGCGAGCGCGCTGGGCATCGAGGAGCTCGACAACGAGCCCCGGCGGATCGCCCCCGAGCTGCTGGCCGCGCAGGGGATCCAGCTCCGGGGGGAGCTGTGGGCGACGATGCTCGACGCGAAGGGCACCTTCGACGCGCTGATCGCGCGGCTGGCCCCGGACGAGCGCGCCCGCGAGGAGGTGTTCTCCAACCGCATCTACCGGGAGATATCCGCCGCGGTGGCGGGAACCCAGGAGTTCAGCGCGGTTACCAAGCTGTATGAGCTGCACCGAGAGGGGCGCTTCGACACGATCGTGCTGGACACCCCCCCCTCGCGCAACGCCCTGGACTTCCTCGACGCCCCCCTGCGCATGACACGCTTCCTGGAGGGCCGCTCGCTGAGGATGTTCCTCGCGCCCGGCAACCTTGCGGCACGCCTGGTGGGACGCGGCAGTGGCCTGGTGCTCTCGGTCTTCTCCCGCTTCACCGGAGTGGACCTGATCGGGGATCTCTCGAGCTTCTTCGGCTCGCTCGCAGGCATGGTGGATGGTTTTCGCGAGCGCGCCCACGCCGTCGAGGAGCTGCTGCACAACCCCGCCACCGCCTTCCTACTCGTCACCTCGCCCGAGCCGCAGGTCGCGCGCGAGGCGATCTTCTTCGCCGAGCAGCTCGCCGCTGCGGGGATGGCCCGCGCCGCGCTGATCGTCAACCGGGTCCACCGCGACGGCCTGGAGGGGCGCTCCGCCGCCCAAGTGCAGGCGCTGCTGGCGGAGGAGCTCGGCGAGCGCCTGGCGGCGCGCGTGGCGGGCAATCTCGCCGACTTCGACGTGCTCGTTCGGCGCGACCGCGAGACCGTCAAGCGGCTCTCGCGCATCCTCGGGGATCCCGACCCGATCCTGGTGACCCACCTAGACGGGGACGTCCAGGATCTCGCCGGCCTCGATCGTGTCGCCAAAGCCCTCTTCGCCTGAGCGAGCACCGGTAGCCTCGCCTGCGCGCGCCCCGATCGCCCCGCCCCCCGCGCGAGCCCCACACGCCTCGCCTGCGCGAGCCTCAGTCACCTCGTCCGGCGGAGTTCCAATCGGGAGCGGCGTCTGCTGCCCAGCGGTGCTCTCGGGCGCCGCCAGCAGCTCGTCCGCGAGCGCCGCCAGATCGGGGCGCAGGTGGCCGCAGAGGACGTCGCGCAGCAGCGCGCGCAGGTGGCCCGCGATCTCCCGCACGAGCGCTGTGGAGCGCGCGTCCTGCACCGCAGTTCCAGCGATCGCCGCGCGCTCCAGGGCGAGCGCGCGCAGCACCCGCCGGTTCAGCTCGGGGCGCTCCGCGGGGGCGGCGCAAAGCTCGGCCAGCCGCCCGGCGACCGAAGCCGGGAGACGCTCGCCTCTGGCCAACATCCCCGTTTCGGCCAGCCCCCGCGCGGGGGGGCCATCCTCGGGCTCGAGCAGCGCCCGCAGGGCGAGCAGATGGTCGCTCAGCCCCTCGAGCTCGGTGGCCCGCTCGCAGCCCATTTCGAAACGCGCGAGCGCCCAGGCGAGCTCGCTCTCACGGGGGGTCCGGCGGGAGACGAGGTTGCAGAACGCGCGCAGCTCGTCCTCCTGCTCGGCACCCACCACCAGCATCCCATGCGGCCTGCCACCCCCACCCAGCGCGTGGGCGCCCCAGGCGCCCGTGCCCACCCGCGCCCAGGCGAGCCGCCCGAGCGCGATGCGCCCGTCGCCGAACAGGCGCAGCGCGCGCAGCAGCTCGCCCAGCACCTCGCGCCCGCGGGCGATCGCCGCGAGCACATCGGTGTCCTCGGTGGTGAAGACCACCAGCAGGTGCCCCATCTCCTCCTGCTCGCCGTCCCCGGGGGGGAAGGAGGGGGAGGGAGAGAGTGGTGAGGCGGCCGGCGGGCTGGGGGCTGGCGTACCTCCCATGAGAACGTCGTCGGGCACGTCGAGGAGGGCATCCGCCCGGGCGATCGTCAGACCGGCGGCCAGCGCCAGCTCCGAGGAGGCGATCGTCAGACCGTGCAGCGTGCCCAGCAGCGTCACCTCGGTGGCGCTCGCGTGCGCCGAGCAATCCAAGCGCTCCAACGCCGCGCGCAGCCGCTCCTCGCGCAGCGAGAAGTCGCTCTGCTCGGCGAAGATGTCCCCCAGCAGCGCGCGCAGCGCCGCATCCACACGCTCGGAGCTGCGCCGCCGTGCCCGCCGGCTCAACTCCGCTCGCCCGCCGCCTTCGGGGAGCGCCTCACGCGCGAGCAGGTAGCGATCCAGGCCCTCGAAGCCCGCCAGCGCTCCCGCAGCGCGCACGCGGCTCTCGAGGCCCCGCAGAGCGCCCCAGCGTTCGCGCAGGAAGACCTCCGTCAGCGGGCGGTAGCAGTACAGCGGGGTGCCCCGCCCCCGCGAGGAGCGCGAGGCCAGCTCGAAGGGCACCTCCGCACCGGCGTCGAGATCGGCCTGCAACCGCAGCGCGGCCTCCTCCGCGAACTCCGTGAGAGCCTGCTCGAGTTGGCGTGAGCGCATGGGAGACCCACTTCGCCGACGCACCGGGCCCTCCTGCTCGGCGCAGGGGGCGTTGCAGCGAGAGAGCGCTCATACGGCACGGTCACTCTCGTCTGGCCGCGGGGCGGTCTCCTTCTGCCAGGACCCCGAGGATGGCGAGGCCTCGGCCCCGCATGCTCAAGCCCTACGCAACCGCAGCCGGGGTCCTGGCCGCGACCGTAGCGGGGGCCCCGGCATGGATTGCCGAGGTCACCCGGTCCTCGCAGCCCTGCACGATCCAGCGCTCGCCGTAGATGCGCATGTCCTCAATGATGGGCAGCAGCGCGTTGCCCTTCTCGGTCAGCGCGTACTCGACCCGTGGGGGCACCTCGGGGAAGGTCTGGCGCTCCACGACTCCCTCCTCCTCGAGAGCGCGCAGCCGCAGCGAGAGGGTGCGCGGGCTGATCCCCTCCAGGGAGCGCTCCAGCTCGCAAAAGCGCGAGCGGCCCTCGGCGAGGTCGCGGATCAGCAGCAGCGTCCACTTGGCGCACACGATCTCCGCGGTGCGGCACACCGGGCATGTCTCATCTACGGCCATCCCTTTACTTTACCAAGTGAAGTATCGGCCCCGCGCCAGCGGGCGCAGCTTCGCTCTAGGCGACCGTCAGCGGCGGGCGGCCGGCGGGTGCCGGCTCCTGCGGGGGCTGTGCGGCGGGCGCACCGTTGGACGGGGCGGGCGAGCCGCTGGGGTCTTCACCCCGCTGGCTCGCCATCGAGGCGACGTCCTCCATCGTGGTCCCGCGACGGCCGTCGGCCTGTACGAGCAGCTTGAAGTCGTGGGGGCTCGAGGCCACGCGCATCGCATCGTCGAAGGTGACCCGCCCGGCCTTGAGGTGCCCGAAGAGGGCCTGGTCGAAGGTCTGCATCCCGTAGTAGCCGCCCGCGGTGATCACCTCGTGCAGCTTGCCCGTCTGGGCGGGGTCGACGATCATGTCGCGGGCCCTGCCGGTCATCCGCAGGATCTCGCACACCGCCACCCGCCCGCCGCCGGCGCCCGGCACGAGGCGCTGGGAGATGACGCCCTTGACCGTGCCCGCGATCATCGAGCGCGCCTGGGCGTGCTGGTGGGGGGGGAAGAAGTCGAGCATCCGGTTGATCGACTCGGTGGCGTCCACGGTGTGGATCGTGGAGAGCACCAGGTGGCCGGTCTCCGCGGCGGAGAGCGCGGTCTGGACGGTCTCGTCGTCGCGCATCTCCCCCACCAGGATCACGTCGGGGTCCTGGCGCAGCACGCGCCGCAGGGCGCGCTTGAAGGACGCGGTGTCCATCCCCACCTCGCGCTGGTTGATCACCGAGCGCTTGTCGCTGTGCACGAACTCGATGGGGTCCTCGATCGTGACGATGTGCTTGCTCATCGTCTGGTTGATGTGATCGATCATCGCCGCCAGCGTGGTCGACTTGCCCGAGCCGGTGGTGCCCGTGAGCAGCACGATCCCGCGCTCCTCCTCGGCCAATTCGCTGACCACCGCCGGCAGCGTCAATTCCTCGACCGTCGAGATCTTGTGGGGGATCGCGCGGCACGCCAGCGAGATCACCCCGCGCTGGCGGTAGGCGTTGATGCGGAAGCGCGCCAACCCGACGATTTCAAACGAGAAGTCGACCTCGTGCTCCTCGGAGAATTCCTGCAGCTTGATGGGGTCGTGCAACAGATCGTGCAGCGCCCGTTCGGTGTCCTCCGCACTCAGCGCCTCCACCTGCGTGTCGGGGGAGAGATCGCCGTCGACCCGGTACAGCGGCGGTGCATCCACCTTCAGGTGCAGATCGGAACCGTGCCTGCTGACCAACTCGCGCAGGGCTGCCTGCACATCGAACATGCTCCTCGCATCGGCACTCCGCGCGTGGGGCTTGAGCGCCTCTGCAGCGCGTGGACGAACCAAGCCGGCTGGGTGTGCGATTTGCCCACCGCTGTATCGAGAGTGTCGAAGGATCCGATCACGGGTCTACGGTTTGCCATCCGCATGTCTGAACTCAGCTCACATCTCGCCCCGGTACTCCTGCCAGCAGAGAAGCTGCCCGCGTATCAAGCCCACCATCTCGCCAAGCACGAATTGCTGCGTCGATACATGGACGTGTGGCTTCCCAAGCTCGGGTTCTCATATCCGCGCGTGGCGCTCATCGATGGATTCGCAAGTACCGGGCGATACCAGGACGGGCAGCCCGGCTCCCCACTCATCATGCTCAAGGCCTACGTCGGACGGTCAGCCGAGGACCACGCGCGGTTCGAGTACCCGCCGCACTTCATCTTCATCGAGTCCAAACGGAGCTTCGCACAGCACCTGCAAGCCGAGATCGATGCCCTCGGAGATATCGGGGGAGCGCATGTGGACGTCATTCATGGTCGCTACGACGAGCACTTCCCGCGGGTTGTCGAGCACGTGGCGCGCACCCACGTATCGCCACTGCCAGTGTTTGCATTCGTCGATCCGCGTGGCTATAAGGAAACGCCTTTCGAGCTGATCCGCCGCTACCGTCGCAAGCTAGGCGCGAAGGCAGAGGCCATGATCTACCTGCCTGTCAACTTCATGGCCCGGTTCGCGATGACCGACCTCACTGGAAACGCATTGCGGCGTAGCCTCGGAGGAACCGATGCGATCGAGCGCATTCGCGAAAACCCCGACACGGTCGACCGCGAGACCGGCGAGCGCATCGCCGACGAGTTCAGGGACCTTATGCGCAGAGAGTATGACTACGTCACGCAGTTCACCGTAGACCCTGTACACCACAACGAGTACCACCTGTTCTTCGGTACCGGATCCGAACACGGCGTACGCGAGATGAAGCGCGCATACTGGAAGGTCGACCCCGTCGCAGGCAGTGGCTACCAACAGGATCCGCAACTCGCCCTCGGCCAGGGAGCCCTCTTCTCCGCATCCGACGTGATGCGACTCAGACGCGAGGACACGCTATCCGAACTTCTCCGCGGACATTACGGCTCCGCCGAGTTCGACATCGCCGACGCCGAGCGCTGGACGCTGCTGCATACCCGGTTCCTCGACACGCCCCACCTACGTCAATGGGCGCTGCGGCCCCTAGAGCGGGACGAAGAGATCGAGATCCTCAAGTCCTCGCGCCCTCAAAAGAGCGTCTATCCGCCTGGCACGACCATGCGCTTCACGCGATAGCCAGAGCCGGTCTGCGTTGCTTCGGCTCGGGCATGTCGTCCCACTGTCTACCACCGAGTTCCCGACCGCCGCTCTTGGGGCGCTGCCCCCCCCACTGCTTGAAGAAGAAGGCAACGTCCTCGCGAAGGCAACGGTCTCGCAGTTCGGTAGCCCAGGCGGCATCGATGCGGCGGTGGCGCGGCCCGGACTCGCCGCCAACGATCAGCCAGTCGATGCCATCGAGGTCGATGCCTTCCAGCGGCCCAAGCAGCGGCTCAGCGGAGATGAAACGCACGGCCGCGGGCACCTCTCGCAGCGAGTCAGCACGATGTACGAAGCGACGATTCTCAATCGTCACACCCATCCAGACGTTGCGCGGCCATGGGAGCCGCGGAGCTAGCTCAGCGAGCCGCTCATGCCGCTTGGTCAGGATCTGAAAGGTGTGCTGCTTGGCTCGAACCATCACGTCGAACACATCGGCGACGAACTCGTCAGGGATGGCCTCGTGAAAGAGGTCGCTCATCGAATTGACGAACACGACTCGGGGGCGATGCCAACGCAGCGGCACCTGTAGGCGCTCCGGCCACAAGCGTAGATCGAAGCCTTGCTCGTAGGGGTGGCCCGGCACTCCGCGCCAGCGCTCAGCGAATGTCTCGGCGTAGCAATGGGCGCACCCGGGCGACACCTTCGAGCAGCCAGTCACCGGGTTCCATGTGGCCTCGGTCCACTCGATACGACTACGGTCGGCCATGTCGAGGAGTTCGGGAGAGCTTGATTAGCACCTGCAAACTCTCCCACGTCGACCGGACGAACATACGTTCGGCTGATAGGCGTCGGCGGTCGACCCCGGCAAAGACAATGAGATGCGTCAGGCCACGTCCCTCAACTTCTGGGCCTCTGCGAGCGACTGCAGCTTCTTGAGCGACTGGTTCTCGATCTGGCGGATGCGCTCGCGCGTGACGTTGAAGGTGCGGCCCACCTCATCGAGCGTGCGGGGGTGCTCGCCGCCGAGGCCGTAGCGCAGCTCGAGCACGCGGCGTTCGCGGTAGGAGAGGTTCTCCAGGGCCTCCCGCAGCGCCTCCTTGGTGAGGATTTCGGCGGCCCGCTCGTAGGGGGACTCGGCGCGCTCGTCGGCGATGAACTGGCCGAACTCCGACTCCTCCTCGTCGCCCACGGGCTTCTCCAGCGACACCGGGGCCTGGGCGGAGCGCTTGATCGAGTCGACCTCTTCGGGGTCGATTCCCGTGACGTCCGCGATCTCCTCCGCGGTCGGTTCGCGACCGAGCTCGGTGACCAGCTTGCGCTCGGCGCGCCCGATCTTGTTGAGCTTCTCCACCACGTGCACCGGGATACGGATCGTGCGCGCCTTGTCCGCCAGTGCCCTGGCGATCGCCTGGCGGATCCACCAGGTGGCGTAGGTGGAGAACTTGAAGCCCTTGCGGTAGTCGAACTTCTCCGCCGCGCGCACCAAGCCGAGGGTGCCCTCCTGGATGAGGTCGAGGAAGGGGAGGCCCTGGTTGCGGTAGTTCTTGGCGATCGACACCACCAGGCGGAGGTTGGACTCGACCATCTTTTGCTTGGCGTCGAGATCCCCGCGCTCGATCCGCTTGGCCAGATCGACCTCCTCCTGGGCAGTCAGCAGTCGTACCTTGCCGATGTCCTTGAGGAACAGCTGCAGGGAGTCGGTGGTCATGTCCGGCTTGAGGTCCAGCGTCGCTTTCGCTTTGCGCCGGCCCCGCTTGTCCGGGGCCCGCTCGACCTGCAGCGCCGCCGCGGTCGCCGGGTCGATGTCCTCGACAAGCTCGATCTCGGATTTCTCGAGGAAGCCGTGCAGCTCCTCGACGTCGGACTCGTCGAGATCCAGCTCGGAGGTGGCGGTGGAGATCTCCGCGAAGGTCAGCACCCCAACCTGCTGGCCCTTCGCCAGCAGGCCCTTGATCTCATCGAGCTCCTGCAGTTCGACTACTGACATCGATTTCCGTTTCCGTAGACAGCGATTGCTTGGAGGTGGAGTGGGTTGGTGGAGTGGCTCTCAATCGAAGGCGGCCTGCCGGACGCACCCGAGGACCCGCCCCGCCCTCCCAAGTCCAGGACCCGCCCGACGTTACAACCGGACGTGGACCTTATGCTAACGCTTCGCCACCGCCAGTCCTTATGCGCGATGATTGCGCCCGCATGAGTCCCCCGGACACAACCGATCGCTCCAGCAGGCAGGACCGCGCGGGCGCACGGTCCCAATCCGATGCCCCCAGGAGCGAGCAAAGCGTGCTCTCGAGCCTTCCGAGCACACGCCCCCAGCGCCCCAGCGCGCGCCGCATCGCCGCGCGGCGAATCACCGCGGTCCGTTCCGGCGGCGCCGCCCGCGCCGCCGAGGCCAAGTCCGCGCAAACCGCTAAGCCCGCAGCGAAGGCGCGCCCCGCGCCGGTGGACCAAGCTCCCACGAAACCCACTGCCAAGACTCGCCCCACGCGGGCGGACGGGACTCCCACTAGGCCCACTGCCAAGACCCGCCCCACGCGGGCAGACGAGACTCCCACCAAACCCCCCGCCAAGACGCGCCCCGCGCGGGCGAGGAGGACCCCCAGACCCTCCGAGCCGCCGGTGCCCCGCCAGGGCTTCGAGGCCGAGGAGGAGATCGAGCTGGGCCGCTCCGTGCAGCCTCCGAGCGGCACCGAGCTGGCCGTCTCGGTGGCGGAGCTCTTCGGGGAGCTGGCCCAGGCGGGGCTCTCGACTGGGGAGCGCCTGCTGAAAGACGCTCTCACGCGGCTCTCCGGCGGCTGAGGGCGGCTGGCGAGGGCGCTGGGACCCGGGGATCGGGCGGCCCAGGGGAGCTTGGGCGACGCGCAGAGCCCGCCGCAACCCCGTCCGGGGACTATGTATACTTGCCCGCACGCCGAGCCTCTGCGACCCCGGTCGCGGAGGACGGGGGACCCAATGCGGATCGGACGGTCGATCCGCGGGGGCGAATCGGTCCTTTCCGGGGCCGTAGCGCCATCAGGCGCGAGCCCGTCAGCTCACCCCGTAGGCGAAAGCCCAATCGTCATGCACGCCGCCTTCTCCAAGCACGCCCTGCTGGCCAATCTGCGATCTGTGGGTCCGTGGGCCGGGCTGCTCGGGGTACTCGCGGCTCTGGCGGCCCCCGCGGTGAGCGCCTCCGCCGCCATGGGTGGCGGTACGAGCACGGCCACCACGACTCCCACGACTCCTGCTCCTGTTCCTGCTCCCGCCACGGTCACCCCCGCGACCGCTGCCACCCCCCCTGCGAGCGGCTCGACCTCAGGCGGAGCCGCTCCCGAGCCGACCGCCCGCAGGCCGACGTTGGCAACGTGGTTCGGCCCGGGCTTCTACGGCCACGCGACGGCCTGTGGACAGAGATTGACCCCGCAGCTCGTGGGCGTCGCGAACCGCACTCTGCCCTGTGGGACACTCGTGCAGATCGGCTACCGCGGCCACGAGCTGACGGTGCCGGTGCTCGATCGCGGGCCCTACGGCCACAACGGCGCCGTATGGGATCTGACCTCGGGAGCCGCACGAGCGCTCGAGATCAGGGACACCGTGCGCATCACGACGCAGGTCGTGGGGAGCCTGCCGAACAGCCCCACGCTCGGCGAACCGCCCACGTCGAGCCCGCTCGCTGCGGGCACACCCTCCGGTCCGCTCTCCGCGCCCGAAGCTGCGGCAACGGGCGGGGCGGCAGCGGGCTGAAGCCACAGCTTTCCTACGCTTCCCAGCCACTTCGCCCACTCGCGGTGCCTACGCCGCGTCGTCCACCGGCGCCACCGGGCGCCCCGCGGCGCGGGCGGCGTACAGACCCACATCGGCGTGAGTCGCAAGTGCCGCTACGTCTCGGCCGTCGGCAGGACACACCGCTATGCCGACCGCCAGATCCAGCGGCACACCGCGGTGGCTGGCCACGGTCCGTAGGGTGCGCGCCAGGCGCTCGGCGAGCGTGCGCGCACCGGGCGCGTTAGTCCGCGACGCCATGAGCCACCACCGGCCGTGGCTCTCGCGCACGAGGGTGTCTGAGGGACGCAGCTCCGGCCCAACCGCCCGCTCGACGGCCTCGAGCATCCGTGCAAGCTCCTCTGGGAGCTCCGCCTGTGCGAGCCGCTCCAGGTTGGGCACCTCGACCAGCAGCACAGCGAACGGGAGCCCATCGGCGGCATGGCGCTCCAGGCTTGCCTCGATCGCCTGGGCCCAAGCCGGTCGGCCCTCCCCACCGGGTTGCGCCCACACCCGGAGTTCCCCGCCGCCCGAAGCGCCCGGCGCTTGCGGTGCCTCGCGACGCGTGTCATGGATCGCGATCTCCGGCTCCCGCGGAGGCCCGGGCAACTCCAGCCCCGGTGTCTGCTCCTCGGGAGCGAGGGCCGCGATGACCGAACAGATCTGCACGAGACGCTCGGCCAGCTCCCCCACGCGCCGCGCCCGCGGCCGGCGCAGCTCCTCGTGCGGCGCCAGCTCCTCGCGCATCGCCTCCCACAGCGTCGCGCACAGCTCCTCGGCAGCGCGCGCCGCCCGGGCCAGGCGAGCCGCCGCGGGGGCGTCGAGTGGCGCGTCGGCAGGGTGGTGGGGATCGGGGTGGGTGTCGCCCATGAACCACCCCTTGAAATACCAGCAAGCGAGGACGGCAGCGAGCAGCCCCGTCGGGGGTAGCCTGTGCAGAGAGCATGACGGGCCTCTGGATCCTCCTCGCGGCGGCCGGCGCGCTGGCGCTGCTCGCCCTCCTGATGGGCCTCGCGCGCAAGCTGCTGAGCCGCGATCGGCTGTTGGCGGACGCGGCGATCACCAACCTGCGGGACCGCACCACCGTGGACGCGCGCAGCGGGGCGATGCGCTCGGTGCAGACCGCGGACCTGCTGCTTGGCGAGGGGGCGCTGAGCGAGCTGTGGTCCCCGACGCACCTGGAGCGGTTGGCGCGCACCTACTGGCGCTTCCTCACCCGCGTGACCTTGGGTTTGGTACGGGTGCGCTACACCGAGGGGGAGCGCTTCGTGGTGCTGCTCTTCTGGCCGCTGACGCTGCTCGCGTTCAGCGCCCCGGAATACGAGCTCCAGGCCGACCACGGGGTGGTGCGCTGGCGCATCGAGCGGGGCCTGCTGGTGGCCCGCGCCGGGCGCGCGGGCAAGGGGCACCTCCAGATCGACGTGCGCCGCCTGCACGCGGAGAACTCTGACGCGGAGACCTCGGAGGGGGCCCGCCTGCACGCGCAGAGCACCAGAGCGGAGGCCTCAGAGGGGACCCGCCCGCACGCACAGAGCACCAGAGCGGAGGCCTCGGAGGGGACCCGCCCGCACGCACAGAGCACCGAAGCGGAGGACCCGAGGGGGGCCCGCCTGCACATCGAGGTGGAGGTCGCCAACTTCCACCCCGCGATCGCCTCGGGGTTCGGCCTGCGCCTCTACAACGCGACCCAGTCGCGCATCCACGTGATCGTGACCCACGGCTTCCTGCGCTCGCTCGCCCGCCTGGACCTGGCGGACCGGACTGAGTCCGGCCAGCACGTGGGGCGCCTCGCGCAGGAAGGGGAGACCCGGGACTCCGGGGTGGCACTGCCCCGGTGAGCTACCCGAACCGCGTGTCGCCGTAGATCGCACGCAGCTTCGTGCGATCGTGGCGCGCGTGGATGCGCCGCACCGTGCCGGAGCGGCTGCGCATCACGAGCGATTCGGTGCTCGCCCCGCCGGCGCTGGGGTAGCGCACGCCCTGCAGCACGTCCCCGTCGGTGATGCCGGTGGCCGAGAAGAACACGTCCTCCCCCGCCACCAGGTCGTCGCGGTCGAGCACCCGCTGCAGGTCGTAGCCGGCGTCAAGCGCGGCGGAGCGCTCGTGCTCGTCGCGGGGCCACAGCCGCCCCACGAGCTGGCCGCCGAGGCACTTGATGGCGGCCGCAGAGATCACCCCCTCGGGGGTGCCCCCGATTCCCCACAGGAGATCCACGGGAGAGCGCTCGGTGACGGCGAGCAGCGAGGCGGATACGTCGCCATGGGGGATCAGCCGCACGCGCGCTCCCGCCTCGCGGATCGCCTTGATGCCCTGCTCGTGGCGGGGTCGGTCGAGCACGACCACCGTCACGTCCCCGATCTCGCGGCCCTTGCGCTCGGCGATCAGGGCGACTGTCTCGGAGAGGGGGCGGTCGAGGTCGAGCAGGTCGGCGATCTCGGGGGCGCCCGCCATCTTTTCCATGTAGACGCAGGGCCCCGGATCGAACATCGTGCCGCGCGCGGAGAGCGCGATCACCGCGAGCGCGCTCGGCATCCCGTGGGCCGCGAGCGTGGTGCCCTCCAGGGGGTCCACCGCGATGTCCACCTCCGGCGGGGAGCCATCGCCGATGTGCTCGCCGTTGGCGAGCATCGGGGCCTCGTCCTTCTCGCCCTCCCCGATCACCACGACGCCGTCCATCTGCACGGACTGCAGCGCGTAGTGCATCCCGTCCACCGCGGCCTGGTCGGCGCCCTCCTTGTCGCCTTTGCCCACCATCCGCGCCGCGGCGAGCGCGGCGGCCTCGGTGACTCGCACGAGCTCCAGCGCGAGGTTGCGGTCGGGGCGCTGGTGGGTGGGATCGGGGCTCAAGTGCTCACCTCTCTCATGCCGCCGCGCGGGCCGTTGGACTGCCGCGCGTAGGGTCGGGGCTCAAAGGGATACCTTTACTGCGCGTGCGCCTGAAACCTACACCAGAGGAGGCACCTTGAGCCAGATCGGGTTCGTCGGTATGGGGAGGATGGGTGGCGGCATGTCGCACCGAATCCTCCGGGACTCGGCTCACGAGGTGGTCGTGTTCGACGCCGCTCGCGAGGCCGTCAAGCGAGCGACTACGAACGGTGCCGTTGGGGCCACCTCGCTCGCCGACCTCGTCAAGCGCCTACAGGCGCCCCGGATCGTGTGGGTGATGCTGCCCGCGGGGGAGGTCACCCAGGGCACGATCGATCGCCTCGCCAAGCTGCTCGACCGCGACGACACGATCGTCGACGGCGGCAACACCCGCTGGACCGAAGACAAGGCGCGCGCGGCGCAACTCAAAAAGCTGGGCATCCACTACGTCGACGTGGGCACCTCCGGGGGGGTGTGGGGTCTGGAGGTGGGCTACTGCATGATGGTCGGCGGGCCCCCCAAGGCGGTCAAGCGGCTGGCTCCGTTCCTCGACGTGCTCGCCCCCCCGACCTCGCAGGAGAGCGTCGCGGCGATCGGCCCCCGGGGCTGGAGGCACTTCGGGCCCGCGGGGGCGGGGCACTTCGTGAAGATGGTCCACAACGGCGTGGAGTACGGCCTGATGCAGGCCTACGCCGAGGGCTTCGACCTCTTCGACAAGTGCGAGTACGAGCTCGACAACGCCAAGATCGCCCACCTCTGGGGTCAGGGCTCGGTGGTGCGCTCCTGGCTGTGCGAACTGGCCGCCCGCGCCTTCGAAGCCGACGGCAACGACCTGCACGCCCTCACCGGCTACACCGAGGACTCCGGCGAGGGGCGCTGGACGATCGCCGAGGCGACCGCCCGCGACGTGCCCACCCCCGTGATCACCGCCTCCCTGTACGCGCGCCTCTCCTCGCGCGGCAACGGCGACTACGCCAACCGCGTGCTCGCGGCGCTGCGCAACCAGTTCGGCGGGCACGCGGTGAAGAAGGCATGAGCGCGGTCCCGCACAGCACAAGCTCCGAGACCCGTCGATGAGCACCACCGAGCAGGCTCCCGAGAACCCCCTCGTCGAGGGCCTGGAGCGGCTGCCCGTGGCCCCCACCACGCTCGTCATCTTCGGCGCCACCGGGGACCTCGCACGGCGCAAGCTGCTGCCCGCGCTCTACAACCTCGCGCACGAGGGCGCGCTGCCGGAGCGCTTCTTCCTCGTGGGGGTCTCGCGCAAAGAGAAGGATCGCGAGGACTACCGCGCGGAGTGCGAGCAGGCGATCCGCTCCTTCTCCCGTCGTCCCCCCGACGAGGACGTGCTCGCGGGACTGCTCGCGCACGTCAAGTACGTGCCCGGCACCTTCGACGACGAGGGCGTCTACACCGAGCTCGCCCAGGCGCTCGACGGCTTCGACGAGCTCGCGGGGGAGCGGCTGAACCGCGCCTTCTACCTCTCCACCGCCCCCTCCTTCTTCCCCGTGATCGTGGAGTCCCTCGGGCGCGGGGGCCTTGACCGGCACGAGGGCGCGGAGGTGCGGGTGATCATCGAGAAGCCCTTCGGCACCTCCCTCGCGGAGGCCGCCGAACTCAACCGCCGCGTGCTGGACGTATTCGAGGAGAGCCAGGTCTTCCGCATCGACCACTACCTCGGCAAGGAGACCGTCCAGAACATGCTGGCGTTCCGCTTCGCCAACGGTCTGTTCGAGCCCCTGTGGAACCGCAACTACATCGACTCCGTGCAGCTCACCGCCGCGGAGGACATCGGCATCGGGGGGCGCGCGGGCTACTACGACCACGCGGGGGCGCTGCGGGACCTGATCCAGAACCACATGCTCCAGCTGCTCTGCCACGTCGCGATGGAGCCCCCCGTGAACTTCACCGCCGAAGAGGTGCGCAACGAGAAGGTCAAGGTCCTCCAGGCGATCCACGCCCCCACCGAGGTCCAGATCCCCGAGCTGGCGGTGCGCGCCCAGTACTCCGCCGGACACGCCGGCGGGGAGGACGTGCCGGGTTATCTGGAGGAGGAGGGGGTGCGGGAGGACTCCAACACCGAGACCTTCGCGGCACTGCGCCTGGAGGTCGACAACTGGCGCTGGGCGGGGGTGCCCTTCTACCTGCGCGCCGGCAAGCGCCTCGCGCGCAAGATCACCGAGATCGTGATCACGCTGAAGCCCGTCCCCCACCTCGCCTTCGACCAGACCGGCTCGCTGGGGATCCGCCCCAACCAGCTGATCCTCACGCTGCAGCCCAACGAGGGGGTCACGTTGCAGCTCGGCGCCAAGATCCCCGGCACCCGCATGATCATCCGCCCGGTCAACATGGAGTTCCTCTACGGCACCGCCTTCCTCTCCCAGTCCCCCGAGGCCTACGAGCGGCTGATCATGGACGCCATGCGGGGGGACCCCACGCTGTTCACCCGCAACGACGAGGTGGAGGCCCAGTGGGAGATCTGCGACCCCATCGTGAGCGCCTGGGAAGCGGCCCCCGGGCCCCTGCCACAGTACGAGGCTGGCTCCCAGGGCCCTGGGGAGGCGGCGGGCCTCCTGCGCGAGGGCCACACCTGGCGCACGATCTGATGCCCGCGGTCTCCGACGCCGTGTGGAGCGCCGAGGGCACCACGCCCGACGCGATCGAGGCCGCGCTGCGGGGGATGCTCGCCGAGCGCCACGCCGAGAACGGCGGCTTCGCGCCGGCACGGGCGCTGAACATGATCGCCTTCGTGGACCACCAGTGGAGCGGTGAGATCGCCAACCGCCTGCGCGGGGTGGGGCGCTTCCACGCCTCCCGCCTGGTGGTCCTCTCCTACGAGCCCCGCCGCGAGCGCCTCGACGCGCTCGCCACGGTGTCCTCCGACAGCGACCCCCAGCCGGGCGAGCTCTCGCTGCTGCGGGAGACGGTGGTGGTGGAGATCGGGGACCGCCACCTCGACGACCTCTACACGATCGCGGACCCCCTCGTGGTGAGCGACCTGCCGACCCTGCTGTGGTCCCCCCACGGCCACCCGGAGGTGATGGACGATCTGCTGGGGCTCGCCCAGGCGGTGCTGATCGACTCGGTCGCCGAACCGGACAGTCGCGAGGCGGTGGCACGCGCGTGTGAGATTTCCGAGCGCGCCTACGTGGTGGACCTCGCGTGGCTGCGCTCGACTCCGTGGCGGGAGCGGATCGCCAGCACGTTCGATCCCCCCCACATGCGCGGCGAGCTGCACGAGATCACCTCCCTGACGATCAGCCACCATCCCGAATCGGCGATCGCGGCGATGCTGCTGGTGGGCTGGCTCGCCTCGCGTCTGGGGTGGCGGCTGGTCGACCGCCTGCGGATCGAACCGCGGACGATCGAAGACGGCACGCTGTTCGGTCCGCTCCCGACCACGACGCCGCTCAGTGAGATCCCGCTGACCCGGATCACGCGGCTGATCGGCAGCGCCATCGACGCCCAGCGCCGGCCGGTGTCGCTGTCGCTGCACCACGCGCCCGAGCTGCAGGTGCCGGGGCTCGCGAGCCTTCAGATCGAAACCGCCGCGGGCCGCACGGTACGCCTGGATCGCGGGCGCGGCGGCCTGCACGCACACCGCACCGACCCCCAGGGGGTGGAGCGCGAGTGGACGCTCCTGGGGGCCTCCCGCGGCGAGGCGGGCATCCTCGGCGAGGGCATCCGCCAGGCGCTGCTGCGCGACCCCACCTACGCTCCTGCACTGTCGGTGGCGGCGGGGATGACGCCGTGACCCGCCTACGCGCCCGCACTGTCGGCAGCGAGGACGAGAACGTCGTGAACGCCACCTGCATACCCGCGCCTTCGGCGGCGAGGACGACGCCGTGACCCGCCTACTCACCTTTGCCGACCCCGAGGCCGCGGCGGCGCACGCGGCGCAGGAGATCGCGCGCACCCTGCGCGAGGCCGTGGAGCATCGCGGGGTAGCACACCTCGGGCTTGCCGGCGGCTCCACGCCACGCCGCGCCTACGAGTTGCTCGGGGGCCTGCTGGAGGAGTGGAGTGCAGTGGAGCTCTGGTACGGCGACGAGCGCTGCGTCGGACCCGAGGACCCCGAGAGCAACCACCGGCTCGTGGCCGACTCGCTGCTCGCTCGCCTCCCGGG
The DNA here is from genome assembly GCA_963713985.1 of uncultured Solirubrobacterales bacterium. Classification (GTDB taxonomy): domain Bacteria; phylum Actinomycetota; class Thermoleophilia; order Solirubrobacterales; family Solirubrobacteraceae; genus Palsa-744. The sequence continues at coordinate 2,056,874 of OY970219.1, read as the reverse complement.
GCCCTCGCGACCGTTGGAGCACCGCATCCCCGGCGAGCTCGGACCCGAGGCTGCCGCCGGGGTGTACGAGGCGCTGCTGAGCGAACGGGTGCCTGCCGACGCCGCGGGCGGAGCACCAGCGCTCGACCTCGCGCTGCTTGGCCTCGGCGAGGACGGGCACACCGCCTCGCTCTTCCCGGGCCATCCCATGGACGACGACTCCGGCTCGCTCTGCCTGCCCGTGAACGACGCGCCCAAGCCGCCGCCCGCCAGGGTGACGCTCAGCCTCGCGGCCCTGCGCGCCGCGCGCGGCTGCATGCTGCTCGTCACCGGCGCCGGCAAGGCTCCCGCGCTCGCCTCCGTGCTCGCCGGCCCGGGTGGGCGGGGCTCGGACACACCCGCGAGCCTGCTCGCCTCCGAGCGCCTGCTCGTCGTGGCCGACGCCGCGGCCGCCTCAGCTGCGAGCGGCGGCTCGGACTGAGCCACCGCGGGCGCGGGAAGCATCTGGGGACCCGACCGGTGAGGGGCGATAATCCAATCTTCTGACGGTTCCGACGCGGGTCGAGCGGAGGCGCGCTAAGGTCCTACCTACGCGCCCGGCCCATGGCCTGCACCGTTCCCCAACAGACCACCGCGCCCCCTGCTCCCGCCGCCGAGATGCTCGCGTCATTGGACGATGCCCGGCGCGAGACGCTGGCACTGATCGCCCACCTCGGGGATGCCGACTTGGAGCGGGTGCTCTCGCCGATCATGAGCCCCCTGGTGTGGGACCTCGCCCACATCGCCGCCTACGAGGACCTGTGGCTTGCCCACCGCCACGCGGGCCTGGAGCTGCTGCGGCCCGACCTCGCGGAGCTCTACGACGCCTTCGAGACCCCCCGCACCGTGCGGGGCGAGGTCGAGCTGCTCGGCGCCCCCGCTGCGCGCGCCTATCTGGAGGCGGTCCGCGAGCGCGTGATCGCCGCCACGACCGATCAAAGATCGGCCAGCGAGGGGATCGGCGACGGCGTCCTGCACGAGCTCGTCCTGCGCCACGAGCTGCAGCACACCGAGACGATGCGTCAGACGCTGGCGCTCGCTGGGCTGCTCTCACCGGGTGACCGCGCGAGGCTCGCCGGGTGCACGCGCCCGCTCGGGGAGGAAGAGGGGAAGGAGGAGGGGGGGGAGCAGTGGTTGGAGTTTCCCTCCGGGGTCTTCCCGATGGGCGCGGGACCGGAGGGCTTCGCCTACGACAACGAGCGCCCCCGCCACACCGCGCGGACCGCGGCCTTTCGCATCGCGCGGCGCCCCGTGACCAACGCGAGCTGGCTGCGCTTCAGCGAGGGCGGCGGCTACGAGCGACGCGAGTGGTGGTCGGACGAGGGCTGGGCGTGGAAGGAGGAGTACGACATCACCCACCACCCCTCCGTGGCGGTCGGCGGGTTCCAATCCCCCGTCTGCCACGTGAGCTGGTTCGAGGCCGACGCCTTCGCCCGGGCGCACGGCGCGCGGCTCCCCACCGAGGCGGAGTGGGAGCGGGCGGCGACCTCGGACCAGAGCGGCGGCGGCGCGCTCGCAGGGGTGGGGCAGGTGTGGGAGTGGACGAGCAGCCACTTCCACGGCTACCCCGGGTTCGTGGCCCACCCCTATCGCGAGTACTCCGAGGTGTTCTTCGGCGAGGACTACCGCGTGCTGCGGGGCGGCTCCTGGGCCACCAGCCCGCGCGTGGCGAGCCCCACCTTCCGCAACTGGGACCTCCCCCTGCGGCGCCAGATCTTCGCCGGCCTGCGGCTGGCGCGGGAGGTGCAGTGATGGAGCCCGTGCGCGACCCCACCGACATCCAAATCGACTCCCACCTCGGCGGCGCCGAGGAGCGCACGCTCGCCGAGGACGTCCTCGACGGCCTCACCCGGCCCTTCAAGGAGCTGCCCCCCAAGCATTTCTACGACGCCCGCGGCGCGGAGCTGTTCGACCAAATCTGCGAGCTGCCCGAGTACTACCCCACCAGAACCGAGCGCGGGATCCTCGACGACGCCGCCGCGGGGATCGCCGCCCTGACCGGCGCCGTGGAGCTCGTGGAGCTGGGCTCGGGCACCGCCGCCAAGACGCGGGTGCTGCTCGACGCCCTGCACAGCACTGGGACGCTCGAGCGCTACGTGCCGGTGGACGTCACCGAGAGCATGGTGCGCGACTGCGCCGACGAGCTCACCCTGGAGTACCCCGGACTGCGGGTGCACGGGGTGATCGGCGACTTCGAGCGCCACCTCGACCGCGTCCCCGCCGCCACGGGACCCCGCCTGGTGGTCTTCCTGGGGGGCACCATCGGCAATTTCCCCCCCGGCAGCCGCCGCCGCTTCCTGCGCCAGATCGCCGACCTCCTGGGGCCGGATGACCACCTGCTGATGGGCACGGACCTCGTCAAGGACGCCGGTGTGCTCGAGGCCGCCTACGACGACCCCCAGGGGATCACCGCGGAGTTCAACCGCAACCTCCTGCACGTGCTCAACCGCGAGCTGGACGCCGACTTCGATCCCGAGGACTTCGAGCACGTGGCACTCTTCGACGACCGCCACGAGTGGATCGAGATGCGCCTGCGCGCGCGGCGCGACCACACCGTCACCGTGAGCGCGCTGGAGCTCGACGTGCACTTCGACGCGGGCGAGGAGATGCGCACGGAGATCAGCGCCAAGTTCACCCGCCGGCGCCTGGAGGGCGATCTGAACGCCGCGGGCCTGCAACTCGTGCGCTGGTTCACCGATCCCGAGGACCTCTTCGCGCTGACGCTCTCGCGGCCCTCCTGAGAGGGCCAGGCCCGGCTCGCCGGATTGCGAGGCAAGTGAACCGGTGGGGTGCAGAGAAAGACTTCGCGCTCCCCCTCCTCCTCCCCCCGCTGCCCGCGCGTGATGTAGGCTCCCGCCGCACCATGCGGATCGAGGGCAGCTCAGCGATCGTCGCCGGCGGGGCCTCCGGGCTCGGCGAGGCCACCGTGCGGAGACTGCACGCCGCGGGCGCGATCGTAACGATCGCCGACATCAACGCCGAGAAGGGCCAGGCGCTCGCCTCCGAGCTGGGCCTCGAGTTCCTCGTCTGCGACGTGCGCGAGGAGGCGCAGGTGCAGGCCGCAGTCGAGCACGCCGCCGCGGTGGAGGGCGGGCTGCGCATCGCCGTCTGCTGCGCCGGCACCGGCTGGGCGCAGAAGGTCGCGGGTTCCAAGGGCCCCCACCCGCTGATGCCCTTCGAGACGATCATCCAGATCAACCTCATCGGCACCTTCAACGTGCTGCGCCTCGCCGCCGCCGCGATGATCGCGTGCGAGCCGCTCGCGGAGGACGGCGAGCGCGGGGTGTGCGTCAACACCGCCTCGATCGCTGCCTACGACGGCCAGGTTGGCCAGATCGCCTACTCCGCCTCCAAGGGGGGCATCGTCGGCATGACCCTCCCCGCCGCACGGGACCTCGCCCAGTACGGGATCCGCGTCTGCACGATCGCCCCCGGCCTGTTCGACACCCCCCTACTCGCCGCCCTGCCGGAGGAGGCCCGCCAGAAACTCGGCGCGGGCGTCCCCTACCCCCAGCGCCTCGGCCAGCCCGAGGAGTACGCCCACCTCGCCTGCCACATCATCGAGAACCGCATGCTCAACGGCGAGGTAATCAGGCTGGACGGCGCGCTACGGATGCCGCCGCGGTAGCCTCCCGCAGACTTTTGTCTGATGGCGTCGAGCATCTCGGCTAGAATGAGGTCGTGAGCACCACTGCCCGTACTTTGCACGAGCCCGGCCATGAAGCAGAGTGGGCCGCGCTGAACGAGGAAAAGCGCCGTGCCCTCACACCGCCGGCCGATACGCCGGTCAGTGAGTTGCTCAGGCGTGGACAGCACCTCTCAGCTCAGGCGGCGAAACTGCTGCGAGCCGTCGAACGAGCAAATGGCGGTTCTCGACCCTGAACTCGACGTTGCCGCCGCCGCAATGGTCGCCGCGGGTGCCCGCTTCGTTGTAGTGGGTGGCTTCTCGGTCATCGCCAACCGTTTCATTCGAGCAACTGAGGACGTCGACTTCCTGGTTCCCGATGACGCCATCAACGACCAACGCGTGCTGGCAGCTCTTGTCAAGCTCGGGGGCGTGCGCCTGCGTGACGAAGCCCCGCTTCAGGAAGAGCACCTACTCGGCCGGACGCACCTACGAGCGAAGACACGAGCGGGCGTGGTTGACATCATGCGCGGGGGCCTGCCGCCCCTCGATTACGAGACTGTCGAGGGACGCGCCCTGCACGCCGAGGATGACGGCGTCAGCTACCTGGTCGCCGGCTTGAGCAGCATCGTGGGTTTTAAGCGCCTTGCCGGTCGTCCCCGAGATCGAAACGACCTGATCGGATTGGAAGAAATCTACGGCGAGCTCCCGATCGAGCCGATCCCCGGGCTCGACACTTGATCCACGTGAACTCGTAGGGTAACTCGCAGGTAGGGCTCCCACGGGCGCCATCGGAAACACTCTCCGGAGTGTCCGAGCACTCCCCGGGCAGCCGGCATACTAGCCATCTTCTGCTCTTTGGCAGTCAGCTATGGTGACCGCGCGGGCTCGAGTCAAGCTTCCGATCAGACGTCCCGCGTTTTCGCGATGGACCGAGAAGCATCAATAGCCGAGCCGCAGCGTCATCTGCGTATGAGACGAGCGTCGCGGTATTGGCAAAACCGACCCCCAAGGGAAAGGAGCAGTACCGACATGAAGCATCTGAAGATATCCGTAGGGCTTGTTGCGGTGTGCGGCCTCATTGCCGTTGTGGCTCCACCCGCCCTGGCTTCGCAGCCGAAGTGGGCGGGGTGCGAGGAATCATCCTCGGGTAAATGGACAAACGGCCTGTGCACAACAGCGGGAAGCGGCAAATGGGAAACCAGAGAGATCACCGAAACCCTTGAAACCACAGCAAGCGGTCACCTCGAACTGGAAGATTCGAAAGCTACCGGCGGTGCAACGGCAGTCAAATGCGCGGGGAGCAGCCTGGGAACAATCGGCAGCGGAGGCTCGGGCGGTATCGCCAAAATCACACTCACGTCGTGCAACTTCGCCGAAGGCAAGCATGGTGTCTGTGAAGAATCGAAATCGGTGACGGTCAGGGCCATCAATCTTCCATGGGGGACCAAACTGGAAGAAGTGGAAAACAAAACCACCAAAGAAAATGAAATCAGAAGCCAGATCACGTCTCTGGTTTCTGGCAAGGAACCCGGATGGACGGCCGAATGCACCGTCAGTGGCGTAATGAAAATAACTGACACCTGCGAGGGCGTCGACAGCATGCGGGTGCGAGCAAACCGGGCCGAAGGGACCCTCGAAGGAGAAGCCGAAGAAGTCTCGGCAGAAAAGCCTGCCACCTGCTCCATCGGCGGAGCAAAATCAGGGTTTATTCGTGGCGGGCAGACCGAAAAGGTGGTAAAGAAGCTTGTGCCGCTACTGACAGCCATCTGGCTGTTAGCTCCGATATACGGCAGCCCCTGATCAATGCGCTAGACATCTCAAAGACGCATCGAGGCAGCCCGCCCGAAACATCACGGCTCGCGCACCTCACCATGTCCGGCACGGTGCGCGAGCCCAGTATCTGGCGAGGATCAGCTAAGCCGCTCCACAAGCATCGCCATGCCCATACCCCCGGCGACGCACATCGACTCGATCCCATAGGTCTTGTCGAGCGTCTGCAGGTCGTTGATCAGCGTGGTCATGATCCGCGCCCCCGTCATCCCGAAGGGGTGGCCGAGGGCGATCGCGCCGCCGAAGGGGTTGAGCTTCTCGTCGTCGATGCCCAGCTCCTCTTTGCAGGGCACGATCTGGGCGGCGAAGGCCTCGTTGATCTCCACCACGTCGATGTCGCTCATCGACATCCCCGTGTTCTTCAGGAGCTGCTGAATCGCGGGGATCGGGCCGAGGCCCATCACCTCCGGGCGGATCGCCACCACGGTGGAGGCGAGGATCTTCACTTTCGGCGTCAGCCCCAGCTCTTTGGCGCGTTCCTCGGAGGTCACCAGCAGGGCGGCCGCGCCGTCGTTGAGCGGACAGGCGTTGCCCGCTGTCACGGTGCCGTCGGGCCTGAACGCCGGCTTCAGCGACGCCAGCTTCTCGAGCGTCGTGCCCGGGCGCGGTCCGTCGTCCTTGGAGACCACCTGCTCGGGGATCTCGATCTCGTTGCCCTCGCGGTCGGTGTCTTTGTGCGCCGGCGCCGTCACGGGGACGATTTCCACGTCGTAGTGACCGGACTCCTGCGCCGCCACCGCGCGGTTCTGGGAGATCACCGCCCACTCGTCCTGCGCCTCGCGGCTGACTTTCCTTTCCTCCGCCACGTTCTCCGCGGTGAGGCCCATGGGGATGTAGACGTTGTAGAGCGAGCCCTCCGAGCCGTCCAGCTTGGGGTGAAATTCGAACTCCCCCCCCTGCGTGGCCCGCGAGACCGCCTCCACGCCGCAGGCGATGTAGGTGTCGCCCTCGCCCGCCTTGATCGCATGGAAGGCCATCCGCGTGGTCTGCAGCGAGGAGGCACAGAAGCGGTTGACGGTGGTGCCCGGCACGTGGAAGTCGATCCCCGCCAGCAGCGCCGCGTTGCGCCCGATGTTGTAGCCCGACTCCCCCTCTGCGAAGCCGCAGCCCATCATCACGTCCACAATCGAGCTCGACTGAAGCTGGGGGTTGCGCTCCAGGATCGCCTTCAGCGGGATCGCCGCCAGGTCGTCGGCGCGGACGGATTTCAGCGACCCCTTCACGGCCCGCCCGATCGGCGTGCGTATGGCGTCAACGATTACGGCGTCAGGCATTCGAAGCTCTCCTTGTTCGTTTGGGCCCCGGACTGCAGCGATCTCTCCCTACCGGACCCCATCCTACGCGATCGGCTAAAGATCCAAGCGGGAGACGCCGAGCTCGTCGAAGCCCACGTGGTGGGCCATCTCGTGGCGCACCGTTCTCACCACCTGGTCGCGCAGCAGCTCGGGGTCGTGCCCGAAGTCCCGCCGCAGGGTGTCCCGGAAGATCACGATGCGCTCGTGGTAGTTCTCGCGATGGGAGCGGTCCCCCTGCCAGAGACCATAGGCCCCCGCCTGGCGGCCCTTGTCGGAGATCACCACCGGCACGTGGCGCAGCGCGTTGCGCAGCAGGTCCGGCAGGTCGTCCAGCGCGTCGCGCACGAGCTCCTCGAAGTCCTGGTCGTTGAGGGGGTCGAGCTCCATGAACTCCGCTTCTTCGGGGTCCGCCGCGAGACCCTCGCGCCCGAGCTCCTCCGCGCGGCGCACGATCTTTTCGAACTCCTCCTCGGACTCCGGGTCGTGCCACCCCGCCATGCGCACCGCCACGAACGCGATCGCCGTGCTCAGCAGCGCGATCGCCGCGATCCCCAGGATCAGGTCCTCCACCACCCGTACCACCCCCACCGTGCTGAAGCCGTTGCCCACCACGATCACCACGAGGCCCAGCGACAGCGCGATCAGCGCCGCCAGCCCGATCTTCCTCAGCTGGCCGAAGGCACCCTGCGACCTCGACGAGCGCACGGTCGCCCCCCTCCCCTCACTGCCTGAGCGTGCGGGCGATCACGAGTCGCTGGATCTCGTTCGTGCCCTCGTAGATCTGGGTGATCTTGGCGTCTCGCATCATTCGCTCCACCGGGTACTCCTTCACGTAACCGTAGCCCCCCAGCACCTGCACCGCCTCGATCGTGACCGCCATCGCGGTGTCCGAGCAGAACACCTTGGCCATCGAGGAGTACTTCGCGCGCTGGGGATCCCCGCGATCGGCCATCGCGCACGCCTTGTACAGCAGCTCCCGCGCGGCGGCCGTGCGTGTTTCCATATCCGCGAGCTTGAACTGGATCGCCTGGTGCTCGATGATCGGTTTGCCGAACTGCACCCGCTCCCGCGCGTACCCCACCGCATAGTCGGTGGCACCCTGCGCGATCCCCACCGCCTGCGCCGCCGCTCCCAGGCGGGTGCGCTCGAGCGTCCCCAGCGCCACCCTCAGGCCGCGGCCCACCTCGCCGATCACGTTCTCCTGGGGGACCCGAACGTCCTCGAAGATCGGCTGTCCCGTCGGCGAGGCGCGGATGCCGAGCTTGTGCTCGAGCTTGCCCACGCTGAAGCCCGGCCGGTCGGCCTCCACCACGAACGCGGTGATCCGCCGGCTCTCGCGGTCGGTGACCGCGAAGCAGATGTAGAAGTCCGCGACCCCCAGGTTGGTGATCCAGTTCTTGGTCCCGTTGATCACCCACTCCTCGCCGTCCCTGACCGCTGTTGTTTTCATCCCCGCCGGGTCCGAGCCCGCCTCGGGCTCGGAGAGCGCGAACGCCGGCGTCCACTCCCCGCTGGCGCACTTCGGCAGGATGCGCTCCTTGAGCTCCTCGCTGCCGAACAGCTGGATCGGCAGCGTCCCCAGCTCCTGCACCATCAGGATCAGAGCGCAGGAGGCGTCCACCTTGGCGATCTCCTCGACCGCCATGTTCAGCATCAGCGTCCCCGTGCCCGTCCCCCCGTACTCAATCGGGAAGGGCAGGCCCAGGATGTCCTGCTCGCCCAGGAGCTTGCGGATGTCCCACGGATACTCCGCCCGCTCGTCGATCTCCGCCGAGCGCGGCGCGATCTGCTCGCGCGCGATCTGCCCGATCGTCGCGCACAGGTCCAGGTGCTCCTGGGGGATCGTGTAGACCTCGCCGATTGCCTCCATCACCATGATCCTAGTGCCCCACGCGATCGAGTGATGGGTGGGGGGCGAACCTCGCTACGCTGCTCGCGATGAGCGCCTCCTCCGCCTCCGGATCCGACGAGATCGCGGCAGATCCCGGACAGGTCGCGCAGTGGCTGGCCGATGACCCCGAGCTGCAGCTCATCGACGTGCGCGAGGACTACGAGCGCGCGGCCGGCCACATCGAGGGCAGCCGCCACATCGAGCTCAACCGGCTCACCTCGCAGGCCGCGACGATCGCGGCCGACCGACCGGTCGTCTTCTACTGCCGTGTCGGGGCCCGCTCGCTGATGGCCGCCCAGGCGTTCCGCGCGTCGGGCTTCCAGGCCCGCTCCATGAGCGGGGGCCTGGTGCGCTGGGCCCAGGAGGGCAGGCCGCTCTCGCCTGAGGGCGGGCGCGTGGCCGAGCACTGAGCGGGCGCACGCCGGGGCTGAACGGGCCCACACGCAGACCGCTCGGGCGCATACCGAGCACTGATCGGGCGCATATCATCCGGATGCGTTCGCGAGGAGCGGATCGATGGCCTCGCAGACCGCACACACCAGAGCGAGCAGAGGAGACGACGCAAATGGAGGCATCCGAGTACCCCAAGGTGACCACCGGCGAGGGCTACGCCGTCGGCGACCTCGACGCGCTGGGCGAGGGCCACGGCTTTCGCAAGGTCCGCAAGGGCCTCGGCGTGACCGCGTTCGGCGTCAACGCGATCGTCATGCCCGCGGGCTACCAGACCGGGCGCCACTACCACGACACCCAGGAGGAGCTCTACTTCGTGCACCGCGGCGCGATCGAGATGCAGTTCGGCGACGGCTCCACGCACCGCCTGGAGGAGGGCGCCTTCGCCCGCGTCGATGCCCCCACCGTGCGCAGCATTCGCAACGTCGGCGAGGGTGACGCCGTCTACCTCTGCGCCGGCGGCAAGGACGGCTACGTCGGGCGCGACGGACGCCAGCCGGAGGGCGAGCAGCGCGTCAGCGGGCCGCCCGGGGCCGCCCACTAGCTCACGCGTACACGTGGCCAGCATTGGATCGCAGTAGCTGCCGTCGTCGCACAGTGGGCCCCCGCGTGCTGGTGGCACGTGGGCGGACGCCGGGTGGCGTCAGGCTCAGTTCAGCAGCTCTTTGACATAGCGCTGATGCAGCTCTCCCAGCGGCGTCTTGGTCGGCCGGATGCCGATCGCGTTGTCCATCGCGGTGGCCAGGGGCATCCACGTGAGGACCAGGTAGGCCCCCAGCACCATGGTGCTCACCCGCAGCGCGCGTGAGCGCGAGAGCGCCGCCAGCGGCAGCAGCCACAGCACATACCAGGGCAGTACCCAGCTCAACGTCACCAGGAGCGCCACCGTGGCCCACCCCGAGGCGCTCAGCGCGTCTCGCCGGCGCCACGCCAGCAGACTGCAGCCGAGCACCGCCAGCACGAGCACCACGCTGAGCAGCGTGCGCATCGTATCGGTCTCCCCCCCCTGGCCCAGCGCGAGGCCGAGCACGTTGGGCAGGCTCATCGGGATCACCAGACGGCCCTGGGTGCCGAGGTTGGGCAGGTGCATCCCAAACGCCGCCACGCTGCACGCCCCCAGCACGACTGCGCCACCAGCCAGTCCCAGCGCCACCTGCACGAGGCGGCGAGGAGTCCTCAGCAGGCTGACCAGCAGCACCGGGACGAGGATGCCCGCGGAGGCCTTCAGCGCGATCGCCGACGCCAGCGCCAGCCCCGCCGCCAGTTCCAGCGGGGCGAGCGGCAGCAGCCACTCGCGCATCCGCACCCACAGCGCTCCTGGAGGCGGTAGGGCGCTCCGCGAGCCATCGATACCGGCCGCCAACACAGCCAGGGGATCTTCGGCGCCCCGGGCCACGACCGGCTCGACGGGAGCGCCCGGGGGCTCGATGGGCTCAGAGGAGATGCCCGGGGCGCGCGCGCGCAGCAGCAGGTAGAAGGCGAGCACGATGAAGAACACGGTGAGGAAGTCGTTGTGGTCCCCGCCGAGGCCCCACACCAGCACGATCGGGTTGAGCCCCACCAGCACGATCGCCGCCACCGGGTCACGGCCCAGGAGGCGCGCCGAGTGCCACACCAGCAGGATCGTCGCCAGGCTCGCCGCCACCAGGAGGCTCTTGATCGTCCACAGCGAGCCCGCGATCCCGAGCGGCACCACCGCGTAGGTGAGCAGCGTGAACAGCGGCCCATAGGGGCTCAGCAGCTGATGCCAGTTGCTCAGGTCGTAGCTGGGGTCGCTGTGGGGCTCCAGCACGGGGATGGTGGTGTAGGGGTTCAGGTGGTGCAGCACCCCCATGCGCCCGTAGTTGATGTAGTTGAACACATCCGTCAGCGCCAGGGGCGGGGAGAGCAGCAGGATCGCGTGCACCGCCACCACGGTCGCGATCGCCCAGCGGGCGCGCAACGTGGGCACATACTTGAGACCCACGAGGTACGCCGCGTACATCACCACGAGCGCCCCCGTGAAGAGCGACTTGATCGCCTGGGGACTGCGCGTGAACCCGGTCCACAGGCCACCCAGCGGTCCCGCCATCCAGTGGGGGAAGAAGCCGTAGTGGGTGGGAGCGGAGAGGAAGCTCGGGCGATCCGCCGCGGCAATCACGATCAGTGCGACGCACACCGCGATCACGGTCAGTACCAGTGCCCCGACGATCGTGTCCCTGTGCGCCCGGACCCACATGCGGGGGTGCCCGCCCACAGGGGGGCTCCCCTCCCGGGAGGGCCTCTCGCGCGGGCGCGTTACGTTCGGGTCACCCAGCAGGGGGTCCCGGAGGGGGAGAGTGGTTGCGTCCGTCGACATGCCAGAGGGGACCCGGCTGGTGCCGGGACCCCCCAAGGTTACTGTCCTGCACCCCTCCGAACCACGCCTCGGGGGTACACCGCCACCGGCAAGGCCGCCGGTGGGCGTACTAGATGGCGCTTACGTTGACCGCCTTGGGCCCCTTGTCGCCCTGCTCCGCGTCGTAGGACACCTTGGCGCCCTCCTGCAGCGAGCGGTAGCCGTCGCCGTTGATACCGGTGTGGTGGACGAACAGATCCTTGTCCCCGTCATCGGGGGTGATGAAGCCGAATCCCTTGTCGTCGCTGAACCACTTCACTGTGCCAGTAGGCATGTGACTTTCCTCCACGATTCGTGCGTGCTGCTGCGCGGAGGATGCTGCAAAGAGCTTCGACCTGCGAGAGCTTGCACTGCTTTACGCCGGTTCTTTGCCCGGCCCAACGGCCACGACGGTAGCACGTACGGCGGCCATTTTGTTCTCTAGTTGTTGAGGCCCCCAGCTACGACGTGGAGGGTGGTTCGCCAAGGCGTCCCCTCCCGGTGTGGACGGCCACGTTGAGCACCACGCTGTTGGGCACCTGCACCGAGCCCTCCGCGGTGGCGAAGGTGGTGTAGAGCAGCCCCAGCGAGCTCACAACCCCCTCGATCTGCCCCGCGAGCGGGCCCCCCTGGAGGCGCACCCGATCGCCCACGCGAAAGGGGCCGGCGCTGAGCAGCACGGTGCCCGCGATCAGGTTGCCCAGCGTCTGCTGGGCGGCGAGGCCGAGGACCACGGCGGTGAACGCTCCGCCCAGCGCCAGGGTGCGAGCTTCGACCCCCGCCACGTCCAGCGCCACGAGCAGCGCGAGCACCACGGTCGCGAGGCGCACCAGAAAGCCCACGGTCCCCGCGGTGGCGGGGTCCATGCGCCGGAACAGCGCGGGCCCGAGCGCCTGGCCAGCGTCGCGCGCGATCGCCCAACCGAGGATCAGCAGCGCGAGCACCGTGAGGATCTGCACGAGCGTGTTGACTTCGGGGGCGCTGCCCGATGTGTCCACCCCCAGCAGGCCCTTGCGGTGTTCGTAGACGACGACCACCGCCACGAACAGCACCGCGAGCACGAGCCCCTCCACACGCGCCCGCTTGGCCGCGCGGGGGCTGACTCGATCGAGCAGGCCCACATCCTGCCACGCCTGGCTGCGGGTCTCGAACATCTTGGGCGGGGGCTTGGGGAGCTGTGGGGACATGGGTGTGTCTCCCCACATGATGGCGGCCCCTGCGCTCGACGCCGCGCACGTCGGCGGCGGTGTAGCCTCCCCGCCAGTGAGCAGCTCCAATCTGCGCAGGCTGGTGGTGCCCGCGGTGATCGTGGGGATCGTCCTGCTCGTGGTGGCGGTGATCTACTTCGTGACGCCCGAGCACTCGCTGCCTTCGTTCTTCCCCGGCCACACCTCAGCGGGGAGCGCGGAAGCGAACCACCACCACACCAAGCACGGGTTCGCGGCGGTCGTGGTGGCGTTGGCGTGCTTCGCGTTCGCGTGGTTCCAGACGGGGCCGAAGACCAAGGCCGCGGACTCCGGCGCCTAGCATCGGCGCCGCCTCTGAACCTCCCCCGACTTCCTGGCCGAGGACGCCCGGCCTCGAGCCGCACCTACCCTTCGAGCGCGAACACCAGCGTGCAGATCGTGCCGAGGCCGATGCAGTAATACCCGAAGGGGCTGAGGCGGTTGGTCCGCAGGAAGCGCATCAGGAACTTCACCGCGAGGAAGGTGGTGGCGGCGGCGCAGAGGCCGGCTACGAGCGCGGGACCGCGCACGCCGTCGCCCTGGGGGCCGAGCAGTTCGGGCAGCTTCAGCGCGGCGGCGGCGAGAATGATGGGGGTGGCGAGCAGGAAGCCGTAGCGCGCGGCGTCCTCGTTGGAGAGGCCGCTGAGCAGGCCGCCCCCCATTGAGAAGCCGGAGCGGGAGATGCCGGGGATGAGCGCGGCGGCCTGGGAGGTCCCGATCGCGATCGCCTGGCGCCAGCTGCGTTTGGCGATGCGCGCATCGGCGTCGCCGAGATAGTCGCCGGGCTGCGGGGGGCGCTGGCGCAGGCGCTCGAAGATCAGCAGCGCGATCCCGTTGACGATCAGGAAGGCTGCGGCGATGGAGGCGGAGGCGAAGAGTTTGCGCAGCGGTTCCTGCAGCAGCAGGCCGAGGACCCCCGCGGGGATGGTGCCCACCACGAGCAGCCACCCGAGGCGTGCGTAGACGTCGTCCTCGCGGATCTCGCGCATCCGCAGCGAGCGCAGGATGCCCCCAACGATCTTGATCCAGTCGCGCAGGAAGACGAGCAGCAGCACGATCGCGGTGGCGAGGTGGGTTGCGACGAGGAAGGTGAGGAAGTAGGGGTCGCTCTGGTGGATGTTCCAGCCGAACAGGCGCGGGAGCACGACGGCGTGCCCGAGGCTCGAGATCGGGAAGGGCTCCGAGACGCCCTGGGTGAGGCCGAGGATCACCGCCTGGAAATAGGAGATCGGGTTGTGCACTGGCGCGTGTGAGCTTACGGTTTGGATCGGCGGGTACGCGTCGTTCGGAGCGCACGTTCGACGGAGCGTCCTTGAACTGCCCTGTCGGTCGGCGGCGGTGTTGTGGCTCACCGGCGCTGGGCATGCAGCGATCCCCAAAGTTTATTGTTACCCTGGGTAATATGGAATTGGGGGAGGGGGCTCGGTCGGGAGCTTGGCTACGAAGAGCAGGGACCGCCGCCGCGATCGCCGCCATATGGGCGGGGTTGGCAGCGTCCCCCGCGCCCGCCCAGCCGACCTCCGCAACGATCACGTCCTCCATTTTCCCCGGCCGGGCCGGGGCCAGGGGCGCACTTACCTTCACAGCCCATCTCACTGGCGGCGAATCGGGCGTGCCCTCGCCGGTGCAGACGACGATCGTGAAGTTCCCCGCCGGCTTGACACTCGACATACCCAGCCTGCGCAGCTGCTCCAGAGCGCGTCTGCTGGCCCGCGGTCCCAGCGGCTGTCCGGCCGGGTCGAAGGTCGGCCAGGGTCACGCGCTCGCCGAGGTGCTCCAGGGGCCCCAGCTGACCACCGAGGATGCGCTCGTGTGGGCCTTCGTCGGCCCCCCGGAAAACAACGAACCGACGCTCGAGCTGCTCGGCGAAGGCTTCAACCCGGCGCCCGCCAAGGTGGTGGTCACCGGCATCGTGCGCCCGGCTCCCGCGCCCTACGGGGAAGAGCTCGTGATCCCCATCCCCCCGATCCCCACGCTGCCCTTCGCTTCGAACACCTCGATGGTGAGCTTCTCGCTCACCATCGGCACGAAGGGGAGGCACCTGCCGCGCAGCGCCAACACCGTCATCGCGCCCGCCAGATGCCCCGCTGGCGGCTTCCCGTTCGCCGCCGAATTCACCTTTGCCGATGGCTCCACCAGCAGTCCCCTCGCCAGAGCTCCCTGCGTGAGATGAGCGACCGCTCGCAGCCGATCCCTCCGCCGGGCACACATGAGCGGTGGGTCCCCGGCGGCGCGCCGGATTGACCGAGGAGATCGAGTGCTGGAGCTGCGTGATCTCGTCAAGCACTACCCGACGCTCGCGGGCGAGCCGGTGCGGGCGGTGGACGGCGTCTCGTTGAGGGTCGCGGCCGGTGAGATGGTCGCTCTCTACGGGCCGAGCGGCTCGGGCAAGACGACGCTGCTGCTGATGATCGCCGCGCTGCTGGCGCCCACGGCGGGCGCCATCCTGATCGGCGAGCGCGAGGTCTCCTCGCTCTCCAAGCGCGAGGCCGCCCGCTTCCGGCTCACCGAACTGGGCTTCATCCGCCAAAACTTCGATCTGCTGCCGGGCGTGAGCGCTATCGACAACGCGATGCTGAAGCTGTTGCGGAGCATGAGCTGGAGCGAGGCCCAGCGCAAGGTCGCGCCGCTGCTCGAGCACCTCGGGATGGGGGGGCGCCTGCGCCACCGCGCCGAGACGCTCTCGATGGGGGAGCGTCAGCGCGTGATGATCGCCCGAGCGCTCTCCACCGAACCCCGACTGCTGCTGGCGGACGAGCCGACGGGGAGCCTCGACACCCAGCGAGGCCGCGAAGTGCTCGAACTGCTGCGCGGGCTCTGCCACGAGCGGGGGGTCGCGGTGGTGCTCGTCAGCCACGACCCGATGGCCGCCAGGTACGCCGACCGCGTGCTCGCGCTGCGCGATGGCAGGCTCGGCGACCATGCGACCGAGCAGGTGCACGTGTGAGGCCCTCCAACCTCCTGCGCCTCTACGGTGTGCGCCTGCGCGCGCGCTGGGTGCAGGAGAGCCTCGCGGTGCTCGGGATCGCCTCCGGTGTCGCGCTGCTGTTCGCCTCGCAGGTATCCAGCTCGAGCCTGCAGAGCTCGGTGGCCCAACTCTCGCGCGGGATCGCCGGTAGGGCGACGCTGCAACTCGTGGCCCGCGAGGAACAGGGCTTCCCGCAGCGGATGCTCAGGCTCGTGCGCCAGATCCCAGGCGTGCGCGCAGCGGCGCCGCTGCTGGAAGTCCAGGCGAACGCGATCGGCCCCCGGGGCAGCGCCTCGGTCGAGCTCGTGGGAGCCGACTCCAGCCTCTCCGGACTCGGCGGCGCACTCGTGCGCGACACCGCGCTCACCCCGTTCGGGGGCATCGGCGCGATCGTGCTGCCCGCCCCGCTCGCGAGAGCCATCGGTGTGACGCAGTTTGGCCGCGAAGTCACCTTCCAGATCGCCGGGCGCACGGTCAGCGCTCCGCTCTACACCCAGCTCCATGAACGGCAGATCGGGTCGCTGATCGGCAGCCCGATCGCCCTCGCGCCGCTCTCCTTCGCACAGGAAATGGCCGGTCTGGGCGCCCGCGTCAGCCGGATCCTCGTGCAGCCCGCGCCCGGATCGCAGGCGCGCGTGCAGGCCGCTCTGCGGGCGCTCGCCGGGGGGCACCTGGATGTCGAGGCGGTCAGCTACGACGAGACCCTGTTCGCGAAGGCCGCCACGGCGAGCAGTCAGTCGACTGCGCTGTTCGCCGCGATCAGCGCGCTGGTGGGGTTCCTGTTCGCGTTCAACGCGATGCTCCTCACCGTCCCCCAGCGTCGGCGGCTGATCGCCGACCTGCATCGCGAGGGGTACTCACCCGCGACGGTGGTCGCGGTGCTGCTCCTCGACGCCGTCGCGCTCGGTGCGGTCGCATGCGTGCTCGGGCTGGCGCTGGGAGAGGAGCTCTCGATCCACCTCTTCCACTCGAATCCGGCGTTCCTCTCGCTGGCCTTCGCGCTCGGCTCGGCCCGGGTCGTCAGCTGGCAGAGCGTCGCCGTCGCGGCGGGCGGGGGGATGCTCGCCGCGATCGTGGCGGTGCTCAGCCCGTTGCGCGACATCTTCTCGGCAGGCGAGGGGCCCGGCCGGCTGCGCCACCCTTTTGGCAACAGGGACCCCAGCCGAAGCCGGGGGACACTCGCCTCCGGCCGAAGCGGGGAGACACTCGCCTCCGGCCGAAGCGGGGAGACACTCGCCTCCGGCTCGCATCCCCCCTTCGGCCAGCATCCCCCCTTCGGCCAGCCTGCCTTCAGCCGTCTGCGCCATCCGCTCCTGCGCCCGCTGCCCGGCCTCGTCTGCCTGGGGGCTGCCACCGCGATCCTGCTCGCCGCGCCGGACGCCGCGATCCCGGGGATGGTCCTGCTGGTCGCGGCCCTGCTGCTGGAGCTGCCGATCGCGCTCAGCGTGACGCTCGCCATCGTCAGCCGGCTCGCGCGCATGATCACGAGCGCCGTGCCCCACGTCGCCACGATGGAGCTGAGCGCGGCCCGCGCGCGCGCCGTCGCGATCGCGGCGACCGGGGCGATGGCGGTCTTCGGCAGCGTCTCGATCCAGGGCGCGCACGGCGACCTGCTCGCGGGCCTCGACAACGCGGCGCGCGACATGAGTGCCTTCAGCAACGTGTGGGTCGCCCCGGCGGGCTCCTACAACCTCCTGCAGACCGCGCCGTTCGAGCCGACCCTGGGGGCGCGGCTCGCGCGACTGCCGGGTGTGCGCGCGGTGCATCTCTACCGCAGCGGACTGCTCGACTATGGCGAGCGCCGCGTGCTCGTGATCGCCCCGCCGCGCCAGGCCGCTCCGCTGCTGCCCGCGGACCAGCTCGTGCAGGGCAACCTGCGCCTAGCCAGCGAACGTGTGCGCGCCGGCGGCTGGCTGGTGCTCTCGCAGGCGGTCGCCTCCGAACACCACCTGCGCATCGGCCAGGCGTTCACGCTGCCGAGCCCCAACCCGACGAGCTTCCGCCTCGCGGCGCTCTCCACCAACATGAGCTGGGCGCCGGGCGCGATCATCATGAATGCCTCCGACTACGCGCGCGCCTGGGGCAGCCAGGACGCCAGCGCCTACAGCATCCTGCTCGCCCCCGGAGTCCGGCCGGCCCAGGCGAGGCGCGAGATCGAACACCTCCTGGGGCCACGCTCGGGATTCTCGGTGCAGACCGCCGCTCAGCACATCGCCCTCCAGAGCTCACTCAGCCGCGAAGCCCTCGCGAACCTCACCCAGATCGCCACGCTGATCCCGATCGCGGCGGTGCTCGCGATGGCGGCTGCGATGGGGGCCCTGATCTGGCAGCGCCGCCCGCGTCTGGCCAAGCTCAAGCTGGAGGGGCTGCCCCGCGCGGAGCTGTGGCGCACGATCCTGCTCGAGAGCCTGCTGCTCGTGGGCGTGGGCTGCCTGACCGGGGCGATCTTCGGCCTCTACGGTCAGCAGCTGGCCGACCGCGCCCTCGCCAACGCGATCGGCTTCCCCGTCGTCTACTCCGTCACCGCGCTGACCGGCCTCGAGAGCCTCGCCCTGGTGAGCGCCACCGCACTTGCGATCCTCGCGATCCCCGGCTATCTCGCCGCCTGCGTCCCGGCCTCCCTCGCGCTGCAGGATTGAGGCTTTGACCCGCCGCGCGGCTGGAGAAAACAGAAGTGGGCCCGGGCTCGCCGGCAGAAGTGGGCCCGGGCTCGCCGGCCGAAGTGGGGTCGGGCTCGCGGGCAGAAGCGGGGTTGGGCTTGCCGACCTCGGGCCGATCCCCCCACCCTCGATGTCGATGGCCGATGTGGACAAACGCCCCTACAAGCAGGTGGCGCGCGCGAAGGCCCTGCAGCGCACCCGCAAAGCGCTGCTGGACGCCGCGGTCGAGGAGTTCACCCGTGGCAGCTGGGAGAGGGTGTCGCTCACGGCGTTGGCGGGGAGGGCGAAGGTCACCAAGCAGACGCTGCTGCGCCACTTCGGCTCCAAGGACGGACTGCTGATGCAGGCGCTCGCGAGCGGCGCGGCGGAGGCGCTCGAGCAACGCTGGAGCGCGCCCCGGGGCGACATCGAGGGCGCGGTCGAAAATGTGCTCGACCACTACGAGGCATGGGGCGAGCGCTCCCTGCGCATCGGTGCGTGGCTGGAGAGCGGCCCCCCCGCGCTCGCCAGCCTCTCGCGGATGGCGCGCCAGGTTCACTACGACTGGGTGGAGTATGCATTCGGACCTCAGCTGGAGCGTCTGGACGGGGAGCGACGCGCGCGCTGTCGCGCGGCACTGATCGCGCTGTGTGACGTGCACACGTGGTGGCTGCTCTCGCACGACCTCGGGTTCGCACGTGCGGAGGTTCGCGCGACCCTGACCAACGCAATCGCGCGTCTGCTCGGGGGGGAGCACGAGGAGGAGCGGTGAGGGTCAGATGCCGGGCCGATCTCTGCGCACGTCGAGCAGGTTGAGCTCGAGGCCGCTTGGCCCACTCGGTACCCGCGGCAAACGCGCGCGCCTTTTCCGACCAATAGGATTGCGGGTCCCAGGGATGACGCAGCGCAGAACCGACCTACACCGCACGCCCATGGTCCCCCGTATCGGTAGAGGGTTCGCGCTCCTCGCAGGCATCGCCCTGGCTCTCCACCTTGCGGCCGTGGCCTACGGCCACCGCGCCGCCCCCAGGTCGCGGCTGGCGATGAAGGCGATCTACGGGCCGCTTGCGATGCCCGACGGCTCCTCCGCGTTCCCGGTGTACCACAGGCTCGGGGTTCAGGTTCTGGAGCTGCGGCTCGACTGGCGCGAAGTGGCTCCGGTCCGTCCCGGCGACCCCGGCCACCCCGACGACTCGAGTTACCGCTGGCCCGCCTCCCTGCAGACGGCGGTCGCCGAAGGGGCCCGCTACGGCATCCAGCTCGCGCTCGTGGTGGAGGGCTTCCCAGCGTGGTCCAACGGCGGGCGCGGGCCCGCCTGGGCGCCCACCGATCCCCGGGACTTCGCCAGCTTCCTGGAAGCCGCAAGCCGCATGTACCCGAGCGTGCACCGCTGGCTGATCCTCAACGAGGTCAACTACTTCAAGAACTTCCAGCCGCTCCCCCCCACTCGCCCGTCGGGCCGCAGCGCTACGCCGAGCTGCTCGACGCCGCGTACGGCGCGCTGAAGACGGTGGATCCCGCCAACCTGGTGATCGGGGGGATGACCTACTCCGCGGGGACCATAAGTGCTCCCAAGTTCATCCGCTGGATGCGTCTCCCCGACGGCGCGCCCCCAAGGATGGACTGCTATGGCTACAACCCCTACTCCACCCGCTATCCCCGTCTGGACAAGCGGCCCTACAGCCCCGATGCCTACGAAATCAACGACATCGGCGCCCTCCACCGCCTGCTCGCGCGGATCTACCGCCGCACCGGTCATGTACCGAAGCTGTGGCTCTCGGAGTTCGGGATCAGCGACAGCGCGAGCAGCGCCTTCGACTACTACGTCAGCCCGGCCGTTCAGGCCCGCTGGGTCACGGCGGCGTTCAGGTTGGTCGATTCCGTGTCCTACGTGTCGGCGCTCGGATGGTATGAGCTGCTCGACCAGGCAACTCCTTCAATGGACCCCCTCACCGAGGGCCTGATGACCGCGACCGGCAGGCCGAAGCCCTCCTTCTACACCTACGCCGCCGCCCCGTAGCAATAACAGCCTAAAACTCGGTTTCTTAACATCGGCGGCACGAGGCATCCCTAGGGTCATCCGCCAAATGTCCTCGCTGACGTCGAGCCACTCGGGCGACGCGCTCTCCGCGAGCGCTCCCCTCGTGACTGCCCCGCCATCCGCCAGAGTCCTGGTACCTGGCGAGGACCAACACAGCGAGGGACAGCACAGTGACGGCCAGCGCAGCGGCAGCCAGCGCAGCGACGGACAGCACAGCGACGGACAGCACAGTGACGGCCAGCGCAGCGGCAGCCAGCGCAGTGACGGCCAGCACAGCGATGCCGCGCGAAACGCCGCCGAGCTGACCGCCGAGCCGATCCCTGCCCCGCCCGGCTCGGCGCTTGCACTCAAGCGCGTCGCCGATGCCATATTCGCCACCCTTGGCCTGGTGGCCCTTTCGCCGCTGCTCGCCGTGATCGCGCTTGCGATCAAGCTCGACTCGCCCGGGCCCGTGCTCTACCGCAACGAGCGCGTCGGCCGGGGCGGCCGCCGTTTTCGGCTGTACAAATTTCGCACGATGCACCGCCACGCCTGCCGTGGCGAGCGCTATGGAGCCGAGGGCGCCGAGAAGCTGTTCGATGAGCTCATGAGGGATCCCGCCCACAGAGCCGAGTTCCAGCGCATCCACAAGCTGCGCGAGGACCCCCGCGTGACCCGTCTGGGAGCACTGCTGCGCCGCACCTCCCTCGACGAGCTCCCCCAGCTTCTCAACGTCGTCCGCGGTCACCTCAGCCTGGTCGGTCCACGCCCCGTGATGTCCTACGAGGTGGAGAAGCTTGCCCTGATCGCCGAAAACGGACGGAAACGGATCACGGACACCGTCACCCCCATTCACCCCCCCGGCTACTGGGAGTTCGCGTGGCTGCGTCCCGGTCTGACAGGCTACTGGCAGGTCCACGCCCGCTCCGAAGTCGGCTTCGAGGAGCGGATCCGGATGGATCTCATCTATACCTCGAGCTGGTCCCTGAAACTCGACCTGCTGATCGCGGTGCGCACGCTCAGCTCCCTCACCGGCCGCGGGGCCTACTGAGTCGAGTGCCCCCTCGGGGGGCGGAGAGAGAGGAGGGGAGGAGGAGGGGTGTTGGAAGGCGATGACCCCGCAGGCTCGGGAGGGGGTGCGCCCCGAGCCGGCGTGCCGGCGCGGCTTCACCGGATGGTTGCTGGATCGCAACATGTGGGCTGTCCGCCATCACGAGAATGCCGTTGGTGCCACGTGCGTTGCTCCTCTTCGAGCCTCCCGACGGAGGCGCTCCCGAGGTGGTCCTGCACCTCGCGCTCGGCATGGAGCGCTACGGCTGGGAGGTCTCGGTCGCCGGCCCCGAGCAGGCTTCGATCCGCGCGCGTCTGGAGGACGCGGCCGTCGAGTACCTGCCGATCGGGCACCTCACGCGTGGGGTCGGCTCGCCCCTGGCCCCACTGCGTGCTCTGCGGAGCCTCGACGCCCAGCTCGCCGGGAACCCCTGCGACGTGCTGCACTGCCACTCCTCCAAGGCCGGAGTGCTCGGGCGCCTGGTGGGCGCCCGCCGCGGGATCCCCGTCGTCTACAGTCCCCACTGCTTCGCCTTCCTGCGCGACCTCGGCCCGCTCTCCCGCACCGTCCCCGCCGTGGCGGAGCGACTGCTCGCTCCGCTGACCGCCGCCTTCGTGTGCGTCTGTGAGGCCGAGCGCGAGGCCGCCCTGCGACTCACACCTGCGACCCCGGATCGCGCCCACTGCATCTACAACGGCGTCCCCGCTCCCCCGCCCGATACCCGCCCCGCGCGAGCCCTGCTGGACTTCAAGGGCGACGGGCTGCTGGTTGGCGCGATGACTGTGCTGCGCGAGCAGAAGCGCCTGGACGTCCTCCTCGACGCGATCCCCTCCGTGCTCGCCGAGGTGCCCGAGGCGCGCTTCGCGATCGTCGGCAACGGACCGCTGCGCCCCCAACTCGAACAGCGGGCCGCGGCCGCCGGCCTGGACGCCGACCCCAGGTTCGCCTTCTTCCCCTTCGACCCTCCCGCCGAGCGCTACCTGAGCGCGTTCGACCTGTACGTGCTCTCCTCCGCCTGGGAGGCGATGCCTGTCGGAGTCCTCGAGGCGCTCGCCTGCGGGGTCCCCCAGGTCGTGACCAGCGTGGGGGGCACCGCCGAGGCCGTCACCGACCAGACCGGCCGGCTGGTCGCCCCCAAGCGCCCCGCGGAGCTGGCCGAGGCAATCGTCGCGCTGCTGCGCTCCCGCCCGCTGCGCGAGGCCGCGGGCGCCGCCTCGCTGGCCCGGCACCGCTCGCTGTTCGACGCCGAGCGCATGGTGCGCGAGACCGTCGCTGTCTACGAGAGTGTCCTCGCGAACCGCGCGCGCTCCCCCGCCCCCGCTGGGCTCCCGGGGGAGCCCTCAGCCGTGAGCGACCACGAGAGCCTCGCCGGCGGGCGCGTGATGGTCCCGCTGCACTGATCCCCATTGACTACGCTTCTCCCCGCACCGTGTGCGGAATAGCCGGGATCCTCGACCCCACGGGCTCCCTCCGCGGCGAGCAGCTCGCCGACGCCGTCGCGCGGATGACCGGCGCCCTGCGCCACCGGGGCCCCGACGACGAGGGGCTCTGGAGCGACCCCGCCGCCGGGATCGCCCTGGGGCACCGGCGCCTATCCGTGATCGACCTCTCACTGGCGGGCCACCAGCCGATGCTCTCCCCCGGCGGGCGCTACGCGATCAGCTACAACGGCGAGCTCTACAACTTCGCTGCACTGCGCGGCGAGCTGGAGCGCACCGGCGTGCGCTTCGCCTCTCGCAGCGACACCGAGGTGCTGCTCGCCGGCGTCGAGGTGTGGGGGCTTGGCGAGATGTTGCTGCGCTGCAACGGGATGTTCGCGTTCGCGCTCTGGGACCGCCGCGAGCGCGCGCTTACGCTCGTCCGCGACCGACTCGGCGAGAAGCCGCTCTATTACGGCCGCGTCGGGGCGCAGGTCGTGTTCGCCTCCGAGCTGGGAGCGCTCCGCCGGCACCCCCAGCTCGTGGAGCGGGTCGACCGCGCCGCCCTGGCGTCCCTCCTGCGCTACGGCTACGTGCCCGCCCCGCGCTCAATCCTCGAGGGAGTCGCCAAGCTGGGCCCCGGGGAGCTGCTCACGATCGGCCCCGGGGAGCCCGATCGTCTACGGCCCACCCCCTACTGGTCGCTGACCGAGGTCGCCCGCGCGGGGCGGACCGCCACGGCCGATGCTGGGGAGGTTCAGGAGGAGCTGTGCGAGCTGCTCGGTGACGCCGTCGGCCTGCGCTTGGCGGCGGACGTCCCGCTCGGCGCGTTCCTCTCCGGCGGCGTGGACTCCTGCACGCTGGTCGCCCTGATGAGAGAGCACGGGACCGGCACGGTGCGCACCTTCACGGTTGCCTTCGAGGATCCCGCCTTCGATGAGGCCTCCCACGCCGGCCAGGTGGCCGCGTACCTGGAGACCGAGCACACCGAGATACACGTAAGCGCCCGCGACGCCCAGGAAGTGGTGCCCGGCCTACCAGGGGTCTGCGACGAGCCGTTCGCGGACCCCGCCGTGATTCCGACGCTGCTGATCGCCCGTGTTGCCCGCCGGCACGTCACCGTCGCCTTCGCAGGCGACGGCGGTGACGAGCTGTTCGGGGGATATCCCCGCTACCGCTGGGCCGAGCAGCTTCAGAGATGGTCGGGCCGCATCCCCCTCGGCGTCCTCCGTGGGCTGGCCGCCACGGCGCTGCGCCTGCCCCCGGGACCGGGCAACCGGTTCGGAGCGATGCTGGGCGCGGCCCCCCACCTGCTAGCCGGAGACCGTCTGCTCAAGCTCGCCGAGCTCCTCGACGCTCCTGCCCCCTCCGGGAACGGACAGTGGGATCGCACGACCGGGGCTGCCCAGGACGAGATGGGCCAGGATGAGGCGGGCCGCCTCTACGAGCGTCTGAGCGCCTGCTGGCTCGAGCCCCCCGTGCTCGGCGCCGGCGATGGCGTGAACCCGGCGTTCGCCCTCGCGGGGGCCGCGCTGGCAACGGAGGACCGTCAGGGGCGCATGGCGCTCGCCGACTCCCTGACTTATCTGCCCGACGACATCCTCACCAAGGTGGATCGCGCCACGATGGCCGTCGGCCTGGAGGCCCGCGTGCCCCTGCTGGATCATCGCGTGGTGGAGCTGGCCTGGCGCATCGACCCCGACAGCCTGCGCGCCGATGGCTTGAGCAAGCGCCCGCTGCGCGAGATCCTCTACCGCCACGTCCCCCGCGAGCTCGTCGACCGGCCCAAGCGCGGGTTCGAAGTGCCGCTGGCGGAGTGGCTGCGGGGCCCGCTGCGGGGGTGGGCGCAGGACCTGCTCGACCCCGCCACCCTCGCCGCCCAGGGCTTTCTCGATCCGAGCGCCGTCACGCGTCACTGGCGCGAGCATCTCTCCGGCGAGCGCAACTGGCACCGGCGCCTGTGGCCCGTCATCATGTTCCAGGCTTGGCTGCACGCATGACCGACACCCAACGACGCCTCCTCCCCGCGGTTTACCTCGCCGCGCTCGCCACCGCCGCGGCGGGGGCCTGGCTGACGAGCGTCTCGCCCCTGATCCCCTGGGTGGTGCTCGCGGGTCTGGCGCTCGCGTACCTGGTGGTGGCCCGCCCCGACGTCTTCGTGCTGGTGCTGATCGCGATCCTGCCCTGGCAGGGCGCGCTGAAATTTCCCACCGAACAGCTGACGATCGTCAAGCTCGTGGGCGGACTGCTGTTCGTCTCGGTGGCGCTGCTCACGCTCGTGAAGGACCGGCGGCTGCGGCTCACGCCGGTGATCGGCTGGGCCGTGCTGCTCTGCACGGCGGTCACGCTCTCCCTGATCGCCAACGGTGTGAGCAGTGCGACTGTCACCGAAACGCTGCGCTTCTGGACCCTCACGCTGTTCGTCTTCCTGATCGTCCAGCTGATCGACAGCCGCGCGGCCTTCCTGCGTGCGATCCGCGTGCTCGCCCTCTCCGCCATCGTCGGCGCCGTGTGGGCCACGGTGCAGTTCCTCGACGGCAGCGTGGCGAGGGCCTCCGGCCCGATCAGCGACCCCAACGACTTCGCCTACTTCCTCGCCGCCGTCCTCCCCTTCGTGGTCTACCTGTTCATGATCGAGCGCCGCCGGCGCTGGCTGTGGGGAGCGGGCCTGGCGTGCCTGGCACTCGGGATCGTGGGCTCCTCCTCACGTGGCGCCTTCGTCGCGCTCGGGGCCACGGCTCTGTGGGCGATCCTCACCGGCCGCCTCTCCGCCCGGGTGGTGGTGGGCGCGCTGGCGAGCGTCGCACTCCTGGCGCTGGTGGCGCTGGGCCTCTCCAGCGTCCGCACCTCCCACAATCTCCAGGTACGCGAGAACGGCCTGAGCAGCAGTGTGAGCCTGCGCAAGGTCTACTGGTCGGCCGCGCTGCGCATCTCCGTGGACCATCCCCTGTTCGGCGTCGGGCCGGGGCGTTTTGAAGCGGTGAGCCCCGACTACGTGCGCAACACGCCCAAGCTCGAGCGGGAGGTCGCCGTGAACAACAGCTACCTGACAATGCTCTCCGAATATGGCGCCATCGCCACGCTCGTCTTCCTCGGCTTCCTCGCCGCGATCTGGCGACAGATCCTGCTGGTCACCGAACGTCGGGGGCCCGGTCGCGGGCCACGGGCGCCGGAGACATGGTTGCGCAGCGCGTTTCTCGCCTCGCTGATCGTCGCGATCACCGGCGGGGTCTTCTTCAGCGCGGAGCTGAGCACCCCCTTCTGGTTGATCGCCGCACTGGCCTCGGCGCTCACTTTTGCGCCACGAGGCGCACCGAGTTGAGCGCCCTGCGCCATGGCCCGCGCAGGCACGCGCGGCGGGCTCCCGGCGGCAGCGCCTCCAGCGCCCGCTCGAATGTGGTGAACAGTGAGGCCGGCACCTGCCGGGCGCATCGTCCCGCCGGCACCACGGCGTGGACCTCCGCGAAGCCGGCCTCGCGCAGCAGCGCCGCGAGCTCGCGGTTTGAGTACTCGCGCAGGTGCAGGCCCTGGGGCGTGGAGGAGAACATCCTCGACACGTCCCACGGGCCGGTGAGACGGTTGGGTGTGACACACAGGTAGGCGCCGCCGGGACGGAGCACCCGGAAGAGATCGCGCACCTGCTCGACGGCGTCGTCGGGATGGAGGTGCTCCATGAGCTGGTTGCTGTAGGCGAGCGCCACCGAGCGATCGGGCAGGGGAAAGTGGCGGCCGTCCGTCAGAGCGACGTGGAGATTGACAGCGGCGTGCTCGACGTCGGCGATCTCGCCGGCGACGTCCACCGCGTACACCTCACGGACCATCCCGGCGACCCGCCGGGCGAGCGCCAGGTCACCGGCGCCGACCTCCAGAAAGGTCATCCCCGCGTCGAGTAGGGGTGCGAGGAAGTAAAGCTCCCGATCGACCTGGCGCTGGCGCTCATCGGAGAGGCGCCGCTGCAGTTGGGGATGATGGGGCACGCGGCGAAACAGCTCGTCGTACACCTCCGCGTAGAGAGTGCAACGCTCCTGCGCGGTGGCCCGCCGCAGACGCGCGGCCAACGCGCGCTCGATCTCATAGTGCTCGCGCAGCAGTGCCGCCGGCCGCACGTCACCGGCCCAGCGGCGCGCTGCTCGCTCCACGGCCCTGTCCTCGCCGCTAGGCGCTTGTTCCATGGCCCGTTCCTTGCCAACCAGCGACTTGCTCCAGGGTCGTGTCCTCGCCGCCATTCACATGAACGTGCCCGAGAGGAGGGGCCGGTCCGGAGCGCTCATGGATCTCACGGCTGCGTGCCGACACGCCGAACCACGGCTGGAACGCCCGCGGCGAAGGCGAACGCGGGCACGTCGCGGATCACCACGGCGTTCGCTCCGATGCTCGCATGGGATCCGACCTCGACGCCGCCGATGATCTTGGCGCCCGGACCCACGTACACCCCCTCGCCCAGTCGCGGCCAATCGCCGCTCCCGTTCGGTCCGCCACCGACTGTCACCCCCTGCATGATGGTGCACCGACTGCCCAGGGTGCAGTTGGGTCCGATCACGACCCCCGCGGGGTGATAGAGGACGAGGCCCGGGCCGATCGAGGCCTCGAGCGAGATGTCCGCTCCCGTCAGTACCTGATTCACATATTTGACGATTGCCCCAAGCGCCGGGGAGAGACGATGGGCGCTCTGGCCGATGCGAAACAGCACGATCGCCTGCACCCGCAACGACAGCGCCATCTTCGCGAGCACCTGCGCCAGGGTGGGACGGCCGTCGGACTCGTGACCCGCGACCGCAAACCTGAGATCGTGAGGCAGCGCCCGGATTCCCTGGTCGCACGTCTGAGCTGACTCGCCGGGCGTCGTCGGAGGCATCGAGGACCGTGCATTATACGGTCGCATGGGCACCCCACCCCCTACCGCTCCCGAGCACCGGGGGGAGCCGGAGCGCGGTTCCTACGGGGCCGGCCTTGGCTTTGGGACTGTCAGCTTCGCCGTCAACGCGCTGCTCGGGCTCGCGGCCAGCGTGGTCACCGCACGCTTGTACGGGATCACGACCGTGGGCGAATTCGCGCTCGCCGGCGCCCCCGTCGGGGCGGTGTGGCTGCTCTCCACGGTGCGCGAGCAGCCAGCGCTGCTGCGGGCGCTGGCGCCGCTGCACGCACGCGACCCCGCGATCACGGGGCTGTTCACCGCGGTCTTCACCTTCTCCGCCGTGCTCACCGCCATCGTCTCGGCGATCGCGGGGGTCGTGGCGGCGGTCGTCTTTCGCGGACCGATCCACCACCCCGGCCTCGTGCTGCCCGCACAGGCGATGCTGCTGGGCTCGCTGCTGTTCATGAACACCTGCTGGAACCTCGACACGGTGTTCAACGCCTTCCGCGCGGGGCGGCCGCTGTTCTGGTGTCGCTTCCACCAGGCACTCCTCTACCTGCTGGCGGCGGCGGCGCTCAGCCTGGTGAGCACCTCGGTGTGGGGGCTCATCATCGCCTGGTACGGCTCGTGGGCGACCTCGCTGCTGCAGCGGACGCTCAGCGTCCGCCGGTTCATGCGCCTCAGGGTCGCGCGAAACGAGCTCACCGCCGGTTTCTCCACCCTGCCGGAGATCCTGCGCTTCGGGCTGAAGCTCACGCCCGGGTTCCTTGCCGAGGGTGTGAGCGACGAATCTGGTGCGTGGATCCTTGGAGCGCTCTCCTCCGTGGACGCGGTCGGGGCTTTCAGCCGCGCCTGGATGATGGCTCGGCGCGGACTCGAACTCAACTACCGCGTCACCGAGATGCTGTTCCCCACGCTGATCGAGCGCCGTCTCAGCGGGGACGGGGCGGGGTTCGATCGGGCACTCGTGGACTCGCTGCGCTACGTCGCCGTCGCGATGCTGCTGCCCGCCGCGGTTCTCGCGGGGGCGGCGGCGCCGATCATGAGCATCTACGGGCGGGGGTTCGCCAGCGCCACGACCGCTTTCGCCTACCTGGCGTTCGTCCCCGGGGTGATCACACTCTCCGCCGTGCAGTCGCACGCGCTGTTCGCCGAAGACCGCGGGCTGCTCACGTCCCTCTTCGCCACCGCGCGCGCCGGGGCGACCCTGCTGTCAGCCGTGCTGCTCACGCGGGCCTACGGCGTCAGCGGAATGGGCGCGGGCATGCTGATCGGGGCCTGCGCACAGCTCGCGCCCCTCAGCCTGCGCCTTCCGCGGCTGCTCGACGGGCCGCTGCGCGAGCTGTGGAGACCCCGCGAGGTCGTCTCGATGGTGGGCGCGGGCGCAGTCGGGTTCGCCAGCGCCAGGGCGGTCTCGCTCGCGCTCCCGCACCCGGTCGCGCTGATCCTGGCGCCCGTGTTTGGCCTCGCGGCGACGGCCGCCGTGTTCATCGCGGCGGGTGGCGTGCAGCCCCGCGATCGCCGGCGCGCACAGCGGTTGACACGATCACTCAGCGCGCGCTGGAACGATGCCGGGGACAGGCTGAGACGCTCGTCCGGAACCCCTTGAAGCTTTCGTCGGGCATCGAGCCGTCGATCTGCAGCGCAAGCACCGTGTAGGAGGGGCGCCCCCTGCAGCGCTCGATCGCGCCAAGGGCGACCACCACAGGCTTGTCGAAGAAGGGGGCCACCGAGCAGCTTTCTTCCACGCAGAACTGGTAGGTGAAGGTGCCCGCGGCGGTCGCCTGCGGTGCGCCCCAGTCGGTCCACTGCAGCCCGCGCACGGAGACGTTGTGGTAATAGCCGTGGGGTTTGATCGCCAGCGCGCGTGGTTGCTGAAGGGTGCCCGCGTAGTACACCGTGGTCGATCCCATCGCGGCCGGCGAGGCTCCGATCGCGATGAGCGCGGCGAGCAGTGCCGCCACCGCCAGTGCGTAACCGTGCAGGCGCCCGGCTCCAGCGGATGTCACCGGCGGCGCGTCGCCGAGCAAGCGCCGGGCTCGCACGAGCCTGCGTCGTCGATCGCCTGGCGGCGTCGAGTCCTCGCTCCTATGGTGCTCCACGGTGCAATCTATATTCGCCCGCACCCGAGCTCGTGTGAAAGACATGTAAAGCGGATGGACGGCTCTCTGGTCTCACCGGCCGACCCTCATTCACGGGCACGGTCGTGCCGATTGAGATCGAGGAATGCGCCGCTCGATCGCCCTCATGCTGCTGCTCTGCGCCTGCTTCGCCGCACCGGGCTCCATCGCGGTGGGCACTCCGACCGCCCGCCATCCTGCCAGCACCCCCACCGTCGGCAATCCGGCGAGCACTCCGACCACCCGCCATCCGGCGAGCACCCCGACGGCGGGCCATCTCCGGTTCGCGATCCGCCCTGGGCAGGCATGGCCGAACATCCCCCAGACGGCCGGCCGCGAGCAGATCGTGGTGCTGCTGCCCTGGCAGCAGGCGCTCATGCACCGGCTGAAAGCCGCCAACCCCCACCTGATCGTGCTCGAGTACAAGGACCTCGCCAACACCAGCAGCTACGCGCCCGTCGACGGGATCTCACCCGATGGGGTCACCTACGAACAGGCCGTCCAGGAGCACCCGAACTGGCTGCTGCGCACCCGCGGCGGCCAGCCGATCCAGTGCCGCGGCTACTCCTACCTGTGGGCGATGAACGTCGGCGACCGCGGCTTCCAGCGGGCCTGGACGGCGGAGGTCGTGCACGAACTGCTCAGCCAGGGCTGGAGCGGGGTGTTCATGGACAACGTCGATCCGACGATCCGCTACTACCACGATCCCGCCAACGTCGCCCAGTACCCCACCGACGCCGCCTATGCGGCGGCCACGACCTCGGCGCTGGCGTACATCGCCCCCCGGATCCACGCCGCGGGCAAGCTCGTGATGGCCAACATCGGCTCGTGGCCCAACTACGAGGCGACCGGCATGCGTTGGCTCAGGTACCTCGACGGGGCGATGGACGAGCACTTCGTCAAGTACACCGACACCCCCGGCCAGGGGTACCGCTCGATCGCGGAATGGCGTACCGAGCTCTCGATCCTGCAGCGCTCTCAGCGGGAGGGCAAGTGGTTCGTCGGGCTCACCGAGTCAAGCGTTCACGACGCGGCGGCAGCGCGCTACGGCTGGGCGTCGATGCTCCTGGGGGCCGCGGGCCGGGCCACCTTCGCGCTGCAGAACGACACCGATTACGGCGTGGAAACCTGGTTCCCGGAGTACGGCGCGCCGCTCGGCAGGGCACTCGCCCCGGCCCGGGAAGAGCCCTCGGGCGTATACAGCCGGCGCTTCTCCAACGGCCTGGTGCTGGTGAACCCGACCACCGCCACGCACGTCGTGAAACTCGGCGGACGCTACTCCGGCGACGGCCCGCGGGCGCGCGCAACCGCGACGATGGCGCCGCACACCGGCTTGATCCTCACGCGCGCCGACGGCCGGTTCAGATAAACAAACAAGCAGGTTGTGAACAACCTGAAAGACACCTGTGAAGAAACGGGGGTTTTCACTTTCCCCCCCGGCCAACCTCGCTTAGCATGGCCCCAGCGATGAGAACTGGCCCACGACGCACCGCCGCAAATCCTCCAGGCATACCGACCGTTTCAAGACTCGTCTCAAGACGCACGCTGGCGACTCTGGTCGGCTTGGCGACCCTGATCCTGACATCCGTCGCGACGGCAAGCGTCGCGCAGCGGGCTCACGGAGGGCGCGGCGGTTCGCCGGCGGCACACGCCCCGGGGAGCGCCCACGCCGCACGGCGACACTCCAAGCACACCCGCGGACACGCCTCGGGGGGTCACGCGCTGAAGATGATCTGGGGGCCCCTCACCATGCCAAACGGCTCCTCGGCATTCCCGGTCTACCACCGTCTCGGGGTGCAGGTGCTCGAGCTGCAGCTGATCTGGGCGGACGTCGCACCAACGCGCCCTGGCGAACCCGCCAATCCGGCCGACCCCGCCTACGTCTGGCCGCCCGACCTCGAACAGGCCGCCGCCGAAGCCGCCCACTACGGCATCAGCCTGGCGGTGATGGTCAAAGGCAGCCCCAGATGGGCGAATGGCGGCCAAGCATCCTCCTGGGCGCCGGAAGACCCCGCCGAATACGGGGCCTTCCTGCAGGCCGCCAGCCGGCGCTACCCCTCCATCCACTACTGGATGATCTGGGGCGAGGTCACCAGGGATGGGAACTTCAACCCGATGCCGCCCGGCTCCCCGGTCGGCCCGCAGCGCTATGCCCTGCTGCTCGAAGCCGCCTACGAAGCGCTCAAGGCGGTGAACCCCGCGAACATGGTGATCGGCGGCATGACCTACACGGTGGGGGAAGTCTCCGCGAGCGACTTCCTACGGTGGATGCGGCTCCCCGACGGCGCACCCCCGCGGATGGACTTCTACGGGCACAACCCATACTCGACGCGCTTCCCGAGGCTCGCGACGCCCTACTCGCCGTCGGTTCGCGACATCGACGACATCGGCACGCTCGACCAGGAACTGGCGAGCGCCTACGCCGGGCACGGGCCGACCCCGAAGCTGTGGCTGTCGGAGTTCGGGATCTCCAGCAACACCTCCAACCGCGCCTTCGACTACTACGTCAGCCGCCCCGTGCAGGCCAAATGGGTGACCGCCGCCTACAGGCTTGCCGACTCCGTCCCCTACGTGGCGGGCCTCGGCTGGTATGAGCTGCTGGACGAACCCTCCTCGATCCCTGGGAACATCACCGAGGGGCTGATGACCGCGAGTGGCACACCCAAGCCCTCGTTCTACGCCTACGCCAAGGCGCCCTGAGCTCACCCGCCGGCGGCGCAGAGCTCCAGGTACAGAGCCTCGAAGCGTCCGGCCACGTCCTCCAGCGAGTAGTTCTGCTGCACCCGCACGCGCGAGCGCTCCCCGAGCGCGCGGCGCTCGCCGCCCGGCAGCGAGAGCACCGCTCCGATCGCCCGAGCCAGCGCGCGCCAGTCGCGAGCCGCCACCACCCGGCCGGGGTCGGCGACGATCGCAGCGGCGTCGCCCACGTCGGTGGTGACGCACGGCACCCCGCACGCCATCGCCTCCCCGAGCACGTTGGGGAAGCCCTCGCCGAACGCCGATGAGCAGACCAGCACGTCCAGGGCGTTGAACACCCCGCGCGGGTCCTCCACCGCTCCGAGCAGCTCACAGCGGCCGGCGATCCCCGCCTGCGCGATCCAGCCGGCGAGCTCGCCGTTGGCGCGATCGACTCCCGGCCCGCACAGCACGAAGCGCACCTCCGGGCGCTCGCGCGCGATCTCGCCCGCGGCGCGCACGAACGTGCGGTGGTCCTTCTGGGGGTGGTAGCGCCCGACGTTGCCCACCAGCAGCTCGCCGTCACCCACACCCAGGCGCTCCCGTGTGTGCACGCGCAACGCCTCGTCGGGCGCCAGCAGCGAGAGGTCGAAGCCGTTGGGGATCACCAGCATCCGGCGGGAGTCGTACCCGAGCTGCGCATGCATCTCGGCCAGCTGCTGCGAGCAAGACACGATGCGGTCGGGCAGCAGGCCCGAGGTGAGCGCGCAGGCGCGGGCCACCAGCAGGGAGTTGCGCTTGGACAGCTGCGGGTCGAGGCTGCCCCGCAGCCCCCAGATCACCTTTGCGTCACTGCTCGCTCGCGCGAGCGCGCCGCCGAGCAGGTCGGCGTGGTACATCCAGGTGTGCACGATCTGGGGGCGGCGAGCGCTCAGGCGGCGAGCCAGGCGTGCCAGCGGACGCACGGGCGGGTGGGCGATCGACAACCCGGGGGACATCCCGAGTGCGCTGACCGGGATCCCCAGGGCCGCGATCCGCGGGGCGAGTGGGCCAAGGGTCGAGAGCGAGATCACCGTGGGGTCGAAGCGCTCGCGATCGAGCGCCCCGAGCAGCTTGTACAGCATCATCTCCGCGCCCCCCAGTTCCAGGCCGGTGATCACATGGGTCACCCTGATCGGCACGCCCCGGCTCGCCGGGCGGGTCCGCACGGAGGCTGGCCGCGCGGCGGGCGGGGATCCCGAGGCAGCCTGGGATGCAGGCTGCGACTGCCGGGCGACGCCCTGCATCGACCTTCAGCCGGGGACCGGCCCATAGGGCTCGGGCTCGCGCCGGACGTAGTCCGCCAGCGTGGCGAAGAGGATCCCGAGCACCAGCCCGAGCAACGCGGCCGAGCCGATGATCAGGGGGGGGCGAGGCTGCACCGCCTGCGTCGGCAGCGAGGGTGGGGAGATGAGGCTCGCGGTGAAGAACGTGTTGCGGCGCATCGAGGCCTGGAAGACATGCAGCAGGGCCGCCGTGTCCTGCTGGGCACTCAGCGGCGCGGCCGTTTCTGCGGTCAGGGTCACGCTGTTGTCCCCAGCCTGGGTGAACGACGAGGCGCTCCCCTCCAGGGGACGCCCCAGGACGGCCTCCGCGGCGGCGACGCTGGAGGACGAGCGGGCGGTCTCGGCATAGGCGTTGATCAGCGCCTGCAGGCTTTCCTGAGCGGGGATGAAAGTCAGGTTCTTCCCGAGCACCGGAGTCAGCACGACCTTCGCCTGCGACTGGTAGCGCTTGGTGCGGGTCGCCGCAAGGGCGATGCCCACGCCGAGCGTGACCGCGAAGACGAGCACCAGCGTGGGCGCGCGTCTGCGCAGCAGCGACCCGATGTCGCGAAGAGTCAACCGAGAGTCCGTCATCTTTTGCCCATCTATCTAAACGCGGGGCAGACTATCCGCTTGCGCCGGCGAGGACCTCGTGATACAGCTCCGCCGTGGCGCCGGCCACCACCGAGGGGTGAAAGCGCGCCCACGCCTGCGCCCTCGCCCGCTCACCCAGGGATCGCGCCACGTGAGGATCGCCGAGCACGCCGACAATCGCCTCCGCCAGCGCCGCGGGCGTGGGATCGCGCGCATAGACGCCGGTCTGGCCGTCCACCAGCAGGTGGCGCAGCCCGGGGATCTCCACCGCGCAGAGCGCCAGACCCGCCGCCATCGCCTGGGCGACGGCAACCGGCGAGCTCTCCTCCGCGGCGGCGTGAACATATAGGGAGGCATCGCGATACTCCGCCAGCAGTTGCTCGTGCGGCAGGTGCTGGAGGAGCTCCACGGCGTCCCGGAGCCCGAGCTCCTCGATCAGCCTTCGCAGCTCCTGCAGGCGCCTTCCATCGGCGGCCTCCACGTTGCCCACGATCCGCAGACGCGCTCCGGGAACCCGCTCGCGGACCGCGGGCAGCGCGCGCACGATCAGCTCTTGGCGCTTGCGCGCGTTCAGCCAGCCGACCGTGAGCAGGACCGGCTCGCGGGGCTGCCCCACGGAGCGCTCCAGCGCGAAGAAGCCCGCGTCCACGGGGTTGGGGATCTCGTGCAGGTACCCCCTGGTGCGCGGCGCGATCAGGCTGCGCACGTAGGGGCTGATCGCGATCACGTGCTCAGCGTGCTCCAGACACCAGTCCTCGGTGGCGTTCCACAGCGCCTGGCGCAGGCGCTCGCGGCCCACCGTCGCGGCGCCCGCAGAGGCGCGCTTCTCGAGCCGGAGCATCCCATGGGGGGTCAGCACATGGGGCCTGCCGCTGCGAATCGCGCCGATCGCGTAGCCCACCTGTCCGTGCGCATGCACGAGCTGAGCCCCGGTCGCGCGGATCTGACGGCGGACGTACTCGGCTTCGGTCGTCCAGGCGCAGACCACGTGCGGAAGGCGCCGCGGGGAACGCCGGTAGTGCGCGGTGCACACATCCCACTGGCGCCGCCACGCCCGCCCGGGCGGTGCGTGCCAGAAGGGCTCGCAGGCGACTGTGTGAACCTCGAAGTCCCCAATCCCCGCCAGGCCGCTGGCGAGCTGCCAGGTCACCGCCTGGATCCCGCCAATCGTGAGTGGCGGGCGCTCAGGGAAGTCGCCGGCGAGCAGCACGCGCGGGCGTGACTCGCGCATCACGCCGCTCCCGAGAGGGACCTCACGCCACCACCAGGACGAACATCACGAGGTCGCCGAGAGGAGCATCACGCCACCACCAGGAGGAACACTGCGTTCACGCCCGCCAGAAAGTGCAGGCATCACGCAGCCGCCAGGAGAGGCGCCGCGCCGTCGGCCAGCAGCGTCCGCGCGAGCCCCGCCTCGAACGCGACCTGCGGCTCCCACCCGAGCAGCTCGCTCGCTCGCTTGGGATCGGCCACCAGGAAGGGCCTGTCCACCGCCCGCCGGCGGGCGGGGATCGAGACGACCTCCAGCGGATGTCCCAGGAGCGCGCCGAGCGCCTGCACGACCTCCCCGACGGAGCGGCCGACCCCGGTGCCGACGTTCGCGACGGTGAGCCCGGGCTGCTCGACGCACACCGCCGCGCGGATCGCCCGCGCGACGTCCTCGACGTCGACGTAGTCGCGCACGCTGTCCAGGTTCCCGACCCGCACGCGCCGCCCGCCCCGCCCGAGCTCGGAGATCAGGCGCGGCACGAGGTGGGGATGGTGATCCCCGGGGCCGATCGCGTTGAACAGCCGCAGCACCACCACACTGGTGTCGGGATCGCGCCGCAGGGCGAGCTCCAGCAGGCGCTCGCAGGTCGCCTTGGAGGTTCCGTAGATGTCGTCGGGGTCCAGCGGATGACCCTCGCGCAACCGCTCCGCGGAGGGCCCGTAGACGGCGGCCGAGGACGCGAACACCAGTCGTGCCCCGCCGAGCTCGCGCATCGCGTCCACGACGTTCTGGGTGCCGAGCACGTTCGTCCTCAGCGTCGCTGCCGGATAGCGATCGCACCACGGGATGAAGTGCCTGGCAGCCAGGTGCACGACCGCGTCGGGGCGGAGCTCCGCCAGCGCGGCTCTCACGGGCGCACCCCGTCTGACGTCCAACCGCAGCCACCGGATGGAGCCGCGCTCGCCGCCGAGCTGACGCTGATCCACGGGAACTGGGCGCAGGTCAGTGGCCAGCACCTCGTGGCCCTCCTCGGCCAGCAGCCGGACGGTGGGCCGCCCGATCAGCCCGGCCGCGCCGGTTACGAGCACCCTCATGCCGCCGACCTCACAGCCGATCGACCTGGGCCGGCCCACCGACGAGGAGGCTCACGCCGCCAGCCTCGCCCGGTCGCTGTCCAGCAACTCGACGATCCACTGAAGCTCCGCCTCCAGTCCCCGCTCGAGGCTCGTCTGCGGCCAGAACCCAAGCGCCTCGCGCGCCGGGGCGGTCTGCGCTCGGGTGTCGCGGACCTCCCCCGGCTCACGCTCGACGTGTTCGATCTGCAGCGGCCTACCCACCAGCTCCTCGATCACCCCCAGCGCGTGCAGCAGGCTGGCGGGGGAGCCGCCGCCGACGTCGAGCACCGGCTCGCGCAGGCCCGGCGTGGCACCGGCCGCGATCGTGGCGCTCACCACGTCCCCCACGTAGGTGAAGTCCCGCGTCTGGCGCCCGTCGCCGAAGATCGTGATCGGCGCGCCGCCCAGAGCGGCGCGCAGGAAGATGTGAAAGGCCATGTCGGGGCGCTGGCGCGGCCCGAACGCGGTGAAGTAGCGCAGGCACACCACATCCAGGCCGAACTCGCGCCGGTAGAGCCCGCAGAGGTGCTCCGCGCTGAGCTTGGTCTGGCCGTAGGGCGAGATCGGCCGCGTGGGGTAGTCCACCGGGGAGTGCGGCGCGGGGCCGTTCGAGTCCCCCGCGTCCCCGTACACCGAGGAGGAGGAGGCGAACACCACCCGCACCTCCCCGGCCGCCCGGCACGCCTCGAGCAGGTGTTGGGTGGCGATGATGTTGTTCTGCACGTAGCGCTCGTAGCGCGCTCCCCAGCTCGAACGGACGCCGGGCTCAGCGGCAAGGTGGAAGACCACGTCGGCGCAGCGCACGAACGCGAGCAGATCGCCGCGGCTGAGATCGATGGGGACGAACTCGAAGTCCCTCCACTCGCGCACCTGCCGGAGGTTGGCGAGCTTCTGCTCGCGGCCGTAGTTGTCGTTGAAGCAGTCGATCCCGACCACGCTGTGACCCGCATCGAGCAGCGTCTCGGTGAGGTGCGAGCCGATGAAGCCCGCGCAGCCGGTGACCAGGGCGCGCATCTGCGGCTCGATCCTAGGGGTCCTCGCACCCGGGAGCCGACTGCTTCACCCATTGTTAACACCCTCCTCCAGCGCAGCGGCGAGCATCCCGGCGCAGATGCAAGCCACCTGGCACACAGCGGACCGGGGTGCCCGCGAAGAACTGGCGGACCGCGGAGCGCCGGCGGACCCGCGCGGGGCCGCCAGCGCCGGCCCGCCGGCACTCGCGTCCACGCTGCCCCGCGAATCGCCGTCCCTGCGAGTCTTCGATCTCGCCATCTGCCTGCTCGTGCTCCCGCTCGTCCTCCCCCTCGCGGCGGTCATTGCGCTGCTGATCTACATCGATTCCCCGGGATCCGTCTTCTACCGCTCGACCCGCGTCGGACGCGACGGTCACACCTTTCAGATGCTCAAGTTCCGCAAGATGCGCCGCACCGCCACCGGCCCTCCGCTGACGGTTCACAACGATGAGCGCTTCACCCCGATCGGCAGCTTCCTGTCGCTGACCAAGCTCGACGAGCTGCCCCAGCTGTGGAATGTCATCCGCGGCGAGATGCACCTGGTTGGGCCACGTCCAGAGGTTCCCGAGTTCGTGGCCCGCTACCCGCGCGAGTACCACGAGATCCTGAGCGTCCTGCCAGGCATCACAGGCCCCGCGGCCATCGAGTACGCCAGCGAGTCCCATCTACTGACCCTGCAGCAGGAACCGCTGCGCTACTACGAGGAGCAGATCATGCCGCGCAAGCTCGAGATCGATCTACGCTACATCCGTTCCCGCACGCTGGCCAGCGACTCGGGCCTGCTGCTGCGCACCACGGTGGTCCCACTTGTCAAGGTGCTGCAGCGCTCACTGCACAGTCCGCGCACCCGCCGCATCGAGGCGTCGCTGCTGCTGGGGGCATGCGCGCTGCTGGTGCTGGTCTTCGCCTTGGCGACGACGGCGAACGCTGGTGCAGCCTCTGCGCGCTCCAGCTGCACCAGCCTCTACTGCGTGCCCCAGCAGTCGATCTTCACCTTTACGCACATCACCAAGTCAGCCAAGAGCTGCTCTGTGCAGGTGGCCTTCACAGTCAAGCCCGAAATCAAGGAAGCGAGCGGCCATGCGCGCCTCGAGCTGCGGGGAGTCAGCCGGCAGGACAAGCGCATAGACAAGTCCGCCCAGCCGTTGGTCAGCGATGCCACGGGCAGCGTCAAGTTCACAAAACTGCGCGCCGGTACCTACAAGCTGACCGGGTGGTACGAAGGCGACAGCGACCGCTTGGCCTCAGCGCACGGCACCCAGAGCTTTACGCTGCGCTGCAGCTGACCGGCTGAGCGGACGGCCCTGCGCAGGGCTCGCACCCAAGCCATGCACATAGCGATGCTCCTGCACAAGTCGGTCGAGTTCGACTCGCGAGTCCGCCGCGAGGCGAGCGCGCTGGCCGCGGCCGGGCACCGGGTGACCGTGCTGGAGCTGGCCACCGTGAGGGGCCCCGAGGAGGAGACGATCCGCGGGGCGGTGTGGCTGGATGGCTTCGAGCGCCGCTCCTGCCTGCCGCCCGCCTGGATGCGCCGCCGCCTGCCCTTCCACCTCTATCGAGTGGCGTTCCTGGCGTGGTTCGTGTGGGGCGTGACACGTCTGCGCCCCGACGCTGTTCACGCCCACGACGCCGCGATGCTGCTGCCCGGGATCGGGGGCGCCCGCCTCACGGGCGCGATGCTGGTGTACGACTCGCACGAGCTCGCCACCGCCGTTCCCTATCGCGAGCGCGCCTGGGCGTGGTTCGTCGCGGCGATCGAGCGGCTGGTGGTCCCGCGCTGCGCCGCCGTCATCACCGTCTCCGACGGGATCGCCGAGCGGCTGCGCCGCCGCTACGGCCTGCGCCACACCCCCACCGTCGTGCGCAACGTCACGGGCCTTCGGCTCTCCGGGTTGGGGGGTCTGCGCGCGCGGCTCGGGATCGATGCCCGCACACCGCTGATCTTGCACCAGGGCGCACCCGCACCCGATCGCGGCTGCGAGGTCGTGATCGCCGCGATCGCCCTGCTGCCCGACGCCCATCTCGCCTTCCTGGGAGACCCCGAGCCCGGTTACGCAGCCGCGCTGCGCCGGGAGATCCATGTGCACGGGGTACAGGACCGGGTGACCCTCCTGCCCAGCGTCCCCCTCAGGGCGCTGCTTGCCCACACCGCTGAGGCCGACGTGGGTGTCACGCTGTTGCAGGACACCTGTGAGAACCACCGCCTCGCGCTGCCGAACAAGCTGTTCGAGTACATCGCAGCGGGCGTCCCCGTGGTGGCGAGCGACCTGCCCGAGATCCGCCGGCTGGTGGGGGAGCACGGCGTCGGCTGGTGCGTCGCTCCCGGGGATCCCGAGATCCTGGCCGACACTCTGCGCCGCGCCCTGGAGGAGAGGGCAGACCCGGCCCTACGCGAGCGCCTGGCCCTCGCCGCCGCCGAGTTGAGCTGGCCCCGCGAGCAGCAGCGTCTGGTTGGGCTGTATGCCGAGCTGGCGGGCGCCAACGGGTCAGGGACGAGCCACGACCAGCCGGTGGGTGCGCAGCAGTGGGATCTGGACGAGCGGCCCATACAGACGCCCGGCGCGGCGAGCGAGCGGCGGGGCCAGGGTGACCGTGCGTACCGTCATCTCCCCGCCGAGCACAGCGCGCAGCTCCCTCAGGCCAACCAGACGCGTGTGGGGGTTGGGAGTCGGCACTCGCGGCTCCCAGATCGCGATCGCGCCCCCGCGCGCCAGCACCCGGCGCGCCTCACCGAGCGCTAGGCGGACGTCGCTCGGAGAGCCCATGGCGGAGAGCACTGTGAGGAGCAGCACGAGCGAGCAGCTCCCCGCGGGCGCCGGCAGGCTGCGCACATCCCCCTCCACGATGCGCGCTCCCGGCACCCGCTCGCGGGCCGCGCGGACCCGGTCCGCCAACAGGTCCACACCCATCAGCCGCTCCGCCGCCACCCCCTCGCGGACCAGGCGGGCAAGCCACCAGCCGGTCCCGCAGCCCGCGTCCAGCACCAGCCCCCCGCCCGCGAGCGGCGCGGGCGCCAGCTCGAACAGGGCGCGCAGGACCTCCTCGCGCATCGCGACGTTGCCCGTGTTGGCGGCGCTCCACGCCCGGCGCCTGCGAGGGTCCCGTCGGTAGTCCGCATACACCCGCTGCACCCGCTCCCGCTCCACCCAACCGTCCCTCCGCTTCGCGCCACCATCCACCAACTCCTCACCACCGCCCCTCCGCCGCTCCCGCTCCCGCTCCGCTCCACGATCCGTCCGCTCCACACCACCGTCCAACCGCCCCCCACCAACACCGTCTGCCGGCAAGTGCGCGTCCTCTTCCTCACCCACTACTACCCCCCAGAGCTGGGCGCCGCGCCGGCGCGGATCGCTGCACTGGCGCGTGGATTGAGCGAGCGCGGGGTCGAGGTCACGGTGCACACGGGCTTCCCACACTACCCCTCCGGCACGATCGCCTCGCCCTACCGCAACCGCCCCCTGCGGGTCGAGCGCGACGGAGCGGTCCGCGTGCTGCGCAGCGTGGTCCTCCCCGCTCCCAACCGCGGTTTCGCCCGTCGCCTGGCCGACCACACCGTGTTCGCCTCGGGCGCCCTGGCCGCATCCCCCGCCGCCGGGCCTCTCGACGTCGTGGTCGCGGAGACCCCCCCGCTGTTCACCGCGGGTGCGGGCGTCGCTTACGCTCGGTGCAAGCGCGCGGCGCTCGCGCTCAACGTGTCCGACCTGTGGCCGGAGAGCGCGATCGAGCTGGGGGCGTTGAGCGCCGGTGGCCGCGCCGCCCGCGCCGCGGGCGTGCTCGCGCGGCTCTGCTACCGGGAGGCGCGCCTGATCGCCGCGCCCACCAGGGGGATCGTCGAGACCCTCGGCGGGGGGGCGGGAATCGAGTCCCCAGGGAAGGTCGTCCACGTGCCGCCCGCCGTCGACCTGGAGCGCTTCGCCTCCCTGCCCGCGCTCGCCCCGCGGCCCGGGGCGCCGCTGCGCGTCCTCTACGCCGGAACCCTGGGGCTGGCTCAGGGGCTCGCGGACCTCGTGCAGGCCGCTGCGCTCGCCGGGCCCGCCGTCGTCGAGCTGCTGATCGCCGGCGAGGGGCCCGAGCGGGAGCGCCTGCGCACGCTCGTCTCCCAGCGCGGCCTCGGCAATGTGCGCCTGCTCGGTCCCGTTCCCGCCCACGAGATCCCAGCCCTCTACGGCTCCGCCAACGCCGGGGTGGTGCCCCTGCGCGACCTGCCCATCTTCGCCGGCGCCCTCCCCTCCAAGCTGTTCGAGGTGCTGGCCGCCGGGCGCCCCGTGATCCTTGCTGCACGCGGCGAGGCCGCCCAGCTGGTGGGCGACGCTGGCGCGGGCATCGTCGTCGAACCCGAGGATCCCTCCGCACTCGCGGAGGCCTTCCGCCGTCTGCACGCCTCGCCCGAGGACGCCCTCCAGATGGGCGCTCGCGGTCGCCTCTACGCTCGCCGCTTCGACCGCCCCGCCGTCGTCGAGCAGTGGCTGGAGCTGCTCACGAACCTGACGGGCGCCCGCCTGTGAGCGCAAGCTGCCGCAGGCCCGTGTCCAGCGGGTCGCGAGCGAGAGCCTCACGGTAGTAGGCGCGGGCCGCCCCGAAGCTCCCGCCGCGCGCCTCGAAGTCTCCAAGCAGGCCGAGCGGCACCAGGCTTTCCGGTTCAAGGCGGCGCGCCTGTTCGAGCTGTGCCCGCGCCGCGGGGCGCCTGCCCATGGTCTCCAGGGCAGAGGACTCCAGATAGTGAGGGGCCACCGCCCACGGGTCGAGTGTCGAGGCCGTGCGCGCGTCCGCCAGCTGCGCCGCCGGCGAGAGGCCCTTCTCGTCTTCGGCTCGGCGCACGTAGACGTTGGACAGATACAGACCGAGAACCAGCACCACCGCCCCAAGCAGCGCTGCTCCCGCCGCCGCCCGCCACCACGGCAGCCCGCGACGGGGCGCAGTCGCGAACGCCGCACCGCTCCCCGAGCCGCCGTCGCGCTGGAGCACCACGGCACTCCGGCCGTTTCGCTCACCCTCGTGGTGGGGCATCCCCACACCCTTCTCCCCCGCGCCCCCCGCAGAGGCCGAGCGGGCGAGCAGCGCCACCGCGACCGCCGGGCAGAGCAGGCCCAGCGCGGTGAGGCCCGGGATGCGCCACATCCAGTCCACCAGCGACTGGCCCAGGAAGGTGGCCCCCGCCGCGGCCAGGCCGCATGCGCTGCGGCGCGCCTGCGGGGATGCCAGTCCCCACCAGCGGCGCAGGGACGCGAGCAGCCCGAGGGGAATCAACGCGAACAGCGCCAGGCCCACCACCCCGAGCTCCGCGCCGATCTGGAAGAGCAGCCCGTGGGGGTCGTCGAGGTTGCGGTCGGTGCGCCGCATCCGGTAGTA
Organism: uncultured Solirubrobacterales bacterium; assembly: GCA_963713985.1. Taxonomy (GTDB): domain Bacteria; phylum Actinomycetota; class Thermoleophilia; order Solirubrobacterales; family Solirubrobacteraceae; genus Palsa-744. The sequence goes on along the minus strand of OY970219.1, from coordinate 2,013,848 downwards.
GCCGAATTCGTAGGAGCCCTCCCCCACGCCGCCCAGCGGGTTTTCGCGCAGCTCGTCCAGCGCCACCCTCCACAGGTCGTAGCGCTGCCCCCCCGTGGAGGTGTAGCGGACTGCGGAGGTGGTGGTCGTCTGCAGGCTCTTGAACTCCCGCCACTTGGCCTGGGCCTCGCTCACCGGATTGCCGTGCACCGCCACCATTCCCCCCACCAGTGCCGCCAGCACGACCACGCACAGGCCCACGCGCGAGACCGGGCGCACCACCCGGAGCATCGCCGGGCTGGCCGGACGCAGGCCGGCATCGAAGACCGCCAGCAGGAAGCCCACCACTGCACTGATCGCCGTCAGCGCCACCAGCGCCCACGCCGCCACCGCGATGTCACTCGCGTGCACCACCCCGTCGCCTCCGTCGAACGCCTGAAACGGTCTCAGCAGCCACGGCGCCGCGCCCGCCACTAACGCGACGCTGAGCAGCGCCAGCCACGTCCGCCGCACCCGGTCGGGGCCCAGCGCCAGCGCCACCACGCCGCCGCAGCTCAACCCCAGCAGCACGCCCCGAGACTGGGTGAGGAAGGCCAGGCCCAGCATCAGCGCCGCCAAGCCCAGGGCCACCGCGCGCAGGCCCCGCCCCCGCGTGCGGGTCGCGGCGAGGACGATCAGCGGCCAGTACGCGATGCAGAACAGCAGCGCCGTCGCATTGCGGTACCCGATCGGTTCGTTCAGCCTGCCCGCCAGGAACACCGCCGGACCGTCCACCAGCATCCACCCCACCGTGTACAGCGCGATCAGCGCGATCCCGCACACCACGCCCCGGCCCGCGATGCGCAGTGCGCGGATACCGCTCTCGGAGGCGGCGTCTGCGACAGCGGTGCCCCTCATGGCCGCGCCTCCCACGGCAGCGCCTCCCACGGCAGCACCCCCCAAGGCAGCACCAGTGCTCCTCGCGGCGCCCTTGACGGCCTCACCGCCGACGGCGGCGCTCCCGAACGCCGATCGCCCCCCCACCGCCACGAACGGGAGCGTGAGGATCGCCGCGTACATCGCCTGCTTGCCCGCCCCTTCCAGCGCCGCCCCCGGGGAGCCCGCCCATGCCGCCGAGGCCGCCGCCCACCCCGCCAGCCCCCAGGCTCCCCCCAGCGCGAGCCCCACCCAGCGGTCGGGCAGCCGTGCCACGCCCCCGCGCAGGATCAGCGTGAGCAGCAACAGCAGGATGAACAGCGTCGGGGGGCCCCACTGATCCACGTCGAAGGCCCCCGAGTACACCGTCGCCAGCACCAGCAGGGCGAGCACGAACACGGTGGGGCCGATCACCGGCCAGATCGAGCGCTCCCGCTCACCGTCCCAATTCCCGTGGGCCATGGGGACCCGCTGGCGCTCGCCCAAAAGCAACGACTTCGACACATCGACGGACATCCCGGGGCTTACCGTCCCGGCCATGGGGTATACGTGGATCGCTGGTTCCGTGGCGGCATTGGCTTTGACGATCGGCGCTCAGACCGCGATGGCCGAAGCCCAGACGAACCAGCGAACCGATCCGCAGGCCGAAAGCCCAGCCGGGGTCATCTACCAGATACCCCTGGATAGTGCCCGACGCAATGCCGCCCCCGTGTTACCTAGTGGTAGACGAGACGGAGGCGGGTCCAGCGGGCCGGGGACCGGTGGCGGCGCGGGCGGGTCCGGTGGCGGCGCGAGCGGATCCGGCGGCGGCGCGGGCGGCCAGGCCGGACCCTCCGGCGCCAGCGGCGGAGGGAGCGCGAGCGGCGGCGGCGCGGGCGGCTCCTCCGGGAGCACAGGCGGCCACGGCGCCACCAACAGCGCTGCGCAGAGCGCAGCCGCCTCCGCGGGGGGTGGCACACCACAGGATCCCTCCTCCATCCATTCCGAAAACGGCTTCGGCTCCTCCTCTCAGGTGCCCGGCATCAGCCCGGCCGCGCTGCGCACCGGCGCGGGTGTCCCCGCAACCCAGACGGCGGGCTCCACCCTCCCCACCTACCTGCTGATCGCCCTCGTCGTCCTCGCCGCCGTCGGCATGGGGGTGCTCGCCACCCGCAGCCCCCGCCGCCGTGGTGGGGGGCGGTCCTCCACGGGCTTCTAGGAGGAGTCACGCAAGGGGTCTCAGAGCGAGGCATTGCGAGCGGGCATCCCGGCGAGGCATCCCGAGCGGGGCATCTCAGCACGCCGGGCCCGAGCTCCCAGCTTCACGGCCTCCGAGTTCACACCCTCCTGCTGGTGCGCAACGGGGTAGACCACGACGCCCGCGTGCTGCGCGCCGCCCGCGTCGCCCAGCGCACTCTCGGCGGCAGTGCGCTCGTGGTAGGAGTCGCCACAGCTTCCGCTCCCGTCGGCGAGGAGATCGTGGAGGGGGTGGCGGTGCTGCGACTTCCCGCGCGCCCCACCGCCCTGGGCCGCATGGCGGGGGTGTTCGGGCAGGGCGCGAGCGCAACCCGCGCGCGGGAGCGGGAGGCCAGCCCCAAGCACGGCGGCGAGACGATCGGCGGACTGGACGGCACGCCGGCCGCAACCGGGCCGAGCAGCAGGACAACCGGGCTCACGCTGGCCGGCCGGGCAAGACGGACGCTCGGCGGCCTGTCGTTCACGCTGCAAGCGCTCTCCGTGGCGCGACGCGCGAGGCCCCGGCTGGTTCACGCCAACGACTGGAACACGATGTGGGCGGGCCTCCTCGTCAAGCTCCTGTGTGGTTCGCGACTGGTGTACGACAGCCATGAGCTGTGGGCCGATCGCAACGGGCGCTGGGAGTGGCGCCCATGGCTGCTCGCCTGCGAGGCGCTGTTCGTGCGCGCCGCCGACGAGGTGCTCACCTCCAGCCCCGGGTACGCCGAGGTTCTCGTCGACCGCTACCGCATCCCCCCTCCCTCCGTCGTGCGCAACATCCCCGAAAGCCCCCACCACCCCGAGAGCCCCCGCGCCGGCGCTTTCAACCGGCCCACCCCCCCCCTCGTCGTATACATCGGGGGACTGATGCCCGGGCGAGGCCTCGAGCAGATGATCGACGCCCTCCCGCTGATTCCCGCCGTGTGCCTGCGGGCGGTCGGCCCCGGAGCGCCGCAGTACCGCGCAAGCCTGCTTGCCCGCGCCGAGAACGCGGGCGTGGCGGACCGCCTCGAGTTGCGCGATCCCGTGCCGCCCGCCGAGGTCGGAAAAGCGCTCGCCGGAGCCGCGGCCGGGCTCTGCCTGATCCAGCCGATCTGCCGCTCATACGAGCTGTGCCTGCCGAACAAGCTGTTCGAGTACGCCGCCGCCGGAGTGCCCGTGCTCGCCAGCGACCTGCCCGTGCTCGGAGCGCTGGTGCGCCACGAGGGGTTTGGGGCGCTCGCGCCCGCTGCGGACCCGCAGGAGATCGCAGCGAGCCTCGAGCGGCTGCTGGAGCCCGAGGGCTGGCGGCTCGCCGCGCAGCGCGCCCGCGCATTCGCCGGCGCACACAGCTGGAGCGGCGAGGCGCACACGCTGGCGGGTGCGTACCGACGGGCGGAGGCGTGCGGGTGACACCCGGGGGGCGACCCCTCGTGGTCCCAACCCTCAACCCCACGCCCACGATCGGCGAGCAGCGGCTGGTGAAGATGTTGTTACCCAGTACCCCAACGGGCATTCGGGGCGCCACCGCGCCGGTACGCTCCCCCCGAGCGCGATGCCAGCACGATCGTCCGTAGCGAGCCCCCCCGCAACCTCCCAGCGGTCCCCTCGCTATGAGGGGGCGTTGCAGGGGGTCGGCAACGGCGTGGCCCTCGGCTGGGTCGCCGACCGCTTGGACCTGGACACCCGGGTCGGCGTGTCGGTGGTGGTGGACGGCGAGCTCGTCGCCGAGGGGGTCGCGGACATCGCGCGCCCCGACCTCGCCTCGCTCGAGCTGGGGGACGGCGCGCACGGGTTCATGGTCGCGCTGCCCGAGCGCCTGCAGACACCGGCCCGGCACCGCATCCTCTTGCTGGCCGGGCCCGAGCTGACCCCGGTCCCCGCGGCGCCCTCCTTCTGGCACCGACCCTCGCTGGACGGCACCTGGAGCGATGTCGTGTTCGAGCCCGGCGGCGCTCTCTCGGCCCGGGTGCCCGACCCGCCCGCCGCGCCGGAACGCAGAGCGCTCGTCGCGAGTGGGTGGCTCTGCGACGCCGCCGAGCTGGCGGCGCACGGTCCCCTCGCGGAGGATCGGCTCGATCGGATCGTCGCCGCCCTCGAGGCGAACGCGAGCGCCTGCGCCGCGCTCGGCATCGGCTACGTGCCGGCCCTGATTCCCCGCAAGCGCGATGTTCTTTCGGGCGCCCCGGAGGGTGAGAGAGAGTGGGTGACGCAGCTGAGCGCCCGCCTGCGCGACCACGACCACGTCGAGCTCTTGGACCTGCTGGGAGTGCTGCGCGACGCAGCCCGCTACGGCTCCGCCTACCACCGCACCGATGCCGGTTGGAACGATCGCGGGGCTTTCTTCGCCGCCCGCGCGCTGCTCAAGGAGGCCCACAAGCGCGTCCCGGCGTTGCGCCCCCCCGCGCTCGCCGACCTGCGCCTGCGCCCCATCCACGAGTATCGGGGAACGCTCGCGGATGCGACCAAGGTGCGGTCGGTCGGGGGCCGTCTGGCTCCCTGCGAGGTCGAGGTCGAGGTCGAGGCCGAGCACGGCGTGGCGATCGATGCCGGCGAGTTGCACGCTCTGCGGATGCCCGTCGAGCGCCACCTCGCCGAGGCAGGCAGCAGCCACCTGCGGGTGTACGCGGCGCCCGAGCAGGACGATCGGGCGCGTCTGGCTCTGATCGGGGACGAGGCTGCACTTGCGCTCGTTCCCTGGCTCGCCGAGTGCGCCTCGCGAACCACATTCTTCTGGACCCGCGGCCTACCCCTCGATCAGCTCGAGCTCGAGCTGCCCCCGGTCGTGCTGCACCTCATCCGCGAGGCCGAGTTGGTCAACGGCTCGCTCGCGGACATCTCGTGCGAGGTGAGCGCCACGGGGTCGGCGCTCTCCCCCGGGCGCCACGGCGCCCCCGGCCAGGGGCGCCCGGATGCGTCTGGTATGGCGAGGGGGGGTGTGGCGGAGGGAGCGCACGCCGCAGGGTCCGCGTCGGCGGCGGGGGCGGGGGCAGAAGCGAAGTCGCGCACCGGCGCGCCCACGTCCCCGCGCACCCTCTCCGGCATCGCACTGCACGCCCTGGCGAGCACGGCACGCGCGAGCACCGCGCGGACGAGGGCGGCTCTGCGCGCAAACGCGTGGACGATGGCGCTGGTGGGGCTGCTCGCCGCCCTCAGCTGGCCGTTCACGAACGTCCTCGGCGGCCCCGGGCTCGACAACTCCTGGGAGGTGGGGTTGTACATGGCGCTCGCCCACGGACTGGCCTTCGGGCAGCAGGTGGTCTTCACCTACGGGCCGCTCGGCATCAGCTACTTCCCCGCGGCCATCACCCCAGGCACGTTCCTGACAGCCGAGCTGCTCGCCGGCCTCATTCAGCTGGCGCTCGTCGCCGTGCTGCTCGTCAGCCTGCGAAGGACGATGGGCTGGATCGCGGCTGTCCCCCTCACCCTCCTCGCCGCGAGCCTCGACAGCTGGGTGGAGGCCGAGCCGCTCACCGCGATCGCCTTCGGCCTGGTTGCGCTCACGCTCACCTCCCCCGCCCACCGGGCGCAGCGGGCCTTCCGCCTGCTTGCGATCGGCGGCGGGGCGCTCGCGGGCTTCGCCATGCTTGTCAAGCTCAACGATGGCGTGGCCGCAAGCGCGATCCTCGCCGTCGGCCTGCTGGGGGGAGATGAGCGCCGCCGCAATCTCGCTACCGCGGCCGGGAGCCTGCTGGGCACGACAGTGATCCTGTGGCTGATCGTGGGCGAGCCCCTGGGGGCGCTGCCCGACTACCTGCGCAACGGCTACGACGTGGTCGTCGGCTACGTCGAAGCGATGGGGTACAACGAAGTCGGACCGGCTGGCGATTGGCAGGTCTGGCTGGTGCTCGGATCGGCAGTGGCGCTCGGCGCGGGGGCATGGAAAGCGCTGTCGAGCGACCGCCTGCGCCGGCGCGCGGCACTGACCGCCGCCGTCCTGCTGGTCCACTACTTCCTCGCGCGCGAGATGTTCGTGCGCTACGACGGCGGGCACATCATATTTCTGGTGCTGCTGGTCCCGGTGGCGCTGCTGATCCCGTGGACCACGACCCAGCGCGCAACCGGGGTGGCGCTCGCCGGCATGCTGGCAGTGGCCGGGTTCGTCGTTCTGGGACGGCCCGTGGGCGAGATCATCAATCCTTTCGGCGACGCCCACCAGCTCGTGTACCAGGTCCGCGACGTGCTGCACCCGGGGGCGCTGATCGCCGAGGGCCGCAAGGACGTGCGCGCCGCGGACGCAGTGCCGCCGTCGATCGCGCGTGCTCTGCGCGGTCACTGCGTCAACGCCGAGCCCGACGAAATCGCCGCGGTGTGGTCGCATCCGGGGTGGCGCTGGTGCCCGCTGCCGATCTTCCAGTCCTACTCCGCCTACACCCCGCGACTCGACAGGCTGAACGCGGCTGCCTACGCGGACGCCCGCCACGGGCCCGACCGCGTGCTCCGGCAGGTCGACCAGGCGATCGATGGGCGCAATCCGATCTGGGAATCGCCCGCGGCGATGCTCTCGCTGCTCTGCCACTTCACCGAAATCGAACAGAGCGGGGAATGGGAGGCGCTGGCGCGCGTGCCCGACCGCTGCGGCAAGCCGTACACGCTGGAGGTCATCCACAGCCGGCTGCGCCACCTGATCGCACTGCCGAGCCCGCCCGAAAACGCCGTGATGGTCGCGGCGATCGACGGCGTGCAGGTGGCCGGCTGGGAACGTCTGGAGACGATCTTCACGCGTGCGACGCCCCGCTACGTGACCGTCAACGGCCAGAGCGACCTGAGGTTCCGAGTGCCGCCGGGCATCGCCGAAGATGGGCTAATCCTGTGGGTCCCCCACTACGCCGACTATGCGGCGCCCTTCAACCTCAACATGAACCCGCACACGCTGCGAGTCGCGGTGCACGGCCACAGGTCCGGCACGGTCACCGTGCGTGTCTACGCCGTTCCGATCACGTAGCCTGGCCGCCCGCCATCGCGCTGCCCCACATCGCCGGCGGGCTCACCGGACTCAGGCCACTGCGACGTCGCGCCCGGCGCTCCAGCGTTCGGCGTTCGTGTCGTGGATCTCCTGGAGCACCTCCCTGATACTGGTGGTGAGCCGCCATTCGGGGTAGTCGTGCTTGAAGGCCTCCAGGTCGCTGATCCACCAGCGGTGATCGCCGATCCGTGCCTGAGGGGAGTAGCCGTGCTCGAGCTCGCGCCCCGCGATCTCCTGGCAAAGCGCGATCGCCTCGATCATCGAGACGTTGCTCTCGCGCCCCCCACCGAGGTTGTAGACCGCCGCCGACCGAGGGTTGCGGTGAAACGCATGAAAGGCGCGCACCACGTCGTTGGCGTGAATATTGTCGCGCACCTGCTTGCCGCCGTACCCGAACACCGTATAGGGCTCCCCTGTGACCGTACACCGCATCAGGTACGCCAGGAAGCCGTGCAGCTGCGCCCCCGCATGCTGGGGGCCGGTGAGACACCCCCCGCGGAAGCAGACGGTGGGCATCTGAAAGTAGCGCCCGTACTCCTGCACGAGCAGGTCGGCCGCGACCTTGCTGACACCGAACAGGCTGTGGGTGCAGCGGTCGATCGACATCTCCAGGTCGATCCCCCGATACCAGCGGTGCTCCTCGGGCAGCTCCAGGCGCGTCTGGAGCTCCACCAGCGGCAGGTGGTTGGGGGTGTCGCCGTAGACCTTGTTGGTGGAGGTGAAGATGAACGTCGCGTCGGGCGCGTACTGGCGCGCAGCCTCCAGCATGTTGAGCGTCCCGTTGGCGTTGACCGTGAAGTCGGTGTGGGGCTCCGACGCCGCCCAATCATGCGAGGGCTGCGCGGCGGTGTGAACGATCAGCTCCACCCGCGGGGAGTACCCGGCCAGCACCCCCGCGATCCGCGCGCCGTCGCGGATGTCCAGGCGCAGGGGACGGAACGCGTCGCCGAGCTCCGCGATCAGACGCTCGGTGTTGGCGGCGGTGGAGGCCTCGGGGCCAAAGAAGTAGGCGCGCATGTCGTTGTCGATCCCCACCACCTCGAAGCCCTCCTCGACGAAGTAGCGCACCGCCTCGGAGCCGATCAACCCGCCCGAGCCCGTCACGATCGCGACGGGGGCGCTCATGCGGAGGCCATCGCCTTGACCTTGGGATCGTCCGCACGGGCGAGCTCCGCGCCAAGCGGGTGGGCGGTGAGGGCACGAGTGGGCGAGCCTCCATACCTCTCCCTGCGCGCCCCCAGCAGCGAGGAGAGACCCCCATAGCGGACGACGAGCAGGACCAGTCCGGCGAGGGTGATCGGCAGGAAGATGACCACGCGGACGAGCAGTCCGAAGGAGATCGCCCGTCCTCCGTGCACGCCGAGCGCTCCCAGGCCGAGCTGGATCGCGGCGTCGTAGGTGCCGGCGTAGCCGGGGGCCGCCGGGACGATCGCCACGAGGCTCGAGAGCACCACCAGGAAGCACCCCTGCGCGAGATCCAGATGGAGATGCAGCGCCGCCCCCACCAACCAGTAGATGAACCCCTCCCCCACCCAGATCGGGACGGTGAGCAGCCCCAGCAGAAGGCCCTGCGCGCTGAGCAGGTTGCGCGTTGCCAGCGTGAGCGAGGCCACCCGGCCGCTCAGTCCCCGCAGGCGCCCCGCTCGGGCCATCCGCCACGCGACCAGCAGCACGAGCGCCCCGGCGAGCGCGAAGCTCCCGGCCGCGATGCCGAGGTCCGTGGGGTTGGAGGAGCCGCCCACCCCGCTCGCCGTGACGATCGCCAGCAGCGCCACGAGCATGACGAGCAGCGCGAGCGCGTCGAGCAGGCGTTCGGCGATGATCGTGCCGAGGATCGTGATCCGCGAGCAGCCCGTGCTCCGGCCGAGGAAGAACATCCGCAGCAGCTCCCCCCCGCGCGCGGGCAGCACGGTGTTGCCCATATAGCCCACCACGACCAGCGCCTGCGCGTCGACCATGCTGGCGGGGATGCCCGCGCGGCGGAGGATCATGTGCCAGCGCACCCCCCGCACCATGCTCACCCCCGCGTACACGAGCACCGCGCACAGGATCAGCACGAGGCTCCCGCTGCCGGTTGGCCAGCGGGGCGCCTGCTGATGGAGCGCCCACCACACGACTGCCGCGAGCGAAACCAGCGACACGGCCGGGCCGAGCAGGCGCCGCGCGCGCCGCGCTCCCGGGTGCGAGGCCACACTCATCCGCGCACCTGGGCGCCCGTGACCAGGCCATTCAGTTTGCCGTTGGGCTCGAGCTCGCTCGGCTCGGGCCCGACGTCCGGCCGCGTGTAGTCGCCGCGGCTCAGATGGTGCTCGAGGAAGACGTAGAGCACGATGAACATGTAGCGGCTGCCCATCTCCTGCAGCCTCAGCTTCGAGACGCCCTGCCGCCGGTTCGTCCAGGTGATGGGAACCACCTGGAAGGTGTGACCCCGGGTCACGGCCTTCAGGGGCATCTCCACCGTGAGGTTGAAGTGATTGGAGAGCAGCGGGCGGATGTTGTCGATCACCTCGCGGCGGTACGCCTTGAAGGCGTTGGTGGTGTCGTTGTACCCATGACGGAACATCGCCCGAATGGCGAGGTTCACGACGCGGTTGATGATCAGCTTGGGCAGCGGGTATTCGTTCACCCTTCCGCCCCTGACGAAGCGCGACCCGAAGGCGCAGTCGAAGCCATCCGTGAGCACTTGGTGGTAGCGGACCAGATCGGCGGGCGAGTCGGAGCTGTCGGCCATGAAGATCGCCACCGCGTCGCCCGTGTAGTGGTCCAGGCCGGCGCGCACCGCGTGGCCGAACCCGGGTGGCAGGTGGGAGCGCACGCACCTGACTGACGGGTGGCGGGTGGAGACCTCGTAAACCACCGCCGCCGTGCCATCGGCGCTGGCGTCGTCCACGACGAGGATCTCGTGTGGGATGCGCTCGGCCGTCAGTGTGCTCGCAAGGGTCGTGACCGTCGCGCCGATCGACTCCGCCTCGTTGTGAGCCGGGATCACGACCGAGAGGCGCAGCGGCGGCTCGCCGGACGGCAGCCCGCCGATCTGCGGCCGCGGGCCCGGCCCGCCGCGCTGAATCCTGGTGGGCGCCATCGTGGCGCCTGAAGCTACCCGGAAGCCCGCGAGCGCTTGTTATTCATCTGTGATCCACCACCGTTGCGGGCGCGGGCCGCTGGATAATCTCCGCCGTGAGCTCGAGCTCGGTGGGACATGGCCACGTGCGGCTTGCGGCCTGGATGGTGCCGTCGTGGGCGGCGCTGGCGTGCGCCTCGCTGTGGGCGATGGGGTGCGTGCTCCTGTGGCCCGGCCCGGCCGCGGGCGCCTCTCTCGGCACGTGGCAGCGAACGGGCCCGCTGCTCGTGGGAGTGGAGAACCCCACGCTCACGGTGCTGAGATCGGGCGAGGCGCTGCTCGCGGGGGGCAGTCGCGCGGGCGGCTCCTCCTCGGCGGAGACGCACAGCACGACCACCACGGCCGAGCTGTATGACCCCTCGCGCGAAACGTGGTCGGCCACGGGCCCGATGGGGACCCCGCGGGTCCTGCACACCGCGACGCTCTTGGAATCGGGCGTGGACGCGGGCGAGGTGCTTGTCACGGGTGGCGAGAACGCCCCCGGGCACTCAGTCGCCTCCGCGGAACTGTACGACCCCGATACCGGCGTGTGGTCACCCACCGGCTCGATGGCGGCCACCCGTGCGGGGCAGACAGCGACGCTGCTGCCCTCCGGCAAGGTGCTCATCGTCGGCGGTAACTTCGGCGAAGGACCGGCGGCGGAGCTCTACGAACCGAGCACCGACCCGAGCTCCCCGGATGCCGGCAGCTTCTCGCCCACCGGCGCGATGCCGATGGATCCCGCTTTTCACTCCGCGACGCTGCTGGACACGGGCGAGGTGCTCGTCGCCGGCGGCCTCGTGCCCTCCGGCGAAGGCTACAGCCAGACCGCTTCGGCGGAGCTGTACGACCCCGCCACCAACGAATGGACGCAGACCGGCTCGATGTTGAGCGCCCGCGATCTGCAGTCGGCGACTCTGCTCCCCTCCGGGGAAGTGCTGATCGCCGGCGGGTACAACCCGCAGCTGGGGACCCTCGCCTCCGCCGAACTGTACGACCCGCTCACCGGCCTCTTCTCCGCGACCGGCTCCATGGGGCTCGCCCGCTGGGAGCCCACCGCGACGCTGCTGAGCCAGGGCACCGAAGAGGGCGAGGTGCTCCTGACCGGCGGCAGCCAGCATGCTGTCACGACAAGCAGCGTGCGCCCCCTCGCAGCGGAAGTCTACGACCCCACGCTCGGCGACTGGACGGCGAGCGGCCCAGTCGTCTTCCCCCGCCTGGAGCACAAGGCGGCGCTGCTGCCCTCGGGAGAGGTGCTCGTCGCCGGAGGTGACCTGGGCACGCCGGCCAACAGCCTCTCCTCGGCCGAACTCTTCACCCCTGTCGGGGTCGGGCCGGCGATCGGCCGAAGCTCACACGCGAGACGCAAGAGCCACGTATCTGGCAGGAAGCGAAAATCCACCAAGGCCACCCGGGGGCACAAGAGAAAGGCCGCCCCGAAGCACAAGCGACCGAAGAGGCGCAGCAAGTCCACGCCAAAGGTTGCAGACCCTCTCGACCCGCCGGGTTCTTCCGGTCCGCCGGGCTCCCCCGGTCCAGCGGGATCACCTGGCCCGGCGGGAGCGCCAGGTCCAGCGGGAGCACCTGGGGCAAGCGGGCCGCTCGGGCTCCCCGCGCCGAAAGGCGGGGTGCTGGTTCAGATCGGGGACTCGCTCACGGCGTTTGGGTTCGCCTACGCAGAAGACGCAGCGGACAGCGCGAGCACCGGGGACATCGGCGCGATCTCCCCCTATAACTGGGGAATGTGGGCCTCGCTGGACACCCAGGGGCGCATCCGCTACGGCGGAGCGGCGGCGACCGCGGGAGACACGAGCGCCCAGGTCCTCGAAGCGACGCAGAGACTGCTAGCGACGCCGCCGGCGAGGCCAATCGCCTACGCAACGGTGCTCGCGGGCACGAACGACGTCGGCTACGAACTTCCACTGGCCACCTCACAGGCGAACCTGACCGCGATCTACGATCTGCTGGTGGCGCACGGGATCACCCCGATCCTCTGCACGCTGCCCCCGCGTGACCGCCTCGAAGGGCAGCCAACCGAAACGGTCGTGCGCCAGCGCAACGCGACGATCCTGCTCAACCAGTGGATCGCCCACACCGCGCAGGTGAACGGGTGGCCGTTGGTGAACCTCTACTCGGCACTCGTGGATCCGGAAACTGGCGAATACAAGCCGGGCCTGAACACCGACTTCCTGCACCAGAACAGTGCGGGAGCCGAGGCGATGGGGACGGCCCTGGCGGAAGCTCTGGCCGGCTATCCGCAGGGGCAGGCGCCGCTGCTGGCGGACAGCCAGGCCGACACCGCCTACGCGGTGGGCAACAACCTCTTCCTCAACTCGATCGACGGTCTACCCGAAGATTGGGAAGCATCGGGCTCGCCCACGCTCGACGTCGCCCCCGATCCGACGGTGGCGGGCGACGCCTTCTCGATCACCCGCGGCGGGGAAGAATACGGAGTGGTCTGGGCGAGCACCCCGATGCAGGTGCACCAGGGCGACGTGGTGTACCTGGCGGGTCGGATCGAGAGCAACGTGCAGGCCTCCGGCGGGGTTGTCTACTACCGGCTCATCTCCTACCCGAGCCAATCCACCTCGGTGTTCGGGCTCTACGACTGGAACCGCGACATCGTCGGATCGGGACAGTGGGGGACGTTTGCGATCGAAACCACCGTGCCGAACCTCGGCAGCGATCACGAACTGCAGTTGCAGGCGTTCGTCAAGGGCCCTCCCGGCACGGAGCTGAAACTCGCCCAGGTGACCTGGCTGAACATGACCCAGAGCGGGGTGTTGCCGTAAACGAGCGACGGTGGTCGTCATCTAGACCCAGCGACTCGCACCATCCTCAGGGGATCCCGATCTCCTGGCGGCTGACGACCGCGCGGCCTCCGTGCCGGTAGGTGAGCCTGAGCGTGTAGCGCCCGGCACGCAACGTGCGGCGGGCGTCGAGAACGAGCCGCGAGGGGCTCGCGGAGCCGGTGGCGTAGGTGACACCGTGGCGCAGCAGCGAAGCGCTCGCGACGCCCTTCGCGGCCAGGCTGACCGATCCTCCGATCGCCCGAGTCGAGCACCGCAGGCGAGCCCTTCGGGCCGTGTGGGGCTTGACGGTCCGGCAGATCACGAGCTTCACCCTGCGGCGAGGCGCGACGTGCGGCCGATCGGCGCCCCCCCGCCCGGTGCCGGTGGCACTCGAGCCGCTCCCGGTGGAGCCCCCAGAGCCGGTGCCGCTTCCCCCCGGGCCGCTCTCACCAGAGCCATCCCCTTCTGAGCCTCCACCACCCGCACCTCCCCCGCCCGAGCCGCCCGAGGTGGACTTGACGGGCGGACCGGCGACGATCCGGCCGATCTCGCTGTAGAGCTGGTTGATGAACCACATGTCCCCATCCGGGCCGGCGGCGATCCCCGTCGGCATGTCAAGCGTCGGGGTTGCGGTCGAGTACTCCGTGACCTCCGCGGTGCTCAGTTCAAAGCGGCCGATGGCCCCGTTGCCGGAATCGGTGAACCAGATCGCCCCGTCCGGGCCGGCGGCGATCCCGGAGGGCATGTCCAGGGCGGGTGTGGCGGAGTACTCCACGACCCTTCCAGTGGACGGTTCGATCTCGCCGATCTCGTTGTCGAAGGTGTCGGTGAACCACATGTTCCCTTCGGGGCCCGCGGCGATCCCCGTGGGGTTGAGCAGCAGGGGTTCGATCGGGTACTCGGCGATCTTCCCGGTCGCGGGATCGATCCTGCCGATCCTCCCGTTGTCGTAGTCGGTGAACCACATGTCCCCTTCAGGTCCCGCGGCGATCCCCGTGGGGAAGCTCAGGGGCGGGTCGGCCGAGTACTCCGTGATCCCCCCCGTGGCCGGGTCGAGCCTGCCGATCTCGTTGTTGGCGGAGTCGGCGAACCACACGTCGCCTTCGGGTCCCGTCGCGACGCCCTGGGGGTAGTCCAGGGAGGGGTCGGCCGAGTACTCCGTGATCTTCCCGGTGGCCGGTTCGATCTTGCCGATCTCGTTGTTGCCCGAGTCGGCGAACCACACGTTCCCTTCCGCACCGGCGGCGATCCCGGTGGGGTAGCTCAGGGAGGGTTCGGCGGAGTATTCGGCGATCGCGCCCGTGACTGGATCGAGCTTGTCCACCTTCCCGTCGTAGTCGGTGAACCAGAGGTTGCCGTCGGGGCCGGCGGCGATCGCCATCGGGAGACCGATCGACCAACCCCCGTACTCGGCGATCGTCCCCAGCGGTTCCGCCGACGCCGACTCCGCTGCCGACGCCGAGGCCGTTGCCGGCAGCAGTGTCCACGCTGCCACCAGCAGGGCCGTCAGCAGCACCCCGAGCGACACTCTCGGGGCGCTCATCGCGAGGGCTCGCCGGCGAGGTCCCCGAGGGCGTTTCGCATGAAGCGCTGGAGGCGCTCGTCTGCGTGCTCGGGCCAGCCCCACTCGTCGAGGCCCCAGCTGAACTGCAGGGAGCCGGTGGCGAAGACCTGCGCGCCGGAGGGTGCCCGGCGCACCAGCGCGTCCGCATTGGAGAGCTCGTTCTCGTAATGGAAGAACACCGTGGACTCTGCTGGCTCGAACCCCTCCTGCAGGCCGTCCCACTCGTAGCCCACGAGCCCCCCGAGGGTCGCGGGGTACTCGAGGCCGGTGCCCTCGAGCCAGGGGTGGCCGGCACACTCGCGGGTGAGGACGTAGTCGCGCGGCTGGTTGGGGAGGCCGAGACCCTCCTGGTACTGAACGCCCCACAGCAGACACTCCGGCCGGGGGGGATCGAGATTGCGGAACTGCTCGGTCTTCAGCGTCCGGTCGGGCTCGGGGTCCTCCGCGCGCCAGCGGTACTCCACCATCGTGCGCTCGGCGTCCTCGAAGCGCATCTGCCAGTACGCGGTGTTGGCGCCCATGCAGGCGAGGTTGACCCCTGCGGCGAGGGCGTCCTCGAAGGCGTCGCGCATCTCGCGGGTCCAGTACTCGTCGTGACCGGAGGTCATCAGCAGGCGGTGGCCGGCAAGGCTCCAAGGCTCGCGGTGGGTGTCCACGTCGGTGGTGTACGCCACGTCGAACCCCTCGCGCTCGAGGTAGCGGATCAGCTGGTAGTCGCAGCCAAAGGGCCAGCGTGCGTTGAGGTTGGCCGCCGACCACGCGGGGTAGGGCCGGTCGAAGCTGACCTTCACCGCGGCGAGCGCGTCGCTGGAGTTGGAGGTATAGAGGCTCTTGCCCCCCCAGTGGTTGTAGGCCTGAGCGGTGGTCACGGGCTGCTGAACGAGGACCCGCGCGATCCGCCCCAAGGGCGTCCGCACGACGAAGGGGACGAACGCGTCGAGGCCGGCATGCTCCCCGTCGGTGAGGATCAGCCGCGCGATGTACACCCCCGTCGTCCACTCGGGGGCGATCTGGATGACGTCGGTCACGGGCCACTCGGCCGAGTCGATGTGGGGTCCGGGCCGCGGCTCGGGCACATCTCTCGGGGTTCCCTGGAGATCGCCGGTAGCGGGATGCTCCGCGACGGCGCGGGCGCCGAGCCCGCCGTACCACCCGAGTCGGTAGACCACGATCCGGTAGCGCGCTGGCGGCCGGGTGCTCACGCACAGCTCGAGGCGCTCCCCGGGCCGCACCGAGCACTGTGTGGGGTAGCCCTCGATCGTGTGCGGGGGCGCGTGCCTGCCCCACCAGTCGCGCGAGCCTTCGCGGGCGTTCTCCCGCGCGACGGGGTTGGTGGCTGGAGCCACGGTGGCGCTCACCTCGCCTCCTGGGCAGCGGTGCGCCAGACTGCGCAGAGCACGGCGGCGGCGCTCACTCCATCCCCAGCGCAGCGGTGCGGCAGATGAAGAGATGCCCCCCGGCGCGGCCCTCGCGGTAGGAGAGCACATCGACCTCGTCGAAGTGCTCGCGCGCGACGTCGGGCAGTTCGGACCCGAAGCGCCACACGTTGCCGTAGGCCGCGGGAGGCTGGCTCTCGGACTCGCGGCGGTTGGGGTCGAAGGGGATCTCCAGCAGCGCCGTGCCGCCGCCGTGCAAGACGCGGGCGATCTCGGAGAGGGCTCGGCGGTATTGGACGATCTCCTCGATCACGTGCTGGACGATGACGAGCTGTACCGAGCCCTCCGCGAAGGGAGTGAGATCGCACAGGTCGACCTCCATGTCCACGAAGCTGGTGTCCCGGGGATCGACGGGGTTGCCGCGGCGGGACTGGTCGACGCTGGTGTAACGCCAGCCCCGCTCGCGCAGGTACTCCCCGAAGACGCGGGGATTGAGCGGCCCCACCTCCAGTGCGTGGCGCCCGGCGCCGTGCTCGAGCAGCGGCGCCTGGGAGCGGACCAGCTTGCGATGGCGCTCCATCGCGTCGCACTCCGGACAGCGCGCGAGGGGGCGCCCGGCATACTCCACCAGTTCGGTGGACCCGCAGAATGGGCAGGGGGCGAGCTGGAGGGTGACGCTCACGCGCAGCAGGGTAACGCCGCTGCGCCGCGCCAGCACCAGCGCCGGACCGCGTTTCACCGCATCTTCACAGACGCCCAGGGGGCGCCTCCTAGGGTGAACGCGGATGGCTCCAAGTGCTCAGCTCGCCGATCCCTCGGCACGCAGCTGCGCCCGTTTGTGAGCGGCGCGTTCTCGTTGGCCCCATGCCCTCTGCCGCGTTCGTCGATCCCGATGTCCTTGCCCGCGCGAAGCGCGAGGACTCAGGGCCCCGGCCTGCGCATCCTTCGCACGCCATGCTGCGCACCAGCGTGGAGCGCGCCTTGGCGCTCGGGCCCGAGCGCCTGCTGCACACCGGGGGGCGCTCGAACCTCTTCATCACGCAGACCGCTCTCCTCGAGTTGTCGCTGCTCGCCGCGCTCGAGGGCGGCGGGCCGGCGCTCGACGGCCTGCGGCGCGGCCTCGGCGGCCTGACCCAGCCGGAGGAGATCGTGCCGCTGCTGCCGGGCGAGGTGCACCCGGCATTCGTGATGATTGGGGCCGCCGTCGCACTGGAGCTGGGCGGCCGACTGCTCGACGACGAGGCGCTGCTCGAGCGGGTGCGCGGGACGATCGCCTTCTTCGCCGAGCGGCTCGAGCGGGGCGTCGCGGAGGAGCCCTGGGGCGAGCAGGTCGTACGGCGGCTCGCCTGGAACCACGCGATCGTCGCGTTCGCCGGGCTCGGAGTCGCGGGCCACGCGCTGCCAGCTCACCCCCGCGCGAGTGCCTGGCGCGAGCTCGCGCGCGAGCGCACGCTGCTGTTCTTCGAGCACGGGATCACGGCGTCGGGGATGACGCGCGAGGGGATCTCCTACTGCGGCTTCGTCTTCCGGAACCTCGGATTCTTCCTTGGCGCCGCACGTCGCGGCGGAGAGTTCGACTACCTCGACCCGCTCCAGAACCCGTGGCTGCAGCGGCTGCGCCTCGTGCCCGAGTGGTACGCGGGGGAGGTCTTCCCAGGGGGGCGCTGGACGCAGGCGCTGAACGACTCCTACCCGGTGCCGACCTACGCCCTGGGCGGGTGGCTGTCGACCTTTCTGGCGCTGCGCCCGCAGCTCGCGGCGTCCTTCTGGGATCGGACCGTAGGCGCCGCAGGGAGTGCCACATGGGGCTTTGACTCCTCGCTGCGCATGTCGACCGTGTTCGACTCCGTGCTGCATCGTCCCACCGGGCCGGTCCCCGCCGCGACCGGGCCCGCGCTCTTCGTCTGCGACGACGTCGGCTATCTGCGCGACCGCGACGAGGAGCGAGGGAGCATGTTCTCGTTCAACTGCGGCGCGTTCCTCGGCTCGATCCACGACCAGGCGGACAACAACTCGTTCACCGTGTTCGCGGGCGGGGTGCCGCTCGTGATCGACGCGGGGGCCTTCAACGTGGCCGAGGAGGGCAATCCCTCCTCGTCATACGGCCACAGCGCCGTCGTGATCGACGGGCTCGGCCAGCATCCGTGCGGCGGCGGATACGGCGTCTCGGGGAGCCTCGAGGTGCTCGAGCGCGACGGCGAGCGCACGATCGTCGCGGGTGATGCGACCGCGTCCTACGGCTACCTCGGCTACAACCCGGTCCGCTGGGCGCGGCGGTGGTGCGTGTGGGCGCACGGCGAGACGCCGTATCTGCTGATCTACGACGACATCGAGAAGGACGACTCCGAGCGGCGTTACGAGCTGCTGCTGCACACGCCGCAGACGGCGTCATTCAGAGCCGAGGGCTCCAGGGCGTGGGCCGTCATCGACTTCGAGGGCAGGACGGTGACGGCGACGCTGCAACTCGCCTCTCCCGCCTCCGTCTCGATCGCGACCGAGCCGTTCGAGAACCCGAACAACGCTCCGCTGGAGCACCACCTGCTGTGGCGCGTGGCGGCGACGGCGGCGAACCCGCACTTCGTCGCCGTGCTGAGTTGGAACGCCCACCCACCCGCCGACGCGCCCGAGGTGCACGCCGAGATCCTTCCCGATGCCGCGCAGGTGACCGTCGCGTGCGGCGAGCGCCGCGACACGATCCAGTTCCCCCGCCGGCGCCAAGGGGATGGCGGGGGTTCGCCCGTGCCGCTCTTCCGACGCCAGGACGCCGCTATCGCAAGGAGACCATGAACATGGCCACACAGTCCACGACGACCTTCTACCAGCTGCCCGAGGATGAGATCGTGCGGCTGACGCAGTACATCGTCCACCGCGAGGGGATGCTCGACAAGGACATGCTCCCCTACGCCAACCCACAGGGCAAGGACGTCCTCATCTTCGGCTGCGGCTATGGCAACGACGCCCTCTGGGCCGTCCGCCATGGCGCCCACTCGATCCTCTGCACCGACCTCTCGCGAGGGCTCTCGCCGGTTCCCTTCGAACGGGCGATGGCGCAGATGGGCCTCTCCCACTCCAACTACGAGTTCCGCGTGCAGAACATCCACGACACGGCGCTCGGCGGGGAGACCTTCGACCTGATCCTCTCCAACGGGGTGTTCGAGCACATCATGGACCTGAAGGGCGTGCTCAGCGCCTTCCGGCCGCTGCTGCGCCCCGGTGGGCGGGTCGCGATCTTCGCCGACACGCTCTGGTACTCCTCGCGCGGGGGGCACATCCGCAAGGGACCATGGGAGCACCTGTACCGCACTCCCGAGGAATTGCGAGGGGAGCTGGACGACCGTCGCTGGGACGTGCTCTGCAACCACCTGAACCGGATGACGGCGAGCGACTTCCTGGAGGCCGTGCGCGCGGTCGGCATGATCGTGCTGCAGCTCGGGCTGCGCTCCGATCCGGACCTGCGGCTGCTGCCCGAGCTGCTGCCGCGCATCGAGGAGCGCCACAGCGTCTCCGCGAGCGACCTCTCGATCGTGTCCATCGGGTGCGAGCTGTGCTTCGTGGAGAACCTCTGAGGTGGTGAGGGGCGAGATCTCACGGGTGCTCGGCGGACGCCTGTCCGGCTGGGCGGCCGACCTCGACGACCCCGAGCGCACGCTCAGCCTCGACGTGCTGATCGACTCGGGCCTCGTCCGCAAGACGCTCGCGGACCGCTGGTCGCCGGCAGCGCTCGGGGCGAGCGGCAGTGGCTGGCACGGCTTCGACGTCGCGCTCCCGGAGCGCTTCCTCGACGGCGCCCGCCACTACCTCTCGGTCTCGGTGTCCGGCGTCAAGATGATGCTGCCGGTCGCGCGCGACTGGGATCGCACGGGCACCTCCCAGCCCGACGGCACGAGCTTCGAGCGGATGCTCTGGGGCAGCCAGGCACCGGAGCTCCCGGGGCCCCGGCTGCTGGAGGGGCGCGACGGCTGGGGCTTTCTCTGCAACGACGCGAACGGCAGCCTCGACCAGATCCTGCAGCAACTCACCTTCACGCGCCACGACGCCGACGCCTTCGCCGAGATCCTCCTGCGCCGACACGAGGAGTGCCGCCGGCTTGGGGTTCCCTACCTGTTCGCGCTCGCTCCGTCGAAGGAGACGATCTATGCGGACAAGCTCCCGGACACCACGCCACCGCTCGCGCGGCCGCTGCTCGGCGAGCAGATCCGTGTTGCGCTCGGCGGCGCGTCCTCGCCGGTGCACATCGTCGACCTCCACGAGCCGCTGCACGCCGCGCGCGCGGCCGCGCCCCCCGACATCTACTACAGGCGCGACTGCCACTGGAACTACGAGGGCGGCCTGGCGGCCTCGCAGGCGCTTGTCGAGGCTGCGCGCAAGCGCGGCGTGGCGCTCCCCGACGTCGAGGTTGACCGTGACAGCTGGTACGACACGAAGCTCCGCGGCGACCTGATCGGCAAGCCGCGCGTGAAGCTGGTCCACGGGCGCCTGGTCGAGCTGCCTGGCGGCCCCGAGCCGGACATCCCCGAGCCCGACCGCGCGCCGCGCCTGGAGGACGTCGGGCTGCGTCGCGAGGAGGACGTGCCCGAGCATCTGCGGGTCTCATCCACCCGCGAGACGCGCATCTACGTGAACGAGCGGCGCCCGCAGGCGCCGCGGGCGGTCGTCTACCGCGATTCGTTCGGTGACGTGCTCGAGCCCTTCCTGTCGACCGCGTTCTCGCGCTCGACCTGGCTCTGGAAGCCAGTCTTCGACTTCGAGCTGATCGAGCGCGAGCGGCCCGACGTCCTCATCCAGGTCGTCGCCGAGCGCTTCCTCGCCCAGGTCCCGTTCGGTGACACGCCGCCGCTCTGGCAGGCGCAGCCGGGGCCATCGGTGCAGGCCGAGCTCGAGTCGCTGCGGCAGGACGGCGAGCGCTGGGAGGCGGAGCTGACCACCATGCGCGCGCGCATGCGCATGCTCGAGCGCCACAATGCCGCGCTGCGCTCCGAGCGCGAGCAGGTGGGCGACTACCTCGAGCGCGTCGCGCAGTCGCGCGCCTGGCGGCTCGGGCACTCGACGACGCTGCTCGCGCGGCGCCTCACCGGCCGGCCGATCTACGGGGCCAGCGCGCTGGACCACGCGCGGGCGAAGCTCGCGGGGCAGCCACCGCCGCCGGCAAACACGAGCAGCAACGGGTCGCGGACCTAGCGGTCCCGATCCGCCAGGCCTACGGACTCCCGTCGAGGCCGTAGGTCTGGGCCTACGGCCTCCCCGTCGAGGCCCGCCCCGCCGGCCACGGCGGCCGCGTGGCTGGCCTCCACCCGCTCGGCCAACTGCTCGCCGTCGATGCCGGCGCTCACCTGCTCGTCAAGGAACTCCTTCCGCGCCTGCGGTCCGATCCACGGACGCCGGTAGATCGGCTCACCGGCGATCCGCTCGGCCAGCTCCAGGTTGGCGGCCACCTGGGTGTTGTCGCGGTAGCTCGGAGCATCCTCCAGCGCAATCCCGCCCCACAGGTAGATCTGGGCTTTCACCACCCTGCCATCGGCCAGCCGCGCCTCGCGAAAGCCATAGCCCGCTCGCTGGATTCGCTCGGTCCAGTCGCCGTGCTCGTGACCCCATCCCTCGAAGCGGGGGTCGAAGTAGCCCACGCGCTCCATCACGTGGGCGGAGACCGACAGGCACTGGGCGGTCCAGCCCCGACTGAGGATCGGGTCCTCGGCCGTTCCGCTTCCAGAGAGATCGTGCTTGGCGATCTTCGGGTGCCGGTAGCCGAGATGGTGCCACCGCCTGGTGGCGAGAACCCATTCCCGCTCCCAGCCGGCACGTGTCGGAACCAGGTCGTCCTCGAGTAGGATCAGGGGATCGCAGCCGAGCGCGCTGAGAGCGAACAGCGCCCGGTTCTTGTTGCGCGCCACGCCGTGGTGGCGCCCGGCGACGACCGTGAGGCCGTTCTCGTGGCACCACTCCACGCTGCCGTCCGTGCTTCCGTCATCGGCCACCACGAGCCGGAACTCCGACTGGGTGTGCTCGGCGAGCCCAGCCACGAGCCGCGCCAAGCGCTCGCGCCGGTCGAAGGTGGCGATCCCGATGCCCAGCACGGCGGACGACCCCCGCTCCTTGCCTCCGCTCGATTCGGGCCGCAACTCGGCGGAGCGCCATTGCTCGCGCTCGAGCCCCTCGGCCCGCCGGTCCGCCCGCTCGCGCTCGAGCCCGTCGGCCCGCCGGTCGGCGCGCTCACGCTCGAGCGCCTCGGCCAACCGGCCCGCGCGCTCACGCTCGGATGCGAGGTCGCGGGCAAGCTGCGTTCGTTCTCGTTTCACGAGCACGCGCGCTCGCTCGGCACTGACGGCCGATCTGGCAGCCCCGTCGGTGGCCCTGAGCGTGGGCGCGGCGATCGACTGGTCGCCGGACGGCAGCGAGGAGAGCAGGCGCCACAGCTCCAGCTGACGAGGCGTGAGGTACTCGTCGTGATCGCTCGCCGCAGCACGATTGCGGTGCAGCTCGCACTCGATCGCCTCCGCCGCGGCGACAGGCCGCAAGGTGGCCGTTCGAGCCGGGTCGATGTGGGCAGCGGCGCTTTCGACGATCGAGGTCGCGAGCCGGCTGTCCTGGGTGAGGCGCCCATAGGGAGCCACGGTCACGAGCCGGCCATCGAGATGGTCGAGAACGAGCATCGTGTGCAGCTCCCAAGCCGCGAGCGCAAACGCCAGCGGAGTCCCGGCGTGGCGGCCAAGAGAGAGCGCGATCTCGACCGGATCGCGGATCGCGAGCACTGGGTGCAGGCGATCGGCGAGGACCGGAGCCCATAGCGGCATCATCACGCCGATCCGGGGATCCTTGACCACGACCGGAGCCCCGTCGGCCTGCTGGAGGACCTTCTCGACGGCGGCGCGCAGCACGGGAGCAGCCCACTCGCGAGCGGCGAGCTGAGCGGCGCGGGGAGGGGGATCGAACCAACTTCCCCCCAGCTTCTCGAGCACCTCTTTGTTGACGCGCACGGTGCCCAGGTTCTCCCAGTACCCGGCAGGGTTCGACTCGCTTGCCGTCAACAGGTCGTCGTCGTGCCCGGCGAAGAAACCGGCGCTTGCGAACATGCGCGCCGTCGCGCTCGTGCCGCTGCGGCCCATCCCCAGGATGACGACGCCCACCGCGCCGCTCGCCGAGGTGCCGGGCGCGGTGCCCGCCGAGGTGCCGGGCGCAGCCGAGTCCTCGGAGGCGAGCGCCCCCAGATCGCAACCATCCCCCGGTGCCGCGGGCGGTGTCGGTCCCTCGCGCATGGCGATTCAACCTAGCTAGCGAACTCGCCCCCAGACGGCTCGTTCACCGATCCTTCACCGGCGACGCCCCGGCGCCGCGTAGCTTTCGCGCATGCTGGATGGGCCGACGGTCATCTCCGCGGGCCGGTCGAGCGCCGGCCGAGCAGAGGCGCCCTCGATGGCCGCCGGGGGCGGGAAGCCAGACGACACTCCCGGCCCCGAGGACCGCCGGATCGGCCACCGGTTCCTGGCGCTGATGGGTGGACGCTTCACGCGCGACACCGTCATATACGCGGTGGGGATGCTCGCGGTGGGGCCCTTCAGCTTGGTGAGCGTCGCGGTGCTCACCAGGCTGATGGCCCCCTCCCAGTACGGCGAACTGGCGCTGATGCTGTTCTTCGCGGGCTACCTCACGACGCTGTACAACACAGGCAGCCTGCACGGGACGTTCATGTGGGTGTACGGCGCCACCGAGGGGGAAGGTGACGACGTGGGCTCCGATGGCAAGATCACCTCCACCCCCAGGCACGCCCTCGGCACGGGTGTGGCGCTCACGCTGGTGATCGTCAGCGCCGGCACCGCGCTGTGCTGCCTGTTCGCGCCCACCCTCGCCGAGCTGCTGGTCGATCGCGGCTCGGCCGCGGCGCTCGTGCGCTGGGCGGCGGTCTCGGCGGCAGCGGGAGCGCTGTGGCGGCTGACCGTGAATGTCTTCCGCATGGAGCGTCAGGCGAAACGCTATGCGACCTTCAACGCGCTGCGGCCGCTGTTCGTGGTGGGCGGCACGGTGCCACTGGTGGCGCTCGGTTTCGGCGTGCAGGGAGCGCTTGCGGGCACCGCCCTCGGAACTCTCGCCGCGACCGCCGTCTGCGTCGTCCTGACGCGGCGCAGCTACGCGCTGGCGTTCAACTGGGGCGACGCAAAGGAAATAGTGCGCCGCGGGGGGATGGTGGTGATTCCCGTGATCTGCCTGTTCATCGTGCACAACGCGGACATCGTGCTGCTCTCGCGCTTCGCCTCCAAAAGCGAGCTCGGCATCTATCGGGTGGGGAGTCGCTTCGCCTCGGTGCCCTCCTACTTCGCAAGCTCGTTCCTGATGGCGTGGTCGCCGCTGGAGCGGGGGGTGCTCTTCCAGTCCACCTACCGGCACGTCGGGGAGGAGCGGGTCCGCAGTGCGATCCTCACCTACTACCTGCTCGCCGCGGTCACGATCGTGGTGCTGCTGGACGTGACCGCGCCCGGGCTGGTGCTGCTGGTGGGACCCGCCTACAGGTCGGCCGCGTCGCTGATCCCGGTGATCGGGGTGGGCTTCGTCTTCTACGGGCTGTTCATCGTGATGGTGCGCACCGTCAAGGTGGAGCGGCGCATCCTGTTCTACAGCGCGGGGGCCGTGATCGCCGCCGTGCTGGACGTCGGCCTGAGCATGTTGACCATCCCCTGGTTGGGCGCCTATGGGGCGCCACTCGCGACGATCCTCGCACTGCTCGTCGCCTGTGCGCTCTGGGCGACGGTGGTGGGGGGCCTGATGCGGATCCCGCTCAGCTTCGAGCCCAGGCGACTCGCCGGCCTCGTGGGGGCGGTGGCGATCGCGGCGCTCGTGCAGACGGTGGGCCTGCACGTGTGGCCGGCGGGGCGTCCGCTGGTGCTTGCCCTGGTGCTGCTCAGCTACGTCGCGGCGGTGCTCGCGCTCGGCGCCCTGCCGCGCCGGCACTTCAAGCCGCTCGCCTCGCTCGCGCGGGCCGCCGCGCGCAAGGGCGTGGGCGGACGGGACCCGACAACCGAGCTGGGGCGCCTGGACGACGCCCGGCGCTCGCTGCTCGCCGCACTCGAGCGGGACGGCGTTCCGATCGCGCTGCTCGCCGAGCGACTCGGCCGCTCCGAGGGCCAGCTGCGCCGTGAATACGTGGGGATCCTGCGCGAGCTGATCGGGGTCACGGCGTCGGCGCCCGAGCTCGAGGAGCGCCTCGCCGGCTACCTGCTCTCCACGCAGCCCGAGGCTCAGCGCGATCTCGTGGGGCACGAACTGATCGGCGAGGGCGTCGACACCTTCGAGCTGATGGAGCTCGACGAAGCGGCGCGCAGGCTGCGAGCGCTCCCCCGGCAGGAGTGGAGCACGTGGGCCCTGGAGACACCCAACCACCGACACAAAGTGAGCCTGAAGGAGCTCGTCGAGTCTCTCGCCGGCCTGCCCGAACCGGACCGGCGCGCCGCCGTGATCGCCCTGCGCGACGGGCTCACCCCCGCACAGGTCGCCGCGCAGACCGGTCTCTCCGAACAGCTCGTGGCCGCGCGAACGGTGCGGGCGCTGCGCAACGTCGCCCACCTCGGCCGGGGCGGCCCGCACGACGTGGCGATCGGGCTGGCGCTGCTCGGCACTCCCGCCAACGCCAGGCGCCCCGCGGAGGCCCGCGGGGTGGGGCTGATCTATGACCACGTACGCCGGCATCCACGTTGGCGGTGGCGACGGGCCGGGGTGGGTGAGCTGCTGTGAGCAACGCACCCGCCGGCTCGAGGGGGACGCGGCCCCGGCAGCCGCCCCGAGCCGCCACGGAGACACCGGTGCGATGAGTGCCAGAGCGCCTCACCAGACGCCACGCCCCTCCATCTCGCCAGCGTTCGCCCAGTTGGCGCACGACCTGCGCGACCACATCATCGAGCACTGCGAGCGCACCGGGGAACCGCTGGACACGCACGCAGGTCACCTGACACTCGACACCAACTCTGTGCTCGCAGCCAGCCGCGGGCGGCTGTTGCTGCGGCTGCTGGCCGAAGCGGGGGCGGGCTCGATCGCTGGCTGGCGAGTGCTCGACCTGGGTGCCGGCTTTGGGGCACTCTCCCTCTACTGCGCGAGCCTCGGCGCGGAGGTCGTAGCCGTCGATCCCAACGCCCAGCGGATGCAGGTCGCGGTCGCGATCGCACAGCGGCGAGGCCTGGCCGTGAGCGCACTCCCCGCGCGGGCCCATTCGCTGCCGCTGCCCGAGGAGAGCTTCGATCTGGTGCTCGCCAACAACTCGCTGTGCTACATCGTCGACGAGCGCGAGCACGAGCTCGCACTGAGTGAGATCCACCGCGTGCTGCGTCCGGGCGGCTGGCTGGTGGTGCGCAATCCCAATCGCCTGCACCCGCGCGACCAGTTCACCGGACTGCCGCTGCTGCCACTGTTCTCGCCGGAGCTCGCCCAGCGAGTCACGGGTGCCCTCGGGCGCCACCGTTCGAACGTGCGCCTGCGCTCGCCCCGCGGCGCCGTTCGCCAGCTGCGCAAGGCCGGCTTCACGCAGGCGCGCTGGCGGGCCCAGCCCGGGCGCAGACTGGGCGCCACGCTCGCCGGCTATCACCACGTCACCGCCCGGCGCCCGTCGTCGCCAACGCGGGCTCGCGGTCTGCGCCGGCTGCTCCAGGTCGGTCCTGCGCTGCCCGCAGGCACCGGCGCGCTGGGGACGCTCAGGGCAACCCCGGCCTACATGTGGCTGCGGCGCAACTGGGAGGCGACGCTGTTCGCCTCGATGGCGCTCGTCTTCGTCTGGATGCGCCTGATCGACATGCAGACCGGCTTCTGGGACGACGAGGCGGCGACGGTCATGCGCTACATCAACGAGGGTCCCGCGGGGATCTATTCGAGCGCCAACTACACGCCCAACGATCACATCCTCTACAGCCTGCTGAGCTGGGTGACGGTCAACATCCTCGGCCACCACGAAGCGGACTACCGGATCTGGAGCGTCTTCCCGGCGATCCTCAGCGCCGTGCTGCTCGTGCTGTGGGCACGCAGGCGACTCGGGCGCGCAACCGCGTTCGCGCTCGCCGCAGTGCTGCTGACGGCGCCGTATCTGCTGTACGAGACGGTGCAGGCCCGTGGCTACGGGCTCGCGCAGCTCGGCATGGTCCTCGTGCTGATCGCGGTCCTCGAGATCGAGGAGCACGGCCCGCGGCGCTGGTCGCTGGCGACACTCGCGACGGGAATCGTGGTGGGTCCCTCCGCGCACGCGATGTCCGCCGTGGGGGTGTTCTGCGCCGTCGCGTTCCTGCTGCGGCGGCGCGATCTGCGCCGTCCGGTGCTGAAGGCGAGTGCGGTGGGCGCCCTCGGGCTCGCCGTGATCGTCGCGCCGCTGGCCCCGGCGATGGTCGACCAGGCGCTCAAGTGGTTCGTGGCAGGCCCCCACACGCGCAGTGCGGCAATCTCCAAGGCGCGCCCGCCGCTGAGGGTGACGGCGCCCCTCACCGGTCCCGCCGGCCTCGGCATGTACACGGGGGAGCTGCTCGAGACCGGCAAGATCAACATCGTCTGCGGCACCGAATGCACCCCGGCCGCGAAGACGGCGCGCTTGGATGCACCGCTGCTCGTGCTGGCCCTGCTGGGTGCCCTGGCCCTCTGGTGGCGGCGGCGCCGCGGCGTGCTCGGTTGTCTGCTGGTCACGCTCATCGGTGGCTTCGCCATTCCGACGATCGCACGCGTCTACGTGGCCGACCGCTTCGTGCTCTACCTGCTGCCGGCCTACGCGCTGCTCGCGGCGGTGGGACTCGGAGCGCTGTTCACGGCGGCGGCGCGCCGCTCGCTCGCTCCCAGGCCGCTGCTCGCCACGGTCGCGCTCGCGACCCTCGTGTTCGGCACGCTGCGCCTGAACCAGGTCAACGAACGCTGGAACCATCACCCGCCCGTCGACTACAAGGGCATGGCGGACGCGTTCATGGGCAGCGGCATCGCCCACGTCGTCACCAATGCGCCGCCGAACGTGGCCAACGGGCTGACTTACTACCTCGGCTCGAAAGTCTCCTACGCTCCGCCGGCCGCCCTGCGAGAAGACCTGTGCGGGAGCAGTGTCCCATTCGCGTTCGTCCAGCTGTCCTTCGCGATCACCCCCGCCGAGGAGGCCTGCCTGCTGGCACGCCACGCCTCGAGCCTCGACTTCCACGGCGGCGGAGGTGACCTCCTGCGCCTGTGGCTGGTTCAGGCGCCCGGCCAGGCGCGCTTCACCCCACGCGTGATCGGCGAGCCGTTCGCGGCCCGGGCAGCGCACGCGGGCTGATCGGTCACTCGCACGACCGGAGTCCCTCGGTGTCCGGCAGTCGCAGCGGTCCAAGCTTCCTCATGTAGTTGCGCGACAGGACGCCCACATACGGATCCCACAGCGACCCGATGTCGACGAGCAGGTGCCGATCGCCAAATGTGTCGTGCAAGCGATGGATCAGCACGTTGGCGGGCATGCCCGCGGAGACGCTCAGGAAGGTGCCAGCCGGCATGCCACGGAGGGCCTGCTCGCACTCGGCGTGGATGCGATCGAGCTGCAGGTAGCAATCTCTGGCTGGCACCTCGACGAAGGCGGCGGCGCCCAGCGCCTGAGCGAGCGCCCGCAGGTGCGCGGGTCCGACCACGATCAGCGGCTCCCGCGCGAGCGCGTGGACGAAGGGCTCGAGCTTCCCTCTGATGCTCGCACGGTGAAAGGGCCTTGCGTCGATCCAGTCGAGCTCCTCGAGCTGATGCTCGGCCAGAAAGGACCCGATCTGCTCACCAAAGCTCGACAGCACGTGCGGCGCCATGCCGAGGAGATACGCGGGCCTCGCGAGCAGCAGTCCGCGCAGCTCCTCGCCGAGCTCCGCGAAGAAGCGGTGGCCATCGGAGTTGGTGGGTCTCGAGCCGGCCAGCTCCGGGATCACACAGCTCCACTCGCCATCCCCCCAGCGAGTGAGCGTTAGGGGCTCGCGCGCACGCATGCGCTGTAGGAACCACTCCAGCGGAACCTCGCGATAGTCGACGGTCGATCTCGGGTCCGACAGGTCGTGGTGCTCGCTCACGGCGCGAACAGACCGAGGTGCAGGCCGTGCTCGCGGATCTCACGCACCAGCGCAGGCACGAGCTCGACGGTGGAGCGCGGCGACCGCCGCATCTCCTGTGGTCGCCCGGGACCGACCGCGTCGTGCAACAGGATCACCGCGCCCGGCGCCAACCGCGCGGCGCACGCCTCCAGCATCGTCGCGCTCGTGCTCGACGCGAGCCAGTCTCCGGCGCTGATCGACCAGCCGACGAGCGTGAGGTCGTAGCGGGCCGCAAGCCGTCTCGTCACGTCGGTGCAGCCTCCCCCCGGGGGACGCCACAGGCGCAGCCCCTCGACGCCGAGCCACTCGATCGCAAGGCGCGTGTCGCACTCCAGCAGGTCCTCGGGGCTCGAACCGTGCCGGAGGTGCAGCGCGCCGTGCAGCCCGATCTCGTGGCCCTCCTCGCGCATGCGCGCGATCAGCTCCGGATGGGCGCGCGCGCGGGCGCTGATCGGGAAGAAGGTGGCGCGCACGTCGGCCTCCCCGAGAAGGTCGAGCAGGCGCGGCGTCCAGTGGGGATCGGGACCGTCGTCGAAGGTGAGCGCGACCGCCCCGGAGCCCGTCCGAGTGAGCATCAAGGCCCATGATCCGCGTCGCGCGATCCCGGCCTGGTGAAGATGTTGTTACGGAGCCTCCCGCGGGCACCAGCGCCGTTACGCTCCAGTCCCACCACCGCCAGCGGCGGCTGTCTATGAAGATCGAGATCGGCGCAGGCACCAAACCGACACCGGGCTACATCCACGTCGACGCGGTTGCGCTGGATGAGGTGGACGTCGTCGACGATGGGCGCACCCTGCGAACGTTCGGGGACGGGGTGGCGGAGGAGATCTACTCGCACTGGTTCCTGGAGCACGTCGCACGCCACGAGGTGCAGCCGATGCTCGGGCACTGGAAGCGCGTCCTGGCACCGGGCGGCAGGATCTGCGTGGTCACCAACAACCACGAGGCCCACAACCGCTGCCTGGCGGAGGGGGAGATCACCTGGCAGGAGTGGTCCTACCTGATCTACGCGGTGGAGAACAAGCGGGGCTACAGCGTGTGGGACGTCCACAAGTGCGCCTGGAACCAGGAGCTGCTGCGGGAGAC
Organism: uncultured Solirubrobacterales bacterium; assembly: GCA_963713985.1. GTDB lineage: Bacteria > Actinomycetota > Thermoleophilia > Solirubrobacterales > Solirubrobacteraceae > Palsa-744. Next base: position 1,983,839 of record OY970219.1, on the reverse strand, counting down.
GCTCGAACGGTGCGGTTTCGAGGAGGTCTCCGTGGAGGCGCAGTGGCGCTGCCGTGAGGAGGACGGGCGGCTCAAGTGCCCCGCGCTGATCGCCGAGGCCGTCAAGCCCCGATGAGCGGCGAGGCGCCGCCGCCGATCTTCGTGGGTGGCACGGGACGCAGCGGGACGACGGTGCTCGGCAGGCTGCTGGGCCGCCAGCGCGAATACACGGTGATCCCAGTGGAGGCGCGGTTTCACTGCAGCCCCGACGGGCTGCCGAGCGTGTTGAGCGGCAGGCAGACTCCCGAGCGCTTCGCCCGGCGGGTGCTCGAGGAGTGGTTTCACCCCCCCGGCGGCTCCAAGAAGCTGGCGGCGTTCATCGAGCGGGACGCCCTCCAGGAGGCCCTCGCGCGTTTTCTGGCGGGGGCCGCCGAGAGCCCGGTCGCGGCGGGCCGGAGCCTGGTGGAGGAGATCTTCGGGGGCTATGCGCGCTCCCAGGACAGGCGCGGATGGGTGGAGATGACGCCGATCAACGCGATGTGGGGGGCGCCCTACCTGCTGCGGCTGTTCCCCGAGCTGCGGTTCGTGAACGTCATCCGCGACGGACGCGACGTCGCTGCCTCGCTGATCGCGGTCGGTTGGCTCGCGGATGCCCGCGAGGCCCTGAGCTGGTGGGAGGAGCGCATGCTGAGAGGCCACGGGCAGCTCGCCGTCCTGCCGGCCGGATCGCTGCTCACCGTCCACTTCGAGCGCCTGCTGGTGGACGACCGCGAGGGCGGCCTGCTGGAGATCCAGCGGTTCATGGGCTGGGAGGACGATGCGATGCGGCGCTTCTTCACTCGCCGCATGCCTCCCGAGGAGGCACACGTGGGACGCTGGCAGACCGACTTCTCCGAGCGCGAGCACGAGTTCGTCGCGACCGAGTACGAGGCGATCCTCGACCGCCTGCGGGCGGCAGGAGTGACGGTCCCGTGAACCCCTCTCCACTGCTCAGGCAACCGGCGTGGTCGACCAGGGCAAAATCCATCTTGCAGGAGACCCATGGCCGTTGAGCACACCGACCTGTTCAGGGCTCATTTCGCCGATTTGCACGGCTTCTTCAGGAGGTTCGTCGAGCACGACACCAGCCGCTCGACGCTGCTGGACTTCGGATGCGGGCACACCGGCTACATCAGCCTGTACAGCGAGCACTTCGGGAGGTCTGTGGGTCTCGACGTCGTCGACTACGCCGCCAGGTACGGCGAGGGCATCGAGTTCGTGCTCTCCAACGGGCGCGACATTCCCCTGCCCGACCGCAGCGTCGACGTGGTTGTGTCGCACTCCACGCTCGAGCACGTCGAGGATGTCGAGTTCACGATCGGCGAGATCAACCGCGTGCTGGTGGATGGGGGTCACGCCTACCTGACGGTCTCGCCGCTGTACTTCTCCCCCGGGGGCGGTCATCTGCGAGTGGAAGATGACGCGCGGCGGCTCTCCGACTGGGAGCACCTCGATCCCGACAGCCCCCACTACCTCGGGGTGGACGGCGCTGCGGTGCGCATCAATCGACGCGATTGGCTCAACAAGCTGACCACCGCGGGGCTCTTGGCGGCGGTTGGAAAACAGCCATGGGACATCGTGACTTACCGGATCAAGGCTGCGCGCGACAAGCCTCTACCCCCCTTCCTACACACGAGCAACCTGAGCCGCGTGGACCTGTACACGAAGGAATTTCGGCTCATCGCACGCAAGAGCTTCTCAGTCGTGGACGACGGGATACTCGAGGCCTCGGTCGCGGGATGATCCTGTCACACCCGCCGCATCCCGACTCCGCTTCAACCCACAGGGGCCAGCGCGCCGCCGAGCGCAACCTCGACGAGCTTGGCCATGACCGTGGCGTCGTGGCGTTGGGCGAGGCGCAGGTGTGAGCGAAAGCGCCGGCGCTCGCTTTCGAGCACGCGCTGGAGCTCCCGCAGGTCGCCGGGGTCGAACCACCGGGTCTCCTCGGGCAGGTGGGAGAGCAGCGGCTCGATGCGGGTCGCGGCGACCGGCGTGCCGCAGGCGATCGCCTCCGTGCAGGGCATGCTCCAGCCCTCACGGTTGGCGTTCTTGAGGAACAGCCAGGCGCGCTGGTAGAGCTCGCGCATCTCATCCGCGGAGAGGACGGCGTCGATCACCTCGACCTCCGGCGCGCGCGCCTGCTCGATGCCGAGCTCGGCGAGCAGCTCCCTGCGCGCCGCGTCGAACTCGGCGGGCTTCCACTTCCACGTCTTCAGCACCAGGCGCACATCCTCCTCGCCCGCGAACGCCGCGAAGTAGGCGCGCAGTGTCTCGCGCCAGTTCTCCCGCGAGGTCTCCCCGCCGAGGTTCTCGTGGACGCTCAGGAACGTGCAGCGCCGGCCGGTGGCGGGGTAGTAGAGCTCGGGATCGATCCCCAGGGGGACGACCGTGATCGGCGTGGTCACCCCCGCCCGCTCCCACACCTCTCGGTTCCACTCCGTGGGGGTGATCACGAGGTCGAGCCGGTTGAGGATCTGCGCCCACTCGCGCTTGCTCTCCGGCAGGTGGTCGAGCTCGTGCATCGTGATCGCCGCCGAGCGCACCCGGCGGCCGAACTTGATCTTGCCGGGGGGGCAGATGAAGAGCACGAGCTCCATGCCGGGGAACTCCTGGAACTGCACCTCGTGGCCCAGTTCGATCAGGCCGCGCGAGACCGCCGCGGAGACCTGTCCGTAGCCGTTGTCCTCCTGCAGCCGCCGGTCCCCGTCGCTGACCCAAATGCGCATGGCGACTCAGGCCGCGACGTGCAGGTGGCGAGCATGGGTGGGCTCCTGCACGCGCTCCTGCACGAGCGCGAGCAGCCGATCGATCCGGTGGGCGAAGGTGTGCTCCGCGAGCACCACGGCACGACCTAACTCGCCGCGGCGGCGGCGCTCGGCGGGGTCGGCCAACAGGCGCTCGATCAGCCCGTGCAGCTCACCGGGGGAGCGGTAGACGACGACGGCCTCGCCGAAGCGCTCGGCCAGGCCGGGCACGTCGTCGCTCAGCACGAGCGCCCCGCAGGCGAGGGCGTCGTAGACGCGGTTGGAGATGTAGCCGTGCTCGCGCATGTCCTCCCAGTGGTCGTTGAGGACGATCCCGGCGGAGCTGTAGACGCGGTGCAGCTCGTCGTTGGGCAGGTGCTCGGCGACGAGCTGGGAGGTGTCGATCAGCCCCTCCCACCTCGTCCCCCAGATCGCGAGGTCGCGCTCGGTGGGCAGCAGGTCCCGCGCGATCGGCCGCAGCACGTTGCGGGAGTTGGCGACGTACACCAGCTCGTGGGCCAGCTCGGGGGCGGGGTCTGGGCGCATCACCCAGGGGTCCGTGGCCTGCTCGAGGACAACGACCGGGGTGCTCGTGCGCTGCCGCAACTGCTCCGCGAACAGCGGCGAGGCGACCGCCACGAGGTCATAGCCGTCGCACTCCTCGCCGGTGAGCTTGGCGGGGTGGCTGATGGACCACAGCACGTTGAACTGACCGGGCTTGGGGTGAAAGCGCGAGAGGCCCTTGAGGTGCAGGACCACGTCGTAGCTGAGGCCCGCCTCGTCCTCCCACTCGTCGAGCGTCTGGATCAGCGTGCGGTGCCCGCGGCGGCGCAGCTCACGGGCGATTGACTCTGCGAAGTGCAGGTCCCCCCAGGTGGGGGCGACCTCGCGGTTGGGAGCGCCGATCTTCAGGCAGAAGCTGAGCTGCTGCTCGTGCTCGAGGAGGATCTCGCGCAGTCGCGCGGCGCGGTGGGGGTAGGTGTGGCTCGTGAGCACAGTCTCGCGGTAGCGCGCCGTGAGCGCCGCGCGCCGCTCCTCGTCGCCCAGCAGCTCGTCGAGCGCCGCGCGCAGGTCCTCGCGCGAGCTCCACACCGGGAACTCCTCGTCGAAGAGCTCGCGCACCCCCGACTCGCAGTTGGTGATCACCAGGGTCCCCGCGGCGAGCGCGTCGAAGACCCGCGCGTTGACAGCGCCATAGGGAAGCGTCGGGCCCTGGGTGTCGTCGAGCACGAGCTTCGCGCTCGGGTAGAGCAGGGGCAGCTCCTCATAGGGGAGCTCTCCGCGCGCGTGGGGCGCGAGCTCTGGCACCTGCTCCCAATCCTTGCCGTAGACGGCGACTCGCTCGCCCTCGTGCGGGGCGAGCACGCGCTGGATGTCGCGGTCCTTGCCCCACCAGTTGCCGGTGAACGCATAGTCACAGACGAAGCGCTCCTCAGCCGGCCGGGGGTGAAAGCGCGCGGGGTTGACCGCCAGCGGGAAGCGGATCGTGTGCCGCCCGGTGCGCTCCTCGATCAGATCGGCGGAACCCTGCGAGGAGACCAGCAGAACGTCGGCGCGCTCGAACCAGGGGCGCTCCAGCCAGCGCTCGGTCCAGTTGCGGATCCACGCGATCGCGCCCACGTGCTCGGGGAGGCGACGCAGGTCGAAGGGGTCCATCAGCGAGAGCGCGTAGTCGAGGTCCTCGGGCAGCTCGTACCAGCGATCGCCCTTGCGCTCCACGTAGCTGACGCGCCAGCCGATCGCCTCCAGGGCGTCGCCGATCTCATGCCCGGAGTACCAGTCGCCCCAGCCGTCGCGAGCGTCGAGGCTGGTGAGCGTGATCGCGATGTGAGCGCCGGACCCATCGGTCCAGAAGGGGTCGCTGCGCAGGCGAGCGAGGCGGTACTCGCGCAACGTCTGCGGCCCCCAGGACTCCAGGAACAGCCGGCGGTTCTCCAGGCGGTTGAGGCGGCGGAAGTCGCGCGAGGCGCGGTTCTGGCTGGAGGACTCGCGGTGAAAGAGCACCGAGCGGCCCACGCCCGCGCTCTGGGCGCCGCTGACGAGCAGCTTCAGGCCGAGATCCACGTCCTCGGTGCCATAGCGGTAGCCCGTGCCGAAGCCCCCCACGCGCTCGAAGTGCTCGCGCGCGATCAGCATGCACGCGGCGGTCACCGCGGGGGCGCGCAGGTCGTTGCCAAAGGGCCCCTCCCACAAGCTCTGGCCGTCGCCGTGGTTGAAGCCCTTGACCATCCCGTCCTGCCAGCGGAAGCGGATCGCGCGGTGCTGCACGATCGGCTCCCCCGCCAGGGGCTCGCTGGGTCGATCGAGGTCCTCCGGGTGCAGCAGGGTGGCACCGACCGCCCCCACACCATCGCTCTCCAGCGCCGCGACGAGCTCCTTCAACCACTCCGGCTCGAAGGGCTCGACGTCGTTGTTGAGGAACAGCAGCAGCTCACCGCTCGCGCGCTGCGCGCCGCGGGCGTTGGCCTGCGCGAATGAGAGGTTCTCCTCGTTGGCCACCACGTGCACCGGGAACGGGGTCTGCAGCGACTCCAGGTAGGCGAGCGTGTCGTCGCTGGAGGCGTTGTCCACCACCACCACCTCGAGGCTGGGGTAGCGCGTGTGCGTGGTCAGGCCTGCGAACAGGCGCTCGAGGTGGACGAGCCCGTCGCGCGTGAGCACGATCGCGCTGACCGTCGGCCAGCTCTCGCGCTCGGGGGGTGGCCCCAGACGCTCGCGCAGACCGGCCGCCAGCTCGCCGCGGCGGCGCTCCAACTCGCGCTCCTGGGCCGGTGAGAAGCGCAGCTGCGGCGCGGTGGGAACGGGGGCGGGAACCGCCGTGCCGAGACCGCTCTGGGCCGAGGCCGCCCCAGGTGCGATCTCGCTCGGCGCCGGTCCGATCGCGAGTGCCGCGTCCGCCGCCGTGAGCTGCCCCTGCACGGAGGGCCCCTGCGCGCAGGCCCCCGGTGCGGACTCTGCGCGCACCGCGCTCTGCACCCGCTCGATCCGGGCCAGCGCGGCGACGAGCGCGCCCTCGGTGCGAATCGGGCGGCGCGCGATGCGCGAGAGGGTGCGGGTGACGAGGTGCCCCAGACGCCACGCACGAGAGCGGGCGGCACGCTCGACGTCATCGCGGGTCTGGTGCAGGCCGACCGACAGCGCGGAGACGCTCTGCTCCAGCCGGCGGGCGCGGGCGGAGTGCTCGGCCCGCTCGCGCGCGCGTTCGCGCTGTCCCGACTCCAGTTGCGCGCGCGCAACTCGGAGCTCGTCCTCGGCGCGGTCGAGCTCGCCGCGCACCTGCTCTAGGAGGGCGTCCTGCTCGGCCCGCTCGGCCCGCAGCTCCTCGCGCGTCCTGGCAATCGTCGCGGCGGCCTCGACTCGCGCGGCCTCGATCGCGGCCCCTCCACGCTCACGCTCTGCCCGAAGCTCCGCCGTGGCGTGCTCCAGATCGGCGGCGCCCTCTGCGCGGGCGCGATCCAGTTGGATACGCGCGGCCCGGGAGTGGCTCATGAGCTGCTCGGTCACGCGCGCCATCTCGCGGCGGGCGGCGCGCTCCTCGCGGTCGCGGATCAGCAACTCGCGTTCCAGGTGCGCCACCCGGCGTGCCGTGCCAAGCTCACCCTCGTCGGCTGCCGCAGTCAACGGCACACCCATCGCGGCGTCGTGGCCGGCAGAGGTCGACGGCACACCCATCGCGGCGTCGTGGCCAGAGGTCGGCGGCACACCCGCCGCGGGGGCACGGCCGGCGTCGTAGCCTGTCACGGTCGGTGTCGAGCTCACGGCCGCCGCCACACTCCCCACACGTAGTCCGCCTCCAGCGCCCCGGCATCGGTGAGCAGGGCGTCGATCTCCATCAGCACCCCCACGAGCTCGGGGCGCCCCGCGAAGTTGCCCATGATCCGGCTGAAGAGCTGGTGGAACACCGCACCGCCGTAGGGGCAGACCTCCACGCGCTCGAAGCGGGCGTCCAGGAGGGGCAGGATCTCGTCGCTGCGAACGGCCTCGTGGGGATTGGACACCCGCCACGCGTCGAGGTCGGGGCGCTGGACGCTGCGCTTGAGACGCCCGTCGCCGGCGGCGAGGTCTCTCAGCAGCTCGTCGGGAAGCTGGACGAGCAGGCGGTTGATCGCGTCGATCTGGGGGTCGGTCCACTGAAAGCGCGCGGGTCCGACGAAGTCCTCGACGAACACCAGACCCCCCGGGGCGAGCAGCTCGTCGATGCGGTCGATCGCCTCCGGCAGATCGGAGCGGCGGTGCAGGAAGCTGCGGCACACCACCGCGCCCAGCGGTTCGGGCGCCCGGAAATCCTCGAGCGTCCCAAGCTGAAAGCGGACCTGCTCGCGCAGCGGCTCGGGGACGCGACCCGAGGCGAAGTCCACCCGGCCCTGGTCCTCGTCGAGACCGACGAGGCGCTCGCACGAGCCGGCCTCCACGAGCGCGAGCTCGAGCTTCGCATCGCTCGCCCGCAGGGAGAGCGCGAGGGGCGCGACGATCGCGCGACCGTGGCGACGGGCGAAGTGGGTCTCCGGGCCCAGCTCTGGATCGCCGGTGATTCTCCGGTTGATCGCGGCGCGCGCGATCGGGCTCTGCCAGAAGGCGAGCTGGTTGGGCGCCACCGCGGGCGCGGACGGCGCACCGCCCGCGGTCGCGTGCACGGGCGGGCGGGTTCCGGGCCCGTCGAGCGCACCGTCCTCCCCGGCCGCAGCTCCACCGGCCGTGGGCGCATCCACGGGCGCCAGCGCCCCCACACGCAAGGCGTGGTGGCGGAGCCGCTCGACGAATGGGCTGGCGTTCATGGGGCCAGCGCCCCGGCGAACAGATCCAGCTGGCTGCGCGCGGCGCGCTCGATCGAGAAGCGCTGCGCCGTGCGCACCCCCGCTGCCCGCAGCCGCTGCAGGCGCGCGGGGTCGCGCGCCAGCTCGATCGCCGCCGCGGCCATCTCCTCGGGGCTGCTCTCCTCGAGGGTCAGCGCGTTCTCGTCGTGGGCCGCGTACTCGTGGATGCCTCCGAGCGCGGGCAGCACGGGCACCGCGCCGCAGGCCATCGCCTCCAGGCCGGTGCGCCCGAACGCCTGGTAGGCGGAGCCATCGATGAACACCTCGCAGCTGCGCATCAGCCCCGCGACCGCCGCGCGGGTGAGCAGGCCGAGGTGATGGATGCCCGCAACGGCCTGCCCGTCGAGCTGCGCGAAGGACTCCCGGTCGCAGCCGAAGGTGATGATCTCCACCCCCTCGCCCAGCTCCTGTGCGATCAGCTCTAGGGCCGCCAGCGTCGCCGCGGGCCGTCGGCGGGGCGTGCGGGGACGGATCATCGCGGCAACCCGCGGGACGCGCTCGGACTCGGACTCCACCCGCCCCCGCGCGTGGAACAGCCCGCGGTCGAGGCTGGGACACACCTTCGCCACGGGCACCCCGTGGATCGCCATCACCAGATCGCACATCCAGCTGGTCTTCGCGAACAGAAGCTGACCGGGAATCGCGCGGTAGGAGAGCAGCGCGCGGTCGGAGCGCGAGGACTCCGGCGCGGCGAACAGCGGCTCGTAGTCCTGCACGTAGTAGGCGCACACCAGCCGCGGGCGCTTCGCGGATAACCGCGCAAGCAGGTCGACCGAGGGGTACTCGGTGGCGATCGCGACGTCCGCGGCCCCGACCGCCTCGCCCACCGAGGCCCCGCTCACACCGGGCAGCACGGAGCCCTCGTCGGGGTAGGGGACGAACAGGCTGTCCTCGTTGCCGTACAGCGTGGCCGCCGTCGCAAGCGACTCCTCCGGCACGCACACCCAGGTGTCCGCCCCCAGCATCCGCATGCCGCGCGCCTCCTGAACGAGCGAGTGCGAGCCGCCGGAGCCCTCGGGCGGCAGCCCCGGGAGCAGGTAGGCGACCCTCGGCAGGGTCCCCGCCTGCGGGTGGGGCGTCCTCGCGCCCGGGGCCCCGCCCGGCCACGGGTCGCCGGTGGTCAGCTCATCGAGGAGCGCACGCGTCGACGCCTGCGTCGGCTCGCCCGTCACCGCCGGGCTCGGTGCTGCTACAGACACAACCGGAAGTAATCACCCCACCCCCTCCCCCCCTTGTGAACATGTGGTGAATCATGGCGCCGGCGCGGCATTACGGCGGATCGCCGGCCGTACACTGCCCGGGGCCGAAGGTCGCCATCCGCCCTGCCCGAATGCCGTCATGCACTGGTTCCTGAAGCTGTTCATCTTCCCCCTGCTCGACGCGATCCGCCCGCGGGTGGTCGTGGAGGTGGGGGTCGCGCAGGGCACGGTCACCACGCCGCTGCTGCGCTGGGCGCAGGAGCACGACGCGGTGCTGCACTCGATCGACCCCGATCCCGTGTTGAACGTGGACCGCCTGCTCGCCGAGCACGGGGAGAGCCTGCGCTTTCACCGCGCCACGAGCCTGGAGGTGCTGGGCGAGATCGGGGGCGTGGACCTTGCGCTGATCGATGGGGATCACAACTGGTACACCGTCATCAACGAGCTGCGCGCCCTCGAGGGCCGCGCCCGCGAGGATGCCCGCGAGCCCCCCGTGATCCTGCTGCACGACGTGGGCTGGCCCTATGGGCGGCGCGATCTCTACTACGACCCGCAGGCAATCCCCGAGGCCCACCGCCAGCCGCACACACGGGGGGGCCTCCTGCCGGGACGAGTCGAGCTCGGCCCGGGGATGAACGAGCACTTCGAGAACGCGCTGCTGGAGGGCACGCCCGCCAACGGGGTGCTGAGCGCTGTCGAGGACTTCTTGGCGGAGTCCTCGACACAGTGGCGCATGTGGTCGATCCCTGGCCTCAGCGGCCTGGCGATCCTCGTGAGCTCCGGGGTGCTGGAGGCGAATGCATCGCTGCGCGAGTTGCTGGATGCGATCGACACCCCCACGTTCCTGCGCGCCCACTGCGAGGCGATCGAGCAGGCGCGGATCACATCCGACTGCCGGCGCGCCAACGTCCTTCGCCGCCTCGCGGAGACCCAGCTCAAGCAGATCACCCGCTCGGATGACCCCCACGAGACGATCGCCCTGCGCCGGCGCGTGCGCGAGCTGAGCGAGCAGGTTCGCGATCTGGAGGGGCGCTTGGAGAGGGTGGATGAGCTGGAGGAGCAGATACGGCTGCTCACTCTCGCGCCCCTCGATCTCCCCGTCGCCGTGGAGGCGACCGAGGTCGGTGGGCAGGGGGAGGAGGGGGAGGGATCCGTCTTCTGCGTACCCGGGCCGGACTCGGGTCCCGAGCGCGAGGCGTGGCGGACGCTGCTCGACCTCTACCTGCCGGTCCTCGAGCAGGCGCTGCCCTGCGAGGACGGGCGCGACCCGCTCTCCCTCCCGTGCCCGCTCGACGTGCGCGGGGTGCTGTGCGCCGAGGGCGAGGAGCAGGAGCCGGGGCGCCCGAGCGTGGACGTCGTGGTGTGCGTTCACGACGCCCTCGAAGAGTTGCGGCTCTGCCTGTCGTCGCTGCTCGCCAAGAGCGGGCGGCGGCTGCGGCTGATCCTCGTCGACGACGGCAGCGGCGAGGCCACCGCGCGCTTCGTGCAGGCCTTCGCTGACCGCCACCCCGCGGTGACGCTGATCCACCGCGAGCCCCCGCATGGCTACACGCTCGCGGCCAACCGCGGCTTGGAGGCCTCCAGCGGCGACTACGTGGTGTTGCTCAACAGCGACACCGTCCTCTGCGCCGGCTGGCTGGATCGGGTCCTCGACCATGGGGAGGCCCACCCCGAGGTGGGGATCCTGGGGCCGCTCTCGAACGCCGCCACCCACCAGTCCGTGCCACACGCCAGGGATGGGGGCGCCTGGGCGGTCAACGCACTTCCCGACTGGCTCACCGTTGACGGGATGGGGTTCCTGCTCGCGCACGGCGCCCCCCACTCCGACATCCGCCTGCCGTTTCTCAACGGCTTCTGTTACATCATCAAGCGCGCCGCAATCGACGCGATCGGGCCGTTCGACGAGGAGCGCTTCGCCACGGGCTACTGCGAGGAGAACGACTACTCCCACCGCGCCCGTCTGGCCGGCTTCGAGCTGGCGGTCCTCGACGACGTGTACGTGTACCACGCCAAGTCGCGCTCCTTCGGCGCCGACGGCCGTGCGGAGCTGGCGCGGCGCAACTACGAGAGCTTCCTGGAGAAGCACGGCCGCGAGGAGATCGAGGCGCTCGTGAGCGCGATGGAGGCCGATCGGAGCCTGGAGCCCGTGCGCGCAGCGGTGGCCGAGCTCACCGCGAGCCCCGAGGCGATCGCCCCCCTGCTCGGTGGCGGCGGTGGCGCGGGTGGCGCGTCCGGCGTGCACGCAGATCGGCCGGCGGCACTGGACGGGGATGCACTGGACGGGGATGCACTGGACGGGGATGCGCCATGGAAGCCCGACGAGCCACGCGGCCCAGAGGCGGCCCCGCTGAGCATCGTGTTTCTGCTTCCCGGCCTCGCGCACGGGGGCTCGGGCGGGGCGCACTCGATCTACCAGGAGGTCCGCGGCCTGCGCAGCCTCGGCATTCCCGCGCGGATCATGCTCCCGCAGTGGGACAGCGCGCGCGCGGCGGCGGTCTACGAGGACGCCGGGGAAATCTTCCAGACGTTCCTCGATGAGGACGATCTCGCTGCAAAGACCGCGGACGCGGACGTGATCTCCGCCACGCACCACAAGTCGGTGGCGCTGCTGGAGGCGATCCGCGCGCGCCGCTCGGACTTCCTGCCCGCCTACTACGTGCAGGACTACGAGCCGTTCTTCACCGTCCCCTACATCGCCCAGGAGGCAATCGCCTCCTACACCGCACTGCCGGACATGCTGCTGTTCGCCAAGTCCCACTGGCTGTGCAACGTGGTGGCCGAGCGCCACGGCCTGTACGTCGCCAAGGTCGAGCCGAGCATCGACCGCGAGGTGTTCTTCCCCGGGGCGGACCGCGAGCCCGGCGTCCTGCGGGTCGCGGCGATGCTCCGCCCGCGCACCGCGCGCCGCCAGCCGCTCGCCACCGTGGCGGTGCTGGAGCGCCTGCTGGAGGAGCTTCCGGACCAAGTGCGAGTCACCACGTTCGGCTGCTACGCCGACGAGCTGCGTGAGATCCTGCCCGGCGCCGAGCAGGGGGTGCTCGAGCGCCACCGCGGCATGTTGAGCCGCTCCGAGGTCGCCGGCCTGCTGCGCGAGAGCGACGTCTTCCTGGACATGTCCGTCTACCAGGCGTTCGGGCGGACCGCGCTGGAGGCGATGGCGTGCGGCGCGACCGCGGTCCTCCCCAACGTGGGGGGCGCGTGGGAGTTCGTGGAGCACGGCGCCAACGCACTGGCCGTGGACACCCTGGAGCCCGAGGACGCCCTCGCCGCGCTGCGCGAGCTCGCCACCGACGCGCAGTTGCTCGGCCGCCTGCAGGCGGGTGCCCTCCGCACCGCCGCCCACCACTCGGTCGCGCGAGCCGCGCTGTCGGAGTACCTGCTCTTCGAGCGTGCCCACGCCGAGCGCTTCGGCGAGCTGGCCGGGCACGCGGCGGTGGCGGCGAGCCTTTAGCTCGAGACTTCGCAGATGGAGCGAGTGGCCGTCTACACCGCGATCTACGGCGGATACGACACGCTGCGCGAGCAGCCCGAGATGCCGGGCGTCGACCTCGTGTGCTTCACCGACGACCCCGGGCTGCGCTCCTCGCAGTGGCGAGTGGTGCACGCCAGGCCCCGCCACGATCACCCGCGCCTGTCGGCCAAGTGGTTCAAGATGCACCCCCACGTGGCCTTGCCTGCACATCGGCGCACCGTATGGGTCGACGGCAGCGTGCAGATGCTCGGCGCCGACTTCGCCGAGGTGGTGCTCGAGGCGATGAGCCCCGATGGGCTGTCGCTGTTCGGCCACCCCACCCGGGACACGGCGGCAGCAGAGGCGGAGTTCTGCGTGCCGCTCGGGAAGTACGCCGGCCAGCCGCTGCTCGAGCAGGTTGCGCACTACCGCGCGAGGGGCTTCCCCGACGAGTCCGGGTTGTGGGCCGGCGGGATCATCGGTCGCGAGAACGTGAGGAAGATCCGCCGCCTCGGACGGTTGTGGATGCGCGAGAACATCCGCTGGACCTACCAGGACCAGCTCAGCCTGCCCTACCTGCTGTGGCGACTGGGGATCGAGCCCGGAACGATCCCCGCCGGGTTGCGGGACGGGACGCTGATCCGCATGGTGAGGCACACCTCGGACACCCTGACCGCCTCGCGGTAAAGCTGCGGCCCGCCGCGCGTGACGCGCGACGGGCCGCAGTGACCTGCAGGGGGAATGTTGCTGGCAGCCGATCAGCCGCTGATCGCAGAGACCCCCAGCGCGATGTGGTTTTTCCACAACGTCGCGGACGGCACGCCGGAGTAGTATTCGGCTTCAATCGCCGCCTGACCCGCTGCCCCGGTGATGTAGGTGAACAGGTCCTTCACCGAGTTGGCGACGCCTTCTGCCGACGCGCTCGCCCACAGGCCTCCCGCGTTGTAGTGCCTCCACACGAGGTCGTAGGTGAGGGCACAGATCGGGTACCAGTTACCGCTCGTGTCGTCGAGGGCGATGTTCGGATCCTCAGCCGTGATCCCATACCACGAGTCGGTGTAGGAGTACGGTGGGCTCTTGTCACCCGGCAGGAGCTTGTCGGTCTCGCAGTTGCCGACCGTGCCTGCCCCGTTCACGCTCACCGGATCCGCATACGAATCCACGGGCGGCGTGACGTGTTCCGCTTCGTCCTTGGTGACGGTCGCCACGTTGTTCTGGATCCGCGCGTACACGATCTGGTGCGCCGAGCTGCTTTCGAATGTGGTCGAGGTGGCTTTGTCAGTGAATCCGCCGTCGGCCGAAGCCACCGCGTCGGACGTGTTGGCGTAGCCGATCGAGCCCGGGGTCTTCGCCGAGTTCTTGACCAGCGAGCTGCCTTTGCTGTTGCCGGTCGTTTTCACCGTCGCCGGCCACACTGGAGCGTCGGAGACGTACCCCGTCCAGAGGTTCTGCGTGGCGAACTGCCCGGTGGTCGTGTTGTAAGACAGGTCGTTGGCGTCGAGGTTCAGGTAGTTCTTGAACGCATAGGTCGTGCCCGAGTAGGTTTCACGGGCCTGCAGGATGATCGCTTCGTTGCATCCAGCCGGTGCGGTGACGCTGAAGTATTCACCCGCTCCGGGAGGCGACGTCGCCGATTCCGTGTAGCCCAGTTTGACCAGGAGTTCCTTCCACGTGTGAACGGTGCCTTCCCAGACTTCGGCGAGGTCCTTGCCGTCGAGTTCGAGGGAGCTGCTTTCCTGAATTTCGCATCCCGCCGGCAAGCTCAGTATCACCGCGACCGGAGCCTGAGCCACCGGAAGCGTGATCTCCTCGAGGTTGCCGTTTTTGTCGCCCGAGGCGACGATCGCACTGGCGAGGTTGCCGGTCGTCGGGGGGTCGTCCGTGCCGACGTACCAGTCGAGTGCCTGCCCGGCTTTGTCGTTAGGCGTGCCGTGGGCCTCGCCTTCTGGGTCTTCCGCAGGGTTCAGCTTGCCGTCGATATTGCCGTACTCGTTGAGCCCGGCGCCGCTGGCGGTGCCTTCGTATTTGATTTTTGGGAAGCTCGAGCACGAGGTGTGCGCTCCCCAGTTCCCTGCCGTGAGCCAGATGCTGTCCTGTGCTTTGTTCTGCAACGACGACCCGGACGCATAACCGCCCGTCGTGCAGGTTAGGGCCATCGCCGAGCCGGCGCTGCCCAGCGAGGCGATGACGACAGCTGCGCCAACGCTCGCGGCCAGCGTGGCCAGACGAGACCTTCTGTGGTGACGGCTCATAGACGAACCGAACCTCCTTCACCCCTGGGGGGACTTGTAGGTTGACGATGCCCACAAGCTAGAGCGCCGGCCGCGACGCTGGCAAGGCAGATCACACCTTGATCTCAGCGAGATTACATCCTGGTTGCATTCCGTATCCACTTCGACACCAAATCTTCACCCCGGGTTGTTGTGGTGAAGAGATAGTGAAGAAGTGGTGAACAAGGAGTCGCCGCAACCTTCCGCGCCTCATCCCCCATGCACCCGGCGAGACGCCCCCCAGCCGAAGAGGACGCCTCGTGCCACAGAGGCCGCCACCCCCAGGCTCGAAGTCGGCAAGCAACAGCCGTGGTCCGGTCCTTTTGGGACCGGACCACTCCGCTCTCCGAGCGGCGCTGTCTGAGCTTGCTCAGTGGTGCTTCTTGGGTTTCCCGGCGGTGAGCGTGATGGACACGTCCTGCGTTCCCGGATCGCCAAACGAGTCGTGCGCCGAGACGATGATCATGGTCGGGGCGTGCTTCAGCTTGCTCAGCAGTTTGGCGCCCGCGGAGGAGAGGTGCAAAGTCAGCGTCTCACTCTGTCCGCCGCTCAGGCTGAACGATGCCTGGCCCAACACCACCCGTTTGCGCTTGGACTTCTTGGCCTTTGCGGCGACCGCGTTGGCCGTTTCGATCGTCACGGTGCCGGCACAGGAGACCTTGGTCGCCGGGCAGGACAGCGAGAGCGTGATCGTACCCTTGGCCTTGTTCTCGCTGGCGTGTGGGGAGACATTGGTCGGCGACCGATCGGCCGTGGGTGGTGGTGGCGGCGGCGGCGGTGTCTCTTTGATCGTTTCTTTGATCGTTTCTATGGTTGGTTCGGAGACTGTCACCTGCTGGCTGCTGGCGACGCTCTTCTGGTTCAGGTTGTTGCTCACGACCAGTTTGACCGTGTAGGTGCCGGCTTTGGTGTAGGCGTGAGCGGACGTGGTCGTGCCCTCTACGCTTTCGGACGGACTGCCATCGCCCCAGTTCCATTCGTAGCCGGTGATTTTGCCTGAGCCGCCCTGCGAGCCCGAGGCGTCGACTCCGACCGATTCGCCCACTTTTGGAGAACCCGTGGTCACCTCGAACTGCGCCGTTGGCGGGACGAGTTCGCCGATGACGCGCACCGTGCCTTCCTGCGTCGTGTAGCTGCCATAGTCGCCGCGGAAGGTGAGCTTGACCTTGTAGACGCCGGGAACCGTGTAGGTGTATTCGGCGGTGGACGGCGGGACGTCGAACTGGGGCGCCAGCATTTCATTGATCGGCTCGCCGTTTGTCGCGTCTTCGTTGTCTAGCTGCCATTCGTAGGCGAACGGGGTGGCACCCTTGATATCGAGACCAGAGGGACCGCCTTTGGATTCGGGCTTGAAGGCATCGAACTTCACGGTCGTGCCCGCCGCAATCAGCAGTTCCGTATTGCCTTCCTGCCAGGAGCGTTCCGGCGCCTGCATCGCAAAGTTCCCCGACGGCTGCGGACATGCTGTTCCTGCTCCAGGCTCGAGCTCGACGATCTCGCCTCCGGTGGCCGTGTTGCTTGGTTTGAGGGTCCCGTGTATCAATTCCGCGAGGGGACCCTGAACCAAGACCCAGAGCGCGCCTTCGTTCCCCGCGGCGAGGGCGAGGCTCGAGCCCGAGCCGAAGTTGCAGGCAGCGCCCGGTTCGGGGTTGGCGAGGGTGTTGACGATCGTCTTCCCTTTCGGGTTCGCGATGAGGCCCCCTTCGGGCTGGAGCAGGCGCACACCGATGTTCGCCCGGAAGTAGAATTCCGTCACGACCCCTTCTTCTTCCACCAGTTCTTCGACGCCTTCGTGGAAGAAGAACTCATTTTCGGTCTGGATGTCCTTCCCCTTGGGCGTCGCGAACATGGCAGCGTACAGTCCGCCGGTCGTGCTCGAACCGGGCGCGGAGAGCTGGACGAGCTCCGATCCAGCGCCCTGCACCTGGGAGATTCCCGGCCCGGTGCTTGCTTTGCCGTAGGGCGGGTCCACGCCCGCGAACGGCAGCTCATCGAAGTTCCCGCGTTCGGGCAGCGATGTGGTGGAGTCGAGCACGGTCGCCACCGTGAGTTTGGCGTTGAGGTTCACCGCGTACACCAGGCCGCCTTCGCCCACGTCGTTGAGGAGCGCGGTCAGGCTGCCGTCGGGGTTGAGCGAGATGCCCCCCGGCCCCCAGCTTCTGCCGCTGAGCTGAGAGGCTACGCTTTCGCTCGACCATTTCCCGAGCAGCGCGCCCGTCGTACCGCTCGTGGCGACCTGCTGGACGACCGTGTTGCCTTGGGGGTCGCCGCCCGAGGATGCGCCGGCCGCCAAGTCGGTGGCCTCGATCGCCACCGGCGCGGTGCCTGGTTCGCCGGTGGGATCGACCGCGATTCCCTGCGGCTGGTAGAGCGGGGTGGCGCCCGAGGGCTGAAGCTGGGCCTTGCTCGAGACGAGGCCCGCCCCGGTCCCGAGCGGATCGGCCGACAGGCCGGAGGCGGGGACGAGCTGCTGGGATCCGTTGGGCGTGATCGACCACGCGATCAGCTCCTGGGCGACGGGCTCGTCGATGTCATCACCGCTCGGCTGACCGACGACCAGCGCATAGAGCCTGCCCGCCGCATGATCGACGGTCAAGCCCTCGACGGCGGTCGCCGTGAACTTCTTGTTTTCCAGCGAGAAGGTCGTCGTGCCGAGTAGAGCGCCGTCTTCACTGAACTTCTGGATCCTCCACGCGCTCGGGTTGACGCCGTCGCTGTCGCTGGTGCGGTCCAGCACGTAGACCGCCGTATCGTGCGCGCCCCCTGTGCTGTCCTGTGTATCGAGCGCGAATCCCCTGGGTTCGAGGAACTCGCCCGGCGTGAGCGTCTTGCCTTCGGCGGCCGATACGTCGAAGCCGCCGAAGCGCTGCGTCTGGCCGTAGGAGCCGGACCCGGCCGCCCGGGCCATCGGCGCGAGCAGAGCGAGCAGAGCGATGGCGGGCAGTGCTGCAGCAAAGAGTATGCGGGGGTGGATGCGCAGGCGCAGACGCCCGGCAAGAGCGGGGTTCGAGGGCATGCTCGACACCATAGTCCCGCGGTCGCGGGGCCCACCAGTGGCATTCACCGGCCGGTAACAGGCGGTTACCAGTCGTTTACAACTCGATCTCCAAATCATCACCAAAAAACCTCCACGGAGCGATCGTCATGGGGCCTTGCGAGCAGACCTTGGGGCGCCACGGGCACGCACACGGCCCGCCGCGCTTGAAAGCGGCGGGCCGTGTGGTCTGCGGCCTGTGACCGCCGTGCAGCCGGCGATCACCTCGGGGGTCAGCCGCTGATCGCGGCGACCCCCAGTGCGATGTGGTTTTTCCACAGCGACGGGGTCGGGACTCCGGCGTAGCCGTCGGCGTCGACCGCCGTCTGGCCGGCCGCACCGGTGATGTAGGTGAACAGGTCCTTCACCGAATTGGCGATTTCACCCGCCACCGAGCTCGCCCACAGGCCCCCGGCGTTGTAGTGCCTCCACACGAGGTCATAGCTGATGCCGCACAGCGGATACCAGTTCGCGCTGGTGTCATCGACCCCGACGTTCGGATCCTCGGCCGTGATCCCGTACCACGAGTCGGTGTAGGAGTACGGCGGGCTCTTGTCCCCGGCCAGGAGCTTGTCGGTCTCGCAGTTGCCGCCCACCGTGGTCGTTTCTGGGGCGACCAACGGGTCCGCAAAGGAGTCCGCGGGCGGCGTGATGCCTTCCGCCACGTCCTTGCTGACCGTCGCCACGTTGTTCTGGAGCTGCGTGTATGCGATCTCGTGCGCTTCGCTGGAGTCGAACGTGCTCACCGTCGGTTTGTTGGTGAACCCGCCGTTTTTCGAGTTCTCGACGTCCGGGACGATCGTGAAGCCGATCGACCCGGGGTCCTTCGCCGTGTCCTGCACCTCCAGGCTGCTCTTGCTGTTGCCGCTGGTTTCCACCGCCGCTGGCCACACCGGAGCGTCGGAGATGTACCCCGTCCAGAGGTTCTGCGTGGCGAACTGCCCGGTGCTCGTGTTGTAGAACAGGTCGTTGTCGTCGAGGTTGAGGTAGTTCTTGAAGTCGTAGGTGATGCCCGCGTAGTTGGAGCGGGCCTGCAGGGTGATCGCCTGGCTGCACCCATTCGACAGGCCGTTGTCGTAGAACGTGTCCGGTTCGGTGGGTGGGTCTGTCGCCGTCTGGGTGTAGCCGAGTTTGAGCAGCAGGGCGCCCCACGTATCGGCGGCGTAGCTGCCCGCGGCTGGAATACCGCCCGGGTCGTTGGCGGACGGGTCGGCAGGACTGTCGCCCTCCCAGATCTGAACGAGGGACTCACCGTCGATCTGGACGCGGTTCAGACCCCCGCTCGGGACCAGGCAGCCCACGGGGAAGCTCAGGATCAGCGCGACCGGATCCTGCAGCACCGGGATCGTGATCTCCTCGAGGTTGCCGTTTTTGTCGCCCGAGGCGACGATCGCGTTGCCCAGTTCGCCGGTTGTCGGCGGGTCGTCGGTGCCGACGTACCAGTCGAGCGGCTGGCCGGCTTTGTCCAGGATGGCCCCCGAGCCCGCTTTGCTCGCCGTCGGGTCTTCCGCGGCGTTCAATTTGCCGGTGACGTTGCCGAACTCGTTGAGGCCGGCGCCGGCCGACGTGCCGGTGTAGGTGATCGAGGTGGCTGGATAGGGTTTGGCGCACTGCGTGTTCGCACCCCAGCCGCTCGCGGTGAGCCAGAGTTTTTCCTGCGCCGTGTCCTGCGCCGTCGCCCCCGAGCCGAAGCCGGGCGTCGCGCAGGCGAGCGTTCCTGCCATCGCCGTGCCGGCGCTGCCCAGGGCGGCGATGGCGAACGTCGCGCCAACGCTCGCGGCCAGGGCCGCCAGACGAGCCTTGTGATGATGACGGCTCATGATCGAACCGAACCTCCTTGCTCCCCCACGGGGGCTGGTCAGTGAATAGCGACCGCCTGGCGGGCGATAAACCCACAAAGTCGATCTAAACGATCGACAAAGTATGCCCGGGAGCACGCCCGGCATAAGCGAGGGTCACAAGGTCGTTACATGGGCACTGCGGCGTACTCCATTTGTTCACCAGGATTTCACCGCCGCTGGGGTGCGCAAGACGGCAAACCTCGCTCAAAGACAAGCGAAACCGGAGGTCAGCAGACCCGCGAAGCGATGATGTGAGACCAGCCGAGCAGCAGACCCGCAATGACGAAGCAAGACCCGGCGGAGCAGCAGGCCTCGCCAAACCACGACGTGAGACTGCGAGGGCCCGAGCTCGGCGAAACCCACGGCGCGAGACCGCGGACCGAGCGAACAACCAGCCCAGAGCCCCTCGGGGCCCGCGCCAGCCCTCAGCTGCCGAGCAGCGTCCCCACCACCGCCGCCTGCGGCACAGCCCCGAAGCCGCGACTGTCGTCCTGGAACAGCAGGCGGTTGTCTGCCATCACGTAGTAGCTTTCCGCGGGCACCGTGATCGCCTTGGGGTACTCGCACCCCGGTTCGTCTTCCAGGTCCTTCTCGCCGCAGGGCTGGATGGAGGGTTCGGAGACCGGCTGACCGTTGCGCACGACGAGCCCATTGACGACGGCGATCTGTTCCCCCGCCAGTCCCACGACACGAGCCAGTGAGAGCGTGTGACTGAGGCCGGGAGTCGACGCCGCGCAGGCCCGGCCGCCGATCTCGGGGCTCGCACAGGTGCCTTCTTCGGCTCCGGCGGGCAGGTAGTAGAGGATCACCTGGCCGACCTGCGGTTGAGTCTGAGTCGGGACGTAGTAGACCGTCGAGAACGGCTTGTATGTCGGCTCCATCGCGGCCGTGTGCACTTCGTAGGGCACGCCGTTCGTGGCGTTCGCGGAGCCACTTTCACCAGAGCTGGCGGGGCTCGAACCGCTGGCCGGCTTGCCCGACCCGCCAGCCGGTTTGCCCGACCCGCCGGCCGGCTTCCCCGCCGAGCCGACATCATGGCCGCCCCCCCTATTCCCATGACCGGCGCCGGCGCCGTGGCTGTCGCCGGTGCTGCCATCGGCGCCGGACCCATGCTGAGTGCCTCCGGTGGTTCCATGACCACCCGCAACCGCGCCAGTGCCCGTGCCAGACGTCGCCGAGGCCTGGCCGGCGTGGCTCTCGTGCCGGACGACACCGCCATCCGAACCTCCCGTGGTCGCCGTGTGTCCCTTTGCGGCGGGCGTGGCGGTGGCGGAAGTGCTCGCGTCGCCGCTCCCGGCGGTGCCCGCAAGTGCCGTGGTGGTGGTGGTGGTGGTGGTGGTGGTGGTCGATCCGGATCCGTGTCCCGAGCCGCCACAGCCGGCCAGGGCGCAGATCGGCGCGCCGATCGCGAGCGCAAGCACGACACCGCGAACAGCGCAGGGGGGGAGTGGGAGATGACGTTTGCGCATGAGCTGTTGCTCCTATCTGCGCCGCGGCGCGCTCGCGGTGACGTGTGCGTAGGCATGAGCGCCGCGGGTGCGCGAGCCACGGCTCGCCCTCCGGACGCTCACCCCAACCGCGGCGGCGAGCACGATCAGCGCCAGCGGCGCCACGGGCGGCAGGTTGGGGTCTTCGGGGCGATAGGCGGCCATGTTGTGCACGCCTTCGGTCGCCTCCTCCTCTTCGGTTTCTTCCTCCGGCGCGACCGCGGTCTGAAAGACCGGGGAGGTGCCCGATGGGGGAATCGGACGAGGCGCCAGGGGAGGCGCCGCCAGCAGCGCCGCCCCCACCCCGGCAAGCGGCGGGTGCGGGGCGAAGAACGCCGGCGGCGCAGGCGTGTGTTTGATCGCGGGCGGTGCGTGCTTGACCAGAGGCGGCACGGAGGCCGGCGGGGGGGGAGGCGGTGCGAACGAGGCGGGCGTGGACGTCGATTCCGGGGTCGAGCTGGGAGCCACCGGAGTCGCGGGCACCTTCACCCCCGAGCTCGTAGGCGGCGGGTTCTTCAGCGGCACCGTGCCGCAGGGCTGCTCGACGCTGCCCGCCTGCACGGTCACAGGCTCGGAGTATTCGAGCCCGCCCGCCGCGATCGACACAGTGGTCGTCCCGGCGTTGTAGGCGCAGAACAGCCCGGACTGCGCACGGGGGACCACTTCGCCTTTTTCGTTGATCGGTTCTCCCTTCGCGTTTTCTTCAAAGCGTCCGCTGGCGGTCGGTTCGCCTTTGGAGTTCCTCGGTTCGTCGGGGATCGGCTTGTCGCCCGGGCCCAGCAGGACCGCGCGGGGGTTGGCGATGCTGGGGTTGGGCACGACGAAGCCGCCGAAGTCCGGGTGCGAGGAGATGAAGCCGTAGCTGGGCGCGATGAACTGCGCGCAGTCCGCTCCCTTGCAGATCTCGGGGATCGGCACGTACGGTTCGGGAGCCACTTCGGTGCCCCCGCCGGAGAGCTCGAAGCCCGCCTGGGGAATGCGGGCGAGCCCTTCGAAGAGCGCGACCTGACTGCGCCGCAGCAAGGTGCCGTCGCTGGCGTCGAGCCCGAGCTGGGCGATGTTGGGAACCAGTGTGGCGCTCACCGGCGCGCGGTTGGTGGAGGGGTTGCGCTGCGCGACGTCCACGCTCGTCAGCAGGAACCCGCTGGACGCAAGCGATTCTTCAGGGCTCGCGGGCGGGAGCACATAGCCGAGCGTGCCGCTCCCCAGTGCGGGAATCGAGTTGGAGCCCGAGCCGATCAGCTCGGAGCGGTTGGCTCCCGGGCTGTTGAACAGGTAGGCCGACGCGCCGTACTGCAGCAGGACCTGGGTGACCGCGGGGGCATCCAGCGCGTAGTTGTCGGCCTCCGGTTCGGTGAGGTTGGCGCTGCCCATCACGATCGCCGGCACGCCGGCGCTCTTGGCGTCCTGGAGCTGGGCCGTGAGCCAGCTCAGCTGTTCGGAGGCGAGCTGTGACCTGGAGTAGTCGAGCACGATCACGCGCACCGTCCCGCCGCTGCCGGGCGATTCGAACGCGTATGCAGCCGTGCCTTCCGGAGGCGTGGGGGTACCGGGAGGCGCCGTTTTCGCCAGGCCGCCCAGGATCGTCCCGTCGAACGCCGTCAGGCCCTCACCACCCTGCGCCTGCAGGTCGGTGGTGGAGGCCGCTGGGTAGACCGCCAGCGCTCCGCCGCTGCTCAGGTCCTCGCGGTACTGGACCAGTTCACGGGCGAATTCTTCGGCGCCGAGGGCGCTCACGCCGGGGGCCGGCGGGGCGATGTGCGAGCCCGTGTAGAGAAACCCACGCAACCCGGGGATCTGGGCTGCCCGGGCGAGCGCCGCGGAGAGCCACACGTCCGGTCCGAGGCCCTCGTTGGCGAAGTTCGCGCAGAGCGACGCGCACTGCGCGTCGCCGCCGAGCGCGAACGTGGCCTCGCCCGGAGGAGTCGAGATCGTGGCGTGGCTCTGCGGCGGCGGCGCTCCGGGGCCGAGACGCATCGCCGCCGCGGTCTGAATTGCGAGCATGAGGTTGCTGTCCACGTCGGAGGACCCCTGGAGGATGCCCCCCGTCTGACCGCCGACCGCCCACCCTTCCTGCCCGTTGGGCGCGACGTCGAGCGCGAGCACGGCGTCGGGCCAGGCCGGCTCGTCGAGGTTGGGGGGCGGATCGTTCGGGTTGGGATAGGCCTGGTGCTCGAGATCCTGCCAACCGCTGGAGGTTTCGCGCAGCAGGTACCCGCTCACGGGCAGCGGATCGGGGCCGATCTGCACCGGCGGCTGACCGAAGCCGGGCGCCACCGGGTTGTCGGTCGTCAACCAGGGGTTCGCGCCGATGCCCCCCTTCTGGTTGGGGTCGCCGATCCCGTCGGCGTCGATCGAGATCAGCGCCCGCACGCTCGTCCCTTCGCGGATCGCCGCGAGCGCAGCCACGTTCTGCGCTTCGGGCAGCGGCTCGGACGAGAAGTGCCAAGGTTGCGTGGAGCTCGAGGAGGAGCCACATTCGGAGTCGCACTCGATCGCGAGCCCCGGCCCGGCAGCCACCGCCCCGCCTTCTGGCAGGCCCGCCACCTTGGACAGCACGGTCGCGGCCGGGCTGGGCAGCTGCGAGAGCAGCGTCTGCACGCCCTTGTCCACTTCCCAGCGCGCGAGGGGCCCGGTTTTGACGACCATCCCGCCGGTCTCCTGGGTCCCGGTGGTGTTCACCAGGCGATACGTGGCCAGCGCCTCTTCCCCGGCGAACGCGACGGAGGTGAAGTTCAGGCTCTTCTCTTCGACTTTGAGTTCGCCTTCGAGCTGTTCGCGTTCCGAATCCGAGGGCTCTTCCCAGGTCTTGTCGTAGGAGAGCAGCGCCCCCTGCTTGCCGACCGCGTAACCGATCGTCGGGTTCGACGGGTCGAAGGCGATCGCGTTGAGGTTGCCGCTGAAGCCGACCGGCTTGGCGGGGTCCGGCTCCCACAGCCCCGTGTCGATCTGCCAGAGCCACATGGCGCCTTCGTCGCCGACCGCGTACGCGCGTTCCGGTTCCGGCCACGCCACGCCGCGCAGGCGGGGCGTCTGGACCACCCCGGCGGCGTTGTAGAGGAATTCGGGGGTCCACCCCTCGCCCGGGAGGTAGCGCGCGACCTGACCGTGGTCGCCCACGGCCAGCGCCTGCGCCAGCGGATCGCCGGGCGTCGTTCCCGGCTGGGGGGCGATCGCCAGCAGGGGACGGCGGAAGGGCACCGGCCAGGCCGCGAGCTGCGACGGTTCGGGCGCGATCGTGACGTGCACCACCTGCGCGCCCGCGATGCTTTCGCCGACCACCGCCGCGCCGCTGAGCCAGCCTTCGGTGGGCGACGGGAAGGCGCCCTGCGTGCCCCGGCCCACGCCCAGGGTGTACTGGAAGTCGCCGCCCCCGCGCAGAGCCAGCAGCACGCCGTGTTCCAGGCCGGCGACGATGCGCGTGCCCGGTTCCCCGCCCGAGCCGGGCCATGCGAAGCTCTCGTAGTCCGGGGGCAGGGTCGCCCCCAGCGAGTGCGCTTCGGAGCCGCACAGCGCCTGGGGAGACGGATAGCACCACGTTCCCAGGACGGTGCCCGGCGAGCTCGCCGAGAAGAGCCTGCTCGCATTGCCCGCGACGGTGCCCTTGACTCGCACCGCCGCATCCACCCACACGCCCGCGCTGGTGACGGTCAGCATCCCGCCCTGTGCAAGCGGAACGGCGCTCGCCCCCGAGGGCAGTTCGGAGTCGAAGCTCCAGCCGGAGGGCTGCACCCAGACATAGCCGCCCGCACCGGTCGGCACGCGCCGGAAGAGCGCGAGCGACGCGCCGCCGGAGCTTTCGACCGAGGCCAGCAGCCAGGCGTTCCCGGGCGCGCTGGCGGAGAGGGCGAGCACGCTCTTGAACGTGGGGGAGGTCTCGGGCGCGGCGCAACTCGCGCCGGAGCTGTAGCTCGCGCAGATCGGCTCACGCGTCCAGCGTGTGCCGTCGTAGTGCAGCACCCCCGGGGGCAGCGCCACGCCCCCCGAGCTGGCCGCGGGAACGAGCAGTGCGCCGGTACGAGCGGGTTCCCCTTCGCCACCTTCATCGAGTGCGACCGCCAGCGGCGAGGCTGAGGAGTATGGCTGTTCACCGGCGCCCAGCACGGGTTCCGCGCCACCGCTCGGGGGGACGGGGGCGGTCGCGAACTGGCCGCCGGGATCGCGCGTGATGAGCGTCTCTTCGCCGGCGGCGCCTTCACCGAGCAGCGCGACCCCCCCGTCGTCGGTGATCGCCTGGTAGGTGTCGGGGTTCGGCGAGTCCGTGAAACCGAGTCGATTGCCCTCGGCGTCCACCACGGGCACGACCTGCCAGCCCTGCTGATCAGAGCGGTGCAGCAGCACCGGCAGCCCGGGAGCGGGCGCGGCCGGGCCACTGATCTGCGCGCCGCCCGCGAACGCCGGCACTTCGCCGATCCTGCCCACGGCCCACACCTCTCCGGGGGCTTCCCCCGGCGCGGCGCCGATCATCGCGACGCCGCTCGCCGGCAGACCGAGTTCCGGCTGGAAGCTCAGCGGGGCCGGCAGAGAGCCGCCCGCGGCCGTGGCCGTCGCCGGGTCCTCCGGGACGCTGCCCGCGAGCAGCGTCGAGCCGCCCAGGAGAAGGGCGGACACGATGACGATGAATAGGGCCCGCCGTAACAAAGGAGAGTAATGTCGAGGCCGGGGGCGGCGATCCTGTGAAACTGTGGTGAACACCTGGCGCGCGGGCGGGCCCGGCCCCTAGCATTGGGGGAACCCCGCGAGCCCTCCTCAGCGGCTCGCTCGCCTTGCCTTCGATGAGCCAACGCAATGAGCTTCTGCGCGCCCTGACTCCGTGCGTGTGCGCGGGGAGCATGGCCCTGCTTGCGGCGCTGGCACTCGGCGCCCTGCTGCTGCTCGCGCCGGCGCCGGCCGGTGCGGCGCTGACCCAGGCCGTCGTGATCGACGGCCCCAGCTCGTCGATCCTCGCGGTCGACGGAGCGGCGATGGCGCCCGACGGCAGCGGCGGGATCCTCTACACCAAGCTCGTGGAAGGCCAGCCCCACCTGTTCGTCGCGAGGTTCGTGGGTGGCGTCTGGCAGCCGCCGATCGAGGTCGACGCCGGCCAGCCCTTCGGCGCCAGCTTTCCCGCGATCGCGGCGGGTAACGACGGCCGCCTGCTGGTCGTGTGGGCCGAGCCGTGGGCGACGATCGCAGAGGTCACCCACTACCGGCTGATGTCGGCCGCCGTCGAACCGGGGGCCCAGCAGTTCGGTCCGGCGCTCCCGATCGAAGAAATCGGCGACGGGACCGCAGCCTACCCCTCGCTGACGATGGCCCCCGACGGGATCGCGTACGTGGCCTATCGCGTCGTCACCAACCCGCTCACCAACAACCCCACGATCCTCCCGTTCAAGCCCGGCGACGAGCTGGTCGCGGTGCGCGTCGCGCGTTACAACGGAGAGGGCCTGCCCTGGACCCAGCTCGGCACGATCAACAACCACAGCGAACTCCCGATGCGCCACCCAAGCGCAAGCAACGCGCCGGCGATCGGAGTGGCGCTCAACGGCAACGCGGTCGTCGCCTGGCAGGAGCCCGACAGCTCCGGCGTCGCGCGCATCTGGGCACGACGGATCTACGGGACACGGCTGGGCAACGTCCTCGAAGTGAGCCCCACCGAAAGTGGTGGGCGACCGATCGCTGCCGAAGCGGACGCGCCCGCGATCGCCGTGTCCGGATACGGCGAAGCCAAGATCGCCTATCGCCTGGAAGGCGGCGACGGCTCGCCCTACGGCGGCGCGAAGATCCTGCTCAACACGCTGCCCGCCGAAACCGCTCCCGCGGGAGCAAAGCTCACCGGGGCAGTCGTGGTCGGGGGCGCGCCCACGCTGGGGCTACCGAGCGTGTCGATCGACGACAAGACCGCCTTCCGACTTGCCTATACCGGCGGGCCGAGCGCTGGCGCAGGGAGCACGATGGCGGTGAGCGGCAACGAAACCAACGGCCTTGGCGCCTCCTCTGCGCTCGGGCCGGCGAGCGGCGCGCAGGTGGCAACGACGATCAACCCAGCCGGTGGGGGTTTGACGGTCTGGTCGTCGACCACCTCCACGGGTTCGTCGGTGGTCGACGCGCGCGAGGACTACGCCGGCGGAGCCTGGCAGCAAGCCCAGCTCGCCGCCCCGCTCAGCGGCCCGGTCAGCGAACCCGCGCTGGGAGGCTCCGGCCAGGGCGATGCGCTGATCGCCTTCCGCCAGGGCCCCCCCGGCCAGCCGCAGGTGATGGCCGCGGTCGCCAAGAGCCCGCCCGGCGACTTCCAGGCGCAGGCGCCCGTGGGATGGGTCGGCGGCAACTCGGCCGCCATCACCTGGGAACCCGCCCCAGAGGCGTACGGGACCACCACCTACGCGCTGATCATCGACGGCCAGGTCAGCAAGAGTGGGCTCACCGGGCTGTCGACACACGTGAGCCCACACGGGCTCGGCAACGGCGTCCACCAGGTTCAGGTGCTGGCGACCGACAGCCTCGGCCAGGAGACGATGACGCCTGTCGCGGAACTGAAGGTGGACGCCAACCCGCCCAGTGTGAGCGTCAGGAGCCTCGCGCACGACGTCGTGCGGGTGCGAGTCTACGACCGTGCGTCGGGCGCCAGCGCGAGCGCGACCTCGATCGACTTCGGCCGCGGGGCGCTCGTACGCGGGAGGTTGACGGCTCGCCACACATTCGCCCACCCGGGACGCTATGAGATCGTGGTGAGGAGCGCCAGCAAGGTCGGCATCCGCCTCGATGCACACATGTGGGTGCAGGCCAAGTGAGCCCCCGCAGGCTCATCCTGTCCGGGCTCGTCCTGCTGGCCACGCTCGCGGGGTGGGCCGTGTGCACCGTGCCCGCCCAGGCGGTATATGGGCCGTTCACGCTCGTGGCAGGCTCCCCGCAGCTGCATCTGCAGGCCGACTACGCTTACGACGCGGCGATCTCGGCAAACGGGGAGTACGTCGCCTACACGGGCTCGATCGCCTCCCAGCCCGGGGTGTATCGCGAGGACCTCGCGACCGAAGAAGTGCAGGTCGTCGCCCTGGGAGCCGGCACCGGCGCCCCGTCGATCAGCGAAGACGGGCAGTACGTGAGCTTCACGACCGACGACGACCCGCTCACGGGTGAACCCGAAGGCGAATGCAGCAGCGTCTACGTGCGCGACATGAGCAAGCGCGTGGAAGCAGCTGCCGGCAAGACCAGTGAAGAAGCGGGCGCCTACAAACTCGTCTCCGCCAGGAACGGGAGCACGGAAAGCCTCACCTACGCCAAGCCCACGACGAAGGGCCAGTCGTGCGGGGCGTCGGCGGCCTACCGCGTGGCGATCAGCGGCAATGGGAGCGAGGTGGCCTTCACAGTCATCAGCGAATCCGATCTCGTGGGCCCGCAGACCCCTTCCGACCAGATCGCCGTGCGCTACCTGAACACGAACCAGACCGAGCTGGTGAGCGCCACGCGCGCCACGCTCGAAGGCACCGGGGAACCGCAGCCCGTGCCGCGCGGCGCGGCGATCGCCGGGTCGAGCGCGACGGCGACGTTCTTGAGCGTCCCAATCAGCACCAGCACCGCGGCGATCAGCGCCGACGGCAGCACCGTCGCGTGGATGGGGATCGAGGTGCAGGAACAGACCGACCTCGCCACGCCGGTGCCCGCCCCACCCAAAGGCGGCTACCCGGACGAATACGCCGAGCCGCTGTGGCGGCGGATCGCCGCGGGCTCGCGCGCCCCGACGCGCAGCGTGCTCGCCGGCGGCGATGCATCCGCGCCGGAATGCCCGCCCAGCTGCTCAGGCGGCCTGGATCTGCTCTACAACCCGGGGGGCGAAGAAACGAACCTGGAAGAGGGTCCCATCCGGGGCAGCTACCTCTCCGCGAAGGGCTTCGCCACGACCGGGACCGGAAGCGACCCGCTCGACGTCGTGACCCCGCAGCTGAGCGCAAACGGCCTCACCGTGGCGCTGCTCTCCACGCAGCCCACCTACGGCGAAGACCCGGTCTATCACAGCGGCGAAGCTCCGCCCCCGAGCGCGAACGCCTTCGTCGTGAACATGACCCCCGGCCTCTCGCGCGCCCAGGCGATCACGAGGCTGACCGCATGGGCCTCGCTCAACCTCAAGGACGTCGCGCTCGCCGGCACGATCGAGGAAATCGCGATCTCCCCCGACGGCACGCAGGTCGCCTTCATCACCGCGCGCGAGGCGTTCCCGCTCGCGCCCCCGGCGCTCATCACCCCTCCGCTGAGCCAGGCCCTCAACAGCCAGGTGTACGTGGCGAACCTGCCGGCTGGCACCCTCGAATTCATCAGCCAGGGCTACGAAGGCCAGCCCGCCAATGCCAGCTCGCTGGACGCATCGCTGGACGAGGACGGCAACACGATCGCGCTGAGCTCGAGTGCGACCAATCTCGCCTACGGGACCGTCGACGAAGGCACCAGCGTGTTCGTGACGCATGCGAGCAACTCGCCCGGGGGCATCGGGCAGCAGAGCGTGAGCCCGCTGCCGGGCAATCCCGATCCGAGCCCCCTGTGGAACATCAGCGCAACCGCGTCGCACGGAGCCAGGGGCTCGCTGCTGCTCTACGTGAGCGTCCCCGGCGCCGGCACGCTGACGGCGAGCGCCAGCGCAACGGTGCCCACGGGCGTCGCGCAGTCCAGCAGGGACAGCGGGAGCGGACACGGCGGCTCCTCGTCAAAGCGGCGAGGAGGACACAGCGCCTCGCGGAGCCTCGCACGGACGACCGTCGCCGTCAGGGAGATCGCGCAGGTCAAGCAGACCGCCCACTCCGCCGGGGTGATCGAGCTGCGCCTGACTCCGGCGTCACGCTATCGGTCGCTGCTCACCAGCGCGGGAGGACTGTACGCGAACATCAGGATCGCCTTCGCGGCCGCCGACCACCCGGTTCTGGCCCAGGAGCTCGCCGCCACCTTCCAGGCGCCGGCGAAGCGACGACGCGCCAAGAGCGCCTCCAGTCACGGGCGAACCGGCCACCCGAGCGCAACGAGGAGCGGCGGGCGGCGATGAGCGCGCGAGCGCGCGGCGGAGGGCGCAGCCTCCCACTCCTCGCCGGGAGGGGACGCCGTCGGCTGCGCGCCCTCCCGTCTCGCACCCTCCCGTCTCTGTGCACACGGGTGCTGCGCCGGCTGCGCACTCCCTCGCTCCTCGGTGCTCTGGCGCTGGCGGCCGGCATGTGTGCCCCGGCGGCTCATGGCGAAGTGGGCTGGCAGTTCGCCCCGGCCGGCTCCCCCCGCCGCCTCCGGGGGTCATCGGGGGGAACTACGCGGTGCCACTCGGGAGAGTCGGGGACATCTCGTTCTGGGCGCCCAACCGCGGGCTGCTCATCACCGCCGGCGATCCACCGGCGGTGCCGGCGGGGCTGTACGCCTACAACGGCGTCGACTGGCATCAGCTCTCGACCGTGTGCGGAGGCGGCGAAGGCCGCATCGTGTGGGCCGGGCCGGACGAGTTCTGGACGATCTCGGATGAGCGTCAGTTCCAGCTCAACGGCGGCGGCGCCAACGAATACACCAGCGTGTCCCTCTGCCACTTCCTGAATGGACAGGTGGTGGGCTCATATGCCGAGCCCTTCGAGCAGCCCGACTCCTACCAGAAGATGACCTCGGGCGCCTGCCTCTCTGCGAGTGACTGCTGGTTCGGCGGGGCGCTCGGCCAGGCTCCGAACTACGGCGCGTTCCACCTGCATTGGGACGGGACGAACGTCAGCGTCGTCTACGCCTCACAGGACCACGCGATCGTCTCGATGGCGCTCGCGAACGAAAGCACGCTGCTGGAGAGCGTCAAGCTGACCGAAGCCGACAGCTTCGAAGGCGAAGAACCCGAAAGCCCGTCGCTGCTGCACCAGGTCGGGGGGCCAGATGCGAGCAACCCCTTCGCGGACCTGTTCCTCGCCAACTCCGACTGCACCAGCGGCTTCTGCCCGCCGCTGCCCGACTACGGCACGGACGAAGAAGGTCATCCGGTGTACCCGCTGACGCTCGGCCCGTTCATCCTCAACAGCGACTACAGCCCCGCCCAGTCCAACGGGGGCACGGCCCAGCTGTGGGCGCTGGCGACGCGCGCCAGCGAACTGCCGGTGCACATGCCCTCCAGCAAGGGCCTGGCGCACCCGATCGTCCTGCGCGACAGCGCTGGCGCCTGGAGTCAAATCGTCGGCGGCAAGGGCAACGGGGGCGAAGACCCGTTCCAGTTCGAAGGCGAAGAAGAAGCGCCCGATGGCATCGTCGTCGAACCTGGCAGCCCGAGCGCGTCCGCCGCGTGGGTGACGGTCGAAGCGGGCGACCTGCAGGCCCATGTGGACCTGCTGACAGCGGAAGGCAAGATCGCCCAGCGCGACGTGCTCGGCGACGCGCAGGGGGTCGGCGGACGCGGCAACGCCGGTCCGATCGCATGCCCGGCCGTAGACGACTGCTGGCTGGCGACCGACAAAGGCTGGCTCTTTCACCTGACCGGCGACCCCGAGCATCCCCTGCAGACCGACGGCTACCCGGAAGACACCGATCCGAACTTCGCGGGGGTCATCACCTACCGGCCGCCCGACCCCTCAGTGCCCCAGCTCCCACCGATCGAACCGCCGGTGGACGACTCGCTCGCCAACCAGCAGATAGCCCCTCCCGTCATCGCCCCGCCACCGCCCACGCAGACCTCGGGCGGGGTCACGTTGGCCGCGATCGAGAACGTGCGCTCGCGCCTGGTGCACCGCTACACGCTCGAACTGCGCTTCCAGGTGACGGTCAAGACGCGCGTGCAGTTCATCGCGCTGCGGCACGGCAAGGTCGTCGCCCGCACGCGCCTGGAGACCTTCCCCGCGGGCCGGCGCAAGCTGATACTGGCGCTCGACCCGCGCAGCTGGCCGACGAAGATCAACCTGAAGGACACCCCGCTGCAGCCGCTGATCGTCTCGCACGCGAAGACGCCCTCGAGCAGCCCCACAGTCGCCGCGCCGGTCAAGTCCAACTCCGTCGAAACTTGAGCCTCGACTTCCTGGTGATAGGCGCGCAGCGCTCCGGCACCACGTCGCTGTGGCACGCCCTTGCCAGCCACCCGCAGCTGCACCTGCCGACCTCCAAGGAGGCGCCGTTCTTCAGCCACGACGAGCAGTTCGAGCGCGGGCTGGATTGGTACCTGGAGGAGTTCTTCGCCGGGGCCGACCCCCGGCAGCTGTGGGGAACCGCCTCGCCGCACTACATGATGGGCGGCCCGCACGCCGACGTGCCCGAGGTCGCCCGCCGGATTCGCGCCACGGTGCCGCAGGTCAAGTTGATCGCGGTCCTGCGGGAGCCGATCGCGCGCGCGCGGTCGCACCACCGCATGGTGGTCCACCGCGGGCGCGAGCCGCGCAGCTTCGAGGAGGCCGCGCGCGCGCTGCTGCAGCCGCAGGCGCTGCAGACCGCGCGGCAGCGCCCGATGGAGGTGCAGCCATACCTCGTCCAGGGGGAGTACGGCCGGATCCTCGGCGCCTACCTCGAGGTGTTCCCGCGCGAGCAGCTGCACGTGCTGCTCACCGCCGACCTCGAGGCCGAGCCGCTCCAGACGCTGCGTGGGGTCTTCTCCTTCCTGGGTGTCGAGGACTCCCACCGGCCTCCCCAGGTGGAGGCCCGCCATCATCGCGGCGGCCTCGGCCGGCGCCTGGACGCGGCGGCCGAACAGCAGCTCAAGGAGCACCTCGCGCGGACTGTGTGGCCACACACGCCGCACCCGGCGCAGCACAGGCGGGCCTTCGACTTCTGGTTCATGCAGTGGAACGTGATCCCCGACGAGCAGCTCCCCCCGATCGATGCCGAGCTGCGGGCGGCGTTGAGCGAGCACTTCGCCCCCGACGCCCGGGCGCTCGCACGGCTGACCGGCCTGGAGGTACCGTGGAGCAGGCCCATGCGGACGACAGCGAGGGCCACGTGACCGGCATCGTGTACTCGGTGAGCGGCGCGGGCTATCTCGCCGAGGCGCTGCTCTCGGCGCGCTCCTCGCTGCGCTTCAACCGGGTGCCACACATCGTCTTCTCCGACTTGGAGCACACCCCGCCGTCCACGGACAGCGGCCTGCTGTCGGTCCGGACCTACGATCCGAGCGGGGACCCGTTCGCTGACAAGATCCTCAACATCGCGGCCTCGCCCTTCCAGCGGTCGATCTTCCTCGACAGCGACACGCACGTGACCGGCGATCTGACCCACCTCGTGGAGCTGCTGGAGCGGTTCGACATGGCTGCGGCCCTCGCGCCCGGGTACCGCGGCCGCGATGACCCCGAGGTGCCGGCGTCCTTCTACGAGCTCAACGTGGGGGTGCTCGCGTGGCGCGGCGGCGAGGCGACCCGCGGCTTCTTCGCCGACTGGCTGGACACCTATGCGCAGCTCACGCGCGAACGTCCCTTCCCGACCATCGAGGAGCGCTACGGAGGCTACGAGCAGCCGGCGTTCCGCCGCTGCGCCTGGCGGCGCGAGATCAGGATCTGCACGCTGGGTCCCGAGTACAACTACCGCCCCCGGCGGCCCGGCAGCGTGGTCGAGCGCGTGCACGTGATCCACGGCCGCTATCCGGACTACGACCTGGTCGAGTCCGTGCTCAACGGCCACATGGGCCCCCGCAGCTTTCAGGGGATCTCGGGCGGCAGCAAGCAGCCGATCGTCGATCTGCACGCCTGAAGCGCGGACCCGGCCACTCTCGAAAACGCGGACCCAGCCACTCTCGATGACCGCCTCGCCGCCAACCCATACCGCCAATCCGTGCGTGCTGCTCACCGGGCTGCCGAGGTCCGGTACGACCCTCGCGTGCGAGCTCCTGAACGACCTCCCCGACGTGCGCGCGCTCGCCGAGCCGCCGATCCTGCCGAGGCTCCCGCGCAGGCCCGGCACGGGGAGCGGGGACTTCGCCTTCGAGGATCTGCGCCGCGCGATCGTGGAGTTCGCCGCCGAGCAGCGCCATTCGATCCTCGAGCACGGGGTGGCCATCACCAAGCACGTCGGCGGACGGGTGACGGGGACGATCGTGGAGGACGATCGCAGCGGCGCCGAGCAGCGCCGGAGCCTGGTGGAGCGCAGCGAGATCCCGATCTCCCGACCGGAGGACCCCGACTTCACCCTCGTCGTCAAGCATCCGATCGTGTTCACGGTGCAGCTTCGCGGCCTGCACGAGTGCTTCCCGCTGTTCGCGCTCGTGCGCAACCCGCTGGCCGTCCTCGGCTCGTGGGAGAGCATGCCGTGGTGGCACCTGCGCGAGGGCTCCCTGCGCGTGCCGCCGGAGATGGCGCCGCAGATCACCGCTCGCCTGGCCAGCATCGAGGACGTCCTCGACCGCCAACTGGAGATGCTGGGGTGGTTCTTCGAGCAGTACGCCTCCGTGCTGCCACGCGAACGGGTGATCCGCTACGAGGACGTCATCTCGAGCCGCGGTCGCGCGCTGTCGGCGATCGCACCCAGCGCCGCGAGCCTCGACGTGGGGCTGACGGGACGCAACTCGGCGGAGGTCTACGATCGCGCCCACATGCGCACGGCCGGATCTCGTCTGCTGGCCCAGGGCGAGGATGCGCCATGGCGTGCCTTCTACCCCTCCAGCGCAGTCGAGGAGTTGCTGGGCTCGCTCGGCGGGTGAGCGTTAACCACTCCTTCACACGACTGTCTCGGGCGGCCGACAACCTCGTGAGCCATGTCCAGGAACATCAATGTGCTCACCGTGCACTGGCGCTCACCGGCGTGGCTCGAGATCCAGGCCCGGGCGCTGCGCGAACACCTGACCTCACCCTGGTCGCTGCTGATGGCCTCGACCGAGCCGGACACCGAGGGTGTCGCAACCTACTGCGAGGATCTCCCCGGTGGGCATGGCGAGAAGCTCAACACGCTGGCCCGCGAGGCCTCCAGGAGCGCACGCGATGAGGACGTCCTCATGTTCATCGACGGTGACGCCTTTCCAGTCCGTCCACTGCGCGCATGGATCGAGAACCTCCTGGCCGCAGCGCCACTGGCGGCGGTGGTCCGTACCGAGAACCTGGGCGATCCCCAGCCTCATCCGTGTTTCTGCGTCACCACCGCGGGATTCTGGAAGAGCCTGCCGGGTGACTGGGAGCGGGGGCCGAAGTGGGTCAACTCGGCCGGCAGGGAGGTCGGCGACGTCGGCGGGCGGCTGTGGCAAGAGCTCCGCGCGAGCGGCTCACAGTGGACTCCGATCCTGCGCGCCAACGCCGTCGACTGGCACCCCGTGTTCTATGGGCTGTACGGGGAGCGAGGAGGGATGGTCTATCACCACGGCGCCGGCTTCCGCGATCCCATGAGCCGCGCGGACAGGTACGGGCACCGCAACGGGGCCGGCCTGGACGGGGACGGCGCGAACGGGAACGGCGCGGATGGGAGCAGTGCCCCTGGCGATGAGATGAGTCCCGAGCGCATCGAGGCCATCAAGGCCGCCAACGCCAGGCTCTCAGCCAAAGTCTTCGATGCTCTGCAACGCGACCGCTCCGCGGTCTTGAGACTTTTTGGCGAGACGTAGGGCCATACCGTCGAGCGCATCGCCGACGGGGCCCCCGCCACCAGCTCCGTCGAGGCCCCGCTCGCTCGCGCGCGCCGCGATGGCAAGCTCGAGCAGGAGGTCCAGCGCCAGCGCGTCGGGCGAGACCGCGGGGTGCTCCACCAGCTCGCGCAGCGTGCCGGCATGGTGGCGCAGGTCGCCGTCGATCCAGCCCTCCACCGCAGTGCGCAGCTCGGCGCGGTCGCCGGGCTCGGAGCCGAGGAAGGCGGCGAGCTCCCCCACCAGCGACCAGCCATCGTGGAAGAGCTCCTCGTAGCCGACGAGGATGCGCCGGCGCCCGGCGGTGTTCGCGAGCGCGGAGGCGGTGTAGCGCAGCCACAGCGCCACCCCCTCCTCCAGCGCGAGCCCGTTGCGCCGCTCCAGCGACCGCGCGCTGTCCAGCGGCCGCCGGTGACAGATCACGTAGCTGGCGTCGCCGATCACCTCGCTCCAGAACGGCAGCGTGAGCGAGGTGCGGGGATCCTTGAAGCCCCACGCACGCGCCCCTGCGAAGGTCGTGGCGAGCAGGTGGCGCGCCTGCGCGCGGAGGTCCTCGAGCTCCGCGGCGTGCTGCCAGCCTGGCGCAAGCCGCGGCGGGGCGCGCCAGGTTCCTCCCATTCGCCGCAGCAGCTCCGCGTTGAGCCGCACGATCGGGCGGTGCTCGAAGTAGCCCCTCGGGTTGACGTCCTCGCGGGGAGCAAGCAGCTCCTCTTCTGGGCCGAGCTGCACCCCGAGCAGCGCCAGCAGGCGCGTGATGGCGGAGGTCCCGCTGCGCGCCATCCCCAAGACGAGCACGGCCCCGGCGGGCTGCCCATCCATCGCTCTAGCCCTCCAGCAGCGCGAGCGCCATCCGCCGCGCAGCCTCGGGCCAGGGTGGCATCACACCCCGCAGGTGGCGCTGGCCGGCGGCGACGAGGCGCTCGCGCAGCCGCGCGTCGTCGAGCAGGCGCAGCACGTTGTCGGCCAGGGCGCCGGGATCGCGCGGCGGGCTCACGAGCGCGGTGGCGCCGTCGAGCGCGTAGTCGCGGCTGCCCCGGGTGTCGGTGGTGGCGAGCGCCGCGCCACAGGCAATCGCCTCGGCTCCACTCATCCCGAAGCCCTCCTCCCAGCTGGCCACGAGGTGCACCGCGCAGGAGCGCTGCAGCGCGGCGACCTCGGCGCGGGTGGGGCTGAGGAGGAAGTGCCCGGCGTCCCGCACGGGCTCCACGCCGAAGCAGACCACCTCCACGTCGGGCCGCGCGGTGCGCACCAGCGCAACAGCCTCGAGCGCGTCGGCGAGCCCCTTCCAATCGAGGCGGTGGGTCATGAGGCTCACCCGTGGCGGGCGCTCGGCGGTGGGGGGACCGGGGCGAAACAGGTGGCGGTCCAGGCCGTAGGGCACGTACACGCACGACGCCCCCTGGCGCACCGCGTCCTCGACAAGCCAGTGGGCGATCGCGACGGCGTCCGCACCCCGCACGAGGTTGGCGCGCACGACCGGCGACCCCGGGGTCCCATAGCCCTGGAGCAGCATCACCGGGCGCCCGAGCGCCGCGGGCAGCTCCAGGAGCCGCTCGGCGTCGGCCATGTCGGCGGGGTAGACGAGCACGTCCGCCGCGGGGAGAGCGTGCGCGTCGAGCTCAGCCGCCGAGCGCACCCGCACGCCCGCGATCGGCTGCACCGCGGCGTCGCGCACCACAGCCGAGACCTCCAGGGAGGGGGCGAGATGGCGGGCGAACTGCTCGATCGCGTAGACCCCGCCGGTGGTGTGGCGCTGATGGGGAAGGATGAAGGTCACGCGCCCGCCCGCGCCCGGGAGACCCCCGGCCTGGGGAGCAGCTCCCCGCAGCCGCGCGCCGCGGCGCAGCAGCTCCCTGGACTGCTCCAGCAGGCGGTGCTCGAGCACCTCGGTCTCGTCGTGGAGACGGGTACCGGGCCGGCGCATCTCGGCGAGCAGCTGCTCGCGCTCGGCCTCGCGCTCGAGCAGCTCCGAAGCGGCGAGGGGCAGTTCGTCGATGGACGATTCCTCCTCGGCGTGGGAGGGCTCTGCGCCGAGCGGCGCGCGCGACTCCCCACTGTTGCCGTTCCGCGCAGGGTGAACCGCCGTGGCGTCCTCGAGTTGACCCGTGGCGTCCTCGAGTTGACGCTCCATCCGTGCGCGCGCCCACTCCTCGAGCTCGCGATCGCGATGGGCCTCCACATAGGAGACGAGCTCCGGCTCATGCGGCTCGGACCGGCGTTCGCTCCACCTTGCCGCGAGTCTTTGGTGCTCCATCCTCACGCGCGCACTGGATGGCAGGCCGAGGAAGGACAGCAGTGCACTCAACCAGCGCTCCTCCCCGGCGAGCAGGGCCTCGTAGGGGAGCAGGAGGATGCGCTCCCCGTGGCCCGCCAGCTCCGCCTCGCGCGCGCGAGCGAGGGCTTCATTCCACATCGTCGCCGCAAGCGTGCGGTCGTTCTCCGCGGGCCACCAATCCCCGGGGTCGCGGGCGCGTCGGTCGAAGGAGGCGGCCACGTCGAGCGGGTCGCGCACGAGCAGCACCACGCGCCCCCGCGGGAAGCGCTCGAGCAGCTCGGGCAGCACCCTCCAGTAGAGGGGGACCTTGTCCCCGACCACCTTCACCCCGCCGCTGCGCCAGCGCTCGCGCAGTCGCCGGTAGAGCAGCTCACCAGGGATGTCGGTCTCGGCGAGTACCGGCGAGAAGAACTGGGAGGGGGTGAAGTGGAATGGCTCCAGCAGCGCACGCGCGCGCTTGAAGCGCTCGAACCCGAGCGCGACCTGGGGGTGCTCGTTGAGCAGGAACGCCACCGCGCTGGTCCCCGACCGTGGGCAGCCGGCGATGAACAGGTATGTCTCGGGTGCCGACAGGTTGAGCCCCGACTCGCGTCGGGTCTGGGAGGGCATGGCGCGATGCTTCCAGACCGGCGCGCACCCGGGGTGTCGAGCGCGGTCACCTTCACCACTCCTTCACACGGTGGTTCCCGACTGGTTACAAAAACCCGCAATTTGCGGTCGAATCTCTCAATATGCATGCGAGGAGTGCAATCGCACAGGGACGGGACGAAGACGGGATGAGCGTCGCGCGGGCGGACCTGCACTGCCACTCC
This sequence comes from uncultured Solirubrobacterales bacterium, assembly GCA_963713985.1. Taxonomy (GTDB): domain Bacteria; phylum Actinomycetota; class Thermoleophilia; order Solirubrobacterales; family Solirubrobacteraceae; genus Palsa-744. The sequence continues at coordinate 1,945,400 of OY970219.1, read as the reverse complement.
ACCGCCTCGGAGGTCTCGCGCCTGGGGGTGCAGCGGGCGGTGGGGCTGCCAGAGTGCGCGACCCCACCCGAGGAGGTCTACGAGCTGGCCAAGCGCCGCGGGATGGACTTCGTGACGATCACCGACCACGACACGATCGACGGGGTGCTGGAGATCGCCGAGCGCCCCGACGTGTTCGTCTCCGAGGAGCTCACCGCCCACTTCCGCGGGGAGCCCCAGGCGGTGCACGTGCTCTGCTACGACATCACCCCCGCCGACCACGAGTGGCTGCAGGCACACCGCGGGGATCTGGAGGAGTGCGCGGCGTACACGCGCGAGCGGGAGATCGTGTGCGCGCTGGCCCACCCCTACTACACCGTCGGCGCCCCCCTCACCGCACGCCACCGCCGGCGGCTGGCGGACCTGTTCGGGATCTGGGAGGTGCGCAACGGCGCCCGCGCCCGCGAGCTGAACCGCCCCGCGGCGATCTACATCGCCACCAACGACGGCACCGGGATCGGCGGCAGCGACGACCACGCGGGGGTGGACATCGGGCGCACCTACACCGAGACCCCTCCCGCGCGCACCCCCGTTGAGCTGCTCGACCACCTGCGCGCCGGACGCGCCACCGCGCGGGGCGACCAGGGCGGCGCCGCCAAGTGGGCCCACGCCGCGATCGCGCTCGCCGCGCGCGTGCTCGGCAGAGGCCTGGACAGAGAGTCCGCCGGTGGCGGCGGCCCAGATCCCCGTGCGGTGCTGCGGATGGCTCAGCGCCTGCTGCGCGAGGGCGATGCCCGACATGGGGCCGTCGGCAACGACCTGAATCCCGCCGATGCCCGCGACCTGTTGCGCGCGTGGCTCGCCGCGGTGGGACTCGAGGAGCTCGACGAGCGCGGGCTGATCGCGTACATGCAGGACGAGCGCTTCACCCACGCCGACCTGCACCGCCGCGCGTGCCGCGCGCACGAGCGCAAGCTGCGCGCCGCGGTCGAGTCGGTCGTTCATGCGATTGCCGCTCCCACGACCCCCGCGGAGGACGGCGGCCTCGACGCGCTCAAATCGGCTGCGCCCCCCACTCCACAAATCGCCCCGGACGGAGGCGGCCTCGACGCACTCGGTGCGGCGATGACGATCTTCGAGGGCTGCATCGCCGCGATCCCCTACGCGCCCGCGGCGGCGTTCCTGGGCAGCGAGAAGGCGAAGCTCGACTCGCGCGAGGGGGAGCTCCCGCGGGTGGCGATCATGGCGGACGGGATCGGGAGCACCCACGGGGTCTCGCGCACGATCGAGGAGATCCGCCAGCGCGGCGTGCCGGGCTTCGAGATCGAGGTGATCGGCACCGACCCCGAGGTCGACCGCCGGCTCTCCGCGGTGGCGGAGATCGACGTGCCCTTCTACGCCGGCCTGCGGATCGGCGTGCCCGCTCTGCCCGCCGCCGTGGAGACGCTCGCGGAGGGCGCCTTCGACGCGATCCACGTCTGCTCCCCCGGACCGGTGGGCGTTGCCGGCGCGCTCGTGGCCCGCGCGCTGGGGGTGCCGCTGATCGGCAGCTACCACACCGAGCTCACCGCCTATGCCGGCCTGCGCTCCGGGGAGGTGCGCCTGGCCGACGCAATGGCGATGGCGGTGCGGGCCTTCTACGGTGCCTGCGACCTCGTCCTCTCCCCCAGCCCCGCCTCCGACGGGGCGCTGCGCGAGATCGGCGTCGGCACCGAGCGCGTGGCGCGCTGGGACCGCGGTGTGGACACCGCCCGCTTCGGCCCCGCGCTGCGCGGGCAGCACGAGCTTCCGGGCGAGCTCAACGTGCTCTATGCGGGGCGCATAACCCGGGAGAAGGGCGCGGACCTGCTCGCCGAGGCGTTCCTCGACGCGCACCGCCGCGACCCCCGGCTGCACCTGGTGCTGGCCGGCGGAGGACCCGAGCAGGAGCACCTGCGCGAGCGCGTGGGCAAGCACGCCACCTTCCTCGGGTGGCTCCAGGGGGTCGAGCTCGCGCGGGTGTACGCGAGCGCCGACATCTTCCTCTTCCCCAGCGCCACCGACACCTTCGGGCAGGTGATCCTCGAGGCGCAGGCGAGCGGGCTGCCAGTCGTGGCGGTCGCCGCGGGCGGGCCCCTCTCACTCGTGGAGGATCGTGTGAGCGGCCTCCTGAGCGAGCCCCGCGCCGACGCCCTGACGGAGTGCGTGCTGGAGCTCGCCGGCTCACCGCTGCTGCGCCGACGCCTCGCGGCGATCGCGCTGAGCGCGGTTCGCAGAAGGACCTGGGAGAGCGCGATGGAGCGCCTTGCCGAGGGCTACGGCCACGCGCTGGCGGAGTCCCACAGCGCCAGCGACACCACCCCGGGGGTGCGCCGTGCCGCATGATCTCCACACGCTCGCGGTCGCGCTGCACGACGTCGAGCCGGCGACCTTCGAGCGCTGCGCCACGGTCCGCGCGTGGCTGGATAGCCGCGGGGTGGACCGCGTGACGCTGCTGGTGATCCCCGCCCGCGACCTGCACCCCGTGGGTGAGCGCTCCCCGGAGCTGGTGGACTGGCTGGCGGAGCGCCACCGACTGGGCGACTCGATCGCCCAGCACGGCTTCCAGCACGAGCAGCTGCGCCGCGGGAGGTGGCCGCAGCGCCTGCCAGCGCCCGCACTGGCGTCGCGCGCCGCGGAGTTCGTGGGGCTCGACGGCGCTGAGACCCGCCGCGCGGTGGAGGCCGGCTGGCGGCTGCTGAAGCTCGCGGGGATCGAGCCCGACGGGTTCGTCGCCCCCGCCTACGCCTACACTCCCGCGCTGCGCAGCGCACTGGGCACGCACTTCCGCTGGTGGGCCGGCCTCTGGGGCCTGCACGGTGCACTTGCCCAGGCGCACGACCCCGCCGTCAGGGAGCGCTCCTGGCGGCGCATGGCCCCCGCCTGGAGCATCGGCGTCGAGGGGCCACTGGAACGCACCCTCTCGCCATTCGCGATGCGCACGGGCGCGCTGCTGGCGGGGCGCACCCTGCGCTTGGACCTGCACCCCTCCGATCTCCAGCACCCCCGCCAGGTGCGCGCGTTGGAGTGGGCCCTGACCCGCTCCGCTCGGCGTCGCACCGCTGTCACCTATGACGAGTTGGCGAGCGCGGGAGCCGAAACGGCCGAGTCGCCACCCGCGGGCGTCCCGCAGGCAAGGCGCATCGGCGCCGAGCGCCCCGAGCAGCTGGCGCTCTGAGCAGGCGCTCCGAGTGGGCTTCCGACCTTGGACTCATGCCATTTGCAAATCGAGGTCGGTCGGCCACCTCGATTGCAAGCCGGGTCGGACCAGTGCCGGGGCCGCTCTCAGGCGGCCAGCCGCTCCGCCTGCGATCCGTCCTCCTCAGCCGACTCGACCGGCTCGGCCGCGAAGCGGTAGCCGATGCCGAAGTGGGTGTGGATGTAGCTCCAGCTCGGCGAGGTCTGTTCCAGCTTGTGACGCACCTTGCGCACGAACACGTCCACCGAGCGGTCCCCACGGACCATCGAGTAGCCCCAGAGGCGTTCGTAGATGAACTCCCGCTCCAGCACGCACCACTCGTGGCACGCGAGCAGCTCGAGCAGCTGGAACTCGCGGCGCGTGAGGTTGAGGCTCTCCCCGGCGACGAACGCCTGGTGCTGATTGCGGCGCACCTCGAGCTCCCCCGCCTCGATCGGCTTCGCGTCGTGCTGGCGCTCGACGCGCCGTCCGCGCCGCACGATCGCTTCGACGCGAGCAATCAGCTCCTCGGGATGGCAGGGCTTGGCCAGCCAGTCATCGACGCCGAGCCGCAGGGCGCGCACGCGATCGGCGACCGTCGAGGAGGTCGTGCAGACGATGATCCCAAAGCTCCGTTTGAGCCCGCAGAGGCTCTCCAGCCACTCCCAGCACTGCGGGCCGAGGATCGAGAGATCGACGACCAGCGCGTCGAGGCGCAACCCGGCCATCCGCTCGGGGGAGACGACGGAGGGCAGCACGCGGTGCTCGTAGCCCAGCCGCTCCAGGCGCTTCGCGGTCACCATCAGCAGGCCCGAGTCCCGATCCAGCTGGGCAACGCGCAGGGGCGCCACCGCACTCCCATTCGCCAGGGCGATCCCACCAGTGGGCTGGTGCATGGCCCGGATGACCTGCGGACTCCCGTGTTGACGGCCGTTGGCGCATGTCGCGCCCGAGATGCCACGGTGCATGGGGCTGTCCTCCGTAATCCTCATAATGTTGGTCGATAATGATACCTTTATGTGGAGGGAGTTGTTACCGGCCTGTGAAGCCTGCGATCGCCGCATGGGTGAGTGGGTAATCGACTACGTCGGCCGGCTACCGGGCGAGAGAATTCAGCCCCCGCAGGGATTCCGCTTCCTGAGCCAGGAGGCTCAGCCTTCGTAAGCCGTGAACACCGGGGCTTCGAACGAGCCCACGCTCGACTCCGCGGCGTAGCCCAGGTGGGGGAGCCCGAAGAGGTTCTCGATCGTGCGCAGCAGCGAGAAGTGGTTGAAGGGTTCCTGGTTGGTTGTTCCCGACTTCACATAGGGGGAGAGCAGCAGCGCCCCCACCTGGCCACCGCCCGTGGGCCGCGCCGAGCCCCCGCCCGGCAGCGTGGGGGGCGGCGGCAGCGCGGGGAAGGCGGGCTGCCCACAGCAGGAGCTCGAATCGGCGCCCACCCCGGTGGAGGGTGCCTGATCGACGGTGATGACCAGCAGGCCCCCCTGCTTGTAGGCCTTGGAGGCGAGGATCTTGGGGACCACCTTGTGCAGGAACTCATCTGCCGGGGGCAGGCCCGCGGGGCTGCCTGCAGTGCAGGGGATGGGGCTGGCGTCGTCGCAGAGGGAGGGCACTATGTAGGAGAGGGTCGGGGTGCGCGCGGGATTCGAGAGATCGCCGGCGAGCGCGCTGAGGCTCACGTCGTCGTCGGCGCACGCGGGGGAGTCGACCACGCTTTCGAAGTACACGAAGGGATTGCGGAAAGTCGCATAGGCGGCCCCCGACAACGCCTCGTAGGGCGGGGGCACCTGATCCTCGGCCGGCACCCCTGTGGTCGTGGCCGCCAATGGGGTCGCCCCAAGCGTGGCGTCCGCGGACCCCGCCGCGGGGTGCAGGCAGGTGGCGGGCCCGGCCCCGTGCCCCGAGTCCATGCCTTCCACGTACGCCCTCCACGTGAGGTGCTTGGCGGTCAGCTCGCCCATCAGGGTCTTGGTGGAGGACGGGTAGATGCAGCCCGCCCCCTGCACCTGTTCCTGGGCGCCCACCGTGGCGGGGGAGATTGGAGCGTAGGTGGGACAGTTGACCTCCGTCTGGGGTGTGGGTCCCTGGCCGCTGAGCAGCGCGATCCCATTGGCCAGCTCGTCGTGGGCGACCCCGTAGTAGCGCACCAGCAGCTCCCCGCGGTGCTCCAGGGTGTCGGCGAGGTAGGGAGCGGCCGAGGAGGGCCCGAAGACCGAGGCGTAGGGCTGGTCGGCGAGCATGATCAGGAACACGTGCTTGACCGGCGGCAGCTTCGAAGACCCGGACGAGCCTCCCCCCTGCCCGGCGCCCGCACCTCCACCGCTGCCTTTCCCGCCGCCCCCGCCGGTGCCTTTGCCGCCCGAGCCGCCGCCGGCCCCTTTGCCAGCCGAGCCGCCGCTGGAGCCGCCTTCGCCGGAGCCGCCGGAGCCCCCGCTGCCAGAGCCGCCCCCACCAGACCCTCCACCGCCGGTGCCCGATCCCTTTCCACCGGAGCCCTTCCCGCTGGAGCCGTTGCCCTGCGAGCCGCCCCCGCTGGAGCCCTGCGACCCTTCGCCGCCCCCTGTCGATTCGCCGGCTTCAGAGGGTTCCGGAGAGCTCGCCGATGGCGTGGTGGCCGCTTCGGAGATGGGTGGCGTCGGAGACTGCGAGGTGGAGGAGTCCGCGGCCGCAGGCAGCACCAGCCGCAGCTGGCGGGGCACAGACGCAGAGAGCGCGTTCTCCGGCGTGCCCGCCACGGTGCGGCCCACGATCACCCCGAAGCCGAGGAAGCTCAGCACGAGCAGCACGCATACCCAGGGCCGGGGCAGCCTCAGATCGAGCCTGGTGGGATCGAGCCGGGCGAGCTTCGCCAGAGCGGACCTCACCGCCGTGACCCCTACTCCCCGAAGGCGGGCGCGGGGTCCATCGCCAACGTGTCCGCAGCGACGTCCTCCGCCTCGTCGCTGCGCGCTCGGAGGCTCCTCATCTCGTCACTGCGTGCGCCGGGGCTCCCTGCCCCACCACTGCGAGCGTCGTCATTCCCTGCCCCCACGCTCTCGGCGGTGAGAGCCGAGCTGGGGGCGCGCTCCATGAGCGTTCCCCCGCACTGCCAGCAGAACAGGGCGCCGCGGCTGTGGGGAGCGCCACACGCGGGGCACGCCCCGGCGCTGGCGCCCTCCTCCAGGTGCAGGAGCCGCTCGACCTCCGCCAGCTCGGCGTCGCGCTCCTGCAGCAGAGCGGCGCGACGCACGAGCACGTCGAGGCGGAAGTGGTCGCGGATCGCCATCTCGTAGGCGAGGCCGCCGAGGTCCCAGTGCAGCTCGAGGACCTGCTCCGCGAGCTCGTCCCGACGACGACGCAGCGCGGAGCGCGCACCCTCCTGGGCCGAGGGCAGGGGGTCGCCGGGCGAGGGGCGCGCGCTCGCGAACCCCAGACCGGCGGCCGTGGCGGAACCGCTGGGCGGCGGCGTGGTGGGTGATTGCCCGGTCAAGGTCCTGGCTAGCCGGTGGAGATCACGTTGGGGAGGTTCTTGGACTTCTGCTCGTAGCTCTCCCCTTTGCTCTTGTGCAGCTGGTTGAGCACGGTGGGAGGGGCTGGCTTGTCGGGAGTCTGCCCCACCCCGCCGGAGCTCGATTCGCTCGTGGACGATCCCGGGGAGGATTTCTTCGCGGCGTGCGTAGAGGAGGGTTTCGCCGTGCTGGGCATCGTCGTGCTGGGCGTCGAGGATGTCGGAGCGGATGCCTGTCCCGTACCGGTGCTCGAGCTGGCTCCGGTGCTCGACACGCTGATCACCTGCGCGGGCACCGCCGGGGCCTTCGAGCTGGGGGCGCTCGAGCGACCGATCAGCACGCCCACCCCCATCGAGAGCAGCAGCACCCCAACCCCGGCGATGACCGCCGTGGTGTTGCCGGGACGCGGGGGCTCCCCGGCGGAGGGTGGCGTGGAGTGCGGCCCGGCGGGGTGCGACCCAGCGGCGTCAGGCGACGCGGTGGGCTGCTTGGCGGAGAGGAGGGCACCGAGATCGTCCACCAGCGCATTGCCGCGCAGGGGGCTGCGGGTGCCGCACTCCAGGCAGTAGCGCTGGTCGGAGGCCAGCGGCGCTCCGCAGCTGGGGCAGTGCCCGGCCGCGAGGGAGGGACGTGCATGTACTTGGGTGGACAGAGGATCTCCTCAGATGGAGCGCGGCCCCAGCGACGTGGCAGGGCGGACGGGTGGACCCCATCCGCAGACCCCGAACATCGTCCAGGCCGGGCCCTCCCAAGACGTGACGATTTGGTGAAGGACACCCCTCCGTGTTCACCAATTCTTATCCAGTACATCACCGCGGCTTCACCTCGCGGGGGAGCGCCCGCAATAACTTCTCGCAGCCAGTGGACGTACGTTCGCTCCGCTCATATGAAGGGGGGACACCGGCCGCGCAGCGCGCCGCGAACGCTCCCGCCTCCGGACAGCGGCGTGCGTCCGAGCGCGGTGCGCCGCAGGGCGACGCGGGGAGCCCACTCCTGTACGGCAACCTCGAGATCCGCCCCGACGAGATTCAGGCGCTGGCCGACGGCCGGCGGGTGGGCCTCACGGTGCGCGAGTTCCAGGTCCTGCTCGTCCTGGCACAGCGCGAGGACAGGGTGGTGCGCAGGGCGGACATCTACGGGGAGGTGTGGGGTGGAGACATGAAGCACCGCGACCGCTCGGTGGACGTGTTCGTGCGCAAGGTGCGCAACAAGCTGGCGCAGGCCGCGCCCACGTGGACCTACATCCACACCCACTTCGGCGTCGGCTACCGCTTCGCGGCGGTGACGGCAAGCGTCGAAGCCCCACCGGAGCCCACCGCCCCACCGGAGCCCACCGCCCCACCCGAGTTCGCCCAGCCGGCCGAGCCGGCCACGGCCTGAGGGGCAGCCCACTCTTCGTTCTTGTTGGCCCCCCGGCCTACCCTTCTTCGCTCTTGTTGGCCCCGGGGATCTTGTTGTAGGCGCAGCGGAAGGGTTCGGGCAGGGAGACCGGCACGGAGCCCGCGAAGCCCCCATTGGTGCCGTTGCTGTAGACGGTCACATACTGCAGCGTGCTGGGGGCCGGCACGGCAGGTAGCGGCACGGGGTTCGGTTCGCCGGTGCGCGGATCCCCGGTCTCCCCTTCGGTCACCCCCTCCGATCCGGCTGCGTCCGAGCCCGCCGCGGTGGTCACGAGCGAGGAGCTCATCTCACGCTCGTCCTTGAGCCCCACGCTGGGGTCCTGCTCGACGGTGGCGGTGTCCGGGTTTTCCTTGATCGTGCCCTCCAGTTTCACCCGCTTGGCGGCCCCGATCAGCTGAGCCGCGCTCGGCAGGTAGCCACCTCTTTCCACGCACGCCTGCGACGCCCAGAAGTAGTTGTTCTTGCCGATCTCCTGATTGGTCAAGGGGTAGGGCGAGGTTTCCAGACACCACGTCCCGATGTCCACGGTGGTCGGCGGGCAGGCGAAGAGCGCTTCGGGGTTCATGCCGTCGAGCTTTTCGGCCTCCTTGACGGCGGGAATCGCGGAGACGGGGAACTTCCCGTTGCGCCCGAGCACCAGCACGCCCCCGGGGTGGGGCTTGGCGCTGATCTGGTGCCCGTCGATCGCTGCCACGAGCGCATGCTTGGCGGCGCTCGCGAGGCCGGTGCTCGAGAGGACCAGGGCCAGCAGCGAGATCACCAGCGAGGCCGCCGAGAGGTTGCCCGAGCGGCGCCGGCTCATCGAGTCAGCGACTCCCGTTCCTGGGATCGCGCTCGGTCACCGGCCGGCGGACGTCGCGCAGCTCCTCCATGGTCACCTCCTGCACCGTGGAGAGAACGGCCTCCAGGGCGACGCCCGAGAGCGTCTCGTGCTCGAGCAGGGCGTTCGCGGTCTCCTCGACGGTGCTCCAGTTGCGGTCGAGGATGACGGCCGCCCTGGTCTCCGCGTCGCCCACCAGCCGCTCGACCTCGCGGTCGATCAGATCGAGCGTCGCGGGCCCCACCGAGCCGAGATCCTGCAGGGAGGCGCCGAGGAACACCTCGCCCCCCTTCTCGCCGATGGTCACCGGCCCCAGAGCGTCGGACATGCCGAAGGAGGTGACCATCGTGCGGGCCAGGCTGGTGGCGGCGTGCAGATCGTCGCTGACGCCCGTGGAGAAGTGGCCAAAGGCGATCCGCTCGCCCGCGGCGCCGGAGACGGTCACGATCAGCTGGCTCTGCAGGTCCGGCTCGCGCTGAATCAGCTGGTCGCGGTCGGTGAGCATGTGGGCCGCCGTGCCCAGCGTCCGCCCGCGCGCGACGATCGAGAGCTTGCGCGTGGAGACCGAGTGCCCGATCGCGTCGGTGACGACCGCGTGGGCAGCCTCGTGGATCGCGATCATCCAGCGCTCATCGCGGGTCAGGATGTGCTTTTTGGCGGGCCCCGACACGACCCGGTCGATCGCCTCCTCCAGCGTCGCCTGGTCGATCGCCTCGCGCCCGTCGCGCACGCTCAGGAGCGCCGCCTCGTTGATCACGTTGGCCAGCTCCGCACCGCTGAAGCCGGGCGTCTGGTGGGCCACCTCCTCCAGCGAGGCGTCCGGTCCGAGGGGGCGCTTGCGCCCGTGCAGGCGCAGGATCTCGAGGCGCCCGTGGACGTCGGGCACGTCAATCGTCACCTGGCGGTCGAAGCGCCCGGGGCGCAGCAGGGCCGGGTCGAGGATGTCGGGGCGGTTGGTCGCCCCCATCACCACCAGGCCGCCGTCGCCCGCGAAGCCGTCCATCTCCACGAGGATCTGGTTGAGCGTCTGCTCGCGCTCGTCGTTGCCCTGGCCGATCCCGGCGCCGCGCTTGCGCCCGGCGGCATCGAACTCGTCGATGAAAATGATCGCCGGTGCCGTCTTGCGGGCCTTGGCGAAGAGATCGCGCACGCGCGCCGCGCCAACCCCGACCAGCGACTCCACGAAGTCCGAGCCCGAGAGGGAGAAGAACGCGGCGTCCGCTTCTCCTGCCACGGCCTTCGCCAGCAGCGTCTTGCCGGTCCCCGGAGGGCCCACGAGCAGCACGCCCTTGGGTGCGGCGGCGCCGACCCGCAGATACCTGTCCGGGTCGGCGAGGTAGTCGCGGATCTCGCGCAGCTCCGCCACCGCCTCGCCCGCGCCGGCGACATCGGCGAAGGTGATGCTTTCAGCGGTGCCCTTGCCCTTGCGCCGCCCCTTGCCGGTGAAGCGGGAGAAGCCCGCGATGCCCCCGGCGCCGCCGTCGGCCCCGATGCGGGTGAACAGCGCGAACAGGCACACCAGCAGCAGGATCGGGATCAGGAACTGGACGACGATCTGGCGCAGGGGCTTGCCCGCCTGCTGGTCGACGGTGAGACTCGCGCCGCTCTTTTCGAGTATCCCCACTAGCTGCTGGGTCTGGGCGCCCGAGGTGACGTAGGACGCCCACAGCAGCTCGGACGGCTTGCGAGTAAGGAGCTCCACGCGGCTGTCGTGATCGAGCAGCACGGCGCTCACGATGTTCTTTTCCTTGGCCAGCGTCTGCACCCGGCTGATCGGGATCTGGGTGCCACTGCTGCTCGGCCCGATCGAGCTCAGCAGCAGGGCGAAGGCCAGCGCGAGGCAGAGCGCGGCGATCGCCAGGAAGCTCGTCAGCTTGTCCCGGAACAGCAGTTTGCGGGTTCCCTGCGCGAAGTCCCCCAGCGCCACCAGTGCGGGACTGCGCCGGTTTGCAAGGCCCGAGCGCACCTGGTTGGCGCCTTTGCCACTCGCCCCGTTGCGCCCGGCGCCGTTGTGGGCGCCACCGCCCCGAGCCGCGCCACCCGTGCCGTTGCTCGGAGGAGCGCCCTCGGGGCCCCCCGGCGAGTGCGTATCGGCAGGCGATCCGCCCGCGCGCGTCTGGCCCTCCTGGGAGTGGGGGGTCTCCTCGTCGCCGATCTCGTCGCTCATCGCGGTTCCTGGTGTCCTTGACGCTGGCGCCAATGGGGTTCCGGTGGTTTCTGGGCAGACATGTGAGGCATCCGTTCTCGGCGATCTTGGATCGGTGGATCGATACATCCGCGCGACGGGCAGCACGACACAGGCAACCGACGCACAGACTGCGGGAGGGTGCGGCCGGACGAGTGTCACAGCGCGATCCCCCAAAAGCAATCCCCGTTCACAATTCCGCTACATCAGCGTCCGCGGGCACGCCGTCCCCCTCTTTGTTATCCAAATTTTCTCCAGTCGATAACCCCCTATTCACTTGTGGCGGGGAGCCTGAACGGAGACTGGCAGCGTCCCTCGACGAAGTCCATGAGACCCCTGCATCCCTGCGGAACGGTCCTGGACGCAGAGCGCTCCTGGGATCTGCCCGTCCCATGTCACTGGCCCGTCCCGCTTCGCATCGCCCCCCGCCGCAAAGGAGAAAACCGACGTGCGATCACGATCAAGCCGCGCCGCGATCATCTCGCTGCTGAGCGCGCTCACGCTGCTGCTCACGCCCACCCTCGCCGGCGCCGGCGGCAACGCGCTGCTGCTCAGCGGATCGACGTCGATGTACCCGCTCGTCATCAAAGTCGCAGCGCTCTACCACAAGGAGACCCACCAGCCCGAACCCAGGGTCGGCCAGGGGACCTCGGGCGCGGGCATCGACGAAGTCGCCGCCGGGCGCGTCGACATCGGCGACGTCTCGCGCGACCCCATCGAAAGCGATCCCAAGGGGCTCGTCTTCACGAAGCTTGCGCGGGACGCCCTCTGCGTGATCACCAACAAGTCCAACCACCTCTCCGACCTCAGCCAGCAGCAGGTGGAACAGATCTTCACGGGCCAGATCCACAACTGGAGCGAAGTCCCCGGGGCCACCGCCACCGGACCGATCGACCTGTACGACCGCGTCGCCTCCTCCGGCACCCAGGACGCGTTCGAGGACATCTACCTCGGCGAAACCCTGAAGATCGCGCCGAGCGCCTCCCAGCTGGAAACCGAGGGTGGCATGCGCCAGGCGATCATCGGAGACAAGAGCGGGATCGGGTTCGCCTCCTTCGACTTCATCGGGGGGACCAACGCGGTCAGCTACCAGGGCATCCCCTGTACGCTGCGCAACGCGAAGTCCGGCCAGTACGAGGGGGTGCGCAACTTCTGGTTCGTCACCAAGGGCGCCCCGACGGGCGCGGCCAAGAAGTTCATCGAATGGGTCGTCAATCGCCACAACACGGCCGTCGAGAAGATCGTCGCGACGGACTGGATATCGGTCTATTGAGAGCGTCGTGCTTGGCAACGATCGGCACGACGCACCGCCCACTCCCAAACACGTCCTGAGGAAGGCTCCCCAGCGCCTGCGCGGCTCCTCGGATCGGCGCACCGAGCTCCTGCTCGGCGCGCTCGCGGTGGGGGTGCTGGCGCTGATCGCGCTGCTGCTGGTGACGGTGCTGGCGAAGGCGTGGCCGTCGTTCTCGCACAACGGCGTCGTCAAGTGGTTCCTCCCCGGCGGCGACGTCGACACGCAGCTGACCGCGATCGAGAACGCCCGCCAGGGCTCCGGAGCGGCGCTCTACCATCTGCGCGCCTGGCCGCTGCTGTGGGCCACGATGCTGACCACCGGCTTCGCGGTGCTCTTCGGCCTGGCGCTCTCCACGTTCGCCGCGATCTTCATCGTGGAGTTCGCGCCGCGCGCGATGCGGCGGGTGCTCGACCCCGTCGTGCGCCTGCTCGCGGGCGTGCCCTCGGTGATCTACGGGCTGATCGGCGTCCTCGCGATCGCACCCTGGGTCGACGAACACCTGATCTCCGAGCAGCGCAGGGAATCGGTGGCGGGCGTGGTGCAGCTCACCGGCACCAACCTGGGGGTCGCCGTGCTGATCCTCACCGTGATGATCACGCCGATCATGGTCGCGATCAGCACCAGCGCGCTGGCCTCCGTGCCGAGCGCCTGGACCGAGGGCTCGGCCGCGCTCGGCGTCAACCGCTGGCGCACGATCTGGCGCGTCTCCCTGCGCACGGCCCGCCCCGCGATCATCGCCGGCGCGGTGCTCGCCACCGGCCGCGCGCTCGGCGAGGCGATCATGCTCTCGATGGTCGCCGGCGGGCGCAGCTTCGCGCCCAACCTCCTGGACGGGCTCACCGTCCTGTTCGAGCCGGCCCGTCCGCTGGCGTCGACGATCCTCGCCAACATCGACGGAGTATCCGATCCCTACCTCGCACACGCCCTCTACGCGATGGGCGCGGTGCTGCTGGTCTCCTGCGCCTTCCTCTCGCTCGCGGCGTGGGCCGCCAAGCAGCCGCTCAAGCGCTACGGAATCCGGACGTAGGGGAGATATCGGCGATGGCCAGCGAACCCCAGGCGCTGCCCCCTCCGCTCGCCCCTCCGCGCGCGCAGAGGGGCACGGCGTCCCGTCCGCGCGACTCGCTCTCCGCGTGGCCGCTGATCGACCGCCTCGGCTATGTGCTCTGCTGGGCGGCGGGCCTCGCGCTGTGCGCGATCGCGGGGGCGATCGTGCTGTTCATGCTGGTCAAGGGGATCTCCTACCTGCGCCCGAGCCTGCTCGTGCAGTCCCCAAGCCCCTCCGTCGTGCAGAGCGCCTCCGGAGGCTTCCTCGACCCGATCGAGGGGACGCTGATCATCACCGGGATCGGAATCTGCATCGCCACCCCAGTCGGGGTCGCGCTGGCGGCGTGGCTGTCGGAGTACCACCGGCCCGCGTGGCTCGCACGGGCGGTGGAATCGGCGATCGAGATGATCGCCGGGGTGCCGAGCGTGCTGCTGGCGATCTTCGGGCTGCTGGTCTTCGCCCCGCACTTCCTGGCGTTCCTCTCGCAGAACTCCGCGGAGGGCTCGGTGTACGGCAAGTCGTTCGTGATCGCCGGGATCATGATGTCGGTGCTCGCGCTGCCCCTGATCGTGGCCGCCACGCGCGAGGCGCTGGCGCAGATCCCGGGCCACGTGCGCGAGGCCTCCTACGCACTGGGCAAGACCAAGGCGACGACGCTGCGCCGGGTGCTGCTGCCCTCGATCCGCACCGACATCGCGGCGGGCACGACCCTGGGCATCGGGCGCATCATCGGGGACACCGCCATCGTCGTGATCCTCGCGGGCGGGACGCTGCAGCTCGACCGGACCGGCACCACGCCGGTCCTCTCCATCCTGCGCGGGACGGGCTCCTCGCTGACCAGCTACATCTACTACAACTCCCCCGTCGGCGAAGGCCACGCTCCCCAGAAGGCCTACGCGGCGGCGTTCCTGCTGCTGATGGTCGTGCTGGGACTCAACACGATCGTCACGCTGCTGGCCAGCAGGGACGGGCGGGCCAACTCAGGTGGGCTGAGCCGCGCGTTCCGTCTGATCCCATTCATGCCGAACCCGCCGCGATGAACCGCCGCCAGGAGACACCATGGACCCGATGATGCCCCCGCCGGTGCGGCGGATAACGCTCGACGGCCAACCCACCGTGGTGGCGCCCGCTCCGAACGGCCACCGGCATGCGGGAACCGCCGCCAGCAAGAGGGCCGACGGCGCGAGCGCGGCGAGCACCTACGCCGACCCGGCCACGGAGCGGGCGGGTCGCGATCCCCGAGCGATCGGCACACCGGGCCTGGCCTCGAGCGCGGCGCGGCCCCACGCGCATGCTCCATCCGCACAGGCGATCGAGCGGATGCGGATCGAGTCGGTCTCGCTCGCCTACGGCCAGCGGTGGGTGGTGCGCGAGGTCACGCTGCCCGTGCGCCAGGGCGAGGTGCTGGCCCTGATCGGCGCCTCGGGCTCGGGCAAGACCACGCTGCTGCGCTCGCTGAACCGCCTCACCGAGGTCACCGCGGGGGCCTCGCGCGCGGGGTCGATCACGCTCGACGGGGAGGAGATCGACAACATCGAGGTCACCCATCTGCGGCGGCGCATCTCGATGGTCTTCCAGCAGCCCAACCCGTTCCCGATGAGCATCTTCGAGAACGTCGCCTACGCGCTGCGCGAGGAGGGCCGCGGCAGCCGGCGCCTGCGCGGCCGCCGCGGCCGCCGCGAGCTGGAACCAGCCGTGATCGACGCGCTGCGCCGCGCCGGCCTCTACGAGGAGGTCGCCGAGGATCTTGACCACCCCGCGCTGCGGCTCTCCGGCGGCCAGCAGCAGCGGCTGTGCATCGCGCGCGCGCTCGCCGCCGGGCCGGAGGTGCTGCTGCTGGACGAGCCCTGCTCAGCCCTGGACCCGATCTCCACGGCGACGATCGAGCAGCTCATCGTGGGGCTGCGCGAGAGCGTGGCGATCGTGATCGTCACCCACAACCTCCAGCAGGCCTTCCGTGTGGCCGACCACGTGGCCTTCATGCACCTTGGGGAGCTCATCGAGTACGGCACGAGCGAGCAGGTCTTCGACAACCCGCGCCAGCAGCGCACGCGGGATTACATCGGCGGAGCCTTCGGGTGAGGCTGGGAGCACCTGCCAGGGACCCCCGGAACATCGGCGGGCCCCTCTCGTGAGGTTTGGAGAGCGGGCCGGGCAGCCCCCGAGGGAGGCAATCGTGGCCCAGACGACGAGAGCCGCTGCGGCGCTGCTCGTCTTGGCGCTGGCACTCGGCGGCTGTGAGACCAACGAGGAAAGGCATGCGCAGCTGGTCAAACAGGACAGGCTGGCCGTCCACGCGGCCGCCCAGACAGGCCTCGTGGTCAAGCACGAGAGCCCCTATGTGAGGGTGCTCGCCACCACCGTGCTGCACGACGAAAACGGGATCGCCGCGGTGGTTGCGCTGCGCAACGACTCCCCCCACCCGCTGCGCGAAGTGCCGATCTCGATCGCGCTGCGCGAACCGGGCGGGGGGACGCTCTACCAGAACGACGCGCCCGGGCTCAGCGCCCCGCTTACGCACGCCCCGCTGCTGATGCCGGGGCAGAGCTTCGACTGGATCGACGACCAGATCTCCGGCAGCGGCACTCCCGGCCCGCTGAGCGTGCGCGTCGGCGAAGCCCCCACCGTGAGCATCTCGCCGCCCAGCATCGCGGTGACGGGCGTGCACATCTTCGAAGACCCCACCAACGGGGTGGGCGCGGAAGGAACGGTGGTCAACCGCTCGCCCGTGGCCCAGCAGGAACTGGTGGTCTTCGCCGTCGGCCTCCGCGGCGGGCGGATCGTCGCCGCCGGGCGGGCGGTGCTGCCCAACGCGCCCGCGAACTCCTCCACGCCCTTTCAGGTCTTCTTCATCGGCAACCCCAAGGGCGCCACCCTGCGAGTGAGCGCGCCCCCCACCACGCTGGGCTGAAGGCGGTCGTCAAGGAATTGGCGGGTCGTCCGAGCCGCTCGCACCCAGGCGCTCGGGCAGCATCCGATCCCACCACAGGCTCACCCCGGAGACCCAGTTGTTGGGATGCACCACCGCGAGGATCGGGGAGCGGCGGTCGATCAGCAGGTCGATCGGATCCATCGCGTCCTTCCAGCGCCCCTCCGCGCTACTGCGGTCCGTGAGCCACACATCCAACGGATAACGCCCAACCGCCGCGTTGGCCTCCCACCTCAGCCCATAGGAGGAGAGGTCCTCCCCGCGCAGCAGCACCCCGTTGTGCACACCCGGGACGCGCGTGTCCCCGTGGGGGCAGGTGGAGCGCACAGGACCGTGCAGCGCCGCGAACCGGGCGAGCTCCTCGCGCAGGAGATCCCGGGCCTCGGGAACCAGCGAGGGGGCCTGCGCCGCGGAGAGGCCGCGGCGCAGCAACTCGCGGGTGAGAGTCTCGAAGTGCAGGCCCACCGCGTGGCCCCCCTCGCGGATCGCCGCCACCACCGCTGGCTGTGCCGTGCGCCAGCGGAAGTACCAAGTCGAGCAGATCCCCAGCTCACCCTCGATCGCCGCCATCCGCAGTGCCGAGGCGGGGTATTGGTCGACGTCGTGGCGCACCACCACCACCTCCCGCCCCGCGTGTGCCTCGTGGTCCTCCAGCCATTCCTCCAGGGAGACCACGGCGTAACCCTGACCGAGCGCCATCTCGAGTAGCCGCCGGTACTCTCCCCATCGCGCCCGCGAGACGGTCCGCCCGAGCCGTCGGCGCGCGCGCACGGGGGCCACCTTCAGCGCCGCCGGCCGCGCTGCTTGAGCGTGATGCCCTCCAGTACGTGCGCCACCGTCTCGCAGGCGTCCACCGCGGCCTCGAGGGACTCGAAGATGTCCTTCCAGCGGATCACCACCATCGGGTCGATCCCCCCCGCGAACAGCGAGGCCACGGCGTCGCGCTGGAGGCGGTCGCCCTCGTTCTCCAGGCGGTGGATCTCCACTAGGTGGGGGGCGAGCTCGGTACCGGTGCGCAGACAGCGCAGCGCTCTTGCGATCTGCTCCCCCGCCCCCACCAGCACCTCCGCGAACTCCACCGCCTGCTCCATCGGGGCCTCCACCCCGTAGAGCACCATCTGCGCCGCCCCGTGCTCGGTGTAGTCGACGATGTCGTCAAGCGCCGTCGCCAGCGCGTAGCCATCACCGGCCGCGAACGGTGCGCGCACGCGCCCGCCTCCGGTGAGCCGGTGGATGATGTCGTGAGTGATGCGGTCCCCCTCCTGCTCGCACACCTTCAGGTCCCGCGCCAGCACGGCGTGCTCGGGGAAGTCCGCCAGCAGGTCACGCAGCAGCAGGCCGGAGCGCTGCACGTTGCGCCCGGCCTCCTCCACGAGCTCCATCAGGGACCCATCCATGCCGCGACGCAGAAAGCTCATCGGCGGAGGATATTGAGCCCCACCAGCTCCCGCCGGGCTTTTACGAATTTTTCACGAATGCATCACGAGATCGCAACCCCACAGACCGTCGCGAACACGATCCTGCGATCCTGTGGAAGAGTCTCGCGCGAACGGCGACACCACTCTCTACGCGGGGGAGCTCGAGGTCAGGCCCCTCGAGGGGCTCGCCCTGGCCACCGGGCAGGCCCTCACCCTCTCGGTGCGCGAGTTTCAGCTGCTCGTCGCAATGGTGAGCAGGATCGGGGCGATCGTCACTCGCGAGGAGCTCTACGGCATGGCATGGGGCGGAGAACTGCGCCCCGGGGACCGCTCCGTCGACGTGTACGTCGCCAAGCTCCGCACCAAGCTCAAGGCCGCGATGCCCGACCGCCGCTTCATCCACACCCACCCCGGGTTCGGCTACCGCTTCCAACCCCAGCCCCTGGCGGGAGGAGGCCAGGCCCCCATGCCCACCTCCCCACATGCGGTCGGCCGCCAGCGACAGCCCGCACGAAACCCGCAGCCCCACTCTTCACGAAATTTTCACACGGGGGCTGTCGCGGACTAGGACAGTGCGCCTGGCACCACCGGGGCAGGAAGCGTCCTGCGCTCATGTGCCGCCCCGATCCATGACCCCAAGTCAGAGGGAGACTCCGCAGTGATCACATTGCAAAAGACAGCCGCGACGGCCCTGGGCGTCGCGGCGTTATCGCTCCTCCTTGCCGCCTGCGGCTCCAGCACGAACACGACCGGCTCGAACACCGCGAGCGCCTCCGCCAGCACAGCCGCCACGATCTCCGGCGCCGGCTCCACCTTCGCGGCCCCCGTCTACGAACAGTGGGGCTCGCAGCTCGCGAGCTCCGGCCTGACGGTCAACTACCAGGCCGTCGGCTCCGGCGCGGGCATCACCGCGCTGGAAAGCAAGACCGTCGACTTCGGCGCCTCCGACCCGCCCCTGAAGACCGCCGAAGAATCGGCGCTCGCCAAGGTCGGCGAACCGGTGCAGATCCCGATGTTCCTGGGCGCGATCACCGTCTCCTACAACCTCCCCGGCGTGAAGGCCGGCCTGAAGCTCGACGGGCCCACGATCGCCGACATCTACCTCGGCAAGATCAAGACCTGGAACGATCCCGCGATCGCGGCGCTCAACCCCGGCGTGACGCTGCCCAGCACCCCGATCACCGTGATCCACCGCTCGGACTCCTCGGGCACCTCCGCCGGCTTCACCGGCTTCCTCGCCGCGGTGGACCCCGAATGGGCGAGCAAGGTCGGCTCCGGCAAGATCGTCCCCTGGCCGGTCGGTACCGGCGAGAAGGGCAACGCCGGCGTCGCCGGCGGGGTCCAGCAGACCACCGGCGCGGTGGGCTACGTGGAGCAGGCCTATGCGCTGCAGCACAACTTCACCTACGCCGACGTGAAGAACAAGGCGGGCAACTACGTGGCGCCCACGCTTGCCTCCACCACCGCCGCCGCGGAAGGCGTCAAGGTGCCCGGCAACCTCGGCTTCGCGATCAAAAACCCCTCCTCCCCGCAGGCCTACCCGATCACCTCGCAGACCTTCGTGGTGGTCTACAAAGACCTCTGCAGGGCCGGGGTGCCCGGCGGCAAGGGAGCCGCGGAAGGCGTCGCGAAGTTCCTCGAGTACGGCCTCGGCGAAGGGCAGAGCATCCTCTCCAAGGCCGACTATGCCGCGCTGCCCGCCGCGATCCTCGCCAAGTCCAAGGCGGCGGTCACGGGACTGACGTGCGACGGCTCGCCGCTGAGCTAGCCTAGGGGACGCTTTGGAGGCAGCCTCCAGGAGAGAGTCGATGTTCCACCAAGGCCGCGTGAAGACGCCGGTCGGGTGAGACATGGAGGCTGCCTCGGCTCCCAGCAACGCCGACCGCCCGCTCCTCGGGCGGTCGGCGCTTGCGCGCCTGCCCGATCGGGCCCTGAAGTACGGGCTCACCGTGCTCGCCGCGCTGATCCTCGTCCTGATCGTCTACTTCTTCCTGCGGCTCTTCGGCGAAGCGCGCCCCGCGTTCTCCGCCTCCGGGGTGTTCGGGTTCGTCTTCAACAACGAATGGAACCCCTCCGCCGAAAAGTACGGCGCGCTGCCGCTGCTCGTGGGGACGCTCATCACCTCCGGCCTCGCGCTGCTGATGGGCGTGCCGATTGCGGTCGCCACCGCCCTCTATCTGACCGAGCTCTGCCCCAAGCGGCTGCTGGCCCCGCTGACCGTCCTCGTTGAGCTGCTCGCCGCCGTGCCCTCCGTGGTCTACGGGCTGTGGGGCATCTTCTTCCTCGCCCCCAAGCTCGAGCCTGCCGAGGAATGGGTCGCCCGCACCTTCTCCTTCATCCCCTTCGTCGGCGGAGGGCTCGTCACGATCCCCAACTGCTTCATCGCCGGGCTGATCCTTGCGATCATGATCCTCCCGATCGTCTCCGCGATCGCCCGCGAGGTGATGACCACCGTGCCCCCCGACCACAAGGAGGCCGCGCTCGGCCTCGGCGCCACCCGCTGGGAGATGATCCGCATGGCGGTCGTCCCCTACTGCCGTTCGGGGATCGTCGGGGGGGCGATGCTCGGCCTAGGCCGAGCGATCGGGGAGACGATCGCGGTCACGATCGTGATCGGGGACTCCCCCACCCTCGCCCACCACCTCTTCGGGCAGGGCTACACGCTCGCCGCGGTGATCGCCAACGAGTTCGGCGAGGCCACCGGCCTGCACCGCTCCGCGCTGTTCGCCGCCGCGCTCGTGCTGTTCGTGCTCACCCTGCTCGTCAACGCCCTCGCCCGCCTGCTCGTGCTGCGCGCCTCCCGCGCTGGATCGGGGCCCGCCCGCCCGGGCGGATCCCGGTCGGTCCCCCGCGAGGGTCCCGGCGACCTCGGCGCCGCGGTGGCGGCGGGCGCATGAGACCGGCTCTCCCCCGGCGGCGGCCCGGGCAACCCAAGGACGCCCAGTGAGCGCACACGGAGCCGCCCCCGATCGCATCGCCCGCTTCGCCGTCAGCCCCCGGCGGCGGCGCACCGACAGGGCCGCCCGTGGCCTCCTGCTCGCGGCCACGCTGATCGCGCTGGTGCCGCTCGTGCTGATCGTCTACTACCTCCTGCGCAAGGGCCTCGGCGCGTGGAGCTGGAGCTTCTTCACCACCGACCCCACCGGCAGCACCTTCTTCGGGGGCTCCTCCATCGGCGGCATCAAGAGCGCCATCATCGGGACGATCGAGATGGTCGCGCTCGCCTCCGCGATCGCCATCCCGATCGGCATCGGCGTCGCCCTGTGGCTCGTGGAGTACGGCCGCTCCAGCTGGTTCGCCCACACGGTGCGCTTCTTCGTCGACGTCCTCACCGGGGTCCCCTCGATCGTCTTCGGGTTGTTCATCTACATCGTGCTCATCATCGGCACCGGCTCCACCTACGCCGGCTACAAGGGCTCACTCGCGCTCTCCCTGCTGATGCTCCCCGTCGTGATCCGCTCCGCCGAGGTGATCCTGCTGCTCGTCCCCAACGCGCTGCGCGAGTCCGCCCTTGCGCTCGGCGCCGCCCGCTGGAAGGTGATCTTCAGGGTCGTGCTCCCCACCGCGCTCACCGGGATGCTCACCGGCATCCTGCTGGCCGTCGCCCGCGCCGCCGGGGAGACCGCCCCGCTGCTCTTCACCGCCGGGCACACCAACAAGAGCACCTTCGATCTCGGGGGATTCATGAACTCCCTCCCCTACCAGATCTACAACGACGTCACCTCCCCCACCACCCAAGTGGTAAACCGTGCGTGGGGGGCCGCCCTCACCCTGGTCGCGATGATCCTCATACTCAACCTGATCGCCCGCTTACTCGCCCGAAGGAGCCGCCTTGCATGAGCAACGACGCACCCTCCCCCCGCTGGCCGATCGTGGAGCCCGTCGACCGCCGATCGGCGGGAGAGCAGCCTGAGCCGATGCTCGAGCCCTCCCGCCCCCAGCCGACCCCAACAGACCCCTCCGCCACGGGACGGGCGGAGGCGCTCGACGCCGCCGCCAGCCGGGCGGGCGGTGCGTCCGTGGCCAAGGTCGGGCCCGAGATCCACCTCGAGCAGTTGCGCGCCTTCTACGGCTCCTCCGAGCAGGTCAAGGGCATCGACCTGCGCTTCCCCGCCAACAAGGTCACCGCGATCATCGGGCCCTCCGGCTGCGGCAAGTCCACGATGGTGCGCTGCATCAACCGCATGCACGAGGAGATCCCCGGGGCCCGCGCCGAGGGCCGCGTGCTGCTCGACGAGCTCGACGTCTACGACCCCGCCATCGACGTGATCGCCGTGCGCCGCGCCGTGGGGATGGTCTTCCAGAAGCCCAACCCCTTCCCCACGATGTCGATCTTCGACAACGTCGCCGCCGGCCTGCGGCTCACCTCCAAAGGCCGCGGGGAGCTCCAGCACCGCGTCGAGGCCGCGCTGCGCGGCGCCGGCCTCTGGGAGGAGGTCTCAGACCGCCTCTCCGCCCCCGGCGTCGGGCTCTCGGGCGGCCAGCAGCAGCGCCTCTGCATCGCCCGCTCGCTCGCCGTGGACCCCGAGGTGCTGCTGATGGACGAGCCCTGCTCCGCCCTGGACCCGATCGCCACCCTGAGGATCGAGGAGCTCATCGAGCAGCTCAAGCAGCGGGTGACGATCGTCATCGTGACCCACAACATGCAGCAGGCCGCCCGCGTCGCCGACCGCACCGCCTTCATGCTCGCCGGCGAGCTCGTCGAGGTCGGGCCGACCCACGAGATCTTCACCAACCCCGTGGATTCCAGGACAGAGGAATATGTCACCGGCAAGTTCGGATAAAGGGTGGCGCAGTCGCCCGGAGGACGACGATCCGGACCCCTCTTCCCCGGTTGACCGCCCCGGCCGCGCGCCGGTCCCGCGCGCGACGAGCACCAACACCTCGGGCGCGAGCGCGCTCGCCAGGGCCACGGGTGGGCTCGCGACGGCCAAGAAGACCACCCCCCGCCAGCACTTCCAGCAGCAGCTGCGCGAGCTCGAGCAGCGCGCCCTGGGCGGCCTCGACATCATCGTCGAGCAACTCGACCGCGTGCTCGAGGCGCTCGAGCACCAGGACGTCGAGCTCGCGCAGATGGTGATCGCCGACGACGACCGCGTCGACGGGCGCTACCTCGAGGTCCACCAGGGCATCCTCTCGCTGCTCGCGCTCCAGTCCCCCGTCGCTGGCGACCTGCGCGTCGTCGCGGCCCTCCTGCACGTCATGAAGAACATCGAGCGCATGGGGGACCAGTGCGTCAACATCGCCAAGCTCATCCCCCTCTCCGGTCACGAGCCCCCCAGGCGTCGCAAACTGCTCGAGGCGCTCCTGAAGATGGGTGCCCTCGCCCGCTCCGAGGTCACCCAGAGCAAGGCCGCGTTCGCCGCCCGCGACGTCGGCCTCGCGGAGGACCTCGTCCGCCAGGACAGCGCCATCAACCGCCTCAACCGCGACATCTTCCGCATGGCGCTCGAGGTCGGGGACGACCCCGACACGCGCGAATGGGCGATGCACATGATCTTAGTCGCGCGCGCCTTAGAGCGAGTGGGGGACAACGCCGTGGACATCGGCGAGCAGGTCGCCTTCGTCGTCACCGGCCTCTTCCGCGAGTTCTCCGACTCCTCCCACCCCCTGGGAGCGGGCTGAGAACCCCGCAAATAGCGGCCCGTCTGTAAACATCCTGTGACAATCAGCCGCGAGAGCGCATCGCGGCCCACCGTTTGCTTAGACTGATGTTCGCGATGACGGAAAGCACTCGCGCAGCGGAGGGGGCCGTGCAGGACGCACGTAGCGCCACCGCCACAGGCACCCAGCTGCGAATCGCCGTCCTGGACCGCGACAGCGGCTTCATCCAAGTTCTCAGCAAGAGACTCGACCGCCTCGGCTGGGAGCATCGCGTGCTCGCCAGCCCTGTGCCCACCGACGCGATCGCCTCCATGCGCCTCAGCGCACTCGTCGTCGACCTCGCGATCCTCGGGCCCCAAGCCTGGGCGTGGCTGGAGCGCCTCTGCGGAGCCCTCCCGGAGCTCGGCATCGTCGTCTGCACCGGCCCCTCCACAGTGGCCCAGCGCGTGCGGGGGCTGCGCCTCGGAGCCGACGACTGGATCACCAAGCCCTGCCACCCCGAGGAGGTGATCGCGCGCGTCCAGGGCGTCGTGCGCCGCCGGCGGCGCAGCACCGGGCGGGCCGACGTCAAGCCGGTCAGCGCCGGAGAGGTGGAAATCCGCTCCGACCGCTTCCAGGCGTTCGTGCAGGGCCACAGCATCGACCTCACCCGCCGCGAGTTCGAGCTCATCGAGCTGCTCGCCGCCGCCGAGGGGAGGGTGCTCGAGCGCGAGGACATCTACTCCCGCCTGTGGGGCTACGCGATGGTCCGCGGCGACCGCTCCGTCGACGTGTTCGTGCGCAAGCTTCGACAAAAGCTCGAGAAGGCGTCACCCGACTGGCGCTACATCCACACCCACTTCGGGATCGGCTACCGCTTCGCTGCGGAACCCGCCGATGGGTCCATGCTTCCTGGGGATAACACTCAGCCAGACCATGACGGCGAGAGTCCCGAGATGCCGGCTCCGGTGCCGAGCGCCGCTGCTCGGGTCGAGCGGGAGAAGGTCGAGGCGCTGGCTTAGCGCCTCAGCGCCTCCAGGTCGGCCCGCACCATCCGTTCCACCAGCTGCTCGAAGCTCACCTCCGCCCGCCACTGAAGCCGCTCCCGCGCCCTGCCGGGATCGCCCACCAGCGGAGTCGGCTCCGGCGCGCGCACGAACTCGGACGCCACTCGCACGTAGTCCCCCGCGTCCCGCCCCACGCAGGCGAACGCCGCCTGCGCCAGCTCCCCCACCGTGTGGGGCTCGCCGCTGGCGAGGATGAAATCCTCGGGCTCCTCCCGCTGGAGCATCAGCCACGCCCCCCGCACGATGTCCCCCGCGAAGGACCAGTCCCGCACGGCCTCCAGGTCCCCCAGCACCACCTCGCTGGCCAACCCCAGCTCCACCGCCGCCGCGGCGCGGGTGATCTTGCGCGTAACGAACCGCTCCGGGCGGCGCTCGGACTCGTGGTTGTAGAGGATCCCCGAGCACGCATACAGGCCGTCGTGGGTGCGCAGCGCCCCCACCAGCCCGTGCGCGGCCAGCTTCGCGATCGCGTAGGGGGTGTCCGGCCGGCAGGGCGTCTGCTCGCGCTGGGGGCTCTCCCCCGCCGCGCCGAACATCGCGCCCGAGCTCGCCACGAACACCCGGATCGTGGGATCCGTGTCGCGCACCGCCTCCAGCAGCGTCGCCGTCGCGCCCGCGATCGCGGCAAGTGTCTGGGCGGGACCCTCCCAGGAGGCAGGCACGTAGGACGGCGCCGCGAGGTGGTAGAGCTCCCGCGGGCGCACCCCCTCCACCGCCGCGCGCAGGCTCGCGGGGTCGAGCAGCTCCCCCTCCACCACCTCGACCCGATCCCGCAGGTGCTCCGCCGCGCCGAGCGAGGCGCGGCGGCCCCCGCGCACCATCCCCGTCACCGCGTAGCCCTCCGCCAGCAGCAGCTCCGCCAGGAACGAGCCGTCCTGGCCGGTGAGGCCCGTCACGAGCGCCCGGCGCGCGCCCCCCGCCATCTAGCCATCCTCGGAGGGATGCGTCTCCAGGACAGCGCCGCAGACGGGGCGCCTCCTGTCGAACCTCTGGCCGCAGGGGCGAGGATCCGGAGCCATCCCATCACCTGCTCAGCAGCTTATGATCGGCGTCCACCATCAGCCGGATCAGCTGCTCGAAGCTCGTCTGCGGCTCCCACCCAAGGTCTGTGCGGGCCTTCGAGGCGTCGCCGATCAGGTGGTCCACCTCCGCGGGGCGCACCAGTGACTCGTCGAGCACCACACGCTCGTCGATCTCCAGGCCCGCCTGATCGAAGGCGATCTCCAGGCATTCGCGCACCGAGTGCGCCGTCCCCGTAGCGATCACATAATCCTCGGGCTGCTCGCGCTGGAGCATCAGCCACATCGCCTCCACGTAATCCTTTGCGTAGCCCCAGTCGCGTTCGGCATCGAGGTTGCCGAGGTGCAGCTTCTCCGCCAAGCCGAGCTTGATCGCCGCGGCGTGCCAGGTGATCTTGCGGGTCACGAACTCCAGCCCGCGACGGGGACTCTCGTGGTTGAAAAGTATCCCCGAGGTCGCGTGCAGCCCGTAGGACTCGCGGTAGTTGACCGTGATGAAGTGCCCATACGCCTTCGCCACCCCATAGGGCGAGCGAGGGTAGAAGGGGGTGTGCTCGGTCTGGGGGACCTCGCGCACCTTGCCGAACATCTCGCTCGAGGAGGCCTGGTAAAAGCGCGCCTCAGGGCAGACTTCGCGCATCGCCTCCAGCATCCGCGTCACTCCCACCCCCGTGAACTCCGCGGTGAGCGTCGGTTGGATCCAGGAGACCGCCACGAAGGACATCGCCGCCAGGTTGTAGATCTCCACCGGGCGCGCCGCGCGCAGCGCGTCGACCAGGGAGCGCTGGTCCAGCAGGTCGCCCTGGTGCAGGGTGATCCGGTCCCGCAGGTGCTCGATCCGCTCGAAGCGCTCCGTGGAGGAGCGGCGCACCATGCCGTGCACCTCATAGCCCCTCTCCAGGAGCAGCTCCGCCAGGTAGGAACCATCCTGTCCGGTGATCCCGGTGATCAGCGCTGAGCGTCGGTCGGCCACGGCCGGGACCCTATCGCGCGGAGCGGAGCGTCCGCGGCCGAACCCGTTCACCGCGCGGGCAAGACCGGGCACGGAAGCCGCCGGGAGCCGACGCCGATCACCGCACGTCGCTGGGGGCCGGGGTCCGCGGGAGCCAACGCAGGTGGCCTCACGTCGCTGGCGTCAGGAGGCCGGAGCGCCGGCCGCGACCCGCCCCTGCGCGATCAGTGCCAGCTCGCCGGGGCGCAGCAGGGCCACCAGCTCGCCGCCGGGGTGGGCGGGGCTCCCATCCACTCGGACCACCGCCAACCCGCCCTTCTTCAGGTCGATCCGGGCTCCCGTCAGTTCGCCCACCACCGTGGAGAGGTCGGGCTCGTGGCCGACCAGCAGCACCCTCCCATCGGTCCCCCTGGGGGGCACCAGATCCTCCAGCACCGCGAGCGCTCCCTGCGCGTCGAAGCCCCCGGACAGCGGCTCGTGGATCTGCAGCCCGGCGCTCTGGGGACCGCTCCTCGCATCGGCCAACGCCTGCGCCACCAGTGTCGCCGTGCGCAGCGCGCGCTCCCGGGGACTGCTCAGCAGCGCCTGGAACTCCACCCCGATCCGCCCGAGCGCCCCACCCGCCAGCCGCGCCTGGCGCTCGCCACGCTCGGTCAGACGCCGCTCGAAGTCCATTCGGGTTCCGTGCGGCTCGGCGTCCGCGTGACGTAGCAACCAGAGCTGGCGAGCCATCTCCCTCGCCTTCACACTAGCGATATGTTCTGGGTGTAGCGTTGAGGGACGTATGAGCAGCACACACGAGCAAGCGCAGAGCGGGTCCGCCTACGGCCAGGAGCAGGCGGCGCACGCGCCGGGCGGCATGGGCGGGGCTCCCGACGAAGGGGAGCGTCGCCTGCACGACCCCTCCCTGTACCTCAACCGCGAGCTCTCCTGGCTGGACTTCAACGAGCGCGTGCTCCAGCTCGCCGAGGACGAGGAGCTCCCGCTGCTGGAGCGCGCGAAGTTCTGCGCGATCTACACCACGAACCTCGACGAGTACTACATGGTGCGCGTCGCCGGCCTGCACGACCAGATCGAGGCGGGAGTGGAGAACCCCAGCCAGGACGGCTCCACCCCCTCCCAGACGATCGGGCGCATCCGCGAGCGGGCGCTCGAGCTCGGCGGACGGCTGAGCGCCTGCTTCGAGCAGCGCCTGCGCCCCGCGCTGGCGCGCCACGGCATCCACGTGGTCGGCTTCGAGGAGCTCGACGAGCGCCAACGTGCCCACCTCGCAAGGCACTTCCAGCAGGTCATCTTCCCCACGCTCACCCCCCTCGCGGTCGCCCCCGGGCGACCGTTCCCGTACATCTCCAACCTCTCCCTCAGCCTCGCGGTGCTCGTGCGCGATCCCATCACCGATCAGACGGTGTTTGCCCGCGTGAAGGTCCCCACCGAGATCCTGCCCCGCTTCATCGCAGCGCCCCCCGGCGAGGGCGCGAGCAGCGAGGCCGGCGCGCAGGGAGACGCCGGCGCGAAGGGAGTCACACTGGTGGCGCTGGAGGAGGTGATCGCCCACCACCTGGGTGCGCTCTTCCCGGGAATGGAGATCGTGGACTACAACGTCTTCCGCGTCACCCGCGACGCCGATCTGGAGGTCTCCGACGACGCCGCCGACCTGCTGCAGGCCGTCGAGGACGAGCTGCGCCGCCGCCGCTTCGGCGAGGTGGTGCGTGTCGAGCTGGGCGCGCACTGCTCCGCTGCGCTGCGCAGCGATCTCGTTGGCCTGCTGGGCGTGACGGAGGAGGAAATCTACCCCGTGGACGGGCTGCTCGACATGGGAGCCCTCTGGCAGATCGTGCGCCTCCCCGGCCTCCCCGAGCTGCGGGACCCCCCGATGAGCCCCATCACCCACCCCCGGCTGCTGCGCCATGAGGGCGAGCGGCCCGACGTGCTCGGGGCGATGCGCGACGGCGACCTGCTCGTGCACCACCCCTACGACTCCTTCTCCACCTCCGTGGAGCGCTTCGTGGAGCAGGCCGTCGCCGACCCCAACGTGCTCGCGATCAAGCAGACCGTGTACCGCACCAGCGACGACTCCCCGCTCGTTCCCGCCCTGATCGACGCCACCGAGAGCGGCAAGGAGGCCGTGGCGCTGGTCGAGCTCAAGGCGCGCTTCGACGAGCGCATGAACATCCACTGGGCCAAGGCCCTGGAGGAGGCCGGGGTACACGTCGTCTACGGCCAGCCCGCGCTGAAGACTCACGTCAAGTGCGTGCTCGTGGTACGCCGCGAGGGGGAGGGGGTACGCAACTACGTACACATCGGCACCGGCAACTACCACTCCACCACCGCCCGCCTCTACACCGACTTCGGGCTGTTCACCACCGACCCCCAGATCGGGGCGGATGTGACGGACATGTTCAACTACCTCACCGGCTACGGGCGCCCCCTGCACTACCGCAAGGTCCTGATCGCCCCCTCCCAGCTGCGCGACGGGCTGCTCGCCGAGATCGAGCGCACGATCGCCTCCCACTCCCCCGAGCACCCCGCGCGGATCGTGATGAAGATGAACGCCCTCGTCGACGGCCCCTGCATCCGCGCCCTCTACAGGGCCTCCCAGGCGGGGGTGCGCGTCGATCTCAACGTCCGCGGGATCTGCTGCCTGCGGCCGGGCCTGCCGGGGATCTCCGAGAACATCCGCGTCGTCTCGGTCGTGGGGCGCCTGCTCGAGCACTCCCGCATCTACGCCTTCCAGCGTGAGGGCCGCTACACCATCTACATCGCCTCCGCCGACCTCATGCCCCGCAACCTCGACCACCGCGTCGAGATGGCCGTCCCGATCGAGGCCCCCGAGCTGCGGGCCGAGCTGCTGGACACCCTCGAACGCGCCTTCACCGACAACCAAAACGCCTGGGAGCTCGACCGCGAGGGGCGTTGGCGGCGGTTGCATCCCGCCCCGGGCGAGCAGCCCCGCTCGATGCAGCTCGAGCTGATCGAGATCCACGCCCGCCGCGCCGCCGAGGACCGACCCGGGGAGCGGGAACGGCCGGACACGCTGGATTGAGGCGAGCGCGGCGCGTGACTGCTCAGCTGGAACGGACCCAGGCGGTGGCCTGGGATGCCCTGGGCCATACGTCCGCCAGCCTATCCGGCGGTCGGGCTGGGAAGCGCCCCCAGCGCTGCTTCGAGGTCGTCCACCGACTGGTAGTCGAGCCCCAGCAGGTGGTCGTGGCGGTGGCGAACGACGCCCTGCTCGTCGATGATGACAACGGCACGCTTGCCGCTGGCGCTGTACGCCTTCCCGACGGCCTTCTCGACGTCAGCCAGCAGCGGAACCGTGAGGCTGTTCTTCTCGATGAAGCCCCTGTGGGAGTCCACATCCTGCGCGGAGATCCCGACCACCGTCGCGTCGAGCGCCGCGAAGTCGTCCGCGCGATCGCGGTAGGAGCAGAACTGCCGTTTGCACACGGGGGTGTTGTCCCCCGGGTAGAACAACAGCACCACCCGCTCCCCCCGGTGCTCGGAGAGCTTGAACCGACCATCGGTGCCCGCCAGCTCGAAGTCCGGCGCCTGCTCCCCGACCTGCGGTCTCTTCGGCATCGGCCCAGCATACAGGCGACGAAGCGTCGGCGACCCGGCTGCGGCGGGCCGCCGACGCTCGACCGGCGCCGAATTGAGGGGTCTCGGGCCGGTGCGAGATCCGGGAGGCAGCCGGCGGAGAGAGATGTCGTATACCGGCTGCTCGGAACACACGTCGTCCTGTCCCTATGTATGAGGACGTCTCCGATGGTTGCACCGGCGCGCGGGCCTGTTGTGATCTTGCGGTGATCGCGATCGTGCCCCGTGCACGCTTGTAGTGAGTCGGGTCCGCCGCATGGGTAGCCTGCATGTATGGAGGAATCGCTCAGCGGCCAGCTCCTGCTCGCCGCCCCCACGCTGCTGGACCCCAACTTCCGGCGCACCGTGGTGCTGATCGGCGCCCACAGCGAGGAGGGGGCGATGGGTGTCGTGCTCAACCGCCCCTCCGCGGTGACCGTCGGCGAGGCGGTTCCCCAACTCGAGCAGGCCGCCGGGGAGCTCGAGACCGTGTACGTCGGAGGGCCCGTCCAGCCCGACTCGATCGTGTTCCTGGCCGAGTTCCTCGACCCCTCCCCCGCGGGCCTGCTCGTGCTGGGGCGCATCGGCTTCCCGGCGCCCGAGGCCGACATCGGCGAGCTCGCCGAGGCGATCGCGCGCCGGCGGGTGTTCGCGGGTTACGCGGGTTGGGGGGGCGGGCAGCTCGACGAGGAGCTCGACAACGGCGATTGGATCGCCCACCCCGCGCGGCCCGAGGACGTCTTCACCGAGGATCCCGAGGAGCTGTGGGGCACGGTGCTTGCCCGCAAGGGCGGCGCCTACGCGCTGATCGCGCGTATGCCGCTCGATCCGAGCATGAACTGACGGCGAGCTTCTAAGCTCTCTGGATGCTCAAGCTCGCCCGCTGGTCAACCACCCACCGCCGCTACGTCGTCGCCGGCTGGATCGCCCTGATCGTCGCCATGGGCGCCCTCGCGCAGTCGGCGGGGACGGAATACTCCAACAACTTCACGCTCCCCAACTCCGACGCGCAGCGCGCCTCGGACCTGCTGGAGCACAGCTTCCCCGCGCAGGCGGGGGACCGCGACCAGATCGTCTTCCGTGTCGCCACCGGCAGCGTGCTGGACCCCGGGGTGCGCGCGCACATGAGCGCGATGTTCGCCGAAGTCAAAAAGCTGCCGCATGTCTCCGCTGTGATCAGCCCCTACGCGGGGCCGTCGGCCGGCAAGGCGATCTCCGCCGATCGCCAGATCGCTTTCGCCACGGTCGTGTTCGACGAGAAAGCCAACCTGCTTCCCGTGAGCGCCGCCGAACGCGTCGTCAAAGTCGCTCAGGCCGCGCGAGAGCCGGGTCTGGAGGTCGAGCTGGGCGGGCAGGCGATCGAGGCCACCCAGCAGGCGGGCTTCGGCCTTTCCACCGCGGTGGGGTTGATGGCGGCGATCGTGGTGCTGCTGATCACCTTCGGCTCGCTGATCGCGATGGGGCTGCCGATCGTCACCGCGCTGTTCGGCCTCGGCACCGGCCTCAGTGTGATCGCGCTGTTCACGCACGTCGTGGACACCCCCAACTTCTCCTCCGAGCTCGCCGCGATGATCGGCCTTGGCGTGGGGATCGACTACTCGCTGTTCATCCTCACCCGCTTCCGCGAGTCCTATGCCGGACCGGGCCCCACGCACGGGCAGGTGCAGGAGTCGGTTGTACACGCGATGGACACCGCCGGGCGCGCCGTGCTGTTCGCCGGCACGACCGTCGTGATCGCGCTGCTCGGGATGATGCTGCTGGGCGTCGACTTCCTCTACGGCGTGGCGATCTCGGCGTCGATCGGGGTGCTGCTGGTGATGTTCAGCGCGCTCACCCTGCTGCCCGCGCTGCTCACCTTCGCGGGTGCCCGCCTGGCGCGGCCGAGCCGGCGTATGCGCCGGCGGGCGCGCAGGGAAGCCGAGAGCAACTCGCCTGCCGCGCCCCGCGAGGGGGCGTGGCTGCGCTGGAGCAACTTCGTGGGGCGCCATCCGCACAGGGTTGCGCTCCCCTCCGCACTGATCATGCTCGCGATCGCCGCTCCCGCGGTCGCGCTGCGGCTGGGCTCGAGCGACGCCAGCAACGATCCCTCGAACACCACCACCTACCACGCCTATCGGCTGCTCGCGGAGGGCTTCGGCGAAGGCTTCAACGGCCCCCTGCAGGTCGTCGTCAAGCTGCCCCGTCGCGACGATACCGGCGCCCTGCGCGAACTGCAGGGCGCGCTTGCCACTGCGAGCGGGGTCGTCTCGGTCACCCCGCCGCGCCTGAACCCGACAGGCGAAGTGGCGACCTTCTCGGTGTACCCGAGCTCCTCGCCGCAGGCCTATGCCACCACCGTGCTCGTCAAGGACCTGCGCGCACACGTGATTCCCCCGGTGGCGGCACGCACAGGTGCGGTCGTCTATGTCGGCGGCGTCACCGCGGGCGCGGTGGACTTCGCCACCGTGCTCGCCCACAAGCTGCCGCTGTTCATCGGCGTGGTGGTGCTGCTCTCCGCGCTGCTGCTGATGGTTGTGTTCCGCTCGCTGGTGATCCCACTGCAGGCGGCCGTGATGAACCTGCTCAGCATCGGCGCCTCGCTGGGCGTGATCGTGATGATCTTCCAGTGGGGCTGGTTCCCGGGGCTGCTGGGGGTCAGCCCGGGCCCGATCGAGTCGTTCATCCCGGTGATGCTGTTCGCGATCGTGTTCGGTCTCTCGATGGACTACGAGGTGTTCCTCGTCTCGCGCATCCACGAGCAGTGGACCCGTTCCCACGACAGCCGGCGCGCCGTCGGCGAGGGTCTCGCGCTGACCGGCCGAGTGATCACCGCCGCCGCGGCGATCATGGTGTGCGTGTTCCTCTCCTTCGTGCTCGGCGAAGATCGTGTCATCAAGGAGTTCGGCCTCAGCCTCGCAAGCGCCGTGTTCCTCGACGCCCTGGTCGTCCGCTGCATGCTGCTGCCGGCCCTGCTGCACATCGTGGGCGCGCGCGCCTGGCGATTCCCCGGGTCGCTCGACCGTCTGCTGCCGCGCTTGAACATCGAGGGCAAGTCAGTACACGCCTCGACTCCCGACGAGGAAGGCGCGCTCGCGGCGAACGGCGCTGGAAGCGCCGGACACCGGGAGAAGGTTGGCGGGAGGGTCGACGGCTGAGAGTCGAAGCCGCCAGCGTCGTGGACGGCTGAGTGTCGAAGCCGCCAGCATCGTGGGCGGCGGTACCGTGAGTCGCTGATTGCGTCGATGCCGGGCTCGCTTTGGAGCGATCCTCAGCCCTCGGGCAGCCGCAACTGCAGCAACCCACCGCCGTTCTCGTGATCCACCTGCAGCGTCGTGTGCTCCAGCCCGAAGCGCTCCCGCAGCAGCTCCTGGAGCGCCCACCGCGTCGCGTGGCAGTCGGCCTCGCGCTCCACGAGCACGTGGGCGGAGAGCGCGGGGAAGCCCGCGGTGAGCTCCCACACGTGGAGGTCGTGCACCTCGACCACGTGTGGCCGCGCCGCCAGCGCCCGGCCGATCTCCTGCGGGTCGAGGTCCGGGGGCGCCGCCTCCAGGAAGATCCGTCCCGAGGCGCGCAGCAGGCCGACCGCGGAGCGCACCATCAGCGCCGCCACGAGCAGCGAGGCGATCGGGTCGGCGCGCTCGAAGCCGGTCAGGAGGATCGCCACACCGGCCAGCGCCGTACCGATGAACGCGAAAAGGTCGGTGAGGATGTGCTGGAAGGAGCCCTCCACGCTCATGTGCGCCTCCCGCCCCGCGCCCGCCAGCGCAACCGTCGCGGCCGCGTTGACCGCGATTCCCACCAGCGCCACCGCCACCATCGCCCACGCGGAGACCACGGGCGGCGAGATCAGCCGGCCCACCGCCGAGTACACGATCACCCCCGCGAGCACCACCAGCGTGATCCCGTTCGCCTGCGCCGCCAGCGCCTCCACGCGTAGGAAGCCGTAGGTCATCGCCCCCCGCGCCGGTCGGGCGGCCAGGCGCAGCGCGAGCAGCGAGAGCCCCAGGGCCGCTGCGTCGGTCAGCATGTGCGCGGCGTCGGAGACCAGCGCGAGGGAGTGCGCAAGCACCCCCGCCACCACCTCCACCGCCATGAACCCCAGGATCAGCGCGAGCGCCGCCCCCACCCGGCGCGTGGAGGCCGGCGGAGCGTGGAGCGGACCGTGGGCGTGGCCCCAGTGGGAGGTCGGGGAGGTGGGGCCCCGTCCGCTCTCAGCGTGTCCGTGCCCGGCGTGAAAGCGACTCACCCCCGCACGGCCGGCCTCAACCCGAGCCGGCTGGGGGAGGCGCGGAGGTCGCCTCGCCCTCGCCGCCCCCGCCCTCCTCTTCCTCCAACGTGCGGCGGCGGCCGATCAGCAGCACGACCAGCACCACCACGATCACCACGATCAGCAACCCGCCCGCGATGTAGCGCAGTTTGTGATGGACCGTGGTGGATTTGGGCTTCGAGGTGGCGATCGTGAACGACGAGCCGCCCGTCAGTGCCGCCGCCCGCAGCGGGGCAACCTCGGCGGGCGTGTAGGCGACCGTGTAGTGCTGTCCGCTGCGCGCGGAGGCGTGCGCCTTCGGGCCGGTGGGGTGGAGCACAACCGCGACGATTTCCCGTCTGTGCAGCTGAGCCAGCAATTCGGCGTAGGACTCCGGCTGGAAGTTGGTGGCGAGCGCTGGGGTGGCGAGGAGGGCCAGCAGGGCCAGCGCCCCGCACGCCACCAATGGCGCGCGGCGTGTGATCGAGTTGCGCATCGGCAGAACCCTAACGCTACGGCTCGCGACACGCAGCGCGCATGTGAGCAGACTGATGTCGCCACGCTCAGGCTATATTCTTCAGGTGTATAGTTCCAAAGTTCCAATCTAGCGCATGAAGCCAAGGGGAGGGGTGCTTTGTGTCCGGCTCAGTCGAACAAATACTCGCCGAGCGGGCGGTTTGGTGGTGTTTTTGCACCACCGAGACGGGGGATCCACGGTCGGCGGGCAGGTCACCAAACATCGCTGCTTCTCATCCTCGCGTCGATAGTCCGGACGCCCCGGAGTGATGCGCTTCTTGCCACCCATCGTCGCTATCGCCACCTTGGGGGCACTTGCCTACGCTCTCGTCGAAAGGGTCTGGCCGCTCGCCGGCGTCGTCGTCGTGGTTCTCGCTGTCGAGGTGTTCTTGCTGCCTCGGATGACCGGGCCGTTCGAACTGAGCGGCAGACGATTCCGCTTCCGCGGAGCCCTCGTAGAGCCTGGCAACCCTATGCAGTCGCTGCCGCTCGGAATTGAGCCTCCAGACCCGCCGCAGCCTCCGGCTCCTCCCGAAACGACTCAATCGAGCGAGGATCGATCGGCCTGATACTGCCGTCTGGCAGCTGGATCTCCAGCATGGCGTTGGCTGCGGTCGCCATACGGAAAGCTGCGTCCCACTCAGCGAGTTTCGCCTGAACCACGAACTCCGCGCCGTCGGCAAGTCTGACCCTGATCGCCATTGCTGTAGCTTTCGATCGTTTTATCTGCAATCAAATGTCTCGTATAGTGAATCTTGACCGATTGAGCAGGATAGTTGATCAAGTTTCGAATAAATGTTTCTGACTCCGAATCCCACTCGCGGCGGGAGTAGTCCACTTCAGCAGCGCATGTAGACAGATGTCTGCGCGCGGGAGGAGTTTACACCCGCCCGGTGTCGTGCCGGTAGGCGCGGCGGGCGAACACGACGAGCACCGCTGTCCACGCGGCGATCACGATCCACGCCTTGGCACCCCACGGATGGCCGCCGAGAGCGACGTGGCTGGCCTGCACCAGCCAGTAGGAGGGCAGCAGCTGCCCGACGACGTTGAGGAAGCCGTGGCTGGGGATTGGGAACCACGTGCCCCCGAGGAATGCCAGCAGCGCAACGCCGCCGCCCACCGCCGGGCCAATCGATTCGGGAGTCAACATGTGGCCCACGGCGATCCCCAGCGCCGCGAGCGGGATCAGGCAGATGAGGATCAACACTGTCATCTTCAGCCAGTCCCCCGCAGACAGGCTCACCCCGAGCGCCGCACCGGCTATGTACAGCACGAGAATCGTCAGCAGCGCCATCATGTACGCGGTGATGATCTTCGCGCGCAGGTAGGCGCGGGTGGAGAGCGGGCTGATGCGCAGCTGGCGGTTCCAGCCGACCGCGCGCTCGGCGGCGATCCGGGCGCCGCTGGAGAGCATCCCGCTCATCGTCCCGAACGAGACCATCCCGATCATGTAGTACAGCGGCGCGTAGATACCGGTGCCGGCAAGATTGTGGTCGTTGCGCTGCGGGCCCGCGATCAGGAAGAACAGGACCAGTGGGAACCCCAGCGAGAGGACGAAGAAGCGCCGGTTGCGAAACGTGCGCAGCAGCTCGTAGCGGGTGTAGGAGAGCGCGTTCATCGGCCTCCAGCGGAGGGGGCCGCGGCAGCAGGCTCTGCCACCTCGGTGTCCGACCCGGTCAGCTGCAGGAACGCCTCCTCCAGCCCGGCGGCGGCGATCTCGATGTCGCGCGCGTCGGGGTGGGCCCCCAACAGCGCGCGAATCGCCGCGTCGGAGTCCGAGCAACTCAACACCACGGCCTCCCCACGCCGCTCCACGCCACTGACGCCCGGCAGCCCCGCCAGCGCGTCCAGGTCCGCGCCGGGCAGCGTCGCACGGATCGTGCGGGTGCCCACCATCGCCCTGATCTCGGTGGGAGGCCCGTCGGCGACGATCTGGCCGTGCGCCATCAGCACCGCCCGGTCCGCGTAGGCGTCGGCCTCCTCCAGGTAGTGGGTGGCGAACAGGATCGTCTTGCCGCGCGCGGCGAGCTCGCGCATCGTCGTCCAGAAGGAGCGGCGGCCCTCGACGTCCATCGCGACGGTGGGCTCGTCGAGCACGAGCAGCTTGGCGTCGCTGACCAGCGCGACCGCGAAGCGCACGCGCTGGGTCTGCCCGCCCGAGAGCTTCTGCGTGCGCTGGGCGGCGATCTCGCCGAGGCCGGTGAGCTCGAGCGCCTCGGCGACGTCAAGCGGCGCCGGGTAGAGCGAGGCGACCATCGCAACCAGCTCGCCCACCGACAGGTCGCGGATCAGCGCACCGGTCTGCAGCATCGCGCCGACCTTGCCGGCATCGACGGCCGCGGTGGGCGTGCCGCCGAACACCGACACGGTGCCGCCGTCGGGCGTGGAGAGGCCGAGGATCATGTCGATCGTGGTCGACTTGCCGGCCCCGTTGGGCCCCAGCAGCGCGACCGTCTCGCCGGCGTCGATCGACACGTCGATGCCGCGCACGGCGTGCACCGCGCCGTAGCTCTTGCGCAGCCCCGCAATATCGATTGCGCTCACTTGCCGCGCCTGATGCGCGCCGCCTTCATCCGCTCAGTCTTCCCCAGCTCGACCTTGCGCATGCGCACGCTCTGCGGGGTGACCTCGACGCACTCGTCCTCACGCACGAACTCCAGAGCCTCGTCGAGCGTCAGTTTACGGTGGGCGTCGAGGCGCACGAGCACATCGGAAGTGGAGGAGCGCATGTTCGTCAGATGCTTCTCCTTGACCGGGTTGACGTCGAGATCGTCAGAGCGGGCGTTCTCGCCGATGATCATCCCCTCGTAGACCTCCTCGCCGGGGCCGACGAACAGCGACCCGCGCTCCTGCAACGTGAACAGCGAGAAGGTCACGGTCTCGCCGCGGCGGTCGGCCACGAGCACGCCGCTCGTACGCGTGAGGATCTCGCCCGCCCACGGCTCCCAGCCCTCGAAGACGTGGTGCATGATGCCGGTACCGCGTGTTTCCGTGAGGAATTCTGTGCGGAACCCGATCAGCCCGCGCGCTGGGACGAGGTAGTCCATGCGCACCCAGCCGGTGCCGTGGTTGGTCATGTGCTCCATCCGTCCTTTGCGCGTCGCCAGCAGCTGGGTGACAGTGCCGACGTGCTCCTCGGGCACGTCCACCGAGAGTCGCTCGATCGGCTCGTGGCGTTTGCCGTCGATCTCCCGCTCGACCACATGCGGCTGACCCACGGTCATCTCGAAGCCCTCGCGCCGCATGATCTCCACCAGCACCGCCAGCTGCAGCTCGCCACGACCCTGCACCTCGAATGATTTGGACTCCCCACCCACCCCGTGCGTCTCGCGCACACGCAGTGAGACGTTGCCGATGAGCTCCTGGTTCAGGCGCGCCTCGATTTGACGGGCCGTCAGCTTGCTGCCGTCTTTGCCCGCCAGCGGCGAGGTGTTGGCGCCAATCGTGATCGACATCGCCGGCTCGTCGACCATGATCACCGGCAGCGGACGCGGATCATCCGGGTCGGCGAGCGTCTCGCCGATCGTGACCTCGGCGATCCCGGCCACGGCGATGATCTCCCCCGGTCCTGCCTGTGCCGCGTCGACGCGATCGAGCGCCTCGGTCACGTACAGCTCGGCGACCTGCGCACGCGAGATCGTCCCGTTGGCGCGGCACCAGGCGATCTGCTGGCCCTTTTTGATCGTACCGTGACGCACGCGGCAGATCGCCAGGCGCCCCACGTAGGGGGAGGCGTCGAGATTGGTCACGAGCGCCTGCAGCGGGTGGTCGGGCTCGTAGGTCGGCGCGGGGATGTGCTCGAGCAGCAGGTCGAGCAGCGGCGCAAGGCTCCCTTTGCCGACGGCTGGCCCCGCACCCGCCTCGGACCCGCTCCCATCTGCCCCGCTCCCACCGGCTCCAGCCCGATTCCCGCCCACCACCGCGGCGCGCGTCACCGACTCGTCGTACTCGAGCGACGCGACGCCCGCCTTGGCGTTGCAATAGACGATCGGGAACTCGATCTGCGACTCGTCGGCGTCGAGGTCGAGGAACAGCTCGTACACCTCGTCGATCACCTCCGCCACGCGCGCATCGGGGCGATCGACCTTGTTGACCACGAGGATCACCGGCAGGCGCGCCTCCAGCGTCTTGCGCAGCACGAAGCGCGTCTGCGGCAGCGGCCCCTCGGAGGCGTCCACGAGCAGCAGCACCCCATCGACCATCGTCAGCCCCCGCTCCACCTCACCGCCGAAGTCGGCGTGGCCGGGGGTGTCCACGATGTTGAGCTTCACCCCCCGGTAGCGCAGCGCGGTGTTCTTCGCGAGGATCGTGATCCCCTTCTCGCGCTCCAG
Source organism: uncultured Solirubrobacterales bacterium (assembly GCA_963713985.1). Classification (GTDB taxonomy): domain Bacteria; phylum Actinomycetota; class Thermoleophilia; order Solirubrobacterales; family Solirubrobacteraceae; genus Palsa-744. Next base: position 1,906,373 of record OY970219.1, on the reverse strand, counting down.
ATCCATCGAGTCGAGCACCCGATCCGCCACGTCCTGACCGGCGCGGAACGCGCCCGACTGCCACAGCATGGCGTCGACCAGCGTGGTCTTGCCATGGTCGACGTGGGCGACGATCGCGACGTTGCGGATATCGGAGCGGGGTTCGAGCACGGTCCGACAGGCTAGCGGCACCGTGCTTGGACCCACGTGTATCAGGCTCGCCGAGCGAATCGACTGGCCGCCTCAACCTGGGGCTTCGAGGCGTGCCAGCGGCGTAGTGCGATCACGGCCCAGAGCGCCTCGACGACCCCGAACGGCCAAGTTCCGGCGAGGAACCCGTAGGTGCTGGAGAGCAGGCATCCGCACGCAAAGGCGAGGACGAACCGTCGTCCTCGCCGTTCCAGCGCGTACATCAGCATCATGAACGTCACCGCGACCGCGCCGAAGACCGTGAGCACGCTGCGAGTCTCGCAGGCTCAACTCTGAGGCTGCTGGCAGGTGATCCTGCGGATCACCTGGCGTTCTTGTAACCGTGCGCAGCCACGACCAGCGCCGCGGTGCCACAACACCGCCCGCTCTGACGCGCCGGACGCGGACGAAGCTAGACGGAAGGGGGTCCACCCAACCTGTTCTTCGCTCCACCCGCGTCCAGCGCAGCGAGATTACCGAACCGTCGGCATCTGGCGCGGGGGTGGCAGCCGGCGGCCACCCCCGCGCCAAATCGCTACTCCCTCCTTGTGGTGGCCGAGACCATCCCCACGCCCGTGGGAACGGCCGTGGCGGGCGTCGTCGCACCAGGAGCCGCGCTGCCCGGATCCGTGATGCGCTGCCGGTGCGGGAACCCCTCGTGCAGCTCCTCGCTGACCGCGATGTCGTGCGCCGATACCGCCAGCGCAAGCTCGAGGTCGCGCTGGATCGCCGGAAGGGTCTCGGGCGCCGTGCGGTGCATCTGGTACAGCCGCGCACCGCCAAGCAGCATGAACGCCAGGAAGATGTACGGGAACAGGTTCACTGGATAGGGGGGCGCCGGATAGAAGCTCCCGACAGTCGGCACCAGCAGGCACAGGAACGCGGCCACCGCGATGGCGACGTTGCGACCCTTCAGCTCGCCGAGCTTGCGCAGGTAGAACGGCGCGGCGAGCGTGATCAGGAAGTAGGCCGACAGGAATCCGAAGGCCGCCATCGTGCCGGCGTCCCCGAACAGCGTGCCGGGGCTGGTCCCCGTGAGATTGAAGATCCCCGCGACGAGGAGGATCATCGCCCCGTAGGAGGCCAGCGCCACGTGCGGAGTCATGTTCTTGTGATGCACAGCATGCGCCCGCTGGGGCAGAAAGCCGTGACCGCTCAGCGGGAAGATGATGCGGGCGCCGGCGTTCAGGCAGGAGAGCGACAGCGAGAAGAAGCTCACCATCGCACCGAGCGCGACCGGGACGTGAAAGAAGGACACCTGGTACGCCGAGGCGATGTTTGTCAGCGGTGTTTCGAGGGTGCTGAGTGACACGCCCATGCGCTTGGTTGCGAAAACCTCGATGTAGCTCATGAACACCATGAACGCGCCCGTGATCAGGAGACTCCAGATCACCGCTCGGGGCACGTTGCGCAACGGCCGCTTGGCCTCGCCGCCGAGTGTCGTTGCGCTCTCGAACCCGACCAGGCTGAAGATGCAGATGACGATCGCGAAGTCCATGCCTTTCAGGCTGACGCCGTGGAGCTTCACCTGCGCCGTGTCGACCGACAGGCCGTGCTTGAACAGCACCACCGCAGCCAGTGCCAGGATGCAGGTGACCGAGAGGGCCTCGAGCGCGAGTGTCAGCAGCGAGGAGATGCGAATGTCCTTCCATGCGATCGTCAGGCAGATGGCACCGCTGATGAGGAATAGGAAAATCGGTGAGACCGTGCCGTGGACCCCTATACCGGACAGGAATTCCTGCGCGAAGATCGCAAATCCAGCGAGCCCGGCTGTGGCGATCCCCCAGTAGGACCAGATCAGAGCCCAGCCGGACAGGACACCGGCCGAGGTCCCCAGACCGCGCGCGGTATAGGCATACATCGATCCGGCCGTCGCGGACCGTCGAGCGAACTGGTTGAGACCGAGGACAACGAACAGCAGCATGACTGTGCCGAACAGGTAGGCCGCCCAGGTCCCCTGTCCTGCGTCACCGAAGGCGAGGGCGATGATCAGCACCGCGGTCATCGTCGGCGATATCAGTGCTACCGACTGGGCCAGCAGTGGTGGAAACCCCAGGGCGTGCGGGCGAAGTCTGGGCGCGGACTCCTGTGAGCTGCCAGCGGGCAGCCCGGCGGCAGTGCCAGTACTCATAACGGGTGGACCCCCTTGTTGTATATGTGTGAAAAAGTGATCCCCGACCGTGCCGGGACCCGAGGCGAAAGTTACGCCAGCGCTTTCGCCCTGCGTATGGACCGATGGCCAAGGTTGGGTGCCCCGGACTGGCCAATCCGGCGCGGGCTTTTTGCCCAGGACCCAGCTGCGTATAAATCACCTTAGACGCGAGCCAACTTTGTGACTATATGCGCAACCCACACACCCTTTACCCACCCCAGGAGGGCGGGCTGGTAGGCGAGTCGCGGGCCCGGCGATCTCAAAAGACACGTTGCACAGCACTATGAACCACCCCGGGTTCTTGGAAGCCTCCAATTTTCCCGAGGCGGTTCAGTGCTCGACGACGACGAGCTTCACCAGTGATCAGACGTGCGCGAGGATTGACTCCAACTGGGTGCGATCTTCGGCATCCAGCGGGAGCAGCGGCAGCCGCGGAACGCCGGCGGGCTCGCCCAAGATGTCGAGCCCTGACTTGACCGCCGTGGGCAGACCCTTGGAGACGATGAAGCTGAGCAGCGGCAGAAGCTCCTCGTAAATCTCCGTCGCGCGTGCAGTTTCCCCAGCCGCGACGGCCTCATAAAGTGCGATGACGGGGGCCGGTTGTAGGCACGGGGCCGCCGTGCACCACCCGCTCGCTCCGGCGAGCAGCGCCTTCAGGACGAGGGGGTTACTCCCGTTGTAGAACGGAAGCTCACCTGAGGACAGCTGCTCGAGATCGAGCATGCGCTGGATGTCACCGGTCGACTCCTTCACCATCTTCACGTTCGCGATGGACTCGAACATGTGGTTGAGCAGCGTCGGCGACATGTCGATCCCGGACGTGGCCGGGTTGTTGTAGGCCATGATCGGAATTGAAATCGCGTCGCTCACCGAGGTGTAGTGCTGCACGAGCTCGCGTTCGTTGAGCGCCCAGTAAGAAACGGGGATCACCATGACCGCCGTCGCACCGGCCTGCTGGGCGTATTCGGCCCGGGCCACCGTTCCGGCGGTGGTGAGATCGGATGACCCGACCACCACGGGCACGCGCCCGGCGACGGCCGCGACGGTGGTGTCGACGACCGTCTTCCACTCGCCGAAGGTGAGGTACGCCGACTCGCCGGTGCTCCCCAGCGGGGCGATGGCGTGCACTCCGGCGTCGACCATGGTGTCGACGAGACCGGCGAGCCGGTCAGCGTCGATGCCCGCTTCACCGAAGGGCGTGATCGGGTACGCGATGATGCCGTGGATCAGCTGTTCCTGTGCCATTCGAGGTTCCTTTCAGGTGCCGGGGGCTTGCTTGCGACGCGCATTTCTCAGCCTGCGTGCGAGTGGGCGACTTGGACGCTTGCAGCTCGCTTCGCCAGCGCGGCGGCACGGCTCGCCTCGCCGAGATCTTCCAGCTCCTTTGCATACCCAGCGAAGCACTCACCATGAATGGCATCCAGTTCCGCGCCGAGCATCTGGCTGGCGAGCTCGGCGTCGGCGATCCCATCGTCGCGCCACTCGAGCGCCTCCAGCGCCAGCGCGCTGCCGGTCAGGTTCTCGGCCGCGTACCAGCGGGCCGAGTTGCCATTCAGCCCGATGCGACCGGTCCTGAGCGTGTACATGAACCGCACCGGGAAGAGGATCGCCTTTGTGACGGCGCGGGGTCCGCCAGCGAGGAGCGCTCGCGTATCGCGCAGCCGTTCCAGGTAGGCGTCGGTGAACTTGTTGAGGATGTGATCCGCGCTCATCACCACGAGCTCCTGGTGTGATGGGCGGACACTCGGCTCGCGCAGGTCCGATCCAAGGAGCAGGCGTCCCGAGTCGAGCAGGTCGAGCCGGTCGACCGGCCCGAGGCGGCTGTGAGCGCCCTCGCCGGTTCGGACCGTGTGCCAATCAGCCCAGAACACCGAGAGGCGCTCCGAAAGCGGGCTGCTCCCCTCCTCCACGACGAGGGTCTGCACACGTGCCATCTGCTCGGCCGTGACCGGCGCCGTCGCCCCAACGATGATGGCGACGTCCACGTCGCTGACGAGAGGCGCAAATCCGCCGTGCGCCAGGCTCCCAAGCATGAAGATCGCCTCGATCTCGGTGCCCAGCACGTCCTGGGCCGCTTGCACGGTGTCGGCGATGACCTGCTCTGCGGTCGCGGTGCTCATGTCGGGCTGGCTGGTCCTCGTCATGTCGGGGGTGGCTGGTCCTCGGGTCGTGCAGATCGCGATGAGCCGGTGGCAACCAAAGTTGCCGATCGGCAATGTATCACGTCGGCGTCTATATTGTCGAGGCCATGGAACCCCAGGCGAGCGTTACTGAGCCCCTCGAAACAACCCCCGACCCGAGCGAGGACGATCAGCGGATCGCCGCGTTGATTCGCAGTCACCGGCTCCAGCGGAATCTGACGCTGGCACAGCTCTCGGAGCTGTCGGGGATCTCGGTTGCGCACCTCTCGCGGCTCGAAAACGGCCGGCGCACGCCGACCGTGCGTCTGCTGCTGCAGCTTGCACGAGCGTTTGGTGTATCGCTGGGCGCGCTCGTGGGCGAGTCACCGGCAGAGAACACGGTTTACGTATCGCGCAGCGGGGACAGGCACACCATTGCAGCCGGCGACGCGTCGCTGCAATCGCTGTCGGACCCTGCGCTGCGCTGGCTGCAGGTCGTCGAGCTGAGCCTCCTGCCAGGCCGTATGGGCGAGCCTGCGGCACACGCCGGCGAGGAGTGGGTGTACGTCCTGAGCGGCGCGATCGAGGTGGACGTGAACGGGAGCACCTCTTCACTGGCCGCGGGCGACGCGGTCCACTTCCGAGCCGACATCCCCCATGCCCTGCGCAACCCCCACGAGGAGGGCGCGACCGTGCTGGTGGTCAACGCCGGGGAGGCGCAGGCCCTGAATCTCAGCCACCGAGCTCAACGGAACGGACGGCACCCTTGACACGCGTTGCCGTGGTTCAAGCGGCGTCGATCCCCTTCGACTCCGCTGCGACAGTCGCCAAGGCCCAGGGCCTGATCGCCGAGTGCGCTGCGGGTGGGGCCGAGCTGGCGGTCTTCCCGGAGGCCTTCATCGGCTGCTACCCGAAGGGCAGCGCCTTCGGTGCCGTTGTCGGGCGCCGGTCCGGTCCGGGCCGGGACCTGTACCAGCGCTACTTCGATGCGGCCGTCCAGCTGGATGGTCCCGACGTGGGATGCCTCATCAGCGCGTCCGCCGCGCACGGGATCTTCGTGGTCGTGGGCGTGATCGAGCGGTTCGGCTCGACGCTCTACTGCACGGCGTTGATGATCGATCCCGTGGCCGGGCTCGCCGGAATCCACCGCAAGCTCATGCCGACCGGGACCGAGCGGCTCATCTGGGGCTTCGGAGACGGCTCCACCATCGGGACCGCGCAGAGCTCCGCCGGGCGCGTCGGCACCGTGATCTGCTGGGAGAACTACATGCCGGCCCTGCGACAGGCGATGTACGCGCAGGGTGTCGAGCTCTACTGTGCTCCGACGGCCGACGATCGCCCGACGTGGATGTCGACGATGACGCACATCGCGCTCGAGGGCAGGGTGTTCGTCCTGACCGCCTGCCAGGCGATTCGCGCGGGCGCCTTTCCGGACTCCTACCAGCAGGAGATCGGCGCGGATCCCGACTCGTACCTGATGCGGGGCGGCAGCGCGATCATCGCGCCCGACGGCTCGATCCTCGCCGGGCCCGTGTTCGAGGAGGAGGTGATCCTGTACGCCGAGGTCGACCTTGCCGAGATCGCCCGCGGCCACCTCGACATGGACGCGGTCGGGCATTACAGCCGTCCCGATGTCTTCGAGCTGCGGGTCGACACCGGCCGTCGCTCGCCAGTCGTCTTCTCCGACAGCGGCTGCGCTCCGAGCTCGACGCCAGGAATCGGCGAGGCCGACGAGCGGTGACGCGGACGGCCGTCGCGATCCGCCAGGTCGAGTTCGAGGATCTCGGCCTCCTGGCGCCGCTCCTGGCGCACCACGGGTTCGCGACCTCCTACCTCGACGCGGCGGCCAACGGCGGCGCATGGCGCAGCGCGCGCGATGCCGATCTCCTCGTCGTGCTCGGCGGTCCGATCGGCGTCGCGGACACCGACGCCTATCCGTTCCTACACGCAGAGCTGGAGCTCATCGGCGAGCGTCTTGCCCGTGACCGGCCGACGCTGGGTATCTGCCTGGGCGCACAACTGCTCGCCGTGGCCGCTGGGGGGAGCGTGCGGCCAGGCACCGAAGCAGAGATCGGCTACGCGCCGGTCACGCTCACGAACGCCGCGCGCAACTCGGTGCTGGAGCCGCTTCGCAGTGTCCCCGTCCTGCACTGGCACGGGGACGTGATCTCGACGCCTCCCGACCTGCCGCCACTCGCCTCCACGCCGCTCTGCGAGAACCAGGCGTTCGCACGATGGCCGAACGTGCTCGGACTCCAGTTCCATCTCGAGGCCGACAGCGCGTCCCTGGAGCGCTGGCTCGTCGGTCACGCCTACGAGCTCGCCGCCCGCGGTGTCAGCGTCGCGGGCCTGCGCGAGGACGCCTCCGCATACGCTGCGCAGCTTGCCTCCCGCGCACAGCAGGTGTTCGACACCTGGCTGTCCGGGCTTACGCTATCCGACACAATGGGTCAGCTCGACTGACCTACGAAACGAGGATTTCCGATGGCAGCGCAGACACTTCCCGGCGGCACGTTCACCATGGCCGAGGGCCTCACGGCCACCCGCATGGGCTACGGCACGATGCAGCTCGCCGGCCCCGGGGTGTTCGGGCCGCCGAAGGACCGTGGCGCCGCGATCGCCGTGCTGCGCGAGGCGGTGGAGTTGGGCGTCACTCACATCGACACCAGCGACTACTACGGCCCGCACGTCACGAACCAGATCGTCGAGGAAGCCCTGCACCCCTACCCGGACGAGCTGCACATCGTCACGAAGGTAGGAGCGTATCGCGACGCGAAGGGCGGCTGGCCACACGCGCGGTCTCCCGAGCAGTTGCGCCAGGCCGTCCACGACAACCTCATCCACCTCGGCCTCGAAGCGCTCGACGTCGTCAACCTACGCGTCGGGGGGTTCGACAGCCCCGAGCCGGGCTCGATCGCAGAGCCGTTCACTGCGCTCGCACAGATGCAGCAGGAGGGACTCATCAAGCATCTCGGTGTCAGCACCGTCTCCGCCGAGCAGGTCGCGGAGGCTCAGTCGATCGCTCCGATCGTATGCGTGCAGAACTTCTACAACCTCGCCCACCGGGCCGACGATGCCCTGATCGAGTCCCTTGCCGCACAGGGCATCGCCTACGTGCCCTACTTTCCGCTCGGTGGCTTCACCCCCCTGCAGTCCGACACCCTCGACGCAGTCGCCACGCGTCTGGAGGCCCCGCCGATGGCTGTCGCGCTTGCCTGGTTGTTACACCGCTCGGAAAACATCCTGCTGATCCCTGGCACCTCATCCGTCGCGCACCTGCGCGAGAACATCAAAGGCGCTGCGCTTGCCCTCCCGGAGGACCAGCTCGCCGAGCTGAACAGCATCGGCTGACCGCACGACCCACTGCGCACTTGGCCGAGGGTACCCTGCCGGCACTTGGATCCTATGCAAACCCCGCGACGCAAGATGGCCTGAAAACGGGGTCGGGGCTCCTGGACGCGAGCTCAACGCATGGCGCGGGTCGCCTGCCGCGCCATCCGCACTCCGAAGCGGCTCAGGGCCGAGGGCATCCGTTCGGCGCCCGCCACCACTGTCTCCAGCGCGGCGGCGAAGCGACGTATCTCCGACTCCTCGATCACGAGCGGGGGCAGCGCCTTGATCACATTCATGCGGTGGCCGGCAACTTGGCAGAAGATGCGGTGCTCGTGGAAGAGGGGCACCGTGACGAGCTGCGAGAAGAGGCCCGGCTGGGCGCGCTCCAGCGCGTTCCACGCCGCACGGGCGGTGCGACCCTCCGGTGGGCCGAGCTCGATCGCCCACATCAAGCCGAGGCCGCGCACGTCGCGCACGATCGCGTAGCGCTCCACCAGCGGACGGGTGAGCTCCAGCAGCAGTTCCCCCATCCGCGCAGCACGCTCCACCAGGCGCTCCTGATCGAGCACCCGCAGCGTGGCGAGCCCGGCGGCGGCCGCGAGGTCGTTGCCGCCGAAGGTGGAGCCGTGGCGCACCGCGCGCTCCATCCCGTCGAACACCCGCTCGAAGGCGGTGCGGGAGACGAGCACCGCGCCGATCGGCACGAGGCCCCCCGAGAGCGCCTTGGCGAGGCAGATCATGTCTGGCTGAAGGTCCCAGTGCTCCAGGGCGAGGAAGCGCCCGGTGCGCCCGAGGCCGGTCTGGACCTCGTCGCAGACGAACAACGCGCCCGCGGCGCGGCAGAGTCGCTGGGCACCTGGCAGGTAGCCCTCGGGCGGGAGGTTGACCCCCTTGCCCTGCACGGGCTCCACCACGAATGCCGCCACGTCCCCCCGCGCGAGCTCGCGCTCCAGGGCGCCGAGGTCACCGAAGGGCACGGGCATGCAGCCGGGGAGCAGCGGACCGAAGCCCTCGCGGAAGTGCTCGTCGCCGTTGAGCGAGAGCGAGCCGAGGGTGAGACCGTGGAAGGCGTGCTCGGCGTAGAGGACTCGCGGGCGCCCGGTGGCCGCGCGCGCGATCTTGACGGCGGCCTCGACCGCCTCGGTGCCGCTGTTGGCGGGCACCATCGCCCCCACGCTCCCCGGGGCGCGCGCGAGGAGCTGCTCGGCGAGCACCCCGCTGAGCAGCGTGACGCCCAGCTGGGGCAGATTGCCGGTGCGCGCCGCCATGACCTCCTGCACTGCGGCGATCGCCTCGGGGTGGTTGCGCCCGATCGCGAACACCCCGTAGCCGCCGAAGAGGTCGAGGTAGCGGTGGCCCTCCGCGTCGATCAGGTGGGCTCCCTCGCCCCCCACCCACACCCTGCCGAACCCGAGCGTGCGCAGGATGCGCCCCATCTGGGGGTTGAGGTGGCGGTCGTTCAGCGCGAGCTCCTCCCCCGTCCGGGACGCGAGGATCTCGCGCACCGGGGGGATGGGAGCGGGGGTCATGGGGTCAATCGTAGGGCCGCGCTACACGGTAGAGCCGCGGCAGGGCGCCTCGCCGGCGGATACTTCTCGGCGCAGGTCGAGGAGGATGCGATCGCGGGAACTGCCGGACGACGCCGCGATCAGGCGGCCGCGTAGCGCTTGCGCCCGCGGCGCTCATCGTCCACGGTGACGACGTCCCACACGAGCCCAACGCGCTCCAGGCCGCGGATCACCATCGCCGAGATGTCGGGCTGGCGCCAACTCAGGCCGTGGTGGGCGGAGGTGGGGAAGGCGTGGTGGTTGTTGTGCCACGCCTCGCCGAACGTGGGCAGCGCGAGCCAGGCGAGGTTGCGGGAGTGGTCCCCCGTGACGTAGTCCCGGCGGCCGAAGAAGTGGCAGAGGGAGTTGATGGAGTAGGTCATGTGGTGCAGCACGAGCATCCGCACCGCCCCGCCCCACAGCAGCCCGGTGAGGCCCGCGCGCCAGGTGCCGCCGATCGCGTAGCCCAGCCCGAAGGCGGCGGCGAGACCACCGAGCGCCCACACGAAGAAGGTGCGGTCCACGAACTCGACCACGGGATCGGCGATCAGGTCGGGGGCATAGCGTTCGCGCGAGCCGCGCTCGGTGTGGATGAAGAGCCAGCCGAGGTGCGCGTGGGCGAGGCCGCGAAGCGCCCCGCGCAGGCCGACGCCGTGGTCGACGTGGGGGCTGTGGGGATCGCCCTCCTTGTCGGAGAAGGCGTGGTGCTTGCGGTGGTCGGCCACCCAGGAGATCACCGGGCCCTCGATCGCCGCGGAGCCGAGTATGGCGAGGACGCCGCGCACCGCGGGATAGGTCTTGAAGCTGCGGTGGGTGAAGAGGCGGTGGAAGCCGACCGTCACGCCGAGGCCCGTGAGGAGGTAGACGATCGCGAACACGATCAGGTCGGAGCGGTGCAGGAGGCCGTCCCACATCTGCCAGCCGACAAAGCCGAGGGCGAGGATCGGCCCGATCGTGATCAGCCCGGTGAGCGCCCGGTTGAGCCATTCGTATTCGACCGGCTGGACGTCCTCCGGCCCGACCTCCCGCCCAAGGGGTCCGGCGGGCGGGGCATCCCGCACCGGGGCGATGAGCTCGGCACCGTCCGGCCGGCAAGCCTGCGCCGAGGCCATGGGCCCGACGTCATCCGGCCTGCGAGCAGCGAGCTGGATACCGTTGGAGGCGGAGAACTTCACATCGGCGGTGTCTGGAGATTCCGCGTCCAGAGCACCGAGAGGGTGAGTATCGGTCATGGGGCCTACACGGCAAGCTAGCAAGCGGCGCCCTACTCTGTCGCAACGACGATGTCTTCGCAGGCCCCACAGGACCTCGACCCGCGCCCGGATGCCGTTCGCCCGCACTGAGCCCCTGCGCCGCGAGCTGGCCCGGGCGCTCCCTGAGCGCCCGTTCGCGCTGCGCTTCTGGGACGGCGCCGAGCTTCCCGCAACCGCGCCGGGGGGCCCCGTCTTCACGGTTCGCTCGCCGGCGGCAGTTGCGCACCTGCTGCGGGCGCCCGGGCAGCTCGGCCTCGGCCGGGCCTACGCGGCGGGGGAGCTGGAGGCGGACGACCTCGACCGCGTGATCGGCCTGCTGGACAGCTTCCGGGCGCCCTCCCTCGACCGCGCCACGCGCCTGCGTCTGGCGACGGCGGCGGTACGCGCGTGCGGCCTGACGCGCCCTCCCCGCATCCCCGCCAGCGAGCTGCGCCCGCAGGGTTCCCGCCACAGCCGCGCACGGGACGCGCGCGCTGTGCGCCACCACTACGACGTCTCCAACGACTTCTTCAAGCTGTTCCTGGACGCCTCGATGACCTACAGCTGCGCGGTCTTCTCCCGCGGCGCGAGCACGCTGGAGGAGGCGCAGCTGCAGAAGCGCGAGCTGGTCTGCACGAAGCTCGCACTGCGCGAGGGGGAGCGCCTGTTGGACGTGGGGTGCGGGTGGGGGAGCTTCGTCCTGCACGCCGCCGCCCACCACGGGGTGTCCGCGGTGGGAATCACGCTCTCCCCCAACCAGGCGGAGCTCGCGCGCCGGCGGGTCGCGGAGGCGGGGTTGGAGGATCGCGTGGAGATCCGCCTGTGCGACTACCGCGACCTCGACGGGAGCGAGTGCTTCGACGCGATCGCGAGCATCGGGATGGTGGAGCACGTGGGGGCCAGCAAAATCGACACCTACGCGGCGCAGCTCGCGGGCCTGCTCGGCCCGGGGGGACGCCTGCTAAACCACGGCATCGCGCGCCTGCGCCACGGGGACCCCGAGGCGGGCCCCTTCTCGGAGCGCTACGTCTTCCCGGACGCCGCCCCCCTGCACGTCTCGCGCGTGCTGCTGGCGCTGGAGCGCGCCGGCATCGAGCCCGAGCACGTGGAGGGCCTGCGCCAGGACTACGTGGACACGCTGAGCGAGTGGATCAGGCGCCTGGACGCCAACCTCGAGGAGGCCCAGCGGCTTGCGGGCGGCGAGCGCGTGCGCGTCTGGCGCCTCTACCTGCGCGCCGCGCGCAACGGCTTCGCCACCGGCTTCACCTCGATCTTCCAGGTTCTCGGCCGCCGGGCGTAGGCCACCCTCCCGATGATCGACGGCCTGTCACTGGGCCGCGCAAGTCACACGATGTAGCCGCCTGATTGCGCCTAACGGCGCCCTGCACGAGCGGCGCCCCTGCTGGAGCCGCCGCGGCCACTGCCACGCGGGGAGGCGCGTCCCGCGCGCCGAGGAGCGGGGCCGCCCCGCTGCCCGGCGGCGTCGCTCGGCAGCCCCCCCAGCTCCAGCTCCCGGTGCAGGCCGAGGTCGCTGACCATGCTTGCCATTTCGCGCGCCTGGTCGTGACCCACGAAGGTGACGCCCGTGCCGCTCGCTCCCGCGCGCGCGGTGCGCCCGATGCGGTGCACGTAGTCCTCGCGGGAGGCGGGGATGTCGAAGTTGATCACGTGGGTGATGCCCGCCACGTCGATGCCGCGCGCGGCCACGTCGGTGGCGACAAGGGTGTCGACGTCGCCAGACTCGAAGCGGGCGAGCGCTCTCTCGCGCTGCCCCTGGGACTTGTCGCCATGCATCGCCACCGCCTGCACGTCGCCCGCGGCCAGCCGTTTCACGAGCCGGTCGGCGCCGCGCTTGGTGCGCACGAACACGAGTGTGAGCCCGCGCTCGGGGTCCTCGAGCTCGGACACCAGCCGCGCGACCTTGCCCTCGTGGGAGACCGATACGAAGCGGTGCTCCACCTTGACCTCCGAGGACTCGCCCCCGCCCACTCCCGCGTGCTCGTGGCGACGGGGGTTGGAGGTGTAGGCGTCGGCGATGCGCCCCACCTCGCCCGCGAGTGTCGCGGAGAACATCAGGGTCTGGCGGTCCCTCGCGGTCAGCTTCACGATCCGGTCGACCACCGGGCGAAAGCCCATGTCGAGCATGCGGTCGGCCTCGTCGAGCACGAGCAGCTTGACGCGCTTCAGCGAGAGCTCCCCGCGGTCGATCAGGTCGAGCAGCCGCCCGGGCGTGGCGACGAGGATGTGGGCGCGCGCGGCGATCCGCGCCTGCTTGACGATGCCTGCGCCGCCGTACACCGCGGCGATCGAGAGCGCGCGCGAGTGTGCGATCTCGCGCAGGTCCTCCACGATCTGCAGCGCCAGCTCGCGCGTGGGCGCCAGCACCAACGCCGAGGGGCGCACGTCGGTGCCCTTCAGGCGCTCCACCAGCGGGATCCCGAAGGCGAGCGTCTTGCCCGACCCCGTCGGCGACTGGGCCAGCAGGTCGTGGCCGGCGAGCACGTCGGGGATGACCATGCGCTGCACGGCGAAAGGCTGGGTGATCCCGCGCTTGGCGAGCTCACTCGCGACGACCTCGGACACGCCGAGATCGGCGAACGTTTGATGCTCCATGTTGTGGTGCTCCTTCTGGCGACCTCTGGCCGCCGCTGCGGATGGAGATTCGACTGGCCCCATCCGCGCATTTCGAGCGCCAACAAAGACAAGAACCTCGCGGGCGGCCTCGCCACCCGGTGGGAGGACCGTAGCAGACAACCCGCCGAACGCAGTCAGGACAGGCTGGCCATCGTGTACCTGAGACCTCACGGGAGGCACACGGAACCATCCCAGCCAGCGCGCGAGGCTGGCCTACGAGAGGTTCGCCATCACATGCTTGACCACCGTGTAGTCCTCCAGCGAGTACACCGAGAGGTCCTTCCCGTACCCGGACTCCTTGAACCCCCCGTGCGGCATCTCGGATACGAGCGGGATGTGGTCGTTGATCCACACACAGCCGAAGCGCAGGGCCTTGGCGACCCGCAGGGCGCGGCCCACGTCGCGGGTCCAGACCGAGGAGGCGAGGCCGTAGCGGGTGGCATTGGCCCACTCGATCGCCTGGGCCTCGTCGGAGAACCGCTGGACGGTGATGACGGGGCCGAAGATCTCGCGCTGGATCAGCTCGTCCTCCTGGCGCGGACCCGCGACCACGGTGGGCTGCAGGTAGAAGCCGGGGCGCTCGGGGGCGCGCCCGCCGGTGACGATCTCGGTGTGCGGGGCGCGGCGCGCCAGGAAGCCCTCAACGCGCTCGCGCTGGCGGGCTGAGTTGAGCGGCCCAAGGGTGGTGTCGGGGGCGAGGGTGTCGCCGATCACGAGGCCCTGGGCCTGCTCGGCGAGGCCGGCGACCACCTCGTCGTAGACCCCCTCCGCGGCGAGCACGCGCGTGGCGGCGGTGCAGTCCTGGCCGGCGTTGTAGTAGCCCGTGCCCGCGATCGTCTCCAGTGCGCTCTCCATGCTCACGTCGTCGAAGACGATCACCGGGGCCTTGCCGCCCAGCTCCAGGTGCACCCGCTTGAGCGTGTCTGCGGCGGTGCGCGCGAAGTGCTTGCCGGTCTCCACCGAGCCGGTCAGCCCGATCATGTCCACATCGGGGTGGTTGATGAGCGCCTCGCCCGTGGGGCGGCCAGGACCGGTGAGGATGTTGAGCACGCCCCTTGGCAGCACCTCGGCGGCGATCTCCGCAAGGCGCACGGTGGTGATGGGCGTCGTCTCGGCGGGCTTCAACACGACCGTGTTGCCCGCCGCCAGCGCCGGGGCGAATTTCCAGATTGCCATCATCAGGGGGTAGTTCCACGGCGTCACCTGCCCGATCACGCCGACCGGCTCGCGGCGGGTGAAAGAGGTGTGGCCCTCCATGTACTCGCCAGCGGAACGCCCCTCCAGGCAGCGCGCCGCACCGGCGAAGAAGCGCAGGTTGTCGGCCATCACCGGGATCTCGTCGCCTCTGACAGCCTCGATCGGCTTACCCGCGTTGAGCGCCTCGACCCGCGCGAGGTACTCGCCGTGCTCCTCGATCAGATCGGCGATCGCCAGCAGTGCCCGCCCACGCTGCGCCGGGGTGGTGGCCGACCAGCCGTCGAAAGCCCGTCGCGCGGCCTGCACCGCGCGATCGACGTCCTCGGGGGTGGAGACCGGCGCTCTTGCCATCTCCTCGCCCGTTGCCGGGTTGAGCACCGCTTCGGTCTCGCCGGCGGAGGGCACCTGCTCACCGTCGACGAAGTTGGTGAGGGTCTTGGTGTTGGTGGCCATGTGGGTCTCCTCCTCGGGGGCTATACCGCGGCGAGCGCCTGCGCGACCGCGGGGTGGGTGATCTCACCGTCCTTGACGTTCAGCCCGAGCCCCAGGCCGGGGTCGTGGCGCAGCGCCTCCTCGACCCCCTGGTCGGCGAGCGCGATCACGTAGGGGAGCGTGGCGTTGGTGAGCGCGTAGGTCGAGGTGATCGGCACCGCGCCGGGCATGTTGGCGACGCAGTAGTGCGTGATGCCCTCCACCTCGAAGGTGGGGTTCGAGTGGGTGGTGGGGTGCGAGGTCTCAAAGCACCCCCCCTGATCGATCGAGACGTCCACGAGCACCGCGTGGCGGCGCATCAGGCGGAGCTGCTCGCGGGTGATCACGTGGGGGGCGCGGCCGCCGTGAATCAGCACCGCGCCGATCACGAGGTCCGCGATCGGGAGCATCTCCTCGATCGCGAGCGTCGAGGAGTACACCGTGGAGGCGCGGCCCCCAAAGGTCACTTCGAGCTCGCGCAGACGGTCGATCGAGCGGTCGAACACGAACACGTCCGCCTGCATCCCGATCGCGATGATCGCCGCGTTCATCCCCACCACCCCCCCGCCGATCACGAGCACGGTCGCGGCCGCCACGCCGGGCACCCCACCGAGCAGGATGCCGCGGCCACCGAGCGGCTTCTCGAGCATGAACGCCCCCGCCTGCGTGGCGAGCTTGCCGGCGACCTCGCTCATGGGGGCCAGCAGGGGGAGGTTGCCGCGCGCGTCCTCCACGGTCTCATACGCGATGCACGTCGCCCCGGAGGCCTGCAGGCCCCGCGTCAGACTGGGCTCCGCCGCGAGGTGCAGGTAGGTGAAAAGCGTCTGCCCCTCGCGCAGGAGCGAGACCTCCCCCGGCTGGGGCTCCTTGACCTTCAGCACCAGCTCGGCCTCGGCGAAAACCCCGCGCGCGTCGGGGACGATGCGGGCGCCCTGCGCGAGGAAGTCGGCGTCGGCGAGCGCGCTGCCCTCCCCCGCGCCGGCCTGCACGATCACTTCGTGCCCGCGGGCGCTCAGCTCGCGCACGCCCGCCGGGGTGATCGCCACGCGGTACTCGTCCAGCTTGATCTCAGTGGGGACTCCGATCCTCATCTTGCAAGCTCCCTTCCTCGTAGAGCCAACCAGAACTCGATCCGGTCGCGCGCGGTGGAGAAGTCGCGGCCCGTGAGCTGCTCCACGCGGCGGATGCGGTAGCGCAGCGTATGACGGTGGCAATAGAGCGCGTTGGCCGCCTTCTCCCAGTGGCCGTTGTGCTCGATGAAGACGTCCAGCGAGCGCAGCAGCTCCTCGCCGTACTCGCCCTCCCCCGTCTCCACCGGCCCGAGCACGCCGCGGCAGTAGGAGAGCAGCGCGTCGTCGTCCTGGAGGGAGAGCAGCAGCTGAAAGGCGCCGAGATCCGCATAGGAGGCCACGACCTCAACGCCATTGGCGCGGTCCTGCAGGCGCAGCGCCTCCAGCGCGCAGCGCGCCTCGTGGAAGCTGAGCCGCAGCGACTGCGTGGGGGCCACGCGGCTCGCGCTCGCTCGCACTTCGCCCCCCAGGCGTGCCGTCAGCTCCGTGCGGATGCGGCGGGCGAGCGCGATCGGGTCGACTTCGCCGGTCGACGGGTGCTCGGAGGCGTGGGCGCCGTTCGCCGGCGGGGGCGGGCCGCCGTCGATCACCGCGCACAGCAGCCCGGCACGGATCGCAACGAGGCTGCCCAGCCGGCCGTCCCCCGTCCCGTTCTTGGCGGGCGGCTCGCCGGGCCCGACCAGGTCCTCGCGCGCGAGGATCCGTTCGACCAGCGGCGCCGCCACCGCGGGGTCGGACGGCGCAAACGCCAGCACCGCGGCGCGCTCCCCGATGCCGAAGGGGCGCAGCCGCGCCTGCAGCTCCTCCGGGTACAGCCGCCCCGTGAGCGCCTCCGCCAACACGTCGCCGGCCATGCTGCGCTGCAGCATTTCGTAGCGCTCGTCCAGCAACTGCGCGAACACCCGCTCGGTGATCGCGATGAAGGGCAGCTCGTAGGGGACCTCGAACAGCGGGAAGGAGCGCTTGCGCGCCTCGTCCGCGAGCGCCGCCGGCAGGCGTTTGTGGGCGAAGCCTGTGCCAAAGCCCAGGCCCCCGATCTCGTGCTCGGAGAGATGTGCGATCAGCTCCCGCTGCGCCTTCGCCGCTCGCAGCTGCAGGCCGGTGGTGAGCAGCAGCTCCCCGCCCCGCAGCCACGGCGTGGGGTCGATCAGCTCCGTGCTGTGCACCCAGCGCACGTGTCCGTTCGCCGACTCCCGCCCGCTCACGAGCTCCAGGCCCAGCTCGGCGACGAGGCCCTCGACGCTCAGCATCGGCTTACGCGATCCGCTCCCCCGCCTCGCTCAGCACGGGGCGCAGGATCGCCTCGATCTCCGCGAACTGCTCCGGGCCCGCGATCAGCGGCGGGGAGAGCTGGATCACCGGCTCCCCGCGGTCGTCGGTGCGACAGATCAGCCCGCGGCGGTAGAGCTCGCCGGAGAGGAAGCCCCGCAGGAGCTCCTCTGACTCCTCGTGCGTGAACGTCGCCTTGGTCTCCCTGTCCTTGACCAGCTCCACCGCCTGGAAGTAGCCCGCGCCTCTCACGTCGCCCACGATCGGCAGGTCGCGCAGCCCCTCGAGCATCGCGCGCAGCGCGGATTCGTTGGCGCGCACGTGCTCGCACAGGCCCTCGCGCTCCATCACGTCGATGTTCGCGAGCGCCACCGCACTCGAGACGGGGTGCCCGCCGAAGGTGAAGCCGTGGTTGAAGATCGCGGTGTCGTGCAGGAACGGCTCCGCGATGTGGTCGCCGGCGATCAGCGCCCCCATCGGGGCGTACGCGGAGGTGAGCCCCTTCGCGGTGGTGATCATGTCGGGCTGGTAGCCGTAGCGCTCGCACCCGAACCAGTGGCCGAGGCGTCCCCACGAGCAGATCACCTCGTCGGAGATCAGCAGCACCCCGTGGCGATCGCAAATCTCGCGCACCCGCTGGAAGTAGCCCTCCTGGGGGACGAAGCAGCCGCCGCTGTTCTGCACCGGCTCGAGGATCACCGCCGCCACGGTCTCGGGACCCTCGAAGGCGATCGCCTCCTCGATCGCATCCGCTGCCCACAGCAGATCGCGATCCTCTTTCCAGCGGTAGGAGTTCGTGTTCGGGACGTGGTGACCCCCCGGGGTCAAGGGCTCGAACGGAGCGCGCAGCGCGGGCAGCCCCGTCGCGGTGAGCGCCCCCATCGAGGTCCCGTGGTAGGCGAGGTTGCGCGCGATCAGCTTGAAGCGGCTCGGCTCCCCCCGCGCGGCGTGGTAGGCCTTCGCGAGCTTCCACGCGCTCTCCACCGCCTCCGAGCCCCCCGAGGTGAAGAACACCCGGTTGAGGTTCCCCGGCGCGAGGCCCGCGATCCGCGCCGCCAGTTCGATCGAGCGGGGGTGCGCGTAGCTCCAGTTGGTGTAGAACGCCAATTCCTGGGACTGGCGCGCCGCCGCCTCGCCAAGCTCCGCCCGGCCGTGGCCGATGTTCACGCAGAACAGCGCCGAGAGGCCATCCAGGTAGCGCTTGCCGTGCTCGTCGTACACGTAGCACCCCTCGCCCCGCACGATCACCGGGATCTCGTGGCCCTCGTAGGCGCCCATGCGCGTGAAGTGCATCCACAGGTGGCGGTGCGCGAGCTCCTGCAGGTCATCCCGCGTCCGCTCGCCGCCGACATGCCCCGCGGGTGCGTCGTCGTCGGACAGCTGGGCCGGGACGGCGGCGCTCAGGGGGCCGGCGGTCATCGAATCGCTCGGGTGGATGGCCATGGTCTCTTCTCCTCTATCGGAACTCAGCGCCTCATGCATAGACACTAAGGATAAAGGTACTGTGCCTCAGGGCATGCATCAATGCGCCACAAGTTCAAGAGCGATCGACCTCGTTGTACGAGATGTACAAGACGGGCTCGAATCTTTGGGAATCGCGCACCTTGTCCGGCGCCCCAGCGGGTCGTAGCGTTTGTCACGACCGGTGTCATGGGGTGCAGCGGGCACCCCCAGTTGGAGGGAGACGAGCATGGCAGCCATCAGCGCATCGACACCCGAGGCCCCCGACCCGTCGGGCGTGATGGACAAGGGCCTGAAGAAAAACGCCATCGGCTACCTCTCCAACATCGTGATCGGCGTCGCCTCCACGGCGCCCGCCTACTCGCTCGCGGCGACGCTCGGGTTCATCGTCGCCGTGAAAGGAGTCGGGGTGCACGCGCCCGCGGTGATGCTCGTGGCGTTCATCCCGATGCTGCTCGTGGCCGCGGCCTACAAATACTTCAACCGCGCCGACCCCGACGCGGGCACCACGTTCGCGTGGGTCACCCGCGCATTCGGCCCAATGACGGGCTGGATGAACGGCTGGGCGATCTTCCTCTCCGACGTGATCGTGATGGCCTCGCTGGCGGACATCGCGGCGATCTACACCTTCAAGCTGTTCGGCTTCAGCGAACTCGGCGAATCCAAAGCGGCGATCATCATCGGCGCGGTGCTGTGGATCGCGATCATGACCTGGATCTGCTACCGCGGCATCGAGCTCTCCGCGCGCATCCAGCAGGTGCTGCTCGGCGCCGAGGTCTGCATCCTCGGGCTGTTCGCGGTGGTTGCGTTCGTCAAGGTCTACGGCAGCCACCCCCCCGCCGGCTCGATCAAGCCGTCGCTGTCGTGGATCAACCCCTTCGCGATGAGCTTTGGTGATCTGGTCGTCGCGCTGCTGCTCGCGGTCTTCATCTACTGGGGGTGGGACTCCGGGGTGGCGGTCAACGAGGAGTCCGAGGATCCGGCCGAGGGTCCGGGCAAGGCGGCGGTGGTCTCGACGGTCCTGCTCGTGCTGATCTACGTCGTCGTCACCGCAGCCGCCCAGTCCTTCCACGGCACGGGCTTCCTCACAACCAAAGAAAACCAGGCGGACATCCTCAACGCGCTCGGAGGCGGCGTACTGGGAAGCGGCCTCGACAAGCTGCTGATCATCGCGGTTCTCACTTCGGCGTCGGCATCGACCCAGACGACGATCCTGCCGACCGCCCGCACCACGCTCTCGATGGCACACTGGAAAGCGGTCACCAGCCTGCTCTCCCGCGTCCACAAACGCTATCTCACCCCAACCGTCTCGACGCTCGGCTTCGGCCTGCTCTCGATCGCCATCACGGTCGTGCTGCTGCTGCTCTCAGAAAGCGTCCTGGAAGACTCGCTCACCGCGATCGGCTTCCCGATCTGCTTCTACTACGGCTTCACCGGGGTCGCGTGCGGCTGGTACTACCGGCACGACCTGATGGAAAGCGCGCGCAACTTCCTGATGCTGGGCCTCGGCCCGTTGATCGGCGGGTTGATGCTGTTTGGGATCGGGGCGAAGGCCGCGTTCTACTACGGCCACGCCGAAAACGTCTCCTCCAAGCCGATCCTCGGCATCACGCTACCGCTGTGGATGGGCATCGGCGGGATGGTCCTCGGCGGTATCATCATGCTCTTCTCGCGGCCCGTCTTCAGGGAGTACTTCTCACGCAAGACCGAAACCGCGCCGCCCGGGCTGCTAAAGCAGCCGCCGCCCACCGGGCCGGTTCCGGCGCGCGTGGAGTTCTGAGGCCTGTCAGCAACCTTGGGGGCTGAGGGAGCGGGCGCCAACACGTACACGCCGCGCCCGCCCCTTGCATCGTCGAGCTACCGCTTTCATAAAAATGCTGCGTGGAACCAAAGGCGATCCCACGCAGCCCCGAGCTGCGAAGTTGCTCGGTTACCGTCCCGTCGTCACGTCACTTCCAGCGCTTCTTCGAAGGACAGTTCGCTCATGCCTTTCAGGCTTACTGTGGTGGAACCACTGCCTTGAAGCTTGGGTTTCACTCCTTCGCCCGAGTCCAGTTGGATTTTGGTGATGCTCGGAGTGATAGCAAGCGTGTTTGTGAGCTGTTTTTTACCTACCACCGAAACTTCGGCTGCTACCGTGCCCCACACGATCGACCCATATTCCAGACATGCATTTTCTTCATACGAGAACCACGTTTTTCCGCTTTCCGGTTTGAGCAAGACGCCCACCCCTGATGGCGCTTCTTTCGTCGCGATGGTGCCCAATTCACCCCCGAGAGCGTGTTCTACCAGGATTTCGCCTTCTTTGCCGTGTTCGCTGTGGACAGGACAACCGGATTTTTTCCCTTCGCTGGTTTCACTGCTACCCGTACAACCCGTGAAGGCTATGACGACGTTACCAAGGGTGCGAGCGCCCGTAATTTCGCCCGTGGTTTTACTTTTGGTGCATTCGATGCTTTCCGGTTTTATCCCCAACACGTTCCAGCTGAAGGTCACAGAACCACCCGTGCCGGTGATTTTCTTTTTCGTAGGGACCGGTTTGAATTCCGGCGACGCGGATGCGGCCGACGCCGCCACGGCGCTCAGCGCGAGCACCGCCACGAGCGCAAATGACGCCCTCCTGGACATGGATCTCATCTACTATCTTCCTTTCGCATCGATCGGGTGCCTGGGCGCCAGGTACACGGCGGCGCCCAGGCACCGTTGTTGAACGGGCGCACTTGACCAGCTCGCCCGAATAAACCGGCGAGATCCCACGCAGTCATGACTGCGTGGTCACCGACCTGTCGTCACGTCACTTCCAGCGCTTCTTCGAAGGACAGTTCATTGACCCCTTTCATGGCTACCGAAAAAGACAGCAATTCGAGTTCGGCGATTTCTTCCGTGCCCGAGTCCAGTTTTATTTTATGGATGCCCGAGCTCAAAACGAGCTCGTTCGTGAGCTGTTTTTTGCCTATCACCGGGATTTCGGCTATTGCGTCGCCGTCAATCTTCAATTCAAAATTTCGCAGACATGCATTTTTTTCATACTCCAACCACTCGTGCGATTTGCTTTCCTGTTTGAGCAAGATGCCAACCCCGGATGACGCTTCTTTCGTCGCGATGGTACCCAATTCACCAACCAGTGTGGTCACCACTATTTCGCCTGTTTTGGCCCCAGGACTGTTGACGGAGCAACCTGATTTTTCTTTGTCACGACTCGTACAGCCCGTGTAGATTATGGCAAATTTGCCAATTGTGCGAGCGCCCGTGATTTCGCCCGTGGCTGTGCTTTTGGAGCATTCGATCGTTTCTCCTTCGCTGTACCAACTCAAAGACACCGAGCCGCCCGTGCCGGTGATCTGCTTTTTCGTCGGGACCGGTTTGAATTCCGGCAACGCGGATGCAGCTGACGCCGCCACGGCACTCAGTGCGAGCACCGCCACGAGCGCAAAAGACGTCCTTCTGGACATGGATCTCATCTGCTATCTTCTCCTTCGCATCGATCGGGTGCCTGGGCGCCAAGTCCACGGCGGCGCCCAGGCACCGGTTGTTTGAACGGCGCACTTGACCAGGGCGCTCGAATCACAAACAGGCTTGACCAGCCAGAACCTTATGTTGGCGGAGCAGACCCCATGTGACCCTCAGTCGCCAACGCCCCACTTCGCGTGGTACGCAAGCACGCGTAACCTCATGCTAACCACAACAGCGACCTGCTGTCAAGCCTAAGTGGACGAATCGTTTCGGTGTGAGCCTGGCCCGGCGGCACACGCCATGTGCCATCGTCATGATCCTCTCGCGGCCCTTCTTCAAAGAGTTCTTCTCGCGCAAGACCGAAACCGCGCCACCCGGGCTGCTCAAGCAGTCGCCGCCGACCGGGCCGGTTCCGGCGCGCGTGGAGTTCTGAGGCCTGCCAACTGCCCTGGGGGGGCAAGAGCGAGCGGTGCGCGGTCCGGATGCCGCGCACCGCTCGTTGCGTCGTGACTACCGCTTCAACATGCCGCGTCGAGTCGAGACGATCCCACGCCGCCCCGAACTGCGCGGTTGTTGACCTACGCTCACGTCACTTCCAGCGCTTCTTCGAAGGACAGTTCATTGACGCCTTCCACGGATACCAGCATTGAGAAAAGGGCGAGTTCGGGATGCTCTTCTTTGCCTCCATTCAGCTTTATCGTGTGGATGCCTTTGCCAGACGCCCCCGTGTTGAAAACGAACTTGTTCGTGAGCTGGCTTTTGCCTATTACTGAGATTTCGGCTACCTCACTCCCGATTATTTTCGCCGAATACCGCAAACATTCATTTTCTTCATATTCCAACCATGGTTTTCCGTTTTCCGTAGTGAGGAAAATGCCGACCCCTGATGGCGCTTCAGTTTTCGCGATGGTGCCCAATTCACCGCGCATAGGCTTAACGATGATTTCGCCCGAGCCGGCTCCTGGGCTTCGGATAGGACAACCGGATCTTGTTCCTTCGATCGATTCGACGCTACTTGTACAACCCGTGTAGGTTATGGCGAGTTTGCCAAGGGTAAAATCGCTGGTGATTTCACCCGTGGCTTTGCTTTTGGTACACGTAATCGCCGTAGGTTCCGACGGGTCCCACTTGAGGACAAGCGGGCCGCCTGTGCCGGTGAATTTATTTTTCGTAGGAACCGGTTTGAACTCTGTCAATGCGGATGCTGCCGATGCCGCCACGGCGCCCAGCGCGAGTACCACGACGAGCGCGAAGGACGCCCTTCTGAACATGGATCTCATCTGCTATGTTTCCTTTCGCATCACCGGGTACCCGGGCGCCAAGCACACGACGGCGTCCGGGCACCAATTTTGTTTGAGCGGCGCACTTGACCAGCACGCTCGAATCACCAGTAGGTTTGACCCCATCCAGACCTATGTTGGCGGAGCAGACCCGTGTGACCCTCAGTCGCCAACGCCCCACTTCGGTGGTACGCAAGTACGCAGCGACCTCATGCTAGCCGCAACGGCGACCTGCTGTCAAGCCTAAGTGGACGAATCTTTTCGGTGAGAGCACCATGCGGCACACCACGACATGTGCGATCGTGCTCGTCCGCACGGCCGGCTGCGGCGTGGTGCCACCCATCACAACGACGAGCTCCGCACCAAAGTGGGCGCGGGGGCGACTTTACATCCGGTCGTCGCGCTGGCCGTGGGGCGCACCCAGCTCCGCCAAGCGCTCGAGAAACGGGGCGGGCGGGAATGCCTCGGGGCCCAGCACACCCGTGCCCTTCCACGCGCCCTCGTCGAGCAGCTCGAGCGCCACGACGGGATTGACCGCCGTCTGCCACACGACCGCCTGGCTGCCGTACTCCCGCATCGTCTGCTCGTTGTCCACCACGTGGTAGAGGTAGGTCGAGCGCTGCGCGCCGTCCTTACCGGTGCCCCTCACCCAGGTGCCCGCGCAGGTGCGCCCGCTCATCCGCTCCCCCAGCGTCGCGGGGTCGGGCAGCGCGGCCGCCACCACGTCGCGGGGGGCCACCTCCACACCGCGCACCGACACCGGCCGGGTGGAGTCCAGGCCGAGCTTGTGCAGCGTGCGCAGCACCCCGATGAACTCCTCCCCCAGGCCGTACTTGAAGGTGACCCGCTCGCACGCCACCCAGCGGGGGATCAGCACCACCTCCTCGTGCTCCACGTTCACGCACTCCACCCTGCCGATGCCCTCCGGGAACTCGAACACCTCGGGCTCGGAGAACGGCGCCGTCGTGTAGAAGCCCCGCTCGCGCTCCCAAATCAGGGGCGGGTTCAGACACTCCTCGATCGTCGTCCAGATCGAGAAGGTGGGCGCGAAGTCGTACCCCTCCACCACCAGGTCCGCCCCGTCGCGCACCCCCACCTCCTCGATCTTCGAGAACAGCTCCTCGGCGGCGTAGCGCGCGAACACGTCGGAGAGCCCCGGCTCCACTCCGATCCCCACCAGCGCCAGCAGGCCGGCCTGCTCCCACTGCTCGTGGCGCTCGAGCTGATGCGCGCCGAGCATCACCCCGGGCAGCTCGTAGGGGCGCTGCTCATGGGGGTGTGAGAGCGTCATCGCCATGTCCAGGTACGTGGTGCGCGCCTGGAACGCCGCCGCGAAGATCGGCTCGTTGAAGCGCGGATCGCACGCGTTGAGCACCGCGTCCGGCTCGACCCTCCCGATCAGCTCCACCAGCTGCTCGCGGCTGGATGCATCCACCTGCTCGGCCGCGAAACGGTCGGCCTCTCCCAGCCGCGCCACCACGTCGTGCGCGCGCCGCGGCGAGACGTCCGCCAACACCACCCGCTCGAACGCCGGCCGGCGCTGTGCGATCGCGGCGAAGGCCGCGCCCACTCCTCCGGCTCCTACAACCAGGACTCGCATTATCCTCAGCCGATCGTAGCGCGGATCACCAGAGGAAAGAGGCGCCTCGCGCTCGTGGCGGTGCTGCTCGTGGGCCTCTCCTACGCGACCCTGATCCAGAACTTCTCCTGGAACCAGACCTCCCACTACGACCTGCTGCAGGCGCTTTACAACGGAGCCACCACGATCGACCCCTACGAGCGGGACACGGGCGACAAGGTCCTCTATCACGGGCACTGGTACTCGGCCCGCGCCCCCGGCCTCGCGCTGTACGTGCTGCCCTGGTACACCGTCCTGAACGCCCTCGACGCCCAGCGGTGGGCCTACGAATCCCCGGCGCAGCCAAGCGACGACGAGATGATCTATCTCGTGGGGCTGTGGGGCAACGTGCTGCCCGGCCTGCTGCTGCTGGTGCTCGTGTGGGGCGCCGCCGAGCGCCTGCAGCCCGGTTTCGGAGCCGCGACCGCGGTCACGCTCGGCCTCGGCACGATGGCGCTCGCGCTCTCGACGCTGCTGTTCTCGCACATCTTCACCGCCTTCCTGGGCTTCGCCGCGTTCGTGCTGCTGATGCGCGAGCGCGACGGGCCGCCACGCGCGTGGCTCACGGGAGCGGCCGGGTTGACGATCGGCTACGCGATCTCCTCGGAGTACCCACTCGCGCTGCTCGCGGGCGTGCTCGGGCTGTACCTGCTCTCGCGCCGCGACGCGCTCACACCACTGTGGGCGCTGCGCCGCGGGGGCGCCTATGCGGCGGGAATCCTCGTGGGAGTCGTGCCGCTCGCGCTCTACAACCTCGCCGCCTTCCACTCCCTCACGCACGTCGCCTACGCCAACGTACCCCAGCAGCACAGGGGCTTCTTCGGGATCA
The DNA here is from genome assembly GCA_963713985.1 of uncultured Solirubrobacterales bacterium. Lineage (GTDB taxonomy): Bacteria > Actinomycetota > Thermoleophilia > Solirubrobacterales > Solirubrobacteraceae > Palsa-744. Next base: position 1,880,539 of record OY970219.1, on the reverse strand, counting down.
CCGCCCCCAGCCTGCGCGTGGCGGCGACCCTGCTGGGGGACTCCCGCGGCCTGTTGACGCTCGCCCCCGTGCTCGTCATGGGGGCCCTCGGAGCGGTGGCGCTGTACCGCCGCGGCCAGCGCGCTGAGGCGCTCGTGATCGGGGGGGTGTGCCTCTGTTACCTCATCTACAACTCCGGCTACTACCTGCCCTTCGGGGGGGCCTTCATGGGGCCGCGCTTCCTGGCCACCGCGCTGGCGTTCCTCGCGCTCCCCCTGGCGATCGCCTTCAAGCGCTGGCCAGGGCCCACGATCGCGCTCGCGGCGGCCTCCGTGACGTGCGCGACCCTCGCCTCGATCACCCACCCGCTGATCGGCTACGACACCCAGCCGGTCACCTGGATGCGCCACCTGCTCCAGGGCTTCTTCCAGCCCACGATCGCCTCCGCCTACGGCCTCGGGCGCGGCTGGGGGGAGATCTGGACCTTCCTGCTCCCCGCGCTCGGTGCGATCGCGCTCGCCGCGGCCGCCACCCCCCGCATGCGCCTCACCCGCCGCTCGCTGCGCGCCGGCGTGCTTGCGCTGGCCGCCTGGGCGCTGTACGCGGCGCTCGGCCCCACCCTGCTCGGCCTCGACCATCAGGGCCTGCTGGACGTCCTCCATTCCGGGGACCCCCACGCCCTCACCGACGGCGCCTACTTCGGCTCCTACCCCCTGCGCGCACTCGTCCCGCTCGCCTGCGGACTCGCGCTGCTCGCGCTGGCGGCCGCGCGGGCGTGGCGCAATGCGCCGGGGGATCCAACAAGCGAGGCGCCGGGCGAATCAGTTCTCGACCGTCCGCACGTTGCAATGCGCGGCGTGTAGCTGCTTGCAGACCACCACGTAGCCGGGGCGGGGCTGGTCGTGGGCGTTCATCAGGCCCGCGTCGAAGCGCGTCGAGGCGTTGCCGCCCGTCCAGTCGTAGATGTAGAGGCGCTTGATCCGTGGGTTGGAGGCCGCCACGCCGAAGGTGAAGTTGAGCACCTTCGCCGCGCGCCTGATGCCCGAGCCGTTCTTGTTGGTGAAGTCGTTGCCGAACTTCACGATCCCGCCGGTCTCGGTCAACCACACTTCGCCGCCCAGGTCCGCCTCGAGGTCGCGCGTGCGCCAGCTTTCGAAGCGGTTGACGTCCGAGTAGTCGTGCAGGCCCCACGTCGTCGGCATCACCGTCCGCAGGCGGCCGATCTCGCGCTTGAATTCGGCGATGTAGTCGATCGTCGGGTAGATGTCATCCTGGTCGAGCACGTCCAGCCCCACCACCGTGCAGGGGATGCAGTCGCGCTTGAGCGCCTGGTAGTACTGCGCGTCCTGCACCGCGGTGGGGCTCTGGAAGTAGCCGGGCACGTACCCGCGGTTGGCCTCGTCCCACGCCTGGTATTCGCGGATGTGCGGGAACCGCTTGATGAACTTCGCCACGTCGCGCTTGTACACCGCGACGCTCGGCATTTTCCTCGGCGTGTACTCGGAGTGGTAGAAGGCGAGGAGGATTTTCTGGTGGCGCGCTTCCGCGGCGTGGATCCACGCTTCCGCCTGCTCCAGGTCATACGGCCGCACGGCCACGTCGTAGGGCACCGTCAAGCGCGCGATCTGTGTGTGAAGTTGCTGCCACAGCGGGTTGCCGAACATCTCGTCGTGCGAGTCGCTGAGGCCGGTCATGTAGGAGGGGCCACGCGGGCGTGTCTGCTTGGAGGAGCTCTCCTGCGCAGCCGGGTGAGCGTCGCGGGCGGCCGCGCTGTCGGTGGGGGCGGCAAGCGCCCAGGCGGACGCCAGCGCGCCGATCAGCGCCGCGGCCAGCAGCGCCAAGAGGAGGATGGTGGACCGGCCGGAGATAATCGGTCCCCGTTTCGGCCCGCGGGGGAGGGATCCGAGCATGTTCATGCCAACAGGCTAAGCACCCCGAGGTTGCGGCGGCGCCGATTCCCCTGCTTGCAACGAAGCCTGCGACGCGGACTCCACGGGATGCCACGAGTCCGCAACGCCGACTCCGCGGGCTCCCACGAAGCCGGCTACGCCGACTCCGCGGGCTCCTGCGAAGCCTGAAACGCCGACTCCGCGGGCTGCGAGGAAGCCTGCGGGGCGGCCTCCGCGGAGCGCAGCACGATCACCTCCCCGGGGACGTTGGTGAGCAGCCACGCCACCGCCTCCGGCGTGAAGCCCTCCCCCGAGCTGTCCGCGCCCGCCGCCACCACGATCCGCTCGAAGCTCTCGTGCGCGATCAGCTCCCGCAGCGCGTGGCGCACCGTGCGCCCGCGCTCGATGCGCGAGTCCACCGGCACCTCCGCGCGGGCCGCGCGCTGCTCGATCGCCTCCAGCATTCCCAGCGCCACGTCGCACTCGCTGCGCAGCGGCACGTCCACCGACAGGCGCATCGGCACGAGCGCCAGATAGACCGGCACCAGCGTCGCCCCCTCCACGCGCGCGAGCCGCAAAGCGGCCGCCAGCGCGGGCTCCGAGAGACCCTCGCCGGTGAACGGGAACGCGACCCGTCGCACCCGCGTGCGGCTGCGCAGCGCGCGACCCCGCCGGCGGCGCTCGATGGCGAGCGCACCCCCATAGCCGACCGCCAGCGCGAGGACGATCAGGACAGCCGCGAGCGGGGTCATAGAGCCAACTCCCCCTCCCCCTCCCCTTCCCCCTCCGCCTCGCCGCTCGCGGGGAGCAGCGTGCGGTCCGCAACGATCCTGATGTCCACCCCCGGCAGACCTTTCAGCAGCCGGAACGTCAGCGCCGGCTGACTCAGGCGCCGCCACGCGTTGCGGGGCTTGGGGGTCCCCATCAGCAGGTAGGTGGTGCCTCTCCCCCGCGCCACCCGGACCGCGGTCTCCGCCACATCGCCGGCCTCCTCGATCAGCAGGTGCGCCCCCAGCACCGAGGCCAGGCGCCGCAGCGCCTCGAGCTGCTCGCGGTACTCCGTGTTGGGCGTCACGCCCGGCGGGCGCACCACCAGCAGGTCGAGCTCCGCCCCCAGCCGCTGCGCGGAGCGCCACGCACGGCGCACCACCCGCTGCGAGCGCGGGGTCGGCTTGACGAGCGCGAGCAACCGCTCGGAGATCACCTGGGGGGCCGCCCGGGTGATCAGCCGATCCTCGTGCCCCCGCGCCGCCGGGACCTCGCGCACGAGGCGCTCGTGCTCCACCCCCTCCGCCACCTGGCGCAGCGCGGTCTCCCGCAGCGCCGCGAGGTTCTCGATCTTGAAGAAGTTTCCGAGCGCCGCCTGCACCCGCTCCGGGGCGTAGACCTTGCCGGCGCGCAGCCGCCCGATCAGCGCCTCCGGGGTGACGTCGACCAGCACCGTCTCGTCCGCCGCGGAGAGCACCGCGTCGGGGATCGTCTCGCGCACGCGCACCCCCGTCAGCTGGGTCACCTGGTCGTTGAGACTCTCCAGGTGCTGCACGTTGACCGTGGAGAACACGTCGATCCCCGCCGCCAGCACATCGCGCACGTCTTCATAGCGCTTCTCGTGCTCCACCCCCGGCGCGTTGGTGTGCGCGAGCTCGTCGATCAGGCACAGCTCCGGAGCGCGCGCCAGCACCGCCGGCAGGTCCATCTCCTCCAGGTCGGTGTCGCGGTAGCGCACCCGCCGGCGCGGCACGAACTCGAGGCCCTCCCCCTGGGCCACCGTTTCCAGCCTGCCGTGGGGCTCCAGGTAGCCCACCACCACGTCACGGCCCGCCTCGGCCTCCGCCTGTCCCTCCTGCAACATGCGGTAGGTCTTGCCCACGCCCGCCGCCATCCCGATGAACACCTTCAGGTGTCCACGGTGGGAAGTCACGGCTCGGTCTCCGCCCCGAGATGATCCTCGGCCGCCACCAGCACGGCCTCGTATCGTCGCAGCACGTCTGCGCGGTCGCGCTCCTCCGGCACCGATTCCTCACAGACGCGCAGAATCATCACCGCCTGCTCGAGCAGCACCTCACGCTGCTCGGGGGCGCTCGCGTAGGGCATCACCTTGACGAGCACTTCGAGCTGGCGGATCATCACCGCCGGCATCCCGCGGCTCGCCTGGCGGATCTTCTCGTGCGAGCGCTCCACCAGCCGGCGGAAGCCGACCGTGACCGTGATCACGCGCACGTGGCCGGCGGCGTCGCGGTGCAGGGCGGAGGGCCGCCAGCGATCCGCGATCTTGCACAAAGCGTCGCCGAGCCAGTCGATGCAGGCCAGCGCGGTGAAGGTGTCGTTTACCGCCGCCGAGAGCGCCCGGATCGCGATCTCCACGAGCTGGTCCACGGCGAAGGAGAGGTCCTGCGTGAGCGTCCGGTGGGGGCCCGTCGCGTGGGCGCCGCCGAGCGCGCGCGCCACGCCGGGGGCCGCCTGGGCGGGCCACACGTGCGCCAGCGGCTCCCCCTCGATCACGAAGTGGCCCGGGCGGTGCAGCAGGCGGATCACCGCGTGGCTGCGCGCCGAGATGTCGATCAGCGTGTCCATGCGCACGAACTGCAGGTAGCCGCTGCTCGGCGCGCGCACCACCCCGCTCTCCTCGTCGAGCCGCACCGTCATCTCCGACAACGAGGGCCCCGTCTTGAGCACGCTCGCGGCGGGCGGGGGGACCTCCGCTTCGATCGCCCCCGCGAGATCGCCGGCGATGCTCGCGATCACCTGCGGCAGCTGGATCGACTTGGCGATGTGGTCGATGAACACGACCAGCACGACCACGTCCAGGATCACGAGCGCCATCGTCATGGTGATCGAGGCGTGCGGGACGAATTCTCCGTGAGCGCCCGGGCCGATCGAGACGAGCGCCAGGATCGCGTAGACGAAGGTCGCCACGAACGTTCCCAGCGTGATCTGCGTGATCCGGTCGCGGATGAAGTTGCGCAGCATCCGCGGCCCGAACTGCGTGGAGGCGAGCGTCAACGTGACGATCGTGATCGAGAACACCAGCGTCACCACGGTGATCACCGCGGCCGCAATCGCGGTCAGGATCTGCCGGGCTGCGTCCGGGGAGCCGCTGATCACCCACGAGGGCAGGTGCAGCGTCCCGTCGTAGGCCGCGCGATCGAGCGCATAGGTGACGGCGAACAGCACGACCGCCAGCACGATCTCGACCGTCGGCACCAGCCAAAGGTTCGTGCGCAACGCCTCCCGCCGCCACGCCGAGGGGAGTGGGATCCAGCCTCTCATCGGTGAGAGGAGGCTACCCCGCAGGGGAGACGCGGACTACGCCCCCAGGAGGTTGTGCACAACCAGGTCGATCAGCTTGATCCCGATGAAGGGCGCGATGATGCCGCCGAGGCCGTAGATCCAGAGGTTGCGCCGCAGCAGCGCGCTGGCGCCAATTGGGCGGTAGCGCACGCCGCGCAGCGAGAGCGGGATCAAGAGGGGGATCACGATCGCGTTGAAGATGATCGCCGAGACGATCGCCGACTGGGGGGTGCCGAGGTCCATGATGTTGAGCACGTGCAGCGGCCCCTTGCCGCCTGCGCTCGTGGCGTAGGTGCTGATGAAGATCGCAGGGAGGATCGCGAAGTACTTGGCGACGTCGTTGGCGATCGAGAAGGTGGTGAGCGCGCCGCGCGTGATCAACAGCTGCTTGCCCACCTCGACGATCTCGATCAGCTTCGTCGGGTTGGAGTCGAGGTCGACCATGTTGCCCGCCTCGCGCGCCGCCTGGGTGCCGGTGTTCATCGCGACCCCCACGTCGGCCTGCGCGAGTGCGGGGGCGTCGTTGGTGCCGTCCCCGGTCATCGCCACGAGGCGCCCGTCGGCCTGCTGCTCGCGGATCAGCGCGAGCTTCGCCTCGGGGGTGGCTTCGGCGAGGAAGTCGTCCACGCCCGACTCCTCGGCGATCTTGGCCGCGGTGAGGCGGTTGTCGCCGGTCACCATCACCGTCTTGATGCCCATCGCGCGCAGCTGGTCGAAGCGGACCTTCATGCCCTCCTTGATGGTGTCCTTGAGGTAGATCACGCCGAGCACCTGGCTGTCGCGCGAGACCGCCAGCGGAGTGCCGCCCTCGCGACCGATGCGGTCGAGCTGCGCCTGCAGCTCCGGCGGCGGCGAGCCGCCCTCCTTCTCGACGAACTCGACAATCGAGTCGCCCGCGCCCTTGCGCAGCTGCTGGCCGTCGTAGTCGACGCCGCTCATCCTGGTCTGCGCGGTGAACGGCACGAAGGTCGCGTTCAGCGATGACATGTCGTGCTCGCGCAGGCCGTACTTCTTGGCGAGCACCACGATCGAGCGGCCCTCCGGCGTCTCGTCGGCGAGCGAGGAGAGCTGCGCCGCTTCGGCCAGCTCGGACTCGGGCACCCCCGGCATCGGGATGAACTCGCTGGCCAGGCGGTTGCCGATCGTGATCGTGCCGGTCTTGTCGAGCAGCAGCACGTCGATGTCCCCAGAGGCCTCCACCGCGCGGCCGGAGAGCGCGAGCACGTTGCGGCGCACGAGGCGGTCCATGCCCGCGATCCCGATCGCCGAGAGCAGCGCCCCGATCGTGGTGGGGATCAGCGCCACCAGCAACGCGATCAGCGTCGTCTCGGAGATCGCGGTGCCCGCGAACAGACCGAAGGGGCGCAGCGTGGCGACCACGATCATGAAGATCAGCGTCAGCGCCGCCAGCAGGATGTTGAGCGCGATCTCGTTCGGCGTCTTGCGCCGCTCCGCGCCCTCGACCAGCGCGATCATGCGATCGAGGAAGGAGTGCCCGGGCTCCTGGGTGATTTCCACCACGATCCGGTCGGAGGTCACGCGCGTGCCGCCCGTCACCGCGCTGCGGTCCCCGCCGGACTCGCGGATCACCGGCGCGGACTCCCCCGTGATCGCGGACTCGTCGACCGTGGCGATCCCCTCGACCACCGTGCCGTCGCCGGGGATCAGCTCGCCCGCCTCCACCACCACCATGTCGCCGCGGGTCAGCTCCGAGGCGGCCTTCGTGCCACCGTCGCGCATCGTGGCGACGGTCTCCTTGCGCATCGAGCGCAGCGTGTCCGCCTGCGCGCGGCCGCGACCCTCGGCGAACGCCTCCGCCATGTTCGCGAACACGACCGTCAGCCACAGCCAGAAGGCGATCGTGAACGTGTACCACGCCGGCTCGTGGCCGCCGCCGAGCGGCTTGCCGCCAAACGCCTGGATCAGCCATGTCCCCGTCGTGATCACCGCTCCGATCTCCACAACGAACATCACGGGGTTGCGGACCTGCACCCGGGGGTCGAGCTTCTTGAAGCTGTCGATCAGCGCGCGCACGACGATGTCCCGCTGGAACAGTGAGACGGCTTTGCGCTCGTGGGTGGCGGGAATCGTGGACATCAGCCCACACCTCCGTCGAGACGACCGCGACCGGGTTTCGTGACCATCGAGGAGCTCACCTGATCACCAGGATCTTTGGCCTCGCGCGGTCGAGAGCGAGGTTGAGCTCGAGCACGTTCACTCCCGGTTCGCCGGAGAAGCCGAGGCCGCGCCCGGAGGTGTACTTGGAGATCAGGCCATCGACGATCCTGAGCGGGAAATGGCGCACCGCCGCTACGCGGTAAGCCTGGATCCAGGCGTTGGCCTGTGAGATTTCAGGGTCGAGTCCCGAGGCGGAGGTGTTGACGGCGTCGACCGGGATCTTCGCCGCGGTCAGCCCGGGGTCATATTCGGCCTTGGTGGCCGGGTTCTTGTTCAGTTCGAGGTAGGCCTTGATGTTTTCTTCGTTGGCTTCCCTGGTCCTGACGCTGTTGGGCCCTTTGTTGGAGAACGTGCTCGCGGCGGCGTTGTAGGCTCCGTCTTCAGTCGCCGAGGGGCGCGACTGGAAGTAGCGCGGGTCCGGTTCGGTGACGAGTTCTTCTTCCTTTTCCTCCGGCTTGCCGTTCTTGCCGATCACCGGGGAGGCAAAGCTCTGGCCGATGATCTTCGAGCCGACCAGCCTGCCATCGAGGTGAATCTGCTGCCCGTCGGCGTTGCCCGGGAAGGCGACCTGACTGATGCCGGTGATCGCCAGCGGATACACGAACCCGAGCAGGATCGTGAAGACGATTATGCCGATTGCCGAGGTGACTATGTCGCGTTTCATCTTCAGTCGTCTCTCAGTACAGGTGTCCGGTCAGGCCCTGCACGATCGGGCCGAGCAGCAGGGCGGGGAAGAAGGTGAGCGCGCCGACGAGCACGATCACGCCGATCAGGAGCACCACGAAGGTGCCGTTGTCGGTGCGCATCGTGCCGAGGCCCGCGGGCGTCACGCGCTTGCCGGCCAGCGCACCGGCGACGGCGAGCGCGAAGAGGATCGGGGCGTAGCGCGCGAACACCATGTCGAAGCCCCCGAGCAGGTTGGCGAAGGTGATGCCGTGGGAGCCGACGTTGCCGGCGTTGGGCTGGATGAAGCCGGTGTAGCCCGCGAACGCGGAGCCGTTGTTGTTCGCCTGCGACAGATAGGCGTAGAAGGTCTCCGAGAAGCCCTGCGGGGTGTTGCCGCCCGCCTTGGAGAGCGCCCCTTCGGAGATCGACTTGCGCCCCGCGCTGCTCGCGGTTGCCAGGGCCGTACAGAACAGCGCGGCGAGCGGCGTGATCAGGATGCCGAGGCCGGCGAGCTTGATCTCTCTGGCCTCCAGCTTCTTGCCGAGCCACTCCGGCGTGCGCCCCACCATCAGCCCACCGATGAACACCGCCAGCAGCACATAGAGCAGGATCGAGTAGAGGCCCGTGCCGACGCCGCCGAAGATCACCTCGCTGGCGGACAGATTGGCGAACGGTACGGCTCCGCCGATGCCGGTGAAGGACTCGATCGCGCTGTTGACGGCACCGCACGAGGTGACGGTCGTGACGACGTCGAACAGCGCCGACCCGGCAATCCCGAAGCGCTGCTCCTTGCCTTCCATGTTGCCCCCGCCCGAGCCGTGGATCACACCGGTGTGCAGGCCCGCGGCGTGCTGCGCGGGCGAGCCGTGGGCCTCGGCGACGTAGGCGACGCACACGGCGCCGAGGAACATGATCATCATCGTTGTGTAGATCGCCACGCCCTGGCGGCGGTTGCCGGTCATCCGCCCGTACATGAACACCAGCCCCGCCGGGATCACCAGCACGGCGAGCATCTCGAAGAAGTTGGTGAACTGGGTCGGGTTCTCGAAGGGGTGGGCGGAGTTGGTGTTGAAGAAGCCGCCGCCGTTGGTGCCGAGCATCTTGATCGCCTCCTGCGAGGCGACCGGGCCCATCGCGATCGTCTGGGTGAGGCCGGTGATCGTGTGAACGGTTAGGTAGGTCGACAGGTTGGCGATCACCCCCTGGGAGGCGAGCACGAGCGCGATCAATACCGACAGCGGCGCGAGCACGTAGAGGATCGTGCGCACCATGTCCTGCCAGAAGTTGCCGATGCCCTTGCCGCTGCGCCCGACGATCCCGCGCACCAGTGCGACCGCCACGACGATCCCCACCCCAGCCGAGAGCCAGTTCTGGACGGTCAGTCCCGCCATCTGGCTGAAGTAGCTCATCGTCGTCTCGCCGCTGTAGTACTGCCAGTTGGTGTTCGTCATGAACGAGGAGACGGTGTTGAACGTCACGTTCCACGGGGCCGAGTGGTAGTCCAGCGGGTTGAGCGCATGGGGCACCCAGGGGGCATTCTGGGTGCGCAGTATGAAGTAGAGCAGCAGCCACCCAGCGAGCGAGAAGACGATCAGGCTTTTCGCATAGGACTTCCAGTCCTGCTCGCGTTTGGGATCGACCTGCAGGATCCGGTAGAGCATCCGCTCCGGCCACCCCAGCAGCGGCGTCAGGATGACCCGCTGGCCGGTGTACACCTTCGCCATGTAGCCGCCGAGCGGGAGTGCGAGCGCAGTCAGGATGACCGCGAACAGCACGATCGTGAGCCAGCCGGTGAACGTCATCGCCTAGAGGTTCTCTCCACGGATGAGGGCGTAGAAGAGGTAGCCGATGATCAGCACCGACACCACCAGACCGAAGAAGTCCGCGCCACTCATGTGCGCGATGAACGCACCCAGGGGGAGAGCGCTCATATGCGATCTATCCCCTCGACTATCGCGAGCAGGATCGCGAACATTGCAATCCCGATCAACACCGCCACCGCGTCCATGCGCTAACTATTCCCGCTGCGCCATCACGGCCGCATGACGATTCACCTCTCGCGTATAACGATTTCGTTACGGCGCCGGCACCAGCGGCGCGGGGCGTCCGTGCGCCCGGTAGGCGGCGTTCATGGCGGCGGCGGCCAGCGCGTAGGACTGCGCCGGGCGGCGGCCGCCGAAGGTGACGGCGATCGAGCCCTGGGCACCGTGCAACGCGACCACTGAGCCGCTCACCGGCTCCCCCGCCGTACGCGCATGTCTCGCCCACGCCGGCAGCACCCAGCTCAGCGGGGTGCCCGTGCTCAGGTCGCTGCTCCAGGTGAGCGTCTCTCCGCGCCGCGTGGAGCGCTCGGTGAAGGAGACGACACCACGGTCAGTGGGCGCCGCGAGGACCGTGATGTGCTGCCCCGGCTCGAGCCACGCGGGACTCGCGCCGCTGAGCAGCTCAACGCCCCCGGAGGCACCGTCGGCGACCAGCATGTTGCGCAGGAGCGCGACGTATTCCGCGGCGAAGGTGCCGTGCGGAGCGAGGTTGGTGGCCGAGGCGCGCCCGCCGAAGGGGCCGATGCCGGTCTCCCATCCGCCGTCGGTGGAGGTGGTGTGGACGAGCTCCGCATAGAGGCCCGCGATCGCACCCGCGGCGTTGCCGGCGGCCAGCTCGGTTTGAAAGATCCTGAACCCCAGGTAGTCGTGCAGGTCGCGGCCGCTCAGGTAGGTGGGCAGCCCCTCGGCCATGTGCGCGCGCGCCCACGCCAGCGTGGCCTCGACAGCCGGGGAGCGCGCGCCGAGCACCTGCACGGGGAAGGCCGCCCAGTAGTTGCCCCAGTCCTGTCCCCGTTTCGCGTCGAGCACCGGGGGGATGTGCCCTTCGCGGGCGACCGCCGCAGCGATCGCGCGGTCGAGGGCGGCCTCGAAGCGCCGATCCACGGCGCTCCACGCGGCGGCGTCGGCGTTCGCTTCGGCCCGCGTGGCCGCGGGGTCGGCGCCCTGCCCCGCCAGCGTCGCATCCGCGATCGCCGAGCGCAGCCCGGCAGCCGCCCAGAGATCGTCGCCGGTGATGTGCCCGTACGCCAGCTCGTTGTCCTGGGGGTTGCTCGGGGGCAGCAGCCCCAGGGGGTCGCTCGCGGTCGCGGAGGAGAGCCAGTCGATCGCGGCGCCCATACGGCCGAGCTGCGCGGCGGCGTAGGCGGGGTCCTGGGAGAGCTGGGCGTGCTGGGAGATCGCCCAGAGCGCCTCGCCGAGCTCGTCGTACTGACCGGCCTGGCTGATGAAGAGGCCGCTGGGCTCCTGGAAGGTGTCCATGAAGCTGAGGTTCTGCGCAGCCGTGGCGTGCAGGCCCACCAGGTCGAGCGCCTCCGTCTCGATCGCCGCGTCGCGGATCCAGAAGGCCTGGTACTGAAGCCGGTTGGGACTCTGCACCCAGCCTGAGGGGGTCTGGTAGCGCGACTCGAGGATCTCGGTGATCGCCGCCCGGTAGGTCGCCTGCACCTTGGCCTCGGGCACGCTGATCCTCGTCATCCCAGCCTCCTGGGCGGCCCACATCGAGCTCAGCTCCCCGCGCGCGGCAGCGAGGGGCAGGCCGTCCAACGCGCGGTCGGCGCCAGAGCCCACCGCGGGCGGGCTGAGCGGGATCTGCCAGGTGAAGCTCACCCGGCCGTGGGGCCCCAGGCGGGCGCTGAGCACCCTCCCGTCGTGGGGCGCGGTGGAGGCGCTCGACGCGGGGGTCCGCAGCGGACGGCTCGAAGCGTCCGGACCGCGCGCCAGCAGCAGGCCGGAGCGGTCGAGGTCGCGCCCGGCGACGCCGTAGAGGAAGTCCCGGGAGAACCCCTGGCCGGGCTGGTCATAGGCTCCCGCGCCCTCGCCGCGCACGGGGCGCTCGTAACGGAACGCGCCGGTCGCGACACCGTGGGGACCGGGGATCTGACGGCCGCGGGTGTAGGCGATGAGCATCGCCACCCGCGCCTCGCGCGGGCGCCCCGAACCGTTGGTGGCGGTGACCGTCTCGTAGGCCACGGGCCGCCCGGCGACGGGGACGGCGAAGAGGGTCAGCGTGTAGCGAACCGCCCCATCCGAGAGCGCACTCGAGAGCAACGGCAGGGAGGGATTGGGGAGGGTTCGCGTCGGCTGATCCCATGCGCTCAGGCGATGACCGAAACGCAGCTCGTACTCGGCCCAGCCGGTGTAGAGATCGCCCTCGGGGGTCACCTCGCCGGCCGCGAGCATCCCCGGCACCGCGATCTGGTCGGTGGGCGCGGAGAGGAAGCCGGTCGTGGGCGTGGCTGCTGCGCCGGACGCGGCGAGGCCCGCGGCGAGCACCAGCGCGCACAGCGCGGCGGCGGCGAACGTGAGCGGGAGACGCATGACAGGGCGAAGCCTATGGCACTGTCGAGTCCGTTCAGCGAGCCCAACCCCACCGATATACCCTGGTATACTAAGGGCATGGCAAAGGTGATGGTCTCGATGCCGGATGCGCTGCTGAACGAGGTGGACATCGAGGCTGCGCGGACGGGCACAACCCGCAGCGCAGTGCTGCGTGGCTTCGCCGCCACCGCACTGCGCGAGCGTCGTGCCGACCGCGCAGCGGCGATGCAGAAGCTCCTGCGAGACGCCGCGCGACACGGAGGGGAGGCTGCGGAGAGCGTGAAGGCCACAAGGCCCACCCGTTGAGCACCCTGCTCCTGGACGCAAGCGTGATCCTCGCGGCGTTCGACCGCGACGACGCCCACCACGAGCCCGCCCGCGCAATGCTCTCGGACCCAGCGGTCACACTTGCCACGCTCGACCTCGCGCGCTACGAGGTCGCGAACGTGGCCGTCCGCGCATGGCGAGCGCCGGACCGTGTCGCGCCGCTGCTCGAAGCGATCGAGCGGATCGCCAACGACGGCGGGGTCATCGCCTCGACGACGGCTCTCTTGACCCGCGCCGCGGAGCTCGCCGAGGAGCACGCCATCTCCGTCTACGACGCCGCCTACGCCGCCGCCGCCGGCCACGGAGACCGCACGCTCGTCAGCTGCGACACCCGCGACCTGCTCTCCAAGAGCCTTGCCAGCAGCCCGGCCGACGCGCGTCGCTGAACACGCGCTTGGCGACCCCCCGTCGCAGCGGCTGATACCCGGTACAGGACGTGGGGACGCAAGGGATCCGCCTCGTCCAGCGCCGGGTGGTCGAAGTCATCGGCTGGGTCGTGGGTCATCCCGATCCGTTCCATGACGGCTCGTGACCGCACGTTGGCCGCGCTCGTGAACGACACGATCTCGTCAAGACCGGCTTCTTGAAACCCAAACGCGATTGACGCCAGACCGGCCTCGGTCGCATAGCCCTTGCCCCAGGCGGACCGCGCTAGACGCCAGCCGACCTCAACAGCCGGCGTGAAGTGGGCATCGAATGACGGAGCCGCGAGGCCAGTGAACCCCACGAACTCGCCCGTTGCGCGAACCTCCAGTGCCCAGAGTCCGTAGCCGTGGGTGGCAAAGCCCGCCTCGATCCTGGCGATCTCCTCATCACTCTCGGCCTGGGTGAGCCGGTCGGGAAAGTACTCCATCACCATCGGATCGGCATTCAGCATCGCGAATGGTGCGTGGTCGGTCTCACGCCACCGCCGCAATAACAGCCGGGCGGTTCTCAGCTGGTTTGGGCTAGTGGACATCGGACAATGTCTACAACATCGTCCCGGGTCCAGCCCCCCCGCGGCACCCAGACACGCGCAAGGCCCTTCTGTAATGCTTCTCTCTTGACGGTGGCCGCAAGAGGCTTCGCCCTTGACGGTGGCTGCAAGAGTCTGCCCGATAAACAGAGGTGAAGGTGAGCGATGGATAAGAAAGTGCGCTTGGTTCCCTTGTTGATTGTGGTTGCGTTGGCGCTGGTGTCTACGGGTCACCCATTGACCGCATCGGCTACATCGCGGACCGCCATCGAATTCTTCGCGCGTACACCGCACGGCGATGCGTCATGTGCGATCTACGACGGGTATGGCGGCTCGACCGAGGCGTTCTGTGAGAGCTATCGGCCGGATCGCGAATCGAAGGCAACGGTGAACGCCCAGGGGAAGGTTTCGATATGCACGTCCCACAACCCGCGCACGGACCACTGCGGTCTCGGCAACGCCGGCGTGGACACGCCCACCTTTGGCTACGGGCGCAGAGTCACCGTCGGACGCTTCCGTTGCACGGTGCAGCACAACGGTGTCATGTGCACCGTGATCTCGAGTGGCAAGGGCTTCCTCTTCAACCCCAATAGAGCCGTCCAGGTTCGCCCAACCTCAAAGCAAAGGACGACGTGAGCTGCCCCAGATAAGCCGAGGCGATTCAGGGTTGCGTCTGGGCGAGGAACTCTCGCATGTGCTCGGCGAGCGTCGCGGGCTGGTCCTCTGAGATGAGTGTGTAGGAGTCCGCGATTTCCACGAGGCGACCCTGAGGCAGCAGCTCGGCGAGGCGGCGGCCATGCTCGGGGGGCATCAGCCGGTCTTCGCTGGCCCACGCGATCAGCGCGGGACGGTCGAACGCCGCCAGCGCGTCCGTCGTCGCGAGCAGGTCGCGACGGCCCTGTGCCGCGCTCAGCACGTACTTGCGTAGATCGCTACGGATCCTGCGCTGCTCGCGGACGGGGCCAAACCATCGGTCCATCACCTCGCGCGGGACGGGCCGCTTGCTCAGCGGGCCATAGGTCATCGGCAGCCTGCGCAGGCGGTCGAAGCGAAACGGCAGCAGCGCCGCGTCGAGCCCACCGGGGATGCGCGCGAGGTATGGCAGCAGCCTCGCCGCCCCTTTTGGCGGGACGTTGTCGAACGCCTCGCACGAGCACACCACGAGACGCGCGAGACGCTCGTCGCGGGCGCCGCCGACGAGCAGCAGTGGACCGCCCCAGTCGCTCATCGCCAGAGTGAGCCCACGCAGGTCCAGGGCCTCGATGAACTCACCGAGGATCTCCGCGATCCCCCGCATCGACAGGTCGGCGTCGGCGTGCATCGGAGTGCGGTGGGCACCGAGCGGCAGCGTGGGCAGCACGCAGCGGTGGTCGCGGCGCAGATCCGCCACCACGTGGCGCCACAGCGAGCCGTCCATGATCAGCCCGTGCGTAAACAGGATCGCCGGCCCGCTGCCACCTGTGTCCTCGTACTCGATCGTTCCCGCCGACAGCTCCGCCTCGGGCATGGACGCCTCCAGTATTTGATAGATCGCTCTAGTGAGCGGGGAGCCTATCATCACACTCACGGCCAGCGACCACAGGGCGAACAAGAGGACCGAGCATGGCGAGCACCACGAAGGAGCGAATCATCGACTCGAGCGCCGAGTTGTTTCGTCGCCAGGGATACACGGGCACCGGCGTCAAGCAGATCGTGGCGGCGGCTAGCGCGCCGTTCGGGTCGCTGTACCACTTCTTCCCCGGAGGCAAGGAGCAGCTCGGGGCGGAGGTGATCCGCTCCTCGGGCCGGCTCTACATCCAGCTGTTCGCAACCATCGCAATGCAGGCGCCCGATGTCCTCACTGCGGTCGACGCCTTCTTCGCCGGCGCCGCCGAGACGCTGCGCGAAACCGACTACGCCGATGCCTGCCCGATCGCCACCGTGGCGCTGGAGGTCGCGAACACCAGCGAGCCGTTGCGAGAAGCGACCGCCGAGGTCTTCGACAGCTGGATCGCCGGCGCGACCGAGTACTTCGCCGCCACCGGCATCCCACGCGATACGGCCCGAGAACTGGCGTTCACGATGCTCTGCCTGCTAGAGGGCGCGTTCATCTTCTGCCGCGCGATGCGCGACACCGAGCCTTTGCGCATCGCCGGGGAGAGCGCCGTGGCGGCTGTCCAGGCAGCGCTTGCCTCATAGAGGCGGTGCACTTCGTCGTCCAAAGGCAGTGGTCTCAGAGGGCCGGTATCATCGCCCGCGTTGTGCGACGAGGAGCGACGATCTCGGCAGTGGCCCTGTGTTTGGCGCCCCTCCTCCCTGGGGCCGCGCAGGCGACCGCGGGCCATCACTGGCGCACTCTCACGCTGCACCAAGCGTGGACCGTGACTGTGACGGGAGCCCGTCACGTCGCAAAGCGGGCAGAATCGTTACCCCACACCTATGGTCCCTCGAGGCCAAGCAGCGACGAAGTCCAGCCGCAATCCGCATGCGTGCGACACTCGCCGTATCAGATCGACTGCCCGTTCACATACTTCCTCGGAGATACGTCCCTGGAAGTCTATACGCGGTGCCGCGACACCGGGCAGGTCACAGAGATCGCCGAACAGCGATTCCGGTTCACATCGCCCAAGCCGCGGTGCCAGTTGATCTACAACAAAACGCCCTAGCGCAGCTCACGGACGGCGCCGGCGAACAGACCCCTCAAGCGGCAAACCGGTACCCCACACCCGGATCGGTGAGGATGTAGCGAGGGCGCTCTCCCGGCTCGATCTTCGCGCGCAGACGCGCGATGTGGGTGCGCAGCGCCTGCACGTCGTCGACGTACCCCGGCCCCCACACCTCCCCCAGCAGCGCCCTGTGGGTCAGCAGCCGGCCGCGGTTCTTGGCGAGCACCCGCAGCAGCTCGAACTCGATCGGGGTGAGGTGGATGGGCGCGCCGTCGCGGCGCACGACGTGCGCCGCGAGGTCCACCTCCAGGCCGTCCACCGCGATCGTGGGCTGCCCCTCCTCGGCCCCCTCGCTGCGACGCAGCGCCGCCCGCAGGCGCGCCACCAGCTCCCGTGTCCCGAAGGGCTTGGTGATGTAGTCGTCCGCCCCCGCCTCCAGCGCCCTCACCTTCTGCTCCTCGTCCCCAACCGCGGAGAGCACGAGGATCGGCATCTCGCTCCACTCCCGCAGGCTGCGCGTCACCTCCACCCCATCCCCATCGGGCAGCACCAGGTCCACGATCGCCGCCCGCGGCGCCCGCACCGCCGCGAGATCGAGCGCCTCGGGGGCGCTCTGCGCGCCCAACACCTCGAAGCCCGCCTCCCGCAGCACCACCTTCAGCGCCCTCAGGATCTGCAGCTCGTCGTCCACCACCAGCACCCGCGGCCTGCCGTGGGTGCTGATCGAAGAAGGGCCCAGCTCGCCGTCCTGGAGCCGGCCGCGCCACCCTCCAGGCTCAGCCGCCATCCGCCCGCGCCCCCCTCGCCGCCACCGCCGCGGGGGGCGCGGACGGGATGCGCTCGAGCGGCAGCTCGAACACGAACGTCGCCCCCTGGCCGGGCAGCGACTCCACGTGCAGGGAGCCCCCGTTGGCTTCGACGAAGCCCCGCGCGATCGCCAGACCCAGGCCCGAGCCCCGGCGCCCGCCGCGCGCGGTGCCCGCGCGGTAGAACGGCTCGAAGACGCGCTCCAGCTGCGCGGGCGGGATGCCGGGGCCGCGATCCACCACGCGCACGATCAGTCGATCGGCGTCACCCGTCATCGTCCTCACCGCCCGCGCCCGCACCGACACCGCGTGCCCCCCCGAGTGCCGCCGCGCGTTCTCCAGCACGTTCACGAAGGCCCGCTCCAGCTGCGTCGCGTCGGCTCGCACCGGCGGCAGATCCCGATCGATCGAGAGCTGGAAGTCCTCCTGCTGGGGCGCCAGATCCTCGAGGGCCATCCCGATGACCTCCTCGACCGAGAGCCATTCCCGCCGCGGCTCCGCCGCCCCGGCCTCCAGCTTGGAGAGGTCCAGCAGGTTGTCCACCAACCGCGAGAGGCGCCGCGTCTCCCCCAGAATCGCCGCCGCCAGCTCCTCCCGCTCCGCGGGGGAGACCCCAGGTAGCGCGATCGCCTCCGCCGCCGCCGAGATCGCCGTGAGCGGGCTGCGCAGGTCGTGCGAGACGGCCCGCAGCAGCGCGGTCTTGACCACGTCGGCCTGGCGCAGCGCCGCCGTCTCCACCACCCCCTCCTGCAGGGACTCCCGCTCCAGCGCCGCGCTCAGCAGCGCCTCGAGCGCCGGCACCACCCGCTCCTGGAGCCTGTAGAGGCTGCGCTCGGAGCTGTCCGCGCCCACCACCACCGTTCCCAGCCGGCGGTCCCCCTCGCGCAGCGGGAACGCCACGCTGCGCGCATCGGGCTCCACCGCCTCCATCACGATCGCCGCGGACTGCAGCTCGAGCGCCTGCGCCATCCGCGCTGCCGCCGTGGGCAGCGCCTCCGCGAGGCTCCCCCCTCCCAGCAGCAGGCGGGCCATCTCCAGCACCAGGCTCGCCTCCCGCCGGCGCTCCAGCGCCTCCCTGCGCGAGCGCGAGGTCGGGACCGGCACGATGCCGAACAGGCGCGACATAGGCGCAGCGTAGATGAACCCGCGGGCGGGACCACGGGCGGCGGGCGGGCGAGGGGAGAGTGGGGCGGCGGGCTGCGCGGGCGGCGGCCGTGCGTTCGTCCGGGCCATCGCCCCAACTTCATGCCCGCGTCCGCTACCGTCGATTTGAGCACGGTGAACTCAACCCACGGACGGCACCCGAAGAGGCGTGGGCGGCACGCCGCAATGATGCGCAGCGCGCTGCCAGTGGTGTTCCTGCTCGCCCTCTGCCCGCCCACCGCCGCTGCCGCCACCGGGTCGGTCTCGCCATCGGGCGCCGCGGAATACCAGACCCGCCACGTCTGCGCACCCCCCGCGCCCGGCCACGCGACCTGCCTGGCGCTGGAGCTGGTCCCGAGGACGGGGAGCGCCCCGCTCCGCGCGCGCCCCCCACTGGCGCAACCGCTGGCCGCGCCGCCCGAGACGCGAGTCGCTCACCCGGTGCCGTCGCTCGCCTCACCGCCCAGCACCGGGGCGGGTCAAGCCAAGCCGCTCGCCTCGCTGGGCGGGGCGGCGGTGGGTCCCAGCTACGCGGCGGGAGCGACGCCCGAACCGGTGTTCCCCAAAGAACTGCTCAGCGCCTACGACCTGCCGGCGCAAGCATCGCCGGGCTCGCCTGCGCAAACGATCGCGCTCGTGGACGCGTACAACGACCTGAACGCGGAAGCCGACCTGAACGTCTACGACAGCGCCCCCTCAATCGACCTGTCCGCCTGCAACCAGAAAAACGGCTGCTTCAGGAAGGTCGACCAGGGCGGCGGCAGTGCCGAAGAAGGCGCGAGCGGGACTCCGTTCCCCAGGAGCACGAAAGAACTGAAGGAACGGGAAACCACCTGCAGTAAAACCAAACAGCAGGCGGCGTGCACGGAAGTCGAAGAAGCCGCGGGCTGGACCGTCGAGATCTCCACCGACGTCGATGTCGTGCACTCCATCTGCCAGGGCTGCCACATCCTGCTCGTCGAGGCCGACACACCCGCCTTCGACGACCTCGAAGCGGCCGAGGACACCGCGGTGAGCCTCGGCGCAACCGAGGTCTCCAACTCCTGGGGTGGCAGCGAGCCCGCAAGCGAAAGCCCCGCCTTCGAACATCCGGGGACCGTGATCACCGCGGCCGCCGGCGACGACGGCTACCTCAACTGGACCGATGCCGAAGCTGCCGGGGCCGGCTACTTCGCCGGCGCCGACTACCCCGCGTCCTCGCCGCACGTGGTCGCCGTCGGCGGCACCGAGCTGACCCTGACCGGATCCGGGGCGCGGCAGAGCGAGTCGGTCTGGAACGAGGACCCGGATCCCGAAGGGGGCAACGAGGGCGCGGGGGGCGGGGGTTGCAGCGAATTCTTCGCCGCCCCCGAATGGCAGCAGCAGGTGCCCGACTGGCCCTCCGTCGGCTGCGGCACCGGCGCGGAAGCCAAACGCGCCGTTGCCGACGTCGCAGCCGACGCCGACCCCTACAGCGGGGCGCTCGTCTACGACTCCGAGGCCTCCAAGGAATACCTGATCGTGATCGGCGGCACCAGCGTGGCCTCCCCGATCATCGCCTCCACCTTCGCGCTCGCCGGCGGGGCACACGGAGTCGAATATCCCGCCCAGACGCTCTACTCCCATCTCGGCGACCCCTCGCTGTACGACGTCACCGAGGGTGGCAATGGCGAGTGCGACGACATCTACACCGGCGGCTGCAGCGGCTCGATGGAACCGCTCTCCCCGCTCGACTGCGGCGCGGGGATGCTGATCTGCAACGCCGCCCCCGGCTACGACGGCCCCACCGGGGTGGGCGCCCCCAACGGGATCGCCGCCTTCGCACCCGGTACCGAAGCAGAACAGCTGGTGAGAGCCGAAGAAGCGAAGCGGGAAGCCGAAAGGAAACAGGCCGAAGAAGCGAGGAAGGCCGAAGAAGAACTGAAGGCCAGGGAAAAGAGGGCGGCCGAAGAACGGACGCTGCTGGCCGAAGAGGCAAAGCGGGCTGAAGAAGCAAAGCGGGCTGAAGAAACGCAGAAGGCCGAAGAAGCGCTGAGGGCAGTCGAGAAGACTGGTGTGGAAACAGCGGGCGCCGGCTCCAACGGATCCGCAAAGCAGAGCGCAGGCGTCGACGGAACGGGGGATCTGGGGAGCCTCACGGAAGCGGAGCTCGGCGGGGGGTCCTCCTCACACGCAAGCTCCGGCAGGGGCGCGGCCAGGCTCACCCATCTCGCGCTCACCGCCCACGCAGGCGCGGCGCTCTCCCGCGGCCTGCCCGCGCTCTCCCGTGTTGCCTTCGCGTTCACCCTCAGCGCTCCCGCCCGCGTGCGGGTCACGCTCTCCCGGCAGGTCCGGATACGCGGGCACCTGCGCTGGGTGCAGGTGGCACGCGCGCTCACGCTCACCGCGGCCGGCGGGCGCCACCACGCCCATCTGCAGGGCCGCCGCGCACTCGCCCCCGGGCGCTATAGGTTGACGGCGGCGCCGGCGCATGGCGCAGCGCGAACGCTCGCGTTCGCGGTCGGCTAGGTTCACGGGGTCCCATGCGCAACTCCCATGCCGTCTGGCCCTTTGCCACCCTCACCCGGCGGCTCACCTTCCTCGCCCGACCATCCGCCTTCCCCGTCCCGCCGCTCGCCCTCCTCGCCCTGCTGTTCGCCTGCTTCGCGCCGCTGCTCGCCCCACCCGCGGCGAGCGCCGCGCCGGAATGGGTGGCGCCCACCAACTTCCCGGTGCCCAGCAGCGACAGGTTCGAAGCAACCCCCGGCGCGGATCAGGTCGCCTACCAGAACGGGGGCATCGCCAACGAGGCGTTCCTGCAGATCCAGTCGCTCTCGCCGCTGCAGACCACGCTGCACATCGGCGCCATGGCGCCCGGGGGCGGCTACTCCGACCAGCTCACGATCGCCTCCGGCGAAGGTGGGATACCAACCTCGGCCCAGATCGCGGTGGCCCCCGATGGCGCCGCGGTCGCCGCCTGGTCGGAACTGACGGGACCCAGCCCCACGACCTCCCCCTTGCGCTATCGCGCCGCCTACCGCCCCGCGGGGGCCGGCACGTGGGAAGCGCCCTTCACGATCGCCGCCGACTCCGAACGCCAGGAAGGTCTCTCCCCCTACCTGACGCCGTCGATCGCCGCGAACGGCACGGCCGCCGTCGGCGTGCAGCACCTCGCCAGCGGGGAGCTGGGCAAGCAGGAGAGCGAGCCCGTGTACCGCCTCGACGTCGCCGTGCACCCCCCCAGTGGACCCTGGACGGTGCAGCGCATCTCAGCGCCCGAAGAATCCTCTGAGGACCTCGGCCTGGGTTTCGACGAAGCCGGGGACCTGACCGCGGCCTACACACGGCGCTTCAGCGAAGGCGGGAGCCCCAGCACCGAAGACGACCGCTACACGGCGATCGTCCGCCGCCGTCCCGCGACCAGCGGGGTGTGGGGACCCGAAGAAAACATCACGGGCTCGGACATAACGCACTCCGTCTACGCGCTGCATCTCGGCGAGGACGAAGCGGGGGACGCGATCCTCGCCTACCAGTACGGCGAAGTCTCCAAGACCTTCGACGTGTGGGCCGTGACACGCCAGGGCGCAGACGGCCCCTGGAGCGCGCCGGCGCAACTCGTGACGGGTGGCAGCGCCCCGGAAAGCGCCGCGGTGGCCGCGAACGGCGTGGCATACGTTCTGTACAGCTTCCAGGGTGCCAGCAGCAGCAGCGAAAGCTGTGAGGGAGTCCTGCGCGCTCCCACGGGCGGTGCCTTCACTCCGCAGCGCTGCCTCTCCCCAACCGAAGAGGACACGCTATCGGGATCGATCGCGTTCCTCGGCGACGACGCCTACTTCGCCTGGCGGGGCAACGTGCCGGGCGACTCGAGCGACGCGACGATCCAGGGTGCGCGCTGGTTGAACGGCGCCACCCTGCCCGACGCAGCCGGCAATCTCGACCTGGCGGGTCAGAACTACGGCCCACCGGCGCTGGTGAGCGACTGGCAGGGAAGCGTGGTGGCGCTCTACGAACTGAACCATCAGCTGCGCGCCGCGGCCTTCGACGGCGGCCCGCCGATCCTGCTGGGCGCGAGCGTGCCCGCCACCGCCACCGCCGGGCAGCCCGTCTCGCTCTCGGCGTCGTTGGTCGACCTGTGGTCGGGGCTCGGAGCCGGCCAGCCGACGTGGAGCTTCGGCGACGGCACACCATCCGCGAGCGGCGCGAGCGTGACCCACACATTCGCCTCCCCCGGCACCTACACGGTCACCCTGAGCGCCGCTGACGCGCTGCAGAACACGACGACGAGCACCTACTCCATCGCCGTGGCGCCCAAGCCGCAAAGCGGCGGCCCGGAAATCTTGCCGGTGCTGAAGGTCACACTCGACGGCCCGCCCTGCGCACACAAGCTCTCGCGGAGGGCGTGCGGGCGTCGCCGTGCATCGCCGAGCGCGTGGCGGACCCTGAGTGGATCGGCCACCAGCCAGACCCCCCTCGGCGGCCCCCTGAGCGTGCAGGTCGCGGTGTACCGGACCCAGGGGAGGCACGTCTACGCCCTGCGCGGCGGGCGCTTTCGCGCGAGCACACGGGCGCGGGCACGCACCTCGTTCGAGGCGGCCAAGGTCAGCGGCGCCCACTGGTCGCTGAGGCTGCCCAAGCTCGAGCCGGGCAACTACACGATCCTGGTGCGAGCCACCGATCGAGCGGGAGGGGCGCCGGCGACGGTCAGTCGGACAGTGACGCTGCGGTGATGCTCTGCGCGATCTCCTCGCCGGCGGAGGTCAGCTCCCAGGCGTTGGGCGCGCCGCCGGCGCCGCCACCGAAGTTGACGATCAGACCCCGGGACTCCAGACGGCTGAGGAGCTTGGAGATCTGCCCCTGGTCGACGACCTCGGCGCGGTTGGCCACTTCGCGGTTGCTCGCCCCGGGGCGCTCGGCGATCGCCCTCAGAACGCAGGCCGTACGGTGGGTGACCCTCGTGCCCACCCCGCCCACCGCCGCCGTGCGCCCGCCACGCGGTCGCTCCGAGCGCCGCCACCCGGGCCGCGCGAGCTCCCGCTTGGCGACGGCGCTGCCCATGTAGGGGAGCAGGATCAGGCTCATCAGCTCCCCCAGCAGCTCGCTCGGCGGCTCCAGGCGGGGCGCCAGCAGGCGTGTCTGCAGGATCGCCAGCAGCGCCCCCGCGATCCCCTCGGCCGTGATCTCGGGGGGCTCGGCGCGGACCGCCGACTCCAGGCGCCCGCGGTCGATGTACTCGCATAAGACCGCGATCGCCTTGGCACGGCGCCGCAGCGTTCGCGGGCCGGCGCCCATCGAGTAGACGATCCACAGGCGCGCCAGATCGGGCTCCCGTTCGATCAGCCCGAGCATCGCGGCAAGGGCGGCTCTGACCCCTTCGACCCACCCGGGCTCGCCTCGGTATGCCTGCGCCATCTCCCTGCCCGCACGCTTGGAGCACCACTCGAAGGCGGCGAGGAAGCACTCCTCGACGTTGGCGTACTCCCCTCGCAGCTTGCGCAGCGAGAGCCCAGCTCCCGCCGCCACCTCCGCGAGGGTGACGGAGGCCACACCCCGATCGGAGACGGCAATGGCCATCGCCCTGAAGATGCGTGTGCGCTCGTCGTTCTCCACCGGACCCCCTCGCTCCTCTCCTGCGACCCAGACCCCCGCCCGTGGCGGCTACACAGCAAGCTTGATCTTTGCCATCGGCAATATCTTCGCATTGTCTAGCCATCCGCGGCGCGCTCTTGTAGGAGGGCGTTTTTCTGGCAGTCCAGCCAGGCACTCGCGGCGCCCGCCGAGCCAACCCCTGGAGCGGGTCGGCGAGACGGCCCGAAGGGCCCCGTCCCAATGGCTGGGCGCGCCGTTTGTTTCCCACTATTTGGACCCCACGGGTCCTCCCACGAATGCCTAAATCTCGCATGTATGCAGGGAAAAGCCGGGACCCCACGCGGTGGCACCATCGCCCTGAGAAGCCCGCCACGCAATTTTCATTGCGGGATCCCACGATCGGGCTTACCCTCGTGCCAGTGGTGATCGAGAAGCGCAGCGCGGCCACTCGTCACGGACGGTGGGCAGTCACCTCGTTGCGGTGATCCCTCCTGCCCGCAGGCGGGAGCGCATCCAACGGTGAGGGACCGAGAAAGCGGTGAGCAGTGCACAGTCCGAGGACGATCGATCTGAACAAAGCCCTTCCTGCGCCCGTAGCTCAACTGGCTAACGGCCACGGCGAAAGTGGTGCCGATTCTCCAGGTGTAGTCATTCAACCGGTGACGAGCCCAGCTCGCCAGCCGGCGGCTATCTGCCGCGTCGCGGTCGCCTGGCATGAAAACGCCCTCGCGAGTCCATGGTCTAAGAGCAGCGGCCTTCTAAGCCGCCGATGTGGGTTCGAGCCCCGCCGGGCGTATCTTCTTCTTCCTGAAAGAAGAGGGGCCCAGCTCGCCGGCCTCCGGCCGGCTGCGCCACCCTTGACTGAAAGAAGAGGGGCCCAGCTCGCCGGCCTCCGGCCGGCTGCGCCACCCTTGACTGAAAGAAGAGGGGCCCAGCTCGCCGGCCTCCGGCCGGCTGCGCCACCCTTGACTGAAAGAAGAGGGGCCCAGCTCGCCGGCCTCCGGCCGGCTGCGCCACCCTCTGACCGCGGCCTCTGAGGTGCTCGATCAGCTCTCAGAGGCGCTGAGCTTGCTCGCGCCGCAGACCGACTTCTCGGTGATCCCGCTCCACAACCCACGGCGGGACGCGGACGCGCAGATCTTTCACCGTGGCCGGGTGGGGTGGGAGTCCGCGGACGCCCAGAAGCTGATGGCGGTGCGCGAAGCGCTCGCCGCGCTGCCCGACGTGGCCGCGGTGGGCACCCGCGGGGACTCGCTGACGGTCCGCTTCGCCGACGCCCGCGTGGCGCGGCTCGGGGAGCAGCTGGAGGCCGGCGTGGGGGACGCGCTGGACATGCGCGGGCTGCTGGGGGGCGCGGAGTTCCTCGTCAACTTCTGCGACGCCAACCCCACCAAGGCTCTGCACATCGGCCACCTGCGCAACATCGCGCTCGGCCAGGCGCTCGCCGGAGCGCTCGCCGCGGCGGGAGCGCGGGTGACGCGCCAGAGCCAGGTCAGCGACTACTGCCGCAGCATGGGCGAAGCGCTGGCGGGCTACATGGAGCTGCCCACACACATCACCCCCCGCACGCTGGGCGTCAAGAGCGACCACTTCGTGGGCGAATGCTTCGGGCGCTACGCCGCGAAGGCGATCGGGCATCCGGACGGCGAGGGCGCCGAGGAGCCGGCGTTGAGCGCCGAGGCCGCCGTGCGGCATGACCTCGCCGAGGAGCTGCTCGAGCGATGGAGCGGCGGCGATCCCGAGATCGTGGAGCGCTGGCACAGGCTGCGCGGGTGGGCCCTGGAGGGGCAGGACGCCACGCTGGCAGCGCTCGGCGTGCGGCTCGAGCGCCTCGTCAACGAGTCGGACTCCCGCCCCCTCACCAGGCGGGTGCTCGACGCGGGCCTCGCCGGGGGCGTCTTCACGCAGCTGGAGGGGGGAGCGGTGGTGTACGAGACGGGGGAGGACGAGTACCCCCGCCTGCTGCTCGCCCGCCAGGACGGCTTTCCCACCCAGCATCTGCGCACGATCGCGCTGTGGAGCGGCCTGCGCGGCCCACTCGACCGCACCACCTCGATCGAGCTGGTGGGAGAGGAGTGGCACGCCTACGTGCGCTACCACGAGCGCCTGGTGGGCGAACTGGAGGCCGCTGGCGCCTCCGCGGCGCAGGCCGAACCCGCACAGCCCGCCGAGCCGGGCTCGCCACCCGAACCGTCGCAGCCCTCGCCGCGGGCCGAGCCGGGCTCACCACCGGCACCCCCACCGTGGCACCCCACGAGCAACGTGATCTACGGGATGGTCACGGTCGAGGGGGGCGCGGTGAAGTCGAGCAACGGCAGGCCACCACTCATCGATGGGCTGCTCGAACGACTGTATGCCTCGCGGGAGCTGGGAGAGCTCGCGGAGCAGAGCGAGGGCCGCTTCAAGCCGCGCGACCTCGCGGCGCTGATCGCGCTGGGCTTCTACCTCGGGCGCCCCACCCGCAAGCCCGCCGACCTCGGCCTGACGGAGATGCTCGACCTCAACGGGGGAGTGGGGTGGGAGCTCGCGCGGGCGACGGTGCACGCGTGGAGCCCACGGTACGACGGGCCGCCCGACCCGGCGCCCGAGGAGGGGCGCTACCGCCAGACGGTCCTGCAGACTCAGGTTCATCGACGGCTGCTCGCCCGCACGGTGGAGCGCCTGGACGTGTACGAGCTCGCGCGCTTCTACGGGCACCTGAGCCGCCGCTACCTGGCAGCGGAGGGGGAGGCGCGCGTGGCGCGCGCGATGCGTCCGCTGCTCGGTGCCGGCCTGAGCGCCCTGGGCCTGCCGTGCGCGGCGCCGGACGGGGAGTCCGCGCGGTGACCCCGAGCGGAGTCGGCACCCCACCGGCCACCGAGCGCGCGGTCGCGCCCGGGCAGGCCACGAGCACACCGGCCGAGGCCACGGGCGCAGTCGAGCCCACAAGCGCACCCGAGCACACGGGCGCGCTCGAACGCACGGGCGCGCTCGACCTCGCGCGCATCCGCGCGGACGCCGGGCCGGGGCTGGCGGCCAACCTCGGGGTGGCGCAGCTCGACCGCAACGAGGCCCTGCGCGGACCTCCACCGGGCGCGGTGGAGCGCGTGCGCGCGGCGATCGCCCGGGGACACGTGTACCCGCACGATGCGCTGGCCCGCGCGAGCGCCGCGGCGGCCTCCCACCTGAGGGTCGATCCGCGACAGTTGATCCTCACCACCGGCGTGGACGAGGCGGCCGACCTGTGCATCCTGGAGCTCGGGGACCCCTTCACGATCACACCGGGCTTCGACGGCTACGGCGACCGCGCCAGGGCACTGAACCACCGCTGCCGGACCTTCGCGCTGACCGCCGGGCACTCGCTCCCCGGTGAGCTGACCGAGGCGGTCACGGAGGGGCGGCTGGTGATGCTCGCGAACCCCAACAACCCGACCGCGAACACCTTCGCGCACCACGCGCTGCGCGCGCTGCTGGAGCGCTCGGCGCACCTGCTGCTGGACGAGACCTACGCGGACTTCTGCGCCCAGGCGCCGGGCCTTCAGTGGCTCCCAGAGCAGCCGCGCCTGCTGGTGTTCCGCTCGTTCTCCAAGGCCTACGGGCTGGCGGGGCTGCGCATCGGCTGCCTCGTCGCAGAGGAGGAGCTGATCGGGCGCCTGCGCGCACGGCAGGCGTACCTGACGACGAGCGCCCTCGCCGCCGAAGCGCTGATCGGGGCGCTCGAGAGCGACCCCGGCTTCCCCCGCCGCCACGCGCACGAGGTGGGCGCGCTGCGCGCCCGGTTGATTGTGCGGCTGCGCACGGTGGGGCTGTTCGAGCGGGTGTACGACAGCGAGACGAACTTCGTCTTCGTCAGCTGCGCCTCCCCCGCCGAGGCGGCCCTGATCCGCGCGACGCTCGCCTCGCATCTGAATGTGATCGTGGCCTCCACGGCCCCGTTGGGGGAGCCGGCGGGGCTGCGCATCGGCGTGAGCCTCCAGCGGGACGCGGACAGGCTGATCGCGGGGTTGACCGCGATCAAGGACCTGCTCTACGCCGACGCAGCCGAGGGCCGCGCGCAGGCGCCGGCCGAATCGAACACCCGCACGGAGAGAGCCCAGAAGGAGCGAACAGCATGAACGTAAGCCCACAGAAGGAGCGAACAGCATGAACGCCAGCACGCAGACGATCTCGGCGATCACCCCGGAGGCGATCCACCGCGCGGCCTTCCGGCCGACGCTGCTGAGAGCGCTCGACTACCTCGCCGGATGGGCCACCGCGGAGCTGCTGATGGCGATCCTCGAAGACGAGCAGCTGCTGGCCGCACTGGAGCAGGGGGTCTCCGCCCAGGAGCTCGCCCAGCGTCTGGGCTCGCCCGGGAGCGCCACCACGGGCGCATCCGGGAGCGAGCTCACCGGCGCGCTGCTGCAGGCGCTGCACTCCGAGGGCGCGCTGGTGCTGGAGGGGGGGATCTACCGCTTCGCCGAGGACCTCTCGGAGCTGCGCGCCGTGCACGGGTGGCTGGAGCTTCTCATGGAGGGCTACCGCGACCTCTTCCAGGGCGTGGGCAGGCTGATGCGGGAGGGGGATGGAAGCATCGAGCGCAACCACGTGCGGGTCGCCCTGGGCAGCGCGCGGATCGCGATCTACGACGCGGTTCCCCTCACGCTGCGGCTGATCGAGCGGCTGGGTGCCTCGGAGGGGGTGGTGCTGGACTACGGCTGCGGGAACGCGCTGTACCTGATCACGCTCTGCACGCAGCACCCGGGGCTGCGTGCGATCGGAGTGGAGCTCGCGATGGAGACCGTGGAAGCCGCACGTGAGCACGTGCGCGAAGCCGGCCTGGAGGAGAGGATCACGATCGAGCACGCCTCGGCGCCGGACTATGTGCCCTCGGAGGAGGTGGACTTCGTGGTCTCGGCCTTCGTGCTGCACGAGATCGTCGGCCAGCGCGGGGTGGAGGGGACGATCGAGTTCCTGCAGTCCTTCGGCCAGCGCTTCCCCGCGGCGCGCCTCTTGATCATCGAGGTCGCCAACCCCTACGAGGAAGGCCGCAGCGAGCTGGTGGGCTCCGACCGCCAGGGGCGGGGCTACTACAACTACTACATCTGGCTGCACTCGGTGACCACGCAGCGCCTGCTGCCCCGCGCACAGTGGCTGGAGCTGTTCGAGCGCGCGGGCTACCGGGTGGTCCACGAAGACAGAGCGGATGACATCGTGGACTCCACGGGCCTCGAGATCGGGTACGCGCTGGAGCGGATCTGATCGGGCACGGCGGCGGCCCGGAGAAAGCGATTCCGCCAAGGCGCGGGCTCGGATGTCGGTCACGCCGAAGCGGGCAGCTCGGCGGGCGCCCCGAAGGCCCCCAGGCACTCGGGCAGCGCGACGGAGCCGTCCTCGCGCTGGCCGTTCTCCAGCAGCGCGATGATCGTGCGCCCGACGGCGGCGGCGGTGCCGTTGAGCGTGTGGAGGATCTGCGTCTGTTTCTCCCCGCGCACGCGGATGTTCAGACGCCGGGCCTGGTAGTCGGTGGTGTTGGAGCAGGAGGTCAGCTCGCGGTAGCGCCCCTGACTGGGAAGCCACGCCTCGCAGTCGTACTTCTTCGCCGCCGAGGCGCCGAGATCGTTGACGGCGATGTTCACGACCCGGTAGGGCAGTCCGAGCTCACTGAGGATCTCCTCCTCGATCGCGAGGATCCGCTCGTGCTCGGCGCCGGAGTCGGGGGGCTCGACGAAGCTGAACATCTCCACCTTGTCGAACTGGTGCACGCGGAAGATCCCGCGCGTGTCCTTGCCCGCGGCCCCGGCCTCGCGGCGGAAGCAGGGAGAGAAGCCGGCGTAGCGCAGCGGCAGGCGATCGGCGCCGAGGATCTCCTCGTCGTGCAGCGAGGCGAGCGCCACCTCTGAGGTGCCCACCAGATAGAGCTCATCCTCGGGGAGGTGGTAGATCTGCTGCTCGGTGTCGGGCAGGAAGCCGGTCCCGAACAGTGCCCGCTCGCGCACCAGCACCGGCGGGATCACCGGTTCGAAGCCGTGGGCGCGGAGCTTCTCGAGCACCCAGCGCACGAGCGCCAGCTCCAGGAGCACGAGATCGCCCTTCAGGTAGGCGAAGCGCGCGCCCGAGAGCCGGGCGGCGTGCTCCATGTCGATCAGCGGACCGGCCAGCTCCAGGTGGTCGCGGGGAGCGAAGGCGGGCTCCGGGCCGCCCACGCCGAGCCCGCCCAACCCAGCCTCCCCCACGACTCGCACCAGCTCGTCCTCGGGACCCGCGGCGGCGGTGGGGTCGGGGAGGTTGGGCAGCCTGAGCAGCAACGCGTCGAGCCGCTCCCTGGCCTGGCCGGCCTGCTCCGTGAGCTCCTTGACCTGGGCGCTCAGCTCCTTCATCCCCGCGAGCAGGGCGCTCACGTCCTCGCCGGCCCGCTTTCCTGCGGCGACGCTCTCGGAGTCGCTGCGCTGCTTGGCCCGCAGGCTCTCGGCCGCTCCCGTGGCGTCTCGCCACCGGCGATCCTGCTCGACGATCTCCACGACGATCTCCACGAGACCGGGGCCGCGCCGCGCAAGCGCAGCCCCCACCGCCTCGGGCTGCTGGCGGATGAGCTTGATGTCGAGCACGCGCCCTCGGCCCCTCTGGGCAGCGCCTATTTGGCGGTGCTCGCGGAGCTTTCGGTGGAGGAGCCTGGGAGTGAGGTGTTTTCGATGGTAGGCACCTTGGGGGCCTGTAGGCCGGAGTACTTCGCAAGGAACGCCGCGACTTCGCGGGCCTGGGCGCCAACCACGATGTCCTGGGGCATGATCGCCCCGGAGAAGCCGCCATTGCGGATCGCGTAGAGGACCTGCGTGTACTCCTCTTTGCGGAAGTTGAAGTTGGGGCCGTTGGTGCGCAGGCGGTCCTTGATGCTCGTGGCGGAGCCCTCCGCACCGACGGTGGCGAGAGTGTGGCAGCCGGAGCAGCGCTGGAGGAACATTGCAGCCCCCTTGTAGTAGGGGCTGCTTTTGGAAACCTGGATGCCCTGGGTGCCGCAGGCCGAGAGGGCCGCCGCGGCGGCGAGCGCGGCGGCGAGCACGACGACGATCCTCACAATCCTCGGTTGGGCGCTCATGCGAGCCGGAATATATAGGCTCGCCCGATGGCACTCCGCTCCCTCGCCGCCGCGCTGCTCGCAACGCTCCTGCTGGCGGGCTGCGGGGCGGGCGGTACGACACGGGTGGCAGGCCACACCCTGAGGCTGACGCTCAGCGAGTACCGCATCGTCCCGCAGACGGCGAGCGTGCCCGCGGGTCCTCTGGAGATCGTGGCCCACAATGTGGGCATCCTCACGCACAACGTGGCCCTCCAGCAGGGCAGCCTGGACTCCAGCGAACGGATCACCCTCACCGACATCCCCACGCTGCTCCCCGGGCGGAGCGGCTCGGTCCGCACGGGCCCACTGGCGCCCGGCCGCTACCTGCTGGCGAGCACGGTCGGCAACCAGGCCGTCCTGGGGATGGCCGCCACGCTGATCGTGCGCTGAGAGCCTCGATTGCGTGTGGTTGTGGCCGCGCGCGGCACTTGCGCCGGGAGCCCAGATCCCGTGCGCGGCGCCTAGATCCCGTGCGCGGTGCCCGCGGCGCGCAGCAGGAGGAAGACGACCACGAAGGCGGAGAGAGCCATGATGCCCTGCTCGCGGCGAACGATCGCGGCGACTACGGCGTGCTGTTCGCCCTCGGGCAGCCGGCCGACCTCTTGAGCGCTCTCCAGGTCGCGCTGGTCGAGGATCGTCTGAGCGGAGGCGATGCGCAGCTGCTCGGCGACGAAGGCGACGGCGAGCGGGAGCAGGGCGTACAGGTAGAAGAGGCGTTCGCTGGAGGCGTGGCCAACGGCGGCGAGCACGCCGACGGCGAGGGCGAAGACGACGGCGAGGGCCTGGGAGATGCGAAGGAGCACCCAGAAGGCGCGGCTTGCCTCCCAGCGGTACCAGCGCCAACCGCCAAGCAGAGCGGGGAGGGCGTTGAACGCGGCGACCGCCAGGGCTCCCGTCACGACCGCGCCGTTCATGGCCGGGATATCGAGCCGATCGTCACTATGTAACACTCTCGCACAAGCATCGGCGTGCGGTGGTATAACAGCCGCGGTGCTGCGCTCCTATCTGCCCGCGATCGTATTTCTGCTGCTCGGCGGCGGCGTGGGGGCGGCATTCACGCTTCTCAACGGGGTACTCGGACCGCGGCGGAAGGCCAAGCAGAAGCAGGATCCCTACGAGTGCGGGCTCCCCTCGGAGGTCAAACGGGACATGCGGTTCGGGATCAGCTTCTACCTGATCGCAATGCTGTTCCTGCTGTTCGACACCGAGGTGATCTTCCTCTACCCGGTGGCGATCGAGTTGCGCGCCTACGGCGGGTACGCACTGGCCGAGACGGTCACGTTCATCGTGCTGCTGTTCGTCGCCTTCGCCTACGTATGGCGGCGGGGGGCACTCGAGTGGAGGTGAAACGCCAGCGAGTCGGGCCACCCGGGTCGGTCCCGGGGGGTCTGCGGTCCCGCCCGCCCGAGGGGGCCGGGGAGCTCCGCGTGGAGCGCCTGAACGCGCACCAGCTGTTGCGCGGCGGAGATCCCGAAGGCCCCAACCAGCCAGCCTCCCTGGAGGGCACCGAGCTCGAACGGTACGTCGAAGAACGCCTGCTCACCACCACGCTCGACAAAGCGGTCGCGTGGGCGCGCTCGAACTCGTTCTTCCCCCTCGGTTTCGGCCTCGCCTGCTGCGCGATGGAGTTCTTCCACACCGCCGGCGCCCGCATGGACATCGCGCGTTTCGGCTTCGAGGCCGTCCGTGCCTCGCCGCGCCAGGCCGACCTGATCATCCTCGCCGGGCGCGTCTCGATCAAGATGGCGCCGATCATCCGCCGCCTCTACGACCAGATGCTCGAGCCCAAGTGGGCGATCTCGATGGGCGCCTGCTGCAGCTCGATGGGCGTGTTCAACAACTACGCGCTGGTCCCCGCCGACAAGTTCATGCCGATCGACGTGCACGTCCCCGGCTGCCCCCCCCGCCCGGAGGCGCTGATGCACGGGATCCTCAAGCTGCGCAAGCTCGTGCAGGACGACCCGGACATGGGCTGGCGCGAGCGCTACGGCGCAGTCGGCACGGAGGAGCGACCCGAAGATGCCTGACGCCACGGACTCACGCGCGACGGGGAGGGGCCAGACCACCCTCCTGGCCCCCCACGAGGAGTGCGATGCCTGACGCCACGGGCTTGGAGCTGCTTGCCGGGGAGCTCGGCGATGCGACGATCGAGACCGTGTACTTCCGCGAGCGCGCAACGATCGTGGTCGACCCGGCGCGGATCCGCGCGGTGCTGGCGACGCTGCGCGAGAAGGGGTACGCGTTCATGGCCAGCCTCCACGGCGTGGACCACTACCCCGAGGAACCGCGGCTGGGTGTCATCTACGAGCTGCTCGACATGAGCAGGGTCGATCGGATCGCGGTCAAGGTGCGCGTCCCCCTGGGGGAGCCCCGCGTCGAGTCGGTCACGGCGGACTGGCCGACCGCCGACCACCAGGAGCGCGAGGTGTACGACATGTTCGGGGTCGTGTTCGAGGGGCACCCCGACCTGCGCCGGATCCTGATGCCCGAGGACTACGAGGGGCACCCCCAGCGGCGCGACTTCCCGATCGGAGGGGAACCCGTGATCTTCACGCGGGACGAGGCCAAATGGCTGGAGGCCCGCGAGTGAGCCCACCGCCGACGCTGTCGGAGTACCGCCAACGCGAGGAGAGCATCACCCCCATGGAGGCACTGGTCGAACGCCCTGCAGGCGAGACCAGCGAAGAGCTGCTGACCCTCAACTTCGGCCCCCACCACCCCGCCACCCACGGGGTGCTGCGCCTGCTGGTGACGCTCCAGGGGGAGGTCGTCCGAGACCTCAAACCGGTCATCGGGTACGTGCACACGGGGATCGAGAAGACCGCCGAGGACAAGGCCTACTGGAAGGTCATCCCGATCGTGGAGCGGATGGACTACCTCTCCTACTACTTCAACGCGATGGCCTACTGCGGCGCCGTGGAGACGCTCGCCGAGGTGGAGATCCCCAAGCGCGCCCAGTACCTGCGCGTGATCCACCTCGAGCTCAACCGCATCGCCTCGCACCTGATCTGGCTCGGCACCAGCGCCCTGGACCTCGGCGCGAGCTCGATCTTCCTCTACTGCGTGCGCGAGCGCGATCTGATCCTCGACCTCTTCGAGATGTCCTCCGGGCAGCGCATGCACACGCGCTACTTCCAGATCGGCGGCGTGATCGAGGACATCCCCACGGGATTCGCCGCGAAGGTGCGCGAGTTCCTGAAGATCATGCCCAAGCGCACCGACGAGTACGGCGCGATCCTCAACTCCAACGAGATCGTGCTCCAGCGCCTACGGGGCACCTGCCCGCTCGACGAGCAGACGCTGCTCTCACTCGGCGTCACGGGTCCCCTGCTGCGCGCGACCGGCAACCCCTGGGACCTGCGCAAGGCCGCGCCCTACAGCTCCTATGACGACTTCGCCTTCAAGATCCCGGTGGGCACGGTGGGCGACAACTACGACCGCTTCGCGGTGCGGCTCGCCGAGATCTACGAGTCGGTCAAGATCATCGAGCAGGCCCTCGACGGGCTGCCCGAGGGGCCGTACATCACCGAAGACCGCAAGGTCTCCCTGCCCCCCCGGCACGAGCTCGCCACCTCGATGGAGGCGCTGATCCATCACTTCAAGCTCGTCACCGAGGGGCTCAGGGTGCCGCCCGGAGAGGCGTACAACCCGATCGAGTCCCCTCGCGGCGAGCTCGGCTGCTACGTGCGCTCAGACGGCTCCTCCAAGCCCGCCCGGGTGCACATGCGCGACCCGAGCTTCGTCAACCTCCAGGCGCTCTCGCACATGACCCGCGGCAGCTACATCGCCGACCTGATCGCCACCACCGCGATGCTCGATCCGATCCTCGGAGGGATAGACCGATGAGCGCAGCGACGACTCCGCAGGGATGGGACACGCCGGCCGATCTGGAGAAGGACCCCGCGACGATCCCCGATCCCGCGAGCACTCCCGTGCCCGAGGCGCTGCGGGCGGAGATCGAGGGCCACATGGCCCTGTACCCCAACTTCCGCTCCGCGATCCTCCCCGCCCTCGAGGCCGCCCAGCGCGTGCATGGATGGTGCTCGCCGGAGGCGGTCGAGCAGGTCGCCTGCGTGATGCGCCTGACCCCCGCCGAGCTCGACGCCGTGGCCAGCTTCTACGACATGCTCGAGACCTCCCCCGTGGGGCGCCACAGCGTGTACGTGTGCACCAACATCTCCTGCTCCCTCTGCGGCGCGGACGAGCTCTACGAGGCGATCCGCGCGGCTGCGGGAGAGGATCCGGAGTTCAACGTGCGCTCCTTCGAGTGCCTCGGCGCCTGCGACATCGCCCCCATGGCCTCCATCGACGGCGCCTACGTCGGGCCCCTCGCACTGGACGACGTGGCCCAGCTGCTCGATGACATCCGCGCCGGACGCGAGGTGCTGCCCGAGAAGCAGCTCGCCCGCCGGCCCTGTGCCGACCCGGGGGGCAGCTCGTGAAGCTCCTGTTCGACCGCATCGACGAGCCCGGGCTGAACACCCTGGAGGTCTACCAGCGCCGCGGGGGCTACGAGTCGCTGCGCAAGGCCCTCGCGATGCCCCCCGAGGCGGTCCTGCACGAGCTCGAAGCCTCCGCGATACGCGGGCGCGGGGGGGCGGGATTTCAGATGGGCAAGAAGATCTCCTTCCTGCCCAAAGGGGGGATGGACAAGTATCTCGTCTGCAACGCCGACGAGTCCGAGCCCGGCACCTTCAAGGACCGCGAACTCATGCAGAAGTGCCCCCACATGCTGATCGAGGGGATCGTGATCGCCGCACACGCCGCGGGAGCCACGCGATCGTTCATCTACATCCGGGGGGAGTACGTCCTACAGGCCGACATCCTCGACGCCGCCCTCGCCGAAGCGCGCGCCGCAGGGTTCGTGGGGGAGAAGATCCTCGGCTCCGAGACCTCCCTCTCGATGGTCGTGCACAGGGGGGCTGGCGCCTACATCTGCGGCGAGGAGACCGGGCTGCTCGATTCGCTGGAGGGCAAGCGCGGGAACCCGCGCCTGAAGCCCCCCTTCCCGGCCAACCAGGGGCTCTACCAGGGGCCCACCCTGATCAACAACGTCGAGACCCTCGCCACCGTGCCCACCATCATCCGCATGGGCGGCGCCGAGTACGCCCAGCTCGGCGTGGAGACCTCCACCGGCACCAAGCTCGTGTCCGTCTCCGGGCACGTCCAGAAGCCCGGCAACTACGAGATCGAGCTCGGCATCCCCTCCCGCGAGATCATCTACGGGCTCGCCGGCGGGCCCCCCGAGGGACGCAAGGTCAAGTGCTGGTTCCCCGGCGGCTCCTCCTCGCCCGTGCTCACCGGCGATGATCTCGACATCCCCTACGACTTCGACGCCATGGCCAAGGCCGGCACGATGCTCGGCTCCGGGGCGATCATCGTCGTCGACGACTCCACCCCCATCATCGACGTCGCGCTGAAGGTCGCCAAGTTCTACCGCCACGAGTCCTGCGGCAAGTGCACCCCCTGCCGCGAGGGCACCAACTGGACCGTGAAGATGCTCGAGCGGATCGACGCCGGCGAGGCCACCCCGATGGATCTCGAGATCATGGCCTCCGTCCAGGAGCACATCATGGGCAACTGCCTCTGCGTGCTCGGCGACGCGATGGCGATGCCGATCGGCTCCATGATCGCCAAGTTCCGCCCCGAGTTCGAAGCGCACATGGCAACCAAGAGGCTGGTGGCAGCCTGATGCCGCGGCCCGAACCGAAGACCATCACCTTTACGATCGATGGCCTCGAGGTCCAGGCCCCCGAGAACTCGATGCTCGTCGACGCCGCCAAGCTGGGCGACATCGAGATCCCCGTGTTCTGCTACGAGCCCAAGCTCGGCAGCCCTGTCGGCGCCTGCCGCATGTGCCTCGTGGAGATAGAGGGGATTCCCAAGCTCCAGACCGGCTGCTCCACCCCCGTCAAGGACGGCATGGTCGTGCACACCCAGTCCGAGCGCGTCAAGACCGCCCAGAACTCGGTGGTCGAGTTCCTGCTCGTCAACCACCCCCTCGACTGCCCCGTCTGCGACAAGGGCGGGGAGTGTCCCCTGCAGGACATCACCTTCGGCTGGGGGCGGGGCATCTCGCGCTTCATCGAGCCCAAGCGCCACTTCGTCAAGCCCCTCGCGCTCTCCCCCACGATCGCCATCGACCGCGAGCGCTGCATCCTCTGCTACCGCTGCGTGCGCTTCTCCCAGGAGATCGCCGAGGACCACCAGCTCGTGCTCCTGGAGCGCGGCGCCCACTCCTACGTCGCCACCTTCGACGGCCACCCCTACGTGGCCCCCTTCTCCGGCAACATCGTCGAGCTCTGCCCCGTCGGCGCGCTCACCTCCCAGCACTACCGCTTCCGCGCGCGGCCCTGGGACATCGAGGACTCAGGATCGGTGTGCACACTGTGTCCCTCCCAGTGCAACGTCACCCTCACCGTCCGCGACGAGCGCGTCCTGCGTGTGCTCGCCCGCGAGCACACCGAGGTCGACGACGGCTGGCTCTGCGACCGCGGGCGCTTCGCCTACCCCCGCCTCGGAGGCAAGGAGCGCATCACCGAGCCGCTGCTGCGCGACAGCGGCGAGCTGCGCCCCGTCTCCTGGGAGCGCGCCCTCGAGGAGGCCGCCCTGCGGCTCAAACGCGCCGGGGCGCACACCGGCGCGCTCGCCGGCGGCCAGGCCACCGGCGAGGAGGGCCTGCTGCTCGGTCGCCTGCTGCGCGAGGGGCTCGACTCCCCCCACCTCGACTCCCGCCGTGCCGGCACTCTGCCCCTGGAGCTCCACCACGCTCTCGCCGATCCCGCCCTCCAGGCCAAGGTCGGCGATCTTGAGTTCGCCCACGCCGTGCTCCTGCTCGACACCGATCCGATCCGCGACATGCCGATCCTCGACCTGCGCCTGCGCAAGGGCGTCCGCCGCCACGGGATGCGCCTGGAGCGGATCGGGGGCGAGGACATGCAGGCCGTCCGCGCGCTCGCCAAGGAGCTGGCCGAGCAGGCCGGCGAGGAGCTCGTCGTGCTGTGGGGCGAGCGCCTCACCGCCGGTCCCGATGGGGCGCAGAACGCCCAGGCCCTGCTCGACATCGCCGGTGAGCTCAACCTCGGCGAGATCGCCGGCGCCGGACTGCTGGAAATCCCCGCCGCCGCCAACGGGCGCGGCCTGCGCGAGGCGGGGGTGCTCCCCAACGCCGGCCCCGGTCTGCGCCCCGTCGAGCAGGAGGGCCTCGACGCGCCCGGCATCGCCGCGGCCCTGGCCGCGGGGGAGCTGAGCGCCATCTACCTGCTGCAGGCCGACCCCACGGTCGCTCCCGCCGACGCGGCTCTGCCGGGCGAAGCGAGCGCGGCGCAGTCGAACGGTGGACCGCCACATGAGGGGACCCCCGAGGAGACGCTGTCGAACGGCGGGTCGCCACACGAGAGGACCCTCGAGGAGACCCAGTGGGAGGGGGCACTGGAGCGTGCCAGCTCGGTCATAGCCCACGCGACCTTCCTCACCGACGGCCTGCGCGCGCACGCCGACGTGGTCTTCCCCGCCGAGGCCTACCCGGAGAAGGAGGGGGTCCTCGTACACCCCGACGGGCGCCTGCAGCGGCTGCGGCCCGCCGTCAGGCATCCGGGCTCGGTGCGGGCCGGTTGGCAGGTGCTCGCCGGCGTCGCCGCGCGCCTCGGGCTGGATCTCGGCGTGCTCAGCGGAGGGATGGCCTCCCAGCAGCTCTTCGACGCCGTGCCCTTCTACGCGGGGCTCACCCTCGATGAGATCGGTGGCAGGGGTGTCCGCTGGCAGGAGCGCGAGCGGGCGGTGAGCGCATGATGACTTTCGCCGTCGTGGGCTACTACGAAGAATGGTGGATCCAGATCCTCAAGGCGATCATCATCTTCGCCGTCGGCCTGCAGCTGGTGCCAGTCGTGCTGATCGCCGAGCGCAAGCTGCTGGGGCGCTTTCAGAGCCGCTACGGCCCCAACCGCGTCGGCCCCTACGGCGCGCTGCAGCCGCTCGCCGACATCCTCAAGCTGCTCACCAAGGAGCAGTTCCGCCCGAGCTCCTCGATCGGGTTCCTGTTCGCGATCGCCCCGATGATCTCGATCGTCACCGCCGTCGCGGCCTTCGCGCTGATCCCCTTCGGCAACGTCCAGCACATCTTCGGCACCCCCGTGGGGTTGTACGGGATCGACGTCTCGATCGGGCCGCTCTACCTGTTCGCCTTCGGCGCCGTCGCCTTCTACGGGATCATGCTCGGCGGCTGGTCCTCGGGCTCCAAGTACTCCTTCCTGGGCGCCATGCGCGGCGCGGCGCAGCTGATCTCCTACGAGGTCTCCCAGGGGTTGGCGCTGCTCGGCGTGATCTTCACCGCCCAGACCCTCTCGCTGACGGGCATCGTCAACGCCCAGAACGGCATGTGGTACATCGTGCCCCAGTTCTTCGGCTTCCTGATCTTCCTCACCGCGAGCTTCGCCGAGATCAACCGCGCGCCCTTCGACCTCGTCGAGGCCGACGCCGAGCTCGTCGGCGGCTACAACACCGAGTTCGGCGGCGGGCGCTTCGCCTCCTATTTCTTCGCCGAGTACCTCAACGTGCTCGTGGTCTCCGGCATCGTCACGACCGTGTTCCTCGGCGGCTGGCTGCTGCCGTTCGGCATCCACCCCCCCGGCTGGGTCGACCCGTTCGTGGTGCTCTTCAAGATGTCCCTCTTCACCTTCTTCTTCATCTGGATCCGCGCGACCCTCCCGCGCCTGCGCTACGACCAGCTGATGAGCTTCGGCTGGAAGGTCCTGCTGCCGCTGGCCACGCTCAACGCGCTGGTCACCGCGGTGCTCGTGGTGGTGACCCACTGACATGACCCCCGCCGACACGACCCCGTGCCCCCGCTGAGATGACCCCCCCGCCCCCGCAGCCCACGCCCGCGGCACCGTCCACGGCGAGCCTGAACGTCACCCGCTGGAGCCCGGGCGAGGATGTCATCGAGGTCAAGCGCACCCCCGCACCGGGGGCGGCGCGCAGCACGTGGCGCACCTTCAGAGAGACCGTCCGCGGATTGAAGACGACCTTCGGCCGCTTCCTCGAACACCCCGTCACCATCGAATACCCCGAGGAGAAGACCCCCGTCTACCCCCGCTTTCGCGGGCGCCACAAGCTGCACAAGTTCGAGGACACGGGCCTCGAGAAGTGCGTCGGCTGCTCGCTCTGCGCCGCCGCCTGCCCCGCCGACTGCATCCGCGTGGTCGCCGCCGAGAACACCCCCGAGCATCGCGTCTCCG
The DNA here is from genome assembly GCA_963713985.1 of uncultured Solirubrobacterales bacterium. Lineage (GTDB taxonomy): Bacteria > Actinomycetota > Thermoleophilia > Solirubrobacterales > Solirubrobacteraceae > Palsa-744. The sequence continues at coordinate 1,840,444 of OY970219.1, read as the reverse complement.
CGGGCGAGCGCTACGCCGAGGTCTACGAGATCAACCTCTCGCGCTGCATCTTCTGCGGCTACTGCGAGGTCGCCTGCCCGTTCGACGCGATCACGATGGGCCACGACTACGAGCTCTCCGACTACGACCGCTCCGATCTGATCTTCACCAAGGAGATGCTCCTCGCCGAGCCACTGGAGCGCACGCCGCTTAGGAACGAGGGCGAGTAGGTGATCCCACGCACCGCCCATACACGGTGGCGTGCGCGCACGCGAGGAGCCGCGCGCACGTGAGCGTCCTGCTGTTCTTCATCGCGGGCTTCGGCGCGATCGCGGGCGCAGTCGGCGTCGTCACGCTGCGCGACCCCTTCTACAGCGTCCTCGCTCTCGTCGCCCACCTACTCTCGCTCTCCGTGCTCTTCCTGCTGCTGCGCGCCGAATTCGTCGCCGCCGCGCAGGTGGTCGTCTACGCGGGCGCGGTGATGGTCCTGTACGTGTTCGTCGTCGCCTACGTGGGGGACACCGGGGAGTCGCTTGGGGAGCGCCTGCGCGGCGCCGCTACGCCCGCAGCCGGCGCCGGCGGCTCGAGCCTGCGGCTCGGGGGCGCCCTGCTCGGCGGCGCCCTGCTCGTCGAGCTCCTGATCGCCCTGCTCGGCTCCGGCCTCAAGGCGATCGAAGGGTACGGCGCCTCCTACGCGCCCGGGCCCCACGCCTTCGGCACCCCCGCGTACCTCGGCAACCTCCTGCTCACCCGCTTCCTGCTCGCCTTCGAGGCCGCCTCCTTCCTGCTGCTGATCGCTGCCGTCGGAGGCGTCGTGCTCGCCCGCCGGCGCGGCGGACTCGGCGAGGACCCCTCGGAGGTCCCCCCGCGCGAGCAGCTCACCCCGCTCGACGTGCCGCGACCCCGTGGCACCGGCACCATGGCGGAGGGAGTCGCCAGCCTGCCGTTCGCCGCCGCGCACGCCCACGGCGGGGTCGGCGAGAACGGCACCGAGGCCGGGAAAAACGGCGGTCGTTCAGGGGGTCGCTCCGGGGGCCAGCCGGGCGATGGCGAGCCCGTCGAGGAGCACGCCGGGGTGGGTAGCGCCAGCGGGGCTCATCGCGAGGAGGGCGGCTGGTGAGCATCGCCTGGTATCTGGCGGTCTCCGCAATCGTCTTCACGCTCGGCGCCGCCGGGGTCATCACGCGGCGCAACCCGCTCGTGGTGCTGCTCTGCCTCGAGCTGATGCTCAACGGCGCCAACCTCTCCCTGGTCGCCTTCTCGCGGATGTGGGGCAACGGCGACGGGCAGGTGCTCGCGCTGATCGTGATGGCCGTCGCCGCCTGCGAGGTCTGCATCGGGCTCGGCATGATCGTCGCCATCTACCGCCGGCGGCTCCCGATCGATGTCGATGAGCTCCGGGAGTTGCAGGGATGAGCGCCACCACGTTTGGCTGGCTCGTGCTGCTGTTCCCGCTGCTCGGGACGCTCGTGATCGGCTTCGGCTTCCGCTCGTTGCCTGGCAACTCAGCCGGGTGGATCGGCACGGCGGCGATCGGGCTTGCGTTCCTCGCCGCGTTGGGAGCATTGATCAAGCTGCAGGGTCACGCCCCCTCCAACCGCGAGCTGAACTCCTCGCTGTGGAACTACGCGGTGACCGCGGGGATCGACGCCCACGTCTCGATCCTCGTCGATCCCCTCTCCGTCTACATGATCCTGATCGTCAGCGGGATCTCCACGATGATCCACCTCTACTCGGTCTCCTACCTCGAACAGGACCGCGGCTTCGCCCGCTACTTCTCCTATCTGAACTTCTTCGTCTTCTCGATGCTGCTGCTGGTGCTCGCCGGCAACTTCCTGCTGTTGATCGTCGGGTGGGCGTTCGTGGGGGCCGCCTCCTACCTCTTGATCTCCTTCTGGTATCGCCGCACCACCGCCACGCGGGCGGGGATCAAGGCGTTCGTGATCAACGTCGTCGGCGACGTGGGGCTCGTGCTCGGGACCTACTTCATCTTCAAGCACACCGGCACCCTCGAATTCACGAAGGTCTTCGCCGCCGCCCCCCACGTCTTCCACTCCGGTGAAGCCGACATCACCGCCGGCTGCCTCCTGTTGCTTGTCGGCGCTGCCGCCAAGTCGGCCCAAATCCCGCTGCACACCTGGCTGCCCGACGCGATGGAGGGCCCCACCCCGGTCAGCGCCCTGATCCACGCCGCCACGATGGTCACCGCCGGCGTCTATCTGATCGCGCGGATGCACACCCTCTTCGAACTCGCCCCCGCCGCGCAGGACACCGGCGCGGTGATCGGCGCGCTCACGCTGCTGATCGCGGGCACGATCGCGCTCGTGCAGACCGACATCAAGCGCGTGATCGCCTACTCCACGATGTCCCAGATCGGCTACATGATCATGGGCGTCTCCGTGGGCGCCTACGCCGCCGGGATGTTCCACCTGATGACCCACGCCTTCTTCAAGGCGCTGCTGTTCATGGGCGCCGGCTCGATCATCGGCGCGATGGGAGGCGAGCAGTCGCTGCAGAAGATGGGCGGCTTTCGCAAGGCGCTCCCCTTCACCTTCGCCTGCTTCGTGATCGGCGGCCTCGCCCTCTCGGGCATCCCCCCCTTCTCGGGCTTCTTCTCCAAGGACGAGATCCTGCTCGTCACCGCCGAGCGCGGCGGCTGGCACTGGGCGCTGTACGTGATGGGCTACCTCGGCGCCTTCCTCACCGCGATCTACACCTTCCGCATGATCTTCCGCGCCTTCTACGGCGACCCCGTCGCCGAGGCGCGGGAGCTCGAAGGCGGACACCTCCACCACGCCGAGGTCCCCACCAACCCAGCCAACGGCGAGGTGGAGGACACCGACGTCGGCTTCCCCGGCCCCCACCACACGATCGCCGAGCGCGCCCTGCCGATGCGCGTCGCGATGAGCGTGCTCGCGGTGGGCGCAATCGGCGCGGGGCTCGTGCAGGTCCCCGGGGTGGACGACGTGATCGTCAACTTCCTGCGCCCCACCTTCGCGACCTCGCCGCTGTATGAACCCCACACCCGCAACGGCCTCTTGATCTTCGGGCTGTGCCTCGGCACCGTGCTCGGCCTGAGCGGCATCGCAATCGCCTACCGCATCTGGGTCAAGCAGCCCTCGATTGCGGTCTCCGCGCAGAAGCGGTTCGGAGTGGTGTATGAGCTGCTCTGGCACAAGTGGTACTTCGACGAGGCCATCGACCTCCTGATCGTGCGCCCCGCAGCCGCCGCCGGGTGCTTCGCGCGCGACACCTTCGAGCGCATCTTCATCGACGGCACCCTGGTCGGGGGAACCACCGGGATCGTGCGCGCCGGCTCCGCCGCGGTGCGCGCCGTGCAGAGCGGGTTCCTGCGCTACTACGCCGCCCTGCTGCTGCTCGGCGTGGGCGCGCTCGGCCTCTACTTCCTGCTGCAGTCCTGAACCCCACGATGCCCACCCCGCCCACACTCCCCACCGCCTGAGCCACACCGATGCCGCCTCTGTCCATCCTGATCTGGCTCCCCCTCGCCTGCGGCGTGCTCGGCGCCGTCCTCGGCGCTCGCAACCAGCGCCTCCCCGGCCTGCTCGCGCTGATCGGCTCCGTGGCGGCCCTGGGACTCGCGATCGGCTACATCGCCGACTACAACCCCGGGGGCGGTCTCCAGCACGTCACCGACATCGTGTGGATCGCCTCGCTCGGGATCCACTACAAGCTCGGGGTGAGCGGCCTCAACGTGATGCTCGTGGGGCTCACCACGCTGCTGTTTGCCGCCGCGGTGCTCTCGGCCAACATGCGCGATTGGGAGCGCCCAAAGCTTTTCTACTTCCACTTCATGCTCGCCGAGACCGCCGTGCTGGGAGCCTTCCTCGCGCAGGACCTCGCGCTGTTCGTCGCGTTCTTCGACCTGATGCTGATCCCCTTCTACTTCCTGATCGGCGTGTGGGGCGTGGGACCGGACCGGGTGAAGGCGACGATCAAGCTCGTGATCTACACGCTCGTCGGCTCGCTGCTGATGCTCGCCGCCGCGATCGCCACCGGGGTGCTCGCCTCCGAACAGCATGGGACCCCGCTGACGTTCGTGCTCTCCTCCCTGCACACCCTGCCGCTCAGCGGGGGCTCGCAGGAGTGGATCTTCCTGTTCTTCGCCGCCGCCTTCCTCGTGAAGATGCCCGCCTTCCCCCTGCACGGGTGGATGCCCGACGGCTACCGCGCGATGCCGATCGAGGTGCTGATGGTCTTCTCCGGGGTGCTCTCCAAGGTGGGCGCCTACGGGTTCCTCGCGATCGTGCTGCCGCTCTACCCGCAGGCCGCCGTGCACTTCCAGACGCTGATGCTGCTGATCGCGCTCGCCTCGATCATCTACGGCTCGGCGATGGCCTTCACCCAGACCAACGCCCGCCTGATCGCCGGTTTCTCCTCGGTGGCCCAGCTCGGCTTCATCACCCTCGGGATCTTCGCGCTGAACCCCCAGGGCGCCCAGGGGGCGCTGCTGCAGATGGTCAACCACGGGCTCGTGGTGGCCCCCCTGTTCTTCATCATCCTCCTGCTCTCCGAGCGCGCGGGGGGCTCGGAGGACATCCGCGAGATGGGGGGCATCGCCTTCCGCGCCCCCGTGCTCGCCTCGCTCTTCTTGATCGTGGCCCTCGCCACCCTCGCGATGCCGGGCTCCGCCAACTTCGTCGGGGAGTTCCTGATCCTGCTGGGCCTCTTCAAAGCCAAGCTCGCGATCGCGATCATCGCCTTCAGCGGCGTCGTGATGGCGAGCGTGTACGCGTTGCGGTTGTTCATCGGTGCGATGCACAACCGCGTGGGCCCCGGGGTGCAGTCGCGTGAGCTCACCCTGCGCGACGGCCTCGTGCTCGTGCCGCTGGTCGCTGTGATCGTGTTCTTCGCCGTCTACCCCCAGCTCGCGCTGACGCGCAGCGAAGGGTCGGTGAAGGCGTCCGTGGCCTCCGCCCAGGCAGAAGTCCGAACTGCCTCATACTCCGCCGCCAGCGTCAACTGGCGCACCGCGCTCCGAGGGCTTCAGCGACGCACTGTGGTTGGCGTTGGCTCTAGAACCATGGACCCTCCCGAGCAGAGCGCCAGCGAAGACGCGGCGAGCGCTGGTGGTCCGGTGGCAAAGGCTGAGGGGCATATCCGATGAACTACGTGCCCTACTTCCCCGCCTCCGCGGCCACCGCCCACCTCAAAGGCCCGCCCGTGGACTTCGCGGGACTATCCCCGCTGATCGCCCTGCTCGGCGGCGCGACGGTGGTGTTGCTCGTCGGCCTGCTCGGCGCGCGCTGGATCCGCGCGCACGCGGTGCCCGCGCTCAGCCTCGTGGCGCTCGGGGCGGCGGCGGGACTCACGATCTGGCAGTGGGACGAACAGAAGTCGATCCTCTCCGGGGCGCTGCGGATCGACGACCTCTCGCTCGCGCTCAACCTGATCCTCTTCGCCGGCGGCGCCGCGACAGTGCTGCTCGCCTGGCGCTCCTCGGCGGCACACGAAGCCGCCCACGGAGAGTTCCACGCACTGCTGCTCACCTCGATCGGAGGGATGTCGCTGCTGGCCGCCGCGCAGAACACCGTGGCGCTGTTCATCGGCCTGGAGCTCCTCTCGATCCCGCTGTACGTGCTGTGCGCGACCGAGCGCCTGGGGGCGCGCGGCGCGCAGGACAGCGAGGGGCAGCGCTCCGAGCACTCGCTGGAGTCGGGCCTGAAGTACCTGATCATCGGCTCCGTGGGGTCGGCCACGCTGCTGTACGGGATCGCGCTGATCTACGGCGCCACCGGGTCCACCGACTTCGGCGCGATCGCCGAAGCGATCTCCGCCAACGGCCTGAGCACCAGTGTGCTGCTGCTCACCGGCATCGCTCTGCTGGTGGCGGGCCTCGCCTTCAAGGCCTCCGTCGCCCCGTTCCACCAGTGGACCCCCGACGTGTACGAGGGCGCCCCCACCCCGATCACGGCGTTCATGGCGGTCACCACCAAGGTCGCCGCGCTGGGGGTCTTCCTGCGCCTCTTCGACGTCGCCCTGATCGGCGCCCAGAACAGCTGGGGGCCCGCGGTGGCGACACTCGCCGCGATCACGATCATCGTGGGCAACGTGGGCGCGCTCGGGCAGTCCTCGCTGAAGCGGATGCTCGCCTACTCCTCGGTCGCCCAGGCCGGCTACATGCTCGCCGGGGTCGTCGTCGCCACGCAGCTGGGGGTGCGCGCCACGGTCTTCTACCTCGCGGTCTACCTCTTCATGAACATGTCCGCGTTCGCGGTGATCGTCGCCCGCGAGCGCGAAACGGGCCTCGGCGACAGCGTCCGCTCGCTCGCGGGCCTCGGTCGCGAGCGGCCGTACCTGGCGTGGCCGATGACCCTCGCGATGCTCGGCCTCGCCGGCATCCCCGCCACAGCGGGGTTCATGGGGAAGTTCTACCTGATCGACGCCGCCGTCTCAGGCGGCTACACCTGGCTCGGCGTGGTGATCGTGATCGGCTCGATGATCTCCCTCGGCTACTACCTCCCGGTGCTCGCCGCGATGTGGATGCGGCCCGCGCCCTCCCCGGAGGACGCCGCGGCCGCCGCCAGCGGCTCCCAGCCCGCTGCGGGCCCACTGCCCGCGATCGCGGGCGCCTCTTCCGAGCTCGATCCCCCCGCCGAGCCGGCCGCCGTCGGGGCCGCTGCCCTCACACCCCCCCGCCCCACCGGCCCTCAGCTGGAGGTCGTGCTTGTCGCGATCCTCGCGGGCGCCGCCACGCTCTTCTTCGGGATCATCCCCCAGCCCCTGTTCGACCTCGTGCAGCACGTGGGCAGCGGGCTGGGGCTTTTCTAGGGATCCCAAGGCGCCCTTCTCCACGGCGAGCGAGCGTACCATCGCGGTCGCACCCTACGATCGCGGGCCATGGAATTGCATCACGCCACCCTCCAGACCGCGGAGCAGCCCTGGCCCCTATGTCAGGTAACTGACTGGTATACTGGTCATATGGATAGGATAATGACCGCTACCGAAGTCAAGGCGAAGATCCTTGCGCTACTCGACGAGGTCGCATCCGGCGAGGAGATCGAGATCACCAAGCACGGCCGCGTCGTTGCGCGCCTGGTGCCCGCCAGCGGCGCCCAGTCGCTCAAGGGCAGGCTTGCGGGCGTCGCGATGAGCGCGGCCGCAGAGGAGGATCTCTTCACGACCGGAGCAACCTGGAACCTCCCGTGAGCACGGTGATCCTCGACACCCATGTCGTGCACTGGTGGTCGGCGGAGCCCGAGCGGGTGAGTCGCGCCGCGGCGGAGGCACTGGGTGAAGCCGACGAGCTCGCGATCGCGGCCATCTCGTGGTTCGAGTTGGCGTGGCTGGCCAGGAATGAGCGGATCGCCGTCGCGATTCCTGTCAGGTCATGGCTGGAGCAGCTCGCCGGCCAGCTCCGCACGGTGGGGATCACCCCGGCCGTCGCGGAGACCGCGGTCTCGCTGCCGTCATCGTTCCCAGGAGACCCCGCCGACCGCCTCATCTACGCGACCGCGATCGAGCACGGGTGGAGGCTCGTCACCAAGGACCGCAAGCTGCGCGGCCATCGTCACCCGCGCGCGATCGCCGTCTGGTGAGGAGACGCTGGTGGTGGGTTGCCCGAATGCCGGCCAATTTGCAAGTCCAACCACTAGGTGATGCACCTATCTTGCAGGTGCTACACTTGGCTTTATGCCCACCTCCCGCCCCCGCCACACCGTCACTGAGACACAGGAGGTCGCCCAGGCGTTGGACAGGGCCGCCCACCACTGGCCCGAGGCGGCGTCCAAACGGGGACAGCTGCTGCTGCGCCTCGTACGGGAGGGGAACCGCGCACTCGAGCATGCAGTCAACGACGAGCGGCTGCGACGCCAGGCCGCCGTCGAGCGCACGGCCGGCGCGTTGACAGGCATCTATCCCACCGACTATCTGAAGCGCCTGCGCGACGACTGGCCACCGTGATCGTGATCGACGCCAGCGTGCTGATCGCCCATCTCGACGCCCGGGACACGCAGCACGATCGAGCAGTCCACGCGCTGAGCACCGCAGGAGGAGATGCGCTGGGAGCGAGCATCATCACGCTTGCGGAGATCCTTGTAGGTCCGGCCCGCGCCGGTCGCCTGGACGACGCCCGCGTCGCCCTGCGCGATCTCGGCGTGGACGAGCTCGATCTGCCCACAGAAGCGGCCATACGACTCGCCGTGCTGCGGGCGCAGACGAATCTCCGCCTGCCCGACTGCTGTGTCCTGCTGTCCGCCCAGCAGGAGCGCGCATCGCTGTTGACCTTCGATCAGCGGCTGGGTAAGTGCGCCGAGCAGATCGGCGTGACCGTGCTGATCACTCACTAACAAGGCCGCGCTTGGCCACACGCTATGACCAAAGCCATGATCCGTCTACTTGAGCCCGACCAGCGTCGTGGCGATCTGCTTGGGCGCTTGATGAGCGATCTATTTCATGCACTTGGCTACCACGAAGTCGTTCTCAATATCCCAAAGGCAGGAAGAGAGCTTGACTGACGGGGACCCCGTCACCCCGCTCGCACGTTGTACGCCAACCAAGCGCTAGGAGTAGTACGCCAGCCAAGCGAACAGGCTGGTGGTGCCCGCCATCGTGCGGAACATGCCGGGCAGCGTCTGGGAGTCCTTGATCGGGCCTCCCCACCAGCTGCCGAGCCAAAGGCCTCGGTCGGTCGCGGCGTGCTGGGCGGCGTGGGCGGCGTTGACCTCCGCCACCCCCAGCCAGTGACCATCGCCCACGGCCTTGCCGTAGGCCATCATCCACTCCATGAAAATCGAGTCATAGAGCGGCGCGAAGTTGTACTCGACCCCGTAGATCTCGGTCATCGAGCGCGCCTGTTCTTCAGAGTGCGTGCAGTAGCCGTTCTGGCCGGTCGCCTGGCAGAGTAGGTATTGCGCGTAGATCAGCGGCGCCTCCACGTAGTCGATCACGGTGCTGCCCGAACCCCCACTCAGGTAGAGCCCGTGGAAGCCGATGTCGTGGGCGTTGCCCCAGTCGATGAACACCCTCACCTCCTTGAGCTGGTAGCGCTGGTGGTCGATCCCGTAGAGCAGCATCCCCAGCAGGCTGTTGGATGCCAGCGCCTCCCCCGCGTGGTAGGGGTGATCGGTGTTCCACCACATCCCACCCCCGCCCGCTGCATCCCAGCCCTGGGTGACGGCGAAGTTGAAGGCGCGCTGCGCGTCGCGCAGGTAGCGGGACTCGCCCGTCGCCTTGTAGGCATCCACGAACGCCACCCCCAGCCAGCCGTTGTCATCGAACCACGCCTCCGCGCCCCTGTAACGGTCGCCGGGATAGGGCGCATAGCCGTTGAGGTAGGGGTTCCAGTAGCGCTCCGAGGCGTGCCCGAAGCGGTCCACCTCCGCGCGGTGGGCCGCGGAGGGCGCCGCGAGCTCCAGGGCATCCACCGATTCGAACATCCGCACGTCCCCCCAGATCGTCAGCAGCGGGTAGGACCCGGTGCAGCCGAGGTACTCGCAGTACCAGTCCCCCGAGCGCCAGCTCGAGCTCTGCCTGAGTCCCTGTTCGGCGAGCGCCATATAGTTGACCGGCTGCGCGGAGGCCGGCGCGGCGCATACGAGCGCGAGCGCCGCCACGCAGGCGAGCGCCGCCACACAGGCGAGCATCGCCGCCCAAGCCACAGCAACGGCCCGCCTGTTTGTGGGGACAAAGCACGCGCGAGCGATCACGAGAACGTATCGGCGAGCTGCCCAGCGATGGTGAGGTTTGCGGTCCGTCCTCGTCTCTTTGGCCAGGTCAGGCGAGTGGTACGCGACCATGGATTGCTGTCATCGACTGGGCCTTGTTCGGCCGCGTGCGCACCCCACCACCCAGTCCAGTCATCAAGACTGAGCGCCCGCCTGCGGGGCTCCAAGCGCCGCTGGCAGTTCCGCCATCGAGTCGAGCTCGGCAAACGCCGCCCACACCGGCGCGCGCGGCTGGTCGCCGAAGATCCACGCCGCCGCCAGGCGTGGCCGATCGGGGGCGTTCGCCGGGCCGCCGGGGACGTACAGCGCGGTGTCGGGCTTGCCCTCGCGCGCTTCGCATTCGCGCTGGGGCTGTTCGCCGTAGCCGTCGAGGAAGTCGTAGTAGAAGACGTGCGCGGCTTTGGGGAGCAAACTCCTCACCAGCCACTCCGCGCGTTCGCTTTGCTGCGCTTCGGTCCACGTGACCGTCGAGCCGTAGTCCTCACACACATACGCACCCACCTCCGTCAGCCACAGCGACGTGGCGCCGTCACCCCAATTTTCGGTGAACTGGTCAACCGTGGCGGCGCTCTCCCGTTTGACCGCCGCATACGGATGCATCCCCCAATCGCGGAAGCTCCAGCCTTTGAGCGCCTCCTTGTACTGGCGCTCGTACTCGACCATCTGGCAGGTTTCACAGTCCAGCAGGTTGCCCACCACCGTGGTGCAGCGATGCACGTTGCACGCCATCGCTGCCTGCATCGCGTATTCGGCGGCACGCACCGGGGCGACGTATGTGCCCGTCGCCGCCCCCTGCGATTCGCCGCCGTTGTCGGGCTCGTTCCAAGGCTCCACCACCCGCGCGGCGCTCGCATAGTCGAGAATCCGTTCGAGTGCCTCGCGGTACTGGGCGGCGGTCGGTCGCGCATGGCCGCCTTCCATGAAGTTGCCCAGCGACAGGTCGAGCGTGAGGCTCGGCATGTGGGCCGCGACGGCCTCGTACCACGCTTCAAACCTTTCGCGGTAGTCGCCCTCCGGGTTGGGACCGTCGCTCGGTTGCAGCATCGCGTTCCACTGGACCACGTAGCGCACATACGCGATGTGGCCATCGGCGATCCACGCTTTGTCGAACAGGCTGGCGAAATAGCCGTCGCCGGTGCCGTCCCAGGTGGCGATTTCCTGGTCGGAGATGCCATCTACATAGGGGATCGCGCTCGCCTGCGGCGCCCACCAGGCCGCGTACGACATGCACACAAGCGCGCACACAACGGCGATCAGCCAAACGCGGGGGGCGCATTCACGCCCCAAACGCGCTACCGCCCCCGTTCCGCGCCGCGTGCGCCGCCGCTTCGGCCAGCTCCAGCTGGCGCTCCACCAGGTCCAAGCCCGCCTCCCAGAAGCCGGGGTCGGTTAGATCGATGTCGACGATCCTCCCCAGCTCCTCGGGGCTTTTGGAGCCGCCCGCCGCCAGCAGCTCCAGGTACTGGGGGACGAAGTCGGCCCCGCGCTGCGCGTAGCGCTCATACACCGACAGTGCCAGCAGCTGGCCGTAGGCATACGCGTACACGTACCCGGGGGTGTTGATGAAGTGGGGGATGTAGGACCACCAGGTGCGGTAGCCCTCGGTGATCTCCACCGCGTCGCCCAGCAGCTCCGCCTGGCTGTCGGCCCACAGCTCGCCGATCCGCTGCACCGACAGCTCGCCCTGCTCGCGCCTGCCGGTGTGCGCCAGCTCCTCGAAGCGGTTCATCGCCACCTGGCGGAACACCGTGGCGATGATGTCCTCCAAGTGCTCCGCCAGCAGCGGGAGGCGGGTCTCGGGGGTGGTGTCCTCGGCCAGCAGCCGCCCGAACACCACCGTCTCGCCAAACACCGACGCGGTCTCCGCCAGCGTCAGCGGCGTGCCCTGATGGAACACGCCCTGGCGCGCCGCCAGCGCGAAGTGCACGCCGTGGCCGAGCTCGTGGGCGAGCGTCAGCACGTCGCGCCGGCGGGCGGTGTAGTTGAGCAGCACGTACGGGTGCGCCGAGGGCACCGCCGAGGCGCAAAACGCACCGCCGCGCTTGGCGGGGCGCACGGGGGCGTCGATGTAGCGCCCGGTGAAGAAGCCGCGCGCCAGCTCCCCCAGCTCGGGGGAGAACGAGGCGTAGCAGTCCACCACCAACTCGCGCGCCTGCTCGTAGGTGAAGCTCACCTCATCCTGCGTCACCGCCGCCATCCGGTCATAGTCGGCGAGGCGCTCGATGCCGAGCAGCTCCGCCTTCAGGCGATACCAGCGGCGCGCCAGCTCGTAGCGGCCGCGCACCGCCTCGATCAGCGCCGCGACCGACTCGTCACTGGCCTCGTTGGCAAGATTGCGGGCCGCGAGCCAGTTGGGGTAGCGGCGCAGCCGATCGTCCACCCCCTTGTCGGCCAGCAGCGTGTTGAGCACGTACGCGCGCGTGCGCAACCCCGGGGCGAGCGCCGCGGTGACCGCCTCCGCCGCCGTGCGACGAACCTCGCGGTCGGGCAGCGCCAGGCGGCTGAGTGCCACGTCGAGGGCCACACGTGCGGTCTCCTCCACGACCGGGCCACCGTCGCGATCGCCGGCGGAGGCCCCGCCTTGGGGATCGCCGGCGTGGCTCGGCGCCGGCAGCTCCACCTCGATCGCGGAGGTCAGCTCCTCGAACAACCGCGCCCAGGCGGTGGCGCCGGTGAGGGACTTCTCGGAGAGGATCCTCTCCTCGGGCTCACTCAGCAGGTGCTCGCGGTAGCGGCGCACGTTGCGCAGGTGGTGGCGGCAGAAGTCGAGGCCCGGATCCGCCAGCAGCTCCTCGGCGCGCTCCTCCGGGAGGGCCGCCCACTCGAGCTCGAAGAACAGCAGCGTCGTCTCGAGCGCGGTCTCGCGCTCCTGCACCATCTGCAGCAGCGCCCCGTTCGCGGGGTCCGAGGTGTCCGTGGAGAAGCGCAGCCCCGCGTAGGTCCCCGCCCTGCCCACCAGCTCGTAGATCACCGCCAGCTCCGACATCGCCTCCGCGAGGCCGGCGCCGTCGAGCTCTCCGAGCTTCCCCGCGTGGCGCTCGGCAAACGCCCGCGCGCGGGTCAGCGCCTCCTCCAGCCTCCGCCCCACCCCGGACTCGCCCTCGCCGTCCAGGAGCGGTTCGAGGTCCCAGGCGGCGCGCTCGAGCTCCGGGTCGGCGGGCTGTGTGGCGGGCGTGGGCATGGCGGCTCAGGATAGCCGCAGCGCACGCGAACGCATCCGCCAGGGCGCGCCGTCGGCCACGACCGCGCCGACGATCCCGGGTCGTGGCCGTAGCCGCCGCACCCGCCACTCCCTGGATCCCTCGGGTAGATCGAGGCGGGGGCGATCGGCGCAGCGCTCCACGCCCACCCCGCGGAGGTCGATCGCAAGACCCACCCCGAGTGCCTTCACGTAGGCCTCCTTGACGGTCCAGTACTCGAGGAACGCCGCGGTTCGTCGGTCGGCGCCGGCCCGCATCACCTGCTCCCGCTCCCGGATGTTGAGGGTGCGCTCGATCAGGCCCCGGGAGGGTACGCGCCGATCGAGCGCCTCGATGTCGACGCCGACCGCGGCGCGGCGGGCGATCGCGAAGACCGCCAGATCGGCGGTGTGGGAGAGGTTGAAGCTCAACCCGCGGGGCGCGCTCAGCTCGGGGCGCCCGCGGGTCCCCTCCACGAGCTCGACCTCCCGCGGTCCGATCCCCAGATAGCGGGCGAGCAGGAGGCGCAGGCCCACACGCGCGACTAACCGCTGGGCGCGAGCCGCGGGGGCGAGGATGCGCTCGAAGCGCTCGCGCTCCTCCTCTGCGAGCAACTCCCCCAGACGGGCGCGTGTCTCGGCGGGAACGCCGAGGAGAAGCGTCCACACGTGCAACTCGCCCGCCGGCAGCTCTACGGCGGGCATCGGGCCGTCGATCGATGCCCGCACAGTCAGACCCGGGATGGTAGCGAGGGGAGGCTGTCGCAGAGGGACGGGGAGATCGAGGAGGTGGGGCAATGAAGTGGAGCGGGGGATCGGAGGGCGAACAGCAGAAGGGGCGTGGTACCCCCGGGGTGGCGTCCGGATGAGGCCCTACCATCGCTCGCCCCAGTGCACGAGACGACCCCCAGCGTGTTCCTGATCGCCCGTCCCTCGATCGACGTCGAGGGGCTGCGCGGATACCTGCGGGACGTGGGCGGCGAGTCGTGGCTGGAGCTCCGCCTGGGCGAGCTGGAGAGCGGAGGAGGACAAGGAGGAGGAGGAGGAGGGGGAGCGGGCGAGCCCCAGGCCGTCAACGCGGGCGAGCTGCTCGTGGAGTTCGGCGGACGCGCCTGCTACCGCAGCTGGGAGCCCGGCCTGAACCCCAACGTCTCCCGGATCCGCACCGACCGGCGGGAGTACTTCGCCAACATCCTGCGCTCGGGGCACGGCAGCGTGCTGGAGCACGCCAACTACTCCTTCGCCATTCGGAATTGCTCACGTGTCTTTACTCATGAGCTCGTGCGCCACCGCGCCGGCTCGGCCTTCAGCCAGGAGAGCCTGCGCTATGTGCGCCTCACCGACATCGGCTTCCGCGTGCCGCCGGCGCTGGAGCCGGTGCGCGAGCAGGTGCTCTCGATCGTGGAGCAGCTGGAGGAGTTCCAGGTGAGCGCCGCCGCCGAGCTCGGGATCGACGCGCAGGGGGTGCCCTTCCACGTCAAGAAGGAGGTCACCTCGGCGCTGCGCCGCCTCGCCCCGATCGGGCTCTCCACGGACATCGTCTGGAGCGCCAATGCCCGCACGCTGCGCCACGTGATCGAGATGCGCACCGCGGAGGGCGCCGAGGAGGAGCTGCGGCTCGTGTTCGACGAGATCGCCCGAATCATGTGCGCGGAGGCGCCGAACCTCTTCCAGGACTTCGTGCGCGGGGACGACGGCTGCTGGATCCCCGAGCACCGCAAGGTCTGAGCGCCCCCGCCCCCCCCCGCCGACCGCTCGCCATGGCCGCGACGGTGTGGCGGCTGGACATCGCGAGGCGGTGGGCGGGGAGGCGGTGCGGCCGTCCTTCTACTTATTCATAGACCTCCGCCAACGTCGTGCTTGTTCCGGTGGGACTCTGCGTCTTGTAGTAGTACCCGGTGGCGACACAGGTGGAAGACGAGCACGACACGCCTTCGAGAATGGCCTCGAGCGACCTTTCCGGATTTGGCGTAGTCTGGACTTCCCATTCCGTGCCACTCCACCCCTCGGCCAACGGCACGATTTCTCCTTCGGCATCCTTGTAGGCCCCAGCTCCTGTGCAGGCCGTAGCCGACGAGCACGACACCGATCTGACGCTCGATTCTTTCGCGCCTTCCGGGCTGGGAACGGACTCGATTTTCCATTCGGTGCCATTCCACCGCTCGGCGAGCGTCAGGCCAGAGGAGATCCGTCCATATTCCCCAGCCGCCGTGCATGCGGTCGCAGACGAGCACGAGATCGACGTGAAATAGGCCCTTTTGCCGTCTTCTTCCGGGCTGGGCGCCGACTGAACTGTCCATTCCGTGCCATTCCAGCCCTCCGCCAGAGGCACCAGTTCGCCTGCGCCGTTTTCATAGTATCCAGCCAGGATGCACGCTGTCGAGGTCGGACACGAGACACCCCCGACGTGACTCGCTTTCGCGCCTTCGGGGTTGGGCGTGGACTGAACTTTCCATTCCGTGCCGTTCCACCGCTCCGCGAGAGAGACAAACACCCCGGAGCCGTTCACATCGTCTCCGGCAGCGGTGCACGCGGTCGAGGACGAGCACGAGACACCCTCCAGGAAGCTTTCTTTGGCGCCTTCGGGGTTGGGCGTGGACTGGACTTTCCATTCCGTTCCATTCCAGCCCTCCGCCAGAGTCACAAGCACGCCGGAGCTGTTCCTGTAGTAGCCAACAGCGATGCAGGCGGTCGAGGACGCGCAGGAGACGCCCTCCAGGAAGCTTTCCTTGGCACCCGTCGGGTTGGGGGTGGACTGGACTTTCCATTCCGTGCCATTCCAGCTCTCCACCAGGGTTTGGGCGCCGCCGGAGTTCCGCTTGTAGTAGCCGGCGGCCACGCACGCGGTCGAAGACGAACAGGAGACCCCGTTGAGGCGGCTTTCCCTGATTTCTTCTGGGTTGACCGCATACTGGGTATTCCATTCCGTACCGTCCCAGTGCTCGGCCAAAGTATGCGTACCAGCGGAGCTCTTGTAGTAGCCAGTAGCGGTGCACGCGGTCGAGGACGAGCACGAGACGCCCTCGAGGAAGCTTTCTTTGGCGCCAGTCGGGTTGGGCGTGGACTGGACTTTCCATTCCGTGCCATTCCACTTCTCCGCCAGCGTCACAAACACACCGGAGAGGTTCTTGTAGTAGCCAACAGCGATGCACCCCGTCGAAGAGGAGCACAACACGCCCTTCAGGAAGCTTTCTTTGGCGCCTTCGGGGTTGGGGGTGGATTGGACTTTCCATTCCGTTCCATTCCAGCCCTCCGCCAGAGTCACAAGCACGCTGGAGCTGTTCCTGTAGTAGCCAACAGCGATGCAGGCGGTCGAGGACGTGCAAGAGACGCCCTCCAGGAAGCTTTCTTTGGCACCGGTCGGGTTGGGCGTAGTCTGGACTTTCCATTCCGTGCCATTCCAGCCCTCCGCCAGAGTCACAAGCACGCTGGAGCTGTTCTTGTAGTAGCCAACAGCGATGCAGGCGGTCGAGGACGTGCAAGAGACGCCCTCCAGGAAGCTTTCTTTGGCTCCGGTTGGGTTGGGCGTAGTCTGGACTTTCCATTCCGTGCCATTCCAGCCCTCCGCCAGAGTCACAAGCACGCTGGAGCTGTTCTCGTAGTAGCCCGTCGCGGTGCACGCGGTCGAGGAGGCGCACGAGACGCCCTCCAGGAAGCTTTCTTTGGCACCGGTTGGGTTGGGCGTGGACTGGACTTTCCATTCCGTGCCGTTCCACCGCTCCGCCAGAGTGACGAACACGCCGGAGCTGTTCTTGTAGTAGCCAACGGCGGTGCACGCGGTCGAGGAAGAGCACGAAATGCCCTTTAGGACACTTGCTTTTGCGCCTTCCGCGTTGGGCGTGGACTTGAATTCCCACGTCGAGGCGGGCAGAGGCACTTGCTCCGCTAGCGTGACAGTCGTCCCAGCGCTGTTCTTATAGTTCCCGACCCCGATACACGACAATGAGGTCGGGCATGCCACGCCTTCCAAATAACCTTCTTCTACCGTTTCGGGGCTAGCTGTCGTGCTGAGAGACCACCCCGCAGCAAAGGCCGATTGGGGAGACAGATATCCGGCGACGACGACAGCAAGTGTCAGCAACCCATAATAGCCCAGACTACGCCCACGCGCCTGCAAGCAACCCAGCATCATTCCTCTCCTTTTCATAGAGACCCGAGCGACAGGCTCACCATAGACGGCTTGGTGAGCAAAGGTCAAGCACCCTAGCCGAATAGTCGAACCGACTCGATTTTTTCAGCCGGTCAGAAAGGGCCACAGGCTCGTCGGTCCTCCTGGGCCTAGAGCTCCCTGACGCGTTCCTACTCACGCTGGAGCGCGGAGGAGCCAGCGCTTGGTGGCTGTGATGGCGAGTGGCGGCGCTATCGTGATCGCCCCGGTACGCTGCGCCACGTGAGAAACGACCAACAGGAGGCACCACCCATGACCACCCAGCTAGTCACCGGCGTCGATTTCATCGGTGTGCCCACACGGGATCTCGAGGCGGCAGTGGAGTTCTACGGCGACACAGTCGGCCTACAGCGGTCGGTGTACCTCGAGGAGCGCAACTACGCCGAGTTCGAGACGGGCAACGTGACGCTCAGCGTGTTCGTCCCCGAGAAGATGGGTCTCCCATACAAGACCAACCCCAACGCGATTGCACTGCACGTCGATGACGTCGCGCAGGCGCGGGCAGCGCTCGAAGAGCTCGGCGTCGAGTTCGCGGGCGAGACCCTGGACACGGGCGTCTGTCACATGGCCTTCTTCGCCGATCGCGACGGCAACGCGCTGATGCTGCACCACCGCTACGCCCCGCGCGCGTAGCCTCCCTGGCGTACAGGTCATCGCGTCGCGGTTGCTTGGAGCGGCTCGTGGGCGAAGCGCAGTATCGGGAGAACGGCCTCCCGTCAGGCGTCCATGGTGCTCGTGCGCCACGCGCCCAGCGCGAGGAACACGACCAGCCAGCCAACGAGCACCACAACGGCGAGCCCACCGGAAAGCGTGACGGTCGCGCCGTGACCGCCGCCGCCGGTGCTGACCGGGCTGAAATGCGCTATCGCCTGGCTCAGCAGGCCTTTGCGGGCACCGCCAAGCGCGCTGATGTTGGCCAGCACCGGACTGGCCACGATCTGCCACGCGATCAGGGCGATGATTGCTCCCGGCTTGGAGTTGGTCAACGCCGCGAAGCCCACCGCCACGGCGCACAGCATCCCGGTGCTCAGCAGCAGGAAGCCGAGGCCGTCGAGAATCTGCGACCCCCCGGGCGTGGGGAGGCCGCCGGCGAACGCAAACGTGCCTATCAACAGCACCGCGTAGGTGGCGAGCATGATGGAGAAGCACAGCGCGAGCGCCGCGGGGACACGTGAGGCAAACAGCGCCACACGCGAGCGACCAGTCACGACCAGGTCCCGGAAGACGCCGACGGAGGTGTCCCCCGTGCCGGCCTCCACGCCGATCAGGAGAGCCGCAAGCGGAGCGAAGAGGAGAGCGATTACGCGCAGGCCATCGGAGAAGTTGCCCGTCCCGCCGGCCGGCCGATATCCCTCTGGGTTGGCGATCGAGTACGGGTTGGAGGCGTGCTCGATGACCGCGACCACGAAATAGATGAGTATTGGAGCGAGGGCAAGGACGAGCGCCCAGATCAGAATGCTGCGCTTCTTGCGCAGCTTGAGGAAGTCGGCGCCGAACATCTGCACTGCAACCGTGACTGGCGACTCGCCATCGCGCGAGCGGCCGGGTGCGGGTGCTGTGGGCGCGACGGCACTCATGCCCTCACCTCCTGCGCGGGAGCAGCATCGAGCCCCTGCGTTGGGGCGTCCAACCGCGCGGTGGCCTCGAGGAAGCGCTGCTCGAGGCTGTGGCGCACGGGCTCCAGGCGCATGACCGCCACGCCGGCGCGCACGAGCGCGGCATTCACCTCGGCAGCAGTCTGCGGATCGCCTGCCAGCTCGACACGCAGGCCCTCGTCGGAGCGGTGCGCGTCGCGCACGAGCTCGCTGCCGCCGAGCGTGCTGAGCGCAAGCTCCACGTCGTCCACGCCCACGATCAGCTCATTGCGGGCGCCGCCGGCGCCGCCGCGGGTCAGCTCGGCGATCGGGCCCTGCGCGATGATCTTGCCGCGATCCACGATCGCGGCGGCGTCGCAGATCTTTTCCACCTCGTCGAGCAGGTGCGAGGAGAGGAAGATGGTGCGGTTCTCCTGCTCCACCATCGTGCGGATCATTTCGCGGAACTCCTGAATGCCCCCGGGATCGAGGCCGTTGGTCGGCTCGTCGAGGATCAGGAGCAGCGGGTCGGCGAGCAGGCAGCGGGCCACGCCCAGGCGCTGGCGCATCCCCAGGGAGTACTTCTTGACCTTCTCCTCTGCGCGCTCGCTCAGGCCGACGCGCGCGAGCGCTGGGGCGATCCGCGCCTGTACCTCGGGTCCGCGCACGGCGGCGACGATGCGTAGGTTCTCGCGGCCGGTGAGATTGGGATGGAAGCGCGGCTCCTCGACGATCGCACCGACTCGCCGCAGCGCCTGGGCGCGCTCGGCGGGCACCGGGTGTCCCAGTACGCTCATGCTCCCCCCGCTGGCATGCGTGAGGCCGAGCAGCATCCGGATCATCGTCGTCTTGCCCGCGCCGTTGGGGCCGAGGAAGCCGAAGGCGCTGCCCCGCGGGACGTACAGGTCGACGCCGTCGATCGCGGCGCGCTCACCGAAGCGCTTGGTCAGGCCCTTGGTTTCGATCGCCGCGGGGCCCTGGCCCGGCGCGCCACCGTTGTCAGTTGGCATCGGCACAGTCGCTTCCTCTGTTCAAGGGCTCCTCTCAACGGCCTCCGGATGCAGTGTGGCTTGCATCCCACGTCGAGGTTCCGGGAAGCCTCGCACCCCAACATAAAGCTCTCATGAGAGTTGACGAGAGCCCGCAACCCGCTGCTACCCGTCCTCCTGCGCCTGCAACTCCCTGACCCGCTCCTCCAGCTGAGAGGTCACGCTGGGGTCGCGCAGCGTGGTGACATCCCCCAGCGCCCGACCCTCGGCGATGTCGCGCAGCAGGCGGCGCATGATCTTCCCGGAGCGCGTCTTGGGCAGGTCCTCCGCCCAGATGATCCGCTTGGGGCGCGCGAACTTGCCGATCCGCTCGGCCACCGTCGCACGGATGCCCTCGACCTCGCGCTCGTCGCCCTCCAGCTCGCCCTGGAGGGTCACGAACGCCACGATCGCCTGCCCGGTGTCCTCGTCGTGCTGGCCGATCACCGCGGCCTCCGCGACGTCGGGGTGGGCGACGATCGCCGACTCCACCTCCGCGGTGGAGAGCCGGTGCCCGGAGACGTTGACCACGTCGTCGATGCGCCCGATGACCCACAGGTAGCCGTCGGAGTCGCGGCGGGCGGCGTCGCCAACCAGGTAGGTCTCCGGCCCGAAGCGCTCGAAGTAGGTCTTGATGTAGCGCTCCTCCTCCCGGTAGAGGGTGCGCAGCATCGAGGGCCACGGCCTTCTCAGCACCAGCAGCCCCTGTCCATTCTCGATCGGATAGCCCCCGGACTCCTGGTAGACCTCGGCCTCCACCCCCGGGAAGGGGCGCGTGCAGGAGCCCGGCTTGGTGGCGGTGATGCCGGGCAGCGGCGTGATCATGATCGCCCCGGTCTCCGTCTGCCACCAGGTGTCCACGATCGGGCAGCGCCCGGAGCCGATCACCCTGTGGTACCAGAGCCACGCCTTCGGGTTGATCGGCTCCCCCACCGTGCCCAGCAGCCGCAGCGAGGAGAGGTCGTGTTCGTTGGGCCACTTCGCCCCCCACTTGATGCAGGCGCGGATCGCGGTGGGGGCGCAGTAGAGGATGCTGACCCCGTAGCGCTCGACGATCTCCCACCAGATGCCCCTGTGGGGGTAGTCGGGCGCCCCCTCCCACATCACCGAGGTGGCCCCGTTGGCGAGGGGCCCGTAGACGATGTAGGAGTGCCCGGTGATCCAGCCCACGTCGGCGGCGCACCAGTAGACGTCGGACTCGGGCTTCAGATCGAACACGTAGCGGTGGGTGCAGGAGACCCCCGTGAGGTACCCCCCGGAGGTGTGCAGGATGCCCTTGGGCTTGGCGGTGGAGCCGGAGGTGTAGAGGATGAACAGGGGGTGCTCCGCGTCCAGCGCCTCCGCCGGGCACTCCGGGGCGGCGGCCTGCACGATCTCCTCGTAGAAGACGTCGCGGCCCTCGCGCATCTGGCAGGGCGTCCCCTTGCTCCGCACCACCACGATCTTCTCGAGCGTCCCGAGGTCGCCCATCACCTCGTCGACCCGGTCCTTCACCGGCGCCGTCTTGCCCTTGCGCGCGGCGCCGTCGACCGTGATCAGCACCTTCGCATCGGAGAACTCCATCCGCTCGCGCACCGCCTCCGCGGAGAAGCCCCCGAAGACCACGTTGTGGGGAGCGCCGATGCGCGCGCAGGCGAGCATCGCCACCACCACCTCGGGGATCATCGGCAGGTAGATCCCCACCACGTCCCCGCGGCCCACCCCGAGGTCCTTCAGCGCGTTCGCGAAGCGCTGCACCTCCGCGAGCAGCTGCGCATAGGTGATGTCGCGCTCCTCCCCCTCCTCCCCGCGCCAGTGCAGGGCGACGCGCTCGCCCCTGCCCTCCAGCACGTGGCGATCGAGGCAGTTGTAGGAGACGTTCAAACGGCCCCCCACGAACCACTTGTAGAAGGGCGGGTTGGAGTCGTCGAGCACGGTTTCCCAGGGCTCGAACCAGTGCAGCTGCTTGGCCTGGCCCGCCCACCACGCCTGCGGGTCGCGCGCCGCCTCCTCGTACACCGCGGGGTCGGAGAGGAGCGCCTGCTCGCGGAACTCGGGGGAGGGCTCGAACGTCTCCACCTCCAACAACTCGGCCAGCTCGCGGTCGAGCGCCTCCCCCTCCGGGGGTGCCTGCGGTTCAGTCCCCATGACCGGACTCTACCGTTTGCCCAACGGCATCACCGGCATCACGGTGCGCCCGAAGGTCGAGTTCGTCACAGCCGCGAACGAGGCATACCAGGCCGCCGCCGCGGTCGCCAGACCGACGTAGCCGCCCCAGTGGGTGACGGTGGTGTGCGCGCCCACCGCTCCGATCGCGAGCAGGATGAAGGTGGCCGTGAGGAGCACGAACACCAGCAGCACCGCCCCGCTGACCCGCAGCGCCGCCACCGTCATGTATGCGGTGAAGATCGCCCACGCCCACAGGTACACGCCGATCGCGTGCCCCGCGTTGCCACCGATCGACTTGGCGTAGAAGACGTTCAGCGCCCAGAACGAGAGCCAGAAGGCGCCGAATGAGCAGAACGCCACGGCGCCAAAGGTGTTGCCGGTGCGGAACTCCCACATGCCGGCGAGCAGCTGCACGATCCCGCCATAGGCGAGCGCCAAGCCCAGCACAACCGGGAAGCCCTTTTCATCGACGAGATTCGAGTTGAACATCGAGAGCACGAACGTGGTCATCGCGAACCCCGCCAAGCCGAGCGGGCCGGGGTCTGCCGGTTTCCACAGGCTCGCCTGCGTCGCCTCGCCCGGTGGCGGGTCGCGGCGCGGGATCGACTGCATCGGCTCGGGCCGTCGAATTGATGCTGCCTCCATGGGAAATCCTCCCTTCAAACCGCCCCTGCCGGGGGCTCGGGACACTCTGTGTCACTCCGGGAACGGGGAAGGGATTGTGGCGATTCCCACGTCCTCTGGAGCTATTGTTCCCGTCCGGCCGGTAACTCAATCATCGAGTGCCCCACCCGGAGATGACTCAATGGCCTGCCCGACGGGTGACTCGATCATTGCGTGCGCCCGCCCGGCCGATAACTCAATCGTCGAGTGTCCCAACCGGAGGTGACTCAATTGCCCGCCCGAGGGATGACTCGATCGCCGAGTGCTCCCACCCGGTGGATCACTCGATCATCGCGTGCCGCGCTTGCGCCGGCGCCTGGAGCTCCCGCTCCGGGCCGGCTGAGCGGGCTCGGGCACGACGTCACTCACGCCATTGCCGGCCTGCTCGGTGGATGGCTCGAGCGCTCCTGCGCGTCCAGACTCACCCCGCCGAGCTTCCCGCTCGGCGCGGGCCTCCATCTGGGAGGGCCACGGCCGCGCCTCGCCCGCGGCCCACGCCGGGGGGTCCCCGCCCGGCCAGCGCCCACCCAGCAGGATGCCCATGCTCACCATCCAGAAGGCCGGGATCAGCTGCTGGGCCGATCCCAGCGCCAGCCCGACGGGGGTGAAGGCGAGCAGGGCCGAGAAGATCCCCAGGTACATCATCCAGCGGGGAGAGATACCGGTGCGCGAGGTGCCCAGAACCACGATGATGATGCCTGCAGCCAACACCAGGCCCCCCAGCAGGCCGAGGTACTCGCTGGCTTCGAGCACCGTGCTCTGGGTCAGCGCCCGGTTGACGGCATCGGTGGTGAAGTCGTGGCCCGTGGTGAAGTTGTGCGCGTTCAAGGCCTGCGCCACCGGATGGACAATGGACACGAGCACCATCACCGCCCCGCCGCCAAGCACGAGCGGCCGCGCGAGGGGGCTCGTCTCGGGCCGGCGAAAGCGGATCGCGTCGAGCAGGAAGAGCAGGATCACCACGAGGAAGAGGACCGCGACCGCCTGCAGCACGTTGCCCGCGATCAGGCCGAAGGCGTGATGGTCGATGAACCTCACCTCGGCCGCGCCCGGGCTGACGGCCGGGTTGACTTCGCCCCTCAGCGCAGGCGCCAACCCCTGGATCACACCCACCGTCGGCAGCGAACGCAGGGTCGCGCTGACGATGATGCCGCCCAGCAGGTAGAGCACCCCACCCGCGATCGAGGGCACCGAGAGACGGTTGCGCAGGTAGGTCTCGCGGGCGATCCGAGCGGCAACCTCCTGCTTGCCCGGCTTGAGCGTCTCGCCGCCGGACTCCTCGCTCTTGAGCTTCTGGGACTTTGGCATGGGGCAGGGCAGTCTATGGGCTGGTCGCTAGGATGAGAGTGCGATGGAGAGTGGTGGCCTTGGAGACATGTTCGGCGACCCCGAGGAGCTGCAGCGGCGGCTGGCCGACTTCGCCATGCAGATGCAGGGCCAGCAGCGCCTCGCGTGGGCCGACAACGCGATCAAGCTCGCCGTCGACATGACGGTGGCGGCCGTCAACCGCGTAAACCTCCAGGGCGGCGCCGACGCGCAGGCCGAGCAGATCCGCGCGGTGATGGCGACCGTGTTCCCCGAGGCCGTCACGCTCGTGCGCGAGGCGCGCGAGGGGCTTCAGTAGGCGGATCCTCCGGGTGGCCGGGTCTCGATAGGACCCCGGCCCGCTCCGCGCGCCGCTCCGCATCGCGCGAGGCGTTCCCGGCGGCGATCACCTCGCGGAAGGAGCGGAAGCGGAAGATGAACACCACCGCACCCAGGCCCACGAGTGCGGTGAAGATCGCGATCGCGATCTGCTGGCCCACCGAGTAGGCCGCCACCGCGGCGGTGCCGGCGGCGCTCGCCGCGAACACCTTCACCAGCAGTGCCTGCTGCACCCCGGCGCCACCGGGCGTGAAGGGCACCGCGCCGGCCACCTGGTTGACCCCGAACACGAGCAGCACGTTCTCCACCGAGCCCCCCACGCGGAAGGCGTCGAGCAGGAACCAGAAGGCGGCGAAGCGGCACATCCACCCGAGGGCCTGCAAGGCGGCCACCTCGCGCAGGTAGCGGGGCCGGTCGTAGAGGATCGTCACGCCCTGGCGGACACGCTCCCAGAAGGCCTGCACGCGCACCGACAGCAACGCGAACGCCACCAGCCCGAGGATCGCCAGGGCGGTGATCAAAAAGAGCGTGAAGCGGAAGTGCCCCGCCAGGTAGGAGATGTCGAAGGAGCCCAGTTGCGAGAAGTCGGGCGGCTTGGGAAAGACGCCCTGGGAGAAGGCGAAGATCAGCACCAGCACCCCCACCGTGGCGTCGAAGATCGACTCCACGAAGAAGGCCGAGGCGACCGTCGGGTAGGTCGAGCCGGGGATCGAGCTGCGCGTGAGGAACAGCTTGATGACGTCCCCCCCGCGCGCGGGCACCACGTTGTTGAAGCCGACCGCCGCCCAGTAGGCGCCCCAGATCCGCCGCCACTGGAAGCTCACGGCCGGGTAGGCGGCGCGCAGGCTGTTGAAGAACGCCCGCGAGCGCAGCGTCAGGTTCAGAGCGAAGAACGCCAGACCCAGCACCAGCGCCCCCCAGTGCACGGCGGCGAGGTCCGAGAAGAACTGCCCGGCCGCGTCCAGGAACGAGCTGAGGCTGTGGCCGATCGAGGTCGAGGCGCTGGGCACACCTCAAGCGTATGGCAGGCTCAGATGTCGTCCTCCCCGCCCTCGTCCTCGTCCTCGAGGGTCTCGTCGTAGTCGTCGAGGTCCAACTCCTCCTCGTCGGCGCCGAACTCCTCGTCATCCTCCCAGTCCTCGTCGTCGAACTCATGCTCGGGGGCCTCGAGAATGGTGCCCAGCGACATGCGGCTCTCCTTTCAGGGCTCGCTCGTAGACTTGTTCTCCTGTGCGTTGCACCCGGTCACCGGGGAAGCGGGAGAAATCATAGTGTCGCGCCCGCGAGCGACGTTGCGCTCGCGTGGCGGGGATCACGACCGCCAGTCGATCCGCTTGGCCTGCTCGCCGGGCCTTCGAAGTGGCGCGAGCCCCATGCCCAACTGCGCTCTACGCTCGCGGCGGGCTCATCCCCTCCAGCGCCACCAGCACCCGCTCGTCGTGCTCGGCCGGCTTGACCTTGCGCAGCACATCCGCCACCCGTCCTTCCGGGTCGACGATGAAGGTCGTGCGCTCGTTGCCCCAGTACGTGCGACCGTACATCGACTTCTGCACCCAGACGCCATATGCCTCGGCGACGGCGTGATCCTCGTCGCCGAGCAGTGTGAAGTTCAGGCCCTGCTTGTCGTGGAACTTCTGGAGCTTCGCCGGCGGATCAGGTGAAATTCCGAGCACCCTCGCGCCCGCCTGCTCATAGTCGGCGCGGTGGTCGCGCACACCGCACGCCTGGACGGTACACCCGGACGTTTCGGCCTTCGGGTAGAAGTAGACGACGACTGGCCGACCGCGGAGGCCCGAGAGCTTGACGGGGTCGCCCTCCTGATCGGGCAGCTCGAAGTCGGGGGCCTGCTGGCCGGGCTCGATCATGGCCCCGCATCCTAGCCAGGTCGTGGAATGCAGCCCGGCCGGTCGCGCCCCCACCTGGAGATCCACGCCGCCGGTGGACGCTCGGCTGGTGGGCTATTTGGCTTTGGGTGGCTTGACCGCCGCCGGCCGGAGGAGCTCGATCGGTTGGGTGTACCTGGTCGCCTTCTTGGTTTTGCCCAGCTTCAGTTCCACCGTGAGGATCGCGGGGAAGCCCTTCTCGAGTCCCTTCAGCCGCTTGCGGGCGGCTGCGCTCAGTCGGATGTGGAGTTTTGCGACCTTCTTCGCCGCCGGCAGTGAGAAGGAGAGTCGGCCGAGCACCGCCTCGTGGGCGCCGTGGGCCTTTTTCGACGCGATCCCATGGCCCTTCGGCGCGATCGCCGCGGCCTTTGCCAGCGCGGAGGCCGACCTGCCGATCCATGGATGCCGCATCCTGCCCCCTGCCTGTCGTCGTTTCGCGCCGATCCACCGGTCGATGGGCTCGTGCTCGCGGCGATGATATATACGGCTCGGGACGCCTCGGAGGGGATTCCCCCCCGATGTAGACTCTCGATCGATGCGAGTCTTCAAGCGATTCGAGCGCCCCGTGCGCTGCCGTGAGGGTCACGTCTTCACGACGATCTGGATTCCGGGCGGCTCGCTGAAGGCGGTGAGGCTTGGCAGGTGGCGGTGGCAGCGCTGCCCGGTGGGTCACCACTGGACGTGGGTGAGGCGCATCGACAGGAGATCCGCGAGCCTCCTCGGCCTCATCGAACTCGGGGCAGCTCGAGCCAAACACGACATCCGCGTCCCCTGAGCGCGACCTACTTCAAGAGCCGCGAGAGCCGCCGGTCCTTGAGCACGCGCCCCTCGGTCTGGCAGGCGGGGCAGTAGGCGATCACGTAGTCCTCGAAGTGCACCGAGCGCAGCGTGGTGGCACAGCGGGGGCAGGGCTCGCTCTCGTGGCGGTGCACGCGCAGGGGCATCGGCAGCTTGTCGGGGATCGGCAGCGCGATCACGTGCTCGTAGTGCTCAATCGCCGCTCCAAGGATGCCCACGGTCGCCTCCCGCAGCCGCGTGGCCTCCTCCTCCGTCAGGTCTACGCCGCGCTTGTAGGGGGAGAGCTGGGCCTCCCACAGGATCTCGTCCACCCAGGAGCGCCCGATGCCCGCGATGGTGCGCTGGTCGCGCAGCATCGTGTGGAGGGGGCGGGGGGCGTCCAGCAGTTCTTTGAATCGATCCCACCCCCCCGGGTCGGGCCAGGCTTCCGGGCCGAGCGTCGCGAGCGCCTCCTCCTGCTCGAGCGCATCGGCGCGCAGCAGCTTCACCCAGGCGGCCTGCTTGGAGCCGAACTCGCGCAGGCGCAGCTCGGCCTCCAGCCCGGCGGCGCCGCTGGAGGGGGAGTTGTCTTGCGCCGCCGCCAGGCGCACCCGCACGAGCAGGCGCGAGGTGCGGTCACGGGGCCCCGCGCGCTTGTCGTAGAGCTGCAGCCTGCCGGCGGACATGAGGTGGATCAGCAGCACAAGGCGCTCAGAATCCCCCGGGCGCTCGGAGTCCCCGGCGACCTCGACGACCAGATGCTTGCCCCGCCGCCCCACGCTCGCGATCGTGCGGCCCGCCAGCGCGGCGAGCGGCGGATCGAAGCTTCTCAGGGCATTGATGCCCGGCGCCACCGCGGATTCGATCTCCGCCCCCCGCAGGGCGCCGTCCAGCCGCCGCGCAGTGATCTCGACCTCGGGCAGCTCCGGCATCGCCCTCCCACTCTAGGAGAGCGATGCCGTGCCACCGGACCACGACGCCGTGTCCGCCCGCCGGAACCCGCGCCTGCCGCAGGGCGCTATGCCGCCCCGCGGCGGGCGAGGGCCACCCCGCCACCGCCTCAGGGCGAGGGCGTCACCCCAATCGGTGGCCCTTCGTACTTCACACCACTCGGACTGGTCCAGCGCACCTTCCAATCGACACCCGCCACGTTCGATGTGAGTCCCCAGTAGCCCAGGGATTCCGTGGTGGCGGTCTTCAACACGCGGTACTTCCTGGAGCCGGGCTCCCGCACGAAGATCGTCACCTTGGTGGATTCCGTGGCCGGCCGCACCAGGCCCCACAGCGAGTAGCCGTGCCCATGCTTGGAGACCACCAGGGGGACCGACCAGGCGTAGTAGAGCGGCTTGAGGGTGCCGCTGAAGGCCACCAGCCCCGTCTGGAAGCCGACGGTGCCACCGTGGACGCTCGACCCGGGGGGGCCGCCGGTGGGGTCGTCGTGCAGGAGGTACTGCGAGAAGGCCGCCACCCGTGGATCACGCCAGGCGATGTCTTCGGCGAGCGCGTCGTATTCGGCCTGCTTGGCGAGCGAGACCCCCTCGTAGCGGTTGGGCACGCTCTGCACCCCGAACTCGGTCAGGTAGATCGGTATGCCCGATCGGATCGCCCCCGCCCGCGCGGCCTTGTCGAGCGCGCCTTCCAGACGCGAGAGCACCCCGATCGTGATGTCGTCGTACTCCGGCGGCTTCCACAGGGGGCCCTGCTTCTGGGTGTAGGCGTGGGTGGAGTAGCCGTACGCCGGCAGCGATTCGCAGGAGCCCGCCTTGGAGTAGTTGGAGTTGAGGCACAGCGCGCCGCGCAGGAACGCCAGCGGCGCGACGTCGTGGAGCAGCCCTCCGTGCTGTACCCCCCCGGTTTCGCGGATGTAGGAGCGGCTGAGGCTGTCGGCGCCGACGGGCGCGGTTTCCCCCATCAGCACCCTGGGGTGCGCGAGGCCCGCCGCCTGGAACCCCGCCTGGAGCCCCGCGTAGCCGTACTGAAACAGGCGGCGGTAGATGCGCGGCGAGGCGGGGGAGCCGTTGGCGTTGAACTGGGGCTGCAGGAAGGCGATGTCGTTGGGCTCGTTCCAGATCGCGAACAGCGACACCTCCGAGCCGTAACGGCGGCCCACCGCGGTCATGAATTCTTCGAAGTCCTTGGGGTCGGGGCTGGTGTCGCTGGTGCCGTTCGAGCTCGCCCAGTGGGGCACCGGCGAGGTCACCGTCAGCAGCACCTGCCATTTCAATTCCCGCGCCTTGCCCAGCAGCCAGTCGTAGAGGCTCCAGTTGTACCCCGGCGCGGCGGGGTTGGTGGCTTCGAACTTGGGGCGCTTGCGGCTGGAGGCGTCGGGGGCCACGTAGGACCAGTAGAGCTCCACGCGCAGCGCGTGCACCCCGAGGTGCTCCAGCTGCGCGAGCGCGTGTTCGCGGTGGCGGGGTTCGAGCAGCACCTGACCGCCCTCGAAGAAGACCGTCTGATTGTGCGAGGCGAGCGCCGGGGGGACGCCCACCGCTGCGGCGAGAGCCGAGCATGCGAGCAGTGCACCGAGGAGTACGCGGATACGCGGCATGCGGGGAAACTCCATTCCGTCGGGGGCTTACAGATACGCGGGGTACAGCGCGCAGACGTTGCAGCGGAGCGGCCATGCTGTCGCAGGGCAAGGTGGACACGCAGGCGTGCTCGCGCTTAAGACACGGTACCGGAGAGGATGTTGCGGTCGCCTCCACGCCGATCTTGGGATAGCTTTGGCGGCGATGAGCGCTCCCGCGGCACCCGACGACGTCGTCCGCACCCACGCCGACGCGGAGGGCAACGCACGCCCCCCCCTGCTCGTGCTGGAGCCCCTGCGCGAGTTCCTCGACGCCCACGGCCTCGGGGAGGGGGAGCTCGAGGCGAGCCCAATCGGGGAGGGGCACTCCAACGTCACCTACCTCCTCCGGCGCGGGGACGGCACCGAGGTGGTCCTGCGCCGTCCCCCCCGCCCGCCGCTGCCACCCTCCGCTCACGACGTGCTGCGCGAGGCGCGCCTGCTGGGGGCCCTGCGGGGCACCGCCGCACGCGTGCCCACGGTGCTCGCCGTGGGCGAGGAGAGCGCCACGATCGGCTGCCCCTTCTATGTGATGGAGCGGGTGGAGGGGGAGGCGATCGTCTTCACCCTGCCGCCCGCGCTCGACGCCCCCGCGGAGCGGCGGAGGATCGCGGAGGAGCTGATCGACGCGCTCGTGGAGATCCACGCCGTCGACTGGCGCGCGGCGGGCCTGGAGGGCTTCGGCAAGCCCACGGGCTACCTGGAGCGCCAGCTGCGGCGCTTCGGGGGACTGTGGGAGCACAACAAGACGCGCGAGATCCCCGCGGTGGAACGCGTGGCGCAGTGGCTGGCCGAGCATCTCCCGGAGTCCGGCGCGGCCACGATCGTGCACGGGGACTACCGCCTGGGCAACACGATGTTCGCCACCGACGCCCCCGCGCGCCTCACCGCGGTGCTGGACTGGGAGATGGCCACGATCGGCGACCCCCTCGCGGACCTGGGCTACATGTGCATGGTGTGGGGGCAGGCGGACGACCCCGCGGGGGGGATCAGGGACTCGCTGGGCGCGGTCACCAAGGCCGAGGGCTTCCCCACACGCGCGGAGCTGATCGCGCGCTACGAAGCACGCACGGGCCGCTCGATGAGCGACCTGCGCTGGTACGTGACGCTCGCGGTGTGGAAGATGACGGTGTTCATGGAGGGCAATTACAAGCGCGCCCTCGCGGGCGCCACCGACGACCCCTACCTGAAGCACTTCGGGGAGGGCGTGCTGCAGCTCGCCGCCCACGCGGAGGAGGTGGCGCGCGGTGGGTGAGTCCGCTGAGATGCTCGACGGCGGGAACGGCGCCACCCGCTCCGCCCTGCTGATCGACTGGGGGGGCGTGCTCACGACCAACCTGTTCACGTCCTTCCATGCCTTCTGCGTGGCCGCGGAGATCGACCCGCAGAAGCTGATGGGCCGCTTCAAAAGCGACCCCGAGGCACGCGAGCTGCTGGTTGCCT
The DNA here is from genome assembly GCA_963713985.1 of uncultured Solirubrobacterales bacterium. GTDB lineage: Bacteria > Actinomycetota > Thermoleophilia > Solirubrobacterales > Solirubrobacteraceae > Palsa-744. Next base: position 1,809,707 of record OY970219.1, on the reverse strand, counting down.
TGGAGAAGGGAGAGCTGGATGAGCGCGAGTTCGAGCAGAAATTCGCCGCGCTGCTGGAGGTCGAGCCCGACGGGCTGGTGGATGGCCTGTTCGCGGGCGTGGGGCCCGACGAGGCGATGGTGAACGCGGTGCGCCTCACACACGCCTCCGGGCTGCGCACGGCGCTGGTGTCCAACTCGTGGGGCGTGCACCGCTACCCCCACGACCTCTTCGAGGAGCTGTTCGACGGCGTGGTGATCTCCGCCGCGGAGGGCATCCGCAAGCCCTCGCGCCGGATGTATGAGCTGGGCGCCGAGCGCGCCGGCGTGGCGCCCGAGGCGTGCGTGTACGTCGATGACCTGCCCTTCAACCTCGCCCCCGCCGAGGCGCTGGGCATGGCCACCGTTCACCACACGAGCGCCGAGAGCACCATTCCCGAGCTCGAACGGCTGCTCGGCCTCCCGCTGGGACTCACCGCACGACCGTCTCAGTCGCGCTTGCCCCGCCCGTAGAGCAGCTTCAGCGCTTTCCCCAGCCGTTTGGTGCCCCCACGCGTGTAGGGGAAGAAGTGCAGTTCGCGCTTGAGCGCCAGCCGCGGCGTGACGAGGAGGGCCTGCTGGTTGCAGTACTTGCGGATCCCCCCCGCGCCGTGGCGGGAGCCGAGGCCGGAGGCCTTGACACCGCCCATCGGCAGCTCCAGCGCCGCGAAGTTGATGATGGCGTCGTTCACGCACACCGCTCCGGCTTCCACGCGCCGGGCGATCTTCTCGCCCTTCTCGGTGTCCTTGCTGAAGACCGAGCCCGCGAGGCCGTAGGGGGAGTCGTTGGCGAGGCGCACCGCCTCCTCGGCGTCGCGCACCTTCATGATGGGGAGGGTGGGGCCGAAGGTCTCCTCCTGCATGATCTTCATGGAGTGGTCCACGTCCACCAGGACGGTGGGCTCGAAGAAGTGCCCCGCGCCCGTGCCGCGGTGCCCGCCGGTGAGCGCGCGGGCGCCCTTCGCGAGGGCGTCCTGGACGTGGTCCTCCACGATGTCCACCTGCGGGGGGAAGGTCATCGAACCGACCTCCACCGTGCCGGGACCCCCGTCGGGGCGGCCCTGGCGCAGGGCACGCACCTTCTCGGTGACCTTGGCCACGAACTCGTCGTACACGGGGGCCTCCACGTAGGCGCGCTCGATCGAGATGCAGGTCTGGCCGGAGTTCTGCATGGAGTAGTAGGTCGCCACGTTCGCCGCCCGCTCGAGGTCGGCGTCGGCGAGCACGATCATGGGGTCCTTGCCCCCCAGCTCCAGGGAGGCGGGGATCAGCCGCTTGCCCGCGGCTTCGGCGACCTTGCGCCCGGTGCGGGTGGAGCCGGTGAACATGATCATGTCCACCTCCTCGATCAGCGCCGCCCCCGTGGCCCCGCGGCCGGTGGCCACCTGGAAGACGCCCTCGGGGATCCCGCACTCCTTCAGGCCCTCCGCCAGCAGCAGTGAGGTGAGCGGCGTCACCTCGGAGGGCTTGAGGATCACGCTGTTGCCCGCCGCCAGCGCGGGGACGCAGTCGCCGAAGGAGTTGGTCAGCGGGTAGTTCCAGGGGCCGATCACCCCGATCAACCCCAGCGGGCGGTAGCGCAGGATCAGCTTCTTGCCCTTCACGAACACCGTGCTCGAGCGCACCCGCTCGTCGGCGAGGTACTCCGGGGCGTGCTTGGCCCAGAAGCCGAACGCGGCCCCCCCGTAGGAAATCTCCGCCAGCTGGGCGTCCTCGTAGGTCTTGCCGGTCTCCGAGACGATCGTGCGCACGATCCGATCGGCGTTGTCCATCACCCACTTCTGCATCCGCGAGAGCACCCGTCCGCGGCCCTCGAAGCCGTAGGCCTCCCACGTCGGCTGGGCCTCGCGCCCGCGCGTGGCCAGCTCCGCGACCGCCGCCGCGTCGAGGTCGGGGACGGTCCTGATGATCTCCCCCGTGGCGGGGTTTTCGACGGGGATCTCCGCGCCCGCCGCCGCCGTCGAGCTTCCGTTGCTCGCGCCGTTGTGGATTTCGGTTGCGTGCTGCTCGACAGTCGCCATCGTGGGGCCTCCCGTGCTGGTTTGCGCTCAACACAGAGGCTACACCTCGCGCGCGGTCTCGTCGGGCTTTTGTCCCAATCCGTGGGTTGTCCGTCCCGATCGAGGGGGGGTATCACCACCGGCGCACGCGCCGGTAGTCCGGGGGCGCATGCGCCCCCGGAGAAGTCGCACATGTGCGACTTCGAGCAGGGCCACATGTGGCCCTGCCGGGGACTGCCACATGTGGCAGTCCCACACCCGCCACATGTGGCGGGTGTCCTACTCCGAGAGCTCGATCGAGGCGATCCCCACCGGCTCCACCGGGCGGTCCGAGCCGTCGGTGGCGACGCCCTCCAGGGTGTCCACCACGTTCATCCCCTCGGTCACCTGCCCGAACACGGTGTGCTTGCCGTCCAGCCACGACGCCTTCTTCGCGGTCACGATGAAGAACTGCGAGCCGTTGGTGTTGGGGCCCGCGTTGGCCATCGCCAGCGCGCCGCGCACCACCTTGTGGGGGTTGATCTCGTCCTCGAAGGTGTACCCCGGGCCGCCCGTGCCGGTGCCCTGGGGGCAGCCGCCCTGGATCATGAAGTCCTTGATGATCCGGTGGAAGTTCAGCCCGTCGTAGAAGCCCTCCGAGGCGAGCTTGCGGAAGTTCTCGACCGTCTTCGGGGCATCCTCGTCGAACAGCTCGAAGACGATCGCGCCCTCGGTGGTCTTCATCGTTGCGGTGGACATCTCGACAGCTCTCCTCTACTCGGCTCCGTGCAGGTCAGCCGCGCACGATAGCGAGCGCCGGGAGACCCCTGCCCGGCCCTCCCGGCCCGAGGGGGGCTTCGCCTACTGCGCCACCCGCTCCAGCCGCATGGGGTTCCCCCGCACCTTGCTCTCCCCCAGCGCCTCGATCACGCGATCGGCCTCCGAGGCGGGGACGGAGAGGAAGGAGAAGCGGTCCAGCACCAGCACGTCGCGCACCGCCTCCCCGTCGAGGCCCGTGGCGGAGGTCACCGCGCCCACGATGTCCGCCACCTGCACCCCGCCGGCCCGGCCGCTCCCGAGGATCAGCTTCGCGTGGGGCTCCGAGCTGTTGCGGGAGACCTGGGGCTTGGAGTGGCGACGCGGGCGCTCGCGCACCGGCGTGGGCGGCGCCACCGCGCCCTTCTCCCACGGGGCGATCGAGGTGCCGATGTGGCGCTCGATCGCCTCCAGCTCCCGCTTCTGGCGCGTCTCCACGAACGTGATCGCACGCCCCGAGCGCCCCACCCTCCCGGTGCGCCCGATGCGGTGCACGTAGGTGTCCGGCGAGGTCGGCACGTCGTAGTTGATCACGTGCGTCACCGTCGAGATATCGAGGCCCCGCGCCGCCACGTCCGTGGCCACCAGGATCGGCACCCGTCCCCCCTTGAACGCCAGCATCACCCCGTCGCGTGACCCCTGCGTCATGTCCCCGTGCAGCGCCCGCACGTTCATCCCGCCGTCGCGCAGCGTGCGAAACAGCTGGTCGCAGCGGATCTTCGTGCGCACGAACACGATCGCCTGGTCCGGCGCCTCCGCCCTGAGCACCTCCACGAGCTTCTCCGCCTTGTCCCGCACCTCCACCGAGAGCTGGAACTGCGCCACCGTGTCGATCGTCAGCGTCGCCGCCTCCACCACCACCGTCACCGGGTCATACAGGTAGCCATCCGCGAGTTTGCGGATCGGTGGGGGCATCGTCGCGCTGAACAGCGCCGTCTGGCGGCCGCTGGGGGTCATCGAGAGGATTCTCTCCACGTCCTCCAGGAAGCCCAGGTCGAGCATCTCGTCCGCCTCGTCCAGCACCACGAAGCGGCAGTCGTGCAGCACCAGGGAGTGACGGGAGATCAGGTCGAGCACCCGGCCCACCGTCCCCACCACCACGTGCCCCCCCGAGCGCAGCTGCGCCTGCTGGGAGCGGATCGGGGCCCCCCCGAAGACCGCCACCACGTCCACCCCCGCGTGGGCGCCGTACACACGCAGCGCCTGCGTCACCTGGATGCAGAGCTCCCGCGTGGGGGTCAGCACAAGCGCCTGCACCTCCCTCTCCTCGGGGTCCACGTACTCCATGATGGGCAGCCCGAACGCCGCCGTCTTGCCCGTGCCCGTCTGCGCTTGGCCGATCACGTCCTTACCCTCCAGCAGCGGCGGGATCGCCTGCTCCTGGATCGGGCTCGGGGCCTCGTAGCCCACGTCGCGCAGAGCTCTGAGAGTGCGCTCGGTGAGCCCGAGCTCGGCGAATGACTTGGCCATGTCGAGAGTGGAGCTTACGTGGTGGGACCCTCCGGCGCGGATGCCGCTGCCGCGGGGGCGCGAAAGGGCTTGATCGCTCAGGCCGTGGGATCGAGCAGCAGCTTGCCGGTGGTGCGCCGCTCGCGCAGGTCGATATGCGCCTGCGGCGCCTGCTCCAGTAGGTAGGTGTGTCCCACCACCACCTCCAGCTCCCCACGCGCGACTCGGGCGAACAGGTCTGCCAGCGCCCGCTCGAACATGCCGGGGCGCTCCAGGCAGTGGAAGATGTAGAAGCCCACCACCGCCCGCGAGTGGCGCAGCAGCGATCCGCTCGACACCCGGTTGGGCTGCTGGGAGGCGATCCCGCACACCACCAGCCGCCCGAACGGGGCCAGCGCGCGGTAGGAGGCGTCGAACACCTCGCCCCCCGCCATCTCGAACACGACGTCCACCCCGCGTCCCCCGTTGGCCTCCAGCAGACGCTCCGTCAGACCCTCCGGTGCGGGGTCGATCGCGGCGTCCGCGCCCAGCCGCAGCGCCAGCTCGCGCTTCTGCAGGCTGGAGGCCGTGGCGATCACCCGCCGCGCGCCGAGCGGGCGCCCGAGCTGCACCGCCAGCGAGCCCACGCCGCCCGCCGCCGCGTGGACCACCACGGTCTCGCCCGTTCCCTCCCCCGCTGTCTCCTCCCCCACGCGTCCCGCCGTGCGGTAGAGGTGCCACGCCGTGGTCCCCTGCACGAGCAGTGCCAGCGCGGTGTCGTCGTCGACTCCCTCCGGGATCGCGAACACGTGCGCGGCCGGCGCCACCGCGTACTCCGCGTAGCCCCCCACCCCGGTCAGCGCCACCACGCGCTCCCCGGTGTCCTCGCGCACACCCGCCACCTCGCCCCCCGGCACCAGCGGCAGGGTGGCCTTGCGCACGTAGGAGTTGGTGCGCGTGTGGGTGTCCGCGAAGTTGATCCCCGCGCGGGTCACCGCGATCAGCACCTCGCCCGGGGCGGGCTGTGGCCGAGGGATGTCCACCGGCCTCAGCACCTCGGGGCCACCGAACTCAGTCATCTGAATCGCGCGCATGGCCGGGAGGCTATAGGGTCCCCCTCGATGCCCATCACCGTCGTCGGATCGATCGCCTATGACAGCGTCTCCACGCCCTTCGGCGAGCGCCAGCGGATGCTCGGGGGGGCCGCCGTTCACTTCGCGCTCGCCGCCTCCTTCTTCGAGGAGGTGCGCGTCGTGGGGCCCGTCGGGGAGGACTTCGGGGAGACCGAGCTCGACGTGCTGCGCCACCGCGGAGTGGACATCACCGACGTGGAGCGCATCCCCGGGGGCAAAACCTTCTTCTGGCGCGGCAAGTACGGCTGGGACCTCAACTCCCGCGAGACGCTCGACACCCAGCTCGGGGTGTTCGAGGGCTTCCAGCCCAAGCTCTCCGAGAGCTCCCGCGCCAGCGAGGTGCTGTTCCTCGCGAACATCCAGCCCGATCTGCAGCGCGAGGTGCGCGCGCAGCTCCCCGACGCGCGCTTCGTGGCGCTCGACTCCATGAACCTCTGGATCGAAGCCGCGCGCGAGTCGCTCGTGACGGCGATCTCCGAGTGCGACTGCCTGATCCTCAACGACTCCGAGCTGCGCCAGCTCACCGGCAAGGCCTCCCTCTACGCCGCCGCCCGCGAGATCCTCGCGTGGAGCCCGCCCCACCCGCGGGTGATCGTCGCCAAGCAGGGCGAGTACGGCGCCGCGCTCGTCACCGCGGGGGGCTTCTTCTCACTGCCCGCCTTCCCCCTGGAGTCGGTCGTCGACCCCACCGGGGCCGGCGACACCTTCGCGGGGGGCTTCGTCGGCTACATCGCCGCCCACGCCGACGAGGAGATCACCGACGAGCTGCTGCGCCAGGCGATGGCGCACGGCACCGCGTTGGCCTCCTTCAACGTTGAAGAGTTCGGCACCCAGCGCGTCGAGAACCTCTCGGGGGCCGAGATCGTTGCTCGTGTGCGCCAGCTGCGCGAGTTCACGCAGTTCTCCGCCGCGCCCGTGCCACTCGGGGAGTGAGCCTTGGGGGAGTGAACCTCGGGGGAGTGAACCTCGGGGGAGTGAGCCTCGCCGGGAGAGTGAGCCTCGGCTCACCCGCTGGGCGTGACGCCCAGGCAGGACAAATTGGGGTGTGACGCCCCGGCAGGACAAATCGCCCAGCCCCACCGGACAGCCGCCCCGCCCTGGGCGGATTGGTCGTCCATACTTGCCCACAGCCCGAGATCGGTAGTACGATCGGATGTGGAGTGGATGCCTGGACCTTCATCTGGCTGATGTTCATCCTGAAGATCCCGATCGTCGGGCTCTTCCTGATCGTGCGCTGGGCAGTGCGCCAGGTTCCCGAGGCGACCACCGAGGAGGATGGCGGCATCGGCTTCCGCCCGCGTCCGCGCCATCCCCACCATCCCCGCCCGCGCGGGGGTGGGCGGGGTCCGATCGCGTCTCGCCGCGGTCCCCACCGCGGGGCCCCCGCGCTGCTCCCCCCGCCACGCATCCGCACCGCCGCCGCGCGCGGGCGCCTCGCGCCGCGCTGACTCTCACGGCGCGCCGACCACCGCGTCGACGCTCTGGGCGCGCCAACGCGCACGCGCTCTGCGCGACGGTGCCGCACGGCAACTGCCCGCCTGCGAAAATCCACGTCGTGCCCGGCTCCCCCCTCGCGCCCAGCTCCGCCTCCCCCCCTCCGGGCCCCGCGCGCGATCTCACTCTCGGCTCCGCCTCCCCCGCGCCCGACACCGCATCCGTCCTCTCCGACGGCACCATCGCGCGCCTCGTGGCGGAGGGGCGCATCAAGATCGACCCCTGGGAGCCGGGGCTCGTGCAGCCGGCCAGCGTCGACCTGCGCCTCGGGAGCTCCTTCCGCGTCTTCCACAACCACAAGATCACGGCCATCGACCTGCGCGACCCCCCACGCGGGCTGACCGAGCAGGTGACCCCCGAGGAGGGCGAGCCGTTCGTGATCCACCCCGGGGAGTTCTGCCTGGGCCGGACGCTCGAGCACGTCGAGCTGCCCGACGACATCGTCGCGCGGATCGAGGGCAAGTCGAGCCTGGGGCGACTGGGGTTGATCGTGCACGCCACCGCTGGCTTCTGCGACCCCGGCTGGAAGGGCACGCTGACGCTCGAGCTCAACAACCTCACACGCGTGCCGATCAAGCTCTACCCCGGCCTGCCGATCGCCCAGCTCTCCTTCATGACCCTCGACGCACCCGCCCTGCGGCCCTACGGGCACAAGGAGCTCGGCAGCCACTACCAGGGTCAGGTGGAGGCCACCGAGAGCCGCTATGGCGCGGGCTCCTGAGCGGCGTGTGGCGGGCAGGAGCTCCTCCCCGGCGCGCGCGGACGAACGTGGTGGGTACATCCGCATGCGTTGGCCCATAATCGGGAAACGATCTTAAGACGGGCGACATAGGAGAGAGCGATGAGCACCGAGACCGCTGATACGCAGAGCGGAGCCATGGGCCAGCAGAACGGCGGCAACGGGGCCGCGCCCGCGGAGACGCTGACGGTCACCGACAACCGCACGGGGCGCACCTACGAGCTGCCGATCGCCGACGGCACCGTTCGCGCGATGGACCTCCGCCAGATCAAGAGCGACGAGCAGGACTTCGGGCTGATGGCCTACGACCCGGCGTACATGAACACGGCCTCCTGCCGCAGCTCGATCACCTACATCGACGGCGACGCCGGCATCCTGCAGCACCGCGGCTACCCCATCGAGCAGCTGTGCGAGCACTCGAGCTACCTGGAGGTCGCCTACCTGCTGATCAACGGCAGGCTCCCGACACAGGCCGAGCTGGCGGGCTGGGTGGACGAGATCACGATCCACACGTTCGTGCACGAGAACGTCAAGGACTTCATGCAGGGCTTCCGCTACGACGCCAACCCGATGGGCATGCTCGTGGCCTCCGTGGGCGCGCTCTCGACGTTCTACCCGGACGCCAACAAGATCCACGAGGAGCGCGTCCGGGCGATGCAGATCATCCGGCTGCTGGCGAAGATGCCGACGCTGGCGGCGTTCGCGTTCCGCCACAACATGGGCCAGCCCTACGTCTATCCCGACAACGACCTCAACTACGCCGGCAACTTCCTCGGGATGATGTACAAAATGACCGAGCTCAAGTACGAGCCCGATCCTCGCTTGGCGCGCGCGCTCGACGTCCTGTTCATCCTGCACGCCGACCACGAACAGAACGCCTCCACCAGCGCCGTGCGCTCGGTCGGCTCCACGCAAGTCGACCCCTACTCGGCGGTCGCCGCCGGCGTGGCCGCACTGTACGGGCCGCTGCACGGCGGCGCCAACGAGCAGGCGCTGCGGATGCTCGCGCGGATCGAGAAGGTCGAGAACATCCCGGACTTCCTCGCGGGCGTCAAGGCCGGCGAGGAGCGCCTGATGGGCTTCGGCCACCGCGTCTACAAGAACTACGACCCCCGCGCGCGCATCATCCGCAAATACCTCGACGACGTCTTCGAGGTGCGCGGCAAGAGCCCGCTGCTGGACGTCGCCACAGAGCTCGAGAAGCGCGCGCTCGACGACGAGTACTTCACCTCGCGCAAGCTCTACCCCAACGTGGACTTCTACTCCGGCCTGATCTACGAGGCGCTGGGGCTGCCCGTGGCGATGTTCCCGGTGATGTTCGCGATCGGGCGCACGAGCGGCTGGATCGCGCAGTGGAAGGAGATGGTGGGGGACCCCGAGCAGAAGATCGCCCGGCCCCGCCAGATCTACACCGGCGAGCGCGACCTGGACTACGTGCCGGTGGAGCAGCGCGGCTGAGGGCGGGGACGGCGGCGCGGGGAGCCTATGCGGCCACGCCGCCCACGCCCAAGCCATACTCCAAGTTCTTGGAGAAATTTGGAGTTATTTGGAGTTGGGGCTGGCCGCTTCCAGCGCCCTAGTCAGGTCGGGCACGGCCACGAACGTATGGCGCCGCCCGGTCTTGCGCCGCACGAGCAGGCCGCGCCGCCCCAGATCGAGCAGGTCGTGGCGGGCTGTCTCGTGCGTGACACGGTGGCTGGTGGCGTGGCCTTGGTAGGAATAGACGTCGTCGGGGTGTCGCAGCGCGTCCCCGAGCAGGGCGAGCTGCCGGTGGTTGAGGCCGTCGGCATTCGCGATCATGCGCTCCACCTTGCGCATCTCCTGCACCTTGCGCTCCAAGTAGCGGTGCAGTTGTTTGACCGCCCGCTCAATTGTCCGAAGTTGGTGGAGCACGAAGTAGGTCGTGTCCCCGCCGTCGGTCTCCGTAAACAGGAAGGCACGCGCATACTGCGCAGGCGCCTCACGGAGGATGCGCGAGATCGACAGGTACTCCGCAAGCCAGTACCCGCGGGTGCGCATGTACCAGTAGAACAGGGCGCGGGCAGTGCGCCCGTTGCCGTCCACGAATGGGTGGTCGTAGGCCAGCCAAAAATGCAACAGCACTGCCCGCACGACGGGGTGGATAAAGCCACCTTCTTCGTCCGTGCGCTGGTTGGCGAAGTCGCACAATGCGAGCATACGTCCGGGCAATTGCTCGGCCGGAGGCGGGGCGTGCATGACGGTGCCATCCAGCGCATCCAGAACCGCAATGCGCTCTTCGTCGGGGGTCTGCAAGCGACCGGCGGCAGACGGGTCGTCGAGCGTGCCCTCGGTGAGGACACGGTGCAACTCCAGCACGGCCGCAGGCGTCAGCACCTCGCCAATCTGCTCGCGCATGAACTCGAGGGCCCGGTAGTTGTTGAGGATCATCTGCTCGCTGCGGTCCGCCGGACGGCGCCCGGTGCGCAACATCTCCTTAGCAACCCGTCGTGAGGTGGTGGCGCCCTCGAGCTGGCTGGAGCGGATCGCCTCCTCCATCAGCGAGTTGACGAGGTAGTGATCGCGCGCCTGTTGGTCGCCCGCGACCAGCTCGCCCATCGCGACCTCCCCCGCGCAGCGCTGGTCTACGTAATGCAGCAGCCGCACGACGCTGTCCGGCATGGCGTACGAGAACGGCCTGCCCTCCGGGTCGCTCAGCGGAAGCACGCGCAGCAACGGTGCCCGCAGCAGCTTGATGGCCAGCCACCATTCCTCGCGGGAAAGCCCCTCGGGTGGAGAGAGGTGTCGGAGCTTGTCCCAGTGGACGTAGTCGGGATCAGGACGAAACCCGCCACCCATCAAGAAGGGGATCACCTTCTCGACAAGCTGGCCGACGCCTGTCAAAGAACTCGGCCCAGTATCGGGCGGAGCAGCTACGTACACCCTTCCCCCCTTTCAGCCCGTGGCATTGCTCCAAGAAACGTCATGAACTTGGAGTTTAGCTAAACAAGCTCCAAATTCTTGGAAAAATTTGGAGCTACTTGGAGTCGGGGCTCGCTGCCCAAGTTCTGGCCCCCTACAGCACCAGCGTCGCCCCGTGGCGGCGTAGCCACTCGCGATCCTCGCGCCAGCGCGGCCAGCGGCCCTCCACGAGCGCCCAGAAACGGGGGGAGTGGTCGAGGATCTCCAGGTGGCAGACCTCGTGCCACACCACGTATTCGAGCACGCTCTCGGGGGCCATCAGCAGGCGCCAGTTGAAGCTCATGCTCCCCCTCGCCGAGCACGAGGCCCAGCGGCTGCGCTGCGCGCGGATCGAGAGGCCGCTGTAGGGGGTGCCCGCCAGCGCCGTCGCCCGGTCGAGGCGCGCCGCGATCTCCGCGCGGGCCGCGCGGCGGTAGAAGCGCTCGAGCGCACCCCGCGGATCGCCCTCGGGCACGAGCAGGCGCTCGCCGCGGCGGTGCACCCGCGTGCGCCCCGCCTGTGGGACCAGTTGGAGGGGCTCGCCCAGGTAGGGCACCGTGGCGCCCCGCTCGGCCACGCGGGCGAGCGCCTGGTGCGCCTCGCGCAGCCGCCGCTCGATCCACGGGCGCAACTCCTCCACGGCCGCCGCCGCCGCCCGCTCGTGGGCGCGCGCCGGGAGCACCACCTCCACGCCGGCGTGGGTGTGCACGTTGACCCGCACCCTGCGCGCGCGTGTGGAGCGGCGGACCGTGTAGGGGATGTCGCTCGTGGGAGATCCTTTGCTCGCCTCGGCCGCCGCCGAGGGAGAGCCTAAGTCGCGAGAGCTCAAGTCGCTCATCCGCGGAAGGGTACGCGGGCCGCCGGGTGCATAATCCGCACCGCCATGCCCCGCTCGATCGTGAAGCTCCCCCGCGAGGTGCGCCCGCCCTATGAGGTCTACCTCAACGGTGTGCGCCAGGAGCTGGGCGCGGACTACCTCGTGCAGAACGGCGCCCTCGTGTTCGAGCGCGAGCTGCGCAAGGACCACATCAGCGGGTGGCGCTGGCTGCTGGGCGCCTGGGGTGTGGGGACCTACCGGCAGAACGACTCCGTGGACGTGCGCTACGAGGCCCCCGACGGCTCCCCACGCGTAGCCGAGGGGTTGGAGATCGAGCTGGTGGCAAGGTGACCGCGCCGACGGAGGGGGCCGCGAGCGATGGGAATGGGAGCGTCGTCCACCAATGACACAAGGGAGAGAAAATGCCAACAGCCGCATCTGAGCCGCAACAGCCGGTCACGGCCGACCCCATGAGGCATCACAAGCACTACACCCACAGCAGGCACGGAGCCTCCCCCTACGCCGGAGGGAGCAGTTTCATGGAGCGCCTGTCGGAGGGTGTCGCGAGCGGTATGGGCACCGTCGGTTTCTTGATCGTCAGCTCAGCGGTCATCGTCGCGTGGGTGCTGGCGAACCATGTGTTGCGCTTCCTGAGCAACTCCTGGCACGGGCTGCTCAACGGACATGGCTTCGACCCGGCCCCGTTCATCCTGCTCAACCTGGTCTTCTCAGCGGTGGCGTTCTACACCGGCGCGCTGGTCATCATCGCCCAGAAGGCCCAGACGAGAACCGACAAGGCCAACGAGGAAGCCTCGGCGACACATCGCGAGGAACTGTCCCAGTTTCAGACCGAGCTGCTCCAGAAGAACACCGACCTCACCGAGCGGATTCACACATTGGCAGAACAGCTGAGCTCCCTCACCCAGGAGGTGCACAGAGCCACATGCAAGGACCTGTCCTCGGCCTGAGCCTGAATCCACCGATCAGCCTGAATCCACCGATCCCGCAGGCGATTCAGGCTGAGGTTCCCCACTCCCAGGGCCGCGCGAGCTTCAGCGCGCTCAGGATCGCACGGGTGGCGGGGGAGCGGTTGAGGGTGTAGAAGTGGATACCCGGGGCACCCCCCGCGAGCAGCTCGGAGCATTGCAGGGTGGCGTAGGCCACCCCGAGGTCCCGCACCGCCTCCTCCTGGCCCTCGCGTAAGCGCAGCTCCCGGCGCAGGCCCTCGGGGATCGAGGCCCCGCACATCCTGCTCATCCGCTCCACCTGGCCCGCGTGGGTGATCGGCAGGATCCCCGGGATGATCGGCACCTCGATCCCCGCCGCGCGCGCGCGGGCGAGGAAGTCGAAGTAGAGGGCGCTGTCGAAGAAGAGCTGGGTGATCAGGAAGTCCACTCCCGCCCGCACCTTCTCCGCGAGGTGCTCCAGATCATCGGCGGGGCTCGCCGCGTGGATGTGGGTCTCCGGGAAGCACGCCGCCCCGATCGCGAACGGGTACTCCGCTCTGATCAGCGCCACCAGTTCGGAGGAGTACTCGAGGCCCCCCTCGGTCCTCGTCCAGCCCTCCTCGCCCGCGGGGGGGTCGCCGCGCAGCGCGAGCACGTTCTCCACCCCCGCCTCCCGCATCTCCTCGAGCGTGGCGCGCAGCTCTGCCACGGTGGCCCCCACGCACGTGAAGTGGGCCATCGCCTCGAGGTCGTGCTCGCGCTTGATCCGCTTGACGATCTCGATCGTCCGCGCCCGTGTGGAGCCCCCCGCGCCGTAGGTCACGGATACGAACGAGGGCTCCAGCTCGCGCAACTCTCCGAGCGCGGCGTACAGGTTGCGCTCCCCCCCCTCGGTTTTGGGGGGAAAGAACTCGAAGGAGAACACCGGGCCCGAGGCCGCGAGGAGGTCATCGATGCGCATGGCCGCTCAGTTTGACAGCGGCGATGGCACCGACTCGACGGGGAGGCGCCGCGCTGAGCGAGCGCCCCTCGCCTGCCGACCGCTGGCGAGCGCGATTCTCCAGCTCGCCCCACCGATCGGAGAACGGGGGGACAGGGAGGCGTTGGCGCTCACCGCTCCCCGTCCGGGATCGCCGCCCACGTCTCCGGCTCGCTCGCGACCCTCCGCGCGCGGCCGGTGCCCTCCAGGTGCGTGAGGAAGGCGAGTGTCTCGGTGAGCAGCCACGGAGCGGTGTTGGGGGTGAAGGGCACCTCGCCAAGGACCTCCGGCACCACTTCAAAGGCGGTGCGCGGCCGCGAGGCGATCGCCCCCAGCACCAGACCGGTGCGTTCGCGCACCAGCGCGCGGTTGCCCTCGATGTGGGCATGGACATCCGTGAACGTGCGCCCGTGACCCGGCAGGCAGAGCCGCGCGCCGAGCCGCTCCACCACGTCGAGGGAGTGGACGAATTCCCCCACCGGGTCGGGGGAGTAGCCGTAGTCGAAGAACAGCGAGATGCGCCCCAGCAGGTGGTCCCCGGAGATCAACAGACGCCGCTCGGGCTGGAACAGGCAGACGTGCGAGGGGGCGTGGCCGGGCGTCTCGTGCACCGTCCACGAGCCGAGGTCGGTGGGAATGCTCACACCCGGCAGCAGCGCGCGGTCGGGCTCGATCACCGCGGCGATCCCCGAGTCGTGGTCGCGGCGCTCGGCCGCGTAGCGGCGCAGCGGCTCCTCCGGCACCCCGCTCTGGCGGGCCACCTCGATGCGGCGCGCGATCGCCGCGTCGGTGTCCCTCGCCCACTGGGTCATGTGCTCGTGGTTGGGGTGCATCCACAGCTCACAGCCCGCCCGCTCCACGATCGGGGCCGCCTGGCCGTAGTGGTCGGAGTGGGCGTGCGTGCACACCACCAGGCGCACGTCCTCCACGCGCAGGCCGCACATCGCCAGCGCCCTTTCGAGGTCGAGGAAGGAGCCGGGCTGGTGCATGCCGGTGTCGAACAGCACCACCCCATCGCCCGCCGCCACCGCCCATGCGTTGCAGTGGGGTACACCCGGCCAGGGCAGGGGCAAGCGCAGGCGGAAGACCCCCGGGAGGATCCGTTCGCCGCGCCCCAGCTCGCGCTTGTGGACCGTCTCCGCCACCGCCAAGAGCCTATTGGGCTCGCCCGCCCCACGGCAGCCCCAGCCAAGGCCCTACACTTCCCATCTTCGTCGCAATCCGCTCGAGGAGCATGAGAGATGGCCGAGGAGAACGCAGAGCAGGCCGCAGCGCAAGCAGCCACGCGAGTGCAGGAGGCGGCCGCGAACATCCACCAGAGCGCGCCCCCCAGGGAGCGCATCTCGGGGCCGCCCTCGGCGGGCGAGGCGGAGAGCGTGGTGCGGCGCTACTTCGAGGCGATCAACTCCCACGATCTCGACGCCGCCGTAGCGCTGTGGGCTGCGGGCGGGCGCGAGAACGTGCGCGGCCAGGTTGACGTGACCGCCCCCGAGGGGGTGCGCGCGTTCGTCGGCGACCTGCTGGGGGCGCTGCCGGACCTGCGTTGGGAGATCGTGAGCACGACCACCGAGGGCGATCGTTGCGCGGCGCAGTGGCGGATGGTCGGCACCTTCGCGGGCCCCGGGACCTTCGGTGGGCTGGCCCCCACGGGCCACCCGCTGGTGCTCGAGGGCGTCGATCTGCTCACCGTCCGCGATGGGCTGATCCAGAGCAACGAGGCCTTCACCGACACGATGGAGGTGCCCCGCCAGATCGGGATGATGCCGCCACTGGGCTCCACCACCGAGCAGCGGATGCTGGGAGCGTTCAACGTCAAGACCCGCGTCACCGGCCGCGCGCTGGGCGAGCCCGAGCTGGTCGCCGAGGGAGTGTGGACGGTGCAGGGCCAGCCGGGGCGCTGCAACGTGTATCTGATCGAGGACGACGGGGGACTCACGATGTTCGACGCGGGCGCCCGCACGATGGTGCGCGCCGTCGCGGCCGCCGGCGCCCGGCTCGGGGGCATCCGCCGGATCGTGCTCGGCCACGGCCACACCGACCACCGCGGCACCGCCCCCGCGTTGGGGGTCCCCGTGTTCTGCCACCCCGAGGAGGTGCAGGACGCCGAAGGCAGCGGCGGCTTCCGCTACTGGCCGGAGGGACTCGCGGGCCTGTCGACCCCCCATCGCCAGATCCATCGTCTGGTACATCGCTTCGCCTGGGACGGGGGTCCGGTGAAGATCGCGGGCACCCTCACCGAGGGCGACGAGGTCGCGGGCTTCCGCGTGATCGAGCTCCCCGGGCACGCCCCCGGCCTGATCGGCCTGTGGCGTGAGTCTGACCGGCTGGCACTCACGAGCGACACCTTCTACACGCTCGACCTGTGGACACGGGACCGCCCGCCGCAAATGCCCTTCGAGGTCTACAACTACGACACCGAGCAGGCCCGCGCCAGCATCCGCAAGCTCGCCGCCCTGGAGCCCGCCGCCGCCTGGCCCGGCCACGCCAAGCCGGTGACGGGGGACGTGCGCGGTCAGCTGGAACGCGCAGCCGACGCCCCCTGACGGTGGCAAGACGCAAGCCTCGTAGGCAGCGGCCCGAGCGGCTGAGGGCTCCCAACAGCGACTACACCGACGCGGAGGGCAACGTGCTGACGCTGCGCGGCTCGATGACGCCGGCGACGCGGCTCAGATACGCCGAGACCGTGGCCGGCGGGGGAGCGCGCGCCGGGAGCACGCAGGAGGACACCTGGCACAGGGCGGTGGAGTTGCTGTTCGAGCACCTCGCGGTGAGCTGGATGATCGCGGGCGCGCCGATCGAGCGCCAGAACGAGCTGCTCGAGCGCTTCCGCGCGGCGACTCCGCACGAGCGCGCGTGGGTGCGGGAGGCGCTGCGCGAGCACTGCGCGGAGAACTTCCCCGACGTGCAGGCGCCGTAGGACCCTCCCGCCGACAGGCCCGCCGGAGACCTCCCAGACCCACACGCCAGTGGGGCCTCTCGGGGGACGCTCAGACCCCGTGGGACCCGCTTCTCAGACGTAACGCACCGTGGATGCCCCGCCGACCGCTACCGTGCGTGCGATGCGCCGCACGAAGATCGTCGCCACGATCGGCCCCGCCTCGCGCGAGCCGGAGACCCTGCTGCGAATGGTCAACGCGGGGATGGACGTGGCGCGGCTGAACTACTCCCACGGCACCCTGGAGGAGCACGCTGAGACCATCCGGCGCGTGCGCGACGCGGCGGGGAGGGCGGGGCGGCCTGTGGCGATCCTGCAGGATCTGCCCGGCCCCAAGCTGCGCATCGGCCCGCTGCGCGAAGATGTGGTGGAGCTCAAGCCGGGGGACCGCGTGACCTTCTCCTGCGGATCCGAGGACGGCGCGGGGGACGCCAGCCACATGTCGATCTCCTGGCCGGGTCTCGCCGACGCGCTGCAGCAGGGCGAGGTGATCTACCTCGCGGACGGCTCGGTGAGGCTGCGGGTGGTGGAGGTCCGCGCGGGCGCCCACGAGGTGGAGGCCGAGATCGAGGTCGGGGGCGCGGTGGCCTCCCGTCAGGGCCTCAACATCCCGGGGCCGGTGGACATGCTGCCCGCGGTGCCCAAGGAGGATCTGGAGCTGCTGCGCCACGGGGAGTCGATCGGGGTGGACATGGTGGCGCTCTCCTTCGTGCGCCGCCCCGAGGACATCGAGCTGGTGCGCGAACACACGCGCCTGCCGCTGATCGCCAAGATGGAGAAGCCCCAGGCGGTGGAGCACGCCGAGGAGATCCTGCGGGCCGCGGACTGCGTGATGGTGGCCCGCGGGGATCTCGGCATCGAGCTGCCGATCGAGCGGGTGCCGCTCGTGCAGAAGGAGCTCCTGCGCCTCGCGGGATGGCTGGCGCGGCCCTCGATCACGGCCACGCAGATGCTCGACTCGATGGTGACCTCCTCGCGCCCCACGCGCGCCGAGGTGGCGGATGTGGCGAACGCGATCCTCGACGGCACCGACGCGGTGATGCTCTCCCAGGAGACCGCGATCGGCGCCTACCCCGTGGAGGCGATCGCAATGATGGCGGCGGTGGCCGAAGAAGCGGAGTCGATCGCGCCCTACGAGGTCTGGAACGCCTCCCGGGTGCGCCGCACGGAGGCCGATCCCGCCTACACCCTGGCGCACAGCCTCTGCATCGCGGTGCGCGAGCTGAGCCTCGACGCGCTGATCGTCCCCACCCTCTCGGGGCGCTCCGCGCGCCTGGTCTCCGCGCACCGTCCCACGGTGCCGATCTACGCGCTCTCCCCTGGCCGCGAGACGGTGCGCCGCTGCGGGCTGATGTGGGGGGTGACGGCCGCCTCGATGCGCCGCCACGAGACCACCGAGGAGCTGATTGCCGACGCCGCGCGGCGGGTGGTGGAGCTCGGCTGGTGCAAGCCCGGCCAGCGCGTGGGCATCACCGCGGGCCTGCCCTCCGGGAGGCCGGGGACGACGAGCCTCGTGCAGATCCAGGTGCTGTAGTGAGCGGACGGGCTTCGTGCCTGAGCGGCTGATTGTTGATATCGACTCCGACGGGCTGGTCACGGTGAGCAGCTGGCCTGAGGGCGAGCACCTGCCCAGCCCGGCCAGCGCGCCCTTTGCGCTCGGGTGGCCGCTCGACGGGGAGGCCTTGGAGGATCTGCGTTGGTACCTGGAGGACTACCTGCAGGCGCCCTACGGCGTGTATGAGGAGCGTGGCCCGCGGGTGGCGGCCACGTTGGCCGAGTGGGGCGAGGCGGTGTTCGGATCGATCTTCGGCTCGGGGCCTGGGCGCGATGCCTACGTGCGGGCGCGCGCCCGCACGGAGACGGACACGGAGATCGTGCTCCGATCGCCAGCGGCAGCGGCGCTCGGGCTGCCGTGGGAGCTGCTGCACGACCCCTCCCGCCCAACCCCGGTGGCCCTCGACATGGTGCACGTCACGCGCAGCATCCCCACGGCCGAGCTTGGCCAGGCGTTCGCCGTCACGGGCGAGCAGCTGCGAGTCCTGATGGTGATCTCACGGCCAGCCGCCGGCGAGGATGTGGGCTACCGGATGATCGCGCGCCCGCTGCTGGAGCAGCTGGAGGCCGTGCGGGGTCGGGTCGAGCTGGTGGTGCTGCGGCCCCCCACGCTCGACGCGCTCGGGCAGACGCTGGCCGACGCGCGAGCGCAGGACAGGCCATTTCAGGTCGTCCACTTCGACGGCCACGGCGTGCTTGCCGGCCGCCCTCCAGCGGGCGGCGAACTGGGAGGACCGGTGACTCTCGAGGGCGCCGGCGCGGAAGGGGTGCTGGTCTTCGAGCGGCCTGAGGGAGGGCCGGACGAGCGACCGGCGAAGGAGGTGGCCCAAGTCTTGAAGCAGGGCCAGGTCCCCCTGGTCGTGCTGAATGCATGTCAATCGGGAGCGGTGGGCAAGGAGCTGGAGGCGGCGCTCGCCACCAGGCTCCTGCAGGAGGGGGTCGGTTCTGCGGTGGCGATGGCCTACACGGTCTACGCCGTCGCGGCGGCCGAGTTCATGGCCGCTTTCTACCAGCGCCTGTTCGCCGGCGACAAGGTCACGCAGGCCGTCAGCGCTGGGCGGCGCCACCTCCACCTGCACAACGACCGCCCGAGCCCCAGGGGGAAGATGCCGCTGGAGGATTGGGTGGTGCCGGTCCACTACATGCGCCGGGAGGTTCACTTCCCCGAGCTGAAGACCGAACCGGCCGGTCGGGGGCGAGATGGAGCTCGCGCGGACGGGCACGAGCGGGTTGCTCGGGGGCCGGATGGACGAGCCCGCGCAGACGGGCAGGGGCGGGACGCTCGGGGAGCGGGTGGGCGGACGTGCGAGGACGAGCCCGGGCGGGGGGGCGCGGGGGTTGGCCCGCTGGAGCCCGTTGAAGCATTCGTGGGCAGAGATGCCCTGTTCTACGAACTGGAGGTGGCCACCCGCCTGCAGCGCGTGGTGTTGCTGCACGGACCAGGCGGTACCGGCAAGACGGAGCTCGCCAAGGCCTTCGGGCGCTGGTGGCGCGACACCGGCGGAGTTGAGCGGCCCGAGTGGGTGATCTTGCACTCCTTCGAGCCGGGCGTCGCCTCCTTCGGGCTCGACGGGGTGATCACGGAGATCGGGCTCGCGGTCTTCGGCGCCGACTTTGCGCGCCTCGATCCGGCCGAGCGCTGCACGGCAGTCGAGCGGGCTCTCCAGGAGAACCGCCTGCTCTTGGTCTGGGACAACTTCGAGGCCGTCTTCACGATGCCCGACCCTGCGGGGGCAACCCCGGCCCTGGACGAGGCCGGCCGCAACGAGCTGCGGGCGTTCCTCCAGCGGCTGGCCGCCAGCGGGCGCAGCGCCGTGCTCGTCACGAGCCGCACCGAGGAGGCGTGGCTGGGCGAGCTGCGCCGCATCGAGGTGGGCGGACTGGCCCCCCACGAGGCGATCGAGTACGCCAACCAGATCCTGGCCCCGTATCCGGCCGCCGCGCCCCGCCGCGCCGAATGGCCCTTCGCCGAGCTGCTCGAATGGCTCGACGGGCACCCCCTGAGCATGCGCCTCGTGCTGCCCCACCTGCAGAGGATCGAGCCAGCGGCGCTGCTGGCAGCTCTCCAGGGCATCGGCGAGCTGCCGGGGGTAGCAGGCGAGGGGAGCGGGCGAGCATCCTCGCTGGAGGCCTGCATCGATTACTCCTTTGCGCACCTCAGCCAGACCACGCGCGGTCTGCTGGTCGCGGTCTGCCTGTTCCACGGCGTGGCCGATGTCGACGTGCTCACCATGCAGTCGCACGTCTCGGATGTTCCCGCCCGCTTCGCGCAGCTCTCCAAGGAGACTTGGACAGCAGCGCTGGACGAGGCGGCCGAGGTGGGGCTGCTGAGCGCGCTCGGCGGCGGCATGTACCAGATTCACCCAGCGCTGCCCACGTGCCTTGCCGCCCGGTGGCGCAGCGAAGAGTCCGACTACGAGCCTCAACGCGAGGCTGCCACCCGAGCGCTGCTCACGGCGTACGCGGCGTTCGGAGTGTGGCTGAACCGGCAGATCAAAACCGATCAAGCCGGATTTGCGTTCGCGCTCATCGACCGCCAACGTCGCACGCTGGGCCACCTCCTCAGCCTCGCGCTCGACAACGGCCGGTGGGAAGAGGCCCAGCAGATCGCCGAACCTTTCAACGCCTACTTGAATATCCGCGGGCGCTATGAGGAGGCCCACGCGTGGGTGGAGCGGGCACGCTTGGTCATCGAGGGTACCGAGGGGACACCGCCGGATCTCAACGACCCTCGTGGCGCATTGTGGCTGTTCTTGGTCAGCTCAGAGGGAACCCGCCAACTGCGTAACTACCAACTCGACAGCGCCGAGCAAACCTATGGCGATCTCCTCGATATGTTCAACACTCAGTCGCCGTCCCCGGCACGCGAAGCAAATCGCAGTGTCGCCTATCACGCCCTTGGCGCCATTACCCAAAACCGAGGGCAGCTGGACAGCGCCGAAGCGTGGTATCTGCAATCACTCGCAATCAGGGAGGAGCTCGGCATGCAGGAAGACATAGCCGAGTCCTACCATCAGCTCGGCTTTATCGCCCAAGAACGTGGGCATTTGGAGGCCGCCGTGGACTGGTATTGCAAATCACTCGCAATCAAGCAAGAGCTCGGCAACCACGGAAAAATGGCAAACAGCTGCCATCAGCTCGGCATCGTCGCCCAAGAACGCGGGCACTTCGATGACGCCGAAGACTGGTACCTCAAGTCATTGGAGATCGACGAAGAGTTCGGCAACCGGCCGGCGATGGCCTCTTCTTACCATCAGCTTGGCACGATCGCCCAAGAGCGTGGACGTCTGGAGGCTGCCGAGAGCTGGTACCTCAAATCACTGGAGATCGAGGAGGAGCTCGGCAACCGGAAAGGAATGGCCGGCAGTTATCACCAGCTTGGCAGCGTTGCCGAACAATGCGGACGCCCGGACAACGCCAAGGACTGGTATCTCAAGTCGCTGGAGATCGATAAGGAGCTCGGCAACCGGCAAGGAATGGCGATCAGCTACGGCGGGCTGGGGTTGCTCGCGGAGAGACTGGGGCAAGACCGGGCGGCCCTGGAGTGGACTGTCAGGTGCATGGCGTTGTGCGGTGAGATCCCCCACCTGGCGAATAGTCCCGGCCCGATGCAACTGGCGCGTCTCACCGCCAAGCTGGGAATCGGCGCGCTCGAGACTTCCTGGCGCGAGGTCACCGGCGATGATCCGCCACAGGCGATTCGTGAGTTAGTGGAGTCCCCCGCTCTGCAGATGACCGGCGAGCAGCAGCCGGGCAAACCGACAGGTCAGGACGCCGCGCCGACCCCTCCCTGCGCGTAGAACTCGGCCTCCTCGCGCCCCAGCTCGGTGACGGGCTCATCGCCATAGATCCACTCTCGCGCGATCCGGTGCCAGTTGGCCTTGGCGCGCAGCTGTGAGAGCACCGCCAGCGTCAGCAGCTCCATGCGACGCCCGAAGAGGTGCTCCGGGCGTATGTCCTGGTGGCGCATGCGAGAGAAGTGGCTGGAGCGGGGATCCGAGCTCTCCATCATCACCTCCGTGGCGATCTCCGGCGTCAGCGCCACCACCTCGTCGGTCGTGTACCACCCGATCGCGTCGGAGAGGAAGGCCAGCAGCTCGTCGGAGTCCACCCGCTCTGGGTCGGGTAGGAAGCCCGACGCCGCCAGCAGAGCGTGGAGCGCCTTGGCATCACCCTCCACCACCGCGCGCTGGGCCGCCAGCTCCAGCTCCACCGGGGCCGCATCCAGGCGCTTGAAGAGGCCGAAGTCCAGGAACGCCACGCGCCCGTCGGCCAGCAGCATGAAGTTGCCGGGGTGGGGATCCCCGGAGAACTGGTGGTGACGGTAGAGGCAGCCGAGGAAGAAGCGGAACACGATCTCCCCGATCCGGTCGCGCTGGGCCTGCGGATAGCCCTTCAGCTCCTCGAAACCCACCCCTTTCACGAGCTCGCTCACCAGCACGCGCTCGCGGGAGAGCTCGGTGATCACGTCGGGGATCTTGATGAAGGGGTGATCGCGGAAGATCCGCACCAGCGAGCGCTGGTTCTGGGCCTCCAGCTCATAGTCGAGCTCCTCCACGATCCGCTCCCTGATCTCCGCCGCCACCGCCCGCACGTCCAGCTGGGGGGTCATCCGCTTGAGTAGCCGCATGATCATGTCCAGGTTCTGCAGGTCCGCTCGCACCGCCGCCGCCACTCCGGGGTACTGGACCTTCACCGCGACCTCCCTGCCGTCCTCGTGCAGCGTGGCCCGATACACCTGACCGATCGAGGCCGCCGCGATCGGCTCCTCGTCGAAGGACTCGAAGATCGCCGCGATCGGTTCTTCGAGGTCGTCCTCGATCACTCGCCGCATCTGCTTGAAGGAGACCGTGGGCGCGGCGTCGCGCAGCTTCGCCAGCTCGTGCTGGAACTCCTCGCGGTACTCCTCCGCCACGAGGCCCACATCCAGGAAGGACATCACCTGGCCCAGCTTCATCGCGGCGCCCTTCATCGTGCCGAGCACCGCCACGATCTGCTTGGCGGTCTCGATCTGCCGGCGCGCGAGCGCCTCCTGGCTGGCCTGCTCCCCACGCGTCACGTTGGCTGCGCGGGTGCCGAACTGCTTGACCGCCTCGCTGGCCGCGAGTTTGCCCACCGTCGCCGTGCGGCGCACCCTCGAGGTCTGGATCTTTTCGCGCGCCACGCCCCCATCTTAGGGGCCGTCAAAAGCTGCAAGGGCCAGCCGAGGACAATCGTCCCCGGCTCAGAGGCGCTTGACCTGCGAGCCGGGGACGATGTCGTCGGAGCCGTCCGGCCAGCGCACCCACGCCTTGTAACCCCCGTCGTAGTCCCCGCACAGCAGCACCAGCGTCGCGGGCTCCCCCAGCGCGGTGCAGCGATCGGCCCCCTCCGCATCCAGCCCGCGCCACACGCGGATGAAGGGGTTGCTCTCCCACTCCTCCGCCACCGTCGTGGGGTCTGCGTGACCCGGCTCGATGACGGTCTCCGAGGGCAGCTCCATCAGCGTGCCCATGATCGAGTCCCTGAGGTCCGTGTACGTCGTGTGACCCGGCGCCCGCACCCCACCCACCGAGCCACGGAAGAGGGTGTCCCCCGTGAACACCACCCCTTCCCTGCCGGTGAACCCCCCCGGCGCGGTGCTCGAGGAGTGCCGCGTCTGACCATCGGGCTCCCCGACCACGAACGACAGCATCCCCGCCGTATGCCCCGGGGTCAGCAGCGGGCGCACCTCCAGCGCGCCGAAGCTCAGCGCCTGCCCAGGCTCCACGGTGCCCGTCGCCACACCCTCCCCGAGCAGCTCCCGCTCGATCGGGTGGATCAGGACCTCGAGCCCGGGCCACCGCTCCTGTAGCGCCCCCACCTCGCTGACGTGGTCGAAGTGGTGGTGGGTGAGGAGCACATGCGTGGGCACCACCCCCAGCCGCCCCGCCGCCTCCACCAGCGGCTCCACCGGACCGCCCGCATCCACGAAGAACGCCGGCCCCCCGTAGCCGTCGGCGACCAGGTAGGTGTTCGACAGGAACCGCTCGTGCATCGCGCGCTCGACGATCATGGCGCACCCATCCATTCGGGAATCATCGCGCCATCCTTGCACGTAGCCCGCCTCGCCGGTGCTTGCTTGGGGGGGCGCCACGCCGGGGGCCCTCGCGGCTTCCGCCCGACGTGGAGGACCGGGACCCCGTACGCCCACGCAGGGCCGTAGACTCCCCCCATGTCCCTCATCCACACCTGCTATCGCATCACCAACATCGATCGCTCGATCGCCTTCTACAACGCGCTTGGCTTCGAGGAGGTCGGACGCATCCCGATCGGCGATGAGGCGATCAACGTCTTCATGAACCAGCCCGGCGACGGCGACATGCCGCGCCTAGAGCTGACCTACAACTTCGGTGTGGAGTCCTACGAGCTCGGCTCCGGCTACGGGCACATCGCGATCACCGCGAATGACCTCGATTCCACTCTCGCCCGCCTGGCCGCACAGGGCATCGAGCCCGAGAAGCCGCCCTACTCGGTACGCGAGGGAGGCTCACGGTTGTGCTTCGTGCGCGATCCCGACGGCTATCGCGTCGAGATATTGGAGATGGGCGCGTAGCGCCCCATGTAACCCGGTTCGGCCAGGCGAAGCGACGGGTTGTTGTTGACGCGCCGAAGCCACTGATCAGGCGCTAGCGTCCAGACGTGGGCAACGAGATCATCACGGTAGGCGCGCTGAGCGTCCGCTTCCTGATCGAGGCGGCGGACTCGAACGGGACTGCGTCGGTGTTCGAGTGCGATGTACCCGCGAACGCGAGGATGCCGGCGCCGCACAGCCACGACGGCTTCGAGGAGACGATCTACGGGCTCGAGGGTGTTTCGACGTGGACGATCGACGGAGAGACGGTCGAGATCGGTCCAGGTGAGGGGGTCTGCGTGTTGCGCGGGCAGATCCACGGATTTGACAACCGCGGCAGCGACGATGCGAAGTTCCTCGCGATCGCGACCCCCGCCGTCTTCGGATCTTCCTACTTCCGCGAGGTCGGCGAGGTGATTGCCGCTTCGGCCGGCGGCCCGCCGGATCTGGCTGCGATCGGCGAGGTGATGCGCCGCCACGGCCTCACGCCGGCCCCGCCGGGCGCTGCCTGAGCGCGACCGAAGACAAGCTTGGCGATAGCCTCGCCCTATGGAACTGGGCCTCGCCACCTTCGCCGATCTGCCTCTGGGTGCAGACGCCGGCCGCGCGGCGCAGCGGCTGCGTGAGCTGCTCGAGGAGATCGAGCTCGCCGACCAGCTGGGCCTGGAGGTCTTCGGGGTGGGTGAGCACCACCGGCCCGACTACGCGGTCTCCTCGCCCACGGTCGCGCTCGCCGCCGCGGCGGCCCGCACGCGGAGCATCCGCCTGAGCAGCGCCGTCACCGTCCTCAGCTCCTCCGACCCCGTCCGGGTCTTTCAGGACTTCGCCACGCTCGATCTGCTCTCCGGGGGACGCGCCGAGATCATGGCCGGCCGGGGGTCCTTCACCGAGTCCTTCCCCCTGTTCGGCCTCGACCTCGAGGACTACGACGAGCTGTTCGCCGAGAAGCTCGAGCTGCTGCTGGCGCTGCGCGACTCCGAGCGCGTCACCTGGTCGGGGCGCCACCGGCCCGCCCTGCACGATGCCACGGTCTACCCCCGGCCACTGCAGCAGCCGCTCCCGGTGTGGATCGCCGTGGGGGGCTCCCCCGGGTCCGTCGTGCGCGCGGGCACGCTCGGGCTGCCGCTCATGCTCGCGATCATCGGCGGCGCCCCCGCGCGCTTCGCGCCTCTGATCGAGCTCTACCGCCAGGCTGTTGCACAGGGTCGCGCGCCGGCGGGCGCCGGGGGTGGCGGGGGAGACGCAGCCAACCGGGCCGCCGGGCCGGCGCCAAGCCGGGAGGGGGACGGCACCAAGGCCCCCGAGGGTGACACCCACGCCAAGGACACCCCCGCCGGCCACGCGGGGCCCGCCGTGGGGATCAACTCCCACACCTACCTCGCCGCCACCTCCCAGCGGGCGGCCGACGAGTACTTTCCCGCCTACACCCAGGTGATGAACCGCATCGGGCGCGAGCGCGGCTGGCCGCCGATGTCCCGCGAGCAATTCGACGCCGCGTGCTCCCCCACCGGACACCTGCTGGTCGGGAGCCCCCAGCAGGTGGCCGAGAAGATCCTCGCCGAGCACGAGCTCTTCGGCCACGACCGCTTTCTCGCCCAGATCAGCATCGGCACCCTGCCCCACGCGCGGGCCATGCACGCCACCGAGCTGTTCGGGACCGAGGTCGCGCCGATCGTCCGCGGGGCGCTCGCCTCAGGCGTTACTCTTGGGGCGAGCGATGGCTGATACGGGCAAGATCGCCAAGAACCTCGAGCGCTTCGCCCAGGCGGTGGCCTCGCATGACCGCGAGAACCCCACCCACACCGCTCACGGCATCGGTCTCGCCCACTTCGACATGGAGCGCCTCGGCTTCGAGGAGGGCGAGGAGATCCTGCCCGGCATCACGATCCACGCAGACAGCGGCGTGACCGGCAACTTTCGCGTGCTCTGCGACGGCCAGCACGACGAGGGCCACGAGGAGTCCGAGAGCGAGGTCGTCGAGGCGGTCGGGACCCAGACCGTCCCCGCCGTCGCACCCGCCGGGCCGGGCGAGCGCCGATTCCGGCCGTTCGGCGAGTAGGCGCCCGCCGTCGAGGGGCGCGCGCGCTCAGCGCGCGGCAATCGGCGCCGGCACACCCGCGCGCGCGGCGATCATCGCCACCAGCCGCTCGATCGTCGGGCACGGCACCCCGTGACGCGCAGCCGCGCGCAGCACCGCCCCCGGAATCGCGTCGAGCTCCGGGGTGCGGCCCGCCGCGATGTCGCGTTGCATCGAGCTCCCCAGGGTCGCGTGCGCACTGCCCAATTCACCCAGGGGGTCGGCCGCGTCGATGCTCGCCCCCTCTGCCATCGCCACCGCACAGCCCTCCTCGATCGCCCCCACCAGCTCCGCCCGCAGCTCCGGCGTCGAGAGGATCTCCCCGAGCAGCTTGTCAAACGCGCTCGTCGTGCACGCCAGCGCGTTGAGGCGCACCAGCTTTCCCCACATCACCTGCGCCTCGGACTCCCCCACACGCGCGGGGATCCCCGCCTCGGCGAGCGTCGCCGCCAGAGACTCCATCCCCGGTCGCGCGGAGGGATGCTCGGAGGCCATGTCGATGCGCAGGAAGGGGCTCGTGTGCACCACCACCCCCGCCTCGGGGCGGTCGGCCTCCACGCGGATCGTGCCCGCCACCACGGTCTCCTCGCCGAAGCGCTCCCGCAGCAGCGCCAGGTGGTCGAGTCCGTTGAGCAGCGGCAGCACCAGCCCCGGCGTACCGATCGAGGGTCCGCCGGCAACCCGCTCGAGCGCCTCCCCCAGCCCCGTGGCCTTGGTCGCCACCACCAGCACCTCGACCGGCTCCTCCAGTCGTGCCACTGCGCGGGGATGCGAGACGAAGTCCCCCAACAGCACCGAGCTCACCCGCAGTCCGCGCTCGGCGATCAGCTCCGCCGTGCTCTCGCGGGCGACCACGATCGCGGGCGTGCCCGCATGCTCGAGCGCCCCGGCCACAAGACCGCCCACGCCGCCTGGTCCCAGGATCGCGATCGTCATCGCCGAGCTCTCCCCAACCGGTTCTTCACCATCGCGAGTCTAAGGTCACTAGCCTTCTCCCTGTATGTCCACCACCTCGGAGCCCCGCACCGAACGTCCCGAGATCCTCGCCCGCGGCCCCTGGCCGCTCGAGCGGGTGGCCGCGCATTGGGGCGAGCAGCTCTTCGATCCCCCGACCGCCCACGTCGAGGCGGCCGATGCCGCGATCGCCGCGCTGCAGGAGCGGGGCTCCCCGAGCCACGACGGGATGGCGGGGCGGCTGGTGAGCTACCGCGAGGGGGATGGGGGCATCGAGCTCGAGTTGCAGCCCCTGCGCTGGGCGCTGCGGCTGGTGGTGGGGGACGCCTCGTGCAGCATGGCGGCACTGTGCGTGACCCGCTCGGCCGACGGACGCTGGCTGGCGGGACGGCGCGCGCCTTGGGTGGCCTCCTGGGCGGGCCGCTGGGCGCTCGGCGCCGGCGGCGCGGTCGACCTAGGGGAGAACCCCGCCAACACCCTCGTGCGGGAGCTGCAGGAGGAGTGGTCGGTCACGCCGGAGCGCGTGCAGGCGGAGGCGCTGGTGGCGCTGCCCCACCGGATGGTGATGTTCGTCGGCCAGGCCTGGCTGCCCGCGGGCGCAGAGGTCATACCCGACCACGAGCACGACGCCTTCGCCTGGTGGCCGGAGGAGATCGGGGAGTGGCCATCCGAGGCCGGCGAGACCCTGCCCCGGATGGCGCGCTGGCTCTCGCAGTGAGCCGCGAGCAGGTCTTCACCCGCCTGAAGTGGACCTCCTTCACCCACTCCTGCATCTACACCGCGCTGCTGGTGTGCGCCTTCGCGGCCGGCAAGCCCCAGCCGGAGACATTCGTGCTGGGACTCACACACGGGCTGCTCTGGATCGCGATGTCCCTGGCCTGCATCGTGTGCGTGCGTCTGCGGATCGTCCCCCTGCGCCTCGCGGCCGCCGTCGCGGTGCTCGGAGGGATCGGGCCGTTCTTCGGCAGCTGGGAGTTCGTGCGCGAGCAGCGCCGGCGACGCGGACTCGACAACCCGGAGGGCCCCCTGAGGCGAGTGGCGTCGGCGACCGTGATTCATGACTACGAGAGCCCACCTACCGCAGCTGCCGTCAAGCCCTGTGAAGGTCGGGTGAAGCCGCCCTCCCACGATCCACTCCGCCCACCCGCCGCGCTAGAGTGATTGCGGATGGCGGCAAGCGCTACGACTGGGCAGACCGTTGATGTCGTGACCCCCGCAGCGGGCGAGTCGGTGACCGAGGGCACGATCCTCGAATGGCACGTCAAGGTGGGCGACACGATCAAGTACGACGACACGATCGTTGAGATCTCCACCGACAAGGTCGATGTGGAGCTGCCCTCACCCGCCAGCGGCACGGTGAGCGAGATCCTCGTCGAGGAGGGCGAGACGGTCACCGTGGGGCAGGTGATCGCCAGGATCGCAACCCAGACCGAGGGATCCCCCGCAGCGGCTCCCGCCTCTCCGGTGGACGGTACGGACGGCGCGGCCCCCTCCGAGAGCGCGGGCGGCACCGCCACCGCTGCCTCCTCCTCCGCTCCCCCCGCGAACGGCGCGGCGGGCGACGGCAGCGCCTCCTCCCAGCAGACGGTCCCCGAGGGCGTGCGGGTCTCCCCCGTCGCCGCGCGCGCCGCCGCGGTCGAGGGCATCGACCTCGCTCGGGTGTCGGGCAGCGGCCCCGCGGGGCGCATCGTGAAGGCCGACGTGCTCGGTGCCGGCGCAGGCAACGGTGGAGTGGCCACCCCTCCCCCCTCCACCGACGGCGCAACGACCGCCGCACCGGCCGGGGCGGTGCTCATGAAGGGCGGGGCGGCGGCGCTCGTGCGCTACATGGAGCAGTCCCGCTCGATCCCCACCGCCACGAGCTTTCGCACGCTGACCGTGACCGCGCTGGACGCCCGCCGGCGCGAGCTCAAGGCGGCGGGCAGGAGAGTCTCCTTCACCCACCTCATCGCCTACGCGATCGCGCGCGCCGCGCAGGACATGCCGGTGATGGCGGAGCACTTCGCCGAGCTCGAGGGCCGCCCCCACCGCGTGAGCGACGGCCAGGTCAACCTGGGCTTGGCGGTGGACGTGGAGAAGCGGGACGGCAGCCGCACGCTGATGGTGCCGGTGATCCAGAACGCCGCCCACATGTCCTTCGAGCGCTTCCTCGCCGCCTACGACGGGCTGGTTGAGAAGGCGCGCACCAACACGCTCACCGCGGACGACCTGGTGGGGGCCAACATCACCCTCACCAACCCCGGGGGGCTCGGCACGATCGCCTCGGTGCCGAGGCTGATGAGCGGCCAGGGGACGATCGTGGCCACGGGCTCGATCGGCTACCCCGTGGGCCTCGCCAACATCGGCGCGATGATCGGCGCGGAGAAGGTCATGACGATGACCTCCACCTACGACCACCGCGTGATCCAGGGGGCCGAGTCGGGTCGCTTCCTGGGGCTCGTGGAGGAGTATCTGCAGGGGGAGCGTGGCTTCTACGACGGGGTCTTCTCCTCGCTCGGCGTGGAGCTCGGACCCGCCCCGCCGGTGCCCGCACCCGCGGCCGCCGCGGCGGCCGTCGCGGCCACCGCCGAGGAGGCCCGCCGCGGCGGCGCGCAGGCGCGCGGCGCCCCCGACGAGGAGCTGCTGCAGGCGGTGCAGTCCGCCACGGCCCTGCTGAAGGCGTTCCGCACCCACGGCCACCTCGCGGCGCGCCTGGATCCCCTGGGCATCGAGCCCGAGGGCGACCCCGCCCTGGACCCCGAGCCGCTGGGGCTCACCCCCGAGCTGATGGCCCAGATCCCCGCCAAGATCCTGCGCATGTGGGTCCCCGGGGCGACCCTCGCCGACGCGCTGCCCCACCTGCGGGAGACCTACTGCGGCACGATCGCCTACGAGATCGAGCACATCGCCTCCCACCGCCAGCGGGTGTGGCTGCGGGAGAAGATCGAGTCGGGGACCTTCCGCCAGCCGCTCACCAGCGACGAGCAGCAGACCCTGCTCAAGCGCCTGATCGAGGTGGATGCGCTGGAGCGCTTCATGCACAAGGCCTACCTCGGACAGCACCAGTTCTCGATCGAGGGCCTCGACGTGACCGTGCCGATGCTCGACGAGCTGATCCAGCTCGCCGCCGCCCATGGGGGGAGGGAGGTGGTGATCGGCATGGCCCACCGCGGCCGCCTGAACGTGCTCGCGCACAACCTCGGGCGCCCCTACGACACGATCTTCGCGGAGTTCGAGGGGGCCTCCACACTGGAGGCGGTGACCACGATCCCCCAGGGGGGGACGGGGGACGTCAAGTACCACCACGGCACCCACGGCTCCTATCTGCTGCCCAACGGGGAGACGATCCAGGTCAACCTCGAGTCCAACCCCTCCCACCTGGAGTACGTCTCCGCGGTCGTGGAGGGCGCCACCCGCGCCGCCCAGACCACCCGCCAGGGCCCCCACGCCCACCAGGACACCGACGCCGCGGTGCCGATCGCGATCCACGGCGACGCCGCCTTCCCCGCCCAGGGGGTCGTCGCCGAGACGCTCAACCTGCAGGCCCTGGACGGCTACAAGGTGGGGGGCACGGTGCACCTCATCACCAACAATCAGATCGGCTTCACCACCGACCCCGACGACGCCCGCTCCACCCGCTGGGCCTCGGATCTGGCGAAGGGCTTCGACGTGCCGATCATCCACGTCAACGCCGACGACGTCCCCGCCTGCATGAGCGCGGTGCGCCTCGCGTTCGCCTTCCGCAAGGAATTCGGCCACGACGTGCTGATCGACCTGATCGGCTACCGGCGCTTCGGGCACAACGAGTCGGACGAGCCCGCCTACACCCAGCCGGAGATGTACGCCAAGATCAAGGGCCACAAGCGCGTGGCGGAGTTGTGGGCGGAGCGCCTGATCGCGGAGGGGATCGTCACCAAAGAGAGAGTCGACCAGCTCGGGCAGGAGGTGTGGGACAACCTCACGCTCCTGCACCAGCGCCTGAAGAGCAAGATCGCCGCCGCCGCGGAGCACGGCTCGGCGGCAAGCGGCACCGGCGAATACCAGCTCGACCGCTCCCCCAGCCCCGAAGTGCAGACCGCGGTGCCCGCGGAGCGCCTGCGCGAACTGGGCACACAACTGCTGCGCACCCCCGAGGGCTTCACGGTGCACCCCAAGCTCGTCAAACAGCTCGAGCGCCGCCGCGCCGCGCTGGCGGAGCCGAACGGAGCCGCCGGTGCAGCCGCGGGAGCGGGGGCCGCCGGGGGCGCGGGAGCCGGTGAGAGCACCGCCGAGCACCCCCGCCTGGACTGGGCGCACGCGGAGGCGCTGGCGTTCGCCTCGCTGCTCACCGACGGCACCCCCATCCGGCTCACCGGCCAGGACACCGAGCGGGGCACCTTCAGCCAGCGCCACATGGTGCTGCACGACGCCAAGACCGGCCAGACGATGTGCCCGATCCAGAGCCTCCCCGAGGCGCTCGCGCCCTTCGAGCTGCACAACAGCCCGCTCTCGGAGCTCGCCTGCATGGGCTTCGAGTACGGCTACTCCCAGGAGGCCCCCGAGACGCTCGTCCTGTGGGAGGCCCAGTTCGGGGATTTCGTCAACTCCGCGCAGGTGATCGTCGACCAGTTCATCGTCTCGGGCCTCGCCAAGTGGGGGCAGACCTCGCGTCTCACCCTGCTGCTGCCCCACGGCTACGAGGGCTCCGGCCCCGAGCACTCCTCCGCGCGACTGGAGCGCTTCCTCGCGCTCGCCGCCGAGGGCAACATCCGCGTGGCCAATCTGACGACGCCCGCCCAGTACTTCCACCTCCTGCGCCGCCAGGCCCGCATCGCCAAGCAGCGCCCGCTGGTGATCATGACCCCCAAGTCGCTGCTGCGCCTGCCGCAGGCCTCCAGCGACATCTCCGAACTGGCCGAGGAGAGCCGCTTCCAGCCGGTGCTGCCCGAGCCGGGCGTCCAGGACGAGAGGGTCACCCGCCTGGTGCTGTGCACGGGCAAGATCTACTACGACCTCGTGGGCCACCCCGACCGCCAGGACAACGAGGCCGTCGCGGTGGGGCGCGTGGAGCTGCTCTACCCCTTCCCCGAAGGGCAGATCCTGGAGCTGATCCACCGCTACCCCAACCTGCGCGAGGTGGTGTGGACCCAGGAAGAGCCCCGCAACATGGGCGCCCGCGCGCACATGTTCCCGCGCCTCATGCAGATCCTCTCCGGCGAGGTCCACTTCGGCTACATCGGGCGCCCCGAGCGCGCCAGCCCCGGCGAGGGGTACCCCGCGGCGCACGCCGCCGAACAGAGCCGCATCGTGCGCACCGCGCTGGACCTCAGCGTGGACACCTCCCAGTACCCCCGCAAGACACCCGGGGAGCGCTGAATGGTTGGGGGAGGGCAGGCCCTCCCCCAAGGCCCCCTCCGTTTGGTTCATACTTGGAAGATGCTCTGGCGGCGCTGCAAGAACGTCTTCCGCCAGTGGCGCCGCCGGCGCCACGCGCGGGGCTGAGCCGGCGCGGGTCCCGGCGGGGCCGCAGCGTGGGGTCCCGCGCAGCCGCAGCGCGCAATGGGGTGAGCGGACCCGGAGCGGGCCTTACGAGGCGCTACCGCCCCCGCCACACCGGCTCGCGCTTCTCCTTGAAGGCACTCGCGCCCTCCTTGGCGTCCTCGGAGGCGAACACCGGTCCGGTGATTGCGCCCTGGCGCTCCCACATCTCGGCGGTGGACCAGTCGAACTGCTCCTGGAGGATCTGCTTGGAGGCGATCAGCGCCAGGGGGCCGTTCTTGGCGAGCGTCCCGGCGAGCTCCATCGCCGCCTCGACCGCCCCCCCGGGCTCGGTCAGGCGGTTGACCAGGCCGAGCTCGTGGAAGCGCTCCGCGGGCATCGTCTCGCCGGTGAGCGCCAGCTCCATCACCAGGTGGTAGGGAATCCGCCGCGGCAGGCGCAGCAGCGCGCCGCCAGCCGCCACCAGCGAGCGCTTGGCCTCGGGGATGCCCAGCTTGGCCCCCCGCGCCGCCACGATCAGGTCGCACGCCAGCGCGACCTCCATCCCGCCGGCCACCGCAAAGCCCTCGATCGCCGCGATCAGCGGCTTGCGGGAGGCGCGCTGGGAGATGCCCGCGAAGCCGCGGTCCCCAAACCAGGGGGATTCGCCGCGGACGAACGCCCCGAGGTCCATGCCCGCGCAGAAGAAACCCCCCGCGCCGGTGAGGATGCCCACGGCGAGCTCCTCGTCGGAGTCGAGCTCATCGAGCGCCCCCGCCACGCCCTCGGCGACGGCGCCGTTGACGGCGTTGCGCACCTGGGGGCGGTTGAGGGTGATCAGCAGCACGTCCCCCCGTCGCTCGCTCAACACGGCGGGGGGCTCGGCGGGGGAGGCGCCGGTGGTCGAGTCGGCGGTGGAGGCGGCGTTATCGGTCATCGCCGCATCTTAGGGGCTCCAATTCGCAGGCAGAGCGCCCTCGGGCGCTGTTTCCAGCAGGCGCCGCTCCCAGACACACCCGTCGTCTCTACGGACCTGCGGGCTCGGCGCCCCGGGCACGCATACGACACCGCCCCGCGCCCGCCACACGCGGCCGTCCGGTGCGCGCAGCGCGCAGCCGCGGTACCCGAGCGCGGGCGGCCCGCCTGGCGGGGCCGCGGTTGGGGGGAGCCCGGAGCACAGCTCCACCAGCTCGCGCGCCGGCCCCGCGGCAACCACCCAGGTCGGATTGGGCCGCCCCGAGAAGAGATCGACCGAGGCGGTCCACTCCTGCTCAGGAGATCTTGATGTGGCCATGCATGACGATCATGAACTGGCAGAAGTCGGTGTAGGGCCCACGATCGGCGGTGCGGGGATCGGTTATCACGTGGCCCGCATTGTCGACGTTCGTGGCGGGGGTGCCCCCCGGTTTGTGCGTCCACATGCCGTCCTTGCCCTTGCGGTACCAGTGAAAGTCCCAACCCGGTGCGATCACCAGGGCGACGAGGTGGCCGTAGGCGGGACAGTTGTTGTCCGCGGTGGGATCGGAGATGAGATCGTCGGCGACGGCCGCGACACCGACGGCGGGGCAGGTGAGCGAGGTGTACTCACTGCCGGCCGCCCTGCCGGGCTGCGCGAAGGTGTCCGTGCGGTAGTTGGTGGCGTAGTTGTAACAGTTGTTCACCGGCTGGCGCGCGGGAACGTTCCACCACGCGGGCTCGTAGATGGGCCCGCACGCGCAGGGGTTGACCCAGGGCCACGGCAGGTATCTCCACCAGGGCCACTCCCCGATCTCCAGCGTGCTCCCGATCAGCTCTCCCACGCGCCCGAGGAGCTCGGGATCCTCGAGTCTGCGAAAGGGGCCCTCGGGGCCCACGAGGAACTCCTCCGCCGCCACGTCCGCGGGCCGGTGCGCGAGGCCGGGACCGACGAGGGCCTCGCCTCTCAGCCTGAACGAGTGGGGGAGGTCGGAGAGGTGGGCGTCGGCTCCGCGGACCACGACGCCGCGGTACCCGAGGTAGGAGGGAGGGGTGAGGTCGGAGTCCGGCCCGAGGCGCCCCTGGGGGCGAAGCCGCTCCAGGAGGCCCTCGGCCTCCTCCCCCTCCAACTCCACCGTGGGGTTGGGCCTACCGCTGAACACATCGAGCTCTAGAACGAGAGACACCGCTTCCTCCTTGTCCGCTTAGCACCACACATCGGCCGCTGTATAACGCATGGCTCGCACGATGTCAAACACCGGAATCATGTTGATAACGGCTGAGCAGTCACCCCTCATGCCGGGCGACGCGGTGCCGGGCGAGGCGACGGCGAGAAAGGAGGAGGAGGAGGAGGAGGGGAGTCCGCTACGCCGCGAACAGCCTCAGCTCCGGCTCGCGCTCGCCGCGCAGCACCTCGAGCTCGACCTCCACGCACTCGATCCCCCTTGCCTGCGCGAGCACGCGCGCCTGGGGCTTGATCTGCTGCGCGGCCAGCACGCCCCGACAGGCGCCCAGCGCAGGATCCAGGCGGATGCGCTCCAGGTAGCGCGTGAGCTGCTCCACCGCATCGATCGTGGCGATTCGCTTGATCTCCACCGCCACCCACTCGTCCTCCCCGTCGCGGCACATCAGGTCCACCGGGCCGATGTCGGTGGGCCACTCGCGGCGGACCAGCCGGAACCCCTCGCCGCACCACTGGGGAGCGCCCGCGAGCAGCTCCTGCAGCTCCCGCTCCAGGCCCTCCTTCTCGAGCGACGCCAGTGTGTCCAACTCGTGCTCGATGTCCGAGAGCACCTCGGCGATCGCGATCTCCAGGCGGTCCTCCTGGCGCTGCTTGCGCACCGTCAGATGCGTGAGCACGCCCCGCGAGTCGCTCTGCACCTCGAGCACCGTGGGCGGGGTCATCCAGTTCAGCGGCTTCACGTTGGGACCCCCACCGTCGGCCCACACCATGAAGGCGCCGTCCGCCTTCAGCATCAGCAGGCGCACCGCCTCGGGCAGCACCGTCGTCAGACGGCCTATGTAGGAGACCTCACAGCGGGCCACGATCAGGCGCACCCCGGGAACCTACCTGGCGGCGCGGAGGTCAGCCTCTGGGCGGGCGCTACTCGGGATCCCGATCGGGCTCGGCGGGCTGGGCGGGCTGCACGGGTTGAGCCGACAGCGCCACCGCCTGCGGGGGGACCTGGCCGCCGGCGGGCTCCTCCTCCACGACCCCACCGTTCAGCGCCTCGCGGAACTCGCGGATGCTCTTCCCCGCCGCGCGCGTCAGTTCGGGCAGGCGCTTGGGGCCGAGCACCACCAGCGCCACCGCCGCGAGGAAGAGGATGTGCACGGGGTTCTCGATGCCCACGCCTCCCAGGCTAGCGCGCCCGGTGAGCGGCACCCAACCCCTATGGGGTGCCGGCCGAGCCGGGCCGTACCCTGCACCCGTGGCCCAGGAGTCCCCCCGCCAGCCCGGCCGGCCCTATCCGCCGCCGGCCACCCCCGAGCCCTTCTGGCCCGCCCAGGCCACCATCCTCGCCGCGATCGCCCTGCAGCTGCTGCTGCCCAAGCGGCTCACCGCGGGACCCCCCTGGCTGATCCCCTCGCTGGAGGGGGCGCTGTTGATCGGGATGTTCATGGCCACCCCGCGCCAGCTCGAGCACGAGCACCCCCGCCGCCGGCGCGTGGCGCTCAGCCTCACCGCGTTCGTGAGCGCCGCCAACATCTACTCGCTGGTCGCCCTCACCCACCTCCTGCTGCACGGACACGTCGACAACGGCCGCGAGCTGATCGTCTCCGGAGTGCTGATCTGGCTCACGAACTTCCTGATCTTCGCGCTCTGGTACTGGGAGACCGACCGCGGGGGACCCGGCCGGCGCGCCGCCGGCCACGACGGACCGCCCGACTTCCTCTTTCCCCAGATGTCCGACGACCGCATCGAGCCCCTGCACTGGCGACCGCGGTTCATCGACTACCTCTATGTCTCCCTCACCAACGCCACCGCCTTCTCCCCCACCGACACCATGCCCCTCTCGCCCACCGCCAAGAGCATCATGGGCGTCCAGTCCCTGGTCTCGCTCGTCACGATCGGGCTGATCGTCTCGCGGGCGGTGAACATCCTCGCGTGAGCGCCACCCTCGACCGGAGAACGAGGGGCACGAGCCGGTGGCGGGGATCCCGACTCCTTCACGGCCTAGCGGGAAGAACGCAGCTGCTTCGGCAGGGAAATCGCAGTGGTCCTAAGCAGCAGTGGGCACGGGCGCCCGTGGCTCGATCGCCAGAGCCGTGACCACGAGGTCCCGCACCTCGCCATCAGCTCCCAGGCTCAGGGCTCGCTCCAGCGCTTCCAGGGCGCCCTCGCGATCCATCAGGCGCAGGCGCAGGCGGCCCAGGCGCTCCCACGCCCCCGCGTCGGAGGGTCCCCGCTCGGCGGCACGGCGTGCGGCTTCCTCAGCGAGGTCCACCGCGCCCACGTCTTCATAGATGCGCGCCGCGAAGCGGTGCGGCGCTGGGCGCTCCCCGTCGACGCGCGCCCAGTCGCGCACCGAGCGCGCCGCCGCCTCCAGGTCGCCGGCCTGCCAGAAGGCGAGCGTCATCAGACGCAGCACCCCCACGTTGCCGGGCTCCGCTTCGCGCGCGTACACCAGCCGGCGCGCCGCCAGTGCGTACTCTCCTTCCGCCATCGCGCGCTGCGCGGCGACCATGAAGCGCTCCATTCTCTCCGCCGCGGGGTCCGGCTTGGAGAAGTCCACGAAGCGCATGCTTCCCGCGGGCACCGTGCGGATGCCGTGGCTGAACTTCACCCGCGCCCACTGCTGGACCTCCTCGTTCCCGACGCTGTCGCCGGTGAAGTAGATCCCCGCCACCGTTCCCACCCCCCACTCCGGGTAGGACATGCAGCGCGCGTAGCGGTGCACCACCGAGTGGTCCGGGACCCTGCTCCCGAAGGGGTCGTGCTTGGCGTTCTCCGCGGCGCTCTCCCGCGCTCGCTGCTCCGCTTCGTAGGCCCTGCGCCCCGCCTCCTCCCGCGCCTTGCGCGCCGCCGCGGCGCTCACCCGGACCGCGTTGCGCGAGACGTGCCCGCCGCGCAGGCTCTCCGCCATGCGCTCGAGCTGATCCGCGGCCTCGTTGATCGCCTTCAGGTGGCGCTCGTGTTCGGGCTGCTTGCCCGGGGGGGCCAGATCGGGGTGCCAGCGCTTGGCCATCTTTCGGCGCGCGAGCTGCACCGCGCGCTTGTCGAAGGGGGGCTCCAGCTCCAGCAGCATCATCTGCTGCTCGATATCCAGCACCGTGGGCATGAAGCACAAACGGTAGCGCCTCGGATTGGGGAGTTCTGATTGAAGAGGGGCCCGGCTCGCCGCCTGCGGCGGCTGCGCCACCCTCTAAGCTGCGCGGGAATGTCCGCCCAATACATCTTCACGATGCACCGCCTGTCCAAGCTCCACCCGCCGGACAAGACGGTGCTCGACAACGTCACCCTGGCGTTCTACCCCGGCGCGAAGATCGGCGTGCTCGGCTACAACGGCGCGGGCAAGTCGACGCTGCTGCGGATCATGGCGGGGGTCGATCAGGAGTACCGCGGGGAGGCCACGCTCGCGCCGGGCGCGACGGTGGGCATGCTCGAGCAGGAGCCGCATCTGGATGAGTCCAAGAACGTCAAAGGCAACGTCGAGGACGGCGTCGCCGAGACCAAGGCGCTGCTCGATCGCTTCAACGAGCTGGCGGCCAACTACTCCGACGAGACCGCGGATGAGTTCGGCAAGCTTCAGGCGAAGATCGAAGCGGCCGACGCGTGGAACCTCGACACACAGCTCGAATACGCGATGGACGCGCTGCGCCTGCCGCCGCCGGACGCCGAGGTGAGCACGCTCTCGGGAGGCGAGCGCCGCCGCGTGGCCCTCTGCCGCCTACTGCTGCGCGCGCCCGACCTGCTGCTGCTGGACGAGCCCACCAACCACCTCGACGCCGAGTCGGTCGCGTGGCTGGAGCAGCACCTCGCCGAGTACAAGGGCGCGATCGTCGCCGTCACCCACGACCGCTACTTCCTCGACAACGTCGCCGGCTGGATCCTCGAGCTCGACCGCGGCAAGGGCATCCCCTACCAGGGAAACTACTCCAGCTGGCTGGAGCAGAAGCAGGCGCGGCTGGCCCAGGAAGAGCGCTCGGAGAAGGGCCGCGAGCGCACGATCGCGGCGGAGCTCGAGTGGGTGCGCACGAACCCCAAGGGCAAACGCACGAAGTCAAAGGCACGCCTGGCCCGCTATGAGGAGCTGATCTCCGAAGAGCGCAATGTCAAGCTCGAGGAGGTCCAGATCCACATCCCCCCGGGACCGCGCCTCGGCGAGAAGGTGCTGACTGCGAGCAATGTCTCCAAGGGCTTCGGCGAGCGGCTGCTGATCGAGTCGCTCTCCTTCGACCTGCCCCGCGCGGGCATCGTCGGTGTGATCGGCGCCAACGGCGCCGGCAAGACGACGCTGTTCAGGATGATCACCGGCGAGGAGGCCCCCGACAGCGGCACACTCGAGCTCGGCGAGACGGTCGAGCTCGCCTACGTCGACCAGTCGCGCGACGCCCTGAACCCTGAGAAGACCGTGTGGGAGGAGATCTCCGAAGGCTACGAGCACATCAAAGTCGGCGAGCGCGAGGTCAACTCGCGTCAGTACACCGCCGGCTTCAACTTCAAGGGCAGCTCCCAGCAGGCGCGTATCGGCAAGCTCTCCGGCGGCGAGCGCAACCGCGTGCACCTCGCGAAGCTGCTGCGCAGCGGCGGCAACCTGCTGCTGCTCGACGAGCCCACCAACGACCTCGACGTGGACACGCTGCGCGCGCTCGAGAACGCGCTGCTGGGCTTCCCCGGATGCGCAATCGTGATCTCCCACGACCGCTGGTTCCTGGATCGCATTGCAACCCACGTGCTGGCCTTCGAGGGCGACTCGCAGGTGACGTGGTTCGAGGGCAACTTCGAGGCCTATGAGGAGCACCGCCACGAGCGCCTCGGTGCCGCCGCCGACCGGCCCCATCGGATCTCCTACAAGCGGCTTGTGCGCAGCTGAGCCAACTTTCTTAGCAGTCGCTAAGATCCAGGCTCAAACCTCGGCAACTACAGATAGGGAGCTGCCATGCCCGGATACACCGCGAAGCAGATCGACGAGATGGAGGGCGCCTTTGGCGGCGGCCTGAAGAAGGCACGTGCCGAGCTGGGCGTCACCTCCTTCGGTATGCAGGTCGTTGATCTGCCCCCCAACTACAACGACTACCCCGAGCACGAACACGCGGAGGACGGCCAGGAGGAGGTCTACTCGGTGATTCGCGGATCTGGCGCGATCGAGGTGGAGGGCGAGCGTCTGGAGCTCACGCCCGACGTCCTCGTCCGGGTCGGTCCCGGCATCAAGCGCAAGCTGTTCTCCGGACCCGAGGGTATGCGAGTGCTCGCGCTGGGCGGCAAGCCCGGAGCGGCCTACGAGATCCCCGAGTTCACCGAGCTGAGCCCCGCCGGCGCCTAGCGCGCGAACGAGGTGTCCGCGTCCAGCGTGCGCGCCGCGGCGGCGATCAGCCGTGCGGCGGCGTGCACGTCGGCGAGCTCCACGAGCTCCACGGGTGAGTGCATATAGCGGATGGGCACCGACACCAGCGCGGTCGGCACCCCGCCGCGGCTGAGGTGCACCGCGTCGGCGTCGGTGCCCGTGTTGCGGCCGATCGCCTCCACAGTGAATGGGATCTGCTCGCGCTCCGCGGTGTCGTGCAGCAGCTCGAAGAGGGCGGGGTGGAGCGTCGAGCCCCTGCTCAACACGGGCCCCGTGCCGAGCTCGTGCTTGCCGGCCTCCTTGATCTCGATCCCCGGGGCATCGGTGGCGTGGGTCACGTCGACCACGATCGCCGCGTCGGGCTCCAGCGAGAAGGCGCTGGTGCGCGAGCCCCCGAAGGTGGTCTCCTCCTGCGCGGCCGCCACTGCGACCACCTCCCACTGCGCACCACCCTCATGCGCGCCGTCGCCCTGCACGCCCTTGCCCTGCGCACCGTCCCCCTGCGCCACCAGGCGGGCCGCCTCCAGCGCCACGAAGGAGCCCAGGCGGTTGTCGAGGGCGCGCGAGGCGATGCGGCCGTTGGGCAGCTCCACGGGGTCGCCGGCGATCACCGCCACGTCCCCGACCCGCACGAGCTCCCGCGCCTGCTCGCCGTCACGCGCGCCGATGTCGATGTGCAGGTCGCGCACCTCCGCGACCTTCTTGCGCTCCTCATCGCGCAGCAGGTGGATCGGCTTCTTGCCGATCACCCCCGCGAGCTCGCCCGCGCGCGTGCCGAGCACCACGCGCTGGCCCACCAGGATCTGCGCGTCCCAGCCCCCCACCTCGCGGAACCACAGGAAGCCCTCGTCATCGATGTGGGTCACGATCAGCCCGATCTCGTCGATGTGACCCATCACCACGAGCCGCCGGGTGGGCGGGCCTCCCACTCCCTCCACCAGCGCAGACGGCGTGCCGACCACGTCGGTGCCCACCTTGGCGCCGAATGCCTCGGCCGCCGCCCGCCACACCGCCGCAGGCGCGGTCTCATAGCCTGACGGACCGCGCGCCGCGAGCAGGTCGCGCAGGACTTTTGGGAAGTCGTCGCTCACGAGGCGAGCAAGCCTCGCAGCACGTACTGGAGAATGCCGCCGTGGCGGTAGTAGTCGGCCTCGCGGGGCGTGTCGATCCGCACGCGCGCCTGGAACTCGACAGGCGCCGCCCCCTCGCCGGCCCGCTCGCCTCCCCGCTCGGCGCGCACCGTCACCTCGCGCGGGGCCTCCCCGCCGCTGTTCATCGCGGTGGCGAAGCCCTCGATCGAGAAGATCTCCTCGCCGGTGAGGCCCAGCGACTGCGTGCTCTGGCCCTCGGAGAACTGCAGCGGCAGCACGCCCATCCCCACGAGGTTGGAGCGGTGGATGCGCTCGAAGCTCTGCGCGATCACCGCGCGCACCCCCAACAGCTTCGTGCCCTTCGCCGCCCAATCGCGCGAGGAGCCCGTGCCGTACTCCTTGCCGGCGAGCACCACCAGCGGCACCTCTTCCAGCATGTAGCGCACCGCGGCCTCGTAGATCGACAGCCGCTCTCCGTCCGGGAGGTGGATGGTCATGCCGCCTTCCGGCAGCGCCGCTCCGTCGGAAGTCCGCAGGAGGTTGCGGATCCGGATGTTCGCGAAGGTGCCCCGCACCATCACCTCGTGGTTGCCGCGGCGCGCGCCGAAGGAGTTGAAGTCGCGCGGCGCCACCCCCTGCTCCTGCAGATAGAGCCCCGCCGGCCCGTCGCGCTTGATCGCGCCCGCCGGGGAGATGTGATCGGTGGTGACCGAGTCCCCCCACACCGCCAGCACGCGCGCGCCTCGCAGATCCTCGACCGGAGCGGGCTCGGGGGGCATCCCCTCGAAGTAGGGGGGCAGGCGCGCGTAGGTGGAGCGCTCATCCCAGGCGAAGCGATCGCCGGTGGGGACCTCCAGGCCGTTCCAGTGCTCGTCACCCGCGAACACCTCGGCATAGCTCTTACGGAACATGTCCGACTGCACCGCCTGCTCGATCGTCTGCGCGATCTCGCGCCCGCTGGGCCAGATGTCGCGCAGGTAGACCTCCCGGCCGTCGGCGTCGCGGCCGAGCGGGTCGGCGGCGATATCGATGTCCATCGTCCCCGTCAGCGCATAGGCCACGCACAGCGGCGGGGAGGCGAGGTAGTTCATCTTCACGTCCGGGTTGATGCGCCCCTCGAAGTTGCGATTGCCCGAGAGCACCGAGACGACCGCCAGGTCCTCCTCGCCCACGACCTTCGAGATCTCCTCCGGCAACGGCCCGGAGTTGCCGATGCAGGTGGTGCAGCCGTAGCCCACGAGGTTGAAGCCGAGCTGCTCCAGCGGCTCGGTGAGCCCCGCGCGGTCGAGGTATTCGCTGACGACCTTCGACCCCGGCGCGAGCGAGGTCTTCACCCACGGCTTGCGCTCCAAGCCCCGGGCAAGCGCGTTGCGGGCGAGGATCCCCGCCCCGATCATCACCGAGGGGTTGGAGGTGTTGGTGCAGCTCGTGATCGCCGCGATCACCACATGGCCATGGCGCAGGGTTGTTGAGGTGCCGTCCGAAAGCGTCACGCGTACCCCCCCCTCCTCCTCCCCCTTCTCATCCGCCTCCGGCAGACCTGCCGCGCTCGCCCCCGACGCCTGCGGGTTGGCCGCCCGCGGGCCCTCGCCGTTGGCGGGCTCCTGTGAGGCGGTGGGGTCGCTGGCGGGGAACGTCGCCGCCACCGCTTCGTCGTCGCCGTTGGAGGTGGGCACGTAGCCGGCGAGCGCGCGCCGGAACGCCGGCTGGGCGTCGCTCAGCGAGATCCGATCCTGCGGGCGCTTGGGGCCGGCGAGGCTCGGCACCACCTCGCCCAGATCGAGCTCGATCTGCTCGGAGAAGCGCGGCTCGGGGGAGCTCTCGTCGTGCCAGAGGCCCTGCTCGCGCGCGTAGGCCTCGACCAGCTCCACCTGCTCGGCGGGCCGCCCGGAGAAACGGAGGTAGCGGAGCGTCTCCGCGTCGATCGGGAAGATCGCGCAGGTGGAGCCGAACTCGGGCGACATGTTGCCGATCGTCGCGCGGTCCGCGAGCGGCAGGCCCGCGAGGCCGGCGCCGTGGAACTCGACGAACTTGCCCACGACGCCGCGCTCGCGCAGCATCTCGGTGACGGTCAGCACCAGATCGGTGGCCGTGGCCCCCTCGCGCAGAGCGCCGTGCACGCGGAAGCCCACGACCTGCGGGATCAGCATCGACAGCGGCTGGCCCAGCATCGCCGCCTCCGCCTCGATCCCGCCGACGCCCCAGCCGAGCACACCGAGGCCGTTGACCATCGTCGTATGCGAGTCCGTGCCCACCAGCGTGTCGGGGTAGGCGGCGGGCGGCGCGGAACCCTCGCCGTCCGCGACGAACACCACGCGCGAGAGGTACTCGAGGTTGACCTGGTGCACGATTCCCGTGTCGGGGGGGACCACCTTGAAGTTGTCGAACGCCTGCTGACCCCAGCGCAGGAAGAGGTAGCGCTCCTGGTTGCGCTCGAACTCGCGCGCCGCGTTGATCGCGAAGGCCTCGCGCGTGCCGAAGGCGTCGACCTGCACGGAGTGATCGATAACCAGCTCCGCGGGCGCGAGCGGGTTGATCTTGGCGGGGTCGCCCCCCATCTGCGCCATCGCGTCGCGCATCGCCGCGAGGTCCACCACGGCGGGGACGCCCGTCAGGTCCTGCATCAACACGCGCGCGGGCGTGAAGGCGATCTCGATCGAGGGCTGCGCCGCGGAGTCCCAGCCGGCGAGCGCCTCGATGTCGGGCGCCGCCACCGCCCCCGAGCCCTCCGTGCGCAGGAGGTTCTCGAGCAGCACCTTCAGCGAGAAGGGCAAGCTCGCCACGTCGAAGCGCTCCGCAAGCGCGGCGAGGCGGAAGATCTCGTACTCGCGTCCCCCCACCGCGAGCGTGCCCCTCGACCGGAAGCTGTCCTGCGACATACCCCCAGTCAATCAAAGAGCGCCGACGCCGGCCTACTGGACCGCCAGCTCGACGCGGCCCTTGCCCGCGCGCTTGCTGCGCAGCAGCGCCTCGTCGCAGGCCTCCAGCAGCTCCTCCGCGGTCATCGCGGGGAACCACTGGGCGACGCCGACCGAGGCGCGGACACCGGCCTGGGCGCGATCGACGGAGGGGATCGCCGCGAGCCGCTGCAGGGCACGAGCGGCGGCCTGCGCGGCGCTCTCGAGATCCGCGTTGGGGAGGATCACCACGAACTCGTCCCCCCCGTAGCGCGCCACGCGGTCGAAGGCCCGGACCTCCCCCATCAGCGCGCGGGCGACCTCGCGCAGCAGCGCATCCCCCGCGGGGTGGCCGTGGCGGTCGTTGACGAGCTTGAAGTCGTCGAGGTCGAGCAGCAGGCACGCCAGGCGGCCGTCGGCGCGGGCGGCGCGGCCGATCT
Organism: uncultured Solirubrobacterales bacterium; assembly: GCA_963713985.1. Taxonomy (GTDB): domain Bacteria; phylum Actinomycetota; class Thermoleophilia; order Solirubrobacterales; family Solirubrobacteraceae; genus Palsa-744. The sequence goes on along the minus strand of OY970219.1, from coordinate 1,765,000 downwards.
CTTCGCGCAGGCGGCGGCGCATCGCACGGTGGTTCATGCAGCCCGTCACGCCGTCGGTGCCCGCCTCCGCTCGCGCCCGCAGCAGGGCCAGCCCGATCGCGGCCTGATCGATCAGCACCGAGGCGCGCTGAAGCGCGTGCCCGTCGAAGACCTCGAGACCCCGGCGCGCGAGCACGATCACCGCATCGACCTCCCCCCGCACTCCGAGCGGCAGCAGCAGCGCACAGTCCGCCCCGCCCGCGGCCGCCAGACGCGGCACGCTGGCCGCCAGTTCGTGGGGTCCGACGGCGAGCATGCTCTGCCCCGTGCTCGCGACCCAGGCGATCCCGGGGGGGCGCTCGTTGAGGGGAGCCACGTAGTTGAGGCGCCCCTCGCCCTCGAAGAGGTACACCACCACGCGCTCCTCCTCCGGCGCACCGGGGGCCGCGAGATGGTGGACGTGCATCTCCTCGGCCCCCAGCAGCGACAGGAGCTCGCGGGCGAGGGCCCGGAAGATCGCCTCAGAGTCCTCGGTGCCGTCCGCGAGTCGCATCAGGCGGCGCAGGGCGTCGAGCACGGGATCCCCGCCGTCGCCCGCTCCGGTGTCGGTGCCGGTGTACTCGTCGACTCCCACAGGCAACTCCGCGCTGACGCTTGGCATGTGACAAATGTAGGCGATGCGACACCCGGGGGCAAGTGCAGCCGACGGCGGAGATCCTCGTCCTCTGGGTGATCCTGGCCCCGTTCTGCCCCACCAGCGTGGTGGGCATCGCGAGCTTTGCGGCACAGAGGCTGCCGTTGGCGCTCAGCGCCGAGTGGGGACCGACCGACAGGTCCAGCGAGAAGCTCGAGATCGGCACGTCGGGCAGCGATTCGAAGCTCGCGCTCGTGATCCCGCTCCTCGATATGTGGGTGTGGCCCACGAGCACCACCTCGACGCCGTCGCCGCGCAGGATCGCATCGAGGTCGGGGAAGGCCTCTCCACCATGGGAGACCAGGTAGACGGGCCCCTCGAGGCTGCCCGGCAGCACGGGGGTGCTCGCGACGGCCTCTCCGACCTGCGCTTCCCCCGAGCAGCCCCCGGGCGGGTCCGCGACTTCGAAGGTCGCCGCGAGACACGCTTTGCGGAGCGTGCTCTGGCGTGTGACCAGCTGCTTGGGCAGTGAGGTGAGCACCTGCGCGATGTTCGCCTGGTGGGCGCCCTGGGAGACCCGGGCTTCGAGGCTCGCTCCATTTGCTTTCGAGGGCCTCCCCCCGGTGAAGGCGGTGAGCTTCGGAGCGAACTTCAGCTCGCCGCACCCGTTCACCTGGAAGGGGCTCGAGAGGCTCTGCGTGGTGAGCGCGCTCGCTCCGGGCACGAAGCCCGTGAGCAGCGATTCGCTCGCGAGCGGCGCGCAGTTGGTCGGGTTGAACAGGAAGTTGGGGCGGTTCACCCCGACGCTGAGGCTCCTGAGCCGCAGCGGAACGCCTTCGACGATGGTGGGCAGGGTGCTCGTCACGACCACGCGGCCGCTGTACAGGCCGACTCCGATCCCCGCGCGGGTGATCACATTGCCGAAGTCGTAGGGGCCGGCCTGCGCGGGCACGACGATCGAGAGCCCGTAGGGGTCCCCCTCGTAGGGACCGGTGAGGTACACGTGCCCCGCGAAATCGTACGGTTCGGGGCCGGAGCCCGCGCCCACTGCGACGGTGCCGATCTCACTGCCCGACGGGCAGCTGCCGGCGTTCGCCTGCGGTTCGGGGCACAGGGCAACCGAGGGGATCGCGCCCAGCAGCCCCGGCGGCAGCGTGACCTGCACCCGCGAGAGGTACTGCTGGCCTTCCCCCCGCGCGAGGTCGAACGTGAATGGGCTGTACGCGCCTGCGCTCGGCGGGCTCTGTGGCGGGGTGCTCTGCACCAGCGCGAGGGGCAGCGGCGAGGGACAGACGCCCCCGTGGCCGTCGGCGTCGACGTCGAACCCCTGCGTCTGCGCGGCCGTCGGCGGCTGACCGGTGTAGGGGGTGAGCGCGGCCGCCGGTTCCGCCGTGCCGCAGCCGAGGGGATTCGCGAGTGGCGCACGGGGGCCGCCGTTGAAGGTCAGGACGATGTCTTCGAAGGGGACCTGGGGCGCTTCTTCGAAGATCGCCGTCAACCTGCCGGTCTGGGCGCTCGCCTGCACGTGGCCCTGCAACCGGATCCCCACTCCGTAGCGTGGCGCTTCGGCGGCGAGGAAGATCCGGAACTCCCTCCCCGATTCCGGCCCCTGCCCCGGTTCGGGGGCGCCGAGGTAGACCTCGCCGGCCAGCGAGCCGTTGGGGATCCCCGGCGCGTTGACCGCCACCGTCCCGATCTCCGAGCCGGCGGGGCATTCGATCGCGTTGTCCGTGCCCAGCCCGATCTGCGCGTCGCTGCACCCTTCCAGGCCGCGCGCCGCGGAGGGGTTCAGCGTCATCCCTTCCGGCAGTGAGACCGCCGCGCTCTGCAGGTCCGGCGAGTCCGGCGTGCCCGGCTGCGCGGTGAGCTGGGGAACGTGCAGGTCCACTCGCGCGCCGTCGGGCGCGTCGGAGCGGCTCGTTTCGGGTTCCAGCGAGAGCGAGGGATCGAACGCGAGCGCGTTGCAGCCCGTGGCGGTGATCGCCGTTCCATCGCGCAGGCGCGTTTCGCTCGCGTACTCGAGGAACTCGCCTTCGTTTTCGTAGGAGTCGGCGTGCAGATAGGTGGTCTGCGGGTCGCTGCACGCGTTCAGCGAGCTCGGCATCGTCACGAAGGTCCGCGGGGCTTCGCTCGTGTGGGTGTGTTCCTGAGGCACCCCCCAGAAGATCAGCTTGGATTCGATCAGTTCCGGCTGTGTCGGGATGTTCTGGATCCTGAAGAACTCGTGATAGTCACCGCTCGGCACGCCGCTGTTTTCACTGGTTTCGGTTTCGTGGTGCCAGCTGATCGCGCCTTCCAGGTAGATCACGCCTTCGAGACCGAGCAGGTCGATCGTGGGGCTCTTGACCTCGATCCCGAACCTCGCGGGCTCCCCGCTCTTGCGGACCATGTTGAAAACGGGGAACACTTCGGTGACCGTGTCCTTCACACCGGCCACCGCCGCGGTGCCCAGGGCTTCATCCACCCCCACCTGGGTTGCTTCGGGGCATTCGAGCTTCTCGATCTGGGCTTCTTCACACTGGGGGGTCGCTTCGGGATCGATGGCCAGGCCGGGGGGCAGGTCGACGCGGACGTCCTTCACGTGGCCTTCGGGTGTGAATTTCTTCACGCCCAGCAGTTCTTCTTCCTTTGCGTTGAAGCGGAAGGCGGTGATCCCGAAGTTGGGGTGCCCGGCGGCCTGGGTGTAGAATTCGGCCGCGGGGTCTTTCCCTTCGACGTTGCACGTGGACTCCTTGCAGGTCCCCGCTTCCCATTTGCTGACCCCGAATGCCGCCTGCGCCGCGGGCGTGACCGCCCCGAGGGCGCCGCAGGCCAGCAACGCAACGAGACTGGCCCCTGCAAGTCGAACCCTCACGATGGACCTCCTGGTCGCTGGACTCTCCCGTGAGCGAGGTTGACACCCCTGCTCAACACCGGATCGCTCCTCACAAGACCCGGCCTACCGTCTCTCTACCCGGGCCGAGCGACCCCTATTCAGGTTTCAGCGAACATATGCGCGCCCATCGGAGTGCGCCGCCCGCTCCCCAGTGCGGACGGCGCTCTCCCCTGGGGACCCATCGGAATGGGTCCCCGGCTCCCCGCCAGGAGCGTTTTCAGGCTCTGAAGGTCACCGTGGCGGACGCCTTGGAGCTGGCGCCCTTTTTCTTCGGCACGAACCCGATGCGCACTTTGATCCGCAGTTGGCGGAATTTGGCGAGCACTTCTTTGCCGACGCGGGTGAGCGGCACGTTGATCGTCGTTTTACCGGCGCCGCCGAGGTTGCGGGTGACGAATTTCAGATCGGTCCCGCTGCCGCTGATGCGCCCGGCGGCGGGGGCCTGCACGGTCATGATCGCGGTGGCTCCCGAGGTCCGGTGTTTGAGGATCTGCACCGGGCAGTTGGTGGGAGAGATCTTCGTTTTCTGCGTGATCGTCGGCCCGCTCTGCGCGACGATCGTCGTCGGCATCACGAGGTTGGCGGTGCAGAGGTTGCCGTTGGCGGCCAGCACCGAGTTCGAGCCGGTCGGGAGCTTCAGGGCGAAGCTCGAGACGGGCACGTCGGGTAGCGATTCGAACGTGGTGGTGATGATCCCTTTCACCACGCTGGTGTGGCCGATCAGGATCGTCGTGATCCCGTCGCCCTGGAGGACCGCGTCGATGTCGGGGAACGCCTCGCCGCCGTGGGAGACGAAGTAGACGGTTCCCGAGAGCGTGCCCGGCAGCACCGGAGTCGTGGCGGTGGCGCTGCCGACCCGCGAGCCCGTCGGGCAGTTGCCGGGATTGGCTTCGAAGGTCGCCGCCACACACGCGAGTTTGAACGTGGCCTGACGCGCGGGCAGCTGCTTGGGCAGCGAGGTGACCACCTTCAGGATGTTGCCCTGGCCCGCGCCCTGGCTGATCTTGACTTCGAGGCTCGCCCCGTTCGCTTTCGAGGTTTTCGCGCCGGTGAAGGCGGTGAGGCTCGGTTTGAACGCCAGCTTGCTGCATTCTTCGGCCGCGAACGGGCTGGAGACGTTCTGGGTGGCGAACGTGTTCGACCCGAGCGTGGCGATGCCGGTGAGCGTCGATTCGCTCGCGCGCGTGGTGCAGTTGGTCGGGTTGAGCAGGAAGCCCTGACGGTTGACTTCGATGCTCACCTTCTGCAGCCGCAGCGGGACGCCCTTCCAGATCGTCGGTATCGCGCTCGAGACGATCACGCGGTAGGGGCTGTTCGGTTCGACGTTGATCGTGGCGCGCGTGACCACGTTGCCGAGGCTGAACGGACCGGTGACGGCGGGCACCACCATCGCCATCCCGTAGGGGGCGCCGCCGTAGGGCCCCGTCAGGTAGACCGAGCCGGTGAGCTGGTAGGGCGCGGGGCCGGCCCCCGCGAGGACCGTGACGCTTCCGATCTTGCTGGCGGCGGGGCACGCTTCTTCCTTGGTCGAGGCTTCCCCCACCTGCGCTTCGCTGCACTGCGCCACCGCGGGGATCCGCCCCACCAGGCCGGGCGGCAGCGCCGTCCTGACCTGCGAGAGGTACTGCTGGCCCTGGGGACGGGTGAGGTTCAGCGTGTAGGAGGTCGAGGCCCCCGCGCTCGTGGGCAGGCTGGAGGTGCTCTGCGTGAGCGCGAACGGCAGCGGCGAGGAGCAGGCTCCGCCCGAGCCGTTGCTGTCCACGAGGAACGAGCTGAAGGGCGACTTGGTCGCGAACGAGCCGATGTACGGTTCGAGGCTCGTTTCGGTGCTGGCGACCGTGCAGGCCAGCGGGTTCGCCAGCGGCGCGAGCGGCCCGCCTTTGAGGTGCAGCTTCACGTCGCTGATGGGCTGTTCCGGGTTCTGCGCAAAGGTGACGGTCAGCCGCCCCGTCGTTTCCTGGGGAACGACCGTGCCTTGGAGGCGCACCGCGATGCCGTAGCGCGCGGACTCGGCGTCGAGGTACATGACGTACGGCGGTCCCGTGATCGGACCGGATTCGGGCCCGCCGAGATAGAGGTCGCCCTTCAGGGAGCCCGCCGGCAGGTTCGGGGTGTCCACTGTGACCGTGCCGATTTTCGAACCGAACGGGCACTGCACTTCGTTCCTCGTGCCGATGCCGATCTGCGCGGGCGTGCACGCTTCCAGGCCATGCGCAGCGGAGGGGTTGAGCGTCATGCCTTCCGGCAGGGTGATGCTCGCGGTCCTCAGCTGCGAGGAGTCGATGCCCGTGGTGCTGGGATCGTGCGGCAGCTTCAGTTCGGCGCTGACGCCGTCGGGCCGATCGGACTGGGTGGTTTCCGGTTCAAGCGAGAATGTCGGCGCGAAGGGGACGGCCGAGAATGGTTCGGCGCCGCTGCATCCTTCGGTGCCGATCGGGGTGGTGTATTCCCCCAGCGCTTCTTCACCGAAGAGACCCTCGAGCCTCACCGTATTCCTAGTGGCAGGTCCTGGGCCGGCGCAGTTGCTCGGGTTGGTGATGAACCCGCCGTCTTCTCCAGTGCCGATGTCTCCTTTGAGAATCAGCCGCGAGGAGATCAGCGGCAGAGCCGGCGAGATGTTGATTTCGTAGTAGTCGTGGTAGTTGCCCTGACCGGTGCCCTTTGCTTCCTTGGCCCATTCCACGCTGCCTTCGATCAGGATGTGGCCGTAGTATTGCTGTTCCTCGAGAGCTTTTTCGGTGGCCGCTTTTTCCGCTTCTTTTTCGGCTTTTCCCCCTTTGAACTCCCCTTCGGGAAGCGGGTGTTCCGCAAACGCTTTCTTCAGTACGACTTCGGTGAGAAATGTCGGGAGTTTGAGCGCAACTCCGAAGTCCGAGGCCAAGCCCGTGGGCTGCACGAGGTTGTAGACCTTGCCTTCGATCGGCAGGTCACCGCCTTCGGGGAACGGCTTTGAACCTGCGTACACCGTCACCTTGTTCACGCCTATTTCGGATTCCGCCGGGCATGTCGGTGCCGGATAAAATCCCGTGCCTGGGATCGCTTCTTTTTCACCGTACTGCGCGAACGAGCACTGCGCAACAGCCTCGGGGTTGGTGCTCACGCCGGGACCGACATCGGTGCGAACGTGCGTGACGATCCCCGATGGCGCCTCGTTGGGCAGTTCTCCGGTGGTGGCGACCTTGAAGTCGGTGATGCCGTACGGCGGATGGCCGGAAGCCTGGTTGTAGGCCTGTGCTCTGGCTTCGGTGAGGGTGGGTTCCTTGGGTACCGAGTACTTGAACCCAAATATTTCCACCGTTTCAGAGCCACATTCTTCAACGGAGCAGTTGGCACCCACGAGCGTTTCGACGCGAAACGAAGCCTGGGCGGCGGGGGCAAAAGCAGTGAGGCCCGCGCCGACCAGCAGCGCGATGAGCCAGATCCGCACGGAACGGATCGTCGTGTCAGCGGGGAACCTCATGTCAATCCTCCCTCATAGCCCAGGGTCGTCCTTGCATACCTGGAGAAACACCGAGTTTATACCCGGGTTGCGCACTCCTTAAGCATCTTTACAGGCCAACCCGCTGTCGGGCGGAGGAATCCTTGCAGGCTCAGCGGCCGTCGGGCGGAGTAATCCGGCCGTATCAATGACTTTTGGGCTGGGGAGTCGTGAGCGGGGGACGCTCCTCCCGCGCCGTCGCTAGCGACTCCTCCAGGCCGGCGCCGACGCCGGCGCCGACGATCGGCTGGATCAGCATCCGCAGCGCCAGCGCCGCCCCCACCCAGCGGGGAGCGGTGACGCGCCTGGAGCGGTGCTGCACACCACGCTCGATCGCGTCGATCGCGAGCGCCAGCGGCACCGGCTTGGTGATGGTGCTGAGCCCACGCTGCATCCGCTGGCCGGTCCGCGTCTGCATGCCGCGGCTGACCATGTCGGTGTCGATGAAACCGAAGTAGCCCACGCCCGCGCGCGCACCCGAGGGGCGGAGCTCGACCTGGAGGGTGTTGCCGAGCGCCTCCACCCCCGCCTTCGAGGCGTTGTAGGGGCCGAGCATCGGCCCATGCACCGCCGCCGCGAGCGAGGCGATCACCAGCGCGTACCCGCGGGGGTGCGCGATGTGGGGCCCGGCGGCGCGCAGGGTGTAGTAGACGCCGAGCAGGTTGACCGCGATGATGCGCTCGAAGGCCGCGGGGTCGCCCCCGATCAGCGGCACCGCCGCGGCGATGCCGGCGTTGGCGATCACCACGTCCAAGCCCCCGAGGCCCTCGACGGCGCCCTCCACGGCACGCTCGACCTGGGCGCGATCGGTGACGTCGCACTCGAACCAGGGGGCGCTCCCGCACTCCGCGGCCACCCCCTCCAGCAGCTCGGGCTCCAGACCGGCGAGCGCCACCCGCGCGCCGCGCTCGTACAGGCGCCGCGCGGCGGCGGCCCCGATCCCGCGGGCGGCTCCGGTGATGAGAATGCGGCGGCCCCCGAGGGGGATCGAAGCTCTGTTCATCATGGTGGCTAGTGGGGTCGCAGTTGCCTTCTGGGCCGCGGGGACGGCGGGGACTGCAGGCTACCCGTTGCCGGCCCCGCCCGGAACGCCCGCGGGCGCTCTCCCCGCGGATCGGCTCAGCCACAGGAGGACCGCGAAGACGGCGAGGGCGAGCAGGTTCAGGAAGAGCTTGTAGTCGAGCGCGACGGCGCCGAAGAGGTGGGCGCGGCTTGGCCGGGGGCCGGTGGGGAGAATGCCGAGCACAGCGAACAGCGCCGTGACCGTGAGCGCGGCGAGGACCATCGTGAGGTACATCAGCGCCACAGTGCGCAGCGCGTAGGAGGAACCGTAGAACTTGCGGTAGATCGCGACGATCGGCAGCACGAGGAGATCCGCGAAGAGGAAGGCGATCACGCCGGAGAAGCCGATCCCGCCGGACCAGAGCACCGCGGCGAGCGGCACGTTGCCGATCGAGCACACGAAGGAGAGCACCGCGATCAACGGACCTACCAGCGCGCTCTCGATCGCGGGCAGCGGCTGGGGGGCGTTGACGATGAAGAGGCTCCGGAAGAAGCCGTTGCCGAGCTGCGCGATGAAGCCCGCAAGGAGGAACCCCACGGCGATCTCGCGGTAGACCATCTGCCAATCCCCACAGAAGTTGAGCGCCACCTCCGACCAGGCGGCTCGCGATCTCAGACGCTCGCGCCAGTCGCGCTCGGGGGGGTCCGCGGCGAAAGGACCGTCCGCGGCCTGAGGGCCGTCCGCGGCCCGAGGACCCCCTGCCTGGTGGGAACCCTCCCCTGAGTGGGGATCATCAGCAGCATGGTCGTGGCCCCCGGCGTGGTGGTGATGATCGTGGCCCGCCGTCGCGGCACTTTGCGCGTGCCTGCGCGCATCGGCTTCCAGTCCGGCGGGCACGAAGCGGCGCAGCAGCAGGGCCATCAGCGCGATCATCGCGATCCCGCCAAGGTACTCGGCGAGCGTGAACTGCCAGCCGATCAGCACCCACAGCACCAGACCGAGCTCCCAGACGAGGTTGGTGGAGGCGAACTGGAAGGCGAGCGCGGTGGCGGAGGAGGCGCCCTTCTCGAACAGCGAGCGCGCGATCGCGACCGCTGCGTAGGAGCACGAGGAGGAGGCCGCCCCCAATCCTGTCGCCAGCGCCACAGGTCGTGGCCCGGAGCCCGCCAGCGAGCGCTCCACGCGCTCGCGCGGTGCCCACGCCTGCACAAGCGCGCTGATCGCGAAGCCCAACACCAGCGCCCACCACACCTCCCACGCCATCAGCAGCGAGTCGCGCAGCCCGTGCCAGACGACTTCGAGCGCGCCGCTCACGCGCAAAACCAGTTGTGCATGCAACGAACGCTAGCGGGAGATGCGGCTCCCCGCTCGCAACGACGGACGCATCGAGGTCCGGGGTCAGCTCGGCAGATGGAAGGGAACGGTCGTGACGACGATCCCCGGAAGCTGGCGCAGCGCGCGGCGCAGTCGCGGGGCGATGCCGTTGTGCAGCAGGCGGTGCCAGGCGCGACGGACGACGAGTTCGGGGAGCACGATCGTGATCGTGAAGTCCGGCGCCTGGTCGTGCAACAGGCGCAGGTAGCGCGCGAGCGGGGCGACCAGGGCGCGGTAGGGGGAGAACACGATCTCCAGGGGCACGTGGTCACCCCACACCTGCCAGTAGGAGCGAAAGCGCCGGGCCTCCTCGGGGTCGGTGGAGATGTGGATGGCGAGCACGGGCTGGCCCAGGGAGGCGGCATAGGCCAGGGCGCGCAGCGACGCGAGGTCCATCGCGATGACGGGCACCACAGTGAGGTTGAGGACCTGGTCGGGGGCCTCCTCGCGCTCGTGCAGGCCGCTGCGCACAGCACTGTGCGCGCGGTCGCTCGGGAGGGAGCTGGAGGGGGGCGCGATGAGCTTCGCGCGGGCGCTCGCTGGGATCGGCTGCAGCGCGACGGCGCGCCCGACGGCGAGGTAGTGGGCGCGGATGCGCAGGAAGAGGACCACGAGCATGGGGATCAGGATCACGACCAGCCATGCCCCCTCCAGGAACTTGGTGAAGGAGGTGATCAGCAACACGATCGCCGAGAGGAAGGCGCCGAGCGCGTTGAAGCAGATGCTCCGCTGCCAGCCCTCCTCGCGGGTGCGCAGCCAGCGCACCACCATCCCGGTCTGGGAGAGCGTGAACGCCAGGAACACCCCCACGGCGAACAGCGGGATGAGGCTGGTGACGGAGCCGTCGAACGCTGCGAGGATCGCCGCGGCGGCGGCGCCGAGCACGACGATCCCGTTGGAGAACGCGAGGCGATCGCCCATGCGCAGGAAGAGGCGCGGAGCGGAGTAGTCCCGCGCGAGGAAGAACAGCAGCCGGGGGAAGTCCGAGAAGGCGGTGTTGGCGGCGAGCAGCAGCACGAGCGCCGTGGCGGCCTGCACGTAGCCGTAGAGCACGCCGCTCCCGAGGCCGCGATGGGCGAGCTGGGAGAGCACGGTCTGCGAGGACTGCGGCACGATCCCGTCGAGCTGGATCAGGACAACGGTGCCGACGAACATCACCACGAGCAGGCTCACCATCCACGTGAGGGTGGTGCGCGCGTTGCGCCACTCCACCGGCTTGAACGCGGGGATCCCGTCGGAGATCGCCTCGATCCCGGTCATCGCGGTGGCGCCGGAACCGAAGGCGCGCAGGATCAACAGCAGCCCCACCCCCTCGACGGCATGCACCGGCGGGCGGGGGGTCCCGTGGAAGCCATGCCCGGCGGCGTCGATGAGGCCGACGGCGACGAGCAGGAAGATCGCGAGGATGAACATGTACGTCGGCGCGGCGAACAGCAGCCCCGCCTGGCGCACGCCGCGGAGGTTGCCGGCGACGAGCACGGCGATCACCGCGAGCCCGAGCGGGACGGTGTCCGGCGCGAGCGAGGGGATCGCGGAGGTGATCGCGGCGATCCCGGAGGCGACGGAGACGGCGACGGTGAGGACGTAGTCGAGCATCAGGCCCGCGGCGGCGATGAGGCCGGGGAGCAGACCGAGGTTGTCGGAGGCCACGATGTAGGAGCCCCCGCCCCGGGGGTAGGCGCGGATCGTCTGGCGGTAGGAGAGCCCGACGACGACCATCAGCACGAAGATCGCGAGTGAGATCAGCCGCGAGTAGCCAAAGGCTGCGGCCCCGCCGAGGGCGAGCACGACGAGCATCGCTTCGGGCCCGTAGGCGACGGAGGAGAGCGCGTCGGAGGAGAGCACCGGCAGCGCGACCAGCTTGCGCATTCGCTCCTCGAGCACCGCGGCGGAGTGCAGCGGGGGGCCGAGCAGCGCGCGCCGCACCCGCGCGGCCGTCCAGCCCCCGCGCGTGGGTGCGTGCCCGGCCTCGCGCGTGGCCTCGAGCTCCTCCCCGGGCGCGCCGTCGACCTCCACCGGCACGAAGCGCGTGCGCCCGAGGCGCACGGCACCCGGGCCGGCGCTGGCGGGAGTCGCGCCGCCATGCCCTGGCGCGCGGCCCTGCCCGAGGTTGGGATCGCAGGGCAGCGCGCGGATCCACTGCGCGTGCTCGCCGAGCGCGCTTCCCCAGCGTTCCCCGATCCCGCGCAGCACCTCCAGATCGCTCTCCGCGAGCGCGGGGTAGCCAGTGGCGGGGCTCAGCACGACGGGCACGTCCTCGTCGGGCGCCGCCCCGGGCGCGGGCGCCTGCCCAGACGCGGAGGGCGGCTCGGTCTGCGGAGGGGTGGGGCTCGCCATCGGCGCCATGATCACAGAGCCCGGTGACGTCGGGCTCGGCTCAGCGCACGATCAAGGTGGCTTTCATCCCTTTGGCCTCATGCCCGGGGAGCGAGCAGAAGAGGGTGTAGCTGCCGGCGTGGAGCTTGAGTTTGAGGTCGCGCACGCCTCCGGGTTCGGTGTTGGGAAGCGCGCCGGCTTCGGTGCCTTCGGTGGGTTCGAGAACGTGCATGTTGTGCATGTCTTCGCCGCGGTTGACGAGCTCCACGATGACTTCCCCGGCGGGCACTTCGGGACGGGAGAGGGTGAAGCTGTACTCCTTGGCGATCACCTGCACACGCGCGGGCGCGGGCGGTCCGGGGGGGCTCGTGGCGGGCGATTCCCCGGCACCCGGGGCGGGCGTGCTGCCTTCCGGGGAAGCAGCAGCGGCCGCTGGCGCAGGGCTTGCGGGGACCGTGGACGGGCTGGGATCGACCGGCGCGACGGAGCCGGCCGCCAGGGAGGGAGCTTGTGCCTTGGAACCAGGGCGGACCGGCTTGCGAGCGCGGCGCGAGCGCAGGCAGCGATGGGCGTGCACGGAGCGACAGGCATGGGTCCGGCAGTGGGATGAGCGTGCGGCTCGGCAGGCGCGGCGAGCATGCGCAGTCGTGGGCGCGGCGAGCGCAATCGCGGCGAGGGCCCCGGCGAGGAGGCAGAGCACGGCGAGCGTCGCCACCCAGATCCGGGCGCGAGCGCTCATCACTTCAACAGCACCGGCCGCGCGAAGCTCGATGCTTCGGGGATCGCCACGGCGGCTTCGGTGTCGAACCACTGCTCCAGCAGCGAGCAGTACATCGAGCGGAAGTCCGAGGTGTTGCGGACGTTTTCATTTTCATCGAGCGTGGCGAGGCCGGGGAATTCGCCGACCATCGTGCCCGACGCCTGGGTGCCGATCAGGAACGCCACGCCGCCGGCGCCGTGGTCGGTGCCGAACCCGTTTTCCTGGGGGTGGCGGCCGAACTCCGACCACAGCTGGATCAGCACGCGGTCCGCGAGGCCGCGCGCTTCGAGGTCGCGCTGGAAGGCGAGCACCGATTCCACAGTCTGCCCGAGGTTTGTGGGGAGTGTGGTGAGCTCGTTGGAGTGGGTGTCGTAGCCCCCGACCGCGTTCAGCGAAACGCACTTGATCGGGAGCCCCGCGGCGAGCATCGCGGCGAGCGCGGCGAGCCGTTCGGGGAATTCCCCGCCCGTGGTGGGGTAGGTGACGGGGGAGGTGTAGGCGGGCTTGCCGTCGGGGCCCACGAAGGGGGCCATCTCTTTGAGCACGATGTTGGTGTCCAGCGACGCTCCCCGCGCTTCGGCGAGGGCGGGGGAGGGCGCGCCGAGTTCGCCGAGCGCGCCGTAGGTCTCCAGGGTGGGAGCGGTGAGCGGTTCGCCGAGTCCGTAGGCCCACATGTTGAAGCCCACTGGGGAGGAGACCGCGGCGACGGGCACCCTAGCGGTGGCCAGCGCCGGCGCGAGGCTGTAATCCATCGAGAGGCCCTGCAGCGGGTTTCCCGGTTCGCCGGTGGCGTCGAGGAAGCGCCCCATCCAGCCGGTGCGGGTGTCCGTCGCGATCTGCCCCACCTCCCCCACCTCCCAGTAGTGGCGACTCGTGAAGTGGCTCTCGTCAGGGGGGTCGTAGCCGATCGCGGGGAACACCGTGACCTTGCCCTCGCCGTGGAGCTTGGCGAGGCCCCCGGCGTTGGGGTGCCACATCAGGGTGGGGTCCTCGGTGAATGGTTCCCCCGTCCCCTCGGCGAGCCCAATCGCGGGGCGCAGTTCGTGGTAGCGCGTTTCCTTCACGGGAGCGAGGACGGAGAGCGCATCCCAGCCGCCTTCCATGAAGATCGACACGAGCACCGGCTGGTTGGGGGCCGCGGCGGAGGCCTGCGCGATGCCGGCTTCGAAGTGGCGCGGGGAGAGCATCGAGGCGCCATACACCGAGATCGCGGCGCCCACCGAACGCAGCAGGAAGCTGCGGCGGTCCATCCCCGTGCCCGCCGGCAACGGCATCCCCGGCTCGATCGAGGGCAGCCCGCGGCCCGCCGCGGCCACGCCGCGACGCAGCAGCTGGGCACGATTGAAGTCGTTGCAGGAGCATCCGCCGGGCATCTCAGCTCACCTCGCGTGGTTGGGGATGGAGTCATTGCGGCGCATCAGCTCACCTGCATGTCGGGGGAGGTGGCGATCAGCATTCGCAGCGCGTTCTGGCGCAGCGCGCGGAAGGGGCTCTGCTCCCATTCCGCGGTGAGCCTGCCGTCGAGGCAGGATTCGGCGAAGGCGGCGATGCACTGCTGCGATTCGGCGGAGAGCGGGGGGTCGGCCCAGTAGGCGAGGGCGCGCGCGAGCGCGGTGGCGGGTTCCTCGGTGGGGTCATATTCGGGTTCGCCTTCCCCCGGCCATGGGTTGGGGTAGGTCTTGGCGGTCACGTAGGTGGCGATTTCCCAGCGCGCCTTCGCGGTGGAGGTGTCGAGCCAGCGCGAGAAGTCCCACCCCGAGACGTTGGGGGGATAGAACAGCTGCTGCCCCGCCGAAGAGTCGAGCCAGGTCCACGCGGTGGTGTCGATGTAGCGCCCGATCGCGCGCAGCAGGCCGGCGTTGTAGACGACGGGGGGTGTGACGAGCTCGGGGCCTTCGTAGAAGTCGGGGTGCTGGAGGATCGCCTCCACGACCGGGCGGATGCCAAAGTCGCTCGCTATGTAGAGGCCCTGAAGCGAGGCGAGCGTCTGTTCGTCGGGCGGGGTGGGGATGAAGTAGCCCCAGAGCTTGGTCACGAAGAAGGAGGGGTGCAGGGGGTTCTCGACGCAGAAGCGCACGGCGTCTTCCCAGTTCCAGTTGCCGGTCTGCCCAAAGACGGTCTTGTTCGTTTCGTCGTGGCGTTCGGGTTCGTAGTGGAAGTTGTTCAGGCCCAGTTCATCGGACCATTCCGCGGTGAAGCCGGTGAGCGCGCGCCCCATTTCGCGCACGTCGTCCTCCGTATAGGCGCCGCGGTCCGCGCCTAGTGAGAAGAGCTCCATCATCTCGCGCGCGTAGTTCTCGTTGGAGTTGCCCTCTTCGTTGTAGATCCCGTCGAGGAACACCAGCATCGCGGGATTCGCGGTGACCGAGAGGAACAGGTCATGGAAGCTCCCGAGGCACTTTTCGCGGAAGAGTTCGTTCTGGTCGAGCATCAGCTGCTGGGAGTCCACCTTTTCGTTGGAGTTGGCGAACCAGTCGTGCCAGATGAAGGTCATGCGCTCCACCAGCTGCTGGTCGGAGCGGATCATGCGATCGAGCCACCAGCAGTGATCCTGCCCCCAGGCGTCGACGGGATCGAGCGGATCGCCTTCTTCGTCGACCGGCGCGGGGCCGCTCAGGACGGCGGGGCCGGAGGGGCGGGTGAGTCCGTACACGACCTGCTGGAGGGGCTGCCCCGCGAGCGCCGCGGCCTGCCCGGGGTTGGGCCCGAAACCGGCTCGCCACAGCAGGCGGTTGGCGCCGGCTAGGTCGATGATCGCGGGAGCGGTGGGGACCGGCGCGTTCGACGGCGGCGGGGGCGCGGCGGGCGCCTTGGGCAGCCCCACCCCGGCGGTGCCCAGGTGGCGGTGGTGGGCCTTGCGGTGGTGGCGCTTGCGGTGATGCTTGCGGTGCTTGGCGTGCTGCTTGTGGCGGGCGTGGCGTTTGTGGCCCACCCGGGCCTCGCCACGCGTGGCGTGCGACCCCGCGTGCCCCTCATGGGCATCGAGGTGTCGGGACGCCTGGTCCGTACCGACCATACGGGAGCCTTCGGTGGAGCGGGGCGAATCGTTTAGCCCCGCAACTCAGGTTGGACAGTCATCCAGTCGAGTACGCTGCGGAGCGTCGTGAAGCTCCCCAACATGCACGAGAGCACAGCGCGCGAGCTGTCGGTCGGGCACATCAAGGGCCTCTGGCGCGACCTTGGACGCGAGGCCGGCACGCGCACCGTGGGTCTGCGCCGCATCGAGATCGCCGCAGGGCACTTCGCCACCCCCGCCCACGAACACGGGGGCGACGAGGAGATCTTCTTCGTGCTCGCCGGCAGCGGGCTGCTGTGGGAGAACGGCAAGACCTGTGAGGTTCGGGGCGGCGACTGCATTGTCCATCGCCCCCTGCGGGGCGCCCACACCCTGCGGGGCGGGGACGGTGGGCTCGACGTGCTTGTCTTCGGAGAGCGCCGCGACCCCCGCCTCACCGCGCTGCCCCGCATCGGTATGGCCTGGAGCTTCCCCCACTGGGTCGAGCTCCCCGGCGGCGAGAGCCCCTTCGCCCGCGAGGCCGCCGCGGGGCCCCCCGAGTGCCCCCCGCCGCTGGCCGAGCGCCCCCGCAACGTGGTGGCGCTCAGGGATGCCCCCACCGCCTTCGACGGCGCGGCGCGGCTGCTCGGCAAGGGCGCCGGAGCGCGGGCCACCGGCCTCAACCACGTCGCCCTGGCCCCAGGCGGGCAGGGCGCCCCCGCACATTGCCACTCCGAGGAGGAGGAGATCTTCGTCGTGCTCGACGGCGCCGGCACGCTCGAGCTGTGGCCCCGCGGTGGCGGCGGCGAGAGCTCCGAGGAACACCCGCTGCGCTCGCACCCCCGAATCGACCAGCACCCGCTGCGTGCCGGCGACGTCGTCTCGCGCCTCCCCGGGACCGGGGTCGCGCACTCCCTGCGCGCCGGTGAGTCCGGCCTCACCTATCTCGCCTACGGCACCCGCGCGCCGGGCGACATGTGCTTCTACCCGCAGACCGGCCGCGTCTCCCTGCGCGGGCTCGGCATCGCCCTGCGCTCCCCGGAGATCGAACCGCTGGCCTCATAGCCCGGGGTCGCATCGCCGCCGGCCGCGAGCGCGAGTGCGTGATCAACCTGCCGGGGCCGAACCTCGTCGAGGAGGTCGAGGCTCTGGCCCCCCTGACGGGCCGCAACCCTCCGGCGCCCCACAAGGCCGACACCTTCCGCTTCGAGCCACGCAAGTTCCAGGCCGCCGGCCTTACCCCGGTGGCCGCCGAGACCGTCAGGCCACCCCGCATCGCGGAGTGTCCACTGCAACTCGAGGCGAAGGTCACGGCGATCCATGAGCCCGCGACCCGTCCCGACGGCGAGTACTTTCGGATCGTCGAGGCCCACGTCCAGCGAGTCCACGCGCTCACGAGCATCGTCAAGCCCTTGACCAACCACATCGACCCCCAGCACTGGAGTCCCCTGCTCTACGTCTTCCGCCACTACTTCGCCACCGGCCCGGAGATCGGACGCAGCTTCCGCGCCGAGGACTGACCGCGATGAGGGCCGGTCACGATGGATGCCTGAGCACGTGTGGCGGCGAGGCCTCGGCCACGCGCCCCGGTGTGTATATATCTGCGTTTGATGGTATATACTGGCCGTGGTGGCCAAGCATCTGGTGGACATAGATGAGCAGGCTCTACAGAATGCACGGGCCCAGCTCGGCGTAGACACGATCAAGGAGACGGTCAACCGGGCGCTCCGCCTGGTTGGCGGCGATCGCAGCGCGGCGGTGACGGAGCGCTTGGACGCGCTCGCCCGCGCCGATCTCGCGCCGCGCGAGCAGGCATGGCGCTAACGCATCTCCTGGACACGAGCGTTCTCACTCGCCTGCGCGAGCCGGCGGTCCGGGAGGCAATCGAGGAGAGGGCGCAGCGGGGGGAGCTGGCTCGTGCGGGGATCAGCGATCTCGAGGTCGGCTTCTCGGCTCGCAACGCCGCCGAGTGGGATCGCCTCGCCGACGCCATGGAGGTCTTCGAGCTGGTGGGGAGCACCGCCGAGCATGTGCGTCGTGCAAGGCAGGCGCAGCGTCTTCTAGCATCCAGGCACCAGCGTGGTCGCAAGGTGCCCGACCTGCTCGTCGCCGCTGCCGCCGAGGCTCGCAGCCTCACCGTCCTGCACTACGACGCCGACTTTGATCTGATTGCGGCCGTAACCGGACAGTCTTGCCGCTGGGTCGTGCCGGCCGGTTCGATCGACTGAATGACCCCGAGGACCTCGGACGGCCCGGGGAAATCGCGGACAATGCTCTCCCGCGCCGGGCCTTGTCTCGCGTGGCCCTCACCCCATGCCGACCCTCACCCCGTGACGGTGGTCACCGCAGAGAGGATCCACAGGGCCAGGCAGGTGAAGCCGACCATCACGGCAAGCATCCAGTACTGCGAGCGCACGGCCGCTTCGGAGCTGCCGAAGGCGACCAGGCCGCGCTCGTGGGAGAGGATCAGGCCGCTGACGTGACCGGCGACGATCGCCGCGATCTGCACGTACCAGATCGCGGCGAAGGAGATCAGGTTGTAGTTGACCAGGAAGTTGGAGGTCCCGAACAGGTCGTCTCCCCGCCCGAGGGGGTCGGAGACCAGATAGCCCATCGCCTGCCCGTCGAGCACCAGCAGCGAGAAGTAGTGCGCGAGCATGTACCCGAACGCGATCGGGACCAGGGTGTGCAGGAAGGTCCGCGAGAGCGCCCGCCGATCCTCGGCCACCGCCGCGGGTAGCGAGAGCCCCCGCAGGGCGCCCACCATGCCGCGGATTCCGAGCTGGTACATGCCCGCCACGAACGCCCAGCAGAGGAGCAACCCGACGGTCCCCACCACCTCGTAGGCGGTGAGTGGAGCGATGCCGAGGTGCCCGAGGTCGGTCTCGAGCGTTGGGGCGATCTGCACCCAGACCTCGCCGTTGGAGAAGCCGTCGAAGCTGGTGGAGCCGATCAGCGCGCACACCACCGCGGTGGTGCCGGGCAGGACCTCCAGGTCGCAGACACCCGACAGCGGCGCTCGCAGGCGCAGCTGTCGCTCCCGCCAGTCCAGGGGCGAGAGGCTGCCCATCAGGCCGAAGTAGACACCGAAGCCATCCGCGCGCTCGCTCCACGCGCTCACGCCGAACGCCGCCATCCCACCCAGCTGAACGCCGGCGTAGGCGAGCGCGAGAATCGAGAGCAGGCGCGGATCGTCCTTGCTGGGGTACACGAGCTCCAACCACGCGAAGCCGATCAGCGTCGCCGCCGCCGGCCAGCGGCCCAGACCCGCGGGGTAGCCACCGCGCACCAGCGGCCCACCTCGGTACCCCGCTCGGCGCGCCACCCAGCCGCCCAGCCTGCCGGCTGCGCGCCACGGGTTGAACGGCCGGAAGAGATCGCCCACGAACGCGCTCACGATCGGGATGCCCACCCAGAAGATCACGTAGATGAAGGTGGGAGAGAGGTTGGAGGTGAAGTTCTGCGCCCCCCACAGTCCGCAGACCACGACCAGGGCGAAGAGGGAGATCCCGATCGCCCCGCACAGCCACTCCAGCGATCGGGGGACCCGCAGCAGCACCCGGCCGGGCGGGCGCTGCAGCCGCGGCTTTGACCACAGGCCCCAGAGCGCCAGGAAGGAGATCACCATCACCGCGGTCGCCGTCCACGCGAACAGCCACGCGGGGATCGGCAGGTCGGCGCGACCCACGATGCCGTGGGCCGACGCCGCCGCTGGGGCCAGCAGCCCGATACCGAGCGTCAGGACACACGCGAGCGCCAACCGCCCGCGGACACCGCCACCGAGCCCACGAGAGCGCATCTGCTTGCTGGCGCGGACCGCTAGCTCTTGACCGTCACGTCACCGCAGAGAATCGCGGGGTCGTTGCTCATCGCCTGCATGAACGCCATCGAGGCCGGCGCGGAGCCGATCTGGTTGCGCTGGTCGGCCGGGGTGGGCTTCTGGTGGATCACCAGGAAGTACCCGGGGCCCACCACCCGCTGGTGGACGATCAGGTTGACCGTTCCGTACGCTTCGCCCTTGGCGTTGGCGGTCAGGTCGGGGAGCACCACCGCCATGTTGGAGACCTGTTTGCTCGTGGGAGAGCACGCCCCATCGGGCCCGTGCAGGTGGTTGGCGTGGCCGCTGTAGGGAACAAGGCCCCAGATCCTCCGCCAGCCCGTCAGGTGGTCGCCTTCCTGCTCGAGCTCCGCTTCGCCGTGGGCGGTGGTGAGCACGTAGGGCATGCCACCGCCGGCGGTGGCCATGCTTTTCATCTGGCTCGCGCTCATCCCCCTCATCGAACCCGCCGTCTTGGCCGCGCTGCTCGCATCCCATGTGGCCATCGGCTTGATCGTCACGTGCGCTTCGGTCTTAGCCGCGCTCGAGCCGCCGCATCCACTCGCCGCGAGGACGCTGGCTGCGAGGACGGTCACGGCCCCGAGGGACGTCCACTTTTGCCGCTGCTTCATGCCTGTCATCTGACTCCTTAGGTTGTGCCGGATCGCACCGCCGGGGGCGCGCACCGCAATGCTCGGCCGCGGAGGGCAGCCGGCAATACTGGTCAGCCGTAGAGGGCAGCTAGCGGCGGCGGCGCGCGGCCGGCAAGGGAGACCGCGAGCAGCCGCCCTCCGTGGGGCACGGGCAGTTCGATCCTGCGGAGCGCGGCCGCCACACGGACACGCACACGGCGGGCGCTGCGGCCCGCAAGCGCGAGGAGCAGCCGCTCGCCGGGGTAGCGCCTGGCCAGCAGGACCGCCAGCAGCAGCAGCGCGGGCAGCAGGTAGAGCATCCCCTCCCACAGACCCGCGGCGACGCCGCCGCCCGGATTGGCCAAGCCGAGCGCTCCGGCGCCCAGCAACAGGGCGATGGCGGCCCCGGCAGCAACCCCAAACCCCCGCAGAGGCCCGCTCCACCCGCAGACAACGATGCGGAATCTCGCCACGACGGAGGATCATACCCGCGTTGGATGCCCGCACGGCGGTGTCCCCGCGAGTCATCATTGAGCCCGTGAAACCGGCCGGGCACCATCGGGTAGGCGCTGGCGTGCGGCACCTGGCCGTCCGCGTGCTCGACTGGATGCTGCCCGAGGAGAACCCCGCGGAGGCGATCTACGGGACGATCACCATCGGTGCCCTGCTTGCGGGAGAGAGCGCCCTGCGAGACACCTACCCCGAGACCGTGGGATCGGTGGTGGTGGCGATCCTGATCTACTGGCTGGCGCGCTCCTATGCCACTCTGCTCGGACGCCGGCTCACCTCCGGCGAGCGCCTCAGCGTGGCCGAGCTCGGACGGGCGCTCGCACACGACTGGGCGATCGTACGGGGGGCCGGGCTGCCGCTGATCGCGCTGCTGGCCGCGTGGGCCGTGGGCTCGAGCCAGCAGACGGGGGCCGCGGCGGCGCTGTGGACCTGCGTGGGCAGCCTGCTGGCGTTTGAGTTGCTCGCGGGACTGCGCACACGGGCGCAGCCGGCAGAGCTGGCGCTCGACCTGTGCGTGGGGGTCACGATGGGTCTCGGCGTGGTCGCCCTGAAGGTGATCCTGCACTGAAAAAGGCACCCTGCCAGGCCCTACCCCGACGCGGCCCGGGGCCACCCATCGCGGGCGACCTGGGACTCCCAGCAAGGCCGGTGTTTTCGCGATCGACCAAGCGATAGACATCCAGTGGCTCGTATTACGAGCCACTGGAGTTCAAGCCCTTGACTCGCCACGCCCGAACGTGGGGCCCCTCCCGCCGAGGCGGCGCTATCCTCAAAAGCCGTGTGTCTGCTTGGGAAAGCCCTCCGTTTGGCCACCCTTGACGTGACCGGGAGGAATTGCGTAGAGTAAGGTGTAGACAAAAAATCGCTGACATGGGAATGTATTGTCTACCAGACTCCATGACAGTCGTGGTATCGAGAGGATGCGGGGAGGTCGAATGTCTGGGTCGCAGCGCGCAAGCTCGGGGTCGTCGGGGAAGGGGGACGCGGAGAAGGGGGACGGAAAGCCCGCAAAGAGCGGGAAACCCAAGAAGAAGACGACGCCGGAGATCGTGCCCATCTACACGCGCCTGCCCAAGGGTCCCCACCGCATCGGAGCGATTGGGGTGGCCCGCAATCAGCGTATCCGCATTCATGGAGGGATGATCGAGGCGGTCACCGCGCGCGGTTACCAGAAGACGAGCGTGAGGCTCGTCATCGGACTGGCGGGGGTCTCGCGGAGGGCGTTCTACGAGCAGTTCTCAGGCAAGGAGGACTGTTTCTTGGAGACATTCGACCTGGTCGTGAACAGGGCGCTTCAGCGGCTCGCCCATGCCTACCGGACGGCGGGCGGCGGCCCGCAGAAACGCATGCGCACAGCGCTCGAGACCCTGGGGGGAGAACTCGAACAGAATCCCAAGGCGCTGCGCTTGGTGGTCTCAGAGGCCCAGACCGCTGGACCCGAGGGCCTGCGGCGGCTGCACCGGTCGGCGGCCGTGTGCGAGGGGCTGCTGTCGGGCGCCTTCTCCGATCCGCGCAACCCGGATGCCCTGCCGCTACCAGTGGTGAGGGCGATCTTGGGGGGATTGCGGCGAACTACACGGATGCGCCTGCGCAACGAAGAGACCGAGGATCTCGGTGCCCTGATGAAGGAGATGCTGAAGTGGTCACTGGTCTTCAAGGCGCCCGCCGCGAAGGGTCTGCAGCCCCGGCCCTGCGCAAACCCGCCCTTCCCCGAGGTGCTCGAGCTCGAGCCCGATGCGTGCGGCGGCGAACCCTGCCGTGCGAGGCTGCTGCGCAGCGCGATCGAGGTCGGGGTGCGGGAGCAGAAGTACGAGGAGCTCACCAAGCTGCGCATCGCCGACGATGCGGGGCTGCCGATCGAGTCCTTCATGGAGCTGTTCCCCGGTCCCGAGGCTTGCTATCTGGAGGCGCTGGACGCGCTGGGAGACGAACTGCTGCAGCTGGTCGCCAGCCCCGGCCTGGTCTCCGCGGAGTGGCCCGCCGCGGTGTGCAGCGCGGTCGAGCGTCTATTGGCCTACCTGGCGAGCAGCCCTGCGCGCCTGGTCACGCTCACCGTGAAAGCGCTCGAAGCGGGACCGGCGACGATCGCGAACATGGATGACCTCGCCTACGAGCTTGCGACGCTGCTGACCGAGGGGTCGCCGCGGCGCCCGCGCACCCGGATCGCCGTCGAGGGGATTGCGGGAGCGCTCTGGTACATCCTCCATTGTGAGGTCATCGGCGGCCGGGCCCACCGGCTGCCGGCTCTCTCGGAGTACATCTCGTATGTGATCCTCACTCCCTTCCTCGGCCCCGACGCGGCGCTGGCGGCGATCGAGCAGTCGAGGCCCGCGGGGGGCCAGACGCAGGAGACCCCGCGATCCGGTGCGAGCAATGGGGTCGCCGCTGGCAACGGGGCCGCCCCGGGCAACGGAGCCGCCGCCAGCAACGGAGCCGCCGCCAGCAACAGAATTGCCGGTAGCAGAGCCACCGCAGGCAACGGAGCCACCGCAGGCAACGGCGCCACTGCGAACCCCAGCCCTCCTGCCAACACCGCGGTGGGCGCCAGCGGCAAGCTCGCCGCCACGAATGGATCGGCTCCCCCCACCGAGGATGCCGGCGAGGACTACCGGCGCCTGGAGGATCGACGCTCGGCGAAATGCGTGAATACGACTCCGACGAGCACGGAGAGCACGATCACGACGATCAGGGGCGCGTGACCGGAGCCGAAGACCCAGTTGACCTTCACGTCTTCGAGGTTGAAGACGGCGAAGAGGGTCATGAACACCGCGAGCGCCACCAAAGCGCCGGTGCGGGCCAGCTCACGGTTGCTGCGCTTCGGCTTGGACGCCGGGGTCTGGGTGGAGGCAGACATTGCCCGTCCACCATGGTAGGGCATATGCGCCAGGCGCCTACTGCGCGGCGAGCTCGGACTTGACCCAGGCGCAGCCGCTGGAGAGATCCTCCACGCCGAGGGCGGCGGCGACGTTGAGGGCCATGCCGTGGCGGAAGAAGTCGTCGATCCGCTCGTCCTCGGCACCCGAGAGCTCCTGGGCGAGGCCGACGAGCACGGCGTAGTGGTGGCGCACGCGGGTGCGCACCTGCTCATCGTCACAGGCCGCGTAGGACTGGTGCTGGAGCATCAGATAGTCGCGCTCGTCGGAGAGCATCTCCTTGTAGGCGCTCCCCATCGCCTCGAGGGCGTCCGCGCAGTCGGAGGGAGCACGCCCCTCGCGGTACTCGGCGGCGGCGCGTTCGAAGATGCCGGCGATCCGCTCGAAGCTGCGCTCGAGCGCAGCGAGAAAGAGCTCGCGCTTGTTGCCGAAGAGGGTGAATACATAGGGCTGCGCCACACCGACGCGGCGCGCGATGCGCTCCACGGGGGTACCGTGCAGACCGCCGTGCGCGAACTCGTGCACCGCGGCAGAGATCAGCTCCTCACGGCGCTCCGCCGCGGGGACGCGCACGCGAGCCGGCTCTACGCTCAAGCTGGGACCCCTCCTTAGTGATTGCTAACTAACAAAAGATTAGCGACTACTAATAACCTTGTCAAGAGCAACCCCGCGGCCATCTCCGTGTTGGCCGAGGAGGTGGGTATCCGCGCGGCGGCGAAATACAGTGGTGCGATGATCGGACGAGCCGGGTTGATCTTAGTCGCGCTGGCGGCGGGGGCCGCGGGCGGTGCGCTGCTCGGAGGCTGCGGCGGTGCAACGAGGACGGTGACCGTCTCCGGCGCCGGCGCGCCCACCCCGAGCGCGGGTGGACAGAGCGCTGCGCGCACGAGCACGACCGCGACCACCACCTCGACCGCGGGAGCGCCCGCCGGCCAATCTTCGACCGGTGGGGGCACCCCCGCCACCCCAGGTGCAACGGCCCAGGCTACGAGCACCACGCGCACCGCCCCCGCCCCCGCGTTCACCAAGACCGAAACGCAGTCCGCGGAAGCGAACGCCAACGCGCAGGCCGAGGCGGCGGCGGTCACCGTGACGGCACATGGGTACACCCCCACCGACATCACCGAGTACCACCCCAGCCAGACCCTGCGGGTGCTGATCGGGACCCGCACCGGTTCCACCTACGCCCAGCGCGCGTTCTTCTTCCTCGACAACCACTACCTCGGCACCGACGCGGGCCAACCCAGCGCCTCCATCCACGTGGTGAGCCAGAGCGACACCGAAGTCACCCTCGCCTACGCCCTCTATCGCGCCCACGACTCCCTCTGCTGCCCCTCCGGCGGTCAGGCCGTCGTGCACTTCCAGCTCAACGACGGCCAGCTCGTCCCGCTCGGGCAGATCCCCCCCGTCAGCTCCGCCACGGGCCTGGCACGGCAGTAGCCTCTCCCACGCCGGCTGGCGATCTCCGGCAGTAGCGCGCCCCGCGCGCCCCGCGATCGTCGCTCGCGAGCCCCTATCTTTGTTGGGTGCAATGACACACCCACCCCGCGAAAAGGAGAGCATCCCATGAGCGCAAAGATCGAGGGCCACGCCGAGGAGCTGCTGAAGGGCAAGAACTTCTGCACCGTCGCCACGCTCCGCAACGACGGCAGCGTGGCCGCGGCGCCCGTGTGGGTCGACGTGCAGGAGGGAATGCCCACGCTCAACACCGCTGAGGGCCGCGCCTGGCCGCGCAACCTCGAGCGCGATCCCCGCGTTACTTTGACGGTGCAGAACATGGAGAACCCCTACGAGTACGTCACCATCCGCGGGCGCGTCGCCGAGCGCACCCACGAGGGGGCCGACGCCCACATCGACGCGCTCGCGATGAAGTACCTCGGCCAGGACACCTACCCCTACCGCCAGCCCGGCGAACAGCGTGTGATCATCCGCGTGGAGCCGGACTACGTGCACACCTACGGGGCATGAGGGGGGTCGGTGTGTCGCAGTAGCCTTCGCCACCACGGCGTGGGGCGCGGCTGGGTCCGCAGCCACTCGTCCCGCTGCCTCAGCTGGCCCCGTTCACGGGCCCGCACCACACACCTGGTGTGGGCGTGGCGGCGGCGGCGGGTGTCGCCTTCGGGGGCGATCAGCATGTGCTCGCTGAGCGCGGGCAGCTGATGGCCGCAGAGCGGGCAGCGATACGTCGCGGGCTTGCGATTCGCCGCGCGGCGCACCGTCCACCACGCGGCCGGCGGAAGACGCGGGGGCATGGCCCAATTGTGGCCCCTCTCGGCACCACTCTCGTGGTGGTCGGCGTGGGGGTCGCGCTCGCCCTCGCCAAGGCCAAGCGGCAGCGGCGCTCCGCCAGGGAACACTCGAAGCTGAACCAGAGCACGCGGCAAGACCGCCGGCGGCCCTCGCTGCGCCCCGGCGAGCCGCTCGCGGAGGGGCTGCGGCGCGTGATCCTCGGGCAGCTCGACCTCGCGATCGAGCTGCTCGAGCACTACCAAGCTGCGAGGGTGGCGCAGTCGGCCGAAGGCCGACGAGCCGAGCCCCTCGTCTCCAATCACGCCAGCGAGGACACCACCGTGCACGAGATCCGCAAGGCGATCAAGCGCCTGCGTGCCCTGCTGGCGCTGATGCGGGGCGGGCTCGGCCCGAAGCGATACGCGCGTGAGAACGCCGCCCTGCGCGACTGTGCCCGCCGCCTCGCGGGCGCACGCGATGCGGAGGTGATGCTCGACACCCTCGACGCCCTCCAGGAGCGACACCCCTCACGACTGAGGCGCAGCGCCGCGGTGGACGCATTTCGCGCCCAGCTACTCGCCGAGCGCGAAGCGGCCGCCGCGCTCGCCGTCCGCGACCCCCGCGTGCGCAGCGAGGTGCTCGGCGAGCTGCGCGTGGTCCGTGCGCGGGTGGAACGCTGGGGGCTGAAGGAGCGCCCCACCAAGCTGCTCGCCCCCGGCCTGGAGCGCATCTACCGCCGTGGGCGTCTGGGCCTCGGGGTCGCCCGCGGGCGCGGACGTCAGAAGCGGCGCGCGGGGGCCGCGGGGCGCACCGAAGCGCTGCACGCATGGCGCAAGCGGGTAAAGGAGCTCCGCTACGCCGCGGAGACCCTCGACCGCGGCGGCAAGTCCTTCAAGTCCACCCGCCGCCTCGCGCGCCGCGCAGACCGGCTGGGGGAACTGCTGGGCGAGGAGCACGACCTGGCGCTGCTGGAGGACAGGGTGCGCGGGCGCTCCCGTCAATTCGCCGGCGAGCGCAGGACGCGCAAGCAGCTCCTGAAGCTGATCGCCCGCCGGCGCAAGGCGCTGCGCAAGCGCGCCCTGCGCGAGGGCGAGCGCCTCTATCGGCGCAGGCCGAAGAAGTTCGTGCGCCGCCTGAAGCGCACCTGGTAGGGACCGCGACCTCGCGATCGCACGCTCTGGGGCGCTACCCGTCCTGCCCCGCGGAGGGCTCGGAGACTCGCGCACGTCCCGCGATCCACCTTCAAGGGACCAGCCGCGTCCGCCGATGCGGATGGGGAATGCGAACAGGGGAAATGCAGGCGACGGAGATGCGCACAGCCGGGATGCAGACAATGGTGCGAACACGGCCCCTCTCCGTGACCCTGATCCTCGCCCTGCTGGTGGGGGGGGTGGGGGTGCTGATGCTGCACACCCTCGCCGGCCTCGACGGTCTTGCGCGCGGGGGACTCTTCGACGAGAGCGTCTACGGGGTGCTGATGGGCGGGGCCACCCTCACGGTGCTCGCGCGGGGCGCATT
The DNA here is from genome assembly GCA_963713985.1 of uncultured Solirubrobacterales bacterium. GTDB lineage: Bacteria > Actinomycetota > Thermoleophilia > Solirubrobacterales > Solirubrobacteraceae > Palsa-744. Next base: position 1,738,007 of record OY970219.1, on the reverse strand, counting down.
CGTGCCGGCGCAGCGCGCCGCGTGGCTGACGATGGGCGCGGGCCTCTCCTGCTGGTGCCTGGGGGATCTCTACTACACCCTCTTCGTCGAAGGCGCCGGCGCGGCGGGTGGCAGCGTCTCCCCCGCAGACACGCTCTACCTGATCTTCTACCCCTCCTGCTACGCCGCCCTCGTGCTGCTGCTGAGCGCCCACCTGCGCGAGCTGCGCATCGGGATGTGGCTGGACGGGCTGATCGGCGGGCTCGCCGCCGCAGCGGTGGGGGCGGCGATCATCCTCCCGCCGATCCTGCGCGGCGCCCACGGGAACACCACCGCAATCGGGGTGGCGCTCGCATACCCGATCGGCGACCTGCTGCTGCTGGTGTTCACGCTCAGCGCCCTCGGCATGACCGGCTGGCGCCCCGGACGGGTGTGGCTGCTGATCGCGGCCTCGATGCTCGCGAGCGCGGTGGCGGACTCCTCCTATCTCTACCTCACCGCCACCGACAGCTACCGCGTGGGGGAGTGGGCGCAGTGTCTCTGGCCCGCCTCGGCGGTGCTGCTGGCGATCGCCGCCTGGACCCCCTGGCCGCGACCGGCGCGCCGGCGGGTGGAGGGCTGGCGGCTGGTGTCGGTGCCCTCGCTCTCGCTGCTCGCCGCCCTGGGGGTGCTGATCTACGGCAACGTTCCCCATTCCCAGCTCACCCCCACCGCCCTGGTCCTCGCCGCGGTGACCGTGCTCGCGGTGTGCGTGCACCTGATGATGACCGTGCGCGAGAACATCGCGATGCTCGCCGGCTCCCGGCGCCTGGCGCTGACCGACCCGCTCACAGGACTCGGCAACCGCAGGCAGCTGATGGAGGACCTCAACCTCGCCTGCCGCCGCGTGAGCGGGGGGGAGACGTGGGAGCTGATGCTGTACGACCTCAACGGCTTCAAGCGCTACAACGACACCTTCGGCCACCCCGCCGGGGACGCGCTGCTGGCACGCCTCAGCGACAAGCTGAGGACGGTGGTCGCCCCCTACGGCACCGCCTACCGCATGGGGGGCGACGAGTTCTGCGTACTGCTGCGCGACTGCGCTTCGCGCCTGGACGCGCTGACGGAGGCCAGTGTCGCCGCCCTCTCCGAGCGCGGGCCGGGCTTCTCGATCGGCGCGGCCCACGGCGTCGTGAGCATCCCCCCCGGCCTGGAGGACCCCGCCACGGTGATGCAGCTCGCCGACCAGCGCCTCTACAAGCGCAAGGACGAAACTCGCGAGGCGAGCGCGGTGCAGCAGCTGCGCGACGTGCTGCTGCAGGCCTTCCAGGAGCGCCACCCCGATCTACAGGAACACCAGCGCGGCGTGGGGGCGCTCGTGCTCGATGTGGGGCGCCGCCTGGGGATGAGCGGCGAGGAGCTCGACGTGCTCGCCCGCGCCGCCGAGCTGCACGACGTCGGCAAGATCGCGATCCCCGACGCGATCCTCAACAAGCCCGGCCCCCTGGATGCGGAGGAGTGGGGCTTCATGAGCCGCCACACGATCCTCGGGGAGCGCATCCTCAAAGCCGCCGCCGCGCTGCGCCCGGTGGCGGGGCTGGTGCGCTCCAGCCACGAGCGTTTCGACGGGAAGGGCTATCCGGACGGCCTGCACGGCGAGGGGATTCCCCTCGGCGCGAGGATTATCTTCGTGTGCGACGCCTTCGACGCGATGATCTCCGAGCGCTCCTACAGCGGGGCCGTGGCCCCCTCAGATGCGATCACGGAGCTGCGCGCCTGCGCGGGCACCCAGTTCGACCCGGCCGTCGTGGAGGCCTTCGTCGCCTCCCTCGAGGTGCCCGCGCTTGCCCCGCCGGCGCCCCACGGGCTGGTGCGGGCTGGCACGAACGATACACCGACCTCCGATGCGCCGGCCCAGAATCCCCTGGTGGCGCCCGCGCTCGAGCGCGCGCAGGAGTCAGTCCACGCTGAGGATCGTCAGCACGCTCTCTCCGCGGGGCAGGACCACCGCCGCCTGCTCCCCGGGGCGGCGCCCCACCAGGGCGCGAGCGACAGGGGATTCGGCTGAGAGGCGGCCCTCCGCGGGAGCGGCGTCGTGGGAGCTCACGATCGTCCAGGAGCGCTCCACCCCGTTCTGGTCGCGCACCGCGACCCTCGAACCGAAGCCCACCGCGCCGTCGGCGGCGGGCCCCCCCTGCTCCTCGACGACCACCGCTGCGGAGAGCTTCTCGCGCAGGCGGGCGATCTTCGTCTCCAGGTGGGCCTGGTCGTTCTTGGCGTCGTGGTACTCGCTGTTCTCCTTCAGGTCCCCCCACTCGCGCGCCGTTTTGATCCGCTCCGCGATCTCGCGGCGGCCCTCCCCCTCCAGCGCCTGGAGCTCGGCGCGCATGGACTCCAGGCCAGCGGGGGTGATGAGGTTGGTGGTCTCAGCCATCCACCGCAGCGTACACGCGATCTAGAAGTACGTGCTGGGTGACGTGGAGAGCAGCGCGTAGATCTGCACCAGCGCGGCCTGCCCAAGCAGTTCGGCGGTGGGGGGTTCGCCGTAGGCGAAGAGGTTGTCGCCGAGGCGGTGGCGTTCCCAGGCCCAGTAGGCGTATTCACGCGCGGGGTGGGTGCCGGGGGCTTCGTGGGTGAGGGCGTCCAGGTAGATCTGGTTGCGCAGGTAGACCGCCACGAAGAACGGGTTTTCCGAGGCGAGCCGGCCGTAGGCGAAGTAGGCGAGCGCGGCCCTCGCGGTCTGGCGCGCCTCGGAGAGGTAGGCCCCACCGTGGGTGACCTGATAGAGCAGCGCACCCGCGCCCATCATCGAGCCCTGGTTGTAGGACCACAGCGACCTGTTCACGGTGCCGTTGAGTTCGACGTGATCGGCGTAGAGGCCGCTCGGTTCCAGCAGGCACTGGCGCACCCATCCGTAGGCCATCTCCGCGAACTGCAGGTAGCGGGCTTCGTGGGTGATGCGGTAGAGCTGCACCGCGAGCTCGGCCCCGGGACCGTCGGTGACGGTGTTGCGCTGGGTGTTGCTCTCGGCGTTCGAGAACGGCACCCCCCCGGGGCAGGGCAGCGGCTGGCCTTCGGGGCCGGTGGTCTGCCAGCCGGCCATCACGAACTGCATGATCTGCTCCGCCTGCGCCAGCGCGGAGGGGTTGTGGTCGAGCTCATAGATGCGCGCCAGCTCGATCCCCACCCACTCGTTGTCGTCGTAGTAGCTGTTGCCCCCCGGGCCCACCGGGGGCGCCACGTCGCCGTCGTAGGAGCGCAGCGTGGTCGCGGTGGAGGCACCCGTGGCGGTCGTTTCCCCCACGGGCGCCCCGGGGCTCGCGTACACCTGCAGACCCGCCGTCAGGGCCCGCAGACCGCCTTCGAGCTTGGCCTGCTGGCCGGGGATGTGGGCGACGCTGACGCTCGCCGCGAGCGCCTGCGAGAAGGGCCACAGGAACGAGTACTCCGGTTCGCCCTTGTAGAGGCCCGCGCTGGGGACGTAGAAGTTCTGCTGCATCGCCTCGTAGGCGAGCAGCGCCCGAGTCGCGTAGAGGCTCAGCGCGGGTGGCTTTCTGGCCCTCGACCTGCCCGCCTCATGTCTCCGCTTGGCGGCGAGAGCCGCCGGCGCGGTTGGACCGCCCGCCCCGTGGCGCCGCATGGCTGCGATTGCGGCGGGTGCGGTTGGCCCACCCGCGCCGTGGCCCCCGGCGGCGAGCGCCGCCGCCGGGCAGAGGAGCAGCGCGAGCGCCACGAGGCATCCCGCGATCGCGGATCGATGGTTGGCAGTCCGGGGTAGCGTCATCGCGCCGTCGGGCAAGGGAACAGGCTAGCGGCCTGTTCGATGCGGATCGACTCGATCCTTCGTCGATCCGCGTGAGAGACCGCAGGTGTGGGTGTCATCCAGTGTGGCGTCTCATTTCCGGCACATGTTCGCAACAGTCAAACACAGGAGCGATCGTATGGGAGCGGTGAACGAGAACCCGCACCGCCCCCCCGTTCCCGCGTCGCTGCGGGTGGAGTTCCAGGGGGGCGAGGGACTGCCGCTCAAGGCGGCGGTCCATGGCGAGATCGACTACGCGGGGGCCTTCTCGATGCAGGTGCGGATCGCCGCGGCCTGCCGGCGGCGGCGAGCGCGGGGCTTGATCATGGATCTCAGGGGGGCGGAGTTCATGAGCTCGAGCGGCCTGGGCGCGATCCTCAACCTCCAGCGCGAGCCCGCCTGCCAGCGGGGCGGGCTGATCGTGTCGTGCCCCTCCAGGGAGGTGCGGCGCGTCATCGAGCTCACCGGCTTGGAGCGGCGCCTGATCGTGGTGGACACGGTGGAGGAGGCGGAGATGCTGCTGCTCTACAGCGCCGCGGGCTCCGACACGAGCTCGAGCGCCCACCAGGACACCAGCTTCAACTGACTGACCGGCCCTCACTCGGCTACCGTTCCCACCGCTCGGACGATCCGAGCGAAGATCCCACGGCGAGGAGTGGAGACAACGATGAGGACAGTCCGAGAGGCCACGATCGAGCTGCTGCGGGCACGGGGGATGACCACAATGTTCGGCAACCCCGGCTCCACGGAGCTGCCGATGCTGAGCGACTTCCCGGAGGACTTCCGCTACATCCTGGGCCTCCAGGAGGCGGTGGCGGTGGGAATCGCGGACGGCTACGCGCAGGCCACGGGACGCCCCGCGCTCGTGAATCTACACACCGCGCCGGGGCTGGGGAACGGCATGGGGGCGATCTTCAACGCGCAGGCCAACAAGTCCCCGCTGGTGGTGACCGCGGGCCAGCAGTACCGCTCGCTGATGACACTCCAGGCCAACCTCACCAACCGCGACGCCACGCGGATGCCGCACCCGCTGGTGAAGTGGAGCTGGGAGCCGCCCTGCGCACAGGACGTTCCACACGCGCTGGCGCGCGCGGTGCACACCGCGGCGCTGGCACCCAGGGGCCCGGTGTTCGTGTCGATCCCGATGGACGACTGGTACGCGGAGGTGCGCTCCGAGGAGGAGGTGCGCCACCAGCTCATCCGCACCGTGACCGGCGCCGGGGTGCCGGAGCCGGCAGCGATCGAGCGCCTGGCGAGGCGCTTGGCGCAGGCCCGCAACCCAGCGTTCGTGGCGGGCCCCGACATCGACGCCTCCGGCGGTTGGGACGCGGCGGTGGCGCTGGCCGAGCACGCCCGCCTGCCCGTGTACGCGACCCCGGCGACGGGTGGGGGACGGCTGGGCTTCCCGGAGGATCACCCTCTCTTCCAGGGGATCCTGCCCCCGGCGGTGCAGCCGCTCGGGGAAGCGCTCGCGCCGCACGACTTCGTGCTGGCGGCGGGCACCTCGATCTTCCCCTACTACCCCAACATCCCCGGTGCGCTGCTGGCGGAGGGCACGAGCCTCATGGCGATCACCAGCGACCCCGACGAGGCGGCGCGGGCGCCGATGGGGGATGCGATCGTGGCCAACGTGGCACTCACCCTGGCAGCATTGGCGGAGGCGGTGGGCACGGCGATGGAGGAGCCGCGGGGGGCGCAGGGGTCGGGAGGCGTCGAGGCGCTGCGCGAACCCCCTCCCGCCCGCCCGGCGCCGGAGGCGGTCCCGCTCACCGACCCGATGAGCCCCTCCACCGCGGTGCGGGCGCTCGCGGAGGTGTTCCCCAAGGATGGGATCGTGGTCCTGGAGTCCCCCTCGGCCACACCCGCCCTGCGCAACCAGCTCCGCCTGGGTAGCCCCGGGAGCTACTACTTCTCCGCGGGCGGGGGCCTCGGCTTCGGGATGCCCGCGTCGATCGGCGTGCAGCTGGCTTGTCCGGAGCGCCCCGTGGTGTGCGTGATCGGGGAGGGCTCCGCGCAGTACGCGGTGCAGAGCTTCTGGACGGCGGCGGCCTACAGGGTGCCGGTGACGTTCCTCGTGCTGCGCAACGAGGAGTACGCGATCCTCAAGTTCTTCTCACTGATGGAGGAGATCCCGGGCGCCCCCGGCCTTGACCTGCCGGCCCTGGACACCGCGGCGGTGGCGGCGGGGTACGGGGTGAACGCGCGCCACGCCAGGGACCCCGAGGAGCTCGGTGTGGAGCTGCGCCGCGCGCTGGCCTCCGACCGGCCGGAGCTGGTCGAGGTGCGGGTGGCGCCGGGGATGGCGCTGGCGTGAGCCAGGCGATCCCGACTCCGACCCCCTGCGCTGGCACCCCCACGCGAGCGCGCAGATCGCATCGCTGAGCTTCTCGCATACCCTTTCGCCGATGTCTGACTCCAACGGCAACGACGACAGCGGCGGGCGCGATCCCGACGCGATCGTGGTGGGGGCGGGCCTCGCGGGCCTGGTGAGCACGCTGGAGCTGTTGCGCAGCGGCCACACCGTGCTGCTGCTCGACCGCTGCCGCCCCCATGAGCTGGGCGGACTCGCGCGGGAGGCGTTCGGGGGGATGTTCATGGTGGACTCCCCCGAGCAGCGCCGCTCGAGGATCCGCGACAGCGAGCGTCTCGCGCTCGAGGACTGGCTGCGAATCGCGGAGCTCGGCGCGGAGGAGCAGTGGCCGCGCCGCTGGGCGGAGCAGTACGTGGCTCGTGCGCGCGACGACGTGGGGGGCTGGCTGCGCGAGCTGGGAGTGCGCTTCTTTCCCGTGGTCAACTGGGCCGAGCGCGGCAACTTCGGCGACGGCAACTCGGTCCCGCGCTTCCACCTCACATGGGGCACCGGCAAGGCGCTTGTGCAGGCGGTGTGGGGCGCGATCGAGCGCCACCCCCGCCGCGGCGCACTGGAGGTGCGCTTCGGGGCCCGCGTGAGCGAGCTGATCGGCGACGGTCAGGGCGGCGTGGTGGGGGTGAGGGTTTTGGATGAGGATTGGAGGGGGGGCCGCGGGAGCGCGCGCCGAGACCCGGCCGTGCCAGGCCACCAGGCTGGGGGGGAGACCGGCGAACTGCACGCCGGCAAGGCGGTGGTGATCGCCGCGGGCGGGATCGGGGGCAACCACGAGCTGGTGCGGCGGGTGTGGCCCACGGAGGAGCTGGGCAGCCCGCCACAGCGGATGCTGATGGGCTCCCACCCCTACGCCGACGGCGCGCTGCACCAGGAGGTGGAGCGCGTGGGCGGCGCGGTGACACACCTGGAGCGGATGTGGAACTACGCCGACGCCGTGCGCCACCCCAAGCCCCAGCGGGAGAACCACGGAATCAAGCTGATCCCGCCGCGCTCCGGGGTGATGCTCGATCCCGACGGCCGCCGCTACGGCCCTGTGCCGGTGATGCCCACCTACGACGCCTACGCCGCCCTGGAGCGGATGTGCGAGGACGAGCGCAAGTACTCCTGGCTGATCTGCAACTGGCGGATCGCCCGCCGCGAGCTCGACGTGTCGGGCTCCCAGCACAACCCCCATCTGCGCGAGCGCCGCTGGGTGCGCTTCCTGCTGGGGGTGCTGCTGGGCAAACCCCGGGTGGTCTCCCATCTCCTGGAGGGCTCCCCCGACTTCGTATCCGCCGCCACCCTCCCGGAGCTGGCGGGCAAGATGAACGAGGTGACGGGCGAGCGGGCGATCGACGCGGAGGTGCTCGCCGCGGAGATCGGCCGCTACGACGAGTCGATCGCCCGGGGGAAGGGCCTCTTCAACGACGACCAGTTGCGGCGCATCGCGCAGCTTCGCAACTGGCGCGGGGACCGCCTGCGCACCTGCGCCTTCCAGGCGATCCTCGATCCCAAGGCGGGGCCGCTGATCGCGATCCGCCTGCAGGTGATGGCGCGCAAGAGCCTCGGCGGGATCCAGACCGATCTCGCCTGCCGCGTCCTGCGCGAGGGGGACGGCGAGCCGATCCCCGGCCTCTACGCCGTCGGCGAGGCCGCGGGCTTCGGCGGCGGGGGGATGCACGGCAAGCGCTCCCTGGAGGGCACCTTCCTCGGGGGGTGCGTCTTCACCGGCCGCCTCGCCGCCGCCGCGATCGCGGGCGCGGAGCTGCCGCTGCGCTGGCCGATCTCCGATCGGTCACCCGCGGTGGGCATCCCCTCGCGCTGAGCGGTGCCCCGGTACGACTACGTGGCGGTGGGGCACGTCACCGTCGATGTACTCGAGCCCAACGCCTCCCGCGGCCCGGGGGGGATGGCCTCTGACCCCGCCGCCTCTCCCCACCCGGGCGGGACGGCCTTCGACCCCGACGCCTCCCGCCACCCGGGCGGGACGGCCTTCGACCCCGCCGCCTCCCGCCGCCCAGGCGGGACGGTCTTCTACAGCGCCCTCCAGGCCGCCAGGCTCGGGCTGCGCACGCTGATCCTGACCAAGGGCGACCCCGTCGAAATCGAGCGACTGCTCGAGCCCTACCGCGACGAGCTCGATCTCGAGGTCCTCCCCGCCGAGTGCACCACCACGCTGCGCACCTGGGGCGAGGGCCCCGACCGCCGCCAGCGGCTGCTCGCGTGGGCGGGGCCGATCGAGGGACCGATCGAGGTGGACACCGCGATCCTGCATCTCGCCCCCGTCGCCCACGAGATCCCCCGAGAGTGTTTCGATGCCCACCCGCCCCGCGCCGAGTTCGTGGGGCTCACCCCCCAGGGTCTCCTGCGCGAGTGGAACGCCCGGGGCGACATCGCGCTCACGGCGCTGCGCCGGGAGCTGCTGCCGGAGCGCTGCGACGCGATCGTCCTCAGCGCCGCCGAGTGGGAGCGCTGCGAGGCGCCGATCCCGACGAGCCCCGCCGGAGGGGTGCTCGTGGCGGTGACCAGCGGCGCGCGGCCCGTCACGCTCCACCTCCTCACCGGGGAGACCCTGCGGGTCCCGGTGCACCCGATCGAGAGTCCCCGGGACGACCTCGGCGCCGGTGATGTCTTTGCGGCGGCCCTCTTCGTCGCCCTGCGTGAGGGACGCCCCCCCGCAATGGCGGCGGCCTTCGCCAGCGCCGCCGCCGCCGTGCGCATCGCCGGGGCGGGACCCGGCGCGATCGGCGACCGGCGCGCGATCGAGGCGCTGCTTGGGCCTCGATAGCGCGGAGGAGTCACGGACCGGGGCTCATGGGCGCCTGCTCCTCGGCGAGCCAGTTCTCGACCTTCAGATCGGGCACCCGCGCGAAGTGGCGGACGTTGCCGGTGACAACGGTCAGCCCACGCGAGAGGGCGATCGAGGCGATCCGCAGATCGGGCTCGTCCAAGCGCCGGCCCTCGCGCTCCAGGCGAGCGCGCAACGGCCCATAGACCTCGGCGGCCTCACTGTCGAAGGGCAGGATGGCCGTCGCGCTCGACACCACCTCCCGCACCTGGCGCGTCAACCGCTCGCTGCCGCGCTTGGCGGCTCCGTAGAGCAGCTCGCCGAGGTTGATGGTGGTAGTCGCCTGGTCGCTCGGGGGAACCTGGGCGAGGCGACGGATGAGATGTAGCGGTGGGTCGCGGCGGATCACCGCGCTCAGGGTGTCCGTGTCGAAGCAGTACACCTCGCGCTCAGCCTCTCGGGTCAGCCGAGGTCCGGCGCGGAGCGGTCATGGCTACGGCGGCGGGCCGCGTAGATCTCCTGTACAGCCTCGTCCAGATCCTCCCACCCCGCCAGCGCTCCCGCCACTGCCGCGAGACCGATCGGTCGCTCGGCGGCGCCTCGCAGGGACTCCGGCGTGGGCGGGGCGAGCACAACGGCCGGCCGGCCCCGCCGCGAGACCACAAAGCGCTCGCCCGAGCCGACACGGCCGATCAACTCGGAGAACCGGCGCTTCGCCTCGGCCACCCCCAGCGAGCCCTCTGGTGTCTGAAGGTCTTTTCCGTCGTTATAAGCCATCTGCCATCAATGATGACATATCGTGCCCCCGCGATCAAACGGTCCGCTGCGTTAGCGCTCCCTCGATGAGCCCCGCGAGATCGATCCCCTCGAGCGCCGCCTCCGCCCCGCATGCGTGCGCCGCCAGCAGCAAGGAGCCCCCCACCGGGGCCATCTCCACGACCGACACCTCGGCCTGCGGGGCGAGTGCGTGGATCGCCCGCGTGAGCGGCTCCACGAACACCGCGCCCGCCTTGTACGCGCTGCCGATCAGACCCACCGGGAAGGCCCCCCGCAGGCCGGTGCGCTCGATCACCGCGGCGATCTGCTGCGCCAGCTCGGCCGCCCCGCGCTCATAGAGCTCCCGCGCCACCGCGTCCCCCCGCTCCGCGAGCTGGGCCGTCACGATCGCGAACGCCGCGATCTCGCTCTTGGTCAGCGGCTTGCTGTAGACCAGCGTCGCCAACACCTCCACGCTGGGTACTCCGAAGAACTTCACCGCCGCCTCGCTCAGCGCGGTCTCCGGGCCCGAGCGCTCGCGGTCGCGCAGAGCCGCCTTGATCGACTGCACTCCCAGCCAGTACCCCGAGCCCTCGTCCCCCAGCAGGTGGCCCCAGCCGCCCGCCCGCCAGGCGCGCGTCTCCTCGCCCACCTGCCCCACGCCGAAGACATTGCTGCCGGTGCCCGCGATCGCTCCCACGCCGGGCTGCGCGCCCGTCGCCGTGGCCCACGCGCCCACCACGTCGCCCACCACGATCCACTCCCTCGAGCGCTCCCTGCGGACGTGCGCGAGGACCGCGTCGGTGTCCGTCCCCGCCACCGCCAGCACCGCCGCGTCGAGCTCGCCGTCGGCGATGCCAGCCCCCGCGAGCGCCCCATCGGCAGCGTCGAAGAGCGCCCTCCCCGCCGCCCCCACACCCACCGCGTCCTGGTTGCTCGGCCCTCCCTGCCCCAGGTGCAGCGTGCCGTGCTCCACGTCCAGCACCGCCGCCAGCGTCTTCGTCGCGCCTCCGTCGATCCCCAGCAGGAAGCGCACCCCCCGCCCGGGAGGGGGAGCGGACGGCTCGGCGCCGAAACGGGCGAGTGCCGGGGGCAGCTTGACAAGTGGGTCGCGCTCCACAGCGGGGATACTTACAGCCGATGCGGCAGGCAGGCGTGCACCGGCAGTTCCCAGCTCCTCCCGGGCGTCCGGCGTGATCCGGCAGACCAGCGGGGGACTGCTGCCACCCAACCCCTCCCCGGCGTCCAGCCCCGTGGGTCCGGCGTGATGCCGCGGGCCGGCGTGCACCCGCAATTCCCCGGCGCCCCGCGGCGCGCGGGGATGTACGAGTCCTTCTACCTTCGCGCCGTCGCCCCCGAGGAGCCCCTGGGGGTGTGGATCCGCTGCACGGTCCACAAGCCCCCCGGGCTTCCCCCGCGGGGCTCGGTGTGGTTCACCCTCTTCGACCCCCGCCGGGAGGGGCCGTACATGCACAGGATCACCACCGAGGAGCTCTCGGTCCCCCCCGGCGGGTGGATCGCCGTGGGGGACTCCCGGCTGGGTCCCACCGGCGCCGAGGGCGTCTGTGGGGAGGCCCGCTGGTCGCTTTCGATCTCCGATGCCGACTCCCCTCTGCACCACCTCCCCAGCGCGCTGCTCTACCGCTCCCCCCTGCCCCGCACCAAGCTCACGAGCCCCATGCCCGCCGCGCGCTTCGACGGGGCGCTCGAGCTCTCCGGGCCCAGCCCCCGCACGATCGAGCTGCGGGGGTGGCGGGGGATGGTCGGCCACAACTGGGGCTCCGAGCACGCCGAGCGCTGGATCTGGCTGCACGGCATCGGCTTCGACGAGGACCCCACCGCGTGGCTGGACGTCGCGGTCGGGCGCGTGCGCGTCGCGGGCCGCACCACCCCGTGGGTCGCCAACGGGGTGGTGCACCTCGATGGGGAGCGCCACCGGCTCGGGGGCCTGGGGGAGGCGCTGCGGCCGAGGGCCGTGGGCGGGCTGCTCGTGGCGGAGACCCCCCTGCGCTGCGCCCTCTCGCTCCCCGGCGCCGGCGGGCTGCTCGCGGAGGCCCACGTGCAAAGCGACCCCCGCGCGATCGCCCGCTGGCGCTACGCCGACCCCGACGGCGAGGAGTCGGAGCTCGGCCAGCCCGAGGTGAGCAACTGCTCCATCGCCGCCCTCACCCTCAGCGTGCGCCGCCCTGGTCTCCCCGCGCGCACCCTGCACACCCCGCATGGCGCCGCCTACGAGCTGGGGTCGCGCGAGCGCCGGTGAGGATGCGCCCCTCTCGGGGCGGTGACGTCGAGGGCGTTTGGACGAGCCGGCTCCGGGCCATCTCTGGCCGTTGGACAAACCGACTCCGAGCCGTCGCAGGGCCGTTGGACGAAACCGGCCCCGAGCAGTCGCAGGGCCACTGGACAAGCCGGCCCCGAGCCCGTGGTGGGAGACATTTTCGCCCACCCCAGAGCCAGATCGCACCCGCCCAGGCCCGATCCGCGGCGTTTGGCGGTCCACGGCAAATTTGCGTTCATCTCGTGAATTTGGCCGCATTTTGCGACCAAACGGGCTACACTGGAAGGGGAAGTAGCAAGGATGGGCAGAGACAGGCAGGGATAGCTTGAGTTCCGACCGCGTTCCGCGTGAAACGGGTGGGTGGTCCGAGGGCCATCGGCGCGTCAAGCTTGATCGGACCGTTCTGAACTTATCGACGCACCCGACGCGGGTGGAGGACAGCGAGGACCATGGATGATCATCGCGGGCAGTGACCCCGACCGAATACGCGCCGCATCGGGCACGATCGAGTCCGGGGTGCTCAGCCGCGGGCGGACACCGTTTCGCCGGACCCCGCCGCTGCCCCCCACCGCTCGCTCGGCCCAGGCCCAGCCCGCCTCGGTGCGCGGTTCGCTGCCCGCCGCGATTCGCGGACTCGGCCCGAGGGCACTCGGGGGGCTGAAAGTGGAGACGCTCGTGCCGCTCCTGCTGCTCGCCCTCGCCCTGAGCGCGTTTCTGCCGGGGACCCGCTTCGAACTGCGGACCACCGCAGACCAAGTCGCGGTGGGGACCGCGGCCACGCTGATCTCCACGCTCGCCGCCCTGCTCTTCTTCGACCGCTTCTGGCGCCACCAGCGCCGGCGCGACCTGCTGCTCGCCGGCGGGCTCGCGGTGGTCGCGGTCTCCAACCTCGGAGCCGGGCTGCTGCTCGCCAACGACGTCGAGCTCGCCGGGCGGTCCGCGGCGTGGATGGTGCTTGGGGGGCGGATCGCGGGATGGCTGCTGATCGCGGCCGCCGCGCTCGCGCCCAACCGCCTCCTCGCCCGCCCCGGCAGGGAGGTGACCCGCGTCGCCTTAACCTGTGCGGCGGCCCTCACCGCCCTGGTGGCACTGGCGATCCTGATCGGCGCCCACTCGATCTCCCCCGCCGCGGCCCACAGCGGACCGTTCGGCAACCACGCCGTGACGCTCGCCGCCCAGATCCTGCTGGTCGCTCTGACCGGCGCCTGCGCGCTCGCCCTCCTGCGCGAGAGCCGGCGCGATGGGAGCCCCGCCGTGCGCCTGCTCGCGCTCGCCTGTGCGTTCGCCGCCGCCGCCGCGCTGGCCAACTGCGCGGCCCCCTCCTTCTACGCCTCCCGCGTGGGTGTCGGGGACCTCCTGCGCCTGGGCTGGCTGACGACGCTGTTCGCGTGCGTCTGCGTGCAGTGGTCCCTCGACGAGCGCCGCGCTCCCGCGACCGCGCTCGCGCGCGAGCGCCGCCGGATGGCGGCCGATGTCCACGACCTGATCATGCAGGACCTCTCCTTCGCCCTCGCGCACGCCCGCACCCTCGTCGATCATCCCGCGGGACCCGCGCAGGCGAGCACGGTCGTGACCGCCGGGGAACGCGCCCTCGCCGGCGCCCGCGGCGTGGTCAGCGAACTGACCGAACACGACCGCGGGTCCACCGAGCGCGATCCGCAGCCGATCGCCCAAGCCCTCGAGGCCAGCGTGCGCGCAGCCGCGCGCCACACCCCGCTGACCTTTCACGCCGGGGACGCCCCCCCCTCCACGAAGCTCGACCGGCCCACTCACGACGCGCTCGTGCACATCGCCCGGGAGGCCGTCACCAACGCCGTCAAGCACGCCCGCCCCACCGCCATCGAGGTGGTGCTCGAGCACACCGGGCAGTGGCGGCTGACCGTGCGCGACGACGGCAGCGGATTCGATGAAACCCCCGCCAACCCCGGTTTTGGGCTGCTCAGCATGCGCCAGAGCGCGCAGGCCGCGGGCGGCGCGGTCCATGTCGGCAGCAGCGTCGGCGAGGGCACCACCGTGGAGGCCGTCATCCCATGAGCACCCACCTCGACAGCCAGGCCCACCCGCGCGGCCCCGCCCTCGTGGCGGGGGGGGTGGAGAGCGTCGATCCCACCGGCGAGCCGCCCACGGCGGTGATCGCCGACGACCACCCCCCCTTCCGCATGGGTGTGCGGATGGCGCTGATGCGTGGAGGCTTCCGGGTGCTGGCCGAGGCCGCCGACGGGGATGGCGCCGTGGAGGCCGTGCTGCGAGGGCGGCCCGACGTATGCCTGCTCGACATCCGCATGCCCGGAGGGGGCATCGAGGCGGCAGCCCGACTGAGCGATCTCGCGCCCGCCACCGCGGTGGTGATGATGAGTGTCTCCACCCACGCCGAGGACCTGCTCGCTTCGCTGCGCGCCGGGGCACGGGGCTACCTGCCCAAGGACATGTCCCCCGACCGCCTCCCCGCAGCGCTGCGCGGGGTGCTCCGGGGCGAGGCCGCGCTCCCCCGCACGTTCGTGGGGCGGATGCTCAGCGGCCTGCGCGAGCTCCCCGCCCCTGGGGCCGAGCCGCTGCGGGTCGGCGACGTGGAGCTCACCTCCAGAGAGTCCGAGATCCTGCGAATGCTCCGCTCGGGCCTCTCCACCATGGAGATCGGGGAGCGGCTCTCCCTCTCCCCCGTCACCGTGCGCCGCCATATCTCCACCTGCGTCGCCAAGCTCGGGGCCACCGATCGCGACGACGCCCTCAGGTCGATCGCGTAGGACGCCCCCGCGCAGAGACCGCCGACATTTCCGCGCAGAGATCCATATCGGGACGACGCCAGGCCCTCGACCGGCTCCCTCCGCGCCCTCACGGAGAGATGCGCCGCTAGACGAGGCCCGCCCGCAGGGCGTATACCGCGGCCTGCACCCTGCTGCGCACGCCCAGCTTCTCGAAGATGTTGGTCACATATTGCTTGACCGTGTGGGGGCTGATCGAGAGCGCCACGCCGATCGCCACGTTGTCCGCGCCCTCCACGATCAACTGCAGGACCTCCACCTCGCGCGGAGTGAGGGCGGGGGCCGCCGGCTCCTGCTCATGCGCCTCTCTTCCCGCCCCGTTCGTCGTCTTCCCGGCGCCGCGCGATCCCTCCTGCGCACCCGCCGCCTCCCGCTCGGCGCCGGCGCGCAAGTGGGCCCTCAGCGCCCGCGCCACGCCGCTCGAGAGCACCATGTGCCCCTCCGCCGCCTGCTCGATGGCGGCGGCGAGCTGGTCGACCCTGCTGTCCTTCATCAGGTAACCACACGCCCCCGCCGCCAGTGCGTCCAGCACGTCGCGGTCCTCCGCGGAGACGGTCAGGACCACCGTCTGGACATCGGGGCCGCGGCGAGCGATCTGGCGCAGCGCGTCCAGGCCGGAGACCCCCGGCATGTTGAGGTCCAGCACGAGCACGTCCGGTGCGAGCTCCCGCGCAAGCGCGACCGCCTCGCCGCCGTCGGAGGCCTCCCCCACCACCCTCAACCCTGCGTCCTCGAGCGTGCCACGCAGACCGTCGCGGAAGATCCGGTGATCGTCTGCGATCACAACACGCAATGGATCGCCGGGGGCAGGCACGCTCCCAAAATAGAGTAATCGGGAGGCCACCGCAGATGGGGCTGGCAGCCGGGCGAGGGCTCAGCGGTCATACCAAGCTCTATAGTCCGGAGGCCTGGCGGGACTCGGCGATCTGGCCCGTGAATTGGGTGCCGACGAGCGCACACTGCGTCGCGCGGTAGCAGGGGGGGGGTGCGGATGGTCGTCCGGTGCGCCCTACAGCTGCGTCGTCCCTTTGACGCTACACCACCGTTGTCCCGACAGATGGACATCCATGCGGAGCCTGGGTCGAACGTCTAGGCGGGCGCTCGCGGGGTCAAGGGGGCATCCGGGAGGGTCGAAGGCCAGGGTGGAAGCGCCCACCCTGCCAGGAGGCTCTCGATGCTCAAGCTTTGCCCTCGCAGCGTTCTCATCGTCACCGCAGTGCTGCTTTTGCTCGTAACCTCCTCGGCGCTCGGCGCGCGCGGCTTGCGTCATGAGACGAAGCGTGCAGCCCACGCTCAGCGGCTCCGCCGCCTCCACCGCTCCCACCATGGCCGGCCCGGACACGGGCCCAAGGGGTTGGCCGGCCACGGGGCGGTCATCTTCCGCGCCGCGTCCACCTCCACGACCACGACCACGACCGGGGCCCTGCTGGGCGACGAAACGGTGGAATCCAACAGGGACTGGCTGAGCGCGGGACAGGCCGAAGCGTTCCCCTTCCAGGCCCACTCCTCGGGCTCCGCTGGCGCCGCGCACGTGTACATCGACTCCAACAACGCGGCCACGACTCTGATCGTCGGCCTCTACGCCAACGCGAGCAACCGCCCCGGCGCGCTGCTGAGCACCGGCTCGCTGTCCTCCCCCCAAGCCGGCGCTTGGAACACGGCGACCATCGCCCCCGTCTCGCTCGTATCGGGAACCACCTAC
Organism: uncultured Solirubrobacterales bacterium; assembly: GCA_963713985.1. Classification (GTDB taxonomy): domain Bacteria; phylum Actinomycetota; class Thermoleophilia; order Solirubrobacterales; family Solirubrobacteraceae; genus Palsa-744. The sequence goes on along the minus strand of OY970219.1, from coordinate 1,721,617 downwards.
TGGCTGGCGGTACTTGGGACCGGCGGAACGCTGCACTATCGCGACCATGCCCACGGGACCTGCACGGCCCTCACCAGTTCCCAGACCACCCTCAACGCACTGGCCACCTCATGGAGCACCTACAAGGCCTACACCACCTGCCCGGTCTCCGCCTACCTGACCGCCGCGACCGCGACCTTCCCGGTGGACCCGCCCGGGCCGGTGGAACTCGCGCCCCCAGCGGACCCCACCCCGCCCGTCGAATCGATACCCCCGGCCGATCCCACTCCCCCTGTCGACCCCACTCCCCCGGTTGAACCAAGCCCGCCGGTCGAACCACCCCCGCCGGCCGCACCGGTGAACGGCACCCTGCCCGCTATCGGCGGAACCGCTACCGAAGGTCAGCTGCTCACCGCCACCACCGGCGCCTGGACGGGTAGCCCCACCTCCTACGCCTACCAGTGGCAGGACTGCAACTCCACGGGGACCAGCTGCACGAGCATCGCCGGCGCCACCACCTCCTCCCACACGCTCGCCTCCTCCGACGTGGGGCACAGGGTGGTCGTGGTCGTGCTCGCCCACAACACCGGGGGATCGAGCTCGGCGACCTCGGCCCCGACGGCGATCGTCAAGGCGGACCCACCGCCGCCACCGCCGCCGCCATCGGCCCCGGCCAACTCGAGCGCTCCGTCGATCGGCGGCAGCGCCGTGCTCGGACAGGTCCTGTCGAGCACGACCGGGATCTGGACGGGCAACCCCACCTCCTATGGCCACCAGTGGCAGGACTGCAATTCCACAGGGACCGGCTGCTCGAACGTGAGCGGCGCGACCGCCTCGACCTACACGCTCGGCTCGGGCGATGTCGGCCACACCGTGCGCGTCGTCGTGACGGCCTCCAACTCCGGCGGCGAAGCGTCCGCCACGAGCGCGACCGTCGGGCCCGTGAGCGCCCCCCCGCCCACCGCGAGCTTCACCTACTCACCCACAGCGCCCATCGCCGCAGAGCAGGTCACACTCAACGGCACGGGCTCCACCTGCCCCGACGGCCCCTGCACCTACGCATGGTCCGACGACGGCTCCCCCACCCGGCCGATCCCGCCGCTGTGGCCACTCGGCAGCGGACAGACCCTGCTCTACACCTTCTCCGGCACCGGCACCAAGTACATCCGCCTGGTGGTCACCGACGCCGCGGGGCAGGAAGCCACCGTCGAGCACAACGTGGTGGTCGAAGAAGATCCCACGCCACCGCCACCGCCACCGCCGCCCCCGCCCGTCGCGCCCAGCGACACCGGGCTCCCCACGGTGAGCGGCACCGCCCAGGTCGGGCAGAAGCTGAGCGCGACCAGCGGCACCTGGAGCGGCACCGCGCCAATCGTCTACACCTACCAGTGGCAGGACTGCAACGCCTCGGGCGAAGGGTGCGCGAACATCGCCGGCGCCATCGAAGCAACCCACCCAGTGCTCGGAGCCGACGTCGGACACACCGTCCGCGTGGTCGTGACCGCATCCAACGGCGCCGGCAGCACGCCGCAGGCCTCCGCGCCCACCTCGGTGGTGTCGGGCGAATCGGGTGTCGCCTGCACGACGACGGTCACCCCCAGCACGTCCGCCAGCGCGATCGCCAGCGACATCGTCTCGGCGGCCAACGGCTCGACGATCTGCCTGGCGAACGGCAGCTACCCGTTCATCTACGTCAAGGGCGCCACCCACACCTCCTACGTGACCGTCCGGCCCGCCGCGGGCGCCACGGCGACCGTCGCGGGGGTGGAAGTCGCCGACAGCTCCTTCCTGCGCTTCCAGGGCCTGCACATGACCGAAGGCTTCAACTTGCGCGACGAGAGCACCGCAGCCAGCCACGACTACCAGATCATCGAAAACACCTTCGAGGAACCCCTCTACGGGATCGTGCTCGAGGGAGGCTCGGCGCCGATCAAAAAAGTCCTGATCGAAAAGAACTACATCCACTACGTGCACACCGAAAAACCAGAAGTCGAAGGCAAATGCAGCACCGGCTACGCACAGGGACAGGACGTGACGATGTACTACGCCGAAGGCGTCACCATCGCCCGCAACACCTTCAAAGAAGCAGAGATTCACTACATCCAGGGCGGCAGCGCCGGCCCCGAAGGCGTCGACGTGGAACACAACCTGTTCGAGGGTCACATCATCGTGGCCTGCGCACACCTCAACCTGTGGCAGATCTGGGACGGCGGTGAAAACGACACCTTCAAGGACAACATCGCGCTCGGCGAAGGCACAGGCGAATGGAAACCCGGCCTCTCAGACGAGGCCGCCACCGACGGCGTCCTCTTCGAGAACGGCTCCGGCGGCGCCGAATGCGCGACCAAGATCAAGAACAGCGTGATCGAAAACAACCTGTTCGTCGATGCCGCCACCAGCTACGAGCTCCAGATCTACACCAACGAAGGCGCCACGATCAAGAACAACACCACCATCGGCTCCGCCTACGGCACAGCGCTGCTCACCGAACACTGCGGCGCCGGCAGCAACTACACGATGACCCACAACATCGACGCGGAAGACACCAACTCAGGCTACGACTTCCACTTCGGTGAATGCACCGGGACCTGCACCTTCGACTACAACGTCTCGCAGGACACGAGCGCCGACCAGCTCGACTCCACCCACCACGTGACCGACTGGTCCCCGAAATGGACCACCACCGCGTGGAAACCCGTCACCGAACCGACACCACCGTCCGGCTTCTACATCCCCACCGGCCTCTCCCTCGAAGCCGGCTACCAGGGCGGCGGGGGGCCGTAGGGGCCTCCCGCCGATATGCCCTGAGGGCCGCTGCAGATCTGAGCGGCTACGGCAACGCCGATCGAGGACCGTCAAACCTCGGGCGATCTGGCGCCCGCTCGAGCTTCGCCGACTGCACGAGATCGCCCACCGGTCATCGTCCCTCGCTTGAGCTACGATGCGGAGCTTGATGACGGCACGAAAGCGGGCGCTGCTGACATCGGTCACGATCGTCGTGATGGCCGTCGTCGCTACGGCAGCCGCCAGCGGTCGGGGCCTTGCCGCAAGCGTGGGGCCTGCGCACGCCAGGAGGACCCGCCACAGGTCCGTCAAGCCCCTCACCTGCGCGACCGCCAGGCGCAAACGCGCCGCTCATGGGCATGGCCGCCCGCACGCCGACCGCCGCAGGTCCACGAAATGCCGGGTCGCGCCTCGCCGTGTCAAGCACACCCGAGTCACGCAGCCGCTGGTTACCGCAGGCGTCCCGAGCGCCCCGAACGCGCCCGCAATGCCGAGTTTCGTCGGACCGCTCCTCGGACCGCTCGTCGAACCGCTCGAGGTGGCGGCGCCAATCGCCACGCAGCCCAAGACTCCGCCGCCTCCTGCGGCGCCAGCCCCTCCGGTCAACACCGGATCGACGGAGATCCTGGTCGGCAGCTCCACTCTTCAGCCCAGCGGCGACACCGACTCCGCGGGCACAGCCGAGGCTTTCCAATACACAGCCTCCGCCGGTGGAGTCGTGGAAAGCCTGTCGCTCTACGTGAACTCGGGCAACACCGCCCCTTCGATCGTCGTCGGGCTCTACATGAACGCCTCGGGGCATCCCGGGACGCTGCTGACCAATTCCACCATCAGCTCACCGACGGTCGAGGCGTGGAACACCGTGCACGTTCCGCTGGCCGCGGTGAGCGCGGGTACGACCTACTGGCTGGCCGCGCTGGCCCCGAGCGGAACGCTTGCGCTGCGTGACGTCGCCAGCGGCGGCGACCCAACCCAGAACAGCATCTCCAGCGCGCTCGGCGCACTGCCCTCAGCCTGGGTCAGCGGACGGTCCTGGCTCAACTCGCCCGCGTCATTCTATGCGTCCGGTACAGCCGAAGCCTCGCCTCCGCCTCCGCCTCCACCTCCACCTCCTCCGCCGCCTCCGCCTCCGCCTCCGCCGCCTCCGAGCAATACTGCGCCGCCGACCGTGAGCGGCACGGCCCAGGTCGGTCAGGCACTCACCGCCACGACCGGAACCTGGAGCGGCAGCCCGACCTCTTACGCCTCCCAGTGGCAGGACTGCAACACCTCGGGCGAAGACTGCACGAACATCGCCGACGCCACCGGCTCGACCCACGTGCTCGGCTCGGGCGACGTCGGCCACTGCGTCGTCGTGGTCGTGCGCGCCACCAATGCCGGCGGCACGACCTCGGCCAGCTCAGCCTGCACCGCGACAGTCGCGGCGGCGCCTCCACCGCCTCCGCCTCCTCCTCCTCCACCGCCACCTCCGCCTGTCGCCTGCACGACGACGGTCACCCCCAGCACGTCCGCCAGCGCGATCGCCAGCGACATCGTCTCGGCGGCCAACGGCTCGACGATCTGCCTGGCGAACGGCAGCTACCCGTTCATCTACATCAGGGGCGCCACCCACACCTCCTACGTGACCATCCGGCCCGCCGCGGGCGCCACGGCGACCGTCGCGGGGGTGGAAGTCGCCGACAGCTCCTTCCTGCGCTTCCAGGGCCTGCACATGACCGAAGGCTTCAACTTGCGCGACGAAGAAGCCTACTCCGGCAGCCACGACTACCAGATCATCGAAAACACCTTCGAGGAACCCCTCTACGGGATCGTGCTCGAGGGAGGCTCGGCGCCGATCAAAAAAGTCCTGATCGAAAAGAACTACATCCACTACGTGCACACCGAAAAACCAGAAGTCGAAGGCAAATGCAGCACCGGCTACGCACAGGGACAGGACGTGACGATGTACTACGCCGAAGGCGTCACCATCGCCCGCAACACCTTCAAAGAAGCAGCGATCCACTACATCCAGGGCGGCAGCGTAGGCCCCGAAGGCGTCGACGTGGAACACAACCTGTTCGAGGGTCACGTCATCCAGGCCTGCTCGCACCTCAACCTGTGGCAGATCTGGGACGGCGGTGAAAACGACACCTTCAAGGACAACATCGCGCTCGGCGAAGGCACAGGCGAATGGAAGTCAGGCCTCTCAGAGGAGGCCGCCACCGACGGCGTCCTCTTCGAGAACGGCCCGGGCGCCAGCGAATGCGCGACCAAGATCAAGAACAGCGTGATCGAAAACAACCTGTTCGTCGATGCCGCCACCAGCTACGAGCTCCAGATCTACACCAACGAAGGCGCCACGATCAAGAACAACACCACCATCGGCTCCGCCTACGGCACAGCGCTGCTCACCGAACACTGCGGCGCCGGCAGCAACTACACGATGACCCACAACATCGACGCGGAAGACACCAACTCGGGCGCCAATTTCAACTTCGGTGAATGTACCGGGACCTGCACGTTCGACTACAACGTCTCGCAGGACACGAGCGCCGACCAGCTCGACTCCACCCACCACGTGACCGACTGGTCCCCGAAATGGACCACCACCGCGTGGAAACCCGTCACCGAACCGACACCGCCCACCGGCTTCTACATCCCCACCGGCCTGCCGTTCGAAGCCGGCTATCAGGGCGGCGGAGGACCGTAGCGGGGACCCCGCCGAATCAGCCAGGGACGTGCGCGGCGGGCGCGTCACGAACCGAGCGATCCGCTCGGTTCACCAGCGGCTCGACCGCGGTGGCAGGCGGAGCGCCGAACGGTGGGTCTTCCCTGCCGGCAAGCGTGCGCAGTGCCCGCCGCGCACCCTCGCGACGGCTGGCCGCGTCCGTGCCGCCCGCACTGGCGCCGGCGAGGCGAACCAGGTGGCGCGCGGCGAGCGCCGAGAGGTACAGGTCGCCGTACCTGGGGCCGAAGTGCTTGCGGGCGTACTGCTTGCGGGCGTACGCGTCCTGCGCGAGCATCCGCGGCCGCACCCCGCCCTTGCCGGCGTGGTGGACAATCGTCATCTGCGGCAGGTGGCGGACCTGCCAGCCAGCGCGCTTGATCCGCAGACAGAGGTCGGGCTCCTCGGAGTAGATGAAGGAGCGCTCGTCGAGCAGCCCGGCGCTCAGCAGCGCCTCGCGGCGGGCGAGCATGAACGAGCCCGAGGTCCAGTCGCACTCGCCCTCGCGCTCGTAGCGATCCCAGTCGAGCACCCGCTCACCCGACCAGGATGGATGCACCGGCCAGCGCTCGGAGAGAAACGCCTCGCCGAGCGCGCGCCCGGCGCTTGGAAAACGGCGAATCGTCGGCCACAGCGTGCCGTCCGCCGTGACCTGGCGCACGCCCGCCAACCCCACCTGCGGCCGGGCATCGAGCAGCTCGAGCAGATCCCCGAACGTACCCTCGATCACTTCGGTGTCGGGGTTGAGCAGCAGCACGTAGCGTGCGTGGGCCTGCTCGATCCCCCGATTATTGCCGTAGGAGAAGCCCCGGTTGGGTGAGTGGACCACACGTGCCCCCGGGAAACGCGACTCCACGAGCTCGCGGGTGCCGTCGGTGGAGGAGTTGTCGACCACGATCACATCGAGCTCGGCGCCGCCCGCGCGATCGAACACGGTCGGCAGGCAACGCTCCAGCCAGTGTGCCTCGTTGGTGGAGACCACCACGATCGCGAGGTCGGCCAGCTCCGTTGGGTCCTCGCCCAGGGGAGGCATGGCGCGTCCCGCTCAGCGCGCCAGGCCGCGAGCGGCGAGCTCGCGGGTGGCATCGTCGACGCGATCGACCGCCTCCTGGTCGGCGAGCCACTCCAGCAGAGCGCGCATCCCGTCCTCCAGGGTGGTGGCGGCCTCGAAGTCCAGCAGATCCCGGGCGCGCTGCGCGTCGGCGACGCAGTGGCGGATGTCCCCCGCCCGGTACTGGCCGTTGCGGATCGGCTCGATATCGACGTCGAGGCCCGCCGAGAGGGCCTGCGCGATCTGCGCGACCGTGCTGGGGCGCCCGGTGCCGAGGTTGATCGCGTGCCCCGCCGCCTTTTCGGACTCCAGCGCGAGCCCGATCGCACGCACGATGTCGCTGACGTGGATGAAGTCCCGGGACTGCTCGCCGTCCTCGAAGATGATCGGCGGGCGCCCGTTGAGCAGGCGCGAGGCGAAGATCGCGGCCACCCCGGTGTAGGGGTTGGAGAGCGCCTGTCCCGGTCCGTAGACGTTGAAGAAGCGCAGCGCCACCGCGGGAATCCCGTAGGCGGCGCCGGTGACCAGGCACAACTCCTCGTGGTCGCGCTTGGTGATCGCGTAGATCGAGGTCGGGATCAACGGCTTGGTCTCGCGGGTCCCCACCGGTCGCAGCTCGCCGTCGCAGTGCGGGCACACCAGCTCCCACTGGCGGGCGAGCAGCTGCTCCTCGGGCCGCGGCGGGGGAGCCATGCGGCCGTGCTCGGGGCACTCGTATTCGCCCTCCCCGTAGATCGACATCGAGGAGGCCACCACCAGCCGCGCCGGCAGTGGCCGCTGGGCCACGAGCCGCTCCAGGAAGATCGCGGTCTGCATCGTGTTGCGCTCGGTGTAGCGTGCGATCTCGTACATCGACTGCCCCACGCCCACCGCGGCCGCGAGGTGCACGACGCGGTCCACGCCCGCGAGCGCGCGATCGGCTGCTTCACGGTCGCCGACGTCGCCGACGATCAACTCCACCGAGGCCGGCAGATCGGGGGTGGCGCCGCCGTGAACCTGCTCCTCCAGCGAGTCGAGAACGACGACCTGATCGCCACGGCGCACCAGCTCCTGCACGACATGGCTGCCGATGAAGCCCGCTCCTCCTGTCACCAGTGTCCTCACGCTATTTACCTCGCTGTTCCATTAGCCCTAGTTGTGTCCGTTCGCTTGAGTTAACGAGGAGTCCGAATTGGTTCTTGCGCAGCCTCAACAGAGCGACCCGGCATCCACGGGGAACCGAACGTAGCGGGCGGCACCAGTTCTCCCGCCCTGCTCGAGCAGAGCGCGATCCGGGCGGCGTCCAGTCCTCTTGCCCTGCTCAGCAGAGTGCGGCCCTGCTCAGCAGAGTGCGATCTCGTCGCCGTCCCCAACCTGCAGGCGCATCGCGCGCGGCATCGCGAAATCCCGGAAGATCCGCGCGTCGCGGCCCACGACGCTCGCCACCAGGCGGCCCCCCACGTGGAGGATGCTGGCCCCCGCGAGGACGATCGAGCGCTCGATCTCGGCCCCGTCCATGTGGACCCGCTCGCCGATCGAGGTGTGCGGTCCGATGTAGGAGTTCATGATGTGCGCGCCCGCCCCGATGATCACCGGCCCGCAGATGACGCTCGAGCTCACCAAGGCGCTCTGGTCGATGAGCACCCGCCCCTCGAAGCGGTTGTCCTCGCCCTGCAGGGCGGGGGTCCTGCCGTCGAGCGTGTCGAGCACGGCGCGGTTCATGTCGAGCAGATCCAGCGCGTCTCCCGCAAAGGCGCGCCACTCGTTGTGGACGACGCGCACCTGAACGCGACTGCTGCCCTGCTCGATCTGCGACTCGATCAGGGCTCCGAACTCGAGTCCCCGCGGGTGCGCGGGTCGCAAACGGCCAAAGGCGCCGGGGCCCAGCACGCAAACCCCCGCCACTCCCAGCGCCGCGTTGTCCGGGTCGAGCTCCGTGACCCGCAGCAGCTCCTGCGCGGCCGGTCCCAGCCGTTCGGTGTTGCGGGCGCCCTGGGCGACGAGCAGCACCATGTCGGGCCGATCGCTGTGCACCAACTCGAGGAACGGCGCCAGCGGCTGGCCCAGCAGGCCGTCGGCGCGGTGCACGATGGTCGGCGCATCGCCGGCGAACCGCTCCAGCGCGCTCATGACCGCGGCCGGATCGCCCTGGCAGTCGTAGGTCAAGCTGAGCACCTCGCAGCCCCCAGGCCCTTCGCGTGCGATGCAGCCGGAGATCTCCTCGGCGAGGTCCTCTGGCGTGAGCACTGCGACCTCGCCCGCGCCCGCCGCCACGAGCGCATCCAGCACATGGCAGATGATCGGCCGGTTGGCCACCCGCTGCAGCGATGTCGCCCGCGTGGCGTCCAGCCAGCGTCCATTGGACCCGGCCGCGGGAGGGACCATGATGACGCCCCTGCTCGGCACCCCTACGCTCGGCACCCCTACAAAACGCTTCGAGCGCGCCGACACTCGCGCAAGATCTTTCACGTATGTGTCTTCGCGCGCATCTTTCACGTCTGCGTCTTTGCGCGCAAGCGGCTACAGGCGCAGGCAGGGCACATTGTTGCGGGCGCGGACCGCCAGGCCGGCGGCGCGTTCGATGTCGGCGTATGTGAGCGACTCCACGGAGCGATGAACCGCAAGCCCCCGAAGGTCGAGCTCGGCAGCGATCTGCCGCTGGTGATCGTCGATGTGCTCGCCGTGGGCGTGCTCGCGCGGCACGAGCACGGGGCAGCGGCCCGTATCGAGAGCCCCCAGAGCCGATCCGATGCCGGCGTGGGCCACCACCACGTCGGCCCTCCGCATCTCCTCCTCGAGCTCCTCGCTCGACAGGCTCACGATCCCGTCGAACGGCAGGTCACGCGCGTCGGTACCGCCGACCTGCCACGTCACCGAGACGCCGGCCGGGACGATCTCGACCAGCCGCCTGAGCAGCCTGGAGAACCCGAAGCCGATCGTTCCCAGGGTGACCACGATCCGCTCCACCTCCTTCAAGCCGTCGCCCGGGGCGGCCTCGAAGCCGTCGAACACCGAGCCCGCGTATTGCCACCTGCGATCCGACCAATGCTCGTACTGGGTGAAGAGCCGGACCCCCGGCGTCCGGCTCAGGATGTTGCCGGTCAGCGACGGGCCGCTGCTGCGAGCGGCGCTCTCGATGTAGATCGGTTCCGCGTCGTGCAGCAGCGTGACGGGCAGGAAGGAGAGCGCCGGCGCGGCGCCCGTGCTGATCACCCGCTGGTAGCGGCGACCGCGGAGAACGCCGTGGGCCGTCCAGGCATTGCGCGCCGTCTGCATGTAGGCGCGGGAACCGGTGTAGGGCAGATAGCGCACGTCCTGGCCGGCGAGCAGCGACCGGCTCTGGGGAGTGTCGAACGTGATCCAGGTCCGCTCCTCCGCGGGCTGCGGCAGCCGGTCCACGAGCCTGTGCAGCTGAGCCAGGTGGCCGCCTCCGGATGCGACCAGGAGATCAGCCACTGTTCCCACCGCCAACCGGTCCGGTGGCGCGGAGGCCAGGCACGCCCACGCACCGCCTATGGGGAGCATCCTGGGCGTCCGCACATCCCCTTTGGAGATAGCCCGTCAAGCCGGCCCCCTCAGAGCCCGCGTCGCCCAACGACGTGGGGCACCGTGCGCAGCATGATCTTGATGTCCCCCCACAGCGACCAGTTCGCCACGTAGAGGTAGTCGATTGCGACCATCTCCTGCAGGGGGACCCGCGCCGGGCCGAGGATCTGCCAGGGTCCGGTCATGCCCGGCATGAGCTCCAGGCGCCTGCGATACCAGCCGCTGACGCACTCGTCCTCGTCGACGACCAGCGGGCGCGGGCCGACGAGGCTCATCTGCCCCCTGAGCACGTCGAAGAGCTGGGGAAGCTCGTCGAGGGCGCACGCACGCAGGACCCTGCCCACACGCGTGATACGGGGGTCCCGCGCGATCTTGAAGAGCCCCTCCTGGGCTTCGTTGAGATCGCGCAGCGACTCCTTGAGCTCGTCCGCGTCGCTGACCATCGTCCTGAGCTTGAACATGCGGAAGTGCTCGCCGTCCTGCCCCACGCGCAGCTGCCTGAAGAACACCGGGCCCCTGCTGTCCAGCTTGATCGCGAGCGCGATCAGCGCCATCAGCGGGGCGACCGCGACAAGCACGACCGATGCGCCAAGGATGTCGAAGGCGCGCTTGACGGCGGCGGAGGAGCGTGTGAGCTCAAAGCGCCTGACGCCCATCACGGTCACCCCGTGCAGATCGTCGAACTCGACCGAGGAGCCCACAACCTCCAGTACCCGGGGGAGCACGCTCACGCGCACGCCCACCGCCTTCAGCGTCCGGACGAGGTCGAGCATCTCGCCACTGTCTGTGCGCCCCGGCGCGATGATCGCGCGGTGCACGTCCAGCGAGTCGGCGAGCTCCCTGATCTCGAGGATCCTGTCCACCGAGAGCGCGTCGGCGGTCCAGAACGCGACCTCGTCCGCGTTGAGCTGGGCGACGACCTCGGCCTTGACCCCACCGTGGCCGGTGAGCTTGGAGCAGATCGTCTTCGCGGCCGCTGCGTCGCCGATGAACAGGCAACGCTCCACCGGAGCGAACCGCAGTGCGAGCACCCGCGCCACGGTGCGCGCGATCATCAGCAGCACGAAGAGCGCGATCCACAGGAAGAGCACTTCGGGCCGATGGAGCGTGCTGTTGAGGACCAGCCCACCCGCCAGCCAGGCGGCCAGCACGCAGAGCGTCGCGACCTGGAAGAGCTTGGGCGCCTCGTCGAGTGTCGTCTTGCGCAGCAGCATCTCGTCGCGGTCGTAGAGGCCCAGTATCTTCGCGCCCACCAGCACGATCGGCACGCCCGCGATGCTCGTCCACGTCAGCTGCAGCGCCCTCGAGGAGAGCAGCACCGTGAGCTGGAACGCCGCCACGACCGCAAGCACGTCCGCGGCGAGCAGCATCCGCCTGAACAGGGCATCCCGCCGCATCCCCACAAGCGAGCCGCGCAGCTTGCCGCGCAGCTCAGCGTTCCGCGTCCCGCGATCGGTGTATAGACCTGCGGCATCGCTCTCGCCTGCAGTACTCCTCTGATCGGCGACACCTCTCTGGCCGACGCCGCCGCGGTCCCCTACGGGCACCGCGCCCCGGGGGCCTTTGAGACTCTCCATCCCGAGCTCGGGCCGTGAGAGCCGTGTGCGCATACTAGAAAAACGACCGGCTGGGAGCGGATCTTTCGCGCGCGCAGAGCCCAGGCGTCGCGAACCTCCCGCAGCGTTTGGGTACAGTGCTCGATATGGGAGCGCGCAGCGCGATCGACCACGTCGCACCGCTGCGCACGGTGGTCAAGTCGCGCGCAGGGCAGCACCTGATCCAGACCGCGAGAGGCGCGAGGGTCCTGCGCGAGTCGCTGCGTTTCGCCGCCCTCCAGCTTGGTCCCCCGCGTCTGTCCAGTTACCGCCTGCGCGATTCCGGCCTCACGATCTTCCTCAGGCACCAAACGCGCGACGTCAACATCCTCAACGAGATATTCGGCGGCACCGCCGGTCGTCACAGCTATGAGCCGCCGGCGGTGGTGGGCGCGATGCTCGATGCAAACCCCGCGCCGACGGTTCTTGATCTGGGCGCCAACATCGGCCTCTTTGGCGCCTACGTGCTGAGTCGCTGGCCCGGTGCGTCGATCCGAAGCTTCGAGCCCGATCCCGCGAACCTGCGCCTGCTCACCCGAGTAATCGCCGCCAACGAGCTCGCGGAACGCTGGTCGGTCGCCGATGTCGCGGTGGCAAACCAAGCGGCTGAGATGAGCTTTGCGGCGGGCCTGTTCGCCGACTCCCACCTGATGCCGGTGGAAGCAGGCGCGAGCGTGGCGCGTGCGAGCTCGGCGGCGCGTAACGGTGACCACACGATCACCGTTCGCACAGTGGACATCTTCGCCCAGGATCACGATGTGGACCTGATGAAGATGGACATCGAGGGAGGTGAGTGGGCGATCCTCACCGACATACGGCTCGCGGACCTGAGGGCCGACGTCCTCGTGCTCGAGTGGCACACGAGCGGCTGCCCCGAACCGGACGCTCGCTCATGTGCTGTTCGACTCCTGCGGGCAGCTGGCTACAGCGGACTGGAGGAGGTGGAGTCCGGGCAGAGCGACGGCCTGCTATGGGCATGGCGGGAGTAGGTGGATGGCAGCTACTGGGAAGCAGCGCCGCTGCCCGCGGGAGAGTGGAGTGAGGGTGGACCGGCGCGTTTCAGCTTCGCCAGACCGATCGCGCCCAGCATCCGTCCGCGCAGCTCGCGCCGCACGAACCGGCGAAACGCCGGGTCGTCAACTCTCGAGGTGCGGCTAGCCGCCGAGCGCAGATAGCCGTACAGGAACGCCACACCCGAGAGCCCTCGCGGCCGCGCACCCGCCATCTTGAACGTCCGCAGCGCGACCCACAGCAGCGTGAAATGGGCGATGTAAGCACACTCGCCGTGCCGAGCCCGGCCTCTGAGGGTGCCATCGGCGCTTGCCCGAGGACGGTGATGGAGGGCGACGAGATCGACGAACGCACGTGTGCGATATCCGCGCATGCGTGCGTATGTCTCGTCGATCGTGTCCCACCCAAGCCGCTCCTGGATGCCCCCCACCGCCTGGAAGCAGGCGAGCGAATAGCACTTCAGGGTGCCCGGTACGTGATAGTCGGAGGGGATGCCCACCACTTCCCAGCCTTCGCCGCTGCGGTCGGGGTCGGCGTACAGGCCCCCAGCCAGGCCAAGCCCAGGGTCGCGCTCGAACTCGCCCAGCAGGCGCTCGAAGTAGTTCTCCGGCAGCTCTGTGTCCCCGTCGAGCTTGGCGATATGCGTGAAGCTCTCCCACGCGACGCTGTTCAGCCCGAGGTTGAAGGCCCGTGCCTCGGCGGCCGTGGCGAGACGATCGCTCACCGGGCCCACCGGGGGCAGATCGGCGGTGTTGAGCACCTGCAGAAACCCGATCCGCTGTGTCAGCTGCGCCAGGATCTCTGGTGTGCGGTCGGTGGAACCGTCGTCGACGACGAGCCACAGATCTGGTGGCCGAGTCTGCCGCGCGACGGCGTCGGCGATCAGCTCGATGTGCGCCTCCTCGTTGCGCACGGGGGAGATGAGCAGCAGCCGCTGGGTCATCGCACCGAAGCGGGCACCTGAGTCCCGTTGTCAGAGGTTTCGTTCAGACGCTCCGCGACCAGCGCGTCGAGCTGGGCCACGCGGTCCTCCCAGGTGTTGGCCAACGCGTAGCGACGGCGCTCCTCGCGGCCGGCGGCGGGGTCGGCCAGCGCTCGCTCCACCAGCGCCGGCGCGGCGGCGGCGCTCTCCGCGTAGCTCACGAGCGATGGCGGGTAGCGGCGCAGCTCGGCCGATCCGGCGCCCACGATCGGAGGACCGGCATAGAGGTACTCCCAAAACTTCATCGGCGACTGGTAGCGGGTGAACGGGCTGTCCACATAGGGCATCAACGCAACGTCGAGGTAGCGGATGTAGGCGGGCAGGAGCGCCCGTGGCCTGGGGCCCAGCAGATGGATGTTCGCCCGCACCGCGAGCGCCGCGCGCGCCTGCGCCGAGAGACGCGGACTCACGGCTCCGACGAAGACGAGCGACCCGTGCGCGAACCGGTCGGCGAGGGCGAGGATCAGGTCGACGTCGAGCCGGCCGTCGATGCCGCCTGTGTAGCCGAGCAGCGGCCGCGGCAGCGCCGCGTACTCAGGTGGCTCGACGGCCCCGTCGAAGGCCCCGGTCAGATCCGCCGGGAATCCGAATGGAACGAGCTCGCTCTCCCAACCCCGCTCGGCGAGCAGCTCGTGCATGGGGTGGGAGGTCGTGCAGAGCAACTCGGCGGCCTCGCAGAGCGCCGACGCCTCGGCCTCCAGCTCGACGGGGTCACGACCCAGGAGGGGCGCCCCAGCGGCGGGGTGGTCCATGACGAACCCCACGCGCAGCGACTCGCCGGCCGCCCCGGACAGCTCGGGGATCCCGCGCCACGCCAGGACGACCGGGCGCTCCAGGCCCGCGCGGACAACGGAGGAGCGGATCTGCGCGCGCAGCAGCGGCAGCGAGCGAGCGCGCATCCGCGGATTCGCGACGGGCGGAAGCGCCAGCGGGCTGAGCACCCGCAGGCGCCCACGGGTGCGCAGCCGACGGTCAACGACCGCCCGCAGCCGCGGCCAGGTGCTCGACCCCAGGCCATAGCGGATCGGGCTGAGCGGGCTGAGAGGCGGATCGACGTAGAGCACGGAGCGATGCGCCGCCAGGGCGTCGGCGAGGTTATGCGCCGGCTGCCGCGGGCTCTCCCAGGGCGTGGGCGCGTAGATCACGTAGCTGCGGCTCATATCCCTTTGAACCTCAGGCGCATCCAACCGGCATGGTTGCGCAGGCGATGAGACAGGCCGGTGAGGATGAATGGGGGGAAGCCGAGCGAGCGCCCGGCGCCGATCCACCGGCGCAGCTCAAGCCCCCGCCACTCCCGCAGGCGGCGGGCGTCGGGGTAGACGTCCAGTGCAAAGTCGCTCAGCTCCTCGTCCAGACCGTCCCCAACGCCGCGGTCGACCGCCCTACTCGCCTTCCACAGCGCCTGGCGAGCGAGCGTACGGGCCGCCAGCGACCGCAGCCGCTCGGGGCGCTCGAGCTTTGAGGCGCACGCCGCAAAGAACGAGTCGAAAGCCGCCCTGCGCTCCCGCAGATCGTCGATCGGTCCCTCCTGGCTGCGCCACATGCTGCCCGCGTGGACGCGGTAGATCGCCTGCGGGGTCCCGCGAATGTGGGCGATGTCGGCGACGGCGGCGATCCGCAGCCACATGTTCAGGTCGCTGGTGTGGCGGCAGGCCGGGTCGTAGCCGCCGACGGCCTGCTGCACGGAGTTCCTCACGACCGCCTCGGGCGAGGCGATGCAGTTATGTCCGGAGCGGCAGCGAAGACGAATCCACTCGGCTCCTGACCAGACCTTCGTGGCGCGCCACCTGCCCGCAACCCGGGCGATCGGCCGGGCCTCGCTCGAGCGGATCGCACGGCCGTAGACCAGGCCCACGTTCGGATACCTCTCCATGACCGTCGCGGCCCGACACAGAGCCCCGGGCATGAGCAGGTCATCCGCGGACAGCAGCACGACGAAGTCCCCCCGCGCCCATTCGAGGCCCTCGTTGGCAGTGGCGATCAGCCCCAGGTTCTCGCGGTGGGGGCGAAACTCGATGCGCCCGTCGCTATCGGCCAAGCGCCGGCCCACCTCGGCGCTGGAGTCGGTGGAGCAGTCGTCGACGATCAGCACACTCACATCGACGCCCTCCTGGGCGAGGACGCTCGCCATGCACTCCTCCAGGACGTGGCCGTAGTTGTAGCAGGGCACGATCACGCTTACTGTCGGCGTAATCATGCCCTGCTGCCTGTCCCCCGCGACCGCGCTCATCACCGAAGGAACGTGCCCGTCGGTGGATTCTCGCGGCGGTGAGCGCGATGGAAACAGAACGAGCGCCTCCAGGCGACGCAGACCTCCCCAGCCCTGTACAAACCTCCCACGCAGCCGATCGGCCTGCAAAAAACTCTCCTCTGGCGCGTTGGTTGCGATAGAGCACCGCTGCACCGCCACGCAGCACCGCCACGTGGCCTTGCAACGGAAGGTGGCTCATAGGACGCGCCGAAAGATCTATTGGCGCTCGGCAAATACAACCGGAGAAGGGCTGAGTTTGTATGGAGTTCGCACTTCTGATACGTGAGCTGTTGAGGCGCTGGCCGCTGCTGATCGTCGGGGTTCTGATCGCGGCGATCGCAGCGATCTTCAGCGTCTACCACCTCGAAGGCTCCAAGCTCAAGGCCCGCTCGCTGCAGTACTCGAGTGCCAGCACGCAGGTACTGGTGGACACGCCGGCGTCGGTGCTGGGCAACGTCTCGCAGTCCTTTGAACCGCTCAGCGCCCGCGCGGTGGTCTACGCGAACTTCATGGCCAGCCCCGCCGTCCTCAAGCTGATCGGTGAACACGCTGGTATCGCCGGGGACCAGATCTACGCCGCTGGGCCGGTCGACGAACTCCAGCCGCGCGCCGTGCAGGAGCCCACCGCCCTGAAGCGCAACGTCGAGATCACGGGCGAGACCGACCCCTACCGCCTGAACTTCAACAGCACCACGAGCGTGCCGACGATCACCGTCTACTCGCAGGCACCCACCACCGCGCAGGCACTCGCGCTCGCCAACGGCGCCGTCGCCGGTCTCAAGCAGTACGTCGCGAGCGTCGAGAGCGCCAGCAGGATCCCACCCCACTCGAGGGTCGTGATCCGCCAGCTCGGCCCGGCGAACGGCAGCGTGGTGGACGGCGGGATCAGCAAGGCGCTGATGGCGATCGTGTTCGTCGCGACCCTCCTCCTGTGGTGCATACTCATACTCGCCGGAGGGCGGTTCCGCGAGAACTGGCGCGCGAGCGCCGTCCTCGCCGGCCTGAGCAAGGACGACGGGCGCGGCGAGTCCGCGGAAGACGACGCCGTGGCCAGCGGAGGCGAGGACGCCACCCAGGTGACGCGGAGGCACCCCGTCTACTCCCCCGAGGCCGATCCGTTCGAAGCGCTCTCGGTAAGCGCCGACGAGCGCACCCCGGTCCCGACGCGGAGCGCACAGTGAGCAGCGCATCGCCTCCGCAGCCGGCAGAGTAGATCGTGACCGGAGCAGCCGCAGCAACCCCGGCCGGCGCAGGTCGCGCGCCTGTGCCGCTGCCGATCGGGCCCGACCGGCGAGTCGGCGCAGGACGGCCTATCGCAGCGACGAGACGGGCGGCGCCACGCGACGCCTTTCCCCACACCAGGCGCCCGCTGCCATGGTTTCTGGCGGCCTTCCTGGCGATGCTGTTCTTCATCCCGATCGCCTCGACCGAACTGAAGTTCCACCTCCCGGTCGATTCCCGGATCGACCGCTTCGCGATCATCGGGCTCGTCGTGGCGTGGTTCTGGTTTGGCGGCGATCAGCGAGCCTTCCTGCGGACACGGCGGTCGAAGCTGTACGTCACGGCGGCATGCGTGTTCCTGGTGCTGGCCGTGGCGAGCCTGCTGCTCGATGTCGGACGAGTCGTCAACCTCGGCGATCTCAATCTCGCCGGGAAGCGCTTTGCCCTGCTCGGGTCGTTCCTGATCCTCTCCTGGTTCGTCCTCACCGCGCTGCGCTTCGAGGACATACGGGGCTTCGCGACCTATCTGATCGGACTCGCCACGACGATGTCGATCGGGATGCTGATCGAGCGCCACACGGGGTACAACATCTTCTACGAATGGAGCAGGGCGATCCTCGGGCCGATCGCCAAGGTGGCCCCCTCGCCGACCGACATCCACCCGACGTTCGGCACCGAAGGCCGCGTCGTTGTCGTCGGCCCGACCCAGCACGGGCTCGCGGCCTCGACGATGCTCGTGATGGTGATGCCGTTTGCGCTGGTGCGCGTCTTCGACGCGACCAAGCGCAGGTCGTGGTGGCTGAATGCCGCCGCCTTTGCGCTGATGTTCGCGGCCGCGATGGCGACCGACCGCAAGACGGCGCTGTTCGTGCCGGTCGCGGTGGTGATCTACATTGCCTGCTACCGCCCGCGCCAGGTGCTCCGGCTCGCACCGATCGGGCTCGTCGTGCTCCTCGGCGTCGTGCACCTCGCCTCCCCGGGAGCACTCGGCAAGATCATCGACCTGCAGCAGGCCTCGAGCAGCAACTCGACTACCCACCGGATCCTGGACTTCACCGACGTCGAGCCGGACGTACTCGCGCATCCGGTGCTCGGCCGCGGCTTCGGGACGCTCAACCCCGAACAGCCGAGCCAGTTCCGGATCAACGACAACGAGTACATCGACGAGCTGTGGGAGGTCGGCGTCGTCGGCCTCCTCGCCTTCCTGTGGATGATCCTCACGCCGGTGCTCACCGCCAGCGCGGCGATCCGCTCACGCGAGCCGGCGATCGCCTCGCTCGCGCTCGCCACCTCGGCCGGATGCGTGGCCTTCCTGGTCGCCTGCGCCCTGTTCGATGCGCTGTCCTTCCCGCAGGCGCCGTACATGTTCTTCCTCGTGGCGGCGCTGACCACCATTGCCGCGGCGGGCCCGGAGGGCAATGTGGTGCCGTCGCGTGAGCTGGTGCGCCGGCTCGCCGGCAGGCAACCGCACGCGGTGCCGGCGTGAGCCGCCGCGGCGTCGGCCGCCCGCCCGAGGAGGCCGACAGCGCGCCCGACGACTCGCTGGCGCCCGAGGAGCTGCACGCGAAGACGATGCACGGCCTGCGCTGGACTGTGATCGGCCGGCCAGCGACCCAGGTGCTCCTGCTGGGCTCGATGATCGTCCTCGCCCGGCTGGTCGCCCCGGTCGAATTCGGCCGCTTCGCCGTGGCCGCGATCGTCGGCAGCTTGGCCGGCATTCCGATCGCGGGTGTGGGCGCGGCGCTGGTGCAGCGCCGGACGGTCACCCGTGAGCACCTGCAGGCTGGCTTCGCGCTGGCGCTGTTGACCGGCCTCGCCCTGGCCGCGCTGTCGCTGGTGGCGGCCACCACAATCGTCGCCCCCCTGGTGGACGCAAAGACGGCGGAACTCGTGCAAATCGCGACGCCGCTGTGCCTGATCGTCGCGGTCGGAACCGTCCCCTCGGCGCTGCTGCAACGCCGCCTGGCGATCCGGCGCCTGGCCGTCGTCAACTTCGTCGGCGCGCTGGTGCGCGTGGGGGCATCGATCGGGATGGCGCTGGCGGGCATGGGCGCGCTCGCGCTCGTGCTCGGTGTGATGGCCGGCGAACTGGTGGAAGCCGGCGCGATGTGGATCTGGGCTCCCGCCCCCCCGCCACGCCTGCGTCGTGACGCCACTAGGGAACTGTGGGGCTACGGCCGGCCCGCCTCGCTCGCCGCGGCCAGCTGGGTGGGCTTTCTCAACTGCGACTACGCCATCGTGGCCGCGCGCCTGGGCGCGCTGCAGGCGGGGCTGTACTTCCGCGCCTACACGATGGGGGTCGAATACCAGAAGAAGGTCAGCGTGGTGATGACCACGGTGGGCTTCCCGGTGCTCGCGCGTACGCGCGACGCCGGCGAGCTCTCGGCGCTGCGCGGCCGGATGGTGCGCCTGCTGACCACCGTGCTGTTCCCGCTGCTCGTACTGCTCGCCGTCGAGGCACCGGTGCTCATCCCCTGGCTCTACGGATCCAGGTGGGACGCGGCGATCGTGCCGACGCAGATCCTGGCCCTGGGCGGGGCCTCCACCCTCGTGATCGACGCCGCCGGCTCCACCCTGATGGCCTCCGGCCGGCCACGTGCCCTGCAGGGCTTTGGATGGGCGCACTTCGGCGCCTACGGATTGGCGGTGCTGATCGTCGCGCCGCTGGGCATCGTCGCCGTCGCCATCGCCGCAGCGGTCGTGCACACCCTGTTCCTCCTGGTCGCCTACGTCCTGCTGCTGCACGGCTCGGGCGAACGGCCCCTGCGACGCCTGTGGGACGACATCGAGCCGGCGGTCGTCTGCTGTGCGGCCCTCGCCGCCGTCGCAGTTCCTGCGAGCCTCGCGCTGAACGCCGCACACGTCGAGCCGGTCCCCTACCTGGCGGCGGTGTCGTTGCTCGGCGGCGGGGGGTACCTGCTCAGCCTGCGGATCTTCTTTCCCGCAGCCCTGCGAAGCCTGCAGCGCTTCGCCGGGCGCCTTCTTCCCCGTAATCCACTGCGGGGCCTGACACGACGCCTGGCGCCGGCCGACACGCCGTAGTCGACGCCCAAGCAGCCATCATGGGTATTTGCAACCAACGATTGGCGCAACGCCCAGCGCCGGCCGATACACGGTAGGAAATGTGCGAGCTGCCATCACGGGGATCAGTGGCCGGTGACGAGCGGGCGCGGCTCAGATGGGTGCCGCAGAGGTGAGGAGAGCCGTCCTGGCGGCGCTTGTGGTGGTAGCGGGCGCGGTCGGTGTTGGGCTCTTCGCCACCAGCAACAGCGGGGTCAAGACGAGCGCCATCCGCGTCGGGTGCTCCACCACCGTCAACCCCCAACAGCCCGCGGCGACCATCGCCAAGATCGTCGCGGACGCGCAGGACGGGGCGACGATCTGCATGAGCAGCGGCAGCTACCCCTTTATTCACGTCGTCGGCGCCGCCCACGGAGCTTACGTGACCGTCAGACCCGCCGCCGGAGCCACGGCGACCGTCGCGGGCGTGGAAGTCGCCAACAGCTCATTCCTGCGCTTCATGGGCCTGCACATGACTGAAGGCTTCAACATGCGCGACGCGGCAGGCGAACCCGCAAGTCACGACTACCAGTTCATAGGCAACACCTTTGAAGAGCCCCTCTATGGGATCGCGCTCCTCGGCGCCGCGACACCCATCAAAAAAGTCCTGATCGAAGGGAACTACATTCACTATGTTCATCTGGCCGAACCCGAAAAGGAAGGCAAATGCAACGCAGGTTATGCGGCCGGGCAGGACGTGAGCATGTACTACGCGGAAGGCGTCACCATCGCCCACAACATCTTCAGAGGGGCCGAGTTGCACTACCTGCAGGGCGGCGGCGCCGGGCCGGAAGGCGTCACCGTGGACCACAACCTGTTCGAGGGCCGCATCTACCTCCAGTGCTCGCACCTGAACCTTTGGCAGATATGGTCCGGGGGAGCCAACGACACCTTCACCAACAACATCGCCATCGGCGAACCCGGCCAGGAGGCGGCGACCGACGGTCTGATCTTCGAGAACGGCCGCAGCTCGCGGGAATGCGGCGACACCGTGACCAACAGCGTGATCGAAGACAACCTCTTCGTCGACGCCGCCTCGAGCTACGAGATCCAGCTCTACACAGCCCACGGGGCGAGAATCTCACACAACACCGTCGTCGGTTCGCAGTATGGCACGGCGCTTCTCACTGAGAGCTGCGGCGCCGGCAGCAACTATACGATGACGCACAACATCGACGTCGAGGACGGCGGCAGCGGCAGCGACCTCTCCTTCGGCGCGTGCACCGGCGCCTGCACCTTCAATGAAAACGTCTCTGAAGACGAATCCGCGCAGGCCGACGGCGCCTCCCGCTCGGTGATCAAATGGTCCCCAGCCTGGAAGGCAACCGCCTGGAACCCCGAAGCCAAAGCCACACCGCCGGCCGGCTACTACATCCCCACAGGTCTTTCGATCTCGGCGGGCTACGAAGGCGGCGGCGGATCGTAGCGAGACGAGGCGCAAGCGGAGGACGGATCCGTCGCGAGACCAGACGCAACCCGTGGCGAGGGGAGGCGCCAGCCGGTGGATCGAGACTCAGTCGCGAGCCTCACCTGGGGTGGGGCGGCGGCACCCGGGGCAGCGCCTCGGCCGCGAACCGGGCACCGACCACACAGGGCGCCGTGATGCTGAGCACCCGGCCGCGGCCGACCGCGACGAGCGTCGTTGGCTGCCCGTACTGGCCGCAGTAGGCGGCGTGGCCGGCCACGTTCAGCTGCTTGCGACCCCGGATGTCGGGCTCGATCTTCGCGAGGTCGATCGCCTCGACGGTGATCGTGACGAAGCTCCTGGCGCCCACCGGCTGGTAGATGCAGGTCGGGCCGAGCGGCGCCTCCTGCGGGGCCTCGATCGGGTGGCCGAGGATGGCCTGCGCCTGCGCCCTGGAGACAAGCGTGCACGGGTCCAGCTGGCCGGTCGCCGACCCGCTGCCGCTGTCCGCGACCCCGGGGTTGTCGTCGTTGATTTCATCGCCCCCCGTCCCCCGTTTTGGATGCTGCACGACCGCGCCGGTGTGCACCGGATCGGGATGGATCCGCGCGGTGATGTGAGAGCCCGATCCGGCGGGCGTGGTGCGAGCGACCCCGGCCGCGGACGCGGCTGTGGAGGCCGTCGAGGGGGAGGGGGAGGGGGAGGACGAGGCCCCGCAGCCGGCGATCAGCGGCGTCGCGATCGCGAGCAGGACCGCGCCCGAGAGCCGCAGGCCGGACCGGCGGCGCGGACCTCCCGAGAGCCGCGGGGCGAGTCGGCGGCGCGCACGGCGCGGGCCTCCCGAGGGTCGCGGGCAGAGCCGGTGGCGCGGGCCGCTCGATAACCGCAGGCCGGGTCGGCGGCGCGAACCCGACTCGATCCCCGGCGTTTTGAGGGCTGGCCCCATCGGAGCAACGATATCCCCGACGGCGGTCAGCCGCCGGGCGCGAAGTCGACGTCCACCCAGTAGTTGGTCGCTTTGTAGGTGCTGGTGGGGAAGGCGTCGGTCGAGCTGTAGATGTACACGCCGTTGGCGCTGAGGGTGTTGGCGAGCGCCTGCAGCGGCGAGTTGGTGACACCGACCGACGCGAAGGCGGAGGAGGTGTCGGAGTAGTGCCCTTTGGGCGCCAGGTAGGCGGCGACGTAGGTCGTGTTCGCCGCGATCGCCACCGGCGAGGAGAAGGTGACCTGCTGCCAGCCCGAGGCGGTTTCGCCCGTGAACGTCGCCGACGCAAGCAGCGTCCCGCTCGCGCTCCACAGGCTGCCGACGTGCGTGCCGGTGTTGGTGCTCGCCTTGTAGAAGCGGATGCCCGTCACGCTGCCCGCCACTTCCGAGCTGAACTTCACGCCGAGCACGGTCGAGTGGGCGTCGCCCGAGTCGATCGTCGCGGGCGACGCGAAGTCGAAGATCGTGTTCTCCGGAACAACCGCGCCCGAGGCGCCCGAGGCGGGGCCGCTGCCCCCGGCGTTCGTCGCAGTGACCGTGAACGTGTAGCTCGTGCCGTTCGTCAACCCCTTCACGACCGCCGAGGTCGTGCTCGCGCCGACTTCGGCCGGCGTCTGCGCTTTGGCGCCCACGTAGGGCGTGATCGTGTAGCCGCTGATCGGGCTCCCACCGTTGCTGGCGGGTTCCGTCCAGCTCACCAGCGCCTGCGCGGTGGCCGCGCTCGCGGTGACACCCGTGGGCGCCGAGGGCGGGTTGACCGAGGTCGGCGTGACGGCACCCGAATGTTCGGAGACCGGCCCCGGGCCGTTGGGATTGGACGCCGTAACAACGAAGGTGTAGGCGGTGCCGTTGGTCAGACCGCTGATTTTGACGTTCGTCGCCGGTGGCGATCCATTCACCGTGGTCGCCGTCTGCGCTTCGGAGCCGATGTAGGGGGTGACCGTGTACGTCGTCACCGGCCCGCCGCTCGAGGGCGCGCTCCATGACACGTTCGCCGACCCATTGCCGGCCGTGGCGCTCACGTTGGTGACCTGGCCCGGCACCGGCGCGGGCGCGAAGTCGACGTCCACCCAGTAGTTGGTCGCGCCGTTGGTGGAGGTCGGGAAGGCGCTGGTGCTCGTGTAGGAGTACACGCCATTGACGCTGACCGGGTTGGCGAGCGCGGAGAGGGGCGGGTTGCTGACGCCGGCTGAGGCGAACGCCGAGGAGGTGACGGAGTAGTGCCCCTTGGGCGCCAGGTAGGCGGCGATGTAGGTGGTGTTCGGCGAGATGTAGATGGGCGTGGAGAAGTACACCTGCTGCCAGCCCGATGCAGTTTCGCCGGTGAATGTGGCCGACGCAAGCGGCGTCCCGCTCGAGTTCCACAGGCTGCCGATGTGCGTGCCCGTGTTCGCGGTCGCCTTGTAGAAGCGGATGCCCGTCACAGCGCCGTAGGTTTCCGAGCTGAACTTCACGCCGAGCTCGGTCGAGGAGGGGTCGCCCGAGTCGATCGTCGCGGGCGACGCGAAGTCGAAGATCGTGTCCTGCGGAACGACCGCACCCGAGGGAGCCGACGGCGAGCCGCTCCCGATGGCGTTGGTGGCGATCACCGTGAACGTGTAGCTCGTGCCGTTCGTCAGCCCCTTCACGACCGCCGAGGACGCGCCCGCGCCGACTTCGACCGGCGTCTGCGCTTTGGAGCCCACGTAGGGCGTCACCGTGTAGCCGGTGATCGCACTGCCACCGTTGCTGGCGGGTTCCGTCCAGCTCACCAGCGCCTGGCCGGTCGCCGGGCTCGCCGCGACTTCGCTCGGCGCCCCCGGCGCGGTCAGGGCCAGCGGCGTCACCGCATTGGATTCCGCGGAGACCGGTCCCGCGCCGTTGGCGTTGGAGGCCTGCACCTTGAACGTGTAGCTCGTCCCCGGGGTCAGGCCTTTGATCGTGATGCCCGTCCCGGGCGGGGCTCCCGTCACCATGCTCGCCGTCTGCGCGGTCGAGCCGATGTAGGGGGTGATCGTGTACTGCGTGACCGGCCCACCTTCGGAGGGGGCGCTCCACGTCACGCTCGCCGACCCCTGGCCCGCCGTCGCGCTCACGTTCGTCACCTGGCCCGGGACCGCGGTGGGCATGAAGTCCACGTCGACCCAGTAATTGCTCGCGCCGCTGGTGGAGCCCGGGAAGACGTTCGTCGAGCTGATGGCGTACACGCCATCGGCGCTGACGGGGTTGGCGAGAGCCTGCAGCGGCGGATTGCTCACGCCGACGGAGGCGAACGCCGCGGAGCTGACGGAGTAGTGCCCTTTGGGTGCCAGGTAGGCGGCGACGTAGGTCGTGTTCGCCGCGATCGTGACCGGCGTGGAGAAGTTCACCTGCTGCCAGCCCGACGCGGTTTCGCCGGTGAACGTCGCCGAGGCCAGCAGCGTCCCGCTCGAGCTCCACAGGCTGCCGACGTGCGTGCCGGTGTTCGCGGCGGCCTTGTAGAAACGGATGCCCGTAACTGTGCCCACGGCTTCCGAGCTGAACTTCACGCCGAGCACGATCGAGGAGGGGTCGCCCGAGTCGATCGTCGCGGGCGTCGCGAAGTCGAAGATCGTGTTCTCCGGAACGACCGCGCCCGAGGCGCCCGATGGGGAGCTGTTGCCGACCGCGTTCGTCGCGATGACCGTGAACGTGTAACTCGTGCCGTTGGCCAGGCTCTTCACGATCGCCGAGGTCGCCCCCGCGCCGACTTCGACCGGCGTCTGCGCTTTGGCGCCCACGTAGGGCGTCACCGTGTAGCCGGTGATCGCGCTGCCACCGTTGCTGGTCGGTTCCGCCCAGCTCACCAGCGCCTGGCCGGTGGCTGCGCTCGCCGCGACTTCGCTTGGCGCCCCCGGGACGGTCAACGGCGTCGGTATCACCGCGTTGGATTCGCCCGAGATCGGACCGGAGCCGTTGGGGTTGGAGGCCCGCACCGTGAACGTGTAGCTCGTCCCCGGGGTCAGCCCTCTGATCGTGGCGCTGCTCGCCGGCGGGGAGCCGCTCACCGCCGTCGCCGGCTGCGCTTCGGAGCCGGTGTAGGGCGTGATCGTGTACTCCGTCACCGGCCCCCCGCTCGAGGGCGCGCTCCACGAGACGTTCGCCGACCCCGGACCCGCGGTGGCGCTCACGTTCGTCGTCTTGCCCGGCGGGGGGATGGGCGCGAAGTCGACGTCCACCCAGTAGTTGGTCGCGTCGTTGGTGGCGGTCGGGAAGACGCTGGTGGAGCTGTGGGCGTACACGCCGTCCGCGGTGATCGGACTGGCCAGGGCTTGCAGCGGCGGATTGCTCACATCGACGAATTCGAACGCCAGTGGGGTGGTGGAGTAGTGGCCTTTGGGGGCCAGGTAGCCGGCGACATAGGTCGTGTAGGCGGAGATCGCGACCGGCGCCGAGAAGTTGACCTGTTGCCAGCCCGACGCCGTTTCGCTCGTGAATGTGGCCGATGCCAGCAGCGTCCCGCTCGCACTCCACAGGCTGCCGACGTGCGTGCCGGTGTTCGCAGCGGCCTTGTAGAAGCGGATGCCGGTGATTTCGCCCGCCACTTCGGAGCTGAACTTCACGCCGACCTCGGTGGACGCCGTTTCGCCCGAGTCGATCGTCGCGGGCGTGGCGAAGTCAAAGATCGTGTCCTGCGGCTTCGCCGCGTTCGAAGCAGCCGAGGGCGAGCTGTTGCCGATCGCGTTCGTCGCGATCACCACGAACGTGTAGTTGACGCCGTTGGTCAGGCCCTTCACTATCGCCGAGGGCGTGCCGCCGCCCACTTCGACCGGCGTCTGCGCGGTCGAGCCGATGTACGGAATGATCGTATAGCTGGTGATCGTGCTCCCACCATTGCTCGGTTCGGTCCAGCTCACCTGCGCCTGGCTCGTCGCCCCGCTCGCCGTCACTTCGCTCGGAGTGCCGGGAACAGTCGGCACCAGCGGAATCACCGCATTGGAGGCCGCCGAGAGCGGTCCCGCCCCGCTGCCGTTCGAGGCCTGCACCTTGAAGGTGTAGGTGATCCCGTTGGTCAGTCCTTTGACCATCACGCCAGTCGCCGGCGGGGAGCCGTTCACGGTGCTCGACGTCTGCGCTTCGGAGCCGATGTACGGCGTCACCGTGTACGCAGTCACCGCCCCCCCTTCGGAGGGAGCGCTCCACGACACGTTCGCCGAGTTCGGGCCCGCCGTCGCGCTCACATTCGTCACCTTGCCCGGCACCGGGTTCGGCGCGAAATCGACGTCGACCCAGTAGTTGGTCGCTTTGTAGGTGTTGGTCGGGAAGACGCTGGTCGAGCTGTAGGCGTACACGCCGTTCGCGCTGACGGTGTTGGCAAGAGCCGACAGCGGACCGTTGACGACACCCGCCGAGGTGAAGGCGGAGGCGGTGTCGGAGTAGTGGCCTTTGGGCGCCAGGTAGCCGACGACGTAGGTGGTGTTGGCGGAGATCGCCACCGGCGTGGAGAAGGTGACCTGCTGCCAGCCCGACGCCGTTTCGCCGGTGAACGTCGCCGACGCGAGCGGCGTCCCGCTCGCGCTCCACAGGCTGCCGACGTGCGTACCGGTGTTGGTCGCGGCCTTGTAGAAGCGGATGCCCGTCACGGTGCCGGAGACTTCCGCGCTGAACTTCACGCCGACCTCGACCGCCGAGGTGTCGCCCGAATCGATCGTCGCAGGGGCCGCGAAGTCGAAGATGGTGTCCTGCGGAATGATCGCGGCCGTGGCCCCCGATGGCGTGCCGGCGCCGACCATGTTCTTCGCGCTGACAGTGAATGTGTAGCTCGTGCCGTTGGTCAACCCTTTCACGATTGTCGAGGTCGAGCTCCCCCCGACTTCCACGGGCGTCTGCGCGGTCGAGCCCACGTACGGGGTGATCGTGTAGCCCGTGATCGTGCTCCCGCCGTTGCTCGCCGGTTCGCTCCAGCTCACCTGCGCCTGAGCCGTCGCCGCGCTCGCCGTCACCCCCGTCGGCGCGCTGGGCACGGTCAGGGCCGACGGCATCACCGCGTTTGATGCCGTCGAGACCGGTCCCGCCCCGTTGCTGTTCGAGGCCTGCACCTTGAACGTGTAGCTGGTCCCGTCGGTAAGCCCTTTGACGGTCGCTTCGGTCGCCGGCGGGGAGCCGTTCACGGTGCTCGAAGTCTGCGCTTCGGAGCCGATATACGGTGTGATCGTGTAGGTCGTCGCCGGGCCGCCTTCGGCGGGAGCGCTCCACGACACCGTCGCCGAGCCGGGGCCCGCGGTCGCGCTCACGTTCGTCACCCGGCCGGGCGGGGGAGTCGGGACGAGGTCGACGTCCACCCAGTAGTTGGTCGCCTTGTAGGAGCTGGTCGGGAAGACGCTGGAGGAGCTGTAGGAGTACACGCCATTGGCGCTGAGCGTGTTGGCGAGGGCCGTCAGCGGCCCGTTGACAACGCCTGCCGAGGCGAAGGCGGAGGAGGTGACCGAGTAGTCGCCTTTCGGCGCCAGGTAGGAGGCGACATATGTGGTGTTGGCGGCGATCGCCACCGGCGAGGAGAAGTAGACCTGCTGCCAGCCCGAGACCGTTTCGCTCGTGAACGTGGCCGATGCCAGCAGCGTCCCGCTCGCGCTCCACAGGCTGCCGACGTGCGTGCCGGTGTTGGTGGCGGCCTTGTAGAAGCGGATGCCCGTCACGGTGCCCGCGACTTCGGAGCTGAACTTCACTCCCACATTGACCGAGGAGCCGTCGCCGGAGTTGATCGTCGCGGGCGTGGCGAAGTCGAAGATCGTGTCCTGCGGCGTCACCGCGCCGGACGCCGCCGATGGCGTCCCGTGGCCGATCGCGTTGACAGCCGTCACGGTGAACGTGTAGCTGGTGCCGTTGGTCAACCCTTTCACGATCGCCGAGGTCGCGCTCCCCGCGACTTCCACCGGCGTCTGCGCGGTGGAGCCCAAGTACGGGGTGACCGTGTAGCCCGTGATCGTGCTCCCGCCGTTGCTGGCCGGTTCGCTCCAGCTCACCTGCGCCTGGGCAGTCGCCGCGCTCGCCGTCACCCCTGTCGGCGCGCTGGGCACGGTCAGGGCCGACGGCGTCACCGCGTTTGATGCCCCGGAGACCGGCCCCACCCCGTTGGGGTTGGACGCCTGCACGGTGAAGGTGTACTGGACGCCGTTGGTCAGCCCTTTGACCGAGACGCCGGTCGCCGGCGGGGTCCCCGTCACGGTGGTCGGCGTCTGCGCTTCGGTGCCGATGTAGGGCGTGATCGTGTACGTCGTGACCGGTCCGCCTTCGGCGGGAGCGCTCCACGTCACGTTCGCCGTGTCGTAGCCCGGCGTGGCGCTTACGTTCGTCACCTGGCCCGGAGCGGTGGTGGGCGTGAACACAGGGTCGACCCAGTAGTTGGTCCCCTGGAAGCTGCTCGAGGGGAAGGTGCTGACGGAGGTGTAGGAGTACAGGCCGTTCTCCGAGACGTACGCGCCGTTCTCCGGTGCGGCGTTGGCCGGGACGGCGTGCAGGGGTGGGCTGTTCAGCGCGTTGCCGCCAATCGGAGGCGGCGTGTAGAAGTAGTAGGGCGAGGCCGCGTAGTGGCCGGAGGGGTCGAAGTAGGCCGCGACGTAGGTGGTGTTCGGGAAGACGTCCACCGGGGTGGAGAAGTTGACCTGCTGCCAGCCGGATTCCGTTTCGCTGGTGAACGTCGCCGTCGCGAGCAGCTGGCCGCTCGCGCTCCACAGGCTGCCGATGTGCGTGCCCGTGTTGGCAGCCGACTTGTAGAAGCGCAGACCGGTCACGGTGCCGAACGTTTCCGAGGTGAACTTCACGCCCAGCTCGGTGGAGTGCGTGTCGCCCGAGTCGGGGGTCGGCGGCGTGACCGCCGCGCCCCAGATCGAGCATGGGCAGGAGACGTTGACCTGCACGCCCGCCGAGGGGCTCTCCATGTTGGCGCTGTCGTCGACGGCGCGCGATTTGATGGTCGTGCTCGGGTACCCGTGCGCCGCCCACGTGTAGGACCAGTTGACCGACTGTTCGGCCGGCGTCGTGAGCGTGGCGGGATGCCACGTCGCCCCGTTGTCGGTGGAGACTTCCACGCCCGCGATCACTCCGGAGCCGGCGGCTTTCGCCGTGCCGACGATCGTGACCTGGCTGCCGTCCTGGAAGGTTTCGCCCTGCTGAGGCGCGGTGATCGTCGAGGTCGGGGGGGTCGTTTCGGTCGATTTTTCCCCCGCCACGAGACCTTTGCCAAGCGTTCCCGGCTGGGCGCCCATTTCAGCGAACAGGTTGACCGTGAACTGCTCCATATTGGGGTCGGGCGGGTTGCGGCTCGGGTCCGTGGCCCCCTCCCCCCAGGCGTCCACGTTGGCGAGCCCCCAGGACCACTGGACGGTGCCCGCGCCGAAGACGAGCGCACCGCTCGGCTCCCGATAGAGCGTGAGATGGTGGGTCGCGGTGGCGTTGCTGTTGAGACTGCTGCCGTAGTCGGTGAACGCCTGCACGCCGCTGACGGTGGTCGAGGAGAGATCGAACTCGCCCGCCGGCCGGAAGCCGTTGTCGACGTCTTCGTCCCACTCGTAGCCGAGCGTGCCGGTGTTGGGCGAGAGCGTCAGGGTCTGTTCCGGCTGCAATTTCGCCACGGCCGTGTTACGCCACAGCCGCAGCTTGGCGTACTGCCCGGGCACCGTCATGTCGGCCGTCCCCGAGTTCACCGTGAACTGCTGGCCGGTCAGCGCGTTCTCGGGCTTGCCGCCATCGTCCTGGGGGCCCCCGCGCGGATCGCGCCACGCGCCCGTCCACGTTGGCGGATCGTCGGGGTCGACGGGCCCTTCGTAGTGCGTCTCCTTGTACGTCGTCAACGTTCGGTAGGGCGTGTTCGAGCCTTCGATGCTCGGCCCCCAACGCGTCTTCCAGAAGATCTCGTTGCCGCTGAAGAACGCGAGGTTGACGCCCGCTTCGCGCGCAGCTTCGACGTTGGCGCGCTGACCCGCCGACCAGTACTCGTCGTGGCCGCTGGAGACGAAGACCTTGTGGTTCTTCAGCAGCCCGCCGTTGTTGTCGACTTCGTTCTCGCTGGTGTAGCTGACGTTGTAGCCGTTCTCCTCCAGCCAGTAGATCATCTGGTATTCGGCGTAGTAAAGATAGGAGGCTCCGTCGTCGGTCGTGAAGGCGCCGTCGAAGGGCCGGTTGTAGGAGACCGAGTCGGCGCCCTTGTAGGCTCTCGGGTTGCCCGGCGGGCAGTCGACGGTGCAGGTGTAGAGGCTGTTGCCGCCGTAGTCGTTGTAGGCCTCCCAGGTCGCATCGGAGGTCTGCAGCAGCATGTCCGAGTGGCTCGCGTCGTTGCGCACGACGAACGGGATCTGGCTTTCCCCGCCGGTGTCGTTGCGCACGAGTTGCGCGAGGTAGACCCCCGAGACGGCGTTGTTGGGCACCGTCCAGGAGGCCGACACTCCCCAGTTGCCGCAGTCGATCAGCCCCGTCGAGACTTCCTTCAGGCATTCCGGCTGGGTCTGCGGCAGCGTCGCCGTCGGTTTGATGTTGGAGGCGACCAGGCGGGCGCCGTCGCCGCCGTAGTAGCCCAGCCGCAGGATGTTGATGTGGTAGGAGGTCGAGGGGGTGTTGATCTTGAAGTACTCGGTCTGGCCGAGGTTGACGCTCATCGAGGTGGCGTAGCCCTGGATCGTGGGGTCGCCCACCCCTTGGATCTGCCAGGCCGAGGGCGGGTCCCCGGGCAGGGCGTTCTCGCAGACGATCGGGTTGGCCGCCGAGGCGCAGTTGTTCGTTTCTTCGACCGCCAGGGCGGGGGCGGGAAGCAGCGCGAGAAGGGCCGGCGCGAGGATTAGGGCCGCCAGCCGCCTCCACTTGGAGGGTGAGGCGATGGCACGCTGATCATCCGCACGCGTCGGCACACTGGAGATACGCCCCGGCAGGGCCCGAACTTTCGTCCTTCGAAATCGAAGATCTGTGGAAGAAAAGCCAGAGGACTGCGCGCCGAGAAGCTTCTACGCGGCAGGCGTCAGGACACAGGCGGCGAGCCGCTCGATCACGTAGTCCTGCTGCTCCTCGGTGAGGTCCGGGAACAGTGGCAACATGAGGGTCTCGCGAGTGGCGGCCTCGGTGTACGGGAGGTCGGCGGGCGCGGAGCTCGCGTAGGCGGCCTCTTCGTGGATCGCCATCACTCCACGGCGGGTGGAGATGCCATCGCGCAGTAGACTGCGCATCAGCTCGGTGCGGTCGATCGGGGCGCCGGGCGCCAACCGCACGCAGTAGGACTGCCAGGTGCGCTCCGCATAGGGAGGCTCGTAGGGCACTTCGAGGTGGGGGATCCGCTCGAGCGCCGCGGTGTAGCGCTCGGCGAGCGCGCGACGGCGCTCGAGGATCTCATCGAGCACCCCCAGCTGGCAGAGCCCGAGGGCGGCCTGGATGTCGGTCATGCGGCTGTTCCAGCCCCGCTCGGGATAGGCCTCCACGACGATGTCCTGCGCGGAGTGGCGGGCGAGATCGGAGGTGTCCATGCCGTGCGCCCGCAGGCGCCGCAGCCGCTCCGCGACCGCGGGGTCCTGCACGGCGATCATCCCGCCCTCCCCGGTCGTGATCACCTTGCGGGGGTGCAGCGAGAAGCACGCCAGCGGGCCGAGCGAGCCGATCGGCCGGCCCCTGTAGCTCGCGCCGATCGCGCAGGCGGCGTCCTCGACGAGCGCGACCTCGTGGCGCTCGGCTAGCTCCAGGAAGGCGTCCATGTCGGCGGGAAGGCCGATCTGGTGGACCGGCATGACCGCCTTCGTGCGGGGCGTGATCGCGCGCTCGGCGGCGGCCGCGTCGAGGTTGTAGGTGCGGGGGTCAATGTCCGCGAAGACCGGATGCGCGCCGCAGTGCCAGACCGCGTTGGCGGTGGCGATGAAGGAGAGCGATGGCACGATCACCTCGTCCCCGGGACCCACACCACAGACGTGCAGGGCGAGCGCGAGGGCGGTCGTGCAGCTGGTGGTGGCGACGGCGTCCGCGGCGCCGACGCGCGCGGCGAACGCCTCCTCGAACTCCCGCACGCGCGGCCCCTGGGAGATCCACCCCGAGGCGATCGCCTCGGCGACCGCCTCCGCCTCGCCGCCCGCGAGATGGGGGCGGGTGATCGGGATCTCCATCGTGGCGGGCGCGGGGATCGGGGTCATCGCGCAAGCAGGGTCGTCGGGGCGGTCCCGGCGGCGCTTTCGGCGCGCCACCACTCGACCAGCCGCCGCAGGCCCTCCTCGAGATCGACCTCGGCCTCGAAGCCCAGGCGCTCGCGGGCGAGCGTCGTGTCGGAGAGGCGCCGCGGAACCTTGTTGACGGCGCGCTCGGGCCCGTGTTCGACCGCGACGTCGGAGCCCATCACCTCGATCAGCAGGCGGGCGAGCTCCAGCAGGCTCGTCTCGGTGCCGCTGGCGACGTTGAACACCTCGTCGCTGACGCCGGCGCCCGCGGCGAGCACGTTCGCGCGGGCGACATCCTCGATGTAGATGAAGTCCATCGTCTGTGAACCGTCGCCGAGGATCAGCGGGGCGTCCCCGGCGGCGATGCGCTCCATCCAGCGCACCAGCACCTCGGTGTAGACCCCGTGAATGTCCATTCGCGGCCCGTACACGTTGAAGTAGCGCAGCGCGACGTAGTCGAGCTCGCGCATCGCGTGGAAGCTGCGCAGCAGACCCTCGTTGAACGTCTTCGCGGCGCCGTAGAGGGTGTCGTTCGCGTAGGGATGGTGGGACTCGTCGGTGGGGAACCGCTCCGCGAGGCCGTAGACCGAGGCGGAGGACGCGGCGACGATCCGGCGCACCTCGTGTTCGAGCGCCGCCTCGATCACGTTGTAGGTGCCATCCACCATCACCTCCAGCGCCGCCCGCGGTTCCTCGGCGCACTGCGTGATCCGTAAGGCGGCCTGGTGGAAGACGACGTCGATGCCGCTGGTCAGCTCCCCGAGCAGCTCGCGGTCGCGGATGTCGCCCTCGACCAGCACGGCGGGTCCGTTGGCGAGCGCCCACGAGAGGTTCTCGCGCCGGCCGCGCACGAGGTTGTCGAGCACGATGATCTCCTCGGCCCCGGCCTGTACGAGCTGGTCGGCGATGTTCGAGCCGACCGCCCCGGCACCGCCTGTGATTAGTGCGCGTTCACCGCGCATGGCTGTAGTACCTCATGCCCAGTCAACGCTCCCCGACCAGGCAAATTTTTGTGCGCCCTGCTCACCGTCGCCATCGAGACGCGCCGATCTCGTGGGCAACCACGAGGCGGCCATGCTCCACGACGGCGACCATGCTCCGCTCTACTATGGTTCAGCAGGTTGACGGACGGGGAGAATCACGTGCCCGATGAGGCCGGTAAACATGGCGTCACTCGGCGGGGGGTGCTGTCTGGCGCGGCGCTGCTTGGGATCGGCGCGGGCTTGGATCACGTCCTCGCCAGGGGCTCGCAGGTCGTCGTCAAGGGCCCCGACGTAGCCAAAGGTCCCTACAGTGGCGCTAGGAGAGCGTCCACAGCCACCCCTGCGGAGCAGTTCACGCCGTTCTACGGTCCCCATCAGGGCGGGATCACGACGCTGGCTCAGGACTACATGCACTTCGCCGCGTTCGATCTCACCACAGACGCGGTCGAAGATCTGCAGGCGGTCCTCGAACAGTGGACCGCCGCGGCCGCCCTGCTGACGGTGGGCAGGCCCTACGAACCCACGCCCCAGAACTCGAGCAAGCCGCCGCTGGACCCGGGCGAGGCGCTCGACCTGTCTCCCTCCCAGCTCACGATCACCGTCGGCTTTGGCCCGAGCTTGTTTCGATCGGCCGGCAGCGACAGGCTTGGCCTCGCGGATCGCAAGCCAGCGGTCCTGGACCCGCTGCCGCCGTTTCAGGGCGAGCAGATCGACCAGGCGATCTCCGGCGGAGACATCTGTGTCCAGGCGTGCGCGAACGACCCCCAGGTCGCCTTCCACGCGGTGCATCTGTTCGCGAAACTTGCAAGTGGCGCGGCGAGGTTGCGCTGGTCGCAGCTCGGCTTCGGGCGCACGGCGAGCACCAGTAGCGTGCAGGTGACGACCAGGAACCTGATGGGGTTCAAAGACGGAACCGACAACATCCGCTCCGAGGAAGCCGCGGCCGTGAATCGCTACGTATGGGTGCAGCCCGCCGACGGCCCGACCTGGATGGCAGGTGGCAGCTACCTCGTGGCCCGGCGAATCAGGATCCTCTTCGACGTGTGGGACGCGACCAGTCTCGAAGGACAGCAGCGCACGATCGGCCGCGACAAGTTCACCGGTGCGCCGCTGGGCCGCGCGCACGAGTACGACCGCGTGGATCTCCAGGCCACCGACCCCGACGGCGAACTGGCGATCCCGCTCGACGCCCACATCCGTCTGGCGAACCCGCGGAATAATGGCGGGGAGCGAATCCTCCGGCGCGGCTACTCCTACTCCGAAGCGAGCGAACCCGGCGCCGACGAGCTCGACGCCGGCCTCTTCTTCATCTCATTCCAGCGCAACCCGCTGACCCAGTTCATCCCCCTCCAGGCCCGCCTTGCCGCTTTGGATGCGCTCAACCGCCACACGCTCGTGACGTCGAGCTCCATCTTCGCCTGTCCGCCCGGACCTCGCGAAGGCGGGTTCATCGGCGACGCGCTATTCGCCCGGGACAGCTGAGCGCCAGCCCGAGCTCGACTCCCAGCCCACGAGCTCGGCTCTAGACCGAGCCCAGCTCCGGACCGAGCTCGACTCTGGACCGAGCTCGACTCCGAGACCGAGCTCGACTCCGGCTATTCCACGTCGCTGACGATCTCGACGGCAGCCATGTTCCAGTCGTCGCTCGTCGGCTCCGTGTCGTTCATCGTCACCACGCTTCCCGCCGGGCCGGTGAGGGCGCTGGTGAACTGCGACCAGAAGGTGTTCCCTCCGGCCGTGTCGACATCCTGGCGCATCAGCGTCTGATTGGGGCCGAGTGTACGCGCGATCGCGTTCTCCCAATCGTTGCCGACGGCATAGACCAGCGATCCCGCCTGTTTGGTGGTGAGCGAAACGCTCGGTTCCCCGCTCACTCCTCCAGCGGTGGCCGATGCCCCGCTGCCGTTGGAGCCCTGCATCGAGATCACCGTGAGCGACTGGTCGTAGCCGCCGACCGCGAGCGTCGAGGTGACGGTGGCGTTGCTGAGCTCGGTCTTCGCGTCCGCGGTCCAGATCTCGGCGTCGCCCGACTGCGAGTTCGCGCGCTTGACGAGCGTCCAGGTGAGCCCGGCGCCGGAGACAGTGGCCGACTGCTTGCCGGCTCCCGCGGGGCCATCGGCGGAGACAAACGCATACATCTGCTCGCCCGCTTCGGCGTTCGTGAAGGTCTGCGTGGTCACCGTGCCCTTACCGGTGACGTTGACGGTGAGATCCATCACGAAGCATGCTTCTTCTTCGGCGGGGTTCTGCACCGTCACGCTCACCGGGGCCGATTCGCCGACCCCGTCGGAGACGTTGGTCGCCGTGGCGGTCAGGGTGTGGCTGGCGTTGCTCGCTTCGGTCGAGTCCCAGCTGATGGCGTATGGCGCTTTGGTCACCGGTGCGCCCAATGGTTTGCCGTCCAGGAAGAACTGCACCGAGCCGATCGCGACGTTGTCGCTCACGTTGGCGGTGACCTGTGTCGTCCCCGAGACCACCTCTTCAGGGGTTGGGTTGACGATCGATACCATCGGCGGTTCGGCGCCGGATTTTTCCGGCGGACTGGGCAGCACCTCAACGGCGGCCATGTTCCAGCTGTCGCTGGTGGGGGCGGTGTCGTTGAGCGTGAGCGTCTGTCCGGCCGCCGTGCTCGGTGCTGTCGCATACTGCGTCCAGGAGGTTTCCTCGGCAGCTGTTTCAACCGTCTGCGCCAGCAGTTCCTGGCCCGAGCCGAGCGTCCGGGCGATCGCTTTTTCGGAGTCCTCGCCCGTGGCGAAGGCCACCGACCCGGCCTCGGTGGCCGTCAGGCCGACGGTGGGCGCGCCTTTGGCGGCACTGGCGGTGGCCGAGGCGCCGACGCCGGCGGCGCCGGAGAGTGCGACGACCGTCAGCGACCCTTTGTATCCGCTGTCGGCAGCGGTCGCAGAGACGGTCGCGTTCAGCAGGGAGCCCATGGTCGTGGCCGTCCAGATCTCCGCGTCGCCCGTCTGGGCGTTCGAGCGCTTGACTAGCGCCCAGGTGAGCCCGGCGCCAGATACTTTGAGTGTCTGGGAGCCAGCCGGTCCGTCCGAGTCGGCGAACGCGAGCAGGACCTCGCCTGGTTCCGTGGTCGAGAAGGCCGGTGTCGTGACCGTGGTCGTACCGGTCTGGCTGACGTCGGTGCCGATGGTCACAGAGCCGACTTTCCCGCCGACGGTCACCGGGACCTCGGGGGCGGTGCCGACGAACCCGCTGCTGTCGGTTGCCTGCGCGCTGAGGAAGTGTTTGCCCGGCGTGGCGCTTGCGGCCGCCCAGTTGAGCGTGTAGGGCGGGGTGGTGACGGGCGAGCCGATCGGCTCGCCGTCGAGCAGGAACTGAACCGAGGCGATCGGGTTCGGGCCGCTGGCGGTGGCGGTGAGCGTCGTCGCCCCGGAAAGCACGGCGTCTTCGGAGGGGCTCGTGAGGGTCACCGTCGGCGGCGTCGAGTTGGGGTGGATCTGTTCGAGGACCTTCACGGTGTTGCCCGTGATTTCGATCTTGGTGTCGGTGATGTTGTTCGAGGTGTTGGATTCCTCGAAGTTGTGGTTGGGGTCGATTTCGCCACGCAGCCAGTAGGTCCCGTTCGCAAGGCCCGTGATGGGGATGCCCTCACCGCCGTCGGTCGCTTCGTACTGGTCGCCCCAGCCGACGCTCAGGCCGAGTTTGCCTTCGGGTCTCTCGCAGGCGCCATCCGGATATTCGTTATCGGTGGGGGTGTTGGGCACGCCGCCGACGTAGGTGTCGGAGGTCATGCAGTAGAGGACCTTGGGGCTCTTCGCGACGACGCTGCCAAGCCCACCGCCGGTGGCGGTGTTGTAGAGCCAGAACTTGTTCAGTGGGAAGTTGTAGTCGCTCGGCGGGGTCCAGATCATCGGCCCGGCGAACGGGACCGAGTAGGCGTACTTCCACACCCCCGGGCTGGGCATCGTGTACAGCGCCTGGTAGCCCTGCGAGATCCCCGTCGCCGCGTCATAGACCGGGCGCAGCTCCCACGGACCGGCGCCCGCATCCTCGCTGATATGTGTGAACTCGAGCGTTTTCGTGCTCCCGTCCTGCACGATCGAGATGTCTCCCGTCGGCATCAGCACCTGCAGATCGGGGTAGGCGATCGTTTCGCCGCTCGGCGTCACGGCGCTGGAGGGCGTGGACGCCGGTCCTTCGCCGATCGCGTTGGTGGCGCTCACCGTGAAGGTGTAGGCGGTGCCGTTGGTGAGCCCTTCGATCGTGGCGCTGGTGGCCGGCGGGGTTCCGCTCACGACCTTGGCGGCCTGGGCAGTGGAGCCCACATAGGGGGTCACCTTGTAGCTGGTTATCGGGCTGCCGTTGGAGGACGGGGCGGCCCACGTCACCGTGGCCTTCCCGCTGCCCGCCGTCGCGGTCACCTCCGTCGGGGCGGAGGGCGCGGTCGGAGCGGTCGGCGTGACCGCGTTCGAGGGTTCGGAGATCAGCCCCGACCCGACGGAGTTGGACGCCTGGACCTTGAAGGTGTAGGAGGTGCCGCCTTTCAAGCCGCCGACCGTGACGCCGGTCGCCGGCGGGGATCCGTTCACCGTCGTCACCGGCTGCGCGGTCGGGCCGATGTAGGGGGTCACGGTGTAGGTGGTGACCGCCCCGCCGCTCGTCGGAGCGCTCCAGCTCACGCTCGCCGATTCGGCGCCCGCGGTCGCGCTCACGTTCGTGACCTGGCCGGGCGCGGTGGTGGGCGTGGGCACGAAGTCGACGTCGACCCAGTAGTTGGTCGATTTGTAGGTGCTGGCGGGGAAGACGTTGGTGGCGCCGTAGGCGTACACGCCGTTGGCGCTGGTGGAGTTGGCCAGCGCGGTGAGGGGCGGATTGCTCACGCCCGCGGTGGCGAAGCCGGAGGCGGTGTCCGAGTAGTCGCCCTTGGGCGCGAGGTAGGAGGCGATGTAGGTTGTGCCCGCGGCGATCGCCACGGGGGTGGAGAAGCTGACCTGCTGCCACCCCGAGGCGCTCTCCCCGGTGAAGGTCGCCGAGGCGAGCAGCGTCCCGCTCGCGCTCCAGAGGCTGCCGATGTGCGTGCCGGTGTTGGTGGCGGCCTTGTAGAAGCGGACACCCGTCACGGAGCCCGCCACTTCAGAGCGGAACTTCACGCCCAGCACAACCGAGTGCGCGTCGCCCGAGTTGACGGTGGCGGGCGTGGCGGAGCCGAAGATCGTGTCCGGGGGCGTTTCGGCGGAGCCCGCCGCGGCCACGGTCAGCCCCAGGAGCAACGCGATGGCGGCCAACGCCAAGGCGGCGCGGCGGACCAGCCCCGCCCCGGAATAGCGTGCCCGCCGTTGTCCCGTCTCGATCCCGTCATTCATCGTCGGCCCCCTTGGTGCCTGCCGTTCATATGGAGCCGCCGTGACAGTCGTCTGCGAGCACGGCGTTATGTAACCGTACCATGGCTGCCCAAACCGCCCCTGCCCTTACCACCTACTCAACGGCTCAACCGCACAGATCTTCCGGTCCAGGCGATTCAGAGCGCCCTGATCACCCGCGCGGGGTTGCCCGCGGCGATCGCCCCGGCGGGGATCGAGGCGGTCACGACGCTGCCCGCGCCGATCACCGAGTCGGCGCCGACACCGACGCCCTTGAGGATCGTGACCCCGTCTCCGACGAAGACGTTCTCGCCGAGCTCCACGGCGCCCATGCGGGGCTCCCCGCCGCGGCGGCGCTCGGGGCGCAGGTCGTGGAAGTCGCTGTCGTAGATCGTGACGCCCGACCCGAGCAGCGCCCGTGCGCCGATCCGGACACCGGGCCCCTCGCTCTTGATGAACACGTCGTTGTTGATCTGCGCCCCGTCGCCGATCTCGATCCTCGCGCCCGGCTTGGAGACCTCGAGGTGGCAGTAGCCGGTGTGGAAGGACCTCGAGGTGGGCCAGCCCAGTTCAACGTCGCGCCCGAAGACGATCGCGCCCGGCCCCAGCAGCAGCACGGGCTGGCGCACGATCGGCGCGCCGCTCACCTGCCCGCAAGTCGAGAGCGCCCGGTACTTGATGATCCGTGGACGCTGGAGGAGCTCGCCCAGTCGCGCACCGGCCCTCAGCATCGGCTCACCCTACGACACGGAGACGGCGTATCGGCGCCGCGAGGCACAATCGCCGCGAGTCCGCGAGGCACGCGAGAAGCGGCCACCCCACAAGCACTGGCCCGAGACGAGGCCCAACCGCTACGCGGCGGCCCGTGCCAGTCTGGGGGCGATCGCGAGCGGCCGGCCGTTGTCCTCTATCGAGAGCCCCGCCATCTCCACCGCGGCGACGATCTCGATGCCGAGCGCCACGTTGGAGCGCGGTTCGGCGCCGGTGCGGATCGAGTGGGCGAAGTCCTCGAGCTCCAGGCGCAGCGGCTCCTTGGCGTCCACGCGCGGGATCACCACGTCGCCGGAGCGGTAGATCAGCTGGTGCTCGCCGAAGGTGGTGGCGGGCTTCACGTCCATCCCCCGGTCGTACACCCGCACGGGCTCGTCGGCGGCGGTGTCGTCGTACTGCACCATGCGCTTGCTGCCCACCACGATCATCTGGCGCACCTTGCGCGGGGCCAGCCAGGAGAGCTGCACGTTGGCGGTCGTGCCGCCCGCGAAGGTGAGCGTCATGAATGCGGTCTCCGGGACCCCCTCGGCGATCACGCTGCTGGCGGACGCCGCGACTTCGACAATCGGCTGATCGAGCCAGTACAGGAGAATCGAGAGGTCGTGCGGCGCGAGGTCGCAGACGACCCCGTGGCTCTGGTACTTGCCGAGGTTCATCCGCGAGGAGGTGGCGAAGTGGATGTCGCCGATCGTCCCGTCGCGCACGAGGTCGCGCACAGTGTTCACGGCCGGGCTGTAGAGGAAGGTGTGGCCCGGCATCAGCACGAGCTCCTCCTCCTCCGCCAGGTCGGCCAGCTCGCAGGCGTCCGCGAGCGTGGTGGCGAGCGGCTTCTCCACGAGCACGTGCTTGCCCGCCTGCAGCGCCCGCTTGACGAGCGGGTGGTGGGTCGGGGGGGGCGTGGCGAAGATCACGGCCTCGATCGTGGGGTCGCACAGCACCGCGTCGAGCTCGCCCACGGCGCGCACCTGGGGGTGGCGCTGGGCGAGCACCCGCAGCTGGTCGGGAGCGCTGTCACACAGCGCTCCCAGCCGCAGCGCCGGGTTCTCGGCGACGTTGCGGGCCAGGTTCGGGCCCCAGTAGCCACAGCCCACGACCGCCACGCTGACCGGCTCCGGACGCGACACGATGCGCCCCGGCCGGAGCGCCTCCCCCGGCGAAGCACCCCATTCACCATGCATTGCTCAGATACCTCCTGGCATCGATCGACATCC
The DNA here is from genome assembly GCA_963713985.1 of uncultured Solirubrobacterales bacterium. GTDB lineage: Bacteria > Actinomycetota > Thermoleophilia > Solirubrobacterales > Solirubrobacteraceae > Palsa-744. Next base: position 1,680,663 of record OY970219.1, on the reverse strand, counting down.
TGTCCCTGTAATGCATCAACGCTCACCCTCCGGCGGGTCTTCTGCGGTGAAGCTCGCCACGGCCCCCGCCACCTGCTCGAGCTCCGCTTCGCTCATCCCCGGGAACATCGGCAGCGAGCAGATCCGCTCCGCCAGCGCCTCGCTAACCGGGAGACTGCCGGGCTGCAGGCCGAGGTCGGCGTAGGCCCCGGTGCGGTGGATCGGCACCGGGTAGTGGATGCCGGTGGCCACGCCCCGCTCGGCGAGATGCTCGCGCAGGGCGTCGCGCTGCTCGCAGCGCACCACGAACAGGTGGTGGACGCTGTCGGCCTCCGGGAAGGGCAGGCGGACGGGGTCGACCGCGCGGGCCCGATCGCACCCGGCGACCCCCCCTGCTACCTCCGCCGTCCAACGATCACCTCCCGCGGCCACCCCTGCCCCGTCCGCCGTCCAGCTCCCCTCCCCAAGTGGGTCCGCGAGTCGCGCGCGCAACTGCTCCCCGAGACGGCGGCGCTCGTCGTTCCAACCGTCCAGGCGCGTCAGCTTGCGCCGCAGCAGCGCCGCCTGCAGGGCGTCCAGACGAGCGGTCGCGCCGACCAGGCGGTGGTGGTAGCGCGGGCGCTCCCCGTGCGAGCGCAGCAGCCGCACGCGGTCCGCGAGCTCGGGCACCGCGGTCACCACCGCCCCCCCGTCGCCCCAGGCGCCGAGGTTCTTGGCGGGGTAGAAGCTGAAGCAGCCCATCGCCCCCAGCGTGCCCACGCGCCGGCCGCGGTAGCTCGCGCCGTGCGCTTGGCAGGCATCCTCGAGCACGTGGACCCCCGCTTCGCGGGCCACCTCGAGGATCGGGTCCATGTCCACGGTGGCGCCGAACAGGTGCACCGGGATCACGCAGCGCACCCGCGGCCCGAGGCTGGCGGCAACCAGCTCGGCGGTGAGGAGGTGGGAGTCGGGGTCGACGTCCACCGGCACCGGGGTGGCGCCCACCGCGCTGACCGCCTCCGCGGTGGCGATGAAGGAGTTGGCCGGCAGGATCACCTCGTCGCCCGGGCCGATCTCCAGCGCCCGCAGCGCGAGCGCGAGCGCCTCGGTGCCCGAGGAGACGCCCACCGCGAAGTCGGTCTCGCAGTAGTCGGCGAAGTCGCGCTCGAACGCCTCCACGTGGTGGCCGAGCGTGAACGCGCCGCGCTCCGCCACCTCGCGCACCGTCCCCAGCAGCTCCTCCAGCAGCGCGGGGTCGGCGCAGTCCATGCGCGTGAACGGAACCTCGGTCGCCAGCAGGGGCTCCTGGATTGCGATCTGGCTCGACATGGCGCGCTCAGCCCGCGCAGGCGGCGGTCGCCGGGGCACAGTCCAGGCGGCGCAGCTCCAGCTGCAGCGCCCGGCGGCCACGGTGGTGCAGGCCGTGGATCGAGCTCTCCGAGCGGCCCATCTGCTCGGCGATCTCCGGCGGGGTCAACCCGATCACGTGGCGCATCACCACCACGTTGCGCTGCTCCTCGGGCAGCGAGTCCAGGGCGGTGCGCAGGTTGCGCGCGCGGTCGAGCGCCGTCTCATCGACGTGGGTGTCCGCCCCGTAGACCTCTTCCGCGGGAGTCGCCCGGCGGCGGCGCAGATGGTCGAGCGCCACGTTGCGCGCCAAGCGCAGCAGCCAGCCCGAGAAGGGGATCCCCCGGTCGTCGTACTTGCAGATCACCGTGATCAGCTTCAGGAAGACGTGCTGGGTGAGGTCTTCGGCCTCCTTCTCGTCGCGCACGATGCTGCGCACGTAGCCGTAGACGTTTTCCGAATAGCGCACATACAGCAGACGCAGCGCCTCGCGGTCGCCCTCCTTGGCCCGCGCGATCGCCAGGCTCACCTGGCGCATCGCCTCGGGGGACTCGTCGAGGGTCGCGCGAGCGCGCAACCCGATCAGCTGACCCTCAGGGGCCTTCGTGGCATTCGCGGGCATCTGTCATCTCCATCCTTGGTGACGTTTTCCGTGTGTGGTGAGAGGGGGTGGGTGGGCCCCGTTCGTCCGCCTGCCCCTTTGGCCTGTGGCGGCGACCCCCTGGATCCGGTCGGGTCTTCTCCGTGCTGGGTCCTTCCGGCGATGATGGGCGGGCCGCGGGGCCGCCACAACCGCCCGTTGTGCGCGACTTGCGTTCACGCTGATGAACGCCCCGATCCGTCATCCTTCGGGGGGAGCACCCCGATCGAACCCCCGTCGCCGCTCCAGACCGGCGGGGAGCCGCGCCCTTCAGCGCCCCGCGAGCCCCCCCGCGGAGCCCCACCCAGAGCAAGGAGCGTCAACGATGAGCGAGCACCCCCACACTCCCGCGCACCCCGAGGAGGAGGACCCCTACGAGTCCCTGATGGCCCGCCGGGGGGCGCCCAAGCGCCGCTTCCCCGTGAACGAGGCCGACCCGCGGCTGGCCTACGCGCTGGTGCATGACGAGCTGCTGCTCGACGGGGTCGCGCGCATGAACCTCGCGACCTTCTGCACCACCTGGGTGGAGCCCGAGGTGCTGAAGCTGCTCGCGGAGTCCTTCGACAAGAACATCGTCGACAAGGACGAGTACCCCCAGACCGCCGAGCTCGAGGCGCGCTGCGTGCGGATGCTCGCCGACCTTTGGCACTCCCCCCACCCCGACACCACGCTCGGCACCTCCACCACCGGCTCCAGCGAGGCCGCGATGCTGGCGGGCCTCGCGGCGAAGTTCCGCTGGCGCGAGCGCCGCGCGGAGGGGGGCGCACACGCGAACCCCTCCCCCTCCTCCCCCTCCTCCCCGGGCCCCGAGCGGCCGAACTTCGTGTGCGGCCCCGTGCAGGTCTGCTGGGAGAAGTTCGCGCGCTACTTCGACGTGGAGATCCGCGAGGTCCCGATGGACCCCGGGCGCTACCTGATGGAGCCCGAGCAGTGCCTGGAGCGCTGCGACGAGAACACGATCATGGTGGTGGCCACGCTCGGGCAGACCTTCACCGGCCTCTTCGAGGACGTCGCCGCCATCGCCGCCGCGCTCGACGGGCTGCAGGCCGAACGGGGCCTCGACATCCCCCTCCACGTGGACGGCGCCAGCGGCGCCCTGCTCGCGCCGTTCACCGTGCCCGAGCTGGAGTGGGACTTCCGCATTCCCCGCGTGAAGTCGATCAACGCGTCCGGGCACAAGACCGGCCTCGCGCCGCTCGGCTGCGGCTGGGCGGTGTGGCGCGAGCCGGCCGACCTGCCGCAGCGGATGATCTTCAACGTCAACTACCTCGGCGGGGAGATGCCCACCTTCAACCTCAACTTCTCCCGCCCCGGGGGCCAGGTGGTGACCCAGTACTACGACTTCATCCGCCTCGGGCGCGAGGGCTACCACCGCGTCCACGGGGCCACCTACGAGACCTGCCGGCACCTCGCACACGAGATCGCCAAGCTCGGCCCCTTCGAGATCGTCCACGGCGGGGATCCCCGGGAGGGCATCGCCGCGGTCTCCTGGAAGCTGAGGGAGGGCCGGGAGCACGCCTTCAACCTCTTCGACCTCGCCGACCGCCTGCGCGCCCACGGCTGGCTCGTGCCGGCCTACACGCTGCCCCCCCACCTCGAGGAACTGGCGATCCAGCGGATCCTCGTGCGCCACGGGTTCAGCCGCGACATGGCCGACCTGCTGCTCGCCGACATGCGCCGCAGCTTGCAGACGCTCCAGGAGCACCCGCCGAGCAGCTCGCTCTCAGAGCGCGAGGTGGGGTCCTTCAACCACGACGCCAAGGCCGCCGTGGCCTGAGCCACGCAGTGCCTTCAACCACCACGCCAAGGCCGCGGTGGCCTGAGCCCTACAGCGCCTCCTGGGCGAGGGCCTCCGCGAGATCGTCGCCCCAGGTGCAGAAGAACGCCTCCGCGGTGGCCGCGTCGAGGGGGCGCGCGAACAGGAACCCCTGACCGCTGTCGCAGTGCTCGTCCTGCAGGAGGCTCAGCTCGCCGTGGCGCTCGATGCCCTCGGCGAGCGTCTCGATCGACATCGCCTTGCCGAGCTGCACGAGCGTGCGGATCAGCGTCTCGCCTTCGGGGCTCTGCGTCAGGCGCGCGATGAAGGAGCGGTCGATCTTCAGCGCATCCACCGGGAACTGCTGGAGGTGGGAGAGGGAGGAGTAGCCGGTGCCGAAGTCGTCGATCGCGATCCGCACCCCGAGCTCCTTGATGGCGCCCAGCCGACGGACCGTCTGCTCGGCGTCGCGCATGATCGTCGTCTCGGTGATCTCCAGGGTCAACGCCACCGGCTCGAGGCCACTCGACTCCAGGGCCTCCCGGACGTGGTCGATGAACTCGTCGGTTTCAAGCTGCCGGGCCGACACGTTGACCGACATGCCGATCGGGTGCCCCGCCGCACGCCACGCCGAGCTCTGCCTGCAGGCCTCGAACAGGACCCACCTGCCGATCTCCGTGATCATGCCGGTCTCCTCGAGCAGCTGCACGAAGTCGTCGGGCTGCACCACCCCGCGGCGGGGGCTGTTCCAGCGCAGCAGCGCCTCCACGCCCGTGGGAGTCATGCTCTGAAGGTCGAAGGTGGGCTGGTAGACCAGGAAGAACTGATCCTTTTCGCAGGCTTCCCGCAGATCCATCTCGAGCTCCATGCGGCTCTGCACCGCGTCCTGCATCGCGGACTCGAACACCGTATAGCGGTTCTTGCCGTCCCACTTGGACCGGTACATCGCGATGTCCGCGTCGCGCAGCAGCTCCTCGGCGGAGTCCCGGTCGCCCATCGCGATCCCCACGCTGGCGGTAACCGCCAGGCGGTTGGCCTCGGAGCCGTCGAGCACGAACGGTGCCTCGAGGGCGACCAGCAGGCGCTCGGCGATCAGCTCGGGGCCGGCCGCCAGCGACATGCCCTCGGCGATCACCACAAACTCATCCCCCCCGAGGCGACCCAGCGCGTCGGTGTCGCGGATCGCCGCCCCCAGTCGCGCGGCGACCGCCTTCAGCAGCCGGTCGCCCGCCCCGTGGCCGAGCGTGTCGTTGATGCCCTTGAAGTTGTCCAGGTCCACGAACAGCGCCGCCACGGGCGCGCGATTGCGTCGCGAGCGCACCAGCATCTGCTCGACGCGGTCCAGGATCAGCGTGCGGTTGGGCAGACCCGTGAGCGGGTCGTGGGTGGCCAGGAAGGCCAGCTCGTCCTGGCGGCGGGAGAGCTCCTCGTGCGCCTTGCGGCGCTCCTCCTCGAAGGCCTCGCACATCCGCACGAGTGTCACGTCGAGGCTGCGCTGCAGCATCTCGAGCGCCCGCTCCAGCACCTCCTCCCCAACCTCGAGCGCCGCGGCACGCTCGAGCACGACCTCCTCGGCCGCGTCGCGCCAGCGCAGACAGCGCTTGGTGACCTCGTTCAGCGGCGCCGCCCGCTGGGCGGCCAGCTGGCCGAAGATCCGCCACGACTCGCGGCCCACCTCGCGTGCAACCTCCTCGCCGTCGCCGGCCATCCACCTGGCGACGGCGATCGTCGAGACCGAGCCCACCCGTGCGAAGCTGTCTTCCACGAGCGCATCGAGCACCGCGCCGGACCCCGCCGAGCGGCGCTGCATCCCCGCGACCACGTCGTCGGTCCCCCCTTTCAGGGCTTCCCCGAGACGGCGCAGATCGTCGGCTATGGCCGCCTGCATGACGCCGGCCCCTCCGCCGTATTCGCTGCGATCGCTGGAGTCGAGGGACCTCGACCTTGAACGGGCATACCCTCCTATATCGGCGCGGACCCCCGTACCTTGAGCCCAAGCCCGCGGGCCGCCGACGGCGGGTTCGCATCGACTGGGCCGTCCGTAAGCGATAGTTTTCTATCATGTGGCCCAGGAGCCACCAGAAGCTGCCTGCGGCACATCTGCGCAACTCGCCCGCCCGCCGTGGGTTTGACCAAACAGCGGGTGTTATAGACACCGTCTTGACGAGAAGCCCACCGTGCCGTTAGGCTTCCCGGGCTCGGAAGGGGCCTTACACAAAGCAGCAGGAGGAGAGGAATCATGGACATGAAGCTTTTTGCTCACCGTAGGCTTGCCGTTGGAGGCGCGCTGGCAGCAGCCGCCGGCACGATGGCGCTCGCCGTCGGCGTCACCGGCGCAGCGGGATCGCCCGCGCGCGCAGCGGGCACCATCACGCTGAACGACACCGGACACCTGCACAAGACCTCCAGCAAGGGGTTCAACCTGTACGAGAGCGGCCAGGCGAGCGGCTCCATCGCGGGCTCCGTCACCCTGAGCCTCGACGTCACCTCCACCAGCCACGTGAAGGCCGAACTCACCGTCCACGCTCATGGCGGCACGATGACCGGCACCGCGGCGGGCAGCTACCACAACCTCGGCTCGACCGCGACCTTCACGGGCACCCTGTCGATCACCCGCGGGACCGGCACCTACTCCCACGCACACGGGTCGGGGATCAGCTTCAGCGGTACGATCCAGCGCGCAAGCGGCGCCGTGACCGTTCGGGTCGACGGCCACCTCTCGGACTGACGACGCAGGCGGCGGGAGATCCCATGTTCAAACTCAGAACCCTGGTGGTCGCGGCTGCACTGGTCTGCGGGTGCGTACCGGCGACGGCCAGCGCGGTCACGGAGGTCGCGGCGCTCAATGCATCGTTCTCACCGAACAAGCTCGGCGCCCCCACGACGCTCCAGTTCGGGTTCCATCTATCCACCACCGAAGGCGTGGCGCCCCCGCCCCTGTCGAGCATCAGCCTCAGCATGCCGGCGGGGATGAACTACACGCAGACGACGCTCGGCCTGGCGATCTGCCAGCCCGAACTGCTGAAGGAAAAGGGCCTCGCAGGCTGCCCCGCCGACTCGCGGCTGGGGTCCGGCTCGGCGATCGTGGAAGTCCCGTTCGGCACCGGCGTGGGCCACGAGCTCCCCGAAATCCAGGCCCTGATGGGACCGCCGACCGCCAAGAGCAACATCGTCGTGCTGTTCTACGCCAACGGGATAACGCCGGTCTTCGCCCAGCTGGTCTTCAGAGGCGAACTGCTGCCGGCCTCGGGGTTGTTCAGCAACTCGCTGGTCACCGTCGTACCACCGATCAGCAGCGTCCCCGGCGGGGCCGATGTCTCGATCATCAGCGTGGAAAGCACGATCGGCCCAGCCCACCTGAACTACACCAAGAAAGAACACGGCAAAACCGTGCACTTCCACCCCATCGGCATCTCGGTGCCCGAGCACTGCCCGAGCGGTGGCTTCCCGTTCAAGGCGGAATTCGGGTTCCAGGATGGCAGCACCACCTCAACGACGACCACCGTTCCCTGCCCGCCGGTCGTCAAGAAGCACCACAAGCACTAGCAGGCGCTGTTCTCCGCTGAGTGGGTGGGCGCCGATCTCGCGCCCACCCACCAGCATCCGACATCGATGGAATGTCGGATGCTGAGCACCGCGGGCGCACTCTTACAGCGATGGGCGCGCCGGCGCTCCGGGCGAAGCTCATGCCCCGCCGCCGCGCGCTTCACAATGAATGCGTGGCGGGCGCGCGGCGAAATATCGAGCTCAAGGCCGGAGATCCAGACCCCGCACGGTCGCTCGACGCGTGTCGAGCGCTCGGTGCCGAAGACAAGGGGACGATCTGGCAGCGCGACAGCTACTTCCACGTGCCATTTGGTGGCCTCAAGCTGCGGGAGGAGGATCCCGGGCGCCCCCACCTGATCCAGTTCGAGCGTGCCAATGAGCCACAGCAACGCGAGAGTCGATACCGGATCATCGAGGTCGAGGACGCTCCCACGCTGCTCGCTGCGCTCACGGCAGCCCTCGGCCTAGCCGCTGTCGTCACCAAGCAACGTCATCTGTTCCTCTGGCGAGAGGTGCGAATCCACCTCGATGAGGTCGCGCAGCTCGGGACCTTCATCGAGCTCGAGGCAGTCGCACCACCAGACTCCGACCTATCCCACGAGCACCAACTCATCGGCGAGCTGCGCAGCACCTTCGCGATCACCCACGAGCGCCTCGTCGCCGTCGGCTACGCCAACCAGCTAAATCCCGCCATTTCCGAGCCGCACTCGACGTAGGAGCAACGGTCCGGCGGTCGCTAGGATGCCTCGCTGTTCGACATCGGCTAGGCGCTCTGCCACAAAGTACCTGGCCACTACCGCGATCTACGCCAAGGTGGTTGTCTCAGTTTGGCTGCAACCACGCGGACCCGGCGGGTACACACCTGCAGTAGTCGGGCGCACCGATTCGCCAGCCATATTCAGCGAGGAGGTCCATTGCGGCCGCATAGGTTTGCTTCCTCTCGTTTCGACGCGTTTCCGCATTCACGCGCGTGCTCGCGTGGGACTGCAGCCAAGCGCCGCCCAAGGCTGCGCCACCGGAGATCGCCGCAACCGCGAGACTCGGATGAACAACGTGCCCAGGAGCTACATCTAATCCTGCAGGGCGACCGCGGGAGGAACCCCGGCGGCGAGGTACCCGGGGATCGCGACGATCGCCACCGCGGCGGCGGTGACAAGCGCGAGGCTTGCGAGCGCAACGAGTATGCCGAAGGAGTAGACGACGGGGAAGTTGACCACGTTGGCGAGCGCGCGGTCGAGCAGCTGCTGGCCGTAGAGACCGAAGGCCGCGCCGCTCACGCAGCCCACCCCGAGCAGCAACAGGCTCTCCAACAGGATCGTGCGCCAAAGTTCGTTGCGCGGAAAACCCTCCAGCTTCAGCTTCGCCAGACGGGGGCGGCGCTGCCAGACCATGTTGCCCATCGCCGCCGCCATCGCGAGCACCGCCGCGATCAGGATCAGCGTGGCGATCTGCGTGAGACGTTCGAGGCCCTGGCGGCTCAGCGCGCGCTGTTCGGCGGAGTGTTCGTCGGCGGTTTCCACCGCCAGCCCCGAGTTCGGCCCGAGCGCTTTTTCGATCTCCCGCTTGCCCTGCAGCTGCGAGACGCCGGGGGCCAGGAGAACGTTGTAGGCGCTGATCTGGTTCGAGCCCCACGCACTGGCGAAGGCGGTGGCGTTCATGATGATCGCGCCGGGCGCCCAGCCGATGTTGGTGCCGATCGCCGCCACCCTGAACGTGGTGGGGACCGGCGTGGGAAGCGCGAAGGGATCTCCGATGTGCAGGTGATGTTCGGTGGCGATCGCCTGCGAGATCACCACCCAGTTCCCCGAACGGACCTCCGCGGTGGCACGCGCCAGGTTCCCTTCGAGGATCTGGCTGGAGGGCAGCAGCGGGGTGGATTCGCGCGGGGGGGCGATCACCCACACCCGCCGTTCGCCGATGTCGAGCAGTCCCCCTCGGTAGGAGCGCACCGCGGTCACGCCCGGCAGCTTGGCGAGCTGCGCCTGCTGCTTGGGTTCGAAGGGCGTGGTCTTCAGCAGGTTGTAGGAGCCCGCCGGGGAGATCCACACGTTGGTGAACGCGTTCATGTCCCGCCCCGCGTTTTCCAGGCCCTTCAGCAGGTCCCCGTGGGCGGCCTCGATCGCGACGCTGCCGAAGACCGCGACCGCGCCGGTCGCGGCGATCGCGACGGCGCGCGCGCGCCCGGCGCGCAGCTCCATCACCGCGACGTGCGGGACCGCGCTCGTGATCCCGGGGGCGATGCGCCGCACCAGCGCGAGCGTGGCGTTCAGCGGGACCGGCAGCAGCAGGAGCAGCGCGCCGACGAGGAAGACCATCCCGAGCACCGCCGATTTCGGAGCGGCGAGCAGGATCGCGGTGGCCGCCCCCAGGCACACGACCCCCCCGAGCGCGAGCCAGCCCGTGGGACCGGCCCCGCCGCCGCCCTCCTTCTGCGTGATCGCCGCGAGCGGGGAGCGCGAGACGATGTCTTTGAAGGGGCTCAGCACCGCGACCGAGGCGGCGAGCATCCCTCCGATGACGGCGATCCCGACGCTCTTGGCGCTCACAGTCCGCTGGGAGCCGACGGCGAACGCGGAGGAGAGGTAGCCGGGGTTGGAGTGGAAGAGGTGGATCGAGAGCTCCTCGCCGAGCACGAGCCCGACGATGCAGGCGAGCACGCCGAGCACCACGGCGTCGAACATCAGCACCCAGATCACCGTCCCCGGCGGGTAGCCGTCGCGGCGCAGGTCCGCGATCAGCCGCCGGCGCTGGGGGATCGTGAGCAGCATCGCGTTGAACGCGAAGAGGAAGCCCACCAGCGCGCTGATCACCGCGAACAGGTACGTGGACTGGTTGGTGGCGGCGGCCGCGCGCGCGAACAGTTTTTCGTCGAAGCTGGCCGGCTCGACGTTGAGCCGTCCGGCGGCGAGTCGCACGAGGCCCGCGCGCACCTGCGCTTCCTGGCCCGGGGCGGGCTCCACGAGGATGCGGCTGACGCGCCCGGTGAGGCCGCTCATTTCCTGGGCAAAGGAGAGCGGGGCGATCGCGATCGGGGTCGAGATCAGCGGGCCGATCTGCTTGGCGGTCAGCTCCTCGTAGAGGGGCGCCTGGGCCACCCGCCCGTCCAGCTGGAGGGTGGCTTCATCGCCGAACTTGGTCACACCGATCTTCTGCGCCAGCGGCGCGGGCAGCACGATCGCGCCGATCCCCGCCACCGGGGAGAGCTGCGTGTGGTGCACGAGCGAGCCCCCGAGTTCGGAGAGACTCGCGTCGGCGCCGACGAGCTCCACAGATTCGTGCCCCTTGGGCCCCACCGCGTTGGCGTTGCCTTCCAGCAGCGGTGCCGCGGTGCGCACCCCGGGGAGCGCGCGCACCTGCTTGACGTACCCTTCTTCGAAGCCCTGCGCGTCGCGGGCGACCAGCTGCAGGGTGGCGTTGCCGACGATCCCGTGCGAAAGCTGCGCCACCGAGCTCGAGAGGCTCGAGCTCGCGACCTGCGAGGCGAACAGCAGCGCGACGCCCGCCGCGATCCCCACGATCGCGAACAGCTCCTGCAACAGGCGCGCGCGCAGCCGCACGCGGTATAGGTGCAATACGTTGGAGGGCTTCAAGGCAGTGACCCCGGCGCCTACTGCGCGACCCGCGCAGCCCACTGCTCGGGCTCGTACTCGCCGAGCTTCCCGTCACGCAGCGCGTACACCCGGTCGGCGTAGGCCGCCGCCTGGGGGTCGTGGCTGACGAGCACGATCGCGACCTGCTGTTCGCGGCAGAGCTCCGTCAGCAGTTCGAGCACTTCGCGGCCGCGCTGGCTGTCGAGGCTGCCGGTGGGCTCGTCGGCGAGCAGCAGTCGCGGTTCGGTGGAGAGCGCGCGGGCGATCATCACCCGCTGGCGCTCACCCATGGAGAGCGTCTCCGCGCTGTGCTCGAGGCGCCCGCCGAGGCCCAGGCGATCGAGCATCGGCGCGATCTTGCGGTGGGCCTCGCGCCAGCGCATGCTCTTCAGGAGCTTCAGCACCGCGTTGTCGATCGCGCTCACTCCCGGCAGCAGGTCGAAGTTCTGGCGGATGAAGCCCAGTTCGGAGAGCCTGAAGTGCGAGGCCTCGCGCTCGGAGAGCGAGGAGACGTCGCGCCCGCCGATCAGCACCGCGCCGCTGGTGGGTTGCAGAAGCGTTGCGACCATCAGCAGCAACGTGGTCTTACCCGAGCCGCTGGGGCCGTACAACGCGACCATCTCGCCAGGCTCGACCGTCATCGAAACGCCGTCCACAGCACGTATCGGTTCGCCGCCAGCCTCTGCGTAATGCTTTACAAGATTGCGTAGCTCAAGCAAGGAAACTCTCCCTCGGGCCGCGGATACGACGGTGACCAGACCGCTCCACGGCGCCCTTATGTATAGATCCGATCAGACAGGGACTCTACTTGATGCCATGTCCCTCATGGCCCACGGTGCCGGGTGCAGTTGCGGTAAACGCTACTGCACCTGCGGTCCCGCCCTGTACCAACTCACCAACCACATTGGGTAGAACGACCTCCGCCCCGTCGCCGCGTCGCGCGGGCGCCCCGGGCGCACTCGGCGCCAGGCGCCGCAGCGCCAGACGCGAGCGAAAGACGAACATCGACAGCGCCGCCGGCTCCCCGAGCGCGCGCAGCACCGCGTCGGCCACTGGCGCCGCCTCGGGCCCCCGTGCCTCCGCCGTCGAAAGATAGAAGCTGGCCATCGCCGCCAGCACCAGTTCGTGGCGGCGGCCCGGGAGCGCGCGTGCGGCCTGCATCGAGTGCTCCGCCAGCAGGCCCATGCGCGTGGCCGCGTCCACCGGGGAGGCGTAGCAGCCGACGAGGCTGCGCTGCCCAGTGGCGTAGTCCTCGGCGGCATCCACGAGATTGTCGAGCAGCGAGTGCAGTGCCCCGATCCAGGGGAAGTAGGCCCCCTCGATCGCTGCGATCTCCGTGGCATCGACATTCGACTCGGCGGCCGCCGCGATCAACGCATACACACACAAAGAGGAGCCCCCAGAGGCGGCCGTCTCCCACCAGCGCAGGCCGCTCCCAACCGGCGTGTGCGCCCGTGCCCACTGTTCCAGCGCCAGGTAGTCGCCCTGCACCTCGCCCGTGTTGCAGCTCTGGAACGCCACGATCCGCTCCGCCGCTCGCAGCGCCGCAGGCGCCACCGCCGCGTAGGAGGGCAGCTCCGCCAGCGCCGCACGGCAGGCATCGACCGTCTCCGCGAGGTAGCCCCCGTCGTCGTGCAGGTGGTGGTGGGCGTAGTAGTCGAGGTGCTCCGCCTCGGGGTCCAGCGCAACCAGCAGCGCGCGGTGCAGCAGCCGCCCGTTGGCCACCGGGTCGGTGTTCGGCAGCTCCGTGAGCATGTCCAGGTAGTTGTAGGCCGCCTGGAAGCAGGCCATCGCACGCACCGCCGCAGAGCGCCGCCGGCGGGGGACGAAGGCCGCGAACGCGCTTGCCCCCTCGATGTTGCCCCACTTGTGCAGCGCGTCGACCACCACCTGGCGCAGAAGCTGGTCGGGTATCTCACGGGCGCGGGACTCCCGCCGGCGGCGCTCGGCGCAGACGCGCGGGAAGACGCCCAGCCAGTAGCGACGAGCGGCTCCCGCAAAGGATCCCGCAAGCGCGGTACTGCTACCAGCTATGGAACCCATCGAACACCTCCCCCAGACCCTAGCTCCTCGGCCGCGCCAACCCGCGCGGTAGCGGGATTATAGACGCACACGCGATGCTTTGTCTAGTCGGTGCCGTGCTTAATGTCAGCGAGCGTTCCGCAGGACCCTCGCGGGACGGTGCCGGGGCGCCACCGCATGTCGACCGACGATCCGCCGCGCACGAGGGGCCGCTACACCGGGAAGATCAGCGATCGGCCCGCACGCGGATCGCCCGCTCGAGCTCGTGGCCGCGCGGAGTGAGCGTCCAGATGTTCGGTTCCCCACGGATCTGGCTTTCGCCCCCGTTGGCGATCAGACCGAGGCCCTCCAGACGCGCCAGCAGCTTCGACATCTGGCCCTGGTCGGCCACCCCTGCTTCGCGTGCGACCTGGCGGTTGTTGAGCCCCGGTCGGGCGGCGACCGCACAGAGGACGCGCATCGTGCGGTAGGTCAAACGAATGTCCAGCTGCCTGAGGGGGTCCGAGTTACGCGCCCGGCGCACCCGCATCGAGGGGCGAGCCAGCTCGGCCGCAGCGGCCTCGGAGCCCAGGTAGGGGAGCACGATCATGCTCATCAGCTGGCCGCGCAGCACCATCAGCGGCTTGGGGCTCGACTCACACAGACGCGTGTAGAGGACGCCCAGCACCGCGCCCACCACGCCCTCCGCCGTCACGCGACTGAGTCCAGCGGGGGCGGCCGCCTCGCGACGACCCCGGTCCACGGTCCTCACCAGCGCGTCGACCACACGCGCGCGGCGCTCCATCGCCGGGGGACCCGCGGCGAGCGTGTCGACCACGCACAGCGCCGCCATCGTGGGCTCGGCGTCGAAGAGCTCGAGCATCGCCGTGAGGCCCGCCCCGATCCGATCGCTCCAGACGTGCTCGCGCCGGTAGGCCGGGAGCACCGCGGCGGCGATCCGCTCGAACGCATCGTCGAGAGCAGCCAACAGGCATGCTTCACGGTCCTCGAAGAGCTCGTAGAAGGTGCGCCGCGAGACACCCGCTCGGGCCACCACATGAGCGACCGTCACCCGTTCTGCACCCTGCTCGTGGGTCAGGTCGACCATTGCACCCAGGATGCGGGCGCGCTGGATCTCCCCCACCTGCTCGTGCTGGAGAGCGGGGCGAGCATGCCGCCGCCCGTTCGCAAGCAGCTTGCGTTCGCTCTCCCTGCCGTTCTGCCTGCCATGCCTGCTCACTTCCGTGCCACCCTTCGATCGTCTTTCTGCCCCTCAGCCCTCCCCGCGAGCTCCAGCACCTCACGACCCCCCCAAAGCGACCCGCATGTGCAATGTAGGCGAGACGCGTTGGATTTATCAAGTCATGTTTCTCTCTCTCGCGCGAGCGCGCCCGCGCGTCCATCGCGGTCCTTGGGCGCTCATCAACCCGCGCTCCAGCGCGTAACGGACCTGCTCCGCGGGGGAGGCGAGGCCGAGCTTCCGCCGAACGTGCGCACGAAGGGTCTCAACCGTGCGCACAGATAGAAACAATTGTTGGGCGATTTCGGGCATCGGTGTGGCCGAGAACGATCGGGCGCAGCAGCACCTCGACCTCGCGCGCCCCGCCCCGCCGCCCTACCGCGACGGGTGTAGCATGGATTCAGATGCGAGCGTCCGCTCGACGCGACTAGGGAGGCGGTTCAGATGCGCGAGTACGACTATGTGATCGTCGGAGCGGGGTCCGCCGGATGCGTGCTCGCGGCGCGCCTCAGCGAGAATCCCGACGTCAGCGTGGCGCTGGTCGAGGCCGGCCCCCCGGACACGATCGAAAACGTACACGTGCCCATCGCCTTCCCCGCACTGTTCCGCACGCAGGTCGACTGGGACTATTCGACCACCGCCGAGCCGCACATCGACCGCCGGCGTATCTACCTGCCCCGCGGCAAGACCCTTGGGGGCTCCTCCTCGATCAACGCGATGATCTACATCCGCGGCAACCGCGCCGACTACGACGGGTGGCGCGAGGGGGGCTGCGCAGGGTGGGGCTTCGAGGATCTGCTCCCCTACTTCATCCGCGCCGAGGACAACGAGCGTGGAGCCTCGGAGCTGCACGGTGCTGGGGGGCCGCTGACGGTGAGCGAGGACCGCGCTCCCAACCCGATCACCGACGCCTTCCTGGAGGCGTGCGCGCAGGCGGGGCTGCCCGCCAACGAGGACTTCAACGGCGACACCCAGGATGGCTTCGGGCGCTACCAGCGCACCCAGCGCGATGGACGTCGCTGCAGCGCCGCCGTCGCCTACCTGCACCCCGCGATGGCCCGCCCCAACCTCACCGTTGAGACCTACATGCAGGTGCACCGCGTGCTGTTCGAGGGCGAGCGCGCCGTCGGCGTACAGGGGGCGCGGCTGGGGGAGATGCACGAGCTGCGCGCCACCCGTGAGACGATCGTGTGCGCCGGCGCCTACAACTCACCGCACCTGCTGATGCTCTCCGGGATCGGTCCCGGAGAGCTCTTGACGTTGCTGCAGATCCCCGTCGTGCAGGATCTGCGCAGCGTGGGGCAGAACCTCCAGGACCACGTCGCCTCGGGGGCCACCTGGGCGCACGACGAGCCGGTGTCGCTGCTCAACCCGCTCACCGAGGAGAACCTCGCGGCGTTCCTCGGGGAGGGGCGCGGCCCGCTCACCTCCAACATCGCCGAGGCCGGCGGCTTCGTCCGTTCCTCCGCCGCCTTCGACGCGCCCGACATCCAGCTCCACGCCGCCCCCGCGATGTACGTGGACGAGCCCGTGCTCGAGCACGGCTTCGGCGCGGCGCCCTGCGTGCTCACCCCCGCCTCCCGCGGGTGCGTCCTGCCGCTCACCCCCGACCCCACCGCCAAGCCCTACATCCTCCACAACTACCTCGCGGAGGAGACCGATATGGCGAGGCTGGTCGAGGGCCTGCGCGTGACACTCGAGATCGCCCGCCAGCCCGCCCTCGCGAAGTACACGACGCGTCCCCACTACACCCCCGCCTCGGACTCCGAGGAGGATGTGCGCGCGCACATCCGCCAGCAGTCCTTCACGCTCTATCACCCCGTCGGCACCTGCCGGATGGGCGCCGACGCGGAGGCGGTGGTGGACACCGACCTGCGCGTGCGCGGCGTGGAGGGGCTGCGCGTGGTGGACGCCTCGGTGATGCCCACGGTGCCCCGCGGCAACACCAACGCCCCCACGATCGCGATCGCGGAGCGCGCCGCCGACCTGATCCGCCACGGCGCGGCCGTCGCTGTGCAGGGCGCCCTGCACAGCGCCGCCTGACGCCGGCCACCGCCACCGCCGTGGTCGCTAGCCTTTGTGGGGGCACACACCCGGAGGGGTGGCAGAGCGGTTGAATGCGGCGCCCTTGAAAGGCGTTTTCGGGGACCTCCTCGGACGAGGGTTCGAATCCCTCCCCCTCCGTTTTGGCCGGGAGTTTGAGCCGGTAGTATCTCGCTGTGCTGGCGCGAGAGTTCACGACCCTGTTCGAGGGGGGCGCGTTCTTCGAGGGGCCTCGCTGGCGCGAAGGTCGCTGGTGGGTGTCGGACTTCTACGGACACGTGGTGATGACGGTCGCTCCCGACGGCGCGGCCGCGACGGTGATGTCGGTCGAGCAGCAGCCTTCGGGGCTGGGCTGGATGCCCGACGGCTCGTTGCTCGCTTGTGTCGATGAGGGACCACCGCGTGTTGCGCCGCAGCTCCACTGGCGAGGTGTCCGTGCATGCCGATCTGACGGCGCACTACGCAGGGCACCTGAACGACATGGTGGTCGACCGGCGGGGGCGCGCATATGTTGGGGAGTTCGGCTTCGACCTGATGGGCTTTGCCGATCCGGCTCCGGGGAAGCTCATGCGGGTCGATCCGGATGGCTCGGTGACGGTGCTCGACGACGACATGAGGTTCCCCAACGGCTTGGTGATCACACCCGACGACGGTACGCTGATCGTCGGGGAGACCGCCGGCGCTCGCTACACCGCGTTCACGCTTGAGGACGACGGCTCGCTGAGCGAACGGAGGGTCTGGGCACAGGTGGCCTTCGCGCCCGAGCTGGGTCCCTTTGAGCAGACATTCCCCCAGCTGAAGTTCGCTCCCGACGGCTGCACGCTCGATGCCGAGGGCTACATCTGGGCCGCCGACGCGATCGGCGCGCGCTGCGTCCGCGTCGGGCAAGGTGGCGAGATCCTCGAGGAGATACGGACGCCCGACGGTCTGGGCATCTTCGCCTGCGCACTCGGCGACGAGGACGGGTGCACGCTGCTGCTCTGCGCCGCGCCGGACTTCCTGGAGGCCAACCGCGCGCACACGCGAGGGGCGGTGCTGCTCACGACCGTCGTCGACGTACCGCACGCCGGGCTGCCCTGAGGGCCGAGGGCTCGCGCACTGCGATCTCAGGCTCTACATTGGCCTGCGACCTCGCGGGCGGACGGCCTGAGTGAGCGGTTTAGCGAGCATCATCGCTCCGCCGGTTGCGCCGCAGTCGGACTCCCAAGTCCCAGACGAGCAGCCAGCGCGCGACCCATTCGGGGAAACGGTCTGCCGCTCGTCCAAGCGGGTAAAGGAGCAGCAAGACGGAGAAACAGGAGGCGAGGGGAATGTGACGAGCCAACCACACTGAGACTGACCGTAGTCCGGACTGACCGGCTCGTCTATCCCCCTTTTACTAAGAGCGCCTAACAGAAAGAGGGTTTGGGGTATCGTTGTCGTAGACGATGTCTATGGCGAAACCACTGGTCAGTGATGGGTTGTGGGCTCGGATCGAGCCGTTGTTGCCGCGGGTCGAGCGCCGGTATCGGTATCCGGGGCGCAAGCGGGTGCCTGATCGGCAGGCTCTGACGGGCATCCTGTTCGTGCTGAAAACAGGTATCCCGTGGGAGGATCTGCCGCAAGAGATGGGGTGCGGGTCGGGGATGACGTGTTGGCGAAGGTTGCGGGATTGGAACGAAGCGGGGGTCTGGGAACGCTTGCACCAAGCGCTGCTGGATGAGCTTCAGGACGCCGGCCAGCTCGACTGGTCCCGCGCGGTCGTTGACAGCTCGCATGTGCGGGCAAAGGGGGGGCGAAAAGACAGGTCCCTCGCCCGTCGACCGGCGCCGGCCGGGCTCAAAGCACCACATAATCTGCGAGGGGCGGGGCATCCCCTTGGCCGTGATCTTGACCGGCGGGAACCGCCACGACATCACCGAGCTTCTCCCGCTCGTGGATCGTGTCCCGCCGACCGGGCGCTACGGCAAGTTCCGTCCCAAAGCGCTGCTCGCTGACCGCGCTTACGACAGTCGCCGCCATCGCGAAGCGCTCGGGGAGCGCGGGATCACACCACGGATCGCCAAACGCAACAGCGAGCACGGCTCGGGCCTCGGCAAAGATCGCTGGGTGGTCGAGCGCACGCTCTCCTGGCTACACCGCCAACGCCGCCTCGATCGCCGCTACGACCGGCGCGCCGACATCCACGAAGCCTTCCTCACCATCGGCGCCGCCCTCATCTGCCACCAACAACTACAACACTCATTTTGATAGGCGCTCTAAGGATTTCCTAAAGATGGTGGGAGAGAGATATGGGAACATTTTAGTACCTGTTCGAACTGCGACGGGCCGACGTCAGCGAGGCCGGTAGATGTCTGCGCGGTGACCGATGGCGAGCACCGAGATCGTGCAGCTTGCATCGTCGATCCGATAGACGATCCGGTAGGGCCCGCGGCGTGCCGACCAGCACCCCTCTAGCTCGAAACGCAGCGGTTTGCCGAGGCGATGAGGGTTGGATGCGATTGCGTCAAGTGTCTCCATGACCGCTGCAGCAACTGAGATCGGCAGTCGGTCGATCTGGCGGCGTGCCGGACCCATGACCAGCACGTGCCATTGTGGCTCGCTCACGCGGCAGCATCGCTGCGGCTGTGCAGCCCGGCTCGAAGCTCTGCAAGCGTGGCAGCCGGATCGTTGGCCGTGTCCGTCTGCTCGCTTTCGTGGATCTGGGCCATGAGTGCGGGGTCGGACATGATCGCCAATGTCTCCTCGAGGCTTTCGAGGTCGTCGTGGCTGACCAGAACCGCCGCGGGCTTGCCGTTGCGTGTGACCACGACACGATCGTGTTGGTCCTCCACGCGATCGACCAGCTCGGAGAGATGCGCCTTGACGGATGACAGGGAAAGGGTCTCGGTCATGACCAAGATTCTAGTCATAGAGAGTCGGTTCGTCAAGGACTACCTTGCGGCGCCGATCGAATATCGCTTTAGCGGTGGTCTCCAAAGCGCTGCTGGTGTAAACCCTCTAATGCGTTTTCCACACAAGATCTGGGTTCGATCTTCGTCCCTCCCTCCCCGTTTTTCGCCAGATTTTGGCTCCTCAAAGCGAGATCAAGCTTCCCGATCAGACAGTAGTCAGCAGCAGATGTCCACCTCGGCGCGCAGCACGCAATTGCCTTACGCCGATCAGGGCAGAGCGGGAGGTTTCCACGGGGGCTCGTAGTGGTACGTCGCACCTTCCGCGTCGTGGGTGGCCCCGAGGTCCAGCGTCGCTTGGCCGCGCATGCGGTCGCGTGCTTCTTGGCGCATCTGGGGTATCTGGCTGGCTCTTTTGGCGTAGATATCGGCCATGATCTTGTCGCCGGCGTCGTTGTCGGTGGCGAAGACCATGTGGTAGAGCGTCCCTTCACGCGTGTTCGTCAGCTCCAAGGCGTGTGTGCGTTGATAGCCAAGGTTCTCGCTCAAACGCCAGCGCATGAGGTTGACGTACTCCTCCTTGGCGTCGTGCGCGCTGAGTTTGCCCTCGACACGCTGATCGTAGATCGCCCGCCAAGCTTCCGTCCCGAGCAGTGAGGTTGCGCGTGCTTCATCTTCAGGCCGGACCTTGCCCGCGTCGAGCGCGAGTGTGCGGACGATGCCCTGCGTTGGAAAAAGAAGCCAAAGCTCCACCTTGTATTCGCGCTTTGCGCTGGACGGGGAGCGATAGCCGCGCTTGTGAGCGGCGAGCGCCTCAAGCGTCCGCCATGCGAACTCCATGCCGTCCGGGTCGATGAAGGCGAATGTCGGCGCCCACCGCAGATCATGGAGGTCGTGCAGGGCTTTGGGAATCTCAACGTTGCAATCGCCGCCGTAGACCTTGATGTCGCGATCCGGGTACTCCACCTCAAATCGTGCCTCGAGCTCACGTGCCTTGCTCTCTTGCTCGAAGTAGCGCAGCCGGGTGAAGCGAGCGTCGGCGCGCAACGCCTTCGCTGCGAGCGCAATGCGCGATGAGCCCTGGAACTCCTCGCCCGTCAGTCGGTCAACGCCTCGGCCTTCTCCGGCGAAGGCATCAAGGTAGACATACTCATCGCTCTTGCCACTCGCCGCTTGCAGAAACGCCGGCAGATAGTCATTGAGGATGGCGAGCTTCGCGCGGGTCCAGTAGCCCCACGGTCGCGCCGCGCGTTTGCTCATGTCACCTCAAGCGCTCGCGACTCGGGCAACTCATCCCATGTCCGTCCATCCAGCAGCCGTCCGCCGCTCTTAGCGCGGTGACCGCCCCACTGCTTGAAGAAGTAGGCCACGCCCTCGTCAACGCAGTTGTCGCGGAGCTCCCGCAACCACTCGACCTTCACGGGTCGATGCCGATGTCCAGACTCGCCGCCCGCGATGAGCCAATGGATCCCGGAGAGGTCCAGACCTTCGAGCGGACCCAGCAATGGCTCGGCTGAAATGAAGCGGACAGCTGCCGGTACATCGCGCAGGTAGTCGGCTCGATGCACGAACCGCCGATTCTCGATTGTCACACCCATCCATACGTTCGGATGCCACGGAAGGTCAGGGGCCAGCTGCGCGAGCCGCTCATGGCGCTTGGTCAGGATCTGGAAGGTGTGCTGACCCGCAGCCCCCATGACCTCGAAGATCTGAGCGATGTAGTCGTCTGGGATGCGCTCGTGAAACAGGTCGCTCATCGAGTTGACGAAGATCATCCGGGGCCGCTTCCAACGCAATGGATGCTCAAGCCGTTGCGGCCAGAGCTTGAGCGCGAAGCCCTGCTCATAGGGATGACCAGGCACACCAAGAAAGCGCTCGGCGAACGTCTCCGCGTAGCAGTGCGCACAGCCGGGCGACACCTTGTCGCAGCCGGTGACCGGGTTCCATGTGGCCTCGGTCCACTCGATCGCGCTCTTGTCTGCCATCAGTGCTGTCTTTCTCGCGCCGCGCTCAAAAACCTTCCTGGACACGAACATATGTTCGTCTATGGGTCGGACGACACCCACGCCGAACCCGCGTACTTCAATCTACCTGCGGATTGCCTCGGCCGCCCGTCGCCGGGCTTGCCGTCCGACCGACTCCAATGATGCTCAAGGAGTCGGTCCAGAAGGGCGGCGGGGTCGCAGGTCATCCCGATCGACCAACGCGGGGGAGCACGCCTCACCCTAGTCGGCCGTGGGACCAAATCGCTCCTCATGGAGCTCGCGGATCAGGGGCCAGAGAGATCCGAGATCACGGTGCTTTCGCCGGTGAGCGCGGCGGTCTGCGCTGCCCTGGGTACCGCTACAAGCTGCGATTGAAGGGCCTGGGTCGGTCGGCTTCGCGGAAACGTCTGGCGTGCAGCTCGCTAATGCGCTTCCACACAAGGCGCGGGTTCGATCTTCGTCCCTCCCTCCCCGTTTTGCGCCAGGAGTTTGGGTGTAGTTCGAACCCGGAGGCTCACGTCCAAGGCATCGGTCATGCTGGTCATGCACCCGATGACGTCACGCAGTTGCTGGCCACGGAGACTGCGCTCGACAAGCTCGGAGCGCGCGGGATATCCACCGGCGAGGCAGGACAGACGCTGTGGAATCGGCACGTGGTGATCAAGAACCTCCGGGGTAGCCCAGAGCGACCCCAGCGTGATGCGCGCAGGCTCTTGATCGGGCGCACCGACGCTGGTCGCATCCTCACGCTGGTCATTGAGGAAACCATCGATCTAACGACGTGGCTGCTCATCACCGGTTGGGATTCGACGCGCGCGGAGCGTATGATCTTGGATAGGTCATGACGCATCCTGAAGCCGACCCGCTGCCCGGTGACTTCGATGAGGAGCTCGGAGAACTGCGCCCTGCCGATGTGCAGGTCGTGGAGGCTTCCCGCGACCGTAGCCTCGTCGTTCAGGTGGCGCTTGACGTAGACGATGCGGCGGCGCTGCAGCGGATCGCGCACGACCAGGGCGAGAGGCCGGGCGAGGTCGTCAGGTCGCTCATTCGAGAGGCATCGCGCCGGGCAGCGTAGCGATCGACTCGGCCGGTACGGCTGACGCTCGGCGGCATGACCAGCCCGTCCACAGTCGGCTCGAAGGTGGTATCGAGATTTGGGTTCTTCGGACGCAGGGTTACGGCGGGTCAGCAGCGCCCCGAGTCCGACACCGCCGAAGCCGACAACCAAAGCAATCATGGAGGCGCAGTCTATGACTGTGCCCGGAAGCGCTTGGCGTGAAGCTCCCTGATGCGCTGCCAGGAAGCATCGGGGTTCGATCTTCTCCCTCGCTCCCCGTCGTGGGTGTCGCGTAAAGGTTCGCGGTCGTGGCGGTGGCCGCGTTGGTAGAGGTGGTCGCCTGGCCTCCTTCAGGCCGCTGTGGCTGGTGGAGTGGCGTGTGTAGCCGCCGGGGCCTCTTTCAGGCCGCTGTGGTGGCTGTCTGGTGCTTGTGGAGCTTGAGGAGGTTGTGGGTGGCGGTGATCAGCCGCCATTCCGAGAGCGCGGCTGATCTTCCTCGTCGCTGGAACTGGTTGATGCCCCGGTTGTGCTTGGTCTGTGCGAACACCGGCTCGACCATCGCCTTTCGTCGCCGGTAGAGCCTGTCTCCATACTCGGTCGCGAGTGCTTGGCGCATCGCCGTGTACCTTCCACCTTGCCATCCCGGCCGCGGGGTCTCGCGCTTGCCAGCGTCCGGCGGGATGAGAACCTGCACGTGCTCGTTGGCCACGACATGGTCCATCTGCTGCTCATTCCAGTAGCCGCTATCGGCAACCGCGACCCCTGGTGTCTCTGTAACACCGATCGCCTGGAGTTCCCTCTTAGTCGCCTTGACCATCGGCTCGAGGTGACCGAAGTCCGGGGAGCTCGCGCTCACCTCGGCCGCGAGCACGATCTGCTCGTCGGTCACGACGGCCTGAACGTTATAGCCCTGGGTGTAGCTGCGCGGAGTCTTCACATTCCGCGAGTCCAGGTCGGTCGTGTTGATCTTCCCCGCCGGGATATCGGGTGGCTCATATGGCTTCGGCGGGCGACTGAGTCGCCGGCCTTGCGTATCTCGTCCGTGCTCGCGGTAGTGCTCATACGCCTCGTTCGCCGCACGCTCAACTTCGAGGTCTTGCACCATCCGGCGCTCCGCCTCCAACAGCCGCTGCGCACGCGAACGGACGATCGGCTTCGCTTCCCGGCGACGGTGCTCATCGAGCTGGTGGCGGGCCTCACGCAGCCAACCCTCGCGGCCCTGAGTGCGGGCCACAATGACATCCGAGTCAAGCTCGATCTTCACCTCAGCCACCTCTACCTCGCCGGCGGCCCCGCTCTGCGCGCCTGCTCTTCCTGCACGCTCGCGCGCGAGCTTCTCTTTGGCTGCACGCAGCGCAGCACGTCGCCCCTCACGCGTCCGCAGATGCTCAGGCAGCTCATCCCCACGCGCCTGGCCGTAGAGCGCATCCTCGGCAGCGTCGACCTCGCCCGCCTCCTTCAAGATCTCCCGCGCGAGCTGCCCATAGTCAACGTTCGAGTGACGCGAGGCGTTCGCGTGCACCTTCGTGCCGTCGATCGCGATCACCCCGACCTTCACCAACCCCGACTCCCGACAGAGCCCCAGCACCTCGCCGAACAAGCCCGCCAGCGCCGCCTCATGGCGCACACGAAACCGCGCGATCGTCGCATGATCAGGCGTCTGCTGCGCCGCGATAACCCGGTAGGCGACATCCTCCACGCAGCGACGCTCGATCCCCCGCGAGGAACGCTCACCCTGCGCGTAGGCATACATCAACAGCGCCACCACCACCGAAGGCTCAAACGCCGCGCGACCCCAACCATCCTGGCCGTAGGAGCCATAGAACGCCGCCAGATCCATCTCCTCCACCGACGCCAGCACAAACCACGCCAAATGACCCTCCGGCAACCAATCCCGCGGGTCCAGCGGCATCAAAAATGCCTGCTCACGATCACACGCCAAGAAGTTCATAGCCATGCCCCAAAGTCTCCTCACCCACCCGGACAGACCAGGGGTTTGCGCGACACCCACCGTCCCAACCAGATGCGCCCCACGTATCCGGCGTGACGTAGGATCTGCTCAACTCGTGCACGCCCCAGCAGCGACCGCTGGGGATGCGTCGTTGTCGTGCGGGACAGTGACCGTGTAGCCGACGCTGGCGCCGACGCACACATCGATCAGGTCCGCTTGCGGACCTGGGGCTTCCGTGACCACAGTGCTCTGCGAGGCGTATGGGCCCGCCGCGAGAAGCGTGGCAAAGCCCGCGTTGGTGCCGTCGCGGGTGAACTGGAGCGCCCAGCTCGGCTGCTTGAAGCCGTAGCTGGAGGAGTACCAGCCCTGCATCGGGCTGGTGGCGCCGTCGAAGCTCTGCAGCGTCATCCCCACAGGGCTCGCCTGGGTGATTTGCAGCTGCGGCTTGCCACCCGTCAGCGCAGTGACGCTGGCGGCGCTCGCCCCCGCACCCGGCGTGGCGGTGGACGCGAGATGCCACGTCTGGCTGTATTCGTGGCTGGTGGAGCTGCTGAGCTGGTCGCGCACGAGCACGAGCCCCTGCCGGAGGATCACCACAGTGCGGTGGTGAGTCACGCCCGGATAAAGCCCGCTCACGCCGCTCGCCCACGTTGAGCCTTCTGAGGAGCCGTAGCTGCCCGCCACCGCGGAGCCCGCTTCCTGGTTCTTGCCGTCCACCACCACGGTGTTGTGCGAGCGCGTGCCGTGGAAGTACTCGAGGCCCGGTTCTTCGGTATAGGTGTAGAGCCCGGATGTGGAGAGCACCTCCGCGCCGTTCGAGTACATCGTGATTCCCATCGCATCGAGGTCGGAGTGGCTCGTCCGGTAGGTGCCAGCGTTGAAGGTCACGAACGTCTGGTTGGGAAGGTTTGACACCGATCCGAGCGGCGAGCGCATCAGGAAGAGGCCAGAGACTGGGAAGAGCACCGTGCCGTCGGGGGGCGGGGTCCCGTGCGCGCCGCGGGTGAAGGCGAAGTCGAATTCGGGATCGGCGGCGGCCATCGGCCCGTAGACGTTGGGGTCCTGGCTGGGCATGTACGTGGTGGCGGTGGCGCCGAGCATCGGCAGGTAGCCGTTGGGCTGGGTCACGTCGGCGGTGAACCTCAGCATCTTGGTGGCCGCTTCGGAGTAGGGGCCTCCGAGCGCAGGCTCGTAGCGCTTGGCCCACTGGGCGATCTGGTAGACGAGCCCGAGCACGTACACCTGGTAAAAGGGCGAGTTCTCGACCTCGACGCCGTCGGCGTCGATCGTATTGGTGAGCATCTCTTGCAGACGTTCGAGTGCGAGCTGGCGCCAGGCGCTTGCGCCTGGCATGTGGGGGAAGTTGTCGGCCAGTAGCAGCAGCGCGGCGCCCTCGTTGAAGCCATGGTTGTAGTCGGCCTCGAAGTGCCGTGCTTCGGCGAGAAAAGCGCCCAGCTTCTCGAGCGACCGGGCGATGCCCGCTTCGAGATCGGCCGGCAGGGCGTGCGCGATCTTCAGCTTCACGTAGAAGTTGATCAGCTCCATCGCGCGATAGGCGGAGGTGTGGTCGTTGTCGAAGGTGGTGGTGTCTTCGGGGCGCACCTCGTCGTAGGAGAGGTAGGAGCGCAGGATCGCAATCAGCTTTTCCAGGTAGGCAGCCCGCCCGGTCTTCTCCCACTCGTACAGCAGCGTCGCCTCCGGGCGCAGCCCATAGAAGTAGAACTCCCAATACGCTTCGTGGTAGGGGTCCTCCTGCCAGGTGAGCGGCCATTCCAGGTGAGGCAGCGGATAGCCGCGGGCGGGCCACACGTTTTCCAGCAGATCCTGGGCGGTGGCTTCTTCTCCCTCGTTCAGTTCGGCGTACATGCTCTCCTCGCCGAAGGGCAGCGGCGTGGGGTAAGTGGCGAGGTTGTGGATATCCACCGTCACCTGCGTGGTGACGGGCGTGGCGGCGCCGGGGCCCCACAGCTTTACGCTCACCGTGTGCGGTCCGTTGGACTCGGCGGCGGTGTACCAGGTGTACTGGTAGGGCGCCTCGGCCGGCTTGGCGTAGCGGTACTGCCCGTCCACGTCGAACTCGATGCGATCCGCCGGCAGCCCGTGCAGGGTGGCGCTAACCACGACGTTGCCGCTCACCGTCTCACCTTCGCTGATGCCGTCGATGCTCGCCAGGGCCACGTTGCCGTGTCCGTCGTCGACCGGCCCCTCGCTCTGGCCGGTGACGCTTGCGCTGTGAGCGGCGCCCGTCACCGTTACTGTCGCGGAGAGCGTGTCGCCGAGGTCAGCGAGCACGGGCGTGTAGGCGTCGCTGTGCGCACCGGCGATCGAGGCGCAGGGGGCGTGGGTGGCGTTCGCGTAATGGGCGGAGACGTGCGCTCGGGCGAGGGTCGTGGGATAGAGCGCCACATCCGCGAGGTCGCCCGCGAAGAAGTCGGCGCGTGCCCCCGGGCCGGCACCCGCCACCGTCGCGCCGGCGACAGTCTTCAGCGGGGCAGTGGTCGCCCGGGAGCCGACCTGTGTGCCGTTGACGAACAGGGTCATCGTCGAGCCGTCGTAGCTCGCGACCACCTGGCTCCACAAGTCGAGCGGCAATCCCGGCGCGTCGTCGATCGTGGTGCTCACGCCGTCGCTCCAGCGCTCGAACCCGAGCCCCGTCTTGGAGAGCCAGATGCCGGTGCCCTCGCGCTTGCCCGCCACCGTTCCCTCGTCGGAGATCAGAAACCGGTAGGCCCCATCGATCGCCGTCGGCCGGGCCCACAGCTCATATGTGTAGGCGCCCACTCCCTGTGGGTCGGCGGCGCCGGGGAGCGTCACCGCGGAGGTGACTCCATCGAACGCCGCTCCCGCGCCACCCTGTTCGATCAGCGGCCCCCCCGGGGCAGGTGCGTGCGCGCCGAGATAGCGCCCAGATGAGGAGCCGACGACGTCGGCGGCGCTGCCGGAGGAGTCGTCCAGTGGCCACAGGTGAGCGGCGCCGTCGGCGGACACCATCGTGGTGTAGAAAGAGCAGCGGCGCCATTCGTAGCCGACTTCGCCGGCTTCCGACAGCGTGGGGGGCGCCGGCGCGCTGAGCGGGACACCGAGATGGGCCGCTCCAAGAGCCCCCTGTTCGGCCACGGCCGACGCAGGCGTGCCGCAGGCCGCAACGACAGCACAGGCCAACAGGACACCGACGCCGACGCCGACGCGCATGCGCTAGCGGATCGCCTCTACGATCGCTGTTCGGCGAAAGCGCGGAGGCTGAGTCATCGCGACAGTACGCTAACACCGCAAGTGGGCCACGGCTCGTGGGCTGGACGCAAAGATAAGTCGATCCTTTTCCTGTCCAGCCATGCTGAATCGCCGTGCTCGATGCAGGCGATAGTCGTTTTTTCGCCAGGTTGGTGGCGGTTGTTCGAACCCAACCCTCGACGGAATGCCCCTGGTTTCGCGCGGCAGCGGGCCACCCGTGATCATGAGACGACTCCCGCGGTGATCCGCGAGGCTCTGCGTCCGTACTCAAAGTCGCCTGACCGGACGCCTCAGGGGCGTCTGCCCACGCGCTCGGCGTGCAGCTCTCTGATGCATGCCCTTCCACGCAATGTTCGGGTTCGATCTTCCTCCCTCCTCTATCCGCCCGCGCTGCGCAGGCGGGCGCCGGCGAGGCCTGCGAGGAGTTGCGTGGCGGCCGCTTCGAAGCGCTCGACGGCGCGGTAGGGCCGGGCGATGAGCATGGCGCCCTCCAGACCGCTGACGATGCTCCGGGCGGTGCAAGCCGCGGAGTCGGTGAAGCACAGGCTGCCTTCGCTGTGCCCCTGCTCGAGTACGGTCACCAGCCAGGCCTCGTTGTCGTCGAGGAATTTGATGACCGCGCTGCGCATCGGGCCTGCAATCGACTCGTATTCGGAGGCGAGCATGCCGCACAGGCACATGCGCTCCTCGCGGAGCACCTCCGCGTACAGGTCCGCGTAAGCGGCGAGCTTGGCGGGAGCATTGCTCGGGCTTGCATCGATCGCATCGAGCGCCCGTGCGAACCGCTCCGCGTAACGCGCGATGATTGCCTCGCCGAGGTCGGTCTTGCTGGGGAAGTGGTAATGCAGGCTGGCCTTCGTGATGGAGAGCTCCGCTGCCACGTCGGCGTAGCTGAAGCCATTGAAGCCACGGACCTGGATCAGCCTTTCGCCGACGTCCAGGATGCGTGAGCGCGTGTTCGCCGTCTGCTTGCCGGTGTCTGCCTGCGAGTTCTTGAGCGCACCTTCGCTGCCAGGGGTCATCCAAACCGTCCTTGCTTTGACAATCTATCTACTAGTAGGTATAGTACTGGCACTCACGTTGGCCCAGGACACCCAGGAGATAGTGTGCACAACACCGAGCACAGGAGCTTTGAGGCTCCAGATGAGACGCGGGAGTTCCCAAATGGCGAAGCGCAGATCCTCGCTATTGGCGGAGGCGAGGTTGGACGCCTCGTCTTCCAGCCGGGCTGGCGCTGGTCCAAGGACGTCAAGCCGATCGCGCGGACCGAGAGCTGCCAGGCGCCGCATTTCCAGTACCACGTGAGCGGCCAGCTCGGGATCCGAATGGACGACGGCACGGAGCTCATTGCCGAGGCTGGCGACGTGACCTCGCTCCCGAGCGGACACGATGCCTGGGTCATCGGCGACGAGCCCGTAGTGGTTGTCGACTGGTACGGGGCGAGTAACTACGCCAAGGCGAGCTAACCCCAGACACGATCCTCTAATGAACAGGAGAGCCTGATGTCGCGCAAATACATCGACTGCCGTGAGATGCCCAGCGAGAACGGATGCGACCTGACGATGGCCGGAAGCGACGAGCACGTGCTTGACGCTGCCGTGATCCACGCGGTGACAGCACACGGGCATGAGGACACGCCAGAGCTACGTGGCCAGATACACCAGATCCTCAAAGAGGAGGTCCCGAGCGCGCTCGCATAGCGCTTGGCGCCGCATCGGCCTATCGGCGCTCGCGGCGCGGAAGCGCTCGGTGTGGAATGGAGTGGAGTGGACGCGGTTTTGCGGACAGCCGAGGGCTTGTCTGGCTAGGAGGCGAAAGGATGTCGGTCATGCCACGAACGAGACCGCCGTATCCGCTGGAGTTCCGCCGCGAGGCCGTCGCTTGTCCTCGCTGGTCGCACCGTGAAGGATGTCGTCGGCAGCCTCGGCTACAGCGATCGGTCGCTGCATAACTGCTGAGCTTCGCCTCGGGCAGGGCATCCAGGTCTCTCGCCGGCGTGTGTGCCGTCCGATGGCGCAGGCCGGGATCTCGAGGATGGTGAAGGCCAAACGCAGACGGACGACGATCCCCATGCCGGGCGTGAGGGTCGCTGATGACCTCGTCGAACGCCAGTTCAGGCCGTGGCCCCGAACGTACTGTGGGTCGCCGACATCACCTACCTGCGCACTTGGGAGGGCCGGCTCTACCTCGCGGCTGCGCAGGACGCCTAGTTCTACATCCCGCCGCGTTGACATTTTATTTTCATTGGCCGGTTTCGTACGAGTTACTTGACACAGAGGGGTGTGTCGCTGTAGTGTCCTGCACTGCGCTTGCCCGGGAAGCCCGAGCACTGTCCGTGTGGGGCGGGCGAGGCGAAGGACGGCTCGGACCCGTCGACCACATAGATCGAGATCATCTAAAGGGGAACCATGACCGGGCTGGCCTCACAGCTACTCACCGTCGAGGACAAGACCTCGAAGGGGACGCTCACACCAACGCAACTGTTCAACATCGTGTGGAGCCTCAACTACCAGGCGCTCTACCACTACGGCTGCTCCCCATGGGTCGAGCACGGCTACGCGCCGCCAGCGCACGTGGTACAGCTGCCAGAAGGGGCGGCGCCACCAGTCGGCGCCTGGAACCTGATCCTGCTCGACGACACACCGCAGGCCGACAACTCGCCAGAAGGCGAAACCCTTGGCTATCACGAAGACGAAGCTGGCAACGACATCCCCTACTCAGACGTCTTCGTCAAGACCGCGGAAAAAGATGGCGTCGACCCGTCCGAAGTCGCGAGCCACGAGATGCTCGAGATGCTGGTCGACCCGCAGGTCGCCAATCCTCGCAAGATCCTCAACAGCGAAGCCAAAGAGTTCTACATCGTCGAGGTCGCGGACCCGGTCGAGGGCTGCGGCTATGACCTCGGGGCGCCGGAGGGCCGCCACGTTGGGGTCACGGTCGCCGACTTCGTCTTCCCCGCCTGGTTCGGAATGGCGCAGACACGGCCCGACCTCTCGTTCCGTGACTCGATCACCAAGCCCTTCGAACTGGCATCCCAGGGCTACATCAGCGTCGCCCCTGAAGCTGACCCGGAAGACTGGTCCGAACTTCGAGGAGCCGACCGGATCACAAGACCCCCTTGGGCATCGCGGCTGCCGCGGATACACCCCGCCAAAGCCAAGAAAGTTCGCGCCAAACGCACAGCTCCGGCCAAGCAAAAAGGAAGTCCCACGAAAACGACCCGAACCAAAGGGGGATAGGTGCACAGCCCAGATCGAGTCTTCGCCGATCCGAAACCCGGCTCGACCGCGCAGACGTTCCAGCTTGACACCAAGGGACTGAGTCCCGAAGAAGAAGAAGAGCTTCAGGAAGTGCCCGAGCCGCGACTGGTGGAGCCCCGGATGGCGCTCGCCGACGTGATCGGCGCAGCAGCAGTCAATCAGATCGAAAGCGAAAAAAATATCTCCTTCCATTCGGTCGGCGACACGGGCGACGTTAATATGTCGACGGCCCGCGACCAGGAATCTGTGATCGACTCGATGACGAGCGACCTGACCGCGGCTGCGCCTGCGCCGGCGTTTCTCTTTCATCTCGGCGACGTCGTCTATTTCTTCGGTGAACGCGACAAGTACTACGAACAGTTCTACGACCCGTTCCGGGCTTACGACCGGCCGATCTTCGCGATCCCAGGCAACCACGACGCGGTCGTGATCGACCGCGAGCATGAAGAAGAATCGACCGAACCCAGTCTCGCCGGCTTTCTGGCGAACTTCTGCGCTGCGGCGCCTGGCGAAGCAGTTGATTCAGCGGGGATCAAACGCGAAGCGATGGACGAGCCCGGCGTCTACTTCACGCTCGACGCTCCGTTCGTGTCGATCATCGGCCTCTACACCAACGCGCTGGAGGGCCCGGGGATCATCTCTCCGAGAAAGCTCAACAGCAGCAAAGCGGTGGAAAAGATCGGCACCGCGCAGCTGGAATTCCTCAAGAGCGAGCTCAAACGCCTGAAGCCGGAACGAGAAGCCAAAGAACGCGCAGTGATCCTGGCCTGCCACCATCCACCAGCATCGCTCGACGACACCCACGGGGGCAGCTCGTGCCTCACCAGCGACCTCGACGAAGCCTTCGAACAGTCGGGCCTCGTCCCCGACGCCGTGCTATCCGGCCACGCCCACCTGTACGAGCGCTGGAACCGCACGATCGGCGGGCGCAAAGTCCCATACCTGATCGCTGGCAGCGGTGGCTACGGTCTCGGGAAAGTCAAAAAGGGTCTGCGGTACCCGATCAAATGGGGCGCATTCGAAACGCAGAGGGAACCCATCAGGGACTACGGCTATCTCCTGCTCACCGTCGATAAAACAGTCAATCCGCCTGTGCTCACCATCACTTTCAAGCGGCCCGCCGCGCCCACAAAGGGAGACACGCTTCAAGTTCCGCTCACCTAACCTAGCGGCAGTGAAGGCATCGAACTCGGGAGCGAAGCGTCGCCCGAGCGAGCGCACACCGGCGCCTCGTAGCCCGCCTCGGTGGCTCTCTCAACTTGATCGCCTCGAGTAGGACTCGATCATCTCAACCACAGTCTCTTCGGCCTGGGAGCGGCTGAGCTGCATGTCGAGTCGCAGGAGCTTCCAAACGAGCACGTCCGTGGCGATGACGAAGGCCGTGAGCCGGCGCTCTCTGGATGCGCTCCGCAGGCCGGCGAGCAGCGGCTGGAAGACCCTGCTCGCCCAATCGCGGTGGTAGTCCCTGCCCCTGTCGGTGAGGTTGCGGACCGCGGGGATGCGGTCCTCCTGGGAGAGCATGCGCAGAATCGCCGTTCCGTGCGCCTCGTAGTGGTCGAACACGTTTGTGACGGCCTCGGGGAAGCGGCCCGCGGGAGCCGCGTCGCGGCGTGATTTCTCGCTCATCGCCCACCACCTGTACGCCGCGGTGAGCAACTCGTCCTTGGAGTGAAAGCGCGCGAGGAGCGTCTGTTCGGTGACGAGCGCGTCGGCGGCGATCTCGCGCAGGCGAATCTCCTCATACGGACGAGTGCCGAAGTGCTTCCACGCCGCGGCGAGCAGCCGCTCGCCGGTCGCGGCGGCCGCATCAGCGCGGGTGGTCATCCGATAGGTGCGTTCCTTGCGCGGGGCGCTTGACTTCTTCATCTTGGTCACACTAAGATGAAGTGTATGCGAGTCTTCCAGACGCTCATCGCATTCAGCGGCAACGCCCCACCGCAGCTCGCGCTCACACGTGAGCTCGTCGACCGCGGTCACGAGGTGCGGGTCCTCGCCCACCGCGCCGCGCGCGAGCGGATCGAGAGCACTGGGGCGGAGTTCGTGGAGTTCCGGCGGGCGATGCCCGACCTCGACATCACGCGCCCGGAGACCGACCCTGTACGTGACTGGGAGGCGCGCACGCAGCTTGGCGCCGCGAAGCGACTGCGCAACGGCGTGATCGCGCCGATGCCCGATGGGACACGCGATGCGATCGAGATGCTCGAGGGTTGGAGCGCCGACGTGGTCGTGTTCGACTGGCTCATACCGGCTGCCGCGATCGCCGCCGAGCTCGCGGGTGTGCCAGCCGCCGCGCTCGTTCACTGCCCCTATCCACTACCGGCTCGCGGTGCGCCCCCGCTGTTCAGTGGCCTGTCGCCGATGGCGGGTCCATTGGGTGCCGTACGCGATCGCCTGCTCGATCGCCTGACCCGCCGCTTCTGGGCGCCCGGATTGTCCGTGCTGAACGGTGTCCGTGCCGGGTACGGGCTCGCGCCGCTGAAGGACTGGGGCGACCAGGTCCTCGGTGCGCGGGCCGTCTACGTGATGACCGCGCCAGAGCTCGACTTCTCGAGCAAAGCTCAGCTCCCCACGAACGTCCACTACGTGGGCCCCGCGTTCGAGCCGTTCCAGAAGGACTGGGAGTCGCCGTGGCCCGAGGAGAACATCGATCCGCTCGTGCTGCTCAGCTTCAGCACCAGCTACATGGATCAGGGCGCGCTCGCCCAGCGAGCGCTTGACGCCGTCGCTGGGCTGCCGGTCCGAGCGCTGCTGACAGCGGGCCCCGCGCTCGACGCCAGCCACCTCCGCATCCCCGCCAACGCGCGCACCGTGGCTTTCGTGCCACATCGAACCGTGCTCCCGCACGCGTCGCTCATGGTCACCCACGCGGGATGGCAGACGGTCAACGCGGCGCTCGCCGATGGTGTTCCGCTCGTCTGCATCCCCGATGCGCGCGACCAGCCCGATAACGCCGCCCGGGTTCTGTTCGTGAACGCCGGCGTGAGGGTCAGCAAGAAGAGCTCCCCCAGCAAGCTGCGCAGCGTGATCGCCAGCGCCCTGGAAAACCGGTCGATCAAACAGGGTGCCCGCGCGATGGCCGACGCCCTCGCCCGCAGCGACGGCGCCACCGTCATGGCCGACGCGCTGGAGCGCCTCCCTGTAAAGGTCTGACTCTCGATCAGCGGCGGGAAACGCTGGCGACCCCGGGATCGTCGGGTTCTCCGATCGGCCTTGCCGAGTCGAGGACCTTGTCCGCTCTGAGCGATCCCGCCCGGCCGTCTCATCCACTAGGATAGTTCCGCTGCTAGCCACGCCCGACCGGAGGCCCGCCTTGCACCCACAGCTGCTCGATCAGGTACTCGATCCCGATGCTCTGCTCGCCAAGCTGGCACAGCTCGAACGGGCCCGCGCCGAGCACCCCGAGCACACCCGCGTGGGCCCCGAGCGCTACGAGAGCATCAGGCAGGCGCTCACCGACAAGCGGATGCGAGATCACGCGCCCTCGGCCCGCGGCGCGGGCGGGGCCAGCGAGGGCCGCCCTCCGGCCACGATCTACCTCCAGTCCCACCCCGCGCTCAGCCAGTTTCAGAGCGTCATCACGAACTGCTTCGAGGCGGAGCTGGTCTCGGCGGGGCGGCTCGAGCCCTCCGAGCACGGGATCGGGCGTCTGCTGGTGGAGCTCGAGGAGCGGTTTCGCCGCTTCGGGCCCTGCGACATCCGCTGGGTCGAGCCGGCGCTGCTGAAGCTCGCCACCGGCCTGCTCGAGGACAAGCGCGCATTCCCCGAGCGCCCGCCGGAGCGTGTCGAGCTGGCCGAGAACGCCAGGGTGTTCCTCGTCGGGGACTGGGCCACCGGCCTCCCCCAGGCGCGAAACGTGGCGAGCGCGATCGCGCGGCGGTTGGCGGAGACCCCCGCCGAGCGCGAATGCCACGTGATCCATCTCGGCGACACCTACTACTCGGGGCTGGAGGAGGAGTACACCCACCGCTTCCTGCCCCTCTGGCCGGTCCAGCGGGGGGCGCGGGCGCGATCGTGGTCGCTGAACGGCAACCACGACATGTACGCCGGGGGACACGGCTACTTCGACACCCTGCTGCGCGATCCGCGCTTCAATGCCCAGGGGGGCTCGAGCTACTTCTGCCTCGGCAACGGGCACTGGCAGATCGTGGGGCTCGACAGCGCCTACAAAGATCCCGACGTACCCGACCTTCAGGCGCCCCAACTGCCCTGGCTGGAGGGGCTGCTGGCCCCGGCCGAGCGACCCGCGACGATCTTGCTCACCCACCATCAGCCCTTCAGCGCGTGGGAAGCGGTCAGGTCCCCCCTCGCCGGCACCGTCTGCGGCGCGATCGGCGAGCGGCAGGTCGAGGCGTGGTTCTGGGGCCACGAGCACCGCTGCGCGGTGTACGAGCCCGGCATCGACTACGGGGAGTATCACGATCACGCCGTCTACACCGCGATCGTCGGCCACGGCGGCGTGCCCAATCTCGTGTCGGGACCAGACGTGCCGCCGCTGGACGCCGTCGATGCGGGGAGCGTGCAGTGGCAGAACACCGACACCGACACCTACACCATCGGCGAAGACACCTGGAGCTACGGCGGCTTCGCGGTCATCGACTTCGCCGCCGGGGACGCCACGATCCAGTACTACAACGAGCTCGGGCACACCCGCACCGACACCCACGGCGGGGCGCTCCCACCCGACCAGCTGCCCAGGCTCTAGCTCTCTGGGCTCCTCGATGCTCGTAGACCTGCATGCGCACTACCCGATGCACCTTCTACCGGAGCGCGAGCAGCGCACGCACGGGCACCTGCTCACCTGGCTGCGCCGGCGCTGGCAGGCGCGCGTGGTGGGGCTGATCTCGCTGCTGCTCAACTACCAGGGCCCCCACGACGAGCCCTCCGTCACCGTGGAGCGGATGCGCGAAGGCGAGGTCGGCGCCGCCCTGTCGGTGCTGTACGCGCCGCTTGACGAGATGGACCTGAGCAAGCGCTACGGCGCACCGCCGGCCGGCGGCTACTGCGCGGACGTCCTCGCCCAGCTCGAACTCGTCGAGCGCCACGTGGAGGGGCGCAGCGACGTCGCGATCGCGCACTCGCCGGCCGAGCTCGACGCGCTCATCGAGGAGGGCCGCCTGGCGCTCATCCACTGCATCGAGGGCGGCTTTCAGCTCGGAGAGAGCGAGCAGGCGGTGCGCGAGCACGTGCACACCCTCGCGCAGGCGGGCGTCGCCTACGTCACCCTCGCGCACCTCTTCTGGCGCGAGGTCGCCACCAACGCGCCGGCGCTGCCGTTCCTGGCGGACTCCGTCTACAACCTCGTGTTCCCCCAGCCCCAGGAGGGCCTCGCTCCGCTCGGGCGCGCGGCCGTCGAGGCGATGGCTGACGAGGGGATCCTGATCGACATCACCCACATGAGCCAGCGCGCGATCGACGACGCCCTCGCGCTGCTCGACCGTCGCGATCCCGATCGGCGCACACCGGTGATCGCCACGCACATGGCGTGCCGGTTCGGGAACCTCGGCTACTGCCTCCCCGATGAGACGATCGCCAAGGTCGCCGAGCGGGGAGGCGTGCTCGGCTGCATTCTCTGCGAGCACTACATCACCAGCGGGCTGCGTGGGCGGGTGCGCTCGCTCGCAGACTCCCTCGATGCTCTCTGCCGGCACATCGATCGAATCCACTGGGTCACCGGCTCGTTCGACTTCATCGCGATCGGCTCCGACCTCGACGGCTACATCAAGCCCGCCCTCCCGGGGCTCGAACACATGGGACGCATGGGCGACCTGCAGGAGTCGCTTCGCACTCGCTATGGCGCTGACGTCGCGGAGCGGATCTGCAGCGGGAACGCGCTGCGGGTTCTGCGCTCGGGTTGGCGGGGGCGGGGTGGGTAGATCTCGGAGCTGGCGGGAAGGTTCTCGAAATCTCCGTGGAGCACGTCATTTCTGTGTCTTTTTGGTAATTTTGCTACGCTAACCGACCCAAGCGTATAGGTTGGGTTATATGGTCGTCCGGTAGTATTGCGTAAATAATGAGTGTAGGTGTCAAATACATGACTGCCGACCAACCGTCTTGTCGCCAACGGTGAGCGTGTACTTGCTCACCGTCGATGACGAGGGGGTAAGCTTGCCATTGTTGAGCAGCTATCTCCTTTGCAAGGTGGATAACGTCTGAGCCATCAGGTACACCTAGCGTCAGCTGGAATCGCACAGCTACATTTTCCTTTGCGTATTCCTCGCCTATTGGGGCTTTCTCTCCAGTCGAAGTTCGACATGTTCTTCGTCGTACTACCCCGATCTGCAGGTAGTGCTCAGCCAGAGGGTATTCAACAGTCTTTATATCTGAGCCTCCATCTATGACCTCGCGGTTGGCTAGCCGTGGTCCCACGAGATCGTAGTGCGGCAAGGTAGCTCCGTCTGGGATTTCAGGAATCGTCATGGCACCATAGCCTTTCTTTACTATATTGCAGCTTCAACCCGTGCAGCTTCAAGTCGTACCTCAAGTGTTTCCACTTCCTTGCCCTCATGTATGGTCAGCTCAAAGGTGTACGTTGTGCCATATGGGAGATACACATTATCACCCAAATAGCTAGGTGTCGTCATATTTTTTACACCTTTATGTTCCTCTATCGTCTCTTCCGAAGACCACGCTGGGTTATAAGCCCTGATCTTAAAGTGCTGTTCGATCGTGGTGCCATGCGGGGCTCCGGCTACGACCCCAGTGGCCCTATAATTCAACCTACATCCACCCTCGTCGCAAGATGTGGTTTTGAAGTCCACAGTCAACTGCCTACCGTCCTTGCCGCAGTGTTTCAACTCCCCACTGCCGGCCTTGGCAACATTAACCTGCTTGCATTCGCCTGTCGGGTCTTCGTTTGTCAGCGGATCATTTTCGGAATAGCCGTAGATCGTGCCGGTGGTTTCCGTCTTCGGATCAACGCTCAGGAACTGTGCTGTAGCCGGGTCGTATGAGCGTGCGCGTAGGTAGATGAGCCCTGTGTCTGAGCTGGTGTATTGCCCGTCGTAGCCGAGGGGGGTGGTCGCGGTGCCCGTGTGCCCGGTGAGGTTGCCGTAGGCGTCGTAGGTGAAGGTGGCTTCTGTTTTGCCGGTTGAGCCGGTGAGGAGGCGTGTTGATCCTTGCTGGTCGTGGTGGAGGTAGAGCACGGTGCTGGTGGTGTTGTTGATTTGCTCGAAAATGTTTTCCCTGCCACGACCCCGCGCCCGATCGCAACTCAACCCCGGCGCTTGCAGGGACTTCCGGCACTCCGACCCCCGGCGCGGGCACCGGCCGGCGGGCTGAAGGCCCCGGCGCGATTCTGAGCCCCCGCAGCGATCCCGGCCGCGGCGGCTTTGGCGGCTGGGAGAAGATGCCGGATGGCGGGCGCGTTCCAGAGCGGCGAGCATCAGCGCGGACGATAAAGCCCGCAGCGGCGCGCAGAGCGAGCGCTGGACTAAAGGGCGAGATCTGGCCTCGCGCACGCGGCGAACGTCAACGCCTTCGATTGTGACCCGGAGCGCGCGGCGCAACCCTCGCGCCGCGCACCCAGGTCGGTGTTGCTCGCGCTCACCCTTCGGGCGGCTCGTCCAGTAGCGCTCCGGGCTGCACGCCCAGGCCGCGAGCGATACGGCGGATCGTCGCCAGCCGGGGTTCTCGCCTGCCGCGCTCCAGGCGCCCGATCGCCGTCGGATGCACGCCCGTCCTGCTGGCGACCCCCGGCCACTCACAGCCGAACCCCATTCGACGCCGGTCGAGTGACAGGCAAGGCCGCACGTCTGCACGTGAGGCGCCTCAGCGGTCCCCGCTCAACTCACACTCATTCTTAGGGGTCCGTCCGGGCACGAGAAGGGCAACAATCAGCGGGATCGGCCATCCGAGAACAAGCGACGAAACAAAGTAGAATACAAAGCGTCGACCCTTACGAGCGGCGAAGCGCCCGACCACGAACGCAACGACGACCCATGCGATCACGCATGCTGCTGCTGAAACCGGCCATGGCGGCATCGCGAATCCGGGCATCACGATCTCCTGCGCGCGCCCGCCAAGGCGACGATGGCGACTACGGTCGCCGCAAGCCACCCCCACGCCGCGGTCGTTGACACCGTGAACTGCAAAATAACTGTCACGGCGACCGTCACGACGATGTACGCGACTTGGGCCCGTTTCGTGCTGAGTAGTGACTTCACGGACCAAACACCGACTCACTCAGGTCAATCCGTTCGCCTGAGTAGCCGCCCCATGCGGCGCCGCCGACGGCCGCGCCAGGTGTAACTAGCACTACGGCTGCGCTGCCGCTAACCAGACACACGCCCGTCGCGCCCGCCGGCCCTAGCTCGATCGCAGACTCAGCGCCGAGTGAGCAGCCCTCGACGAACGCATCCTTCGCCGCAGAAATACCGAGCGCTAGCGCATCTTGTCCCGCTGCCAAGAGATGCTTTAGAAAGCCGGAGCCTTCCGTCCCGTAGACCTGCGAGGGCAGGCTGAGCAGATCTTGGCACGCACTGTAGATATTCTTGTTGCCGTAGAACGGGCTCTTCTTGCTGTACCAATGCGTCCATGATCGACACTTCGCGATCGCAGCTTTTACCTTCGGCCCCCAGGGTATTAGTCCCGTCGGGTCACCGACCCCCAGTGGGCTGTCAAGCGCATAGGTGTAGGGCGCCTGTGTCGTTTCGAGCGCTGGATCGACGCTCAAGAATTGTCCGGTGGCCGGGTCGTAGACCCGTGCTCGTAGGTAGATGAGCCCCGTATCGGCGTTGATGTATTGGGCGTCGTAGCCCATCGGCGTGGTGCTCGTCCCGGTTTTGCCGGTGAGGTTGCCGTAGGCATCGTAGGTAAAGGTGGCTTCCGTTTTGCCGGTTGAGCCGGTGAGGAGGCGTGTTGAGCCTTGCTGGTCGTGGTGTAGGTAGAGGATGGTGCTGGTGGTGTTGTTGATTTGCTCGATAGGGAGTCCACTGGGGCCGTAGACGTACATTACTATAATTAACTACGGCGCCCGGCGTACTGGAACTTGCCTATGCCAGAGGGACTGCTATAGGTGAGGTAACGCGCCAGCGGCCGCCTTCCCTCACAACGCTCAGCGCTTGCCCTTCTACAGGAATCGCAATCGTGGTAAAGACGACGTAGCCCCCGCTCCTCTTCACACGAACCTCCTTCACGCTCACCACCCTGAATTCTGGGCGTCCGTGACGCACCGGGACTGTCATCGCGAATATTTGGGCGAGTCGTTTAGCACAGCCACGCTCGCTAGCGTCGCTGCTGTTATCCGCGGCCTTGGCAATTCCGACAAGAGCGCTTCTCGATAGTAGCGAGCAGGCGCGTCCAAATCGTTCGTCTGCAAGCAAGCCGTAATACGTGCGCAGCTCACGGACGATCATAGTGTACTCGATGCGGCTTGCAGGTTCGCCGAAGGTAGCGTACGCCTCTTGGCGTCTCGCCGCACGTCTCGCAGACTCCCGCGCCGCACGTGTCGCAGATCGAAGGGCCTCTTCCAGATCCCTCGCGCGGCCCGCCACTGAGGTACTCACTGCCCTGCCGGCGCCTCGGCTCGCCACCTGCCGACCCGAACCCCCACAGCCAAGCAAGCCCAACGTCACGACACCAACTGCAAGAACCGCTGTGCTCCGCCGCCTCACGTCCATGGTATCGCCCTTTCGCGGTCTCGACTTACCCTCGACACTATCTAGCACAATCACGCTTCAACCCTTAGCCTGCCCGTATGTTCGTCTACCTGCCACACGACAGGCTCGCCCAGCAGGTGCGCGCCGCAAACGCTGCCGATGGTTTGGCCTCGCTGACTAGGGCACATTTGGGTACACTTTCCACTTCCACCCATACTTCCCGCACCAGAACAACTCGGCACCGCTCCTGCTCGAACCGCGATACCACGCATACGCAGTTTTAAATGCCGTAGGGAAAACGTGACCGTCCACTTCGATTCCGCTCTCCTCCAGATAGTAGGCATCCGCGCCTCCCGGTTTCCGATGTTCCAGGCTTTCCGCAACCTTTTCGAAGTAAACCGCCCGTTTCAACAAGAACTCTGCATACTGCTCCGGAGCAACCCCGAGCAACGCTGCGGCATCCTTGAATGCGGTCTCCAGCACGGCGGACCCCGCATATAACACACCGCTTTTGAGACGAAGCCCCGCAGCCTCTACGACCAGTTCTTGTGCCCCCAAAATGCCTTCACCTAGCGGTTCCGTGCCAGTCGGATCTCTGTTGGTAAGCGGATCGTCGGCGGCGTATCCGTATGCCGTCTCTGTCTTTTCCATATCAGGATCAACGCTGAGAAACTGTCCCGTGGCTGGGTCGTACTCACGCGCCCGTAGGTAGATGAGCCCGGTGTCGGCGTTGGTGTACTGCCCGTCGTACCCGAGCGGTGTGGTGCTTGTCCCGGTGTGCCCGGTCTGGTTGCCGTAGGCGTCGTAGGTGAAGGTGGTTTCTGTTTTGCCGGTTGAGCCGGTGAGTAGGCGTGTTGAGCCTTGCTGGTCGTGGTGTAGGTAGAGCACGGTCCCAGTCGAGTTGTTGATTTGCTCGACCGGGAGACCTTCGCTGCCGTAGATGTAGCTGGGCTAGGCTTGCAGTGAATGACGCAGGGCTTCGTGAAGTCGGTGCAGTTGCTCGCGACGCAGGCGAAGATCTGCGTCAGCCGAGCGCAAGGTGCGAAAAAGCAATAGACGGGGCCTCGAACAAATCGATTCTCCAGCGCCCTTCTTCTAGAGAGACGTCCATCACGTCATCTTCGCGCGGTTCTGGAGCTGTCTTGAACAGAACATAGCCACGACTCCCAGCTACACGTGCCCCGATCACCTTGAGAATCGTGAACTGGGCAGCCGTGGGTCCAACTTCGCGTGCCCGAGCAAGTGTCGCCGACACAAACCCGATGCACGTCGTGACCCTGCGCGATCTAGCGCTACGCACAAGTTGGCGCCGAGTCGATTTGGCAAGCATGGCGCACGCCTGCGCGTATTGATTACCAGCAAGCGCGTTATAGTAGATGCGAAGCGCATGTCCGATGGCTAGGAGTTGTGGATCACTCGCAGCGTCACCGAAGCGCCTAAACGCCGTCTCCCCGTGACTACGCGATGTTTCGCCTCTACGAAGAGTAACGACAGGTGGCGTATGCGAAGCTGTAGCTAATCTGTCGGAGCTACCGCACCCCGCAGCCCCGAGCATGCTCGCGAGGCTCAATCCGACGCCTAACGATATTAGCAAAGCGCGCCATCTGGTCACTGATTTGCCATCACTGTGATCTGTCGCGAGTGTCCTCAAGGTTCAACCCCACGCCTTTATGGTACCACTAGACATTTTTCGCTCGACTCGTACATCTGTCTACTCGTCACCCGCTAGCCTGGAGTGGCTTCTGGTAGACCAACCCTGTTTTTCCGCACCAAAAGGCATCATACGCTCCGTGCCTTCTCGTACCCTTAAACCAACAGTACGCCGAGGTGAACCGGTACGGTAAGGGAACGCCGTGAAC
Source organism: uncultured Solirubrobacterales bacterium (assembly GCA_963713985.1). Classification (GTDB taxonomy): domain Bacteria; phylum Actinomycetota; class Thermoleophilia; order Solirubrobacterales; family Solirubrobacteraceae; genus Palsa-744. The sequence goes on along the minus strand of OY970219.1, from coordinate 1,638,733 downwards.
TTCGAGAGACCATGTGTTTACCAGATAGGCGTTTGCATCCCTCGCTTTTCGGTGTTCGAGGCTTTCCGCGACCTTTTCGAAATATGCCGCCCAGCGCAGTAGGAATGTCGCATACTCCCCAGGAGTAATCGCCGCGTAGCCACCGATATCCCCCGGCAAAAGACTAACAGCCGCAGCGAGAAGGGCGCTGTTACCGGCGACACCTCGCAGCCCGGCTGCTGTGCCCTCCAATTCCTGTGGGCCCTCAATTCCTGAAATCTCAAATTCGCCGGTCGGGTCGCCGCCCGACAGTGGATTGTCTTTCGCATATGTGTAGACCGCGCCCGTCTGTTCCACCTTCGGATCGACGCTGAGGAGCTGCCCTGTCGCTGGGTCGTACTCGCGAGCACGCAGGTAGATGAGACCAGTATCTTCTCTGCCTGTTGGGTCGGATGAAGGCAGCTCCTCACCAACCCTCGACGTACTGCGCAAGCTCGCGATCGCTCTGTCCGTCAGCGCAGATACGCTCGTCTTCGACGCCGAGCGAGACTCGGATGAGGAGCTACGCCTGCAACTAGAAACCACCACACGCCTCACAAACGAGGACAAAGAACTCGTCAAACGCTTCATCAACGGCCTCCTCCTCAGCCACGAGGCCAAACGCCTCGCAGCCTAACAACACCCCGCGTGCGCCCCCAGAGGTGTCTACCCAGAGCCCTGAGCGGGCATCAGGCCGGCGACAGCCTGATTGGCTGCCGCCAGCGTGGAGTAGCAGGCGAGATTGGCAGCGCGATAGGTAGCGCTGCGGGCATACAGCGCATCGAGCAGCCGCACCGGGCTTGGTCGGGCGGGGACATGCCTCACGCCGTGCGCGTGCATACAAACGACGTAGCGGGCGAAGGCCCTCCTGGCACCCGGGGTGTCCAGCACAGGTGCCGCGCTCTGTTTGGCATGCGTGGCGGTGGTGGCCGACCGCGACGCGAGCGCCTGCGAGGAGGTCGTCGGCGTCGAGCCTCCGCAGCCCACGAGCAGCAGGGCCCCCACCAGGAGTGTTGCGACAGACACTCTCATGCCAGATAGACCCAGCCTTCCTTGCCGCACCAGAACTGCTCCTCGCCCTGTCGGTTCGTCCCCTTGTACCAAGCGTACGCTTCTTTGAACTTGAGCGGCAGCGCGATGTTCGTGCCGGGCAGCGTCACATACCATTCGCGCACGAGGAAGCCGATCGCGCCGTTCTTCTTGCGATGTTCAAGGCTGTTTGCCACGGCTTCGAAGCGAGCCGCCTTCTGCAACAGGAACTTCGCGTACTCGGCTGGCGGGATCGAGAGATAGTCATCGGCCACAGCCGCGGCCAGCAGCGCCGAGTTGGCGGCCAGCGAGCGCAGCCTCTTGGCGTCCACCACCAGTTCGTTCGCGCCGAGTAGATAGTGGTTCCTGAGATCGCTTCGGATGTGCGTAGCCCGTCGCCGTTGTAGACGTAGGTATCTTCGATCGCTCCCACTTCGGTGCCCCACTTCGGTGCCTTTTGGTCTCGTGACGGAGATCAGATTCCCTGCTTGGTCGTGGCCGTACGTCGTTGCTTTACGATCCTGCCCTATGAGGCCTGACCGACACCGGCAATTCCTCGTGAGCACCCGTCAGCGAGCCCAAATCGCTAGCTCACCTCCAGCAGCACCGACAATTTTGAACTTCGGGTGATCCAGCTCCCATGCCTCGTACTCTGGGTCAGGCCCAACCACGATAGCGAGGCCGTCATCAAACCTTAGTTTAAGCGTGCCGTCCGGGTCGACATGACACAGAACAAGCTCTTTTCGGCGCAGGTTTAAGATGAGCTTCCCGATGCGAGGATCGTCCTTCTCAGGGTCGATTGGCTCTGATAACGGCCCCTCCGACCCACCGATTCGAAATGGCGTCGTAATCGTAATCTTGAGCCCGGTGCGCGTCGGGTCTTTTATATAAATATCGAATTGCGCCCCAAGCACCGTGTGGGAAACCTGTGCATCCTTGAGCGTGAAGTCGAACTCGCCATCGTTTAGCTCTTGCGGTTGTATCGTCATTCGCCGCGCCACCAAGGTGGAAGACCTTGCACCGGTACTTTGTTCCCACCGGGAATGTGCCAGTCAGCCCGGGTAGCAGGCACCTTTCCGGTGCGGTAATCAATTGGTTTGCCGTACTCGTCGTAGATCACCGCAGAGCCATTTGGATTGGCCTTGTCTCCAAACATAATCCGGATAGTGTTGGCCTCCCCCGTCGTGCCTGGCTCACGAATGGTAATACCATTCCTATTTTGTACCGGTTCCAAGTCGTATCCAACATCGCGAGCTGGCGTGGGTATATTGAAGTATCTTAGTACTGTTGCAAATGCACCTTCAAATTCAGCTTCGGTATGCTTCGTTCTACGTCGTTCAAGCTCTTCACGTGCTTCCTGCTCGCCACATGGTGAATTCACAGTGCGACATGCCACATTCGGGGCCATCCCCCCGGGATCTCCTAGAGCCACCGGATCATTAGCGGCATATGCGTAGGCCTCTTGAGTGCTTTCGATCTTAGGGTCGACGCTCATGAACTGTCCGGTCGCCGGGTCGTACTCGCGAGCCCGTAGGTAGATAAGCCCTGTGTCGGCGTTGGTGTATTGGCTATCGTAGCCCATGGGTGATGTGCTTGTTCCCGTACTTCCAGTCTTGTTGCCATAGGCATCATAGGTGAAGGTGGCTTCCGTTTTGCCGGTTGAGCCGGTGAGTAAACGTGTGCTGCCTTGCTGGTCGTGATGTAGGTAGAGCACGGTGCTGGTGCTGTTGCTGATTTGCTCGAAAATCTTTTCCCCGCCACCATCCCGGCGCCGAACGCAACACAACCCCGGCGCTTGCAGGGACTTCCGACACTCCAACCCCCGACGCAAGCGCCGGCCAGCGAGTTGAAGGCCCCGGCGCGATTCTGAGCGCTCGCAGCGATCCCGGCCGCGGCGGCTCAGGCGGCTAGGAGAAGATGCCGGATGGCGGGCACGTTCGAGCGTGGCGAGCATCAATGCGGACGATAGAGCCCGCGGCGGCGAGCAGAGCGAGCGCTGGACCGATGGGTGTGGCTCTATGCCGCGGCTCGCTGTCTTTCGCGGAGGTGGGCGGCGCGCTTGGCGCAGTCATTCGAGCAGTACCGCGCGTTGCGGTGGCGGCGGGCTGGGATCTCCACGCCGCACTGCTCGCACGCGCGTTCCGGTAGCGGCGTCCCGCCGGGCATCACGATCGCGAGTACCGCGCGTTCCGCGCCGGTGGACTCGCGGCGCTCCCATCCCGCGCGCCACGTCTCGACCATGCTGGCGAGAGCGTCCTGCCACTCCTCTCGTTCCCACTGCACGGTGTTCAGCACTGACCCGAGCGCCACGGGCCACGCCTCATCGAAGCTCATACCCTCGCGCCGCGCGGCGGCGAGCTGTTCCCTGAGCACGACCGGAGGGCGCGGTTGCACTCCGCGCCCAAGCTGAGTGGTTGGCGTTGGGTTCATCGCTCGCTCTCCTGCGGCTCGATCCCTGCTGCTGTCGTGAGCGCCCGGAGCGCGACCACGAGATCGCTTGTGAGACTGTCATCGGCCGGGCGTGCGCTGAGTGCTCCCCGGAGCGCTTGGCGGTGCTCAGCGAGATCGACCTCGATCTCTCCCTTCACGGGGAAGTGGGTCCAGCCAACCAGGTCGAGCAGTGCGCGCGTGGCGTCCACGCGGGCGAAGCAACCATCGATCAGGGTGTAGCGCTGCCCGATCGTCCCGATGTTGCGGCAAGCCTCGATCACGCCGCGCAGCTCCCCGAGGGAGGCGTGCAGGTCGCCGTAGGCGCCGCTGCGGACCAGCACGACCAGATCACCCGGGATTGTGATGACGCTCTCACCCGCCATCAGATCGACACCAGCCCAAGCGCGTCGAGTGTCCGCGCGCAGAGGGACGCCTGGATCGCCTCGTCATCGCCGACCGTCACGACACCCTCGGCCGCGAGGTCCTCGATCGCGGCCTCGACGCCCTCCCGCGGAAGGTCCGATAGCTCGTGTTCAAGCTCCGCCCGCGTCCACCGCTCGGGGTGGTCATCGCGGAGCACCTGCAGGACGATCGCGCGCTTGATCTTCCTGGCTTCGGGGTCGATCGCCGTCGGCTGCTGCTGACTGGTCATCTTCGGTTCCTCCTTGTGGATGGGAGGCCCCGGGAGGACTGCTCAGGCAAGGAAGCCACGCCACCGGATGCTGGTAGCTTGGCTGGCGTGCCGGGAGTTGACGCTCTCGGTGCCACGCGGGCGGCCGTCTCATCGGCGCGCCCGCACTTTGGTTTCCGGCCAATATACCATCATAAACCGCAGTGTGTCAATCACAGTGGATATCATGCCTGGACTTTTGCGCGGTGGATATGGCAGGCTTTATCTATGCCCCGTCACTCATCGAGCGATCCTGTGCTTGGCGGGGTGCTGCGCCGGCTGCGCGAGGAGCGCGGCATCAGCCAGGAAGCGCTCGCCGTTCACGCCGGCCTGACGAGCGGCACGCTGACCCGGCTAGAGCTCGGCCAGTCCGATCCATCGTGGTCCACGATCTGCGCCGTCGCCAAGGCCCTCGACGTGCGCCTGCGCGAGATCGTCACCGCCGTCGAAGAACACCAAGAGCGCTGAGCGGCCACCCGCCGAGGCATCCCTGCAGCGCCGCTTTCGCTGCGCTTCGCGGCGCCTCACACAGTTGCACCCAACGGTGCGCGGCCGATCCTCAGCGCCGTCGCTGGCGTTCTCCGCCGGCGCCTGCCGGGTCTCGAAAAGTCTGCACAGAGTAGATGCACCGTGATGCTTTCGCACAGCAATCGCTGTGTCCCGAGCCGGCCACGAGCGCCGGGTGCGTCTCGGTGCCACACCGTGTCCCGGGGAATGTTGGGCGGCTTCGCCGCGGTGATCGCGCGCCCAGTCGCTGCGCGACTCCCCCCGGGCGCGCTCGTGCGCACAACCCAACCTCCAACCCCGTGCACACAGGGGAGCGTGAGGGCTTCGTGGGACTCAGGGACGCCGCTGGCGAGCCTGGCGGCGGAGGTCCCGCTGCTCGTCTTGGGCTTCGACTTCGAGGGCCTTCCGCCGCGCCGGGCGCCGCGGTGCTGGCTGGCCGCAGGACCGCCCCGCCACCGTTGCCGCGGCCGTGGCGGCGGGGTTGGTTTGAGGCGCCGGGGTGCGTGGCGGCGTGTACCGCGGCGAGCCTGCGCAGCGAGACTTGGGTGTAGAGCTGGGTGCTGGTGATGTTGGTGTGGCCGAGCATCTGCTGGATGTAGGGGATGTCCGCGCCGCCTTCGAGCATCACGGTCGCCATCGTGTGCCGGAAGACCCCCGCCGCGCCCCCCTCGGCGGTGCGTGGTGGTGGTGGCCGACCGCGACGCGAGCGCCCGCAAGGAGATCATCTCATGCTGGAGCGCATCTTTGCCGATATACGCCGTGTGCGGGCTCGTACCTCAGTCGTCCTGCTGGCCGCTGCAGTGATGGCATCAATCGCAGTCGCAACGATCCGAATCTCGGACGCAACAGAAGATCATCGCAACTGGGCTCTGAAGGTACCCCAATACGGGACGACAGGCGCGCTCGCCGCGGAAACCCGCGCGAAGCTCAAACCGCCGCCGGGCTTCAAGCGATCAAGCGACTGCCCCGTCGAACCGGAAACGGTGTGCTTCGTTCGCAACGAATCGCTCCTACTCAACGCTCGCGTCATGGCACGGCTTCTCGCCGCAACCGGGGCGACGCTCTACTCGACCGACCGCGTGCAATCCGAAGTACCACCGATCGGATGCCGCACGGCAGGGCTACGGGCAGACCCGCGTGTCCCGCTCTCGTTCCAGAGTTGCGACGCCGAAGCCATCATTGGCCACGAACATCTCAGGGTCTCCGCAAACTCGGCGATCCTGGCCGCTCACGGGTCGCTACGGCCAACCAGACGCACGCCCAAGGGCTTCTCCTTCCCGGCCGAAATTCATGTCTACGTCATCGGGCACTTCCTCCACGAAGGCACACCATAAAGCGTGATTCGCGCTCCTCTCACGCTCGCCCCAGTATCCGATCAAGAGGACCGATGACCACCGTCGCTCCACGCATTATCCACGCGCACCTAGCCGCACCGCAACGCTGATGTGGTAAATCTGCCGCAGGGCTTTGATAAGCGACGGTAGGCCGATCTCCTGCGATGCAAGCGAAGCAAATTTGCCGACCAGCTGCTTTTCGATCCTATGAAGTTCCTGTTCCCCGCTTCTTTGCAACGTCCCGTTTCCTTCGGCGAACGCGACTTCAAAGAAGAAATGCACTTTGATAATCCCTTGAAACAACTCGATTGTTTCCCAGCTTGCGTGTTTATTTTTGAGCTGCTTGAGCCCTTCGCTTTCGAGAGAGAGAATTTCATGGGCTACCCTCGATTCTTCAGGGCCTTCGCCGGTCGGGTCGCTGTCCCTGAGTGGGTTGTCCTTCGCGTATTGGTAGACCGTGTTCGTCTCTTCGGCCTTGGGGTCAACGCTCAGGAATTGCGCTGTCGCTGGGTCGTACTCTCGCGCCCGCAGGTAGATAAGTCCCGTGTCGGCGTTGGTGTACTGCCCGTCGTACCCAAGCGGTGTTTTGGCGGTGCCGGTGCTGCCGGTCTGGTTGCCGTATGCGTCGTAGGTGAAGGTGGCTTCTGTTTTGCCGGTTGACCCGGTGAGCAGGCGTGTTGATCCTTGCTGGTCGTGGTGGAGGTAGAGGACGGTGCTGGTGGTGTTGTTGATTTGCTCGACAGGAAGGCCCCAAGGGCCATAGATGTAGCTGTTGACGCCATCGTTGAGAATCAGTGGCAGGCTTTCAGCGAGGTCCCACGCCAGGTAGGTGGTGGTGCCGGAGATCGTTTCAGACGTGCGAAGCCCGTCGCCGTTGTATCCGTAGGCATCTTCGATCGCCGCTTCTGTGCCTTTTGGTCGCGTGACGGAGATCAGATTCCCTGCCTGGTCGTAGCCGTATGTCGTCGCGGATCCACTGGCGGGTTCGGTCTTAGTGCGCTGGCCAACTTCGTTGTAGGTGTATGTCGCGGCGGTGACTTTTTTCAGCACGCTTTTTTCGAGCTCGTCAGCGGCGTTGTAGCTGTAGGTGTGTTCGGTACCGATGGTCGTCGGGTTGTTGGCGGCATCGTATTCGTAGGGGATGCCGACACCTTTCGTCAGCCTGTTGTTTTTGTCGTAGGTATAGGCTGGTTTTTCTTCCCCAGGTAGCCCTTTGCTGGTCGCTTTTTCGACCAGCTCGTCTTTGTTGCGCGTGTAGACGAGCGACGCGAGCGTTTCGGTGCTTTTTTTCATTTTGACTTCGGTCATCGCGTCGGTGTCGTCGTATGTGTAGGTGTCTTCGTCGCTCGTGCCGCTCGGGAATGTCGTGGCCGTGAGGTCCGAGTCCGCGTCGTAGGTGAATTTGATGACGTTTTTCGACCAGTCCGTTGTGCTCTTGAGCCGTCCGGCGTTGTCGTATTCGCGTTCGATGACTTTACCGTTGGGGTACGTGATCTTTGTCTGCTCGTTGGCGAGATCGTATTCGTAGCTGACGGTATTCCCGTGACCGTCTTTGGTTTTGGTGAGGCGGTCGAGTTGGTCGTATTCGTAGGTCGTGGTGCCCGTGCCGTCTTCCATCGTGGTCCGGTCGCTGTCCGAGTTGTACCCGTATTTTACGGCCGGGGTTTTGCCGTCGGAGTAGCTGACTTCGATGAGACGGTTATCGTTGTCATATTTGTAGGTGGTCGCTCGTTTCAGGGGGTCAGTCAGCTTCGTGAGGTTCCCAGCGGCGTCGTATTCCTTGAGTGTCTTACGGGCAAGCGGATCGATCACTTCGGTGACCTGCTCCAAGACGTTGCGGACGTATTCAGTCGCGTGTTTGTTGCCGTCGATCTGCTTCTTGACCTGGCCAGCACCATCGTATTCGGTTTCGGTGATCGTTTTGTTGGGTTCTTCGACCTTGGTCCGCTCGTTGTCGGCGTCGTAGGTGTACGTCGTCTTGTGACCTTCCGGGTCGGTCACGGTTTCCACGTTGCCGTCGCCGTCGTAGGTGTATTTCGTTTCGTGGGCGAGCGGGTCGGTGACCTTGATGGGCCGCCCCTGTGCGTCGCGTTCGGTCGTGGTCGTATATTTGCTTTCTTCACCGGATTTGACATGGCCCCTGGGGCTGACCATGCTGGTTTCCTGCGAGTCTTCGTTATATCCCCAGGTCCGCTTGTCGCTTTCTGGGTCTATTTCCGCGGTCTTGTCACCCGCGCTGTCGTATTCGTATTTCCACGTGCGTTTCAGCGGGTCGGTCATGCTTTCCACCTGCCCATGAGACGTGTATTTGTAGCTCGTGGACTGGGTGGTCGAGCCCGGCGCTGGCCGTTCGATCACTTCAGGGTTACCATGGCTTTCGCGTTTATAGGTCGTGGTCTCTCCGTTGGGCAACGTTTCGGTTTCAACGTCATGAGTGCTGTCGTAAGTCCATTTGGTTTTGTTGCCTTCGGCGTCTTCCTTGAGGATTCGGTTCCCGTGCGAGTCATACTGGTACTTCGTCGTGTGCCCGTCACCGTCAGTAACGCTCAGCAACTCGTCGGCAGAGTTGTAATCAGTGGTTTCGGTCGTCGCGCTCGACGTCCCGTACCCGTTTGTTAGAGACGTGCCCACCCCATTGCTCGTGAAGTATTGCATCTTCACGTCGCCGGTAGCATGATTGGTCGCCTTTGTATGAAACGCCGTGTATTCGTAACTAGTTATGCGTTTCAACGGATCGGTCTGGGAAACCACCTGGTTGGAGCTGTTGTATTCGATCGTGGATTTGCCGCTTCGTCCGTCGGTGAGTTCTGTCATCCTATGCGAGCTGTCGTATTTGAACTGCCAACGAAGCGCGGATCCACCAGGCTGGGTAACGCTCTTGAGGTTCCCGCTTTCATAGGTGTATTTGACGACGTGTTTCATCGGGTCTTCGGCACTTTCCACGAGACCTTCGGAGTTATACGCCAGTTTGATCTTACGGCCCGATGGGTCAGTGATCGTTTCGAGCTTTCCGCTCCCATTGTAGGCAAGCGTCGTCGCATTGCCATTACGATCGGTTACGCTTTCCAGCCGTCCGCTGCCGGTGAACTTGTACTTTGTCTGATCGGGAAGCGTCAGTGTGTAACCAGAGCTTTCTGTTCCACTGAGCGTGTCCTGTGTCCACGCAGGCGCAGTGAATTCTTCGCCGGATCCTTCGGCAAAGGTTATGGTGCTCCCGTCGGCCTGCACAAGCGTGGCTCGTTTGCTCGCTTTTTCGATCATAAGATGATCACTGAACGAACTCGACCAGCCATAGCCGAATATACCTTTGTCGCCTGCGGCCGCGGCCTGCGAGTTGTATGTGCGACTCAGATCCAGGCCGACCCCGCGGCCCCCGATCGAGAAATCGGTCTGCGTCTGCGAATAGTTACCGGTCAGACAACCCACCGATTCTTCTTCCCCGCACTGAGCTGGTTCCTGCGGGTTTTCGCTGCCACCCCACTGGGTTGTTTCCCCTTCGGTCAATCCCAGCGTAAAATAAAAATGGCCCCCATGTTCAGTGATGATACCAAAGTTGTAGGTGGGGATTTCTACATAGGTATATTCGGGACCACCAGTCTTTTCAAATATCCATTCATTTACGAACGTGCCAGTGCTATTTTCACTTTCGATTACACTGACTTTTTCGGGTATCATCCCGGCCCTACATTCTTCGCACGGTTTTTCAGCCGTCACCGCGAAAAGCCCGCGGTTTTCAAATACCGCATTGTCACCGAACATGATCGCGCCTGATGGCAGTGTCAACCGGCCTTCGTTGACAAACCGGCGGCCGATCAAGTGCGCGGTAGTGTCTTCAATGATCCCCGTGGCTTTTTCTTCCAGAACAGTCTTACCGGAGCCTTCCATTGTTCCTTCATTCCACAGAAGTGAGCTGCTGACATCCACTCTGCCAGCGCCGCTCAGTTTCCCGTTGGGATGCAAGAGCTGAAGCTCGGAGACATGGGACACACCTGGCCCATTCAGCGTCAAGAGCCCGCTCTTGAGCTGCAAGTCGACTTCGCCGCTGCCCTGGACATCCCCGGCGCTGATCGTAGCTCCTGCATCAATGATCGACCCGGCGATACTGATTGCGGACCCCCACGTGAACGTGCCGCCCGTGAATTCGATCGCGCGCGAGCTGCCGATGGCAGACCACGAGCCCGTGGCCGTGTGCCCGCTGATCCCGCCGCCCTTGAATTTGAGTGTGCCGGTTTCCGCCCTGACGCTGCCCTGGTTATCGAAACCGACTTCGACCAGCGCTTCAGAGCCCGCAGACTCGATCACCGCGCCGTTGTTCTCAAAAGTACCCACGCCGGTGCCCGTATCGATGCCAACCGCTCGGCACCCGCCGCCGCACGACGGACCGTTGTCGTTGGCGTAGAAGGTCCCGCTGTTGGAGATCTGCGCTCCTTCTTCAAGGAAGAGCGCACCCGACGCCCACGTCAACGTGCCATCGTTCACGAGCGAGCGTGCTTTCACGTAGGCCGGCGTTTTGACTTCGATCTTCCCCGTCGCGCCGGATTCCAGCACCGTCGAGCCCGACCCCGACATCACCGCGCCTTCACCCGTCCATTCGAGCGAGCCGCTCACATTCAACGTCCCCGCCCCACCCAGCGTGCCGCCCGTCAACGACAGGTCGCGGACCGTGCTCGCCGTCGCGCCCGCGGCGCTCAACGTGCCGCCCTGAACACTCACAGGCACGGTGCTGCTGTCCCGCACACCTTCCGCGGTCACGCTCGCCCCGGTGAGGTCGATCGCGCCCGACCAACTGCTCCCACTCATCGTGAACGAGCCGCCCGCCAGCGCGAGCGACGCTCCTTCGCCCGCCACCCATTGACCAGTCGAAGTGGACGAGCCGCCGTCGGTGAACGCGAGCTGTCCTTTCTGCACTTCCGCGGTCCCGCTGCTTTCAAACGCCACCGACACCTGCGTGGTGCCCGCACCCGAGGACTTCTCGACCGTACCCGTGTTCACGAGCCTGCCCGAGCCGCCCGAGGCCAACTTGACCGCGCCCGTGGCTTCCGAGTTGACCTTGAACGTGCCCCGGTTTTCGAGCCTCGCTTCTTCGGAGAGCGCAATATGCCCCGAGGCGAGCGTCAAGGTGCCTTCGTTGACGAGCGAGCGCTTGGCCAGTTTCGCTTCGTCCACTTCGGGCACACTGATCGACCCGGACGCTCCCGACGCCAGCACCGTCGAGCCCGACCCGGACATCGTGCTTTCAGTGCTGGGGGCTGGCCAAGAGAGCGTTCCTGTGACCTTCAGCGTCCCAGCACCAGTCAACGTACCGCCCGTCATCACCAGGACACCGACCGTCCCAGTATCTCCTTCGGCCATGCTCAACGTCCCCGAGTCCAGCGTCAATTCACCGCCCGTGCCTTTGAAGCTGTCGCCGGTGACGCTCGCACTCTCGATCTCTACCGCGCCTTCCAGCGTACTGCTGTTCCCCAATACAGAAGACGAGCCTCCGATAAACGCGATCGGCCCGCTTTTTCCGTTGATCGTCCCGAGGTTTTCAGTATTGACCCCAATACCTATTTCGCTGGCGCCTTCCGCTTTCTTCACGACACCCGTGTTCACGAAGCTGCTCGAGCCCGAACCTTTTTCCAGTCCAGTGCGGCCGCATTCGCCACACGCTCTTTCGTTGTCGTTCAGGTAGAACGTCCCGCTGTTGGAGAACACCGCGCCGCTCGCGAGTTCGATCGAGCCCGCGGTCAACGTGAGCGTGCCTTCGTTGACCAGGCGCCGTTCGCTCGAGGTCACCGAGCCCGCATCGATGCTCCCAGACGCCGCCGCGTCCAGCACCGTCGACCCCGACCCTTCCATCGTCGTTTCCGTCCACGACAACGACGAGGACACACCCAGCTTTGCCGCACCCTTCAACCTGCCTCCGCTCGCCGTGAACGTATGCACGGTCGATTCTTCAAGCGCACTTGCCAATTCCAGCGAGCCGCCCCTCAGCACGAGCGTCCCTTCGTCCGCGAGCACCCCCGCCGCATTCGTCCCACCCGTGACTTCGACCGTCACGCCAGTCCCGACGCAGGCAACATCCACCGACGTGGGCACTTTGCCCGTGGACCAGTTGGACGCCGTCTGCCACGACCCCGAGCTCCCGCCCGCCCATTTGTCCGTACAGAGAGGTTCAGCCGCTGCCCGAGCCGGCATGCTGGCAAGCGCCGCTGCCAGTAACGCAACCAGCAGGCCGATGGCCCCCACCGCGCGGATACCAGCAGCGAGACCACCCTGCCAGTCCGTATGGACTATCGCCCGCGTCCCGCCAGACCGCATCCCGCCCATGAGGGCCTCCCCATCTCGCTCGAAGGAACCGACAGTCGCGGGTTCTATCAGATGCAGACGACAGACATCCGACGGTTATCGTCAATGATTTGAATAGTCGATAGGTCCATGGGGCGCCATACCCGTGTTTCACCAGCAGCAGACAGCACAAAAGGCCGGCCTCTGCGCATAGACCGAAACTTGGGATCGTTGACCAGCGCAACGAGCAGCCTGGCCCTAGAGGGCGTCGGGAGAACTCGGAGTCAGAGCACCCCAGGGGCCGGGGTTCGCACATCGAGCAGACAGCGGAGGGGGAGAGATTCGAACTCTCGGTACGCCGATAGACGCACAACGCCTTTCGAGGGCGCCGCATTCAACCGCTCTGCCACCCCTCCAGGGGCCCGTCAAAGGCTAGCGGGCCAGCGGGCTCGGGGGCGGGCCGGTGCCAGTGCGAGCATCTGCCCGATGCCGGTGGAGCGCACGCCCGACGCCCGTGGAGTGCGCGGCGCTACCTCCGCGAGGCGAAGAACTCGCTGAGCAGCGCCCCGCACTCCTGCGCCAGGAGACCCCCCGCGACCTCGGGGCGGTGGTTCAGGCGGGGCTCCCCCAGCACGTCCAGCACGCTGCCCGCCGCCCCCGCCTTCGGGTCCGTCGCCCCGTACACGACGCGGGGGATGCGCGCCAGCACGATCGCCCCCGCGCACATCGCGCAGGGCTCCAGGGTCACGTAGAGCACGGTCTCCAGCACCCTCCAGCTGCCCACCTCGCGGGCCGCCTCGCGCAACGCGAGCAGCTCCGCGTGCGCAGTGGGGTCCTGGCGCGCCTCCCGCTCGTTGTGGCCCGCCCCGATCACCTCTCCGGCGCGGACCGCGACCGCGCCGATCGGGACGTCCCCGTGTTTCAACGCTTGCCCCGCCTCGCGCAGGGCCAGGCGCATAAAGTACTCATCGCGCGGGAAGAAGCGGTCGCTCATAGGCTGCTGGCGATCTCCGATCGGGGGCCCGCCACGGGCGCGGCCCTGTGCTGGTCCGGGGCACCATCATTACCTAAGCCGATGTCACGCAGCGACCCACCCACCCCCCCCGCCAGAGCCTCCACTCGCCCCACACGGGGCACGCTGGGGCTCGCCTGCGCGCTCCTCCTCGCGTTGGGCGCCTCGGCGCCACTCGCGCTCCTCCCCCACTCCGCCCACGCCGCCGCACCCACACCGCCGCCCGGAGCGCAAGCCCCCTATGCACCCGGAGTGGTGGTGGTCGGCTACACCCCCTCCGCTCACCCAACCGCGCAGGCCGCGATCGCGCGGGAGGCCGGAGCCGTCGATCCGATCGAGCTGGGGGGTGGTGGGGGCACGGTCGATCGTCTGCTGACGCTCGCGCCGCACGCCTCCGTTCCCAGCGCTCTCGCCCGCCTGCGGCACGCGCGGGGGGTGGCATGGGCGGTGCCCGACTACATCGCCCACGCCGCCGTCATACCCAACTCCCACGCCACCGCTGTCTCCGCGACCGCCGTCTCCGCGACCGCGACCGCGGGCGCCTCGCCCACCGCCGTTCCTTCGGCGGGCTTCCCGGCTACGGGCTTCCCTGCCGTTCTTGCTTCGGCCGCCCCCTCTTCCGCCGCCGCCAAGGAGCCCTTCCCCAACGACCCGGGGCTCGCCAAAGTCCCCGGGGGGTGGAGCCAGCTGCAGTGGAACTTCGTCGGCACCTACGGGGTGCAGGCCCCGGGAGCCTGGAGCAACCTGATCGCCGACCACGCCCCCGGTGGCCGGGGGGTGATCGTGGCGGTGCTCGACACCGGCGTCGCCTACGCCAACCGCCGGCATTTCCGCATCTCCCCGGACTTCTACCGCTACCAGTTCGTCAAGGGCTACGACTTCATCGCCCACAACACCCACCCCAACGATCGCAACGGTCACGGCACCGACGTCGCGGGCACCCTCGCGGAGGCCACCAACAACGGAGTCGGCCTCACGGGTCTCGCCTACGGGGTGCGCATCATGCCGGTGCGGGTGCTCAACAGCGAAGGCAACGGCGACGCCTCCACGATCGCCAAGGGGGTGCGCTTCGCGGTCAACCACGGTGCCCGCGTCATCAACCTCTCCCTCGAATTCCCCGGGGGGATCACCGCATCGGACATCCCCGAGCTGATCTCCGCGCTGCGCTACGCCAACCGGCACGGGGTCGTCGTGGTGGCGGCGGCCGGCAACGAGGCCCAAGCCGCCGCCGCCTACCCCGCGCGCGCGCCCAACGTGATCGCGGTGGGGGCCACCACCGAACACGGGTGCCTCGCCTCCTACACCAACTACGGCACCGACGTCACCCTCGTGGCCCCCGGGGGCGGGCCCGACGCGAACCTCCCCGAAGACCCCAACTGCAACCCCTCCCTCCCCCCGGGGCGCGACGTGTTCCAGGTCACCTTCCTCGGCACCTCCCCCCGGCACTTCGGGATCCCGGGCGGCTACGAAGGCACCTCGATGGCCACCCCCCACGTCGCCGCCACCGCCGCCCTCATCATCGCCTCGCGGGTGCTCGGCCGCCACCCCACCCCCGCGCAGATCAAGGCGCGTCTCATCGCCACCGCGACGCCGCTCGGGGGGCCCTCCGACAGCCACCTCTATGGCGCGGGCCTGCTCAACGCCGCCGCCGCCACCGCTCCCGGCGGGCCGGGCGCCGTCGGGGGGTAGTCCCGCGAGGTCCCAGCCGCGCCGGCAGCTGTCCTCGCCGCAAACACCCCTCAGACCCCGGCGTGCCTGGCGATCACCGCCGCCATCTCCGCACGGAAGCGCTCGCGCCCAAAGCGCGCGGCGCCGGCGCGCACGGCGGCCTCATCGAGGTTGAGCCCCTCGAAACGCTCGATCGCCTCCGCCAGGCTCTGCCCTGTCTGCTCGTCGAAGAGCACCCCCGTGCGCCCGTCGAGCACGGTCTCGGAGGCTCCCCCAACGCGGTAGGCGATCACGGGCACTCCGACGGCCTGGGCCTCGACCGGCACGATCCCGAAATCCTCCTCCCCGGGGAACAGCAGCGCGCGAGCGCCGCTCAGCAGCTCGTCGCGCCGGCGATCCTCGACGTGGCCGAGGAGCTCGATCGCCAGTGGCGCCTCTGCTCCCGAGCCCCCCGCCCCCGTGCGCGAGCGGACCTGCTCCCGCACGGCCTCGAACGCGCGCCCATCCCCGGCCACCTTCAGAGGGCGCCCGAGGCGCGCGCAGGCGGCGACCGCGAGATCGACCCGCTTGTAGGGCACCACCCGCCCGAACACGAGATAGAAATCCTCCGGGGAGCGGGGCAGCCCGAGGAAGTGCGCGACGTCCACCGGAGGGTGAACCACCTCCGCGGTGCGCCCGTAGTAGCGCTCGATGCGCTGGGCAACGTGGCGAGAGTTGGCCACGAGCACGTCCGGGCCCGCCGCCCCGCGGAGGTCCTGGCGGCGCAGGCGCCCCAGCAGGATGGGCAGCGCCAAGCGGACCATGCGACCCACCTCCTCCCCCTCCAGGAAGCCCTCCTCCCAGGCGTAGCGCATCGGGGTGTGGCAGTAGCACACGTGCAGCGCCCCCGAGGGGGTGCGCACGTTCTTGGCAAACGCGTGGTTGCTGGAGAGCACCAGATCGAAGCCCGACAGGTCGAAGGACCGGTAGGCCCGGTCCATCAGGGGCAGCAGCCTGCGGTAGTGGCTACGTGCGCCCGGAACGCGATTCAGGTAGGAGGCGTGAACGGGCCGTTCGGTGATCTGCGCGGGCCACGGGGCGGGGTTGTAGATCGAAGTGAAGAGCTCCGCCGCCGGGAACATCTCCAACAGCTCCAGCACAACCTGCTCGGACCCCCCGGGGATCGTGAGCCACTCGTGGACCACCGCCACACGGGGGAAGCGCTCGCGCAGGCTGTCGATCAGGGCCTCGCTCAAGCTGGCGAGCGTACTAGCGATCAACCGGCGTTGCGATCGGGTCGTCGTGCCCGCGGCAGCGCGAGGGCACAGGCGGGCGGCGTCGGCGCCACCTGGAATCATGGCCCTGATGCCGGACCACCAAGGCCTGCGCGGACGCGAGATCGTGTGCGTGGGGTTCGCCGACTGGGACACCGAGCTGTGGACCAACCAGCACCACCTGATGTCCCGCCTGGCACACGAGAACCGGGTGCTGTTCGTGGAGTCGCTCGGTCTGCGCCGGCCACAGTTGGCCGGCCGCGACCTCACCCGGATCGCGCGACGGCTGCGGCGCGGATTCGCGCCTCCACGGAAGGCCGACGGGCTGCACGTGCTCTCCCCGCTCGTGCTCCCACTGCACGGCCACGCCGCGGTCCGCACGCTCAACCGCGGCCTGCTGCGCGCGCAGGTGCGCCGCGCCGTCCGGGGGCTCGGCATGGGACGGCCGATCCTGTGGGCCTATGTGCCCCAGGCCGAGTCGCTGATCGAGGCGCTCGATCCCGAGCTGGTGGTGTACCACTGCGTCGATGACATCGCCGCCCAGGACGGGGTGGACAAAGCAAGCTTCCGCGCCGCCGAGGGGCGCTTTGCCGCGCGCGCGGATCTCGTGTTGGCGAGCGCGCCCGCGCTCGCGACGCGGATGGAAGCGATCTCGGAGAACGTGCTCTACGCCCCGAACGTCGCCGACACCGAGCTGTTCGCCCGCGCGCTTCGGCGGAGCCCATCCGACCCGGACCTCACCGTCCGGCCCGATCCTGCGGTCGCGGCGCTACCGCGGCCGTGCGTCGTCTTCACGGGGGCGATCGTCGCCAAGAAGCTCGACGTGCCGCTGCTCGTCGCCCTCGCGCGTGCCCGGCCGGCGTGGTCATTCGCGCTCGTGGGACCGGTCGGCGCGGGGGACCCCGGCACGGACGTCTCGGGGCTGAGCGAGGAGCCCAACATCCACATGCTGGGGCCCCGCGGCTACGCGCAGTTGCCCGGCGTGCTGCGCGCCGCCGACGCGGGCCTGATCCCTTACGCGCGCAACGCGCTCACCGAGAGCATCTTCCCGATGAAGGTCTACGAGTACCTCGCCGCCGGACTCCCCGTCGTGGCCACCCCGCTGCCCGCGCTGGCGGACATCGCCCAAGTCGCCACGGCCCCCGACGCGGAGGGCATAGCGCGACTGCTCGAGGAGGCGATCGCCGCGGACAGCCCCGAGCGCCGCGGGGAGCGCTCGCGCGCCGCCGCCGCCCACTCGTGGGAGCGGCGTCTGGAGGAGATCGCCACCGCGATCGAGGCGCTGTGAGGGATCTGCTCGTCACCACTCACACCCCCCTCCTTGGCTCCGGGCGGGCGCTGCGCACCTACGGGGTCGCTCGGGCGCTCGCCGCCAACGGGGGCCTCGATCTGCTCTACGCGCGCTTCGAGGGAGACCAGCCCGACGCGGCGTTCCGCGCGATCGCAGGGATCGAGCTGCACGAGGTCGTGCCCTCCCGCGGCGCACGAAGGCTGCTGAGCTATGGGGCGGCCCGTCTGCGCGGCGTGCCCGGCGCATTGGCGCGGGGCGTCTCCCCCGAGCTGGCCGCGGAGTCCGCCCGCCTCGCATCCCTCCCCGGACGCGGGCGCGTGATCGCCGACGGCCCGGTGGCCGCCGCCGCGCTCGGCCACCTGATGCGCGAGCGCCCCGTGGTCTACAACGCCCACAACCTCGAGTCCGGCTTCCGCCACGAGCTCGAGGACACAGGCGGGATGGGCAGTGCGCGGTCGTTGCAGGTGTTCGAGCGCGGGCTGCTAGAACGCGCTCACGAGTCCTGGATGGCCAGCGAGGCCGACGCGGCAGCGGCGCGCGAGCTGTGTCCCACGGCACGCCTGCGGTACGTGCCAAATGTCGTCGACGTGGCTGCGATCGCACCCGTGCGGCCGCTTCAGCAGGAGCGGCGCGCGATCTTCGTGGCGAACTTCGCGTATGAGCCCAACCGCAACGGCCTGCGCTTCCTGCTCGGGGAGGTACTCCCGCGAGTGTGGGCACAGCTGCCCGACGCGAAGCTCATGCTGGTGGGAGCGGGCCTGGAGGGATCGCCAGCGACGCCCGCGACCGCGGCGACGCTGGAGCTCATCGGGGACCCCCGTGTGGAGGCCCTCGGCTTCGTCGAGGATCTGCGCGCCGCTTACGCCCGCTCCTGCTGTGCAGTGGTCCCGCTGCTGCAGGGGGGAGGCACGCCACTGAAGCTGATCGAGGCGCTCGCCTACGGCCTGCCGGTCCTCGCCACCCCGCGAGCGGTCGCGGGTCTCGCTGTGCGCGACGGCGAGCACTGCCTGATCGCCGAGGGTGCCGAGGCGTTTGCGGCGGCGCTCGTCGGCGTTCTGCGCGACGGGGCCCCCGATCTGGGCCGCCACGGACGCGAACTGGTTGCGGAGCGCTACTCGATCGAGGCGCTCAGCCGGCTGGTCGCGGCATAGCGAGACCTCGACCTCCCCCTCCTCCACCATCGCCGAGGCCCCGCCCAAGGAGGCGATCACGGTGTCCACGGTGTCGGCCACGCCCCCGCACGGGGCCAATACCGACTCCTCGGGGGAGTGCTACGGACTCGGGCCAGCATCTGACGGACATCCGTCCAGGCGGTCCACAAGCACTCACCGTAGCCCCGAGCGGGCCCGAAAGATCCTGTGCACCCCTAAGGAATTGCATTCACCGGCGCCAGAACCGCAAGCCGGACACGCCCACTCTCCATCCCGACAAAGGCACACCCGCCGCGAGGCGGGCTCGCAAAGTCAGGGGTCTCTCGCAGACAGCCCGGCCACCGAAGGAGACATCGATGACCACCATCCAGTCGCATACCCGCTGGGTGCCGAGAAAACTCATGGCCATTGCGTGCATGGCCGCGTGTGTGCTCCTCTCCTCCGCCACCTCCGCCTGGGCACGCACCTCCCGATCCTCACCGGTCGCGAGCAGCAGCTCCACGACCTCCCAGACCGCACGGGAGACCACGATGGCTCGCGCCGCCACCGCCCGCACGCTTGCGTCGCTGACTCGCGCCCTGCACGCCTGCGAGCGCATCCATCCCCGGCACTGCGCGGCCACCCGGCGCGCGGTCGAGCGCACCGCCGTGAAGCTCGCCGCGACGCGAGCGCAGCCGGCGCGCTTTCGCGCCGGCAGCACCCGTCACCACCGGGCGGCGCCGGCGCGCACCGCCGCGAGCGACGCCCTGAGCTGGAAGGCCGTGGCACCTCCCACACCCACCGGAGAATCGCTGCCGGCGAGCGGTGCAACACCCGCCAATGAATCGCCCGCGCCAGCCAACGAAGCTCCCTCACAGGGCTCGGCGACGTTCCAGCCGGGGCTCAATTCGGGCACCAACATGAACGAGGATCTCCAGGGCGCCGTGATCCTGGGAGCCAAACTGGTACGGGTCGGCTGGTCAATCGACACGTCCTCGGCAGCGATGGAACCGGTGATCGCCGGCTATGCCTCCAAGGGCATCCGCGTTCAGCCGCTGGCCGAATTCTATGGGACGATGCCAAGCCCTGCCGAAGCGCAGAACCTCGCGAGCTGGGCAAAGGCCTACGGTCCCGGAGGGACCTTCTGGGCCGGGCGCTCCGACGGGCAGCTCGCCATTCGGGCGATCGAGTTCGGCAACGAAACCGCCTCCGGAGCCCAGTACGCTGACAACAAGGGCGAACCCTCCTACACGACGCTGGCCGAAAACTACGCCACCCGTTTCCAGGACGCCGCTGAAGCGATCGCTGCGACCGGAACGAGCGTGGGCCTCCTGGCGCAGGACGACGACGAGACCGGCGACTGGATCAAGGGCATGTACTCCGCGGTACCCGACCTCACCAAGTACGTCGCCGGCTGGACCATCCATACCTACGGGGGGGAAACGTACAACCGCGAACGGCTGGGCGACCTGATCGCCCAGACCGCCGAATACGGCGCGTCCGCGATCCCGATCGACATCACCGAGTGGGGTGTGACCACCGACAACGGTCGCTGTCTTGGATTCAACGAAGGCCTGAACCCGTGCATGACCTACGAAGAAGCCGCACAGACGCTGCAGAGCGCGGTCGCATGGACGACCAAGCTGCTCGGTAGCCGGCTCGAAGACTTCTTCATCTACCAGGTGCGCGATCAACAGCCCACCGGCAAGACGACGAACTGGCAGGACTACTTCGGCGCCCTCCAGCACGAATTGCAGCCCAAGGGCGCGTACACCACACAGGTGGAGTCTCTGCTGAGCTCTTAGGCGGAGTCTCTGCCGAGGCGGAGTCGGCGATCCTCGGTCCTACGACGGCTGGCGCGCGGCGCGCGAGTGTGGCGCGCGCTTACCTTTCCCGACCGCATGCGCCGCCGGGTCCTCACCGTAGTAGTAGCTTCCGATCCGCGCAGGCAGGGCATTGACGACAAGCCCAACGCTCCTCTTCAGGCCGCGGTCGTCGAGTAGCGAGCGAACGTTGCGGATGTCCTCACGCTTGGTGACACCCATGCGCGCAACAACCAGTTGCGCATCCAGAGTGAGCTCGTCGAGCAGCACACGCGTATCGACCACGGGGAGCAGCGGCGCCGAATCGATCACGACGAGCGCGGCTGCCGAGGACAGCGCATCGAACGCCCTGTTCAGCTCATAGGGATGCAACCTGCTCGACGTGTCCGCAGGCACCTGTCCGGCCGCGAGCACCTGGAGCCGTGGCAGGTCGGGGAACGGCGACTGGAGCAGCTCGAGCGGGTCCTCCTCGTCGAACAGGGCATCGACCAGGCCGTGGGCCCTGCCGTCCACGCGCAGTCGCTGCGAGAAGGTCGGACGGCGCAGGTCGGCCTCGACCAACACCACATCGATCCCGGCCTGCGCCGCCGCGCTGGCCAGGCCGATGGCCACAGTGGTCTTGCCCTCGCCGGGGACGGCACTCGTGACCAGCACCGTCTTGACGGCGCCGTCGGGCGCAAGCAGCGAGAGGCCGTTGTGCAAGATCCGGAAGGGCTCGAGCTCGATGTCCCGCTCCCTCGCCGTGTCCGCTCGCCCGCGTTGAGGAATACCGGCGAGCGATCGAACTCCGTAGAGCTCCTCGATCTCCTCCCAGGACTTCGCCCTCGTATTCAAGAGATTGAGCAGGAAGGCGAGGCCGACGCCGAGCAGCAATCCGAAGATCACCGCGACGACAGCCGTCGCCTTTCTGTTGGGCGAGCTCGGAGACCCGGGAACGGATGCCGTATTGGCCACCCGGGCGTTCGCCGTCGCCACGGCCTGCAGCAGCAGCAGTTTCTGGGAGAGAGCGTTGAGATTGGCGCGGTCGGTCGTGTCGCCGGACGGCAGTTGTTCAGAGCGCCGAGCGATCAGCTGCTGGCCCTTGATGAGCTGTTCTTCGTTCTGGCGCTGACTGTAAGTGACGTACTGCTGCGCGAACGCGTTGGCTATCTTCGCCGCGAGCTTGGGGTCTCCGTTGGTCACTTCCACATCGACGATGTAGTCGTTCTGTGGATCGCTGGCGCTGACTTCGCCGAGCAGTTCGGCGGGAGTGGTCTTCAACTTGAGCGCTTCGATGACCAACGCGGCGACAGGGGTCGTGGTGACGAGCTGTACGTTGGTGTTCTTTTCGCCTTCGGGGTCCAGTGACTGGCCGTTTCCCACGCCCGCAACCTGGCTCGGAACGGAGTTGGTCGTGAACTGCAGCGACGCCGTTGCCGTGTACTGGTTGGGCTTGTGCTCGACGTAGGCCACGGCGGCCACGAGCGAGACGAGCGTGCAGAGAACGATGACCAACCACCGCTCGCGCAGCACCTGAAGCGCGCGCACCAAGCCCGGCGTCTCCGTGATCTCCGAATCCCGCTCAGGCATCCGACTGGTATCTCGCTGGCCCACGAACCATCCTCAGCCCGATGGTAGCTTGCCGGTCGGCCCGTGCTCCATTTCGGGTACCGCAAACAGCCATCCGCGTGCGCAAACCTGTCCAACGCTCCTAGAGCCGGGGCTCGCCGCACGACGCGTTGCAGCCACCGTCGATAGCTCGCCAGGTTTGGGCGATGGCTTGCCGGCTTGCCGTAGTCCATCGCGAGCGTCGTTAAGCTCCGCAGGATGGCGACCCCACCCCGCATTCGCCTCCCCGGCAACGTGGGCCGCCTGGATCGCTCAGCGCTGCTGGTCGCTCTCCTGGCCATCCTGATGGCCGCCGCCACAGGTCTCGCCACAGCGAAGCTCGGCAGTCTCCAGCACCAGCTGAAGGCGTTGATCATAGTGACAGCCGGCGTGGCGATGGTGGTCGCAGCCCTACGGCCCGACTACGGGCTGATCATCCTGATCGCGCTCACCCCGTTCGAGTTCGGCTTCTTCGGAACCAACTCCGACCAGGTCCTGCTGTACGCCCTCGCGCTCACGATGATGTGGCGGATCCGCGCAAGAGCCATACCATCGTGGGCCGCCATCGGAGGATTGGCGCTGGTGATGGGAAGCTTCATCGCGTCGATCGGCGCCCACAGTCGAAGCGCAGCTCTCGAAGGCGCTGTGGATTGGCTCTCGGCGATCCTCATCCTGTTTGTCGCGTTGACGGTGCTGCGTGAGCGCCGGGACGCATCCAGGCGCATGATCGACATCTTCACCGGATCCGCCGTGATCGTGGTGACCTTCGCGTTTCTGCAGAAGGCTGGGATAGACGCAATCGTGGGGGCTCCGTTCGAGGCCGGTCTCCCCAACTCCTTCTTCGCCTACTACACCGTCTACGCGGGCTACGTGGCGATGGCGGCAACGTTGGCGACCGGTGAGATCTTGATTTCACTTGACCAGCGCAACGCGATGCGTGCCGCCACCTACGGCCTCGCCCTCGTCTTCCTGCTGACAGGCATCGCCGTGTCGACCTCGCGTGGCGGCATAGTTGCCATCGCCAGCGGGTGGCTGCTGCTGTTGGTCCTCAACGCCCGCCGCGGGCCGGTCCTCGCTCGCGCCTTGGTGATACTCGCGATCTTTGCCGGAGCCGCTTACATTGCCACCCCCTCCTCCACGATTGCGACGATCGAGCAGCGGATCGCCCTTTCGAACGGCAGCCAGGGCGAGGACAAGGAGCGGTTTGCGTTGCAGGCCGCCGGCAAGCAGGCGCTCGAACGGTACCCGTTTGGCCTTGGCTTTGGCAACTTCTCGTACTATCTCAGCACCAACGTGCGCAACTCGAATATCCACCAGCCCTTCTTCCACGCTCACGAGACTCCGATCCAGATCGGACTGGATTCGGGGTGGCTTGGATTGGCCGGTTTCTTGACACTCCTCGCGTCGCCGATTCTACTCGTCTTTGCTCGCAAGGGCAGGGGGTTTCACACCATACGCGCATCCGCGTTCGCGGCTGCGCTGGGCGGGTTGATGGCACAGGGTCTCTACGACTACCTGTTTTACGACCCCGCCTTCTTCGTCTTCTTCGTGGCCATGGTCTGGGGCGCTGCTCATTCGCTGTCGACCAATGCGCATCCAGAGCCCTCGCGCGGTGCACCACGCGCTAATCCATCGTGGCAAGCGGTTCGCGGCGAATCACGGACATGAGCTCATCGCGCCTGAGCACTCGGAGGAGTATCAGACTCGGCAGGTAACTGATGGCGGCGACCACGACGAGACCTCCCAGCGGCACACCGACCGCGCGAGCGAGCCACACCGCCAGGCCCATCGCCAACGCGGCAAGAAGCGTGCGGGCCAGGCGATTCAGCTTGGGGCGCATCCGGAGCGTCTGCAGCACCCTGCGCATACTCAGCGACATCACCGTCACCTCGGTGAGCAGCGTTATCCAGGCAGCCGCCACGAACCCGTAGCGCGGTATGAACAGGACGTTCAGTACCGCATTGAGGACCAGCCCGATCGCCGCATAACGCAAGAAGAGGCGCTGGATTTCGAGGATCACGACCATGTTGCCCACCAGGTATCCGAACGAGATGGAGACGAACGCACCGGCGAGAATCGGAAGCGCCGGCGCCGCGGGGCCGAATTGCTTACCGAACAGCAAAGTCACGATCGGATCGGCCGCCACGATCGTGAAGGCCAGGATCGGAAGCGATGCCATCGTGAGGTACTCGGCGCTCATCTGGAGCAGGTTGCGCACCCGATCGCGATTGTGGGGATGGGCCGCGGCAATCAGCGGAAAGAGCGTGGTCATCACCGAGGTCGGGATGAACTGGATCTGATCCAGCAACCGGTAGTCCGCGCCGTACAGGCCCGCCTGGTGGCTGCCCGCGATCTTGAAGACCAAGATCTGGTCGAGCTTGACGTACAGGGTCACGAGGATCCCCGCGGCTCCCAGCCCGAGCCCCACGCGCAGCATTGGACGCCACAGTCGCCGCACCCCGTGCATGCTCACGACGGCGGTCCTCGACGCCAGCACCGCGGTGACCGCGGTGGTGAACACGGTGACAGCCAGGAACACAGCGGCAAACGCGACGATGCCACCGGATGCGATCGCCACCACGATCACCCCGGCGCCCCAGACGATGCTGTTCATCGTCAGGATCGCCATCGAGATGTGGTTGCGCACGCGCAACTGAAACACGACGCTCAGCGTCCCCGCGGCTCCCGCCAGCAGCACGAGGGAGAGCAGCGTCCCGGCGACTCTCCCCTCGTGGCTCGAGACCAGCAGAAACACCGCGGCGATCGAGGCGAGGGTGATCGGGACCGCGAGCAGCAGCCGCAGCGAAAGCAGGCTGCCCAACCACTCGTGCTCGCGATCGGGCTCGCTGGCGGCACGACTCACCGCTATCTGGTTGAGGCCCAGTTCGCCGAAGCTGCTGGTGATCTGGGTGATCGCGAAAAGAGTCGACCACAGGCCGAAGCTGTTGCTCCCGAGCGCGTGCACGAGCACGAGCGTCACGACGACACCCAGCGCGAGGTTGGCGATGCGCGCGAGGATCTGCACGGCGACATCGAGCGTCAGGCGCCGTGCGCCGACCTGGAGGTGCTCGCTCATCGGCAGGCGCGGCCAGTCGTCCCCGGCGGGCGTGGACCGCCGTTGAATCCATCACCGCAGCGCACGGGCACGGGTGGATCGTAGAGGCGCGGTCGGCTCACGGAACGCGCATCCACCGGATGGGCGCCTCCACGCATCCACCGGACAGCCGCCTCCACGCCTCCCACGCGGGCGCGATTAGACTGCTGGCGTGGGCACGGACGAGCACGGTCGCATCTCCCTGGTGCTGCCCACCTACAACCGAGCCAATGCCCTCCGCGCGAATCTCGGCGTGATGCTCGCGTTGCGCGACGTGGCGGAGGTGATCGTGGTCGACGACGGCTCGACCGATGAGACTCCAGCGGTGTGCAGGCGATTCGCCGAGGAGCGTCTGCGGGTGATCAGCCACCCCGAGAACCGCGGCGTCGCGGCCGCGCGCAACACCGGCATCGATGCCGCCCAGGGGAAGTGGGTGCTTTTCGGCGAGGACGACTGCCGCTTCCCGGCCGACTACGCCGTCGTGCTCCGGCAGGAGGCCGAGCGCTACGGCGCGGACGTCGTCGGCGCCCCGCTGCTGCACCTGGAGGGCACCGACGCGGACGCGGCCGAGCTCGCCGCCCGAGCCCCCCGCCGGGCACTGGGACCTTCCATGGACGAGGGGGACGTGTTCCCACTTCAGGCCACCCAGACGCCATTCCTGCCGGCACGGGTGCTCGTTCGTCGCGCGGTCTTCGATCGCGTCCGCTTCTACGATGGGTTTCCGGTCAACGGATATCGCGAGGAGACCGACCTCTTCGTGCAGGCCGCCAGGGTCGGCTTTCGCTGCCTGTTGACACCCGAGACCTACTGCTATCAGCTGGACACCTGGGAGGGCGGCCAACACCATTCATCCCCGCTGCGCTACGAGTACTGGGCGCTGAGCAACAACTGGCGCTTCCTGCGTCGCCACGAGTCGTGGCTCGTCGCGCAGGGCCACATCGACGGGATCGCGAGCGCCCAACTTCGGTTTGCCTGGCGACGTGCTCTGACGGTGGCGTCGGGCATGGCGCGCGCCCGGGCGGCTGGCGCCCGACGGATGCTCCGGGGCGCAAGCCGCGGGCGCCCCGTTGAGTAGCGAGATGCCCCATGCGGTGATCGTCTCTCCAGATGTGTCCAACGCCGCAGGCGGCGTCGAGCGCATGTGCGTCCTGCTGGCGCGCGTGGTCGAGCGGCAGGGGTGGACAGCCACGATCGTTGGACCGCAGCGCGCAGTCACACGCTGGCAGTTCCGTATGGGCCTGGGCGCCGTTTCATCCTCGCTCTCCGCGAGCCTTGCAGCGCGGGCGCAACGTCCAGATCTGCTCGTCACCAACGGCTACCTGGGAGTGGGCTACAGCCGCCAGGTTCCCCGCATACACGTCTATCACGGCACGATGGTGGCCTCGACACGGGCGGCGGGGGCCGACCTGCCGCGGCGCGAGCGCATCCGGCGCATGGTGGGCGCCGGCAGCGCCGAGGCGCTCTCGGCTCGGGGGACAAGGGCCGTTGTCTGCGTGTCGAGCTCCGCCGCGGCGGAGGTACGTCGTTTCTACAGGGTGAGCGGCGAGCGGGTGATCTCCAACGGGGTCGACACCGCGACATTCTCGCCACAGCCGCGTGCGCAGGCCCGGGCGCGGCTGGGACTGGCGCTCGACGGGCGCTACGCCCTGTTCGTGGGGCGCATGGACCACGGCAAGGGCGCCGGCCTGCTGCTGGAGGCGAGCAGGCGCGCCGGCTTCAAGCTGATCGTGGCCGGTCGCTACGAGGGCCCCGACACGATCAACCTCGGCGTCCTCTCACCCGAGGCGCTGGCCGTCGCCTACTCGGCCGCCGATTGCGTGCTGTTCCCAAGCCTCTATGAGGCCTGCAGCTTCGTCGTGCTCGAGGCGCTGGCCTGCGGTGTACCCCTGCTCACCACGAGAGTCGGCTGGATGCCCACGTTCCTGCGGGCCGTCCCGGAGTACGAGGCGCTGTGCGTGGAGCCGGCGCTCGATGACATCGTGGATCGGCTGCGAGCGCTGGCCGATCTCGACACCGCGCGCCTGACGTCCACCGCCCGTGCCTTCGTGGAAGAGCACAACAGCCTCGAGCGCTACGCGGAGCGCTGGCGCACGCTGCTGGCGGAAACAGTGCCGGCACTCTGCTGACGGAGATGGTGACCACACGCTGCTGGCGGAGACGGCACCGGTACTAATATGCGCTCTCAGTGGGCATCCCCGCCGGCCCCAGTCCGCTCCTCGTAGAGACCGCACGTCCCAGCCACCCGGTGGATGCGACCAGCCGGCCAGCGACCCGGCGACGACCGAGCCCTACCGAGCTCGTCATCGCCCTCACGTTGTTTGGTGGCGTCCTACGATTCGCGACGCTGAACGTACAGAGCATCTGGCTGGACGAGTCGGCCACGTTGATGCTCGTTCACCAGGGTTTTTCGGGGATGTTCTCGCACCTCTCGGCGAGCCAGTCCTCGCCGCCCCTCTACTACGTCCTCGTGTGGATCTGGACGAAAGTCTTTGGCGCCGGCCCGCTCGGCTTTCGCTCGTTCTCCGCGCTCCTCGGCACGCTGACGATCCCGGTGCTCTATGCCGCAGGCCGGCAGGTCTCGCCACGCGTGGGAGTCTGGGTCGCGGCGCTTGCGGCCGTGAACCCAGCGATGTACTACTACTCGCAGGAGGCACGCTGCTACGCGCTGTTGATCCTGTTCAGCGCGGCGGCCTTCGTCCTGTGGCAGCGCGCGCTCCAGGTGCCGAGCGGGCGGCGCCTGGCGCTGTGGGCCGGGATGTCGATCCTCGCGCTGCTCACGCACTACTTCGCCGCCTTCCTGTTCATCCCCGAGGCGGCCGTATTGGCAAGACGCCTCGGTTACAGGCGCGTATGGGCACCGGCCGGCGCCGTCGTGCTCGTCGGGCTGGGGCTGCTGCCGCTGGCGGCGAGCCAGCGCGCGAGCGGCAAGGTCCACTGGATCGAAGAAGCGTCGCTGATCTCGCGGGTCGCAGAGACCGCCAAGCTGTTCGTCGTCGGGGTCTACGGCCCGCTGGAGATCGTCTCGGCGGTGCTCGCCGGGCTGCTCGTCGCCGGCGCCCTGGCGCTGCTGGTTCGGCGCGGGGAGCCGCGCGAGCGGGCGGGAGCACGGGATGCCGCGATCGTCGTGATCGTCGCGACCGCCCTGCCTCTGCTGCTGGCGGTGACCCACGTGGTGGATGTCTACGACGGGCGCAACGTGATCGCCAACTGGGTGCCCTTCGCGGTGCTCGTGGCCTGCGGTCTCGGGGTGGCGCGCGCGAGCCGTGGCGGAGCGCTGCTCGGCGCGGGGCTCTGCGCGGTCTCCCTCGCGGTGATCGCGGCGATCAACCTGATCCCGGCCTACCAGCGCGACGACTGGCGGGGCGCCGCGCGTGCACTCGGGACTCCGGCGGCCACGCGCGTCATCGTCAGCGAACAGTACGGCTCCGCGCCGCTGTCCATCTACCTCGGGGGCATCCGCACCACATTCGCCCCCACCGTCTCGACCCGCGAACTTGCCTACGTCGCGCTGCGCAAGCGGAACACGGGGGGCACGCCGAGCGCGCCGATCGTGCCGACCACTGCGCCGGCGGGCTTTCACCTCGCGGGAGTGACCAGGAGCGAAACCTTCGCGGTCGCGCGCTTCACCTCTGCGCGGGCGATCACCGTGACGGTTCGCTCTCTGCGCCGCCTCGGCCACGAACCCACGGCCGAAATCATCCTTCAGCGCTGAGCTCAGATCCACGATCCCGGGGTGTCCGACTGCGGATGCTCAGCCCGTCATCGGCGGGTCCAGGCCGACCCCATCCCCAACGACCTCCAGCAGCACCCTTCGCACGCCCTCTTCGAAGAGCCGCGCATTGAGGTGCTCGCCGGCCCACGCCCGCCCTGCGCGGCCCATCTCATCGAGCCGGTCGCGGTCGGCCATCGCCGTGCTCAGCCGCTCGCTCCAGCCGCTGACGTCCCCGCGCTCGACCCACCACCCGCAGCCGATCTCCTCGATGTCGAGGTCGAAGTACGGCGCCCGGGTGAGAATCATCGGCCGCCCACAGGCGAGGGCGTCCACCACCTCGGTGAGCCCGTGCAGCGGCTGCAGGTCCCGCAGCGGGATCGCCACGACGGCGGCCGAGCGCAGGTCGGCGAGGGTGTGGGCGTAGCTGAGAGGACCCGACGGCGAGCCGCCGGGAGCCGCCGGCGGCAGCAGCTCCACCTGCTTCGGGATGCGAACCCTGCCCTCCAACTCGGCGCGCTCACAGTAGACACGGCCGGGCAGCTCGGTGGCTTGCAGCGCCTCGAGCAGCGTCGGCACGTCGCGCCCCGTCTTCCCGGTCGCGACGACCGGGGCATCTCTCGCCGCGACGTCGAGAGGCGCAAAGCCCGGAAAGGCGAGGTCGGGTCCCCAGCCGAGCACGGTGATCCGCTCCGGCGGCATCCCGGCGGAGAGGAGCCTCTGCTGCGTGTGTCGCGACATCGCAATTGCCCGGTCGAAGCCACGCAGAACCGAGCGGCTGAACGGCCCGTGCGAGGGAACGCCGTGGAAGACCCCCACAATCGGGTCGGGAAAGAGGCCCGCCGCGCGCAACGCCGCGAGCGAGCGCAGCTCGTGTGCCGCCGCGCCGTACACGACCGATCCGGAGCGCCGGCGCCTGACAGCGGCGACCTGCTGGCCGATGTCGCCGAGTCTTCCCCGTGTGCGCCGGGTGATACGTCCCCATCGGCCGTCCTCTCCATAGGGCAGATCGACGACGTCGAATGGAGGGCCCAGTTCGGCCGTCCCGAAGAGGTGATGGCCCGGATAGGTGCCCGCCCGCCATCCAGCGCGCGCCCGAGCCATGTCGTAGTTGTTGGCGAACAGCACCCGGATGGGATCGTGCGCGCCTCCCTCGCGGGCCCCCTCCTCGAGCGGGTCAAGGCCTGCCTCACGCAGGATCATCGCTCGGTCCACGACACACTCTCACTCGAGCTCACCCTGGGACTTCATAGGACCTCGCTGTAAAGCTCACTCGTCTGGCGCGCGATCACCGGCCAGGCGAAGCGTTCCTCCGCCAGCTTGGCACCGGCTTCGCCGCGCCGCCGACACTCGGGCCAGCCCGCATCCACGCTCGCGGCGAGCGCGTCGACGAGCCCGTCGACATCGGGCCGGGAGCAGATCCATCCGGTCTCACCGTCGATCACCGCCTCGACCAGCCCACCAACGGGATAGATGAGCACCGGCCGGTGGAAGCCATATGCGAGCAGCAGCACGCCACTCTGGCTGGCAACCGCATAGGGCAACGCGACGGTGTCGGTGGCGGCGAAGAGCTGCGCGGCCTCCCGCATGTCGAGAAACCCCTCGCGCACCGTCACGCGCGCAGCGAGCGCCGGACTGTCGAGCTGTGCCCTCGCCGCGGCGAGCGCACCCTCCTCCTGGCCGCCGATGAGAAGCTGCAGCCGCGGGACCCGCAGGAGCGCCGCGAGCAGGTCGCCAAGACCCTTGTCGAGGCGCAGCTGGCCAAAGAGCAGCGTGACGGGCACACCGGGAGCGATGCCCAGGCTCGCCCGTGCCGCGTCGCGGTCCACGACGCCGCCCGTGCGGGCGAGACCGCCGTACTCGCCGTGCGGGATCACGACCACCCGTCCGTGCGCTTGGCTCGGCACACGCTCCAGGTCGGCCTTGGTATGGACGATCGTCCGAGCCGTGAGTCGAGCCAGCAGGCGATGGGTCCGATCGCGCGAGGGGCCACGATCGAAGGTGTTGTGGGAGGTCTGCACGACGCTCCCCCCGGCCAACCGCATACAGGCGATCGCCACCACGCCCAGCGGTGCGAACTCCCACCCCTGCGCGTGGACCAGATCCGACCTGTGCGCCAGCAGCGCCAGATGCGGAAGCGCGGCGAGGAAGCCCAGACCGTTCGCGATCGGACCGAGCCCCAGGCGGCGAACGGCGTGTCCGAGCCGCGTCCGGCCGCGCACGTAGTGAAAGACCCGGTGGACCGTGACTCCAGCCGTTGGCTCATAAAGGTGGTCGTCCGCGGTGGCCAGCGCCACCTGCCATCCGTCTGCCGCAAGCGCTCGCACCAGCTGGGCGGTGTAGTCGGCGACGCCTCCACGCCCACCCTGCTCGATCATCAGGAGTCGCCCCCGTACGACCGGAACGCCAGCGGGCGACCTCGCCTGCTCGCGGTCGGACATGGCGCTGTTCGGAGAGCCCCCCATCGGGAGAATCCTCGCACGCTCCGCTCGCCACCAGCGCACCGCCCGGCAGGTTTGAGTGAGGGGCTCCTGTAGAGTCGCCTCTCATGCCCGGTCACTCGATTTCGCCCATGCGCCGGGTGGGCCGTGCAGTCACCCAACGGTTGAAGACATGGCGGCTGGGCCGCTCGCTGAGCGTCGTCCCGCGTGAAGACATGGTCAAGATCGGAACCACCTACGGCGGCTGGTCGATTCCCGCGGACAGACTGGGACCGCAGTCGGTCTGCTATCTCGCCGGCCTCGGCCAGGACGCCTCTTTCGATCTCGGCCTGATCGAGCGCTTCGGCTGCGCCGTCCTGGCCTTCGATCCAGTCCCCGAGGCCAGCCGCTACGCCGCCACGGTCTCCGCCCGCGAGCCGCGCTTTGGCTTTCGGCCCGTCGGGCTGTGGTCCGCCGACGGCACGCTGCGCTTCTACGAGAACGCCGAGCCGGGCTTCGTCTCCCGCTCGGCAACCAACATGCACGGCACCGGCCAGTACACCGAGGCGCCGGTGCGCGCCGTCGACTCGCTGATGGCCGAGCTGGGCCATCAGCAGGTGGACCTGCTGAAGCTGAGCGTCGAGGGATCGGAGTATGAGATCGTCGACGACCTGCTGGCAAAGCGCCTGCCGGTGGGGGTGCTGTGCGTCGAGTTCGCCCAGCCGGCGCCGGTCGAGCCGGTGCTCGAGCGCGTCAGGGCGCTGCAGGCGGCCAACTTGCAGCTGGTGGCGAGCATCCTGCAGCCCTCCGGCTGGAAGCTGACCTTCAGCGCCGCATGAAGGTCGTGAGTGTGATGACGACCTCCTCGCGTGGCGGCGCGGAGTTCGCTGCCATCGAGATGCTCGACGCGCTGATCGACCGCGGACACGAGACGGTCATGCTCACCGACCAGCCGCTGATCGGGCGCGACAGGCGTGTCGCGATCCGCCCGATCGCGATCGGGCCGAAGCTGTCGCGGCAGAGCTACCGGAGGCTCGCCCTGCAGTGGGTCCACAACCTGCGGCACCTGCGGGCGGCACTGGAGCGCGAGTGGCCCTACGACGTGCTGCTCGTCCACTACAAGAAGGAGCAGCTGATGGCGCGCTGGCTGCCCAAGCGCCTGCGCGCGACGCTCGTCTGGGCCGAGTGGGGACCGGTGCCGTTCCAGCTTCGCCGCGGGCTGCCGCAGCGGATGTACCTGCGCGCGGCCCGCGACGCGGCGACGGTCATGGCGGTCTCGGCGGGCACGAAGGACTCCGTATGTGCCGTCGGCGTGCCGGCGGGGAAGGTCGAGGTCGTGCCCAACGTCATGCGCACCGATGAAATCTCATTCACCGCGGAGGGCCGCGCGCGGGTGCGAGCCGAGCTTGGCGTGGACGACGAGGCCTTCGTCGTGGGCTGCATCTCGCGCTTTCACCCGAAGAAGCGCAACGACGTCGTGGTCGAGGCCGTCAAGCTGCTCGACGAGCGCGTCCACCTCGTCCTCGCGGGCGACGGCGAGACCGAGAGCGAACTGCGCCGGCTCGCCGCGCCGCTCGAGGGACGCGCACACTTCATGCCGACACCCGGCGCAAACGTCTCCGAGGTGCTCTCCGCCTTCGACGTCTCGGTCTTCTGCCCCAGCCCGACCGAGGGCGCGCCTCGCGCGGTGATCCTCGGAATGCTGGCCGAACGCCCATGCCTGGCGACCGGCCCGGAGGGCGTGGCGGACATGATCACGCCCGGTATCGGCGTGATCGCGGAGCCCGAAGACTATCCGGCAGCGCTGGCGGCGGCGCTGGCGCCCTATCTCGAAGATCCCGCCCGTAGCGCTCGCGAGGGCGCCGAGGCGCGGCGCCGGGCCGTCCTCACATACGACGCGGCGACCGTCTCCGAGCACATCGAGCGTCTCTGGCGCGAGGCCGGTGCAAGCGAAGACGGCCACCCTGGGATGCAAGCCGCGAATCAGCGTCCCCTACACGTCGTCTCCGTGCAGACCTCCCACGAACGGGGCGGGGGGGAGTACGCGAACGTCGACGTGCTGTGCGGCCTGCAGACTCGCGGCGTCGACGTGACGCTGATGACCAACCAGCCGGAGCTGGCCGAGGGGACCGAGGTGCCGGTCGTCCAGGTTGACATCGGCCCAAAGATCAGGCGCACGACCCTGCGCCGCGTCGGACTCGGCTTTCCGCGCTGGCTGCTGCGGTTGCGCCGCACGCTGGAGCGGGAGGCCCAGCACGGGCCGATCGACGTGCTGCTGCTTCACTTCAAGAAGGAGCAGCTCATGTCCGCCCTCCTGCCAAGGCGATTGACGGGCGCGGTGGTGTGGGCGGAGTGGGGGCGCCTACCGGAGCCGCTCGCCAGGGGACCCGCGCGGCTCCTCTACCTGGCCGCGGCGCGCCGCGCGAAGCTGATCGTGGCGGTGTCCGAGAGCACGCGAGATTCCCTCGTGCAGGCCGGCGTTCCTGCCGAGAAGATCGTTGTGGTGCACAACATCGTCGACTCGGAGACCATCGTCTTCGACCCCGCAGCGCGCGAGCGCTACAGAGCCGAGTGGGGTGTGGCGGCGGGAGACTTCGTGCTCGGCTGCGTCTCCCGCCTGAGCGCGAGCAAGCGCAACGACGTGATCGTCGATGCGCTGGCGCACCTCCCGCAGGACGTGCTGCTCGTCTTCGCGGGTGACGGTGACGACGAGCGAGCGCTGCGCGACAGGGCGGCGCCCTACGGTGCTCGAGTGCGGTTTCTGCCCATCCCGCGTGGCCACGTCGGCGAGCTGCTCTCGGCGTGCGACATCGTCGTATTCGCGCCCCAGCAGATCGAGGGGGCTCCGCGTTCGATCATCTTCGGCCAGCTGAGCGAGCGTGCGGTCATCGCCAGCGGGCCGGAGGGCGCCACCGACATGATCGCACCCGGGACTGGCACGATCGTCTCGCCGGCTCACGATCCACGCGCCCTGGCAGCGTGCATCGAGTCCTACAGGCGCGACTCCGAGCGGCGCGCGCTCGAGGGGCGGGCGGGCCGCGCGTTGGCGCTCGCACGGTATAACCCGGAGATCGTCGTCGAGCAGTGGGTTTCGCAGCTGAGAGCTGCCAGCGACGGCACGCCGTAACGGCATGCCCAGAGAGGAGCCATAGGTGAGCGATACAACGTTGGTGACCGGCGGCAGCGGCTACATCGGAGCGATGCTCGTGCGGGAGCTCCGCGAGGCGGGGCGCGAGGTGCGCGTGCTCGACTCCCTGCTGCACGGGCAGGAGGAGATCGCCGCTGAGCAGGAGCGCGCCGGGGTGCAGGTCATCCGCGCGGACATCCGTGACGCGGAGGCCCGCCGGCGGGCGCTCGCGGGCGCCGAGGCAGTCGTGCACCTCGCCGCGATCGTCGGCGACCCCGCGTGCGCCCTGGACCCCGCGGTCTCCGACGAGGTCAACGTCCAGGCCACCCGCGCGCTCGTCGCCGACGCGGGCGAGGCGGGCGTGCAGCGGCTCGTGTTCGCCTCCACCTGCTCCAACTACGGGCGCATGGCCGACCCCGACGTCCCCATCACCGAGGAGGGGGAGCTGCGTCCCGTCTCGCTGTATGCGGAGCAGAAGGTGGGGATGGAGCAGCTCATCCTGGGCGGCGGTGGGAATGGGACCCCGTCCACCCAACCCACGTGCCTGCGCTTCGCCACCGTCTACGGCGTCGGGCGACGGATGCGCTTCGACCTGACCGTCAACGAGTTCACCCGCGAACTGTGGGCCGACCGCGAGCTCGAGGTCTTCGGCGAGCAGTTCTGGCGCCCCTACATCCACGTTCGCGATGCCGCACGCGCAGTGCGCACCGTGCTCGAAGCGCCCGCCGAGAAGGTTGCGGGCGAGGTCTTCAACGCCGGGCGCTCCGGGGAGAACTACCGCAAGCTCGACCTGGTGGCGGAGATCGGCAAGCAGATCGACCGCGGCAGCGTCTCCTACGTGGCTCGCGAGGAGGACCCCCGCGACTACAAGGTCAGCTTCGAGAAGATCCGCGCCGCGCTCGGCTTCCAGACGCTCATGATCGTGCCCGACGGCATCGCCGAGATCATCGCCGCGCTGGACGCCGAGCAGTTCGGCGATCCCTTCGACGGCCGCTACCGCAATATTCCCTGAGCGTCACACGCACTCCCCGCGTCGCTCCCAGCACCAGATGGCCCTGACCGACACCTTCCCTGAGCTCCCGCTGTTCGACCTGTGCCTGGAGCAGCGGGATCTGGACGCCGTCGCCGAGACGCTGCGCTCCGGCTGGTTGACGCTCGGCCCCCGGACCGCCGCCTTCGAGGAGACCTTCGCCGCGCACCTCGGCGCACGTCACGCGATCGCGCTCTCCAGCTGCACCGCCGCCCTGCACCTCGCCTACCTCGCCGCCGGCGTCGGCCCCGGCGACGAGGTGATCGTGCCCTCCTTCACGTTCGCCGCCACCGCCGCCGCCGCGATCTACTGCGGCGCCACCCCCGTGTTCGCGGAGATCCTCTCGCGCGAGCGCCCCAGCCTCGACCCCGAGGACGTCGCGGCGCGCATCACCCCCCGCACGAGGGCCGTGTGCGTCGTGCACTACGCGGGCTACCCCGCCGCCGCCGACCGCCTGGCGGAGCTCTGCGACGCCCACGGCATCGCGCTGATCGAGGACGTCGCGCACGCGCCCTCCGCCACCCTTGGGGGGCGCAAACTGGGTACCTGGGGGCTGGCGGGCGCCTTCAGCTTCTTCTCCAACAAGGTCCTCTCCGTGGGGGAGGGCGGGCTGCTGTGCACCGACAGCGACGAGGTCGCCGCCCTCGTGCGCTCCCGTCGCTCGCACGCGATGACCAGCGGCACCTGGGACCGCCACCGCGGGCGCACCGACACCTACGACGTCGCTGGGCTCGGCTACAACTACCGCATCGACGAGCCCCGCGCCGCGCTCCTGCTCTCGCGCCTGGAGCGCCTGGAGGCGGAAATCGAGCGCAGGCGGGAGCTGACGCTGCGCTACCGCGCGCTGCTCGCGCAGGTGGAGGGGATCATCGTGCCCTTCGAGGACGCCGACGTGCCCGGCTCCTCCTGCTATGTCATGCCGATCATGATCGAGCAGGACGGCCGCCAGGCGCAGGTGAGCGCGCGGCTGCGCGAGCTCGGCATCCAGACGAGCATCTTCTACCCCTCGATCCACCGCTTCAGCGCCTACCGCGAGCGCTTCCCCGGCGTGACGCTGCCGATCACCGAGCTGGCCTCTCAGACCGAGCTCACGCTGCCCTTCTACCCCCACATGACCCACGAGGACCAGGATCGCGTCGTCACGGCCCTCGCGGAGGTGCTCGGACATGCGGCTCCCGCTCTCACCCGACGGGAGCCCAGACGACCAAAGGATGAGCTGTGAGCGAGTGGCGCGTGCCGCTCACCGACATCGCGATGCCCGAGCAGGATGTGCAGGCGGTGCTCGACTGCCTGCGCTCCGGCTGGCTGACGATGGGCCCGCGCAATCAGGCCTTCGAGCAGGCGCTCGCCGCCTGGGTGGGCTCGCCGCACACGGTGACCGTATCCAGCGGCACCGCCGCGCTGCACCTCGCGTGCCTCGCCGCCGGGATCGGCCCCGGAGACGAGGTGATCGTGCCCGCGCTCACCTTCGTCGCGAGCGCCAGCGCCCCCCGGTTCGCCGGTGCCGAGCCCGTCCTCTGCGACATCCGCGGAGCCGGCGGCGAGGGCCCTTACGACCTCAACATCGACCCCGAGGACGCCGCCCGCCGCATCACCCCGCGCACCCGCGCGATCGTCGCCGTGCACTTCGCCGGCTACCCCGCCGAGGTGCTCGCGCTGCGCGAGCTCTGCGACGACCGCGGTCTGATCCTGATCGAGGACTGCGCAGAGGCGATCGGCGCACGCGTGGACGGCCCCTGGCAGGGGGATCGCCCCGAGAGCCAGGACAACGGTGCCGGCCAGGACGGCCGCGGCCGCCAGGTCGGCACCGTCGGCCAGCTGGGGGCGTTCAGCTTCTTCTCCAAGAACCAGCTCTGCGTCGGCGAGGGCGGGATGGTCGCCACCGCCGAGGAGGAACTCGCCGAGCGCGTGCGGCTGCTGCGCTCCCACGCGCTCACCAGCAGCACCTGGGACCGCCACCGCGGCCACGATCCCGCCTACGACATCGTGGACATCGGCTTCAACTTTCGCCTCGACGAGCCCCGCGCCGCTTTGGGCCACAGTCGCCTTGGGCGACTCGACGAGGATATCGCCGTCCGGCGCGCCCTCGTGCGCGCCTACCGCGAGCAGCTCGCCGGAATACCGGGGCTCGAGCTCGCCTGGGACGAGCGCGCCGTGGAGCTCGCCTCCCACTTCTTCTTTCCCGTCCTGCTCCCCGACCGGAGCGCGCGCGATCGCTTCCGTGACCGGCTCAAGGAGGGGGGGGTGCAAACGACCTGGTATCCCGCGCTGCACACCTTCACCGAGTACCGGCACGCAGCCGCCGCCGGCGACCTCAGGAGGGCCGCCGAAGCCTCCGATCGCCACTGTGCGCTGCCATTGAGCACCACGATGGACGAGGCGGCCGTGGAGATCGTCGTCGAGACGATCCGCGCGGCGCTCACATGACGTCGGGGGTGTCCCGCGCTCTTTGCGTGACGGGCCACAGCGACTGGGTAAGGCCCCCGGAGGAGGCGCGAAGTCATCCCTCCGGCGGGATCAGGCGCTCGCGCACGCTCTCGAACTCCTCGAGCGCCTGCTCGTAGTCCTCGTGGCGGCCGATGTCCAGCCAGTAGTCCTCGCTCGGCCAGGCCCGCACCACCTCCCCCGCGGCGATCAGGCGCAGAATCAGCTCGGGGAAGTCCAGTCGCTCACCCGGCTCGACGTGTGAGAGCGCGCGCGGAGCGAAGCAGTAGACGCCCATGCTCGCCGTGTAGTCGATCGCGGGCTTCTCGTCGTAGCCCGTCAGGCGGGTGTGGTCGCCGTCGTCGCCGAAGCGCAGCACGCCGAGCGAGATCTGCACGTGGCGCACCTTGGTGGCGATCGTGGCCGCCGCGTCGCTCGCCCGGTGGCGCTCCAGCAGCGCGCCGTAGTCGATGTCCGTGAGCACGTCCCCGTTCATCACGAGCGTGTCGTCCTCGCGCAGCCCCTCGATCAGCGCGAGGGCGCCCACGGTGCCCAGCGGCTCCCGCTCGCGGTAGTAGTCGATCGGGATCCCGTAGGCGGAGCCGTCGCGAAAGAACGCCTCGATCAACTCCGCCAGGTAGCCCGTCGCGACCGTGATCCGCTCGAAGCCGTGCGCCTTGAGCTGGCGCACCACGATGTCGAGCACCGGGCGATCCCCGATCGGCATCAGGGGCTTGGGCAGGACCGTGGTGTAGGGACGCAGGCGCGTCCCCTGGCCACCAGCGAGGATCACGGCCCGTTTCATCCCGTCATTATCCCGCCGCCGCCGGCTCCCCGCGCGCCGCCCCGAGGAGACCGTCCCACGGGGGCCGTCGAGGGCTTTGGGCCGCTCAGGTCGTCCTGATGATCAGCACCGAACAGGGGGCGTGGTGGGAGACCTTGTTGGGCACCGAGCCCAGCAGGAAGCGCTTGGCGCCCGTCATGCCCTTGTTGCCGACCACGATCAGGTCCGCCCCACGCTCCTCCGCCACGTCGAGGATCGCGTCGGCGGGGTCGCCCTGGCGGGCGTAGACGTTGACCTCGACGCCCTCCTCGCGGGCCGGCGCGGCCGCGGCCTCCAACGCGAGGTCGACGTCCTCGCGCGGGTTGATCGCCCACTGCAGGTCCTCCGGGGCGTCGCGGCGTTCCGTGCGCAGGCGCCCAGCCGGCACGGGCTCGTAGGCGCTCACGATCTCGAGCGCCGCCCCCAGGGTGCGGGCCAGGTCGGTCGCCTGGCGCACCGCCTCGCCGGCCGTCTCGGAGCCGTCGGTGCCAACCACGATCGATTTGAACATGCCTCTGACTCCTCGCCTGCTCGTGTTGTTGGAGAGCTGAAGCCCTACCGCCCAGCCGGGTCGATCATATCCGCGCCTGCCATAACGTTCAGTCACACGTGATCGACCTGCACTGCCACGTGCTGCCGGGCATCGACGACGGCCCGTCCACGATCGAGGACTCGATCGCGCTGGCGCGCGTCGCTGCGGCGGACGGCACGCGCGTGCTCGTGGCCACGCCGCACGTGAGCTGGCGCTACCGCAACGACGCCGCGAGGATCGCGGAGCGCGTGGCGGAGCTGAACGAGCGCCTGGCTTCAGAGGGAGTCCTGACGCCCGCTGGCCGCGTGCTCGATGTTCGGCCCGGAGCCGAGATCGCGCTGACGCGGATCCCCGAGCTGAGGGACGCACAGCTCGAGGCCCTGAGTCTCGGCGGCGGCCCCTGGCTGCTGGTGGAGCCCCCGTTCGCCCCCGTGGCGCCGAACCTCGACGGAGCCCTGCTGGAGCTGCAGCGCCGCGGCCATCGCATCGTGCTCGCACACCCCGAGCGCTGCCCCGTCTTCCAGCGCGACCCCGCGATGCTGCGGCGGCTCGTGCGCGCCGGGATGCTCACGTCGATCACCGCCGGATCGCTCGGGGGCCGCTTCGGAGGCGAGGCGCGCCGCCTGGCGCTCGCGCTCGCCCGCGAGGGGCTGCTCCACAACGTCGCCTCCGACGCCCACAACACCGTCAGCCGGCCCCCCGAGATCGCAGCCGAGCTCGAGCGGGCCGGGCTCGCCCCGCTCGCGCAGTGGCTGACCGGGGCGGTGCCGGGCGCGATTCTCGATGGCGAGGAGATCCCGCCGGCTCCTGTGGCTACACCGGCGGACGTGGGACAGACGCAGCGGGGGTGGTGGCGCTCCCGGCGCCGCTGACGGATCGAAGGCGCCTGGCGCTCGTGGCGACACTCCGCTCACCCTGGGCTCAGACGAGCTTGGTGATCGCGATGATCATCCCGATCACCACGAACACCACGATCGCAATCTGCATCCAGATCCATGTGGGCGACATGCGCACGACAGCGTACCGGCGGCGGCCGATCGGAGAGAGGGGGCCCGACCGAAGCCGGGAGACACGCGCCTGCGGCGAGTCCCGTTTCGGCCAGCCGGCTGTCGGACGGGCCGGCTGCGTGGCCCGACTGCGCCACCCTCTAGTGTGTAGAGATGGCAGGATGCCGAGGGGACTCCATGGCCGGACGCCTTTCCAAGCTCGCAGTTCTTGCCCTGCTCTCGCTGTGCGCGTCGGCGTGGCTGGCGCAGCCGGGAGAGGCCGGGCGCGCCGCTGGAGCTCATGCCTCCCTCAGCGCACCGCTGGGCGGCGTGAACGTGGGGGGGTGGCTCCCGGCGCTCCGCTGGGCGAAGCCGACCGGGAGATCGCCATCGCGGCGGCTCTGCACTCGAGGCTCGTGCGCGTCGGGGTTCCGTGGTCGGTGCTCGAGCCGCTCGGCCAAGGCCGTGTGGAACCGCGCGCCCTGGCCTACCTCGACCGTTTGGTGAGGGACGCCGCGGCGCGCGGCATCCGCGTGATCGCAACCGTCTACAGCACGCCCTGCTGGGACTCCTCGGCGCCCGCCCGGCTGCTGCGCAGATGCACGCCGGAAGGAGCGGCCAGCGCCTGGCCGCCGCGCGACCCCGCTGAATACGCGGCCTTCGTCGCCTACCTGGCCACGCGCTATGGCACGCGCCTCGCGGCGATCGAGGTCTGGAACGAGCCCGACCAGGCCAACGAAGACTATTTCGCGGGTCCCGAAAAGCCGCAGCGCTATGCCGCGATGCTGCGTGCCGCCTACCCCGCGATCAAGCAGGCGAACGCCGGAGTCCAGGTGCTCGCGGGCTCGCTCGTCGGCTCCAATGGGGTCTTTCTGCGCGCCCTCTACGCGGCCGGCATCAAGGGCTACTACGACGGTCTGGCCGTCCACTTCTACAACCTGACGCTGGGGTCGCTGCGCGCGATCCACGAAACGCAGCTCGCCAACGGCGACCATACCCCCCTGTGGCTGGACGAGTTTGGTTGGAGCAGCTGCTGGCCCACACGGAAGATCCAACAGGAACAGGGGTGTGTGACGCCGACGATCCAAGCGGCCAACATCGCCAACACCGTTCGCTCGCTCGCACACACGCCCTACATCGCCGCCGAGGTTCTCTATGAGCTGCGGGGCTCCAGGGCGGAAGACTTCGGCGTCGTGAACGAAGGCTGGACCCGCAAGCCCGCTTTCGCGGCGCTCTCCCGCGTGCTCGCCAACCCCTTCGGCGCCACCAGCCGCGTGACCCTGAGCCTGCACAGGCGGGGCGGCGTGGTGGTGGCAAGCGGCTCCGGGCCCGTCGGGGACTACATGCAGCTGGAAGCGCTGCAGGGCAGCGTGCCGCGCTACAGGGCGCTGTTCACGCTCAACCGCTTCAACCGCTACTCGATCCCACTGCCGGCGGCGCTCGGCACGCACGGCCTGACGGTGCGCGTCTACCAGTACTGGCAGGGGAGCCGCAGAACAGCGCAGCGCGGCATCTGAGAGCGGCCGCCCTGCCGCCGCATCTGAGCGCGGCCGCCCTGCCGCCCATGCCGCCTATGGCTTCGTCGCCGCGCCCCCTCCGCTTGGTCTCCTCGACGAGGCAGCCCACTCCCTCCCCGACCCTTCCCGGCGAGGCCTACTCCCCGCTGCGCAGCACCGCCCCGAAGGTGAGCGCCAGGATCTTCAGGTCCAACGCCAGCGACCAGTGGGCGATGTAGTAGTTGTCCCACTCCACCCGTTCGGCCAGCGAGGTCTGGCCGCGCAGGCCGTGCACTTGGGCCCAGCCGGTGATCCCCGACTTCACCCGGTGGCGGTCCCCGTAGCGGGTGACGTCTTGGCGGAAGAGCTCCACGAACTCGGGCCGCTCGGGGCGGGGGCCGATGATGCTCATCTCGCCGCGCAGCACATTTACGAACTGGGGGAGCTCATCCAGGGAGGTGCGGCGCAGGAAGCGCCCGATCGGGGTGCGGCGGTCCTCCCCCTCGACCCCGCCGGGTGCGGTGTCCTCATTGAGGGTGAAGTCGAACGTGCGCTCCTGCGCCCCGCTCGGCTCGTCCTCGGCGCGCCCCACGCGCATCGAGCGGAACTTGTAGAGGTCGAACAGCTGGCCGTCGCGGCCCACCCGGCGCTGGCGGAAGAGGATCGGGCCCGGCGAGGTGAGGCGTACAGCCAGGGCCGTGAGCGCCAGCACCGGGAAGAGCACGATCAGGAGCGCCACCGCGAACACCCAGTCGAAGGCGTGCTTGAGCGCGAATTGAACGCCCCTCGGGTTGACCGTGGTGAAGGAGAGCAGGGGCAGGCCGCCCACCGTGTCATAGCCCACGCGGTTGTTGATCGTGTCGAACATCCGCGGCACCACCGAGACCTCGACGCCCAGCTCCTGGCAGCGTTGGACGAGACGGCTCACG
Source organism: uncultured Solirubrobacterales bacterium (assembly GCA_963713985.1). Lineage (GTDB taxonomy): Bacteria > Actinomycetota > Thermoleophilia > Solirubrobacterales > Solirubrobacteraceae > Palsa-744. The sequence goes on along the minus strand of OY970219.1, from coordinate 1,596,141 downwards.
TGCGCGTCGGCCACCGAGGAGAAGGCCACGATCAGGTTGCGGGTGCGCGTGCGCCGCACCACCTCGTCGAGATCCTCAGCGCTGCCCAGCACCGGCACCTCGCGCCCCCCCACCTCAGCGAGCGGGCGGGGGTCGTCGTCGAGGAAGCCCGCCGGGTAGAGACCGTACTCGGGGTGGTCTTCAAGGCGCCGCGCCACCTGTGCGCCCACCATGCCGGCGCCCACGATCAGCACCGGCCGGCCCACCAGCCGCCGGCTGCGTGCCCACCGCTGCGCGAGCGCCAGCGCGGCGCGGCCGGTGCCCAGCGTGAGCAGCGCGAGCAGCCATGCCCGCACCCAGTCCGGGGGGCTGGGAATCTCCCCGTTGGCGAGCAGGCCGACCGCCGCGACCGCCATCGCCGCGATCGACACCGCGCTCACCGCCGGGGCCAGCCCGTCGAGGACCAGGGCGCGCAGGCGTGTGCGGTAGAGCCCGCGCAGGTAGAGCGCGAGCATCGTCAGCGCGGGCAGCGCCAGCAGTGGCGCGCCCACCGCCGGGACGTGCAGAGTGGCGCGAACGCCGCCGAGGGCGAGCACCACCGCGACGCACAGCATCGTGAGGTCCACCGCCGGGCACAGCACGTTCCAGCCGGGCTCCTCCAACAGCAGCTGCAGCGGCCCGTGGAAGATCCCGCTGTGGACGGAGTGCGGCTCCGGCGCGGGCCGCGCGGGGGGGTGGCGGGTCAGCGGCAGGCTGGGAGCGGTCGTCTGCTGGGTGACGCGGGGCTCGCTCATGGGAGGAAGAGCATCCTTGTCTGTTGCAATTTCCGTTGCAGCCCCACCTGTCCCGCTCCAGCTCCAGGCCCCTTTCGTCTCGCTCGAGTCCCTGCTCGAGCCCTGAGAACATGCCTGCAGACACCCGACGCGCCCGCGATCGAGGGCGTCCTACTCATGATGAGTACCCGCAAGTCGCATGGTCGCAACCGCCATCAGCGCCAGCGCGCCCGCCACCGCCACCAGCGCCAGTAGATCGGCGGCGGGGAACCACGACGCTTCGGTACTCGCCGAAGCAGCCGCGGAGGTCTCCAGCCGCGACGGGCTCGAGTACGCGCGGGCCCCCCCCGCGGACGTCGTCGAGGCGGCGCTCGAGGTTCGCCCGGCGTTGCCATGTCCGCCGGAGGCCGTCGCGGTCTTCCCGCTGCCGCTGCCCCCAACCCGAGGCGACGGCGCAGGGGATGGGGCGCTGGCGGCGACGCTGCCGGGCGAGGAGGAAGAAGAAGAGGGTGAGGGGGAGCCGCTGGAGTTGCCGCCAGCGCCCCCTCGGGGCCCGTTGATCAGCGTCCCGCCGATGATCGCCTGGGCGCCGGTGCCGGGGCCGCCGTAGCCGCTGAGCAGTGGCCCGCCGGCGAATGCGGCTGGCACGTGTACAGCGAGGAGCACCAGCGAGGCAAGTGTGCCGATTATCGTCCGATTGCGCCTCATATTTCCCAACCTTGGGTGATCCTTTCGGCTTCGAGCAACACCGGGGTGAGTCGCTCTCCTTGCCTTGCACGCCGCCTCGGCTCGCCGCCAGCGTGCCCGCTCTCTCGGGACTCTGGCCGCCACGGGCCTCGCGACCGGCGAATCGATCAAGCTTCACCACACAAACTAGCGAAGCCCAGAAGCCTTGTCGAGTAAAGAACCCGGTATCTGGTCCGTAGTTTCACCCGCCGTTAGATTCGTATTATGAGAATTGCCGAGCATTGAGCAGTATTGAGCGGTTCAGTTCCCCGATGCCCACCCTGCGGCCACGGCGCACCAGCCGGAGCGCTTCGCGAATGAGGGGATCGCGGGGGCTCAGACGCACCGCCCGTTCGAGCAACCCAAGCGCTTCCCCTCGCCTTCCCCGTGTGGATGCGATGGCGCCAAGCTCCAGCGTCGCATAGGAGTCCCCCGGCGTGCGCCCAAGGGCGAGCGCGAACTCGCGCTCGGCGTACTCCACTTCGCCAAGGCGCAGCGCGATGCTGCCGGCCACCACGTAGGGTTCGTCGCTCAGGGGGTTCAGCCGCGCCGCGTCGTCCAGGCGCGCGTACGCCCGCGCCGGGGCCTGCACCCAGATGCGGGCCGCGCTCTGCACCTGAAGGCGACTCAGCCAGGGCAGGGTGAACGCGACGATCGCCGCAAGGGCCGCGATGGCCCCCACCGCGATCGGCCAGCGAGCACGTTGTCCGCGGCGTGTGGGGCTTGTGCTCTCCTCGCCTGGTACCGGCACGCCCTCCTCGCGGGACGCGGGCGCAGCCTCCTCGCCGAGGGGCCGCTCGCCCTCCCCACGGGGCGCCAGCGCGCAGGCGAGTCCGAGCAGCGCGAAGGCCGGCGCCCCCAGACCGGCGAACTCCCAGAACCAGTCGAAGGAACCGTGCACGACCCAGTAGGCGAAGCCCGCCACCGCCGACGCCGCGACCGCCCGCGCCAGGGGATCGGGATTGCGAGCGATCGCCCGCCAGCACGCCAGCAGCGCCGCGCCCAGGCCGGCCACCGCGAGCAGCGTCCCCACGAGGCCGGTCTCGGCCAGGGTCCGCAGCGCCACGCTGTGGGGGTAGTGGGGGGTCTCGTTGCTGCGCCCGTGCGCGAGGTACGGCTCGGCGAAGTTGTCCGCCCCGATCCCCAGCACGGGGTGGGCGAGGAACTCGTCCAGCGCCACCCGGTAGAAGTCGTAGCGGCTGCTCCCCAACCCGCCCGTCAGGCGGCTGCCGGTCGTTGAGTTGGCGCCGTAGCCACTCGGGCTCTTGAAGGTGTCCCACTCGTGGCGCGCGCGTGTGAGGGGGTTACCCGCGGCCACCCAGCCCCCTGCAAGGAGCGCCACCAACAGGACGCTCGCGATCGCCGCGAGGGTCCTGTGCACGCGCGCACGCGTGGCGCGCGAGAAATTGCGCCGGCTCTCGAGCGCCGCCCCCGCCGCCACCGCCAGTCCCACCGCCAGCGCCGCGAGGCCGATCGCCAGGGTCGCGCCGTGGACCGCGGTGCTCGCGCCACTCAGCGCCGCGGCCGCGCTGGGACCGCCCCGTTCGAGCGCGGTCACGCGGTCGCCCACGCGCAGCACCGCGGGCGCCGCCGCGCCGATTCCCGCCGCCACCGGGACGAGCAGCGCGAACGTGCGCACTCGCCCGGGGAGCAGCGCGAACACCAGCACCAGCATCACCGGGGTCGCGTAGAGCGAGCCCCTGCTCTGACTCAGCAGCGCCACCTCCGCGAGCAGCACCGCGCCCCCCGCGAGCGCCCCCCGCAGGCCCCACGGAAGCCGGGGGCTGCGCGCGAGCAGCAGCGCCGGCCAGCAAGCGATCAGCCACTGCGCCGCATTCGCGTTGGCGTACCCCGCCGGGTACACCAGCCGCCCCCCCGGGAGCAGCGCCTCCAGGCGGGTGGCGCTGCCGGCCGCCGCGTGGACGTGCAGGAGCGCGAACAGCGCCATGCCGATCAGGGCGAGCAGCCACGCGCACAGCAGCAGCGCCGCCGTCGCACCCCGCTGCGCCCAGCAGGCGAACAGCGCGAAGACCAGCAGGTAGAGCAGCGTCCGGTCCGCCCCTTCCCAGGCGTCGCCCGGCACGCCCGCCCAGAGGATCGAGAGGAAGCTCAGCGCGGCGTACGCCGCCAGGCACCCCAGCGCGATCCGCACGGGCACCGGGATCTGCGCCCAGCGCGGCCGCACCGCCAGCAGCGCGAGCGCCAGCAGCGCAAGCACGATCAGCCCACCCGGCGCCCAGTGGGTGAGCGGGTAGCCGGCCTGGTCGGTGGCCCACACCACCATCAGCGCAAGCGCGCCGAGGGCGGGCACCGTGGCGGGGGCTTCGCGCAGCTGCGCCACAAGCCTCGCTCTCATTCGCTTCCAGCCTACAGATCGCCCCAGGGACCCTGCGGGCGCGACTGCCGATCATCCGGATACCCCTTTGGGCGCAGCGTCGATCATCCCGGGGACACCGGTGGGCGCGGCCTCCCGCTGGCCTCCTACTCGGCGGACGCCGGCCGAGTCGCCCCCGCGAGCAGCAGCGAGAGCACCCGGCCCATCAGATCGTCGGGGACCGCCTCGGGGTCCGCCATCTTCTGGCGCGCGATCCCGTCCGCGAGCGCGTCGATCGCGATCGCGAGCTGCTCCGCGGGCAGCTCGAGCTCCAGCGCGAAGTCCCGCGCTCCGTCGGCGATCAGCCGCGTGAGGACTGCGCGGGCGCGCGCGAAGCTCTCCGCCACGTGGTGGCGCACGCCCTCATCGCGTGCGGCGTAGGCCCAGAACTCCATGAACAGCAGCAGCAGCTCGGGCTCGCGCTCGATCATCACCATCCATCGATCGGCGCCCCCGCGGGCGCGCTCGGCGACCGACGCGCGTTCCCCCACCGCCTCCTCGATCTCGCGGGTGTGCTCGTCGATCTCGCGGTCCATCACGGCCATGAAGAGGTCCTCCTTGCCGCTGAAGTTGGAGTAGAGCGCCCCCGTCGAGTAGCCACCCTCGGCCGCGATCTCCTCCACGGAGGCCCCGTGGAAGCCGCGCCGCGCGAACACCGTCCGCGCCGCCACCAGCAGCCGTTCGCGCGTGATCGCCTTGCTCTGCTCGCGGGTCAGGCGCGCCGTGCTCACCCACCAATCGTACTTGACAAAGCGATCGCTATTGCGATAACGTTCGCTATCAGTTTTCGGGACCGACCCGTCCCCGCCGATCGACCCTCCGTCCCCCGCCTGCAGAGGAGCTGACGCCTATGGCAACCACCGAGCAGCCCAAGATCTCCAGCGAGGAGCTCGGCAGCCTCCCCGCGGATGCGATCTCATACGAGGACCTCTACGCCCGCTGGGAGCGGGGCAATTGGAGCGCGATGGAGCTCGACTTCACCGAGGACGCCCGCCAGTGGCGCGAGGAGTTCAGCGAGTTTGAGCGCCAGGCCGCGCTGTGGAACTACGCCCTCTTCTTCTGGGGGGAGGACGCGGTCGCGGACAACCTCTCCCCCTACATCGACGCGGCCCCCCTGGAGGAGCAGAAGTACTTCCTCGCCACCCAGCAGGTCGACGAGGCCCGCCACGCGGTCTTCTTCAAGCGCTTCATGCACGAGGTGGCCGGGATCGGCGACGGCTCGATGGCGAGCGGGCTGAACGCGATCAAGTCCCAGCTCAGCCCTGGCTTTCGCAAGATCTTCGAGCGCCTGGACACGATGGCCGACGAGCTGCGCGCCGACCGCTCCCGCGCCAAGCTCGCGGCGGCGGTCACGCTCTACCACATCGTGATCGAGGGCACCCTGGCCCAGCCGGGGCAGCACCTGATCTGCAGCTACCTGGAGGAGCGCAACATCTTCCCCGCCTTCCGCGAGGGCATGGAGAAGATCCAGGCCGACGAGCAGCGCCACATCGGCTTCGGCGTCAAGCTGCTCGCGGACCTCAAGCGCGAAGATCCCGTCGGCGTCCCCAAGGCCGTCTCGCGGATCCTCAACGATGTCACCCGCTACACCGCCCAGGTGCTCATGCCCCCCGGCTGGGACGAGCGCTACCTGACGGTCTTCGGCTACACCTTCGACAAGATCGGCCCCGACGGGGTCAACTCGCTGCTGACCAAGCTCCGCTCCGCGGGCATGCCTGCGGAGACGCTGCCGGGACCTCCGATCATGCCCCCGGGTCTCACCCCGCTGGAGCTCTCCCAGCGCGGGCGGCGGCTCGCCAAAGCGGGCGTGATCGGGGTGCGCGAGGGCCCCTCGATGCGCGACAGCGAAACGATCGAGCTGCTGTTCGACACGATCCGCCGCCAGGTCAACCCCAATCACGGGCTGCGCCGCCCCACCGTGTTCCAGTGGGAGTTCACCGACCCCGACATCCCCAACTGGCACCTCACCGTCGACAACGGCTCCTCCGCCGTTGCCGAGGGGTCCGCACCCGGCGCTGCGGTGCGCCTGCGGGTCTCCTACCAGGACTTCGTCGACATCGTCGGGCAGCGCCTCACCCCACTGCGCGCCCTCGCCCTGGGACGCATGCGCCCCCGTGGCAACCCGCTCGCGCTGAGGCAGCTGGCCAAGGTGTTCCCGCGCGCCTGAGGGGCGCACCTCGATAATCGCCCCAGCGACCGAGGAGGGCTATTCCGGGCCGAACTCCCGGTCCGCGTGGGTGGGAGGTCCCGCCGAGGCGGGCGGGGCGGGTTCCTCGCCGCCCGCCCTCGGCGGACGGCGCGAGGCCGTGCGTGCTGTCACCGGTGCTGGAGCCGTAGTGGGGGCTGTGGAGCCGCGCGCCACGAGCGGCTGTTCGGGACCGAACTCGCGCTGGGCGTGCCGGACTGAAGCGCTGCGCGCGGCGGCCGCTCGCGCTGCCCGCGAGACGGCCCGTGTGGCCGTAGTGGACGGCCCTCCGCCCAAGGCCTCGACCAGCGGGGTCGAGCCTGTCGCCAACTGCGCCGAGCCCGCCGTGTAGCGGTTCCTTGCCGGAGGCTCGCGATGGAGCCGTCCTCGTGTAGCAGCGCCCGCGTGGTGAGGGGCCACCGTGAGAGCCACACAGCCGACGCTCAGCGCCAGCAGGCAGCTCACCGCCAGCTTCGCGCCCGCCGAGCCACCCAGCAGCCAGCCCCCACCGGCGCCCCCCGCCCCGGCGAGGCCCGAGGCCGAGACGGCCCCCGCACCGGCTCCGGTGGAGGCGGCCCCCGGTCCTGTGCCGGCTCCGGTCCCCGCGCCCGCCTTGGCACCCGCCCCCTTCGCACCCGCCCCCGCACCGGCCCCCTTGGCACCCGCCCTCGTACCGGCCCCCCTCGTACCGGCCCCCCTCGCACCCGCCCTTGCACCGGCCCCCCTCGTGCCAGCCTTGGCCGCGGCGGGCGTGGGGTGGGCCGGTGGGACGTGGCTGGACGGAGCTTGCGGGGTGGGCGGGGCTCCCGGACCCCACGGAAGTGGCAGCGGCGGCAGCACCGCGGCGAGGCCGCGCAGCGAGAGGACGTAGGCGCGGCACGCGGGGCACTCGCGCTGGTGCAGGCGCGCCAACTGGTAGCGCTCGCCGTCGGGGTCGAGGATGCCGAAGGCGAAACCGCGCATCAGCGACGCCTGCTGCTCACACCACTCCCCCTCGCGAATCGCCTCGAGCAGCGCCCCCACCTTGCCCGCCACGCCCGGTCTGCCCGGGCCACAGCCCTCCATCAGCTTGACCATGCGCGCCTCGCTGATGCCCATGCGCTCAGCGGCCTGCGCACGGGTGAGGCCCTGCAGATAGCAGAGGCTCGCCGCCTCACACTCGCGCGCGCTCAGGCGGCTGCGCAGGGCCTCGAAGAGGTGGCGCAGACGTGCGCGGTCGTCGAGCTGAGCCGGGAGGTCCGGTTCGACCGCGGCTCGCTCCGGCGTCCGCCCCCGGGGGGCGCCGCGATGCTCGTCGATCGCCCTGCGGAACGTCACCACCGTCAGCCAGCCCCCAGGATTGGCGATCTCCTCACCGGCCGCGACCGCCGCGTAGAGACCCTGCCAGGCCTGGGCGTAGCACGCTTCCAGGTCACCCCCGTCGAGGTGCACGCCGCGCGAGCGCAGCCGTCCCCGAACGCTCCCCAGCACCTCCTCGCGCAGCCCCCCGAACTCCCTGCGCAGCAGGCGCTCAGCGCGGTAGCGGCGCAGAGTCGAGGGGCTCACGGCCGGCCCAGAGTCGAGGGGCTCACGGCCGGCCCAGGGTCGAGGGGCTCACGGCCGGCCCAGAGTCGAGGGGCTCATGACAGGAGCAGGGTCGGGAAGCTCACCGCACGAAAGATTACGAGCTGTGGGAATCTCGCGACCCAATCGAACCGATGGGTCAAAACCCCGAGCAAATCAGCTCCTTTGGCGGCGCCAAGGAACATGCCCTGGTGGCGAAAAAGCCAGGTGGCCTACGCAAGCTCCGCGATCTGGGCGAGGCTGACCGCGCGCATGTCCTCGCCGCGCCGGTGCGCCTCGTGCCAGCTCACCACCCGCTCGAGAGCCTCCTCGAGGCCCCATGCCGGGCGCCAGCCGAGGCCGTGCTCGGCCTTGCTGGAGTCGAGCGCCAGGTGTCCCGCCTCCGGGGGATTGGGATCTGCACCCTCCCCGCCGTCCTCCTCCCAGCGCAATGCGCCCGCCCAGTAATCCGCCAGGCGCCGCACCACCCAGCCAACCGTGCGCGCGTCCTCCTGGGCGGGGCCGAAGTTCCACGCGCTCGCCACCCCAGGGGAGTCCTCGCGGCACAGCTCCTGCGCCAGCGTCAGGTAGCCACTCAGGGGGTTGAGAACGTGCTGCCAGGGGCGCACCGCGCCGGGGTTGCGCACCCGCATCGGCTCCCCCGCCTCCACCGCGCGCACGATGTCCGGGATCAGCCGATCCGCGCCCCAGTCACCGCCGCCGATCACGTTGCCCGCACGGGCGGTGGCAATTTCGGTTTTTTGGATGGGGGGGGAGGGGGAGCGCTCTGGCCCCGCGTTCCGGCTCGCACTCGCGCCAGCGGAGAAGTACGAGCTGCGGTACGCCGCCGCCACGAGCTCCGCGCACGCCTTCGAGCTCGAATAGGGGTCCTCGCCGCCCAGGGGGTCGCCCTCCACGAACCGCCGCGCTCCTCCCGCGGGGTTCTCGTAGCACTTGTCCGAGGTCACCACCACGACCGCGCGCACCTCCTCTCCCGCTCGGCGCACCGCCTCCAGCAGGTTCACGGTGCCCATCACGTTCACCTCGTAGGTCAGCGCGGGCTCCCGGTAGCCGAGTCGCACGAGGGGCTGCGCGGCGAGGTGCAGCACGACCTCGGGGCGCTCCTGCTCCACCGCCTCCAGCAGCGCGGGGGCGTCGCGGGCGTCTGCGGTGCGCTCGCGCATCCCCTCGCCCACCCGCGCGAGCTCGTACAGGGAGGGGCGCGTGGGTGCTCCCGCCAGCGCGAGGCCGGTCACCTGCGCGCCGAGCTCCTGCAGCCACAGCGCCGTCCACGCACCCTTGAAGCCAGTGTGGCCCGTGAGCAGCACACGCCGCCCCGCCCAGAAGTCTCGATCGATCCTCGCCACCGTGGCGGGTATCTTCACCCAATCGCCCCCTCCCCCGCATCCACCACCCCGCCCTGCACCATCCCCGAGCCGCCCCCCCGCGCGGAGATCCTCGGCATCCCGCTCGCGATCTCCGACTACGAGCAGGTGATGGACTGGATGGAGGCGATGATCGCGGCCGGGGAGCGCGGCTACCTCACCGCGGCCGCGGTGAACCTCGTGATGAGCGCCCGCGAGGACCCCGCCACGCTCGCCGCCACCCTGGACGCCACGCTCGCGGTGCCCGACGGGATGCCGCTCGTGTGGGCGCTGCGCCTGCTTGGCCACGCTCGCGCCACGCGTGTCTATGGGCCCGACCTGATGGCGGGCTTCTGCGCGCGCGCCGCCCGCGCCGGGACGCCCATCTACCTCTACGGGGGCCGCACACCCGAGGCCCTGGAGCTGCTCACCCGCCGTCTGCGCGAGCGCTTCCCGGGCCTCGAGATCGCCGGGGGCCACTCGCCGCCCTTCAGGGAGCTCACCCCGGAGGAGGAGCGCCGCGTGGTCGCCGAGATCGACGGCTGCGGCGCCCAGGTCGTGTGGGTGGGCACCGGGCAGCCCAAGCAGGAGCGCTGGATGCAGCGCATGCGCCCCCGGCTGCGCGCCCCCCTGCTCGTGGGGGTCGGCGCGGCCTTCGACTTCCACGCCGGCCTCGTACCCCAGGCTCCGCCGTGGATGCAGCGCAGCGGCCTGGAGTGGAGCTACCGCCTCGCACGCGAGCCCCGCCGGCTGTGGCGGCGCTATGCCCGCTACAACCCCCGCTTCGTGGCCGGGTTCGCCCGCCAGTACTGGCGCGAGCGCCGCTAACCTCCCCTTCCATGACCCCGCCCCAGCACACCGCCGACGTCTCCGTGATCGGCCTCGGCCGCGTCGGTCTGCCGCTCGCGCTCTCTTTCGCCGACCGCGGGCTGCGGGTGATCGGGATCGACAACGACACCGCCCGCCTCGACGCGGTGCGGGAGGGCGCGATGCCCTTCCAGGAGACCGGCGCCCAGGAGCTGCTGGAGCGCCTGCGCGGCGCGCGCACAGTGGGAGCAGACGGCGAGGACGAGCCGAAGCTCACCGGCAACGGCGGGCCTGAACGGGAGGGGGACGCCGGCGGCCGGCTGGAGCTCTCCGAGCGCGTCGCCGACGCCGCGCGGGCGCAGCACATCGTGATCACGCTCGGTACCCCCTCCTTCTCGCACATCGAGATCGACATGCGCGACATCCGCTCCGCGCTGGACGACCTGCTGGGGGTGCTGGCCCCGGGGCACTCGCTCGTACTGCGCTCCACCGTGGCGCCCGGGACCACGGAGTTCGTCGCGGGCTACCTCGCCAAGCACCGCGGCTTTCGCATCGGCGAGGAGGTGTTCGTGGCGCACGCCCCCGAGCGCATCGCCGCGGGGCGCTTCCTGGAGGAGATCGACACCCTCCCCTGCATCATCGGCGGCGTCGGCGCGCGCTCGGGGGAGGTCGCCGCGGAGCTGTTCGGGGTCTTCGGCGCCCCGATCGTGCAGACCACCCCCGTGCAGGCGGAGCTCGCGAAGATCTGGGCCAACATCCTGCGCTACACCAACTTCGCGCTCCCCAACCTGCTGATGATGGACTGCGAGCGCCACAACGCCAACGTCTTCGAGGTGATCGACCTCGTCAACCGCGACTACCCCCGCGGGGGCATCGCCCAGCCGGGGCTCACCGCGGGGACCTGCCTGCGCAAGGACTTCGCCTTCTCCGAGGAGCGCTCCAACGCGCCCGGGATGCTGCTCGCGGTCTCGCGCGTGAACGAGTCCGTGCCGCTGTTCCTCGTCGAGGGGATGCGCCGGCGCCTGGGCTCGCTGGCGAACCGCAAGGTCGCCGTGCTCGGCCTCGCGTTCAAGGCGGACACCGACGACGAGCGCGACTCGCTCGCGCACAAGCTCGTGCGGCTGCTGGAGCGCGAGCTCGCCGACGTCGCCGTGCACGACCCCCACGTCCCCACCCCCACCGCGCCACTGGAGGAGGCGCTGGAGGGAGCGGACGCCGTTGTGGTGGCGGCCAACCACTCGGAGTTCCGTGAGGCCGGCACGCTCGCCGCGATCGCGGCGCTCGCCGCGGAGGAGTGCCTGGTCGTGGACCCCTGGAACTGCTGGGGCGCGGGTCAGGTGTTCGCCTATACCGCCGAGCTTGCCCCACCGACGATGGTGGCGGGACAGGAGGTCCCGCCCCTACGCGGTCGTGACGCCACCGAGGCACGCGGACGATCCCCAAGCAACCCCTCCCGGCAACCATGAGCCGCGTGCTCGTGACGGGCGGCGCCGGCACGATCGGGGCCGCGGTGGTGCGCCGGCTGCTGGCGGACCCCGCCTACGAGGTGCGGGTCTCCGACCAGCGCCCCGCCCCCCAGTGGATGCGCGAGGGGTGCGAGGTGCACACCGGCGATCTGCGCCTGCTCGCGGAGGCCCGCCGCGCCAGCGAGGGCTGCTCGCACGTGATCCACCTCGCCGCGATCGTGGGGGGGATCGCGAACTTCCACCGCCTCCCCCACACTCTCACGGAGGTCAACAACGCCCTCTACAACGCCGTCGTGCGCGCCGCGCTGGAGGTGGAGGTGGAGCGCTTCGCCTATGTCTCCTCCTCGATGGTCTTCGAGCGCGCCACCGAGTACCCCACCACCGAGGCCCACCTCCCCGACTGCCCCGTCCCGCTCTCCGCCTACGGCTTCTCGAAGCTCACCGGCGAGGTCTACTGCCGCGCCGCCCACGAGGAGCACGGCCTCCCCTACACGATCTGCCGCCCCTTCAACGCCTACGGCCCCGGCGAGCTGCCCGACGCCGAGCCCGGCATCGCCCACGCCGTGCCCGACCTGATCCGCAAGGTGCTCTCCGGACAGCGCCCCCTGCAGATCTTCGGCTCCGGCGAGCAGACCCGCACGCTCACCCATGTCGACGACATCGCCGATGGGGTCGTCACCGCGATGGGCGCAGAGGCGGGCCTGAACGAGGACTTCAACATCTCCGCCTCCCGCGAGCTCACGGTCGCGGAGATCGCGCGGATCGTGTGGGAGGCCTGCGGCGAGGACCCCGAGGAGTTCGCCCTGGAGCACCTCCCGAGCTTCACCGTCGACGTCCAGCGCCGCTGGCCCTCCGTCGAGAAGGCCCGCACCCTGCTCGGCTGGGAGGCCCGCATCGGGGTCGAGGAGGGCATCGCCGCCACCGTGCGGTGGCTGCGCGAGCGGGAGGCGCCCGTTCAGGCCCACACCGGATCGGCCGCCGCGTGAGCGACTGTCGCGACGGCCCCGCTGGGTCCGGCGCCAGGTGAGGACGCTCACGGCGGACCGCGCCGGCATGGGCTCCGTGCGTGAGCGCCGTGACCGCCCCGCCCGCCGGTAGGGTCCCGGTCATGGCGGTGCCCCTGTTCGACACCTCTTCCCCCCTCGCCCCCCTGCGCAAGGAGCTGCGCGCGGCGGTGGCGCGGGTGCTGGACTCCGAGCGCTACATCCTCGGCCCCGAGGTGGCCGCCTTCGAGCGGGAGTTCGCGGCGTACTGCGGGTCTTCGCACGCAGTGGGGGTGGCCAACGGCACCGACGCAATCACGATCGCTCTGCGTGCGATGGGCGTCGGGCCGGGCGATGAGGTGGTGGTGCCCTCCTTCACCTTCTACGCCTCCGCCGAGGCCATACCCCCGACGGGCGCCACGCCGGTTTTCTGCGACATCGACCCCCACACCTACTGTCTCACCGCCGACACCGTGCGCGCCGCACTCACCCCCCGCACAAAGGCCGTGATCGCGGTGCACCTCTTCGGCAACGTCGCCCCCGTCGCCGAGATCGAGGCACTCGGCGTTCCCGTGCTCGAGGATGCCGCCCAGGCCGCGGGCTCGCGCACAAACGGTGGGCGCCCCGGAGCGCTGGGCACAGCCGCTACCTTCTCCTTCTTTCCCTCCAAGAATCTCGGCGGCTTCGGCGACGGCGGCGCGATCACCACCTCCGACCCCGAGATCGCCGAACGCGCGCGCACCCTGCGCTTCCATGGCTCCCACGACAAGGTCACCTACGAGCAGGTGGGCTACAACTCGCGCCTCGATGAGCTCCAGGCTGCTCTCCTGCGAGTCCAGCTGCCCCATCTCGACGCCTGGGCCGAGGGCCGCCGCACGGCGGGCGCCCACTACGAGCAGGCCGGCCTCGACGGGCTGGTTACGCTGCCCAGGCCAGTCGCTGGCGCGCAGCCCGCCTGGCACCTCTACGTGATCGGCCACCCCGATCCCCCGCCCCTGGAAGCCGCCCTCGCCGCCGCCGGCATCGGCCACAAGCCCTACTACCGCACCCCCGTCCACCGCCAGCCAGCGATGCGCGCGTGGGGCGAGGGCGTCGAGCTGCCCGGCACCGAGCACGCCGCCCGCACACATCTCGCGATCCCGCTGAGCCCCGTGCTCACGCAGGCGCAGGTGGCGGAGGTCATCGCGGCTGTGCGACGGATCGTGCCGCTGCTTTAGAATTGACGCGATGGGCAAGCTTGTTCCAATCACCAAGGTCGAGGTCATCGGTGACCACGAGTTGCGCCTGACCTTCGCGGACGGCGCTGTCGGCGACATCGCATTCGACGACAGCGAGTGGCAAGGCGTGTTCGGGCCGCTGCGCGACCCGCAGCGTTTTGCGCAGGTCAAGGTTGAGTACGGCACGATCGTCTGGCCCGACGATGGCATCGACATGGCGGCCGAGCCACTCTACGAGCAGGCGTGCGAGCACCAGGTTCGCGGCCCGGCTCGGATGTCTGCCTGATCGCGGTCCCCTACTCGTACTGCAGCGCCCGGAGCACGTTTAGCCGCGCCGCCCTCCGTGCGGGGAAGATCGCGGCGATGATGCCGGCGAGGATCGCGGCGATGACGAACGCGATCAGCCGGCCCACGGGGAGGGTGAAGGAGGGGTATTCGATCGCCTGCCCCACCATCAGCGCGAGCACGATCCCCACGGGGATTCCGAGCGCGGCGCCGATCAGCGCGGTGATGATGCTTTCGTGGCGGATCATGCGGCGCACCTGGCGGCGGGTCATGCCGATCGCGCGCAGCATGCCGAGCTCGCGGGTGCGCTCGAACACGGTCAGCACGAGCGTGTTGACGATCCCGAAGAGGCTCACGATGATCGACAGCGAGAGCAGCACGTACAGCAGGTTGAGCAGCGTGGTGATGCCCTGCTCCTGGTTTTCCTTGAACTGGCTCTCGGTCTGGATCTTCGCGTCGGGGAAGGGCACGAGCGCCGCTTCCAGGCGCCTGGTGTTGGCGGGCGTGGCGCCCCCGGCGACGTTCACGAACGTGTACACGCTTTCGGGGTTCTGGTATTCGGCGTCGAAGCGCTGCGTGGAGATCGTCACGTCGCCGTAGGGCGCGCCGCCCTTGGGCGGTTCGTAGATGCCGCGCAGCACCAGGTGCATGACCCGGCCGGAGGGGGTCTCCACGGCGAGCGGCGAGCCGACGTGCAGGTGGAGTTCTTTCGCGTAGGCCTTGGACACGAACGCGCCGTCCGCGCCCAGTTCGCCGGGGGTCGCGGGCGAGCCGTGCTGCCATTTGACGTGCACCACCTGGCTGATGTCGCCGGAGACGCCGCTGACGTTGATCGCGCCGCCGAACGCGCGGCCGCGGCCGGCGCGCACGCCGGAGACGACCTGCACGCCCGGCACCCGCGCGACCGCTTCGGCGGAGGCGGTGGAGACGGGGGAGAAGTTGTTGGTCGCGGTGAGCGCGTAGTCGGCGTGGAACAGTTCGTTGACCGAGCCTTCGAACGTGGTTTTCAGCCCGGCGGCCAGCACCGACACGAGCGTCACGAGCGCGAGCCCGATCATCAGCGCGGAGGCGGTGGAGGCCGTGCGCGTCGGGTTGCGCATCGCGTTGCCCCGCGCCAGCCGCCCGGCGGTGCCGCCGATCCGCGTGGCGGGCCACCCGAGCGCCTTGGCCAGCGGCGGCACGAGTGTCTTGGCGAGCATCGCCACGCCCACGAACACCCCGACCGCCCCGAGGCCGATCGCCAGCAGGCGCAGGCCCGTGGAGAGCGAGCTCACGAACAGGCCCACGAGCATCAGTGCGACGGCGCCGCCGAGCACCCCGAGCGCGGCGGGCGTGTTGAAGCGCGCGAAGCGCGAGGTGGGCAGCAGCGCCCCCTCGCGCACGGCCGCGATCGGCGGCACGCGCGTCGCACGGGCGGCAGGGCGCAGCGCCGCGAGCATCGTGATGCCGACGCCCACGAGCAGCGAGACGATCACGGTGCGTGTGGCGAACACCGTCGCGGCCTGGGGGAGGTCGATGCCCAGGTGGTGGAAGAGGGAGTTCAGACCCTTCGCCAGCCCCAACCCGAGGAACAGCCCCACGACCGAAGCGAGCAGACCGATCGCGAACGCTTCGAGCAGCACCGAGCGGCGCACCTGGCGCCCGGTCGCGCCGAGCGTGCGCAGGGTCGCGAGCTCCCGGGTGCGCTGGGCGATCGTGATCGAGAGCGTGTTGGCGATCACGAAGGAGCCCACGAACAGCGCGATGCCCGCGAAGGCGAGCAGGAAGTCGCGGATCACGTTGAGGAGTTCGCCGGTCATTTCCGTGCGCTTCTTGGCTTCCGCTTCGCCGGTGCGGACCTGCGCGTTCGCCGGCAGCACCGGGCGGATCTCGTCCGCCACCTGCTGGGGGGAGTACCCCGACCGGTCGGCGACCGAGATCGAGTCCAGGCGCCCCACCTTGTTGAAGAGGCGCTGGGCCACGGGGAAGTTGAAGATCGCCATCGTGGCGCCCCCGATCGAGGAGACCCCGCCGATCCGCGCGATCCCCGCGATCCGCATCGGCTGCTCCGCGCCGCGGGTTATCACCCCGATCTCCTCGCCCACCACGTAGCCTTCCTTTTCGGCCGAGTTGGCGTCGATCGCGACTTCATCGGACCCCACCGGCCAGTGGCCGCGCAGAAGTTCCAGCGGGTTGAAGCGCTGGTTGCCGAGCGCGTGCACGCTGTAGCCGAGGCCCGGTGAGCCGTGCGTGGAGAGCACCTTGCCGTCGCGCCCCACCAGCTGCGCGCGGCTCTGCACGGAGCCCTGCGCTTCGGCGACGCCCGGCAGCGCGCGCACCGTGGCGAGCAGCGTTTCGGAGAAGGCGGGGGTGCCGCCGCGTTCGCGTTCCCCTTCGCCTTCGCTGATCGCGCTGCGGCCCGTGACGATCACGTCTGTCTTCTTGTAGACCACGGTGAAGACCGTGTCGAAGGCCGCTTCGATCGTGTCGGTGAGGATGAACGTGCCGCTGATCATCGCCACCCCGAGCACGATCGCCATCGCGGTCAGCGCCGCGCGCAGCTTGCGCCCGGCGAGCCCTTTCAGGGCGACGCCGATCACGAGGAGTGCTCCCCGCCAGGCCGCGTGCCCACCGTCGCGCCGCGCGGGCGCCCGCTCATGTGGAGAGCTCGCTCATCACCGTCACCACCTCACCGGCGCTCGCCCCGGTGAGCTGCTTGACGATCTGCCCGTCGGCGATGAACAGGATGCGGTCGGCGATCGCGGCGGCGCGCGGGTCGTGCGTGACCATCACCGTCGTCTGCCCATAGGAGTCGACCGAGTCGCGCATCAGGTCGAGGATCTCCCCGCCCGTTTTCGAGTCGAGGTTGCCGGTCGGCTCGTCCGCGAGCAGGATCGTCGGCCGCGTGACGAGAGCGCGCGCGATCGCCACGCGCTGCTGCTCGCCGCCGGAGAGCTCGGAGGGACGGTGGTGGCGGCGGCGCTCCAGGCCGACCTTGTCCAGCAGCTCCTGCACCCACGCCTGCTCGGGCCGCTCGCCCGCGATCGAGAGCGGCAGCACGATGTTCTCCGCGGCGTCGAGCATCGGCAGCAGGTTGAAGAACTGGAAGATGAAACCGATGTGCTCCCGGCGCAGGAGCGTCAGCGCCCGGTCGTCGAGCCGGCCCAGCTCGGTGCCGGCGATCGTCACACTGCCCGACGTCGGCCGGTCGAGCCCCGCGAGCAGGTGCATCAGCGTCGACTTGCCCGACCCCGAGGGCCCCATCACGGCGACGAGCTCGCGATCCCGCACGTCGAGGTCCACCCCGCTCAGCGCCTGCACCTCGGTGGCACCCTCCCCGTAGCGGCGCGTGAGCGCCCGAGCCGCGACGGGAACGCCGGCGCTCGCCGTCGGCGCTGTCTCACTGACAGTGGACATGTGGCCCTCAAGCTAGCCGATGCGGCAGTCGAACCCAGTCGCGGCGCTGCCTACGCCCCAGCCGGGGCCGGCCGCGCCTTGGCGCGGGGACGAGCTGCGGGCTTCGGTGCAGGCGCCGCCTCCTGCGGCTGCTCGGCGGACTCGGCGGAGGCCTGGCGGCGGTGCTCGAGCTCGTCGCTCGCGTTCTGGATGGCGGCAAGCCGGCGCAAGAGGTGGGTCTGGGTCAGCTCGAGCTCCTCGACATCCAGCAGTCGCGGGCCGCGGGCGGGCAGCTCCCGGCGTACAGCCGCTCGCGACGCGGGCACGAGCTCGGGATGCTCGGCTTCCATCCTCGCGAGAACCTGCTCCAGGGCCGCGATCTGGAGACGCAGCCCGCGTCGGCGCTCCGCTCCCTGATCGTGGGACTGAGCATCGGATCCCGGCTCGACGTACAGGGCGGCCGCGACCTCGCGTGGATCGACGCCCGTCTGCAACGCCTCGCGGGCGGCGCTTGCGGCGATCGCACCAGCCGCAGAGGACCTGCGCGCGGTGGCGGTGACGAACGTACCGCTTCCCTGCTGGCTTTCGATCATGCCTTCGTGCTCCAGGCGCTGGTAGACGGCGCGCACCGTGTTGGCGTTCACCTTCAGCTCCTGCGCGAGGTCTCTCAGGCCCGGGAGGCGCTGTCCGGGCATCAGCCTGCCGTCGTGGATGCGCGCGCGCAGGGCCCAGGCGAGCTGGACCCCGATCGGGACCTCCGCCCGGCGATCGATCGCGAAGTCCAGGCCACCCTCCAGAGGCGTGCCAAGCCCCGAACCCCCGGTGTCAGGCTGGCGAGTCACACCCGCACGTTAGCGGCCCCGGGCCGTCTTTGAAAGTTTGCTAGTAAACTAGTATATTGGTTCAATGCGTAGCATCAGCGTTGCGGCTGCTCCCAGGAGCGCCAGCGCTCCAGTAGGTCCTCCGCGGGGACCTCGCGCACCACTCGCGCGGGGACGCCCATCGCGACCGCGCGGGGCGGGATGTCGCGCGTCACCACGGCCCCCGCGGCGACAAACGCCTCCTCCCCGATCTCCACACCCGGGGTCAGGACCGTGCCACCGCCCACACGGCAGGCGCGGCGCAGGGTCGCTCCCCGCAGGGGAGTCGCGTCATCGTGACGGGCCATCGTGTCGTCGTTCGTGGTTGTGGCGCCGGGACCCACGAAGACGTCGTCCTCGATGAGGGTGAACGCCGTCAGGTAGACACCCGTCTGCACTTTCACGCGGGCGCCCACCTGCACGTCGTTGTCCACCACGCTGCCCCGCCCGATCACCGAGCCCGGACCCACGCGGGAGCGCTCGCGCACGAACGACTGGTCGCCCAGAATCGCCTCCTCGCCGATGCTCGCTCCAGCCAGCACGACCGCGCCGGCGCACACCGTCACCCGCTCCCCCAGCTCCAGAGGGCCCACCTCGCCGCGCGCGGAGGAGCTCCGCGCCAGCCGCGGGCGCTTGCCGAGCACGGCGTGGTCCTCGATCACGCAGCCCGCCCCGATCACCGTGCCCGCGTGAACCACCACGTACGCCCCGAAGGAGACCCCCTCGCCGATCTCCACATCCTCCCCCAGCAGCAGGCCCGGCGCGCGCGGGTCGGGGGCGAGCCGGTTCAGCTCGCCGGCCGCGCTCATTGGAGAGCCCTCGATCGCCTCGGCCGCCGTCCCGAACGAGCCTCACCGCTCACAGCTGCACCGTGTTCCCCACCCGCGCCCCCCGCGTGACCCCGCGCAGGTCCACCACCACGCGCGCCCGCTCGGCCGCGAGGCTGTGGTCGACCGTCGGGTGGGCCGTCACGATCAACGCGAGGTCCGCCTCCTCCAGCGCCTCCTCCAGCGGGACGCTGCGCATGCCGAGCTCGGGCAGCTCGGGGACGTGGGGATCGTGATAGGCGAGCTCCGCCCCCAGCGCCCGCAACAGGGCGATGATCTTCAGCGCCGGTGACTCCCGCACGTCGCCCACGCCCGGCTTGTAGCTGACCCCGAGCACCGCGATTCGCGCGCCCCGCGCCGGCAGGCCCTCGTCGTTGAGCGCACGCTCCACCTTCATCACGCAGTGGTAGGGCATCTGCTGGTTGACCTTGCCCGCCAGCTCGATGAACTCCGTCACCATGTCGAACTCCCGCGCGCGCCAGCTCAGGTAGAAGGGGTCCACCGGCAGGCAGTGCCCGCCCATGCCCGGCCCCGGCTCGAAGCGCATGAAGCCGTAGGGCTTGGTCGCCGCGGCGTCCACCACCTCCCAGATGTCGATCCCCATGCGGTCGGTCAGCATCGCCAGTTCGTTCACGAGCGCGATGTTCACCGAGCGGAAGATGTTCTCCAGCAGCTTGCTCAGCTCCGCCGCCTCGGGGCTGGAGACGGGCACGATCTGTTCGCACACCAGCCCGTAGAGCGCCCCCGCGCGCTCCGCGCACGCCTCCGTCAGGCCCCCCACCACCTTCGGGGTGTTGCGCAGCGTGAAGTCCGTCCGCCCCGGGTCCACGCGCTCGGGGGAGAACGCCAGATGGAAGTCCCGGCCCGCCGCGAGGCCCGACTCCTCCAGGATCGGCAGCATCCGCTCGCGCGTGGTGCCGGGGTAGGTGGTCGACTCCAGCACCACCAGCTGGCCGGCCTGCAGCACGTCCGCCAGCCCCCGCGTCGCGTCCAGGAGCGGGCCGAGGTCGGGCTCCCGGTTGCGGGTCAGCGGCGTGGGCACGCACACCAGCACCGCGTCCGCCTTCGCCAGCCGCGCATAGCGCGTGCTGGCGTGGATCCGCTCCCGCACGTCCGCGAGCTGCGCCGAGGGCACATCCTCGATGTAGGACTCCCCCGCCTCGATCGCCGCCACCTTGCGAGCGTCCACATCGACCGCGACCACGTCACAGCCCTCCTGCGCGAACGCCACCGCCAGCGGCAGCCCCACGTAGCCCAACCCGACAATGCCCACGGTCGTCACGATCGGCCGTAGTGTAGGCCCGACACGGGACGCGCGGTGACGATCGTGAGATCGGCGCGGACGACTTCACGGCGATCGGCGCTGGCGACACAGACGAGTCGGCGCAAGGGGCTCACCGCGATCGGTGCGGGCGACTCACGACGCCGTCGCAGCCTCATATACCTGCGCCAGCTTCCCCGCGACCACCTCCGGAGAGCACAGGGCGCGGACCCGCTCCAGCGCCCGCGCCCCCGCCCGGGGATCGCCGCGCAGGCGTTCGATCGCCGCCGCCAGGGCCACCGCGTCCCCCGGGGGCGCCAGGGACTCCTCGCCGAGGAGCTCCGGGAGCGCCCCCACGCGGCTCGCCGCCACCGGCAGACCCGCCGCCATCGCCTCCGCCGCCGCGAGGCCGAACGTCTCCGCCGAGCGCGAGGGCACCAGCGCCAGCGCCGCCCCCGCTCGCAGCTGGGCGAGGCGCGCATCGTCCACGCGGCCCACGAAGCGAACCACTCCACCCTCCACCCCACCTTCCGCCTCGCCACCGCGAGCGTTGCCCTCCAGATCCTCCCCCGCGACCACCAGCGGGATGCCCGCGCGGCGGCACGCCTCGATCGCCACGTCGATCCCCTTCTCCGGAGCCAGACGCGCCACCACCAGCGCATAGCCCTCCGGTGGACGGCCCTCGGCCGGTGCGCCGTTGATGAGCGCCCGCACCGGTGGCGCCAGCACGTGCACCCGCTCCCACGGCAGCGGAGCGCCCAGCTCCCGCAGCCGCTCCCGCGCGAACTCGCTCGGGACGATCACCGCATCCGCCTGCTCCACCACCCGACGCTGCCACAGCGCCAGACCGGCCCCATATACGAGCGCCTCTCCAAGGCCTCCCCGGCAGCCCCGCAGCACCCCGGGGAGGGTGTTGCGCCCGTGGCAGCGCACGCACTCCTCGCCCCGCGTGAAGCACACCCCCACCGCGCACACCAGGCGGTACTGGTGCAGGTGCACCACCACCCGCGCCCCCGCCTCCCGCGCGGCCGCCAGCGCCCGCCAGCCGAGCGTGGGGTTGATGTTGTGGGCGTGCACCACCCGCGCCCCCGTGGCGCGCACCGCATCCGCCACCTCGCGCGGGTCGAGGCCCCCGCGCAGCAGGCCCGCCGCCGCGCGTGCCCGGCCCGCACCCTGCCCCTCCCGCGCGAGGAGCTCCACCGGCTCCCCCAGACGCTCGCGCACCAGCCACATCAGGTCCTCCACCACGCGCTCCTCTCCCCCCGGAGCGCGGTAGCGGTTGTGCAGGAACAGGATCATGTCTAGGCAAACCTAGAATGTTCCACTGGCGAATACTCTCATTGCGAGTATTCGCATCACGCCCAGAGGGCGGCTCAGCTGGCCGATCGGCGATCCCGTCGATCCCCGATCGGTGGGCGAGCCGGCACCTCTTCCCGAGCAACACCCCATCTTGAACCCCACCGCATCGATCGTCATCCCCACCCGCGCGCGGCCCGAGTACCTCGAGGTCGCACTCGCCTCGATCGCACCCCAAGCCGCCGCCGCCGGGACCGAGGTGCTGGTGGTCGAGGACGACCACCCCTCCCCCGCGGTCCGCGCGGTCGCCGAGCGCTTCGGCGCGCGCTACCTCTCCCACGACCGGCCCCTGGGGCTGAACGCGGCCCGCAACACCGGCGTCGCCAACTCCCACGGCGATCTGCTCGTGTTCGTCGACGACGATGTCGAGGTCCGCCCCGGATGGCTCCAGGCGCTGCTGCTCGGCGCCCGCGAGCATCCCCACGCGGAGGTCCTCGCCGGCCCGATCCACCCCCGCCTGGAGGGCCGGGGCGGGTGGGGCCGGCGCTCCTGTGGGCGGGAGGGGAGCCCGATCACATCGCTGGATCTCGGGCCCGAGGACAGCGACCGCGTGCGCTTCGCCTGGGGGGCCAACATGACCGTGCGCCGCCGCGCCCTGGAGCGCGTCGGGCCCTTCGACGCCGCGCTCGGGCTCTACGGCGATGAGCAGGAGTGGCAGGAACGCCTGCGCGCCGCGAGCCGCGGTGACACCACGGGCCGCAATGGGGCCGAGCCTGCCGAGTCCGCCGAGCCAGCCGAGCCCTCCGAACCAGCCGAGCCCTCCGCGCCAGCCGAGCTCGTCGGGCCCATTGTGTACATCGCTGCCGCCGCCCTCGACCACCGGCGCTCGCCGGCCGACGCGCGGCTGCGCTCACTCGCCCGCGCCGCACGGGCACGGGGACGTGCCAGCCGCCGCTACGACGCGTGGCG
Source organism: uncultured Solirubrobacterales bacterium (assembly GCA_963713985.1). Lineage (GTDB taxonomy): Bacteria > Actinomycetota > Thermoleophilia > Solirubrobacterales > Solirubrobacteraceae > Palsa-744. Next base: position 1,573,852 of record OY970219.1, on the reverse strand, counting down.
GGGTGGGGCACCAGGTCTCCTGCGCGAGCTGCGCACCCTCGCCGGGTGCCTCGGGCACGTTCTGCGTCGCCGCTGCCCCGCAGGGCTCACGATGGTCGCCCACAGCCTCGGCCGACTGGAGGAGGGGGTGCGCGAACGGCGCCACCCACCCGCGCACCGCGAGACGGATCGACTCCGCCGGGGGATGGAGGAGCCCCGCCGCGAGACCGAGGATTTCCTCTCCGGAGAAAGCGGCACCGTCGGGGGCCTCGACGCGGTGCGGCGGGAGCTCGTGGACCGGGCGATCGACGCCCGCGAGCTGCTCGACGGCCAGCGCCTGCGCCTGATGCGCGCCGCTCGCCGCTCACCGCCGCGCCGGCGCGTGCTCGTCCTCGGCGTGCAGCGCCCCGAGCGGCGCGCGATGGCAGGGGCGATCCGCGCCGAGCTGCTGCGCTCCCGCCACGACGTCGAGCTGCACATGGGCGAGCCGGGGGCGCTCGGGAAGTTCCAGAACCTCAACCGCCTGCTCGCCGCCCATCCCGCCGGGGAGTGCGACTGGCTGCTCGTGGTCGACGACGACGTGGTCCTCCCCCGGGGCTTCCTCGACCGCCTGCTGTTCCTCGCCGAGCGCCTGCGCTTCGACCTCGTCCAGCCCGCCCACCGCGCCCGCTCCCACGCCGCCTGGCGCATCACCCGCCGCCGCGCGGGCTCCGTGGCGCGCCAGACGCCGTTCGTCGAGATCGGCCCCGTCACCGCCCTCGCCCGCACCACCCTCCCGGCGTTGCTGCCGTTCCCCGACGTGCGCATGGGGTGGGGCCTCGACCTGCACTGGGCGGCGCTCGCACGCCAGCACGGGTGGCGCTGCGGGGTGCTCGACGCCGTCGCGATCGCCCACACCGCCGCGCCCGCAGGCGACGCCTACTCGCGCGAGGCCGCCGTCGCCGAGGCGCGCGCCCTGCTCGCCGAGCGCCCCCACCTGGGGGCCCGCGAAGCCCAGACCACCCTCCTCACCCATCGCCACTGGTGAGGGTTGCGGTCGTAGCGGAGTTCTATCCCCATCACGGTGACCCCGTGCTGGGGATCTGGGCCCACCGCCAGGCGCTCGCCGCGCAGGCCGCGGGAGCGGATGTGCACGTGCTCGTCCTGGACCGCCTCGTGCCGCCGCGCGCCTCCCTGTATGCCGGTGCGGGAGGGCTGCTGAACGGCCCGCGGGCACTCGGGGGAATGCTGCGCGAGCGGGTGCGGGGGGGTATGCACCAGCTCCACGACGGCCTCCCGGTCACCTATGTCCCCTATGTCTCCCCGCCCCGTTGGCGCTCCTACCCCGCCTGGGGCGCCTGGGCCGCACCCGCGCTGGGGGTCGCCCTGCGGCGCCTGCACCGGCGCTGGGGCTTCGATCTGATCCACGCCCACAACGCGGTTCCCGCAGGCGAGGCGGTGTTCCGCGTCGGGCTCGAGCAGCCCCTCGTGGTCTCCGTCCACGGCGGCGACGTGCTCCACACCGCCCCCCGCTCCAGCGCCGGCCGCGAGGCCGTCGCGCGCGGGCTCGGCGCCGCCCGTTTGGTGCTCGCCAACAGCCGCGGCATCGCCGAGCTCGCCCGCGCCCACGGCGCACGGGAGGCGCGCGTGGTGCACCTCGGCGCGGATCTCCCCGCTGCCGGGGTCGCGCGGGACGCGGAGCCCTCGCTGGTGACCGTCGGCCACCTCGTCGCACGCAAGCGCCACGCCGACGTGCTGCGCGCGCTCGCCGTGCTCTCCCCCCGCCACCCCAACCTGCGCTATGCGATCGTCGGCGACGGTCCCGAGCGGGTGGCCCTGGAGGGGCTCGCCGCTCGGCTCGGGGTCCGCGAGCGCGTGGAGTTCTGCGGACAGCTCCCCCCCGCGGAGGCACTCGCGCGTGTGCGCCGCTGCACCCTGTTCGCGATGCCCTCCACCGAGGAGGCCTTCGGGGTCGCCTACATCGAGGCCATGGCCGGGGGCCTGCCCGCGATCGGCTGCCGCGGGGAGCCCGGGCCCGAGGAGATCGCGGCGGCGGGGGACGGCTTCATGCTGGTCCCCCCGGGAGACATCGAGCGCCTCACGCAGCGCATCGACGAGCTTCTCTGCGACCCCGTACGGTTGCGCGAGGCGGGCCGACGCGCGCGCGCCACCGTCGCCGCCCACTTCACCTGGGAGCGCTGCGGCGAGCAGACCCTCGCCGCCTACGAGCACGCGCTGCGATGAGGCCCCCCGGGGAGTGCCCACCGTGACCCCCCGGGCAAGCGGCGGGCCGGTGCTGTTCGTCACCGGGCACGCGCCCCTCGACCGCGTGGGCGCCTTCGCGCGCCTGCACGAGCGCGAGGACGTCGAGTTCGCACTGTTCGGGGGACGCTCCCAGCACGGCGGATACGACCCCGGGACCGGCGCCGCGGACACGCCGGGCGGAGCCCCCGGCGACCGCGCCGAGGCTCTCGACCTCCCCCTTCACACCGAGGAGCGCGACCTCCCCTTCCCCCACCGGCACGTGCGCCAGCACGAGGTCGCCGCGCTCGCCGCGGCGGGGCGCCACCGCGCCGTCGTCGTCTCCACCGGCGGGCGCCTCGCGCTGCCCGGCGCCTGGGCGGGCACCCGCCGGGCGGGGGTCCCGCTGATCCTCTGGAGCTCCCTGTGGGCCCACCCCCGCACCGCCGCCCACCTGCTCGCCTACCCCGCGCTGCGCCGCCTCTACCGCTCCGCGGATGCGCTCGTCACCTACGGACCCCACGTCAGCGCCTACGTGCGCGCGCGGGGCGCCGTCAACGTGCACGTGGCTCCACAATCGGTCGGGAACGACTTCTGGGGCGCCCCCGACGTGAGCCCCCCCGCGAGGCCCGAATGGCCGTCGGAGACGGACGTCAAGTTCCTGTTTGCGGGTCGCCCCGTCCGGGAAAAGGGTCTCGGGGTGCTGTTGGAGGCCTGGCGTTATTCGGGCCTCCTCGCGCCCGCCGCCGCGCTCGTCCTCGTCGGCGTGGGATCCATCCCCCCTTGGGTCCCCGCCGGCGGCGCGGTGACGGCCCGAACGGGGCGTCCCGGGGGGCACGATGCCCTCGCTGGGACCCCGCCCGGAGTGGTCTGCCTGGACCCCGCCCCGCCCAGAGAGCTGCGCAGCATGTACGACTCCGCCGACATACTCGTGGTTCCTTCGATCGCGACGCGCACCTTCCGCGAGCCCTGGGGGTTGGTGGTGAACGAGGCGATGAACCGCAACCTCCCCGTGATCGCAAGTGACGCCGTGGGCGCCGTCGCCGGCGGTCTGGTGCGCGACGGGCACAACGGCCTGGTCGTGCCCGCCGGTGATCCCCGCGCGCTCGGGCACGCCCTGCGACGGCTCGCCGCGGACGCTCCGCTGCGCGCCCGTCTCGGCGCCGCCGGCGCCAGGGACGTGCAGGCATACACCCACGACGCCTGGGCGGGGGGGTTCTCGAGCGCGCTTGGCAGCCTCGGCCTCTCCCACGCGTCAGTCGGCCCCGGCCCCGCCGATACGCCCGGCAACCACGATCTTTCCCGCGGGGGGCACTGGTAGCGTGCGTCGCTTGCGCGCGCGTGTCGCCCCACTCCGATCGACGCTCGCCGTCGCGGCGGCACTGCTCCTGCTGTTCGCGGCGGGCGCCTCCGCGAGCAAGAGCGAAGTCGCGAAAATCTACGAAGAAGCCTGCGGCAATGGCAAAGTGCCCATTGGCTACAGCCAGCGGGCATACAGCCAGGCGATCAAGGAAATGGAACCCTTCCTCGCCGAGTACACCGACTGCACCGACCTCATCCACAAGGCCCAGCTCGCCGGGGCCGCCAGCGGCTCCCACGGCGGGCCGGGAGGGGGCTCCGGCGGGGCCGGCTCGGCCGTGGTGGCGCCGCCCACCCCCACCGAACAGCACACCCTCGAACGCGTCCCCCACGCGAGTGCGCCATCGGTCCCTGTGGGCAACGAGGTGATCCACCCCGGGGTCGTGCACGTCGACATCGCCTCCGCGCTCAGCTCGCTCCCCACCCCGCTCCTCGCGCTGCTCGCCTTCCTGCTTGCCGGCGCGCTGCTGCTCCTCGGCCGCACCGTCCACAGCCGTGTCCGCCGGGCAGGCGGGAACTCCACCGCCGGCGACTGAGATGTCCATCGCGGTGGCACCACCGGGGCCCGCAGCCGAGGCGCACGAGGAGCAGCCCCACCCCGCCACCACACCCTCGCGCGGGGAGCCCGGTGTCCCACCGAGCAGACTCCTGGCGCTCGCCCTCCTCGTCCTCCCCACGCTGCTGGTCGCCTGCGTCCTCTGCCTGATCACCTTCCTTGCCGGTGGGGGCCTGAACCTCGGCACCCGGACCCCTGTCGAGATGGGACTGACGCTCGGCTGCGGGGCTGCGATCGCCGCGGCGATCGTGCTCACACCCGCCGGGAGGCCCACATACGGGCTGTGGCCGACGGGCCTCCTGCTTGCTCTCGCCGCGCTCTCCGCGCTGTCGGTCGTGTGGTCGGTGCAGCCCGACGCCAGCTGGCAGGACGCCGACCGCCTGTTCGCCTACAGCGCCGTGTTCGCGCTCGCCGCGCTGCTCGCGCGGGCTGCCCCCGCCCGCTGGTCGGCAGTGTTCGGGGGGGTGCTGCTCGCCGCCGTGATCGTGTGCGGCTACGCGCTGCTCACCAAGATCTTCCCCGATGCGATCGGCGCCGCGCAGAACTCCGGGCATGTCTACGCGCGGCTGCAGGCTCCCTATGGCTACTGGAACGCGATCGGGGTGGCCGCCGCGCTGGGAGCGATCGGCTGCATGTGGCTCGGCGCCCGCCGCGCGGGGCACGCGCTGCTGAGCGCGCTCGCCTATCCCGCGATGGGGATCGTGCTGGTCACCCTCATGCTCGCCTACTCCCGCGGCGCCCTGGTCGCGCTCGCGGTGGGGCTCGCGCTGTGGCTCTGCATGGTGCCGCTGCGCCTGCGCGGCGTCGCCGTGCTCGGCGCCGGCGCCCTCGGCGCGGGCGTGGTGGTGGCGTGGGACTTCTCCCAACACGCGCTCACCACCGACGACACGCCGCTCGCCGCGCGCGTCAGCGCGGGGCACCAGCTGGGCGTGGTGCTCGCCGCGGTGCTGGTGGCGCTCACCCTCACCGGCTTGGCGGTCGGCTTCTTCACCAGCCGGCGCAGGGGCGGGGGGATTTCAGTTAGGACGCGCCGACGCGCGGGCGCGGTGCTGCTCAGCCTCCCCGTGATCGCCGCGATCGCCTTCGCCGGGCTGCTCACCGTCAGCCACCGTGGCCTCTTCGGCAGCATCTCTCACACGGTGAGCACGCTCACCAACCCCAACGCCCCCCCGCCCGCGAACGGACCCGGGCGCCTCACCGCGGTCGGGAGCGTGCGCGCGCGCTACTGGAACGAAGCCCTGGAGATATTCAAAGACCATCCCCTGCTCGGCGTTGGCGCCGAAGGCTACGAAACGGCCCGTCTGCGCTATCGCACCGCGATGCTCAACGTGGGGCAGGCCCACGGCTTCATCGTGCAGACCCTCGCCGACCTCGGCCTGGCGGGGCTGCTGGTGGTGCTGGGGCTGCTCGGGGCCTGGCTGATCGCCGCGGGGCGCGCCACCCATCCCTTCAACCGGCGCTGGAGCGGCTGGCGCTGGCGGAGCATCCTTGGAGAGGAGCGCCTCTACAGCGCCGAGCGCGTGGGACTGCTGAGCATGGTCTGCCTCGTCGCCACCTTCGGCGTGCACTCCTTCGTGGACTGGACCTGGTACGTCCCCGGGGTCGCCTGCGCCGCCCTGCTCTGCGGCGGCTGGCTGGCTGGCCGCGGGCCGCTTTCCAGCTCGCCCGGCGAGCTGCGCCTACAGTCGCTGCGCGAGATCGGGCCCCTTCGCGGGGGAGTCGCCCTCGCGGTCGTCGTCTTCGCACTGCTCGCCGTATGGGTGGAGTGGCAGCCGCAGGGTTCGGTGGACGCATCCAACGAAGCGCTCGCGCTCGTGGAACACGACCACCCCGCCGCCGCCCTCGCGGCGGCGCACACCGCGGTCAGCCGCGACCCCGTCTCCGCCGAAGCGCTGCTCACGCTTGCCGCCGTCCAGGAAGGCGCCCGCGAGCCCGCCGCCGCGGCGGCCACCTACCAGCACGCCGTGCACCTGCAGCCCTCCAACTTCAAGACCTGGCAGGCACTCGGCGAATACGACCTGCGCGTCGGCCAGCCCCGCGCTGCGCTGGGGGCGCTGGAGGCCGCTGTCTACCTCAACCCCGAGGCCGTCGCCCCCCGGGCTGAAATCACCGCAAACGCCGAACTGCTCTCGATCCAGAACGCCTACCTGCAGGCTCTGCGCGCCGCCGGCAGCAACGGCGGGACGGGCGTTCGTTAGAAGCGCGAGCGGCGCGCCGCCACGAGCAGCACCCTGTGCGCTCCAGGTAGACCCCCGAGGGTGCGGGTCTCGATTCGCTCGAAGCCGAAGTCCTCCAGCAGCGCGACCATGGTGCGAGGCGTGTAGAAGCGCAGATGGTCGGAGCGGGGGTCGAAGTGGGCCCTGAAGGCGCGCCCCGAGAGTCCCAGCGCCAGGCGGGTGAGCGGCTCGTGCGCGGGCGTGCTCAGCGCCAGCGCACCCCCCGAGCGCAGCACACGGCGAACCTCCGAGAGCCAACCCGCGGTGTCAGCCACGTGCTCGATCACCTCGCCCGCCCAAACCACATCAAAGCTCACGTCCTCCAGCGGCCACGGCCCCTCAGCCGGGACGAGACGCACGTCGAGCTCCCCCTCGCGCTCACGGGCGCGGCGCAGCGGCTCCTGCGCCACGTCGATCCCCACCGCCTCCCTGCCCGCCCGCGCGAGCGCCGCCGTGAACCAGCCCTCGCCGCAACCCACGTCCAGCACCCGCGCCCCGGGCTGGGCGTGTTCGAGCAGGAAGGCCAGCCGCGCCTGCAGATACGGGGGGCGCACCCCCACCGGCAGCGCCTCCCACAGGCTCTCGTGATAGTCGCGCGCAGGCACCCCCGGCAGGCTAGAGGGGGAGAGCGGGGAGGGTCGAGTTGGGCCGGGAAATGCGGGAGATGAAGAGAATCCGGACAGAGCGGCAACTCCTCTGTCATTTCTATTGCTACTGCCCCAAACCGACTAAGGTTCCGCCCTGTGCACGTCTGGGTAGCGACGTGAAGGGTCCCGAGCGCCTGTGAGGGTTGCGTTCGACAGCCGCCCCACCGCCGAGTCGCGGGGCGCGGGGTGCTACGCGCGCTGCCTGCTCCAGGCGCTGCGCGACACCGCCGGCGAGCAGGACGAGATCCTCGAGACCCACCGCCCGCGGAGGGCCGAGGTCTTCCACAGCCCCTGGATGCAGGGCGCGATGCTGCACAGCCCCTGTCCGATGGTGGTCACTCTGAACGACCTGACCGCGCTCAAGCGCCCCAGCGAGCGGCTGCGGGGCGGCGGCATGCACCTGCACCTGCGCCACCTGGCGCTCCAGCGCGCAACACACGTGATCGTCCCCAGCGAGGAGGTCGCCGGCGAAGCCGCGGCCGAGCTCGGGCTCGAGCGCGAGCGCTTGATCCTGATCCCGCAGGGGTCCGACCTCGCAGTGCAGGGGTCCGACCTCGCAGCCCTCACGGTTCAACAGCAGCCCGCTCGGCCCACGTGGACCTGGGAGGATGCCGCACGGGAGACGTGGGCTGTATACCAGCGGGCTCTCGCCCAGCCCCACCGACCCTGCGTGACCAAGTCCAAGCGCCTTCAGCATCTGCGCCTGCCACGCTCGGGCCGCGCGATCTTCGATCGGTCGGATCGGGTTCAGGGCCTTCCGTAGGCCCCGCGGCACGTCAGCATTGCCGGGATCCAAGCGGGAAAGTGGCAGACCCCCTTCCGACCCCAAGGGCCGCGCACTTCCTCTAGCTTTGCCGCCGAAGGATGCCGCGCACCCCCACAGCGCAATCTCCGGGGTGAGCCGGTAGCTCGCCGCGGATGTCCACGATGGCCCGCTCCTAGAGCTGGCCGCTCCCTGTGACACGCTGAGTCCGCTCTGCCTGAGAACGCGATGCACGACTACCTCGTTGAGAAGGAGAGCTTTCCGATGGGCGCCTTTTGTTGCGCCCCGACCTCTCCTACCCCCCAACGGCGATGCTCGCCGCCAGCGGCCGGACCGCAACCGCTGAGGACCCACAGACGGTGAGGGCTAATGACCTTCTAGGCCCCGGCAGTATACGAGGTTCTGCGTCGAATTCGTCCGATAACCCTCGCGGGTACGACCACAGTACCCAAAGGGACGACCACCCTTGCGCGAAGCCATCCAGAGCACGATCGAAACAGCTCCGTTTCGGCTACGAGGAAGGCTCGCCAGACGCTTCTTCGAGCATGTCGTCAACGGCAAGCCTTGTGACCGCCATCCTCAACGATACCCAGCTTGGAGTTCACGGCCTAGTGTCCTGTTTGGTTGATTCGTTGGCAGTAGCGGCTGATCGAGTCGAGGATTTGCTCGGCGGTCTTGGTCCAGACGTAGGGGCGGGGGTTCTCGTTCCAGGTGTCGATCCACTGGCGGATATCGGCGTTCAAGGCGCGGACGGAGCGGTGCGCGCCGCGGCGTAGGAGCTTGGTGGTGAGCTCGCCGAACCAGCGCTCGACGAGGTTGATCCACGAGCTCGAGGTCGGGGTGAAGTGCAGGTGAAACCGCGGGTGCTGAGCGAGCCAGCGTCGGATCTGTGGGGTCTTGTGGCTGGAGGCGTTATCGAGCACGAGGTGCACGTCGAGGTGGGCGGGTACGCTCTCGTCGATCGTCTTGAGGAACTTCAAGAACTCGAGGGCCCGGTGGCGTTGGTGCAGCGACCCGATCACCTCGCCGCTTCCCAGGTTCAGCGCGGCATACAGGCTTGAGGTGCCGTGACGCTCATAGTCATGGGTCGCACGCTGTGGCGTGCCGGGCAGCATCGGCAGGATCGGCGTGGTGCGGTCCAGCGCTTGAATCTGGCTCTTCTCATCCACACACAGGACGACAGCTCGCTCGGGTGGGTTCAGGTACAGGCCGCAGATGTCGTGGACCTTCTCGATGAACAGCGGGTCTTTGGAGAGCTTCCAGGTCTCTTGGCGGTGGGGCTGCAACCCGAACGCGTGCCAGATCCGCATCACCGCGTCCGGGGTCATCCCAACCTCCCTGGCCATCGAGCGGGTCGACCAATGCGTCGCGTTCTTCGGCGCGCTCTCCAGGGTCTTGGTCACCACGGCCTCGACCTGCTCATCGGTGATCGTCCGCGGTTTGCCGGGACGCGGCTCATCCGCGAGCCCTTCAAGCCGGCGCTGAGCGAACCGGTTGCGCCACTTCGTGACCGTCGGCCGCGAAACCGCCAGCGCTTCTGCGATCTCGCCGTTGGACCACAACCCCTCCGACGCCATCAGCACGATCCGCGCCCGCAGCGCCAGCGCCTGAGCACTCCTCCGGCGCCGCGTCCAGCCCTCCAGCACAGCGCGCTCCTCGCCCGTCAACTCGATTGAAACAGCAGTAGGAATAGGCATGACCCACACCTACCCTAACCACAAACGAATTAAACCAACAGGACACTAGCTTAGGCGAACAGTGCTGGCCGCCAAGGGTTACTTCTATCCAGATGATTCTATATGATAGCAATGTGACGCCACCTCGCCGTACGGGACCTCGCCGCACTGTTCGCAGGGCGCGACTTCCGCCTGGCGCTCGTCAACCTCGGCACTCCGAAGTAGGGGATCTCACGTATGGGGTCGTCAATTTCAAGTCGATATCCGTGGCGACCTTGGAACCCCGCCGCATAACAGTTCTTACCGGGGCGAACTCTTCCGGCAAGTCCTCGCTTTTGCAAGCTCTTCTTTTTTTCGCCCAGTCGTATGGCGAGGCTGTAGTCGTAATCAACGGTGACCTTGTGCGTCTTGGGGGACCGCGGGACGTGATTCGCGATCAAGCCGAGAGCCTCACGCTTACATTCAGCTACAGCCCAGTCTCCGCCGCACCATCCTCCACTCCCGACGAGAGCGCGAACTCTTTGCACATTACTCTTGACACTCCAACCGGGCAGGCGGCCCTCGGGGTTTCTGAATTGTCGCTTTGGGAAGGTGCGCAATGCGTACTCAAAGCACACCGCGCCGCGCCGCCTCCAAGCATCACCCTATCGCCCGGCGAATTCGCGCTACGCCTAGATACACCGGGAGATACCGTCGACTTACAACAAGGGTTTCTCGTTATCTCGGGAGTAACACCATCAGAAATTGTGTACAAGATATCTCGCGATGATGTTTTGCAAGCCCTATACTCCATACTCGAAAAGTCGGGCTCCGGTCGTCAGCCCCTCACAGACGAGCTGATTTTTGAACTTCAGGGTCGGGGCGACGTGGAGGACGACATTACCAGTCTTGTAGAGCTGCAAAAACGCTTTCGCGCAGGCCAAAAGGTCACACGTACTGACCCTTTGCTCAATGCCGTGATCGATCGTTTCGTGGACTCCGTTGCACCCGGCGACTGGATAACAGAACCAGTCGCCTCCGTCGCAGCGTCCTTTGGCAATGCATTCATACGCCAATCAGAGCACCTGCCTGAGGAACCTCGGCGGCTGGCAGCAATGCTGACAACGGCCCTCAATCGCGCGGAACGTCTAGCCTCGGCAATTGTTTACCTCGGCCCACTGCGAGATGACCCGCGTGTTGCGTACCCACTGGGCCACACAATTAGCGCATTACCCGTCGGAGAGAAGGGGGAGTTTACCGCCGCATATTTGCTCGACAACGCTACCGAGCATCTCAACTATGGTACTCCAGAGCATGGCACGCGCTATGGCCTACTCTCCGACGCCGTCACGACGTGGTGTCAGCATCTTGGGATCGCAGACCAGATACACGTAACCCCAATGGGCAAGCTCGGCCACCAACTTGGTCTCGATGTCGCCGGACACACACGTGATCCAACCGCGATCGGAGTAGGAGCCAGTCAGCTTCTACCGGTTATTGTCCTCGTCCTTGGCGCACCGGAGGGCGCGATAATCCTACTTGAGCAACCGGAGCTCCATTTGCACCCGAAGGTCCAATCGCGATTGGCAGATTTCTTTGCCCGTGCACGACCAAACGTACGACTCGTGATCGAGACACATAGTGAGTATCTCTTGACGCGTCTACGCCTTAGGGTTGCTCAGGGAGCGTTGTCGCCAGACGAGGTAGCGGTTCTCTTTGCAGTACAACGACTAGTAGACAACGAGACCACCAACACGGATCGCTACACCGAGTTTAAGGCTCTTACGATGAGTGAACTCGGTGATTTCAATCTGTGGCCTGAGGGCTTTTTTGACTCGCTCGATGAGGACGCTATTGCGCTTGCTGAAGCCGTGTCTGCACGAGTCAAGAACAGCCCACGACCTGATTCAGCATGAATACGTTCTTTCTTCTCTGCGATCCCGCACTGCTACTCCCACCCGAGACCGACGATGCAGATCGGGGGCTCCACTTTTGGCTACGTTTAATTACTTGGAGCGCCGATCATCGCGTCCGCGTGGGGCCCATTTCGCTAGACCTTGTGCACGCGAGCTTTGCAGACTTGGGATGGCCGCACTATCAGCCCCCTGGATGTCCCGCAGCGCTCGCACAGGCGGCACGCCGGTCGCTCAACGGACTGCTCGCTCGCGTCCAGGTTCCACCCGAGGCACAGCCTGATGTCGCGGTTGTCCCGGCCCTCACGCCGAGCCATAGATCGGGCGAGTTAGTTGAGGAAGCCATTGGGTATGACGCTGCGAGCCTCTGCACTAATGATCTCTTGGGCCTAGCGACGGATCGTGACCACTGGACGCCGTCGGGTGACACTGTCGTATTCAATCCCCCCCCCGCCCGACACGCTTGCGCTGATCAATCAACCAACACAACGGCTTGCCAGGGAGATTGACCGGGCCGTCGCGGTCGCGCTCTGGGAACAGCGCATTACCATCGTCGGAGGATGGCGTAGCCAGGAGTTGGTTGACACACTCAGCGCACGCTTCGAGCTTGACGTTGCGCAAATCCGTTGGATCGGTGGCGAACGGGGCAAACGCCTCAATCTTGACGCACTAGATACGCTTCAAGCGGGATGTGATGTCGTTTTTTGCATTACCGGTTACATCGGGCATCCGGAAAGCGGGGGGGTCAGAATGCGGTGTCGCAAGTGGGGCATTGAGCCTCGTTGGATTGAGGACCAAAACCAGATCGCTGAAAATCTTCGGCGATCGTATGGTTGCTTGTGATGTCTGCCACAAGCTAAGGATACGTCTTTGTTCACTACCCAAACAGCCCATGCAGGCGAGAGCACTCGTAGTTCGTGCTCCGTCGGCCGCCAGCACGTCCATTGCGTGCTCGTCGTTCCCCGTACTCTCTCCTCCCGCCATTCCCGTCGGAGGCCGGCCTCGACAGGCATCCCTGACGCTTAGCGTCGCTGCGCTCCCGCCTCACAGTTTGAATCAACAGGTACCGATGACGATAACCCGCTACACGCGGCCCAGCAGAGCGAGCATGGGCTGCCAGAAGTCCAGGCAGATCCGCTCGACGTTCGAGGGGTCGGTGAGCGTCTGCTCGGAGGGCTTGTCGCTCTCGCTGGGCAGGAACAGCAGCTCGACGCCGATGAGCCGCTCCCAGTCCTCGCACAGGCCGCGTAACTTGCCAGGGTCGGCGAAGAAGCGCACTAGGTCCGCGGGCCGGCGGATGCCGAGTGCGGGGTAGCGGCGGCTGCGTCCCTCGGCCTTGAACTTGCGGCGCACGAGGTCGGCGACCTTCTCGCGGTCGATGTGCTCGTAGTGCTCGCGGGCGAGGTAGGCGAGGTCGACGAAATGCTTGGAGAGTGGCTTGGAGCACCACGCGAGGACCTTCTCCGCGGCGAGCTCGTCGCGGGTGAGGCCGTTGACCTCGAACCTTTGGTCGCGGGCTAGCAGGGGGTCGTAGTAGAAGAGCTTCTCGGTGGGTGGGTCTAGGCGCTCCCCGGCACGGACGGAGACCGTGATCTTCAACTCTCGGTCACGGCCGCGCAGTCCCAGGGTGATGCCGTCCATCGAGAACGGAGGATCCCCGTCGAACATGTCGCGGTCGAAGGAGAACACCTCCTGGGGCGCGAGGTGGAAGCCGTACTCGCCGTCGATCGTGAGCGCCCGCTCGAGCTCGGGGGCACGCAGGGTTTGTGGATCGAGGTAGGTGTAGTCGGCGTCCTTGATGGACTGGCGCGGGCTGCGGTAGACATTGGAGAGCAGCGTGCCGCCCTTCAAGACGAACAGATCGCGGTAGTCGAGGTGGCAGGCCAAGTGTCGGACGGTGGCGCTCTTGGCGACCAGCATTAGGAGCTGCCCGCGGGCCAGGCCGGTGCGACTCTCGGCGTCGTCGAGCAGATCCTCGGTGGTTGGCGCCTCGCTCACTTCAACTCCAGTGCGGCGCCGATGAGTGCCGGGTCTTCATAGACGCGCCACCGCGAGCTGACCTTCTGCTCGCCGGGTGGGGGGGTATGCCCCGGGGCGAGCGGCACGGCGTAGCCGCGGCCGAGGCGCAGCGTCAGCGGCTCGCTCCCGGGGATCTCGTAGAGGTCCATGAAAAAGCCCACGCGCCTGGCGACAGTGGGCCCACCGAAGCGCTCCACCGCCTTGACGAGCTGCTCGGGATCGAGCTTGCCCGCACGCCAGGCCCTACGCATGGCGTCGGCCACCACGGGCACCGGGGCGGCCTGCCTAGGCCGATCGAACGAGTCTAGGAGAGCCTTCTCGACCGTAGCAACGCGCACCGGCCACTCGAAGGCCTCGTCGATTTCCCACCCGAAGAACTTGCGCTCGGTGACCCGCACGAAGAGGACCTCGGCCAGCCCGACCCGTACGGGGCGCTTCTCGCGCCGGACCGCGACGTATATACGCCGCGACTGCTGGTCGATCAAACCGTGATGCCACAGCGCCGAGTGCCATGAGAGGTAATACGCGACTTGCAGACGACGCAGAACAACCTCGGCCACCGGGTCGAAGGCCTGCAGGCGCGGACTGCGGGCCGGGCCACGCTCGCGGCTCGCCACATAGCGCCCATGCTGTAGGTGGTGAAGCGCGCCCTTGGCCGCAAGGCGCTCAACTCCCTTGCGAAAGTTGAACGACCCTCCGTTCCGGGCGAGTGCGAACTCCGCGAACGGCGCCTCGTCGAGGGTGAGGTCGAGTGTTCGGTCGGGCCTATGGTCGTATATGTAGTCGAGCAGCAGATGCTCGACTACGTTGGGACGTCCTCCGGGCATGACTACAGTTTAGGGGAAAACGTCGCAAGAAAACTACAGATCCCGCGCGACGTTTTTCCTCACCGACCAGCGCATCTTGATCTTCGAGGACCATCATCACGACCAACACGGAGACGTTCCGTGGCGATACTCAGAATCAGTAGGCCCCGCGCCGCGTCAGCACCGCGGGGAGGGTCTTCAGGAGGATCGTGAGATCCACCGCCAGCGACCAGTGCTCCAGGTAGAGGAAGTCGAGGTGCACGAGGTCGTCGAAGTCGAGCTCGGAGCGGCCGGAAACCTGCCACAGCCCGGTGATCCCGGGCAGCACCAGGTAGCGCTTGCGGTGCCACTCCTCCAGCATCTCGAAGTCGCGCTCCGGCAGGGGGCGGGGTCCGACCAGCGACATCTCGCCCCGCAGCACGTTCACCAGTTGGGGCAGCTCGTCCAGCGAGAAGCGCCGCAGCAGCCGCCCCACCGGGGTGGTGCGGGGGTCGTCACGGATCTTGAAGAGCGCCCCGGAGGCCTCGTTGAGCGCTTCCAGGTCCCCCTGCCGATGCTCGGAGTCGGCGTACATGGTGCGAAACTTCAGGCATGCGAAGGGGCGCTCCCCGATCCCGGGGCGCATCGAGTGAAACAGCGCGGGCCCCTTCGAGGTCGCCCTCACCGCCACCCAGATCGCCGCCAGCAGCGGGCTCAGCGCGATCAGCAGCAGCGTGGCCCCAACGAGGTCGAAGGTGCGCTTCAGCGCGAAGTCGATCCCTTCGAAGACCGGGGGCTTCAGTTCGAACAGGGGCACCGACTCCCCCGGCACGAACTCCGCGCGGTGGATCAGGATCTCCATCGTGGAGGGCGCGATCCGCACCCGCACCCCTCTCTGGTGGCAGCGGTCCACCAGCTCCACCGCCTCCGCCTGGGGGAAGTCGGGATCGGCGATGATCACCTCGTCGATCCCCTCCGCGCTCAGCAGGAGCTCCAGGTCACGGGGGGTGCCCAGCGAGCGCAGGCCGTTGGCGGGCAGCGCCTGGGGGGAGACGAACCCCACCACCTCCACCCGCGAGTGGGGGGCGTCCGCGAGGACGTGAGCCACGTCGCGGATGTGCTTGCCCGTTCCCACCAGCACCGCCCGGCGCTGGCGGCCCGCCATCCGCAGGAGCACGCCCGTCGCGCGCTCGTACACGTAGCGCAGCAGCGGTATGTACAGCAGCGCGAACGCCAGCGCGCCCCAGAAGATGTAGTAGCTCTGAAAGTGCTCCCCGCTGACGAGCGCGAAGATGAGCGCGACGAAGGTCACCTGGAAGAGGCACCCCACGATCCGCGTCATCCCCGGCCGCTGCGCGCGCATCGCATAGAGGCCCGAGCGCGCGAACAGCAGCGCCGTCAGCAGGTAGGCGAATGCCAGGATGCTCCGCGTCTCCTCGTAGGCGCTGTGCGCGCTCACTTCGCTCAACACCGCCGCCTTCAGCACCAGCGCCGTGAAGATCGCCAGCGAGAGCCCCGCGAAGTCCAGCGCCAGCAGCGTCAGCACCCGCGCCGCCCGCCGCGCGGTCTCCACCCGCAGCAGGAAGGAGATCGCGGGGGAGCGCTTGCGCCGCATGTCCCGCTCGGAGGGCTCCCTGCGCACCGTCGCCTCCGAGAGCACTCTGATTCCCCGGGGCGGCGCCTCGGAGGAGGGCGCCTCGAGCGGGGGCGTCAGGGGTGGGGGAGTCTCGAGAGGGGGGGCCGGCGTCCCGGTGGCGTGTGCCATCTCTCCGTTCACAACGCCTCAGACTCGCAGATGTAGCGGTCAGGAAGCTCTCCGGGCGGGGCCATGCAGTGGGACGGGGGGGAGGATCGGCCAGGTCTGCACGCCATCTGGCGCTCCCGCTACCCGCCTGCGGGAACCTCCAATCGAGGTCAGCCGACGAGAACCTCGACGCCCGACTCGCTGATCGTGCGCTCCAGGCCCTCCCGCAGCGCCACCTCGGGCGACCACCCCAGGAGCTCCTGCGCCAGCGCGATGTTGGGCCGGCGCTGCTTGGGGTCGTCCACGGGGAGCGCCTCGAAGACGATCTCCGAGTTGGACCCCGTGACCTCCTTGACGGTCTGCGCGAGCTCCAGCAGCGTGAACTCGTCGGGATTGCCGATGTTCACCGGTTCGTGATGGCCGGACTCCGCGAGCGCGATGATCCCCCGGATCAGGTCGCTCACATAGCAAAAGGAGCGCGTCTGCCCACCGTTGCCGAAGACCGTGATCGGGCGGTTGGCGAGCGCCTGGCGCAGGAACGTCGGGATCGCCCGCCCGTCGTGGGGGCGCATGCGGCTGCCGTAGGTGTTGAAGATCCGCACGATCGCCGTGTCCACCCCCTGCTGGCGGTGGTAGGCCATCGTCAGCGCCTCCGCGTAGCGCTTCGCCTCGTCGTAGACCCCCCGGGGGCCGATCGGGTTGACGTGGCCCCAGTAGGACTCCGACTGGGGGTGCTCCTTGGGATCGCCGTACACCTCGCTGGTGGAGGCGATCAGGAAGCGCGCCCGCTTGGCCTTTGCGAGACCCAGCGTGTGGTGGGTCCCGTAGGAGCCCACCTTCAGCGTGTGCAGCGGCAGGCGCAGGTAGTCGATCGGCGACGCGGGGGAGGCGAGGTGGTAGACGAAGTCCACGGGCTCCTCCACGAAGTAGGAGTCGATGATGTCGATCCCCAGGTGCACGAAGCGCTCGGGGTCGCGGATGTGCTCGATGTTGGCCAGCGACCCCGTCTCGAAGTTGTCCACGCAGATCACCCTGTGCCCGCGCGCCAGCAGCTCGTCGCAGAGATGCGACCCCAGGAAGCCCGCCCCGCCGGTCACCAGACATGTAGCCACGGGCCGAGCATAACCGTCTCGGCGGCGTACGGTCCTTATCATCCATTGCGATGGCCACCATCGAGCGACCCCCCCGCGGTGGCGCGGACGACGACGCGGATCCCGAGCACCTCACGGTCGCCCCCATCGTGGGGCCCGAGGACCCCCGCCGCTTCACCGACTCCGGGATCGAGGTGGGGGCGCTCTACACCGAGGCCGATCTCCCCGGGGAGCTGGAGCTGGGGGAGCCCGGCGAGTACCCCTACACGCGGGGGGTGCACCGCGAGATGTACCGCCGGCGGCTGTGGACGATGCGCCAGTACGCCGGCTACGCCTCCGCGAGGGAGTCCAACCGCCGCTACCGCTATCTGCTCTCCAAGGGCTCCACGGGGCTCTCGATGGCCTTCGACCTGCCCACCCAGCTGGGCCTGGACTCCGACAACCCCCGCTGCCTCGGCGAGGTGGGGCGCACGGGGGTGGCGATCGACACGATCGACGACATGCGCACCGCCTTCGAGGAGATCCCCCTGGACCAGGTCTCCACCTCGATGACGATCAACGCCCCCGCCGCCTGCCTGCTGCTGCTCTACGAGCTGGTGGGCGAGGAGCAGGGGGTCCCCTCCGTAGAGCTGCGGGGCACCACCCAGAACGACGTGCTCAAGGAGTACATCGCGCGGGGCAACTACATCTACCCCCCCGAGCCCACGATGCGGCTCACGACGGACCTCTTCCAGTACTGCCAGGAGCACGTGCCGAAGTGGAACACGATCTCGATCTCCGGCTACCACTTCCGCGAGAAGGGGTGCTCGGCGGTGCAGGAGGTGGCCTTCACGCTCTCCTCCGGGATCGCCTACGTGCAGGCCGCGATCGAGAAGGGGCTCGACGTGAACGACTTCGCCCCGCGCCTGGCGTTCTTCTTCAACGGCCACAACAACGTCTTCCAGGAGGTCGCCAAGTTCCGCGCCGCGCGGCGCATGTGGGCGCGGATCATGCGCGAGCGCTTCGCCGCCACCAACCCCCTGGCGACGATGCTCCGCTTCCACACCCAGACGGGGGGCGTCACGCTCACCGCGCAGCAGCCCGAGAACAACATCGTGCGCGTCGCCCTGCAGGGCTTCGCCGCGGTCTGCGGGGGCACCCAGTCGCTGCACACCAACGGCTTCGACGAGGCGCTCGCGCTGCCCACCGAGCACGCCGCCAAGATCGCGCTGCGCACCCAGCAGATCCTCGCCCACGAGTCCGGCGCCGCGGACACCGTGGACCCCTTCGCGGGCTCCTACTTCGTGGAGGCCCTCACCGACGAGATCGAGCGCCGCGCGCAGGATCTGATCGACAAGGTCGACGCGCTGGGGGGCTCGGTGGGGGCGCTGCAGTTCATCACCGGGGAGATCGACGAGTCCGCGTGGGGCTACCAGGAGCGCTACCGCATCGGCCAGGACATCGTGGTGGGCGTCAACGCCTTCCAGGAGGAGGACATCGAGGTCCCCGACCTCCTGCGCGTGGACCCCGAGTCCGAGCGCGAGCAGGTGCAGCGTCTCACCGCCTTCAAGGAAGCCCGCGACGGCGCCCTCGTGGAGCGCCGCCTGGAGGAGCTGCGCGAGGTGGCGCGCGGCAGCGAGAACCTGCTGCCCTCGATCCGCCAGGCGCTGAAGGACCGCTGCTCGATCGGCGAGGTCTGCGGGACGATGCAGGAAGTGTTCGGCTCCTACGCCCCCACCTTCTGAGAGCCTCTGGGGACCGAGCGTCCCAGTCGGCCAGCATGCGCCGAGTGCATCAATAGGATCAGCCCGTGCTCGTCGCCGTGGCCCTCTGGGAAGTCGTCCTCGCGCTGCACATCATCGCCGTCGTCATCGCCTTCGGCGCCACCTTCGCCTATCCCGTCCTGCTGGGGGTGGTCACGAAGTCCGACACGCGCGCGCTGCCCGCCCTCTACCGCGCCCTGCACGCGATCAGCCAGCGGGTGATCATGCCGGGGCTCGCGGCGATCGTGGTCTTCGGCATCTACCTCGCCTCCCACCTGCACCTGTGGAGCTCGTTCTTCGTGCAGTGGGGTCTCGGCGTCGCGATCGTGATCGGCGCCGTCGAGGGCGCCTACCTGGGGCCGCGCGAGCGGCGCCTGGTGGAGGTCGCCGACCGGGATCTGGCGGCCGCGGGTGACGGTCCGGTGACAGCCAGCGCCGAGCACGACGCGCTCGTCCGGCGCATCGGCGCAATCGGCGCGCTGATGGACCTGCTGGTGGTCCTCACGATCTACTTCATGGTCACCCACACCGGGGCGTAGTGTGGGCGAGCACCCGTTCGTTTGAACCTTGCCGCCGTCACGACTCGCCGGGGAACGTCCCGCTGACACAGATGATGTACTGCGGCGCCGCGGAGCTCCCCTGGCTGTGGGGGTCGAGATAGCTCAGGTTCGGCAGGCCGAAGTTCGTCGTGCCGTTGCCGCCGTAGGAGATCCCGACGAGGCTGAACAGCGCCGTGTTGCCGGAGATCGGGATCACCCGCCCGTCGGCGGGCAGCCAGTTGTTGGCGTACACGGCGCCGGCGTCGAGGACCACTTCGCCGACTGTGCACGTCGAGCCCGTATCGTTGCCCTGACCGAAGCTCAGCGAGGAGTTGCCGAAGTTCCCAGCAGCCTCGAAGGCCGAGGCCGGGCTTCCGCCGAGCTCTGAGCTGTTCGCGGCGGTACCACTGGTGGTCAGGTAGCCGGAGGCCGGGACGCCGCCGAGTTCCGAGCTGTTCGAGGCGGTGCCGCTGGTAGTCAGGTAACCGGACGCCGGGACGCCGCCGAGCTCCGAGCTGTCGGCCGCGTTGCCGCCGACCGGCAGGTAGCGAGAGTCGCTTTCGTCCTTCGTGTAGAAGTTTTCGGTGTCAACGGTTCCCGTTGGCCCCTGGAGCCCCTGGTCGCCCTGCGCTCCAGTCGGTCCGGCCGGACCCACTGAACCGGCCGGACCCGCCGGACCCGCGATGTTCCACCTGACCATGTGCTCGGAGGGTTTGCAGCTGCCCACGCGGAGCAGCCGCATCGCGCCGGTTTCGTTTGACACGCACGCCTTGAGAACACCCGTCGACTTCGAGGTACTCACTGCATAGGCGCTGCCACCGAGGGCAACGAACAGCGCGAGATAGGCAGCCACCGTCGAGTGGTGGGGAAGTCGCATCGTGGTTCCTTTCACAAGATTCCGTCCGTCGGCGCAGTATCGCTCGCAAGCGACAAACCACGGTGGTTTTCCTCGTCCGCTAGGACAACCGTCCGGAAACAAGGTCGGAGCCGGCGCGCAGACGGGCATTGCCCTCAGGTGCGCCCAGGCGTCGCCGAAACGACACGCATCTGTGGGACGGCTGCACTTGGGGACGTTGTCCCGCGATACCCTGACGAGGTGCCAAGCGAGGGGTATCGAGTAGCGGTCGTCGGCGCCACCGGCCAGGTCGGTTCGCTGATGTTGCGCCTGCTGCGCGAGCGTTCGTTCCCCGCCCGCGAGGTGGTGGCGTTCGCCTCCGCGCGCTCCACCGGGCGCGTGCTCGAGGGCGCCGCCCCCGACGGTGGCGACCTCACCGTGCAGGCGCTCGGCGAGGACTCGATCCAGGGCTTCGACTTGGCGATGTTCTCCGCCGGCGGCTCCACCTCGGGCGAGTGGGCGCCGCGCTTCGCCGACGCCGGCGCGGTGGTGGTCGACAACTCCTCGCGCTGGCGCAAGCACGACGAGGTGCCGCTGGTCGTCGCCGAGGTCAACCCCGACGCGCTCGCCGGGCACCGCGGGATCGTCGCCAACCCCAACTGCTCGACGATGCAGATGGTGGTGGCGCTGAAGCCAATCCACGATGCGGCCGGCATCGAGCGCCTCGTGATCTCCACCTACCAGGCGGTCTCCGGGACGGGCAAGGCCGCGGTGGACGAGCTGCTCGACCAGTCCCACGCGTTGCTGCACGAGCGCCCGATCGAGCCGCCCGCCGCCTACGCCCACCAGATCGCCTTCAACGCCCTCCCCCACGCGGGCAGCTTCGCGCAGGGCGAGGACCACACAGACGAGGAGCGCAAGCTCATCCACGAGACCCGCAAGATCCTCGGCGACCCCGCGATCCGCGTCAGCGCCACCTGCGTGCGCGTCCCCGTCCTCACCGGCCACTCCGAGGCCGTCAACGTGCAGACCCGCGAGCCCCTCACCCCCGAGCGCGCCCGCGAGCTGCTCGCCGCCGCGCCCGGCGTCACCGTGCTCGACGACCCCGCCGCCGCGCTCTACCCGCTCGCGATCGATGCCGCGGGCAAGGACGAGGTGTTCGTCGGGCGCATCCGCCGCGACCCCGGCCACGAGCGCGCGCTCGATCTCTGGATCGTGGCCGACAACCTCCGCAAGGGCGCCGCCACCAACGCCGTGCAGATCGCCGAGCTGCTGGATCGGCGGGGCCTGGTCAAACCCGCCCGCGAGCACGCCGCCGCCTGAGCGGAAGCGCCGCCGGCAGAGGGAGCGTCACATCCGAAGGTGGCGCGCCGCCGCCTGAAGGAGTCCCGCGCCGGCCCTCGAACCATGAGTTCGATGGCCCCCATCGAAGCGCAGCGCACCCTCGTGAAGTCTCCCCCCGAGCTGTGGGCGGAGCTGAGCGATCCCGCCTCGCTCGCGCGGCACCTCAGTCCCTTCGGGGAGATCCGCATCGCCCGCGTCGAGCCCGAGAAGAGCGTCGAGTGGGAGGCGGACACCGTCGCCGGCTCCGTCGAGCTCAAGCCCTCCGGTTGGGGCACGAAGGTGACGCTCACGGTCGTCCGCGAGCCCCCAGAGGCGGCCGCCGTCGGGCCGGTTGCCCTCGAGCCGGAGCCGGCGGCCGAGCTAGCGGCGAGCCCAGAGCCCACGGCCGAACCGGGCACGAGCCCAGAGCCCACGGCCGAACCGGGCACGAGCCCAGAGCCCACGGCCGAACCGGGCACGAGCCCAGAGCCCACGGCCGAACCGGGCACGAGCCCAGAGCCCGCGGCCGAACCGGGCACGAGCCCAGAGCCCGCGGGCGAGTTGGAGGTGGGCACAGAGCCCGCGGCCGAGCTGGAGGGGAGCCCAGAGCCCCCAGCGATTGCCGAGAGCGTCCCCGAGGAGGGTCTCGAGTCCCAGCCCACGACACGGAGATCGAGGTTCCTGGCCAGGTTCCTGCGCCGTCGCTGGGGCCGCACTGTCGGGACCAGGCAGCACCCCGCAGCCGAGGCCGAGCAGCACCCCATCGCCGAGGCGGAGCAGCCCCCCACCCCCGCGACCGAGAAGCCACCCGCCGCCGAAGCCGGGCAGCCGCGGGCCGTCGAGGCCGAGCCCCCACCGCCCGAGGCGGCGCACGCGCAAGTGCCCCCACCGAACCTCGCCGCCGAACTCGCCGCCGAGCTGGCGCGGATGGAGGAGGCGATGGTCGAGCAGGACACCGCGCTGCTGAGCGCGGTTCTGGACCGCCTGGGCGCCGCGCACCACCGGCCGTTCTCGCGCAGCTAGACCTGGGACGTCCCCGAGCGTGGCGCCCCCCGCGCCCCGGCCGGACCCCATGTGAAAATATCTTGAGCCGTGGGAGAGTCCGAAGGGGCTTGGCGAAGATAACATCGGGCGCCCAAGATGATGCGCGCGAAAGCACCAGAGACCCACGAAGAGAAGCTCGCCCAGCTGCAGGAGCTGCGCGCCGCTGCCCTCCACTCAGCGCCGGAGGCCGAGGAGAAGCAGCACGCACGCGGCAAGTACACCGCGCGGGAGCGCGTGGAGAAGCTGCTCGACCCCGGCTCCTTCCAGGAGCTCGACACCTTCGTGCGCCACCGCACCTACGAGTTCGACATGCAGAAGAACCGCCCCTGGGGCGACGCGGTGGTGACGGGCCACGGCACGATCGACGGCCGCCAGGTGTGCGTGTTCAGCCAGGACTTCACCGTCTTCGGGGGCTCACTCGGCGAGGTGATGGGGGAGAAGATGTGCAAGATCATGGACCTCGCCGCCAAGATCGGCTGCCCCGTGATCGGCATCAACGACTCCGGCGGCGCGCGCATCCAGGAGGGCGTGGTCTCGCTGGGCTCCTACGGGGACGTCTTCCTGCGCAACGTCCGCAGCTCCGGGGTGATCCCCCAGATCAGCCTCGTGATGGGACCCTGTGCCGGCGGGGCGGTGTACTCGCCGGCGATCACCGACTTCATCTTCATGGTCGCCGAGACCTCCCACATGTTCATCACCGGCCCCGACGTCATCAAGACCGTGACCGGGGAGGAGGTCGGCTTCGAGGAGCTCGGGGGGGCGATGACCCACAACACCAAGTCCGGCGTCGCCCACTTCGCCGCCGTGGACGAGGACGCCTGCCTGGAGGACTGCCGCTACCTGCTGAGCTTCCTGCCCTCCAACAACCTCGGGACCACCCCCCGCGTGCAGCCCACCGACGACCCGCTGCGGATGGAGGAGGCGCTCGACAGCGTGGTCCCCGACAACCCCAACAAGCCCTACGACATGCGCGACGTGATCCGCCCGATCGTGGACGATGGGGAGTTCCTGGAGGTGCACGAGCACCACGCCAGAAACATTGTCTGCGGCTTCGCGCGCATGGACGGCTTCACGGTGGGGATCGTCGGCAACCAGCCCAACCAGCTCGCGGGGGTGCTCGACATCGACGCCTCCGCCAAGGCCGCCCGCTTCGTGCGCACCTGCGACGCCTTCAACATCCCCCTGCTCACCTTCTGCGACGTCCCCGGCTTCCTGCCTGGCACCGCGCAGGAGTGGGGGGGGATCATCCGTCACGGAGCGAAGCTGCTCTACGCGTTCGCCGAGGCCACCGTCCCCAAGGTCACGATCATCACCCGCAAGGCCTACGGGGGCGCCTACGACGTGATGTCCTCCAAGCACCTCGGCGCGGACTTCAACCTCGCCTGGCCCACCGCCGAGGTCGCGGTGATGGGACCCGAGGGGGCCGTCAACATCATCTACCGCCGCGACCTCGCCTCGAGCCCCACCCCCGCGGAGCGGCGCAAGACGCTGATGGACGACTACAAGGCCCGCTTCGCCAACCCCTACACCGCCGCCGAGCGAGGCTACATCGACGACGTGATCATCCCCCACGAGACCCGCCCCCGGCTGATCACCGCGCTGCGCACGCTCGAGACCAAGCGCGAACCCGGGCCCAAGCGCAAGCACGGGAACATCCCGCTGTAGGCGGGCGGCCCGCCGGCACGATCGTCCTCGCGATGGGCAGTTCGCCGCGGCCCTCGGCGTACATAGCGGGTGGTCGTAGATCGCAAAGAGTCTACCTGGACTGAAAAGCGTCGATATGGCGCTATGCTGACCGTATGGATGTCGCACGCCCATACGCCGCGATCTGCCCCAAACTCGAGGGCGACGTCCTGCGCGTGCTCGCAGGCACCACCAGGCTCCTGACCGGTCGTGAGATCACGCTGCTCACCGGAAAAACGTCGCACAGCGGGGTCATGGCCGTTCTCAGCAGACTCGTGGAGCACGGTCTCGTCAAGCAGATCGAGCTCAACAGAGCGTCCCTGTACGTACTGAACCGAGATCACCTGGCTGCCAAGACCGTCGAGCTCCTCATGGGAATGCGCGAAGAGCTCCTCGATCGAATCCGCGGCGAGCTCGGCGCCTGGCAAATCGCTCCCATCCACGCGTCGCTGTTCGGTTCGACCGCGCGGGGGGACGGGGACACACAGAGCGACATCGACTTCTTCGTGGTCAGGCCAGATGGGGTGGACGAAGACGAGCCTGCATGGTGCGCCCAGATCGATGATCTCGGGACGCAGATTCTCCGATGGACGGGCAACCGTGCCGGCATCGTCCAGGTCTCCGAGTCAGAGATCGCGCCTCTGTTCAACAAGGAACCGCCGCTCGTCGCCGACCTCCGTTCGGATGCGATCGTTCTCCACGGCGCGGAGATCGACGCCCTGCCGTACGCAGCATGAGCCCAAACGGCTCCGGGCGCGCGCAGCGATGCACCGAGCAGGATGCCACCACGCGACTGCGACACGCACGCAAGTTCCTCGAGGTCGCAGAGCTCGTTGCCGGCGAAGGACAGGACGTCGAGTACGCCAGCCCGGCTACGGCGTTGGCGGTACTGGCGGGAATCGCAGCGTCGGATGCGGCGTGCTGCAAGGCGCTCGGACGCCGCGCACGAGGGCAGAACCACCACGAGGCGACAGCCCTGCTCGAACAGGTCGAACCTGGCGGGAAGCGTGCCGCCAGCTCTCTGAGCCGTCTGCTCAACCTCAAGGACGAGGCGCACTACGGCCTGTTCGACGTGGGCGGCCAGCACCTCAAGGCCTCACTCCGGCAGGCCGCCGATCTGGTCGGGTTCGCCGCGACGATCGTGGCGCGCTGACGCCTGCCAACGCCAGCCAGCATGTGCGACCCCGATTCGGGTTGCACAGACAACCCCAGCCGGCGACCGACCCAGCCCGATCAGGTGCCTAAACTGTGCCCCGGAGATGGTCAATCGTCGCCCCCAGCTGGAGCTGATCGCCCCCGCGGCCTCACCGCAGGAAGCCGCGGCGGTGGTGGCGGCGCTGGAGCGCTTCATGAGAGACACCGCACCCCGGCTGGCGCCGGTGGCCGCGCGGCGGGATCTGTGGACGCGCATGGCGATGCTCGAACGCGTCGGGCGCGAGGACGAGTGGCCGTCCGACTGGGGGGACCCGCACCCCTGGGAATGAGCGGGGCCGGCGCCCCCCCGGCGCACCCGTGAGCAGCGATCCCACCGCCGCCGTCACCCGCTCTGGATAAATACCCAAAAGCCGCTAGCCTTTAGGGCCAAACCGACAGCCGCCGATGACCTGGACGAAGCAGCCCCAAGCCGCCAGCAGCAGCGCAGCGGCAAGCGACCCCGAGAAGGCCCGGATCAGGAGGTCCCCGTAGATGGAGCCAACCGCCGTACCCACCGCCCCCCGCGGCACCCTGGAGGATCCGGAGATCCTGCAGAACGTGCCGGGCCACGTGATCCCGATCCTGCAGCGGGAGTTCGACGATTTCAAGACCGAGGCCACGAAGTTCCTCGAGGGGCAGACCCCGGAAGACGAGTTCATCAAGTTCCGCCTCAAGCAGGGGGTCTACGGCCAGCGCCAGGCGGACGTGCAGATGATCCGCGTGAAGCTCCCCTTCGGGGGGATCACCCCGGAGCAGCTGGAGAAGTTCGCCGAGGTGATCGAGAAGTACGTGCCGCTCAACAAGGGCCACGTCACGACGCGCCAGAACATCCAGATGCACCACATCCCCCTCCCGGAAGCCGAGAAGGCGATCCGCGAGCTGGGCGAGGCGGGGCTCTCCAGCCGCGAGGGGTGCGGCAACACCGTGCGCAACGTCACCGGCGACCCCTGGGCGGGGGTGGCCACCGACGAGCTGTTCGACATGACCCCCTACGCGGGCGCCTACGTGCGCTACTTCGTGCGCCACCCCACCACCCAGGCGATGCCGCGCAAGATCAAGACCGCCTTCGACGCCAGCGAGCCGGGCCGGGCGATCAGCGAGATCCACGACATCGCCTTCCGCGCCCGCGTGCGCGAGTCTGATGATCCCGCCCACCCCGGCGAGGTGCGGGGCGCGCAGATGCTGGTCGGCGGGGGCACCTCGATCATGCCCCGCAAAGCCCCCGTGCTGTACGAGTTCGTGGAGCTCGAGAACGGCGAGTACCTGAAGATCGCGGAGGCCGTCTTTCGCATCTTCGACCGCCAGGAGTGGCTGCGCGCCAACCGCGCGCGAGCGCGGATCAAGGTGTTCGTGGACAAGTACGGGATCGACGAGCTGCGCCGCCAGGTCGAGGAGGAGCTCCAGGGCGAGTGGGTCGCCGAACGGGACTTCTCGATCGAGCACCGGCTCTTCCTCGACGACGAGCACGAGCGCGCCCCGGCTGCGCCGACGAGCCACGGGAGCCCCAACGGGGACCTCTCGGAGTTCGAGCGCTGGAAGGCCGCGAACGTGCGCGCACAGAAGCAGGAGGGCTTCGTGACCGTGGAGGCGAAGATCACCCGCGGCGACCTCACCCCCGAGCAGTTCCGCGGGTTGGCCGCGATCGTGCGCGAGCACTCCGGCGGGTACGCGCGCACGACGGTGCAGCAGAACCTCGTGCTGCGCTGGGTGCGCCACGAGAGCGCCTACGACGTGTGGCGCGCGCTGAGCGAGCTGGGACTCGGCGACGCCGGCTCGCGGGAAATCGACGACGTGGTCTCCTGCCCGGGCACCGACTCCTGCAAGCTGGGGATCACGAGCTCGATGGGGCTCAACGAGGCGGTGCAGGAGCGGATCGAGGCGATGGACATCTCCGACCCCCTGACGCGCTCGATCCACGTCAAGATCAGCGGCTGCCCCAACGGGTGCGGACAGCACCACATCGCCAGCATCGGCTTCACCGGAGCGTCGATCAAAGTGGGCGAGCACACGATCCCCGCCTACATCCCCCACGTCGGCGGGGTCTTCGAAGGCGGCGAGGTGCAGTTCGGCCAGCGCCTGAAGCTGCGCCTCCCCTCCAAGCGCGTGCCGGAGGCGGTCCAGCGGTGGATCCGCCACTACGAGTCCGCGCGGGAGGAGGGCGAGGAGTGGGGAATCTTCGTGCAGCGCGTGGGCACCGCCGAGCTGGAGGGCCTCGTCAAGGACCTCTCGCTGCCGGTGGAGTTCGGTCTGGAGACGATGGGCCAGTTCATCGACTGGAACCGCGACGTGCCCTTCCAGGTGATCCGCGGAGAGGGCGAGTGCGCGGTTTAGATAGAAAGAGCGAGGGGCCCAGCTCGCCGGCCTCCGGCCGGCTGCGCCACCCTCTCAGCGACACCCTCCGCGAGGCAGTGACCCGCCATGGCGGCGGGGCCGTCCTGCTGTGCTCCTTCCAGAAGGAGGAGTCGGTGCTGGTCGACGAGCTGCTCCGGGTCGAGGGCGGCGATCGGGTGAGGATCGTGACGATCGACACTGGGGTGCTGTTCGAGGAGACGCTCGAGACCTGGAGGGCATTCGAGGAGCGTTTCGGGATCGCCGTGGAGGTGTTCGACGCGAGCGCTCCAGAAGGAGACCGCTGGACCGGACCCGAGCACTGCTGCTCGCAGGCGAAGGTCGCCGCCTTGGAGCAGGCGCTCGACGGGGCCGAGGGCTGGATCACCGGCATCCGCCGCGAGCAGGGTGCCACGCGCGCGGCGACAGAGCTCCTCGAACACGACGAGCGGCGTGGCCTGTGGAAGTACAACCCCCTGGCCCACTGGACCGAGAAGGACCTGTGGCGGCGCATCCACGAGCGCGAGCTGCCCTACAACCCGCTGCACGACCAGGGGTACGCCTCGATCGGCTGCGAGCCCTGCACCCAGGCGGGCAGCGGCCGCGAGGGCCGCTGGGCGGGCACGGAGAAGACCGAGTGCGGCCTGCACGTCGTGGAGGCCGTGCGATGAAAGACGAGGAAGCATGTACGGTGGGGCTGGGGCGAGCGTGAGCGTGGCGGCGCGCCCCCAACTGAGCCACCTGCGGGCGCTCGAGAGCGAGGCCATCCACGTGATGCGCGAGGTCGCCGCGGAACTGGAGCGCCCCGTGCTGCTGTTCAGCGGGGGCAAGGACTCGATCGTGCTGCTGCGCCTCGCCGAGAAGGCGTTTCGCCCGGCGCCGTTCCCGTTCCCGTTGATGCACGTGGACACGGGCCACAACTTCCCGGAGGTGATCGAGTTCCGCGACCGCCGCGTGGCCGAACTGGGAGAGCAGCTGATCGTGGCGAGCGTGCAGGAGTCGATCGACAGCGGGCGCGCCGTCGAGGAGACGGGGCCGAGGGCCTCGCGCAACCGCCTGCAGACGGTGACGCTGCTGGATGCGATCGCCCAGCACGGCTTCGACGCGGCCTTCGGAGGGGCGCGACGCGACGAGGAGCGGGCACGGGCCAAGGAGCGGGTCTTCTCCTTCCGCGACGACTTCGGCCAGTGGGACCCCAAGAACCAGCGCCCGGAGCTCTGGAACCTGTACAACGGGCGGATCCGCAAGGGTGAGCAGGTGCGGGTGTTCCCGCTGTCGAACTGGACGGAGCTCGACGTGTGGGAGTACATCGCCCAGGAGCAGCTGGAGGTGCCCTGCATCTACTTCGCCCACGAGCGCGAGGTGTTCAGCCGCGACGGGATGCTGTACGCCTGGCGGGAGGGCGTGGAGCTGATCGACGGCGAGCGGGTGTTCTCTGAGACGGTGCGCTACCGCACGGTGGGCGACATGAGCTGCACCGGAGGCGTGCGCTCGCTGGCGAACACGCTCGAGGAAGTCGTGAGCGAGATCGCGGCCACGCGGATCACCGAGCGCGGGGAGACGCGCGCGGACGACCGCACCTCCGAGGCCGCGATGGAGGACCGCAAGAAGGCGGGGTACTTCTGATGTGCTCTCCAGGCGCACCCTTTGATGGAATCGGGGGACCTCCTGTCCCCCTTGACCGGGGCCTTCGGCCCCTTCTAAAAGCCATATGACGCTGGATCTCCTGCGCTTCACGACCGCGGGCTCGGTGGACGACGGCAAGAGCACCCTGATCGGGAGGCTTCTGTATGACACCAAGCAGGTCTTCGAGGACCAGCTCGAACACGTGGCCCAGGCGAGCGCCCGCCGCGGCGGGTCGGGCGCGCTCGACCTCGCGCTGCTGACCGACGGCCTGCGGGCGGAGCGCGAGCAGGGGATCACGATCGACGTGGCCTACCGCTACTTCGCCACGGCCCGCCGGCGGTTCATCATCGCGGACTGCCCGGGCCACCAGCAGTACACGCGCAACATGGTCACGGGCGCCTCGACCGCCGACCTCTCGGTGATCCTGCTGGACGCGCGCAGGGGCGTGCTGGAGCAGTCCAAGCGCCATGCCTTCATCAGCGTGCTGCTGGGGATCCCCCACCTGGTGGTGGCCGTCAACAAGATGGATCTGGTGGACTACTCGCGGGAGCGCTTTGAGGAGCTGCAGAGCGACTTCGGGGAGTTCGCGGAAAAGTTGGGGGCCCACCCGCCCGCGCGGGTGAACGGGGACCCCATCGCCTCCCCCGCGGAAGATCCCGGTCTGGGGGCACAGGCGGGACCGAGCCTGACGTATATCCCGATCTCGGCGCTCGAGGGGGACAACGTGGTGGATCGCTCGCCGAGGATGGATTGGTATGAGAGCCCAACGCTGCTGGAACTGCTGGAGGAGGTGGAGGTGGCCTACGACCACCCCTACACCACCCCCTCCCGCTTCCCCGTGCAGTGGGTCATCCGCCCGTCGAACCGGCAGGCGGGCGCAGATGGCTCCGGCGACTACCGCGGCTATGCGGGCCAGCTGGCGAGCGGGGCGCTGCGGGTGGGCGACGAGGTGGTGGCGCTGCCGAGCGGCCTGCGCACGCGGATCGCGGGGATCGACACCTACGAGGGGGAGCTGGAGGAGGCGCTGGCCCCGATGTCGGTGACGCTGCGCCTGGAGGACGAGCTGGACGTCTCCCGCGGGGAGCTCCTCTGCCGGGTGCAGGAGACACCAACGGTGAACCGCGAGCTGTGGGCGGACGTCTGCTGGCTGAACGAGCGCCCCCTGCAGGCGGGTGGGCGCTACGTGATCAAGCACACCACGCGCAGCGCGAGCACGATCGTGAAGGAGCTCGCAGACGTGGTCGACGTGCACACGCTCGAGCGCGCGCCGGCTCCGAAGGAGCTGGCGCTCAACGACATCGGCAGGGTGCGGCTGCGAACGAGCTCCCCGCTGGCCTTCGACCCCTACCGCTCCAACCGTCGCACCGGGAGCTTCATCCTGATCGACGAGGCCACCAACGAGACCGTAGGCGCGGGGATGGTGGCGTCGCCGGAGGGCTGAGGCGGGGCAACCCACCTCGAACATCCCGTACAGGCGACGGCCTCCACGTTGTCGACCGGCCTCCCGGTCGAAACAACCTGCACAGGCGCGACCGGTCTCCCGTCGAACATCCGGCCACATCAGGGCCAATCGGTGTCAAGGCTTTCGACGGACATTCTACGTTGATTGGATGTATAGAACTCCAAGGCTTGTGACGTCGATGACAAGACCGGTGTGGAGGCTGTCACGGCCGCCCACCCCGGCAGACGGGCACCGAGCGCAATAGCGCACCAGGGCGGTGCCCGAGGCTCGCGCCCGGGGTCTGTGGAGCGCTTACCCCGGGCGCGGGTGCCTGCCGGACACGATAATCTGCCGGCCCTCGATGTTTACGAAGGTCCTGGTTGCCAACCGCGGCGAGATCGCCATTCGCATAGTGCGAGCCCTGGAGGAGCTGGGGGTCGCCTCGGTGGCGGTGTACTCCGAGCACGACCGCGACGCCCTGCACGTGGGGCGCGCCGGAGAGGCCTACAACCTCGGGGGTGGACCGGCGGCGGAGAACTACCTGAGCATCGAGAAGATCCTCGACGTGGCGGCGCGCGCGGGCGCCGAGGCGATCCACCCGGGGTACGGCTTCCTGGCGGAGAACGCCCCGTTCGCACAGGCCTGCGCGGATGCTGGGGTCGTGTTCATCGGACCCCCCGCGAGCGCGATCGAGGCGATGGGCTCCAAGACGCGCGCGCGCGAGCTGATGCAGGCGGCGGGCGTGCCGATCGTTCCCGGCACCACCAAGCCGGTGGACACGGTCGCCCAGGCGCTCGAGCTCGCCCGGGGTGAGATCGGCTTCCCGGTGGCCGTCAAGGCGGCGGGCGGCGGTGGCGGCAAGGGCTTCCGGGTGGCACTGAGCGAGGAGGAGCTGGAGGGCGCCTTCGAGGGGGCCAGCCGCGAGGGGGAGAAGTTCTTCTCCGACCCCACCGTCTACCTGGAGCGCTACCTGCCGGACCCCCGCCACGTGGAGGTGCAGGTGCTGGCGGACCGCCACGGCAACGTTGTCCACCTCGGCGAGCGCGACTGCTCGATCCAGCGCCGCCACCAGAAGGTGATCGAGGAGTCCCCCGCGCCGGAGTGGGTGGTGGACGCCGAGATGCGCGCGCGGATCGGCCAGATCGGAGTGGAGGCCGCGCGCGCCGTCGGCTACGTGGGCGCGGGCACGATCGAGGGCCTGCTGGCCCTCCCCACGGAGGCGGGCGGCGGCAAGCGGCGGGGCGATTCGGGCGCGAGCACGGACGTCGCTGGCGGCGCACAGCCGGAGTACTTCTTCCTGGAGATGAACACACGCGTGCAGGTGGAGCACTGCGTGACGGAGATGACCACGGGCATCGACATCGTCAAGGAGGGAATCAAAGCGGCCGCCGGCGAGCCGCTCTCCTTCAGCCAGGAGGACGTGACGCTGCGGGGCCACGCGATCGAGTGCCGCATCAACGCGGAGGACGCCTCCAAGAACTTCGCCCCCGCGCCGGGGAGGATCGGCCGCTACCGGGAGCCCACCGGCCCGGGCGTGCGGGTGGACTCGGGCGTCGGCGAGGGCGGGGAGGTCTCGCCGATGTACGACCCCATGGTGGCGAAGCTGATCGTATGGGACGCCGATCGCGAGCAGGCCACCAGGCGCATGCTGAGGGCCCTGCGCGAATACGAGATCGAGGGTCTGAGGACGCTGATCCCGTTCCACGAAGCGCTGCTCGCCACCGATCAGTGGGCACGCGGGGAGACCTGCAGGGATCTGCTGGAAGATCGCGCCTGGCTGAAGACGCTGACATTCGAGACCGCCGCGCAGAAGCACTCCACGACCGAGGACCCGGCCGAGGCGCAGGAGGAGATGGTCGAGCAGTCCTACACCGTGGAGGTCTCGGGCAGACGCTTCGACGTGAAGGTCCTTGGCCCCCCCGCCGCGGGGGCCGTCGGCGGCTCGCCAAACGGGTCCGCAGTGGGGGGCGCCCCCCGCCCCCAGAGGCGAGGGGAGCGCCGCTCGGCGGCGGCGGGGGGGGTGGGTGGGGCCGATACCCTCCCCTCTCCCCTGCAGGGCAACATGTGGAAGGTGCTGGTCAAGCAGGGAGACGCGGTGGAGGAGGGCCAGCTGCTGTGCATCATCGAGGCGATGAAGATGGAGAACGAGATCACCGCCCACAAGGCGGGAGTGATAGCCGAGCTGCCGATCGTGGAGGGCGAGCCGATCGCCGCGGGTGCCCCGATCGCGACGATCAAGAGCGAGCCCGCCGCGGCCGGGTAGCACCGGGCAGCATCCGCAGCAGGCGCCGGTAGTCCTCCCACTCGCCCCGGGTCGGGACGATGACCCTGGCGAGGCTCCCACCCGTCACGCGCCCGAAGAAGAAGGCCACCAGCGCGAAGCTGCACGTGTAGGAGATCGTGGACGCCAGCGCGGCTCCCTCGCCCTTCAGCCAAGGGATCAGCCACAGATAGAGAGCGATGGTCACCGGGGTGGTGCTCAGCGCGACCAGCAGCGAGTAGCCCGGCTTGCCGCGACCGACGATGATCGCGAGCAGGACCCCCAGGAGGCCGATCATGGCCACGCCGGGCAGGAGGATCAAGCCGAGGTCGACCGACTGCTTGAAGGCGGACCCGAATATGGGCACCACCATGAAGATCAGACCAAGCGCCACCAGGACGGTCATCACCGCGACGACGATGGCCGTGTGGCGGATGCCCTTCGCCTCCACCATCGCCAGGTGGGCCGCCGAATCCTCGCCCTCGCCCGCGGTCAGCGCGGCCACCCGCGGGAACACGAGTTCCCCCACCGCTGGTGGGACGATCCAAAGCGCCTGCGTGACCGCCACCGCCACCGCGTAACGGCCCACCGCCGGGGCGCTCGCG
Organism: uncultured Solirubrobacterales bacterium; assembly: GCA_963713985.1. Lineage (GTDB taxonomy): Bacteria > Actinomycetota > Thermoleophilia > Solirubrobacterales > Solirubrobacteraceae > Palsa-744. The sequence continues at coordinate 1,540,285 of OY970219.1, read as the reverse complement.
ACGGCGCTGAGAATGAAGATGTCGAGCCGGTAGTTGAGGATGTTGAGCGCGTTGGCCGCGTACCCCTTGACGCCGAAGCCGACCGCATCCCGCAGGGTGCGCGGATCGGCCGGCTTCACCTCGGGCACCCTGGTGAGCCACCTGCGTGCCCAGAGGAGCATCACCACGGCGGCGATCACATGGGCCACGGCGACTCCGATCAACGCTCCCCACAGCCCCGCGAGGACCGACAGCGCCGTCACCAGAAGCAGTGCCGCGAGGGACTGCACCAGCGGCGCCACCGCGAAGCCCTCGAAGTTCTCGGACGCGAGCGCGACGAAGCTCGCGTAGTACCACGAAAGGACGAACGGCATGGCGAGCACCACCACCGCCGTCATCGACACCGACAGGTCGCCGAAGGCCGCCGGGTAAAGTATTCGTACCCCGAAGCCCAATGCCGCGCCGAGCAGACCTGCGCCGAGCGCGATCCGCTGGGCCGAGCGGAAGGCGTCGCGCGCAGCCCACCGCCGGCCGCCGACGTAATAGGCGATCCCATGCTCGATCCCCATCGTGGAGAGGACCGTCAGCACCACGATGGCGGAGATCGCGACGGCGTAGCCACCCGCGCCCGCCGGCCCCAGGATCCGTGCCACCGCCACGGTCGCGAGCGAGCCGGTAATGGCCACCCCGCCACGGCTCACCGCCAGCGTCACAGCACCGCCCGTCAGCGGTCGCAGCGCACGCGAGCCGTCCCCACCCTCGGGCGTGCGGGCGAGGGCCTCAGAGGTCGCCATCGGACGCCGCTCGACTCTCACCGCGCGGAGGAGTCCTCATTCGCACATTCCGCTGGATCCTAGGGAGCCCAGATCGCAGCTTTGACTCCACCCGCCTCGACCGTGTCGTTGTCGAGGTTTTTCGAATCGTCATGTCTCTCACTCGGTGGCCGGGTCGGCGCCCCGGGCACTCCGAGCCAGAGGCAGGACCGTGCGACTCTGAGTCAGAGACAGGACCGTGCAACTCTGAGTGCCAGGACCCTGTGCGGGGGACCGGCGGGCCGCTGCGCAAACTCGGCGCTCGCCTGTCCGCGGCCGCGTTGGCTCGATCCGTGGGCACGCCTGGCATCGTGATTCCGGCAGTTCGCTTATTCCCAGGCACCTACAATCCGGTCCGCCGTGGGCCGCCGGATTCTCCTCGTCACCTATTTCTATCCGCCCGACCCCTCGGTTGGCAGCCACCGGTGGGCCGCACTGACCCGGTACCTACGCCGCATGGGCCACGAGGTCACCGTCATCACGACCTCATCGTTCGGCACCCTGCCCGACGACGGCGCGCGGGTACTTCGCACGGCCGATATCTTCACCTCCCCCGCCCTGCGCCGGCTGCTGCATCGACCCCCGCTCACGACCAATGGCGCACTTCCCTCCGTGGTCGTACCTCCGCCCCGCCTGGTGCGCGATGGGCTGGTGCCCGATGCGTGGCTTTTGACCTGGATGCCATTCGTGCTCGTGAGCGCTCGTCGCCTGCTGCGCTCCAGCAGGTACGACTGCTTGGTGACCTCGGGCCCACCAGATTCGACCCACCTGCTCGGCCTGCTGCTCGGCCGCAGAAGGCCGGCGTGGGTGGCCGACTTCGAGGAGGGCTGGCGCTTCGATCAGCTGCGCGAAGCCTGGCCGACTCGATTCCAGGATCGCATCGATCGCGCCCTGGAGGCACGTGTGGTCCGCGGCGCCGACCGACTGGTGGCCGTGACGATGCCGATCGTCGAGGACTTCAACCGTCGTTTCGGCCCCTGCGCCGATTACATGTCGATGGCCTGGGATCCGGATTTGGACGAGCAATTCAGCTCCGCACGCCCGCCCAAACTGGACACCGATCGCATCAACATCGTGTATACGGGCACCCTCACCCTCCCCCATCGCCGCGATCCAAGGGGACTCATAGCGGCGCTGCGCGAGCTCGCCGTCAGGTATCCCGAGGACGCCAGTCGCATCCGCCTGGTGCTGGCCGGGTCCCTCTCAGACGAGGAGCGACACATGGTGGATGGCATGAACCGCGATGGCCTGGTACGCCACGTTGGCGCGCTGAGCCGCCCCGACGCGGTTGCGCTTCAGCGTAGCGCCAATGCGCTGCTGCTACTCACCTCCGGCAACCACGCATCGCAGATAACGGGCAAGATCTTCGAGTATCTGGCCGCGGATCGCCCGATCATCGCCGTCGCCCCGGACAACGAGGCAGCCCGTCTCGTGCGCGAGACCCACACCGGGGTCGTCGTTGGGCCAGAGGACGTGCAGGCCATCGTCGGCGCTCTGCGCGAAGCCGCGAGCGGGCGGCTTGCGAGCAGGTTTCAGCCCAGGGGTCTCGAGCGCTACCGCTATCCGGGGCCGGCGAACGTATTCGTCGAATCGATGGAGCGTGCGATCGCAAGCCACCAGGCCCGGGGTGCGCTCAAACACCGGCCGGGGCGAGCGAGGTGAGGCGATTGACCGCCTCCACGATCCTGCGAACGTCGCTGTCGTGGAGGTGCGGATGGATCGGCAGAGACAGCTGCCGGCGGGCGCGCTCCTCCGCCACGGGGCAGTCGTCGGCCGACGGCGCAAACGCGGTGGTCGAGGGGACCGTCTGGCGATAGTGCACACCACTCGGAATCCCGTGCTCCCGCAGCGCCTGCTCCAGCTCATCGCGATCCTCGACCATGATCGGGAACACATGGTGGACTTCGGCCTGCGGCTCGCCGCCCTCCCAGTCCAGCAGCGGAGCGAGGCTCGCCCGGTAGCTGCTTGCCACCCTCCTGCGCGCCTGCGTCCACCTCTCCAGATGCGCCAGCTTGACCCGGAGAACCGCCGCCTGGAGTGGGTCCATCCGGCTGTTGCATCCAGCGATCTCGTGGTTGTCACGACCGCGCCGCCCGTGGTCCCGATAGAGCCGCAGACGGTCCGCGGTGGCGCTGTCATCGGTGACAGCGGCGCCGGCGTCGCCGATCGCGCCGAGGTTCTTACCGGGGTAGAAGCTGAAGCAGCCGACATCGCCGACGGTGCCCGCGTGGTGCCCGTCGCGGCTGGCACCGTGCGCCTGAGCGGCGTCCTCGATGACGCGGAGGCCGTACCTGCTGGCGAAGGCCGCCACGGGACCCATGTCAACCATGCGGCCGTACAGGTGAACCGGGATGATCGCCCTGGTGCGTGGGGTCACGCGCGCCTCGGCGCTGCGCAGATTTACCAGGCCGGTGTCGAGCGCGACGTCGACGAAACGCGGGGTCGCGCCCACGGCGAGGACTGCCTCGGCGGTGGCGATGAACGTGTTGGCCGGCACCAGCACCTCATCGTCGCGTCCGACACCGCTGGCGAGCAGCGCGAGCCGTAGCGCGTCGGTGCCATTGGCCACCGCGATCACGTGCCGCGCGCCGAGAAAGCTCGCGAACGCCTCCTCGAATGCGGCCACCTCTGGACCCCCGACGTGACGCCCGCTGCGAAGCACCCGCAGCATCGCCTCCTCGATCTCCTCGCCCAACTCCGCATGCAGCGCGTGGAGATCGACCATCTCGAGCCGATTCATGAGGCGCCCAGCATCGGGGCCGGTGCCAGCGCCACCTGCTCGGCGGCGCCGTTGCCTTCCAGCGAACGCTGCGCCGCCTCGAGCACCGCCACGACCCGCCGCCCGCTCGCGCCGTCGGTCACGGGTGCACGTCCCTCCACGATGCACTCGACGAAGTGCTCGATCTCGAGCGCGAGCGGCTCACTGGGCTCGATCTTCGGCACGAGGATGTCGCCCGCGCGAGCGAGCATCTGAAAGCGCGCAAAGGTCTCATACCGCCCGAGCGAGCGCTGCTTGACGATCCCCTTGTCATACAGGAGGACCTTCATGTCGGAGGACATCTCGTTGTACACCGCCATCTTGCGGCTGCCCACGACGGTCGCATCGCGGACCTTGTTGGGATCGAGCCAGCTGCAGTGGACATGGCCGATGATGTCGTCCTCGAAGCGGATCGACATGAAGATGACCTCCTCGATACCCGGCTGCAGGAGCGCGGCCCCTGTGGCGTTGACGCTGACGGGGGCACGCTGGAGCCAGGAGATGAGGATCGAGATGTCGTGCGGAGCGAGGTCCCACATCACATTCCCGTCCTCCCGGACGATGCCCAGATTCGTGCGGCGCATCGAGACGTAGTAGGGCTCGCCGAGCTCGTCCGTGCGCAGGTACTCGCCCACGAGCCGCACCGCGGGGTTGAACTCGAACGTGTGACCCACCATCAACACGCGCTCGCGCGCCTGCGCCGTGCGAATGAGCTCGTCGCACTGAGAGACCGAGTTGGTCAGCGGCTTCTCCACGAGCACGTGCTTGCCCGCCTCGAGCGCCTCGAGCGCGAAGCTGTGGTGAAGCGCGAGGGGCAGCGCGATCACGACCGCGCCAACGTCTTCATCGGTAAGAACTGAATCCCAATCGTCGGTCACACACGTGTCGCCATGGCGCGCCGAGGCGCGCCGGCGAGCGAGCGCATCCCGGTCACAGACGCTCACCAGGCGCGCCCCGCTCGCCGCCACCACGTTGCGGGCGAGATTAGGTCCCCAGTAGCCGTAGCCGACGACCGCAATGCCAACGTCTGAGCCGCGAGTATCCATGCCGCCAGAGACTGTCACCCAAAACCTTCAGCGTCTCTGCTCAGCGAGCCGCGGCCAACCGGTCCCGCGCTTGGCGAGTTGCTCGAAAACGTTGGCAACGAGCGGTGGACAGCGGGTCCTCGATCCGTTCGGCCGAGGACCCCATAATCGGCATTTTGTCTCCAACTAGCGGTGGTTGCGAGCCACCTTTTCGTGGTTAGGATCCAACCAAAAGAAATCAGATATCCAGGATGGTGTGGTCATACGCGCTTACAGACAGACGTCGCTCGACCCGGTGAGGAGTGTGCTGGGCGAGGACGACCAGGAACGTTGCCCCGTCTGCGCCGGGCGACTCGGCGCCCCGCTCCTGCGCGCCCCTGACCGCCTCCACGGAACGCCCGGAGTCTTCTCGGTTGCGCGCTGCGGGGGCTGCGGACTCGGTGTCACGCTTCCCGTTGCCACCCCCGAGCAGCTCGCCACTTTCTATCCGCGCACCTACGGGGCCTACGGGTTCCCCACCGGAGTGCTGGGGCTCTGCTCGGCGGCGATCCGCCGCCTGCAGTCCTGGCAGGCGCTGCGCACCGCTCCCCTGGAGTCGCTTGTGCGCATGCCCCCCGGGCGCCTGCTGGACGTCGGCTGCGGGCGCGGGGACCTCGGTTCGTGGTTCATCGAGCGGGAATGGACTGCGGTCGGAGTGGAGCCCTCCCCGGAGGCCTGCGCGCTCGCGCGCTCCCGGGGCCTCGACGCGCGCGCCGGGACCCTCCCTGAGGTGGAGCTCCCACCCGGCTCGTTCGACGCCGTCGTCTTCCGCCAGTCGCTCGAGCACGTGAGCGATCCGCTCTCGGACCTGTGCCGTGCACATGAGGCCCTCCGCGACGGGGGTCTGCTGGCGGTCAGCGTGCCGAACTTTGGCTGCTGGCAGCGGCGGCGCTTCGGTGGCCACTGGTTTCATCTCGACCTCCCCCGCCACCGCTTCCACTTCGACGCCGGCGCACTGGAGGGAGCACTCGCTCGCGCGGGCTTCGAGGACATCCAGATCCTCACCTCCTCGAGCACCGCCGGCCTCCCCGCTTCGATCCAGTATGCGATCGCCGGGCGCTGCCTGTTCCCCGGCGGACTGCCCCTGCGCGTCGCGTCCGCCTCGTGCGCCCTCACCCTGCCCGCAACCTCGATACTGGCGCGCCTCGCCGGGGAGGGGGACGTGCTGCACGCTCTGGCACACAAGCGTGAGCGAGTCCCCGGGGAGGTGATCGCGGAGAGTCGCGGGACGGCGCAGCGAGCGGCACTCGCGACCTCATCCGCACCATAGGGGGCGGGGATGGAGACAGTTTTGGGATCGATCGCCCCGTCCCTGAAGGCGGGCGCGGGGATCGCTTGACCCTCCCTGGGCCTGCTTGTAAGGCTTGTTCGGCTATGCAGAGCGTGCCCATCGACGTCGTCATCCCGATCCACGGACACCGGGAGATGACCGAACGCTGCCTCGCCGCGCTCGCCCTGCAGACGCGCCCGCACCGCACGATCATCGTCGACAACGCCTCACCGGACGACTCCGCAGCCGCCATCGCGGGGCGCTTCCCGGAGGTCGAGATACTGAGCCTCGAGGCCAACCGCGGCTTCGCAGCCGCCTGCAACGCCGGGATCGCCCGCGGCTCGGGTGAGGTGGTGGTGCTGCTCAACAACGACGTGATCGCGCCCCCGGCCTTCCTGGAGCGACTCTCCGCTCCGCTCGCTGAGAGCCCGCGCGTGGGCTCGGTCGCATCGGTGCTGCGCCACCCCGAGTCCTTACTGATCGACAGCGCCGGGCTCGCGGTGGATCCCACGCTGGCCGGCTTCTCCCGCCTGCAGGGCGAGCCGGAGCAGGGGGCGAGCGCGAGCAGTCCCGTGCTGCTCGGCCCGGCCGGGGCCGCGGGGGCCTACCGGCGCGAGGCGCTGCGCGCGGTGGGGGGCTTGGACGAGCAGATCTTCTTCTATCAAGAGGATGTCGACCTCGCGCTGCGGCTGCGCGCCGCGGGTTGGAGCACCACGCTCGCGAGCGACGCGCGCGCCGAGCACCTCGGGTCGGCGACCGCCGGGCGGGGCTCGGCGTGGCAGCGGCGCAATGGCGGTATGGCGCGGGGTTATCTGCTGCGTAGATATGGGGTCCTGCGAGGGCGTCACGCTCTGCGGGCGCTCGCCACCGAGACGATCGCGGCCACCGGCGACGCACTCTCCTCACGCGACCTCGCCGCGCTGCGCGGCCGGCTCTCGGGCTGGCACGGCGCGCGTTGCGAGGGACGGCGCAGAGTGCCCCCGGATGGGGTCGACGCCTCGATCGGGTTCCTCGCCAGCCTGCGACTGCGCACGCGCTCCCGCGCGGCGACCGCGTGAGCGACCGTGGGGGCCAGCGTCGAAAGAGCCGTCCTCCCGGACGAGCTGGAGGAGCCGTCGTATCTGGTGTCAGTCGTAATCCCCTGCCTGAATGAGGCAGAGAACATCGAGCAGTGCGTCTCGACGGCGCTGGACGCGATGGCCGCGGCGGGGATCGCGGGGGAGGTGGTCGTCGCGGACAACGGATCGGAAGACGGCAGCGGCGCTCTGGCGCAGGACGCGGGCGCTCGGGTGATCCACGAACCGGTGCGCGGCTACGGCAGCGCCTACCTGGCGGGGTTCGCGGCGGCGCGCGGGGCGTACATCCTGATGGCGGACGCCGACCTCACCTACGACTTCAACGAGATCCCGCGCTTCCTCGCGAAGCTCGAAGCGGGGGCGGACATGATCATCGGCGATCGGATGCAGAACATCCAGCCGGGCGCGATGCCGTGGCTTCACCGCTACATCGGCAACCCGCTGCTCTCGCGCCTGCTCAACCTCCTCTTTCACACCGGCGTCAAGGACGCCCACTGCGGGATGCGCGCGTTTCGCCGCGAGCACCTCGAGCGCCTGGATCTGCGCACCAGCGGCATGGAGTTCGCCTCCGAGATGGTGGTGCGGGCGGCGAAGGCGGGGCTCGACATCCGCCAGCTGCCGATCGAATACCACCCGCGCGGGGGAGAGTCGAAGCTCTCGAGCTTCCGCGACGGCTGGCGGCACCTGCGCTATCTGATGATGCACTCCCCCCGGCATCTCTTCATCTTCCCCGGCACGGTGATGGCGGCGATCGGCGGCCTGATCTGCGCGACGGTGCTTGCGCACGTCGACGTGCTCGGACGCCGCTGGGAAGTGCACACCCTGATCGGGGGCTCCCTGCTGCTCATCGTCGGCACGCAGGTCGTCACCCTCGGACTCTGCGCGCGGGCCTACGGGATCTACTTCATGGGGGAGCGCGACCCCTGGTTCGAGCGCATGCGCAGGCGCTACCGGCTCGAGCACGGCCTGCTGCTCGGCGGTCTGATCACCCTGATGGGGACGGCGATCCTCGCCGCGATCGTGGTGGAGTGGGTCAGGCGCGGCTTCGGCAGCCTCTCCGAGGAGCGCCTGGCGATCCTCGCCGCGACCCTGCTGGTGCTCGGCATTCAAGTCGTCTTCGCCTCCTTCCTGCTCAGCATCCTTGGGCTGCGGCGCAGGTGATGCGGATCAAGGTCGCGCTCGGGGCCGGATTGACGCTGATCGCAATCGCATTCGCGGTCACGCTCTCGCACGCCCCCGCGAGCACCGCGGTGACGTCGGTCCCCCCCGCAAACAAGCTGGTGACCACGGAATTTGACGCCAGCGCCTGCCAGCGCGACGAAACGCTCCCGCGCGATACCTCCGCGATCCGCCTCGGCCTGTTCGCCGACAGCAGCCCCGAAGTGTCGGTGCAGGTGTACTCCGGCTCGCGCCGCATCGCGGCGGGCCACCTCGGCCGCGGCTGGTCCGGTGAGGGGGCAACGGTCCCGGTCAACGAGATATCCCACGCGGTCTCGCCGGTGAAGGTCTGCTTTGCGCTCGAGCATGTAATCGGCGCGATCCACATGCTGGGCCGCTTCTCCCCGAAGGCCGAAGCGACGTTCAGCGAAGGCAAACCGCTGTCCGGCAGGATCAGCCTCGAGTACCTGCAGCCAGGTCGCCGCTCGTGGTGGTCGCTCGCGGCCTCGGTCATGCGGCGCATGGGCTTCGGCCACGCCGCCAGCGGCGCCTGGGACGCCCTGTTCGTGATCGTGCTGGCGGGAACGGCCCTCACGCTCGCCTCCTGGTTGGTCGTCAGGGAGCTGGGATGAGCAAGCGCTCCGCCTCGAGGAGGCCCCCGAAGGGCACGACCGCGAAGCCCAAGAGCGCAGTCGAGTCCTCCACCAAGCGCGGCGCGGCGCAGCCCAAGAGCGCCGGGTCGCCGGCGGAGAGCTCTTCCAAGCCGGCCGTGACGGCCATGGCGACCGTGAAGAGCCGACCCAAGCCGCCCGAGACGGCCCGGGCGCCGGCGACGGGGCGCCGGCCGTTCGCGCGGAGCGCCCTGGAGGCTCAGCGCAGGGAGGCGCGCAGGCGGGCGGCCGGGGAGCGCCGGCATGGGCTCGGCCTGCGGGACAGGCTGCGAGGCGTACCGCGGGCGGCGTGGGTCTGCGCGCTGGTCGCAGTCCTCAATGCGGCGTGCTGGTCGGTGATCTCACCCCCCTTCCAGGTCCCGGACGAACCCTCTCATTTCGCCTACGCGCAGCGTCTGGCCGAGACCGGAAGCCTGCCGACGGGGCCGGGTGAAAAATTCCCCAACGCCGAGGTGGTGGCGCTCAACGACCTGCACTACACGGAAGTCCGCGAGCGCCCAGCGGTCGACACCATCTCAACGGCCGCCGAACAGCGCAAGCTCGAACACGACCTCGCGCACAACTACGCACGGACGGGCAGCGGGAATGCTGGAGTGGCGGCCTCCGAGCCACCCCTGTACTACGCCCTGGAGACGATTCCCTATGGCCTGGGGTCGAGCGGCACCATCCTCGACCGGCTCGCCCTGATGCGATTGCTCTCCGCACTGATGGGCGGTCTCACCGCGCTCTTCGCATACCTGTTCCTACGCGAGGCGCTCCCGAGTACACGGTGGGCGTGGACCGTGGGCGGTCTCGGCGTCGCGCTGGCGCCGCTGCTCGGGATCATGTCGGGCGCGGTCAACCCCGACGCGCTGCTGTTCGCGGTCTCCACCGCGCTCTTCTACTGCCTCGCACGGGGGTTCCGGCGGGGCATCACACCGCGGCTCGCGATCGCGATCGGGGCCGTGCTCGCCATCGGTTTCGTGACCAAGCTCAACTTCCTCGGGCTGCTGCCCGGCGGCATCCTCGGCCTGGTCCTGCTGTGCGGGCGCGAGGCGCGCACCTCCCGGCAGAGCGCCTACCGCTGCCTCGGACTCGCGCTTTTGGTGGGAGCCAGTCCGATCCTGCTGTACATCCTCGTGAACGCCGCCTCCGGCCGCCCAGCGGTGGGGAGCCTGGGCTCGGCGATCTCATTCACCGGCAAACGTGGCTCGATCCTCCATGAGATCAGCTACGTCTGGCAGTTCTATCTCCCCCGACTGCCGGGCATGAGGTCCTACTTCCACGGCTTCCCCACAACCCGCATCTTCTGGTTCGACGGGCTGGTGGGGCTCTATGGCTGGCTGGACACGACCTTCCCGCACTGGGTCTACAACGCTGCGCTCATTCCCGCCGGGATTCTCGCCGTCCTGTTCGTGCGGGCGCTCGTGATCTCACGGGGTGCGCTGCGGGAGCGCCTCACCGAGCTCCTCACCTACCTCGCGATGGGCTGCGGAGTTCTGTACGTCGTCGGTGCCGACGACTATCTCCATGTCCCCGGCTCCTACGCGGAGCCCCGCTACGTGCTGCCGATGCTCGCTCTGTGGGGCGCCGTGCTGGCGCTGGCCGCACGCGGCGCCGGGCGGCGCTGGGGGCCGGTCGCGGGGGTGTTCATCGTCACCCTGGTAATGGCGCACGACCTCTTCAGTCAGCTGCTTGTGATCTCGCGCTACTACGGCTGAGCATGCTCGAGAACGATCGGCTTGCCCACCACCGGCTCCCAGGCCCACTTTGCGGGTGAGGCCGCCGATGGTCTACGACCCAGCTAGGCAGTGGGAGCGCTACGGGGCGCTCGACCCCTACTACGGGGTGCTCTCCGCGCCGGACTTCCACCAGGCCCGGCTCGACGCCGCGGCGCGGGAGCGATTCTTCGACAGCGGTCGCCGGCACGTCGCGGAGTTGATGGCAGAGATCGACTCCCTGCTGGGGGCGGACTGCGGGTGCCGCTGCGCGCTCGACTACGGCTGCGGCGTCGGACGCCTGACCCTGCCCCTCGCCGAACGGTATGAGCACGTCTTCGGGGTGGACGTATCGCACTCGATGCTGCGCGAGGCTGCCGTCAACGCCAGGCTCATGGACGCGGGCAACGTGGAGTGGGTCGAGGCCAACAGGCTCGAGCAGCTGAGCGGCCGCTACGACCTGGCGCACTCGTTCCTCGTCTTCCAGCACATCCCCGTCCGCGAGGGGGAGCGGATCTTCGCCGCGCTCGTGCGGGGACTGCGCCCGGGTGGGGTGGGGGTCATACACGTGTCCCTGCGCCCGAGTCATCCCCTGGCGGGCCTCTTCCACTGGACCATGAAGACGGTGCCCTTCGCCTACAACGTCTTCAACCTGCTGCGGGGCAGGGAGTGGTCCTACCCACACATGCAGATGAATCACTATTCGCTGAACCGGCTCGGCGGCCTGCTCGCCGACGCCGGGATCACCGAGTGGCACATCCGGATGCAGCCCGGGGACACGCGGATGGCCTACGACTGCGCGGTGATCATGTTTCGCAAGACAGACGAAGGCCGAGAGCACACCTCCAAAACAGACGAGAGCTGAGGGCGCACCTCCAACAGACGAAAGCTGAGGGCGCACCTCCAAAACGGACGAAGGCCGAGGGTTCACCTCTCCAGACGTGCCGAGGCGTCACGGCCACCGCCTCACGGCCGGCTCCAGCGCTCAACTCGCGACCCGGGCGGCGTTCTTCCCGTGCATGCGCCGCTGGAACGCGGTGCGCCGCCCGGGGGGAAGCTCGGCTTCGGCACCGCGCTCGCCGAGAGCCCGCAGGTAGGTGAGGTCCTCCTCCAGCACCGCGAGCGCACGGATACCGTCCAGCACGGGCCCGTGGCCGGGCACGACCCACTCGGCCTGCGCGACCAGCGGGCGCAGCCGCCGAAGCGTCGCGAGGTATGCCTCCAGGGCCCCGGCAGTGTCATCCAAGGTGGGGATCTCGACACTGGAGAGATAGTCGCCGGGGAACAACACCCGTACCCATGGAGCCCATACCGCCATCCCGTCGGCGGTGTGGCCCTCGGCTGGATACAGCTCGAGCTGCAGCTCCCCGATCTCACACCGTCCGGGGACGGGCAGCGCCTGGATCGCTCCAAGCGCCAGGGGCCGGGGGCGCTCGATGAGATATTCCTCGTCAAAGACGCGCAGCTCGCGCTGTGCCTCGCCGGGCGCGGCCTGCATCCGCTGCGCGGTGCTCTGCGCACACCCCAGCGGCACCCCCGGGAAGGCGAGACGCCCCAGCAGGTGGTCCCAGTCGCCGTGGGTGGCGAGCAGGCCGCTGGGGGCTGGAAAGCGGGCCTGGTCGAGCAGCGCGGGCAGAGCGTCGAGCTCCTCGGGCAGGACGGGGGAGTCGATCAGGAAGGTCTCCTCGCCACCCCGCAGGATTGCGCAGTTGGTCTGCCAGATCGCGCTCGTGGCCAGCAGCACGTCCGGGTGCAGGGCCAGCACCCGCACCGCGGGTCAGGAGATGCCCAGGAGCTTGGCCGCCTCGCGCAGGGTGGGGACCTCCGCGGTGGGCTTGCGCTGAGAGGAGTCGAGGGTCTCCTTGTTGCGGTTGACCCAGATCACCGGGACGCGCTGCTTGAGGCAGGGCTCGACGTCGTGGTGGTGGCTGGAGGCGATGTGCACCCACCCCTTCTTGCTGCCCATGCGCCGGGCGCACTCGGTGAAGTGGGCGAGGTCGGGCTTGTAGGAGCGCACCTGCTGGGCGGTGACGACGAGGTCGAAGTCGGTCGCGATATGACGGCGGGTCTGGCCGAGCAGCTTGTCGTCGATGTTGGAGAGCAGGCCCAGTTTGTACTTCTTGGCGAGCTTCTGAAGCTGGATGGGGGTCTCCTTGAAGGGCTTCCAGCGCTGCACGGAGTCGGGCAGGAAACCCGAGCGCGAGGTTTCCAGGGGCCACTCGAGACGCTTGGCGATCTCGAGCGCCGTGCGGCGCAGGACCTCGGCGTAGAGCTCGTAGGAGCCCGCCTCGATTTCGCGGGATATCTCGTGGAAGAGGGCGAGCAGCTCGGCGCGGTCGAGCGTGACCCCATCGCGCACGGCCTCCTTCTCGAACGCCTCCCAGATGCCGGTCTCCCAATCGATCAGGGTGCCGTACACATCGAATGTGACGAAGGTGATGTTCTTTGGCAGGGGCATCGCGCGGGCATTATGACCTGCGCGGGGATCGGGGCGCGGTCCGCCTCTTGGGGGGAGGGGGGAGGGCTGGCCCTCCCCCCTCCCCCTCGCACCCCCTCCCCCCTCCCTTGGCGGGCTTGTACTCCCCGCTGTCGGTCAAACGGGCGTTGAGCTGGGTGGCTTGCTTTTCGGTTAGAGTCTCGCGCCGCCTATGGATCTGCTCGAGTATCAGGGCAAGGAGCTGTTTGCCCGTCATGGATTGGCTGTCTCACCGGGGAAGGTGGTCACTACCGTGGAGGACGCGGTGGCCGCCGCGGGCGAGGTTGGTTATCCGGTGGTGATCAAGGCTCAGGTGCTGATTGGGGGGCGGGGGAAGGCTGGTGGGGTCAAGCTTGCTGACGACGAGGCGCAGGCTCGTGAGCATGCGGGCAACATCCTGGGCATGGACATCCATGGGCACATGGTGCGCAAGCTTTGGATCGAGCATGCGAGCGACATTGCGACTGAGTACTACGCCTCGGTGCTGCTTGACCGCTCGGCCAAGCAGCCGCTTGTGATGTTCAGCACGGAGGGGGGGGTGGACATCGAAGAGGTCGCGGAGAAGACCCCGGAGAAGCTGGTGCGCCACCATGTGGATGCCCTCGAGGGCCTCTCCCGAGCCGAGGCGGTCCAGATCGCCACCGAGGGGGGGGCCGATGCGGATGTGATCGAGGGGGTTGCCGATGCGCTCACGGCGCTGTACGAGGTTTGGATGCAGGAGGACGCCACGCTGGCGGAGATCAACCCCCTGATCGTCACCCCGGAGCGGCAGGTCAAGGCGCTTGACGCGAAGGTGTCTCTTGATGGCAATGCGCTCTACCGCCACCCTGAGAACCAGGATCTCTCGGATGCCGAGAACGAAGATCCGATCGAGCGGCGAGCCAAGGAACAGGGTGTGCAGTACGTGGCGCTCGATGGGAACATCGGCATCCTGGGCAATGGGGCGGGGCTGGTGATGTCGACGCTCGACGTGGTCGCCCAGGCCGGCGGGCAGCCCGCCAACTTCCTCGACGCGGGCGGGGGCTCGGACGCAGCCAAGATCAAGCAGGCGGTGGAGCTGATCCTCTCGAACCCTCGCGTGAAGGCCGTGCTGTTCAACATCTTCGGCGGGATCACCCGCTGCGACGAGGTTGCGAAAGGGTTGATCGCGGCGTTCGCCGAGATCAACCCCGAGGTTCCCTTCGTAGTCCGCCTGGACGGCACCAACGACGTCCAGGGCCGCGAGCTCTTGGCGGATGCGGCGCTGCCCAACGTGCACCCCGCCGCCACGATGAACGAGGCCGCGGAGAAGGTCGTCGCGCTCGCCGCGGGACGGGGGGCCTGATGGCGGTCCTGGTCGACAAGGGCACCCGCCTGGCGGTCGCTGGGATCACCGGCAGGGAGGGCTCCTTCCACACGCTCAACAACCGCCGCTACGGCACCAACGTGGTTGGTGGGGTGACCCCGGGCAAGGGCGGCCAGAATGTGGAGGGCATTCCGGTTTTCGACAGCTGGGCGGAGGTCGCCGAGGCGACGCAGCCGAACACCGCAATGATCTTCGTCCCCCCGCGGTTCGCCGCCGACGCAGTCCTGGAGGCCGCGGCGGCAGGGGTGGAGCTGGTGATCGCGATCACCGAGGGGATTCCGGCGCACGACGAGCTGCGGGTCTACAACACGCTGAAGCGCGACCATCCGGGCACGCGGCTGATCGGCCCCAACTGCCCTGGCATCCTCTCCCCGGGGAAGGCCAACGTGGGGATCATCCCGGCGTCGTTCTTCAAGGAGGGCAACGTGGGGGTGGTGTCGCGCTCGGGCACGCTGACCTACCAGATCGGCAACGAGATCGCCCAGGCGGGCTTCGGCAACAGCTCGATCGTGGGGATCGGCGGGGACCCCGTGCCGGGCTCCTCGTTCGTGGACGTGATCGAGCTCTTCCAGGCCGACCCCGAGACCGAGCTGATCGTGCTGGCCGGTGAGATCGGGGGCTCCGCGGAGGAGGAGGCGGCGCAGTACATCGCCGAGCACGTCTCAAAGCCCGTGGTGGCCTACATCGCGGGCTTCACCGCGCCGGCGGGCAAGCAGATGGGCCACGCGGGAGCGATCGTCTCCGGCAGCTCGGGCACGGCCGCCGCCAAGGCGCAGGCGCTGGAGGAGCGGGGCGTGCGCGTCGGGCGCACCCCCACCGAGGTGGCCGAGCTCGCAGTGCAGATCCTGCGCGGCTGATTTGCGCGGCCGCTCGAGCTGCCCAAGGGGCAGGCGGCCACAGGCTGTTTGAGGTCCACGCCCGTGGGCCCATATGCCCGGTCGAGCGCGATGCTCGCAATATGCGGCCCAGCGCTTGGGTGACCGCGGCGCCCGCCCGAGTAGGATTGGGTAGACGCTCGTTCCCTGGACAGCGATGACCGACACGTTCGCCAATGGACCCAGCGCGCCCGGCGGCGCCACCCCGAACACAAGCCAGCAGGCTGGTGATGTGACGGGCACGCTCGCCGAGCTGGAGCGCAAGTTGCGAGAGCTCGAGCAGGAGCTGTCCTCGATCGGCCGGCGCCGCGCGCTCACCGGCGCGCCCTACGCACAAGACGCGGTCACGGGGTCCCCCGCGCAGGCGAGTGGGAGGCTCGTGGACGAGGCGATCGAGCCTCCCGTGTCGCCCGCGCCCTCGCTGTCCTCCGTACCGCACGAGCCTCCGGCGGGCCCCGCGCCTGCAGTGTCCTCGCTGTCCTCAGAGCCCCTCGCACCCGCGGCGTCCCGGCTGTCCTCAGAGCCCACCGCGCCCGCGGTGTCCCCGCTGTCCTCAGAGCCCCCCGCACCCGCGGTGTCTTGGCTGTCCCCAGAGCTCCCGACCCCCACCGCGCCCGCGGTGTCCTCGTTGTCCCCAGAGCCTCCGGTATCACCCGCGCCTGCGCTCTCTCCCGTGCCCCCCCAGCCGGCGGCGCCCCTAGCTTCTGCGGCGCCCATCGAGCCCGCCGGAGCCGGACAGCCGGTCAAGTTCATGCGACCCCACGAGCCGCCGCGCGCAAGCGGGTCGAGGGAGCCCGGCCCCGGGAGCGAGACGCTCGCAGGCAGCGAGCCGAGCGGGGAGAGCGAGCCGCAGTGGACGCCCGCACAGCAGGAGCGCCCGCGCCCGAGTGAGGCGCAGCTCGCGAGCCTCGCCGAGCTGCGCCGCTTCCGCGATCGTCTGGAGCGGTTCGCCAGGGATCTGGCGGACGAGTACGACGCGCTGCTCGGGCGGGTGATGTCTGGGCTCACCTCCGCACCCCCTCCCGCGGCCTCCCCCACCCCCCGTGCCACCCCGCCGGACTCCGGGTCGGCCGCCCCCGCCGTCAGTGCACCGTCCGCTTCCACCATCAGCGCCCCGCTCGCTGCCGCCCCCCCGGTAGCGCCCCCGCCCCCGGAGAGCGCTCCGGAGTCTCCGGAGGATGCCCTGTTCGAGGGTCGTGTCGAGTTGGGGGTCGGGCCGTTCTACGACATCGTCTCGCTGAGCGCCTTCGAGCGGCGGCTGGCAAGCCTGCCCTATGTCGTCGAGGCATCCGTGCGCCGCTTCGAGGCGAGCCACGCGGTGGTCGACCTGCGCCTGGCGGCGCCCGTGGCGCTGGTGCGGGAGCTGCGCCGCACGGCGGAGACCGACTTCAGCGTGCGCGAGGTCGCCGACGGGCGCATCCTCCTGACGTTCGACGAGACCTGAACGCGGCTCGCGTAAGCTTCGCCGCATGACAGACTCCACGATCTCCTTCGCCCGCGGCGCCCCCTCGCTCGACATCGTCGACGTGGAGGGCCTGCGCGAGGCGGCCTCGCGCGCGTTCACCAACGACCCGGCGGGGGCGACCGCATACGGCACCTCGATCGGCTACCCGAGGCTGCGCGCGTGGATCGCTGAGCGCCACGGGGTGGAGCCGGCGCGGGTGCTCGTCACCAACGGCTCGATGCAGGCGGATGCGTTCCTGTTCGAGCACGCCGTCAGGGAGGGAGACGACGTCGTGGTGGAGCGTCCCACCTACGACCGCACGCTGCTCTCGCTGCGCGAACGGGGCGCGCGAGTGCATCAGGTGGAGCTGCTGGCGGACGGCATCGACACCGACGCACTCGCGGCGCTGCTCGCGGGAGAGGCCGGCGCCGGTGGCGCCCCTGGAGGCAGTGGCAACACGGGCGCAGGGGTGCGCCCGAAGCTTGCCCACATCATCCCCAACTTCCAGAACCCCGCGGGCTACACGCTCGCGGTGGAGAAGCGCCATGCGCTGCTGAAGCTGGCGAGCGAGCACGGGTTCCTCGTGTTCGAGGACGACCCCTACGTGGACCTGCGCTTCAGCGGCCAGACGCTGCCCACGATGCTCTCACTGGACCCGGAGCGGGTCGTGTACGCCTCCTCGTTCTCGAAGACCGTCTGTCCGGGTATCCGGGTGGGCTACCTGGTGGGTCCGCCCGAGCTGATCGCGGCGATCGCGAAGCTGGCCACGAACACCTACATCTCCCCCAACATGGTGGCGCAGTCGATCGTCTACGAGTTCTGCGTCTCGGGCGCCCTGGAGCGCTCGATCGAGACGGTCAGGACGGCCCTGGGCAAGCGCGCCCGCACGCTGGAGACGGCGCTGCGCCGCGAGCTGCCGGAGGCCGAGTTCGTCCCGCCGGAGGGCGGCTACTTCATGTGGGTGACGCTGCCCGAGGGCACCGACGTCGGCGCCCTGCACAAGGCCGCCGCCGAGCTGGGGGTCGCGTTCGTGAAGGGCACCGACTTCCTGCTGGAGGGCGGCGAGAACACGCTGCGCCTGGCCTACTCGGGCGTGACGCCCGAGCAGGTCGAGGAGGGCGTCGCACGGCTGGCAGCGGCGGTACGCTCGCTCGAGGGCGCGCGGGCGTAGCCAGCAGGGGCGGCGCTCGGAGGGCTACCTTCCGTAGCGCTGCTGCCCCAGCACCAGCTGCTCGGGCAGCGCGGTGCGCGGAGGCGGAGAGGGGTCGGCGACCACAGAGACCGTCTCGGCAACGCTCGGGGTGACGGCGCAGCGGCGGCCGTCCGCACTCTCCACGGCCACCTCCTGGCGGTCGCGGGCAGCGAGCGTACCCCGCAGTCCGGGCTCCAGGCCGGAGTCCTTGAGGTAGTGCAGGAGGTCCTCGGCCTCGTTCTCGAAGCGCAGCACGCGCACCGCGGCGCCGATCTCGACATCGGCCAGCGGCACACCGACCTCGCGGGCTCCGGCCACGATCGGGTGGCCGTGGGGACAGGTCTTGGCGTCGCCGATCGCGACCAGCATGCGCTCTTCGAGCACCGGGGACATCGCGTGCTCCAGGCGCTCGGCCTCCTCGTGCACCTCATCCCAGGGAACGCCCAGGATGTCCGTCAGGAAGCGCTCGATCAGGCGGTGGCGGCGCACAACGCTCTCGGCCTGCCGGGCGCCGTCGGCGGTGAAGGCGATCGCGCGGCTCTGGCCGCGGGTGATGTAGCCGTCGCGTTCCAGGCGCCCCACCATCTCGTGGACGGTGGGAGCCGAGAGTTGCATCGCGCGCGCGACGTTGGCGCCGGTCATCGGCAGCCCGGCCTCCTGAAGCCAGAAGAGGATCTGGAGATACTCCTCCTCGCCCACCGTCGCGCTGTCGCCGGTCATCTCTCCGCCGATGCTAGTGGAGCTGATCGAAGGTGCACTGCCGCGGGTCCTTGTCCTCGCGCCAGCGCCGCAGCTTGGCGCCGTGGCGGATGCGCCCGGCGGAGACGTGGTCGAAGTCGATCTCCACGACGAGCTCGGGGCGCAGCGCGACCCACTCGAGGTCCCGCCCGGAGCTCCAGCGGCTGGGGTCGGCAGAGCCGCGCTCGCCGGTCTCATACGGCGCGAAAAAGTCCACGAGGCGGCGCTTCTCGGCGGCGGTGAGCCCGGAGCAGTGCCCCACGACGCGGAGCTTGGGACCGTCGTAGAGGCCAAGGATCAGCGCGCCCACGGTGTCGGGCTCCTTGCCCGGACGCCAGCCCACGAGAACGGCGTCGATCGTGCGGGTGCGCTTGACCTTGACCATCCCGCGGCGCATCCCGGGCAGATAGTGGGCGGAGCGTTCCTTGGCCATCGCACCCTCGGCCTCGCGCAGCCAGCGCTCAGCCTCCTGGGCGGTGTCGACCGTGGCCATCAGCTCGACGGGAGCGCTCGCAAACTCCCTCCGCGCCAGCAGCGCCTCGAGCGCAGCGCGACGTTCGGTGAGGGGACGCGCGAGCAGCGGCTCCTCCTCGCGAGCAAGCAGATCGAAGGCGACGTACACCGCGGGGGTCTCGGCGGAGAGGAGCTTGATGCGCGTCTCCGCGGGGTGGATACGCTGCCCAAGGGCGTCGAAGTCCTCGCGCCCGTCGGCCCCGCGGACGACGATCTCCCCATCGAGCACGTAGCGCCCGGGGGGAAAGCGCAGCTCCGGGAAGTAACGCCCCAAGGGCCGGCCGTTGCGGGACTGGAGGAAGACCTCCTCCCCATCGACGAACGCGATGCAGCGGAAGCCATCGAGCTTGATCTCGTAGATCCATCCCTCGCCCTCGGGCAGCGCCCCGCGGGAGAGCGCGAGCTGGGGCTTGAGGGGAGGGCTGAGGGGGAGGGTCATCGCTCCTCATCCCCCTGCGCAGCCGCGGAGTCGGATCCCGTGGAGGACTTCGGCTTCCCACCCTCGGGGGCCTTCCCAGCGGCCGCCGATTTGGACTTCCCGCCGGCCTTGCGAGCGCGGCTGGGCTGTACCCGCGGCGGCTCGCCGGTCTGCTTGCGGAAGTGGGGCGGCCAGGGAGCGTCGCCGAGGCCCTCGCGCTCGTCGCGGTCGGCGAGCTCGAGTAGGGAGTCCAGGGAGCCCGCGTGGCGGTCGATCTCCGCGGCGGGATCGCCCCGCTCGCGCAGGCGCGCGGGGAGGGTGTCGAGGCGCAGCTCGGCGGGCTCCACGTCGGCGACCTCCCCCCATTCCAACGGGCAGGAGACGCGAGCGTCGGGGACGGCGCGCACGGAGTAGGCGGAGGCGACGGTGCGGTCGCGCGCGTTCTGGTTGTAGTCGATGAAGACCCCCTCGCGCTGCTCCTTCCACCAGCGCGTGGTCGCCTCTCCGGGCAACCGCCGCTCGACCTCGCGGGCAAGCGCGAGCGCGGCACGGCGCACCTCGCGGAAGGAGCGCTCGGGTGCGATCCGCACGAACACGTGCATCCCCCGCGACCCCGAGGTCTTGGGGAAGCCGCGCAGCCCGTGCTCCTCGAGCACCTCGCGGACGACGAGCGTGACGTTGCGGACCTGCGCGAAGGGGATGTCGGGCTGGGGGTCCAGGTCGACGCGCAGCTCATCGGGGTGGTCGAGGTCGGCGCGGCGGACCGGCCAGGGGTTCCAGTCGACCACTCCGAGGTTGGCCCCCCAGACGAGGTGGGCGGCGTCGTTGACGACGAGCTCGCGGGCGGTGCGCCCGCTGGGGAACTCCACGACGGTGCTCTGCAGCCACTCCGGGGCAGAGTCGGGGACGCGCTTCTGAAAGAAGGGCTTGCCCTCGACGCCGTCGACCCAGCGCTTCATCACGGTGGGGCGCTCGCGGAGGTGCACGAGGACGGCCTCGTGGCACTCCATGTAGTAGGCGACGAGATCGAGCTTGGTGAGGCCGCACGCGGGAAAGAAGAGCTTGCCGGGGTTGGAGACCCGCAGCTCGCGGCCAGCGACCTCGATCGTTACGTGCTCCTTCGGTGCCGCCATGCCTGTAAGGATGCCGGACCGTGATCCCGCACACGGTGCTCATCGCACTCGAGCCCTTCGCCGAGGCGCTGGGTGCGGAGCGCGCGGGCGCAGCGATCGGGCGGGGATTGCAGGCGGGGGACCCCTCCCTGGACGTGGAGCTGTGCGCGATCGAGCCTGCTGAGGGGGAGGATGTGCGGGAGCTGCTGCAGGCGCTGGACTTCGACAGACGGATGCGCGCGGCGCGGGCGGTGGTGGTGGGTGGGGCACGCCTGGACGAGCGCACACTGGTGGGCAGCGCGACGTTCGAGGCCGCCACACGGGCGCGTCAGGCGGGTGTGCCTGCCTACGCGGTGACGGCGGAGAACGCGCTGAGCCTCTTCGACGCGCGGATACTCGACCTGCAGGTCATCCTCCAGGCGCGCGACACCCGGGCTCTGCGCAGAGCCGGCGAGAAGCTGGCGGGGCTGGTTTGAGTCCTCACAGGAAGCACTGCCCCTCGCCGCGGTAGGTGGGAACCTCCTCGACGATTCGATCCCCCTCGATGAGGTGCAGGCGATCGAAGCGCTCGCAGAGCTCGCCGGCCTTGGCGTGGCGCATCCAGACGCGGTCCCCCACCGCGAGCGCACGCGCGGGGGCGCCGAGCAGCGGGGTCTGGACCTCCCCGGCGCCCTCCTGGCGATCGAGGCGCAGCCCGGCGGGGAGATGGGGGCGCGGCAGGCGCGCGCGGTCGGGAGGCCCCGAGGCGGGGTAGCCGCCGCCGAGCGCGGTGGCCACCGCGGGCGAGGGGCGCCGCACGACGGGCAGCGCGAAGAGCGCGGCCGGGCGGGGCCGGAAGGCACGGTAGGCGTCGAACAGCAGCGGCCCGTAGAGCCCGGAGCCGGCGGCGATCTCGGTGACGGCCTCCTCGCGGGCAGTGCGATCGAGGCTGCCGGTGCCCCCGCCGTTGACGAACTGAAGCGGCGCCACGACGCGCACGGCGGCGACGGTCTCCGCGCGGCGCGCCGCCAGCTCGCGCGCGGAGCGGGCCTGGAGAAGCCGGACTGCGAGGCCGCGCAGAGGAGGACCGATTCCGGACCCCCGCGGCGCGTCGCCGACGCCCGCAATCTGGGCCTCATAGGCCATCAGGCCGACGAGTTGCACCCCGTCGCGCGCGAGGATGGCGCGGGCGAGCGCCACGACCTGCTCGGGGGTGTGCAGGGGGGAGCGCTTGGCGCCGATGCGCACCCGCCCGCCGAGCGCCCAGAGGCCGGCGTCGAGCTCGATGCAGACGCGCACCGGCGGGCGGGCCAGCGCCCCATCGACGCCTGCTCCTCCAGCCCCATCCACGCCCGCTCGACCAGCCTCACCCACGCCCGCTCGACCAGCCTCATCGACGCCCGCCCCTCCAGCCCCATCCCCGTCCACCCCCCCATCCACACCGCGGGTGGCAGCATCGAGCAGATCGAGCTGGGCGAGGCTGTCCACCATGATCGTGACCCGCGCCCCGGGGCGCTCGGCCGTGAGCAGGGCGAGCTCGCGCAGTGCTCGGCGGTCGGCGGTGGGGTAGGCGACAACGATGTCCTCGAACCCCCGCCCAGCGAGCCACAGAGCCTCGGGGAGCGTGTAGGCGAGCGTCCCCGCGAAGCCGGGCCGCGCGAGCACCCGCTCCTGGAGCGCCCGGCAACGCACGGACTTGCTGGCGAGCCGGATCGGCTTGGGGGCCGCGCGCCGTTCCATGTCGGCGGCGTTGGCCCAGAAGGCGTCGAGGTCGACGACGGCGAACGGCGGATCGAGCTCGGCGGTGGCGCGTTCCAGTCGATCGAGGTCGGTGGTGGCGCGTTCGATTCGATCGAGGTCCTCAGGCATCGAGCGCTCCGAGCACTCGGTCTGTATAGGCGTTGGCGAAGCGCCCCGCGGGATCGAGGCGCCGGCGCACGGCCTGAAAGCGCTCCCACTCGGGGTAGCGCGCGCGCAGCGTGGCGGCGCTCTGGAAGTGGCGCTTGCCCCAGTGGGGGCGGCCGTCGAGCTCGTCCATGATGGCCTCCACAGCGCGGAAGTAGGGCTCCCAGGCCATCCCTTCGAACATGTGCACCGCCACGTAACCGCTGTCGCGCCCGGCGGCGGTGGAGAGGAGTGCGTCGTCGCCGGCGGCGGTGCGAACCTCGATCGGGAAGGGGACGGCGAACCCGTCCGGGGTCTCACTGCGTACCCCCCCTCCCCCTCCCCCTCCCCCACCTTCAACCAACGCCAGCACACGACGCACGGCCTCGATCGTGCGCTCGCGGGGAAGCGCGTACTCCATCTCGGTGAAGCGCACGAGACGGGGGCTCGCGAAGATCCGATCGGAGCGGTCCACGCGCCGGGAGGCGCCCGCGAGCCGGGTGACGAGCCGGTTGATGTGGGGGATCCGCGAGGGCATGCGCCGCCCGAGGCGACAGAAGATCTCGAATGTCCTGTTGGTGAGCAGCACGTCGTTCGCGAAGGAGCCCAGGCGGGTGCGCGGATGGGCGGTGAGCTCGGTGCGGTTGTTGGTGCGGGTGAGCGCCGTGCGGGCGTGGGGAAAGACGTAGAACTCGAAGTGGTCGCTGGCGAGCGAGAGCTCATCGAAGCGCGCCAGCGTCTGCTCCAGCGGCGCGGGCGCGTCGATGCCGCAGAGGCGAAAGGCGGGCACGCAGCGCAGCGTGACCTCGGCGATCACCCCGAGCGCGCCGAGCCCCACGCGCGCGGCGCGCAGCAGCTCGGACTTCTCCCCGGAGCACTCGAGCGTGGAGCCATCGGCAAGCACGAGTGTGAGCGCGGCCACCTGGGAGGGGATGTTGGGAAGCTTCGCGCCCGTGCCATGAGTGGCGGTGGAGATCGCTCCGGCGATGCTCTGCGCGTCGATGTCCCCGAGATTCTCCAGCGCGAGGCCATGCTCGGCCAGCCGGTGGTTCAGCTCGCGGATCGTGATGCCGCCCTGCACGTGCACGAGTCCCCCGGAGCGATCGACGTCCAGCACGCGGTTCATGCGGTCCAGCCTCAGGAGGAGCCCGTCGGTGAGGGCGATGTCGCTGAAGGAGTGCCCCGCGCCCGCGACCCGCACGCGCTGGTCCTGCGCCGCAGCACGCTCCAGCGCCGCGACGATCTGGGGGATCGAGGCGGGCCGCTCGACCGCCGCCGGTAGGCAATGCTGATCGCCGGCCCAGTTGCGCCACTCCGCGGCGCCCCTCCCAGAACCTCGATCTATAGGCTCGCTCATCGGATGTCCGAGCCTACCTCGACCCGCGCACGCTCGCTGCCGACGCCGGGGGCGAAGCGGGCCACGGTGATCGGGGCAGGCTCCTTCGGCACGGCGCTCGCGGTGGTGCTCGCTCAGGGAGGCCTGCGCACGACGCTGCAGGCGCGTACCGCCGAGCAGGCCCGGCAGTTAGAGGAGGAGCGCGAGAACCGCGTGTACCTGCCGGGCGTGGAGCTGCCGGGGCAGCTGCGCATCGAGGCTGCCTCGGCGGGGGTGGCGCGCGCGGACTACGTCTTCCTGGCGGTGCCCTCGCAGGCGCTGGGCGCGGTGACCGCGGGGCTGAGGGACGCGGGCCTGGGGCGGCGCACGGCGGTGGTGTCGGTCGCCAAGGGCCTCGTCCCCCCCGAGGGTGCCCCCCCGACGAGCATCCTCAGCGCGGCGTTCGGCTCCGAGCGCGTGGCGTGCCTGGGAGGGCCAGCGCACGCCCAGGAGATGGTCCACGCGGGCGCGGGCCTCGTGGCGGCCTCCCACGACGAGGAGCTCACGGGCCAGCTTGCGCAGGTGTTCACGCGCGCGGGGGTGGTGTGCGAGCGCTCCAACGACCCCCTCGGGGTGGAGCTCGCGGGCGCGGCCAAGAACGCGGCGGCGCTCGCGGCGGGGGCCACGGAGGCACAGGGCCTCAACGCGGCGGGCGCCGCCGCGGGGCACATCTTCGCGGAGGTGTGGCGCTACGCGGAGACCCTGGGAGCGCGGCCGGAGTCGATGATCGGCCTGGCCGGCGCGGGTGATCTGGTGGCCACGGCACTGGCGCCCGAGAGCCGCAACCGCCGTGCGGGGGAGCTGCTCGCGGCGGGGGTGCCCGCGGGCGAGATCCCCGCCCGCGTCGGCCAGGCGGTCGAGTCCCTGGAGTCGGTCCCCCTGCTCGCGCAGGCGCTGGAACGGGCGAGAGTGCAGGCGCCGATCACCACCGCCCTCGGCCACCTGATCTCCGGAGAGCTGCCGCTGACGGAGTGGGTCGCCCTGGTGCGCGCCACCGTGCCCCCGCCCGCCCGCTGGCGGCGCCATCCGGGGCCGGGGTTCTGGCGGCGCACGTGGCGGCGGCTGTTCAGGGCGTAGAGCCGCACAGGGCGTAGAGCCGCACAGGGCGGAGAGCCGCAGGACGTAAGCCCCGGGACGTAGAGCCGCAGGGCGTAGCGCCCAGGACGCAAGCAGCGCTGGGGGAGGCAGCGAGCGTGAAGTGGGAGACACTTCAACGCCGCCGGAGGCGAGCACCACGGCCAGAACACCACGCGTACAGGCTCCCCGCGCCACGGGCGCAAAGGGCCGCAATCCCGATGCTAGCTTCACGGCATTCTGAACGATTCCACACTACGCATCGTCCGCGCGATCGGTTCACGAGACACGACGCGGGGTGCACGAGGGACGACACGGGGAACACGTGGCGCAACCGGGCGCGGGCCCGATACCTCCCCGGGCACACACCGCGCCAGCCAGGAGAGTAGACGGCTCGCGCCCGGGGAGATCGCATGGCTGCTCGCCGTCCCCTGCGGGGTTCTCACAGTCGCCGCGATGGTGTGGCTGGGCGCCCCCCTGGGGAACCTGCTGCTTTCGCACCCGGGGCAGAACGTGCTCCTACCCGAATATGAACCCGAGATTTTTCTGAAGCCCGCGGAGGAGGCGCGCTACCTCATCGGACTTGCCGCTCCGGTGCTGCTCGCGGTGGCGGCGATCGCCCTCACGCACAGAGCACCCCGACTGCGGCCGCGCACGACGGACGGGCTGGTGAGGGCCAGCCAATGCGCAGGAGCCGCGCTCATCCTCGCCGCCATCTGGATTCAGAGCACTGTCGCGTTTTCCTCAATCAAAGGTGTTCCCCCAGTCATCGAACGGTACTTCACGACTCGAACACTGCTCGCGGCAGTCGCGCTGGCCGCAGTCGTGGCCTGCGCCATCAAGTACGAGCCGTTGCGACGCCGCGCGGGGGAAGTGTTGAGCAGCCACAGCACGCGCGTCGCCGCCGTGGGGATGGCGATCGCTGTTCTCGCAACGGCGATCTGGCTCCTCGCGGGGATCAATTTCGACAGCACCATCGCCAACGCCAGCAGCTCGAACTTCACCAACGTGAAGGGGCCCCTGGATGAAACATTCGCCGTGCTCAATGGGCGCACTCCGCTAGTCAACTTCACCGCGGGGTACGGATCGCTCTGGCCATACCTCACCGCGCTGATCATGAGCGTGTTCGGTGCGACCTTCGGTGTCTTCTCTGTGACGATGTGCGCAATCGGCGGCATCTCGCTGCTCGCCGTCTTCGCAACCCTGCGGCGCGTCACCCACAGCGCGGTCGCTGCGCTGCTGCTCTACCTGCCATTCCTCGCCACCGGCTTCTTCGCGATGGCGCCGGGGCTTGTGAATCGCACCGGAGTGATCACATCCTACGCGCTGCTTCCACTGCGCTACGCCGGTCCCTACATGCTCGTCTGGCTGATCGCCCGGCACCTCGACGGCGCTCGCCCGCACCAGCGCTGGATCCTGTTCCTCGCCGCGGGGCTCGTCGTTCTGAACAACGTCGACTTCGGCCTGCCCGCACTCGGAGCGACTCTCGCAGCGATCCTGTGGACCGGCGTCCCCCTGCGGTGGCGAGCCATCGCGCGACTCCTGCTCGATCTCCTCCTGGGCCTGGTGGCGGCATACGCGCTCGTCTCACTCCTGACCCTGCCACGCACCGGCGCGCTCCCGTCGCTCGGGGTTCTGTTCTTCTTCGCCCGCCTCTTCGCCGTCAGCGGGTACGCGCTGCTGCCGACCCGGACGTTCGGCTTCGAGATCGTCATCTACCTGACCTACGTGGCCGCGCTTGGCACAGCGACGGTCCGCGCGATCCGCGGCGATCCCGGGCGCACACTCAGCGGACTGCTCGCCTGGAGCGGGATCTTCGGCCTCGGTGCGGGGGGTTACTACATGGGCCGCTCCAGCGACAACCAGCTGATCACCATGTTCTCCGCGTGGGCCCTCGCACTCGCGCTGCTCGCCTTCGCCGCGGTCGTGCAGATCGCACGGGATCCCAAGCGGCGGCTGACGGTGGCCCACGTGGCGGTCTTCTTCGGCATGGGCCTCGCGGCCTGCTCGCTTGCGCAGACGCCGGCTCCGTGGACGCAGATCGCAAGGCTGCAGAAGCGGGCGCCGGCGCCATACGTGACCCCACCGGCTCTGAAGCAGCTCCTCCGCACCTATGGCGATCACAGACCCGAGGCGATCATGAGCGTCCTGGGCCATCGCCAGGCCTATGAATCCGGCGTCGTCAACGTCTCCCCCTACGTGGGAGCGCTGGTGACCGTCAGCCACGTGCAGCTCAACAACGTGCTGCAGGCGCTGCACGCCGCGGGCGGGCGTCTGCTCGTGCTCCCGCTTGCCAACACCTACACCTACTTCTATCGCAGCGTCTGCAAAGCCGGCTTCAGCTTCATCGGCAGGATGGAAGTCAACTTCGAAATTGAAGGGACCAAGCCACGCGGACTCACCCTGTGGTCCGCGCCGACCCCGGGGGTCGCCCCTCGCCCTTGTCCGGTCAGTTAGCCGGCCCACCCGGGCAACAGCACCGGCGCGCCCGGCCTCTGTCAGCAGCCATGTCGGCCGATGGGCACCGTCAGGCGGTAGACGTCGAGCGCGCTGTTGCTGAAGACGAGGCGGCTCACACGCGACGGCTCGCGCACGTCCCCGCCGTGACTCTTGTCGATCAAGATGTAGCTCACTCCCCTGCCCGCGAGCGCGCGCACGGCCGCCTGACTGCCCCTCAGCGTAGCCGCGCTGTTGAGCGCGAAGAGCGCCGGGTAGGGCTGTTCACCATACTGTCCTCGCGCGGTCGCGATCCAGCCTTCCAGCAGCACCCGCCGTTCGGTGAACGCCGAGTAGTAGAAATAACCCGCATCGGGTTTGGCGCTCGCGCCGTCGGCGGCCGGGAGCTCGTGGGTATCGGCTGCAAGTATGTCGCACTCGTCGGTGTGGTCGCGAACCCACACAAGACCGCGATAGAGGGCCGCGGTCATACCTGGATGGCGCCTGGAGTCCCGCGGTACCGTCTGCCTGTCCAGCACAGTCCTCCACGTCTGGGGAACGGCGAGCACGATGGACTGCGCACAGCCGAGCACCCCGAACAGCAGGACGCAGCAGGCAGCCACGCGGACCCTCCGCGAGTAGCTCCTGGACGTGAGATGCCGCTCGATCCGCACACTCCACAGCACGACCAAGCCGCCGGCCAGAACGAGCGTCCCGCCATACCAGAGATCCCGTCGCGCTCCGGCCAGAGCGCCGGTTGAGATCAAGATCTGCGTTGAACCGGCGAGCGCCAACCCGAGGACCAGCGTGGCGGCGCTCGCGCGGACGATCGCCCTGCGCGTATTGCTCGATAGGTCGCGCCACACGTATGTCAGACTCGCAGTCGCGATCGGGATCAACGCGATGTAGCCGTACCAGATGAAGTAGGTCTCGTTGTCGTTTGGGCTCCCCACGACCGCATAGGCGCAGAATCCAACCACGAAGATCGCCACGGCGAGGCTTGTGTAGGGAGACCACGCACCCCTTCTGGAAAGCGGCCACACCGCCCCCAGCACCGGCAGGAGCTTCCACGCGAACATCACCACCGCCACCCCCACCAGTGGCACGAGCCCCGGGTGTGCGACGAGCGTGGAGCCGAAGACCGTGTATTTCAGGAAATTGAGCGGAGCGAATTCGGTATAGCCCGAGGCGGGATTGCCGGAGCCCGAGAGCAGCAGGAAGTACGTTGCCACAAAGCAGACAAACGAGAGGACCAGGCAGTAGAAGAGCATCCGGTCGGGCCTGCGGATGAGCAGCCGCCAGAGCCACAGGAGCCCCAGACCGCCCACAAAGGTCGCGACAGCAGTGGTCTTCACGGCGCCGGTGCCGAGCACGAGAATGCCGAGCATTGCGAGCGACCCCACGGCCCCGAGGGATGTCGTGCCAGCGGGTCCCGAACCAGCGGGAGTCGAACCGGCGGGCATCCCGCCGACGGTTGCCGAGCCGACCGGCATGGCGCCGGCGAGTGTCGAGTGAGATGGGATCTCCTCCACCGTGCCCCTACCAAGGAGGTGGGTTCGCAGCAGTATGAGCAGTCCCAGCAGGAAGACGACGCCATACCCGTACGTTGGACTCCATGTGAATTCGCTGAACAGGGCGACGCCGAACACCTTGGTATGCGTCGGGTACAGCTTCATGTTTTCCACCACGATCAAGAGTGCGACAGTGAGCGGACCGGCCCATCGCGAGCGGATCAGCAGGCCCCCCAGACACCAGAACTGCAGCGCCGCCACCAGGATCGCCATGGCGGGCAGCAGCCTGAGGATCGTGACCGCGAGTGGCACCCCCATCACCTGCTTGATCGCCGCGACGTGGATGAACACTCCGGTGTAATAGCGGAAGGGGTGACCCGCGATGAAGGGCTCCGTGATCGGCCAGTGGTGGAGCGCCTCCGCCGAGAGCGATATGTCCTCGACGTTGTCCAGGAAATAGAACACGCTGCTGGCGTGTTCGGGAAGGGGATAGGTTGCGAAGAACCTGAAGGCCAGCAGCACCAGGGCGAGGGCGATCGCGAGGGCCGCGATCAGGGACCCCGCTCCCCGCTCCCCCTCTCCCCCTCTCCCTCCCGAGCGACCATTGCCCCAGACCGCGCCCATCGCCCGAGCCGGGGACTCCGGGCGGCTGCGGGAACGTCTGTATGCGACGCACGGCCCGAGTGTGAGCGCCGCCACCAGGGGGAGAAGCGCGAAGGCGCCACGCACGTGGAGCGTCGCAGTCAGCGCAAACGCGCCGATCTCGAGCGCGTAGCCCAGCGGCCAGCCAATCGCGAGCACTCGCAGCCGTCCCCCGGGATGGGGGCTCAGCAGAAGGTAGAGCAGGCAGCCGGGGAGCACGACATAGAGGGCTTCGAAGGCCGCGAACCTCGCCGCGTCGCCGATCGGGACCCCCGAGATCAGCCAGACCGCCGCAAGCGTGCACCCCACGAGCAGAATGCCCAGGTACCCGCCCCAACGGTCCAGCCGCCTGGCCCGCAGGCGCCTCGGAAGGGCCCCCGGGCGCACGGCCTCCCCCGCGCTCAGGGACGAAGCCATGAGCACGGCGGAGATAGAAACATTGAACTAGCAAGAATAATACGGATTTTACGGACCCGCACCGCCAAGCGCAAAGCGCCGGGGCGGGGAATCTCCCTACTCCTCCATCAAGGTGCCAACCACAGCCTCGTAGACCCCCGCGCCGTGGGGTGCCTCGCATACGCGCGCGTTGTCGTACTTCCTCAGCGCCTCTCGGATGGTGGGGTCGCGCTCGGCGGCGTTTGCCACCAGCCAGAAGGTGCGCACGTGCTCCGCGCTCGCCAGGTCCTCGCGCGAGTCTCCCACCGCGAATGTCTCCTTCCGGGCGTACCCCCGCGCGCGGCGGTGGAATGCCACCGCCGCCGCCTTCGAGGCCCCCGCGGGCAGCAGGTGGTAGCCCCGCACCTGGGAGAGGCCCGCCAGCGCCGGGGAGCGACGGTTGACCGCCCCGTTGTCCACCAGCCGCAGGCTCCCATACCCATGTTCCGCCAGCAGCCTGTCCGCATCCCCCGCGTCCACCAGACCGCGGAAGAGATGGGACACCTCCCGCTCGGTGTGCCACGGGTCGTGGTGCTCCAGGCGTCCCACGTAGTGCTCCAGCAGCAGCGCCGGCGCCCCCGAGCGCTCGATCTGCTGGGCGATCGTCAGTTCCCCCGGCAGCATGTCGCCCGTCAGCCAGTGCTCCTCCCCCTCCAGCACCACGCACGCCCCCGACTCGTAGATGTAGGAGCTCTGGCCCAACAGACGCGCGTCCTCCGCCAGCTGTGCCCGCCGGCGGCCCGACATCAACACCACCTCCACCCCCGCCCGCAGGCACGCCTGCACCGCTCGCACCCCCTCGATCGAGATCCCTCCCTCCCCGTCGTGCAGCAGCGAGGCGCCTCGTCCGAGCAGCGTGCTGTCGAGGTCGAGGTACAGACAGCGCACGCTCACCGCGCCGCACCCAGGCTCGCCAGCGGCGGGCGCTCGGGCGCGGGCTCGCACTCCAGCCCCGTGAGCCGCCCCTCCCGCTCCAGGCGCCGGGCGATCGTCGCCAGCACCGTGTGCGCCATCGGGGTCAGCGCCGCAAGCGGTTGGTGGCGGTTGCGGTGAACCTCGAGGTCCACCTGCGCGATCGCCCCCAGGCCGAGCTCCCGCCACACGTCGATCAGCATCCCGATCTCGACTCCATAGCCCGTCGCGAACGGCAGCCGCTCCAGGAGCCCCCGTCGCGCCGCGACCTCCCCGGCGAGCGGCTGGCGCACTGCACTCAGCTCGGGGTAGAACAGCGCCAGCGCCGGGCGCGCCAGCAGATGGTTGACGCGGCCCCCACCCTCCGGCAGCGAGGTCCCGCCCTGCTCGAGCGGGCGCCGGTAGAACGCCTTCACGAACTCCACCCCCTCCTCACACACCAGCGGCCCCAGCAGGCCAGTCGCGAAGTTGGCCGAGAAGCCCTCCGTGTCGGCGTCCAGATAGCACACCACCTCGCCCTCCAGAACCGACAGCGCTCGCCACATCGCGTCCCCCTTGCCGAGCGCCGGGCCCAGGTGCGCCAGCAGCTGCCCCTCCTGGTGCACCACCGCCCCCGCGCGTTGCGCCGCCGCCGCCGTGCCGTCCCGGGAGGCCGCGTCCACGACCACGATCTCGTCGATCGCTCCCGCCTGCCGCAGCTTGGCGAGCTCCCCCACGATGCTCCCCACCGTCCCCGCGCACTCCCGCGCGGGCAGGCACACCGACACGCTCACCGTCCGCTCCCTCGCGATCCGCTCCGCGGGGTAGCTCGAGTGGTGGTAGGTGCGCGCCTGCGCCCAGCTCTCCGCGGGGCTCCCCGACATCCGCTCCCCAGGGCTCCCTGACGTCGTCCCCCCAGCCGAATCCCGGTGGTTGCGCGCACCCTCGCGGCGCTCCTCGGTTGAGCCTGCCATCGCCATCTACTATCGCAAGCGGTGGCGATAGAGCGCACGATCGAGCCGTGGAGCGCCCTGCTCGACACGGGGCGCGCCGACGGGCGGCTCGTGCGCGAGGCGAACGATTGGAAGCCCGCCCACCCCGCCCGCGCCGGAGCCCCCCAGACGCTGGAGCCTCCCGCCGAGCTTCACCCCGAGGTGCTCGGCGCGCTGGAGCACGCGGGTATCGAGCGGCTCTACTCCCACCAGGCCCAGGCCCTGCGGGCCGCCTGGGAGGGCCCCCTGATCGTCACGACCGGGACCGCCTCGGGCAAGTCGCTGTGCTTCAACCTCCCGACCCTCGACGTCCTCTGCCGCGACCCCCACGCCCGCGCGCTCTACCTCTACCCCACCAAGGCCCTCGCCCAGGACCAGGCTCGCGCTCTGGCCCGCTTCGGGCTCACCGAGCGGGTGCGCCCGGCCATCTACGACGGCGACACCCCCCGGGAGGCCCGCGTGCAGATCCGCCGCCGCGCCAACATCGTGCTCACCAACCCCGACATGCTCCACCTCGGCATCCTCCCCCACCACGACGCCTGGGCCTCGCTGTTCGCCAACCTCGCCGTGGTGGTGATCGACGAGGCCCACGTCTACAGGGGCGTGTTCGGCTCCCACGTCGCCAACGTCCTGCGCCGCCTGCGCCGGATCGCCGCCGCCTATGGAACCGAGCCGCGCTTCCTGCTCGCCTCCGCCACCATCGCCAACCCCCTCGAGCTCGCCGAGCGCCTCACCGGATTGGAGGGGATCGGGCTGATCGACGAGGACGGCTCTCCCCCCCTGCAGCGGCGGATCGCCATGTGGAACCCCCCCCTCACCGACGCCACCCTCGGCACCCGGCGCTCCGCCCTGGGCGAGGCGGCCGAACTGCTCGCCCAGCTCGTCCGCGAGGGGGCGCGTGCGATCTGCTTCATGAAGTCCCGCAAGGGGGTCGAGCTCCTCAGCCGGCTGGTGCGGGAAGACCTCCAGGCGGGGACGGATGGAGGAGGAGGAGGGGAGGGAGGGCTGGGGAGTGGACACACGGATCGGGGGCCCTCGCAGGCGGGACAGGAGAGCCTCGCCGACCTGGTGGTCCCCTACCGCGGCGGCTACACCCCCCAGCAGCGCCGCGAGCTCGAGGGCCGCCTGATGCGGGGGGAGCTGCGCGCTGTCATCACAACCGACGCCCTGGAGCTGGGAATCGACATCGGCGAGCTCGACGCCGCCGTGGTGGTCACCTTCCCCGGCACCGTCGCCTCCCTACGCCAGATGTGGGGGCGCGCCGGGCGGCGCGGGCGGGGCCTGGCCGTGTACGTCGCCGGGGAGGACGCGCTGGACCAGTTCTTCTGCCGCCACCCCGACGAGTTCCTGGAGCGCCCCGTGGAGGCCGCGATCCTCGACCACGAGAACCCTCAGATCCATCTCGCCCACCTGCTCTGCGCCGCCTTCGAGGGGCCCCTCTCCGCCGAGGACGCCGAGTTCCTCGGCCCGCGCTGGGAGGCCTACGCCGAGATGCTCCTGAACCGGGGGCAGCTGCGCCGAAGATCCGGAACCCACCCACCCTCCTACGTGCCCCGCCACCCCGGGGAGTACCCCGCTGCGGAGGTCTCCCTGCGCTCGGCCTCGCTCGAGAACTTCGGGATCGTGGACAGCACCTCCGGGGAGCTGCTCGGCTACACCGAGGCCGCCCGCGCCCACACCACCGTGCACCAGGGGGCGATCTACATGCACCTCGGGCGCTCCTACGAGGTGCTGGAGCTCGACCTGGAGCGCCGCCGCGCACTCGTGGCGCCCTTCGAGGGCGACTGGTACACCCAGCCCAAGCACGAGACCGAGACCACCATCGAGCGCCTGCTCGACCGTCGCGAGACGCTCGGGGTGACGCTCTCCTTCGGAGAGGTCAGCGTCACCGACACCGTGCTCGCCTACCAGCGCCGGCGCCTCGCCGACCACGCCCAGATCGACCTCGTCACACTCGACTTGCCCCAGACCAGTTTCTGCACCCAGGCCCTCTGGTTCGAGCTCGATCCCGGGGCGCTGGACCGCGACGCGCTCGGCGCGCTGCACGCCACCGAGCACGCGCAGATCGCGGTGCTGCCGCTGATCGCAATGTGCGACCGCTGGGACATCGGGGGACTCTCCACCAACCTCCACCCCCAGACAGGGGGGCCGGCGATCTTCATCTACGACGGCCACCCCGGCGGCGTGGGACTCACCCGCGCCGCCTTCCTGCGCTTCGAGGAGCTTTGCCGCGACGCCCACCGCCTGATTGCGGAGTGCCCCTGCCGCGAGGGCTGCCCCTCCTGCGTGCAGTCCCCCAAGTGCGGCAACCTCAACGAGCCCCTCGCCAAGGCGGGGGCGGAGATGCTGCTGGGGAGGATGCTCTCCACCGCGCCGCGGTAGAGCAACCCCTGATTCGGCCCGCCCAGCCCCGCGGCAGAGCACCCCCTGATCCGGCCCGCCCAGCCTCGCCCGCCTCCCCCTTCGACCCCGATCGGTGGACAGGCATCCGGCACGGTGTCCAGCGAGTGTGTCAGCAACACCTCTGCCCGATATCGGCGCACGATGCTCCAACCAGTGTCGGAAACACTTTTCGCAGAGTGCCAACACTGCCTGCACACACATGTCGCCGGTTTCTAAATTTACCATATACTTCTGTAGAATGAAATAATGGGAGAGCACCTCAACGCCGTCTTCGGCAGATGGGGACCGAAGCGCCCACGCTTGGCCAAGTGGGGCGGCCGCGCGGTCCTGTCGGTGATGGACAGATTCTTCTCTCACTACGGCCTGCACCACCCTGACAGCGAGCTCGGGCGCCACCGACTGGCCGCACTCGAGCAGGCGATCCGCGCCGGACGCGAGGCCTACGTGCTGGGGTTCAGCACAGGCAGCCACAACTCCGGAGCGGCGCTGGTGCGGATCTCCGAGCATGGAGGCACGGAGCTGATCTGCAACGAAGAGGAGGAGCGCTACACCGCGGTGAAGCACTGTCACGAGTACCCCGAGCACTCGATCGAGGCAATCAAGCAGCACATGCGGGCACTTCACCTCAAACCCGGGGATCTGGCTGCATGCGTGAGCAGTTTCGATTACGCGGGCGCCGTCAATGCGCAGTTGGTGCATCCGATCCTGGAGGAAGCGCCGGCGACCCTGCCCATGCTGCTGCGTGGAGGATTTGGGCGCAACAAATCCACGATCACCCGCGGCAGCGCGGCGGCGCTGATTCAGGCACCCACGCGCCTGGGGAAACAGCTCGGGCTCGATATGCGTATGCCGATCCTCAGGATGCCCCACCATGACACCCACGCATATCTCAGTTACGCGGTCTCCCCGTTCGCGGCCAACACCGATGCAACCATGGTGATCGTCATCGACGCAGGCGGCGACGAAGCCTGTACCTCCTTCTACTGCGGTTGGGCCGGTCGGCTCACGCTGCTCGGCGCACGAGGAAAAAACTACCTCGACTCGCTCGGGCGGATGTACGCGGTCCTGAGCTCGACGCAGGGTGGCTGGCCGCCACTGAGCTCAGAGGGCCGCTACATGGGCGCAGCCGCATGGGGGGATTGCAATCGGCTCACCAACCAGTACTACCGGCGGCTGAAGCACCTCTTTCACTTCGGGCCCGAGGGCGAGGTTCGTCTCAACCGCGCGCTCGCCAACTGGACCAGATCCTCGTGGGAGGAGCCCTATACCAAGGAGCTGATCGACATCCTGGGCGAGCCCATCCCACTCGAGGAGATGTGGCACCCGGATGCCATCCTCGACGTCGAGGACACCCGCCACCCGGAGATCACCCGTGACCGCGTGGACAAGGCGGCCGCCGTGCAGATGGTGTTCGAGGACGCGATGGTCCACATCGTGGACCACCTGATCCGCGCAACCGGCAGCCACCGCCTTGTCCTGGCCGGGGGCGCGGCGCTCAACTGCGTCGCCAACATGCGCCTGCTGGAATGCTTCGGCGAGCGCTGGTATGAGCGCAACCTCGGCTCCAGGAGCACGCGGTTGCACCTCTGGATTCCGCCGATACCCGGCGACGCGGGCACGCCGATCGGCGCAGCGTACGCATTCGCCATGCGGGCCGGCGCACGACCCGGATCCCCACTGAGACATGCCTTCTACTGCGGCCACGCCCCCACCACATCGAGGATCCGGGAGACCGTGAACGCCGAGTCGGGTGCCGGCAGCATGCCGCTGGGCGACTGTTCGGAGTCCGGCGGCATGGCGCAGGTGGCCGACCTGCTCGCGCACGCGGTGGCCAACGACTGCATCGTGGGTCTCTACCAGGGCATCTCGGAGACCGGCCCTCGCGCGCTGGGCCATCGCAGCATCCTCGCCAACCCCTGCAACCCGGACACCCGGCGTCTGCTCAACGAGCGCGTCAAGCACCGCGAACTGATCAGGCCGCTGGCGCCCATGCTCACGCGCGCGGCGGCAGAGCGCTTCTTCTACCTGGAGGAGGGGGCGTCCGACGACGACTACAACGCCTACAACTACATGGTGCTCACCGCGTATGCGCGGCCGGAGGCGCACACGACGATCCCCGCCGTGATCCACCACGACGGGACCGGCCGTCTCCAGATAGTACGTCCCGACATCGACCCCTTCTGCCACGAGTTCCTGCTCGCGATGAAACGCAGGGTGGGCGTCGAGGCATCCGTGAACACCTCCCTCAACGTGGGCGCACCGATCGCGCACACGCCCGAGCACGCGCTCGCCACCCTCAAGCGCGCACGCGGCATGGACGGCCTGCTGATGATTGGCCGCAACCGGCAGGCAACCCTGGTATGGCTCGAGGATCGCGCCGACGTCCGTGAGCGCCTCATGGGGTCCGTTCGCGTGTGGGCCGAGGAAACCGGGGTCGCGCTGCCCGGCCATAGCTCCCTGTCGCGTGCATAGCCGCCACGCGGGCCCCACTCCCACGCGAGGCCCCACTCAGGAGTCGCTGTCAGCGTGCGCGATCGGAACCCTGGCGTGGAAGACGCCGTGACGGTAGACCAGGAAGTTGGTCGCCGCGAGGAGCCCCACGGTGACCACGTAGACGACCTCCGTGGGAACCCCGAGCGCGCGTGGCAGCAGCGAGGTGGTGGCGGAGGTCACTCCGTACTGGGTGGCGGCAAGCGAGAGGTAGCGACCCGCCTGGTGATGGAAGGGCAGGGAGAACCCGTCACGATTGGCCCACACGAACACCCGCTGCATCGTGAAGTGGAAGGCCATCGAGAGCAGGAACCCGATCGTGAGCGCGATCTGAAACGGAAGGCCCACCACGAGCGCGAGGAGGGTGGTGGTGAGCAGGTAGATGAGCGCGGCCACGCCGCCGACCATGGCAAAGCGCACCCACTGCCCAAGGATGCCCGAGTCGGGGGAAAGGAGCCTCCGCAAGAGCGGTACCGCTCGCCGTGCCTTTCCAGAGATCCCTTCGCGCATTGGTGGGCCACCCTACGATCACCATACGAGATTCCCCTCTGCGGAATCGACTCGCGACTCACGCCCGCCGCGGGGGCCACTCCGCCAGCGAGCTCCGGGACTGGAAGATCCGGCTCGGGGCCGCTTCAACGCTCGCCTACGCCACCCCAGCCCCCAAGCGCAGGGGTCTCGCGAGCGGGGGCCGCAGGGGCGATGACATCGGACTCGGTGTTTCCCACCGGCGGGATCGCGGACGGGGGAGCGGCGAGGATCGCGCGTCCATCCGTCAAAATAGGCGCAGGTGTTCAACGGCCTCCCCATCGGGCGAACGATCGCGGGCATCGCGGCCCTCCTGGCATTCGCGGGCACGGCGCTCGGCCTGCTCGCCGCACCGGGCCCGCTCGGAGCGGCGATCTCGAGCGCCGCGGAGCGGGACACGCCCGGCACCGTGCCGGCTGCGAGCGCCGCCCGCGTCGAGGCCGCTGACGGGGCGCGATCCAGCCGCCCCGGCAAAGGACCCAGGGGGCAGGAGGCGCAGTCCAGCGGCCCCGGCGAAGGCCCCGGGGGGCAGGAGGCGCAGTCCAGCGGCCCCGGCGAAGGCCCAGGGGGGCAGGAGGCGCAGTCCAGCGGCCCCGGCGAAGGCCCCGGGGGGCAGGAGGCGCTGACCGACTGGACGATGGCCCCCGACCCCGGCGATCTGGGGGTCCTCGAGGGGTGGCCCACGGGGAACTTCGCGGGCACGGCGGTGGCGGTGCCCAACACGGCGAACCCGGAGCCCGTCAAAGGACGGGCGGCGATCCCCAGCTACGAAGGCTCGGTGGCGTGGTACCGCACGACCTTCACCGCCCCCAGCGCGGGGACCTACGCGGTGAGCTTCCAGTCGGTGAGCTACATCGCGGAAGCGTGGTTGGACGGGCAGCCCGTGGGCTCGCACGTGGGCTTCGACCTGCCCTTCGAACTGCGCAGCGCGCTGGCCGCGGGTACGCATACGCTGGTGGTGCGCGTGAACTGGCGCGACCCCCTGGTGCAGATCCACGGGGGCTTTCACCGTACGTGGTTCAACTTCGGGGGCCTCGACGGCGCGGTGAGCGTGCGGGAGGTCGGGGCGAGCGAGCTCTCGGACCCCGCGATCCAGACCACCCTCACCCCAGACACCCCCCACGCGCAGACCGCCACGGTGGCGCTGAGCGTGAACGTGCGCAACGACGGGCCCGCGCGCACGATCGCCCCCGAAGGCACCCTCAGCGAGGCGGGCCACACGATCCCGGTGAGCTTCCCCGCGCAGGCGGTGGGTGCGGAACAGACCGTGCGGATGAGCGCCACGGTGACCGTCCCCGAACCGGCCCTGTGGGCGCCGGGGAGCCCCAACCTCTACGCCCTCACGCTGGCGGTGCCCGGGGAGAGCAGCTACACCGCGCGCGTGGGCCTGCGCCAGCTCACGTGGAGCGAGGGGGAGATGTACCTCAACGGGCAGCCCCTGAAGCTGCACGGTGCGTCGATCGAGTTCGAAGCGCCCGGGCACGGGGAAGCGCTGGGTTCCGCCGAAGAAGCGGCGCTGGTGAGCGAGCTGCAGGCGATCGGGGCGAACGCCACGCGCTCCCAGCACCCGCTCCCCGCCAGCTTCCTGGAACGCCTGGACGCCGCGGGGATCATGGTGTGGCAGGGGGTGGGCCCCAACGACCCCTCGGGGGACTGGACGGCGACCACGCCCGCGCTCGCCGAACGCGCCGATGAAGACGTGCGCACGGCGGCGGAGGCGGAGCAGTTGCACCCCTCGGTGATCGCCTGGAACCTCACCAACGAGATGGCCGGCAACGGCCACCCCGGGGGGGAGGCGCAGTACGTGGAGGCGATGTCCCAGTGGCTGCACGCCTACGACCCAGGGCGGATGGTGGCGGTGGACGTGTGGGGCCTCTACCCCCCCGCGGTCGCCGGGCCGCTCTACCACTACGTGGACGCGGTCTCCGAGACCGACTACTCGGGCTGGTATGAGGGCGTCCACTACAAGCCCAAGCGGCTGGCCAGGTTCATCCACGAACGCCTCGATGCGATGAACAGGACGTTCGCGGGCAAAGTCCAACTCATCAGCGAGTTCGGTGCGGAAGCCAACGCCCTGAACAGGCCGAAGCTGCCCGGGGGCTACGCTTTCCAGTCACACCTGCTTGCCCAGCACATCTCGATCTACAAGGCCGACTCCCATCTCAGCGGGATGCTGGTGTGGGTGCTGCGCGACTTCGCCGAGACCCCCACCTACGAGGGGGGCTCGGTGCGCGCCGAACTGCCCCACGTGAAGCTGATCGAAGGGATCAACGGCAAGGGCCTGTTCGACTACTCCGGGCAGCCCAAGCCCGCCGAGGGCGTGGTGGCGCGGCTGTTCAAAGCGCTGCCCGCCTATTGAGCGTCAGGTCGGTCGGCGGCAGGCCAACGGGCAGTGCCCCGCCACCCCCTAACCGCGCCTACTCGGCGTCGGGCCAGTTGGCGGCACCCATGACGCCATCGCCGCCCTCGGGCCTGGGGCCGCCGACGGCGAGGATGTCCAGCCCCGCGGGGCCCGCCTCGAAGGCGCGCACCACGTCGGGCGCCACGCGCACCACGTCCCACTGGCGCAGCTCCTGGGTGTCGCCGTCGAGCAGCACCCGTCCGGATCCGGCGACGACGACGTAGGCCTCCTCCTGCTCCCGGTGACTGTGAGCTATCGGGCTGCGCATGTCCGCCGTGTAGCGGAAGAGGCTGACCCCGAGGTCGCGCGAGTCGAGGTGGCTGCGAGCAAACCGGCCGTCGATTCCCGGAGCCCGATCGCCCACGGCGTCCTCGAGGTCCAACAGGTTCACGGTGGCGAAGCGGGACATGCGCTCTCCTTTGGCAGGGGTGGTGGGGGCACCCACGTTAGCTTCACGCGCTTCAGGGACCCCTACCGGTTCCCCCGCGCGATCCGTGCCAGATCGATCGTGGCGTCGTAGAGCTCGGGCTCGACCCCCTCCTCGAGCGCGATCTCGCGCAGGGGCCGCCCCGACTCGGTGGCCTTCTTGACGATCGCGGCGCCCCTGTCGTAGCCGATCGCGCCGTTGAGCGCAGTGGCGACCGCGAGCGTGGCCCCGGCGGAGGCGTCGGTGCCGGCGCGGTTGGCGCGGATGCCATCGACGCACTTCTCGGCGAGCACGCGGGAGGCGCTCGAGAGCAGGTGCAGGGACTGTAGGAGGTTGCGGGCGATCAGGGGGATGCGGACGTTGAGCTCGAACTGGCCCTGCATTCCCCCGACGGTGATGGCGGTGTCGTTGCCGATCACCTGGGCTGAGACCTGGAGGACGACCTCGGGGATCACGGGGTTGACCTTGCCGGGCATGATCGAGGAGCCCTTCTGGAGCTCCGGGAGGTAGAGCTCGCCGATGCCGGCGCGGGGGCCCGACCCCATCAGCGCGAGGTCGCCGGCGATCTTCGTGAGGGAGACGGCGATCACCTTCAGGGCGCCGGAGAGCTCGACCAGCGCATCGCGATTGGCCTGGGCCTCGAAGGGGTCCAGGGGGGCGGCGATCTGGCGCAGACCGGAATCCTTCTTCAGCCGCGCGCGAACCCGCTCGGCGAACTTGGGGTGGGTGTTCAGGCCCGTACCCGTGGCGGTGCCGCCGAGGGGTATCTGACCGACGTGCACAAGCGCCGAGCTCACCCGCTCCTGGGCGAGGGCGATCTGGGCGGCGTAGCCCGCGAACTCCTGACCGAGCGTGACCGGCACCGCGTCCATCAGGTGGGTGCGCCCCGCCTTGACGACGTTCTGGAAGCTCCTGCCCTTGCGCGCGAACGCCCGCTCCAGCTGCCTGAGGGCGGGCAGCAGCTCGTTCTGGGCGACATCCAGCGCGGCGAGGTGCACGGCCGAGGGAAACACGTCGTTGGAGCTCTGGCCCATGTTGACGTGATCGTTGGCGTGCACCCGCTCGCCGGCCAGCGCCGCGATCACCTCGTTCGCGTTCATGTTCGTCGAGGTGCCCGAGCCCGTCTGGAAGACGTCGATCGGGAACTGGGCGTCGTGCTTGCCGGCCGCGATCTCGCGCGCCGCCCTCTCGATCCGTCCGGCGCGACCCTTGTCGAGCAGGCCCAGGTCCGCGTTCACCACGGCGGCGGCCCCCTTGATGCTGGCGAGCCAGTGGATCACCGAGACGGGCACGGTCTCCCCGGAGATGGGGAAGTTCTCCACGGCCTTGGCGGTCTCCCCGCCCCACAGCTGCTTGTCTGCCATCTACTCTCCCCTTGAATCGACGCTCTCTGCGAAACCCACGAGACCCTAGCTGAAGCAGCGGGGCCCGGCTCACCGGCCTGCAACCAGCGCGCCACCCTCTAGGCACAAAACGCGACGAGCTCCCGGGCGAGGCCGACGGGGTCGTCGTAGGCGATCAGAAAGCCGGTTCCGGGCAGGACGCGCAGCTGCCCATGGGGGAGCAGTCGCAGTGCCTCTTCGGCCCCCGCAAGGGGGTGCAGGCGGTCGCGGTCGGCCCACAGCAGCAGCACGGGAAACCGCAGCTCGGGGTAGAGGCCGAGCAGCGCCGTCTGCGGGCCCCGGGGCCAGCAGACGGCGAACTTGGCCCACGAGCGGGCGAGGTTGGGATTGCCGGGGACGTCGGCGAAGGCGTGGCGCACCAGGTCGCACGCGGCCGGCTCTCCACGCGCGGAGAGCCGCAATCCGAGGGAGGGGCTGAAGACGATGGGGGCCACGCGCGTGAGCAGGCGGTCGGCGACGGGGAACGCGCCGGCGCGGGCCGCGATCCGCCAGGCGGCGCGCAGCCGAGCCTGCTCGGGGGGGAGGTGCAGGCGGTTGGGCATCAGCACCAGGCGAGCGGGCGCGAGGTCCCCGCGGCGGACGGCGTGCAGGAGGATCTCCGCGCCGATGTCGTGGCCGGCGATCGTGGGGTGCTGCCCGAGCACTTCGGCGGCAAAGCCGGACACCACCTCGGCGAACCAGTCGAGGGTGTAGGGATAGCGCCCCCCGTCCTCCGAATCGCCGTGCAGCGGTAGGTCAGGGAGCACCACGCGGAAGCGCTCGGCCAGTCGCCGAACGACCGGCTCCCACTCCAGGTGGGAGAGCATCGCGGAGTGCAGCAGCGCCAGGGGAGGCCCGGCGCCGAGCTCACGGTAGGCCACGCGGGCGCCGTCCGAGTGGTGGTAGAGACGCAGCCTCACAATGGTGCGCGGTAGCGGACCACCAGTGCATCGTAGGCGCAGCGGGCTGGCGGGGCCGGCGAGCACCAACCGCAGGGTCAAGCGCCGCCGGGCCGCCCGCGAGCCAGGAGCACCCTCGGTCTCCGCCGGCCCACCCCCTTACCGTGGGGGGCCGAGCGCCCGCTGGGCCGCCCGCGAGCGTAGGAACACCTCGGTCTCCGCCAGCGCGGCGGGCGTGCCGATCTCGTAAAAGCGCTCGCCGGCCGGAAAGCCGAGCAGCTCGCCGGCCGCGGCCAGGCGCTCGTAGAGCATCGCGAGATCGCGCTCGGAGGCAGGGACTCGATCGAGCGCGACGGACTCCAGACCGCCGAGGCCGTAGTCGATCCACTCCATCGCTGGCCCCGGCTCGTGCTTGTCGTAGCAGACGACCCTACCGTCGCGGTAGTCGGCGTTCGAGGCATCCCAGCGGCCCTCGTTGCGAAGCACCGCCATGACCGCCGGCAGGCCACTCTCGCTCCAGGCTCGTGCGAGCGCCCCGTAGTCGATGCGCAGGTAGGTGTCGCCGTAGAGCACCAGAAAGCGCTCGCCGAGCAGTGGCCGCGCGCGCCGCAGCGCTCCGAGCGTGCCGTCGAGCTCGGGGGCGTCGAAGCTGTAGCCGATGCGCATCCCGAAGCGCTCGCTCCCGATCCGCGCCTCGATCAGCTCACCCAGGTAGCCGACGCACAGGACGACCTCGCTCGCGCCGTGCGCGGCGAGCAGGCGCAGCTGGTGCACCAGGAACGGCTCGCCGGCCACCTCGAGCAGCGGCTTGGGGACCTCGCGCACATACCCCCCGAGCCGCGTGCCGAGGCCTCCCGCGAGGATGCACACCGGAGGGAGGGGGTGAGGGGCGCCACTCATGGCCGGCGCAGCAGCGTGAGCCCACGGATGCCGAAGGGCAGCCGCACACCCGCTTTCAACAT
The DNA here is from genome assembly GCA_963713985.1 of uncultured Solirubrobacterales bacterium. Classification (GTDB taxonomy): domain Bacteria; phylum Actinomycetota; class Thermoleophilia; order Solirubrobacterales; family Solirubrobacteraceae; genus Palsa-744. The sequence continues at coordinate 1,496,976 of OY970219.1, read as the reverse complement.
CCACTGCTCCACGCGACACGCGAAATCGCCCACGCGCGAATCCTTGGTCTCGGCGAGGTCGCGGGCCACACGCCGCGCGAGGGCGTCACCGGTGAGGTGATCGAAGCGGCGGCGGTTGCGCTTCTTGACCATCCAGAACGGCGGATACAACAGCGAGCCCAGGTGGACGTCCAGGAGCACCTCGAGTCCGACGCCGCGGGCCTTGCGGGCCATCTCACCCCGGCCGTAGCGCCGCTCGTGCTCGGAGTAGCGGTCGTAGTAGTCGTAGATGCCCGGGCCCGTCGGCACCACCACGACGGCGCGCGCGCCAGGCCGCAGAACGCGCCGCAGCTCCGCGAGCGCGCCCACATCGTCCGCCACGTGCTCGAGCAGGTTGGCGGTGAGCACCGCATCGAGCACCGCGTCGCGCAAGGGCAGCGCACAGACACTCGCCAGCAGCAGCCGGGCCTGCGGAACCAGCCTGTGGGCACTGCGCAGACCGGAGGCGAGCAGATCGACGCCGATCAGGGTTGCGCCGGGGCGACTCGCCCACAGGTCCTCGAGCAGATAGCCCGAGGAGCAGCCGATCTCGGCGATCGCCGGGCGCTGCGGCAGAGGACCCAGCCAGGCGAGCATCGCCCGCCGCGTCCACACGTCGATGAAGTGCCCGCGACCGCTCCCCTCGAGCAGATCCTGCAGCTCCTCCGACCAGTTGACCGAGGGATCCTCGACGTAGGCCAGAAAGGCCTCCCGCTGCGCGGTATCGCCGCCATCCCCTCCCTCGATCCAGCCCCCGTCGAACCCCGGGACCGCACCGCTGCCCGGCGGGGGCAACAGCAGAGACTCGGAGATGGCACCGGCAGGGACGCGGAGGTCGCGGGCGGGGCTCATGGCCGGCGCAGCAGCGTGAGCCCACGGATGCCGAAGGGCAGCCGCACACCCGCTTTCAACATCCACTGCTCCACGCGACACGAGAGATCACCCACGCGCGAGTCCGTCGTCCTGGCGATGTCCCCAGCCACGCGCTGCACGAGGGCGTCACCGGTGAGGTGATCGAAGCGGCGGCGATTGCGCTTCTTGACCATCCAGAACGGCGGATACAACAGCGAGCCCAGATGGACGTCCAGGAGCACCTCCAGCCCGACGCCGCGGGCCTTGCGGGCCATCTCACCCCGGCCATAGCGCCGCTCGTGCTGGAGGAAGCGGTCGTAGTAGTCGTAGATGCCCGGGCCCGTCGGCACCACCACGACGGCGCGCGCACCTGGCCGCAGAACGCGCCGCAGCTCCGCGAGCGCGCCCACATCGTCCGCCACGTGCTCGAGCAGGTTGGCGGTGAGCACCGCGTCGAGCACCGCGTCGCGCAAGGGCAGCGCACGGATGTCCGCCAACAGCAGCCGGGCCTGCGGGACCAACCTATGGGCCTTGCGCAGACCGGAGGCGACCAGGTCGACGCCGATCAGCGTCGCATCCGGGCGACTCGCCCACAGGTCCTCGAGCAGATAGCCCGAGGAGCAGCCGATCTCGGCGATCGCCGGGCGCTGCGGCAGAGGACCCAGCCAGGCGAGCATCGCCCGCCGCGTCCACACGTCGATGAAGTGCTCGCGACTGCTCTCCTTGTGCAGGTCCTCCAGCTCCTCCGACCAGTTGACCGATGGATCCTCGACGTAGGCCAGAAAGGCCTCCCGCCGCGCGGTCTCACCGCCATCCCCCCCCTCGATCCAGCCCCCGTCGAACCCCGGAACCGCGCCGCTGCCCGGCGGGGGCAGCAGCAGGGACTCGGAGGCGGCAGGCGGCATCGCTCAGCGCCCTCCGATCCGCTCCACCCGCGCCTGGCGGTCCGGTCGGCCGGCCACCCTGACGGAGATCGGATCGACCGGGCCGCGCCGGGCCTCCAGCGGGAGCTCGCTGGGCGCCTCCTCCTCCCAGCCGTAGCTCGACTCGACGATGTACTTGGGGCGGTCGCGCGACTCGTCGTAGATCCGCCCCACGTACTCCCCCATCACACCCAGCGAGAGCAGCTGGATGCCGCTGAAGAACAAGACCACGATCACGATCGTCGCGTTGCCCACCGGAAACGGCACACCGGCGAGCTTCAGGACGAGGTAGGCGAGGGCGAACAGGAAGGCCGCTCCCGCCAGCGCCGTGCCGGTCATCGAGAGCAGCTGCAGGGGGTAGCGGGAGAAGCCGATGATCCCGTTCAGGCCTTCCACCCACGAGCCCCAGGAGTGGGCGTATTTGGTCGAGCCCGCCGCCCGCGGATCGCGGTCGAAGAGCACGCTGGTCTGGGGGAAGCCGACGAGGCCGACGAGGCCGCGCAGGTAGCCGTGGACCTCCTTCAACGCGACCACCTGCTCGACCACGCGGCGGCTCATGAGACGGAAGTCACCAGTGTTGACGGGGATCTCGACGTCCGCGATGCGGTTCATCACGGCATAGCCCGCGGCCGCGGAGATGCGCTTGAGGATGCCCTCCCCGGCGCGGGTGCGCCGCTGCGCGCGCACCACGTCATAGCCATCGCGCCAGCGTGCGAGGAGATCGGGGATCAGCTCGGGGGGATCCTGGAGATCGCAGTCGATCACGACCACCGCATCGCCCGAGGATGCCGCCAGGCCGGCGAGCGTGGACATCGGCTGCCCGAACCTGCGCGAGAAGCGCAGCATCTTCACTCGCGGGTCTTCGCCGCGCAGCCCCAGGATCAGCTCTTCGGTGCGGTCGCTGCAGGGGTCCACGCTGAAGATCAGCTCCCATTCCAGCTCCAGGCTCTCCAGGACGCTGCGCAGCCGCTCGTAGAAGATCGGAACGTTCTGCTCCTCGTTGTAGACCGGGACGACGACGCTGAGCGTCTGGTCCCCGGCGCCGGCTGGGTGCCCGCTCGGCGCGCTCACGGAAACCCACCCACAGAGAGGCTCAACCGGTCCGGGGCGGGCCCGGGCGTGCTCACGTGTACTCGCTTGCGTAGGCGCCGCCGAACTCGAAGTCGAAGGCCAGCTCGGAGGCGTGCGCGGCGGCCATCGCCCGCCGGGTGTCCTCGGGCCTGCGGGTGTAAACGAGCAGGAACCCCCCGCCGCCGGCGCCCACGAGCTTGCCGCCGATCGCCCCGTTGCGCCGAGCCTCCGCATAGAGGCGATCGACGTGCTCGCTGGTCATCCCCGGGGAGCGGGCGCGCTTGTGCTCCCAGTGCTCGTGCATGAGCTCCGCATAGCCCTCGAGCTCGCCCTCTTTGAGCAGCTCGTGGATGCGGCGCCCCAGCTCCTTGGTGCGGTGCAGGTTCTCGATCATCCGCCCCTCCCCGGCCTTTGAGCGCGCGTCCTGGTCGGCGAGCATCCGCGAGGCCGAGCGAGCCTCCCCGGTGTAGAACAGCAGCAGCTGGTCGCGCAGCCGCCGCAGCACGGTGAGCTCGAGCTCGAGCGGCTCGACGTCGACCCTCCCGTCCGGGTGGAAGGTGTAGGCGCAGATCCCCCCGTGGGCGGCCACATAGGGGTCCTGCTTGCCGACCGGCTCGCCGAGCAGGTCCATCTCGATCTCGCACGCCGCCTCCGCCAGGTCGGCCGGGCTGATCGAGCTGTGGCGCGCCAGGACGAGGCCCTTGAGCAGGCAGACGGTATAGGCGCCCGAGGAGCCCATCCCGGTTCCCGCGGGCACGTCGGCGACGGAGGCGATCTCGATCGGAGTGCCGTTCCAGTGGCGTTGCAGGCTTTCGCGCAGGATGGGGTGACGGATCTGACAGACCTCGTCGACCTCCTCGAGCTCGGAGTACTTCATCCGGTAGCGGCGCTGGAAGACGGTGTGGGTGAGCATGTAGACGTACTTGTCGATCGCCCCCGAGACGAGGAAGCCGCCGTGCTCGCTGTAGTAGGAAGGCAGGTCGGTACCGCCGCCGCCGAGTGAGATCCGCAGCGGGGCGCGACTGAAGATCATGCTCATCTGGTTACGGCGCCCCTCGTCACCTGCTCGCGCCAGGCGTACTCGTTGGCGTCCAGCCACTCCAGGGTGCGCAGCACGCCCTGACGGATCGTCAGCTTCGGGGCCCAGCCAAGGCTGCGAATCCGCGCGGTGTCGAGGTAGATCAGCGGACTGTCGCCAAGCCACCCCGCGCGCCCACCGGCGTATTCGAACTCCGGTTCGAGCGAGAGGTGCTCGGCCACGGTGCGCGCCTCCTCGCGGATCAGCACGGTTTCGTCGGTGCCGAGGTTGTAGGTGAACGTCCCGGGCTCCTCGCGGTGGTGCTCGGCGGCGGTCAGCATCGCGTCGATGCAGTCCTGCACGTAGAGGAAGGACTTGTTCTGGTTGCCATCGCCCAGCACCCTCAGGCGCGTGGGGTCGAGCTTCAGGCCGCAGTAGAAGTCGTGGAGGTGCCCGTGGGTGTAGCGCTCGCCGAGGATCGCGGCGAAGCGGAAGATCACGCCGGTGAAGTCATAGCCGGTCGCATATGCCGCGATCATCCCTTCGCCGGCCACCTTGGAGGCGCCGTAAAGCGAGTTCTGGATCGGGTAGGCGACGTCCTCGGGCGTGGGGAACACGTTGGGTTCGCCGTACATAGCGCCGGTCGAGGAGAAGGCGATCCGGGATACGCCGCACGCGCGCATCGCCTCCAGGACGTTGGCGGTGGCGATCGTGTTCTGCTCGAGGTCGCGCCGCGGGTGTTCGAAACCCCGGCGCACGTCGGCGTTGGCCTGCAGGTGAAAGACCCAGTCGCAGCCCTCGAAGGCCTCTTCGAGGGCGGCCATTGCCAGTACGTCGCCCTCGATCAGCCTCACTCCCGGACGGGCGAGGGCGTCGAGCACGAACTCGTGCCGGCCGGTGCGGAAGTTGTCGAGGATGGTGACCTCCACGCCCTGGGCAATCAGGCGATCGGCGAGGTTGCTGCCGATGAATCCCGCGCCGCCGGTGATGCAGACGCGTTTCATGTTCACTCTCGGATCGAGGGTGGGAGTCGAGTAGGTGGGTGAGGTGTTGGTTGGCATTCGCTTTCTTCCTAGAGGGTGAATCCTGCCGCCACGGCATCGCCGTGAAACATCCGAACGGTCTCCAGCGAGTACTGCTCGAGACTCTTGCCCAGGCAGTCGAGCTTCTTCAGCAGGTCATGAGTGATGGTGATGATGTGACACCCCACCTGGTCGGCCTGCACCAGGTTGAGGATCTCGCGGGGGGAGGCCCAGATCAACTCCGAGCGCGGGGCCCGCTCCATGATCTCCACGGAGCGGGCCATGATCGGCACGGGGTCCACGCCGGCATCGGCGATCCGCCCGGCGAAGACCGAGATGTAGGAGGGTGCCCCGTGCTCCACAGCCGCCGCAATCAGCTCCACCTGGGCGGTGGTGAAGAGGGCGGTCACGTTGACTTTGATCCCCCCCTCGGAGAGCTCCCGCGCGAGCGCAGCGAGCGACTCGCCCCTGGTGGTGGTGACGGGAATCTTGACGTACACGTTCTCACCCCACGAGGAGATCAGGCGGGCCTGGCGAGCGATCTCCTGTGAATCGTCGGCGAAGACCTCGAAGGAGATGGGATGCTGGGTGACCCGCTCGAGCAGGCTGTGGGCAAACTCGGCGTAGCGGGTCAGGCCCGCCTTGTGCATCAACGTGGGATTTGTGGTGAACCCCTCAATCCGCGGATCCTCGGCGAGCGCAAGGATGCCCGCGAGGTCGGCGCCGTCGGCGAATATGCGTGTGGAGATGCGATCGAGCATTGGTGAATCACCTTGCGGATCACCATATGAGATTCACTTTCCCGGAATCGTTTCCAACTGCTCTCGCAGCATCGCGTCCACCCCGTGGGTGAGATCGTCTGCCACCAGATCCGGCTGGATGCCGCTCAAACGCTTGTGTTTGCTGCCCGCGTGCTCGACCATCAGGGTCCTGCACCCGGCGGCGCGGCCGGCGGCGACATCCGCATCGGTGTCTCCCACCATCCACGAGCTCCCCAGCTCGATCCCCAGGGCGCCGGCCGCGTCCAGCAGCATTCCGGGAGCGGGCTTGCGGCAGGCACACGGACCGGAGAGCCCGGGCACCACGCCCATCGGATGGTGCAGGCACAGGCGGGAGGTCTCGAGCACGACTCCCGCCGCCGCCAGCAGGTCGATCACCCGCCGGTGCACCGCGAGCAGCTCCTCGACGGACACCAGCCCCTTCGCTGCCGCGGGCTGGTTGGAGACGCACGCCAGGGCGAAGCCCGCCTGCGCGAGCCTGCGCGCGGCGGTGGGTGCTCCCGCGAGCAGGTGCACGTCCTCGACACGCAGCGGGGACTCCGGCTCGCCCGAGACGGGATCGGGAACCAGATCGTTGAGAACGCCGTCTCGATCCAGGAACACGGCAGGGCGGCCGCTCACTGCAGGGCGCGGGCGGCGAGCGACTCCCAGTGGCCCTGTTTGAGGGCGAGGCCGGGGTGGGACACCAACGCGTGCCACACCACCGCCTGAAAGGACTCCACCAGCGGCGTGCGCAGCGTGGGCGGGGGATCGAGCAGGATCGCCACGTCGGCGAGCCGCGCGAGCGTGCCGCCCGGAGCGCCGGTCACTCCGTAGATCGGGGAGCCCACCTCTCGCGCGAGCTCCATCGCGGCCACGAGGTTGACCGACACACCCAGCTCGCGCGAGCCGCCGCCGACCGAGAAGACGAGCAGGGCGTCGCGCGCGCCGAGGCGGGAGACCTCGAGCCACCCGCTGAACGCGGTCTCCCAACCGTCGTCGTTGGTGCGGGCGGTCAGCTCGGACACGTTGTCGGTGGGCGCATAGCTCTCGATCAGGCAGAGCTTGCGAAAGTCGTTGACGGCGTGGGAGGCGTGGCCGGCGCCGCCCCCCACACCGAGGATGAACAGCCGCCCTCCGCGCTCGCGCACCTGGGCCAGACCGCGAGCCATGGCATCCACCTGGGTGGGATCGATCGCGCGGGCAAGGTCCGCGGCGGCGGCCAGGTAGGTGGGACTGTGCTCGCCGGCGTCGTGCCCGGCGGGGGTCGTCTCGGTCGACATCGCTCGATCGTAGGCGGCGGTGGGCGGCCACCTCCGACTATGGGCGGGATTGTTTTCGACTGCCCGGCCCCTCGCGACGGCGTGGCGAGCGCGGATGGGGCGGCGCGACGGCGCGGGGGCGGAGCGTCGCGTCCGCGCGGGGAACTCCTCCAAGCGCAGGGCATCCACCGGGATGCAGGGCGCCTTGCGGGGCTTGTGTGAAAACTGCGCAAGGGTGAGCATCTCGCCATGAGCGCGATTCGCACCAACGCCGCTGCCGCGATGTTGGGGGTCAGCCCCAACACGCTGCGCGGCTGGGAGCAGCGCTTCGGCTATCCCAGCCCGCGGCGCACCGAGGGCGGCCACCGCCAGTTCGAGCTGTGGGAGATCGAAGCTCTGCGGCAGGCCCTCCAGGAGACCCACAACATCTCCTCGGCGATCTCGATCGCGCAGGAGCGCGGCAGCGGCCTGGCCTCGCCGGGGCGCCTGCGCAGCGCGCTGGTGGAACTCGACCCGGAGCGCACGGACCGCCTGCTCGAGGAGAGCCTGGCGGTCCGCTCGCTGGAGCGCACCGTGGAGGCGGTGCTGCTCGCCGCCGTGGAGTCGCTGCGCGAGGACCCCCCCACCGGAGAGGGGATCTCCCCGGAGTATGGCTTTGCGTGGCGCTACGCCACCGCTTGGCTGGCCGCCGCGCTGCGGGTGGCGCCACCCGCCACGGCCCCTGAGGGCGCGCTGATCCTCGACGCAACCGGCCCACCCGCAATCGACGCCCTGCACGTACAGGCGTTCGAGCTATTCCTGCGCAGGGGGGGCCTGCGGGTGCTCACGCTGCCGGTGCAGCTGGAGGCCACCCGCATGGGGCACGCGCTGCGGGCACTGCGACCGCGGGCGTTGGTGCTCGCCGGCCCCGGCGCCTCGCTGGACACGTTGGGGCGGCTGGTGTACGCCGCCCGCAGGGGCACCGAGGGTACGCTCGAAGTGCTGGACTACCGCGGCGCCCTGCCGGACACGGGCGCGAGCACGGTGACACGCCTCGAGGGTGGGCCGGGGGCGGCGGCGGGCATGTTGCGGGAGCTGCTGCTCGAGGGCCCCCGCAGGGACGACGTGCGGCCCCGGGTCGCCGCGGCCCCGTAGTCGCCGTCGCAGCCAGGTGGTTGCTCCAGCGCGTGATCGCCCGGCGGCCAGCGGTCGTCGCAGCCCCGTGGCACCTGGCCGCACCTAGAATGAGCCGCCGGTGACGGCTCCGGAGCGAAATCCGCTGATTCCCCCACGCAGGGTCGACCCCCACCGGTCGCTGCCCGCGATGGAGACCGAGGTGTTGGGACGCTGGCGCGAGCGCAAGGTGTTCGCACGGTCCCTTCAGCTGCGCGAGGGCGCGGAGCCTTGGGTCTTCTACGAGGGGCCCCCCACCGCCAACGGCCGTCCGGGCGCCCACCACGTGCTCTCGCGGGTGTTCAAGGACATCTACCCGCGCTACAAGACGATGCGCGGCCACCGCGTGGAGCGCAAGGGCGGCTGGGACTGCCACGGGCTGCCGGTGGAGATCGCGGTCGAGCAGGAGCTCGGGATCAACAGCAAGCACGAGATCGAGAACGTCATCGGGATCGAGGAGTTCAACCGGCGCTGCCGCGAGTCGGTGTTCGAGTACCTGGAGGAGTGGAATCGCCTCACCGAGCGGATCGGCTTCTGGATCGACCTCGACGACGCCTACCGCACGCTCGATGAGGGCTACATCGAGTCGGTGTGGTGGGCTCTCGCGGAGATCCACCGGCGGGGGCTTTTGTACGAGGGGTACAAGGTCGTGCCCTACTGTTACCGCTGCGGGACGGCGCTCTCCTCACATGAGGTGGCGCTGGGGTATGAGGATGTGGTGGACCCGAGTGTGTACCTGAAGCTGCCGGTCCTCGGCGGCGAGGAGAAGCTGCTGGTCTGGACGACCACCCCGTGGACCCTGCCGGGGAACGTGGCGGTGGCGGTATCGCCCACGGCCACTTACGCACGTGTACGGGTTGGAAAGGAGATGTTCCTGCTCGCAGACGCTCGGGTGCAGCCGGTGCTCGGTGACGACATCGAAGTAATCGATCGGCTCACAGGTGACGAGTTGGCGCAGAGATACCAGTCCTATCGAGGGCCGATCTTTCCGATCAGCCAACCGGGCGGCTTTCCGATCGTGGCGGACGCGTTTGTCACTACAGAGGACGGCACCGGGGTCGTCCACCTCGCACCGGCCTTCGGCGAAGACGACTATCGGGTCGCCGCCGCGAACGGGATCTTCGACCCGACCAACCCCCACAGCCTGCTGAATCCGGTCAAGCCCGACGGAACCTATGAGCAGCGCGTGACCGGATACGCAGGACGCGTGGTCAAGGACCCGGCGCTCACAGAGGAGCTGATCACAGACCTCGACAAACGCGGGCTGCTGTTCAAGCGCGAGGAGTACGAGCACTCCTATCCGCACTGTTGGCGTTGCGGCACACCGTTGCTGTACTACGCCAAACCATCGTGGTACATCGCGACTTCAAAGGTGCGCGAGAGGATGCTGGCGGCCAACGAGACCGTCGCATGGCACCCGCCGCACATCAAGCACGGCCGCTTCGGGGACTGGCTCTCCAACAACGTCGACTGGGCGCTCTCGCGCGAGCGCTACTGGGGCACGCCGCTGCCGGTGTGGCGCTGCGCCGCTGGGCATCTTCACGTGATCGGCTCGTTCGCGGAGCTGGAGGAGCTCTCGGGCAGCTCGCTCGCCGACCACCACCGCCCCTACGTGGACGACGTCGAGATCCCCTGCACGGAGTGCGCGCAGCCGATGAAACGGGTGCCCGAGGTGATCGACGTGTGGTTTGACTCCGGAGCGATGCCGTTCGCCCAGCACCACGTCCCATTCCAGGGCGAGGGGAAAGAAAGGGGAAACGGGGAGGGGGAGGGCGTCGAGAGCCTGGTGGCGCAGGCCGAGCGCTTCACCGCCGACCCCACCCGCTTCCCCGCGGACTTCATCTGCGAGGCGCTCGACCAGACGCGCGGATGGTTCTACTCGCTGCTCGCCGTCTCCACGCTGTTGTTCGACACCGCCCCCTACCGCAACGTGGTGTGCCTCGGGCTGATCCTCGACGGCGAGGGACAGAAGATGTCGAAGTCGCGCGGCAACACCGTCGAGCCCGGGCAGGTGATCGACAAGTACGGGGCGGACGCCTTCCGCTGGTACTTCTTCACCGCCAAGCAGCCGTGGGACGGCTACCGCTTCTCCGAAGCGGCGATCGGCGAGGGAGTGCGCCTGTTCCTCAAGCAGCTGTGGAGCACCTACTTCTTCTACACGCTCTACGCGCGCGCCAACGAGGAGGCGCTGAGTGGGCTCCCCGCGGAGCACCCCGCGCGGGAGCCGAGCTTGGGGGATCGGTCGGCTGAGGGCCCGGGCGCTCACGCGGGTGCCGCGGAGGACAACCTCGACCGCTGGGCGCTCTCGCGCACCGCCGCCACCGCCGAGCGCGTGGCCGAGCGCCTCGACGCCTACGACGCGACCGCCGCGGGGCGGGCGATCGCCGAGCTGGTGGACGAGCTCTCCAACTGGTACGTGCGCCGCTCACGCAGGCGCTTCTGGGACGGCGACCCCGCGGCGTTCCGCACGCTGCGCAGCTGCCTGCTCACAATCGCCAAGCTGCTGGCGCCCTTCTGCCCGTTCCTCGCCGATGAGATCTACGACAACCTCGACGGCACGCTCGAGAGCGTGCACCTCTGCGACTTCCCCGCCGGCGATGCGCTGCCCATCCGCGACCGCGATCTGGAGGAGGCGATGGCGATCGCGCGCGAGACCGTGCGCCTCGGCCTCGGCGCGCGCGGGCAGGCGAAGATCAAGGTGCGCCAGCCGCTCGCGGAGGCCGTGGTTGTCGCCGCCGGCCGCGAGCGCACGGCGATCGAGCGGCTCTCGGATGTGGTTCGTGAGGAGCTCAACGTGCGCCGCGTGCGCTTCGTCGCCGGCGCCGAGGAGCTGGGACGCTACGAGGTGAAGGCCAACTACCGCCGCCTCGGCCCGCTGTTCGGCAGGGAGATGCCGCTCGTCGCCGAGGCGATCGCCGCGCTCGACCCCGCGCGGGTCGCAGCCGCGGTGATGGACGGCGGCGGCTCAGGCGGCGAGGCGGGCCTCGGCATTTCGGTCGGCGGCCGCGAGCACACGCTCACCGCCGAGGACCTGATTCTCACGATGCAGGCCCCCGAGGGCTACAGCGTCGAGCGCGAGGGCGCCCACGCGGTCGCGCTGGAGCTGGCGATCGACGACGACCTGCGCCGCGAGGGCCGCTCGAGGGAGATCGTGCACGCCGTGCAATCGGCGCGCAAGAGCGCGGGCCTCGCGGTCGAGGACCGGATCGAGCTTTCGCTCTCCAGCGACCCGGCGCTGCTCGACGCGGCCGCCGCTCACCGCGACTACCTGGTCGGCGAGACGCTCACGGTTGCGCTCCACCTCGGCGACGGGTCGCCATCGGCCGAGATGGATTACACCGAGCAGACCGAGATCGACGGCTTGGAGATCGAGATCGCGCTGCGCCGGGCCTGATCGCTTCGACCGAGCCCAGCGCTCCCCCCAACTACACCGGAGCGGGCTCGAGCTCCGCCTCGAACTCTGAACGGGAGGGGGCAAGCCCCCTCCCGAGCCTCCCCCCAACTACACCGGAGCGGGCTCGAGCTCCGCCTCGAACTCTGAACGGGAGGGGGCAAGCCCCCTCCCGAGCCTCCCCCCAACTACACCAGAGCGGGCTCGAGCTCCGCCTCGATCTTCTTCTTTGGGTACGCGCCTACCACCGTCTTGACGGGCTGGCCCGCCTTGAAGAGGATCATCGTCGGAATCGACAGCACCTGGAATTTGGCCGCCGTCTGCTGGTTGTCGTCGACGTTCAGCTTCACGATCCGCAGGTCCTCGCGCTCCTGGGCGATCTCCTCGAGCACGGGGCCCACCACACGGCAGGGGCCACACCAGGGTGCCCAGAAGTCGACCAGCACCGGGGTCTGGGATTCGATGACCTCCGCCTGGAAGTTGTTGTCGGTGACTTCGCTCAAACTGCCCGCCATGGGAGCTCCTTTGCTCTGCGTCCACTCTCGTGGAGTCTGGTTGGGCCTAATACTATACAAAGTGTAGCGAGCCTTGGCCGAGGCGCTCCGGCCGCTCGACTCGATGCCCGGCCCATCGACCCCCACACGACTCTCCTGGGCCGTCCCGGAGGGCTGGAGCGGCACCCAAAGAGAAACAGTGGGGCCGAGAGGGAGGGTTCCCGCATCGCTGGATCCCCCTGGATTCCCGCGTCGAGCGGATCCATTCCCACCAGTCGACTTCGGGGAGGGGATACCCTGCCGCCACCATGAGCCAGTCATCTGTGGCAAGCGGCGAGCCAGCCGAGGCGCTGCTCGACTCGATCGACCGCGTCGAGCTCCTCATCCCGGAGCACGACGTCGAGAACCCCGAGCTGTCGATCGTGATCCCCGCCCTCAACGAGCAGCTCACGATCTCGGAGTTCGTCGGATGGTGCCACCAGGGCCTGGCGGAGGCCGGCATCAGCGGTGAGATCGTGATCGCCGACAGCTCCACCGACGCCACCGCCGAGCGCGCGCTGGAGGCGGGAGCCCGCGTGCTGCGCATCCCAAGGCGCGGTATCGGAGTCGCCTACAGGGAAGGCATCCTCTGCGCCCGTGGCCGCTACGTGCTGATGGGGGACGCCGACTGCACCTACGACTTCCGCCACCTCAAACCGTTCGTGGACAGCTTCCACGAAGGTTACGAGTTCGTCATGGGCTCACGCTGGAAGGGCTCGATCGAGCCGGGGGCGATGCCGTGGCTGCACCGGTACTTCGGCACCCCGGTCACCACGTGGATCCTCAACCGCCTGTACTCCACCCACTTCTCCGACATGCACTGCGGGATGAGAGGGGTCACACGCGAGGGACTCGTGGCGATGGACTTCAACTCCGATTCGTGGGACTACACGACGGAGATGATCGCCAAGGCCGTGCACATGGGGATGCGCCTCGCCGAGGTGCCGGTTCCCCTGCTCAAGGATCGCGAGGGGCGGGTCAGCCACCACAAGCGCGTCGGCTGGTTCTCTCCCTGGCAGGCCGCGTGGATCAACCTGCGCGCCATGTTCGTGTACGGCCCGGACTTCTTTCTGCTCGGGCCCGGACTCGTGCTGTTCGCCCTCGGCCTGCTCATCGCGCTGCCGCTCGGCATAGGTCAGGTCACGATCGGGCCCATCAGGTTCTCGGTGTACTGGATGCTCTTCGGCGTGACGCTCACCATCACCGGGCTGCAAGCCTTCCTGCTCGGCTGCATCGCACAGGTTCTGTTCGACTACCGCGGCCGAGCGAGAGACCGCTGGCTGAAGGTCTTCCCCTACACCCGGAGCGTGATCGCGGCCGCGATCACCGCTCTCGCCGGACTGGGCTGCACCGCCCCCCTGATCGTGTACTACCTCTCGCATCACGAGAGCCTCACCGCGCATGCCTCGCTGCAGGAGCGGCTGGGCATCGCCGGGCTGATGCTGCTCACGATCGGCTTCTCCCTGTTCACCTTCACACTCGTGCTCCACGCAGCGGTGCTCGCAACACGGCGATCGCCCCAGTCGGCCGAGCCGCGCGCGCAGAGGCCGATCCGGGCCGCGGCGAGCTGAACTTCGCTCACCCCCCGATCGCCGCGGCGGCGGTGGCGATCCGATGTGCGTTCGCCATCGCCGAGATCGTCACCGTGGTCGCGGGAAACGATGGGAAGATCGAGGCGTCTACGACGTGCACACGGTTCCAGCTGGGGATGCGTCCCAGCGCGTCGGTCTCCAACTCGCCCGGTTCCCCCCGCATGGGCAGGGAGCCGCCGAGATGGTTGCTCTTGCCGGGGCGCCCCACGTGAACGAGACCGGGCACGGGAGCCATGCCAAGGAGGCGCCCGTGCGCAACGAGGCGACGTACGAGCCTCCTCACCCGCACCGCCCCAACCGCCGCATCGTCGCCCCTGACGCGGACCTCCCGTGCGTTGCACGCGATCGTCAGCCCGGGCGAATCCGCCGAATGCAGGAAGCCCTGGATGACGACCAGGCGTCCGAACAACGGTCGCAGCACCCGCTCGAGGTTCGCCGCCCCCAACGGCAGCCGCTTGGCAAGCGCCGAGAGCATGATGTCGTTGTACCCATAGATCTGCAGGTGCACCGTGTGCTTGGAGATACGCGGGTCCTCGAGCTCCACGAACAGCTGCGCGAGGGTGTTGCCTTGGGTCGCGACGCTGACCGGAGCAGCGTGCAGGGTGACCATCGGAATCACGAAATACTGGCTGTCCCGCAGTCGCACGGTGGGCTGTGCACGCCCCATCGACTGGAGCATCAGCCGTGTCGAGGAAATGGAGCCGCACGCGACGAACACCCGCGACGCGGTCAGCTGTCCCATCTGAGTGGGCCGCCCCCGCTCATGGAAATCGATCGTCACCGAGTCGCCCGCTTCGGTCAGCCGATCCACGTAGATGTCACCGCGGTAATCGACCTTACCCGCGCGCGCGAGTGCCTCGAACGTGTGCGCCGCGTTGTAGATGGACCGATAGGGACATCCATATAGGCACATACCGCTGTAGCGGCAGCGCCGGGAGTCCCCAGGCGCTGCCACCACTGCCAGCCTGGACGCCCCGAAGGCGAAGCCGGCGGCCCTGAGAGCCGGAGCGTGCAGGCGCAGGTGGCCCAGCAGCATCTCCGCCTGCGGACCGCGCCGCAGCGCCCCGGGCGCATCGCTGTAGAGCGGCAGCATCTCCGACAGCTCGTCCTGCTCCGCCGCAATCGGCACGAAGCGCAGCACGGATTCGTAGTGGGGCCTCAGATCCTCGAGCGAGATCGGCCAATCCTCGATATCCCGCTGGCGAAACGGCAGGATCGACGCCCCCCAGGCGTTGCTCAGCCCGCCGTATGCGAGCGATGAGAGCACGTCCGCGTTCTCGCTCGCGATCGGAAGATCGGCGTCCTCGAGGGCGTAGGGGAACAGCGAGCCGTAGGCCGGTTTGAGTGGAACGTGCTTGATGTCCGCCGGGAAGGCGTCGCGGATGCGGCGAGCGAGCGCCGGCGGCCAGTGCTCGGGCTCCGAGCGAGCGAGCGCGTCGAACGGCTCCATCCGCCCCGCCTCGATCCTGTCGCCGGCATCCAGCACCACCACCCCGAGACCGGCGTCGCAGAGCGCCCGTGCGGCGGCAGCGCCCGCGGGACCCGAGCCTATTACGACAACCGTCATCCCTCTCCCACCTCAGACAACCATCGTCCGTCTCCCACCTCAGTGCGCATGTGCGGGGGTCCCGGCAACGCGGGCCAGGAAGACGCGCTCGTCTCGCAGCGAGGCGGTCAGCATCAACCTGCGCGGCAGTCGCGCGGCCACGTACCCAATCGCGCCCCCCACCCAGCCGCCGCGTTCGCCCAGGCCGGCGAGCCAATATCCAAGTGTGAAGGTGTGCACCGAGAAGACATCCTCGACCACCACCAAGCCGCGTGCGCGAAGCAGCTCGCGCAACGCCCTACGCGGAATCAGGCAGGCGTGGGACGGGATGAAGCACCACCAGCGGCCACCCGCCATGCGCGCCACCCGCGAGGATGGGTCGGGGGTCACGATCAGCAGGGCGCCGCCCGGCGCGAGCAGGGCGCACAGGCGATCGAGCGCGAGGACGGGGTCCTCGAGATGCTCGAGCACGTCGACCGCCAGGATCGCGTCATAGCGCTCCTGCGCCCGCGCGGCCTCCAGCGCGGCCTCCTCGAGGGCGAGCTCCCGGACTGGCAGGTCGAGCCGCTCGCGCGCATGCCGCACAGCGGCGGCCGACAACTCAACCCCCTGCACCTCGTAACCGCGGCGCCGAGCCTCGTCAAGCAGCAAGCCGTAGCCGCAACCCACCTGCAGCAGACGCCCCCGCGGCACCTGCGCCGCGAGTAGGTCCAGCAGCCTGCGCGCCGCGCGCCTGCGCCCCTCCTCCTCCTCGAGATAGCTCGCGTCGCTCATCCCGCGGTAGAGGTCATGGAGCTCCGCCCCGTGTGGCAGCGAGGGCTGGTGCACCGTCCCGCAATCCCCACAGCGGTAGAGATCTCCGTGCTCGCCCACACGGTGACAGCTCGGACTGAATGCGGAGGGCTCGTATACCGAGCCGCCCCCCCGCTGGACGAGCTCGAGCCGCGCGCCACAGACGCGACATGCATACGACGTCTGCGCCACGGCCGACGCCAGCAATGGCCCCGTGCAAAGTCCCGCGAGGATGTGGGTGCTCGGCGCCATCACGAGCTGGCGAGCGACAGGTTCTCCACCACCAGCAGCGGCCGCGTACTGGGAGTTCTCGGATCGCTCAGCCTGATCGAGCTGGCGAGGGGACTGAGCGTGAGATGGTTCACACCGGGGCCCACCGTCACCGGAATGCGAACCACTCCCCCACTCACAGGCAGCGGGTAGCTGTAACTCGCATGGCCGAGCTCGCCGATCACCGCCCAGAGCGAAGCGCCCGCCCCCAGGGCGGGGCCCGGAGCCACAGTTGCGAGCAGCGTTGCACCGCGGATGCCGGGCGAGGCAATCGTGAGATTCGCCTGATCGCCCACGCCCAGCGAAAACGGCGCGATGCCGCTGGCAAGGCTGGGATAGCGCACCCGGGTACCCGCCGTATTTGGTGCGGTCACTTCCCCCAGCACGGGATGTCCGGCCACGGTCGCAATCACGGTCGACACCGGCGAACCGATGTCCACCAGCGTGCTCCACGCTCCAGGAAGGCCGGCGGCGAACTCATTTTCCGAGCCGGTGAAGCTGATCGCCAAGCCGCCGAGGCAGCCCCAGGCGACGAGCAGGCCACCGCCCACCCGCACCAGACGCCGGCGGCGTCCCTCGAGCGTCTCCGACAGAGCGAGCCACCCCCCCAGAGCGCCGAACAAGAGCAGCGCCGTGTAGTCCACCTCGTAGCGCTCGGTGGTTCCGAAGATCTCGTACGCGATGAAGAGCAGGCAGGCGATGCCGGCGGCGGCCATTGTCAGCATCGGGAGGGCCAGCGGCCCGAGGAGCGCCGGGCGGCGGCGCCAGAGCCACGGCAGCGCCCCAAGAAAAATCACGACCGGTGTCATCGCCAGCAGTCCGCCGGTGGGCGAGAGCCCGGCCCGGTAGTACTGTGGCAGGAGGGCGGGGTATGGATCGAGCGGCGGACGGAGGGCAATGAATGGGAAGAGAGCCAAGGGGCGGGGAATGGACAGCAGATAGAACCAGGCCCCAGGCAGCAAATTGCCGATATCGGCAAAGTGTGCAGTCAGCGCGTTGTACGGGCCCAGCTGATAGTGATCGCCGTAATTCAGGAGGCCGCCGAAGCGCGCCTGATTGTAGGCCGTCAGCAACACGAGGCACCCGCCGACCGGGATGACCAGGGCCATCAGCAATCCCCAACGGGGCCGGGTACCGCGCAGTGAGATGAAAACCGCCACGAGCAGCACGGCGCTCAATGCAAGCGGCGGCCTCGAACCGGTCGCCAGGCCAAAGCAAAGACTCGTCAGTGCCAGACGCCACAGCGATGCCCGCCGCGCGGCTATCGCCGAAACCGCGAGCCAGACGCCAGCCATCGAGAAGCAGTAGCCACTGGAGATCGCCACTTCGTAGACGGCGGGACGCCGCAATATGTACGACGCCCCGGAGCAGAGGACCAGGGTGAACGCCGCCAGCAGGCACATCCACAGTGCGGAGGTGCCGATCTGCCTCAGCAGCACCCGCAACGTCGCCAACGCAAACCCAAGCCCGACGATCGTAAAAAGTGCCATGATTGCGCTGGCGGACGGCTCGAAGCCGAGTAGGTGCAGGGGCATCAGAACGATTGCCGGTACGGGCCCCCAGGTGAGAAACACATGCCCGTGGTATAGGGCGAGGTCGAAGAGTGAATAGCCGTTGATGGGAACGTGATTTACGATGGCTTCGTTCTGCGCCGGAGCGTAGGGTTCTGACAGGCGCAGCAGCGCCGCCGGCGCCCGGCCAATCGAGAGGTGAAAATGGAGAAACGCATTGGCCAGCTGGTTATATGGTTCAGCGCCCCTCCCACGGAGCACCAACAGCTTTGAGGTCGCCGCGGTGAAGAGATAGAATAGGCTGGCCAGCAGGAAGACCACGGAGAGCGCCAGGCTCACTCGATCCGCCACCAGCGAACGCGCGCGCTCCGGCAGGCGAATCGCACCTCGGCGGCGGGCTACCAGTTCCTCCATCGCCGGGAAGCTAGAGGATTCCACTCCTTTGGTGTATGCCGAACAGCCCGCATCCCTGTGTCCACCTGGGAATGCTGCCGCCTGTGCCTGCGCGGTGTTTCCGACCGGCCAATGGGCCGCGGGCTCCTACCCGCCAGTGGACCGCGGGCTCCTACCCGCCAGTGGACCGCGGGCTCCTACCCGCCAGTGGACCGCAGGCTCCTACCGGCCATTTGGCCGCGGGCTACCTGAGCGCGTGGACGCTGCGGTCGGCGGCCGGCGTCCCCGGAGGCGGTTGGCGGCCGTGGCGGAGCTGGGGCACGAGCAACATCGCCTCGGCGGCGATTCGCCACGACATCTTGCTCTGCCCGTGTTGTCGATCGCGGAAGACGATCGGAACCTCCACGACGTGGAAGCCCGCGCGCACCGCACGGTAGGTGAGCTCGACCTGGAAGGCGTACCCCTGGGAGCGCACGCCGTCGAAGTGGATCGCTTCGAGGACCTCTCTGCGGAAGCACTTGAAGCCACCCGTGAGGTCGCGCACGCGAAGGCCGAGCACGAGCCGGGCGTAGATGGAGCCCCCCCGGCTGACGAGGCGGCGCAGGAGGCCCCAATCGCTGACGCCCCCGCCGGGGACGTAGCGGGAGCCGAGCGCCAGATCCGCCCCGTCGCTGATCGCCTCCAGCAGCCGCGTCAGATCGGCGGGGTCGTGGGAGAAGTCGCTGTCCATCTCCAGCACGTATGCCGCCCCCTGCTCCAGGGCGTGGCGAAAGCCGGCGAGGTAGGCGGGGCCGATCCCTTCCTTGCGGGTGCGGTGGAGCACCTGCGCCCAGGGGCGCTCCGCGGAGAGACGCTCCACCAGCTCACCGGTGCCGTCGGGGGAGCCGTCGTCGACGACGAGCACCCGGAAGTCCTCGCACGGGGCGCGCGCGAGGGCCTCTCCCGCGGCGAGCACGATCGCCTCGATGTTCTCGGCCTCGTTGTAGGTGGGCAGTATGAGCCAGGCGGTGCCGTCCACTGAGGCCCCATACCCTAGAGGGTGGCGCAGCCGGCCGTGCCGATTGGAGACCACTCGATCTACGATCGGCCGGCGAGCCAGCCCCCTCGCTCCCTCGAGCAAACCACCACCATGCCGGACATCCCCAATTCAACGATCGCCGACGCCCTCGAGGAGCTTGGCGATCTGTACGAGCTGGATGGGGCGATCGTCCACCGCGTGCTCGCCTACCGCAGAGCCGCCCAGACGGTGCGCGAGGCGACGGTCTCGGTGGCGGGCCTCGCGCGGGCGGGACGCGCGGTCGAGCTGCCCGGGATTGGGGAGACGCTGCAGGAGAAGATCGTGTCGCTGGCGGACACCGGCGCGATCCCCGCGGCGGAGCGCCTGCGGGCGAAGTTCCCCGCGGGGCTGATCGCGATCACGCACATCCCCGGCCTCGGCCCCAAGCGGGCGCGGCTGCTGCACGAGCAGCTCGGCATCGACTCCCCCCAGGCCCTGCGCGAGGCCGCGCTCGCGCAACGGTTGCGCACGGTGCGGGGGCTCGGCGCGAAGTTCGAGACGAGCGTGCTCGAGGCGCTGGAGAAGCTGCCCGAGGCAGGGGCCGCGGACGGCTCGGCTGGCGGTGGACAGACGGGGGGCCGCCCCAATCTCTCACCCCCCCGGCGGGTGCTGCTGCCGGCGGCGATCGAGCTGGGGGAGGCGCTGGCCGCGGGCCTGCGCGAGCACGGCCCGGGGGACGCCCACGTGCAGCTCGCCGGCTCCGCCCGGCGGGGGGTGGAGAGCGTCAAGGACATCGACCTCGTCGCGGTCACCGCGGACGCGCGGGGGCTCGCGGGAGTGCTGGAGTCCCTGGAGCAGGTCGAACACGTCGGCTCCGCCGGGCAGGCCGGGGTACGCGGCCGTACGCACTCGGGCCTGAGCGTGGACCTGCGGATCGCGGCGCCCGCGCAGCTGGGCAACCTGCTGCAGCACTTCACGGGCTCCGCGGCCCACAACGCCGCACTGCGCGAGCGGGCGGTGCGCGAGGGCCTGCACGTCTCGGAGTACGGCGTCAGGGAGGATGCGGGCGGGACCACGCACGAGTGCGCGACCGAGGCCGAGGTGTACGGGCTGCTGGGCCTCCCCTACATCGAGCCGGAGCTGCGCGAGAACCGCGGCGAGCTCGAGGGCGCGCGGGGGGGCGAGTTGCCGGACATCATCGAGCTCGGGGACATCCGCGGGGATCTGCACTGCCACACGGTGGCCTCCGACGGGAAGGCCACGATCGAGGAGATGGCGCTGGCCGCACGGGAGCTCGGGTACGAGTACCTGGCGATCACCGACCACTCCGCCTCGCACGGCTTCGGCAACGACGTCTCACCCGCGCAGCTGCTCCAGCAGATCGAGCGGGTCGCCGAGGCCGATGCGCGCGTGGAGGGGATCAGGCTGCTGGCGGGCAGCGAGGTCAACATCCTGCCGGACGGGACACTCGACTACGAGGATGAGCTGCTGGCGCAGCTGGATTGGATCGTGGCGAGCATGCACACTGCATTCGGGATGGGCGAGCAGGCGATGACGAGGCGGATGATCGCCGCAATCGAACACCCGCTGGTCGACGCGATCGGCCACCCCACCGGCCGCCTGATCGAGCGCCGTGAGCCCTATGCGCTTGACCTGGAGGCCGTGTTCGCGGCCGCGGCGAGGACCGGGACGATGCTCGAGATCAACGCCAACCCCGATCGCCGCGACCTCTCCGAGACCCACGCCCGCGCCGCGGTCCGCGCGGGCGTGCGGATCTTGATCGACTCCGACGCCCACCGCCCCGAGACGCTCCAGAACATGCACTGGGGGGTGCTCACGGCGCGCCGGGGGTGGCTGACCAAGGCAGATGTCGCCAACACCCGCCCGTGGGAGGAACTCGCGGGAATGCGCAAACGAGCGCGGTGATCACTCCCCCAGCAATCGCGGGAGCAGCTCCTCGGCCACGACCCGATCGACCGCCGCAGTGGTGAAGGGCTCCATCAGCTTCGCGGCACGTGTGGAGTAGCCGGCAGTGGGAGCATCGAGCGCGTCGCGCAGGGCGGCGCCGAGGTCTGCGCTCACCAGACGGGGGTCCAACTCGCGCGCGATGGGCAGCGCAACGTAGGCCCCGGGAGCAGGGGTGCTCACGAGTAGGCACCCCTCGGCGAGCGCCTCCAACTGGGCGATCCCGTACTCCTCGCGGCGGGGCGCGCACACGAACACGCGCGAGCGGCGCAACAGAGCGCGGTACTCGTCCTGGGGGAGCTTCCCGGCGATCTGGACGTCCTCGTCGGGAACCTCGAACCCGTTCTCGAGGAGGCGCTCGCGTGTGACGCCGGCCACCACCAGCCGCTCCGCGGGCCGGCGCACCCGCCGCCAGGCATCGAGCACCCTGTCGAGGCCCTTCTTGCGGGGATTGGCGGCGTAGGTGACAGCGGCGACGTCGCGCACGCTGGAGTCGAGTTGGGGCGGCGGCGCCCCGATCGGGACGGGCAGCACGAGGGCGTGCTCCTCGCAGCCGGGAACCGCGACGGCGGCCTCGGCGAGGGCGCCCTCGCTCGAGGGCAGCAGCAGGGGCGCCTGGTGCAGCCGCCGGCGCTCCAGTGGCCGCTGCCAGATCCCGTGGCGGCCGGGCCGGTTGGCGGCGGCGGGCGCATCGAAGCGGATCGCTCCGGGTAGCCGCCAGAGCAGCGCGGCGGTGGTGGTGGAGTAGACCACGGCGCGGGGCGGGTTCCCCCGCAGCCTTTCCAGCGCCTCACCGGCGGCGCGGCGGGACCGAAGGGCCCAGGTGAGATCGGTGAGCATCAGCGTGCGCACCTCCCCGGGGCGCGCGGCGGCGGCGATGGCGACGTTCGCGCCGGCGCGCCGCAGAGAGCCGGCGAGCTCCTCGTCGGCAACGCGCAGTCCCTCGGTGGAGCCGAGCGTGACGAGCAGCACATCGATCTCCTCCAGCGGCTCTCGCATCGCCACCGCCCCCCGGCCGCCAACGCCGGGCGGTACCGGGGATGCCATCTCGCTCAACGCGCCTGCTCGGGTCGCATCGCCTTGAAGCCGGGGGTGCGCTCCAGGGCGATGGTGTGGACGGGGGAGGTTGGCTTGACGTAGAAGCGGACCCCATCGCGCTCCTCGATCGCGGCGACGGCAGCGTGCTGGCGGCGCCACGCAAGTGCCCAGATGATCGCGAAGCCGGCGCCGATCGCGGGGATCTGGGGGGCGAGGAAGGCGAGGGCCCCGGCGAGCAAGGTGAACACGAGCAGGGGCCAGAGCCGGTTGAGAAGGATCGCGGAGGGACGGTGCTCGGGCAGCGCAGTGGTGGTACGCGCGCCGGCGAGCAGCTGCGCGATCGGGGGACTTGTGTCGTTGCCCCGGCCGAGCGCGGCCCCCACCAGCGCAGCGAGCACCCACCACACGAGGGCGAGCAGCGCGATCTGCGACTGCGAGCGGGAGGCGGCGGAGAGCACGGTGACGAGCGCGAGCGCAGAGGCGGCGCCTGCGCTGAGAAGGACGGTGGTCTTGAGGAAGTCGGCGAAACGCACGGGGCGGGTGGGGATCTATGAAAGAAGCGCCTGCAGCAGCGCACGCACGCCATCGGGGCCCTCGATCGCCAGGTCGGCCTCAGCGAGGAGCTCCGGGGGAGCTTCATCGGAGCTGACGGCCACGCACACGGCGCAATCGAGCCTGCCGGCCTGGACCAGTGAGCGCAGCCCGCGGAAGGCGTCGAGGTCAGTGCTGTCGTCACCAACATAGAGAGCTGCGTGAAGGAAGGAGCGACCGTCCACCGCGGCACCCCCTTCGCCATCCGCCCGCCCATCCGCGGAGGGGAGGGAGAGGCGACCGTCCACCGCGGCCCCGCCATCCGCTCCCCCATCGCCGTCCCCCCGGGGGAGATCTCCATCCGCCGCCGGGACCGCGCCATCGAGCAGGGCGGTGACACCGATGCCCTTGTCGAGCTCCACCGGGGGGCGCACCTCGAGCACCTTGCGACCCCAGTGCACAGCGAAACCCTCCGCTTCGGCCCGCTCGGCGATCTCCCGCACGGCGGCCGCCGCGGCGGCCTCGTCGGGGGCGCCGCGCCAGTGGAAGGCAGCGATCGCCTGCTTGTCCTCGGCGCGCACCCGCAGGCGCTGGTGGGCGCTGGTGTAGACACGAGCCGCGAAGGCGCGCACGCGCTCGCTCCATGCGGCGAGCTCGGGGTCAAGTTCGGGGCGGGTGGCGCCGGGGCGCAGCAGCTCGCCGCCGTGGTTGCCGACGTAGGCGATGCTTCCGATCGCGACGATCTGGCGCGCGGTGGCAGCGCGGCGGCCGCTGACGCACCCGACGAGCGCGTAGCGCTTGGCGACCTCGATCAGCAGCGAGCGCGTGGCCTCGGGGACGTGGGCGTCGTCAGCGTGCCTCACGATCGGGGCGAGCGTGCCGTCGATGTCGAGCAGCACGGCGGAGCGGGAGGGATCGGAGCGCAGCGGCTCCAGTGCCTCCACAAGCATGGCGGCGGGGCACACGATCCTTAGTATGACCCACCATGCCGACGAGCCAGTCACCAAGCGGGCCGCTGGGAACCCATGTTTTGAAGCTGATGACAATCGGCACCCTGGCGGGCCTGTTCAGTGGCATCTTCGGGGTTGGGGGAGGCACGGTGCTCGTGCCGCTGCTGGTGCTGTGGCTCGGATATGGGGAGCGCGAGGCGACCGGGACCTCGCTGGCGGCGATCGTGTTCATCGCCGCGTTCGCGGCGGCGGTGCAGGCGGGGTACGGCAACGTGCACGTCGTGGACGGGCTGCTGGTGGGAGTGCCGGCGGTGGGGGGAGTGCTGGGGGGGACGTGGCTGCAGCAGCGTCTGCACAGCCGCACGATCGCGCTGCTGTTCGCGGTCGTGCTGGTGGCGAGCGCAGCGGAGCTGCTGGTGCGGTGAGGCGATCGGGATGACCCACGCGGGCAGCGACCGCCGCGGGCGGGCGGGCGTCGGTGTGCACGGGGGGGCGAGCTGGTGATCGGCGCGGTCGCGATCGGGGTGGCGGCGGGAGTGGTGGCGGGCCTCCTGGGGGTCGGCGGAGGCGTGCTCTTCGTCCCGGGCCTGGTGATCTTCTTGAACCTCACCCAGCACCAGGCGGAGGCGACGTCGCTGCTGGCGATCGTCCCGGTGGCGCTCGTGGGAGCGGCGGCGCAGGACCGCCACGGCAATGTGCGCCGCGGGGACGCGCTGCTGCTGGGCCTGCTCTCCGTAGCGGGAGCCGCTGGGGGGGTGGCGCTGGCGAACGCCCTCTCGGGGAGGGTTCTGCAGGTGGGCTTCGCGCTGTTCATGCTGTTCGTGGCGGGCCAACTGGTGCGCCGAACCCTGAGCATGCGCAGGGACACCTAGACGAGAGCGGAGTTGCAGTCCTCCCGCACGGGTGCCAGGTCGGGCGAAAAGACGTCTAGACTGAGACCGTGGGACTCGACAACCCAATCCATATCGCGTTCCTGGTGGTGATCCTGTTGTTGGTGTTCGGCGCCAAGCGGCTACCGGAAATCGGCCGCTCGCTGGGGAGCGGCATGCGTGAGTTCAAGGACTCGATCAGCGGAGAGGCGAAATCGCCCACGCTGAACGCAGCGGCGCAGCAGCCGGCGCCAGCGCCGCCGGTAGCTGCGCAGCCCGTCGCGCAGCCCGCGCAGCCGATTCCGACGCAGGTCCCGCCAACAACGCCAGCGGCTCCCTCGGAGCCGCAGAGCCAGTAGCAGAGTAGCCCCCGCCTGGCCCTGGCAGCGCTAGGAGCTCCGGCGCGCGGAGGTCGGACGCCGCAGCGGCGTCGCGACGCGGAGTAGGAGACAGCGATTTGGCCGCTTTTCCCGCCCGTTCGGGTTCGTTCGCTCGGCCACGATGAGGGGGTCGAGCGGCTCAGTACTCTCCCAGGCCCACTGGGGAGTTCGAGCGATCTGCCGTGTTTGAACAGTCCACAACGCACCTCACGCATAACTCCAGGGCCGGGGCGCTTCCAAGGAGAGTCTGGGGCGAAGTGCTTCTGGCGACGGCCGCGGTGCTTGCGGTAACCGGGCCGGCGCTGTTCACACACGAGAGCTTCGGGCTGGACTTCACCAACCACATGTGGCTCTCCTCGGTCGCGGGCAGGAGCCTGGTGGAAGCGGGACATCCCAGTTACTTCATCAACTCCCTGAACGCCGACACCGGCGTTTTCTATCCCTTTTTCGCCTTCACAGGAGGAACGCTGTACACGATCATCGGCGCCCTCGGGGAACTGATCGGCGGCCATGTCCTGATCGCCTATCTCGGTTTCATCGTGCTCACCGTGGCCGCCAACTACGGAGGCACGCTGTGGCTGGGGCGGGAGCTCGGCCTGCGGGGTTGGCTGGCGCACGCCCCGGCGTTGGTGGTGGTCACCAGCGCTTACTACATCTCGAACCTGTACGCACGTGGGGATGTGCCAGAGCTGGTGGCCGCCTCCATGATCGCGCCAATGGTCGCCAGCGCAGTGCACCTCATCCGGGCGCCGAGATGGCGGTGGCTGCCCGTGCTGGCCTTCGCGGTATCCACGGTGATCTTCACTGGCAGTCACAACATAACGCTGCTCTGGGGCACGGCCGTCGGAGTCGGAGCGCTGCTCGTCCTATGGATCGTGCTGGGGGTTCCGTGGCGGCTCCCCTATCGGCGGCTGATCATGCTGGCCGGCCTGGGCTTGGCGTGCGTCATGGTCAATGCCTGGTTCCTGGTGCCGGACATAGGCTACGCCCACACCACCACCATCTCCCTCCCCCCGCCGGTGCCGGGAACTCGATCTGGTCCATAACCGGTTTCTTCGATACCGCCGGCCTGCTGCTGAATCCGTTTCGCTCGCAGCCCGCCCAGACAGGCGCACCGGCGCTCTATGTCCAGGCCCCCGACTGGTTCCTGGCGTGGGGACTCCTGGCGGGACTGTTGCTGCTGTTCCGCTCCTCGCGCGCACCATCTCTACGGCGCGCTTGGGCCGGCATGGTGGTGATCTTCGCGCTGGTGCTGGAACTGCTCTTGAACGAAAAGATCTGGGCGGAGATGCCCGAACCCTTCAACCAGATCCAGTTTCCCTATCGGCTCAACACCTATCTCGCCTATGCCGTCGCGGGGCTCGTGCTGGTTGGCGCGCTCGCCCTCCAGCGAGCGGCGAGGTTGGAGGGCTCGAGACTTGTCGTCAAAGTGCTGCGGCTCACGCTGGTGGTGGCCTGCGCCGTGAGCGTCGGCCTCTGCCTGTGGCAGGGTTGGGGCCCGAGCACGGAAATCCCCACGGAACACACCTACAAGAATCGCAGCGAAGCGCTGGTCGGCGTCCACACGCTACCCAAGTCCTGGTACGTCGGCCCCGTGTACATCGACATGCTGGAATCGCAGGTCACTGTCCCGAATGGACGCGTGCTGCAGATAGAGCCGAATCAGGTGCACGGCGATCGCTTCTCCGCATGGATGAACGTGCCACCCGGTCAGGAACCGATCAGCACGGATATAGGCGGCAGCAGCGATCTCGTGCACCTCGGAGGTTTGCGCTGGCTTGGTAGAAACTCCCAGGGCGACGCCGTGGTGGGACGTATCCACGCAGGCAGCGGCCGTTTGCATGTCACGATCGGACCTGCGCACAGCGCCACCATCGAGCTCGCGTGGCTCCTGAGCATCGTCGGGACCCTCGCCATCGCCGCCACCCTCATCTACGCCGCGATGAGCGCCCGCCGCCCACCCGCGCCAGAAGCAGTGGAGGCTCCTAATCGTCTTTGATCGGCGGGGTGGGTGCCAGCACGGAGGGACGGCCCTCGAGCAGCAGCGGCGAGCCGCAGCGCCAGCAATAGGCGGCACCGCGACTGTGGGCGGCCCCGCAGGCGCGGCAGGCCCCGCTCACGCCGCTCTCGGCGGAGGAGAGCAGACGCTCGATCTCTCCGAGCTGGGCGTCGGCCTGCTGGAGCTCCGCGGCACGGCGGGCGAGGACGTCGAGGCGGTAGTGGTCGCGAATCGCCATCTCGTAGGCGAGCCCGCCGAGATCCCATGTGAGAGAGGCGACGCGCTCGGCGAGCTCCAGGCGCTCGCGGCGCAGCTCGGCGAGGGATCCGCTGGAGACCTGCGGGGGCTGCGCGGCTCCGGGCGCAGAGGGGGGGGCCACGAGGAGCTCCTCGACGGGGCGAGGGCCCTCATCTGAGTGGGGCTGTCCGTTGGGGCCGGCGGCACTCATGGGAACCTCCGAACGTGCTTGGCGGCGATCGATGCGCCTGATCCCAAATACGCTATCAATGGCCGGTTTCGATCGGTCCGTTGCCGAGCGCCGCGGCGACTTCTTTCGCGTGCTGTTTGCCGGTGGTGTGGGCAAGTTTTTCGAGCTTGCTCGCGGACGTCTTTTGAGCGGCGGGCAGGGCCTTGGTGGTCGTGACTTCCTTGGCTTCTGCGGCTTCTTCGGCCTTTTCGTTCTTGGGGGAGCCCTGGGACTTGGAGGAGGAGGGGGAGGAGGACCCGGCGGAGGAACCGGAGTCGCTGGAGGAGCCGTGAGCGCTGGAGGAGGAGCCGGAGCCCGAGCCGGTGGAGGTCCCCGAGGAGGGGGCTGCGGCGAGTGGCCCGCTCAGACCCTTCACTTCGACGACCTGCTTGCCGGGAGCGCCTCCTGCGGTGATCCAGTGTCCGACGAGCAACCCGATCAGCAGCGAGGCGAGCAGCACCCCGAGCAGGCCGAAGAGGCCGGAGTAACGGCGCAGCGAGCCGAGCAGCCCGGGGGGGTCGGGCGGGAACTGATAGCCAGCCCCCTGCGGCCCGCCAAGGACGGGCGTGGAGACGGTCTGGTGCTCACTCTGCAGCACGTCGAGGAAGGCGAGGCGCACGGGCGAGCAGGGGCGCCCGCAGGCCAGGCAGTAGCGCTGGTCGGGGGCGAGCGGGGCGCCGCAGCCGGCGCAGGTGGCCGGTGGGGCGCCGTCGGTGGGGTTCGCGCCCCCCCGCGGGATCACATCCATCGGAGCTCCCTCGCGAGGGAGCGTCGACCCCGGGCTCATCCGAAGGTCCCCCGCACGTAGTCGCGGGTACGGGGAGCGCGGGGCTGCTCGAAGACCTGATCGGCGGTGCCGTACTCGACGAGGTCCCCGAGGTACATGAAGGCGACCTTGTCGGCGACGCGGCGGGCCTGGGCGAGGTTGTGGGTGACGATCACCACGGCGTGCTCGCGGCGCAGCCCGTGGATGAGCTCCTCGATCACGCCGGTGGAGATGGGGTCCAGCGCGGAGCAGGGCTCGTCCATCAGCAGCACCTCGGGCCGCAGCGCGATCGCGCGGGCGATGCAGAGCCGCTGCTGCTGGCCACCGGAGAGGCGCAGCGCGGGGCGGTGCAGATCGTCCCTGACCTCCTCGTAGAGCCCGGCGCGCCGCAGCGCATCGATCACGAGCGGCTCGAGCTCCGGGCGTCGGGGCCGGCGGCGGGACTGCTCGCGCAGCGCGAAGGCCACGTTGTCGAAGATCGACATCGGGAAGGGGTTGGGCTGCTGGAAGACCATCGCGACGCGGGCGCGCAGGGCGGTGTCTTCGAGGTCGTGGATGTCCTCGCCGTCGAGCAGGATCCGCCCAGCGCGGCTGGCGCCCGGGGTCAGCTCGGTGAGCCGGTTCAGGGTGCGCAGCAGGGTCGTCTTGCCGCAGCCCGAGGGCCCGATCAGGGCCAGCACCTCGCCCTGGTGGATCGAGAGGGAGACCGAGCGCACGGCGTTGGCGCCACGCCGGCCCAGGGAGCTGGCGCCGCCATAGGAGACGCTGACGTCCTCCAGGCGCAGGCGCTCGGGGCCGGCGGCGCTCGCGAGCGGGCGCAGAGCCTCGCGCTGCTCAGGGGGCCGCACGGGCTCCGGGGGGCGGTCGAGCACGATCGTGCGCACCGGGGGCACCAAGGGCGCGGCTGGCGGCTGCTGAGGACTCGGCGGGTCGAATGCCTGCTCGAGCTCGATCATTGCAGGGTTCATCGGTTCCTCACCTTCCACACTATAAGGACTGAAATGGTGTTGCGAGGACATCAGACGATCCCCCAGGCGGCTGCGACTCCCCCGGTGCGTTCGTGGGAGCGGCGAGAGATCCGTTCCATTGCAAGGTTGAGCAGAAGCACGAACAGCAGCAGTACGACGGCGGCGGCGTAGGCCTTCTGCGGGGCGAGCGATTCGCCTGCGGGGGAGTTGTCGTAGATGTAGCTGGTGAGGCTGGAGCCGCCACCGCGCAGCACGTTCAGGCCGGGAATCCCGCCTTCGGGCGAGAGGCGCAGCTGGTCGCCGAGCATCACGATCACGATCGCGGTGTCGGCGATGATGCGGCCGATACCAAGCGTGATGCCGGTGGCGATGTTGGGGCGCACGCTGGGCAGCAGCACCCGGCGGATCGTGGCTATGCGGGTCTTGCCGAGCGCGAACGCGGCCTCGCGCATGTGGGCGGGCACGGCCTGCAGGCCGTTGCGGGTGGAGACGAAGATTGGGGGCAGCGCGATCAGCGACATCATCGCGCCGGCGGTGAGGAAAGATGTGCCTGTGGCAACACCGTTGGGGGCGGAGGAGGCGAACGCAAGGAAGTGCAGCTGGAAGATCGCCAGGCCGAAGACGGCGATCAGGATGTCGGGGGTGCCGGCGACGATCTCGATGCTGGATTCCACGGCCCGGGTCAGCCAGCGAGGACGCCCGTACTCGACGATCCACAGCGCGCAGGTGATCGCCAGTGGAGCGGCGAGCGCGATGCCGATCACGGTCAGCAGCGCGGTCCCGATCAGCGGATCGAGGAAGCCGCCCGAGCCGGCCTGGCTCAGGCTCGCCTGGGGGCGGCTGAAGATCAACTCGGGCCGCAGGTACTGGATGCCGCGATAGCCCATGTAGAGGAGAATCGCGGCGGCGATCGCGCACAGCGAGAGGCCCGCGGCCCAGGCGGCAAGCCACACGAGGCGGTCGCTCCAGCGCCAGGTGCGCATCGAGGAGCGCCGGCCGCGCTGGGGCCCGGCGGCAGGTCGCGCTGGACGGGAGACGAACGTGCTCATCCGCGTACCTCCGGGCACCAGCGACGCAAACGGGGGCGAGGTTGCGCACTCATCCGCGGACCGCGGGGGCAGCGTTGCGCGCTCATCATCCGCGCACCTGATACTTGCGCAATGGCAGCTTGACGAGGTAGCCGGCGATCGAGAGAACGCAGACGGAGAACAGCAGCAGCAGGGCGAAGGCGTACAGAGTGGAGTTCAGCGCCGGGGCGCCGCCGAGCCCTTCGCGGAAGTCGACGATCGTGGAGGCGAGAGTGCGCATGGGCTCGAAGAGGAAGGCCAGTCCATCGCTCGGCCGGGGGGCGAAGAAGTTCGCGCCGGAGACCATCGAGATCATGATCGCCTCGCCCAGCGCGCGGGCGGTGGCGAGCACAGTGGCGGCGACGATCGCGGGGCGCACCGCCCGCAGGGTGACGGCGCGGAGCGCGCGCAGCCGGTTGACGCCGAGCGCGGCGGCGCCCTCGCGCCAAGCCGGCGGCACTGCGCCGAGGGCGTCGCAGATGAGCGCGACCATGATCGGGGTGATCATCAAGGTGAGCAGCACCACGGCCACCGCCAGACCGGTGCCGTTGAGCTGGACGGTGCTCTCGAGCGTTACCTTCTCGGCGTTGGTGATGAGGTGGTCGTAGACGAACGGCACCAGCACGAGGATCCCGAGCAGGCCCCAGATGACCGAGGGTACGGAGGCGAGCAGGCGCACCACGCGGATCAGCGTGCGGCGCATGCGGGCGGGGGCGAGTTCGACGATGAAGATCGAAGTGAGCACCGCGAGCGGCAGCGCGAGGAGGACCGCGAGCGCGGTGATCAGCAGCGTGCCGTAGATGATCGGCCAGGCGCGCAGGTGGTAGACGGAGGCAGCGGGGTGCGAGGGGGCGTTCAGCATGTTTTCGATCTGCACCTTCAGGCTGCCCCCGGGCCCAAGCCAGCTGAGGCCGTTGTGCTCGAAGGTGGGCCACGCGCGCACGGCGACGAACGCGACCATGAGGATCACGCAGAGGCAGACCAGCAGCGACACCGCGCCGAGCGTACGCTCGGCGCGGTTGTCGCTCCAGGGGTTGCGCAGGCGGCTGAGCAT
This sequence comes from uncultured Solirubrobacterales bacterium, assembly GCA_963713985.1. Taxonomy (GTDB): domain Bacteria; phylum Actinomycetota; class Thermoleophilia; order Solirubrobacterales; family Solirubrobacteraceae; genus Palsa-744. Next base: position 1,465,822 of record OY970219.1, on the reverse strand, counting down.
CCCTTTTACGAGGCTTTGACAGGAACCCACTGGGTCGAGATGATCTTCCTGGCGGCGCTGCTGCTCCTGATCCACGAAATGAACTGGCCGGCCGCGCCGGTGGCGGGGCCTTTGGTCACCTCGTAGAACCGCGCGGTGGCGGTGTACTGACCGGAGGCCACGTTGGCGCGGGTGCAGGCGACGCCGTTGTAGGCGACCGGGTTGACGGTGCCCTGGTCGGCGCGGTAGTTGGAGAGGAAGCCCACCCCGTTGGCGGTGTTGGCGACCTGCTGCTCGAGCTGCCCCTCGGAGGGCTCTTCGGCGGCGGTAGAGGCGACGCTCTTGTTGCCGAGGAACAGCGTCTTGAAGTTGGTGAGCACACCTGCTGTGGAGGTGCGGCTGATCAGGTCGATCGGCCCGGAGGCCGAGGCGCCGGGGACCTGGCCCCATTCCTTGGTCTTGCCCTCGAAGATCCCCTGGATCTGGGCTTCGTTGAGGGAGGCGAGGGTATTGGACTTGTTGGTGACGATGCAGATCCCGTATTCGGCGATCGGGTAGAAGTCGAGGCCGATCGGATCGGTGGGCAGGGGGTCGCGGGAGACGTCTCCGATCGAGACCCGACCGGCGGCGACGTCGTTGATGCCGACCGTGGCACCACCCTGGGAGATCCTGAACGTGACCTTGTTGTGCTCGAGCTTGGAGTACTTGTGGGCGAGCAGCTGGACGAGGGGGAAGGAGGCGGTGGCGCCGCTGATCGTGATCACGCTCGTAGCCGAGGCGATCGCGGGCACCGCGCTCCCTATCAGGGTCACAGCCGCGAACGAGGCGGCGATACGGCGGATTCGACTCATTCTGTGGGCCTCCATCTAGGGACGTATTGACATTTCGTTGACGAGCACTCTACCATATTCGTCATAAACATGATCGAGATTAGCTATTTTGTCGAACAGATCAGGAAGGTCCGAGTTGCGGCGCAACTTCCGAGTCCTCCCGACGATCCACCCTCTGCCAAGCGCCACCGCCTGCGATGACCCCCTCCCCAACCCCTCCCATCCCCCCGATCCCATCCCCCCGGCTGCCCTCCCGTAAGGTGGGCGCGATCCTCGCGGCGCTGATGCTCGCCGTGGGAATCGCGCTGGGGGCGCTGATCGGCTCGGGCCCCGCGGACTCGCTGGCGAGCTCCTCCCGTGCGGCTGCCCTGGCGCGCGTGCTGACGCTGCTCGCGTTGGGAGGAGGCACCAACTCGGGCGGCGATCTGCTGCTCTCCTCCGGCGCGGCCCACCCGCCAGCAGCGGCGTCCCAGTCGACGCCCCCCTCCTCGAGCAAGGCCACTGCGAGGACGGGTGGCGCAAGCGGGGCGGCGGGCGGGCAGTCCGGCGCCTCCTCGCGAACCAGCACCTCCTCAACCTCCTCCACCCACCCCTCGGGCTCGACGTCTCCCACCTCCTCCACGAAGCCCGCCGCGAGCGAAGGGGAAAGCGAAAAGACCCCCAAGGCCGAGCCGCTCCCGCCGATCGCGAATGTGTGGCTGGTCGTGCTGCCCTATGGCGGCAGCCTCGCGAACGCCCTGAAGCAGAGCACGGCCGCGCCCTACCTCGACGGGCAGCTCCTCAGCAAGGGCACGGTGCTGAGCGACTACTCCTCGCTGGCGGCGGGGCAGCTCGCGGGCGCCGCGACGCTGCTCTCCGGTCAGGTGAGCGCGAGCGTGAGCACGGTCGCCCCACCCCCCTGTGGCGGGAGCGCTGCCGCGGGAGCGACCGGCCCGGCGAGCGCCGATGCGCCGGTGGTGAGCACTCCAGGGACAACCACTGGGCAGGGCGTCCCCGCGAGCGCTCCCTGCCCGTCCGGAGAACCGGCGGGCCTGCAGGCGGCGGACGCGTTCCTGCAGGAAGCGGTGGCGAAGATCCTGGTGAGCCCCTCCTACCTGGAACACGGGCTGATCGTGATCACGTTCGCGCCGGCCGCCCAGGGGGGGACCTCGACGAGCACCACGACGGCGCCCTCGGCGGACACCACCGAAGCGGCGGGGACAGGGATCGCCTACCCGGCAGGCTCGCTGACGAGCACGCTGAGCGCGGCGGGCTCTCCCGCGGGCGCGCTGCTGCTCTCGCCCTTCCTGCGCCACGCGGGCGCACGGAGCTCGAGCGCCTTCGAACCCGCGGCTCCCCGTACGAGCCTCGAAGGGCTCCTCAAGGCGAAGGCGGCCGGAGGCTGAGCCCCGGCCTGCACCCACCCCGCTTGCACCACCCCTGTCCCCAACAACCCAACAACCCCAACAACTCAACAACTCAACAACCCAACGACCCAACGACCACGACCTACGACCCAAAACCCAAGACCCAACGAATGACTCAACGACCCACCCCGCCGCAAACCAACCCTCTTACCGTCCGTCCCTCAATGAATGGAGGCCATGTGCACTCACTGAAGTCGACCTACCGCAGCGCTCTGAAGTCCAATCGCCGAAGGGCCACCTGGTGGTTCACGGCGCTCCTGGGCGCGTTCGCCCTGTCGCTCCTCACCCCGGCCCTCGGCGAGGCCGAAACGGCTCCGGCGGCGGCCCCGCCCGTGAGCTCGAACCCGAACAACTACGAATGCTCCGGTCAGCTCTCCGCCGGCAAGGCGGAACCGGGCAATGAAGAAACGCCGGTCCAGTACGAGTTCAAATGCGACGGGCAGATCACGGGCTACCAGGTGCAGACCCAGCTGCCGATCACGGGGATCGAAGGCTCGCCGCTCATCACCAACTACGCCGGCACCGCCCTGACGGACACCTTCTCCTGCAGCGGCTCCTTCCCGGGGTATGCGGCGAACTGCGTGGGGAGCACCAGAGAAGCGAACGAGCACATCACCGGCCAGTTCACGATCGGCTGGAAGCTCTGCACCGAACCGCGGGTGGACGCGCTGCTGACGGTCACCTACGCGTACCTGGAAAAGAACGTGGTCACCCAGGCGATCTCGGGGCCGTTCGACCTCGGCCGGCCGGCGGGCTGCTCGGCGACGGCGCAGTCGGGCAAGGACCGGCTGGACGCCTACCAGGGCAAGGAACCGAAGCCGAAGAAGAAGCACAAGCAGGGCAAGGGCAAGAAGGGCGCGAAGAAGGGCGCCACGAGCAAGGGGAGCAGCAAGAGCTCCTGACACATCCCTCCCCTCCCGGCGGCGGGCGCAGCGTGCGCCCGCCGCCGGGAGGTTAGGCTTGGCGGCCATGGGGGTCGCATCTGCCTCAGGGTCTGGACCGTCAGGTCTCGGGCCCCGACCAAAGCGAGCGTGGGCGCTCGCCGCCCTCGTGCTCGCCGTGGCACTCCCGGGCTGCGGGTCGAGCAACTCGGGATCCTCTACGACGATCACGGACACCGCCGCGGTGGCCCCAATCTCGAGCAACTGTCCCGACGCGGTGCTGGAAGGCATCGAAGCCGTCGCAAGCCGGGTCTACCAGGAGTCGGCAACCGGCAGGATCATCGCCGAGGCGCTCCAACGCCTGAAGAGCTCGAGCGCGCTGACGCAGGCGGTGGAAGCGGGTGACCGGGCCGCGGCGCATCGGGTCCTGGAGGGGCTGCTGCTCAACCAGATCGTGAGCGTGCGGGTGATCCGTGATGGGCGCACGCTCGCGGAGATCGAACGGGGCGCGGGAATCGCGCCGGCGAGCGGGGAGCTCGTGAACGCGCAGGGGCTCGAGGTGGGCACGTTCACGGTGTCGGTGCAGGGCGCCAACGGATACGGCCAGACGGTGAGCGGCCTGCTGCACGCGCAGGTCCTCATGCGCAGTGGCGGGCGCGAGCTGAAGGCGACGCTCCACCCGGCCCCGAAGCTGACACCGGGGGAGCTCGAGCTGAGCTACGACGGGGTGAGCTACCGCGTGGACACGTTCGCCGCGGTGGCGTTCCCGGACCGGCCGCTGAGCATCTCGCTGCTGGCGCCGAGCACCGCGATCGCAGCGGTGTGCGCGAGGCGCGGCGCCAGTCCCGCGCAGGCGCAGGCGGACACGCTGGGACTGGTGGCCGAACGGGTCTACTACGCCGAGCACGAAGGCAGCAAAGCCGAACTGCTCCTGGGCTACGTGGAGCGCTCGCGGGCCTTCCGCGAAGCGGTGCTCGCGGGCAACGCGGTGGCGACGCGGGCGGCAATCATCGGCTTCTTCCGCAGCCACCTGCACATCGTGCGGGTGCGGGTGATCCGCGAAGGCAAGCTGCTTGTGGACGTGGGCGGCCCCCACGTGCTGGCGCCGATCCCCGGCGTGCTCCGCAACGCCCGGGGGCGCGTGGTGGCCCATTTCCTGATGGCGATCCAGGACGACCTGGGTTTCCAGATCCTCTCGCGGGCGTTCACGGGAGCGCAGGTGCTGATGCGAGAGCAAGCGCGCCAGGTGATGGGCACCCTCAGCCCCGGACCCACCAACGTCCCCGACCGCGGCAGGGTCGTCTACCGCGGCACACCCTACCGGGCGTACTCCTTCGACGCCGAGGCCTTCCCCTCGGGCACCCTGCGCATCTCGTTGCTGTACCCCGCGAGCTGAGTCGGCGCCAGTCGAGCCGCCGCGGGCGTCGAGCGACAGGCACGTTCCACCTGTGGGGCAGTCAGAAACAGGAATGCCCTGACCTGAGCGGCGATCGAACGACGCGCGGAGGTGGAGGGGCGTGAGGCTTGACCGCCACATAGGAGGCTGCCAGCCTGGGCGCTATGGCTGAAAGCAGCCATAGCGGCCGCACCCGCCCGGTTGGCAGCGCTTTGACACACCCAAAACGTCCCCCCGGGGCGAGGTACCCGCCATGGCCAACCCCGAGTAAGGAGCAGTAGGCGATGAAACTCAAGATCACTCTCTGTCTAGCAGCCGCGGCTGCCCTGCTGGCGATCCTCGCAACGCCCGCGCTGGCCGGTCAGGCTGCTTGGATAGCTTGCCAGGAATACCCAGAACTAGGCCAGTGGGAAGATAGTTTGTGCTCAAAAGGCAAAGAAGGCAGTAATTGGGCTACACAAGAAGTCACCGAAACAATGGAAGTCACGTCAAATGCCAGCACATTGGAACTCACCGATACGAAAGCGACTGGTGGATCGGCGACGATCAAGTGCGCGATGACCGACACGGGATGGATCGAGGAAAGCTTGGGAGGCATTTCCAAGATCAATACTACTAAATGTGAAAGAGCCTCCGGTCTATGTGAATCAGGAAAAGAAGCAAAAGTGACAGCAATCGATCTCCCCTGGAACACCGAACTGAGGGAAGAATCCGGCGGTGAAGTCAGAGATATACTTCAGGCTGGGGGCAAAGGACCCGGGTACAAGGTCGAATGCACGGTCGAAAAAGTCTTCAAAGTCGCAGATGAATGCTTTGGTGCCATCACGACGAAGATGCGGAACAACCACAGCAGCGAGACGGTCGAAGCTGAATACGAATCGAAATCTGAAAAAGTAGAATGCTCTCTCGGGGGCAAAGGGTCGGGTGAAATCAAAGGAGTGGACGCCATCAAGAAACAGCAGCCTGGCGGCGTGCAGGTTGGCCCACCATCACTCGTCTTTCGGACGGGCGGAGATCTGGATTTTGGCACGCTAGCGGGCGGGGTCAAAAAAAACACGGAAAGGACCGAAAGATTCAGATTTGAAAACCCACGTGTCGCGGTGACTTATAACATGGTAAAAATAACGGGTAGCGCATATAGTCTCTTGAACACAACCTGTAACGGGAACAAGGGGATTGGGAGCACCTGCACCACTGAACTAAAGTTTGAACCAGCGAGTACCGGGGACTTCCTGGGTTTGCTGGAGATCAGATACACATACACTGGAGGCACTGCTACATATATCGGCAGAATGGAAGGCATCGGTCTGCCGTAGCGCAGGAATCATCCGCGGAGCGCGGCATTCCGCATTGTCGGGCCCGCATACGCGTGCAAACCCCCTCAACAGACCCAGGTGTGCGCCGTGCTCTCAGCGGCCACACCTGGGTTTCAACATCGAGCGCCGCCTGACGAGACGCACTCGAACCTGGGCGGGCCTACTCGGTGCTGATCGACATCCGCTCGACCTCCTCGATGGAGGTCTGCCCGCTGCGGACCTTCTCGATCCCATCGTCGTGCAGGCGCCGCATCCCTTCGCGGGTGGCAGTAGCGGCAATCTCATCCACGGAGGCGTGCTGGAGGATCTGGTTGCGGATCTCCTCACTGACGGTCATCACCTCGTAGATGCCCACACGACCCCGGTAGCCGGAGCTCGCGCAGCGGGAGCACCCCACCGCCTCGTATGGCTGGGCGTCGAGACCGAAGTCGAGCAGCACCGTCTCCGGCAGGGAGGCGGTGCGCTTGCAGTGGGGGCAGAGCTTGCGCACGAGCCGCTGCGCCACCACGCAGTCGACGGCGGAGGAGATCAGAAAGGGCTCGATGCCCATGTCCAGCAAGCGCCCCAGCGCGCTGGGGGCGTCGCGGGTGTGCAGGGTGGAGAGCACCATGTGCCCCGTGAGGGCCGCCTCGACCGCGATGTGGGCGGTCTCGCGGTCGCGGATCTCGCCGACCATGATCACGTCGGGGTCGGCGCGCAGCATCGAGCGCAGGCCGGTGTCGAAGGTGACGCCGGCCTTGGGGGCGACCTGCATCTGCTTGATCCCCGCGATCCGCGACTCCACGGGATCCTCGATCGTGAGGATCGAGCGGGCGCCGTTGTTGAGCACGCTGAGCGCGGCGTACAGAGTCGTGGACTTGCCCGAGCCCGTGGGTCCCGTGACCAGCACCGCCCCGTGGGGCCTTGCGATCGCGTGGTCGAAGCGCTCCTCCTCTGAGGACTGCATGCCGAGCGACTGAAGGTCGCGCACCACGGCCCCCTTGTCGAGGACCCGCATCACCGCGCCCTCGCCATAGACGAGCGGGAGGGTGACCACGCGGATGTCGATGCGCCTCCCCTCGACGTTCAGCGCGAGGCGCCCGTCCTGGGGGGCGCGGCGCTCGGAGATGTCGAGGTCGGCCATGATCTTGATGCGGGAGATCATCCCCGCGGCCATGCGCCGGCGCACGGTGGCGGCGGGGTAGAGCACACCGTCGACGCGGAACAGCACACGGGCGTCCCCCTCTTCGGGGTTGACGTGGATGTCGGAGGCCCCCTGCTGCACCGCCTGGGCGATGATCGAGTGCACGAGCTTGATGACCGGGGCGTCCTGGTCGGCCTCTTCGGAGAGCGTGGTGGAGGCGTCCTGGTGCTGGCCATCCTCGTCTTCGACGATGTCCTCGATCGCCCCCTCCAGCCGCCCGAGGCGCGAGGCGAGCAGCTTGACGTCCTCCGCCGAGGCCGCGGCGACTCGTACGCGACGGTTGGTGATCATCGCGATGTCGTCGATGCTGAGGATGTTGGTGGGGTCCGCCATCGCCAGCAGCAGGGCCCCGTCGTCCATGAAGCGCACCGGTACCGCCTGGTAGCGCTTGATCGCCTCGGCGCTCAGCAGGCTGACCGCGCCCATGTCCGGCTCGTACACCGAGAGGTCGATGTAGTCCAGACCGAACCGTTCGGCCACCACGCGCGCGAGCTGGTCCTGACGTAGAACCCCCTGCTCGACCAGCACCTGCCCCGTGGGCTTGCGCTGGGAGCGCGCCGCGGCGACCGCCTGCTCGACGGCGTGGCGATCGGCGAAGCCGAGATCGACCACCACCTCCCCGATCCGCCGCCCCGAGCGCCCGGGGTGTGTGGGCGAGCTGAGCCCGTTGGCGGGGTGGCGCACCTGCGTGGAGGTGGCAGCGGGAGGGGCGGGGGGAGCGGAGGAGGCGGGAGGAGCGGGAGGAGCGGGCGGCTCCGGAACCGCGGCAACCTCCAGACTCGCCGGCGCGGACCCCTCTTCGACGCTTGGTGGTAGGAGCTCCGTCTCCTGGGTTGAAGGCGATAGCTCCTCCTCGGGGCTCGGCGGAGGGGGCTCCATCAGCGCGAGGGCAATGGGACGCTCGAGCACCACGGTGACCGCGGAGCCGGAGTCGCCGGACTCGAGCACCGAGAGCTCCGACGCGACGGGGGCAGGCGCCGGCGGCGTGGGCTCCCCCGCGGGCGAGGATGCGGCGGGCCCGGGGACAGGCGGCGCCCCAGCCGGCGGCGGCGGCGCTGGCTCCCCCGCGGGCGAGGGTACGGCGGGCGCGGGCGCGGGAACGGGTTGCAGCCCAGCCGGCAGCGACGCCCCTGGCTCCCCGGCGGGCGGCGCTACGGCGGACCCGGGAACGGGTTGCAGCCCGGCGGGCAGCGACGCCGCCGGATCCTCGGCGGGCTGCGCTACGGCGGACCCGGGAACGGGTGGCGGTCCTCCAGCCGGCAGCGACGCCGCCGGCTCCCCGGCAGCGGGCAGGGGGGGTACGGAGACATCGGGCTCGGGGGTGGGAGACCCGCCCGCCTCCGGCGGGGTCGCCTGCTCATCGCCGTCCGTCTTGGCACGTCGGCGTCTAAACCAACTCATCGCTATCTAATCGGCATCGGCGAGACCCCCCTTGACCGTGCCCTGCCGCAGACGCAAGTCCGCTCTGCATCGGAGACCCGCCCCCCTCCTCCTCCCCCCTCCCTACGGCCCGTGCTCGAAGGCGCTCTTGAGATGGGCGTCGAGGGAGTTGCAGCGATACAGCGCGATCGCCTCCGCGGAGGCGAAGCGCTGGCCGGGGAGAGCATCGGGGCCGTGGTGGGCGAGGATGCAGTGCTCCAGCGCCAGCCGGCGAGGCTCGCCGAGCGAGGAGGGGTAGCGCGGCGCGAGCAGGCGCAGCCCGAGCTCGACGTGCCCGAGCAGCCGCCCCTCATCGCTGCGGGCGATCTCGGCGCCGTAGGTGAACTCGCGGGTCTTGCCGAGATCGTGCAGGAGTGCGGCGGCGAGCAGCAGGTCGCGATCCAGACGGGGGTGCAGGGCGCAGAGCTCGAGTGCAAGCGAGGCCACGGCGACGGTGTGCTCCAGGAGGCCCCCCAGGTAGGCGTGGTGGTTGCCCGCGCCCGTCCGGCCCGGGTTGCCCGCGCCCGCCCGCCCGGGCACCGAGCAGGGCGCGCGGCGGATCTCGCTGCGCAGCTCCCTGCCACTCTGGGATCGATCGTCGAGCACCCGCTCCAGCAGGGCCCGCAGGCCGGGTTCGTAGAGCTCGCGCGCGAGGTGCTCGAGGAAGCCCTCCAGCTCGTCGAGATCGCGGTGGGCGACGGGCAGGAAGCCGACGGGATCGGCCGTGGCGCCCTCGACGCGGGCGATGGCGCGCAGCTCGATCTGCAGCTGCTCGCGGAAGCGCTCCACACGGCCCTCCACGCGCACGAGCTCACCCCGCTCGAAGCGCCCCGCGAGGAGGTCGGCGTCGCGGAAGGCACGCGCGAGGATCGAGCCGGTGCGATCGCGCAGCTCGACAGTCAGGTAGGGGACGCCGGAGCGCGAGAGCTGGCGCTCCTTGCGCGAGCACGCGAACACCCCCACCACCTCTTGGCCCTCGCGCAGCGTGGCGACCGTGTGGGGCTCCTCCTCGCGGGCAGACATGGGCTCATGATGTACGGTGGAGCGGATGCAGCCGCTGATCTGGGATCGCCGCCCGGCGGGCCTGCGGGCTCCGGCGATGGTGTGCGCATTCGAGGGCTGGAACGACGCGGGCGATGCGGCCTCCACCGCGGTTGCGTTCCTGAGCAACGCGCTCGATGCGGAGCGCTTTGCGCGCGTCGACACGGAGGAGTTCTACGACTTCCAAACCAACCGCCCCCGCATCCGCCTGTCGGAGGAGGGGGCCGGGTCCCCGCCCCGCCGCGAGATCGAGTGGCCGTCAGTTGAGATCTACGGAGCGATAGTTCCTGACGCACCGCGCGATCTGGTGCTGGTGCGGGGGGTGGAGCCCTCGCTGCGATGGCGCTCCTTCAGCGCCCTCATCGTGGAGCTCGCAGAGGCGCTGGGGGTGGGAATGGTGATCACCGTGGGGGCGCTGCTGGCCGACGTCCCCCACACCCTTCCGGTGGCGATGACCGGCTTCGCCTCTCACCCCGCCCTGCTGGAGCGCCTGGGGACCACGAGTCACCCGAGCAGGTACGAGGGACCCACGGGTATCGTGGGAGTTCTGCACAGCGCCGCCACCGACGCGGGTCTGCCCTCCATGAGCGTGTGGGCGAGCGTCCCCCACTACGTCGCCGCCGCCCCCTGCCCCAAGGCGGCGCTGGCGCTGGTGCACCGCCTCGAGGAGCTCGTGGGAGCATCGGTGGACGTCGGCGAGCTGGAGGAGGCGGCCGCGAACTACGAGCGCCAGGTGGAGCTCGCGGTTTCCAGCAACCCCGAGGTCAGGGCGTTCGTGGAACGCCTCGAGCGGGACGCCGAAAGGGATGAGGAGGACGAGGACGAGGAGGACGATGAGAGCCTCCTCCTGCTCGACGATCTGCCCTCCGGGGAGCGGCTGGCGAGCGAGTTCCAGCGCTTCCTGCGCCAGCAGGGCGACCAGAAGCCGCCAGCGGGTTAGCTAGGGGGCCGGTGGCTGCGACCAGCTGCACGCCCTTACTGTGTGTCTGAGACGGGGCTGTAGGAGTTCTCATCGCCGGATCCCTACGGCAGGCCACGTTCTCGTTCTCCGATTACCACCCGAACCTCGGCGCCCTCGGTGTGCCGGTGCGCTTGGACAGCGCCGGGCAACGGCCAAACGCGCCTTGCGCATGACAGCCGCGACCACGGAGCAGGAGTAGCCTCGAGACTGCAAGGGACTGGCGATGTCGTAGGAATAGACGTAAATCGTCAACTCGGCCCACCTCGCCCCCGCATCTGCTAGAAGACAGCCAAGAATGGAGTTCCGCGTCTTCATAGCAAATGCCCTTACGCGAGTAAAGACCAGAACACTGCGACTCTTGGGGATGCGCGAGCATGTCCTTAGACGGCGCTTGCGGCAGGAGCGTGTCCGTCGACGGGCAGCGGAGATGCGTGGTGATGACAGTCTCTCGCGACCAGCTCTACACGAGTTGGACCGTAAGCTCAGTGCCATCATCGATCGCGAAGGCGGATTTTTTGTCGAGGCCGGCGCTCACGACGGCTTTACGCAGTCCAATACCTACTGGCTGGAACGCTTCCGTGGCTGGCGTGGCGTCTTGGTCGAGCCTATGCCTGAGCTAGCAACAGAGGCACGGCTGTCGCGACCCGATGCGACAGTCATTCAGTGCGCACTTGTCTCAGCAGAGCACCCCGAGCGGCGACATATCAAAATGCGTGCTGGGGATCTCTTCTCCATGGTCGATGGAGCCCGCGAGGCTGATTGGGCAAGAAACGGGACTTTCCTCGGGTGGCGCGACTCTTATGATCTCGATGTCCAGGCCCGGACATTGTCCTCTCTACTCGACGAAATAGACGCACCGGAGGTCGATCTCCTATCGTTGGACGTGGAGGGCTTTGAGGTGCCGGCACTACAGGGCCTCGACCTTGAACGCCATGCGCCGCGATACGTGGTCGTCGAGATTCACGATCCCGACCAACGCCGACCCGCAATCGACGAGGCACTCGGCAAACACTATGTGACATATGGTTGGCTCTCGCCGCTGGACTTGCTCTATGTTCGGCGAGATGTTGCCGACACCATCCCCCCCAATCAAGTCGCTTAGGCTCGCCCCATGCGTTTTTGCCTACTCCGCATCGCATCGGACCAACCGCCACGTATCCATCGACCTGTACGACTAGTGTTTCTTCATTGAGCCAATTCACCTCAGTAGAGGTCTAACCCGTTGTATAGCGACACCGGGTAGTGCAACTTCCTCTCCACGGCTTCGCGGCGCATGAACGACCAAGATGCTGGTTGGATTTTCGTCCCCTTCTCGGGTGCTCCACGCCAAGGCGATCACGCGCTGTTCGGCGGGCGTTAAGACGGAACCCACTGGTAGCACTTCCACTCGACCCTGGTCCGGGCCAACGTCCGTAGGCCCCCATCAGCCACTCCGAGCCGGTGCTAGTCGGAGTCGCCTACTAGACCAATCCATCGCCGTTAAAGGCCAGCGGAGCGGCTTGGCCGCTCCGCTGGCTGAGGGAGGAGAGGGTCCTTCTCCTGCCGGCGGGATATGAGGCCGGCAGACTCTCCCGCGCTCGCGTCTCCTCCAGAGCCGAGGCGGGGGAAGTTGGTTTCAGACCAGGTTCAGCACGCGCTCCTGTACGCGGCCTGCGAAGTCGGCACCGTCCTCCAGGCGAGTGCGCACGGCGTCTTCGATCTGCGCCTGGGTCCTCTCGATCTGCGCCTGGGTCTGCTCGACCCTGGAGGAGACGCCCTCGAGGAGTCGCTCGCGCTGCTCCTCGAGCTCACGCCGGCGCTCGCGCAGTTCGCGCTCGACGCGGGTGCGGGTTTTGCGTACCTCGCGCTCCAGTCGGCTGCGAGCGGTGCTGCCGCGGCGCTCGAATTTGCGCAGCTGGGTCTGGGCCTTGGAGGGAGTGGAGTAGCTGGAGATCACGTCGCTCACACCCGAGACCACCCGCTCGCGGGCGAGCAGGGCAGCCCCAACGGGTATCAGGACGGCACGTTCGGCATAGTCGCCGAAGAGCTCGGTGGTGCTGCGGGTGGAGCTGGCGTTGGAGTGCGAGCCCCTGCGCGCGGATCCGCTGCCGGCCGCGCTTCGCGTGCTCGTACGGGCGCCAGCGGCCTTGGCTCGGGAGGTGCCGCCTGAGCCGGCCTTCGATCGGCCGGCCGCCGTGGTGCGGGCGGCACGGGCTTTGGCCGGCGAGCGCCTGGAGGCGGTGGCTTTGGCCGACGTGGCGGCTTTGAGGGAGGCGGGGGCAGTGGTATCAGGCATGTGGAGGGGTCTCCTATCGGTCTTGTGTTCCCCTCGGGGAGGAATCGGTGAGTACATTTGTTCTGTGCGTCTCGGCAGTTGGCCGCGCACCGAACATATGTTTGTACCCTACCTCTCCCAGATCGTTACACCGGCAGGGTAGCACGATATGAAGTCATTGTTGGTCCTTGGCTTGGGCGGGAGGAGCTTGTAACAGAGGGAACATGCGTTCGTGGACGGGGAGGGCAAGTAAGTAGCCGCTGTACAAGCCCAATTTGCCATGGAGAGGGCAAACGGACAGCCGTTGCACGAGCTTGATTGGGGCGCAGTAAAGAGCCGCTCACCCCACCCGAGCGAGCCACAGCTCGGGGTCCCGCAGCTCTCCCGCGGTGGGGATGTCCTCCGCTGAGCGCCACGCCCGCGCCAACGCCGCAGGCCCGCCCTCGAGGACGACGGCGTCGCAAAAGCGACGGCCCTCCTCGTACTGGCGCAGCTTCAGCTCCAACCCCAGCAGCCGCTCGAGCAGCCGCCAGGGCAGCCCACGGTTCTCGCGGCGGCGAGTCATCGAAGCGCGCAGGCGCGGCAGCGAGGGGAGCACCTCGGCGCCGACGGCGTCCATCACATGCTCCGCGTGACCCTCGATCAGCGACATCGTGGCCTGCAGCCGCTCCACCAGCTGCCAGCGCTGCTCGCCGACGGTCAGCCTCATCATTTCCCCGTGGCGCAGGCGCTCGGCGAGCGTGCGGGCGTCCTCGGCGCTGGGAATCCGCAGGAGGGCCCCGAGCGAGACCGTCACCTGCAGGCCGCCGATCAGCTCCCGCAGGAGTCCCGCGAGGTGCTCGCGCAGCCAGGGAGCCCCCGAGAACTGGACGGCGTGGGTGATCTCGTGGATCGTCACCCAGATGAGCAGCTGCTCGCTGTCCACCTGCATGTTGCGTGCGGCCTGGGCGAGGTTGGGGGCCACCAGCAGCAGCCGGGGCGATACGGAGGCATCCAGCAGAGCGAGGTCGTACTGACCAAGGACCCGCTGGGAGAGCATCCCCGCCATCGCTCCCACCTGCGCCCCCAACAGCAGCCCTCCGGCGGCGCCGAGGGCGTCGTACATGGGCCCGAGATCCTGTCCCGGACGTTTCCAGCTGCGCCGCGCGCGGCGGCGCGAGTGGGCAGGGCCAAGCCCGTCCGCCTGCTGGGCGAGGGACTCGATGATCGGGCGCATCGTCTGCAGGTTCGCGGCGATCCAGCCGGAGCGATCGATCGCCTCTATGGGAGGCAGCTCCCCGGGGAAGGCGAGTCCCGAGTAGTCGCTCACACGGCGGGCGAACTGGAGTGCGAGCGGCTGCACGGTCTCGCCGAGCACATGAGCGGGCGGGCCTGGGAAGGGCGGGCTCCCCATCCAGGAAGACTCCGCGATCAGCTCCCCCACGCGCTGCGCGGTGCCCCAGTCGATGGTGTCCATCCCTGGAGGGTAGAGCGCCGGGCATATCCTTATGGGCGGTGCCCTCCTCGCTCGATGACCCCACGAGAACCCGCGACGTGCCCCAGCGGGCGGAGCTCTTGAAACGCGCGGAGGTGCGGGATGTGCTGGCGTGGATGCGCCTGCTGATCGACCCCAGGGACGCGGCGGCGGCGGTGCGCGCGCTGGCGCGTCCCCCGATCGAGCTGCGCCAGGTGGATCTGGCGCGGGTGATTCAAATAGTGCGCCGCCAGCGCCTGGAGGTGGTGGCGGCGCTCGCCGCCGCAATGGAGTCTCCGCAGCTGCCGCCACAGGCGCGAGAGCGGGTTGGACGCTTTCTGGAGCTGCACCGATGGGCGGCGAGTGGGCTGGATACGGTGCGGGCGGACCTGTTCGTGGGACGCCTGATCGAGCGCCTCGGTCTACGCCGGCGGCAGCTGCTCGCGGCAGCCGGGAAGGACGCCGAGCGCCTGGCGGGGCTGGCCGGCCTGTGCGAACTGGCCGAGGAGTTCGTGAGATCCTCACCCAGGCCCACCGCGCGGGCGCTCGCGATCCACCTGACGGCGGCCTCCGAGGAGACGGAGCTGGAGGTCGCCCCTTCTCCAGAGAAGGACCCCAGCAGAGACCTCTCGGAGATCTCCGCCCCGCCCGGGGAGGCCGCCCCGCGAGGGGAGGAGTCCACGCTGGGCCCCGAGATCGCCCCGATGCCAGGGGAGGACCCCTCCTCGCAGGGCCCCCCGAGGATCGCCCAACAGGCCAATGCCACCCCCGAGACCTCCGATGGGACGCCACAGGCAACACTGCGGATGATGCGGGAGGAGGTCCTGGGAGATGTCGCGCGGATCGCGGGACGCCTCGGGGAGCTGCGGCTCGACACAGAGTTGGACGTCTCCCACGGGGTCGTGAGATACCTGGAGCTGCTCAAGCTGGCGGCGCTGCTGGAGCGTCCCGCCGGAGAGACCACCGAGGAGGCGCTGCGGGACGTGAACGCGCGCCTGCGGGCGGCGATGACGCCGCTGCAGCGGGAGATCTACGAGAGCTCTCCCCTGGACGAGCTGCTGTGCTCGGACCGCTCGGGGATCCACCAGCAGGGCGAGCGCGGGAAGCGCGCGCGGGCGCAGGCGGTGGCGGCCAGAGATGAGCCCTCGCTGGAGGCGTTCCTGCCGCGCAGGGGAGAGGGTCTCGTGCTGTCGGCCTCCGACGTGGTGACCTACCGCAGCTGCCCCCTGAGGTACAAGTTCGCGCGGGTCCTCAAAATCCCGACAGACCAGACGCTCAACCAGCGTTTCGGGATCGTGGTGCACCAGGTACTCGAGCGCTACCACTGCGCGGATGGGGAGACGCTGCAGGAGCTCATGGACCTACTGGACGCCGCCTGGCGGCGTGCGGGCATGGGAGAGGGCGCGCGGGAACGCGAGCTGCGGGAGAAGGCGCGCTCGGCGCTCAGCCGCTACCACGAGCGCCTGCACGAGGAGCCCGCCCTGCCGCTGTGGTTCGAGCGCTCGTTCGCATTCGGCCTGGGGCCCCACCACGTGCGCGGGCGGGTGGACCGTGTAGATCGTCTCCCCGACGGGGGATTCGAGCTGATCGACTACAAGACGGGCTACGCCAAGACCGCGGAGGAGCTGGGCGAGGACATTCAGCTCTCGCTCTACGCGATCGCCGCCCGGGAGGCGTGGGATCTAGGGGAGACGCGCCAGGCGTACTACTACGTGCTCGACGACCGCAAGGTCCCCGTGCCCCGAGCGGCGGGGGACACGGAGTGGGTGCGCGGCGCAGTGCTGGAGGTCGGGGAGGGGATCCTGGCACAGGACTTCGAGCCGACCCCCTCGCCTGCGGTGTGCGCGTACTGCGACTACCGCATCGTGTGCCCAGCGGCCGAGCGCTGATCGCCCGTTCCGCCAGACGGCGGCTGAGAGCCGATCGCCCGTTCTGCCAGAATGGCCCCATGCCCACTCGCGAGCAGATCATGAAGGCCCTGGAGGCGGTGATCGACCCAGAGCTGCGCCGCTCGATTGTGGAGCTCGAGATGGTGCGCTCGGTGGAGATCGCCGCCAGCGGAGTGGTGGACGTGACCGTTTCGCTGACCACCGCGGGCTGCCCGATTCGCGGCCACTTCCAGAGCTCGGTCGCGCAGGCGGTGGGGGCGCTGGAGGGCGTGGGTCACGTGAACGTCTTCTTCGACGTGCTCAGCGACGCCGAGAAAGCCGCGCTGCGGGAGCGGCTGGGGCGCGCAAGCCTGCCCGAGGGCGCGCTGGCGCAGGTGCGCAACGTCGTCTGCATAGGCTCGGGCAAGGGCGGAGTGGGCAAGTCGACGCTGACAGCCAATCTCGCGGCGGCGCTGACGGCGGAAGGCAGGCGCGCAGGGGTCCTCGATGCGGACGTCTGGGGGTACTCGATTCCCCGCATGTACGGGCTCGGCTCCACTCGCCCACCGGTATCGCCCCAGCGCAAGATCATCCCGCTGGAGGCGCACGGCGTGAAGGTGATGTCGATCGGCTTCTTCGTGGAGGAGGACGCGGCGGTGGTGTGGCGGGGGCCGATGCTGCACAAGGCGCTCTCGCAGTTCCTGCAGGATGTGGAGTGGGGGGCGTTGGACCACCTGCTGATCGACCTGCCGCCGGGCACGGGGGATGTCTCGATGACCCTCGCCCAGCTGCTGCCCCAGGCACGTTTCGTGATCGTCACGACCCCCCAGCCGACCGCCCAGAGGGTGGCGCGCCGATCGGCCGAGATGGCGCACAAGGTCTCCCTGGAGATCGCGGGGGTGATCGAGAACATGTCCGGCTTCACGACCCCCACGGGGGAGCGCTACACGATCTTCGGCGAGGGCGGCGGCCAGGAGCTCGCGGACGAGTTGGAGGTGCCCCTGCTGGGCAAGGTTCCCCTGACGATGCCGCTGCGAGAACACGCCGACAGCGGTGTGCCGCTGGTGATCGAGGACCCCGACGACCCCGCCTCCCAGGCAATCCGCCAGGCGGCGCGGGGCCTGATCGCGATGGCCCCGCTGGAACTGCCCGTGCTGAGCGCCCCGGCCGTCTCCACAAACGGAGGCTCCCCGACTCCGGCGCCTGCGCCGGCGAACGGCAAGCCCGCGGGTATGTCGCTGCCGATGGCCTGAGGGCACACGCGGCCCGAGAGCCCCGAGCGGCGGAACCGATCGTGGAGCGATCGCGGCGGAGAGTCGCTGTCGGGTACAAATGTTTCCAGCTCGACGACCTCCGCAGGCGGCGCCGGGCCGCCCAAAACACCACCCTTTGCAGGGAGATTCCGGGCCGAGCGCCGACCGGGGCGGGGTGCAGGGGCGGCTCGATCTCGGCTCGCTTGACGGCCTCTCGAGCGCTCTAGATCATATGGATCATTCCATTCAGTAGAGAGAATCGGGCCGTGCGCATCGCGCTTGTTGCGGGACTTGCGCTGATGGCAATCGCGATCGTGGCAAGGCTCGCGCGGGCGCCGCTGGTCCTCGCGGGTAGCAACTCGGTGCCACCGGTAGGTCACCTCGTGGTGCGCAAAGGCGAAACGAGCGTCTGCCAGGCCAGTGAAGTGCTGCCGAGCGGAACCACAGCGATGCGTCTGTGGATCTCGGTGAACATCGGCCCCCGCGTGAACGTCGCGGCGCTGGCGGGCTCACGCGTGATCGCACAGGGCGTGCAGGGCGCGGGTTGGACCGGGGGGGTCGTCACGATCCCGATCGCGCCGGTACCGCGCCGGTCATCCGAGGTCACGGTCTGCATCGGGGTCGGCCCGCTGGTCGAACGGATCTACTTCATCGGCGGACAGCCGCCGCCGGGCTCAGGCGGCGGGACGGCCAGCAAGATGCGGATCGAATACCTGCGGCCAGGCCGGCGATCCTGGTTCTCCCAGGCGCACTCGGTGGCCCAGCGCATGGGCCTCGACCGTGAGCCGGGCGGCACGTGGATCGCGCTCATCCCGATCCTGCTGATGGTCGCCGCCGCCGCCCTGACCTCAGGGCTCATCCTCCGCCAGCTCGGATCGCGCCGTGGCGCCGGTCCAACCGGCACGAGTTCGAGATCCCGCCCTGGCGCCGGTCCGAGCGGCACTGGTCCGAGACCCCGCCGTGGTGCCGGTCGGCGTACCTCGGCGCCGATCGCGGGGGGAGCGCAGGTCGCCTCGCCGCCAGATGCGCCCGAGCTCCCGGCGAGCACTCGGCCCGCGAGGATCCGCGCACTCGCGCTTGGACTGCGACCGACCAGGGAGACACTCGCTTCGCTCGCATCCCCGGTTCGGCCAGCGCTCGCAGCCGTGCCCACGGCGGCGTGGGTATGTGCATCGGTCGCAGCTCTGAGCGCGGCGAGCTGGTCGATCATCACCCCCCCCTTCCAGGTCCCCGACGAACCCTCGCACTTCGCCTATACCCAGACGCTCGCCGAGACGGGCGAACTGCCGAAATACAACGCGTCGCTCTACTCCCCGGAGGAGACGGCGGTACTGGAAGACCTGAACCACAGGAATGTTCGCTTCAATCCCGCCGTCGGCACGATCTCCTCGAAGGCGCAGCAGCGCAAGCTCCAGCACGACCTCGCCCTGCCCCTCGCCCGGCACGGGGTGGGCGAGGCCGGCGTGGCGACCGCCGAGCCACCGCTCTACTACGCGCTCCAGACGATCCCCTACTACCTCGGTTCTGGGGGAACGCTGCTCGATCAGCTCACGCTGATGAGGCTGCTGAGCACGCTGATGGCGGGTCTCACCGCGCTCTTCTCCTTCCTGTTCCTGCGCGAGGCCCTCCCCGGCGCCCGCTGGGCCTGGACCGTGGGCGCCCTCGGCGTTGCGCTCTTCCCGCTGCTGGGCTTCATCTCGGGCGGGGTGAACCCCGATTCGATGCTCTTCGCGGTCAGCGCCGCGCTCTTCTTCTGCCTGGCGCGGGCATTCCGCCGCGGGCTGACGCGAACAACCGCGATCGCGATCGGGGCCGCGACCGCCGTCGGCTTCATGACAAAGCTCAACTTCATCGGCCTCGCCCCGGGAGCTGTGCTCGCCCTGATCGTCCTCGGGCACCGCACCGCACGGACCGCGGGACGCTCGGCATACATCTCGATGGCGATCGGGATCGCCATCGCCGCGTGCCCGGTGTGCCTGTACATGTTCTTCAACCTCATCCACGACCACCCCCTCCTCGGCAATGCCACATCGGGCATCGAAGACTTCGGCGAACACGGGGCGATCTGGGCCGAGGCCAGCTACATCTGGCAGTCCTATCTGCCCCGGCTGCCCGGGATGGTCCGCTACTTCCCCGGCCTCGACACCAGCCGGCTGTGGTTCGACAGGTCGATTGGGCTGTACGGGTGGCTCGACACCTACTTCCCCGGCTGGGTCTATGACCTCGCGCTGATTCCCGCCGCGACGATGGCTGTCCTCTGTCTCCGGGAGCTGGTCCTCGACCGCGCCGTCCTGCGGGGCCGCATCGGAGAGTTGCTCGCCTATGGGGCGGTGGCGGTCGGGCTGCTGGTCCTGGTCGGCGTGAACTCCTACCTCAAATATCCGGGCCTCGCGATGGACTACGCGGAGCCCCGCTACCTGCTGCCCCTGGCGGCGCTCTTCGGCGCCCTGCTGGCGCTGGCGGCACGTGGGGCCGGGCGCAGGTGGGGGCCGGTGGCAGGCACGCTGATCGTGCTGCTGGTCCTCGGCCACGACATCTTCAGCCAGCTGCTGCTCGTCTCGCGCTACTACGGGTGAGGCCTCACCTCTCCTGGCCAGGAGAGGTGAGGCCTCACCCGACGCCCGCGGAATGCCTCCGCCCACGATGGAACGTGCCCCCGACGCCGCGGAATGCTCCTCCCCCGCGCCGGGCCTACCTGCTGTTGGCGAAGTACTCCGCGTTGATCTGGGTGTACTTCTGCCACTCCTCCGGCAGCTGGTCCTCGGCGAAGCAGGCGTCCACGGGGCAGGCCTCGACACAGGCGTCGCAGTCGATGCACTCATCGGGGTCGATGTAGAGCATCTCGGCGGCGTCGTACCCGGGCTCGTCGGGCGTGGGGTGGATGCAGTCCACAGGGCACACCTCGACGCAGGAGTTGTCCTTGGTGCCGATGCACGGCTCTGCGATCACGTAGGCCATTCGCTTCCTTCTCGAGTCGTTTTGGGCTGCTTACAGGGAGAGGAGCGAATACTAGCGAGCGTTCCT
The DNA here is from genome assembly GCA_963713985.1 of uncultured Solirubrobacterales bacterium. Taxonomy (GTDB): domain Bacteria; phylum Actinomycetota; class Thermoleophilia; order Solirubrobacterales; family Solirubrobacteraceae; genus Palsa-744. Next base: position 1,445,558 of record OY970219.1, on the reverse strand, counting down.
CGACGTGCCCCCGGCGCTTGGACGCCTCCCGCTGGGCCCGCTGGTCGAAGATCCGGCGCCGCCCCCAGCCGAGGCCGGCGCTCCGGCTTCTCTGGGCCCGTAGAAATGGGGTCTGGGCAGCGGGCAGAAATCCTGCGCGCCGGGCGCCACCGGGTCGCCGATGCGCACCCATACTCCGGTGTGGTCGTCGAGCGTCACGCAGGGCGGAGGTTCCCCGGGGGCGATCTTCTCGTGCGAGAGGATGACCTCCTTCCGTGTCAGGGTGGTGAGCGGCACCGTCTTTTCCAGGGGATAGAGGCCCGCGACGCGAGCGAACACCGTGATCCCAGAGCGCGCGAAATCCGCTTCCTGTGACTGGCTCGGAATCCAGGTCACGGTTCTGATGCCGTACCGATGCAGCGCCTGGAAGGTCGCGAGCAGGTCGCCATCTCGGTGCGGTGCACCCACCGGGAACCCCACGGTGGAGAAGACCGGCACGTAGCCCGGGCGCTCGAGCGCCGTCGACTCCTTCCCCAGCCAAACCCCATTTTCGCCCCCCACGCCGGTGTTGATCATCACCGTATTGGCGAGCGCCACCACGACCAGCGCCGCCGTTGCGGCGATCCGCCCCCGGCGCCCCAATCGCACGATCCAGCCGGCGCCGAACACCGCCAGGTAGAGGAGCAGGGGCATGCCGTAGCGGACATCGTGGACGTAGGTCTCAGTCAGGATCGCCCAGGCGAGGAACGCACCGATGAGCAACTCGGGAGCCAGAGGAGTGATCGGACGCCGCCGCACGGATCCGATGAGCGTCCACAGCCAGCCCACGGCCACGAGGAGGAACATGGGGAGATAAAGTTGCCAGCCGAGGATGTTCCAGAGGTACCACTCCAGGTTTTCATGCGAGAGGCGTGGCGGTGCGATGCCGGTGGGCGACTGGGCTCCCGGTGGATTGAAGGCGGTCGCGGAGGCGGTCGCCTCGGTTTTGATTTCCAGGATCTTCGAGTACTCGTGTATGTACCAGGGGAGCGCGATGGCGAGCGCGACGACGGCGAAGATCGCCATCCCGCGCCACGCCTGAGGACCGCCCCGCACCGCCGTCACGACGACCACCCCGAGGACGAAGATCGCGAACGGCTCCTTCGTCAGCATGCCGACCCCCACGGCGAGTCCGGCGAGGGCGCAGGCGCGCGTCCGCGTGAAGCCCTCGGTGGCGATGATCAGCCAGATGGCGAGCGCCACCATCGAGGTCTCCGGGCCGTCGGTCATGAAGACGTGGGACTGCGCGATGATCAGCGGCGAGCCGAGCGCGAGGACGACGCTCAGCAGGCCCGCGACCGGGCCGAATGCCAGGCGGCCGACCTGGTAGCAGCCGAGCGCGAGCAGGGAGTAGAAGAAGATGTTCTCGGCGAGGATCGGAGGAGCGACACCGAGGCCGCCGATCGCGATCCCCAGCGAGCCGATCAGGTAGGTGAAAGGCGGGTAGGGGGCGCTCGTGCTGAGCGCACCGACCACGTTGCCTTCGCCCAGGAGCTGGTGGACGTTGAAGGCGATCTGCAGATGCAGTCCCGCATCCCAGATCTGGATGCTGTGATCCACCGAGAGCCACCAACAGGTGATGCCGATGAACAGCGCGGTGACCCCGATCGCCCCCCACGCGGGCGCCGGCCAGCTGGGTCTGGCGATGCGCGCCACCGCCAGGGTGCGCGCGGGAGCGCTGCGAACGTCGACACGGGTCGCCACAGGGCAACGGTAGTCCCTGGCTTTCCCCGCTGCAACAATTTGGATCGTTTTGTTTCTTACAAAACACCCAGCGTTCGCGGGCAGAGGGTTGCGGCTCCGCCGAGCCTGCTTGTACTAGGTTGAGAGGCGCAATGCTGCTGCTGACCGGCGCCACCGGCCAGGTGGGCTCCGCGCTCCTGGGCCGCCTGCTCGCGGAGGGTGCCTCGGTGCGCTGCCTGGTGCGCAACCCCCGCGGGCTGGGAGCACGCCGGGTGCGGGTGCAGATCGCGCTCGGCGACCTCGCCGATCCGCCTTCGTTCCGCAACGCGATGCGCGGCGTGGGCACCGTGGTGCACCTGGCGAGCGCGATCCGCGACCAGCCGCGCGGGTCGATCGAGGAGCTCGGTGGGATCGCCACGTGGCGCATGGTGCAGGCCGCGGAGCGCGCGGGGGTGGAGCGCTTCCTGTTCTTCTCCGCCCTCGGTGCCTCCACCCACAGCCGGTCGCGCTTCCTGCGCGCCAAGGCACTCGCCGAGCAGGCGGTGGGGGAGGCGGGGATGCACTCGATCGTCTTCTCCCCTTCGATCGTCTACGCCCCGGGGGACCGCTGGCTGACGCTGCTCGAACGGCTTGCGCTGCTGCCCGCGATGCCGGTCTCAGGACGCGGCCGCGCCGTCTACCAGCCGATCTGGGCGGAGGATGCCGCGGATTGCGTGATGGGCGCGTTGCGAGAGCCCGGCCTCTGCGGCTCCTTCGAGCTGGCCGGGCCGCAGACCCTCAGCCACGAGGAGATCGTGCGCCTGGTGCTGCGCTCGCTGGGACGCCGCCGGCCGCTCGCGCACGTGCCGACTCCGATCGTCTCCCGCGCACTGCGCCTGCTGGAGGCGGCGGCCGGCACACGCGCCTTCGCGACCTGGGACGAGGTGGAGCTGATGGAGGTCCCGATGATCTCCAGGCGCGGCGCCGCCGACGCCGAGCGCCTCGGCGTCACCCCCCAGCCGATGGGTGCGGTGTTGAGCCCCGCCCAGCGCTAGATGGAAGACACCTGGGTCCCAGGCCAGTTCCGGGCGCGAACGCCCGAATCCCGCCAGCTCTAGGAGACCGCCAGCTGCGGCCGGCGCGCGGCCCAGGGGCGCGCGGCTTCCAGCTGGGCGGCCAGTGCGAGCAGCGCGCCCTCCCCCGCGGGGCGGCCCACCAGCTGCACTGCCAGCGGCAGGCCATCCTCGCCCTGGAACAGCGGCAGCGAGATGCCGGGCTGGCCGCTGGCGTTGAACACTGGGGTGAAAGGCGTGAACAGGCTGGAGCGGGTGAACGTGTCCATCGGGTTGGGCGCCGCGGTATCGAGCGTGCCGAGCTCGAGCGGTCGCTCTGCCAGCGCGGGGGTCAACAGCACGTCGTAGGGCTCCAGGAACTCGACCAGCTGGCGGGTGAACGCCTGCAACCTGACCGAGGCGCCGAAGCTGTCCACGGCGTTCAGTTTGCGGACCATCGAAAAGATCGCCCAACTCATCGGCTCCATGTCCTGCGCCGTGAGCTCGCGGCCCGCCACGATCCCGGAGAAGGCGATCGAGAGGCCGATGTGGGTGCAGAAGACTGCCCCGAACAGCTCCCTCACGCCGTCGATCTGCCATGGCGGCTGCACCTCCTCCACCTCGTGGCCGAGGGCGCGCAGGAGCTCGGCGGCCTCGCTCACCGCCTCCGCGGCCACCGGGTCGATCACGGCGTCGGGAATCGGCGGCAGGGTGGTGGTGGCGATCCGGAGTGGACGCCCGCCCGGGCCTTCGGTCATCGCGGCGGCGGCGGCCGCAAACGACTGCGCCGGGGGCGGGGCCCAGGTGGCGTCGCCGGTCTCGTAACCCGCGAGCACGTCGAGGATCGCCGCGGTGTCGGCGACCGTGCGGGTGAGCATTCCGTCGATGCCCAGCGAGGACTCGCCCAGTTCGGGGGCCGCGGAGATGCGTCCGCGCTGGGGCTTGAGCCCCACCAGGCCGCAGCACGCCGCGGGGATGCGGATCGAGCCACCGCCGTCGTTGCCGTGCGCGACCGGCAGCATGCCCGAGGCGACCGCGGCAGCCGCACCGCCGGAGGAGCCACCCGGGGTGCGCTCCAGGTCCCAGGGGTTGCGCGTGGGGCCGAACAGGCGCGCCTCGCTGGTCGGCAGGATCCCGTACTCCGGCAACGTGGTGCTGCCCACCACGATGAAACCCGCCTGCTTCAACCTGCGGGTGACGTTGTGGTCGTGCTCGACCCTGAAGTCCTTCATCGGCGAGCACCCGTAGGTGAGCCGCAGGCCACTCACCGGCCGGTTGTTCTTGATCGCGGTCGGCACCCCCGCGAAGGGGCGCTCGTCGCCCGGGCGCACCTCGTCGGCCGCCGCCAGGGCACGCTCGGCGTCGATCTCCACGAACGCGTTCAGCGCGGGGTTGAGCTCCTCGATGCGGTCGAGCGAGTGCTGCACCAACTCGCGCGCGGAGAGCTCCCCCGCGCGCACCATCCCGGCGAGCTCGCTCGCGGGGCGGAACATCAGATCGTCGTCGGACACCGGCTCCTCCTTGGGGTCGAGAGTGCGCGGGTGTGAGTCCGCTTTCTGGAACCCTAACGCCCCACCGCGCCCGTCGATCGGGCACCGGGCGATGGTGGATGGCAACCGCCCCCATTCCTGCGACGATATGCGCTGCCCAGAAGGCAACCTGGCCGGTCGCGAGGGAACCCGTCGCGAGGCCGGTTTCACCCGTCAGCAGCGAGCCCAGAAAGCGAGTGCCATGAGCGCGGTTCAGACAGCACCGGAGGTCCAGTCAGGCCTCGAAGGCGTCGTCGCCTTCGCAACCGAGATCGCAGAGCCCGACAAAGCGGGGGGCGCGCTGCGCTACCGCGGCGTCGACATCGAGGACCTCGTGGGGAGCGTCCCCTACGAGCAGGTGTGGGGCCTGCTGGTCGATGGACGCTTCAAACCGGGGCTGCCCCCCGCCGAACCGCACCCGCTGACGGTGCGCTCGGGCGACCCCCGCGTGGACGTGCAGGTGGGGTTGGCGATGCTCGCGCCGGAGTGGGGCTTCAACCAGCTGATCGACATCTCCGACGAGCAGGCCCGCGAGAACCTCGCGCGCGCCTCAGTGATGGCGCTCTCCTACGTGGCCCAGTCCGCGCGTGGCGTCGGACAGCCGCCAGTGCCCCAGGAGGAGATCGACCGCGCCGGCTCGATCCCCGAGCGTTTCCTGATCCGCTGGCGCGGGGAGGCCGACCCCAGGCACGTGAAGGCGATCGACGCCTACTGGGTCTCCGCCGCCGAGCACGGGGTCAACGCCTCCACCTTCGTTGCCCGCATTGCCGCCTCCACCGGGGCGGACGTCGCCGCCGCGCTGTCGGGCGCGGTGGGGACGCTCTCGGGACCGCTGCACGGCGGGGCGCCCTCGCGCGTGCTGAAGATGCTCGAGGAGGTCGAACGCGCGGGAGACGCCGAGCTGTGGGTGAAGCAGGCGCTGGACCGTGGAGAGCGGTTGATGGGCTTCGGCCACCGCATCTACCGCGCCGAAGACCCCCGCGCGCGGGTCCTGCGGCGCACGTGCCGGGAACTGGGCTCCCCACGCCTGGAGGCCGCCGAGGCGCTCGAGCAGGCCGCCTTGGCGGAGCTGCACGCGCGCAAGCCCGACCGGGTGCTCGCCACCAACGTCGAGTTCTGGTCGGCGGTGGTGCTCGACTTCGCGGAAGTGCCCGCGGCACTGTTCACACCCATGTTCACCTGCGCGCGGGTGGCGGGGTGGTCGGCGCACATCCTCGAGCAGAAGCGCGAAGCGAAGCTGATCCGGCCCACCGCCAAGTACGTGGGCGAGCCCTCGCGGCCGGTGAGCGCAGTGGAATAGCCCTTCACCGCAGTGGAAGGGCCCTTCCACGAGTCAGAAACACTCGCCCCGAGGCAGTAGTGGCTGTGCCAGGATTCTCTGCGCAAGGCGCCGTCCCGGCGCCTCCTCGCACGGCAGCGGATCGGGGGACCACGAGCCAGGACGGGCAGGGCTCTTCGATTCACTCCGTCGAGGATGGCGGACCCGCCCCCCCCAGGGCCAGTACCGCGACGAGGGCCCGGCACACTGCCGGGCCCTCGTCTTTGCATACCTGTGTGGGAGTCCTCGCCTGCAAGCCCGTCGGAGAGTCCTGCCGGCAAGTGTAGGTGGGCAAGGCGAGGCGCTTCGCGAGCGCTCCCGCCGGGCCCGATCCCTCGCTTTACATCATTCCGCTCATGTCCGGCATACCCCCGCCACCACCGCCGCCCGCTTCCTTCTCGGGCACCTCGGCGACGATCGCCTCGGTGGTGAGGATGTTCTTGGCGATCGACGCTGCGTTCTGCAGCGCCGAGCGGGTGACCATCGCGGGATCGATGATCCCCGCCGCCACGAGATCGACGATCTCGTTGGTGGCCGCGTTGAGGCCGTGACCTTTCTTGGCCTTGCGGACGTCGTTGACGACCACGGAGCCCTCCAGGCCGGCGTTCTCGGCGAGCTGACGCAGCGGCTCCTCGAGCGCCCGCAGCACGATGCGCGCCCCGGTCCGCTCGTCGTCGGAGCCGTCAGCGTCGTGACCGTTCTGCTCGACCTTGACCGAGCTGGTGGCCTGCAGCAGCGCAACGCCGCCACCGGGCACGATGCCCTCCTCCAAGGCCGCCCTCGTGGCCTGCAGGGCGTCCTCGACGCGGTGCTTCTTCTCCTTCATCTCCGTCTCCGTGGCTGCGCCCACCTTCACGACGGCCACGCCGCCGGAGAGCTTGGCCAGGCGCTCCTGGAGCTTCTCCCGATCGAAGTCCGAGTCGGTGTTCTCGATCTCGTTCTTGATCTGGTTGATGCGCCCCTTGATCGCCGCCGCCTCACCGGAGCCGTCGACGATCGTGGTGTTGTCCTTCGCGACCACCACACGCCGGGCCCTGCCGAGCTGCGAGACCTGGGTGTTCTCGAGCTTCAGGCCCATCTCCTCGGTGATCACCTCTGCGTTGGTGAGGATCGCGATGTCCTCGAGCATCCGCTTGCGGCGATCGCCGAAGCCGGGGGCCTTGACCGCCACGCCGGTGAACGTCCCGCGCAGCTTGTTGACCACCAGCGTCGCCAGCGACTCGCCCTCGACGTCCTCGGCGATGATCAGCAGCGGCTTGCCGCTCTGGATCACGGCCTCGAGCACCGGCAGCACGTCGCGCACCGAGCCGATCTTCTGGTTGGCGATCAGGATGTAGGGGTCCTCCAGCACCGCCTCCATGCGATCCTGGTCGGTGACCATGTAGGGGGAGATGTAGCCCTTGTCGAACTGCATCCCCTCGGTGAACTCGAGGTCCATGCCAAACGTCTGGCCCTCCTCGACGTTCACCACGCCGTCCTTGCCGACCTTCTCGATCGCATCGGCGATCACGTCGCCGATCTCTTCGTCGCCTGCCGAGATGGTGGCCACGCGGGCGATCTGCTCCTTGCCCGAGACCTCCTTGGACTGGGAGGCGATGTTCTTGACGACCTCGTCCACGGCCTTCTCGATACCGCGCTTGAGCGCCAGCGGGTTGGCACCCGCCGCGACGTTCTTCAGCCCCTGGCGCACGATCGCCTGGGCCAGCACGGTGGCGGTGGTGGTGCCGTCGCCGGCGACGTCGTTGGTGGCGGTGGCCACCTCGCGCACCAGCTGGGCGCCCTGGTTCTCGAAGACGTCCTCGACCTCGATCTCGCGGGCGATCGTCACGCCGTCGTTGGTGATGGTGGGGGCACCGAACTTCTTGTCCAGCACCACGTAGCGGCCCTTCGGGCCGAGCGTGACCTTTACGGCATTGGCCACCGCGTCCACGCCCGCCTCCAGCGACTTGCGCGCCTCGGCGGCGTACTTGAGCTCCTTATGTGCCATGACTTTTCAATTCTCCTTACGCTTTACGTGATCTTGGCGAGCACGTCGGACTCGCGCAGCACGAGCAGGTCCTCGCCTTCGACCTTGATCTCGGTCCCGCCGTACTTGCTGTAGAGGACCTCATCGCCCTCCTTGACGTCGAGGGGAATGCGCTTGCCGTCGTCGTCGAGCCTGCCATCGCCGGCGGCGATGACCTTGCCCTTCTGCGGCTTCTCCTTGGCTGTATCTGGGAGCACGAGGCCACTTGCGGTGGTCTCCTCCTCCTCGATCGCCCGCACGATCAGGCGATCGCCCAGGGGCTTGAGCTTCATCTTGGTAAGACCTCCGCTACTAGAGAGAGTGGATCGAGGGCGGCACGCCTCCGGAGAGAGTCCGACCTCCTCTGGCACTCCACATGGTCGAGTGCCAACGACACGGCCACTATATACGACCGGGACAGCAAGTCAAGCGACTGCGCCCACCTATTCGGCACTTTCGTGCCGAGACTGCCAAAAGGCTGGGCGAAGACGCACCGGCAGCCGGGGCGAAGCTCAGTTCTGGGCGCCGCCGAAGCCCTTCATCGCCTCGGTCATACCCGTCGGCTTGTCCATGATCCGCGAGAAGCGCACCACGGTGACGACATCCTCCATCGAGACCCCCCGGCCGTAGATCTGCTCGAGGAAGTTGATCAACTCCTCGTGGCGGCGGAACTCGGGGTTGTCGTGCTTGATGTCCCGCGGCGAGAGCTCCGCCAGCCGCATGACTTCCACCTGATCGATCACGGCCTCGAAGATCCGCTCTCTCGGTGAGTACTGGTAGCCGATCGTGACCAGCACCAGCTGGTTCTTGCGGTACTTGTCCGACTTGTCCCCCAGGCGGATCGTCGCCGTCTTGCGGCCCCGCTTGAGCTCGTCGGCGAAGATCGTGGAGTAGAAGTTCAAAACCTGCACGGTGAAGACCTATGGGAGGGGGGGGGATGGGAGCCCGCCCACCCGGGCCTGCCCTCCCCCGACCTGGACGTGGAGTAGAAGTTGAGCACCTGCACGGCAGAGAGCAGGCTATCTGACCTAAGGATCCAGCGCACTCAGCGCGCGCCCAGCGATCTCCCGTTCCCCCGCGTAGGTGAGCTCTACGCACGCCTGCGCCAGGGGCATCCAGCGAACCTCCTCGACCTCGTCGTCGTGATCGGAGGTGTCGCCGGAGAGGTAGCTCAGGAGGTAGAAGACGACCGACTTCGGCACGTTGCGGCCGTGGCGCCTGTACCAGTAGCGCACCTCGCCGAGCTCCCCCACGAGCTGCGCCTGGACGCCCGTCTCCTCGCGCACCTCCCGCAACGCGGCCTGCAGGGCGCTCTCACCTGGGTCGATGTGCCCCTTGGGCAGCCCCAGCACGCGGGCGCCATCCGCGCCGCGGCGCCGTGGCACGATCACGAGCACCTGCTCATCGCGCACCACCACCCCGCCCGCCGAGCGCTCGCGCGGTGACGCCTGCCCCGGCCGGTCGGTCTCGCCGAGCTCGGCATCTCCGGCTCGCTCCGGCGACCGGTCGGGGCGGGCGGATTTCCGATCAGAAGACATAGGCCCGCAGCGCCTCCGGGTCGTGCACCGTCAGCCGGCCTCTGCCCTGAGAGATGACTCCCGCGCGCTCCAGCACCGCCAGGAAGCGGCTCGCCGACTCGCGTGAGCTGCCGGCCAGCTTCGCCAGGTCGGCCTGGGTGGCGACGATCGCAACATCCCGGAGCTCCGCCTGGGCGGGCGGGTTCTGTGGTTGGGCCTGCTCGACCAGGTCGCTCAGCGCCGAGGCCACGCGGCTCTGCACCGTCTGGAAGGAGCGCCGAGCGAGGCGCTCGTTGGTCTCCCGCAGGCGCCGGCCCAGCCCGATCAGAAGGCGCATCGCGATCTGGGGGTGCTCCACTATCAGCCTACGCATGTCCGGACCGAGCACCGCCACCACTCTCATCTCCCCGAGCGCCTCCACGGTCGCGGAGCGGCGCTCGTCCTCGAACAGGCCGAGCTCCCCGAAGATGTCCCCGGGGCCGAACGTCGCCAGTGTGATCGTGCGACCGTCGGCGTGCTCGTGCACCGCACGCGCGCTGCCAGCCTGCACGATGTAGCAGGTGTCGCTCCGATCCCCCTCGCGAAGCACGACCTGGCCGGCGTCGAAGCTGCGCGGCACCGCCAGCTGTGCGACTTGTTCGAGGTCCCCCTCCTGGAGAGTGGAGAAGACCGGCACGCGAGCCAGCAGCTCCACGATCTCCGCTGTGCTCGGCGCCTGCATCGCCCGAGTGGATAGCACACCTCCGCGCACCCGCCGGCTCCCTCTCAGCGAGTGCCATCCACCGCGCTATCTTCACAACATGACCCCGTCGAGGATGGCGCTGCTCGCGACCGGGGCGCTGCTGGCCGCGGCGCTTGCGCCGTTGGCGCCCGCGGCAGCCCGACAGCCGGTCCGGGCGCTGGAGCAATCCCCCGAACTGTGGGCCACCGTGAACCTCTGTAACACAACTCGCCACCCCAACGAAATCGGGATCCGCGGGTCCATGCCCAGCGATGGGCACCCCCACGACATCATGTACGTGCGCTTCCTCGTCCAGTCCCTCGACCTCGCGACCCACCAGTGGACGGACCTCGGCAAGAGCGCGGAATCGGGTTTCGTGCAGATCGGCTCGGCCGCCTCCACCCGCCAGGCTGGGCACAGCTTTGGCTTCAAGCCCTCCACCACCGCCTTCACGATGCGCGGGTTCGTCGAATTCCAGTGGCGCCGCTCCGGCCATCTGGTGCACCTCGCCACCCGTTCCACGACGGCCGGGCACACCAGCCTGGCGGGAGCCGAACCGAAGGGGTTCAGCGCGGCGACGTGCTCGCTCAGCTAGTCCGTTGGGGAGGGGGTTTGAAGGCCCGCCCACCCGGGCCCGCCCTCCCCCTGCCCACCGTTGGGGTTCAGCGCGGCGACGTGCTCGCTCAGCTAGTGGCGAACAGCCGGGGATCGTTGGTGATGATCCCGTCGACTCCCATCGCGGTGAGCCGGTCCATCTGCGCGGCGTCGTCCACCGTCCACGCGTACAGCTCCCCACCCCCCGCCGCGACCGCGCGAACCAGCGCGGGAGTGACGACCCGCCAGTGCGCCATGATCGCGTCGAAGCGGCCCGCCCGCAGAGCCGCCTGGGCCCTGCGGGGCAGCCAGGCGCGGAAGCCCGCGAGCAGCGCCAGCGCCGGAATCGCCATCAGCCGGTCCTCCGTGTAGTCCCGTCGCGCGCGCGGAACCGACCATCCCACCCGTAGCGAGGGCTCGATCGCGCGCATCGCGTCGAGGTCCTGGGGGTAGGTGCTGCTCACCAGGGAGCGCCCGATGAGCCCGGTCTCGCGCAGCTCTCTCACCACGCGCTCCCCGTAGCCGGGAAGCTTCACGTCCACGTCGAGCTCGATGCCCGCGTACGCCTCGCTCGCGAGGTGCTCGAGACCGGCTCGCAGCGTGAGCGGAGGGGGCGCGCCGGCGGCGAACGCGCTGTAGTCGTGAGCCAGCAGCAGTTGCCCGCTCCCGTCGGGGCGCTCACTGAGGACGTCGAACTCGATCATGTCCACCCCCGCCCCCACCGCCGCCTCGAAGCTCGCGAACGTATTGCCAGGCGCCAGGTGCGCAGCTCCCTTGTGCCCCACCCTGCGCGGTGCGATCCTCGAGCTCGGGGCGCCCATCACCGCCCCAGCATAGAGGGAGCGCTGAACCCTTAGACGCGCTCGTCGCGCGCGAGGCTTCTGCGGGTGGCCTCGATCGTCTGCCCGGCCATCTTTGGGCCGACGTAGGGAGCAAGAACCAGAAAGGCGAGGTGGTCGGTCAGCGAGGGGAGGTACTTCACGCGCTTGCGTACCGCGTAGCTGCCGATGATCGCCCACATCGCGCCCGCCACCGCCTCGTGCGAGATCAGCGGTGCCCGACGTGCCTCGGGGGCGCCCTCGCGCAACATCTCCGCGAGCTTCCCCAATGAGCGGTCGAGGCATTCCGTCACCGCGGGGCCAAGGTCGAAGAGATCCACGAACGCCATCCTCGTGAGCCCCGGATGGGCGACGAAGTGGTCGATGCCAGTCCTCACACCGAGGTACGCCGCCTCGGGCCAGCTGCTCGCGCGAGCAGCCCCCGCGGCGATCGCCTCGATCGTTTCGTCCACGAACTCGTCCACCACCGCCAGGAAGCACTCCTGCTTGGAGGGGAAATGTTTGTGGAACGATTCCGTGGACATCCCCGCGAACTGCGCGATCTGTGGATCGGTCAGCTCGAGGTAACCCTCGTCGAGGGTGAGATGCACCACCGCACCGAGCACGCGGGCACGTTTCTCCTCGCTTTCCAAGAAGTGCGCCGGCTCCGCCGGCCTGTGCGGCGGAGCTGTTCGAGAGACCCCGATCCGTGCCGCCGGGGAGCGATAAGCGCTGATCCAGTCGAGCAGTTCGTCTGTCAGGGTCGGCAGTTCCTCCGCACGGTCGTTCAACAGCCGGTCGAACATCAAATAGCGCCCGCCGCCCACGATCGCCTTCGGCCCCAACGGCGGGAGCTGCACACCGTCGGGCGCCGCTCTGAACCCTTCGGCCAGCACCCGCTCGAAGGCAACCGCAGAGCGCATCAGTCGTTCGCGGCTGCGGGCCCCGAGACCCAGCCCCTCGATCAGCACCAGCCGGGATGACTTGACGTTTCTGCCCACATCCTCCACAAACGCCTGGCAGGAACGATGTACACGGTTTGCCCAACCACGCTCGTTCATCCAGCCATCCACCATTCTGCGCTTCGCACGCGCCACCGCGATGTCGTAGGTACCTAGGAAGCAGTCCTCCTTATTGGCGAACTGCTCATAGAACGCCCTCCGTGAGACGCCCGCCAGCGCGATCACGTGTGCCACCGTCGTCGCCTTGTAGCCCTGGCGGTGGACCGCCTCGATCATCGCCCCGAAAAGTCGCGCCCGCTGATGACGAGCGACCGCATCGCGCCCCATCCCGTGCGGACCGTGCGGCAGGCGCCGATACATCGCACTGAGCTCCCTCTCGGTTCCACTCATCCCCACGCTTCCGACCATACAGGATTGACCAAAGATTGCAAGTTAAAAACCGCAGGATCTATCTACCTTTCCGATCATCACTATGTGACCCGTTTTCGAGGCATTTTGCCTGCTAATCGGAATAGATCCTGAGAACGCTTCGGGCCGCTACCGCGCAGCCAGCTCGGCCCGCCGCGGGCCCACACGGAAACCGGCGCGCTCCAGGGCCGCCTCCCAGGGGGAGCCGAGCACCGGCTCCCCATCCACGCGCTCGAGCGCGATCCGCGCCGGCAGACGCCCGGCCCGCGCGTGCTCGGCGAGCGCGCCAAGGGCCTGCTGGACACGTGCATCCTGCGGAGTCTCGAGGAGCACCCGCAGCGATCGACTCCCGCGCTCCAGGTAGAGCACCGGCTCCGCCCCCACCAGCACAACGCTCGCCCCGGGTACCCGCGCCGGGGAGGAGCGAGACGGGCGGCTTGCGAGCGCCTCCCCCCCACCCGCTGCCGCGGCAGCGGGTGGGGGCGCGAGCCCACGTTTCTGACCGCCCGGAGGGCGCTCCTGGCTCGGCCACGGAAGGGCCGCGCCGTAGGGCTGCGCGGGATCGGTCGCCGCGAGCACCAGGGCTCGCTGCGTCCCGGCGCTCGCTGGCCCCTCCCCACGCTGTGAGCGCAGCCGCTCGACCGCGCCCGGCAGCGCGAACTGGGAGCCGCCGAGGCCCTCCACGAAGTACCCGCGGCGCACCACCCCCAATGTCTCCATACGACACAGCTCGGGGTAGAGCGCCGCGAAGCCCCCCGGCACGCTCTCCGCGAGCGCCAGCTCCCGGGTGAGGATCCCGTAGCGCTCCAGCAGCAGTTCCGCCAGCGCCCGGAGGCGGTTCTCCGAGGTGAGCTCACCGGCCCCACCGAACAGCGGCCCGGTCAGCGACCAGCGACCGGGAAGGGAGTTCCACCCACCCGCCCGGCTCGCGGCCCTGCCTCCTGAGAAGCGCCCGCCGCGAGGCATACCCGCCTGGGGACGGGGGGCGAGTTTCAGACGCGGCGCGCGCAGGGGGGCAAACGCGTCGTTGGTCACCTCCCCGGCCCATACGAGATCCCACAACGCCTGCTCCAGCTCCGCCGTCGGCAGATCCCCATCGACGAGCAGATCCGCGAAGAAACACGGGGCGTTATTTAGACGCGCGCGCACGCGTGTGTGCGCGGCCGTCTCCAGTGGGGGACCGCCACGGCGTGGCGGAGGGCCAAGCAGCGCCACGTCCTCGCGGAAGTAGAGCGCCACACGGCCGTCCGCGCGTCCGAGCGCGCCCGCCCCCACCCATACCAGCTCCCCGCTTGCGCACAGCTGATCCATCCACGTCGTCGAGTAGGCCCCCACACGGCGCGGCAGCACCTCCCGCTCCCACGTCCGCGGCGTCAGTGCCAGACCCTGCAACGGCACGAGCTGCTCGCGCAGGCGATCCACCCCCGCGCCTGCCGCGGCGTGGCGGTCGATCCCCTGCCACACCGACAGGAACGCGGCAAACGTACGTCGCTCCGCCGGCTCGATCTCGTGGCGCAGCGCAGCCAGCGAGGCCCGCCGCAGGCGTCTGAGCACCTCCACGTCGCACCACTCCCGCCCGTCGTCGCGCGGGTCACCCCGCTCCGCGCCTCGCAGCGAGGCGGGGTCGGGATGGAGCTCCCCCCGCACCACCGCCCCCGCGCGCTCCAGCGCCCGCAGCCCGGACTCGATCACGGCGGCGCCGAGGCCGTAGCGAGCCCGCGGCTGCTCGGTCGTGAACGGCCCGCGCGTTGCCGCGTAACGGCGCAGCAACCGCTCCAATGCGTCGGGCACATCCGCCAGGAAGACCTCCGGAAGGCCGCCTGGGGGTACGGTGGCGAGCGCGTCGCGGTAGAGGCCCGCATCGGCGGCGTCGATGTAGCGCTCCTCCCCGCCGACCCGCACTCGCACAGCGCGCCGCTCTCCCTCCAGCGCCGCCAGCAGAGCCCCCGCGTCGACTCCCCCCAGCACCCGCTCTGCGGCCTCCGCCAGGCTCAGATCGCCGAGGAGGCGCAGCGCGTCGTGCAGCTCATCCCTGTTCGCCGCCCGCATGCGCTCGCCGCGGCGCTGCAGATCCTCCTCCAAGCGCTCGAGCGCCCCGCGGTCGATCAACTCGCGCAGCTCCTCCTGGCCCAGCAGCTCCCGCAACAGGTCCCGGTCCAGCGACAGCGCCGCCGCGCGGCGCTCCGCGTTGGGGGCGTCCCCCTCGTACATGTACGTCGCCACGTAGTCGAACAGCAGCGAGGAGGCAAAGGGGGAGGCGGTGGCGGTCTCCACCTCCACCACGCTCAGCTCCCGGCGATGCAGCTTGCCCAGCAGGTCCGTCAGCCCTGGGAGGTCGAACACGTCGCGCAGGCACTCCCGATATGCCTCCAGCACGATCGGGAAGTCACCGTAGCGACGCGCCACCTCCAGCAGCGACTGCGCCTTCAACCGCTGCTGCCACAGGGGAGTGCGCTTTCCGGGGTACGCCCGCGGGATCAGCAGCGCCCGGCCCGCGGCCTCGCGAAAGCGGGCCCCGAACAGAGCCGAGCCCGAGAGCTCACCCACGACCAGGTCCTCCAGCTCGTCGGGCTCGACCATCGCCAGCTCGACCGCCTCGGCTCCGTCCAGGCCATCCGCCTCGGGCAGGTGCAGCACGATCCCGTCGTCGGAGTAGATCGCGTCCGCCTCCAGTCCCAGCCGCTGGCGGATCCGCGCCGAGATCGCAAGCCCCCACGCAGCGTGGATCCGCCCGCCGTAGGGTGAGAGCACACACAGTCGCCAATCCCCGATCTCATCGCGGAAGCGCTCCACCACCACCGTGCGGTCGCTCGGCATGACCCTCGTGGCCTGAAGCTGCTCGCGCAGGTACTCCGCGAGATTGCGCGCCGCCAGAGGATCGAGGTCGTACTCGCGCTCCAGCACCTCCGCCGGCTGCTCCACCGCCCAGCGCGCGAAGGCCCCGATCGCCTCCCCCAGCTCTTTGGGGCGCCCCAGCCCGTCGCCCTTCCAGAATGGGACCGCCCCGGGCGCACCCGGCGCCGGCGTCACGATCACGCGGTCGCGGCCGATCTCCTGGATCCGCCACGAGGAGGCCCCCAGCAGGAAGACCTGCCCGGGCCGCGCCTCGTAGACCATCTCCTCGTCGAGCTCCCCCACCCGCCGCCCATCCGGCAGCGTCACCAGATAGAGCCCCCGGTCGGGGATCGTGCCCGCGTTCGCCACCGCCAGCGCGCGCGCGCCCTTGCGCGGGCGGATCGTGCCCCCCACGCGGTCCCACACGATCCGTGGTCGCAGCTCCCCGAACTCCGAGGAGGGGTAGCGGCCGTCGAGCATGTCCAGCACGTTCTCCAACTGGCGGCGGGGGAGCTCCGCGTAGGTGTGCGTGCCGCGCACCCGCTCGTAGAGCTCCTCCACCGCGAGCTCCTCCTCCGCGGCCGCCATCGCGACAATCTGCTGCGCCAGCACGTCCAGCGGGTTGCGCGGCACCACCGTCGGCTCGATCGCCCCCTCGCGCATCCGCCTCACCAGCACCGCGCACTCCAGGAGATCCGCGCGGAACTTCGGGAAGATCCGCCCCCTGGAGACCTCCCCCACGCCGTGTCCCGCGCGCCCGATCCGCTGCAGCCCCGCCGCAACCGACTTCGGGGACTCCACCTGCAGCACCAGGTCCACCGCCCCCATGTCGATCCCCAGCTCGAGGCTCGAGGTCGCCACGATGCAGGGGATCTCCCCCGCCTTCAGCAGCTCCTCCACCACCATCCGCTCCTCCCTCGCGAGCGAGCCGTGGTGGGCGCGCGCGATCTCGCGCGGGGCGGGCTCCCGCTCGCCGCCCGTCCTAGCCGCACCCTCCCCCTCCCCCTCCCCCTCCTCCTCACCGTCTGCCCCCGTGTCCGCGGCCGCCAGCTCGTTCAGTCGCAGCGCCAGGCGCTCCGCGGAGCGGCGGTTGTTGACGAACACGATCGTCGAGTGGTGCGCGCGGATCAGGCGCAGGAGCTCCGGGTAGATCGCCGGCCAGATCGAGCCGTGCAACGGCTGGTCGGAGTCCCCGTGGACGGTGCCGTGCAGGTCCACCATCGACTCCACGGGCACGTGGACTTTCACGTCCAGCGGCTTGGGAGCGCTCGCGTCCACGATCCGACAGGTCCGCCTCGGGCCCACCATGAAGCGCCCCACCTCCTCCAGCGGGGTCTGCGTCGCAGAGAGGCCGATCCGCTGCGGCACAGCGCCGCCGGCCTCGCGGACGAGCGCCTCCAGGCGCTCCAGGGTGAGCGCCAGGTGTGCCCCCCGCTTGGTCGCGGCCACCGCGTGGATCTCGTCCACGATCACCCACTCCACACCCCCCAGCAGCTCCCGCGCGCGCGAGGTGAGCATCAGGTACAGCGACTCCGGGGTCGTGATCAGGATGTCCGGGGGCTCTCTGAGCATCCGCTGGCGCTCTCGCTGGGGGGTGTCCCCGGTGCGGATCGCGACGTGGATCTCCTCCGTGCCGAAGATCCCCTTCAGGGGCGCCCGCAGGTTGCGCTCGATGTCGTAGGAGAGCGCCTTCAGCGGCGAGATGTACACCAGGCGCGTGCGCCTCCCCTCCCGGGGCGCCGCCGCCAGCCGGTCCAGTGCCCACAGGAACGCAGCCAGCGTCTTGCCCGAGCCGGTGGGCGCGGAGATCAGCACGTGCTCCCCCGTCGCGATCGCCGGCCACGCCTGCGCCTGCGCCGGGGTGGGCTCCGCGAAGGCGGCCTCGAACCAGTCGCGCACCGCGGGGGTGAAGGGGAGGGGGGAGGGAGGGGGAGTGGAGAGAGACACTCTTCCTCGCGAGGCTAGCGAGCTGCCGCGCAGGCCCCCTTTCAGGGACCCGAATCGCGAGGTTTTTCCAGTAACCTCGAACTATGGGGAGCTCCAAACTGGACCTCGACCCGGGGATCGTCGAATCCTGCCGCCACGCCGCCACGCGGATCGCCGCCGACGTCGCCGAGCAGGTCGCCGGCATGACCACTGTCTCGATCGAGCGCACCACCGCGCGCCTCTTCGGAGTCGACGGCGCCAACGACCTCGGCGCCCCTCTGCCCAACGTGCTCGTCGAACACGTTCGCAGCGGGGGCGGCCTGGGCCGGGGCGTCGCCTACTGGATCGCCAACGCGATGCTCCACGCCGAGTCCCACCCACCGACGGACTCGCCCGCCCCGGGGGAGGCTCAGCAGATCGCGGACGCCGTCGAGGAGGGCAGCCTGAACCTCTGCGCGCTGCCACTCGCCAGCGAGGGCGCGATCCGTGAGCGCGCCCTCGCCGAGCTCAGGCGGCGACTGGAGGAGATCGGCTCGCGCATGGAGGAGCGCCGCGCCCTGCGCGAGCTGCTGGGGGAGAGCCCCCCGCCCCTGCGCTACGTGCTCACAGCCACCGGCAACGTCTACGAGGATGTCGCCCACGGCCTCGCCGTCGCGGAGGCCGGCGGGGACATCGTCGCCGTGATCCGCTCCACCGCGCAGAGCCTGCTCGACTATGTCCCCTACGGACCCACCACCGAGGGGTACGGCGGCACCTTTGCCACCCAGGCCAACTTCGCGATCATGCGCGCCGCCCTGGACGAGTGGTCGCAGAAGAACGGCCGCTACGTGCGCCTCTCGTCCTTCTGCTCGGGCCTCTGCATGTCCGAGATTGCCGCAATGGGCGCCATCGAGGGACTCGACAACATGGTCAACGACGCCCTCTACGGGATCCTCTACCGCGACATCAACATCCTCCGCGGCCTGCTCGACCAGCGCGTCTCCCGCACGATCAACGGCTATTTCGGGGTGGTCATCAACACCGGCGAGGACAACTACCTGCGCACCGCCGACGCCCTGGAGGCCGCGCCCTCGGTCACCGCCTCGCAGTTCATCAACCACCAGCTCGCCCGCGACTCCGGGGTACCCGACGAGCAGATCGCGCTCGGGGACGCCTTCGAGATCGACACCCCCGTGACCAACGGCCTGCTGTACGAGTGGGCCCAGGCCCTGCTCACCCGCGAGCTCTTCCCGGAGTGCCCCGTCAAGTACATGCCCCCCACCCGCCACATGGACGGCAACCTCTTCCGCACCCACGCCTGCGACACCCTCTTCAACCTCGTCACCATCGCCACCGGGCAGGGCATCCAGACGATCGGAGTCCCCACCGAGGGGATCTTCACCCCCCACATCCACGACCGCGTGCTGGGGCTGCAGAACGTCAACTACGTCTTCAACGCCGCCCGCGACCTGGGCGAGGAGATCGAGTTCAAGCGCGGTGGGATCGTGCAGACGCACGCCCAGGAGGTTCTGCGCGACGCGCACGCGATGCTCGAGCGCATCGCCGAGGTCGGGCTCTTCAAGGCGATCGAGGGGGCCGTGTTCGGGGACGTCAGCCGCCACCTGGAAGAGGGCCGCGGGATGGAGGGCATCGTCGCCACCGAGGAGGGCTACTTCAACCCCGTCACCGAGCTCATGCGGGAGGCCCTGAGCGTTGCCTGACGGTGCAGACCCACAGGAGAACGGCGGCAACGGCGGCGGGGAGGACCCGCAGCGGCTGGACCGTCAGGGCGAAGCGGAGCACGTCAAGCCCTACGCCGACCACCACGGCGACGGGATCGTGCAGCTCAGCTTCACGCTGCCCGTCCCCGACGGCCTGGCCGCACGCCGGGCCGCGCTCGAGCTCGCCAGCAAGATGGGCTTCCAGCACCCCGAGGTCGTCCATCAGCAGCGCCTCACCGATGTCCACACCTACTTCGTGATGTACGGACACACGGTGTACTCCGTCGACTACGCCTCCCTCAGCGAGGAGGGCGCGGACATCGTGCAGTACATGACCGAGGACGAGGTCGAGGCGTATGCCCAGGAGCACGTGCGGCGGCCGATCGTCGTCGTCGGCGCCTCCACGGGCACCGACACCCACAGCGTGGGGATCGATGCGATGCTCAACCTCAAGGGCTTCCACGGCCACAAGGGCCTGGAGGGCTACCACGCCTTCGAGGCCCACAACCTCGGCAGCCAGGTCCCCAACGGCGCGCTCGTCGCCAAGGCGATCGAGCTGGAGGCCGACGCCATCCTCGTCTCCCAGACCGTGACCCAGCAGAATCTCCACATCCACAATCTGACGGAGCTCGTCGAGATCGTCGAGGCCGAGGGACGCCGCCGCGCGACGATCCTCGCCTGCGGCGGGCCCCGCGTCTCCGACGAGCTCGCCAAGGAGCTCGGCTACGACGCGGGCTTCTCCAAAGGCACCTACCCCCACCACCTCGCGACCTTCCTCGTGCGCGAGCTCGCCGCCCGCCTCGGGCGGGGCGAACCGGAGGAGGACGAGCGCGACAAACCTCCCCCGGGCCGCACCGCCTTCGCGGAACACCGCACCGAGGCGGGGCGCGCGGCGGGGGACCTCCCCCCGACCACGCGGCCCTCGCAGAACTCCGCCGCGAGGCCGGCCGGCTAGGCTGAGAGCCGATGCAGCAACTCTCCGAGTTGATCGCGCCCGCGCGCCGCCTTGCCCTCGTGGGCCTGGCGAAGAACACCGGCAAGACCGAAACCCTCGCCGCGCTCCTGCGCGAGTGCCAGGAGCGCGCCCGCCGTGTCGGCGTCACCTCGGTGGGGCGCGATGGCGAGGAGCGAGATGTGATCGACATCCGGATCGAGAAGCCCCGCGTGGAGCTCTGCGCCGGCAGCCTCGTGGCGACCACCGACGCGCTGCTGCGGGCGGGCGCCATCCCCCACGAGCTCGTGCTCGAGACCGGTGTGCGAACACCACTCGGGCGAGTCCTCATCGCTCGCCTGCTGACCCACGGAACGATCGAGGTGGCGGGACCCAGCGCTGCGGCTGACGTTCGCGAGGTCTGCGATGCGATGCTCGCCCACGGAGCGGAGCAGGTGCTGGTCGATGGCGCCATCGACCGCCGCGCCGCCTCCTCGCCCGCGGTCTCCGACGGCCTCGTGATGTCCACCGGGGCCGCCCTGCACGAAGAGATCGAGCAGGTGGTCGCGCGCACCCGCGAGGCCGTCGAGCTCGTGCGTCTGCCTGAGCTGGACGACCGCAGCCGTCGCGTGCACGAGATCGCCGCGGCGAACGCCGCCAGCATGCTGATCGGCCCGGACGAGGAGCCGCTCACGCTGCACCCCCGCTTTGCGCTCACCAGCACGGCGGCGGACATCGCCCAGCTGCTGCGCGCGCGCGCCTCCGCGTCCCACCTCTTCGTGCGCGGCGCCCTCTGCGAGCCATTCCTCGCGGAGCTGCTCAGCGCCCGCGATCTGGTCGGGACGAGCGGGTCCGAATCCCGCGAGCTGCAGCTCGTCGTCACTGACGCCACCAAGGTCTTCCTGACCGATCACAGCAGCGAGTGGTACCGCCGCCAGGGCATCTCGATCGCCGTGCTTGCCCCGATCGATCTGCGCGCGATCACCATCAACCCCGTCGCTCCCCAGTCGCACAGCTTCGACTCCCCCCGCCTGCGCGCCCTGCTCGAGGAGGCGATCCCCGACGTGCCCGTGATCGATGTGCGCGACCCCACCTACAACCTCGTGCCCGCCGCGTGAGCGCAATCGAGGAGCGCGAGGACCCGGACGAACGCCGCGCCAAGATGGAGCGCCTGCGCGCCGAAGGCGTCGACCCGTACCCACCGGTGACGCTGTGGGGCACGCGAACGCGCATCGCCGACGTGCTCGCCGCGCACGACCCCGCCGAGCTGGAGACGGGCGAGCACCCCGAGCTGCGCTGCCAGATCGCCGGGCGGCTGATCTCCAGGCGCACGCACGCGAAGAACTCGTTCCTGGACGTGCGCGACCTCTCCGGCCAGATCCAGGCGGTGGTGCGCGTGGACGCCCTCGGGCAGGAGACCTACGAGCGCATCATGGCGCTCGACGTCGGCGACATCGTCGCGATCGACGGTTGCGTGTACGTCACACAGCGCGGCCAGCTCGCGCTCGAGGTGATCGAGTGCACGCTCTTGACCAAGACGCTGCGCCCGCCGCCGGACAAGCACCACGGCCTCGGCGACACCGGCGCGCGTTACCGCTACCGGGAGCTGGACCTGCTCGCCAACGAGGACACGCGCGACCTGTTCATCAAACGCCACAGGATCGTGTTCGAGATCCGCAAGTGGCTGAACGGGCGCAACTTCATCGAGGTCGAAACACCGGCCCTGCAGTCACTCGCCGGCGGCGCCGGCTCGCGCCCATTCACGACCCACCACAACGCGCTCGACCGCGACCTGTACCTGCGCATCTCCGTCGAGCTGTTCCTCAACCGCTGCATCGTCGGCGGCATGGAGAACGTGTACGACATGGGCAAGGTCTTCCGCAACGAGGGCATCTCCCCCAAGCACAGCCCCGAGTTCACGATCATCGAGTTCATGTGCGCGTACTCCGACTACAACGATGTGGCGAGCGTCACCGAAGAGATGTTCCGCGACGTCGCCCAGGCTGTGCTCGGACGCACGACGATCAAACGGAACGGCGAGGAGATCGATCTCGCCAAGCCGTGGCGACGGATCACGATGCGTGATCTGATCCTCGAGCGCACGGGCCTCGACTTCATGGAGTCCACGCGCGAGCAGCTCGCGGAGGTCCTGGACGGGCCGCTGGACCCCGCCGCCAGCTGGGCCGACGTCGTCGCCGACATCTACTCGGAGAAGATCGAGCACACGATCAACCAGCCGACACACGTGTTCGACTTCCCGCTCGAGCCGTTCCCCATCACCAAGCGCCACTCGGTGCACCCCGAGCTGGGCGAGCACTTCGACGCAGTGATCGGCGGCATCGAGCTCGTCAGCGGCGACACCGAGCTCAACGACCCGGTCGATCAGTGGCAGCGCTTCGTCGACCAGCGCAAGCGGCGCATGGTCGACGACGCCGACGTGCCGCACCCCAACGACGAGGAGTACGCGCGCGCGATCGAGTACGGCTACTCGCCCACCGCCGGGGGAGGCATGGGCGTGGACCGCCTGGTGATGATCCTCACCGAACGCGACACGCTGCGCGAGGTCATCCCCTTCCCGATCGTCAGGGAGCTGCGGTGAGCAGCGAAGCTCGTCAGAAAATCTGCTAGACTGCCGCTCAGATTTCGTAAGAGCATCCGGCGCTACCCCGCGCCACGCTACACACCCCCACCAAGAAGGAGCCCCCACCATGGGCAAGACAATAGGCATCGACCTCGGCACCACCAACTCCTGCATGGCGGTGCTCGAGGGTGGCGAGCCGACCGTCGTCGAGAACTCCGAGGGAGGCCGCACCACACCGTCCGTGGTCGCCTTCACGGCCTCCGGCGAGCGGCTTGTCGGCACCGTCGCCAAGCGCCAGGCGGTGACCAACCCGCAGAACACGGTCTTCTCGATCAAGCGCTTCATGGGCCGCAAGGAGGGGGAGGTGCGCGAGGAGGAGTCGATCGTCCCCTACAAGGTCGTCTCCGGCCCCAACGGCGACGCGCGCGTGGAGGCCGGCGGCGAGCAGCACTCCCCACCGGAGATCTCCGCGATGATCCTGCAGAAGCTCAAGACCGACGCGGAAGCGTACCTGGGCGAAAGCGTCGACTCCGCGGTGATCACGGTCCCCGCGTACTTCAACGACGACCAGCGCCAGGCCACCAAGGACGCCGGCAAGATCGCGGGGCTCGACGTCAAGCGCATCATCAACGAGCCCACCGCCGCCTCGCTCGCTTACGGCCTGGACAAGGAGAACGAGCAGACGATCCTCGTCTTCGACCTCGGCGGCGGCACCTTCGACGTGTCGGTGCTCGAGATCGGCGACGGGGTGTTCGAGGTCAAGTCCACCGCCGGGGACAACCACCTCGGCGGCGACAACTTCGACAAGGCGATCGTCGACTGGCTCGTCGCCGACTTCAAGCGTGACCAGGGCATCGACCTCTCCGCCGACCCGATGGCCCTGCAGCGCCTCTACGAGGCCTCGGAGAAGGCCAAGATCGAGCTCTCCACCACTCAGGAGACGCAGATCAACCTGCCCTTCATCACCGCCGACTCCTCCGGCCCCAAGCACCTCGACACCCGCCTCACCCGCGCGAAGCTCTCCGAGCTGACCTCGGCGCTGCTGGACCGCGTCGTGGCCCCGGTGCGCCAGGCGCTGGACGACGCCAAAGACAAGGGCGTCAAGGAGATCGACCACGTCGTGCTGGTCGGGGGCATGACGCGCATGCCGGCCGTCCAGGAGAAGGTCAAGGAGCTCACCGGCAAGGAGCCCCACCGCGGGGTGAACCCCGACGAGGTCGTCGCCGTCGGCGCCGCGATCCAGGCGGGCGTGCTCGCCGGCGACGTCAAGGACGTGCTGCTGCTCGACGTCACCCCCCTGACGCTCGGGATCGAGACCAAGGGCGGCGTGATGACCAAGCTGATCGAGCGCAACACCACGATCCCCACGCGCAAGGGCGAGGTCTTCTCGACCGCCGAGGACAACCAGCCTTCGGTCGAGATCCACGTGCTGCAGGGCGAGCGCGAGATGGCGACCTACAACAAGTCCCTGGGGAAGTTCCAGCTCACCGGCATCCCCCCGGCGCCGCGGGGCATCCCCCAGATCGAGGTCGCCTTCGACATCGACGCCAACGGCATCCTCAACGTCTCCGCCAAGGACCTCGGCACCGGCAAGGAGCAGAAGATCGAGATCAAGGCCGGCTCGGGGCTCTCCGAGGAGGAGATCAAGAACATGGTCTCCGACGCGGAGTCCCACGCCGAGGAGGACCGCCGCGCGCGGGAGCTCGCGGAGGCGCGCAACAACGGAGAGAACGCCGCCTACCAGGCCGAGCGCCAGCTCGTCGACCTGGGAGACCAGGTGGATGGCGACTCCAAGGCCCGCATCGAGGAGGCGATCAAGGAGGTCCGCGAGACACTCGAGTCCGAGGACCCCGCCGCGATCAACGCCAAGACCGACGTGCTGCAGAGCGCCTTCCATGCGGTCTCCGAGGCGATGTACCAGCGCGCCCAGGAACAGGCTGCGGCCGCGGCGCCCAACGGCGGCGGTACCTCAACCGACGGAGCCGGCGCGGCTTCGGAGGAGGAGGACGTCGTCGACGCGGAGGTCGTGGACGAGACGAAGGCCTGAGCGCGATGAGCGACATCGAGCAGGTAATCGAGGAGCCCGAGGAGCAGGTCGAGGTGCCCGAGGCCGCGCAGCCCGATGATGAGGCGCGCGAGGTCGAGGGCGACCTCGACGAGCTCGTGGCGACGGCGGCGCAGCGCGACGAGTACCTCGCGCTCGCGCAGCGCACGCAGGCGGACTTCGAGAACTACCGCAAGCGCGTCGCGCGCGAGTCCGCGGCCGCCGCCGAGCGCGGCGTGGCGAAGCTCGCCAAGGAGCTGCTGCCCGCGCTCGACAACCTCGATCGAGCACTCGAGGCCGCGGAGGAGGAGGACCCGCTCCTCGAAGGCGTGCGGCTCGTGCGCTCGGAGCTGAGCGCAGCGCTTGCCCGCGTGGGCATCGAATCCTTCGACCCCGCGGGCGAGCCGTTCGACCCCACCCACCACGAGGCGATGGCCCAGCGGCCGGCGGAGGGCGCCGAGAGCGGCACCGTCGTGGAGGTCTACCAGCCGGGCTACCGGCTGAACGGGACCGTGATCCGCCCCGCGCGCGTCGTCGTGGCGGCGTGAGGGGGGAGCGATAGGAGCCATGGCTTCCCGTCCCGACTACTACGCGACGCTGGGCGTCGAGAAGAAGGCCACCCCGGAGGAGATGAAGAAGGCCTACCGCAAGCTCGCGCGTAAGTACCACCCCGACCGCAACCCCGACGACAAGGACGCGGAGGCGCGCTTCAAGGAGGTCTCCCACGCCTACGACGTGCTCTCCGATCCGGAGAAGCGCAAGCAGTACGACAGCGGCACCGGGCCGTTCGCGGCTGCGGGCGGCGGCGGGGGCTTCGGGGGCTTCGGCAACTTCGACTTCGACGCCTCCAGCATGGGCGACATCCTCTCCAACCTCTTCGGGGGGTCCGCCAGCGGGCGGCGCACGCGCGCCAAGCCCCGCCCGGAACGGGGGCGGGACCTGGAGACGGAGGTCTCGATCTCCTTCGAGCAGGCGGTCGCGGGCGCGCAGGTGCCGCTGTCGGTCTCCACGCAGGCGCCCTGCCAGACCTGTCACGGCACCGGCGCGAAGCCGGGCACCGCGCCCAAGGTCTGCCCGAAGTGCGAGGGTCGCGGGATCGAGACGCAGGGCCAGGGGATGTTCTCGATCTCCCAGCCCTGCTCGCGCTGCGGCGGCTCGGGGACGGTGATCGAGGACCCCTGCCCCACCTGCCACGGCTCCGGCGCGGTGCGCCAGCTCAAGCGCTACCGAGTGAACATCCCCCCGGGCGTGAAGGAGGGCTCGCGCATCCGCCTCCCCGGCAAGGGCGAGGCCGGCCCGCGCGGCGGCCCCCCGGGCGACCTCTACGTGATCACGCACGTCGCCCACTCCCCGATCTTCAAACGCCGCGGGGACAACGTCGAGGTCGAGGTCCCCCTCACGATCCCCGAGGCGCTGCGCGGTGCGGAGGTGAAGGTTCCCACGCTGAGTGGGACCAAGACGCTGCGCGTGCGCCCCGGCACCACCCACGGCACCGTTCAGCGCCTGCGCGGCGAGGGACCCCCCAAGCTTGGGGGCAAGGACCGCGGTGACATCCACTACCGCTTCCTGATCGACGTCCCCGCGACGCTCACCGAGGAGCAGAGCGCCGCCGTGCAGACGCTCGCAGACGCGCTGAACGGGGGAGACCCACGCGCGCGTCTGTTCGGAGATGGCAAGACGGGCGCCCCCGCAGCCGGGGGGTCGCAGGGGAGCTCCTCCTGATGTCCGGGGAGCGGGAGGCCAGGGGTGGGAACAGCCCCGCGGAGGCAGCGCCCAGGCGCGGAGCGAGCGTCGAGGTGGCCTCCGACCGTGGGGTGTTCATGATCTCCGTCGCCGCACAGCTCGCGCGCATGCACCCCCAGACGCTGCGCACCTACGAGGCCCGCGGCCTGATCGACCCCAAGCGCTCGCCCAAGGGCACGCGCCTGTACTCCCGTGAGGACGTCGAGAGGCTCCGCCGCATTCAGGAGATGACCGCGGAACTCGGCCTCAACCTCGCCGGAGTGGAGCGCGTGCTCGACCTCGAGTCGGAGATCGAGCAGATGCACGTCCGCATCGAGGAGCTCGAGATGCAGGCACTGCGCGCGCAGGTCGAGTTGGCCGAGCGGCTGGAGGAGGTTCGACGCTCCTTCCGCGCGGAGCTGACGATCCCCTACCGCGGCGGCACGGAGCTCGTGCGCGCGGCGGATGTACGGCGGTTCCGCGGCTCCCATTAAGGCCGGCGGGCCCGCCGCGCAAACGCGACGGGCCCGTCCGGAAACCGTGGTGAAAGTGCGACTAACCCCTATTCGCTCGCTTTCACAGCCGCTGCCGGAGAAAGCGACAGCTTGCCGGTGAGGATCGCGGTGTTGTTACCCGCAGCCGCCGGCACTCCGAGGGTTTTGTCGACGACCGGATCAACCAGGAACGAGAAGATCCCGCCGCAGCCGGTGGCTTCCGGCGCCGCGAAGGAGTTGTCCACGAGGGAGCCGCCTTTGAGGACGGTTATCAGACCGCCTTCCAGGCTTTCAAACGTGCCTTTGGCGCCGTGGATCGGTTTGTTTGGCGCAGGCGGGCTCGTTTCGCCCGTCGTGAGGTTCAGGTTGATGGGGCTGGACGAGGAGCCGACGTAGCATTCGTTGCCCAGGAATACGTTGCTCAACTTGACCTTGACCGGCAGCTTCAGCGCCGTTCCAGTTTCAGAGAAGAGGTTCGACGCATTCAGTTTGATGTCACTCGCCGGCTTGGCCAATTCGGTCGTCTCCGTGACGCCCGTGAACCCTTCGTTGATGAAGTTGTTGAAGATTTCCTGCAACCATTTCGGAAGGTATTCGGGCGCTACGATGCCGAGGAGACCTCCGGGCACGGGGAGCGCGGTTTTCGACAGCGTTTCGCCGTTTTCGGCAGCCACGAACGAAACTTCTTCCGGGTTTTCGCTTTCAACCAGCCCACCCTGAAGGATGATCGGTTTGTTGATCGTCACCGTCTTTTTGCCGACCGTGAACTGACCGCTGGTCGTTTCCGCGACCGTGCACAGCGGCACCGCAGGGTTGCTCAGCGGGCAGTCCGCAAAGGGTGCATAGTTTCCTGTGGGGTGGTGCACAGTCGCCGAAGCCGAAGCAACAACGGCCAGTGACGCGAACAGCGCCACGATTACTATGAACGTCCGGCCGGGCAGGCCCGCCAAACGCCCGATATTGTTTTTGGTCATTCGAATCCATCCTCCGGGTTTTGTCAAGGACATCTACACTACAAATGCGACCCTATCCAACCCTGGGACCACCCACACGGTATGTTTCCGACTCTAGGGATTGTCCTACTCCTGCCTTTCCTGGGCTCCGGCGCTCGCCCCACGCGCGCTCCCCGATGGCCAGCGGGGCGTCCCCCACGGAAGCGCTTGTGCAAATCTTGACCGATGCAGCCCGACCGCCTCACGATCAAGGCTCAGGAGGCACTCGCGGCGGCGGCGCGCCTGGCGCAGGAGCGGCGCAACCCGCAGGTGACCCCCACACATCTGCTGGCCGTGCTGAGCGGCACCGCCGGCGGCGGTGCCGCGGGCGAGGAGGCTGGGGGCGTGGTCGTCCCGATGCTCACGAAGCTTGGGGTCTCCCTGCCGGCGCTGCGCGCGGAGTGCAGCCGCGCCCTGGAGGAGCTGCCCCGCCTGGGCGAGGGCTCCTCCACGGAAGGGGGCCAGCCCTCGGCGGAGCTGCTGGCGGTGCTGCGCGCGGCGGAGAAGCAGGCGCGGGAGCTCTCCGACGAGTACATCTCCACCGAGCACCTGCTGCTGGCCCTCGCGGGGGAAGAGGAGAGGCCCTCCTCCCGCGCGGGCCGGGCGCTGCGCGCGGTGGGCGCGAGCCCCGAGCGCCTCCTGCAGGCGCTCGCGGAGGTGCGGGGCCCCCACCGGGTGACCGACCAGAACCCCGAGGAGAAGTACCAGGCGCTCGAGCGCTTCGGCCGCGACTTCACGAAGCTCGCCGAGCAGGGTTCCCTGGACCCCGTGATCGGCCGCGACGAGGAGATCCGCCGCGTGATCCAGGTGCTCTCGCGGCGCACGAAGAACAACCCCGTGCTGATCGGCGAGCCGGGAGTTGGCAAGACGGCGATCGTGGAGGGATTGGCTCAGCGGATCGTGGCGGGGGACGTGGCGGAGTCCCTGCGCGAGCGCCGCGTGATCGCGCTGGACATGGGCTCGCTGATCGCGGGGGCAAAGTACCGGGGCGAGTTCGAGGACCGCCTGAAGGCGGTGCTCAAGGAGGTCTCCGAGGCACGCGGCGGGGTGATCCTGTTCCTGGACGAGCTGCACACGATCGTCGGCGCGGGCGCCGCCGAAGGCGCGGTGGACGCCGCGAACCTGCTCAAGCCGATGCTCGCGCGCGGGGAGCTGCGCTGCGTGGGCGCGACCACGCTCGAGGAGTACCACAAGCACATCGAGAAGGACGCGGCGCTGGAGCGGCGCTTCCAGCCGGTGATGGTTGGGGAGCCCACGGTGGCGGACACGATTGCGATCCTGCGGGGTCTGAAGGAGCGCTACGAGGTGCACCACGGGGTGCGGATTCAGGACAACGCGCTGATCGCCGCGGCGACCCTCTCGGACCGCTACATCGCCGACCGCTTCCTGCCCGACAAGGCGATCGACCTGATCGACGAGGCGGCGTCCAAGCTGCGCATCGAGATCGACTCCCTGCCGACGGAGATCGACGAGGTGGACCGGCGGGTGATGCAGCTGGAGATCGAGCTCACCTCGCTGCAGAAGGAGACCGACGAGGCCTCCGCGACCCGGCGCGAGGCGATCGAGCGGGAGCTCGCCGAGCTGAGGGAGCGCTCGGCGGCGATGAAGGCGCAGTGGCAGGCCGAGAAGCAGGCGATCCAGGGCGTGCGCGAGTTGAAGGCGCGCTTGGAGGAGGCGCGGGGGGAGGCCGAGCGGGCCGAGCGCGCGGCCGACCTGCAGCGCGCGGCGGAGCTGCGCTATGGGGAGATCCCTGAAATCGAAAAGCGATTGGCCGCTCTGGAGGGCGGACCCGAAGACGAACCCAAAGGCCAACCCGAGGACGGACCGGGGGAGTCAGGCGACGCGGAGGAGCCATCCGCGACACCGCCGGCGGGCCCCCCGCCGGCGGTGTTCCTGAAGGAGGAGGTGGACGCGGACGACGTGGCCGAGGTGGTGGCACGCTGGACGGGGATCCCGGTGAGCCGCCTCTTGGAGGGAGAGGTGGAGAAGCTGATCCACATGGAGGAGCGGCTGCACGAGCGGGTGATCGGCCAGGACGAGGCGGTGGAGGCGGTGGCGACTGCGCTGCGCCGCTCGCGAGCGGGGCTTGCGGACCCCAACCGCCCGATCGGCACGTTCCTGTTCCTCGGCCCGACGGGCGTCGGCAAGACCGAGCTGGCGCGGGCGCTGGCAGAGTTCATGTTCGACTCCGAGGAGGCCATGATCCGCCTGGACATGTCGGAGTACATGGAGAAGCACACGGTCTCGCGCCTGGTGGGGGCGCCGCCGGGGTACGTCGGCTACGAAGAGGGAGGGCAGCTCACGGAGGCGGTGCGCCGCCGCCCCTACTCGGTGGTGCTGCTGGACGAGATCGAGAAGGCGCACCCCGACGTGTTCAACACGCTGCTGCAGGTGATGGACGACGGGCGCCTGACCGACGGGCAGGGCCGCACGGTGGACTTCAAGAACACGGTGCTGATCATGACCTCCAACATTGGGGTGGACGGGCTCGAATCAATTGACGAGGAGGCGTCCTCGGACATCGCACTGCGGGAGGCGCTGCTGAGCCACTTCAAACCGGAGTTCGTCAACCGCCTCGACGACATCGTGCGCTTCACGCCCCTGACGCGCGAGCAGCTCGGGGAGATCGTGGAGCTGCAGGTGGCGCAGGTGATCGCGCGCGTGCGCGAGCGCGGCGTGGAGGTGACGCTCACCGACGCCGCACGGGAGCTGTTGGGCGACATGGGCTACGACCCCGCCTACGGTGCACGCCCCCTGCGCAGGGTGATCCAGAAGCAGCTCACCGACCGGCTCGCGCTCTCGCTGTTGGAGGGCAGCCTGCGGGCGGGCGATGCGATCCGCGTGGACGCAGCGGAGGGCAGCCTCACTTTCGAGCCCGGGCGGGCGGCTGCCGCGACGGCGAACTGAGGTCTAATGTGAGGCTCACACCACAGCTCTGAGGAGGTCTTGATGCCCACGTACATCATGCTCGCGCACCTGACACCGGAGGGCGTGCAGACGGTGAAGAACAACCCGCAGCGGATTCACGAGGTCAACCGGGAGGTGGAGCAGTTGGGGGCGAGGGTCAAGGCGCAGTGGGCGACGCTGGGGCGCTTTGACTTCGTCAACATCGTCGAGGCGCCGGACGAGCAGACGATGGCGCGCGTGTCCCTGGAGCTCGGCTCGCGCGGCACGGTGCACTACGAGACGCTGACGGCGATCCCGGTGGACGACTTCATCGCGTCGCTCTGACAGATGAAGGTCCTGGTTACATGAGGGTCCGGGTGCCATGAAGGTCCTGGTGGTCGGCAGCGGCGGGCGCGAGCACGCGCTCGTGCGCGCGCTGGCACGCTCACCCCAGCGCCCAGAGCTGCTCTGTGCGCCGGGCAACGCGGGCATTGCAAGGGACGCTCGCGTGCTCGACATCCCCATGGATGACGTAATGGGTCTCACGCGCGCCACGGAGCGCGAGGGCGTTGACTTGGTGGTCGTCGGCCCAGAGGTCCCATTGGTGGCAGGGCTCGTCGACGCTCTGACGTCGACCGGCGCAGCCGCCTTTGGGCCCACCGCGGCGGTGGCCAAGCTGGAGGGCTCGAAGGCATATGCCAAGGAGCTCATGGTCGAGGCGGGGGTGCCGACAGCGGGCTTTGAGCTGGTCGGCAGCGTGGAGGAGGGCCTCGCGGCGATCGACCGCTACCCGGTGGTGCTGAAGGCGGACGGTCTCGCGGCCGGCAAGGGGGTCGTCATCGCGCAGAGCGAAGGCGAGGCTCGCGCAACCCTGGAGGATCTCCTCGTCCATCGTCGCTATGGAACGCGCATGGTCGTCGTCGAGGAGTTTCTGGAGGGCAGCGAGCTGTCGCTGTTGGCGTTGTGCGATGGCGAGCACGCCGTGCCGATGGCATCCGCGCGCGACTACAAGCGCATCTTCGACGGGGACCGCGGGCCGAATACTGGCGGCATGGGCTCCTACTCGCCCGTGGCGGGCTTCGACATGACACGTGTGCGGGAGATCACCGCCACAGTGCACCAGCCGATCGTGGACCTGCTGCGCGCGCGTGGGACGCCCTTTCACGGGGTGCTCTACGCCGGGCTGATGCTCACCGCCGACGGTCCGCGCGTACTGGAGTTCAACGTGCGCTTCGGCGATCCGGAGACCCAGGCGATCCTGCCGCGGCTGAAGTCCGACCTGCTGGAGCTGCTGCTCTGCGCCTCACGCCCGGGAGGGCTGCAAGACGTGCAGCTGGAGTGGTCGGCCGACCGTGCGGTGACGGTGGTGCTGGCAAGCAGGGGCTACCCCGAATCGTCCTCCAGCGGCGATCCGATCGCGGGGCTCGAGCGGCTGGGAGAGGAGGTCGAGGTGACCCACGCGGGCACGGCGCTGAGCGACGGCGGGATCGTGACAGCGGGTGGGCGGGTGCTGAACGTCACCGGCTTCGGCGAGGACACGGGCGCCGCCCGGGAATCCGCGTATGCTGCGGCGCGGATGATCACCTTCGAGGGCATGCAGATGCGAGCTGACATCGCCGCCGCAGTGGCGGCCGATCCCGGGCTGGCGGGCATCGAGGACTGGCTCGGGCGGTCCTCCGGGGAGGGGCCCGCGGTGGAGGCCGGGCGTGGGTGAGGTCTCCTCGATATCGACCCCGCTGACCGAGACCGAGGTGCGGACACAGCTCGAGGAGCTCGACGTCGACGCCCCGCGCGTGGGCATCGTGATGGGCTCCAAGAGCGACATGGAGAAGATGCAGAAGGCCGCCGAGGAGCTCCAGGCACGAGACATCCTGCACGAGCTGCGGGTGATGTCCGCGCACCGCGAACCGGACGTGGTGGCGGAATATGCAAAGAACGCGCAGATGCGCGGCCTGCGTGTGATCATCGCGGGCGCGGGCATCTCCGCGGCGCTGCCGGGCGCGGTGGCGGCCCACACGGAGCTGCCCGTGATCGGGGTCCCGCTCTCGGGCCGCCTGAGCGCAGCGGGGGGCCTGGACGCGATCCTCTCGATCGTGCAGATGCCCCCGGGTGTGCCGGTGGCGTGCGTGGGTCTCGACAACGCCCGCAACGCGGCGATCCTGGCGGCGCAGATCCTCGCTGCGTGAGCCGGCGCCGAGGGGCCGTGCCAGGACGAGCGGGGCGAAGCGGGCGCACATGCTTGGTGAGGCGGCGGCCTCTGGGGCGGGCAGCGATAATCAAGGGGTGATCGAGCGCTACACCCGCCCCGAGCTGGGCGCCATCTGGACCGACGGGGCGCGCATGGAGACGTGGCGCCAGGTGGAGGTGGAGGCGTGCGAGGAGCTGCCCCTCCTGCTCGGGGAGGGGGAGGGCCCCACCGAGGCGGAGCTGGAGGCGATCCGAGCGGCGAGGTTCACGGTGGGGGAGGTGAACGAGCGCGAGCGCACGACCGACCACGACGTGGCGGCGTTCGTGGACGTGCTCGCGCAGTCGGCGGGCGAGGCGGGGCGCTGGATCCACTTCGGCCTGACCTCCTCGGACGTGCTGGACACCGCTCTCGCGCTGCAGTTGAGGGCGGTGGGGGAGATCGTCGTGCCGGGCGCGCGCGCGCTCCGCGACGCTCTCGCCGCGCGCGCGAGGGAGCACGTGGGGACGCTGTGCGTGGGACGCACCCACGGGGTGCACGCGGAGCCCACGACGTTCGGCGTGAAGCTCGCGGGCTACGCGTTTGAGGCGCACCGCAACGCGCAGCGCCTGGAGCGCGCCTTCGCACAGGCCTCGGTGGGGGCGGTTTCGGGGGCAGTGGGCACCTACGCGGCCACGAGCCCGGAGTTCGAGGCGCGCGTGCTGGCGCGCCTCGGGCTGGCCGCCGAGCCGGTCTCCACGCAGGTCGTGGCGCGCGACCGCCACGCGGAGCTGCTGGGAGCGATCGCGCTCGCGGGCGCCGGCATGGAGCGCCTCGCAACCGAGGTGCGCCACCTGCAGCGCACTGAGGTGCGCGAGGTGCAGGAGCCCTTTCGCGCGGGCCAGAAGGGCTCGAGCGCGATGCCCCACAAGCGCAATCCGATCAAGGCCGAGCAGATCTCGGGGTTGGCGCGGGTCCTGCGCGGCAACGCCCAGGCGGGCCTCGAGAACGTGGCGCTGTGGCACGAGCGCGACATCTCGCACTCCTCCGTGGAGCGCATCGTCCTGGCGGACTCCACGATCCTGATCGACTATCTGCAGCACCGCGCCCGCGCGCTGGTGGAGGGCATGACGGTGGATGCGCAGAGGATGTGCGAGAACCTGGAGCTCACCTACGGCGCGATCTTCTCCCAGCGGCTGCTGCTGGCGCTGGTGGAAGGCGGCATGAGCCGCGACGACGCCTACTACGGGGTGCAGCGAGCCGCCCAGCAGGCGTGGGACACGCGCACCCCCCTGCGCGAGCTGCTCGCCGCTGACCCCACCACCGGGGCGCTGGACCTCGACGCGATCTTCGACTACGGGCACTTCGTCCGCTACGCGAAGGAGATCGTCGCGCGGCTGGAGGAGATCGCGTGAGCACGAGCGAGGCCTCCACAGCCCTGACCTATGGCGGGAGCATCCGCGGGCTTTCCCGCGGCGCGGACAGCCCCACCACGCGCCTCTCCCGCGCCGCGGCCATCGATAGAGTCAGGCCACGATGACCGCCCTCGCCGACCTGCCCCTCCTCGCCAGCGGCAAGGTGCGCGAGCTGTACGAATTGGGTCCCACCCATCCGGGTCCCACCCACCCCGCCCACCCCGAGCGCCTGCTGATGGTGGCCAGCGACCGGATCTCCACCTACGACGCGGTGCATCCCACGCCGATCCCGGACAAGGGCAGGGTCCTGAGCGGCCTGTCGGTGTTCTGGTTCAAGAAGACCGAGCACATCGTCGCCAACCACCTGATCTCCGCGACAGAGGGGGTGCCCGAGGAGGCGCGCGGGCGGGCGCTGGTGGTGCGCAAGCTGCGGATGCTGCCGGTGGAGTGCGTGGTGCGCGGCTACATCACGGGCTCGGGCTGGAAGGACTACCAGGCAACCGGCGCGGTCTCGGGGATCGAGCTGCCGGGCGGTCTGCGCGAGTCCGAGCAACTCCCCGAGCCGATCTTCACGCCGAGCACGAAGGCCGAGGTGGGCCACGACGAGGCGATCGACTTCGAGCGCGCCGCCGAGCTGGTGGGCGAGCGGGCGCTGATGGAGCGGGTGCGGGAGGTGTCGATCGCGCTGTACTCCTTCGCGGCGGAGCACGCCCGCGAGCGGGGGGTGATCCTGGCGGACACCAAGTTCGAGCTCGGCCTCGACGAGGACGGCGAGCTGGTGGTGGGCGATGAGGTGCTGACGCCGGACTCCTCGCGCTACTGGCCCGCCGAGGGCTACGAGCCGGGCCGCGGCCAGCCGAGCTTCGACAAGCAGTACGTTCGCGATTGGGCGGCGGGCAGCGGCTGGGACAAGCGCCCACCGGCGCCGGCGATCCCAGAGGATGTCGTAGCGGGAACCCGCGCGCGCTACGTGGAGGCGTACGAGCGGATCGCCGGCGAGCCCTTCCAGGCGTGGCTGGATCGAACCGCCCCCGGCGATTGATGCGCGCCCGCGTGCTGATCCGCCCGAAGGCGGGCATCCTCGATCCGCAGGGCATCGCGGTGCAGCGCGCCCTGCCGGCGTTGGGCTTCGCTGGCGTGAGCAACGTCCACGTCGGTCGCATGGTAGAGCTGGACGTGGAGGACGAGTCCCAGCTACAGCCGATGTGCGAGAAGCTGCTCGCCAACCCGCTGGTCGAGGAGTACGAGGTGCAGCTGCTCGACGGAACGACACGATGAGCCGGCGCACACCCCCGACCGCGCGGTGAAGTTCGGCGTCCTCCAGTTCCCCGGCAGCTGCGACGAGGTCGACGCGCTCGAAGCGGCGCGGCGCGTCGCCGACGCTGAACTGCTGTGGCACGGCGAGCGTGACCTGAGGGGAGCAGACGCGATCGTCGTGCCTGGCGGCTTCTCCTACGGCGACTACCTGCGAGCCGGGGCGATCGCGCGCTTCTCGCCGGTGATGGAGGCGGTGATCGAGTTCGCCCACGACGGCGGGCTGGTGCTGGGGATCTGCAACGGCTTCCAGGTGCTCTGCGAGGCGCATCTGCTGCCGGGCGCGCTGCTGCCGAACGAGCACCTGCGCTTCACCTTTCGCCAGGTCGAGCTGGAGGTCGTCAATCCCGGCAGCGCGTTCACCCGCGCGGCCACGCCAGGGGTCCATCTCAGCATTCCGGCGAAGCACTCGTGGGGGCGCTACTACGCCGACGAGCCGACGCTCGACGAGCTGGAGCAAGGTGGCCAGGTCGTGCTGCGCTACGCGCCCGGCGAGAACTTCAACGGCTCGCTGCGTGACATCGCGGGCGTGCAGAACGCGTCGGGCAATGTCTTCGGGCTGATGCCCCACCCCGAGCACGCGGTGGACGAGCTGACGGGCTCTACCGACGGCCTGCGGATCTTCGAGTCGATGCGCCTTGCGGTGGAGGGCGCCCGTGTCTAGGCGGGGGGAGGGCGGGCCCTCCCCCAGGGCCCCCTCCCGTGAAAAGCAGTCGCCTGAGAGCGTCCTGCCCACGGTCGAGGATGCAATCGCCCTCGGTCTCACCCATGCGGAGTACGAGCTCGTCTGCGAGAAGCAGGGACGCCCACCGAACCAGGTGGAGCTGGCGATGTACTCGCTGCTGTGGAGCGAGCACTGCGCGTACAAGCACTCCAGGAAGCTCCTGCGCACGCTGCCCACCGAGGGCCCGCACGTGGTCATGGGCCCCGGCGAGAACGCGGGCGCGGTGGATGTCGGCGGCGGCCTGGTGTGCGCCTTCAAGGTCGAGTCCCACAACCACCCCAGCGCGGTGGAGCCCTTCCAGGGGGCGGCCACCGGCGTGGGGGGGATCCTGCGCGACATCTTCGCGATCGGAGCGCGACCGATCGCCGTGCTCGACTCGCTGCGCTTTGGGGAGCCGCTGGGGGACGAGGACTCCACCCGCGCGCGCTACCTGCTCGACGGGGCGGTGCGCGGGATCGGGCACTACGGCAACTCGATCGGGGTACCCACCGTCGGCGGGGAGGTCTACTTCGAGGGCCCCTACGAGCAGAGCTGCCTGGTCAACGCGATGGCGCTGGGCCTCTGCGCGCGCGAGCGGCTCGTGCGCAGCGCGGCCGCGGGGCCCGGCAACGTGGTGGTGCTGTTCGGGGCATCCACCGGGCGCGACGGGATCGGGGGGGCCTCAGTGCTCGCCTCCGCGGAGCTGGGGGAGGCGGACGAGGACAAGCGCCCCACCGTACAGGTGGGGGATCCCTTCGAGGAGAAGAAGCTGTTGGAGTGCTCCCTGGAGCTGCTGGAGCGGGGGCTGCTCGTCTCCCTGCAGGACCTGGGCGCCGCGGGGCTCACCTCCTCGGCCTCGGAGATGGCCTCCAAGGGGGAGGTGGGAATCGACATCGACATCGCGCGCGTCCCCCTGCGGGAGCCGGGGATGGAGCCCTTCGAGATCATGGTCTCGGAGTCCCAGGAGCGGATGCTCTGTGTGATCGCCCCCCCCGACCTGCCCGCGGTGCTGGAGCTGTGCGCGAAGTGGGAGGTCGGGGGCGCCGCGATCGGGACGGTCACCGACACGCGTCGCATGCGGATCCTCGACGGCGAGCGGCTCCTCGGGGACATGCCCGTGCAGGCGCTCGTGGACGAGTGCCCGCTCTATGACCTGCAGCCCCGGAGGGCCACGGCGCCGATCTACCCGCCGCCCCCCGCCACGCTCGCGGCCGGCGCTTCCGCCAGCGAGGCGCTGCTCGCGCTGCTGCGCTCCCCCAACGTCGCCTCCCGCCGCCCCCTCTTCGAGCAGTACGACGCGATCGTGCAGTCCCGCACCGTGCGCCGCCCCGAGCAGGCGGACGCCGCGGTGCTGCGCCTCCCCGGCGGAAGCGCGCTCGCCGTGAGCATCGACTGCAACGGCCGCCGCGTCGCCGCGGACCCCTACACGGGCACGGTCGAGGCCGTCCTGGAGTGCGCCTCGAATCTCGCTTGCGTGGGGGCGGAGCCGCTGGGTACGACCAACAACCTCAACTTCGGCAACCCCGAGAAGTCTCACATCGCCTGGCAGCTGACCGAATCGGTGCGCGGCCTCGGGGATGCCTGCCGCGCCCTGGAGGCCCCAATCGTGGGGGGCAACGTCTCGCTCTACAATGAGGGGCCCGCCGGCCCGATCTACCCGACGCCCGTCGTGGGAATGGTGGGCCTCCTGCCCGACGCCGGGCGCGCGGGGCGGATGGGGTTCGCCCGGGAGGGCGACACGGTCGCGCTCGCCGGGCCCTTCGCCCCCTCGTTCCCCGCCAGCGAGCTCGCCAAGCTCCGCGGGGAGAGCCTCCCCGCGGGACTGCCCACCGTCGATCTCGGCGCCGTCCGCGCCGCGCAGCTCGCCATCCGCGGCGCCGTGCGCGTCGGTGGGCTCTCGAGCGCGCACGACATCGCCGAGGGGGGCCTCGCCGTCGCGCTCGCCGAGTCCTGCCTGGGCGGTGGATTGGGCGCCGAGATCGCGCTGGAGGAGACGCTGTGGGAGGAGCAGAAGGGGGAGGAGGGGGGAGGGGGCGTCCGCGATTGGTGGACCGCCCTCTTCGGCGAGGGCCCCGGGGGGTTCCTCGTCAGCGGCACTCCCAGCGGGGTGCGGTCGCTCGGGCGGGACACGCCGGTCAGGATCCTCGGGACAGTCGGCGGGGGAGCCCTGCGGATCACGTTCGGCGGGGAGCGGATCGAGGTCGCGCTCGGGGAGCTGGTTGAGGCGCACGGGGCGATGGCGGAGCTGTTCGCGTGAGGGCCTTGCACCCCGCCGCGTCGCAAGTTCGGAGACGGCGAGCGCTCGCACAGTCAATCCCCGACGAGGGCGACCGCCGGCTCGGCGGGGACTGCTAGCTTATGAGTGTGAGGCCCACGCCTGGCCGCGCCGAGGATCGCGATGGGCCGCGCGACGAGTGCGGTGTGTTTGGCATATACGCACCCGGGCACGAGGTCTCGCGGCTCTCCTACTTCGCGCTCTACGCGCTGCAGCACCGTGGCCAGGAGTCCGCGGGCATCGCCGCGGCGGACCACGGGGGGCAGATCGTCACGCGTCGCGAGCTCGGCCTCGTCAGCCAGGTGTTCAGCGAGAACGACCTGCGCACGCTCGCGGGGGATCTCGCGATCGGGCACGTGCGCTACTCCACCACCGGCTCAAACGCCTGGGAGAACTCCCAGCCGGTGCAGCGCTCCGAGGGCACCCGCGGCTCCCACCGGGAGCTGGCGCTGGCGCACAACGGCAACCTCATCAACGCCGTACAGCTGCACGGCGAGCTGCTGGAGCGCGGGGTCACCTTCAGCTCGACCTCCGACTCGGAGATCATCGCCGCGCTGATCGCCACCCACCCCGCGGAGCGGATCGAGGACGCGATCGCCGAGGTGCTCCCGCGCCTGCGCGGCGCCTTCTCGATCGTGGCGATGACCAAGGACCGCGTGCTCGCCTTCCGCGACCCCCATGGCCTGCGCCCGCTCGCGATCGGCGCGCTCGGCGCCCCCGCGGCCAGACCCGGGGAGCAGGACGCCGCCCCCACCCCCGCGGACAGACCCGGGGCGCAGGGTCCCGGCGCCCCGATGGGGACGGAGGGAGCCGGCGGGGTTGCGTTCTGCGTGGCCAGCGAGTCCTGCGCGTTCGACATCATCGGCGCGCGCCACCTCCGCGACGTGCAGCCGGGCGAGCTGGTGAGCATCGGCGAGGATGGCCTGGAGAGCCGCCAGGTGGTGAGCGGCGCGCGGCGCGCGTTCTGCGTGTTCGAGTACATCTACTTCGCCCGCCCCGACTCCCGCATGAACGGCAGCGCGCTGCAGGTCGCGCGGGGGCGCATGGGCGAGATCCTCTGGCACGAGGCGCCCGTGGAGGCGGACCTCGTGATCGCGGTCCCCGACTCCGGCAACCCCGCCGCCCGCGGCCTCGCGCGCGCGGCGGGCCTGCCCCAGGACGACGGCTTCGTCAAGAACCGCTACGTCGCCCGCACCTTCATCCAGCCCGGCCAGGAGCTGCGCAAGCACGGCCTGCGTCTGAAGTTCAACCCCCTCCCCGAGGTGATTGCGGGCCGCCGCCTGATCGTCGTGGACGACTCGATCGTGCGCGGCAACACCACCCGCCAGATCGTGCAGATGCTCCGCGAGGCGGGCGCCCGCGAGGTGCACATGCGCATCTCCGCCCCCCCCATCAAGCACCCCTGCCACTACGGGATCGACATGTCCACCCGCGAGGAGATGATCGCCCACGACCGCACCACCGCGGAGGTCGCGGCCGAGCTCGGCTGCGACTCCCTGCACTACCTCTCCCTCGCGGGTGTCTACGAGGCGGTCGGCGCCACCCGCGCCACCCACTGCGACGCCTGCTTCAGCGGCGAGTACCCGCTCGACGGCACCGGCGAGGCGAATGGGAAGTACGCGCTGGAGGAGCCCGCCGGGCAGTCGCTGCCGCTCGTGCGGGCCTAGCGCCCGCGAGCGCCTCGCCAGCCTTCCGCCGGCACGATCACGACGACTGCCGCTCGGGCCCTTCAGCGGCGAGTACCGGCCGACCGAGCCAAGCTAGCCGATCTGGCTGGCCAGCTGG
This sequence comes from uncultured Solirubrobacterales bacterium, assembly GCA_963713985.1. Lineage (GTDB taxonomy): Bacteria > Actinomycetota > Thermoleophilia > Solirubrobacterales > Solirubrobacteraceae > Palsa-744. The sequence continues at coordinate 1,405,187 of OY970219.1, read as the reverse complement.
GGCGGTCAAGCTCGCTCGCGTTCCTATGGACGCCGGAGGGGCGGGCGCCGGCATACCCAGCGACAGCGGTGTCGCGGCCGGCGCACCCTTACTTCTTACCCTTCTTACCCTTCTTCCCTTTGTGCGCCTTCTTGTGCTTGTGCTTGGCTTTCGCTTTCTTCTTCGTCTTCGCCTTCGGGCAGCCGTTGACGGTGATCGGGGTCTTTTGGTTGACCTCGGCGCCGTTCTGCGCAAAGAATTCGGTGGGCATCGTGAGTTTGTCGTTGCAGACGTTCCCGGTCGCCGCGAGCGCGGAGTAGGGGCCCATAGGGAGCGTCAGTTCGAAGGTGCCGATGGGCGCGTCGGGGATGGTCTTGAAGGTGCTGCTCGTGACTCCTTCATTGTTGATGAACGTCGACCCGACCAGGTCGATCGTCACGCCGTAGCCCTGCAGCACGAGGACCAGCGAGGGGAATGCTTCGCCGCCGTGGCTGACGAAGTACGCGGGGCCTTCCAGCGGGACGGGGACGAGCGGGGTGACCGCCTTCGCGTGCCCTACCACCGACGCCGGTGGACAGCCGGAGGGGTTCGCTTCGAACTGGGCGCTCGTGCACGCCTTCTGTAGGGTCGTCAGTCGCGAGGGGAGCTGCTTGGGCAGTTCGACTTTGACACGCTTGACGTTCGCCTGGGTGTCCAGCGGGGCCTGTGGGTAGGAGAGCTTCACCGTAAGGCTCTCGCCGTCCTCTTTGGTCGGTTTGGCCTGCGTGGAGGTCGAGAATTTCGGTTGGAAGCGCAGGATCGCGCAGTTGGCGACCTGCAAGGGCACCGACACCTGCGAGGAAGCCCCTTCGGCACTGTAGACCGTGCCCGTGACCTGGGTCTTTTCGCAGTTGGTCGGGTTGAACGTGAAGTACGGCCGGTTGATGAGCACGTTGACGTGCTTGATCTGCAACGGGATCCCGTCGATCATCGTCGGGATCGCATGCGGCGAGCCCGGCGGGTCGGTGATGACCGACAATGCCGCGGTGTGCGGTTCGACCGCGACCTTCGCCCGCACGACCACCGGGTGGCCTTCCTGCAGATCGAAGGGGCCCGCCTTCGCTGGGGTCACAATCGAGAGGCCGAACGGGGCGCCCCGATAGGGGCCGGTGATATACACCTTGCCGCCCTCCACGCTGTACGGATCGTCCCCCAGGCCGACGCTGATGACCGTTTCCCCGACCTGACTTTCCGGGCCACAGGTCCCTTCGTTGGCCTGCGCTTCACCGCACAGTTCCACAGCCGGATGCCCTTCGGCTCCAGCCAGGAGTCCGGAGATACCCGGCGGGTAGTGCAGTTCGATCCCCGAGAGGGGCTGCTGCCCATCTTCTCGGGAGAAGGTCGTATTCAACTGGCTGAATCCGCCCGCGTTCACGTTGATCGTGCCCGAGATCAGCGACGGCGAGAACGGCAACGGATTCGCGCACGGCGACAGTTCCGGCCCGATCGCCGTCACGAGCTGCGGACCGGACGTGATTTGGAAGCTCGAACTCGGCACCACCGGCGGTGTGCCCGTCCACGGTTCAATCGAGGCTTCGGTCGTATACGTCCCGCACAGCGACGGGGTCGTCAAGGGCGCCCGAGCAGTCCCAAAGAATTCAATACTGAAATTGTCGACCGGTGCCTGCGGCGTGTTTTCAAAACTGGTCGTGATCTGCCCCGTTTCGGGGTTCGTCGTGACCCTCCCCGCGAGCTTGACTTTCACGCCCGCGATCGGTTCTTCAGCGTACAGGTACATCGCCACCAGCGCGGAGAACGGGTTTACCGGCGCACCAGAGAAGTTCTGCGGCGCCGCGAGATACACCGAACCCGTCAATTCATGCTTCAGCAGCGGCGTCCCGAACCGCACGTTGGCGATCTTTGACGAGTTCGGGCAGGTAGGCGCTTCCGGCGTGAATTGGGCCGTGCGATTCCCCGGTTCGGTTGTCGGGTCGAGTTCCTTGAAGCCAGTGAAGCCCATCTGTTCGATCGAACAAGCCTGCAGGCCATCGGACCCACCCGGGCTGATTTGCACCCCCTGGGGCAGCGTGACCGTCGTGTCGCGCACGTCCGCCTCGCCGTCCCCGGCCGGGTTTTCCGTTGTTTCCTGCGGAATGTGTATACCCACGGTCAACCCGGTTGGCGTGCTCCCCGCCGTTCCATCCGGCACCATCGAGACCGTCGGACTGAAATCAAGTTTTTCACAGCCCGTCAGCTCCGGCAGAGACGTCGACGCCGTTTTGAAGACACCAATTTCCTGCCACGAATCGATCCCCCCCGTCACCGGCCGCGGTACACCACACGACGTCGGGTTCGTCAACAGCGGCGTCTCCGGCGCCTGCGACGGGCATTCCCCGTTCGATACGATGGGCACTTCTTCGCTCGCATTTCCCACGGGGCCTTCAATTTCATCTTCGCCTGCTTCCAAACCATAAGTCGAAAACTCGGATCCGAGGACTGGGCTCACACAGCCGCCACGTATGTAATTGTGCGCCGGATCGGCGGGCACGCCCCAGATCGTGATCTTGCTCGCCGCGATCACCACAGCCTCACTGAGGTCCGGGGCATTGATCGTCAGGCCATAGTCGCTCCCCGATCGGAGACTGGACTGCAGGAATATCGGCGTGTTCCCCGCGACGATGTAGGCGAACTCCGCCGCGGTACCAGTCGGCGGCACCAGATTGTAGATCGGGTCGCTCGTCGAAAAGAGATTGTCCTTACCGGCTACGGTGACCCAGGTCGTGGCAACCCCAACAACGGTTTCGTTCGAACATGGACGCGCTCCGTACTTAGCACTAACAATAAATTCTTGATAGGTGCAGCCGGGTACGGCATTAGGGTTCCCGACGAAGCCCGGCGGCAGTTCGAGCTTGAAGTCCCTCAGATCGCCGTACGCCTTGATTGCTGGGTATTCACGAGGGGGCTGGTTCAACAAGAACGTGGTCGTCATCGCGAAGGGATGAGCGCCCGCCTGTATATTCGGCGAGCCGTCCTGGTTGCGCTCGGAGACCGCCAATTTTTGAAAGCCGAATTCATGCGCGCCGATCCCGGTCCCAGGGATTTCGCCGCCAGGGAATTCGACGGCGAGCACTGGCGGCGCGGTGCACGCGAGCGCCGCCAGTGCAACCGCAGCAGCGGCGCCCAGCGCACACCGGCGCGCACGCAACAACTGGGTGCCCGCCGCGAGAGCCCTACCGAATCTTTGGTGAGACACACGAGTCCTCATCGGCCTGCCCTCCGCTTGTCGGTTGCCTTGCCTGCCTTCTTCGACTTCTTCTGCTTCTTCGGCTTTTTCTTCTGCTCCACGCACCGCCCGTGACTAAGCCGCTTGCCCTTGGCGCATTTCACCGATTTCGTGGTGGGGCTCGGCTTTTCTTCCACCAACGAGGGCGTCGGTGTGAGATCCCCCGGGCCGGAGAAGGTCGCGCTCGCCGGCACGCCGAGGACCGCCGGCTGCGGCGTAGGCGGCGGTTTGCACGCATCGCCATTGTCGCACGCCGGCGGCACGCTCGTCACCGGGTACCCGCCGCCGACACGTGCGTCCCACACCTCGATGTTGTTGCTCTTGTCTTCCGGCAGCAGCTGATCCGCGGTCGCGAAGAACACATTCGACCCGTCGGGGTTCGCGTCCAGGAAGAACGATTCAAAGCCCCCCGCCACATCCGAGATCGCATGAATGTGACCATCCTCATACTCATAAACATTCTGACGACCATCGCTCGCGTTCGGCACCAGCGCATCGTCACTGTCGAAGTACAACGTGCCGTCTTCGGCCAGATTATGCTGCCGATAGAGATCAAATGGACGGTCGAAGGAGGGCCGGAAGCTCGTCGAGCCGAGCGGCGCGGCGCCGGTCGGATCGCAGGAGGCGCACGCCAAACCTCCCGTCACCGCATCGTAGAGATAGAGCTCTCGACACTTCCCTTCCTCTGAAATGGGGTAGCCGTCCGGGACGTATCCTTCGCACTCGCCCGGCTGCGCCTGCTCGTTGTCATAGCCCGTCAAGCTCGACCCCGATTCGAACGCCAGATACGCTCCAGAAGGCGATACCACCGCTGCGTTATCGATCTCCCCATTTCCGTCCCAGACGTGTCTGTCACCTGCGCCGAGCGTCGCGATGAACGCGGGCGCCCCCCCGTCCTGGGAGACATAGAGGTTCGGCGCTCCCGGCGTCGCGTCTCCCGCGAGGTCACCTTCCGCGACGAAGTACACATGCGACCCTTCTTCGGAGACCTGAACGACGCCCAGCACCCCGGCGCCGTTGCCGCCGTTGTCGATCGAAAGGTCCGTCAGCCGCCCGGGCACTCCGGGTTCGCCGCTCAGTTCGTATTCGTAGAGGTTCGACGCATTGTCGTCCGGACCCGTGTAGGCGTCATTGGTCAACTCCGCCGTGCTGGTGAAGAACACCTTCGACCCGTCGGCACTCGCGCCCCGATATTGGGCGCTCTGGGGCCCGTGTGGATCCGTCCCGCCGGGACCGCTGCCATTCGTCTTCTGCGACGCCGACACTTCAATCGTGCAGGCATCGGTGGCGACCGTACACCCGTTGCCGCTCATCGGGCTCTGCGGCGTTTCGACGTTGACCCGCACATACAGTTGCGAGTTGGAAAAGAATACACGTGAGCCATCGGACGACACGGCGTGCCAAAGACTTCCGCCGAAGGAGTACACGCCGTATCCGGTCTCCGATCCGACGCCCCCTTCGATCTTTTCACCGTGATTGCCGACCATTACCGGAAAGACCTGGCCTTCCACCCACTCGGAGCCGTTGAGCACCACGTGGCTGAGGTTCGTCGAGGCACCCTGTGCCAACAGTTGCTGCCCCAGATACTGGTAGGAGTCGCTTCCAAAGTCAGCCACATAGAGACCGAACGTTTCGTCTCCGAGCGGTGCTTGACCGGTCAGCGAGGCATTTGTGTTCGCGACACCGGCCGTCAATTCTGGAGTGAACACAGTACCCAGGTAGGACGGTTCCAATTCAGTTCGCGTCGGATTGTGTGACGGTGTGATCTCCTGGGTGGACCACCCTTCCGGCCCACGCCGCGAAAGAAACGTGGTTTCATATGCGGAGCCTTTCGGTTCGTCGTAATTGCCATAGGAAGCGTAGGCGACCGCTTCGCCGGACACCGCTGCGCGGGGCTGTTCTTCGGAGACGTCTGGGTCGGTCGCATCCTGCCCATCGCTGTCCAGCGGGGAGACCATCTCGTATGCGCGGCAGTCCGGCAGCCGCAGCCCGTAGGGCTGTTCGCCACGGCGCTGTTCGTTGGGACAGTCCTGCGAGAGTTCGGAGCCGGGCGCGGGAGCGGTCGTAAAGGCATGTTCAACGCCCACAATCGTGCCGCGTTCGTTGCTTACGACAAAGCGGAAGCGATACGTCGTGGCGGGTTTCAGGTCTGTCAGCGTCTGCGCTACGACCAACGGCGTCTTGGACGGGACGGCGTGCTCTTCGGGCGTGGAGACTTCCGCGATGCTGTTGGCGCCGTATTCGATGTGGTAGCTCGTTTCCAAGCCGCCCGCGCCGATTTCTGCGTTGAGCGTCGCTTCTTTGCCGGTGATGTCCGCGGCGAACTCTTCGCCCAGCGCGCTCGTCATGAACGTCACGGGTGGCCCGATGGCCTGTTCGCCGGCATTGTTGACGGCCACCAGGCAGAACGTGTATTCGGTGCCCGGCAGCAGCTTGCTGAGCGTCGCGGACTCCAGCTCGCGCAGCGCGCCGCTCGCCACGCCCGCGGGTTCGGGAGTCTTGCGGCCCCCTTCGCAGCCCCCCGTTTCGTTCTGCGGTTCGCCCTGTTTTGCGTCCTGCCTGTAGAGGAATTCATAGTGGCCCGCTTCGCCCGTATTTTTCGGGTTCAGCACGCCCTTCAGCGTCGCGCTCACGCCACCGACTTCGCTCGCCTGCTCTTCGGCGGGGGTTTCGGGACGGATCGTGGCCGCCGTCGTGAACGTCACGGACGGCCCAACTTCGGCTTCACCAACCGCATTGACCACGCGGATGCACACCGTGTATTGGGTTTTCGGGCGCAATCCCGTCGCTTCACCGGAGACGGTTTCGCCCTCGGCACCGGCGAGCGGTCCCACGTTGGGCGTCGCGCCTTCGTTTTCGCATTGCGTAGCGGACGCCTGGTAGCGGAATTCATACGAGCCGCCGGGTTCACCGGCGTTGGCCGGGTTCACCGTGCCTTTCAGCTTCACCGTCGTCGCGGTCAACGACCCTGCTTCCACGACAGGCGCGTCGGGCTTTTCCGGCGGCAGCGCGGTCGTGAACGCCACCGGCGGCCCGACGGTCGTGCCGCTCGCATTCGTCGCCGCCAAGCAGAACACGTACGCCGTGTCCGGTTTGAGGCCCGAAACCGATTCGTACTCCCATTCCGGTCCGCCCCCGTTATAGACGCCCGGTTTGGCAGGAACCTTCGTGCCGCTTTCGCATTCCGCCTTGGACAATGTCGTCGTCGCCTTATAGAGGAACTGATAGGTGCCTGGTTCGACCGGTTCGGCTGCGTCCGCGTTCAAGAGACCGTACAGACCCACCGATTCTTTCGCGCGAGAGTAGAGCGCACTTTCCTGCGGCGCTTCCGGCAGCGCAGCAACCGGTGTTTTGAAGTGTTCGATCGCGCCCCTCTGTTCTTCGCCTTTTTTGTTCTTGGCCACCACCTGGTAGTAGTACGTCGTCGTCGGCGCGAGCACTTCGCCGGTTTGCACGACGACTTCCTGTCCACCCCAACCTTCGATTATCCCCGCGCCAGGGATGGATTTCGCATTTTTAAGATTTTCGGTGGTGGCATATATAAATTCGTAGCTCGTCTGCTGGTTGTTCGGGTTGATCCCCGCGTGGAACGTCGCCGCCTTGGCCTTCACCGGCGACGCGTACTCCCATTCGACCGTGGGCGGCGCCGGGTGGGTCGTGAAGGTAACAACCGACGTCCCCTTCGCTTCTTCGCCGGCCACGTTGCGAGCCACCATGCAGACCTGATATTTCGCGTTCGGCTCCAAGCCCTGGATTTGGGAGGAGACCTCCTCTCCCTTCGCCCCCGTCGCAGCTTCAGACAACACGCTTTCTTCACATTCTCCGGTTGGAGACGCGGACAGTGGGGACACCTTGTAGAGGAACTCGTAGGAGGGGTATTCGGACGTGGTGTGCGGCGGTTCGCCCGCGTTGTTGGGGTTCAACTCGCCCTTCGCCGTCGCCGTCGTCGCCGTGACTTCCCCCGCCGGCACTTCCAGGCCCACCGGCTTTTCGGGGGGAAGAGACGTTTTGAAGTGAACCGCTCTGCTGGTCGCCGTTCCCGGGAGGTCTTCAGCGACCACGCAGACCGTGTAGTCGGTGTCGGGCGTCAGACTCTTGACCAGTTCACCAAATTCTTCGTGTGCACCGCCAGGGGCGGACAGCGGGAGCGTTTCAAGACCACCCATACACGACGCGCCCACCGCGTAGTAGAACTTGTACAGCACTGGTTCGCCCGCCGCGCCATTCGGGTCCAGAACAGCGACAAACGTCGCTTCGGTCGCTTTGATGGCGTTGAATTCGACCCGCACTTCAGGAGTCTCGGGCGGAGCGGCAAACGCGGGGACGGCGGCGAAGACCATCCCACACAGCAGCGCTCCCACAACCGCCGCCGCCACGGAGGACGCGCGGCCGATTCCGGGCGCACCACTCCCTTGGCCCCGGAGCAGGCCGGCCAGCACCGCGCGGAGACCGGGCCCCGGCGTGGATGCGGATTGCGCGACTGGCTCTGTGGATTTCACCTTATCTCCTCGGTTTAGTGACGCAGCAAACGCGGCTGTTGGAGTCGCAGACACCCGGATCGAAAGAGAGGGTGAGCGCCGCTCGGGCAGCCAGGCGCCGAGAGAGACGCGCCCGGCTTCCGGGCGTCGTGCGGGCCCTGCACCATTTCGGTTACCTCGAAGCTCATGCTCTCTCTCCTCACCCACCTCACACACCGCGGCCGCGGTCCCACCCGGAATCGCCGAGATGTGCCGGCAATCCATCCGGTCTACACCGCAGGCTAAACGGGCTGGCCCCGAAAGCTCAAGGGGGTGTTTTTGGTTTCGGTGAAGACGGCCGGGGCGACCAGGGTGGCTGGACTTGCCGGGCGCCCCGGGGACACTGCCCGCGGACGAGCCTGCGATCTCCAGCCCTCAGGCGGCGTCGGCGCCGCTCGCGCCCTGTGTGCCCTCAGGCTGCGCGACGGCGGCGCGTGCGGCGCGCTGCGCCCCGAGAAAGGGGGTGAGCGCGATGTAGGTGACCTGCGGCGCGAGCAGCGGCAGCCGCTCGATCGGCTCGTGGCGGATGTGGTGTTGCAGCAGCTCCCACACCGCGCCGCCGATCGCGTCGGGGGCGATCGGCGGCGCCGGGCGATCGGCGGGGGCGAGCTCGAAGCCGGGGCTCAGGTAGGCGACGAAGGCGGTGACGATCTCGTCACGCAGCTGGAGCATCTCGGGGTCGGCGGTGAAGATGTCCACGAACCCCAGGCGCGCGTGGCCGGGCTCGACCGCGAGGAAGCGCAGGTAGGCCTCGAGGCCCGCCGCGACGGCCCGCGGCCAGTCGCCAGCGTGAACGGCGTACGCTTCGACGGCCGCCTGGAAGCCCCACTCCCCGCCCGTGCGTCCGGTCGCGAGGTAGGCCTCGCGCTTGCCGGGGAAGTGCTCGTAGAAGGTCTTGTGGGAGACCCCGGCGCGGCGGGCGATCTCGGTGACGGTGAGCTTGGGGTAGCCCTTCTCGGCGACGATGTCCGCGAGCGCGTCCATGATCCGCTCGCGCTGGCTGTACTCGATGAACTCGCGCGTGAGGTCGTGCCGGCCGCTGGGCAGCCGCGCGAAGCGCTCGCGCGGGGAGTCCGGATGCCACGGCCGCCGCCCCGCTGCGGACGCCTGCTGCTCGCCGGGGTGGGCCTGACCTAAAGACGGCTGCTCGCCGGCTCCAGGTCGGCCTGAGTGCGGCTGCTCGCCGGAACGGTTCCCGCCCGAGAGCGGCGGCTCGACGGTGCGAGGCGCGCCCGCGGCGAGGATCGGGGGGACGGCGGGGGGATAGGAGAGCGCCCAGGCCGCGAGGTCGTCGGCGAGCGCGGGCAGCCCCTCGGCCTCCCCGCGGCGCAGCCGGATCGCGACCACCTCGCGCACCCCCCCGAGCACGGCCCTGATCGTGAGGTCGTCGGCCACCACGGCGGGAGCGGCCGAGCGGCCGCGCAGGCGGCGGACGAGCGCGAGGAGCGCGCGGTTGTAGCGCTCCAGCCCCCGCGAACCGCCGAGCCCGCCGTAGACCATGAACGCCACCGTGTCGGGCTCAGCGGCCGCCAGCTCCAGGAACGCCCCCATCCCGGCGCGCACGTGACCCCGGGAGTCGTGGGAGCGGCGGTAGGCGTCGACGACCACGCGCGTGACGTGCCGGGAGGTCTCGTCGTAGGCGTCGAGGAAGCAGGCCTCCTTGTCGGGGTAGAGCGCATAGAAGGTGGGCCGGGAGATGTGGGCGAGACGGATGACGTCGGCCACCCGGACAGCCTCGTACCCGCGGCGCACGACGAGCTCGATCGTCGCGGCGCGCAGCCGCGCGCGCTGGTGGCGCGCCACGGCGTCGGCGTCGAGCCCGTGGATTCGCGGCGCGAGCCCGCGGTAGCGCTCGCTGCTTCTCTGCCTGCCGCTCATCCCGACACCCAGCCCCCGTCGCCCATTGTTCGGCGACTCCTCTCTAAGGAGACCCTCATCGCGTCCGGCCCCCAGCTGGCCAAGACAGCCACGCGCCGCCGCCGTCTGCGCAAGACGACACGGGCTCGATCTTACCGGCCCAGGCCTTGACAATAGGCTCGGCTCGAGCATTGGGACCATCGCAGACAGCTGCACTCCTCACAAGAAACCTCTATATGACATCATAAACTAAGTCTTGACATCATGTCAGCCCATGTGTTACAGTCCCCCCGGTCATTGAGTACTGAGCGTGCGATCCAGGGGTACGGGGTCGATGTTCCAAGCGACGAGAGGGATGATGGGCAGAAGTGGCATGTCGATGCCGGCGGCGCCGGCTGGAGGTCTCCAGACCCCGGCGCCGGCGGGGGGTCTCCAGACCGGTTCGTGTACGTCTCTGTACACAAAGCTCAAACCACGCCCCAACGGGCCAGGGCACGAGCGGGTCGCGCGTCACCAGCGCGCCCGCCTGCATGGAGCGACGATCGAGGCGGTGGCGGCCCGTGGCTACCCGGCAATCACGGTCTCCGAACTCGCGGCCCTGGCGGGAGTCTCGCGGCGCACCTTCTACGAGCGCTTCGCGGATCGCGAGGGGTGCTTCCTGGCGAGCTACGACGCGATCGTGGGCGCGGCGGCGCGGCGGGTGCGGGAGGCGTGGGGCGGCGCGAGCGGCGAGGAGTCCGACGTCGAGCGCGCATTCGCGGCGCTCGCGGCCCAGATCGCCGGGGAACCCAAGGCGGCGCGCCTGGCGGTGCTCGAGATCCTTGCGGCGGGTGCGGCGGGACGCGAACGCACGGAGCGGACCAGCGCGGCGCTCGAGCGGGCATTGGCGCAGAGCCTCGGCGGAGCGCCGGACCGCCCCCCCCTGCCGCCCGACCTGATCCGCGGGATCTCTGGGGGCCTCTGGCTGGCGATCCGACGGCGCCTGCTGGAGGGCCGCGAGCAGCAACTCCCAGAGCAGGCCGGGGAGCTGCTGAGATGGGCGCGAGCGTGCTCCCACCCCGTGGCCGCGGAGCTGCCGGCGGGCGCGCCGACGCTCGCCACCCTCGCGAGCGCCCGTGGCGCAGGAGCGAGCGGGGAGCGCGACGAGCACAGGCTGATCCTGCGCGCAACCGCCAAGCTGGCCGCGCGGGAGGGCTACGCGCGAGTGAGCACGGGGCGGATCGCCCACGAGGCGGGGGTCCCGGAGTCGCTATTGAGCGAGCTCTACGGGAGCGGCGCGGAGTGCTTCCTCGCGGCGCTCGAGCTGCTGACGGCGGAGGCGCTGGCGGCCGCGCTGCGCGGCGCGCAGGGAGCGGCGGACTGGCCATCAGGGGTGCGGCGGGCGATCGCGACACTGATGCGCCACATCGCGCACGACGGCGTGTTCGCGCGGGTCGCTTTCCTCGAGGTGCTCGCCGTGGGCCCGGCGGGCGTGGAGCGCGGAGAAGGGCTGCTGCGCGGCCTCGCCGATCTGCTCCTGCGCCATGCCCCGCCCACGCAACGGCCCACCCCCCTGGCGGCCGAGGCATCGGTGGGGGCGATCTGGGAGATGGCCCGCCACCACGTGGCGAACCGCACGACGGGACGCCTCCCGGACCTGGCGGGCTACGCGGCGTACGTGGCGCTGGCACCGGCGATCGGGGCCGAGGAGGCGGTCCGCGTTGTCCGCGCCGGGTCCTGAGGCGACCGGCGCCCAGCGGGCGCGAGCCCTGGCGGACCGGCGCCCACCGAGCCGCGAGGCGGGGAGGGCAGCAGCGGAAGCCGGCGAGCCGCGGGACAGCGTTCGGGAGTTCCAGCGCGCGCGCCTGCTGGCGGCGACGGTGCGGAGCGTCGCCGAGGTGGGCTACGCACAGCTGAGCATCACCCTGCTGGTGACCCGCGCAGGGGTCTCCCGCGGAACCTTCTACCAGCTCTTCCGCGACCGCGAAGACGTCTTCCTGGGGGCGTTCGAGGACTCCGTCGCCCGGATCGCGGCGGCGGTCGAGGGGGCGTGTGACGGAGCGGGGCCGTGGCAGGAGCGGGTGCGCGCGGGCCTGGAGGCGCTGCTGGAGGCGCTCGACGAGGAGCCGGCGCTGGCACGCCTGTGCGTGGTGGACGCCCAGCAGGCCGGTCCGCGGGTGCTGAGTGCTCGCGCGGAGATCCTCGACGGGCTCACGCGGATCGTCGAGGAGGGCCGCGAGGGCGCCCAGGCACGGCGCGGCGGCGGCCCCCCGCCGCTGACCGCCCACACCGTGGTCGCGGGAGCCGTTTCGGTGGTGCACGAGCGCCTGCTGAGCACCCCCGCTCCGGGGCCGCTCGTTGAGCTGGCGGGCCCGCTGGCGAGCATGATCGTGTTCCCCTACCGCGGCCCCGCGGCGGCGACCCGGGAGCTCGAGCGCCCGGCGCGGCGGCCCGCGTTGCGAATGACGACCAAGGAACCGCACCGGCGCGTCCCGCTCGAGGACCTGGACAACCGTCTGACCTACCGCACGGTGCGGGTGCTCGACTTCGTGGCCACGCACCCGGGAGCGAACAACCGGGAAGTGGCCATCGGAGTCGGGATCTCAGACCAGGGCCAGATCTCCAAGCTCGTGACCCGCCTCGCCTCGCAGGGATTGATCGAGAACGCCACGCAAACCGCCGGCAGAGGTTTCGCCAACGAGTGGCGGATCACCCCCGAGGGCGCGGCGATCAGGCACGCCGCGAAGCGCTGAGGACTCGCCGCCCCCGGCTGAGCCGGCCGCCAACCGCCCGCCGGGTGCGAGGCTCGCCGCCCGCACCCTCCACCGCTCCCCCGCTCTGGAGGGCGATGTCGATGCTCTGCGCAATCCGCCGGCCCGCCAGGGTGAGCGTCCAGGCGTTGGGCTCGCCCCTGCGCTGCCCCCCGCCACTGTTGGCGAGCAGCCCGAGGCGCTGGAGGCGCCCGAGCAGCTTCGACACCTGCCCGGCGTCCGAGATCCCGGCGCTCTCGGCGATCTCGCGGTTGCTGGCGCCGGGTCGCTCGGCGACGCCTTCGAGGACTCGCGCGGTGCGGTAGGTGAGGCGGATCGGCAGATCGTCGAGCGGAACACGGGCGGCCCGCGCGGACCGGCGGTGGGCACGGCGGATCGCGGCGGGCGCAGGCCGGATCTGCTCACGGCGCGCGGCGGCGGGCCCATGGTAGGGAAGCACGATCATCCCCATGAGCTCGCCCAGCAGCTCGGCGAACGGCCGGCGCCGACGATCCAGCAGGCGGGCGTAAACGATCGCGAACGCGGCGCCGACGAGGCCCTCGGCGGCCAGCGGCGTGCTCGCGGCGCCCCGCTCGCCCTGAGAGCGCCCCTCGTCGACGGCGCCGGCGAGTGCCGCGAAGACCTCCTGTCGGCGTGCGAGCACAAGCGGACCGCCGCCCATCGCGTGCACCACGCAGAACCGCGCAAGCGCGGGCTCGCGGTCGAGGAAGGAGAGGATCGCCCACAGACCTCCGCGCATCCGCTCACACCAGGGGAGGCCCGCAAGGTCGGCAGCGGCAACCTCCTCGCGGATCAGCTCGAGGATGTCCTCGAGCACCGCCGCGAGACACTCTTCGCAGTTGGCGAACATCTCGTAGAAGGTGCGGCCCGAGATGTGCGCGCGGGAGACGATGTGCGCGACGGTCGCGTTGGCGTAGCCGAACTCCTCGACGACCTCCACCGCGGCCGCGAACAGCCGCGAACGCTGAATCTCGGCAACGTGCTGACGCGGGGCCACCCCACCTGCGAGCTTCCAAGCCTCGACCTCCGCTTCAAACACGCGGCCAGCCTAGGCAGAGGGGCACGCAATGCTCAACAGGGTGTTTTTGGTCGAGCCGTCCGGGACCTTCCGACGCTACCTCGCCGACACCACCTCGCCGACACCACCTCGCCGATACCACCTCGCCGACACCACCTTGCCGGCACCACCTCGCCGACGAGGTTGCGCCGAGCTAGGCTTCGCCGGACGTTGCCCCCACCGCTCCACCGGACTGCCCTCGACATCGCTTCGCCGGACTTGACCACCGCCATCGATACGCCACTGCCGATCGCCGTGCTGGCCTCGGGCACGGGCACCAACCTGCAGGCGCTGCTCGACACCGTGCACGGCCGGGAGGCGGAGGTCGTGGCCGTGGCCTCCAACCTCTCCGGGGCGCCTGCACTGGAGCGCGCGCGGGCGCGGTGCATACCGAGCGCGGTGTTCCCCCGCGCGGAGCACCCCGACCGGGGGGCGCGCGATCGGGCGATGGCCGACTGGCTCGCTGGGCGCGGCGCGCAGCTGGTGGTGCTGGCGGGCTACATGGAGCTCGTCGGGGAGCCCTTCCTGAAGCGCTTCCCCGGCGCGGTCATCAACGTCCACCCCTCCCTCCTCCCCGCCTTCCCGGGCCTGAAGGCGATCGAGCAGGCGCTGGAGTATGGGGTGAAGGTCTTCGGCGTGACAGTCCACTTCGTCGACGCCGGGGTGGACAGCGGACCGGTGATCCTCCAGGGCGCCCGCGAGCTTCCCGGCGCGCGCGATCCCGAGGAGGTGCTCGGGGAGCTGCGCCCGCTCGAGCACGCCCTGCTCCCGGAGGCCGTGCGCTTGTTCGCGCGGGGAGCCCTCAGCCTCGATCCGCAGAACCCGCGTCGGGTGGTGATCGCCGCGGCCCGATGAGTGGATAGGCTCTGAGCATGCCCTCCGACAGCGAGACCGTGACAGCTCCCGGCCTCGGCATCGAGCGCACCTCCCCGGGCGAGGTGCGCGTGCGCCGGGCGCTGCTCTCGGTCTCCGAGAAGGCCGGGATCGTCGACTTCGCGCGCGGCCTCGTGGAACTGGGGGTGGAGATCGTCTCCACCGGGGGCACCGCCCGCGAGCTCTCGGGCGCGGGCGTGCCGGTGCGCGCGATCGAGGATTTCACGGGCTTCCCCGAGATGATGGACGGGCGCGTGAAGACGCTGCACCCGCGCCTCTACGCCGGGCTGCTCGCGCTGCGCGACAGCGAGGAGCATCTGAACGCGGCCGCCGAGCACGGGATCGAGCCGGTCGATCTGGTGTGTGTGAACCTCTACCCCTTCGAGCAGACCGTCGCGCGCGGGGACGCCACCGCGGCGGAGGTGGTGGAGAACATCGACATCGGCGGCCCCACCATGATCCGCGCCGCCGCCAAGAACCACGCCTTCGCCGCCGTCGTGGTTGACCCCGACGACTACGCCCCCGTGCTGGTCGAGCTGCGGGAGTCCGGCGGGCGCCTGGCGCTCGCCACGCGCGAGCGGCTCGCCGCGGCCGCGTTCGCCCTGACCGCCCGCTACGACGCCGCGATCTCGACCTGGTTCTCCCGGCGCACCCACGAGGGCTTCCCGCCGCACTGGCGCGAGGCCTACGAGAAGGTGAGCGACCTGCGCTACGGCGAGAACCCCCACCAGCAGGCCGCCTTCTACGCAAGGGTGGGCTCGCCCACCCATCTGCTGGACGGGGTGGAGCAGCTGCACGGCAAGGAGCTCTCCTTCAACAACCTGCTCGACCTCAGCTCCGCGCGGGAGCTGGTCGAGGACTTCTCGGGTCCGGCGTGCACGATCGTCAAGCACAACAATCCCTGCGGGTGCGCCCTCGGGGAGAGCGTCCTGGAGGCCTACGAGCGCGCCTTCGCCTGCGATCCCCAGAGCGCCTACGGAGGGGTGATCGCCCTCAACCGCCGGGTGGACCGCGCCTGCGCGCAGGCGCTCTCCAAGCAGTTCATCGAGGTGCTGCTCGCCCCCGGCTTCGACGAGGAGGCACTGGAGGTCCTGACGGAGAAGAAGAACGTCCGCCTGCTCGAGCTCCCGCAGTGGCCGCCGTCGCTGCGCGAGGTCGAAGGCAAGCCCGTGCTAGGGGGACAGCTCGTGCAGAGCCGCGACCTGGTGACGGAGACGCGCGAGCAGATGCGCGTGCTCACCGCCACCGCCCCCACCGAGACCCAGTGGGAGGACCTGCTGTTCGCCTGGAGGGTCTGCCGTCACGTGCGCTCCAACGCGATCGTGCTCGCCGCGGGCGCCGCGACGGTCGGCATCGGCGCCGGCCAGATGAGCCGCGTCGACGCGGTGCGCATCGCCGTCGAGAAGGCCCAGTCGGCCCAGCCCGGCCTACTGGCGGGCGCGGTGCTGGCCTCCGACGCCTACTTCCCCTTCGCCGATGGACCCCAGCTCGCGATCGACGCCGGCATCGGCGCCGTCATCCAACCCGCGGGCTCCGTGCGCGACGAGGAGGTCATCGCCGCTGCCGACGCCGCGGGCATCGCGATGGTGGCCACGGGCATCCGCCACTTCCGGCACTGACTCGGCCTCCAGCTGGACTAGCTGGACCCGCCATCCAACTGGACTCCTCCTCGCCGCGCTGTTCGCTCCCCGGACATCTTGGGTGAGCATTAAAAGATATATCGTGCTACTATCGCGATGTTCAACGATAGGAGTTAGATATGTACGCAGAAGCGACATGCACCACACGAGAAGGACACTGTTTCAACCGCCGCGACCTCCGCGCCCTCTGGCTCGCCATGAGCGGGCTCGGGAGCGATCCCGCGGACGAGCCCGGCCGTCACCGCGGCCACCGTCACCGCCGCTCGGGCGGGCCCGAGGGTCCACGCGGAGGGTGGGGCGGATTCCCATTCGGGGGTTTCGGACCTGGGGGCGGCGGGCCGCCCTGGCGCGGTGGGGGCCGCAAGGCGCGGCGTGGGGACATCCGCACCGCCGCCCTGCTGCTGCTCGCCGAGGAGCCCCGCAACGGCTACCAGATCATGCAGGAGGTCCAGGAGCGCAGCGAGGGCGCCTGGAGCCCCAGCCCGGGCTCCGTCTACCCCGCCCTGCAGCAGCTCGAGGACGAGGGCCTGATCCGCTCGGAGGAGATCGACGGGCGCAAGCTCCTGCGGCTCACCCCCGAGGGTCTCGCCCGCGTCGAAGAGCGCGACCCCGAGCGGCCCGCCCCCTGGGAGGAGATGAGCGGAGGCTACAGCCCCCCCGTGGTGGAGCTCGGCAAGCTCATGCGCGAGGTCGCCGTCGCCTTCACGCAGGTCATGCACGGCAGCGAGGCCCAGCTCGCGGAGGCCCGCAAGGTGCTCGTCAACGCGCGCCGCGAGCTCTACCGGATCCTCGCCGACGGCGCGGAGCCCGAGAGCCCCGAGAACGACCCCGGGAGTCCTGAAAACAGCTGAGCTGCACGCTACGGTGTCTGCGGTCCCTCCCACGGGGGCCGCAGACACCCTCGCCATGACCTCCCCCACTCCCGCAACCGACGGTCCCTCCCGGAACGGCAGTTCCTCGCCGAACGGCGGCCCCTCCCCGAACCACAGCCCCTCCCCGAACGACAGCCGCGAGTCCGCCGCGCTGGCCGATCTCCGATCGGTCGCTCCCGCGGTCTCGGTCAAAGGCCTCGCCAAGCGCTACGGCGAGATCGAAGCCGTGCGGGAGATCGACTTCGAGGTGGCCCGCTCGGAGGTATTCGGGTTCCTCGGGCCCAACGGCGCGGGGAAGTCCACCACGATCAACATGCTCTGCACCCTCGTCAAACCCACCGGCGGCGCGGCGCTGGTGGCGGGACACGATGTCGTCTCAGAACGGGACGCGGTGCGGCGCAACATCGGCCTGGTCTTCCAGGACACCACCCTCGACGGCTACCTCACGGCCGAGCAGAACCTGCGCCTGCACGCCGAGCTCTACGGGGTGCCCCGCGAGAGCGTGGCGCCGCGCATGCAGCAGGTGATGGAGATGGTGGGGCTGTGGGAGCGCCGCAAGAGCCTCGTCGGCACCTTCTCCGGCGGCATGAAGCGGCGCCTGGAGATCGCGCGGGGCCTGCTGCACTCTCCGCGGGTGCTGTTCCTCAACGAGCCCACCGTCGGCCTGGACCCCCAGACGCGCAGCTCGATCTGGAGCTACATCGACGAGCTCAAGCGGCGCGAGGACATCACGATCTTCCTCACCACCCACTACATGGACGAGGCCGAGTACTGCGACCGCATCGCGATCATGGACCAGGGACGCATCATCGTGCTCGACACCCCCGAGGCGCTGAAGGCAAGCGTCGGCAAGGACCGCGTGCAGATATCAACGCCAGACGATCAGACGACGATCGCCGCCCTGCGGGAGCGCTTCGACATCGAGGCCACGATCGCCGAGGGCGCCGTCACCTTCGGCGTCTCCGACGGCGAGCAGTTCGTGCCCCGGCTGTTCGATGAATGGGACCCCGCCCACCCGCCGATCCGCTCGGTCTCCGTCTCCCGGCCCTCCCTCGACGATGTCTTCATGTCCTACACCGGCACCACCATCCGCGACGCCGAGGCCACCTCCACCGATCACATGCGCAACGTCGCGCGGATGATGTCCCGCTGATGGCCGCCCCGCGCCGCGTCCCACCGACACGCCCAACCCAGGAAGGAGGATGAGCCGCTGATGGCCGCCACCCAGACTCCCGTTTCCAATCCAATCGCCGCGCCCGCGGGTCATCCTGTGGCCCAGGTGCGCGTCCCCACGCGCAGCGTCGCTGGCGAGCTGCGCGCGATCCGCGTGGTGTGGCGGCGCGAGCTGATCCGCTTCTCCCGCGACCGCCTACGAATCGTCACCTCGCTCGTGCAGCCCTTCCTGTTCCTGTTCGTGCTCGGCACGGGGCTCTCCTCGTTCGTCTCCGCGAGCACCCACGGAATCAACTTCAAAACCTTCATCTACCCCGGCGTGCTTTGCATGGCGGTGATGTTCACCGCGATGTTCTCCGCCGCCTCGATCGTGTGGGACCGCGAGTTCGGCTTCCTGCGCGAGATGATGGTGGCCCCCGTGCGGCGCTCCTCGATCGTGCTCGGCAAGTGCTTCGGGGGCGCCACCGTCGCAGCCTTCCAGGGCGTGATCGTGCTCGCGATCGCGGGCCTCGTCGGAGTCCCCTACTCGTTCGGCCTCATGGCGGAGCTCTTTGCGCTGCAGCTGCTGCTCGCCTTCTCGATCACCGCCTTCGGGATGATGGCCGCTGCCCGCATCAGCCAGATGCAGTCCTTCATGGCGCTCATGCAGATGGCGATCATGCCCATGTACTTCATCTCCGGCGCGATGTTCTCCGTCGCCCACCTGCCCCAGTGGCTGGCGATCCTCAACCGCCTCGACCCCCTCACCTACGCCGTCGATCCGATGCGCCGCGCGATCTTCTCTCACCTGAACATCAGCGCAACCGCCCGCCACGCGCTGGCCCCGGGGGTGACGTGGTTTGGCTGGCACGTTCCCAGCATCCTCGAGGCCGCCGTGGTCGCCCTGCTGGGGCTCACGATGCTGTGCATCGCGATCGCGGAGTTCAGCCGCGCCGAGTAAGCATTGCGGCCGCGGGGACCGCACACAGAGCGGCATTTCCCCGCTGGCGCTCGCACCAGCGGGCACCCATAGCGGCTGGTAATACGGTGTGGGGTATGCGTATGCGCATCCGGGTCGTGCGACCCGACCACCCTGAGGTCTCCGAGGTGATCGCCTCCGATCACTGCGTGCTGCGCTTTCGCAAACGGAGCAGAATCCGCTCGCCGGGCCTCGACGCCGTCGGGGAGGCTCTGCAGGCGGCCTTCGAGGAAGCCGACCTCACCCGTTGGGCCCCCACCTGGGTCGACACCGACAGGCGGACGCAGATGTGGGCGCTGCTCGACGACCTCGCCTTCCCGCTGATTCCCACGGGGGAGCCGGGGAGCTGGCTGGCGACCACCTGTCTGGTGCGCGAACGCACGGGATAGGCTCCCCGGGTGGCCGATCCCGATGTGCACAGCGCCTACCGCCGGGCGGGCGTCGACTACGCCGTGCTCGACGCCGGCAAGCGCAGGGCGCTCGAGGAGGCGCTCGCCACCTCCCACTGGCTCGCCGCCGGCGGCGCGCGCGCGATCGACGGATCCCGGGGGGAGCCGGCGTTCGTGCTGCGCTTCGCGGGCAGCACGCTCGCGTTCGTGCTGGAGACCCTCGGCACCAAGTCGATCGTCGCTCGCGAGTACCACGAGCTGACGAGCGCGGGCGGGCAGACCGGGGCCAATCACTTCGACGACGTCGCCTACGACACCGTGGCCGCGGTGCTCAACGACCTGGTGTGCGTGGGGGCGCTCCCGCTCGTCGTCAACGCCTACTTCGCCACCGGCTCGAGCGCCTGGTACGAGCACTCCGAGCGCGCCGACGCGCTGCTCGCCGGGTGGCGGCGTGCCTGCGACGACGCGCAGTGTGCCTGGGGCGGAGGCGAGTCCCCCTCGCTCAGCGACCTGCTCGCACCCGAGGAGATCGAGCTGGCGGGCAGCGCGCTCGGTTTCGTGCCGCCCCCCGGGGAGCCACTGCTCGGCGACGAGCTCGCCCCCGGCGATGAGATCGTGCTGCTCCCCTCCAGCGGCCTGCACGCAAATGGCGCCTCGCTCGCGCGCCGGGTCGCGGCACAACTTCCCGATGGGCTGCTGACGGAGCTGCCCGGCGATCCCAGCGGGGTGACCTTCGGCGAGGCCCTGCTGGCCCCGAGCCACCTATACGTAGCGCTCATCCGGCGCCTGCTGGGCGACGCGCAGGTGCGGCTCACCTACCTGAGCCACATCACGGGGCACGGGATGCTCAAGCTGATGCGCCCCCAGCGCGAGCTCACCTATCGCATTCGCGAGCTGCCGCCCGTGCCCGGAGTCCTCGCGTTCCTGGCCGCGCAGGCCGAGCTGGACCCGGCGGCCGCCTACAGCACGCTGAACATGGGCGCGGGCTTTGCCGTCTACTGCCGGCCGGGCGACGGCGCGCGCGTGGTGGAGCACGCGCGCGAGCTCGGCCTCGACGCGGTGCTCGCCGGCGCGGTCGAGGAGGGAGCGCGCCGCGTGATCCTGGAGCCCGTGGGGGTCACCTTCACGGGCGATCAGCTCGCGCTCGCGCCGGGCTCCGCCCCCCACGCCCGCCCCGAGCGGGCTCCCTGAACCCGATCAGCTTGCGCTCGCGCCAGACTCGGCACCCCACGACCACCTGAGCTGAACCCGATCAGCTCGCGCTCGCGCTGGGCTCAGCACCCAGCCCGCGCCCGGAGCGCGCCCGCTGAACCCGTTCGCTCTCCGCGAGCGCCTGCACGAAGATCTCGATCCCCCGCACCAGCAGTCCCCGGGAGATCACCAGCGGCGGCAGGAAGCGCGCCACGTTGCCGTGGTGGCCGCCGAGCTCGATGATCAGCCCCCGCTCACAGCACGCCCTGCGCAGCGCGTCCGCGAGCTCCGGCCAGGGTGCCCTGCTCTCGCGGTCGCGCACGAGCTCCACCCCGATCATCAGCCCGCGCCCGCGCACCTCCCCGATCGCCTCGAGCTCCTGCGTGGCGCGCGCGTCCTCCAACAGCTCCAGGGCGAGTTCCCCCAGCTCGCGTGCGTGCCCGGGGAGGTCGAGCTCTCCCATCAACTCGATCGCCGCCGCCCCCGCGGCCATCCCGACCTGGTGCCCGCGGAAGGTCCCGATGTGAGCCCCCGGCTCCCACGTGTCCAGAGCCTCGTCGTAGGCGATCCCCGACAGCGGGTAGCCGATCCCCCCGAGGCCCTTGGAGAGCACGATCACATCGGGGGTGATCCCGTCGTGTTCGCACGCGAACATCGTCCCCGTCCTGGCGAACCCCGTCTGGATCTCGTCCACGATCAGGGGCACCCCGTGGCGGCGGGTGATCGCGCGCACCCGCGCCAGCCACCCCGGCGGCGGGACGATCGTGCCGCCCTCCCCTTGGATCGGCTCGACGATCACGCCCGCGGGCTTGGGCAGGCCGCTGTAGGGGTCCTCCAGAGAGCTCTCCAGCAGCGTCGCGCACGCCATCCCGCACGTCGGCCGGCGCAGGCCGAGGGGACAGCGGTAGCAGTAGGGGAAGGGCATGAAGTGCACCGCCGTGTCCTGCGGCCCCCCGCGGGCCACCTCGGCGGTGACCGAGAGCGCGTCCGCGGTCATCCCGTGGTAGGAGCCCTGGAAGGCCACGAGGGACCGGCGGCCGGTGTGGGCGCGCACGAGCTTCAGCGCGGCCTCCACCGCGTCCGAGCCGGTGGGGCCGCCGAAGTGGATGCGCGCCGTGCGCCGCAGCGCACCCGGCAGGATCCCCCTGAGACGGCGCATCAGCGCCAACCTGGGGGCGGTGGGAAAGTCGAGAGCTTGCACCAGCCGCCCCTGCTGCTCGCGCGCCGCTCGCGCCACCACGGGGTGGCCGTGACCCAGGTTGAGCGCGCCGGCGCCGCCGAAGAAGTCCACGTAGGTGTTGCCGTCCACGTCGCGCAACGTGGCCCCACGCCCCTCGTGGAGGGCCACGGGAACGCTGCGCGGGTAGGAGCGGGCGCGGCTCTCCAAGGCGGCCTGTTCGGCGAGCATCCGCTGGGAGCGGGGCCCCGGTACAGGACCCGAGACCGCCGGGGCGGGCGAGAAGTGCAGTCCCTCGAAGCGCTCCCCCGGGCGCGCCCGGTGCGCCACGGTGCTCACCGCGCGCACCAGCCCGCCACGGCTGCCTGCCCGAGCGCCACCCCGCCGTCGTTGGGGGGGACGCGGCTGTGGGAGTACACCCGAAAGCCCGCCCCGCCCAGCGCCTCGTGGCAGCCGCGCAGCAGCAGCTCGTTCTGGAAGACCCCACCGCTCAGCACCGCCCGCTCGATGCCGGTCCGCTCGCGGATCGCCTCGCAGGTGCCGCGCACAATGTCGATCACGGTGCAGTGGAAGCGCAGGCTGAGCTCCGCCGCGGTGGTGTCCCGCCGGCGCACCTCCCGGACGAGCTCGCGCACCATCGGTGTGTGGTCGATCCGCCACGGCCACTGCTCGGGGCCGAGCAGCCGCCACGGGAAGGGCCTGACGCCCGGGCTGGGTCCGCCCCCGGGGTTTGCTCTGCGCCCGTGATTCGGTCCGCCCCACCGGTTCGACCCGTCTGCTGCGGGGCTGCCCAGGGCACCGGGCCGCACGAGCTGCTCCAGTTCGATCGCTGCCTGCGCTTCGTAGCGGCAGTGCTCGCGCACCCCGATCAGCGCGGCAACCCCATCGAACAGCCGCCCCACGCTCGAGCACAGCGGCGAGTGCAGCCCCGTGTGGAGCATCTGCGCGAACACCCGCCGCTCCTGCGGTGAGCGCTCGCTCACCACCGGCAGATCGAGCTCCTGAAACTCCTCCCCAAAAGCCTCCCACAGCAGCGAGAGCGCCACTCGGTAGGGCTCCCGCACCGCGCGCTCGCCACCGGGCAGCCGCAGATAGGCGAGGTGGGCGGCCCGCTCGAAGCCAACGTAGTCGCCGACCAGGAACTCCCCGCCCCAGACGTTGCCGTCGGTCCCATATCCGGTGCCGTCGAAGATCACGCCCACCACGGGCTCCTCGAGCCCGTGCTCACACATGCACGACGCCATGTGCGCGTGGTGGTGCTGGACCGCCACCGTCGCCAGGTGCTCCTGGGCCAGCGCGAACCGCGTGCTGCGGTAGCCGGGGTGCATGTCGTGGGCGATCACCCCCGGAGTCACCTCGAGCAGCTTCGACAGATGCTCGATCGCGTGCTCGAAGGAGCGCATCGTCGCCTCATTCCCGAGGTCCCCGATGTGGTGGCTGAGAAACAGCTCCTCCCCGCGCGAGAGACAGATCGAGCTCTTGAGGTCCGCCCCCACCGCGAGCAGGGGGGGCGGCTCGAAAGGGGCCCTCACCGGCTCTGGGGTGTAGCCGCGGGCGCGGCGGACCACCGTGGAGCAGGGGCCAGGGTGGCCAAGCGCTACGCAGCGCACGATCGAGTCGTCCACACGGGTGAAGATCTCGCGCTCCCCGACGAGGAACGCA
Source organism: uncultured Solirubrobacterales bacterium (assembly GCA_963713985.1). Lineage (GTDB taxonomy): Bacteria > Actinomycetota > Thermoleophilia > Solirubrobacterales > Solirubrobacteraceae > Palsa-744. The sequence continues at coordinate 1,381,830 of OY970219.1, read as the reverse complement.
TCCGCGATCCCCGCCAGACGTTCGAGCGCGTCGTCGTCGCGGAACGCGATGGGCTCCTCCGAGACGTTGCCGCTGCTCGCCACCAACGCGTCGGGGCCACCCTGGAAGAGCAGGTGGTGCACGGGGGTGTACGCGAGCATCGCCCCGTAGCTGCGGTTGCCCGGCGCGATCCCCGCCGCAAGTCCCTCGGCGGCATCGTCGGTGCGCTTGCGCAGGAGCACGATCGGCCGCTGGGGAGCGCTGAGGAGCTCGGCTTCGCTATCTCCAACGTGCGCGTATCGGCGCACCGCATCCAGGGTGGGAGACATCACCGCGAGGGGCTTCTCCTCGCGGTGCTTGCGTCGGCGAAGCCTCGCCACCGCCTCCTCGTCGCGGGCGTCGACCATCAGGTGGTAGCCCCCCAGCCCCTTGACCGCCACAATCGCGCCTTCGCGCAGCAGTGCGATCGTCTCCTCAATCGGGTCCGGTGCGGACGGAGCGTCGCCGGAGGGACGCTCACCCGCCCGCACCAGCGCCACCCGCGGGCCGCACTCCCAGCACGCGGTGGGCTGGGCGTGGAAGCGCCGGTCGCGCACGTCGTGGTACTCGCGCTCGCAGCGCTCGCACATCTGAAAGCGCGCCATCGTGGTGAGCTCGCGGTCGTAGGGGACCCCCCGGACGATCGAGTAGCGGGGTCCGCAGTTGGTGCAGTTGATGTAGGGGTAGCGGTGGCGACGGTCGGCGGGATCGAGCAGCTCCCGCAGACACTCCTTGCATACGCAGGTGTCGGGAGGGATGAGCGTGCTCGAACCCGCCGGGCAATGCTCGCTCCCGTGGATCCCAAAGCCCTGGAGGGGCCCCTCGCCGTGTCGGCGCTCCAGCAGCGCCACCGAGTCGACGCGCGCGAGCGCGGGAGCGTGGGTGCGCACCTCGTGGATGAACTCCTCGAGCGCCCCCGTGGAGCCCTGGACCTCCAGCAGCACCCCGTCGGAGTCGTTGCGCACCCAGCCCCCCAGCGCGTGGCGCTCGGCGGCGCGGAACACAAAGGGGCGGAAACCGACCCCCTGCACGATCCCGCGGATCTGGTAACGCCGCGTCTCGAGCTGGGGGAGGGTGGAGGAGTTCTTCAACACAACCGCGGCAGCTCGGCCCCAAGGGGCTGCTCGAGGACCGCCTCGGCGCCGTCTGCGCGCACGATCGTCACCGCGCCGGCGTTCGAGGCTCCACCGATCGTGGATCGGCCGGGGAGCTCCCGCACGGAGCCGACGATCTGTGCCGCGCGGCCGTGGGGGTGCCAGCGCACCGCCTCGAGGATCTCGGCGGCGGCCTCGGGTGCGACGAGCATGCAGATGTTGCCCTCGTTGGCGAGGTACAGCGGGTCGACCCCCAGCATGTCGGCGGCCATCGCAGTCTCGTGCTGAATCGGCAGCCGGCTCTCCTCGATTCGGATCGGGACCCCGGCTCCCGTGGCCAGCTCCTCGAGCACGGTCCCGAGTCCCCCGCGGGTGATGTCGCGCATGCAGTGCACGTGGGGAGCGTGCTCCTCCAGCACGTTCCACACCAGGCCGTCCAGGGGCGCGCAGTCGCTGAGCACGCGCTCCTCGAAACCGAGGCCCTCGCGCAGGGAGAGGATGTGGATGCTGTGGTTGCCCAGCCAGCCCGTGACGATCACCGCGTCGCCGGGGAGGATCCTCGAGACTCCGAGCTGGGGCTCGCGCTCGAACACGCCGACCCCGGTGGTGTTGATGAAGAGCTTGTCGACCTCCCCCGCCCTGACCACCTTGGTGTCGCCGGCCACCACCTCCACGCTCGCCGCATCCGCGGCCTCGCGCACGGAGTCGAGCACCCGCTCGAGGTCGGCGATCGGGAATCCTTCCTCCAGGACCAGCGCAAGGGTGAGGTAGCGGGGGAGCGCCCCACTGACCGCGAGGTCGTTGACTGTGCCGCACACCGCGAGCTTGCCGATGTCCCCGTTACCGAAGAAGAGGGGGTCGATCACGAAGGAGTCGGTGGTCAGCGCAATGCTGGCGCCGCCCAGGTCGAGCACCGCGCTGTCTTCCATGCGACCCGAGTGCACGGCGCCGAGGCGGGGGGCGATCAGCTCGGCGACCAGCTCCCGGCTCATTGCGCCGCCGGTGCCGTGGTCGAGCTGGATGACGCCTGCGCTCATGGGATCGCGATCGCGCTGAACTCAGGCAGGCTTTCCCGCGCGATCGCCTCTGCGAGCTCGGCGGTGGGCATGATCGTGGCGCAGTAGGAGCCCAGCCACTCCAGCGCACGCGCCCGGTCCTCGGGACGCGCCGAGACGACCGCGTCGGGGGGCACAACTACGTTGTAGCCACGGAAGAAGGCGTCCGCGGCGGTGGTCTGGACGCAGATCTGGGTCTGCATCCCGGTGATGATCACCGTGTCGACGCCCAGCTCCTGGAGGCGGTCATGCAGGGCGGTCTCGTAGAAGCCGCTGTCCTTGTTCTTCTCCACCACCACGTCGCCGGGGGCGAGGAACTCCTCCACGATGCGCGCCCCCTCGGAACCCCTGGTGACGGGCAGCCATCCGTCGTAGCGCTCCGCGCGGGGGTCCTCCTCGAGGTTGATCAGCTGCAGGTGCACCACCGGTACCCCCAGCGTGCGCATCTCTTCGAGGAAGCGCTGCATCTGGGATGTGAACGCCGCCACCGCCATCCTGCGCGCATCGTTCTTGTGGACGAGGTCGTACTGAAGGTCGTTGGTCAGGACCGCACAGCGAGCCACCCTGTATCGCTCTCCTTCTCGGCGCCAAACGGGACCGCCCTCGCCCCGGGCTCCTGCGAGCGGCGAGACGGGGGCGGCCGTCCGTCCGGAGTCTGGCAGGACATCAGGCAACATCAACATATCGGATGTGTTTGAGTCTTTCTGGACTTATGGACCGCTATCCGATAGCGTCGAGATCATGAACGGTTCGCGGATCGACACAACCGCTGTGCCCTCCCGAGCGCCCGCCGTGGCTCCCATCTCAGGCGGCGGGACGGTTTCCAGCCCCAGCCGTCCAGTCGAGGGGAACGCCAGTAGCGCCAATTCGTTTTCCACTCGCGGAGCGGACTACAACCCGCGACCAATCGAGTCCCGCTGGCAGTCGGCCTGGAGGGAGGCCAGCGCGTTCGCGGCGCCCGCGCCGGGGGACGAGCGCAAGCCGGCGTATGTGTTCGCCGGCTGTCCCTTCACCTCGGGGGACGCCCACATGGGACACATCCGCAGCTACACGATCGCCGACGCCCACGCGCGCTTTCTGCGCGCCTGCGGCAGGGGGGTGCTGTTCTCGCTGGGCTTCGACTCCTTCGGGCTGCCCGCCGAGCTCGAGGCTCAGAGCCGGGGGATCGCGCCCCAGGAGTGGGTGGCGCGCTGCTGCGAGCGGATGCGCGGCCAGTTCGAGGCGCTCGGCTACTCCTGCGACTGGGAGCGCACCTTCGTCTCCTCCGAGCCCGAGCAGTACCGCTGGACGCAGTGGCTGTTCCTGGCGATGATGGAGCGGGGCCTCGTCTTCCGGCGCGAGGCGCAGGTCAGCTGGTGCGAGTCCTGCCAGACGGTGCTCGCGACCCTGCAGGCACAGGAGGGACTCTGCTGGCGCTGCCACTCGGAGGTGCGCTTCGTGCGCCTGCCCCAGTGGTTCATGCGGATCACCGCCTACGTGCAGGAGAACGAGCGCGGCCTGGAGGCGCTGACGGGCTGGGACAAGGCCGCGATCGGCTCCCAGCGCGCCGTGCTCGGCCGCGTGGAGGGCGTGGAGATCGACGCGAGCACCTTCGACGGGGCCACCCTGACGGTCTTCACCCCCCACCCCAGGGCGATCGCGAAGGCGGCCTTCGTGGCGGTCTCCCCGGGGCATCCGGAAATCGACCGCTGGGCCTCCGATTCCCGGGTGGCCGCCCAGCTCGCGGGCGTGCGCGAGGCGGGCTGGCGACGGGGGGACCGCGAGTCCAAGCAGATCCCGGTGGTGCAGACCGGGGCGCTTGCGACCGTCCCGGGTGTGGCGGGGACGCTCCCGATCGTGATCTCCCCGCTCGTCGACGCCCGCTTCGGTCCCACCGCAGTGCTGGGCATCCCCAAGCTCGACCCCACCGACGCCTCGATCGCAGAGCGCCTGCCCAAGTCCGCGACGGCCGCGTGGAAGGCGGCGAGGGCCAGCTCCACCCCGCGGCCAGCGGTGCGCTACCGCGCGTGCGACTTCCCGATCTCCCGCCAGCGCGCGTGGGGCGCGCCGATCCCGCTGATCCACTGCCCCGCCTGCGGCACGGTCCCGGTGCCCTTCGAGGAGCTCCCCGTGCGACTCCCCGAGGACCTGAGGATCTCGGGCGAGGGCGGCAACCCGCTCGCGGGCCGCCCCGACTTCTACGAAACCCCGTGCCCCCACTGCGGGGGGGCGGCAAGGAGGGAGACAGACACGATCGACTGCCACGTGGATGGGATGTGGATGTGGATGCCGATCTGCGTGCCCCCGCAGGACCGCGCCACCGAGATGTTCAGCCACCCCGAATACGCCCGCTGGCTGCCGGCGGAGCAGATCGTGTGGGGCGCGGACGCGGGGGGCTACATGTTCGACCAGCGCCTCCTCGGCAAGGTCCTGCAGGACCTCGGCCAGCTGCCCGAGCTGCCCGACCGGGAGCCGTTCGCGAACGCGCTGATGCACCAGATGATCCGCCTGGAGGGGCGCAAGATGAGCAAGCACCTCGGCAACGTGGTCGACCCCAACGAGCTGGTGGCCAACGTGGGTGCGGACACGGTGCGCCTGGCGGTCCTCTACGCGGCCTCGCCGGGGAGGGCGTTCAACTGGAACGACCAGCCGGTGCGCCACTGCCAGATCTTCCTCAAGAAGCTCTACGGCTACGCCGAGGGACGCTTGAGGGAGTGGAGCCCCCAACTCGGCGCGGCGGCGCAAATCGATACATCCGAGAAGCTGCGCCGCCGGCTGGCGGGGTGGTGCAGGGTGGCGTGCGAGAAGGTCACAAGGAATCTCGAGGGCCTGGAGATGCAGCGTGCGGCGCACAACGCGATGCTGCTGCTCACCCGCATCCAGGACTTCGAGCAGCGAGCACTGGAGCGCCCCGGTGGGGAGCTCCAGCAGGCCGACCGCGAGGCGGTCGTCGCGGCGCTGCTGCTGCTCGCCCAGCTGCTCGCCCCCCTCACCCCGCACATCGCCGAGGAGCTGTGGTCGCTCGCGGGCAACAGCACGCCCGTGAGCGCCACGCCCTGGCCGGCGCTCTCCGAGCACGCCCTCGCACAGGGAGGCCATGCGTAGCCACCGGTGAGACACACGCGTCCGTAGCTCAACGGGTCAATGGCAGAGCAAGTATCCGGTGAGGGAGGGCGCCGCGCGAGTCACTCAACCGGCGGCCTCGTGCCACGCCGGCGGCTCACCGCCGCATCCGCGGTCGCGGCGTCCAAGCCACCTGAGAAATCGACGCCTAAGAGCAGCGGCCTTTGGAGCCGCAGATACGGGTTCGAGTCCCGTCGGACGCACTGCCAGGTGCCTCCGTTGAACAGGCACCAGGCGATCGTTGGATCTATCTCGGAATAAAGGAGCAGGAATATGAAACTGAAAATCCTCTTTGGGCTTGTCATCGCATCCTGCCTCATGACGGTGGCGTCAGCGCCCGCATCTGCCGTTGAAACAATAAATTGGAAGATATGCAAGGAAAACGCGGGAAAAGGACAGTGGCAGAATAGTCTTTGCACTGAAGCAAAAGCAGGCGGCAACTGGGAAACAAAGGAAGTCACTGAAACCGTAAACGTCACCTCTAGCGCAGAAACCATGGAACTCATCGATACCAAAGCTACAGGCGGAGAATCCAGGATCTCCTGCAAAGAGACCGGCAAAGGATGGGCCGGTCGGGAAGGAGAGGGTGGGATCTCTGCGGTGACGTTTTCGGGATGTGAAAGAAATACAGGTGAGTGCGAAGCAGGTACAGTCAAAGCCACACCGCTCACCCTCGGGTGGGACTTTACCGTGTTACGCAGAGGAAGCGGAGCCGGACCCAGAATATGGATCTCGTTCTTTTGGACCAAAGGCAGCGGACCCAGTGTCAAGGTCGAATGCGAGGTGGATAAAATCCTCAAAGTGACAGATGAATGCTCTGGCGCGATCAATGCACTAGGGGAAGAAGTAAATGGAACAGTGGCGTTTCTCTTTGGAAAAAATGAAGACTTGGAATCCCCAAAACAGGAATGCTCCATTGGTGGTCCGGAATCCGGCGAAATCCGCGGAAGGGAGGTCACCAAACAAGAAAACAGCCATGGACTGTTCTTTTAGACGCTGTGATGTCTGCTGGTTTTCTTAGCCGGCGATTGAGTTGAACCTCAGTGCTGGGTGGAGCCACAGGTTGTCGGCTCCGCCCAGCCGATCATGTACATGTCACGGGCGAGCCATGTCGTAGGGAGCTCCACCGCACAGCAAGATCCTGTAGAGTCCAGTTCTAGGAATCTGTCGTCTCTCCAGACGTTTATCGGGGGTTCCTCGCGGACCAGCCGAGACCTAGACACAACGGCCGACCGAGGTCGGCCACCCATCCACCACACCGAGAGCGAGGCAGCGACACCCCGACCGGCCGCCGCGTCGGAGATGCGGGTCACGCACACCCAAAAGCCGGCACATGCCCCGAGTGGAACAATCGACTCACCCACGACTCGACCGGAGGTGACCGATGACCGAGAAGACCATCAGCGAGGACCACCACCCAACGCTCCGCCACGCTGACCGGCGCGCCATCGGCGGCGAGCTGCAGGCCGTGCTCGTCACGCTCACGGACCTGTCGCTGGCCGGCAAGCAGGCCCACTGGAACCTCGTCGGGCGCCTGTTTCGTCCGCTGCACCTGTTCCTCGACGAGCTCGTCGAGAGCTGGCGCACGGCGGCGGACGAGGTCGCGGAGCGTGCGGTCGCGCTCGGCTACCAACCCGACGGGCGGGCGGGGACGATCGCCGCGCGCTCGACCCTCGCGCCGCTGCCGGAGGGGCAGCTCCTGGACGCCGAGGTGGTCGCCGCCTTCACCGAGCTGCTCACGACCGCGGTGGGCGACGTCCGCGAACGCATGGACCGTCTGGAGGACGTTGACGCCGTCACCGCAGACCTGCTGCACGGCGTCGTGCGTGGCCTCGAGGAGAACCTGTGGATGATCAGGGCGCAGTCGCCCGAGCTTCGTCGGTAGCCGTACTCCTCGAGCCAGCCAGAAGAGCGCACAGCAGGAACCTGTAGAGTCCAGCTCTAAGAATCCGTCGTTTCCCCAGACGGACATAGGAGAGCGCTCGCGGACCACCTCGAGGGCCTCGACACCACCAGCCGACCGAGGTCCAGTCGGACGTCAGCCCGACGGATCCACCACATCGAGGGAAACGAAGAAGCGGACACGCCGGCCACCCGATCCAGAAAGAGAGCACGAGATGCCCGCCCTGAGACTAGGCAAGAAGCCCGCCACGAAGGACGACCGCGACCTGCTGTTCACGAAGTACCTCGATGCGGCGAAGCTCCCACCCGCGCCAGCCGAATTCGGCCACGAGACGCTGTTCCCGCCGAAAGGCTGGGGCATGCTGGGCAACGACGAGTGGGGCGACTGCGCCTGGGCGGGCCCGGCCCACGAGACGATGCTCCTGACCGCCGAGGGCGGCGATCCTGCGACGTTCACGACCGCGGACGTGCTCAGTGACTACGCCGCTGGAACCGGCTTCAACGAAAGCGCGGGAGCCCCGGGCCACAATCCCACCGACAACGGCTCGAACGTCCGCGACGTGCTGAAGTACCGCCGCAGGACCGGCATCATCGACATCACCGAAAAACGCCACAAGATCGGCGCCTTCGTCAAGCTGGAGCCCAAGAACCTCGAACAGCTCTACCAGGCGCTGTACATCTTCCAGACGGTCGGCATCGGCATCGAATTCCCGGGCTCGGCCATGGAACAGTTCAACGAAAGCAAGCCCTGGAGTGTCGTCGAGGGCGCGAAGATCGAAGGCGGGCACTACATCTGCTGCGTGGCCAAGCGCGAGAACCTCGACATCGTCACCTGGGGTGCGCTGCAGCAGATGACGGCGCCGTTCTTCGAAAAGTACTGCGACGAAGCCTGGGCCTACATCTCGACCGAGGATCTGCAGAAAGATGAGAACCCGGACGGTTTCGACCTCGCCCAGCTGAAGGAGGACCTCGCCCAGCTGAAGGAGGACCTCGCCCAGCTCTAAAGACCGAGGATCTCAGGGCGGAGCATCCCGCGAAGGGACAAACCCCAAATCGATGGATCGGGGCCGGCCCCGTCCCGGCCCCGTCCGCTGTCGAGGCTCGGCCTTCTATACGATCCCGCCGCGTGGAGCGCACCGCGATAGCCGATCTGCAGGCGAGGGTGGGCGAGAGCGTGCGCCTGCGCGGGTGGGTCAACGCAGTGCGCGACCAGAAGCGCATGCAGTTCGTGATCCTGCGTGACGAAACCGGGTTAGCGCAGGTGGCGCTGGAGAAGAGCGAGCCCCCGAGCGAGCTCAACCAGGCGGTCTCGGAGCTGACCGCGGAGTCCGCGGTCACGATCACCGGCGTGGTGGCCGCCGACGAGCGCGTGAGGCTCGGGGGGATCGAGGTGCGCCTGGAGGGCCTGGAGGTAGACGCCCTCGCGGAGCCCGAGCTGCCGGTCACGCCAGAGTCCGCCCTGGACAAGCGGATCGACTGGCGCTACGTCGACCTGCGCCGGCCCGACCGGCGCCTGATCTTCGAGGTGCAGACCACGATCGAGCACGCGATGCGCGAGCACTGGCGCAACCAGGGCTTCATCGAGCTGCACACCCCCAAGTTCATGGGCTCCGCGAGCGAGTCCGGCGCGGAGCTGTTCAAGGTGGAGTACTTCGAGGGCACCGCCTACCTTGCGCAGTCCCCCCAGTTCTACAAGCAGATGGCGATGGCGGGGGGCTTCGGGAAGGTGTTCGAGATCGGCCCCGTGTTCCGCGCCAACCCCTCGTTCACCTCCCGCCACGACACCGAGTTCACGAGCGTGGACGTGGAGATCGCCTGGGTGGACTCCCACGAGGACGTGATGGCCTTCGAGGAGTCCTGGCTCGCGCACGTCTTCGGCGTGGTGGCCGCCGAGCACGGGGAGGCGATCCGCGAGACCTTCGGCGTGGAGGTGGTGGTGCCCTCGCTGCCGTTCCCCCGGATCCCGCTCGCCCAGGCCAAGGAGCTGCTGCGCGCCCACGGGCACGAGCACGTCCCCGGACCCGACGATGACCTCGACCCCCCGAGCGAGCGGGCGCTCTCGGCGATCGTCGCGCAGGAGCACGGGCACGAGTTCGCCTTCCTCACCGACTACCCCACCGCGGTGCGGCCCTTCTACCACATGCGCCATCCCGACCAGCCGGGGCTCACCAGGAGCTTCGACCTGCTGTGGCGCGGCATCGAGATCACCACCGGCGCGCAGCGCGAGCACCGCCTCCCCGTGCTGCTCGAGCAGGCCCGCGACAAGCATGTGGAGACGGAGCCGATCCAGTACTACCTCGACTTCTTCCGCTACGGCGCCCCGCCCCACGGCGGCTTCGGCTTCGGCCTCACCCGCCTGCTGATGCAGATGCTCGGCCAGGAGAACGTGCGCGAGGTCACCTTCCTCTACCGCGGGCCCAACCGCCTGGAGCCGTAGGGCGCCCACGCGGCCCATTGGCCCGGCCCGCCCGCCCAGTCCGCCCCTTCGCACAGACCCGGTTCGCCCGCCCGCACGGTCAGACCGCGGCGCGTATACCCTCCCGCCCATGCCCTCCGTCCGGATAAAGCAAGCCAGCCCCCTCCTCACCGCCGCCCTGCTCGCCCTCGGGCTCACGGCCTGCGGGGGCGCGGTCTCCACGAGCGGCTTCAAAGGCGAAGCCCACGCCGTGGCCCAGCGCATCTCGGACCTCCAGTCCAACGTGACAGCGGCGAACGAGCAGAAGGTCTGCGAGGAAGACTTCTCCAGTGCCGTGCGCGCGCGGCTCAGCACCGGGGGGAGCACCTGCAAGCAGGCGCTCAAACGCCAACTCGGGTCGATCGACGGCTACGAACTGACCGTCAAGCAGATCGCGGTGAGGGGCGCCACCGCGACCGCCACCGTACAGAGCACCTGGTCGGGCAAGCTCCGCCTCGCCACGCTAGAGCTCGTCCGGGAAGGCCGCAGCTGGCGGATCTCCGGACTGGGCTGACACGGACTGGCCGACAGGGCGGACGTGCCGTCCGCATCGGCCTCTACCTTCAGGCCCATGCTCATCAACGAGCTGACAGACGGCGCGGAGATCGACCAGGTGCTGCTGGTGCGCCAGCTCGAACGCCGCTCGCGGCGCGACGGCGGGGACTACCTGCGTCTGCTGCTGGGCGACCGCACCGGAGCGGTGGCGGCGATGGTGTGGGAGGGCCTCGAGCAGACCGAGGCGTTGGCGCGCCCCGGGGAGCCGGTGCACGTGCGTGGGCGCTACTGCCTGCACCCCCGCTTCGGCCCCCAGCTCAACCTCCGCGAGCTCGCCGCTGCGGAGTCGGGGAGCTACTCGCCGAGCGACCTGCTCGCCGGCCCGCTGCGCGAGGCGGGGCAGATGGAGCGGGATCTGCGCGAGCTGATCCTCACAATCCAGGAGCCCCACCTGCGCCAGCTGCTGGAGCGGGTGCTGGGGGAGCGCTCGGAGATGTGGGCCGGCTACCGGATGGCGCCCGCCGCGAAGTACTACCACCAGGCCTACCCCCACGGGCTGCTCGAGCACTGCCTCGGGGTGGCGCAGGCGGTGAGTGCGACCTCCGCGACCTTCCCGGGCATCGACCGGGATGTGGCGGTCACGGGGGCGCTGCTGCACGACATCGGCAAGCTCGAGGCATATACGGATGGGGGCGGTGCAGGACGGGCAATCGACCTCACCGACCTGGGCCGCCTGCATGGGGAGATCGCGCTCGGCTACTACCGCATTCGCCGCGAGATCGAGGAGATCGGGGGCTTCCCCGAGCAGCTCGAGTGGGCGGTGCTGCACATCATCCTCTCCCACCACGGCTCGCTCGAGCACGGCAGCCCGGTGGTGCCCTGCACGCGGGAGGCCACGCTGGTTCACATGATCGACAACCTCGGGGGGCGCCTGGGCAGCTTTGACCGCCTCGAGCGGGAGCTCGCCCCCGGGCGCCACTGGTCGGAACTCGATCGCGCGCTCGGCGCAGCCGCGTACTTCCCTGCGCGGGCCCAGCTCGAGTCCGGGGTGCGCGAGGCCGCCTGAGCATTACCCCGGGCGGCTCGCAATCTCCGCAAATAGCGGAGCGCCGGACCGGGGCGCGATCACCGTCTCGCCAGTGGGTTCTATCTTTGGCGATAGATGGCGAAGGACACCGAGAAGCTGATCCGCCAGCTCTCGCTGATTTCCTACCTGATGGCCGAGCGCCGGCCCGTCACGGCACTGGAGATCCGGCGCGACGTGGAGGGGTACAGCGTGATGAACGAGGACGCGTTCGCGCGGCGCTTCTACGCGGATCGCGCGGAGCTCGAATCGCTGGGAATCCAGCTCACGGTGGACCGGCCCGCGGACGCGGCGGCCGAGCAGGAGAGCTACTCGCTGCGCTCGGAGAGCTTCCACCTGCCCGAGATCGAGTTCACCGACGAGGAGCTCGCCGCGCTGCAGACCGCCCTGCACCTGCTGGACGGGGAGTTCGCCTATGCGGAGCCGCTGCGGCTCGCGCTCCAGCAGATCACCTGGGGGCGTCCCAGTCCGCTGCGGGCACCCGAGCAGCAGCGCTCCGTAGCGCTCGGGATCACGGCCTCGGCCGGGGGCCACGAGCTCTCCGCGCGCCTGGCGAAGGTTGAGACGGCGATCTTTCGCCAGAAGACGATCACCTTCGACTACTACACGATGGAGCGCGACGAGGTGGGCGCCAGGCGCGTGGACCCCTACCATCTGCTGTTCCAGGGCGGTGAGTTCTATCTGCTGGGGCGCGCCCACGAGCGCAAGGCGGTCCGTGTCTTCCGCCTCTCGCGCATCCGCGGCAAAGTGGCGTACGCGACGAAGGCGGAGCACGACTTCAGGCGCCCCACCGACTTTGACCCGCGTGCGTACGCCAACCGCGCGGAGTGGCAGCTGGGGGAGGAGCGGGGGACCGCGGAGATCCTGCTCGGCGAGCGGATCGCCTGGCAGATCGAGCGCCACTTCGGCCGCTATGGCGAGATCCGCGCCGCCGAGGAGGAGGGATCGGGCGATCGCATCTTCCTCACCGCCTATGGGGCCCCGCGAATGCTCGTCTCATGGGTGCTGGGTCTCGGCGAGCACGCCCGCCTGTTGGGCCCGCCCGAGCTCGTCGAGGAGCTGGCGCGGAGGCTGGAGCTGGTGGAGCAGCGCCACTGCGAGAGTCCGCTGGTGCTCGTCGACGGCGAGGCGCTCGCCCACGGGGGGCCTCGCGCAGGCGAGCGGCTGGCGCCCGCGAGGACCCGCCGTCGGCGCAGGCCCGAGGAGGATGCCTCGCCCGAGGAGCCGCGCCGCATGGAGACCGCGATCAGGCCGGAGCGCTTCGCACGCCTGGTGACACTCGCCGGCATCCTGATCCACGCCGGCCGCGAGGGGCGGCGGGAGGTGCTCGCGGACCTTCAGGAGCGCCTGCAGCTGAGCGAGGAGGAGCTGCGCGAGGACATCGACGTGCTGAACGTCGTCAACTTTGGTGGGGGCTCCTACGTGCTCTATGCGGAAATCCTCGAGCTGGAGGAGGGGGCAGTGATCGAGGTCGATCCAGAGCCCTACAGCGACAACTTCGACCGCCCCGCGCGGCTGCTGCCGGTGGAGGCGAAGGCGCTGATCGCGGCGATCGACCTGCTTGGGGAGCACATCCCCGAGGGCTCCCTGACGTCGGCGCGCGAGAAGATCGTCGCGGCCCTCGGGGGGGACCCCATGGAGCAGGGTCTGCAGGTGGCGCACGCCCGCAGCGACGACTCCGACGTGGCCCGGCAGATCTCAGTCGGGATCACCGAGCACCGGCTGATCGAGCTCGACTACTACAAGGAGAACGAGGACGAGTTCTCCCAGCGGCGCGTGGAGCCCTACGCGCTGGTCAACGGGCGCGAGGGCTGGTATGTGGCCTCGTTCGATCCCGCCAGAGAGGACATGCGCCACTTCCGCCTGGATCGCATCAGGCGTGCGGAGGTCACCGAGGAGCACTTCGAGCCCCGCCCGGAGGTCGATCCGGCGGCCGAAGTGGAGGGCTGGATGCGCACCGGCGAGGTGCAGGCCTCGCGCACCGCGCGCCTGTGGGTCTCCCCCGATCGCGCGCGCTGGGCGCGGGAGAGCCGCCGAGTGGTGGAGGAGCGTGCCGACGGCTCGGTGGTGGTGGAGTTGAGCTTCGCCGGCGTGCGCTGGTTGGTGCGCGAGGTCCTCAGGGAAGCTGGAGACGCCGCCGTGCTCGAGCCCGAGGACGCCCGCGAGGCGGTGCTCGCCACAGTCGCCCGCCTGCGCGCGGTGCCCGCAGGGGTGGGTTGAGCCTGGTCCGCTGGCCCGCCGGTGTGAGCTGACGCGCGCCGCCCGCTAGCCTGCCACTCCAGGATGAGCCGGCGGGAGCAGATCAGGATGGACGGGGATGAGGTCGCGGCGTTCCTCGCGGAGGAGCGCACGGCTGTGTGCGCGACTCTCGGGCCACGGGGGTGGCCGCATCTGATGCCCCTGTGGTATGTGCTGCGCGAGCACTCCGGGGATGAACCGAGGCCGCAGCTGTGGTCGTGGACCTACGCGGCCTCGCAGAAGGTGCGCAACCTGGAGCGCGACCCCCGCGCGACGCTCGAGGTGGAGGCGGGGGAACTCTACCAGGAGCTGCGGGGGGTGATGCTCGAGTGCGAGGTCGCGATCCACCGGGACCTCGATATCGTCAAAGCCCTGGGGCAGGAGATTTTCGCCCGCTACGCCGCCCCGCGCGGGGAGCCGCTCGCGACGGAGCTGCCGGCGGAGGTGGGCGAGGTGGTCGATCAGCAGGCCACCAAGCGGGTGGCGCTGCAGTTCATCGAGCTCGATCGGGTTACATGGGATCACCGCAAGCTCGCCGGGGTCTACTAGCCTTCGCGATCCGATGGAGCAACTGAAGGGACTCATACTCTCCGGCGGCAAGGGCACACGCCTGCGCCCGATCACACACACGAGCGCCAAGCAGCTCGTGCCGGTGGCGAACAAGCCCGTGCTCTTCTACGGGATCGAGGCGATGGCGCAGGCGGGGATCGAGGAGGTGGGGATCATCATCGCGCCCGAGACGGGCCCCGAGATCGAAGCGGCCGCAGGCGACGGGGCGCGTTTCGGAGTGCGGATCACCTACGTGGTGCAGGACGAGCCGGCGGGCCTCGCGCACGCGGTGCTCACCGCGGAGGAGTTCCTGGGGGGCAGCCCGTTCGTGATGTACCTGGGGGACAACCTGCTCCAGGGGGGGATCTCCGATCTGGTGACGGCCTTCCGCGAGCACCGCCCCGATGCCCTGATCCTGCTGACGCCGGTGACGGACCCCGAGAACTACGGCGTGGCGGAGCTGGCGCCGGTCGAGCCCGGGGAGACGACGGGCCGAGTGGTGGCGCTGGTGGAGAAGCCCGCGCAGCCGGCCACGGACCTGGCGCTGGTGGGTGTGTACATGTTCACCGCCCAGATCCACGAGGCGGCGCGGGCGATCCGGCCCTCCGCACGGGGGGAGCTCGAGATCACCGACGCGATCCAGCATCTCGTGGACTCGGGTCTGCGCGTGGAGCCGCACATCGTGCGGGGCTGGTGGAAGGACACGGGTCGCCTGGAGGACATGCTGGAGGCCAACCAGCTGATCCTCGACAACATCGTGCGCAGCGTCGAGGGGGAGCTGATCGACTCCCAGGTGGATGGGCGCGTGGTGGTCGAGCGGGGGGCGCGTTTGGAGCGCACGAGAGTGCGCGGCCCCGCGGTGATCGGGGCGGGGGCGCAGCTGCGCAACTGCTACATCGGCCCCTACACCGCGATCGGGGAGCGCTGTTCGATCACGGGCGCCGAGGTGGAGCACTCGATCCTGCTGGAGGGCTCCTCGGTCTGCGACCTCGACGGCCGCATGGAGTCCTCGCTGCTGGGGCGCAACGTGAGCGTGCGCCGTGGCGACCGCCAGCCGCGGGCCTACCGCTTCATGGTGGGAGACAACTCGGACATCTCGATCCTGTGAGGCGCCCCCCCTCGGGATGGTGCCGCATCCACCTCGGGCCCGGGAATCGCGCACCGCTGAGCACCACCTTCCGTCCCCCGCCGCCCGATGCGCTGGAGGGTGTCCTCGGATGAGGATCTTGATCGCCGGCTCCGCCGGCATGTTGGGCCACGACGTGCAGCGCATCGCTGAGCGCGGGGGCCACGATCTGGCGCCGGGGGACCTGCCGGAGCTCGACATCACGGACGCCGCATCGGTGGACGCATTCGTGGCGGAGCAGCCGGTGCAGGCCATCGTCAATTGCGCGGCGTGGACCGACGTGGACGGGGCCGAGACCCATCGCGAGGAGGCTCACGCGGTGAATGCCCTGGGAGCCGGCAACCTCGCCCGCGCGGCGGCCAAGCTCGGGATTCCGCTACTGCACATCTCGACGGACTACGTCTTCGACGGCGAGGCCCCGCGCGACGCGGAGGGCCGCCCGCGGCCCTACCTGGAGTCCGACCCCACGGGCCCGCGCTCGGTCTACGGCCAAACCAAGCTCGAGGGGGAGCGCGAGGTGCTCGCGGCATCCCCGCGCCATACGGTGGTGCGCACCGCATGGCTCTACGGGGTGGATGGGCGCAACTTCGTGGACACCATGCTGCGCCTAGCGGACGAGCGCGAGGCGGTGCAGGTGGTGGACGACCAGATCGGCTCGCCGACGTGGTCGGGTCACCTCGCACCGGCCGTGCTCGGACTGCTGGAGCGCGGGGTGAGCGGACTGGTGCACCTGACCGGCGGGGGGGCGATCTCGTGGAACGGGTTCGCGAAGGAGATCTTCCGCCAGGCGGGACTCAGCTGCCGCGTGGAGCCCGCGACAAGCGGGCAGATGGCGCGCCCCGCTCCGCGTCCGGCCTACTCGGTGCTCGAGTCAGAACGCGCGGATGTGCTCCCAATGCCCGACTGGCGAGAGGGATTGGCGGGCTACCTGGCAGCGCGAGCTGGGATGATTCGCCCATGAGGCTTCTGGTCTGCGGCGGCGCGGGGTTCATCGGCTCGCACTTCGTGCGCGTGCGGATGTGCGAGCACGGGGACACCGTGACGGTGCTCGACAAGCTCACCTACGCGGGCCGCGAGGAGAACCTCGCGGAGTTCGCGCAGGAGCCGGACTACCGCTTCGTGCGCGGCGGGATCGAGGACCCGGAGGCGGTCGCGAGGGCCCTGGAGGGGTTTGGGAACCACACTCACCCCAAGGGGAGTCCGGAGGCAATCGTGAACTTCGCCGCCGAGACCCACGTGGATCGTTCGATCGCCGAGCCCGACGCATTCGTGCGGACGCACGCACTCGGAACCTACGTGCTGCTGGAGGCGGCGCGGGAGCGCGGTCTGCGCTATGTGCAGGTCTCCACCGACGAGGTGTACGGGTCGATCGAGGTCGGCACCTTCACCGAGGCCTCCCCGCTGCGGCCCTCCTCGCCGTACTCCGCGACGAAGACCGGTGCGGACCTGCTGGTGGCGAGCTACTTCCACACCTATGGCCTGCCGGCGAGCATCTGCCGGGGGTCCAACAACTACGGCTCCCACCAGTACCCCGAGAAGCTGATCCCGCTGATGATCCTCAACGCGCTGCACGGCGATCCCCTCCCCGTGTATGGGGACGGCAGGCAGGTGCGCAACTGGATCCACGCGAGCGACTTCGCGCGGGCGGTCGGGTGCGTGCTCGAGCGGGGCCTACCGGGCGAGATCTACAACGCGGGGGGCCCCGATGAGCTCGCGAACATCGACGTGGTGAGGCGCATCCTCGAGATGACGGGCGCCGATGCGTCGCTGATCGAGCACGTCACCGACCGGCCGGGGCACGACCGCCGCTACTCGCTCTCCTCGACGAAGGTGCGCGCGCTCGGCTGGGAGCCGCGGGTGCGCTTCGCCGAGGGTCTCGAGCGGACGGTCGAGTGGTACCGCGAGAACGCGTGGTGGTGGGAGCCGATCCGCTCCGGGGAGTACCGGACCTACTACGAACGCCAGTACGGCCGCGCGCTCAACTAGCCGCGCGGCCGTACTCTAAAGCACGCTCTGGCGAAGCTACTCGCGCTCGTCGTCGCGTCGGTATCCGAGGCGCGCCGAGATGCGGTCTGCGGTTGAGACGAGGTGCGGTCCGAGATGCTCGACCAGCTCCTCGAGCGAGATCATCGAGCTGTGCGCGGCCATGTTGACCGCGGCGATCACCTCGCGCGACTCCGAGCGCACTGGCGCGGAGATCGAGTGCAGACCGGAGGCGAGCTCCTCGTCGTTGACGGCGAAGCTCTCCTCACGCACGTGCTCGAGCTCCGAACGCAGGCCCTTCTTGCTCGTGATCGTGTTGGGGCCGCGCTTTGCGAGCTTGATGTCCGCGAGCAGATTGCGTTGCTCGTGATCGGGGAGGTACGCGAGCAGCAGCTTGCCCATCGAGGTGCAGTAGGCGGGCAGCCGCGAACCCAGCGAGAGCCCCAGGTCGATCTTGCTCTGCCCGCGGCGGAAGCTGCGGGCGCGGTCGACGTAGAGAATCTCCGGCCCGTCGAGCACCGCGAGGTTGACCGTGTAGGAGGTGCGCTGGCGCAGTTCCTCCAGATATGGGCGCGAGTGCTCGCGCAGTCCGGTGGAGTTGAGCGCCGACATCCCGAGGTCGGTGACCCTCAGGCCGAGCCTGTACTTGCGAGAGGCCCCCTGCTCGAGGTAGCCGAGCGCGACGAGCGTGATCACATAGCGGTGCGTGGTGCTGCGACTCATACCGAGCTCGTCGGCGATATCGGCGATCCCCAGCACGGGCCGCTCGGGTGTGAAGCACCCAAGGATTGCCAGGCCCCGCTCCAGCGACTGGGAGTAGCGCGGTTCGCGCAGGCTGGGAATCGAGCGGACCCATTCCCCGTCGGCGTTGAGTCTGTCAGTATGTGAGCTTGTTCTTGGCATCTGTACGGTGTACCCCTGTCATTTGTGCGGTGGACCCCTGTCCATAGTCCAGTAACCGAGACCCCGTGGGGCCCAGGTGTGTCTGAACAACGATCATACTTCGAAGTTCGGATGTTCTCAATCATAAGCACGGGTTTTCTCCGGATATTGGTCTGGTATTCCCCCGGATCCCAGGCGATCTCCACACTGGCGCCCCGCTGGGCGCACCCGGCGAGCGACCCCCGGACCATCCCCGGACCCTCGCTGATCCCGTCGCGTATAGCCGCGGAGGAGGTCACGCAGCCCCGCGCCGAACCCGCGCCGGGCGGCTCGCACACGCCAGCCCGCTCGAGCGTTCGGGAGTCCTCGCACACACAGGAGTTCACGCGCTTACAGCGGCCGCGATGGCCCAGGCGCCCACTCTGAGGGAGCCGCTCGCGACAGTCGCCGCGTCCGGGAATCCGCACGATGCCTGGAGCGCGACTCAGACGGCTTTCAAGAGACTCGGTGCGACCTAAAGAATCGGTGCGGCCTATGAGGCATCGCGCTGCGGGCGGGTGTCCGGAGCACGCCGGCTGGGACACATGCGCGCCAGCGCACATTCGCCGCAGGCGGGCACGCGCGCGTGGCAGGTGCGGCGGCCGTGGCGCAGGAGATTGACGTGCAACTCCAGCTCCTCCCCGGGAGGGGTGAGGGAGAGCATCTGGTCGTGCAGCTCCGCGAAGGGGGCGCCCGCTCGCAGCAACCCCAAGCGTCCCCCGACGCGAGCCACATGGGTATCGACGGGAACCTCGCGCAGGCCGTACGCAAACAGCAGCACACACGCGGCAGTCTTGCGGCCAACCCCGGGGAGCCCAGTCAGATAATCCCGCGCCTGTTCCAACTCCACCTGAGGAAGCCAATCGAGCGACAGTGAATCGGAGAGCGGGGGCACCCGGCCCGCGGAGCCCGCCTGCTCGGAAGGTTGGACCGCCCCGCCAGCTCGCGCCGAGACCTGGGGCACCCCGCCCGGAGAGCCCGGTCGCCTGCCTATCGAGATCGCACGCAGGATTTGCTGGATCCGCTCGGACTTGACCTTCGAGAGCCCTCCCGGGCGGATCGCCTCCTCCACCTCCTCCAGGGGAGCGTCCCGTACCGCATCCCACGTCGGCAGGCGTGCACGCAGGCCCAGGTAGGCGACGTCGCGGTTGCGGTCGTTGGTGCTCTGCGAGAGCACGGTCAGCACCAGCTCCGCCAGCCCATCGCCGTGCACGGCGATGCGCGGGATCCCGTACACCGCGCGCAGCCGGTCGCGCACCGCACGCACGCGGCGGCGAGTGGGCGGGGTCCACACGGCGGTTGGCACGAGGCCACGGTATATGCTCGGCTCGGTGCCGGATGTAAGAGAGCACACCGCTCAGATCGGCGAGCTGCCGGTCTTCTGGCGCAGCGCGCCGCCCCCCGGCGAAGGCGAGGGCTCCGTGCCGGTGCTGTACCTGCACGGGGCACCCACCAACTCCGACGATTGGGTCGGCTCGCCGGCGTTCGACGGGGAACCCCCACCGCCCCGGTGGCGCCGGCTGCCCTGGAGGCATCCGCGAGCGAGGGCCGAGGCGAGGGTGGGGTTCCTGGAGCGCACCGGGGGACTTGCGCCCGACCTCCCGGGCTTCGGGCGCTCGGGCAAGCCCGGGCACTACGACTACTCGATCCCCGGCTACGCGCGCTTCATCGAGCAGTACCTCGACCTCGTGGAGGTGGAGCGCGTGCGACTCGTCATGCACGACTGGGGGTCGGTGGGACTCGCCTTCGCCCAACTGCACCCCGGGCGTGTCGAGCGGCTGGTCTTGATGAACGCGGTCCCGCTCCTCCCCGGCTACCGCTGGCACCGCACGGCGCGCCTGTGGTGCACCCCGGTGCTGGGGGAGATCGCGATGGGCGCCACCACCCGTCCGGTGCTGCGCCGCACCACGTTCGAGGCCAACGCCACCCCGGGGCCGCTGCCCGACGCCTGGCTGGACAGCGTGCTCGACCACTTCGACCAGGGCACCCAGCGCGCGATCCTGCGGCTGTACCGCGGCTCCCCCCCAGAGGTTCTCGCGTGGGCCGGCGCCGAGCTCCACCGCCTGGACATGCCCGCCCTGGTCGTGTGGGGCATGGACGATCCCTACATCCCCCCGCGCTTCGCGGGCGAGTACGCGCGCGCCCTCCCCCACGCCGAGCTGCTCGAGCTCTCAGGCGCCGGCCACTGGTGGTGGCTGGACCGGCCCGACGCGATCGAGCGAGTGGTCGCCTTCCTTGCCTCCTCGTGATCCGAGGCTGCCGAGGGCCCCGGCGATCGCGCTCGCGGTGTCGATCCCGCTGGCGGTCGTCTACCTGATCGTCCAGCCCCCCGGCGGGGACCTCGCG
The DNA here is from genome assembly GCA_963713985.1 of uncultured Solirubrobacterales bacterium. Taxonomy (GTDB): domain Bacteria; phylum Actinomycetota; class Thermoleophilia; order Solirubrobacterales; family Solirubrobacteraceae; genus Palsa-744. The sequence continues at coordinate 1,361,462 of OY970219.1, read as the reverse complement.
GCGGCCACCTACCGCAGCGAGCTCTTCGCCCGTGTGGGGCTCACGTTGTGGGACAACGGCTGGTACGGCGGGCACTACCTCCCGGGCTACTCGCTGCTCGCGCCAGCGCTGGGGGCCCTCTTGGGGAACCGCCTGCTGCTCGCGCTCGCCACCGTGGCCGCCGCGGGGCTGTTCGCGGCGATCGCGCAGCGAACCCTCTCCGTGGAGGGTGCCCGCATCGCGGCGGGATCGTTCGCGCTGGGGGTCTCGGTGACGATGCTCTCCGGGCGCATCGCCTTCACCCTCGGGCTCGCGGTGGGGCTGCTCGCGGTGGTGGCGTTGCCGACCGACACGGGGACCCCTGCATCGGTCCTACGAATCCCTGCGGCGGTGGCGCTCGCGGTGCTCACGAGCCTCGCGAGTCCGGTCGCGGGCGCCTTTCTCGCTCTCGCGGGACTCGCTTACGCGCTGGCGAGGGGCACGCCGCGCGGGCTCTCCGGCGCACGCCTGCGGTTCTCCCTCGCGTGGTCCGGGCTCGCCATCGCGGCTGCGGCACTGGCCCCGATCCTGCTGCTCGCGCTCGCCTTCCCCGAAGGCGGCTGGGAGCCGTTCGCGCCGTCGGTGTTCTGGCCCGGCCTCGCGGGGGTGGCGCTGATCGCATTGATGCTCCCCCAGGTGGCTGGGGGGAAGACGATGAAAGATCGAGCCCCCGGGGGGCGGCCCGCGGAGAGGGCAGCCGCGGGCCTCTCCCCACGCGCCGTGAGCGCGCTCACGTGGGGCGCGTGGCTGTACGCGCTCGCGCTGATCGGCGCCTTCGCGCTGCATACCCCCGTGGGCAGCAACGCGGCGCGCCTCGGGGAGCTCCTCGCGGCGCCACTCGTGGCGGGTGTGCTGTGGGGGCGCCACCGTTTCACACTGCTCCTGCTGGCGCCGGTGCTCCTGTACTGGCAGCTGGAGACCCCGATCAACGACGTGTCCGAACTGGTGGGGGACCCGTCGGTGAACGCCTCCTTCTACGCACCCCTGCTCGGGGAGCTGCGGGAGCGCTCCGGCGGGGCGCCGCTGCGGGTGGAGATCCCGATGATGGGCACCCACTGGGAATCCGTCTACCTCCCCGAGCAGGGGTCGATCCTGCTCGCGCGCGGCTGGGAGCGCCAGCTCGACACTCGCTACGCGGGGCTCTTCTATGAAGAGGGGGGGCGCTCGCTCACACCCGCGGCGTACAGGGCGTGGCTTTACGAAAACGCGGTCTCCTATGTGGCGCTGCCCGACGTGCGCCTGGATTTCTCGGGGGAGGCGGAGGGCCGCCTGATCGCGCGCGGGCTGCCCTACCTGCGCGAGGTGTGGCGCTCGCCGCACTGGCGTCTGTTCGCGGTGGCGGGCGCGCCCGCCCTGGCGCAGCCCCCCGCACTCCTCAGCGCCCTCGGCGCGGACTCCTTCACACTCCGAGCGCCCCGCCCGGGGAGCTACGCGGTGCGGGTGCGCTTCACCCCCTACTGGGCGCTCGAGCAGGGGCGTGGGTGCGTGCAGAGCGCGCCGGGCGGTTGGACGGTGGTCGATGCGCGCGCCGCGGGCACGATCCGGGTGGGGATCGCGTTCTCTCTTACGCGCATCTTCAGTCAGGGTCCGCGTTGCGCCTGAGCATCCATTAGGCTACCTCGATGCTGGAACGGCTCCGTCTGACGCAGGCCCGAATCCTGCCCCACGGATGGCTGGACGTGATCCGCCAGGTGCTGCTCTTCGGAGGCGTCTACCTGGGCTATCGGCTGGTGCGGGGGATGGTCGAGGGGAGAGCCACGGCGGCTTTCCAGCACGCCCGCGACCTGATCCATATCGAGGAAACCCTGCACCTCTTCGTGGAGCCCTCCGTGCAGGCGTGGGCGTCGGGCAGCGTGCTGCTGATGCATATCTCGAGCTGGCTGTACGTGAACGCGCAGACCACCGTCACGGTGGGCGCGCTCGTGTACCTCTATCTGTGCCACAACCGCTCGTTCTACTTCGTGCGCAACATGCTCGTGATCGGGATGGCGATCGCGCTCGTGGGCTATGTCGTCTTCCCGACCGCACCCCCGCGCTTCCTGCCGGAGTGGGGCTTTGTGGACTCTGTGTCGGACTTCACCGGGGTGCATGTCGAGACCGCGCACGGCGGCGGCGGCATGACGGGGGCACTCACCAACATCTACGCGGCGGTGCCCTCGATGCACGTGGCGTTCGCGCTGATGATCGGCTGGCCGCTCGCACGTCTGGTGCGGTGGCGGGCGCTGCGCGTGCTATGGCTGCTGTACCCCCTGTTGATGGCCTTCGTGATCATCGCCACCGCCAACCACTTCATCCTCGACGCGATGTTCGGCGCGATGACCGCCGCCGTCTCCGCCTACGGCGCGCGCTGGCTGGCCCGCGCGCGCCCGGCCGTGTGGCGTTTCTCCCCGGCCCCGGCGAGTGTGGGGGCGAGCGCGTAGGGGATCGATCCGCCAACCCCCGCCGCCCCCCTCCTCCCAACAGCTACGTACATGCCCCCTCGACACGCCCCCCCAGTGAGACCGACTCGACGGCGCGAGGGGCTCGGAGGGGCACGGCGGGGAAGGGGGAGAGGCCGGACGGGCGGACGGGTCCCCCTGACCGCGGCGCAGCGGCGCGAGCTGGTGCGCGACCGGCTGATCGAGTCGCGCCTGACCCCCAACGCGATCTCATTGACGGGCCTCGCGCTGAACGTGCTCGCCGCGGCGCTGGTGTGGGAAAGCCTGTTCTTCCTCGGGGGCATCGCCTTCGTGGTGGGCTCGGTGATGGACACGCTCGATGGGCGCTACTCGCGCATGTCCGGCAAGGGCACCCCCTTCGGGGCGTTCCTGGACTCGACGCTCGATCGCATAGAGGAGGGGATCGTGCTGACCGCGGTGGCGGGCTACTTCGCGCTGCACGGCAACCGGGTGGGCGCCGCGGCGGTGGTGGTCGCGGTGCTGGCCTCGCTGATGGTCTCCTACACCCGGGCGCGCGCGGAGGCGCTGGGGGTGGAGTGCAAGGTCGGCATCGCCACTCGCCCCGTGCGGGTGGTGATCCTCTCGATCGGCCTGATCTTCGCCCGCGGCGCCTCGCTGGGGCACTTCGAGCTGCTGCAGCCCGCGGTGTACGTGCTCGCGGTGCTCAGCGTGATCACCGTCGCCCAGCGCATCTGGCACGTGCGCGGGGAGCTCTCCCGCCTGCCGGCTCGATAGTGCGGTGGCTCCCGGCCCTGGAGCCCGGGGCTCCATCCCATGCTCGGTGGACTCCCGGCCCTGGGGGGCGTGCCCACCCACGGCCCTGGTGTGACCGCGGACCGCGTGCAGGGTAGTCTCCCGGGATGACCTCAACCACCAACAACGGCGCCGCCTCCACCAACGGCAGAGCGCGCTACCAGCAGGAGAAGGTCCGCGTGGCGATCGTCGGCGTGGGCAACTGCGCCTCGGCGTTCGTGCAGGGCGTGCACTACTACGCCGACGCCGACCCCTCCCACCGTGTCCCCGGCCTCATGCACGTGGATCTCGGTGGCTACCACGTGCGCGACATCGAGTTCACCGCCGCCTTCGACATCGACCGCGCGAAGGTCGGCAAGGACCTCGGAACGGCGATCTGGGCGGGACAGAACAACACGATCAAGTTCGCCACGGGGGGCCGGGGGGTTCCCAAGAAGCTCGGCGTGCCGGTGCACCGCGGCATGACCCACGACGGCCTCGGCAAGTACCTCAAGGAGAAGATCGTGAAGGCCCCGGGGGAGACCGCGGACATCGTGAGGATCCTGAAGGAGACCCACACCGACGTGGTGGTCTCCTACCTGCCGGTGGGCTCAGAGCAGGCGACGAAGTGGTACGTCGAGCAGGTACTGGAGGCGGGGTGTGCGTTCGTGAACTGCATCCCGGTATTCATCGCCCGCGAGGACTACTGGGACCGGCGCTTCAAGCAGGCGGGCCTGCCGATCGTGGGGGACGACATCAAGTCGCAGGTGGGCGCCACGATCGTGCACCGCGCGCTCGCCCGCCTCTTCGGGGACCGCGGCGTGAAGGTCCTGCACACCTCCCAGCTCAACGTGGGGGGCAACATGGACTTCTACAACATGCTCGAGCGGGAGCGGCTGGAGTCCAAGAAGATCTCCAAGACCAACGCCGTCACCTCGATCATGGAGGACGAGCTGCCCGCCCATGACGTGCACGTGGGCCCCTCGGACTACGTGCCGTGGCTCACGGACCGCAAGTGGGCGCACATCCGCCTGGAGGGCCAGGCCTTCGGCGACGTGCCGCTGACGGCGGAGCTGAAGCTCGAGGTGTGGGACTCCCCGAACTCCGCGGGCATCGTGATCGACGCGGTGCGCTGCTGCAAGCTGGCGCTCAACCACGGCGTCGCGGGCCAGCTCGACGGACCCTCCTCGTACCTGATGAAGTCCCCCCACAACCAGCGCCCCGACGATCGGGCGCGCGAGGAGACCGAGAGGTTCATCGCCAGGTACGCCCGCACGGCGGGGGCACCCGCGCGGGGAGCCAAAGCCAAGCGAGCCGCTGGGACCGCCGCCGCCAGGAGGACCACCGCCGCTTCGAAGGCCGCCGCCGCCCCAGGGACCGCCCGAGCCGCGAAGGCCGCCTCGGCCGCGGGCGCCGCCCGCGGCGCGAAGTAGCCGGGCGGCGCGTCACCTAACCTGGAGGCCGATGGCCCCGTCGTTCGCGATCGCCCACGTCACCCCGTACCCGTGGGAGGCCGAGGACAACGCGGTCAACACCTACGTGCGGGAGGTCACGGGCGAGCTATCGCGCCGGGGGCACCGCGTCCTGATCCTCGCCCCCTCGCGCTCGCAGGAGCGGGTGCGAGCCTCGCGGCGGGCGCTGCGGGCGGCGCGCGAGCGTCCACAGAGCCTGCTGGAGGGGACCGGCGACGGGGAGCCGGGGGTGATCGCGGTGGGGGAGGTGCTCGACGTGCCCTCCGGTTCGAGCCGGCCCACGCGGGCGCTGCCAATCGACGTGGCGCGCACGATCGAGGAGCTGCTGGGGGCAGTGGCGCTGGACTTCGTGCACGTGCACGAGCCGTTCGCGCCGAGCGCCGCGAACGCCGCCCTACGCCACTCGCGGGCGCTGAACGTGGGCTCCTTTCACGCACCCACCGAGCGGCTGCTCTCCACGATCCTGGGGCGGCGCTTCGTGACGACGTTCTTTGGGCGACTCGACGCGCGCACGGCGAGCTTCCCGGAGACCGCGCAGCTGATGGAGCGCCACTTCCCCGCCGACTACCGGCTGGTGGCGCCGGCGGCCGCGGGGCGCCCCTGGGCGCTCGTGACGGACGAGCTGGAGGGGCTCTATGGGGAGCTCGCCGCGCGCCGGCGCGACCCCGAGGGCGATCCGGCGCTAGGGGGGCGCCTGGCGGGGAGGCCGGTGATCGACGTGGACCTGCACATGCACACCGACCACTCCCCCGACTGCGCGACCCCGGTGGAGGTGCTGCTGGCGACGGCCCGCGAGCAGGGGCTGGGGGCGATCGCGGTGACCGACCACAACGAGATCTCGGGAGCCCTGGAGGCGCGCAGGCTGGCGGAAGAACCCGGTCCCCACCCGCCCCTCAAGGTGGTGGTGGGCGAGGAGGTCAAGACGGCCTCCCAGGGCGAGGTGATCGGGCTGTTCATCGAGGAGCGCATCCCGCGGGGGCTCACGCTGGCGGAGACGGTGGCGGAGATCCGGCGCCAGGGGGGAGTGGTGTACGTGCCGCACCCCTTCGACCGGATGCACGCGGTCCCCGACTACGAGCACCTCCTCCCGGTGCTGGAGGAGGTGGACGCGATCGAGGTCTACAACCCCCGCGTGGCGATCGGGGCGTTCAACGAGGAGGCGGCGCGCTTCGCCGCCAAGTACCGAATCGCAGCGGGCGCGGGCTCGGACTCGCACGTCGCCCGGGGTCTCGGCTCGGTGCGGGTGCGGATGCGGGACTTCGAGGGGCCGCAGGAGTTCCTGCAGTCCCTACGCGACGCCGAGATCGTGACGCGCCCCACGAGCCTGCTGTACGTGCAGGCGCTCAAGTTCCTGGAGACCAGGGCCACCCCGCCCTCCGCGCGGCGCGCGCGCGCCGCGCGGAGGGTGCGGCGGGCCACCGGCGGCAACCCCTGATCGTGACCGCAGAACCGCAAGGCACGGTGCAGCGCCAAGGACAAGCCGGCGGGCCGTCAAAACCCACGGCGTCCATGCCCGCGACCGACGACGAGATCCGCGAGAAGTATCTGGAGCGCGCGATCCGCGAGCTGAACACCCTCACACGGGACCTTCAGAGCTGCCCGCACTGCCCCCGGGGGAACCTGATGCCGGTGCTCGGCTCGGGCCACCCCCAGGCGGACGTGATGCTGCTCAAGCACGCCCCCATGCCCTCGGAGATCGAGGAGGGGGTCGCCTTCTACGGCAGGGCGGGGGGCGCGCTGATGAAGTCGCTGAAGCGCCTCTCCATCGACCCCCTGGCGGTGTACGGCACGCTGTGCGTGAAGTGCCCCCTGGCGGACTGCACCCTGGCCGATCCGGAGTGCATCGCGCGGGTGGTGGAGGAGATCGCGATCGTGCAGCCCAAGATCGTGGTCGCGATGGGCGCGGAGGCGCTGGCCACGCTGAACGAGCTCGAAGTCCCGCTCTCGCGCCCGCTGGCCCCACGGGTGGGGGAGATCCAGCGGCTGACCCCCACGATCGACGCGCTGTACGTCCCCAACATCGACGATTCCCTGGACGAGCAGGCCGCCAAGCGCGAGTTCTGGGAGGCGTTCAGGGTGCTCGGCGAGTGGTGGGCATCGCAGCCTCCGTATTGATCGGGAGGGGGCTCAGGGGGAGGGCCTGCCCTCCCCCTGCCCAGTGGTGGGCATCGCAGCCTCCCTATTGAACCTCGAGCAGGATCTTCCCGAGCTTGCCGCCGGCCGCGAAGCAGTCGTAGGCCGCGGCGGCCTCCTCCAGCGGGAAGGTCGCGGCGATCGGCACGGTGAGAGCACCCGAGGCGAGCAGCGGCAGCACCTCGCGCTCCAGGGCGCGGGCCGCCAGCGCTTTCTCCTCGAGCGGACGCGCGCGCAGCGTGGAGCCGTGGATGCGCGCGCGCTTGCCCATCAGCGCGAGCAGGTTGAGCTCGCACTTGGCGCCCGCGCTCACACCGATCACGAGGATCCGCCCGCCGGTGGCGAGCGCGTTCAGGTTGCCGGCCATGTTGGGCGCGCCCACCAGCTCGAGGATCACGTCGAAGGGCCCGTGGCCGGCGAAGCCCTCGGGTGCGATCGCCTCCGCGCCGAGCGCCGCCACCCGGGGACGCGACTCCGCGTGGCGCACGGTCGCCGTCACACGGGCCCCGGTGGCGCGGGCGAGCTGAATCGCCGCGGTGCCCACCCCGCCGGCGCCCCCGTGCACGAGCAGATGCTCGCCGGGGCGCAGCTCTCCTTGAGTGAAGAGCGCGTCGTGGGCGGTCGTGAACACCTCGGGTGCTCCTCCCGCGGCTGCCCACTCCAGGACCTCGGGGACCGGCATCAGCTGACGCTCGTGCACCACGCACAGCTCTGCCTGCGCGCCCCCGCCGACGATCGCCATCACGCGCTCGCCCTGCGCGAAGCGCTCCGCGCCGGGACCGACTGCGGCGACCTCGCCCGCGAGCTCCATCCCCGGGATGTCCTGCGGCGATCCGGGGGGCGCGGGGTAGAGGCCGCGGCGCTGCATCATGTCGGCGCCGTTGAGCCCCGCGGCGCGCACCCGCACGAGCACCTCGCCGGCCCCCGGCGTGGGGTCGGGGTGCTCCTCGATCACGATCTCCTGCTCGCGAATGGTGACGGCGCGCATCGAAAGCGAAGCCTACCCGCCGTCCATCTCTGAACCCGCCCCGGCCCCTGCCTCTGGGGGGACATCCGCGTGCGCAGAGACGTCCGCCTTGGCAACGGTGCCCTGACCCGCCGTGGCACCGGTGCCCTGGCGCTCCAGCAACGCCACACACTCGACGTGGTGGGTTTGCGGGAACATGTCCACGGGGCGCACCCTGCGCAGCTCCCAGCCGGCCTCGACCAGTTGGGCGGCGTTGGGGGCGAGGGTGGTGGGGTTGCAGGAGATGTAGACGATCCTCCGGGGGCCGCACTCGATGATGCGGCGCACCACTTTCTGGGAGAGCCCCGCACGGGGCGGGTCGACGACGAGCACGTCGGGGCGCCCCGCGCGGGCGAGCAGCTCGGGCAGCGCGAGACGGGTGTCGCCGGCGAAGAAGTGGGTGTTCGATATCTCGTTGCGCCGCGCCGCGGCGATCGCGTCCGCGACGGCCTGCTCGATGAGCTCGATCCCCCACACCTCTCCCGCACGGGGGGCGAGGGCGAGCGCGATGGTGCCAATGCCGCTGTAGAGGTCGTAGACCCGCTCCCATCCCTCCAGGGCGGCGTACTCGGCGGCGAGCTCGTAGAGCACCTCGGCCATCTCGGTGTTGGTCTGGAAGAACGCCTCGGGGGAGATGCGCAGCTCCAGCTCCCCCAGGCGCTCCGGCAGCTCGGACTCGCCCCACACCAGCTCGGTCTCCCCCCCCGCGGTCGTCTCCGCGAGCTGGCGCGAGCGGGTCCAGAGGACACCGGAGAGGCGCTGCTCCCCGAGCTCCGCCGCGAGCGCCGCGGCGAGCGATGGTGCGTCGAGCTCGCCGTCGGTGGTCACGATCCGCACCTGCAGGCTGCCGGTGCCACGGCCCTCCCGCACCACCAGGTTGCGCAGCAGTGCGCGGCCGTCGGGCCCCGGCCCGGTCCTCTCCTCCCGCTCGGCAGGGACGGCGCGGGGGGCACCCCCGAAGCCGCCCCCCTCCTCCCCGCCCCGGCTCCAGGCTCGCAGCCCCTGCTCGCGGCACCAGCGCATCGCCACGCGGCGCGCGAGGTTGCCCTCGGGGGAGGCGAGCAGGCAGTCCTCGATCGGGAGCACCATGTTCCAGCCGGCGGGCGCATGGAAGCCGCAGACGAGCTCGCCGCTGTGGAGGTCGTGGCCGAAGGAGTACTCGAGCTTGTTGCGGTAGCGCCACTGCTCCAGCGCCGGCACGATCTGCTCGACCTCGAAGTCCGCGAACCCGCCGATCCGCCTCAGGGCATCCTGGGCCTGGGCCTGCTTGATCTCGAGCTGGCGCTCGTAGGGGAGCACTTGCCAGGCCACGCCCGGGTGGTCCGCGAGCGGGGGGATCCGCTCGGGACTGGGGTGCAGCACCTCGAGCGTGCGCGCGTGGGCGTAGTTGCGCTTGCGCTTGTAGACCACCGCGCGCACACGGTCGCCGGGGATGGCACCCGCGACGAACACCACGTAGCCCCCCTCCCCCAGGCGTGCGACGCCCTCGCCCCCGTAGGCGAGGGAATCGACCGTCAGCTCGAGCTCCTGGCCGCGCTCGGGCCTGGCAGCGGGGGCTGCGCGAGGGTGGCCGGCGGGGCTCATGAGGGGGGGTCGGCGGCGAGCGCGCGGGGACCGCCGGCGCTCCCGCGATCGGCACCCTCGGCGGTGAGCAGCTCGAGCAGCGCCTTCTGGGCGTGGCGACGGTTCTCGGCCTGCTCCCAGATGCGCTGACGGGGACCGTAGAGCACCTCCGCCGTGATCTCCTCGCCCGGGTGGGCGGGCAGGCAGTGCAGCGCAATCGCCCCCGGGGCGGCGAGGTCCAGCAGGGCGTCGTTCACGCGGTAGGGCGCAAGGGCGCGGCGGCGCTCGGCGGCGGTGGCGTCGTCGTCGTTCATGCTCACCCACACGTCGGTGTAGACGGCGTGGGCGCCCGCGACGGCCTCGCGGGGGTCCTCGTGGAGGGAGATGCGGTCGCGCTCCCCGGGGGAGAGCCCCAGTTCGCGCTCGTCGAGCGTGAGGGCGTACCCCGGTGGGCAGGCCACGGCGACCTCGGCGCCCGCGCGGGCGCCGAGCGCTGCGAGCGAGCGGGCGACGTTGTTGCCATCCCCCACGTAGGAGAGGCGCAGGTCCCGCAGATCGCCGAAGACCTCGCGCACCGTGAGCAGGTCCGCCAGCGCCTGACAGGGGTGGTGCAGAGCGGTGAGCATGTTGAAGACCGGGACCGAGGAGTGGGCGGCAAGCTCGGCGAGCATCGCGTCGGGGCCCGTGCGCACCCCCAGGGCGGCGACGTGCCTGGAGAAGATCATCGCGGTGTCGCGCAGGGACTCCCCACGCGAGAGCTGGAGCTCCCCCACGCGCAGGATCACGGGATGCCCGCCCAGCTCGTGGATGCCCGTCTCGAAGGAGAGACGGGTGCGGGTGGAGGGGTGCTCGAAGATCAGCGCCACGCTGCGCCCCGCGAGCGCTTGGGAGGAGAGCGGAGCGGCCTTCAGCTCGGCCGCCCGCGCGAGCAGCCCCTCGAGCTCCACGGGGCTGAGCTCGGCTCCGGTGAGGTAGTGGCGCGGGGACGCGAGCGGTCCGGAATCGCCCAGCGTGGGGGCGCGGTCGGGTGCACGGTCGGGAGAGGATTGGGAGCTCGCCATGGAGCGCCAGTCTAAGCTAGGCTGACACCATGCAGAGAGGGGAGGGTCAACGGTGAGGCGAGGTCTGTCCGCCGCGGCAGTGTGTGCGGCGCTCGTGCTGGCCGCCGGCTGCGGGTCCGGCGGCTCCAACTCGACGGGCACCACGGGGACGCCGACAAGCAAGGTGGAAGTAGACAAAACGCCAAAGTACGCCTCCCCCTCCTCCTCGGAACCGGTGAAAAGCGGGACCGTGGAGATCGCCTACCGCAACATCTCCATCGACCCCGACACGGTGAGGGTCAAGGTGGGCACCACCATCGTGTGGACCAACTACGACCCCGTCGAACACAACGTGGTGAGCAAGAGCGGCCCGCTCAAATTCGCCTCCAAGAACTTCAGCGAAGGCCAGACCATCAAGTTCAAGATGACCAAGCCGGGAATCATCCACTACCTGTGCACCATTCATCCGGCGACGATGAATGGCACGATCGAAGTGGTCAAGTAGGGAACTCGGCCATGCCCTCCTCGGGCGTGGAGGCGGTGGCGTAGAGGCGGCGGGGGATGCGTCCCGCCAAGCGGGCGAGGCGCCCGGCCTCGACGGCGTGGCGCATTGCGCGGGCCATACGCACGGGGTCCTCGGCACGGGCGATCGCGGAGGCGGCCATCACCGCGTCACAGCCGAGCTCCATCGCCAGGGCGGCGTCGGAGGCGGTGCCGATGCCAGCGTCGAGCACCACGGGCACGTGCACGGCGTCGCGCAGCAGGGCGAGGTTGTAGGGGTTGCGGATGCCCATGCCCGAGCCGATGGGCGCACCGAGCGGCATCACCGCGGCGCAGCCGACGTCCTGCAGGCGCCGCGCGAGCACGGGGTCGTCGGTGGTGTAGGGCAGCACCACGAAGCCCTCGTCGACGAGCTCCTCGGCGGCGCGCAGCAACTCGGGGGCGTCCGGCAGCAGGGTGTCCTCGTCCCCGATCACCTCCAGCTTGATCCAGTCGGTGTTGAACGCCTCGCGGGCGAGGTGGGCGGTGAGCACAGCGTCGCGAGCGGTGTGGCAGCCGGCGGTGTTGGGCAGCAGCTCCACGCCGGCGGCGGCGAGCACGTCGATCAGCGACCCGCGCGCGGCCACGTCGACACGCCGCAACGCGACAGTCACCAGCTCCGAGCCGCTGGCGCGAATCGCCGCGTCCAGCGAATCGAGCGAGGGGAACCCCCCGGTGCCGAGCAGCAGGCGCGAGCGGAGGTTGCGCCCGGCGATCGTGAGCGGGTCGTCCGTTGGAGGAGCGCTCACCGTGTGCATCATCCTCCCTGCATCGCGCTGAGCACCTCCACGCGGGCGTCCGGGGGGAGCGCGAAGGTCTCCCAGGCGGCGCGGGGAACGACCTCGCCGTCGACGGCGACCGCCACACCGCGCGCATCGGCGGACAACCCGAGCCGCGCGAGCGCCCCGGTCACGGTCTCTCCGGCCGGCAGGTCGGAGCCCTGCCCATTGAGGAAGATCACGCCGCCACCCCCACCAGCGCCTCCGCCACGAGCTCGGCGGTGAGCGGCGCGAGCAGGATGCCGTTGCGGTGGTGCCCGGTGGCCCACACGAGCCCGTCCACCGCCCCGGGGCCGATGATGGGGACGTTGTCGGGGGTGGCGGGGCGAAACCCGACGGAGAGCTCCTCGATCCGCAGCTCGAGCACCCCGGGCACGAGCTCGTGGGCGTCGCGCAGCAGCTCGTAGACCCCACCGGCGGTGGGCTGCTGCTCGAAGCCGCGCTCCTCCACGGTGGCCCCGAGCACATAGCGCCCGTCCCCGCGGGGAACGAGGTAGCCGCCCTCGAAGCGCACGACCCGCTCCAGCAGGCCGGGCCCGGTGGGATCGCGCAGCCGCAGGATCTGCCCCTTGAGGGGCCGCACGGGAACCCGTGCATGCTCGGGCAGGCCCGCGACCTCGGCGGTCCACGCGCCGGCGGCGAGCACCACCCGCCCGGCGGACACCCGCTCGCCGTCGGCGAGCGCGACTCCCGTGACGGCGCCGGCCTCCCCCCCAGCTCGACGCGGGCCACGGGAGCGTGCTCGCGCACCTGCACCCCGTCCAACTCGCAGGCGCGACGCAGCGCGAGGAGCACGAGCCGGGGATCGACGCTGTGATCCTCGGGCGCCTCCAGCGCCAACCGCAGGGTCGGCGCGAGCGCGGGCTCGAGCTCGCGCGCGGCGCTCGGTCGCAGCCGCGTGGCGCGCAGCCCCAGCGACTCGCGGAGGGTGAGCTGGCGCTGCAGTTCGCGCGCCTCGTCCTCGTCGCGGGCGAGGAGCAGCGTGCCGGTCTGGCGCAGCCCGACCTCGACGCCCGAGGTCTCCTCCAGTTCGGCCGCGAAGTCGGGCCACATGCACGCGGAGCGCAGCCCAAGCTCCAGCACTCGTCGCCCGGCCTCCCCGACCTCGACCTCGGAGACGGGGGCGAGCATCCCGGCGGCGACGCCCGAGGCGCATTCGCCACCGATCGCACCCCGCTCGAGCACGACGACCGACAGCCCGCGCAGCCGCGCCCTCCAGGCGACGGCGAGGCCGATGATCCCGCCGCCGACGATGGCGACATCGGCCGCTCGAGCATTCATGGGGATGATGCTAGCCCCGCCGTGCGGAGGGCCCGTGCGAGACTGGATTGCATGCCCGCCCCCGATATCGGCGACCGAAGCCGGGAGACACGCGCCTGCGGCGCGAATCCCCGTTTCGGCCAGCATCCCCGTTTCGACCAGCGACGTTCCCGCCTCGCAGCGGCTCGTCTCTACCTGGTCTGCGACTCGGCACCCGGGGGGCGAGAGCTGACCGGCGTCCTGCGCGCGGCGATCGCGGGCGGCGTCGAGGTGGTGCAGCTGCGCGACAAGTGCCTCTCCGACGGCGAGCTCACAGATGTTGTGCACACTGCTCACACGATCTGCGAGCAGCTGGGGGCGTTGCTGCTCGTCAACGACCGCCCCGAGGTGGCGCTGGCGGCGGGCGCCGACGGGGTGCACGTGGGCCAGGAGGACATGCCCATCGCGCAGGTGCGCGACCTGGTCGGCCCGGACCTGCTGATCGGCCTCTCCACGCACGCCCCGGCGGAGATCGACGCGGCGATGGGGGGGTTCGCGGACTACATCGGCGTGGGTCCCGTCCACGCGACGCCCACCAAGCCCGGTCGCCCGGCGGTCGGCCTGGAGCTCGTCCGCTACGCCGCGGAGCACACGCGGTTGCCGTTCTTCGCGATCGGCGGTATCGACATGGGCAACGTCGGGGCGGTCCTCGCGGCCGGTGCCCGGCGCGTCGCGGTCGTGCGGGCGATCGCCGGCGCGAGGGACCCCGAGCGAGCCGCGCGCGCGCTGCGCGAGGCGCTCGACGTGCACGACCGGGAGCGTGAGCTTGCCGCCCGCTAGCCCCAGGCCGTCCGAGCTGCGCGACGAGCGCGTGCGCGCCGCGCTCCTGCCCCTGGCCGACGGGGAGCGCCCCACGGCGCTGAAGGTCGCCGTGGCGGTGGCGAGCCTGCTCGCGGGGGGGATCGTGGTGGGGGTCCTCAGCATCCACGACTTGCGCAGCCGCGGTGGATCGGTTCCCGGCGGAGCCTTCCTGGCGCTCGTGCTGGCGGGATTGGCGTGGGGGATGTACAGCAGGCGCTACTGGGCGGTGCTCGGCTTCGAGGGGCTGCTGGCCTTTCAGGTGATCGTGGCCTCGCTGGCGCTGGTGGTGGCCTCCACGATCCTCGCCGCCGCGCTGTGCCTGCTCAACATCGGCCTCGGCGGCTGGCTCTTCTGGAAGCTGGTGCGCGTGATGGGCCGCATGCAGGCCGGAGAGCGGCTTGAGAGCACCGCCGGCGGGGGCACGACGGAGCCAAGCGAGCCGCTGCGATAGGCTCGCGACACTGTGGCTGGCACCTCCTACGACTGCATCGTGATCGGCGCGGGGCCGGGCGGGTACGTGGCCGCGATTCGCGCCGCACAGCTCGGCATGAAGACGGCGGTCATCGAGCGGGACAAGGTCGGGGGGCGCTGCCTGAACTACGCGTGCATCCCCGCGAAGGCGGTGCTGCGCTCGGCTGACCTGCTGAGCGAGATCCGCGAGGCGGGCGACTTCGGGCTGCGGGTCGCCGACGTGGAGGTCGACTACGACGCGGTGCAGGCACGACGCGAGAAGGTCGTCGGCACGCTGACCGGCGGCGTGAGCGGGCTCTTCAACAAAAACGGGATCGAGACGATCGCCGGCGAGGCTTCGCTCGTCCCTCCCTCCAGCGGCGACGGCGGTAGCGCCGCCGCCGTCGGGGTGCGCGTGGACGGCGAGGAGCTTCAGGCTCGAACCGTGATCCTCGCCACCGGCTCCGTCGGGCGCTCGATCCCCGGCGTGGAGCTGGGCGGGCGGGTGCTCGGCACCGAGCAGGCATGGGCGCTGGCGGAGCTGCCCGCGCGCCTGGCCGTCGTTGGCGCGGGGGCCTCCGGCGCGGAGATCGCCTCCGGCTTCGCGCGGCTCGGCAGCGAGGTGATGCTGTTCGAGGTGCTCGACCGCGTGCTCCCCACCGAGGACGCCGACATCTCGCGCCTGGTGGAGCGCGGCCTCAAGCGCCAGGGCATCCAGATCCACACGAGCACCCCGGTCGAGAACGTCCAGGCGGGCGCGGAGAGCGTGAGCTTCGCCTACGGCGAGGGCCAGTCCGCCGAGGTCGACTACCTCGTGATCGCCGCCGGACGCGGGCCCGACGTGGAGGCGCTCGGACTCGCCGCGGCGGGCGTGGAGCTCGACGAGCGCGGGCTCGTGCGGGTGGACGGCGCGCTGCGCACGAGCGCGGCGGGGGTCTACGCGATCGGCGATCTCGTCCCCGGCCCGGCGCTCGCGCACAAGGCCTCCGACGAGGGCATCATCGCCGTCGAGGACTCCGCCGGGCACCCAACGCACCCGCTCTCCTACATCGACATTCCCCGCGCCACCTTCTGCACGCCCAACGTGGGCTCCTTCGGGCTGACCGAGGAGCAGGCCCGCGAGCAGGGCTACGAGGTGGTGGTCGGCAAGGTCCCCTACGGCGCGGTGGGGGGCGGGATCGTCTACGGCGACCGCTCCGGCCTGGTCAAGCTGGTGGGGGAGTCGAAGTACGGGGAGCTGCTCGGCGGCCACATCGTCGGCAGCCGCGCCACCGAGCTGATCCAGGAGCTCGTCAACGTGCGCGCGCTGGAGGGCGGCTTCTCCGAGGTCGCCCGCATCGTCCACGGCCACCCCACCCTCTCGGAGGCCGTGATGGAGGCCGGACGCAGCGCGGACGGCTGGCTGATCCACGGCTGAGATCCCAGTCGGGCAGAGCGGGGCTAGGCTCTGCGCATCGACTCCGCCTTCTACTTCGATCTATCCAGCCCGCTCGCATACCTGGCCGCCGAGCGTGTCCTGCATGTGCTGCCGAGACCCCTGGAGTGGCAGCCTGTGCTCGCACGGAGGCTGACAGGCGGGGAATCCTTCGATGCGTCCGAGGTCGAGCGGCGCGCACTCGCCTTGGGTCTGCAGCCGATGCGTTGGCCGGCCGACTTCCCGTTCGACAGTGAGCTGGCGATGCTGGCCGCCACCTACGCGAAGTCCATCGGCCGCGTCGTCCCGTTCGCTCAGGCGGCCTTCCGTCAGGCGTTCGCTGGGGGCCGCAGTCTCGCGGGGACAGATAGCGTGCTGATCGCCGCCGCAGCCTGTGAGATGCACCCGGCGGCGGTGCTCAAGGCGATCGAGCTGACATCCATCCGCGAGCAGCTGAGCGCCGCCACCGCGGCAGCCGCCAAGCTGGGGGTGACCGGAGTGCCGGCCCTGGTGGTCGACCTTGGATCGACCAGCGAGCGCATCTTCCTCGGCAAAGACGCCCTCGATCAGGCGATCGCCGCATGAGGGCCAACCGCGCCTACCGGCTGATCGTCAGGCGCGGCGGCTGGGCACCCGCGCTGCTCGCGGACCCCACCCGGGTGGACCACATCGAGGTGGTCGAGATTGACAGCGGCGAGGTGGTGCTGTTCTGGGATCTCCACCCCCAAGAGGCCGCGCGCCGCGCGCGGGCGCTGCGGGCCGACCTGGCGCAGCTCCAAGACGACGAGCTCATCCCCCGCTGGGCTACCGTGGAGCACTGATGAGCAGATGAGCGCAACCCTGCCCGACCCCGAGACGGCGCGCGAGTGGCTGGCCACGATGACGCTGATCCGACGCTTCGAGGAGCGCGCCGGGGAGATGTACGCGCGGGCGAAGGTCGGCGGCTTCCTGCACCTCTCGATCGGCGAGGAGGCCACGATCGTGGGCAGCGCCCGCGCGCTGCGCCCCGGGGACTACCTGATCTCCACCTACCGCTCCCACGGCCACGCGCTGGTGCGCGGCACCCCGCCTGAGAACGTGATGGCGGAGCTGTTCGGCAAGCGCGACGGCTGCTCGAACGGGAGGGGGGGCTCGATGCACATGTTCGACCTCGCGCGGCGCTTCATGGGCGGCTACGGGATCGTCGGGGGCAACCTCCCGATCGCGGCGGGGATCGCGCTGGCGAGCGACTACCGCGGCGAGGAGGACATCACGCTCTGCACGTTCGGGGACGGCGCCTCCAACCAGGGCACCTTCGGCGAGACGCTCAACCTCGCCGCCCTGTGGCACCTGCCGGTGGTGTTCATGGTCACCAACAACCAGTTCGGGATGGGCACCTCCCTGAAGCGCCACTCCGCCGTCACCGACCTGCAGCGCAAGGGCGAGAGCCTTGGCGTCCCCGGGATGCGCTGCGACGGGATGGACGTGCTCGACACCCACGCCGTCGTCTGCGAGGCCGTTCGCCGGGTGCGCGAGGAGCGCCGCCCGGTGCTCGTGGAGGCCGTCACCTACCGCTTCCGCGGCCACTCCATGGCCGACCCCGAGCAGTACCGCTCCAAGGAGGAGGTGTCCCAGTGGCGCGAGCGCGACCCGATCCCCGCGTTCGGCGATCTCCTGGAGCGCGAGGGGATCCTCGACGCGGCGGCACGCTCCCAGATCGACGCAGGGGCGCTCGCCCAGGTGGATGAGGCCGTGGCGTTCGCCGAGGCCTCGCCGTTCCCCTCGCCGGAGTCGCTGTACGACAACGTGTACGTGCTCGGCGACCAAGTCCAGGGGTGGTACTCGGTGCGGACCTCCTGATGGCCGAGATGCGCTACCGCGAAGCGTTGAACGCCGCTCTGCGCGAGGAGCTGGCGCGCGACGAGCGCGTGTTCCTGATGGGCGAGGACATCGGCGTGTTCGGTGGCGCCTTCAAGGTCACCGAGGGCCTGCTGGAGGAGTTCGGGGAGCGGCGCGTGCGCGACACCCCGATCTCCGAGAACACCATCGTCGGCATGGGGGTGGGCGCCGCGATGGTGGGCCTGCGTCCCGTGGTGGAGCTGATGACGATCAACTTCGCGCTGCTCGCCCTCGACCAGATCGTCAACCACGCCGCCCACATCCACTACATGTTCGGCGGGCAGGTCCGCGTGCCGCTGGTGGTGCGCATGCCCCAGGGCGCCGGCCACCAGCTGGGGCCCACGCACTCCCACTGCCTGGAGGCGATCTTCATGCACGTGCCCGGCCTGCTCGTCGCCACCCCCTCCACCGCGGCGGACGCCAAGGGCCTGCTGAAGGCCGCGATCCGCGATGAGAACCCCGTGATCTTCATCGAGCACGAGTCGCTCTACGGCCAGCGGGGGGAGGTGCCCGACGGGGAGGATCTCGTGCTCGACTTCGGCCGCGCCGCCGTGCGCCGGGAGGGGACGGACGTGACGATCGTGGGCCTCTCGCGCATGGCCGTCACGGCCGAGCGCGCCGCGCAGACACTCGCCGAGGAGCACGGCGTGCAGGCCGAGGTGATCGACCCCCGCACCCTGCGCCCGCTGGATCTCGACACAATCCTGCGCTCGGTCGCCAAGACCAACCGCTGCGTGGTCGTCGAGGAGGGCTGGCCCCACGGCGGGGTGGGCGCCAACCTCAGCGCGCTGATCTCCGAGCAGGCCTTCGACGACCTCGACGGCCCCGTGCGGCGCGTCACCGGTGCGGACGTGCCGATGCCCTACTCCAAGCCGCTGGAGGCAATCGCCTTCCCGCACGAGCCCCAGATCGTGCACGCCGCGCTGGAGGTGCTCGGACAGGTGCCCGAGG
Organism: uncultured Solirubrobacterales bacterium; assembly: GCA_963713985.1. Classification (GTDB taxonomy): domain Bacteria; phylum Actinomycetota; class Thermoleophilia; order Solirubrobacterales; family Solirubrobacteraceae; genus Palsa-744. The sequence goes on along the minus strand of OY970219.1, from coordinate 1,342,948 downwards.
GGGTCCGGTGATGGCGGAGATCGTGATGCCCCGCCTCTCGGACACCATGGAGGAGGGCACCGTGCTGCGCTGGCTCAAGCGCGATGGCGAGCAGGTCAGCCGCGGCGAGGAGCTCGTGGAAATCGAGACGGACAAGGCGGCGATGGTCTACGAGTCAGACCAGGAGGGCCTCCTTCGGATCCTCGCCCAGGAGGGCGACACGCTCGCCGTCGGCGCCCCGATCGCGCATGTCGGGGAGGCGGCTTCTGTCCAGGCGCCGAGCGCAGAGCCGCCCGCGACAGTCGAGGCGCCACCACCACCGGCAGACGCGCCCACGGCCACCGCTGCACATGGAGGTGAAGGTGAGGAACGCGTGAAGGCCTCGCCGCTGGCACGGAGAATCGCCAACGAGAGCGGGGTGGACCTGCGCACGATTGCCGGCACCGGTCCCGGCGGGCGGATCGTCAAGGCCGATGTGGAGGCCGCAGGTGCGCCAGCCCCTGCGGCCGAGCCGGCGAAACTCGCGGAGCGCGCGGCCGAGCCGACGAAACTCGCAGAGCGCGCCGCCGAGCCGGCGACGCTCGCCGAGCGGGTGGCCACCGCCAAGGGCGAGACGACCGTCGTGGAGCTGACCCGCACCCAGCAGACGATCGCGCGGCGGATGGCGGAGTCCAAGGCCACGATCCCCGATTTCGCGCTGCAGACCGAGATCGACATGGAGCGGTGCGTGGCGCTGCGCTCCGAGCTCAAGCGCCTCTCCCCCGAGCAGGCCCCCACCTACAACGACATGGTCGTCAAGGCCTGCGCCCTGGCCCTCCACGAGCACCCCCGCGCCAACGGCTCCTACCGCGACGGCAAACTGCAGCTGCACTCGCGCGTGAACGTCGGGGTCGCCGTGGCCGTGGGCCCGGACGGCGGCGGGGCACAGGCGGGCGGCGGCGGGGAGGCGAGCATGGCGGACGCCCTCGTCGTCCCCACCGTCTTCGACGCCGCGCTGAAGTCGCTCGGGGAGATCGCCCGCGAGACCCGCACCCTGGCCGAGCGCGTGCGTGCCGGCACGATCACCCCGCCGGAGCTGGGCGGCGGCACCTTCACGGTCTCCAACCTCGGTATGTACGGGATTCGCAGCTTCACCGCAATCGTCAACCCCCCGCAGGCCGGCATCCTCTCCGTCGGCTCGCTGGAGCCCCGCGCCGTGGTGCTGGCCGGCGGCACAGACGGCGGTGGCGAGGTGGTCGCCCGCCACACGATGGCCGTGACGCTCGCCTGCGACCACCGCATCCTCTACGGAGCCGACGCCGCCCGCTTTCTCGCCCGCGTCAGGGAGCTGCTGGAGGAGCCGGCGGCGCTGACGTTGTAGCGACCTTGGCCGCTAGGCTGGATCGAGATGACCAACAGCGGTCGATACGCACGGGGGCTATGGGTCTGCCACCTCGGCACGATCCCTTACCGCCAGGCGCTCGCCGTTCAGCAGGCGCTCGCCGCACGCCGGCGGGCCGGAGAGCTGCCCGACACCCTGCTGCTGCTCGAGCACCCCCCCGTCTACACCCGCGGGCGGCGCTCCCGGCCGGACGAGCTGAAGCTCGGCGAGGACTTCTACCGCGCGCGGGGCATCGAGATCGTGCCCACCGACCGCGGCGGCCGCGTCACCTACCACGGCCCCGGGCAGCTGGTGGGGTACCCGATCATGGCCGCCAGCGACGTAGTCGAGCACCTGCGCACGATCGAGGACGCGATCGTCGCCGCGCTCGCCGAGGAGGGCATTCGAGCGCGCTCCCGCCCGCAGGACGGCCCCGACTACACCGGCGTGTGGGTGGGGGAGCGCAAGATCGCCTCGCTCGGGGTCCACGTCTCGCGCGGGATCTCCACGCACGGGTTCGCCGTCAACGTGGACAACGACCTCGCGCCCTTCTCGTGGGTGGTCGCATGCGGGCTGCCCGGCGTCGAGATGACCTCGATCGCCGCCGAGCTGGGCGGCGGGGTCTCGATGGAGCGCTTTCGCGCGCGCATGGCGGCCAGCTTCTGCCGGGCGCACGACCGCCACCAGAGGCCGGTCATGGCCGACGAGCTGGGAATCGAGACCATGCGTGCCGCGGAGCTGGCAGCCGTATGAGCGCCACCCGCTCGCGCTCCAACCCCGGCGGGATGGACGTGCTCGATGTTCTCGGCCCCAACGTGCGCCCGCTGCGCGAGCGCAAGCCGCCCTGGCTGAAGGTGCCCGCACCCGGGGGCGCGCGCTATCGCGCGCTCACTCAGCTGATCGATGAGGAGGGCCTGCACACGGTCTGCCAGGAGGCCGCCTGCCCCAACGTCGGGGAGTGCTGGGAGCGGGGGACCGCGACGTTCATGATCCTCGGCGACACCTGCACCCGGCGCTGCGGCTTCTGCAACGTCAAGACCGGGCGCCCCACCTGGAACGATCCGCTGGAGCCCGCGCGCGTGGCGCGCTCGATCGCGCGCATGGGGCTGCGCCACGCGGTCGTCACCTCGGTGGACCGCGACGACCTGCCCGACAAGGGGGCCTCAGCGTTCGTGGGGGTCATCCGCCAGGTCCGCCGCCAGGCCCCGGGCTGCCTGATCGAGGTGCTCACCCCCGACTTCCAGGGGCAGGAGATGCCGCTCGCCAAGGTGATCGCGGAGCGGCCCGACGTGTTCAACCACAACGTCGAGGTCGTTCCCCGCCTCTACCCCCTGGCGCGGCGGGGCTCCTCCTTCGAGCGCTCCTGCCGCGTGCTCGCCCTCGCCAAGGAGCTCGGCGGAGCCGAGGTCACCACCAAGTCAGGATTGATGGTCGGACTCGGGGAGACCCACGCGGAGCTCGTGGAGACCTTCGCGGCCCTGCGCGCGCGCGGCGTGCAGGTGCTCACCGTCGGGCAGTACCTGCGCCCCTCCGCCCGGCACCTCCCGGTGGTGCGCTACTGGCACCCCGACGAGTTCGCTGCCCTGGAGCGAGACGCGTACGAGCTCGGCTTCGAGCACGTCGCCGCCGGCCCGCTCGTGCGCTCCTCCTACCACGCCGACCAGCACGTGCCACAGCCGAGGGCCGGCGCCGGCCCGCTGGCAAGCGCCGGCCCGCCGCTGAGCGCCGGCTCGAGGGGGAGCGAGGCCATGCAGCCGGCGTGGGCGCGAGCGGCCCGCGGATAGTCTCCGCCGATCCCCCTTCCTCACCAACCTCTCCCATCGCGATGACCCGCGTGCTCATCCTGCTGGTGGCCGCGCTGTTCGTCGTCGGCTTCGCCTTCCTCACGCTCAGCACAATTGCCGCCCAGGGGGGCATTAGCCTGGGTACCGCGATCTCCGTCTTCATCGTCGTGCTGATGGGGGTCGGAATCCTTGGCGCCCTATTGAACCCTCCCCGCCGATGAGCCCCTCCGCGTGAGCATCTCCCCCTTCATGGCCCCCTCCGGTCGCCGGCGCTCCCGCGAGGCCGCCCGGCGGCGTCGACGCCGCCGCCGGCGGGTGCTGGTCGGGATCGCGCTGGTCGTGGCGCTCGCCGTGCTCATCGCGCTCGCGCACCCATGGCACACGCACGCCTCCGCCGCCGCCATCCACCGCGGCCGCAGCGCGGGAGCCGACGCACATGCCGCTGCGCACCCTCCGCTCTCCCCCGCCGGCCTGCCGCTGGGGAGGCCCCCGCTGGCGCTGGGCCTCGCCGATCCCGCGGCGGACCCGATCCACCTCAATTCGCCCGAACAGCCCCGCGCGGGCCTGCTCTTCAACCTCGACACCGGCCGGGTGCTGTGGCAGCTGCATCCATTCGCGCGGCTGCGGATCGCGAGCCTCACGAAGATGATGACCGCGCTGCTCACCGTGCGCTCGGGTGGGCCAAGGACACCCGTGCTCGTGACCCGCCAGGCCGAGGAGACGAGCGGCTCCAAGGTGGGGGTGCTTCCACTCGGGCGCGACGTGGAACTGGAGACGATGCTCTACGGCCTGCTGCTTCCCTCCGGCAACGACGCCGCGGTCGCGCTGGCCCAGCACGTGGCGGGCAACGTGAAGCGCTTCGTCGGCGAGATGAACTTCGAGGCCGCCGCGCTCGGGATGGGGTGCACCCACTACTCCTCCCCCTCGGGCTACTACAACACCCACAACTACTCCTGCGCCGCCAACCTCGCGGAGCTCGCGCACGTCGATCTCGAACAGCCCCGCCTCGCCCGCATCGTGGGCACCTATGAAGCGGTGCGCCCCTTCCCGATCAAGGGGGGGAAGCTTTACCTCGACAACAACAACCCCCTCCTCATCTACGGTTACCCCGGAGTCACCGGGATGAAGACCGGCTACACCATCGAAGCCGGCCGCTGCCTGGTGGCGAGCGCCGAGCGCCACGGGGTGCGCCTCGGCGTGGTGCTGCTGCACTCCCCCGCCCCCGGCACCCAGGCGCGGGAGCTGCTGGACGACGCCTTCGAGAACGTCTACCACCAGCGCCCAGTCCCCGAGCCCTACATGCCGCCAGACGCCTGACTGAGCCCGCCGGGCTCCTCGCCCCGGCCGGGCTCCCCACCTCGCCCGGGCCGCGGAGCGCTTCGGACGCGGGCCGACGCCTCGAGCTCGACATCTCCAGGCGGAAGGAGTACCTTGTCGGGAGGCGATTGACTGGTCAGTCAACCAAGGAGACGTCGTGGATCTCGATGACACACCGGAGCAGGCCGCATACCGCGCACAGGCGCGCACGTGGCTGGAGCAGCACAAGTCCGAGGCGCCCGTACTTCAGGGCGAGGGGGCACTGAGGGACGAGCATGAGATCGTCGCCGCACGGCGCGCGTGGCAGGGCAAGCTCGCGGAGGCCGGCCTGGCGGGGGTGACGTGGCCGGCGGAGTACGGCGGCCAGGGCCTCGGCCCGATCGAGCAGCTGATCTGTGGCCAGGAGATCGCCCGCGTGGGCGTCCCCGGGATCCTCGACGCGATCGGCGTGGGGATGCTGGGCCCGACGATCATCGCGCACGGCTCGGAGGAGCAGAAGAGCCGCTATCTCGGCCCGATGCTGCACGGTGACGAGGTCTGGTGCCAGCTCTTCTCCGAGCCCGCGGCCGGCTCGGATCTGGCTGCAGTACAGGCCCGCGCGCGCCAGCAGGAGGACGGCAGCTGGCGCCTGAGCGGCCAGAAGGTGTGGACCACCAACGCGCAGTTTGCCTCCTACGGCCTGCTGCTCGCGCGCACCGACGCCGACGTCCCGAAGCACAAGGGCCTGACCATGTTCATCGTGCCGCTGGAGGACGAGGGCGTCACGGTGCGCGGCCTGCGCCAGATCTCGGGGGAGGCGGAGTTCAACGAGGTGTTCTTCGACGACGTGGCGCTCGACGCCGACGCCGTCGTGGGGGGGGTCGGCAACGGCTGGGGCACCGCGCTCACCACGCTGATGTTCGAGCGCGTCACGATCGGCCTCGGCGGGGAGGGCCTCGGCTACAACTCCGCCCGCTTCGCCCGCGCGATCGCCGCCGACGAGCACGCCCGCCGCGACCCCGAGGTGCGCCGCCAGCTCGGGGAGATCGCCAGCGAACTGCTGGCGGTGCGCTTCACGGGCTACCGCACCCTCACCGTGCTGCAGCGCGGGCAGATTCCCGGCCCCGAGGCGGGCCTCGCGAAGGTGACGATCGTCAACGGCGCGATCAAGTCCGGCGACCTGATCGCCGACGTGCTCGGCCCCGACGCGCTGGAGGAGGGGGGCGAGTGGGCGTACATGATCTCCTTCCTCCCCGGCCTGAAGTCCGCGGGGGGCACCGAAGAGATCCTGCGCAACACGATCGGCGAGCGCGTGCTGGGGCTGCCCTCCGAGCCGCGCCTGGACAAGGGCATCCCATTCTCGGAGCTGCGATCCAAGGAGACGGCAAAGGCATGAATCTCGCACTCTCAGACGAGCAGGTGCTGCTGCGCGAGGCCGCCCGCGGGGCGCTGTCGCGCTTCAAGACCCTGGAGGACGCCCGCGAGGCGTTGGACAGCGGCGGCGCGCTGCCGGATCTCTGGCCCACCGCCAGGGAAGCCGGCTGGCCCGGCCTGCTGATCGACGAGGACCACGGGGGCGCCGGCCTCGACGTGTTCGACGCGATGCTCGTGCTCTCCGAGTGCGGGCGCGTGCTCGCCGCCGTCCCCCTGCTGGGACACCTGCCCGCCTCCGCGATCCTCGAGGACTCCCCCAACGCCGCCGAGTTCCTGCCCGCCCTCGCCAGCGGCGAGCGGCGAGCGGCCTACCTCCCCGCGCGTCCGCCCGACGACCTCAATGCGAGCTGGACCGCCGACCCCGCCAGCGGCCTCGCGCGCGCCGAGCTGCCCCGCGCGGGTGCCCCCGGCGATGACGGGCGCGTGCCCCTGAACGGAAGCTTCGCCTTCGTGCCCGACGCCCCCGGCGCCAACGTGCTCGTGGGTGTCGCCCTGCGCGACGGACAGCCGATCGGGGTGGCCATCCTGAGCGACGCCCCCGGCGTCGAGGTGAGCCCCGTCCGGCGCTACGACGCCACCCGCTCGCTCGCCCACATCTCCCTGCGGGACGCCCCCGCCGTGGTCCTGGACGCCCCCGAGGAGTCGCTCGCCGAGGCGTGGCACCTGGCGCAGGCGCTGATCGCGGCGGAGTCGCTCGGCGCGGTGGAGAGCGCGCTCGACGTCTCGGTGGCCTATGCCAAGGAGCGCTTCACCTTCGGCCGTGCGATCGGCTCCTACCAGGCTGTCAAGCACTCGCTCACCGAGGTCCTGCGCCAGCTGGAGAACGGCCGCTCGCTGCTCTACTACGCCGGCTGGTCGCGCCACGGAGCGCCCGCGGAGTTCCCGCTGGCGGCGGGCGCCGCGCGTTCGGTGGCCGGGCGCGCCCTGGACCACGCCGCGCGCACCATGATCTCCGTGCACGGAGGCATTGGGGCCACGTGGGAGCACGATGCCCCGCTGTTCTTCCGCCGCGCCCAGCTCTCCCGTCGCCTGCTGGGCGGCACCGCGCTCGCGACCGACCAGGTGGCGAGCGAGCTGATCGCGCAGGGTTGAGCGGCTACCGCCGTCGCCGCTCGCGGCCGGTGCGCCGCCGCGAGCGGTGGGTGTGCCCCGCCCGGGCCGCGATGGCGGTCGTATAGGTGGCCATCACTGGCGCGCCGTAGGCTTCGTAGACGGCCTGCACCATCGTGCTTTCCACGCCACAGTTGATGCAGAAGCCATGCTGGGACCAGCCGATCGCGCGGGCCAGCACTTCGTCGGCGTATTCCACTCCGTAGGCGTCGTGGCCGTAGTAGTCGTACGCCGCCCACCACGCCGAGTCGTCGAGCGCGGCACCCGCGCCGTCGGAGTAGAGCAGCCAGGTGGCGGCCATGATCGAGTCGTAGTCGTCGTAGATCGAGGGATGGTGGGCGGTCTGGTGGTCGTACACCGCGGGGCGCGTGCCGAAGCGGTAGGCGTCCCGCACCAGATCCCAGGTGGATTGGACGCCCGCCCCCCGTTGGTGACGTTGAACTGCATCGGCCCCCCGCAGCAGCCCGCGAAGTTGAGCCCGCGATAGGTGGAGGGTGCGGTGGAGAAGGCTGTCTCCTGCCTGTGGATCGAGGCGAGCAGCAGCCAGTTCACGCCGAACACGCGCTGAGCCTCGGCGTAGATCGGGTAGAAGCCCGCCTCCCAGGCGGCGGGGATGTGCACTTCAGTCTTGCCGAGCAGACCACCCGCTTCGCCACTGCCCGGGGCGCCGGGCGGGTTCGCAACCACAGCCCCCGCGGAGGCGACGTCCCGCGTCGTCCCCCTCGAGGTCCCGGCACCGGCCGCTTCTTCTCGGGTTCCCGCCGCGAGCACGCCTGAAGCGATCCTCCCAGGGTCCCCGCCGGCGGGAGTGGCATAGGGCCCGGCCGCGGCGCCCCGTCCCGCGAGCAGCGCCCCCTCGGAGGCACTCGCAGCGGTCGGCGTGGGGGCGTCTGCGAGCACCCCGGGTGCGGCGGCGAGCCCGCTCCCCCGCGTGGAGCCCACCGCGCCGGTGAGGACGGCCGCTAGCACGCCGGCGCCGAGCAGGCAGAGCGCGAGCGCGAGCATCCAGGCCCCCCGTTCCGAGCGGGGGGTGGGTGGGTGGGCCTCGTTGCGCAAGAGCACTGACGGTATCGGCGCCACTTAAAGCGCGCGTAGCTCCTACGCTGGACGCGATGCCCGAGGGAATCGATCGGAGATCGTCGAGCGACCCGTCTGCGCCGCCCGCGGACTGCGCTCCTGTGGTGGCCCCGCCGGAGCGCAGCGGCCCGCTCACGCTCGCGCGCCACCGCAAAGCGGACGGGCGGCTGCTGATCCTCTACTCCCGCGGGGACGACACCGGCGGCAGGGACAGCGAGAGCGACACCGGCGGCGGGTCCCGCGAGGACGACACCGGCGGGGCCCCTGAGACGGGGGCGCCCACGTGGGGAGAGGCGGTGAGCAGCGAGGATGGGTGAGCTGCGCTTCGAGGAGCTGCGGGGGGAGTGGGTGGACTACGCGATCCACCGCCAGGAGCGTACCTTCCTGCCGGCAGAGGACCACTGCCCGCTGTGCCCCACTCAGCCAGGTGGGGCGGGTAGTCCCGAAACGGAGATTCCCTTCCCGGCGTTCGAGATCGCGGTCTTCGAGAACCGCTTCCCCGCCTTCGAGCCCCCCCGCGGGGCGGCGGAGGTGGTGGTCTACACCGATCAGCACCACGGCTCCTTCGCCGCGCTCGCGCCGGAGCGCGCGCAGGCGCTGATGTGGGTGTGGCGTCAGCGCTATGAGGAGCTGGGCGCAAGGGAGGACGTGGAGTACGTGCTGATCTTCGAGAACCGCGGGGTCGAGGTGGGGGTGACCCTGCACCACCCCCACGGGCAGATCTACGCCTACCCTTTCCTGCCGCCCGTGCCGGCCCTCGAGCGCGCAGCGGACGTGCGCCTGGGTGGCTGCACCCCATGCGCGCTGCTGCAGCGGGAGCTCCGGGAGGGGAGCAGGGTGGTGTACGAAAACGGGGAGGTGCTCGCCTACGTCCCCTACGCGGCGCGCTGGTCCTACGAAGCGCACGTGCTGCTGCGCGCGCACCGCCCCAGCCTGCCCCATTGCACCCCCGCGGAGCTCGACTCGCTCGCCGCCGCGCTGCAGGCGCTCACGCGCGGCTACGACGCCCTGTTCGAGCGGCCCTTCCCGTACGTGATGGCCGTGCACCAAGCTCCCACGGGGTCGGGCGGGGAGCAGGAGGGCCACCTGCACGTCGAGTTCTACCCTCCCCTGCGCACCGCGGAGAAGCTGAAGTACCTCGCGGGCTCCGAGCAGGGCGGGGGGGTGTTCATCTCGGACACCTCCCCGGAGGAGTCGGCGGTGGCCCTGCGCGAGGCGGTCGCCCGTGCCGCCTGAGGTGCGCGCGTTCGCACCGGGGCGCGTGAACCTGATCGGGGAGCACACCGACTACAACCACGGCCTCGCGCTCCCCTTCGCGATCGCGGAGGGCGTCACCGTGTGCGCGCGCGCTGCCGCCGAGCCGCGCATCCGCGCGCATGCGCTCGACCTGGACGAGCGCGAGGAGTTCCTGATCTCAGATGAGGCCCGCACGTTTCCCGCCGCCTCACCGCGCGAGGGCTGGCGGGCATTCGTGCGCGGCATCGCCACCGAACTGCACCGCGCGGGACTCGAGATCCCCGGGGCCGACCTGGAGATCTCAGGCGACCTACCGCGCGGAGCCGGCCTCTCCTCCTCGGCTGCCCTGGAGGTCGCGCTCGCACTGGCGCTGCTGGCGCTCACCGGCGCAGAGCTCGACCCTCGCGAGCTGGCGCGGCTGTGCTCCGACGTGGAGAACGACTGGGCGGGCGCCCGCACCGGACTGCTCGACCAGCTCGCCTCGCTCTTTGGAGAGCCGGGCGCGGCGCTGCTCATCGACTTCTCGGATCTCGACATCCAGCCCGTGCCCCTCCCGCTGGAGGGTGGCTGGCAACTGGTCACGCTGGATTCCGGCGAGCCCCGCACACTGGCCGCCTCGGGCTACAACGAGCGGCGCGCGGAGTGTGCGAGGGCGTGCGAGCTGCTCGGGGTGAGCTCACTGCGGGAGGTGGGCGGGGGCGGGACGGATCGCCCGCCGGGAGCCCTGGACCCTCTGCTCGCGGGCGATCTCTCCCTCGAGGAGATGGCCCGTCTGCCGCCGGTGCTGGTACGTCGCGTCATGCACGTGCTCGGTGAGAACGCCCGCGTGTGGGCGACCGTGTCCGCGTTGGGCGAGGGCGATCTTCCCCGGGTGGGTGCGCTGCTCGATGCCTCACAAGCAAGCCTGCGCTCCCTCTATGAGTGCTCCACCCCCGCGGTCGAGGCGGCCGTAGAGCGCCTGAAGCAAGCGGGGGCGATCGGTGCGCGAATGGTCGGCGGCGGCTTCGGGGGCCACGTGCTCGGACTCCTGCCCCCCGGCGCCTCCGCGCCCGCGCAGGCGCGCGAGGTGCGGCCCTCCGCGGGCGCGCGACTGCTCGCCTAACGCCTAAGCCACGGCCAGCGCAGCCTGCTTCTCGGCCAGCGCCGCGATCAGCTCCTCGAAGGAGTCCGTGAACTTCTGGACGCCCTCGCGCTCGAGCGTGTCGGTGAGATCGTCGTAGTCGACGCCCGCGTGGGCGAGCTCCTCGAGCAGCTTGCGCGCCTCCGCGACCTCCGCCTGCAGGCGTACCTGCGGGCGGCCGTGGTCCTGGTATGCGCGGATCGTCTCCTCCGGCATCGTGTTGACGGTGTCCGGGCCGATCAGCTCCTCCACGTAGATCGTGTCCTGGTAGGCGGGGTTCTTCGTGGAGGTCGAGGCCCACAGCACCCGCTGGGGGGTCGCGCCCTTGGCTGTGAGGAACTCCCAGCGGGGTCCCCGGAAGACGGAGCAGTAGTGCTGGTAGGCGAGCCTCGCGTTCGCCACTGCGAGGCGGCCCTCGAGACGGCCGATATCGGAAGCCCCATTCCCCCCGGACTCCAACTCCTCCAGGCGCCGGTCCGCCTCGGTGTCGATCCGTGAGACGAAGAAGCTCGCCACCGAGGCCACCCCGCTTGGGTCACCGCCGGCTGCGACCAGCCGCTCGAGGCCACGCAGGTAGGACTCCGCGACCTCCGCGTAACGACGCAGCGAGAAGATCAGCGTCACGTTGATCGAGCGGCCCTGCGCGATCACGTCCTCGATCGCCGCCAGACCGGGCTTGGTCGCAGGGATCTTCACCATCAGGTTGGGGCGATCCACGGTGTCGTGGAGCTTCATCGCCTCGTTGAAGGTGGCCAGGGTGTCGTAGGCCAGGTCGGGCGCCACCTCGAGCGAGACGTATCCGTCACGTCCCACCCCCCCCTCCCAGATCGGGCGGAAGAGGTCACAGGCGTCCTTGATGTCGCGCTCCGCCAAACGCCAGAAGGTCTCGCGCGCGTCCAAGCCCTGCTCCCCGAGCTCGTGCAGCTGCTCGTCGTAGGCATCCCCCGTGCTCATCGCCTTCTGGAAGATCGTCGGGTTGGAGGTGGCCCCCACGACGGCGTCCGCGTCGAGCAGTTCCTGCAGGTGGCCACCGCGGATCGACTCGCGCGAGAGGAAGTCCACCCACACGCTCTGCCCCAGCGCGGAGAGGCGGTGAAGGGGGGAGAGGGTCTGGGAGGGCATCTGCATCTCCTTGGGTCGCTTGACCTACGGGCTTGACCTACAGCCTACCCCTCGGATGCGGGCGCGAAGAACTGAAGCAGCGCGCGTGCGCGTGCGGCGATGTTCTCGACGGAGAAGCCCAGCTCCTCGAGAACGCGGGGCCCGGGGGCGGAGGCGCCGAAGCGGTCGATGCCCAGGACATCCCCCCGCGAGCCCACCCACTTCCACCAGCTCATGCTCGCGCCGGGCTCCACCGCGAGGCGCGCGGAGACCTCGGGTACCAGCACGGCGTCCCGATACTCCTGGGGCTGCGCTTCGAAGAGCTCCACGCAGGGCATCGAGACCACCCGCACGCCCACTCCCTCGCTCGCCAGCACACGAGCGGCAGCCAGTGTCGTGGGGACCTCGGCGCCGGTGGAGATCAGAATCAACCGCAGCCCATCCGCCACCGCATCGTGCCCGACTGACTCGGCCCTCTTCACACCCCCATCCTCGCCCGCACGGGTGCCCGGGCGAGCGGCCCCGGCGAACTCTCGACCACGCGAGTCCCACAGCACGTACCCCCCCTGCTCCAGCTCGGAGGCCGGGGCCAGCTCCCCGTCCCCGCGATCGAGCACCGGGATACCCTGGCGGGAGAGCAGCAGCGCCACCGGACCGTCCTCGCGCTCCAGCGCGACCCGCCAGGCGTGCACGGTCTCGTTGGCGTCCGCGGGGCGGATCACCCACAGGTGGGGAATCGCGCGCAGTGAGGCGTAGTGCTCAACGGGCTGATGCGTGGGGCCGTCCTCGCCGAGCCCCACCGAGTCGTGCGTCCACACCCACACCACGGGCAGCCCCATCAGCGCGGAGAGGCGCACCGACCCGCGCATGTAGTCGGAGAAGACCAGGAAGGTCGAGCCGTAGGGCTTGACGATCCCTCCGTGCGCCGCCGCACCGTTGACGATCGCGCCCATCGCGTGCTCGCGGATTCCGAACGGCACGTTGCGGCCCGTGTGCACCTTGGAGAACTGGCCGGCGCCGGGAAACACGGTCTTGGTCGACTCGACCAGGTCGGCCGCCCCACCGAGCATCGTGGGGGCGTATGCCGAGAAGGCCGCCATCGTCTTCTGGCCGGCGGCGCGCGTGGCGAGCTTTTCGCCCGCCGCGAAGCTCGGCAGCGCCTCACGCCAGCCATCCTTCATGCGGCCGGCCCACGCGCGCTCCCATTCCTCCGCCAGCGCGGGGTTCCGCTCGCGCCAGGAGTCCACCCGTGCCCGCCACTCGCGTTCGACCTCCGCGCCGGCGTCGGCGAGGCTCATGTGCCCATACACCCGCTCGTCCACCCAGAAGTGGCGCTCCGGGTCGAAACCCATCGCGAGCTTCGCCGCGCGCACCTCCCCCTCGCCCAGCGGCGCGCCGTGCGAGGCAGCCGTGTCGACCGCGTGGGGGGCCGGGTAGGCGATGTGTGAGCGCACCGCGATGAACGACGGGCGCTCGGTTTCGGCGCGCGCGGCAGCGAGCGCCGCGGTGAGGGCCTCGATGTCCTCGGAGTCCCCGACCCGCTGCACGTGCCATCCGTCCGCCGCCAGCCGCGCGAGGTGGTTCTCGCCGTCGAAGGAGATCGCGGTGCTCCCGTCGATCGTGATGCGGTTGTCGTCGTAGCACACCACCAGCCGGCCAAGGCCGAAGTGCCCGGCGACCGAGGCGGCTTCCTGGCTGATGCCCTCCATCAGATCCCCGTCCGAGCAGATCACGTAGGTGTGGTGGTCCACCACCTCTTCGCCCGGGCGGTTGTAGCGCTCGGCGAGGAAGCGCTCCGACATCGCCATCCCCACCGCGTTGGCGAAGCCCTGGCCGAGCGGCCCCGTGGTGATCTCCACGCCGGGAGTGTGCCCGCGCTCGGGGTGCCCCGGTGTGCGCGAGCCCCATTGGCGGAACTGCTGCAGGTCCTCCAGGGAGAGCTCGTAGCCGCTGAGGTGCAGCAGCGAGTACAGCAGCACGCACGCGTGCCCCGAGCTCAGCACGAAGCGGTCGCGGTCGGGCCACCCAGGGTTGCCGGGGTGAACGCGCAGCACGCGCCTGAAGATCGTGTATCCGAGCGGAGCGAGCGCCATGGCGGTGCCCGGGTGCCCGGCGCCCGCCTTCTGCACCGCGTCCATCGCCAGGCCGCGGATGGTGTCGATCGAGAGGCGCTGCAGCTCGCGCTCCCCGGGGTCGCCCATCGGTGGACCGTCTGCCCGCAAGCCGATCGATTCGCCCGTTCTCACCACTGCGCACGATCCTAGTGCACGGACCGTGTTCTCGACCCCCGGCCCCCGCGGCCCCATGCCGGCTCAGGTGCCCTCTGCCGGCCTCTACCCGCCCGACCTCTACCGGCCCAGCAGCCCCATGCCGGCTCAGCCGACCTATGCCGGTCCAGCCCGCCCGATGCCGGCCGAGCGCGGCTCAGCTGTTCCCTGCCGGTCCAAGTGGCTCAGCTGTTCCCTGCCGGTCCAAGTGGCCTCTACCCGCCGGGGCCGCTACCGGCCCAGCGGACGTCGGCGCGCAGGCGGCAGGGCGGCTATGTGGTGGGCGCGCCCACGGGCACACCACCACACCACTGGGCGCACTCTCACGAGCCAGTGCAGGTCGTGGCGGCAGTGCGAGCGCCGGTACGGCCAGCGGGGGTGCAGAGCCCGCTGCATCCGCCGCTCCTCACAGACGAACACCTTCATGACGATCATCCTCCCTACCCTTGCGATTGGCCCGGTCGGCCGAAAGACTCCCCATCCCGTACTTGACCCCTGATCTCACAGCTAATAGCACCGCGCCTACAGAATGCCCTCATAACAATTCTGGAGGCGGCGGTCGCTACGTGGCATCTCTTCCAGCCTTATACGTAGTGCTGGATTCGGAGCCACGACCGGCTTTCCCCTGCGTTTCCACCCGTTGATCGATCTCAGACGGCCCACTCAGTGGGATTCCCTGGAACCACTCCTCCCAAACACATATAAATCAGGCTTTACTCATCCTGTCAACACAGAAGGTGCCAATAGCCCAGCGCCTACCCAAAGGTCAAGCCCATTGGCACGCCCACCGTTGTCAACTAAGGTGTGTGCGTGTCGGAGGGACGGAGGCAGAGCGGCGATAGGGGCCCGGGAACCGGTGGCGCCCGGTCGCCGAAAGCCGACGACTGGGCGAGCACGGAGGGACAGCGGTCGAGAGGCCAGGACGGCCGCAAAGGCGCGAATGCCCAGGCAGGCCCGGACGGCAATCGAAGCACCCGGTCCGAGGACGGGAGTAAAAACATGAATGGCCCCAGGCGATCGGGAGACGATCGGGAGGGGCGCTCCGGCGGACGCTCGGGTCCCCAGCGTGCCCTGCCGCGAGGCCCCCAGGCGCTCCCACGCAGTGAGGTGGCGGCACATCAGCGCGAACGACTGGTGGATGCCATGGTGCAGGCCGTCAACGAGCGAGGGGTGGTGGCGACCACAATCTCCGACCTCGTCGCCCGCGCCGGGATCTCCCGCCGGACCTTCTACGAGCACTTCGCGAACAAGGAGGACTGCCTGCTGGCGACCTACGACACGGTCGTCGAGACCGAAGTCGAACGGTTGCTCGGCCTCGCGGCGCACTCGGGCGTGGAGTGGCTGGATCAGCTGGAGGCGATCGTCCGCGCGCTGTTCGACGCGATCGCCGAGCGCCCCGATGCGGCGCGGCTGATCTGCGTGGAGATGGGCGCCTCCGGCACCGTGGGAGTGCAGCGCTGGGCGGATGGGGCGACCCGCCTGGAACGCTTCGTCAGCGCCGGCTTCGAGCGCGCGCCGGGACCGGGGACGGTCCCCGATCCGGTGGCCCGCGCGTTCGTGGGGGCGCTGCGCAAGATCATTTACACGCGCGTGCGCGAAGTGCGCTCCAGCAAGTCCCTGAAAGCCGAGTTCGCGCGAGTCGTGCCGCAGCTCATGGATTGGATCGCCTGCTACTACCCCACTCCAGCGGGTATCCCCCGCCGTCCCCGCGCGCGCAAGCCGCGCCGCATGGAGGGAGGGCGCGCGCCCGGGAGCCTCTCGCCGGTGGCGCCCTGGGGGGTTCGGGGGCTGCCGCGCGGCGAGCACAACCTCCCGCGCGGCTTCGTGGAGTTCAACCAGCGCGAGCGGATCTTCGACGCGATCGCGAGGCTCACGGCGAGGGATGGCTACCAGGCGCTGAGCCTGGAGGACATCGCGGCGGCGGCGGCGGTCTCGCTGCAGACCTTCTACAGCCACTTCGACAACAAGGAGGAAGCGTTCCTCGCAACCTACGAGGTGGGGCACACGCGGGCGAAAGCCGCGGTCAACCGGGCGCTCGCCCACGAGACCAACTGGATCGGCGGGGTGCGCGCGGGAGTGCGCGCGCTGCTGGAGTTCCTCGCCTCCGAGCCCGCCATGGCGCACGTGTCGTGCGTGGACATCCTGATCGCCTACCCCCACGTCTACAGTCGCGTGGACGAGGCCAACGCGGGGTATGCCGAGCTGCTCGACATGGACTTCGGCGAGGGCGCCCCCTCCCAGCCCTCCACCCCGATCGTGGGCGAGGCGATCGTCGGGGGGGTGTTCGAGCTGCTCAACCACTACATCCTGAGGGGCGACACGCGCAGGCTCCCGGAGCTGGCGGACCACGTCAGCTACATCGCGCTGGCCCCCTTCATCGGCAGCGCGGCCGCCGCCGAGGCGGTCACGCAGCGCCGCGGGTGAGCGCCGCCACTCCCAGCCCAAGCCGCCTGCCGCACATCAGCGCGGTGATGCGCGACGGCGAGCGGGTGACGCCGCTGGAGCTGTTCTTCGACCTCGTGTTCGTCCTGGCGCTGACGCAGTGCACCACGCTGATCGTGCGCACGCCCACGTGGAGGGGGATGCTCGAGGGGATGCTGGTGCTGGGGATGCTGTGGTGGTCGTGGACCGGGTACGCGTGGCTGACCAGCGTCGTTGACCCCGAGGAGGGCGCGGTGCGGCTGGCGATGTTCGCGGCGATGGCCGCGTTCCTACTCGCCGCGCTCTGCGTGCCCGGCGCGTTCGGATCGGAGGCGCTGCTGTTCGCGTGCGCATACGCGGCCGTGCGCGGGGCGCACATCGTGCTGTTCCTGCTCGCCAGCCACGAGGACCCGGCGCTGCGCCACTCGGTGCTGGGGCTGGCCGCCAGCACCGCGGTCGGCTCGGGACTGCTCTTCGCCGCCGCGTTCACCGCGGGCGCACCGCGGCTGGGTCTGTGGGGGCTCGCGTTGGTGCTCGACATGGGCGGCCCCTACCTGTTCGGGGCGGAGGGCTGGAGGCTCGTGCCGGGGCACTTCGCGGAGCGCCACGGGGCGATCGTGATCATCGCGCTGGGGGAGTCGATCGTCGCGATCGGCGTGGGTGCGAAAGCCGTGATCGGCACGGGCATCGTCGCGGCCGCCGTGCTCGGCGTGGTCGTGGCGGCCGCCTTGTGGTGGGTGTACTTCGACGTCGTCGCGATCGTCGCAGCGCGGCGCCTGGAGCGAGCCCCGGAGGGGCGGGAGCGCAACGAGATGGCGCGCGACTCCTACTCCTATCTGCACTTCCCGATGGTCGCCGGCATCGCGCTGATCGCGGTCGGGATCAGGCGCACCATCGGCCACCTCGACGATCCGCTGCGGCTCGTCCCGGCGGTCGCGCTGCTCGGAGGCGCCGCGCTGTACCTGCTCGCACACGTGGCCTTCCGGCTGCGCAACATGCGCACGCTGAACCGGCGGCGGCTCCTCTGCGCGATCGTCCTGCTCGCGCTGCTGCCCGCCGGTACGAGTCTGCCGGCGCTGCTCACGCTTGGGATCCTCGCCGCGCTGCTCTGCGTGCTGGTCGCCTACGAGGCGCTGCGCTACGCCGAGGTCCGCGAGCGCGTGCGCCACGGCCGTCCCGAGCCCCAGCTCCATCCCGAGTCCCGTCCCGAGCTCCAGCTCGAGCCTCAGCCCCAGCCGCCGCCCCACCCCCAGGAGACCCGCGGGGCTCCACAGAGGGCGGGCGGCCTACCACACTCCGAGGGATGAGCAGCGGCCAGCGGGCGATCCGAGCCATCCTCGCCGGGACCGTACAGGGCGTTGGCCTACGCGAGGCCACCAGGCGCCAAGCGGGCGGGCTCGGCGTCGCGGGCTGGGTGCGCAACGCCGAGGACGGGACCGTGGCCGTGCACGCTGAGGGTCCCTCCGCCGCGATCGAGGCGCTCATCGCCTTCCTACGCGAGGGTCCAGCGGGCGCCGCCCCCACCGACGTGGCAGTACAGGAGGTCCCGATGGAGGGCCACGAGCAGTTCGCGATCCGGGGAGTGAGCGCGGGGGTGTTCGTCGTGCAGCAGCACGCGGCGAGGACGCGCCACTTCGACCTGCGCCTCGAGGTCGCGGGAGCGATGCGCTCGTGGGCGGTCCCCAGGGGCCCCTCGCTCGACCCCTCCGTCAAGCGCCTGGCGGTCCAGGTCCCCGACCACGGGCTCGACCACAACGCCCTCGAGGGCCCAACGGAGGGGGGCGCCGTGGTGGTGTGGGATCGGGGCCCCTACGAGCAGGGTGGAAGGGTGGCCTGGCCCGAGGCGCTGGAGCGCGGGCACGCGGTCTTCGTCCTTCATGGCGAGAAGCTCCGCGGCGGTTTCGTGCTGCAGCGCGCGGGGCCCGGGCGAACGGGGCGAACGGGCGGGGAGTCCCAGTGGCTGCTGCTCAAGCGCCGCGACCAGGAGGCACGCCCGGGGTCGGACGTGGTCGCCGAACAGCCCGCCTCGGTGGTGAGCGGCCGGACCCTCGAGGAGCTGCTGCGCGAGAGAGGGTGAGACGGGGAGAGAGAGTGAGACGAGACCCCGTCCGGTCGGCCACCGGGGGATCCGGCCACGGACCACTGGTGGAGAGAGGGGAGGCGAGCGGTCATCCCCCGTCGGCCGGCGGGGGCCTGCGCGCCTGCTTGCGCTGGGAGGCCCGGCGCTTGTCCGCCAGCCGGCGGGCGCGGGAGGCGGCGCTCGGGCGGGTGGCGTGCCGGCTGCGGGGCACCGCCAGAGCTCCCTCGAGGCGCACGGCGAGGCGCCAGAGGGCGAGCTCGCGGTTGCGCGCCTGCGAGCGCTCGTCCTGGGCCACCGCCACCAGCCGCGGGCCGCCACGCGCCAGCAGACGGGAGCGCCGCACCTCGTTCAGCGAGGGTGAGGCAAGTACGTCGAAGATTGCTTCCACGCGTGAGGCGGTCACGTTGGCGTGCTGACCACCGGGACCCGAGGAGCGACTCGTGCGGAGCGTGATCTCCGCCAGCGGAATGGCCAGCTCACGATAGACCGCCTCCATGTTGCCGACGTGGCGAATTTTGCGCGAGGAGGGCACGAGCAGACGATAAAGCCCGTATCCCCTCCTCGCCCTCGGCTACACGAGGGCGGGTGGTTGAAACGAGAGCGCCGCGGGCCTATGCCTGCGCGTTTCGCAGCGGCTCGGGCGTCACGACGGTGAGCGTCGCGGTCTGTCGCACGCAAAAGCCAAGCTGCTCGTAGAGCCGGATCGCTCCGGTGTTGGTGGCGAGCACATGCAGGAACGCGCGCTGCGAGCGAAGCTGGATGCCTGCTGTCAGGGCTCCGACGAGCCGGGAAGCCAGCCCCCGACCGCGATGGTCGGGCTTGGTGCAGACGGCGCTGATCTCCGTCCAGCCGTCCAGGTGAAACCGCTCGCCGGCCATCGCAACGAGCTCCCCGTCGCAGCGGATCCCCAGGTAGTCGCCTAGCTCGATGGTCCGGGGCAGGAACGGCCCCGGTTCGGTTTGGGCGACGAGCTTGAGTATCTCGGGCACGTCGGAGGCGCCGAGCGGGATCGCCTCCGGGCAATCGACCCCGGTGACCCGCTCTCCGATCATCTGCACCAGATCGAACGTGTCGACCGCCCGCCAGGCATCCGGCAGCTCGGCGCTGCTGGACCGGACTGCCGCGTAGGTACCCGGCGATAGGAGGACGGCAGCGTCACACCAGTCCTGCGCAGATGGCGGCGAGGGCAGCGCGAGGAACGGCGCGACATCCTGCTGATATCGGCGCGCGCGTCCACGCACCTGCGCAAACCGTGCGTGAGCCCCGCACAGCGCCGCGTACACCGGGTTGTCGAGCAGGGCTTCGTCGGCCGGGAGCATGCCCCATCAATACCACGCGGACGGCCCGGCCGCCTTGGACTTCACCGTACTGCTCTGCGGACACGCAAGAAGACGAGAGCGCCTGTGAGTGCAGCGGCAATTGCGAGGTAGCCCCAGACCGGCAGGCCAATCGTCGCCGCCACCGCCGCGACAACAGCAATGATGCCCAGCCAGGCGAATTCACTCGCCTCATCCAGAAGACGGCTCCAGACTGCCGCTCTGACCTGCACCACGCCGCAGATGGCAAGGTCACCAAGTTCTCGGCGAGCGAAGAAGTCCAGATAGATGTCGGGATATGGGGGGAAAATCGCGTAACGACTGGCGCAATCGACGTAATTGGGCGCTTGGTCGCTTTCCCACGACTCGCGCGTTTTCGTGGTTGTCTCGTCGACTTCCAGAACACGGCGGCGGATTCGCCTGGCCGTCCAGCGTGGCGGCGAGCCGTCGTCGGCTTGAAACTCTGGCGCCATCGCTTCCAGAGTCACGAAACCGCCGGAGGGCACACCCAGCGCCGAGAGACTGCCAGATGACATTCGACAGACCGGCTTCTCGGTATCGGACTTGAGCGGAATCTTGGTGTGAGCCACGAGCGTTCTCGGCCCGATGCTCTTGCGATACGTCCACCTTCGGACATTCTCGATGAAGGTCTCGGTTACCCAGGGATGGACTTGGCAGAGCTCGCCGTCCGCCACTCCAAGTGTCTCGCGGATGGTGCGATCTACATAGATGGTGTGGTGGTTGCCCTCTTCCACTGGCAAGTCCGCCTCGACCATGACCCACGCGGGTAGGCGGTTGTCGGGGAAATACGGGTTGACGACGATCACGTAGGCGGGCTGGCCGAGAGCGAGATGTGCGTGCGGCGAGAGTACGGCCACGAACTCACCTCGTATTCGATCTCGACGCAGGTTCGGCCGGACGCGCCACAGACCATCCACATCGATGGGCTCCATGAAAGACCAGGTACTGTTCCAGTACTCGTGTCGATCGTTTTCCGCCGGCACGAACGGGATGCCCGCAGGCTCGAGCCGGTAGGCATGCTCGAAACGAATCCCGGCAAAAGCAGGTACGTCTGTCTGACGGGCGAGGTTGCGGTGCCCAGCCGGATCTTCGCAGAGCGCTCCGAGTTGGCCGGATCCGATCAGCGCGAGGATGCGCGCCGATCCGTCGCCGGCATCTGTGAGGATCGGAAAGACCGACGTGACCCCAAACTGCCGCAGCCGGGCGACCTCGATCTCGATATCGGCGCGGGAGTCGAACAGGACCGGCACCGAATGGCGAAGTGTCGGCCCACCGCTTTCGATCATGAAGCGGACGAGCGCGATTGGTGCCTCGTCGGGCTGTCGCACCCGCAGGTGCGACAGCGGAAAGCCCGGTGCCAGCAGGAGCGCATGAGGGGCACCCGCGTCGACCAACTCGCCAACCGCGTTGCGCCGCCGCTCAACCCTCAGGGGCGCAGGCCTCGGTGTGGGCGTCATGGAGTTTGGGTGGCCGGGACCATCTGCGCGCCCTCATTCTAACCACGGCATCCACCGACCTCCTGCACGTAACCGCGCGCGGCGGCGTGGCGTGCCAGGGCCCCCGATCGGACCCTCGTCGTGGCATCATGGAGCCGATGTCCTCGCCAACATCCACGCCGGCCTCAAGCCTGTGGCACGATGTCGCGGATCCGGTCGTCGCGTCGGTATTGTCCCATTACCGGCAGGGTGTCCGCCGTGAAGATTTGGCCGCCGTAAAGGAGCTGCGGCGGGTTCTCACACCCACCGGGGTCCCCCGCTATATCGTGGTGGTCGGAACGAATGGAAAGAGCAGCACCGCGACGTACATAGCGCGGATACTCTCAGCCGTAGGGCTGCGTACAGGGCTATACACCTCGCCGCACATCGCCTATTGGACGGAACGGCTGCTGATCGACGGGGTTCCGTGCGACGAAGAGGAGCTGCTTTGCACCCTGCAAAGCTACGACGCTATCGCGCAGGCGCAGCCAGTGGCGGTGCGGCGATCCCTGCGCTTCTTCGACATCCTTACTCTAGTTGCCGAGGATATCTTTGGACGTCATGGCGTTGAGGTGGCCGTGTTCGAGAGCGGGATAGGTGGACGGCTCGATGCGACGCGGGCACTTTCGCCGCAGGTGGTCGCCCTGTCGAGCGTCGGATACGATCATCAGAATCTCCTTGGTGACACGCTGCCGGAGATCCTGGTCGAAAAGCTGGGTGTAGCTCCGCCGGGCGCAACGGTCGTGTCTGCACCCCTGAGCGATGAGCTACGGCGGGTGGAGCGCAATTGGACTACCGAGCACTGCGTCGAGCTGGTTGAGGTCGACACGGAGTCTCGCGACGGCATTCCCGCAGAGTCGCTCCCACATTTCCAGCGCCAGAACCTGGCAGTTGCACTGAGAACATGCCAGGAGGCCACGCGCCGGTTCTCTTTGACGATCGATCGGGAGGCACTTGCGAGAGCGTGGCGGGCGATAGATACAAACGTGGTGGGTCGGTTTCACCGCGGTATTGTCAGAGGAACGCAGTTCTTGGCGGATACCGGACACAACCTCACGGCGTGGCAGGAGATGCTTGACAATCTCAACACCGGGACGAGGGGGTATATCGCGGTTGTGGGGTTGACGACGGAGCGGGACCCGCGAGAGCTCGCCGAGGCACTCACAGCGACACCGGCGATCGATGCGGTCGTTGCGACGACGACAAGCGTGAGGCAGGGACATACTCCCGACGCCCTGGTTGAAGCTTTCGCCACCGATCGTTTCCAGGTCCTAGCGGCCGCTCGCCCTGAGCTGGCGTTCGAGTTGGGGCTCGAGCTGGCAGGCCAGCGCGGGGCTTCGTTGCTGATCACGGGTTCCACTTACCTGGTGGCGGATTTTCTTGCCTGGCAACTTGGTGACGGTCTGGCCGGAGATGGTGAATAGCAACGGGGTTGACCTGATCGTGGAGATGCAGCGCGACGACGTGCTGCCGGAGGCCGACTCTGCTGCGCTGGGCCGCCGCCTCGTGGTGGTTATAGGGCAGGGAGCGTCGGTGAAGATAGGAGTGTCTCAGCTCGAGACACATGGTCTGCCGTGGTGGCTTGCAATTCATCTGTGGTGCATGTCCAGCAGAGCCATGGAGCACGTCGCCGAGCTGAGCGAGACGACATGCCACTGGGCCAATGAGTGGCGGCGAAGCTGTCCTCGGCAGCGACCCGTTCACATCACCCTTCGGGAGGCGAGCGGTCATCGCCTGTCCGGCGTGGTCGTCGGCAATCGCGGCGTGCGACGGCTGGTGCTCGTTCACTCGCAGGCAAGGCCGAAACCGGAGATCATCGCGAACATCACTCTCGATAGCGACTGCTAGAGTCGTAATATGACCTTTATCTTGCGCCCGTAGGACCGGGCGTCATGTATCTCGAGCAGTTGTTTCCCCCTGGGCCGCGGCTCGACGTCGACGAGATGCTGGCCGGTCTCGATCCAGTGCAACTCGCACCTCCGGACCGCCCCTATGTGATTGCCACCCTGATTTCGAGCGTCGACGGGCGCGCCACGCTCGGTGGCACGTCCGCCGGGCTTGGCGACGCCGCTGACCGAGCGATCTTTCGTGGATTGCGAGGTGTCGTAGATGCGATCCTGGTTGGGACCGGCACCCTGCGCGAGGAGAAGTACGGGCGCGCCGGAAGAAGCAAAGCGTTGCGCAGGGTCCGCGCAGCACGTGGCCTCGCCGAGGAGCCCACCATCATGATTGTGAGCAGAAGCCTCGAGCTGCCGGTGGACGTGCCGTTGTTGGCAGACCGCGCATCCAGGGTGAGGCTTTACAGTTCCAATCCCGACCCAGTCCCAGCGATGGGTGCACAGGTTGAGGTGACCAGGCTCCATCCGCCGCGGACCGGCCTGGACGAGGTGTTGCGGATCGCCCGGTTGGAGCACGGGATTCGGGCGATTGACTGCGAGGGGGGCCCCACGCTGCTGGCCAGCCTGCTGGCGCTGGATCTGGTCGATGAGCTGTTCATCACCTCCGCGCCCGTGTGGGCGGGCGGGGCGGAGCTACCGCTGGCGGGCCCGTGGCATGGGGAGGAGCCTCTCGCCCTGGAACTCGTTGGCGCCTATCGACGCGCCTCACGCCTGTATCTCCGCTACGCGCGTTGCCGTGAGGGGAGCGCAGCGCAGCGCACGCCGCGTGAGGCTGGACCGTAATGGGTAACCGAGCTACGGAGGTCAGGATGAACAGCATCGACGCGAGCACTGACTACGACGTCATCGTCATCGGCGGCGGCTCGCCGGGCGAGCACTGCGCCGGCGCGCTGGCCGAGGGCGGCCTGCGCGTCGCTGTCGTCGAGCGCGAGCTGGTCGGCGGCGAGTGCTCCTACTGGGCGTGCATTCCCTCCAAGACGCTGCTTCGCCCCGGCGAGGCGGTGCAGGCTGCCCGCGACGCGGCGGCCAGCGCGCAGGTCGACGTCCAGGCCGCGCTCGCCTGGCGTGATCACATGGTCTCCGACTACTCCGATGCCGGGCAGGAACGCTGGCTGGCGGACCTGGGCATCGACCTCCTGCGCGGCAGCGGCCGACTCGTTGGCGTGGGCGTGGTCGAGGTCGACGACGTGCGCTACACCGCCGAGCACGTCGTAGTGGCGACCGGCGCGGACCCGATCGTGCCGCCGATTTCGGGCCTACGCGAGCTCGAGGGCGTCTGGGGCACCCGCGAGGCGACCAGTATGAAGGCCGTCCCGCGCCATCTGCTCGTGTTGGGCGGCGGGGCGGCCGGCGTCGAGCTCGCGCAGGCTGTGCGTCGCCTGGGCGGCGAGGCGACGCTCGTCGAGGGCGCCGGGCACGTGCTCGCCCGCGAGCCCGCTCCGCTCGGCGAGGCGCTCGGCGAGGTCCTGCGCCGCGACGGCGTCGAGCTCGTCCTCGGCGTCAACGCGACCGCCGCGCGTCGCGAGGGCGAGAATTACGTGCTGGAGCTCGACGACGGCCGTGCGCTGCGCGGTGAGCGTCTGCTCGTGGCCACCGGCCGGCGCCCGCGCGTCGCGGGGATCGGTTTGGAGACGGTCGGCGTCGAGGCCAACGCCCACGGCATCCCGGTCGACGGGCACCTGCGTGCCGGCGAGCGCCTGTGGGCGATGGGTGACGTCACAGGCATCTGGCCGCTGACGCACGTGGGCAAGTACGAGGGCGAGGTCGTCGCCGCGAACATTCTCGGCGAGCCGCGGGAGGCCAACTACGAGGCGGTGCCGCGCGTCGTCTACACCGACCCCCAGGCCGCGGCGGTCGGCGCCATCGAGGCCCCCTTCAGCGCGACCGCCCCCGTGTCAGGGGTGTCCAAGACCGCCACCTATACGCGCGCATACGCCGAGTCCAACGGGTTCCTGACGCTGCTCAGCGACGGCGAGCGGCTGACCGGTGCCTACGCGCTCGGCCCCGAGGCCGGCGAGTGGCTGCAGCAGGCCACGCTGGCGATCCGCGCCCGCGTCCCGCTCGAGGTGCTGCGCGACACCATCCAGCCCTTCCCCACCTTCTCCGAGATCTATGTCCTCGCGCTGAAGGCGCTCCACGGCGAGATCACGGCAGCGCGCCAGCCGGCGGGCTCAAAAACGCACACGTGACGCCCCCCGGCTCGAGTCCCACCCCTGCGACCCGGAGAATGTCCGGGCGGTGCAGAGCGTGGAAGTCCGATGGTTCCTGCAAGCAGTCAGCCTCGGCCGCTCGAGCTCGAGCTATGCCGGAGCGCTGGCCCCGCTCAGCGCCTCGATGCTCATCTCGCTCTCGATTGCCGCAGCGATCGCAGCGAGCGACGGCGACCGTACGCGCTGCTTGGTTGCCGTGTGCGCCGCGCGGTTCAGGCCGGCGAGTCGCTCCGCTTCGCGCCGTGCCGCCTCGCCAAGCTCGGCCGCTGGCACAACCTCGTCGAGGTAGCCGACCTGCACGGCCTCCCGGGGCGTGTACATCGCAGCGTCGATCACCGCGCGCGCCAGGTGACCGGGGTGCAGCCGCTGGCGCGCGAGCTCAATCACGAACTGGGGCATCGTCAGCCCAATCTGCACCTCGTTGAGGCCAACTCGAAAGTCGCCGTCGACCCCGATCCTCACGTCGGCCGCCATCAACATGAATGCTCCCGCCGCGACCGCGTGACCGTCGCTGGCGATCAACACCGGCGCCGGGAAGCCCATGATCCGCTGCGCCAGGGTCGCGCCCAGCCGGAGCATCTCGACGATCCGCTCCGCGTCCCCGCTGGCGAAGACCTGCAGGTCGAAGCCCGCTGAGAAGTAGCGGTCGCGGCCGCGCAGGACGACGACCGCACCGTCGCGCTCGGCCCGGTCGAACGCCTCGTGCAAGGCACCCAGCATGCCCACCGAGAGCGCATTGACCTTGCCGTCGTCCATCGCGATGGTCGCGACGGCGCTCTCGAGGTGATAGTTGACGAGTCCGCTCACCGGTCTCCCTCTCGTGGTCGTTATCGTACATATACTGTAGCAGTGTTCCGGAACGCCGTTCTCAAACGTGGCTGTGCTGCTGGCGCGTCACCGCAAGCCGTTGAGCGCCAGCGCTGCGGCTGATCAGATGCCGAGAGCCAAGCAGCGCACCCCAGAGCTGCGCGATCGCGTGCTCCTCCACGCCGTCGACCTACTCGCACGCGATGGCGTGGCGGGCTTCACCGCTCGGCGTATCGCGCGCGAGGCCGCTACGTCCATACCCGCGGTGTACGAGCTGTTCGGCGACAAGGCCGGGCTACTGCGAGAGGTCTTCTTCGAAGGCTTCCGGCTGCTGCGCAAGCGACTGGACGAACTGCCTCGCACCGATGACCCACGCGCGGACCTGATCGCACTCGCCGATGCCTACCGCGACTTCATTCGCGAGCATCCCGTGCTCGCGCAGCTGATGTTCTCCAGGCCCTTTGCCGACTTCGACCCGAGTGAGTCCGAGCTGCGGGCCGGCGCGTCGGTGCGCGAGTTCATCGTCGAGCGCGTTCGTACAGCGATCGACGCCGACGTGCTGCACGGCGACGCCACGGATGTCTCACACGCTCTCGTCGCGACTGTACAGGGCCTCGCCGCAGCCGACCGTGATGGTCGCCTGGGCAGCTCGCGCGCGTCGATCGATCGACGCTGGCAGCTGGCGATCAACGCGCTGATCACGGGCTTCGGCCAGGGGCTCGACGCCTAGACCCAAACCAGCGGCAGGCGGCAATGGAGCTAGGGGGACTCGAACCCCCGACCTCCTGGGTGCGATCCAGGCGCTCTCCCAACTGAGCTATAGCCCCGCGCATCGCGAAGGCGCGATAGGGCCAAGTGTAGTCAGAGCGAGATGCCACCGGAGCCTGGCGAACGATCAGACCGCCGAGGGTCCTGAGTGGCGCCGGACCCGAACCAGCTCCCTGGCAGGCTCGTGGAGCATTTCGGGCCTTGATCGCAATCCCCAAAAAACGCGGCGGACCGGAGAGGTATGGTTTGGGGCGCATGGGATTGCTCGATGACGCCATCCGCGAGCACCTCGAACTCAAGCGTCTTGGCGGCGCCGATCCAAGCGAAGTGATCCGCCAAGAGCAGGAGGCTCTCGGCCCCGCTCTGCGAGGGGATGACGCAACGCACGGTGAGCACGAGCAGGCCTCCGAGGAACGCTCCGCCGTTCGCCAGGACCAGGTCCCTGACCGGGTGGCGGCCCATCCAGACAAGGACCTCCCCTACCGGGGCCAGGAGACGGTGGAGCTGGACATGCAGGCGGTCCTGGGGGTGGAGTCGAGCGACCACGCGCCTCATGCAAGGCCGGTCGCCCCGTCGCCGATGAGGAGCTCAGGCCCATCCCGTGCCTCCGCCTCGGGAGGCCGCATCACGGGCGCCTTCTCCGAGTGGGGACTCTCGGATGAGAACGACGCCGACCTCAGCCGATCTCACCGCGAGGGGAGCCCCATCGGCCGCCACCAGATCCTCGATGCGCGAGGACCCCAAAGCGGAGATGCAGGAATCCAGGAGTCACCTGCTCAGCATGTATGAACAGGGTTAGTTTTTCTCGCTGGGTGCCGACAACCCGGCATAGGTCGGTAGCCTCCCGACTCTCGAATCGCCGGTTCTGCCCTAGACTCGGTTGATCCTGGGGCTAGCTGGGAGAGCGCCTGCTTTGCAAGCAGCCTCGGGCGTTGGGGCTGTGGGGTCGGAATCACGCATGAACACTGGGTTTCCCGCCCCTCCCTCTCGCCTGGGCCACCCGGTCGCATAGCGGCCGATTGAGGGCGATTCGGGGGGATTTCGGCAGGGCTGCCGTTTGCTCCGAGGCCCTTGAGGGTTCAGCCCGACACGTAGACTCTCGGCGGTGGCAATCGAGCGTTTTGTCTGGACCGATCACGCCTTGTTTCGGCTTGACGAACGACATCTGACGCAATCTGATGTCGAGCAGGCGATCCGCGAGGGACACCGTGGACGGCAGGCCAACGACGGACAGGCCGACTGGCTCATTGAGGGCCTCACCGCCCACGGGTCCGTTTTGAAGCCGTATACGACCATCCAGCGGGGGACGACGAGACGACAGCACGCATCGTGTCGACGTGGCGGGTGGCCTAGTGGCTGGGGCCTGACGCGGTAACCTCGAATGACCATGTACGCCTACTATGATCCCGAGGCGGACATCGCCTGGCTCCCGACCAGCGAGTCCGACGACGTCGTCAGCGAGCGCGTCCCGGGCGGTCTACGCGACTACGACCGTGCGACTCATACGATCGTCGCTATCGAGATCTGGGACGCCAGCACCCGCCTACCTCGAACCTTGCTCGAAGCCCTGCCGACACCCGCCGCCCCCCGTAGCGCCGCTGCGTAGATCGGCGAGAAGCTGCTGCGATTTGGGAGTAGTCCCGCTCCGCGCGTTAGCGCGGACACGGAGGCGAAGCCGACGCCTCCGGTGCACATAGCCGACGAGGAGCCGAAGTGGCAGATATCGGCAGACGACCGCCGAGACGGCCGCCAGACGTGACCGAGCGCAAGGCCGCCCGAGGCCCAAAACCACGTTCCACGGCGATATATTGGGCTCTCCAGGGGCCATAGCTCAGCTGGGAGAGCGCCTGCTTTGCAAGCAGGAGGTCACCGGTTCGATCCCGGTTGGCTCCATTGGAGGAAGTGCCTGCAAATGTGGCAGTTTTGTCGAAAGATCGGTACTCGATTGGTACTCAGCCTTGGCGGAGAGTACCGCAGGTGAGTACCACATCGGGCCTGATTTTGTGGGGACCACATCTTCGGGCGAACGCACCCGTGCGCGATACTTCCCCGGACCACGGGGAGGGGAGCGATGTCAAGCGATGACGAGCGCCAAGGAAAGCGCAGCTTCAACGAGGCCGAGATGGGACTCACCGAGGACCTCGTCGAGGCGATTGCCGATCAGCTCGGGACCCGGGCGAACCGGGAGTCATCCGGCGTTGGGGCGCTGAGAGAGCGGAAGGACCTGGAGCCATCTGCTCTAGCCGTTCTCATGACCGTCTTCGGGAAACGCGCGGAAAAGGATCGGCGTGTCCTGATCCCAGGTTGGCCGGGAGTTGGGAATGTCGATCTGCTACTGAGGCGTCCTGACCCCGAGGATGCTCTGGCTTGGATGTGCGAGCTGAAGTGGTGTGGGCCGGGGAACGACGTGCTCTACGAGGCCATCTGGGATTTGTTCAAGATGGCGCTCGGCAAGACCCGCGAGGATCATCCTGCGACCTTTCTGATGACCGGAGCACAGAAGTCCCTTTGGGCGGGCTCAGCCTTCGCAGACCTCTTCGAGACCAACAACCACGTGTCGGAGGAGCTTTGTCAGCGCCGCCTGCCGGATCGTTGCAAAACCATCGCCTGGGACGACCTCCTGCGCGGCGGCTATGACAAACACCCAGAACACGTCCCAGCGGAAATCACGACCGAGTCAGTTGGCCGGGCGACAATCGGCGATTGGGAACTACGCGCAGTACGTATCGGGGCCGTCTCCCACGATCTAATTCCCATGACCGGGGGTTGGCCACGCGGCGCACGGCCGGCCGATGCTCGTCACCCCAGCTCCACACCGAAGCCACCAACGGCAACGCCCGAGCACCCCGAGCCCACGCGGGCGTCATCCTCGCCCGAGCCCCCCGAGGCACCGACGCCCGAGCCCGCCCCGGAGCCTTCGAGGATCGAGCCGCCAACGCCTGAGCCTCCCGCGCCCACACAGGAGCCGTCGCCCCCTGAGCCCCCCACGCCGGAGCAGGACCTACCGTCGAGGCAAGAGAAAAAGGCTACGCACCGGCTCTTCCGGCGTCGCAGTGAAGAGGAGCGGCAGGCTGAGGTTGGTTATCAACAGATCTTGCGAGCTGTCATCGACGGGCACGCTCCGCTGGCAGGGCTCGCTGGTCGACTAACCCTCGCCGCCGACGCCACCGGTCTCAAGTCTCGGAAGCTCACACGCCTGAACCAGGCCGCTTATCGGGCCCTTCTTGAACGAACCCTGGAAGACGACCTCCTCTCCGCAGAGGAGGAGGAAGAGCTGGGACTCGTTGGCGAGGTGCTTGACGCCGTGACACCTGACGGCTCCGCATTCCCGCTAGACCTGGCAGGCCGGTTCATGGTCGCGCGGATAAATGACGGCCGCATGCCGATCGAGTCGGAGCCGAAGCTAATCGTTAAGCCCGGCGAGACCGTCTACTTCGAGCTTCGAGCATCGCTCATGAAGGAGGTCATCCATCGGGAATACCGTGGTAGTTCAAGCGGTGTTAGCTTCAAGGTCGCGCCGGGCGTCCGGTATCGGACGTCAGGGTCGAGGGGGAGATCAGTGGTCGTAGGAACGAGCCTGGAGCCAGCGGACGACGGTGTACTCTCGCTGACCAGCAGCCGCGTCGTGTTTCAGGGCGACCGGAAAACCGTGGAGTCCCGCCTCGATCGGCTCACTAGCGTCGACGTCTACGACAACGGTATACGAGTCAGCGTCTCGAACCGCCAGACCCCGTCGCTCTATCGCGTAGGCGACGGCACCGTCGCCGCAGCGATTGTCCTCGCCGCCGCGCAGCGCGCGATCTACGGCTGAGTACCCTTACCGCTACACCGCGTCTGTCAGTGTCCGCGGCCCGCGCTGCGGTCGGACGTATCGCGATTGAGCGTGCGGATCAGCCAGCGTGTAGGCGAGGGGGCGGAGCGAAGCCGCAGGGGGCTGTGGCTCGGTGCCCAGCCGGGACTGAGGCGCTCCGGGTAAGCGAGCGAGGGTGTCTGGGTACGACTGTTGACCATCTTCTGGGCCAGGCGCGTGATCCGTCCGGCGTCTTGTCCTTCCTCGCCGAGGTCCTCGCGTGCGATGAACCAGGTGGTGCCATGGCGGGCACGGGTCGCCTCCACGTAGGCGGTCTCCTTGCTGGTCTGCCAGCCGCCGGTGAGCACAACGGAGCGCTCGACGGTCGCGCCCTGCTGGCGGTAGACATGCTGCGCGTAGGCAAGCCTCAGCGACTCCACGTCCTCGCCGGCAAGCTGGACCCTGCGCTGCGATCCGTCGATCGTGACGGTCACACTCCGCTCGTGGATGGCGCTGACCTGTCCGCGGGTGCCGTTCTCGACCCGCGGCTGCGCTGACGGGCGATGCTGCGCGGTGAAGGCGATGAGGTCGCCTTCGCGTAGGCCGTAGTGGACTCCGGGTAGCGGGATCTCGTGGTCTCCGAGTTCGCCCCGCTCTGCGCGGAGGTGTTGTGCGCGGGCGTTGAGCCGGTCGATCTCCTGGTTGGAGGCGTCGGCGATCAATGCGACCTCGCGGATATCGCGCCCGTTCGTGAGCGTGGCCCATGTTTGTACGGCTTGCTCTGCCGCCTGGTCGCGGGTGTCGGAGAGGTGCAGCTGGCCGCGTGAGGCATAGTGCGCCATCGCGCGCTCAGGTTCCCCCGCGCGTAGCGCTCGCCATGCGCGCTGGTCGGCCGGGTCCTTGGTGCGGTGGATGTCTGCGAGTTCGGCGCTGGATGCGTGCTCGGTGAGCCGGTCGAACATCCCGCCGGGGCCGATCGAGGGGAGCTGCTTGCCGTCGCCGACCGCGATCAGCTTCGCTTCGGAGTGCTCCACCAGCTCGGTCAGGGCGTCGAGGCGCTTGTGGTCGACCATCCCGGCCTCGTCGAGGACGATCGTCGTGTCACGTCCGACGTGGATGGTCCCCGTGTTCGCGCGGGCCACCAGCGAGTCCAGGGTGAGTGTCTGTCCGGCCAGCGCGGGGCTGTCGGCGCCGAGCCGCTCTGCGGTGGACCCGGACACGGAGACGCCGATTGTCTCTCGTCCGGCGGCCTGCTCCGCACGGGCGGCGGCATCGATGACCACGCCCTTCCCTGTCCCGGCGGGGCCGACGAGAACCGAGGCGCGCTCGGGACCGGTGAGGACTTCAAGCGCGTGGTGCTGCTCGGGGCTGAGCGGTCCGCCGATGCGCTCGGCGACCTCACGGGCAGCGTTATCGCGTGCAACGTCGCCGACGTCCCGGCCCGCGGGCTGGGCGAGCTGTGTAGCGCGGCGCTCGATCGCCTGCTCCTGCGCGCGAACCGCCAGCGTCGTCATCCGCCCGCCCTCCAAGGTCAGCACGCGCCGGTCGCGGACCATCCCCCGCGCTATGGCAAGCGCCTCGTCCGGAACCATCTCTCCAGTGGCCTGCTCCAGCACGATCGCGCGTAGGTCGCGCTCCTCGAAGACGGCTTGCTGCTCAGTCAGCTTCGCCTCGACGCGATCCTCGATCGCGCGCTCGGGTGCCGGACGCTCAGACGCGCCGATCAATCGCACCGCCTCATCCGGACCGAACCCATGACCGCGTCCGGTCTCTACCCATGCTCGCTGTAGGTCCGAGCGCGTGGTCAGCTCCTTGGACCGGCGGTTCTCGAGCGCGAGGTTGCGAAGCTCGCCACGTTCGGGAGCGCGGCCGTAGCGGGCACGGAAGCGCTCCGCCGCCCTGGCGACCTCACGGGAGCGACCGGAGAACGCCTCAGACAACTCCCTGGGCACACCCGCGATCTCGAAGTACCGGCCATCCTTCCCCGTGCCCTGCTCTATCGCGTATCCCTCTCGCACGAGCTCCTCGGCGAGCGCGGAGCGGTAGAACGCGCCCAGCTCACGAGCGCTGCGGAAGATCGGCCGCGACGCGACGGCCACGATCCGGTCGTCCTCGCGGACGGCGCCGGTGACGACGACATGGCTGTGCAGCTGCGGGTCCGGGGCCTGAGCGCCCGAGACTCCGCGTGCGGTCGTGTGCCGGTACTCGGTTGCGATCACGTCCTTGGCGTGCTCTTCCACGACCTGGCCGCTGTAGCGGCGGCGCACGACCGGCACCTGCTCTCGCAGGTGGTGGATCGTCTGCTCGACCGCGCGACCGTGGGCCTGCTCGATCTGCTCGCGCTGCCACGGATCGCCGAGCGCCCACACCGTGGAGACGGACTTCGGGGCGCTGAGCGTCACGTCGATCCCGCCGCCCCGGCCGCCACCGGCGCCCTCGGGTCGCAGCCAACGGCCTGTCCCAGGATGTCGGCCCTCCATCAGCGCGATGAAGTCCGCGCCATCTACCGGCCCGTCCGCCTGCACTCCCAGCCTCTCCAGCGTCTCCGCGTCGGCCAACCACCGGCCGGGAGCCTGCGCCATCTCCCCGTCCGGGGTCAGGTAGTAGTCCCCGCGCTCGGGCTCCACGGTCTTGCTCTCCAGGTAGCGCGCGTACCCGCCGCCTCGGGACGCACCTATGCTTGCCGCCGTCATCACATGGGTGATGACCCTCAGCACGGCGAACCGGCCACGCAATTCGCATAGCGCTCGCTGTGCCACGGCACAGCCGTGCATCTCGTCTGTACTGCTTTGGGAGCGAAGCGACGTGAGGAGGCGCGGGAGGACCGTCAGCTCGCTGTAGCGAGTGAGGTGGCGACGGCTGGTTCGTTGTCGAAGGCTCGGTTGGGGAACCGCTCGCGTAGAGCTGGGCGAATGGGCTCGGGCTGGGCCGCGAACTCGTTGGCCGGTCCGGGCGGGTTGGGGTCACTAACCCACAGCACCAATTCCTATGCCCAGACGTCGATGAGCACCATTCCCAAATCCGTAGCCGCTCACCCGCCGCTCACCCGCGACGACGTGCTCGACGGCCGCGATGTCGCCGAGCTGCTGCACCTGCCGATCTCAACGGTCCTTGAATACGCGCGGCGCGGACTGCTACCTGGACGCAAGCTCGGACGGCGATGGATCTTCCTGCGTGACGAGGTCGAGGCGGCGGTGAGAGGCCGGTCGGTGGACAGGTCGGCGGCGTGAGGCGCTCAGAAGGACCGCTTCAGTCGTCGAGCTCGGTCAGGAGGCGGATGCGGGGGCAGTCAGTGAAGACCGCGTCGTGAGCGACGAGCGCGATGGACCAGCGAATCGCGGTGGCCGCGATCCAGAGGTCAGCGTTGTGGTTGCTCTGGTGGAGTGGGTGACCGATCATCCGACACTGATTGCGAAGCTCGGCGACGGTCTCGATGGTGTCGATGTCGATCGGGAGGATGCGCGCTCGCCCGACAAGCCGTGCGAGTTGCTCCGTGCGAGCAGGACCCCACATTGCCTTCAGCGCCCCATACCGCGCCTCGGCGACGGTCTGCGGGGCGAGGGCGATTCGCTGTCCGAAGAGGTGCTTCGCGTACCGGGTGGCGAGCGGTGAGCGCTCCCGCAAACGGGCGGTGAAGACGTTCGTGTCGACCAGGACTGTCCCGGTCACTGCTCCAGCGCCGCGGCGAACGTCTCCCATTCCTCTTCTGTCAGATCGGGGATGTCGAAGTGCTCGCCGGGGTCAAGCGGCGCGACGTCAGCCATGAACTCCTCAAGCGGCAGCGGATGCCAAAACAGCGAGTTCGCTTGCTCGATCAGGTCGTGGTTGGCGGCAGGCTCTGGCATCGTGTTCATCTCCAGTCACACAGTTTACGACGACGTCGGAGATGCCCGACTGTGCGGAGCGATGTCGTGGGCTCATCGCGGATTGGACTGCGATGACTCTTGATTGTCGGTCGGCCTGGCCGCGAATGCCAGGTTGACCCGCTCCAGATCCTCAGGCCGCGCCTTGGCATGCATGTAGCGCTCGGTGGTCGTGATGCGTGAGTGCCCGAGGAACTCCTGCACGAAGCGCGCGTCGGCGTGCCGGGCGATGAGGCTGCCGGCGGCGTGGCGCAGGGCGTGAAAGCGCAGGGGCCGCAGGCCGGCGGCGTCACGAGCTGCCTTGTAGCGGCGCCGGACGGCTGACGGATCAAGGCGCCGGCCCAGACGCGAGCAGAAGATGTAGTCCTCGCGCGAGGTGTAGTCGCCTCGGGCCTGCAGCCGTTCGAGGGCTTCCGCCGCTGGGTCGGCGAGCGGCAGGAACCGCGCCTGCCAGCTCTTGGTCGGCCCCTCGACGCCGGCGGACACGGCACGGTGGACAACCATCCGCCGCGTATCGAAGTCGACGTCCTCCCAGCGCAGCGCGATCAGCTCGCCGAGGCGCAGGCCGGTGTATGCCGCCAGGCGGAACAGCTCACCGTCCTGTGCGTCCTCGCGTGCGCGCCAAACGATCTCATCGGTGCTCAGGTTGCTCGGCTGTGCACCGCGATGTGACCCGTCGGCTGCTGCGGAGGCGATCGTCTCGACCTCCTCCGGCTCGTAGAAGTCGAGCACCGCTGCCGGCGGCTCGCGGCGCTTTGTCGTGCCGGCCACTGGATTCGACGGGAGGCCGTGGGTGTCCACGCGGCAGGCGAAGCCGAAGATCGCCGAGAGCACCTGGCGGTTCTTGTTGACCGAACGGGGCGACACGCCCTCGCTGTCCAGCTTGCGCAGAAACGTGGAGATCTCCCGTGTGGTGATCTTCGCCGCGGGCCGGGCGCCGAACGCCGCCATGAGGACGCCGGGGCTCTTGCCCTTGCCGCGGCGGTGCGGCGCTCCGGGCTCGGCGAGCATGTAGCGGTAGTCGCTGAGCGTCGACGGCTTGGCGCCGCGCTCGTGCTGTAGGTGCTCCAGCCACTCCGCTGCCAGCTCACGGAAGGTGACGCCGCGCTCGCGACGCTCACGCTCGCCCGCTTCGATCGTGCGCTCTTCCTCGTCGTGCTCAGCGATCAGCTCGGCCATGCGCACCGTCGCGCGCTTCTCATCGAAGTAGCCCTCCTGCACCCGTCCGCGCCGCGTAACCCATCCGCTGTCGTCGGACGCTCGCTCAAGCCACGCCGGGCCGACGCGGCGCTTCACCTGGCGCGCTGCGCGTCGCCACTTGGCCTCGTAGACCGGCCTGTCCGTCCGCCCCACGACTACGAGGGCGCCGGTCGGATCGCTGCCGCTCTGCTTGCCGGCAACAGCCATTGACCGATGAGAGTACCACATGAGTACCACATGGCCGCGAGTACCGCTTTGAGTACCCGGCTAGTCGGTTTCGCCAGTAATAACGCCACTTTGGACGACGCTAACGCCCCGTATCTATTGGCTCCAGCATGACCGCCCCTGCTTTGCAAGCAGGAGGTCGCCGGTTCGATCCCGGCTGGCTCCATGTAACCCGACTCAATGCGAACCGCAGGTACGCGGAAGGTCGGTTCGATCTGATCGCGTGCATCCACGCGGATTCCGTCGATCATGGCTTGGAGTACACCCTTGACGCGCTTGGGGTCGCTGTCGTTGAGCATGGCGTGCAGGTCGCCGCGTAGCGCGTCGAGGTCGGCGGCGCTGACGCGCTCGGGCTGCTCGTCGTCCTGTTGTGTGGCGAGTTCGCTGGCGCGGCGCTCGAGTGCTTGGGCTTGCTCACTGAGGCTCGCTATGCGCGGGGCGCAGGTGTCCTCGGGCATCGTCCCGGCCTCGAACGCGCGGAAGTAGCGGTCCAGCGCGGCGCGTGTCTCTGTGATCTTGTCCTGTATCCCGGCCAGCTCGGATTGCTGCTCCCCGTCGCGCTGGGACAGACGCTCGTATGTATCGGTGATCGCGCGGTCGATCAGGTCGTTGTCGTCCAGAACCTGCCAGAGTCGGCGCGTGACTGCCTGCTCAAGCCGTTCGGCGGGTAGCCGGTCGTTGGCACAGTGCTTGGTGCCGTAGCGCGCTCGCGTGAAACAGGTGTAGTAGGTGTAGCGGCCGTTGCGGCCGTGCGCGGCGGTGCCGACGTAGGCTTGTCCGCAGCGCCCGCAACGTATCCGGCCGGTCAGCAGGTACTCGGCGGGGTTCGCTGCGCGCTTGGAGCGATCCTCGCGGCGCTCGGTGAGAATTGCTTGCGCCTTGTCGAACAGCTCTTGGGGGATCAGCGGTTCGTGCGGTGCGGGATACCAGTTGCCTCGGTAGTAAATCTCGCCGATGTAGGCACGGTTGCGAAGCACGGTGATGACGCTTTCCTTGCTCCAAAGCCGCCCGTTCTTTGTGCGGTAGCCCTGCTCGTTGAGCCAGTCCGCAAGTGCGGATGAGCCGGCCTTGCGATTTGCGTACTTGTCGAACATCACCGGGATAAGCGGCGCCTCGGTTGGGTTGCGCTCTAGGCTGTCACGGTCGGCTGCGATGTTCAGCCCGTAGGGGCGCTGTCCGCCGCACCATCCGCCGCGCGCCGCCTTGCGCTCAAGGCCGGCGGTGATGCGCTCCACGATCAGCGCGCGCTCGAACTCAGCGAACACCCCGAGCATCTGCACCATCATCCGCCCCGCCGGGGTGCCGGTGTCGAATGGCTCGGTCGCCGAGCGGAAGATCACACCTGCTTGGTCAAGCTCATCGATGATTTGCGCGAGTCCCCTGATCGAGCGGGCGAGCCTGTCTACGCGGTAGACGAGCAGCACGTCGAAGCGGCCGAGCTTTGCGTCTTTCAGCATCTGAGTCAGCTCGGGCCGGTCTATCACGGTGCCGGTGAATTGATCTTTGTAGCGGCGCTCGATGCCCCACTCGGGCTGGCTGCTCACGAATGACTCTAGACGGACGCGCTGCG
This sequence comes from uncultured Solirubrobacterales bacterium, assembly GCA_963713985.1. Classification (GTDB taxonomy): domain Bacteria; phylum Actinomycetota; class Thermoleophilia; order Solirubrobacterales; family Solirubrobacteraceae; genus Palsa-744. The sequence goes on along the minus strand of OY970219.1, from coordinate 1,305,540 downwards.
CTTCAAGCGAGTTGGGCTGGCGCTCCTCGTCGGTCGATATTCGCGTGTAGGTTGCGACCCGCACCGCGTCGGTGTCACGAGCCGGGTCGGGTGCGAGAGTGAGCGTCTTGGTCATTGCTGCCTCCTTATCGTGCGGGCCTTGACTTCAAATCTCCGACACCGACCGGAAGGCCTTTTGGGGATGATCCGTGAGCCAGTCGGCTAGTAGTTCGCTGAGGGCGTCCACTAGCTGCGTTTCCTCGCTGTCGGTCATCGCTCTGGTCTTTCCTGGGAGCAGCCGCAGCGGCTTTTCGCCCTCGCGGTTCTGCCCACCGCGCGAGCACTGCGGGCGCCGCTCTCTGCGTGAGGCTGGCCGTTTGCGGGTTCGGTTCGATGCGTCCAAGTGTTGATCATTCTGCGGGTCGATCAGAGCAGAGCCTGGCCGTGATCTCAAGGCCCTTGCAGCGGCAGTCGAGCCGCGGGCTTGTTTGCAGGGCCGGCGGGCATCTTTGGTCGGTCTAGCCTGCCTTGTCTCGGGCATCGTCAAGCCGCCTTTCGTGCGCTGACGGCCGCTACCAATGCGTCGGGCTTGCGGAAGACGAGCAGGTCCTCGTGCGCGACTACATGGGTGCGCTCGCCACGGGCGCGTGTCCGGCGGGCGTGGAGCATTTGCCAGAACGAGGGCCGCATCACGATCTCGCTGTCGCGGATCGTGGCGAGTAGGCCAATGATGCGCTGCCAGTAGCGCAGCCCGAGGTCTTCGCAGAGTGTGATCGTGTCGCCGCTGAGGTTGTGCAGCGCGCCACCGGAGCGCATGTCCTTGGTGACAAGCAAGAGAAATCCGCCGGGCTTCAGTACGGTGGCACACGCCTCGTAAACCTCGCTCATCGCGGTGAGGTAGGCGTGGCCGCGAGCGTGTCCGAGGTTGCTTCGGTCGGGGCTGTAGTTGCTGGTGTCCTCGCGGCGGATCGGCCCGCTGTGGCTGGTCAGGTTCTCGGTGGACACGTCCGCTATCTGGCAGGCATAGGGCGGGGACGTGATGATGAGGTCGACCTGCCGGTGCTGTGCGTCTGTGAGCAGCCGTGGTACCTGGCGTGCGTCGCCTTCGATGACGTGCGCGGAAAGGCGGGCGCCTTGTTGGTGCGCGTGCTCGATGTTGGCGCGGGCGAGTTTCGCCCATCTGGGCTCCAGCTCCACACCGACTGCTTGGCGTCCTATGTGGATTGCCTCCACGAGTGTCGTGCCAATCCCGCACATCGGGTCGAGGATGAGGTCGCCGGGGTCGCTGTATGTCTCGATCGCTCGGCGGGCGAGCGCCGGGAGCATCTTGCCGGGGTGCCGGTTTGACGCGGGTAGGTAGCGGCCGTGGCGCTGCCACTGGCTCGTCGTCTGCGCGCACGGCCAGACCGCGAGCGGCAGGTCGGCAGTGCGGTACGGCTCACGGGTTCTGTGTCGTGGGCGTTGTGGTGTCGCCGGGCAGCCTTGGTCGGGTGCGTGACGACGGGTTGAGAGTGAGCGCGTGGTTTGGGTCTGCGGGTGCATCTGCGTGGTCACCTTTCAGTGGTTTTGGTGGGTGTGTTGTAGAGCCAGTCCGGTAGTGGTCGGGTTGCTCGGCGGGTATGAGGATCGGCGCGAACGACCGCGTGCGGCCAGCCTCGCGGTCAGTACACGGTGCTGGTGCAAACTCTCAAGCACGCGCACCACGACGGCCGGGAGCGCCCCAAGCCCGGACTGATTGCTCATGCCGCGCCCTCGGGTCGGGGAGCTTCGGCAACGCGGCACGTTCAGGCGCGCTTGCTTTCGTCGTACTAGCGGCTTTAGTGGCGAGGTGAGCGCGTATGCGGTCGTCGAAGGTGTGGAGCGCCCGGATTGTCTCCACGGCGCTGGCGCAGCCGGATGCTTGGTCGATCGTGGGTTGTATGTGTGGGACTTGCTCGGGGTGGTGTGCGTCGGCGAAGAGCTCGGTGACGGCAAGGTTCTCAAACCGAGTCCGAGACGGGCATTTTTGATCGCGCCGCCGCGCAGATCTCGATGAGGCTGCTGGTTGTCTACGTCGGCTAGTGCAAGGCATCGTTGGGCTGCTCCTGGGGTTGTGGTTGGCCGAGCCAGTCGACGGGCTCGTCGGATCTCTGAGTGCTGAGGAAGATCGATGCGAACGGGCCATGAGCGATGAGGTCGTCCAATGCGACGAATGACACGGGCAGAGAGGCGCGGGCGGCGGGGTCAGAGGCGTGCATGGCTAGGGAGCGCTCGATGCGCTGGCGCATCCGCGGACGTGACTGATCGGCGAGCACGATCAGTAGTTGCGGCCAAGCCCGGTAGTGGCTGCGCCACAACGGCTCCTCTGCTTCGCCGTGGGCGTAGTGGCGAAACCGCGCGTAGCGCGTGATCTTGCCTGCAAGCTGCTCGGCGGTTCGAGTTCCCCGGTCAAGCTCGATGAACCGCTGGTGCAGCGCGAGGCCTCCTCCGTCCGTGGCCTGAAGGTAGGTGAGCAGCGAGTCTGCGATGACCAGCTCGGCCGGGCGTCGCCCGCGTGCTTGGGAGATCGGGTGCGCGACCTCGTTGCGCCAAGAGTCAGGCCCGCATTCATCGCCGCGCTCGCGAGCGGTGCGGACGAACTCGACGCCGACCTGATTGACGGCGATCGTGTGCTCCTTGAGTGGCCCTTCGGCCTGCTCGCGAGTGCTCACCCGCCGACGTAGCTGGCTGCGCTGGCCGCTTTGCTCGACGGCATCAGCGCCGGCTTCAGTCAAGAACCACAGCGAGAGGCGACGCGGGCTTCGTATCCGATCGACAAGCGACCGCTGCTCGAGCCCAGCGAGGACATATCTCGTCCAACGCGGCCGGGTGTCCGGTGTGTAGAGAGCGTGCAGTTGGGTCGTGCTCAGCAGCCGGTGTTCGTAGATACCGCCGAGCAAAAGACCGGCGGCGCGAGGGAGCGGTCCGGCGCCGCTCATGCCTTGCCCCCGATGCTCGACCACGCGACAGCAGGCGCCTCACAGCGACATCGAGGTCTCAGCACGCGCCGCTCGGAGTGCTCCCCCTGGCGACGGGAAACCATGAACCTTCGCGGCCCTTCCGCTGGTGCGGGCGCGGTCCAAGGTTCGTCAGGATCTGCCGCTGCGCGCCGCGAACCTCCGCTGCCGGTTTGGCCTTCGAGGTACTCCTTGATCCGCTGGTCGAGGGTGTCCAGCTCGGCGACCGTCGCGGCCGAGGGAGCACGACCCGATGCCTTGTCGATTGTTGCCTGAACCTCGGGGAGAGCGTCTGGCTTGAGCGCGTCTGCGTACTGCTCCTGGACCGACTGGCCGGAGAACATGAACGGCCTCGTCAACTGCCCCTCGTGCGTGACCTGAGCGATGAACGTCCACCGCGGCAGGCCGGTCACGGCGGCGGCGGGCGGATCGCCTCCCCACTCCCTCGCGATCAAGGCGGCGGCGTGCGCATTGAGCGCCGTCGTAATCAGATGGCTTCTGTTCGTGGTGAGCGCGTTCAGCGTGTCGCTCGTCAGCCGCTCAGGATTCTGATTGAGCAGGCACGCCCTGATCCCGTACTTCGCGGTCTGCTCCAACAATGCCGCGAGGTTCCCACCGGCCGCGCCATCGTAGGTCTGCACCTCGTCCAGGTACACGTAAAACGGGAGCCGGTGCTCAGGCGGGACCGACGCGCGGCCCTTCGCCGCGTGCAGCAGGTCGTAGACGAGGAGGTTCGCGACGAGCTTGTCCTTCGCGCCTCCGGCGCCGGGGCAGGCGAGGACGATCTTGCGTTCGTCCATCGCGCGCGCAATGTCATAAGTCGAGGTCTGCGCGCCCAGCAGCGCCGCGAGCTGCGTCGATGACCTCAGCCGGTCGATCAGATTCGTGACGGGCGTGATCGCCTCTTCGGATAGGCGAGGGAACCGCTCGGTAAAGAACTGCCGGCGCGGCGGCGAGAGGAACGGGAGCGCTGCCGCCAGCCAGTCCGGGTTCCCGAGGATCGACGGGATCTGGAAGATCGTCGGCTGCAGACCGTCGGGCAGAATGGCGGCTAGCTCGATCAGCGCCGCCGTCGACTGCGTCGTCAAGGTGAGCGCCCGGTTGTTGCGCTCCCCCCACTGGAGCGCCGACGCGAAAGAGTCCACGATCGCCTCGACCCTGCGCTCCGCGGCCTCGGGGTCGAGACCCCTGGAGGCAAAGAGGTTCCAGCCCGGCTGTCCCTCGCGGCTGCGGGGCCCGACGAGGTCGACCTCCATGACCCGTTCGGCGAGCTCGGGCTCGGTCAGGCAGCTCTTGACCCGCTGGACCGCGTCTTGGTGTGGGTCGAGGAACAGCCCGCCGTGGCCGCTTCGCACGAGGTGAAGGAACTGCGTGAGCGCCAGCTCGGTCTTCCCCCATCGGCTGCGTCCCGCTGCGTAGGTGAAGAACGAGTCCTCAAGTCGCAGCCCGATCCGCCGCTGGCCGTCCTCGTCCTCAACGACGCCGAGCGGCAGGAGGTTGTGCTGCCCGGTGAACGTCGGGAGCGTCCTCGGCGCGGGATACACCGCCGGGCCGAGCCTGAGCACTTCGGGCGCGGCACACCTGACCGTCGGTGGCTTCAGCAGCCCCGCCATCTCCGTCGCGGTCACGTAGTCACGACGGCCTGGCCGGAACAGTCCGGTCCGCATCCGACGTTCAAACCAGCCGCGGCGCCCAGGCAGGTCCGACCCGGCGAACGCAAGACCGAGGAACCTGACGCCGACGACCCGCAGCGAGTTCGCGCCCGCGAAACCGTCGAAGCACGACAGCAGCCCTTGGAGGCAGCCGATCGCCCTGCCGCGCTCCGGTGACGAGCAGCGGATTAGAACCTGGAGACGGAAGATGGGCTCGGCTTGCACGAGCTTCGCCGCGATCTCCTCGCGCTCGGCTCGCTGCTCGACCATTTCCGCCGGGCGGCGTCTCCCGACCCGGCCACCGCCACCGTCGAGGTCGAACAGCCCTGCCCCGCCTTCGCTGCCGGTCGCATCGCTGCCGCTTCGGCGCATCGCCTCTTTCAGAAGTCGGCGACGCAGACGCCGCCGTGTGCCGGCGGTCGTCGGCAGCAGGTCGACGGCGACCTCCGCCTGCTCGCGGTGCGCAGGGTCAAGGCGGCCGAGTACACTCGCGAACCCCTGCAGTGGATCTGGATTCAGCGGCAGGTGCGCGAGCGGTTCGCTACTCGGTCGTGCGAGCCGCAGCTCGGCACGCACGACCTCCACCTTCCCGGTCAGCGGTTCGGGGTTCGGCTCGATGACCTGCACCCGCACCCGGTCGAAAGCTCCGAGCGCTGAGCGGACCGCGGGCAGCGCCTTCTCGGGCACGGTCAGCGAGTAGCGCATCCGGCCCTCTGGGTCGCAGTCGAGCAGCACACGAACTGCCCTCGCCCGAGGGTCGAGCCAACCACCGACGAGCCTCCGCACACGAGATAGCTGAGCGGCGCAGCGCAGCACAGCGGCGAGCCCAGGATCGAACGAGTCGGGGGCGAGAACCAGCAGCCGCGTTCGCGACGCCAGCGAGCGGCGCGTCACGATCATGCGGGACACGACCGCGACCAGGGCGAGTACCCCGCCGACGATCAGAAGCACCGGCAGCTCGGCGTGCGCCCCACTCAAGGCCGCGAGGTGCGATCGGCCAGCGTCGAGTAACGACACGACGAGTAGCACGGCGACGACAGCGACCAGCGGCCTGACGTCCTGGGAGCCCCGGCCGTTCATCGCGCACCCCCCGGCCGGCGCCGCGCCGGGCCGTTACAACATCTACCGGCCGACCGACGCGAGAGCGACGGGCGGGCGGTGCAACCTTTTTCCGCGCTCGCGCAACGACAACGGACGGGGGTATCCGGGCGAGCGAGGCGCACCGGCACAATGAGGCAACGACGACCAGCGACGACACGATCCGCGGAGAGCACAGCGCCGCGGTCAGTCACCGGGGGGTCGAGGGCACAGCCAACGGCAGAGCCAGCGGCACGTAGTGATGCTCCACCCTCCTCGGGGAGGCTGTACGTGGTGAGACGCCGGTAGCCGAGTGCCCTGACCGACCGCCAAGCGGCGCCGTAGAGCATCGAGCAAGCGTTCGGGGTGCCGTCCGTGCAGCAGCGCGTGACCTCGGCGGTGTAACCGTCCTGGAGCAGTCGCGCGACCGGCCGCCCGACAATCGCTACCCCGCAGATGCCCTCTCCATTCACCACGGAAACAACACAGATGCAGCCACGCACAGGCTTCAGGTGTCGGTGGCGCTGAGCGACGTAGGCGTTCGCCGCACGCAGGATGGTGGGCCGCAGTTCCAGACGCCGCACATCCACTTGGCGTGTTTGCATACGGGGCATCAGGCATGAGCCCCATTAGGCGCAGGCGGCTGGGCGTACCCGTAGACGGGGGCGCGCTCACCGACGCTAGTCGCGTCGGCGGGGTTGAACGGGCCGACGAGCGTGACGTGGCCCGCATAGTTGCCCTCGATCGTCGTGATCCGCCCGTCCGGGTAGACGCGCTGCACGATCCCGACGTGACGCTTTTTTCAGGGTCTTGCCCGTAGAAGACGGCATCGCCCGGTGAGGGCGTCGCGGATGGTGGGAGTATCCGGCCGTCGTGTTCTCTGGCCCAGGTGTAGAGCGACCCGGAGTACCCGTAAACCGCGGTAGTGCCTGGGAGCGGGACCCCGGACTCTTTCCAGACCCAGGAGGCGAACAGCGAGCACCATTCCTCGCAGGGGCCGTAGATCGTGCATTCCGAGCCGGCTGGGTGTTCACCTTGCCCGATCTGGCTTTCGGCGACTCTGACGATCTGCGCGTTGCTGGCGAGTGCGGGTGCGGGCGGGCTCGCGTTGCAGGAGCCGCTGACGGGCTGTGCGAGCGGTGGGTTACTCGGGGTTGGGGAGCCGGCGCCGGTGAACCCGTACTGGACGGCGCGGGCCATTACCTCTTCGGCGTAGCTGACCGAGGCGTCGGCGCATGCGCCGTAGTAGTGGCAGGCGGCCTGGCGGTATTCGCTGTAGGAGCCGCCGGTCGGCGGGGCGCCCATGTCTTCGCGGAGGATCCGCGCCGCGGTGTAGATCGCGTCTGCTGGGTTGTTGATCGACAGCGGCTGGCCGGGGTCGGCGTTGACGGCGTAGCGTTCCCATAGGGTCGGCCCAGGGCCGGGGCTGCACGCACTGCCAGGGACGTAGGCGATTTGCATTGGCCCTGCGCACCCCGCGGGGTTGGTGCCGGCGCACTCGCCGTTGCCGCACTCCTGCGCACCGATCGACGCGAGGAAGGACCAGTCGATGTCGAACCGGGTGCCGGCTTGCTGGTAGAGCCGAAGCCGCGTGGGTGGGATGCTCGCCAGCGCGTAGGCGGACGGGGTGGGCCCGGTGGATGCGAGCGCGGGTTCGCTGCTTGGTTGGCAGCCTGTGAAGCTAGCTCCGAGGACGGCGACGGCTACACCGAAGATCGCGAGAAACACGATCCCGGTGCTCCCGAACCCGGCCAAGAGCCATATCCACAGCATCCTGTTCCGCCGGGGCATCAGGCGCCGCCGAGTTCTGTGACGAGCGGCCGGCCGGCCTGGGGTGCGAGTTGCAGCCTGATCGGGTAGTCGACCAGGCCACCGTCGTTGACTACTGCGCTCACCTCGGCCAGGCCCGGGGGCGCTGGCATGCTGTGAAGCGAGAGCAGCCTCGCTCCGGTCGCCTGCGCGGCGGGCAAGACGTGCGGTGCATGGTCTTCCAGTGAGTGAAGGAGCCCGGCGGTCGCTCCCTTGATCTGGCTCGCTGGGGTGTGCCCGTAGAGGTAGCCCAGGTAGCCGGAGAGGAATAGTCGCGTGGTCCGGGCGACCGCGGGCGTGAGGGTTGCCGTGGCGGCCTCGGACGGTGGCGCATGGATAGCCCCGTGCTTGGTGGGGGTGAAGGATCGCTTGGTGTTTCGCGGTAGCTCCCCGTCGGGGCGGGTGAGCGTGAGTAGCAGGGCACTCGCGGCCAGCAGCACGACGACGACGCTCATCGCTGTGCGGCGCTCGCTTTCGGCGATCGGCCGGTCACGCAGCCGGGTCAGCCACCGGGTCATCGGTCTTCACCTGTCTCGGTGTGGCTGGTTATCCCGAGAAAGCTGCGGCCGTTGCAGTGCGCTGCCCTGGCCGCGCAGTTGGCTGGGTGATAGAAGGGATCGAGTACCAGGCAGCGCCCCTCGGGGTTGTTGTGCGGGCACGTCGGACGCCGCCCCCCTGGGGCGCGCTCACCGGGCAGAGTGCGCCGGTAGGGCGCCCCGCATGCCCCGCACGCCACCAGCGAGGAGCCCGCCAGAACGCATCGCTTGACAAGCCGGCGCAGCCGCTCAGGCCCGTAGTTGCAGCCCTGGGTGCGGCGCGCCTGACTGCCCGCGTTCGAGCAGGAACGCCGCTGTAGCCGGATGTGTCCCGCGGGCGTGTGGTCCTCGTAGAAGTACCTGGCGTCCTTACTCAGCAGCGAGAGCCGCAGAGGTGTGTTGCACCCGATCATGAGCGGCGTCGCCCAAGCTGGAGGGCGCTGTGGTATCCAGCTTTGCTCGCGCAGAGCGTCGAGCAGTGCCCCACCGGGATGAAGGAGAAGCCAGAGCGTGCCGTCCTCGCGCAGGACACGGTGCACCTCGCTGAGAACCGCGAGCGTGACCTCGGGCGCCTGGGTGGACGGTGGCCTGGTGAGACAGGTCTGCGCCCAAGCGTCGGGTAGTTCCCGCATGAGGTTCAGTGCGTTTACCTCTTCGATACGCCAGCTCATTCGGGGCCCTCCTCGGGGGTCGTTGCTTTCAGGGGTGCTTCAGACGGGGCAGGCAGCGCCAGCGGTTGCGTTGAAGGAGCGGGCAGAGCAGGCGGCAGCCGCGGCGCCTTTGGCGGCGTCGTCAGCGATGGCAGGGCCGTGGGTGGGCCGGCTGTCGGCGGGCTCTGGCGCGACGCGGTCACGGGGTCCCGCCGTTCTTGTCAGGACCGCGGCCCGCCATCCGCCCCAGGCGGGTCGTGTAGTAGAGAGTCTGTAGGCGGCTGGCGCCTTCCCGGCCGGCCTGCGGGCCGGCAGCGACCGCGAGAAGATCCCCCGTGAGCTTGTTGCGCTGCAGGAAGACGGCCCACAGGAACGCGGCCTGCAAGGTGAACGCCAGAAGCCACCCGAGGTTCGAGGTCGCGTCGTCCAGCGCCTGGCAGACGGCGAGGATCACCGTGAGGATCAGGGAGTAGACGATCTTCCGCGCGAGGTACCCGGCGAGCTTCGCGATCCACGCGCGGAAGAAGGCGTGGCCGCGGCCGGGGAACACGGCGATCAGGAGCGCGACGGGCGCGAACGCGAGGACCATCAGCAGCAGGATCTGCGCGAGGATCACCCCGAGCGCCAGCGCGCCGAGTAAGCAGAACGCGCCGAGCTCGCCCGCGAAGATCAGGATCGCGAGGAGTAGCCGCTGGTACTGGCCGCCCTTGCCCATCGCTTCAGCGGCGGGCTCATCCGCCGCGCCGAGCGGGTAGGCGCCGTTGTGCTTGGCGGGGTCTGATTCGGGGAGGTCTTCCTCGCTGCCGTGTTCGAGGGCTTCGTGCTCTGAGTTACGGCCCGGCGACTGGAAGGGGTAGGGGAGGAAGTGCGGGGCGTACTTGTTGCGGTCGTTGATGCACGTCTTGCCTTCGGCGTGGACTTCGGTGGCGCTTTCCAGCTGTGCGGCGAGCTGCGCGTCCTGGGCGGGGTTGGCGCTCAGGGGACGGACCGCGACTGAATGGGTCTTCCCGGCGCTGGTGGTGGTGCAGTTCTCGAGGCCGCCGAACTCGAGGACGGTCCAGGGGTTCAGGACGAGTAGCTGGAAGAGCTGGTTGCTCGCGGCGCTCTTGGCCTGCTGTTCGTTACCGATGTTGCCCTGGGTGCCGAGGGAGAGCAGCGCGGTGGAGAGCTTGTTTGAGAGCTCACTCGCGGGGGCGATCGTGCGTTCGGGCTGGGTGACGATCCCGATCGCGAGCACGCAGTACAGGAGAGAGACGGCGAGCGCCCCGGCGGTCTCGGTGTAGCGCCTTTGCACGAGCGCCTTCCACATCGCCCAGCACCCCGCCGCTACGACCGCCGCGACGAGCCACGGCGCACCGAAGGTGCTGGTGTAGAGGTTGTGGATCGCGGTCGATATCGGCGCGAGCGCCCCGGAGCCGGGGGTGCCGTTCCCGTTCAGCAGATCGAGGTTGAACGCGAACGCGAACAGGGTGATTACCGCGTTCGCGAGGAACGCCGTGATCAGCCAAATGACCTGTGCGCCGAAATACGCGATCATCGGCGCGACACCCGAGGCGTCCACGCCACTGGTGAAACCGACGCTGATGGCGGGGAAGTACTGGTCGAGCTGGTAGTTGGCGATTGGGTAGCGGCCGACCAGCCCGCCCGGGGGTAGCTGCGGCGCCGGGCCGATATTGCTGTAGACGTCCCCCGCGAAAGCCGGTGGCGCCGCGAGCAACACAAACAGCACCCCGAGCGCTAGCGCAACCGTGAGAAGGATCACTGGCCGGCGGCGAGCAGCCCTCGATAGGACACCGTGGAGGGCTCTCATGTGGGGCTCCTCTCGGGCTGTGGGCTGCCTTGGGGCTCTCCCGGGGTGGTTCCGAGCGCGGCGAGCAGATGGGTGTGGGCGAGATCGACCTGGACTTCGCCGACGCGGCCGTCGAGGTCACGCATTAGGCAGCGGCCCTTGCGTAGTTCGCGCAACAGCCGCACGAGCTCGTCGCTGTGGGGGTCGAGGCTGATGAGCTCAAGCGCGCGGCGGGCCCCGGCGTCTGAGTCCTGGCCGAAGACGAACACGTCGCCGATGAGGTCAGCGAGCTCCCCGAGGTCCGCGGCCCGCTGCGTACCGAGGAGAACGGTCGCGTTGTATGCGCGGCCGAGGCGCACGAGCCGGTCGATGATCGCGCGACCCTGCGGCGACGCGAGCAGGAACCAAATCTCGTCCAGCAGCACGATCTTGTGCCGCGAGCGGTCTGTTGAGATCAGCCGCAGCGCATACGCTGCGACCAGGGTGAGCGTCGCGACCGAGACGCGCTCGGAGCGGGTGTAGGTGTCTCTGGAGGCTCGCGGGTCCGGCAGCGAGAGGCCGGGCATCCGGATCGTGGTCAGCGACCGCGCGGCGAGAGCGGGGGTGTCCTGCCCTGAGCCGAAACCCAGGCGCGCGAGGCCGAAGTCGCTGATTATCTCAAGCGCCTGTCCCGCGTCACGCGCCGCGTCCTGGTTGCTCTCGCACAGGGACCGCACGACGCGCAGGAGGCTGCGCGAGCCGTCGCGGACGGTGTCCTTGACGGCTCGGCTGATCGCGTTCTCCCACGCTGGTGGCGGGTCGCGGAGCAGCTCGAGCAGGTAGGAGCAGGCGAGCTCCTCGCGCAGGTCCTCGAGGCCGACCTGAAGCGGGTCGAGCTTGCCCTGCTGCGCGGGGTCCCCGGAGAGCTCAAGTACCTGCAGGTGCTCGGCGAGCTCGGGTAGGTTCTCCCACCCGTGGTCGGGCTTGGGGTCAAAGTCAACGATCAGGCTGCCGCGGCGTTGCGCGGCGTAGGCGATGGCCTGTGCGGTGACGGTCTTACCCGACCCGAGGGTACCGATCAAGAGGACCCCGGACGCGCGGTCCTCCCGTGGCGCGCGGGTGGGGTCATAGCGCACTGGCCGCGGCGCCCCGGTGGGTGTGTACCCGAGGTAGGGGCCGCGGCCCGAGCCGACCGCGCGGGTCGCTGTCGGGACCATCGCGCCGAACTGCTCGGTGGTGATCTGCTGGACGTAGTCGCGTGTGAGGCCGCCGTCCGGGCGGGGGAGATGCTCGAAGAAGATTTGGTGTTGAAGCCCGGCGGGCTGGTGAAGGGTGATGTCGCCGTAGTGCTCGCGTAGCACCCCGATACGCCGCTGGAGCTCCTCGAGGGTTGGGGCGCCGAGCGCGAGGCTGACCCAGCCGGTGAGCATCGAGGGGTGCGCGCCGGCCTGTAGCTTTGCCTCGTACTCGCGTGCCAGCGCCCGGTCTTCCTCGGCCTGCAAGCTGGGCCCAAACGCCGCGCCCTCCAGTTGCTCGCGGTAGGCGTGCTCGACATCCGCGATCCGCTTGCGTACCTGCGTGAGCGCGGCACGGTTACCGACCCAGCGGGTATGCAGAGCGGCATCGACGGGGAACCCGACGCTCTCTAGCGGAGCGAACAGCAGCTCGGCGCCCGCACCGGGGAACTGCGGGGAGTCACCAAGCGCGCCGAGCGCGAGCATCGCCTGGTAGGAGCGGCCCTCCTCACCGTCGACCACGAGCGTCCGCTCGTGCTCTGAGATCGCGCAGTTCGCGCACCGCCACAAGACCTCCTCGAGCGGCTCATACACCGTCTTCCCGCCACGGGCGTCGATCTCGAGCGCCTGTGGCTGCCAGTGCGCGTCAAGGTCGGGCTCCCCGATACCGCGCCCGGCCGCGCGCCGCAGGAGCCACTGAAGCTCGACCGTTCTTGCGCGGCGCAACGCGATTACACCGGACAAGCGCTCAAAGACCCGCTGCTCACCAGCTATGAGCTCCCGCAGCCGTGCGGCGGGGATGGGTGTCTTGGAGGCGACGCGCGCGAGGTCTTCGATGCGGCTGCGTACACGGTCACTAGCGCGCAACAGCCCGGCACCGAACCCCGCTGGGGGCCGCTGCTCCAGCGAGATAGCGAGGTAGCACTCGGGTACATGCGAGCCGAGCGCGTGCAAGCGCTCACGGTGGCCCTCCAGGAACGCCCGCCACACCCCGGGGTCCTGGTGGCGCTCATCGAGCAGGCCCAGGGTGTGCTCCACATAGCTGCCCGCGGGGTACGCGCGGTTCACGCGCCACAGTGAGAAGTCCGCGCCGATCGTGTGCGCGAGACGCTCGAGGCGTCGCTGTAGCGCCCACTTCCCCGCCGCCGGGAGGAACGGGTAGGAGCCCATCCCCAGCCGGTAAAGCGCCCCGGCCTGCCCGCCCGGGCCGAGCAGCACGTTGGTGTGCGCGTAGCGCACCGGGAAGCGCATCATGGGCGTATCTCCAGAACCTGCCCCTGGTCGAGCTGCACGACCTCGGCCAGCACCTCCCGCTCGCGCATGCGATGCCCCGCCGCCGGGCGCGCGACATGCCGGCCGCGGCGCGCCGTCAACACAACCTCGCGGCCGAACACGACGCGTGCCGGGCCATGAACGCGGCCGTGGTAGAGCACAGGCGAGTAGTGGTCCGGGGCGACCCACACCCGCGGAGCCCAATCAGCCACCTCACCATCGACCGTCACGGGACGCTCGAGGGAACGCCGCGCCGCGCGAAGACGAACCGCTGCGCGCGAGAGTAGGTAGCGGTGCGCCGAGCGGCCATCGGGTGTGAGCTGCCCAGCCGCAGTCGCGACCAGACCCGGCAGCACGAGCAGCCGCAGCGGCCAGTCAACCCACCCCAACAGCAGGCCGCAGACCTGCACCGCACAAGCGGCCACCGCGCCGGCAGCCACCGCGCCCCGCCAGCCGCGGGAGCCCGCGCCCAACAGCGCGCCTACCCCACCAGCCACCAGGGTGAACAGCAGCGAGCGGGAGCTGAGAACCAAGACCGCGAGGAGCGTCCCGAACGCCCAGACGAGCCAGTTCAGGGGTACCCCGCCGGGGACCGGCAGGCGCCGCCCGTCGACCTGGTAGATCCGCCGGTCGGGCTTGAAGATCCGCTGGTAGCTGCGGATCGGGGCTTGATAATCACTCACAGCGACACCCCTCACCCGAAGATTTCTTTGCCGATGGCTTGCGCGGCGCTGCCGATCTCCTCGGGCGCGAACACCATCCACGCGACGACGATCGCCGCGAACAGGAACGTCGATAGCTCGATGTAACGACGGTTCCAGAGGAACACCAGGCTGAACGCCGCGACGATCCCGCCATACATCTCCCCCGCGTAATGCTTGAGTAGATCCCCAACGTTCTGTCCGATGTCGTTACCGGCAGCCAAAGCATCCGGCGCGAAGAACCCGCCCAAGCTCAGCGCGAGCGCCAAGACCCCCAGCAGCCTCCAAAAGAGAACACCGGAAGCCAGCCGCTGCCGAGGTGAATCGGGCCCCTCATCACCCCTGGCCCAGTCGTGTTTGTGTGAACCGCGAGAAGCGAGTGGTATGTGCTTTAGAAGAGTCATCGCGCCAGTTCTACGGCGCGCCCCTTCTAATAGCTACAACCATTCGATACTACGACCGTCCGACCGTACTATCCAGCAGTAGTACGTTTTGACAAATGGAACCAACCCGCGCTCGCTTTTGGAGCAAACCTCACCCACCGTGAAGGGCCACCCACGACAGAGACACGTTCAAGTCAGCGAGTGCCCCAGCCCGGCCCAGGTCTACTCACCGGGGCAGGCGAGGTCTGCGAGCTCCTCGATGTAGCCGGTCGTACTGGTCGTCGCCTGTGCGATGATTCGAAGGACGGTGTAGTCAGCGATCGCGTAGCGCACGCAACTGCCCTCTCGCGAGCGTGAGAGGACGCCAGCAGTGTGGAGCACGTTTAGGTGCTTTGAGACGTTTTGGTGGGCGACCCGAAGCTCATCGGAGAGCTCCTGAACCGTCGCGCGCTCGCGCTCGAGCGCCAGCAGCAGCCGTATCCGGGTCGGCTCGGCGATGGTCCGCATCCGCCGCGCGATCAGTGCAAGAAGATCATCCGAGGGTGTGAGTATCGGACTGTTCATGGGTTCTCTGCGCCGCCGACCAAAAGCAGGCCGATACGCAAGAAAAACTTCTTGTCAGGTTTGGGCCCTTTTGATCAGCGAGGGGTATGAGCAAAATCCCAAACCCCACAGAGCCGGCCTCCGTGCGCCATCGGCGCAAGCCCGGACTCGCAGCCAGAACCACCCGCACCGGCAGTCGGGCACGGCACACCAGCCCCTCCGAAGGCCAGTACGAGGAGGAGCACCCCCAGCAGCAACCCACGACCAGCGGCGAGCGCCTCTTCACCACCCTGCCGTCAAGACGCAGGCACCTGCTCGATGCTCACATATGGCTTGACCGGCTCGCCGGGAACCGTGTGGCCGCGACACTCATAGCCGGGCTTCTGGGGCTGTGCGCGATCGGCGCGATCGGTATGGTCATCCGCGGCAGCACCTACCAAGGGAACCGGCGGCTCGCGCCGCCGGCTACACGAGTAACGGCCACGCCCAGCGCATCGACGCTCCTCAAGCGTCGCGACGCCACGCTACCGCCCCACCACAGACCCTTACTCCGCAGACGCTCGTACTCCCCCTCGCGGGCTGCCTACACGCACACTCCCGAGAGGTCGGCCAGGCGTCCGACGCAAGCCGTCCCTGACGCCTCTGCCCCTGTCGTGCAGGCCGCTCCGTCCCAACCAGCCGACAGCCCGCCCCCAGAGGTCTCGGATGAAGGTCAGACACAGGGAGGGTTGTTCTCGCCATGACCCTAGAGCACCAAATGTTTATGCCCAGCGGAATTTTGATGACTGGTTTCCCGTTTCTGAGTCAGTGGTAATGGATGACCACCGGCAAACCACAAGTCAACGGAATGACCAAAAACGCAGATGCAGCCACCTGTTGCCCGCCCTGCCGTAGTGGGGGCTGCGCGGGTACCACGGTCTCGCCGGTGGGGTTCTGCGAGCGCTGCCGAGCGTATGAGCGCGCGCGATGCAGCCACGAGCGAGACCCCGTGTATAGAGCCCAGACGCCCGCCCAGGGCAACCCAGGGATTGTGGGGCTCCTCGCGCGTGGCCCACTCGAGTGTGAGCAGCCGCTCGCTCACACGACCGCGCACAATGCCGACCGGGGCCGTCCCGGGCACGAGGGGATCCCGATGGCCGCGGTACACGAATACCTAGCCGAGGCGATGGACCACATCGGTGAGCAGGTGAACTGGAGGACGACACGGTAATGGCGAGCGCCGCCGGATACAGCGCACGCCCGGAGCCCGGCGCGGTCGACGTACCGGTCCTGCTGATGCGCTGGCGTACCCGCGAGCTGCGCCTCGCGCACACCTTCCGCGAGTGCGCCGGTGCCGGCACAGCGGAGATCGAGGAGCTCTACGACAGCACCGCTCTCGCGCTCCTTTCGCGCCCCTACGAGTCCGAGGAGCATCTACGCGCCGCTCTCCATATAGGGATCAAGATGCGCGCGCTGCGCCTGCACCGCGATCGCACCGCACACAGGCAGACGCTCACGCACGCCGCGCCTGTGATCCACGCGGCCAAGCGGGCGCGCGCGTTCGCGCAGGAGCCCGAAGGCGCACTGATCGCCCAGGAGGACGGCATCATCATCGGAGAGTTCCTTTCCGAACTCACCCCTCGGGAGCGGGAAGTGTTCGTGCTGATGGCAGACAAACGCTCCTGGCACACGATCGCGACGGCCCTCGGGATCGAAGAGAAAGAAGCACGCACCGTCATGAGATCGTGCGAGCGCAAGCGCAAGCTGTTCCTCACGCTGTATGGCACCGGACGGCTGTGCGGATTCCGCTCCCACGCGATCGCCGCGCTGCTCTCCGGGCAGCAAACCGGCGAGCTCGTCCTGGCGCAGGCCCTCACGCACCTGCGCCACTGCCGCACCTGCCAAGCCCAGCACCAGACGACAAACGAGCAGCTACGCGCCGCGTTCGAGGGCCGCGCGCTTGCGGTCCTCCCAGTGCCCGTCCTACTGCACACCCACGCCGGGCTCCTCGACCGCATCCGGAGCTTGTTGGAGTACCCAACTCGCGTCGCCGAACGGCTCGCCGGCCCAGGCCCAGGGACGGGGATACGCGAGCGCCTCGCCGAGGCTGGCACCGGGGCAGGCGCAGCTACGAAGGTCGCGCTCGGCCTCGCCAGTATCGCCGCGCTCACCGGGGGCACTCTCGACGCCACACACATCCTCGACCCCCCCACATCACACCACACCCGCCACGCCAACCACGCCGCCGCCCCGCAGCCAGCAACAGCGCCCACCACAGGCACGCAGGTACCCGCAGCCTTGCTGCGCCAGACATTCCGCTCGCCATCGCGCGCCGCTCGTCCAGCACGTCGCTCCCTGTACCCCGCCAAGGCGGACCTCCAGTTCGGTCCCGGCGACGCGATACCCCCAAAGCGCACCGCGCCCCCGCCCAGAAGCAGCCCGCAGCACGAACCGGGTGGGTTCGCCTACCTCGGCGGGCCCACCGCAAACACTCCCCGGACGGCCAGCCCGCGCCGGGCGCAAACAGCCGACCACCAGCACGCTGGAGGAGCGTTCAGCCCATGAGAGAAAGTCGTTGCAGGTTCGCGGACCTTTGGTCAGGAGGACCCCGACAACACGGGCAACCAGCACGAGAAAGGACTCGAAGAAGACCATGAGTATCAAGGCCGCCCCCAAGAAAACGACCAGCATTCGCCGCGCGCTGGGACTCTCACAGCTCGCGATAGCGCTGGCCTGCGCAGCCCTCCCAGCGGCCGCCATCATGACCCTAGTGGTGAGTGCCACTCCAGCGCAAGCAGCCGACTGGATCGAGATCTCCTGCGAGAACCCGAACCAGTCGACGGCACCAAGCGAAGGATGGACAAGCTTCGCCTCCAAGGCCGCGAACGGGTCGAACAACACCACAAGCTGCGGGGCGGGCAACCCGATGCTTGCGATCCTCAGCACCGACGCGCCCGTCCAAGTCGGCGCTAACGAGACCCTCCAATACACGCCGCCCGAGGGGTCGACATTCGCGGGCGGCTCGGCCGATGTCGCCCTCGACGGCGACGGGTACGGCAATGACGCCTCCGGTACCGCGATCGCGTACAGCCCCGAATACGCCTACAACGGCTCAAACGTGATCCTCCAGTGCAGCTCCGGGCAGCCGGCGTGCTCGACCGGCGGCGCACCTTACGACTACGCGGGTGTGCTCGCGCTCCCCTCAAACCGCGGCGGGAACTTCTATCTCTCCGCGGGCTGCGGAGGCTCCGAAGGCCAGACCTGCGACGAGGGCGGCAGCGAAGGCGCGTGGTCCTCAGTGCGGCTGTGGTGGGCCAACTTCCTGCTCTCCAACAGCTCGACGCCAGCCGCGGAGGGCTTCGGCGGGCCGCTGCTTGGCGCTGGCGCCCGTGGCACCCAGGAACTCACGTTCACCGCGAGCGACCCCGCGGGCCCAGGCGTCTACAACGTGAGCGTCCAGGTCGACGGGCAAACGCTGTACTCCGGCACACCCGACACCAACGGCGGGAAGTGCGTCCCGGTCGGCTCGAGCGGTGGCGCGCTGATGTTCGACTACAGCCAGCCATGCCGCCAAAGCGAGTCGGTCGACCTGCCGATCAACACAGCCTCCCTCACCGACGGCCAGCACACCCTGAAGGTGACCGTGCAGGACGCCGCCGGTAACACCGCGGTCTACGACGCGACGATCAGCACCCACAACGCGCCGGTGAACAGCTCGCTGCCGGGCATCGAAGCGAGCGACCCGCAGACGACCGTCGGGACGCAGCTCTCAGCGACCAACGGTGCGTGGGAAGCACCCTCGGGTGCCGGCACGGTCAGCTACACCGGCCAGTGGCTGCGCTGCGACACCTCTGGCGGCAACTGCCAGCCCGTGAGTGACGCCACCCTCCCCGTGTACACCGTCGCGAGTGCTGACATTGGGAGCACGCTGCGCTACCAGGTCACCTCGACGAACGACGCCGGGACCGCCGTCGCGGTCTCCCCTGCGAGCGCCCTCGTGCCGAACACGCAGCAGAACAGCGCGCCACCCGGCCCCGGCGGGCCGCTCCCCGAACCAGCACCCCCCGCCCAAGGCGACGGGCCGGCAGGCACCCAGATCGTCCTGCAGACCCTCGGCGCGGCGAACGGCACCAACGCTAGCGAGGCAGCCTACATCCACCTCGGCGTCACCTCCACCATCAACAGCCCCTACAACAAAAGCAACATGACCATCAAGGGCCGGCTGCTCGACCCCAAGGGCCAGCCGATCAGCGGCGCGACACTCGAAGTCCTCCAGCAAGTCGCGATCACAGGCGAACCAATGCGCAAAATCGGCCTCGCGCATACCGCCAGCGACGGGTCATTCACCACCCGCGTCCCGAAGGGGCCATCAAGGCTGATCCGCCTCGCCTACCGCGCATTCGCGAACGAGACCACCTACGCCTTCACTCGAGGCATCGTCCAGCACGTCAGCGCCGGCCTGACGCTGCGTGTCTCTCCAAATCGGACCTCGCCGCATGGGCCTATCACGCTCACTGGCCGGGTTCTCGGAGGGTATATCGGGCCGCTGCACCCGGTCGTGGAACTACTGGTGAAGTATCTCGGCGGCTGGCGGCTGATCCAGTCCGTCCGCTGTAAAGGCAGCGGGAAGTTCAAAGCTCACTACAAATTCCTCGGTGCGATCGGGCTCTTCCCGTTTCGCGCCCGGGTGCGCGCGAGCACCGGGCGTCCCTACACCCTCGGCTACTCCGCCCCCTATGCCATCCGCGCCGGGTAACGCGCCCAACCCGCAGTCCGAGGATCGTCCCCGGCCCCGCAACGGGCCGGGGACAATCCTCGCCGCCCTCTGCGCAGCTCTCGCCTTGGCGCTCGCCATTGCCCCCGCGACCGGCGCGATGCAGACGCCTTGGCCGACACAGCAGGCGATCAGCGACAACGGACGGTTCCTCGCGTTCGCGCCAGTCCCCCCAGCACCCGTCGGGGTGTGCATCGTTGATAGCGGGGTGAACCTCAACCCCGATACCGAAAGCACGGTCGTCTTTCGCACCGCGCTCGGTGAAGGGAGCCCGGGCGATGTCTCAGCGGACGAGCACGGCACGCTGATGGCGATGTTCGCCGCCGCCCCCCCAGCGAACGGGTGGGGCATGATCGGCGCCGCACCCACGGCCGTAAGGATCGTCTCCGTTCGTGTCGCGCAACCCGGAGAAACCGGAGAAGGGCTCGACTACTACCCCGCAGGGATCAGGGAATGCCTGCACTACCGCCAGACCTACAACATCAAGGTCATAAGCCTCTCCCTCGGCAGCTCTCTCCCCGAAACCTCACCCGAACAAACAGTCGATGAGCTGGTCACGGTCGCGCACAACGACGGCATCGACGTCATCGCCGCCGCCGGCAACGACTCAGGCCCCCTCGAGTACCCCGCCGCGGACCCCACGGTCCTCTCTGTCGGCGCAATCGGCTCCGCACATGAGCTCTGTGGGTTCTCGAGCATCGGCGCGCGTCTACTCGCCCCGGGCTGCGAACTGGACGCCGCCGACCCCCTCACAGGCTGGCCGAACAGCAACTACATCCAGGGGACATCCCCGGCTGACGCAACCGTTGCCGGCGTCCTTGGCGCGCTGCGCGCCTACCGCCCCGAACTCACCCCCGAAGAAGCCGAGGCACTCCTGACCCGCCCAGCCGGCGGGACGCTTAACGTCACCGCGACCTTCCAAGCCGCAGGACTCACAAGCATCATCCAAGCAGGCACCCAAGCCGAACCACCCGCCACACCCGGCGACCCCCCGGCGACCCACTACACCAGCACAACCTCAACTCCATCGGCCCCGCCCGCCGCGACCGGCCCCACGCTGACCACCAGGTTGCCTCAACCACACGCCCGCCTGCGACGCCACGCCAAACACCTGCTGCTCAGCCTCACCAGCCGCCCTACCGGCGCCGAAACGCAAATCCGGCTCCTCGGCCGCCCCCACGGACGCCACGAACTCGAGATCCTCCAAGGGATCACGAGCAGCAGAACAACGATCCAACTGCTCGCCCAGGGCGTACTCGCTGTCCAGGTGCGCTACGTCGATCCCTACGACACCGGACGAGCGAGCGCATGGATACGCATACCGGTGCCATCATCCACCGCGTGAGCCGACCAGCCCGTCTCGCCGCAAGCCTCGCCGCAACAGCCCTCCTCCTCACCGCGGCGCTCCCCGCCACCGCACAGGCCGGCGCCTACACCGTGACCGCGTGCAATGCCGCGCCCGGCGGCGCGAACAACTCCTGGGTGCCGTTCAACACCGACACTGTCCATCTCCAAACACGCCTCTCCTGCCCCTACACCATCAACGAAGGACAGCTCGCCAGCCAGGAAAACGGGATCGCCACCACCGACATCCTCGAACTCCCCAACGGCGCGCAGGCAGGCGCAGAAGCAGGATGGACCTTCAAAGTCCCCCACCCCGAAAACGAGAAGATCACCGGCATCTCCTACGACCGGATGTTCTCCACCCAAGACCAATACTGGATACCCGCCCTCCGCGCCAACGGCTCGATCTTGCCCGGGCAAACATGTACCCCACCGATCGCCGGGAGCTGCATCAACGGGTCAGGGCCCACGGGCGAAAACCACGCGACCCTAACCGGTCTCTCGGCAGAAACCCTCACCCTCGGCCTGAAATGCATCGCGCCCGCCAGACAAGAATGCATCACCGGCGCCGACGGCTTCCACGCCGCGGTCGCAACGATGTACGCCGCAGAAGTCACAATCGAAGACAACACCCCACCCACACTCCAGCCACCAACCGGACCCCTATGGGAAAACACCAGCTACCACAAAGAGACAGAAAACCTCACTCTCACAGCACGCGATAGCGGCGGCGGCATACAAACCCTCACCATGTCCATCGACGGCCAACCCATCGAAACCTACACAGCCCCATGCAACTACACCTACCCACAACCCTGCCCCTCCCAAATCACCCCAACACTCACGCTGAACACCACCAAACTATCTGACGGCACACACTTACTCAACCTAGCCGCGACAGACGCCGCTGGCAACCAATCCACGCCAATCACCCGGCAGATCGCCATCGCCAACAACCCACCACCCGCCCCAACCAACCTAGTCGCGACCCCCACACAGGCCGGCAGCTCAACCTTCAACGTCACCTGGACAAACCCAGCAGACCCCACACCAATAACCAAAGCGACCTACCAGGTCTGCCCCGCCAACGGACCAGGCGCCTGCACAGAACCTCTCCCAGCCCCAGCGGAAGGCCCGGCCACCATCACCGTACCCGGACCAGGAAACTGGACACTCGCCGTGTGGCTACACGACGCTGCCGGCAACAGCAGCCCCACAAACGCCGCACACATCACCCTCGCCGTCACCCCCGAAGAATCCCACCGCGAGCCAGGAGACGGCAGCAACCCAGACGGAGGAGACTCAAGCATCAGCCACTCCAGCGGCAGTAGCTCGACAGCGCCAAAAAGCAAACTGCACGTCACCGAGACCATCTACCACAACAAACTCACGGTGCACGTTACCGGGCCACCGAATGGAACGGTCAAAGTTAGCTATGCGGCTCATTACCATGGCAAAATGCTGGCCCGCCGCTCCAAGAAAGCTACCCTGCGACACGGCACACTGACCGTGACTTTTATGCTGCCCACTGTCGCGGTTCACGCGACGATCCTGGTCAGCGCCCAGCTTGGCCACACCCCGACGGTTACCAGTACCCTGCGTTCCCACCACTAACGCATTCACCTCCTTCATCGTCTTGCCTTGTGGTGAGACCCCGCGCGAAATCTAGATATAAGGGCACTGGCAACAAGACCCGCTACAACGAAAAGACCAAATAGCCGTGACGAAATACGCTCACGACTATAAAGAAGGGTAGCGCATACATGACGGGGAAACGGTCGGCCAAAGGTACCTGAGAATGTGACCTCCGCTCCTTCCTATAGCTAGTCATACCCATATCAGACCAGGTACAAGCAGCAAATATACAACCCACCACGACCAGTCCAAGATCGCACCAAGCGTCGCGGGTGCCAGCATCGCCGCGATACAGAGCAGGGGTGTCTTTGCTTGACCGCTTACTCTTGATGGAATCGGTATCCGTCCCACTGCCTCAGAGCCCTTATCCACGTACCGCACAATAGAACGTGCCTAACCCAATATAGACCCAGCCGCCCCCTTGATACCCGCCTTCTCTTGACTACCGTATGCCTACTTGGATGATGGCCTTTGATCCTTTGGTTGCTCGCGAATCCGCCGCAAGGCTGCGACGGCAATAAGGTAACCGCCGGCAGCGAGGACCGCTGGTCCAACGCTATCAGTGAGTGTAATACGAAAGATAAAATACTGCACTGCCATACTAATAACTACTACAACTAGCGCTGCCAAACTGTCATTTCGTCTGATCATCGGAGATTCCATTCGATTTCAATGTGTACCACCAATCTGCGTAGCCGGTCAACCGCCAATCGCTCCCGTGATACATCCGCCCACTGCGCCGACCCAATGAAAATGACTGTCCCCGCTGCAGCCAGCAAGTAGGCTGAATCGGTGATGAGAATGCCACTGGTAGCTGGCGTATTCGCAGCCACCTTCTTCAGGCCACCGCAGCAGACCGCATTTGCACACCGCAAGCTTCACGGAACGGACGAGCGACGTACGCGAACCAGGTAAGCAACCCGGGCGGCCACTGCCACGAACGCGCCACCCAGACCGGCAGTCCCCAGAAGCGCGTACGCAAGTAGGACGAGTCCCAGCGCCGCTAGCGCGAAAAGCAAGATATCGCGGGCGCGGTCAAACGGCCGTGAACTTTGTCGCATCGTACGCACCGTAGGTTTGGAAATCGGCACCAGTGTCACAGCAGGTGGAACGCATGCTCAGCCGAGAGCGATTCTCGTCTAGCTGCGCCCATAGTCGTGTGTCGTCGCAATTGCTACTCACCTATATCACCTTCAGATCTTTCCAAGAAGAATCCCGACAGTGCAGCCGGCTATATCTCCCACCGGATTGATTGCCTCCACTGGAGTAGCCAACAGGATGTATCCTGCCGTCCCTTTCGCACAATCCCCTTCCCAATGTTCAGGTCTCGCGTGGCTCCATATGTGATGTGCCCTGCTGCAGTGACCCTGACAGATTCCAGGCCCACCCTTGACTTCGAAAAGCTGACCAGCATTTTGTTCGTCACTGCTCAGCGGCTGGACGAGGATCGCAGGTTCGATATGGTGTTCTTCCTCGCCGTTTTCGCCGCCGTGTTGGTAGCTGGCGTATTCATAACTGCCTTCTTCTTCCCATTCTTCCCATTCTTCTGCGCCTTCGCCCCATTCTTCGCCGCCTGCGTACTGGGGTCCGGCTGCGGCTGCTGCCGCTTCGGCTGCTTCGCGGGCGGCTTTTTCGGCGGCTGCCCGGGCTGCGGCTTCTGCGGCGGCTTGTCGGGCTGCTGCGGCTGCTTGGGCTTCGTTGCTTAGGGCTTGCTCGAGGGCTATTGAGCCGTTGTTGGTGTAGTCGCCGGTGGGGTCGGTGGTGTTGACGGGGTCGCCGAAGGTGTAGCTGTAGGCGTTGGCTGAGCCGCCGGGGACGGGGTCGGGTTGGAGGAAGCGTCCGATCTGGGGTACGTAGGAGCGGGCGCCCATCGTGGTGACGCCGGAGGGGAGTTCGGTGGGGAGCTCGATGGCGCCGAGCCAGGAGTATTTGGCTGGGGCAGTGACGGTGGGTACGCCGTACTCGCTGGTGTCGGCCTCGGCGGCGAGTCCGGTGGCGGTTTCGGACAGGTAGGCTTTGGCGATGATGTCGCCGTGGAGATCGGTGAGCTGGAGTTCTGGGGTTTCGCCGTTGTTCTGGATGGCGACAAGGCTACCATTGATGCCGGTGATGTTGCGGCGCCATTCGCCGGAGACCGGGGTGATGGTCCATGCGGGGGTGTTGCCGGGGCCGGCGTAGTGGGAGACGACGGTCGAGTTGTTTGGTTTGCCGGTGGAGATGGTTTCGAGGGTGCGTCCGGCGGGATCGAGTTTGTAGCCTACGGTTTGTTCGCCCTGTGTCTGACTGGCGACTTGGTTGTCGGTGTAGTAGGTGTTGGTGAGCGGGTGTGAGCCGGCTTCTTCGGCGTCGTTGGCGGGTAGGGTGGTGATGTCGCCGAAGGGGTTGTAGGCGATGCCGGGGTCGGTGAGGCGGTCGGCGGGGTCGTAGGCGTGTGCTTGGACTTTGCCTCCGGTGGTGGCGCATTTGCCTTCGGCTGTTGGTTCGCGGGTCGTGAGGCTTGTGCGGTTGGTGTCTTCGTCGTAGGCGTAGATTCGTGTGGTGCATTTGCCGCCGGTGGGGGTGTTCTGGACCTGGGTCAGGCGTCCGGCGGGGTCGTAGCCGTCGGCTTGGTGGGAGAGGGTGCTTGTTTGTTCAAGCCACTGGCCGTGGATCGATGGGATGACTGTGTCTTTGAACCACTTGCATTTTTCTTTTTCTTCTTCTGTGCAGTTGGTGGTCTTTTTGTATACGAGGCTGGTGGGCTTGTCGACCGCACCTGGGGCACCCGCTCACAGCTCGAGCTCGCCATCGTCGAGTACGTCGCGTGGTTCAACAACGAGCGCCTACACGAAGCACTCGATGACCGCCCGCCTCGCGAAATCGAGGAACTCTACGCTGCGAAAAGACAAGGCAACCACACCCATCAATTGAAAACAGGGAACCTACAAACCTGGTCTCCGCGAGATCCAGCCCGGCTCACCCAGGTCCGGCGCAGCGAGTGTGGGGTGGATCTTCGGAAGCGGTGCTAGTCCCTGTTCAGCCCGCGTCTCGTTCGCGCGTTCGGCGCTGCGCTTGAGCACGCCGCTGCGGAAGCGGTTTGGGTCACGGCGGCGGCCGGTCTTGGTCCCAAAGAAGTGGTCGGATGGTCCCATTGGGAAGCCGTCTCGTAGTCGCTGCTCGCGGTAGCGGAGCAGCTCGTCGCGAGTCCAAAGCGTCATCTCGACCTGGCATCGCGCTCGACACCGCCAACTACGGCGGCCCACCCAACCCCCAAGGCTCCGGCCCCCGCTGGCGACCACAGCCACTCGCCAACCTCACCGACGGCACCACCTACGTAGCCCGACACCCCCCCGGCCTATGAGACAGACCAAGACCACGCTCAAACCGACGACAGCGCTGAGCACTCTCTGCGGATGCTCGGGCAACCGCCAACGCTCCTCCTGCACCCTCGGTAGGCCTATCTTTGCGGAGCCCAACCCCTCAAGCCAGGCACCCCGACGAAACGGTGACCCGCCCCAGTTATCTCCGTCGCAATCTTTTTGAGCTAGCCGTCCCTAGATGCAAGACTATGCGAAGAACTCCCTCTGCCCGTCGCCTCAGTACCTTCCTCAGACGTATTCGTATCCGCCTTCTTCTTCTTCCCATTCTTCCCACAGGTGTGAAGGACTCAACGTCTAGTACGCCTCCTTCGCAGCAAACCGCCGACGAGGCCGATCGCGCCGCACACGAGAACCCAAGCCCAACCAAGCCCCATGACGCTCGCCAACACAACCAAGACTGCCGTCAACGCGAGTTGCGGGAGTGACTCTCTAACGATATCGCTCATGTCTGCACATTGATCGCGAGCACTGTCATTAGTATTCCCACACCGCACCGACAACGCAGCCCGCTACCGCACCAAGCGGTCCGCCGTCCGCTCCGAGGCCGGCTCCCATTACGCATCGTATTGCGGCGCGCTCCCCAGGCGAATTGCCACTAGGACGGCGTCGGCTGCCCCGGTGCCCCGAGCAATCTTGGCCTGTTCTGTTGCACTGAGATTGGATGTTCGGGCTGTGATCGTCCGGCACAAGACGAGCGCACGGACCTTCCGCGACGGCTTCGCAGAGAGGCATCGTAGCGCCTGATGTGCCCGCCGCGACCGCCTTCCCGCCTAGTGGCCGGTAGAGCACCCCGGATTCGATGTGGTGTTCTTCCTTGCCACTTTCCCCGCCGTGGTCGGAGATGTATTCGTATTCGCCTTCTTCTTCCCATTCTTCCCATTCTTCTGCGCCTTCGCCCCATTCTTCGCCGCCTGCGTACTGGGGTCCGGCTGCGGCTGCTGCCGCTTCGGCTGCTTCGCGGGCGGCTTTTTCGGCGGCTGCCCGGGCTGCGGCTTCTGCGGCGGCTTGTCGGGCTGCTGCGGCTGCTTGGGCTTCGTTGCTTAGGGCTTGCTCGAGGGCTATTGAGCCGTTGTTGGTGTAGTCGCCGGTGGGGTCGGTGGTGTTGACGGGGTCGCCGAAGGTGTAGCTGTAGGCGTTGGCTGAGCCGCCGGGGACGGGGTCGGGTTGGAGGAAGCGTCCGATCTGGGGTACGTAGGAGCGGGCGCCCATCGTGGTGACGCCGGAGGGGAGTTCGGTGGGGAGCTCGATGGCGCCGAGCCAGGAGTATTTGGCTGGGGCAGTGACGGTGGGTACGCCGTACTCGCTGGTGTCGGCCTCGGCGGCGAGTCCGGTGGCGGTTTCGGACAGGTAGGCTTTGGCGATGATGTCGCCGTGGAGATCGGTGAGCTGGAGTTCTGGGGTTTCGCCGTTGTTCTGGATGGCGACAAGGCTACCATTGATGCCGGTGATGTTGCGGCGCCATTCGCCGGAGACCGGGGTGATGGTCCATGCGGGGGTGTTGCCGGGGCCGGCGTAGTGGGAGACGACGGTCGAGTTGTTTGGTTTGCCGGTGGAGATGGTTTCGAGGGTGCGTCCGGCGGGATCGAGTTTGTAGCCTACGGTTTGTTCGCCCTGTGTCTGACTGGCGACTTGGTTGTCGGTGTAGTAGGTGTTGGTGAGCGGGTGTGAGCCGGCTTCTTCGGCGTCGTTGGCGGGTAGGGTGGTGATGTCGCCGAAGGGGTTGTAGGCGATGCCGGGGTCGGTGAGGCGGTCGGCGGGGTCGTAGGCGTGTGCTTGGACTTTGCCTCCGGTGGTGGCGCATTTGCCTTCGGCTGTTGGTTCGCGGGTCGTGAGGCTTGTGCGGTTGGTGTCTTCGTCGTAGGCGTAGATTCGTGTGGTGCATTTGCCGCCGGTGGGGGTGTTCTGGACCTGGGTCAGGCGTCCGGCGGGGTCGTAGCCGTCGGCTTGGTGGGAGAGGGTGCTTGTTTGTTCAAGCCACTGGCCGTGGATCGATGGGATGACTGTGTCTTTGAACCACTTGCATTTTTCTTTTTCTTCTTCTGTGCAGTTGGTGGTCTTTTTGTATACGAGGCTGGTGGGCTTGTCGACCTGGTTGTAGGTGTAGGCGGCGGTCATGCCGTTGGGGTAGCTTTCGGTCAGCATGTTCCCTTCGATGTCGTACGTCGCACCGAAGGTCATTTTGGTGCTGGTGCCGTTTGTGTAGGTAAGTTCGTCGAGAAGGCCAGACGTTTCGTTGTATTCAAAGGCTTCAGTGCCCTCTTGGTCGTTGATTGTCTTCAGGCGGTCGCCCTTTTCTTTTTCGTATTCAAGGGTCGTCGTGTTTTCGTCGGCGTCGGTGTAGCTTTCTAGCTGGCCAAGCCTGTTGTCGATACTTGTGATTGTTTTGGGTTTACCTTCCGTGCAAGGTTTGCCACTATTTGTGCACTGCTTTTCGAGCGCGCCGGTTTCTTTGTTGTATTCGTCAGTCACTGTCGGAAATGGTTCTCCGGTTGTCGAGCTTATTGCAGCAGTTTTTGGTCGTCCTGCTTCGTCGTATGTGTTGGTCTTGGTGCGGGTGGTGGAGCCAACTGTTTCAACTGCGGTTTCGGGCTCGTTCCACACGTTGTATGTGTATTTTGTCGTGGGTAGTTCTGGTAGTTCGCTGGTTCCGGGTTGTGCAGCCGGCACGGTCTCGCATGGAAGGTTCGCCATCGCAAATTGTTTTCCGCATACTTCATATTCGGAGTTCGCAGCGGTGGTGTAGTAGATGGTCTTGGTGTCGTGCGCGGCCTGTGTCGCTGGTGTCCATTTTTGCACACGCTCGTTGTAGTGATCGGTGACATATACCGTTTCATTTCCGGTTGCCACGATTCCTGTCGGGGCTTCAATCTCTCCATTACCTTTACCCTTGATGCCAAAGGTCGTGGCGAATCTACCTGCGGACGTAAACTCCTCAACCCTGTTATTTTCGCGGTCGGTCACATACAAGTTGCCTGATTTTGGGCCCGCGGTGATCGCATAGGGTATGTTGAACTGACCGTTGCCTGTGCCTTCGGAGCCAAACCCGGTGATATAGGAGCCGCTGGTGGAGAACTCCTGCACCCGCTGGTTTTTGGCTTCCGTTATATATAGGTTGCCGTTGTCGTAGGCGATATCCACGGGCTCCGCGATCTGGCCTGGTTCGCTGCCTTTGATACCAAACTGTTGAAGGCGTTCTCCTTTTTCATTGTACTCCTCAACTCGGTCATCATTTTCATCGACTGTCCATATGTTTCCGCTTGAGTCGAGCGTAATGCCATCGGGCCGGTAGAGCTGCCCTTCGCCGCTACCACCGACGCCTGCGTGGCATTCGCTGGTGCAGATCTCAAATTTAGATTCGCCATTGCTGACACCGTAGCCGAACGCTCTGATAAAGGTGCCAGTTGATGAAAACTCCTGTATCCGGGCCTGTTCTCGGTCAGCCACGACGATGTCACCTGTGCTCGGCTCGACCGCGATACCAAACGGGAATTTGAATTGGCCATCACCCGTTCCGGCCGACCCGAACTGCGTCTGGTATTCCCCTTTTTCGTTGAACTCCTGCAGCCGGTTCTCGGTGCTGTCAACAACCCAGATATCTCCGGTCGAGGTCACTGCCGCTAGGGTCGGGAATTCAAACTGCCCATTTTCTTTGCCTTTCGCGCCAAAGGACGAGGAGAACGCCGGCGGCACCACCGACCCGGGACTGCCTTCCGGCATCTTCGTCTCGATTACACCGCCGGTACCCGAGTTGTATTCGGTTGTGTGTACGAGGTCGAGCCCGCTCGGATCGGTGATCACAGATGTCGGTTTGTGTAGTTTCCACCCAAGGCCGCCCTGCCCGCTGTAGAGCGTTTCGGTGGTACGCGGATCGAACCCTTCTTTGGCAGCGGTTTCCGCCGAGTCTACCGTCTTTGTCACGAGATGGTAGGGGCCACCTTCGGCTGGGGCTCCTTCGTTATATGAGTAGTTTGTGCGCTCGCGTGCTAGTGCTTCTTCGTTGGGTTTGCCTTCTTTACCGACAGCTAGCTCGACTGTGTGTTGAGGGCCGAGTGTGCTGAGCAGCTCGGTACCGGGTTCCGTGCCTTTTTCTTCGTAGGTGTTTTCGGTCGAGGACTTGCATTCTTCACCGGCTTTACACCCTTCAGCTATGGCCTTCAGGCGGTTGTCGGGTGTGAGGGTGCGTGTGATGTCGTTGTAGAGGTTGTATTCGGTCGTGGAGATCCCGCCTGTGGGTAGCGCGGTGTTCACGGCACGGTCCTTGCCATCCAGGTAGTAGACGGTCTCGCCTGTGTTTTTGTATTCCTTGGCGGGCCAGCCCATCACCTTCTCGGGCGGGAAGATCGCCATCGCTTGTTCGCTTGGATCATCGGTCTGACCCCACGTTGCTAGTTCTTTGGGAGTCATTTCGTAGGGCGCGCCGCTGCCTGACACTGGCACCTGATACTCAAGCGTCGTGACGGCGTCCGAGCCTACCGACGGGGGTTCCGGCAGCGGCGTATTGGGCGTACCTTTCGCCACAGTCGACGTTTTTTCGGCGGTGGACGCCGTGGTCGCCCCGGTCGCATTCAGTGCGCGTACTTGTGCGACAAGCTCGTGGCCTTCATCGCTGGCGGTGGGATAGTAGGCTTGGTTGACGGCCCCCGCGATTGGTGAGCATTCTTCGTCTTTGGTGTTGCAATCCTCCCACTGGTAGATGAATGCCAGCGGGTTTGCTGTCCATGTCCCTGGCGTTTTTTCTTTTTCGCCGACTAGGTTGACGCTGATCTTCGTCCCGACGACTGGTTTGGTACTCGACAGCGTAGGGACTTCTTTGATGCCCGGTGCTTCGCCGCTCCCGAGTGCCGTTCCTGCCGACGGTACAGCTACCGCCAGCAGGCGGCCCAGGTTGGTTTCACCTGGGATGGTTCCCTGCTCCAGCAGCTCCGGCTCGTGGCCTGCGGTACTGAGCGCCGTGACGTGTCCTTCAGCGTCGTACCCGTAGATCGTCTTCAGTTCCGGTTTGATCTGGGGGTTCCAAACAGCACGCAACTGGCCTTGCACATCATAAGCGTCTTCGGCAACGACGGGTTCCTCTTTTGTTTTGCTCGAGTTCCACGCAATGTACCTGACCCTCGATAGATGTTTGGTGAATTCGCCCCATTCGGTGGCCTTTTCGCCTTTCGCCGTCGTCGCTCCTTCATCGTATTCAAACTTTAGGGCTCGACAGCCTTCTTTTAGTTCGCTGATCACTTTCCCACACGACACATTTGCTGGGACGGGCGCGAGCTCCTCAGTCGGCTCGATCACTCCGCTTTCCATCTTGAATTTGTAGAACGTCATGCCGGTGCCGTTAGGCCCTTCAGTGCTCGACGGCAACCACACACCTCCACTACTGCCCGTAGGAAGTTCAAATGTGGTCACTGACCCATTGCTGCTCAGCGTGAACACTGTTTTGCCTTCCACTACTTTTTCGAGCAGTGTCAAGCCAGCATCACCAGCCGGCGAAGTGAATTCAACGCTACCTTTGCCCTTGCTCTCAAACACGACCTGTTCGCCGCTTTCGCTCGTCAAGGTCATCCCGCCCGACACACGCGCAAGGCTCTGCTGAGCACCCAAGCTCAGACTCCACTGCGGCCCCAAAGGACCCTCTTTGCCCTCCATAAGATGACGCGAGCGGTAACTGCGGCTCACCGTCAACGCACCACCCGGAACACCAATCGACACATCAGTGGCGGCCATGCTGAGCTCACCTGTCACAGGGTTCACTGAGCCGGGGCCAACGGCCACGCCTTCCGCGTGGTGAACCGTCACATGGTATGTGCCGGTTTCCACGTTGCCGGCGTTGTCTTCTGCGATTACCGTGAGGGTATGTTCGCCAGCGGTATAATTCGCGGCGCTCAATGTCCATACGGCGTAGCCAGTACACGATCCAGAACAACTACCCTGCCCGCCACTCACCGGCACCCCATCAACATCGAGAACAATCGACGCGATGCCCGCCAGTCCGCTTTTGGCGCTAGTTTCCAAGGTCATATGCTGACCATCGACCAGTTCGTGATTACTGGGGAGTCCTTCAAGGGTCGTAATACTGGGCGGTTTATTATCTATTTTGATTTTCGCGGTAGGTGTGGCTTTGAGCCCGGCGGCGTCTTCGACCTTGCCTTCAATCGTATCTTCGCCTTCTGGCAGTTCCCCATCTTCGGCCGATGCTAGCGAATAGCTCAGGGGTTCACCATTACCGCTCGTGCCTTTTTCGCCTTTGCATGGCAGTTCGTAGCACTCGTTGCACTGAACACCCTCACATTCATTACGCGTTTCGCTTTTGAATGCAAATCCCCAGCCGGCCTTGCTGGATGAGCTGATACCCTCCTTCTCGACACCTATACCCCTATCGTGGGCATCGAGACCGATCTCGGGGCTCGCTTTCGTGTTGATCCATTTGCCTGCCAAGAGCGCATTCGGCTGGCCGCCGATCGTCGTATCCGTCGTATCAAAGCTGGCCGTGGGAGATTCCGCTTGGTAGATCGAAACCGCCGCATCATATAGATAACTTAGAAAATACCCGGGGCTCGATTCTACCGCTTCCTGCTCAAAAATAGCAGAACTAGCCTTCGATGCGCCAGCACCGCAGCCGTCCTCGGCGCACACAGTCACATTCGAATACTCAATCTTATCGGTATGAGTCAGCGGCTCCGTCACTTCCGCATAACCACCTCCTTCTTTATATTCTTTTTCCCCGCCTGGACGATGCAAAGCAACCCGATTTACTACCTCGGCGTTGGATTTCTCGTTATCTTCGAGAAACGTAGAGACAAACTCATAGATACCGGACCTTCCCTGAGTGAGATATTCCCACTCCCCTACCTGCCCACTCGAATATTTGACTTCAGACGGATCGCTATCCCCAAGGTAGCCAAGTTTTTTGCCTTCTTTCGGAGAAGGAACAAACGCTTCAGCGTTAGTTGTATAAAAATGCCAGTTCCCGGGAGATACAGCAAGTTCTTTATCAGTCACTTCTGGGTCTACACGTATAGGGTAGGCTTCTCCCGACCCATGAGCAACGGCCAAAGTCAAAACGCTGCCTGAGAAAGCCATCGATACCGGCACTGGCTTGCCTTCAGCATTTTCAGCGCTCGGCGTCAATACCGATGCGAGCACATTCCCGTTATCAACAACCTCGACCGACCCTTCCGTGCCCTGCTCAAGACTCGCCCCCACAGGCAACCCAACCCGGTAGGACAACTTTTCAGGACTCGCGACCGAGCGCAGGATCGCGTCCTCACTGAACCCATCGATCTCGGGCTTGACCAGCTCATCAACATCACTCCCCACGCCTACCGCGCCATAGAACACGACCGAGCCAGCCACCTGCCCTTCCGAACCTCCTACCACCTCGCCGGAGGCACTCACAGGCGTCAGCGACACACCGGTATCGGAGAGACTGACTCCTTCCTGCAGCCGCTCCGGGATCCCCAGACCAACAACCGGGTTCGCGATCCTAAACCCCCCGCCCACTTCGCTGACGCTCAGATCGATCGGCGCCCACTGACTCGGGGTACCGCTTTTGGTTGCGATCGGCAACATCGATTCGAGCACCCCTCGCTTGCCTTCCCCCAAGTCGATCTGCGCACTATCCGCACCAGTAAAGCTCGCGATATGCTCCCCTTCAGGCAACGGCGGTGGGCCACCCACGGGATGATCCACCACTTCCGGGAAGACTTCTTCCGCGAGCTTCGCCGCTTCTGCGGCACCCAAGCCCTCATACTTCGTCTGAGATTCTTCACGCGCTACCGTCGCTTCAGGACTCGCACGCCGCGCTTCTTCGGCATCCTCAACGCTCTGGCCACCCGACAGCGACAGCCCTCCCGGCACCACCAACGGGCTTTCAAGCGGCGACGCGCCCGTCCCGCCCAACGCAGTAGCACCTTCCGCAGCCGCCGTCGCGGTGCATAACGCAAATGCCGCCAAAAAGCACGTCAGACACTTCAGCACTGCACCGCACACAACGCGCATTCCTACTCCCTCCGTTGATTGTAGAGACCCTGCCGCGACACGCTCTGCGCAGCCGCGAAACACCCCGCTACCATTGTCCATCCGGCTGATCCCGTCACAGGACCCAGCCATCCACGCGGGTCGACAGAGACTTTGGTGGCGAACCGTCGATCCCAGTTTGATCGCCATGTCAGCTAGTCGCCGATCGGAGCAGCTCGCTCAGAGCCGAGGCGATATGCCCGGCCGCCGCGTTCACTTTGGGGCCGAGCTGCTCCAACAGCTCTCTGGGGGTGTACGCCTGCGCCGGAACCGTCAACTCGATCACCGCGGCCGGCCGGCCCTCCCTGTCCGCCACCACAGCAGCGAGGGCACGCCTACCGGTACACACTTCTTCGTCCTCGATCGCGATCCCGCCCTGCGCGAGGATCCGCTCGAGCTCGGCGCGCAGCGCGGTCTTGGTCGTGATCGTTTTGGGAGCACGACGCTTGAGGCGCAGCTTTGGGATTAGATCCTGCTGCTCTGCCGCGGGCAGACACGCTAGGAGCGCCTTACCTGCGGCAGAGCAGTGCAGGGGCAGGCGGACGCCTACCCCGATGCCCACATCGACCTCGTACTGTCCTTGACGGGACCCTTGCCAGCGGTCGATATAGACAACCTCGGTCCCCCCGAGGACCCCCAAGCTTACGGTGCGCCCCGTTCGCATACGCAGATCCCGCAGGTGCTCGCGTGCCACGCGGCGGACTTCCATCGAGTCAAGCAGCGAAAGCCCGAGGTCCGAGACGCGCGGTGCGAGTCGATACTTGCGCGAGGGGCTCTGCTCGAGATAGCCGAGCGCCACAAGCGTGGTCGCGTAGCGATGAGTCGTTGAACGACCCAGGTCGAGCTCGTTGGCCATGTCAGCGATGCCTCGCACCGAGTGCTCCGCGGTGAAGCACACAAGCAACCTCAAGCCCGCGTACAACGAAGAAGAGAACATGCCGGGACGCTCGGGATCCAGCGGCCTAGACATCCGAGCCCGCCTCGCGACGTTCAACCACGGTGCCAGCGAGGTTGCGGGTCAGAACGCGGGGCCGACCTCCCGCGCATGGCGAGACCACTGGGCTGGGCGTGCGCGAGAGTACATAGATCGCGCGGACGGCCCGCCGCCTCTCCTTCAGCGGGCGCCCGCGCGAACCCCAGCCCCCAGGCACGCCAGGACGAAAGCGAACTTTTCAGGCAGGTCTGCCGCACCCAAACGAGGGTGTAGCCCGCACCCCCTCTTGAAAAAGGCTCCCTCAACAAGAGGCCATACGGAGGACCTACATACACGCTCTTGCCGGCCGTGCAAGCGCATCCCAAGAGCCGTGCGTTTCTCCTCGGCATCAGCCATGACCTCCCCGAGCGCGCTCAGGGCGCCCAGCCGGCCAGCCGCAGAAGGTCTGCCTGCCGGTCATTCCCTGTCCGCCCGATCAGCCTGCAGGCCAGGGTCCGGCCGCTCGTCTTCGCGACGGAACCCCAGCCGCGCGGAGATCCGATCCGCGGTGGAGATCAGGTGCGGGCCGAGCTCGTTCGCCAAGCTCCCCATCGTGATCGTAGAGCTGGGGGCATCCAGGCCGAGCGCCGCGACCGTCTCGTTGCCATCCGAGCGCACCGCCGCCGCGATCGAACGCCAATTCGGGGCGAGCTCCTCCGCGGCGGTCACTAGGCTCTGCCCACGAATGCTTTTGAGCTTTGCTTGCAGCGCTCTTTTGCTCGAGATCGTGTTAGGGGCCCTCTTGGTGAGCGTCATCTGCCCGACGACCAACCGCTGCTCCTTATCGGGCAGATGCGCGAGCAGCAGCTTGCCGAGCGCAGTGCAATACGCGGGCACTCTCGAGCCAGGAGCCTGGACGAAGTCAATCTGACGCAAGCTACGCTGGCTACCAGACACGCGATCCACGACCAGAACCTCCGGCCCATCGAGCACTGCGATCGTGACCGTAAACCCCGTCCGCCGCCGCAACTCCTCCAGGTGAGGGCGAGCATGCTCCTGAAGGCTCGTGCTGCTCATCGCCGACATTCCCAGGTCAGTGACCCGCAACGCCAACCGATACTTCCGTTGCTCAACCTGCACTAGATATCCCAGCCTGGTCAGCGTGATGACATAACGGTGAGTCGTTGAGCGACTCATCCCAAGCGCGTCCGCCAAATCAGCGATCCCCAACACCAAACGCTCCGGCGAAAAACACTCAAGGATCGCCAAACCCCGCTCAACCGACTGCGAGTAGCGCGGCTCCCTGAGCGTCGGGACCGACGACACCCACTCCCCATCCTCATCGAGCCAGCGAGCCGCTACCGATGCCCTCGGCATACACCCTCCCCACCAAGAAGCCGCCCGCCAGCCCGGGCCGTGACCGAGCCCGCCTCACCGACACAACACACCAAACACCCCGGACACGCCAAGCACATCGCGCCCCGAACACCACGAGCGCGCTCACCCCCGACCCGCACCGCCAACGCACTCACTGCTCGCCGCCCCCACGCCCGCCACGGTCCACAAGCCGGACACGCCGATACCCGTGCGTGACCGGGTTCTGCTCCAGCAAACCCACAGCCACCCATGTACGAATGTAGCGATGGGCCGTAGCCTCTGCCATTCCCAACCCTCGCGCGACCTGTTTGCTGCCACGTTCCTCCCCATCCGACGGAAAGCTCATCAGTACCAGCAACCCGCGCAGCAGCGCCGTGGAGAGCTTCGGATCCTCACAAAGCGGCGACGCTGGGAACGCCTGGATACTCTCCAAGCTCGCAAACACCCAGGGGTACTCCCCAACGGACACGACCACGTTGTCCACCACCTGCGCCACCTGCTCCGCAGTCAACGTCAGCGTGACCCCTTGCGCGCTCACGACACCCACCCAGACGCACCCAAAATCAAGCAGGACCCGTAGCGGAGGTCGGCGTTCCCCTCTTCTTTGTATGCCTGCCAGGCTGTGTTCTGTTGTGTCACCCGGGCATGAATAGCACGCAAACTATTCGCCTCAGTAAACTCTTGTGCGCTGGCGACCCGAATCGTGCGCCAGGGGACAAAACTGTGCGCGGGCGGACAGAAACGTGTGCCGAGACACGCTCGATAGCCACCACCGAGAAGCTCGGCCGCACAATCCAGGGGTCCCTGACTCTCATGCGAATCCCGGGCTGAACGGCACGTGGAGTTTGCTTGACGGGAGCGTACTATTATTTAGAGTCCTCGCTTGCGCATGATCACGCGGCCTCCGTCGCGGGGAACGAGGATCGCGCTGCGCCACCGTGGCTGCTCGATCCGGCGACTCGCGGGGAGCACCGTCCTTGTCGAGAGCACCTGCTGCAGAATCGTCTTGACCTCCAGCAGCGCGAAGTGCCGGCCGAGGCAGTGCTTGCGGCCCCCGCCCCACGGCAGATAGGTGCGGGGCTGGCGCTGCTCACCGAGGAATCGCTCGGGCGTGAACTCGTGGGGGTTGGGATAAAGCTGCGGGTCGTGGTGCATCAGGTAGGTGCAACCCGCCAAGTGGACGGGCGGCGGGTATGTCCATCTGCCGATCTGCACCGGGTTGATGACCTTCCTCGGGATGATGAACACGAACACTGGCTTGTGGCGCATCGTCTCGTGGACGGTCGCGGTCATGTACTCCTCTTCGGTGCCGGCGTCGATCTCGTCAACGAGCCGCTGCTGTACTCGCGGGTGATACGCCAATAGCTGGAACGCCCAGGCTAGCTCTCCGGTCGTGGTCTCATGCCCTGCGAGGATCATCGACATCAGGTTGTCTCGTATCTCGCGCTCGCTCAACGGGGAGCCGTCCGCGTTCTCCGCCACCAACAGCAGATCGAGCAGGTCACCGCTTGTGCTGCCCTCGCGGCGTCGGCGGTCCACCACGCCGAGGATGAGTTGGTCGACCGCGGCGCGCTGGTGCAAGAACTTTCGCCACCTGCGGTGCCAGCCAGGGAGATACTGGAGCTTTGGCTCCTGGAGGATGAAGCTCGTGGTAATCGTCAGCATCGCCATCAGCCGGTCGTGCAGCGCCTGGAGCTCGGGCGGTTCGTCGCTGAAGATGGCGCGCAGGATTACCCGCAACGTCAGGGCTCGGATATGCGGGTGGAGCGGCACGGCCGTGTCGAGCGGCCATCGCCAGATCTCCCGCTCGACCATTTCGGTGAGCAGGCTTGTGTGGTGGGCGACCATGCGCTGATGGAAGGCTGGTGTGATGGCTCTGCGTCCGCAGATGTGCTCGTCCTCCTCGAGCAGCATGAACGAGCGGTCCCCGATCAACGGGCTTATCGTGTGCGCCCCGGCGCCGGGGTGAAGGTCGGCGGGATCCCCGGCGAGCAGGACCCGTATGTCAGAGGGATTTGATAGAAATACGGTCGGCGGCATGTCGATCGGGTAAAGCGTGAACTGCTCACCGATCCGGGCGCGGCAATATTCGAGGTAAGCGAAGGGCCAGCGCTGACCCCCGACTGTCTGGAGTGCTCGCGGGTGCGGTGGCGCTGGTGGCAGTTCTCGCTTCAGGCGCCGACTGGGTGGATTGGTGATTGGCATTTTGTGACTCTCCTTTGTGTTTTGTGGGTTTATGTGGAACGCTGGGCGTAGGCGATCCGCCAGAGCCGCAGGACGGGGAGGAGCGCGCGAGTGAGAGACCCGCCGGCAGCGGCGATGCGCCGGCTGGTCGCCCGCATCGGGGGGCACCTTGCGCTGTCCTTGGACAGGTAGAGCGCGGCCATGCTGGCCGTGATCAGGAGGTGCTTCTCGCTGTTTTTCAGCGAGCGCTGCTCGCGCATGCAGCGCGTCACGAGGCGTGAGATGTGCTCGGTCGCGCTTTTGGGGGTGGGGTAGTGCGCGACGTAGCTGTGGTCGCCGTTCTCGGCATCCTCGAGCTGGTCGGCGTAACTGTCGAGCATGCATGCGACCGCTGACGCCCACGGGCTGTACGCAGCGCACGTCCGGGCGATCTCGTCGCTATCGCAGTCGGGGTCGCACGCGAGCGCGAGCAGGGCGAAGATCGCGAGTCCGGCGCTCGCCGCGCCGGTGAGCTCGAACCACAGCGCGTCGTGCCCGGCGGGGAAGTGCCCCGCCGCCCACGCCCGGAGTCCCTCGTCTCGGCGGTCGGGGTCGAGGTCGTGATTGATGGCAAGTACCTGCGCCCGTGTGGCCTCGCCTACGATCAGCCGGCGGACCCGCTGGTATGACGGGAGCGCTTCGCAGCATTCCCGGCATACCTCGACCAGGGTGCGTAGATAGCCGCCGTCGGCACGCCAAGGGTGGAGGGCGTAGTAGTCGGCCGCCGGGCGGGCTGGGTCGACCGCGTCGATCAATGCGAGGTGCAGCTGGCGGCCGTTGGCCTGGTCTGGAGCGTGCTCGTGGGCGCTGTCGAGAAAGTCCCATATGACCTGGTAGGCGACGAGGAACCGCAGGAAGTTCACGTTTCGGCTGGTCGGGAGGATCGAGAACAGCGCGGCACCGTCGGCCTGCCCGCGCTTGTGCTCGAGCGCGGTGAGTGCGTCGTGGCGGATCGCCGGGTCCGGTATCCCCTCAGCGAGGGTGCGCCAGTACCGGACCTCGCGGGAGACGGCCAGGAGTCCCCAGGAGACCTCGCGGGATACGCTGGTCGCCAGCGCCAATAGCTGGCGGAGGGTTACGGGGGCCGGATTAGAAGCGTTGTCGGAGGAGCTTGACGGGTACGATCTAGTAGGCCGGAGTGATAGTTCCGGGTGATACACGCACTACGAGATAGCCTGGAATGGACAGCATTGCTAGTGCAATGAGGGTGACCAGCGCGCAGCTCGTGATAGCCGCGATGCCTTCGATGCCGAACAGGACTGGAAAGCCGGTCACTGTTGACAAGAAGTGGCTGCCCAGCAACTGTGCATACAAGCCGAAGACCGCGCCGATCGCGCAGCCCACGATGAGCAGGACTGCGCTCTCGCAAAGTAGCGCTCGCCAGAGCACTCCTTCGCGGTAGCCGTGGCACTTGTTGGCCGCGACGCTGTCCCGGCGCTGCCAGAGCATCGCTGCCATCGCGCACACGATCGCCAGGGTCGCGGCTATCAGGACGATGACCCGGATCTGCGTCAACCGCGAGAGGCCCTGCACTGCTGCGGCGTAGTGGCGCTGCTCGCGTTCGTGGGCCGTTTCGACCTGCAGACCGCTCCCGGGGCCGAGAGCCACTCTGGCTAGGCCGGCAACGGTCGCTGGCTGGGTGCCGGGGGCCGTCTGTAGCTCATACGCGCTGGGTTCGTCTGTGCCCCACGCTCGCGCGTATTCGCGGGAGCTCAGGATCATCGCGCCGGGAGGCCAGCCGAGGTTCGTCGTTAGGCCGGCAACCCGCACGGTTACAGGGCGCGGGGTGGGTAGCGTGAATGTCTCCCCGACATGCAGGTGGTGTTCCTCGGCGAGCGCCTGCGATAGCGCGACCCAGCCGCCGCGGCGGACGCGGGCCGACACGAGCGCGGGCGGCCCGCCGGCCAGCAGCTCGCCCGGCGGGATCGGGTGTTGGACGCTGGCTGGCGGCGCTATTACCCAAAGCCTGCGCTGTCCCCAATCCATGAAGCTGCCGCGATACACGCCGAGGTGGGTCACGCCGGGCACCGCGGCGAGCCTTGAGGCGTCGGTGGGCTTGAAGGAGACGGTCGTCTGCAAGCTGGAGCTGCCGCGCGGCGTCACCCAGAGCTGGGTGCTGGAGTCCATGCCGCGGATCGAGGCGTCGAGGCCCCGTTGGAGGTTCGTCTGCGTGCCTCCGAACTCGACCACGGCGAACACCGCTATCGCGGCTGTCGCCGCGATAGCGAGGGACCGCACTCGGATCAGCGGCGACTGAAGCTGATCGACCGCGAGCGCGATCCCGAGTCCGTCCAGAGCAACCGAGAGACGCCCGAACAAGCTGACCCCCGCGTCGAACAGAAACGGCAGCAAGCAGAGGAGCCCGAGGACGAGTGTGATGTTCCCGACTATCGCCTCCGCGGGGTACGCGACGAGCGTGATCGTCGTGACCGCGAGACATCCGGCGCCCAACGCGAGGCGTGCCGGCAGCCGCCCGCCGCGGTGCTCCTCCGGGTCCGTGTCAGGCTCAGCGCGACGAGCGAGGATCGACCGCAGCGGCCATAGCACCCCGGCGACCGCGGCTCCCATGCCGGCGGCGAGGGCGAGGGCGACGCTTTGCCACGTCACGATTCTGTTGTTCCCGACGGGGAACGCATACGCGAGATACCCGGGACTCGTCTTGAACACCAAAATCGACAACAGGTCCCCAAGCGCCAACCCGATAGCACACGCCACGATGCCCAAGACGAACGTGTCGAGCAGGAGAATCTCGATGGTCATCAGCGGCGTCCCGCCGTGCGCGCGGATATTTTCGATCAGGTTCCGCCTTGAAGGGACGGTTATGAGCATCGCGTTCAGCGCGAACATGAACCCCACCAGCGCGCTGATCCCGGAGAACAGCTCCTCGCTTTTGCTCTCCGGAGCAACCGCGACCCGGAAGAGTTCGGCGTCGAACTTCCCCGGGGTGAGATTCACATTCCTAGCCGCCGCTAGGCGCGCGAGCGCGTTGCGCACGGTGCCAGAGCGGTCTTGCGCGAAGCGCACAAAGATCCGAGATATCCGGCTGGGCGCGGCCTCGAGCTGCTGCGCGTAGCGGATGGTGGTCACAGCGACCGGGCTGTGAACGAGCTCGCCGATGTCTTCTTCATTGAGCGTCGCGCCGACGAGGGTTTCTGTGAATGTCGCGCCGACCTGCAGCTTC
The DNA here is from genome assembly GCA_963713985.1 of uncultured Solirubrobacterales bacterium. Classification (GTDB taxonomy): domain Bacteria; phylum Actinomycetota; class Thermoleophilia; order Solirubrobacterales; family Solirubrobacteraceae; genus Palsa-744. Next base: position 1,264,165 of record OY970219.1, on the reverse strand, counting down.
ACAGCTTCCAGTGGCCCCGAGCCGATTTCGTGCGCGAGTGGTGAGGGGAGCGCGATAGCGTGCTGTGCGGAGAGCTGGCGGGCGGAGAAGCGACGCAGCAGCGGGCCGCTGGCGCGAACCGCCTTCGGTTCGACGCCGATCAAGTCGACCGATCGTTCCCGCCCGCTGGAGCCGATCACGTTGACCTGCCGCTCGAGGATTGGGAGCGCGACCTGAACACCGGGGATCCTGCGCACTTCTCCGAGCAGCCGTTCGGGGAATCCGCCGGGGCCCCTCGCGTCGAGCTGGACCTGGGCGCTGCCGACGAGCTGGCTATTGAGCTGCGTCACCGCCCGCGTGAGGCTCGTACTTGAGATCTGCGACGCGAACAGCAACGCCACGCCGACCGCGATCCCGAGGACGGCGAATGCCTCCTGGAGCAGAACGCCCCGCTCTTCAAGGCGTCCTTCGTAGATGTAGCGCACGTTCGACGCGCGCAGCCGTGCCATTGATCAGCCCCCAGCCGGCGATGGTTCAACCGCGCGGGCCACGGGCTCGACCACGGGAGGTGCGTGGTCGGGCCGGTACTCGCCGAGGCGACCGTCGCGGAGTTCGTGCGCGCGATCGGCGAACGCGGCGACCTCGGGATCGTGGGTCGCGAGCATGAGGGCCATGTTCCGCTCGCGGCAGAGCTCGCGTAGGAGACCGAGAACCTCCCTGGTGCGCTGCGTGTCGAGGCTCGCGGTCGGCTCGTCCGCGAGTACAAGCTTTGGGTTGACCGACAGCGCGATTGCGATGAGCACCCGCTGGCGCTCCCCCATCGAGAGCTGCTCGGTGCGGTGGTTCAGCCGCTCGCCGAGCCCGAGGCGTGCCAGGAGCGGTTCGATTTGGGCCGGCGCGCGGCGCACGTTGCTGAGCTGCAGCTTCAGCGAGGCGTTACGGATAGCCTTGGCGCCCGGATTCAGGGTGTGCGGCTGAAGGACCATCCCGAGGGTGTGCAGCCGGTAGTCGGCGGCCTCCTTGCGGGACATACGAGCCACGTCCTTGCCATCGACCAAGACGCTGCCGCTGTCGGGGGAGCGCAGGCCGGCGATCAGGTCAATCAGTGTCGTCTTGCCCGACCCAGACGGGCCGTACAGGGCGAGAAACTCCCCGGCGGCGAGGGTCATCGACACGCCGTCGACCGCGCGGATCGGCTCCCCACCACCAACCTGGTAGTGCTTGACGAGATCGCGTAGCTCCAGCACTACGCTCAGCCTACGCTTCGCGACCTCTCGGAACCTCTGTTGTGGAGGTGGATGATCTCGGCTTCGGCGGGTGGCGGCGGGTCGAACGCGATCGTGAGGCGGCCTTTGCGCGTGAGCGCCCACACCCGATCAGCGCACAACGCCGAGTCGATCTCCGAAGCGCTGAAAAGCACCCCGCAGGAAGGCTCGGACTCCTCCACCAACTCCCGCAACAGGTCAGAGACCTCCTCCGCAGCCCGGCCCCTAAGTCCGTCCAGCAAATCATCAACGACCACCAGCCCAGGGCTCCCCGCGAACCCACGAGCCAAGCCGACCAGCACCCGCTGAGCATCCGATATATCAACCCACCGCGACCCGGCGCACCCCGAAGCCCCAACACGCTCAAGCGCCCTATCCGCGATCCGCACCGCGTCACGGCGCCCAAGACCCCGCTGCACCGCCACCGCCCACCCCACGTACCGGCGCACCCGAACATCCGGACCCTGCAAGTCGCGATTCAACCACACGATCTCCTCCCCCAACAGCCGCTCCCGCTGACGGTCAGAAAGCTCCTTCAACACCTCGCCTCTGAACGACACCATCCCTTCGTCCGGCACCCGCAGCCCAGCCACGATCTTCAACAACGTGCTCTTGCCAGCAAGCCTCTCGCCGACAACCGCCACGACCTCCCCAGCCCCAACCCCAAACGACACGTCCTCCAACACCGGCTTGAACACACCAGCACGCGAAAAGCCCTTACAAACCCCAACAACCTCCAACAACTCACCCATCAGCAGCGAGCCCATCAGCGATGACCCCCTCGCCGTCAGCGATGACCTCCGCGAGTAGCTCTTCGATACTTTCGCGTAGGTGTTCCAGGCGCTGAGCCTTCAACCTCAGCAGCGTGGCTTCGTCTTGGTACTGGATGCACTGCAACTTGACCTCGTAAGGGACCGGCTTCTTGCGGGCACGGAGGCGCCGCCTGACGTCCCGTTCCTCGATCAGTCGGCCGTGCGCGAGGCTCGCCGCGCTGGTGTATGCCTCCCGTTCCTCGCTTACGGCCTCCACGAGCGCAGCGAGATCCTTCGGCCCCAGGAACTCCAGCTTGCCCCGCACCGCGTCTCGTATCTCCAGGGGCATCTGTGCGCTGCGAAGCCACCCACGGAAGTAGCCGATGCCGCGCGGGGTCGCCTCGTAGCGATCGAGCGGCGGCTCCGCGCCCTGTTCGACCAAACGGACCTTGCCCTCCCTCGCCAGCGACGGAAGGTTCTTGTCCGCTGAGCTCCTGGACCAGCGGGCAAATTTGAAGTCTTTGGCAAGACGGCGCGAGACACCCGAAACCGTGTCCGCTTCTTGGACCACGAGGCCAAGCACCATCATCCGCGGGGTCGTGTCCATCTGGCGCGCAATAGTAGCCCAACGCTAAAACAGATGTATTGCTTGATGGAATGATCCGGCTCCACGACAATAAATAGACATGGCCGTTAGTCAATAACAAACTACTTCGCAGCCCCCTTTGGGCGAGTGGGAAACATTTTTGGGCAACTGAGCGCTGGGCATCCCTGAGCACCAGGTGAACGGGTTGCGATGCAAAGGAGGCGTGCTAACTGCCTGCCTGAGCCCTGTTGTGGAGGTGGATGATCTCGGCTTCGGCGGGTGGCGGCGGGTCGAACGCGATCGTGAGGCGGCCTTTGCGCGTGAGCGCCCACACCCGATCAGCGCACAACGCCGAGTCGATCTCCGAAGCGCTGAAAAGCACCCCGCAGGAAGGCTCGGACTCCTCCACCAACTCCCGCAACAGGTCAGAGACCTCCTCCGCAGCCCGGCCCCTAAGTCCGTCCAGCAAATCATCAACGACCACCAGCCCAGGGCTCCCCGCGAACCCACGAGCCAAGCCGACCAGCACCCGCTGAGCATCCGATATATCAACCCACCGCGACCCGGCGCACCCCGAAGCCCCAACACGCTCAAGCGCCCTATCCGCGATCCGCACCGCGTCACGGCGCCCAAGACCCCGCTGCACCGCCACCGCCCACCCCACGTACCGGCGCACCCGAACATCCGGACCCTGCAAGTCGCGATTCAACCACACGATCTCCTCCCCCAACAGCCGCTCCCGCTGACGGTCAGAAAGCTCCTTCAACACCTCGCCTCTGAACGACACCATCCCTTCGTCCGGCACCCGCAGCCCAGCCACGATCTTCAACAACGTGCTCTTGCCAGCAAGCCTCTCGCCGACAACCGCCACGACCTCCCCAGCCCCAACCCCAAACGACACGTCCTCCAACACCGGCTTGAACACACCAGCACGCGAAAAGCCCTTACAAACCCCAACAACCTCCAACAACTCACCCATCAGCAGCCTCCGAATCTGGAGCGAACCACAGCGTAGTCAGCTCCGTCAAGCTTACCTCCCGCACCGTTTTATACGGCCTATCGCGCCCACCGATAGTGGCTCGTGCCCTGATCGCCGCGACTCCGCGCAGAAAGGCCATGTGAGCATCCCGCTACGCCCGGCAGGAGGCATATCTGGATCCAGCGTTGCGTGCCGCTCAGTCGATATGGCCACGCCTACCCCCGGTGTCGAGCAGCGCGCTGATCGTCAAGAGCTCGCTGGCGTCGTCTCCTTGGAATACCAGCCGCGATCTTCCTTGCGGACCTTGCCTTCTTTTGCGAGAGCCGGAAGCACCCTGTAGAGGTAGGTCGGATGTGTGCCCATACTGGCAGCAAGCTCGGGGATCGTTACGCCTGGCGCGTGCTGTATGAGGGCCAGGGCCTGCGCGGCGCGCTTGCCGGTCCCTTTGCGCCGTCCCCTCGCGGCTGTGGGCTTCGTGGTCGATGGCGCCACGGGAGCGACAGGCAAGGAGGCGGCGGCTGGTTTCGTGCCGCGGGGTCGGCTGCGCCGTTGGCGGCGGCGGACTAGTGTCCTGTTGGTTTAATTCGTTTGTGGTTAGGGTAGGTGTGGGTCATGCCTATTCCTACTGCTGTTTCAATCGAGTTGACGGGCGAGGAGCGCGCTGTGCTGGAGGGCTGGACGCGGCGCCGGAGGAGTGCTCAGGCGCTGGCGCTGCGGGCGCGGATCGTGCTGATGGCGTCGGAGGGGTTGTGGTCCAACGGCGAGATCGCAGAAGCGCTGGCGGTTTCGCGGCCGACGGTCACGAAGTGGCGCAACCGGTTCGCTCAGCGCCGGCTTGAAGGGCTCGCGGATGAGCCGCGTCCCGGCAAACCGCGGACGATCACCGATGAGCAGGTCGAGGCCGTGGTGACCAAGACCCTGGAGAGCGCGCCGAAGAACGCGACGCATTGGTCGACCCGCTCGATGGCCAGGGAGGTTGGGATGACCCCGGACGCGGTGATGCGGATCTGGCACGCGTTCGGGTTGCAGCCCCACCGCCAAGAGACCTGGAAGCTCTCCAAAGACCCGCTGTTCATCGAGAAGGTCCACGACATCTGCGGCCTGTACCTGAACCCACCCGAGCGAGCTGTCGTCCTGTGTGTGGATGAGAAGAGCCAGATTCAAGCGCTGGACCGCACCACGCCGATCCTGCCGATGCTGCCCGGCACGCCACAGCGTGCGACCCATGACTATGAGCGTCACGGCACCTCAAGCCTGTATGCCGCGCTGAACCTGGGAAGCGGCGAGGTGATCGGGTCGCTGCACCAACGCCACCGGGCCCTCGAGTTCTTGAAGTTCCTCAAGACGATCGACGAGAGCGTACCCGCCCACCTCGACGTGCACCTCGTGCTCGATAACGCCTCCAGCCACAAGACCCCACAGATCCGACGCTGGCTCGCTCAGCACCCGCGGTTTCACCTGCACTTCACCCCGACCTCGAGCTCGTGGATCAACCTCGTCGAGCGCTGGTTCGGCGAGCTCACCACCAAGCTCCTACGCCGCGGCGCGCACCGCTCCGTCCGCGCCTTGAACGCCGATATCCGCCAGTGGATCGACACCTGGAACGAGAACCCCCGCCCCTACGTCTGGACCAAGACCGCCGAGCAAATCCTCGACTCGATCAGCCGCTACTGCCAACGAATCAACCAAACAGGACACTAGCGGCACGGAGACGGACGCCCCGTTCGAGGAGACCAGGATCCCGTCAAGCGCCTCGACGGCGGCCTGTATGCGGTGATACTCATCCACGAGCGGCTCGAGCTCGGCCAGACGACTGGAGATCTCAGCGCGTCTGTCATCGAGAAAGTCGGTCAAGGCAACATCCTCACGTTTGGGAATCGGCCCATCAAGCATATACAGTGCCGTCTCCGTACTGTCCCCTCCAGGCAGTGTAGGAGCGGCTAGGCCGAGTGGGAGCGATTAGTGTGGGTGGTGTGCGCGGGGGCAAGGCACGACGGTGTGGGCGCTGGCCCGAGTGCCGTTGTTGAAGGCGAACGAGGCGGCGAACGGGAATCCGCCGGGTGGGCACCGTCGGGGTAGGAGGATTCCTCGTGGGTGGTATGGGATGTAGCGGCCTTGGCTGTATTCGTAGTAGGTGATGCCGCTGGGACCGAGTGTCGTATCGAACTGCGCCAGGATCGCGTCGGGAGCTTCGGGCAGGGTGGGGACCAAGGGCACGGTGGTGGCGAGGTCTCCGCCGAAAGGCGATGTGGCGGGCAGCACGAGGCCGTGGAAGACCAGTTCGGCGCTGACGGGTGTTTCCCCGTCGGCGAAGAAGAGGAGCCCCAGGTACCCGTGGCTGAGTGGCGCCATGAAGGTCGTCAGCCTTACCCCCTCGTACACGGTCGAGGGGCCGAAGGGGACCTCGACAAGGCCGGAGCCGTAGCCCATGACCGAGGTCGATGGGCAGCCGGGAGGCCCCTGGGTTTCGAGTGTCTTGGCGCGACAGGTCGAGAGACCCAGGCCGCTCGTGGCGATCCCCAGGTTCGCGGGGTAGTCCAGGTCGATCGCCCGGAGCGGGACAGGCTCCTCTTTGCGGGGGAACTCGATCGAGAATGCGAACTTGATCGTGGTGCCCGCACCCAGCCGCTCGGGGAGCAGCGCCGCTCTAAACGTGACCGTGGGCACAGCGCAGGCTGACACCGGCGGTAGACACGCGGCGCAAAGCGTGAGCACTGTCGCCATGGCCGTGAGCCAGCCTCCTCCAAACGCTTTGGCACGTCGTCGTTGCTCCACCTTGTCGATCCTCTAGCGATCCTTGGTCGGTAGTCATCAAACTTATTGAATAACTCTATAGTAGTGCTCCGTTAGGTTGGTGGAGGGTTCTGGAGGTCGCGGGCGAACTCCTGTGACGGCTACTGTCGTCGAGGAGGTCCATGATGGGGTTGGTGTCTGGTTTGTCAGAGCGGGAGTTGTCGCGTGTGCGCGGCAGGCTGGTCGAGTTCGCGGCTGAGATGTTCGAGTCGATGGCGCGCAAGGATCAGCGGCGTTGGGGTGAGGTGTATTTGCGGGGGTTGATGTTGGATGGGAAGCGCAAGAGCATCGAGCCGATGGCGGCTCGGTTGGCGGACGGGGATGAGCAGTGTTTGCAGCAGTTCGTGAACCAGTCGCCGTGGGATCCGGTGCCGGTCCGACGGGCACTGGCCAGGCGGATGGCGGCGGAGATCGGGGCTGAGGGCTGGGTGATTGATGACACGGGGTTCCCGAAGTTCGGGAAGATGTCGGTTGGGGTTGCTCGTCAGTACTCCGGGTCGTTGGGGAAGGTCGGGAACTGTCAGGTCGCGGTCAGCGTGAACGCTGCGACAGACTCGGCTTCTTGTCCGTTGGACTGGCGGTTGTTCCTACCTGAATCCTGGGATGAGGACTCAGAGTTCAATCAGGATCGGCGTGTGAGGGCTGGGCTCCCTGGCGACGTTCACCACGTTGAGAAGTGGCGGCTGGCGTTGGAGATGATCGACGAGCTGATCGGCTGGGGCGTCGGACCGCCGGTGATCCTGGCCGATGGCGCCTATGGCGATAACACCGAGTTCCGGCAAGAGCTTGCCCAGCGCGAGCTTGGTTATGTGCTGGATGTGAAGTCCACAACTTCGGCTTACCCGGAGGGCGTGAAGCCTGAGCGTCCCGAGTATCAAGGCCGCGGCCAGCCCCCGAAGTCCCGCTATCGCCAGGCCCCGTCCTCACTGGCGGAACTCGCTCTGGCAGCCGGAGAGACCCAAGCGGTCACGGTCTGCTGGCGTGAGGGAACCCGCGGAGAGATGACATCCCGGTTCCTCGCTCTCAGAGTCAGGCCAGCGAACATCGCCCTGCGCCGCGCCGCCCATGACAACGGCGAGGAGCTCCCGCTCCAGTGGCTGATATGTGAGTGGCCCGAGCACAAGCCCGAGCCAGTCAAGTACTGGCTCTCGAACCTACCAGCCGATACCAGCATCGAGGATCTCGTCCGGTTGGGGAAGCTGCGATGGCGAATCGAGCATGACTACCGCGAGCTCAAGGACGCGCTCGGGCTCGACCACTTCGAGGGTCGCACCTACCGCGGGTTTAACCACCACGTCACGCTGGTATCGGTCGCGCACGCGTTCCTCACCCTGGAGAGAAGACGCCACCGTCCTCGACTCAGGGCGGCAGCCTGACCCTCTACCAGGTCGTCCGGGAGCTCCAAGCGCTCCTGGCCTGCTGGCACGGAACCTGCCCGGTCTGCCGCAGAGAGCTGCCGCCCGAACACCCACTACGAGGACCACCAACCTAACGGAGCACTACTAGGATCGTGTTCCAGGCTGGCAGGTCTGTCTCTCATTTGCCGAAGCAAGTTCGGCGTCTGAAGGAAAACCAGTAGATACAGCAAGGGTCGGTCATAGATCCTGCGACCGGCTCCGCAGGACGACTCGGCCTCCACAGCCGACACGCGAGACACGAGTCATGTACCGGCAGCTACTCGGGCAAAGCTGAGGAGGAGCGGGCCCCGGGCGCACTGATCGGGACAGGCCACCTCACTTTCATCTGCCTAGATCAGAGTTGCGACGGTCTCAAGCTTGAGATCGTCAACTACATCAGTGGGCGGCCAACGCGTCGTGTGTATCGATGCCGGCCATACCTGTATGTGGCCGAAGGCATAAGCGAGTTTAGCGACAAGCGCCATCAGCTAGAATCGATGCTAGATCGCGGTGAGCCAGGCTGGTTTTGACGGAGGCTCTGATCTGCGGTTTCGTCCGCAGGGAAGGAGAGCCTTCTGGTATGGCACGAGCGAGGAAGTATCCCGAGGAGTTGCTGGAGCGCGGTACGCGTCTTGTTTTTGAGTCTGGACGTCCGGTCGCGCATGTCGCGCGCGATCTGGGCATCGATTCTGAGACGCTGCGCAAATACGTTCGGCGCACCGAAGCCGATGAGGGCAAGCGCAAGGACCTGTTGAGCGGCCAGGAGCGCGAGGAGATCAAGCAGCTGCGCCGCGAGGTGGCGCACCTGCGTCGAGCAAACGAGATCCTGAAGGCCGCATCGGTGTTTTTCGCCGGCGAGCTCGACCCACACCGGCCGAAGTGAGCGCGTTCATCGAGGAGCACCGCGAGCGCTTCGGGGTCGAGCCGATCTGCAGCACCCTGGGCGTGTCGGTGTCCGCCTACTACGAGCGCGCCTCGGGCCGCCAGTCTGAGCGCCGGGTCGAGGACGAGCGGCTGCTCGCGAAGATCGTCGAGCTGCACGAGGCCAACTACTGCGCCTACGGCTACCGACGCACCTGGAAGGCGCTGCTCAGGGCCGGCGAGAACGTCGGTCGTGACCGTGCGCGGCGGCTGATGCGCGAGAACGCCATCCAGGGAGCCAAGCGGCGCGGCAAGCCCTGGCGCACCACGAAGCCCGATCCAAGGGCTGAGCGGCCAGAGGATCTCGTTCGACGAGACTTCTGCGCCGAGCGACCGGACCAGCTGTGGTTCGCGGACTTCACCTACCTGCGCTGCTGGGATGGGGTGGTGTTCTTCGCCTTCGTGATCGATGCTTACAGCCGGAAGATCGTGGGCTGGCAGTTCGCGTCGCACATGCGCACCACGCTCGTCCTCGACGCGCTCAGAATGGCTCTACACCAACGTCAGCCGGGAGCTGATGTCGCGCTCATTCAACACACCGACGCCGGCTCGCAATACACCTCCTACGACTACACCCAGACGCTAGCCGATCACGGCGTGCTGGCATCGATCGGTACCGTCGGCGACGCCTACGACAACGCGGCCGCCGAGAGCTTCGTCGATAGCTTCAAGACCGAGCTCATCGCCGAACGCACCTGGGCGACCCGCGGCCAGCTCGAGCTCGCTGTCGTCGAGTACGTCGCCTGGTTCAACAACGAGCGGCTGCACGAAGCGCTCGACGACCGGCCACCACGAGAAGCCGAGGAACTCTACGCTGCGAAAAGCAGGGCAACCACCCCCATCAAATCAAGATAGGGAACCTACAAAAATGGTCTCCGTCGATCCCAGCTCGGCTCACGGAGCGGGCGTGGAGGAAGTTAGTGCATACCTCATGAACGAGGCGATGACTGTCGCCGCGAGTAAAGGGGTGAATCACTGGCGGACGGTTGCGCCGACTTCGCTGGCGGAAAGCAAAGATGTATGCAGGGGCACTTTCCGTGACTTATAACGCCTATCGTAGGCTCTAGTGCGTGACAATCCCGACCCTTCGAAGCCGCGTATCTCGCTCGTCATCTATGGCTGTGTATCCACGGCTCGCTTCAGCGTAGACGTGTGCGAATTCGGCTAGCTTAGGGTCCGGCCGGATCTCCACTCGTCAAGAAGCCGCGGAGGCGACCCTCGACAAATTGAGATGGACGCCAGCCTCGTCGCATCACATCTTGGAGGAAGTCCACAGCGCCGATGACCGGACCAGCCACAATCCCTACGGGCCCGGTCAGCGCCATCCCTGCCGCCGTGCTCATCCCGGTCACCAACAAGAATCGGACCGACTTGGTCGGAAGCCCGTCAGCCCAGGTCTCGGCCGTGCAGGCCCGCAAGTATTCCTGGGTTAGGTGATCCTCCGCACCATCCGCGTCGAGCCCGGAGAGCCATGACCGGAATCGATCGCCCCGCTCGGCGAGGTCGAGGGCGTCCAGCAAGGACCGCTGTCCGGTGTTGACAGCCTCACGGACGGAGCGGGCATTATCGAAGACGAAGTTGTGAAAACGCTGCTGACCGGCCGCTGATTGCTCGCGCGCCAACAACGCCTCGGTCTTTCTCCGCACAAGGTGCGCCGTGAAGGGGTCGGTGATCATCTCGGATTCGACGTGCGCAGCGAATGCCATCTCCTCGTGTGCCGACAAGATCCAGGAAAGGACATCCGTAGCGCCAATCGGGGCCTCAGTTGCCGCTCGCCAATGCTTATTTATCTGCGCCCAGTCGAGATTCGTCTCAAGTCTGATGCGCCCGTCAGCTACCGGCTGTACCTCGAAAGCAAAGCGGTCGGGGAGTCTGTACTCCGGTGCCATGAAGCCGATGGCATCACATATAATGGCCGCCATGTAAGTCTCGTCTAGCGCATCCGCGGTCGCGGAGTCAGGGATGCTTGGATCCAGTTCCACATCGTCAACGTGCTGTAGAAGTTTGCTCGCCAACCGGCGACCCCGACCGGACTTGCCGGTAGCAATCCGAAACTGCTCGGTAGCGAGCTGGTCGATCGCAGTATGTGGCATTTCGACCGCACCAAGGAAGAACCGCTCTGTTGGCCCGCGAGCATCCTCGGTCACTACACCGGTGAACTGATTGCAATACGAGAGAGAGACCCGCTCGGACTCTGCGAGCCTGAGAAGCCCGTCGGTGCCAAGACTTTCGAGCAGCGTGAGAAACACACTGCGATCAGCGATGATATCGACCCGCTGATAAAACAAGAGCGCTTCTGCAACGAGACCAAGGTCCACCTGCGACGGGCCACCTCGGATCGGTCGTATGCAGACTGAGTCAAACATCTGCTGTCATCTTGTCAGCAAGCTCCCACCGGATGCGCCACGTAGGATGACGTTCTGGAGCTGCGGCGCTCAATGTTGCTCATCATCGAGTGGCGTGCTCCGGCTCTGATCGGGGATGGCATCCCTGTCTTGTCCTAATCTCGATGGGGTGCCAAACGAGGGTTTGACCCCCGTCCTGCCCTTCATCGCGGCGGCTGCAGGGCCCGTGCGAGCCGCCGAGGTCGAGCAGACGCCGCAGGCTCCTTTGGACGATGTTGTCTGCATCGAGGACAAACGTCTGGCTCTATCCCGCACGAAGCACCGGATGCGCTTCGGCATGCCGACGGCATCCTGGCCTGGACCACCCCGGGTCTCGGGCGCCGACGTGCCCGCCCGGGAAGGCCCCGATCAAGCCGCAGACGCCGCACAGCTAGCCCGACATATGCTGGCAGGGCGAGGTTCAGATGGCGCGCGCCAGGCCAGTACAACCGCCGCGCCGTCCATGCCGGGCGGGCTTCCGGTCAGGTTGCGGTACTCATCCGGTGTGGCCGAGACGATAGGATCAGTAGCCCGGCGAGATAGCTCAGCTGGTAGAGCACGCGACTGAAAACGTTGGTGCCCCGATTTTGAGTCGCGGCTCCGCCGTCCGACTTTCTTCCTGCTAATGCGTAGTTTTTACCCACGCTCCGGTCGGCGTGGAGGTGTTGCGTTGGGGGGGCGTTTTCGGCTTCCCGGCCCAATCCCCCTCGTCTGGGCGCGCGTCGTCGCCGTACAGCACGACCAGCGCCTCGCGGACGAGCCGGTCGAGGGATGCGCCGTGTGTGCGCTTGGCTCGCTGCTGTAGCTGGTTGTAGACGTCAAGCCTCGCGGACTTGCCGAGATGGCTCCACGGTTACCCCAACCCCAGCAGTCCCGCACCGCGACCGAAGGTACTTCGCGCGGCAATATGGTTCTGAACTAATGGCCGAAGATGAGAAGAGAGCAAGTCGCACCGGTTGGGAGAAACTGCGTGTTGTCGTCCTCAGCGAGGAGACGGTGTGCCGAGTGTGCGGCGAAGCACCGTCAACGCAGGTCGATCACATCGTGCCTCGGTACATGGGTGGCATTGACGAGCGCGCGAACCTTCAGGGCCTATGCGTACCCTGTCACGAAGCGAAGTCGGCACGAGAGCAAGCCCACGAGTGGAGTTCGACCGTAAGCGATCGTGACCTCGCTGCCAGACAGATATGGCGCTCGGCATGTATGGCGCTCGAACGCGCTGGACAGCAATGCCAACGGCTGACCGCCGGCGAATGCTGCACGCAGCCCGCACTCTATGTCTTACCTCCGACCACTCCGTGCATCAGTCCAGACCGCGATGCTCGACGCCTGCCGGTACGGACGGCTGGAGCAAGTCATGCGGCTCCGATCCCACGCAAAGGGCTGGACCGTACGGTGCCCCGCGCATCGACCACGCTCGGTCCCGTTCGTGTGGTCGATCGTGCCCATCATCCTCGACGCCCTCACAAACAACTGGCAGTCGTGGGAGCTTGCCCGCGCCGTATGGGTCGCCCAACCCTGGCCCCGGGCACTCGGCTACATCCCCCTGGAGGTGCAACGCGGCATCCAACTACAGCTTCGCCCCGCACTTCCCTACCTCGTCGCAAGCGGGCAGGCCGAAGGCGCACCCAAATCCAAGCCCGGCAACCGGCCTCTAACACCGAACAGGTGGCGCCTACCTCGAAAGCAGACCCTTGGCCTTCGCCAGAGCCCTCGTCCTCTGGCAGGGTAGGAGAGCGACGCACCCGCCACGCCACCATCCTCAGCAATGCCGCCGCCGGCAGCAGACGCATACCAGCGCCTCCGCGCTGACGCCACTGACCCTCCTATGCACCCGAACTGCCGCCGGCTCTGCCGACCGTCAACGACATTTGCCCGCCAGGAAGCCGCGCAAAGTGGTTCGCATTGAGTCGGGCTGGCTCCACTGACGACCAACCCAACGCGTCCTACTCGAACTTCGCCGTTGGGACTCAAACGCGGCGGCCGTGGAAGGTGCGGCGCAGGTCGCTCACCCAGGCGTCGGGGTTCTCCCAGGGATGAAGTGGCCGCCGCGGTCATGGGCGTTTGACGTTGACGTGGTTGAACCAATCGGCTCGCGGGCTGGCCTTGAACGCGCGGACACGCTCGTTGGCGGTGTGGATGCCGGGCGGGTTCTCGTGCGTGACGAGGGTGAGGCTGACCGGGGCCTCCACGACCGGGGTGCGGTCGTGGGCGGGTGCCCAGGGGTAGCGGTTGGCGTTGGCGTAGTAACGCATCGATGTGGCGATGGAGTTGTTCACCCAGTAGATCGTGGCGTGGGTGAGCAGGTCGTCCTTGGTGAAGACGGACTCGACGTCGCCGCCGTTGTCGCTCCAGGCGCTCCAGGCGCTCCAGCGCTCCAGCGCTCCAGCGCTCCAGCGCTCCAGCAGCCAGGCGAGCAGGCCGGCGGGTGAGTCGCTCAGCCCGTGGGCGAGGGTGGCGCCGTCGAGCATGTGCACGGCGAGGTGCGATGCCGAGCGGTGGTCCAGCTCGATGATGCGGGCGCGGACGTCTGCGGGCTGGTCGTCGGTGAGGGGCCGATTCCGAGCGAAGTCCCAGGCGCGGGGGCCGGTGAAGAAGTCGAGCGGCAGCCCGGAGCCGATGTGGATGCCGTACAGCTCGTCGGCGTACTTGTGGCCGAGCTGGCTGGAGACGATCCCGCCGATGTCGCAGCCCCCGGCGGCGTACTTCTCGTATCCCAGGGTTTCGGTCATCAGGGTGTGCCAGAGGTCGGCGACCTTCCAGAAGTTGATGTCCGAAAAGCCGGTGAGGGGGCCGGGGAAACCGAAGCCGGGCAGGGACGGCACGATGACGTCGAACGCGTCGGCGGGGTCGCCGCCGAACGCCGCCGGGTCGGCGAGCGGGTCGATCACCTTCGACCAGTGCCAGAACGTCCACGGCCAGCCGTGGGTGAGGATCAACGGGATCGGCCGGGGGCCGCGGCCCGGCTTGCGCATGAAGTGCACGGGGACACCGGCGACGCTCACCTGGTGGTGCTCGTAGGCGTTGATGGCGGCCTCGGCCTTGCGCCAGTCATAGCCGTCCCCCCAGTACGCGACCAGCCCACGGAGATAGCTGTCCGGGACGCCGTAGGACCAGTCCCCATTCCCCTCGTCCAGCGGCGGACGAGTCAGTGCGAGACGAGCGCGCAGGTCATCGAGAACCTCGTCGGACACATGGATCGGGGTGGGCTCCGGGGGGAAGGCGTGCGGGGTGGTCATCCGTCGTTCCTTATCAGGGTGAGGGGAAGCGTTTTCGTCGTCTGCTGGATGGTCGGACGGCGAGCCCGGCCACAGCGACGCGAGCGCCTGTCCGCGAGGCGTTGCCATCCCGGCGCGTGGGAGATGACCTGGGCGCCAGACGCGTCAAAGATCCCATCCGAAGTAGACCTCGGCGCGGCAGATCTGCTCGCCTCTGAACGTCAAGACCTCGGTGTTCCTGCCCCTGCCTCCGTCTGGCTTGGTCATCTCGTAGGTCACGATCACCTCATCGCCTGACTCGATCAAACGCACAAACTCGAACGTCTGGCCCCGGCCGGAGCCGGGCCAGCAACGCTCGAAGTACCCGATTCGATCCAAGCCGACGTCGAATGGCGAAAAGAACTCGAAGTCGTCCGTGAGCGCACCATCCACGAAGCTACGATCTCCCGCAGCGAACGCTTCGTAGAGACGTCGGGCGCGCTCGTGGCGGCCCTGTATGGGCATCTGATCCTCCAATCGGGTTCACGGTCAAAACATAGACCTGCGCGCGGCCCTGGCCTCATCGCGACTCGCGCGGGCGACGCTTGCCGCTCCCACAATCCCACCCTAACGAGATTGCTCTACGCGCCGCGTGCGCGAGCGTCTGCCTGTGTGCGGTGCGGTCGCGGTGCAAGCGCAGCGCGCGCATCTTGATCCCCTTGTGGAGAGCGACGCGTAGATGCTCCTCGGACTCGTAGGGGCGCGAAAGGAGCGCGGGAGCGGTGCTGTCGTAGAGCTCCTCGATCAACACCGCGTCGCCTGCTCGGATGTGACCGATTCCAAGTCAGCTGTCCTGTACGAACGTCGGCATCACCTCGGAGGCGAAGCGCTGCATGCTCTGCCGGGTGGCATCTCCGCGGCTCATCAGCACATACCTGACGCCGACCGCCTGCAGTGCTTGCAGCCCCGCAAGGATCTCCTCGGGCGGCCCGAAGAGGGCATGGGCCTCGGTCGCGCCGGCCTCCTCCGCGTAGGCCATGATGTGTGAGCGCCTGGACCCGTCCGGACCGCGCGAGCGCTCGATCATGCGGTCGTGGATGCCTGCCTGCCGGGCGAGCGCCGCGCTCGCGTCGCGTGCGACGTAGAGGTTGCGCGCGACCGCCACGTCCATCGGATCAAAGACACGGTCGCGAGCCTCACACTCAGCCTTGAACAGGGCGATCCGCTCGCCGACCGCCTCGGTGGAGGCGAACTGGTCGAGCAACAGGTTGGCACCGAGCGCGGCGACATTACGAACTGACTCGGGCCTACCGGCAGCGATCCACACAGGCGGATGCGGCTTCTGAGCGGTGGGCGGCTCCACCACGATCTCGTGGTAGTGCCAGAACCGACCCTCGTGGGAGAAGGGCTCATCGGAACTCCATGCCTTCAGGATTACCGCCAGAGACTCCTCGAAGCGCGCCTCTGCCTCCTCGGTTGGCACGCAGAAGCCAGCGAACTCCGACTGCCGGTAGCCCTTTCCGACGCCGAAGTCAAGACGTCCGCCGGAGAGAAGATCGAGGGTCGCCGCGCGCTCGGCCAGCAGCACCGGGTCATGCCACGGCAGGACGAGCACCCCGGTTCCCACCCGTATCGCCGACGTGCGTGCGGCCACCCAACATAGGAGATCCAGGGAGGCCGAGACCTGCCCAAAACCTGAGAAGTGGTGCTCGACCAGGAACGTGGAATAGAAGCCGAGCCGGTCGGCTTCGACGTTGGTCTCGACGTACTCGCGAAAGCCGCGTCCCGGATCGCCGCCCGCGGCGCGCGGCGCCTGGGCGCTGCCGAACAAGCCGAAGCGCATCCCTTCGGAGCCTCTACCGGTCCCAGCTTCGCCCGCGGTCTCTGTGTGGTCTTGAGGGGGCGGTGAAATCGGATCGGCGTGGCGGGTCAGACCGTGGTCCGCCACGTTACGGTCCGGGAAGGTACGACAACCCCTCGCAGCTCGTTGACCTGGTTGCCTGCGCCCAAGCTTCCGAGCGCGCCCGATGAACCTGCCCCTGTGTCCGCCTCTAGAAGGGTACGCGCCAAGGATGTTTCGGGCACACCCTGAAGCTTAGCGACCACCCGCCTTCCCTCAACAGCAGCCGGCCTTCCGCCAAGCCCTAACGCAGTTTTATCGCTGCCGTTGCCTGTGGCGGTCAGAGCTTCCATCCGCGTCTACGCGTCAAGCTGGTGCAAGGCCACCCGGGCGTATGGGAGATGAGTTGGGCGCAGACGCTAATCCTCGCCGGTTTCTGTGTGGACGACGACATCGGCGATATCGGGGATTTGCCGTCGGATCTCGTCCTCCAGTTCGCTGCCCAACTGGTGAGCGTCAATGAGGGATACGTGCGCGCTGACGCTCAGCGTGAGAAAGATCACGCGGCCGGCGTCGGTGGCAAGCAGCCGCACCCCTCGCGGGCTGGCGCCTGCGTGGTCGAGGACGACGCCGAGGACGGCGCGCTCGATCTCTCGTGCCCCATTGGGGTCGCTGTCCGTGCCGATCGAGTGGGCGCTCAGCGGGCGCTCCAGGGGCTCGAGGTGTGTCTGGACCTCGCTGACGCCGGGCCGAGCGCGAATCGCCTGCTCGATCCGTCCGGCGGCTGTGAGCGCCGTCTTCAGTGGAAGATCGGCGGGAAACTTCAGGTGCAGTGAAACGCTGGCCGTGCCATCGTGCTCGTAGATCGTGACGTCGTGGACTTCTTTGACCAGCGGCTCCGCGAGCGCGAGTGTGAGCACCCGGTCGCGAAGGTCGAGGCCGCTGCGACGCGGCTCGACGTGGACGACGACATCGCTGCCGGGCAGGGCGCGCTGGAGGGCCTGCTCGATCCGCTCGGCGGCCCGGTGGCCCTCGATGACGGCCTGGCCTGGAGGAACCGCGGCAATCACATCGGCGAAGTAGCGCCCCGCGGACTCGCGCAGGCGCAGGCGCACGAGCTCGATATCGGGTTCGAGGCGTTCAAGCGCGCGCTCGGCCGCCGCTCTTGCGTCGGCGGGGGTGCGGTCCATCAGCACGTTCGCGTTCTCGGCGATCAGCCTCACCGCCGCGGCCAGGATGATCGCCGCGATGAGCAGCGCCGCGGCCGCGTCGCCGGCTGGGAAACCGGCGCGCACCAGCACCAGCCCGACGAGCACCACAGCGGAGCCCGCCATGTCACTTGCGAAGTGGAAGGCGTTCGAGCGCAATGCGGGACTGCGGTAGCGGCGGGCGACGCGCAGCGAGACGAGCGTGCGTGCGAGGTCCACGGCCAGCGCCACGCCGATGACCGCGAACACATACCAGCGGGTTTCGGGGGCGCCCTGGGGTGCGATCAGGCGTTTGACCGCCTCCACCGCCACGACCATCCCACCCACGAGCAGGATGGCGGCCTCGCCAAGCGCCCCGAGGTTCTCGGCGCGGGCGTGACCGTAGGGGTGCTCGGGATCGGCGGGCTGGCGGGCCAACTGCACCGCGAAGAACGTCAATGTCGCGGCGAGCACGTCGCCGCTCGACTCGATCCCGGCTGAGACCAGCGCGAGGCTGCCGGACGCGAGGCCCACACCGAGCTTGAGGATCACGAGCACGGTGGCGGCGGCGATCGACGCCAGCGTCGCGCGCTGCTGCACGACAGCCCGCTCTCTGTCGCTGGCCGATCTCATGCGCAGAGACTAAGCGCCTGGCGCTCGGATCCAGCGAAGGTCGCAAACGCCAGATCGACCCACTCGCGGTGCTTCGGCCGCGACGGGGGTTCGGCCCAGGATCACCGTGTAACCATCGGTCATCATCCCGGGGTGATCATTCTTGCCGTCAAGGCGCTGCTGGCGCCGTCGTTCGTCGTGGGAGCATCGATCGCCGCACGGCGCTTCGGCCCGTGGGTCGGTGGGGTCATTGGCGGGCTGCCAGTGGTGGCCGGTCCGATCTTGCTGGTCTACGCACTCGCGCACGGCCGTGTGTTCGCTCAGCACGCCGCCGCCGGAACGCTGTTCGGCCTGCTGTCGCTGACAGCGTTCGTAGTGGTCTACGGCCGCCTCGCGAACCACGCCCGGTGGTACGCCTGCATGCTCTGCGGCTGGCTCGCGTTTGCCATCGGCACGTTCGCGCTGGACGGTGTCGAGGTACCGGCCGGTGTCGCGCTTTCCCTGGCATGCGTTGGCTTCGCCCTCGGCCTGCTGCTGCTGCCCGAGGCAACCAGTGACCCTCCCGTGATGGCGTCCCCGCCGGCGTGGGATCTACCTGTCCGCGCCACCTGCGCCCTGGCGCTGGTGCTCGCCCTCACGACAGCGGCGGGATGGCTCGGGCCACAGCTCAGCGGGCTGCTCGCCCCGTTCCCGGTGATCACCACGGTTCTGGCCACCTTCACGCACACCCAGCGCGGGGCCGGCGAAGCGGTGAGGCTGTTGCGCGGAATGCTCTCCGGCTTCGTCGCGTTCGCGCTGTTCTGCTTCACGCTCACGATCCTGCTCCGCACAGCGAGCGTTGCCGAGGCCTTCCTGTTCGCGACGGCGGCTGCACTCGTCGGACAGGCCGCGATGATTTCACGCGCGTGGCGCACCTCGGTGCAAGCCCCCGCTTGAAAGAGACCCACGTCGAGTTGCCACGGGCCGGCGGGAGGCCGGCGCGCCACGGGGATGCGGATCGCCGATAGGCTCGCGCTCACTGTGGGCATCTCCCCTTACCTGCGGCGCCTGCGCGAGCGGGTCGGCCACGACTTGCTGCTGCTCCCGTCGGTGGCGGTGCTGGCCCGTGACGAGCACGACCGCCTCCTGCTGGTTCGCGAGGCCGAGACTGGTATGTGGCAGACCATCGGCGGGGCGGTCGAGCCCGACGAATCTCCGGCCGAGGCCGCAATCCGCGAGGCGGCCGAGGAGGCGGGCGTCGTCGTGGAGCTCACCGGCATCCGCGGCGTGATCGGTGGGCCGCTGTTCCGGATGACCTATCCAAACGGCGATCTCGTCAGCTACGTGCCGACGATCTTCGATGCGCGCGTCGTCAGTGGCGAGCCGCACCCCGACGGCGACGAGACGATCGACGTCGCCTGGTACATGACCCACCAGCTCGCGGATGTCGCCCTCTCGGAGTTCACGATCGCGCTGCTCAGCGATCCCGCCGTGGCGCTCATGGGCCACGGCGACACTCGCCAAACCGGGAGCTGAGGACGAGATCTATCTACCCGCTCGGAACCTAGGTCGCCCCCCCACCCGAGCAGGGCACGGACTCTGCGTTGGCGCACCCCTGCTGGCGCAGGCCGCGCGCGCGAGGCGCCGCTCTGGTATTTGTCCGGCGGTGGCGGACTGGAAGATCCGGGGTGCTCTCGCGCGGGACATCGAGCCCGTGCTGTCCTTGTGGAGAGCCGCGGGCAGCGCACCGAGCGCCACCGACACGCGCGAGGGCCTGGATCGCCTGCTGGCCGCCGATGGGGAGGCGCTCCTCCTCGCCCCTGCCGACGGGGTGCCGCTCGGGTCGCTGATCGCGGCCTGGGACGGGTGGCGGGGCAGTTTCTACCGGCTCGCGGTTCATCCCGATCGGCGGCGGGAGGGGATCGCCACGGCACTGCTGCGGGAGGGCGAGCGCCACCTGCGAGCACGGGGCGCGATCAGGCTCACCGCGATCGTCGTCGACGACGATCCTGCCGCGATGGGCTTCTGGCGAGCGGCCGGCTATGCACAGCAGGAGCATCGCGCCAGGTTCGTCCGCCTCGCGGAGAGCTGATCCGGCTCCGCCCGCGTGCGCCGCAACGTTCTCATCGTCCTGGGGATCGCCGCCCTCGCGTGGGCGGTGCTCGCGATCGCGTTGGGCTCCCCCAGCCTGCGACTGCTCTCGGGCGCGAACGCAACGAGCCCCTCCCCCGCGTGCCTGCCGACCACCATCCAGCACTCGGCCGCGCTGCCCGGCACCGACGTCGACGTCTCGCCGGCGCCGGAAACTGTCACCGCCAACCCCGACACCCAGATCAGCTTCCTGGGCGCGCCCGCAGGGGAGATCCGCGGGGTCTCCGTGGCTGGCGAACGCAGCGGCCCCCACTCCGGCCGTCTGCGCCCCTACTCGCAGGGTGACGGCGTGAGCTTCACGC
This sequence comes from uncultured Solirubrobacterales bacterium, assembly GCA_963713985.1. GTDB lineage: Bacteria > Actinomycetota > Thermoleophilia > Solirubrobacterales > Solirubrobacteraceae > Palsa-744. The sequence continues at coordinate 1,243,841 of OY970219.1, read as the reverse complement.
TCGACACCCCGCTCGACAGCGGCGAGCGCGTCGCGGTGCACGCCGTGATCGGGGCGGGAGCCGGAAGGCCGATCGCCTTTGGCTTCCGCGTCGACACCCCCTATCCCACCGCGAACGTGCCGGAGTTCCCCGCCCCGCCGGCGACGCCGGCCGACTACCAGAGCTTCTACACCCTGCCCGGCGTCCAGGCCCCGATCCTGAGCGTCACCGTGCCCGATCGCGATCCCGCGGCGGGGGACATCCTCACGACCAACGGGCCCGGACCGGGCCAGTACGGGCCGCTGATCTACACGCCGCAGGGCCAGCTCGTGTGGTTCGACAAGCTCCCCAAGGGAGTAGCGGCGGAGGACCTCAACGAGCAGACCTACGAAGGTCGGCGCGACCTGACGTGGTGGAGGGGGCGGGTGCTGTCGCTGGGCTTCGGCCAAGGCGAGGACCTCGTCATGAACTCCCGCTATCAGACCGTCGCGAGGGTCCTCGGCGGCAACGGCCTTCAGGCTGACCTGCACGACTTTCGGATCGCCCCCCACGGGGTCGCCTACATCACGGCGTTCAACCCGATCCGCTGCAACCTCACGTCGCTGAAAGGCGCCGCTGACGGCACGATCACCGACACCGCGATCCAGGAGATCGACATGAAGACCGGCCTCGTGCGCTGGGAATGGCACAGCCTCGATCACGTTGCCGCCTCCGAGTCCGAGGTCGAAACGCCGACCGGATCGACGCCCTGGGACTGGTTTCACCTCAACTCGATCGACCCCGAGCCCGACGGCAACATCTTCATCTCCGCCCGCAGCACCTGGGCCGGCTACCAGCTGGAAGGCGGCACCGGCAAGGTCCTCTGGCGCCTTGGCGGCCTGAGGAGCTCCTTCAAGATGGGGCCGGGCACGGAAACGGCGTGGCAACACGACGGGCGGATCCTCCCGGACGGAGAGATCACCTTCTTCGACGACGGCGCCAACCCTCCAATCCACCGCCAGTCGCGGGGCGTGCGGATCGCGCTCGACTTCTCCACGCACCAAGCGCGCCTGGTCTTCGCCTATACGCACCCCGACCCGCTGCTGCTCGCCGCCAGCCAGGGCAACATGCAGACGCTGGCGAGTGGGAACGCCGTCGTGGGCTATGGAGGGCTGCCCCAGATCAGCGAGTACGCCAGGAACGGGGCGCTGCTCCTCGACGCGCACCTCCCCTACGACATGACCTTCTACCGGGCCTTCCGCTTCCCCTGGAGCGGGCGCCCGGCGAGCCCGCCGGCGATCCTCGCGAGCTTCAACAACACCGGCGAAGAGACGATCGTGCACGCGAGCTGGAATGGGGCGAGCGAAGTGGCCTCGTGGCGGGTGCTCGCGGGCGAACATCCCACGGCGCTCGAGCCCCAGACCACGATCCCGGCGAGCGGTTTCGAAAGCTCGACGATCCTGCCCGAGAAGAAGTACGCCTACGTGGCGGTGCAGGCACTCGACTCAGCCGGTCGCGTGCTCGGCACCTCGCCGGCAGTCAAGCCGATCGGCTTCTACGCCTCACTCGTGAATGCTCAGTAGGCCGGTTTGCTGGAGTGCTTGTGGGGGGCCGTCGTGGAGGGTGCGCTCGTCGTTTTCGCAGTCGAGCTCCCGCCTTTGCCGCCGCACCCCGCCAGGGCGGCAGTGGCGGCCAGGGCGGCCACCAGCGTTAGCATGGCGGTCAGTGGCGTTCTTCTCATTGGCCGCGCTCCAATCGTCGCTCGAGGACTCGGGCGCCCACCCTACCAGGCACCCCCGGCGCCGGGCGACCCTGGGCGGTCGGCCGCGGCTGGCCAGGCCGTCGTGAGCGTCCAGGCGCCAGCGAGCCCGGCCGCGGAATCCCCACCTGGGGGAAGCGGGCGGGGCTCGGGTTCGACGTGGCTGCTGGTGGTCTGCTGCGTGGCGCAGTTCATGGTCATCCTCGACCTCAGCATCGTCAACGTGGCGCTGCCCTCGATCCAGCTGAACCTCGGGTTCTCCGCGCCCGAACTGCAGTGGATCGTGGATGCCTACGCGATCACCTTCGCGGGCTTCCTGATGTTCGGGGGCCGCGCAGCCGATCACTTCGGGCAGCGCCGGATGTTCGTCCTGGCGCTGGTCCTGTTCGGGCTCGCCTCCCTGGCCGGGGGCGCCGCGCAGGGCCGGGAGATGCTGATCGTCGCCCGCGCCGCGCAGGGCCTCGGCGGCGCCCTGATGGCGGCGTGCTCACTGGCGATCATCACCTCCTCGTTCGCGCCGGGCCCACAGCTCCATCGCGCGATCGGCGCATGGGCGGCGATGAACGGGCTCGGGGGCGCCGCGGGGGTGCTGTTCGGGGGGATCATCACCCAGGAGATCAGCTGGCGCTGGGTGCTGCTGATCAACCCCCCGATCGCGATCGCGGCGGCGCTGGTGGCGTACGCGGTCGTGAGCGAGCGCCGCGGAACGCGGGCGGGCAAGACCTTCGATCTCGCGGGGGCGCTGACGTTGACGATCGGCCAGATGGTGCTGGTGTTCGGGGTGGTGGAAGCGGGCCTCAAGGGTTGGAGCACGTTCGCCGCGCTCGGCCCCATCCTCGGCGGCGTGGCCCTGCTGGTGGTGTTCGGCGTGATCGAGTCGCGCCTGGCCTCCGAACCGCTGATCCCCTTCAGGGAGCTGACCAAGCCATTGCGGATCGCCAACAACATCGTCCTGCTGTTCAGCGCCTCGCTCTTCCCGATGTGGTTCGTGAGCTCCCTCTACCTGCAGCAGGTGCTGGGCCTCTCGCCCCTGCACACCGGTCTGATCTTCCTGCCGATGACGCTGATGATCATGCTGGTCGCCTCGCGCACCGGCAGGCTCGTGAGCAGCTTCGGGGTGCGCCCGGTGCTCGGCGGGGGCCTCGTGATGTTGACCGGCGGGATGCTGCTGCTCGCGAAAGTCGGCTCCAGCGGGAGCCCGATCGTGTACATCATGATCCCCGGGCTGCTCACCGCGGCCGGTATCGCGATGTCGATCGTCCCCTCCACGATCGCCGCCACCCAGAGCGCCAAGGAGGGACAGGCGGGGCTCGCCTCCGGCCTCGTCAACACCTCGCGCCAGGTGGGCGGGGGGCTCGGCCTGGCGGTCCTGGTCACGCTCGCAACCCAGCGCTCGAGTCATCTGATCGGCACCGGTCAGCAGGTGCCGCAGGCGTTGACCGACGGCTTCCGCTTGGCCTATCTGATCGGCGCCGGCCTGGCCGGGGCGGCGGCGCTGGTCACGTTCACAGCAATGCCCCGGCCCGCGGGCGCGGCGCGGGGAGCGGCACGGCGCCTGGCGGTGGCGATCAGCGTGGTCGTAGTGGGCTTCGTCGCGATCGACCAGGCCTTCGCGGGCTCGCACGGGGCTCCGGTGGGGGCGTACACGACGCGCGGCGCCTACAGCTTCGTCACCGCGCCCTCGCTGCACCCGCCGGTGCTTCGCAGGGACGGCCCCACGCTCTCCGGCAAGCTGGCGGGCGGCTACATCCTCACCGCCAACTTCTACAACCTCAACTACCCCCCGCTGGTCGGCCAGAGCGGGCCGTTGATCCTCGACAACGACCTGCAGCCGGTCTGGTTCCAGCCGGTGCCGGAAAAGCTCGTCGCCTCCAACCTGAGCCTGCAGACCTACCAGGGCAAGCCGGCGCTGGCGTGGTGGCAGGGTGTCGTCACGAACACCGGCTCCACGGAGAGCGGCGAAGACGTGGTGGTCAACCAGCACTACCAGCCGGTCGCGCGGCTGAAAGCGAAGGACGGCTGGGTGCTCACCCTGCACGAGCTGCTGATCAGCGGCGAAGACGTGTGGGTGACCGCCAACAAGAACATCGCCAAGAACCTCTCCAGCTACGGCGGCGCCTACAACGGGGCGTTGATCGACTCGGCGGTGCAGGAGTACAACCTGAAGACCGGCAGGCTCCTGCGCAGCTGGGACGCGCTCGAGCACATTCCGCTGGGGGACTCCTACGCCAGCGTGCCCACCAACGGGTTCCCCTGGGACGCCTACCACGTCAATTCGATCGACCTGTCCGGCAACGGGACCTTCCTCGTGTCGATGCGCAACACATGGGCCGCCTATCTGGTCGACATCGCCACCGGCAGGATCGAGTGGACCCTGGGCGGCCGGCACTCGAGCTTCGAGTTCGGCCCCGGAGCCGCCTTCCAGTGGCAGCACGACGTGAAGCTGCAGTCGGGCTCCACGGTCAGCATGTTCGACGACCACTGCTGCCAGCTCACCGGCGGCGGCACCTCCGTCCCCGCGACCGCGGCCTCCCGGGGGCTCGTGCTCGAGCTCGACCAGAGCACGCACACCGCGAAGCTCGTGGCCCAGTACCCCGGAGGCAACCAGTTCGAAACCGAATACATGGGCGACACGGAGCCGCTGGCGAACGGCAGCACATTCGTCGGCTGGGGCTCGGAACCCTACTTCTCGGAGTACAGCCGCTCGGGCCAGCGGCTCCTGCAGGCGAGCTTCCCCGGCTCGGACCTGAGCTACCGGGAGACACTCGATCCCTGGGTCGGGGAGCCACTCACCCAGCCCGCCGGCGCCGCCCGCCAGAGGGACGGCGGGACCACGGTGTACGCAAGCTGGAACGGCGCCACCCAGGTCGTCTCCTGGAGGGTCCTGGCCGCAGTCGGCGCCGGTCGGCAGAGCGCGATCGCGATCGCCGCCAAGTCGGGGTTCGAGACGGCGATCCCGGTGCCGGCGCGCTACACGAGCTTCAAGGTTCAGGCGCTGGGCGCCGGGGGCCACGTCATCGGGACCTCCCAGCCATTTACGGGATAGGCGTCCCACCGGCGGGCCAGCGAGCGGTTTCTCGACTCCGCGCTCAACTGGGCCTGGACCGGCCCACGACGCATCCCCTCAGCGCGCCGCGAGCGGCTCCTCGAGCTCCCACTCCGCCAGCGCGCGGCTGACGGCGCGCTCGAAGGACAGCGGCTGGATGCCGAACAGCTCGGCCAGCTCCGCCGCGGCCCGATCCGAGCGGGGCAGCACGTCCGCGACCAGGCTCCCCATGAGTGCCCCCACGAGATCGACCGGCGCATCCCCGACGGCAGCCGCCACCGCCGCGGTCACGGGGGTGATCGAGATCGGCACCGCGACCTCCGGACGACCGATGCCGAGCGCCTCGGCGATGCCCCGGAGCATGGCCCCGTAGGTCAGCACGTCGGGTCCGACGACGTCGATCGAGCGCCCCGCCGTGCGCTCCAGGAGGGGCGCCTGGATCAGGCACCGAACGACGTCCGCCTCGGCCGCCGGCTGCGTGCGGCGCTCGCGCCAGGGCGGCAGCGCCAGCACGCGCATCCGCTCGACCAGCCGCACCATGAGCCGGAAGGAGGGGGAGTGCGCCCCGATGACGATCGAGGCGCGCAGACCGGTCACACCGGCCACGCCCTCCATCAGGATCTGCTCCACCTCCAGGCGCGAGCGCATGTGCGGCGAGGGTGCGCCGGTGGGGGCGATGCCCCCGAGGTACACCGTCCGCGCGACCCCCGCGAGCCGGCAGGCGCGCACGAAGTTGTGCGCGGCGATGCGGTCGCGAACCTCGAAGCTCTCCTCGCCGGGCTCCATGGAGTGAACGAGGTAGTACGCGGCCTCGCAGCCCGCGAGCGCCTCCTCGAGACCCTCGCCGGTGAGCAAGTCGCCCCTCACCGTCTCCAGCTCGAGCCCCTTGGGTATGCGGCCGGGGTCGCGCGAGAGGGCACGCACGGGCCGGCGCTCGGCGAGCAGGGCGCGCACGACGAGATTCCCGACATAGCCTGTTGCGCCCACCACCAGCTCCAGCTCGACCACCCCATTCGCTAGTCGATCGTCCCAACCTCGCGGCGAGTATGGAGCTCCCATCCTGCCACAGGGGAAGCCCGGGTCGGCCCCGCCGCGGCCTTCCCGGATGGCCTGTCACGCTGTGGCAATGGCCGAGGAGCTGCCGGAGGTGACTGTCCCCGATGCCGTGAGTTGGCGGGCGTGGCTGGGGGAGCATCACGAGAGCTCCGCCGGGGTGTGGCTGTGCCTCGCCAAGAAGGGCGCCACCGAGCCGACGAGCCTGACCTACCTCCAAGCTCTGGAGGAGGCGCTCTGCCACGGCTGGATCGACGGGCAGATGCGGGGGGGCGACGAGCGCGCCTACCGTCAGCGCTTCACCCCCCGGCGGGCGCGCAGCTCCTGGTCCAAGCGCAACGTCGCCCACGTGGAGCGGCTGACGGGCGAAGGTCGGATGCGCGCCGCGGGCGCCGCCGCCGTCGAGCGGGCGCAGGCCGACGGACGCTGGGAGGCGGCCTACGCGGGCCAGGCCTCGATCGAGGTGCCGGCCGACCTCGCGGCCGCCCTGCAGGCCGACCCCGCGGCGCGGGCGATGTTCAAGACACTCACCAGCCAGAACCGCTATGCGGTCCTGCTGCGGATCGATGCCGCCAAGCGCGCGGACACACGGGCTAGGCGCATCGAGCGATTCGTGGCGATGCTCGCCCGGGGCGAGACCATCCACCCGCAGAAGCGAACGCATCCAGGGTAAGTGTTGGCGAGACGGTCAACATCGCCGCGTGGGCCAAAGCCAGCGCCCCGGCGGCGGTCTCCCAGCCTCAGGCGGGGCTGACCACGACCAGCGGGATCGGGCGGGAGGTGCCCTGCTGATAGGCGTCGTAGCGTGCGTGGTTGTTGTCGTTCACGAGCCGCCACAGACGCTCGTAGTCCTCATCGCCAGACTCCAGCGTATGCGCCACGCCGGGGCTCCGGGTGCGGCCGATCTGAATCTCCACCTCGGGCTTGGCGCGCACGTTGAAGAGCCATCCCGGACCACGATCGGAGCCGCCGTTGGAGGCGACGAGCACGTAGTCCGCGCCATCCACCGCGTAGACCAGCGCGTTGCAGCGCTGCGCCCCGCTGCGCCGCCCGGTGGAGCGCAGCAGCAGCGTGGGCACCCCGACCATCTTGTGGCCGACCCTCCCGTCGCTGCGCTCGTAGAGCTGCTGATGGAGCTTCAGGACGGGACCCTGGAGCGTGTCGGTCAAACCCACAGCATCAGTGTACTCAGACACGGTCCCCCTCGAGACTCGCCACGCTCTCGGAGGGCGCCGCGAGGGCCCAGAGGTGCGGGATCGCGTACGCCCGCCACGGCCGCCAGCGCTCAGCCACACCAGCGGCCTCCCGCGGGGAGCACCCATCCCCAAGGGCGCCCCTGCGGCCCTCCCCACGGCGGGATATCCCGGCCCGGCCGGGTCTGGAGCGACGGAGCCGTTCCAGCCCGCGGAGCACACCCAGATCGGTGGGGAGGAAGGCATCGGGGTCGGCGAGGGCGCGCAGGGCGATGTACTCAGCGGTCCAGGGCCCGATCCCGGGCAGCGCGAGCAGGCGAGCACGTACCTCCTCGCGGTCGCTGCCGGGGTCGATCGCGAGCTCCCCGTCGGCGAGCAGCCGTGCGAGCGCCTGCAGGGTATGCCGCCTGCGGGCGGGTCCGCCTGGCAGCTCGGCGGGATCGGCGCCCGCAATCGCAGCGGGGCCGGGGAAGAGGTGGGTGAGGGTGGACGGGTCCGAGTCGCTCGCCGGCAGGGGCTCCCCGAGGGCGCCGACGAGGCGCGCGGCAGCGGTGCGGGCGGCGGGGACCGATATCTGCTGGCCGAGGACGGCGCGCACGGCGAGCTCGGCCCCATCCACAGCTCCGGGCAGGCGCAGCCCGGGGGCGGCGCGCAGGAGCGGGGCAAGGAGGGGATCGCCCCGGAGATGCTCTTCGGGGACGGCGGGATCGGCGTCCAGGTCGAGCAGGCGCCGGCAGCGCTGCACCGCGGCGGTGAGGTCGCGCAGATCGGCGAGCTGCAGGCGGCACTCGATATGGCCGTTCACGGGGGCGAGTGCGACAATGCCGTGGCCGCGAGGCAGGCGCAGGGTGCGCCGGTAGCTGTCCCCTACGACCTCCTCGACGCCCGCCACCGCACGATCCCCGAGGAAGCGCAGCAGGCGCCCCCAGTCCAGGGGCTCGCGGTACGCAAGGCGAACGACGATGGGAAGCCCGCCCACCCCGGGCCCGCCCTGCCCTGGCCCTCCCTTCCCCGGCGTGCCGCCGGCGCGCACGGCGCGGGACCCGCGGACGGCGGGCCGCCCGGCGCGGGTCCCACGGGTGGCGGGCCGCCGGCGCAACTCCGTGGGCGTGCGCCCGTAGACCGTGCGGATCGTGTCGTTGAACTGGCGCACGCTGGCGAAGCCCGCGGCGTGGGCGACGTCGATCAGGCGCAGCCGAGTCGTCTCGATCAGGATGCGCGCGGTCTGCGCGCGCTGCGCGCGAGCGAGCGCGAGCGGGCCCGCCCCGAGCTCCGCTGTGAGCTGGCGGGTTAGGTGGCGCTCGCTGTAGGAGAGGCGGTGCGCGAGCCCGGCGACGCCTTCCCGGTCCACGATCCCGTCGGCGATCAGCCCCATCGCGCGAGCGGCGAGGTCGCCGCGGCGGTTCCACTCCGGGGAGCCCGGAGCGGCGTGGGGGTGACAGCGCAGGCAGGCGCGGAAGCCTGCGCTCTGCGCCGCCGCCGCGGTGGGATAGAAGCGAACGTTGCGGCGCTTGGGCACGATCGCGGGGCAGCTCGGGCGACAGTAGATCCCGGTGGAGGTGACCGCCACGAAGAAGCACCCGTCGAAGCGGTGGTCGCGGCTGCCCAGCACGCGGTAGCGGGCATCGAAGTCCTTGGTGTCGTAGGCGTCGATCATCCACACCAGTATGAGAGGCCGGTGTAGCGGTTTTCGGACACCGACGGCGGGTGGCTCTATCGAGTCCGATTTCCGCCGGACCTCGTCGGGCGGAGGTGTCAGAGTGCTCGTATGAACTACACAGAGATCGAGAGCCCCGTCGGCGAGCTGCTCGCAAGCGCGGACGCAGCGGGGCGAATCACGGGCCTGCACTTCCTCGACGGCCACCGCACCCCCCCACGCGACGCCGACTGGGTGCGCGACGAGCGGTCCCTCGCGCCGCTGCGCCTCCAGCTCGAGGAGTACTTCGCCAGGGAGCGCCGGGAGTTCGAGCTCGACCTCGCTCCGAGCGGGACGCCCTTCCAGCTCAGCGTGTGGCGCGCGCTGTGCGCAATCCCCTACGGCGAGACCGCCTCCTACGGGGAGATCGCTGCGGCGGTGGACCAGCCGGGGGCGGCGCGCGCAGTCGGGGGAGCGAACAACCGCAACCCCATCGCGATCGTCGTTCCCTGCCACCGCGTGATCGGAGCGAGCGGGTCGCTCACGGGGTACGGCGGGGGGCTCCCCCGCAAGGAGCAATTGCTCGCGCTGGAGGCCGGCGTTTCGGCGTTTGTATAGATTCCCGAGGCGATGCCCCGTCACCTGATCTCGATCGACCAGGTCGACGACGTGCTGGCGCGCGAGATCTTCGATATCGCCGACGACATGGCCGCGGCGCTGCGGATCCCCACACGCCTCGCCAGCCTCACCGGGCGGGTCGTGGCGCTGCTGTTCTTCGAGCCCTCCTCGCGCACCATCCTCAGCTTCAGCGCCGCCGCCGCGCGCCTCGGGGCGGCGGTCATCTCCCACCGCGGGGTGGAGTCCTCCTCGCTCTCCAAGGGGGAGTCGATCGAGGACACCGTGCGCGTCGTGGGCAGCTACGCCGACCTGATCGTGCTGCGCCACGAGGCCGCGGGCATTGCCAGGCGGGCGGCCGAGATCAGTCCCGTGCCGCTGATCAACGGGGGGGACGGCCCCAACGAGCACCCCACGCAGGCGCTGATCGACATGTACACGATCGAGCGTGAGCTCGGGCGCCTGAGCTCGCTGCAGGTGGGGATGGGCTTCGACCCCTGCCACTCCCGCTCGATCCACTCGCTCTGCCGCGGCCTCAGCCATTACCCCGACAACGACGTGCTGCTCGTCGGCCCCCAAGAGCTGTGGCTCGCGGAGGGGGAGCTGCAAGAGCTGCGCGATCGCGGGCTGCGGGTGGAGCAGAGCACCGACATGCAGGCGCTCCTGGCCCGGGAGGTCGTATACGTCAACCGCTTCCAGGTCGAGCGCATCGAGGACCAGGCGACCGCGGCGGCCTACCGCGACCGCTACTGCATCACCGCCCGGGAGATGCGCGGCTCGGGGATCAAGCTGCTGCTCGACCCCCTCCCCCGCATCCACGAGATCGCCGAGGAGGTCGATCGCCTGCCCGAGGCCCTCTACTTCAAGCAGGCCGCCAACGGCGTCCCGATCCGCATGGCGCTGCTCTCGATGCTGGCGTAGGCCTCGCGCGCCAGCCACAGCGCGCTCAATGCCGGCGCAGGCCCGCGTCAGCCACGGCGCGCACCTACATGCCTCGGCATGTGCGCCGCGCGAACAAGGAACGCGATGGCAGCCGCGAGCAGGAGAATCGCGAGCCCCGCCAGTAGGACCCTCGCCGAGCCCCCAGCAGAGCGTCCAGCCGCAGCGGCGCGAGCACCAGCGGGCGCCACGGCCGAGACCGGCCCAGCGGGGCGTAGGGCGTACGCGATCCGGCTACCCTCGACCCAGGCGGCCAGCGCCAGACCGCTCCGTGGGTCGACCGCCGCCGCGGGCGCCCCCTTGTAGCCGGGCGGCGCCACCGTTTCGGGGGCCGCGAAGGCCACTTCGCCCGCTTCGGCGTAGTGGCCCTGCGCCGCGTGGATCGCCCGCCGTCGAGAATTGGGAACCCCGCTCGCCGTGCGCGGTGCCGTGCTCCACAACGCGAGCGCTTCCGCGTGAGGGCCCGCCACGAGATCCGCCAGCACCGCATCCTGTCCCCTGGAGGCCCCCGAGATCGTCACGGGCGCCCATGCTCCGCGGCGCAGGGAGACCGGCGAGGCGCGCACCACGTAGCGGCCAGCGCTCATCCCTGTCCACCCCATCATCACCGCCTCGCTGGAGAGCCTGATCAGGCGCAGCGAGCCCGCGGGCGGCGGAAAGCCGGGGGGGTCGCGGAAGCGTTCGACGGTGAGGGCCGCACGGGCGCTCAGGGACGGACGCGAGCCCGACGCAGGATGGGAGCTCGAGGCGGGAGAGCCCGACGCAGGATGGGAGCCCAAGGCCAAATGGGAGCTCGAGGCAGGACGGGAGCTCGACACCGCGCGGGAGCGCACCTCGCAGAGGCTCAGCTCGATCGTCGTGAGAGCTCCTCCGCCCGCCGCAGTGCTCTGACTGCGCCAGGCCACGATCGCATGGCCGTCGTCGCTGATCAACGCCCCGATCTCCGGTTCCGCGCCGGCGTTCCCGAGCCTCCGCGCAAGGCCGATCGGGCCCGCGGCGGGGATCTCGCGCGCGTAGACGCCTCCGGCGGAGACCCAGGCAACGAGGATGTCGGCGCGGTAGTCCATCGTGGCGACCACTGCCCTCACCGGCGCGGGGCCCGTGGCCAGGAGACGGGGGGGCGCGAACGAGGAGCTGTAGTGGCGCTGTACGCGCACCGCGATCGTCCACCCCGCCCCCGGGGTCCGTACCGGTGAGGCGAGCACGGTGTCGCCGAGATACGAGCTCGAGGCCGCTACCGGCATCGCGGGGCCGCCGAGGGAACGCGATGTGAATGTCCCCGGTGTGCGGCCCTCTGCCATCGTCCCCCCGCCCGTGCCGCTGCTCGCCTGCGTCCCCCCGCCTGTTCCGCTGCGGGCCATCGTTCCCCCCTCTGCGCCGCTGCGAGCCTTCGTCCCCCCGTCTGCGCCACCGCGGGCCATCGTCCCCCCATCTGTGCCGCGGCCCGCCAGAGTCTCCCCGCCGACGCCGCTGCCCGCTACGACCACCTGCCCCGCCGCCGTACCGGTTGCTACGACGATCCCCGCGAGGCCGCTCGCTCCATCTGCCAGCGGACGGCCCGGACCGGGCAGGTCGTCCGTCGAGAGCGGCGCGCCGAATGCCTCGGCGCCGAGCGCACCGGAGTCGCACGCGTGCGGCGCCGACCACAGCAGCGCGCCCGGGCCGCTGCGGCTCTGGGGTTCGGCGCTGGGGAAGACGATCAGCGGCGCTTCCCGGGAGGAGAACGCGAGGGCGCAGCCGGAGAGGGGTTCCGGCGAGGACCAGCGAGCGGCCGCGGGCGGCGCCGCACACAGCGCCATCGCGACCGTCACTGCTGCAAGCGCGGCGGCCCTCAAGCCCCCCTGGCCGCCTGGTCGGCGAGGCGGGCGCGGCGGTACTCCTCCACGACGATCTCCGTGAGCTCCTCCACCGAGGTCTCGGCGGTGGGCTTGTCGAGTGCGATCACGCCATCCTGGATCATGCTGACACGATCACACGCCTCGAGGACGTGTACGTAGTTGTGGAGAATCATGATGATCGAAACTCTACCCTCTCCCTTGAGGCGGGCGACGAGGTCGAGGATCATCGCCCCCTCCTTCGCCCCCATCGCCGCGAGGGGCTCGTCGAGCAGCAGGATGTCGGCGTCGGAGCTGACCGTGCGCGCCACCGCGATCGCCTGGCGCTGGCCGCCGGAGAGGCGTGCAACCGAGACGTCTATCCGGGGAATGTTGATGCCGATCTCATCCAGCGCCGCGCGAGCTTCGCGTTTCATCCGCCGGTTGGAGAGCAGCGGCAGCGGACGGTACACCCGCTCGCGGCGCAGGAAGAAGTTGTGGTAGATCGAGAGTTCGTCGATCAGCGCGAGGTCCTGGTAGACGGTGTCGATGCCGTGTGCACGGGCGTCGTCGACGCTTTTGGGCTGATAGGGCTCGCCGTGCAGGAACATCTGTCCCGCGTCCTGCCTCTGAAAGCCACTGAGGATCTTGATCAGCGTCGACTTGCCCGCGCCGTTGTCGCCGAGCAGGCCCAGCACCTCGCCCTTGCGCAGGTGCAGGTTGACGTCGCGCAGGGCCGTCACGGGCCCGAAGCGCTTGGCGAGATGTTCGACGCGCAGCACGTCATCCGGAGCCGAGACCGGCCCGACGATCGTCTCCGCTCCTACCGGCTGATCAGCCACTTCGGGAACCCCTGCGCACGCGCTGCACGTACACGTTGACGGTCATCGCCAGGATGATCGCGAGGCCCAGGTAGAAGAGCTGGTAGTCGGCGTTGACGCCCTTGAGGATGAGCCCGTCGTTGAGGATGCCCAGGAACAGCGCTCCGATCAGCGCGCCCACGACGGTCCCCGACCCACCCGCAAGGAGCGTGCCGCCGATCACCGCCGCCGAGATCCCCTTGAACAGGATTTCGTTCGCTCCGGCGACGTCTGGCTGCACCGAGGAGGCCCGGACCGCCTCGAGGATGCCGGCGAAGCCCCCGGCGGCGGCGCAGAGGATGAAGTTGCGGATCATCACCAGGCGCACCCGCACCCCGGCCTCAGAGGCGGCCAGCTTGTTCGAGCCCACGGCCACCGTGTACAGGCCCCAGCGGGTGAACGTCAGCACGATCTGCCCCACGACCACGATCACGAGCGCCCAGACCAGCTCCGAGTAGGTGCCCTCGCCGAGGACTTTCGCGAACGTCGAGACGTGGTTGACCGTTTCGGTGAGCACGATGTGCGCCCCGTTGATCACGTGGTGGACGTTGACGGTCGTGCTCGTCACTTCCGCCCCCGGCATCGCGACCGGCACGCCATGCGAGATGATCAGCGTCAGCCCCTCCAGCGTGAAGAGCATGCCGAGCGTGGCCACGAACGAGCTGATGCCGACGATCGCCGTGAAGAACCCGTTGATGAAGCCGACCACCATGCAGCCGGCCAGTGCGATCAGCACGCACGGCACGTAGGGAATCCCGGCCACCGCCAGCTTGTAGTAGAGGAACGGCGCGAGCAGGTATGTCGCCCCGATCGACAGGTCGATCTCGCCCAGGATCATCACGAACACCTCGCCCGCGCCGAGGATTGCGAACGGGGCGAAGAACGGCAGCAACGTCTTGAAGCTGGAGCTGGTGAGGAAGGTGCTGGTGGTCAGCGAGAAGTAGATCGCCACGAGCAGCGTGACGACGATGATGCTGCCCTCGCGCAGGGAGAGCGCGCGTTCGAGCAACACGCCCCGACTCGGCAGCGAGGCGCGGCGCGTGTGCGTCGGGCCTCCAGCCGAGGGGGTCGACCCCGGCGCCGAGGCCGAAGCCGGGGTGGGCCCCAAAGACGAGCTGGCCACGGTTGCCGACCTTGGTTATGCGGCGGGGGTGCCCGCCGGGATCGGGACGACCTTCGGTTCAGAGGAGGTCCCCTCGAAGCGGCTCTTGGAATTGATGTACGGAGTGACGGTTTCCTTGTTGATGAATTTCAGGCCCGTGTCGACTTCTGCCGGGCCCGTCAGGGACCCGGAGACCTGCCACAGGAACAGCTGCAGGATCGGCAGGAACCCCTGCAGGTAGGGCTGCTGGTCGATCGTGAATTCGATGTAGCCTTCGTGGAGCAGTTTCTGGGTTTTTTCGGTCAGGTCGAAGCCGCCGGCCTTGACGCCTTTGGCGGTGAGCCCGAGCTTCTGCATCACGCCCGCCAGTTCCGCGGTGTCGCCACCGTCGACGGCGTACATCCCCTTCGTGGTCGGATGGCCGGTCCAGTAGGCTTCGATGGCCGATTTCTCACCCGATTCCAGGGAGCCGGTCACGATCGTGGTCAGTTTGATCGGCGCGCCCGATTCCTTGATCGCCCTTTCAGCTCCTTCGAGACGCGGCTGCAGGTTCGCCGAGCCGGCGTTGGCGGTGAAGATGACCACGTCGCCCGAGCCCACGGCCAGGACGATCCGTTTGCCCATGAGTTCGCCGGCCAGTTTCAGGTCCTGGCCTATGTAGGCCAGACGCTTGTTGGGGGGCGAGGGGGCGTCGGCGTTGTAGGCGACGACCGGGATGCCCGCCTTCAGCGCGTTTTCGATGGGCACGTTGAACGCGGTCCTGCTTATCAGCGACACCGCGATCCCCTTGGCGGCAGATGAGACGGCGGTGTTGATGGCGTTGACCATCTGGTTGATGTTTTCGCTTTCGGAGCCCGTCCACTCGTAGCTGCAGCCGAGCAGTTTGCACGCGTCGGCGATCCCGTACTGCGTGGGCACGAAGAACGAGTTCGTCGTCACGTGGTTGACCGCCACGAATTTGTATTCGGGGTGTGACCCGAAGATCGAGGCGGAGTTGCCGCCGGAGGAGGAGCTGGCGCTCGAGCCGCACGCCTCCAGCAGCGCGCTCACGGAGCCCACCGCGGCGCCCGTCAGCGCGGTGCGGCGCAGGAACGCCCGCCGGTCGAACCCCGGGAGCCGCTCGGTCACGGGCCCCGCCCGCCGGTCGGCGTACTCCAAGCGCTCCACGGCCTCTTGGACCAGATCGCTCTCGGACATCTCTCCTCCTTCTCTTGCGGGACGCGCACTGCGCGGATGAATCACCCACACACAGGGTTTCCCGCGCGGGCCTTCTGCTACTCGCGGATTTCAGCGCCCCGGAGGGTGAGATCGCCTCGCCCGCCGAGGGTATGCGCTATCCGGGCCCGCCGGAGGTCACTACGGCCATCGTCATCGTGGCCGCGACGAGCACCGCAGTGACCGCGATCACCGCACGCTGCCCCGCGACGCTGCCCGGGAAGTCCGGTTTGCGCAGACCCAGGCCGAGCGAGAGAATCAGCGCCCAGCTCACCAGCAGGCCCCCCGCGATGTAGAAGGGCACCTTGCTCTTCGCCGCCCCGAGAATCGGGGCCAGTTGCAGAACGGCCACATGCATCACGGGCGAGCCTAACACGGAAAACGGAGATATGCTCACCCGCGTGGCGCCCGAGATCCTACGCACACCCGACGAGCGGTTCGAAGGCCTGCCGGACTTCCCGTTCCCGGCGCACTACCGCGAGGTGGGGGGCCTGCGCATGGCGCACCTGGACGAGGGCGGGGGGCCGCCGGTGATCTTCCTGCACGGCGAGCCCACGTGGTCGTTTCTGTGGCGCAAGGTGATCCCGCCCGTGCGCGACGCCGGCTTCCGCTGCGTGGCGCCCGACTACGCCGGCTTTGGGCGCTCGGACAAGCCGACGGACATCGGCTGGTACTCCTACGACCGCCACGTCGAGCTGACGGTGAGCCTGCTGGAGGACCTGGATCTGCGGGGGGCGACGATGGTGGTGCACGACTGGGGCGGGCCGATCGGACTGCGGATCGCCGTGGAGCACTCCGAGCGGATCGATCGCCTGGTGATCCTCGACAGCGGGATCTTCACCGGCAACCAGAGGATGTCGGAGGCGTGGCTGGCGTTTCGCGACTTCGCGGCGCGCACTGAGGATCTGCCGGTGGGCTTCCTCGTGAAGGGCGCCTGCAAGAACGACCCCGGCGACGAGGTGGTGGCGGCGTATGAGGCGCCCTACCCAAACCCCGCCTCGAAGGCGGGGGCGCGGGCGTTCCCGAGGCTGATCCCGTTCGAGCCGGACGCCCCGGGCGCGGAGGAGGGGCGGCGCACGCTGCACGCACTGCGCGAGGACACCCGCCCCACGCTGATCCTGTGGGGGGACTCGGACCCCGTGCTGCCGATGTCGGTGGCGGAGAGCTTCGCGGGGGCGATCGGCAAGCCGCCGCCGCGCCCGATCCCCGACGCCGGCCACTTCCTGCAGGAGGACAAAGGACCGGAGATCGGCGCAATCGTCGCCGAGTGGCTCACCGCGTAGGCCCCGCGGGATCGATCCTGTCCCGAGCCACGGCTTCGCATCGGCCGAGCCTCGCATCCGTGCTCGTCCGCCAGCTTGCGGGGCCCCGCGGGGCTCAGCTCGACTGCTCGGTGATCTGCGGCTTCTCAGGCGCCGGAGCAAGCGCCGGCTCGGAGCGAGCGGCGCGCAGCTCGTAATCGCGCCGCGCCCCCATGTCGGCGTTGGCGACGACACGGTCGACCTTCGTCAAGCGGCCGATGCTCTCGGCGACCGAGCGCGGCAGCAGCGTGCCGAGCTGGTAGGTGCGCTTGGTGGATTTGGGCATCCAGACTTCGACGGTGCCGTGCTGGAGCGCCTCGACGACGGCGTCGGCCACTTCGGAGGGCTCGACGTTGTGAAAGCCGCGCGCCTGCCCCAGACCGCTGCCCAGCTCGGTGTTGACGATGTAGGGCATCACGTAGCTCAGGTCGATGTGGGCGCCCATCAGGCGCAGCTCGCCGCGCACCGCCTCGGTGAGGCCGACCACGGCGTGCTTGGTGGCCGAGTAGGTGGCGATGCCGGCGGTCCCGAACTTGCCCGCCTGGGAGGCGATGTTGACGATGTGCCCGCGGTCGCGGGGGATCATCCGCGCGAGCGCGAGCTTCATCCCCAGGATCACCCCGCGGAGGTTGATGTCGATCGTCCGCTGCGCGGTGAGATCGTCCTCGTCGATGAACCGCCCGACCGGCATGATCCCGGCGTTGTTGACGAGCACGTCCAGCGGCCCCACCTGCTCCTCGGCGGCGTCGAGGAAGCGGGCGAAGGAATCGCGGTCGGTCACGTCGAGCGGGAGCGCCACCGTGCGCGGACCGAGCTCCCTCGCGGTCTGCTCGGCGGCGGGGAGGTCCACATCGCCGATCGCGACCCTCATCCCCGCCTCCAGGAAGGCGTGTGCGGTGGCACGACCGATTCCGCGCGCGGCACCGGTGATCGCCGCGCTCTGTCCGGCTAGGAGGCGGGGCTGTTTGGCCATCGCAGGGAAAGCTAGCGCACCTTTCACACAGGCGCCGGGTTTGAATTGGCGAGCGACCCACCGGCACCTGGGGCCGGCGGGGCGCCGCAGGAGGGAGGGCACACACCGCTCGGGCGATCCACGGCATCGCCCGAGCATGTGTGAGCGGTGGGGTTGCAATACCCACCGGCCCGTTCCCGCGGTCGAGTGGGAGTCTCAATCCATCCGCTCCCACTCCCCGCGGCCGGGTGGACCGGTCCTTCGCCCCTCCGCGATAGGTTGGGGGGCAGCCGACTGAGGAGGCAGCCGGGAGGGGAGCAGCCGATCTGCGAACGGTACTCTTGGGGGTATGCCGCACTTCCTGTTCGAGGAGCAGCGGATCGCCTACACGGAGTACGGAGGCGGACCCGCAGCGCTGACTCCCTCCGGCGGTCGCGGTCGCACCGCACGCTCCGCGCCCGCCTCAGCGCGACCGCTGATTCTGGTCCACGGGCTGCTGCTCGCCCAGACGATGCACGCACGCCTCGCGGAGGATCTCGCGGCGCGCGGCAACAGAGTGGTGACCGTGGACCTCCTGGGCCACGGTCGATCCGAGCGCCCGCGCGACATGTGGCGCTACTCGATGCACTTTTTCGCCGAGCAGGTGCTCGCGCTGATGGACCACCTCGAGCTCGAGCAGGCGGTCGTGATGGGGACCTCGCTGGGCGCCAACACCGCCCTGGAGATCGCGCTGGAAGCTCCGCAGCGGCTGCGGGGGATGGTGATCGAGATGCCGGTGCTCGACAACGCACTGCTCGCGAGCGCGCTCACGTTCACCCCGATCCTCGTGGCGCTGACCTTCGGGGAGCCCGTGATGAAGCTCGTGGCACGCGGGGCACGTGCAGTGCCCCGGGGTCTGCTGCCCCGGTATGGCAACGTGCTGCTGGACACGATCCGCCAGGAGCCCGGACCGGGGGCCGCGGTGCTGCAGGGTCTCTTCTTCGGGCGCGTCGCGCCTCACCGTACCCAGCGGCGCTCCTTCGAGACGCCGGCGCTCGTGATCGGCCACCGGCGCGATCCCGTGCACCCCTTCTCCGACGCGGGGATGCTCGCCGAGGAGCTCCCCAACGGGCGCCTGCTGGAGGCGGACTCGCTGGTCGAGCTGCGCCTGCACCCCGAGCGGCTGACCGACGAGATCGCCGGTTTCCTGGACGAGGTGTGGCGCGACCGGAAAGCTTCTAAGCAGAGGGCGGCGGGTAAAGCGCGACTTCGCTGAGGGCAACCTGCCCCGGCGCCTGGGGGGTCCCCTGCGAGGAGGGGGGCGCCTTGACGATCCACACGACCAGCCAGCGGAACGCATGTCCCTTGGTGTGGAGCTTCAGGTGGGTGACCGTCTTCTTCAGCACGTGGGAGGAGCTGAGCAGCTTCCAGCCCGGTGTGGTGATCGTGGCGGGCGCCTTGGCGCCGCCCGCGCCGTACACCTGGACCGTCATCCCGCGGGTCGGCGTGCGCAGTTCCAGGCCACCCAGCTTGGTGGGGCTGCGCAGGTCGATCAGCAGGCCCTCCGCGAGGTTTGGGAAGGAGTGCGCCTGCACCTGCGCGGTCCACGCGGTCGAGGGTTCGCCGTCGATCGCCAGCGCTGGGTCGCCGAAACCGGCTTCGGGATAGCTGTAGGGGTTGTAGGTGGAGGCCGAGTTGGTGTCCAGCAGGATCGGTTCGCTCTTGCTGGGTTCGCCCTTCGATTTCGATTCGGTTGTGGAGGTGCTGGTTTCGGTGGTCTTGGTGCTCGCGGGTGTTGTCGTCGTCGATTCCCCGGAGGAGCCCGTGGAGGATTCCCCAGTCGAGCCGCCCGTGGATTTGGGCGTGGCGGTGGGGGCGGGAACCTTGGGCGGTTTCCCGGTCGAGGAGGGCGGGAACAGGAGGCTGTTGGCGGAGCCCTTGGGGGAGGAGCCGGCGCCCGTTTTTGTCGCCGCGCCACTTTTGCCGGGCGCCGCCGGAAGGCCCGTGGTGGGGACGCTCGCGGCGGGCGCCGTGGGTGTCGCGGCGGGGGCCAGCGCGACCGTGGCCGCCCGCGGGGCGCTGCTGTGCCCGTTGAGCGCGGCCGCCACCGCGACGGTGGCACCGGCGGCAAGGATCGCGGCAGCGAGCGCCAGCGCGCCCAGCGCCCAGCGGCTGGGGCGTTCGCCCAGGCTTCCGGGCTCGCAGGCGCCGCACTGCAGACACCACTGCTGGCCCTCCTGCAGGGGGGCGCCGCAGTGCACGCACACACCCCCCCGGGGGAGGTCTTGGCCGTCCTCGGGCGCGAGCGAGGAAGGTCCGGACGCGGGCGGCTGCTCGGAGCTCGGCGCGGCGGGGGGATCGGCGAGCAACGTGTTCACTGAATCTCGATTCTACCCATGCCCCCTCGATTCGATGCCCGTAGCGCACAGCGGGCCCACCGGCGCAACAGGGGGCGGCCCGCCAGCATCGGGCAGCGGGTTCCACCGGCCGTGACGGCCGCGGGCTTACAGACGGGGTGGCGGTGGCCCTCCGGGGACGATCTCCCGGCCGGTGGGCCGCAGCTGCTCGTCCAGCTCCAGTTGCCAGTAGTAGCGCGTGAAGGTGCACCCCTCGCGGAACTCCCCCACGTGCGGCGCCACCGTCTCTCCAGCCGCCATGCGCACGATCAGCTCGGGGTAGGTGCGGCCGGGCAACGCGGCGTAGGCGGGCGCCGGGAAGGCGCCCCCGAAGCGGGTGTTCACATCGGTGATCCCCAGGCCCACCTCGGGGTCGCGGAAGACCTGGATCGTGGCGGGTCCCCGCACCTTCAATGCCTCCATCACACGAACCCCCAGAGCGATCAGCTCGGGGTCGCGGAGGCTCGCACCCTTGATCGACTCCCCCCCGCGGGACTCGAGCATCGTGCGGGGGATCGCGTTCAGGCAGCGTCCCTGGGGGTCCCCGAGGCAGTCGATGGAGAGCTCCGGACCGCGCATCGCGCGCTGCACCATCACCGGCTCGCCCTCGCCGCCGGCTCCCCCCTCGGCGACGTAGCGCACGAAGAAATCCTTCTCCGCGGGGTCGCGCGCCAGGTGGATCGAACGCGCACCCGAACCGCGGCGGGGCTTGACCATCACCGGATAGGAGTCCGGCTCGCGCTCGGGCAGCACGGTCGGCGGGGAGGGCAGCCCCAGACGCGAGAGCAGCAGATGGGTCTCGTACTTGTCATACGTCGCGCGCGCCACCTCGGGGGAGGGCACGAGCGCGGGCAGGAGCCCGTCGACCCGGGCCTGCGCCAGCACCTCGATGTCGAGGTCCGTGAGCGGGATCACCGCCCCCACCCCGTGGCGCTCGCACAGCTCCCGCAGCGCCGGCACGTACGTGGGATCCTCGATCGGCGGTACCGCGACCCGCACGTGCGCCGCGTACTGCGCGGGGGCGAGCGGGTTCGGATCGGCTGCGACCGTGGTGGCGAGCTGCGCGAAGCAGGCGACGATGTCGTAGCGCTTGCCAACGCCGGTGAGGAGGATCGCGGGGGTCATGTCCAGCCCCCCGTCTCGCCCTTGTAGAGGTCCGAGCCCCCCAGCACGATCGCCAGGGTGCGGCGCACGATGCGCAGGTCCAGCGCGAGTGAGCGGTGCTCGATGTAGTGCAGGTCGAGCTCGATCCGCTCGCTCCAGGGCAGCGCGGCGCGGCCGTTGACCTGAGCCCAGCCGGTGATCCCGGGACGGATCGCGAGGCGCCCGCACTGGCGGGGGGTGTAGCTGGCGACCTGCGCCGGCAGCGTCGGGCGGGGGCCGATCAGCGACATCTCCCCGCGCAGCACATTGAGCAGGTTGGGCAGCTCGTCCAGCGAGGTGCGCCGCAGGAACGCCCCCACGCGGGTGATGCGGGGGTCGTTCTCGTTCACCGCCAGGCCCGCCCCGATGCGCTCGGCGCCGCTCACCATCGTGCGCAATTTGAGCATCTCGAAGGGGCGCCCCTCCCTGCCGATGCGCCGCTGACGGTAGATCGCGGGCCCCGGGGACCCCAGTCGAATCGCCACGACCGCCACGGCCAGCACGGGGGAGCTCAGCGCCAGCAGGGACGCGGAGACAGCGATGTCCACAGCGCGGCGGATCACCGGAGGACTCCCCGCGCGGGTGCTCGCCGGGCGACGGTCGCTTGGCGGCCCGGCATCTTCATCGGGTCCCCTCCGCGGCTTCCCAGGTTGCGCTCGTGCCGTGGCGCAGCCAGTCCCACAGGCCGAGCGCGAGCGAACCCGTGGTGAGCACGTAGTAGCGGCACACCAGCAGCACGCGTGCTCGCCACACCCCACCGAGCCCGGCGGCGGCGAGCAGCGCGAGCTGCAGCGCGAGCGTGATGGTGTAGAGCGAGCCCGAGGGCCCGTTCGCGACGAGCGCGACGTTTGCGGCCAGGGCGATCGCGTGCAGGAAGGGCGTCGCGTAGCGCAGCACGCGATGGGAGAGGATCATCAGCGCATAGCGCGCGGGGTAGCCACGCGGTGAGAGCATCCCGCCGCGCAGCACGATCGGCCAGGTGTGGCTCATCATGCGCCGCTTGCGCGCGAGCTCGCCCTCGATCGAGGGGACCATCCGCTCGGTGGCACGGGCCTGGGGCACGTACACCGCGAGCCAGCCCCGCTTGACCATGTTGAAGGGGAAGGCGAGGTCGTGGCCCATGATCGGGTCCACCACGAGGTAGGACTCCCGGCGGGTGGCGTAGATCGCGCCGTTGCCCGCGGTGATCGAGCAGAGCCGCGACTCGATCCCGCGCACCGCCATCTCATAGCGCCAGTACAACCCCTCCTGGTTGGGGGCTCCGACGCCGTCGGGGTGGTGGTGCTCCCCGGTGACCTCCCGTTTGATGGCTCCAGCGCCAGGGCCGTGGGGCTCCCGGGTGAAGTGGACCTGCCCGCACGCGTAGCCGACGCGCGCCCGCGCGAAGGCTCCCACGAGGGCGCGCAGCGCACCGGCGTCCCACAGGGCGTTGGCGTCCGAGAACACGAGGATCTCCCCGCGCGAGCGCTCCACGGCGGCGTCCTGCGCGCGCACCTTGCCCCCGCGGGGCAGCTCCAGCACGAGGTCCGCTCCGGCGGTCCGCGCGCGCTCGGCGGTCGCGTCCGTGCAGCCGTCGCACGCAACTATCACCTCAAGCAGCTCCCGCGAGTACTCGAGCGCGAGCGCGTTCGCGACCTTCGCGGCGATCGATGCCTGCTCGTCGTGCGCGGCGATGATCAACGAGACCATGGACAGCGAGGGGGCATCGGCGGACGACGACCCCTGGGGTCCGACCAGCCGTGCGACCACGGCGAGCGTCAGCGCGTAGCCCACCTGGGTCCACGCGATCAGGCCGGCGGTCAGCCAGAAGAGGATCTCCAGGGCGGTGTGCATCTGCCGGCGCATTCTCTCCGAAGATCGTCCGCTCACCGCGCGAGCAGCCGCTCGTACAGTTTCAGATGGGCCTGGGCGACAGCCTCCCAGGAGTAGGGACCCGCGGCGACGGCACGCGCATGGGCGGCCATCTCGGCCAGTCGGGCCGGATCGCCGAGCAGCTCCCGCAGCGCCTCCCGCAGCGCCGCTGGGTTCCCAGCCGGGACGGTGCGCGCGGCGCCAGTGGCAGCGATCTCGGGGAAGCCGCCGACGTCGCTGAGCAGCAGCGGCTTGCCGAACGCGAGCGCCGTGAACAGCACGCCCGACTGGTCGGCCTCCAAGTAGGGCAGCACCACGAGGTCCGCGCGGCGGAAGTAGGCGGGCAGCTCGGCGTCGGGAACGAAGCGCTGGACGAAGCGCACGCTCGCCGGGGCCACTGCGCTCAGGGGAGCGAGGTCGAAGCGGGGCAGCCCGACGACCCACAGCTCGGCTCCCTCGATCTCCCGCCACGCCTCGAGCAGCACGTCGAGCCCCTTGTATGGCCGCAGCAGCCCGAAGAACAGCACGACCGGCCTCTCCGTCTGGAAGGGCGGCGGGCCGCCCGGCGGATCCGCGAGATGCGTCAGCGCGCCGTGGGGGATCACGTGCACACGCTGGGGGTCGACCCCCAGCTCGCCCACGAGGCGCTCGCGGCCGTGCGCGGAGTGCACGACGACCGCGTCGAAGCGCCCATATAGGTGCCGCTGCGCGGCCAGCTGCCCCGGCCGCGGCTCGCGCGGCAGCACGTCGTGGGCGGTCAACACCAGCTTCGGCCGGGTGCCCGCCGCGGTGGGGCGGCGCGGTGGCAGCAGATACGCGTCCAGCTGCGCCACCGTGAGCCACTGGAAATGGGCGATGTCCGACGTGCGCGCGGCGTGGCGGTAGCGCAGCATGTCGGGCACGTGCTCGGCGAGCTTCAGCGCCAGGCGCGCCCGGGAGCGCCTGCCATCCGCGGCGCCCCTGTGGGCGAGCCGGTAGAACAGCTCGCGGCGCCGATACCCCTCGGCGGGCGGCACCGGACCGTAGGCGAAGCGGCTCGTGAACAGCTCGACGTCCACGCCCGCCGCCGCCAGAGCTCTGGACAGGGCGTGGTCGTAGGGCGGTGTGTAGGCCGAGGGGTCGACGACGTGGACATGCATCGCCAGGACAATATGCGCGGCTGGGGAGACAATAGGCGCACGATGAGCACCGAGCAGGCCCCCACGCCATCCAGCTCCCCAGATCGGGGGCCCTCGCAGAGGCCGATCGAGCTGAGCTTCTGCGTGGTCAACACCTCCCAGCGCGAGCTCCTGCTGCGCGGCCTGGACGCGATCGCGCGGGAGCGGGCGGCGCTTGCGTTCGCCACGGAGGTGCTGGTGCTCGACAACGGCTCACGCGACGACTCCGCGCAGGCGGCGCGCGAGCACCCCGCAGTCGATGAGGTGATTGCGGTTGGGGAACGGCGCGGGAAGGGGCTCAACGACTCCGAGCTGCTGCGCCGCGCGGGGGGGCGCTACGCGCTGCTGCTCAACGAGGACTCCGAGCTGCTGCCCGGCACGACGCTCCTCCTGCACGCGGCGCTGAAGGCGCGACCCGACGCGGCCTGCGCGGGGGCCGCGCTGCGCCGCCCGGACGGGACGCCACAGGCCTCGGCCTGGCGCTTCCCCACCCCCCTCGCCGCGCTCGCCGGCGCGCTCCTCCTGCACCGCCTGCTGGTGGTGCAGAGTCGCGGAGAGCACACCCGCGAGGTGGACTGGTGCCAGTCCTCGGCACTGCTCGTGCGCCGCGAGGCCGCCGCGCAGGTCGGCTACCTCGACCCGGACTTCTTCGTCTACTCCGACGAGGTGGACTTCGCACGGCGCCTGCGCGACGCCGGCTGGCGCAGCCTGTGGGTGCCCGCCGCGGGGGCGATCCACCACGAGCAGCTCTCCACCGCCGCGGTACCCGAGCGGCGGATCGTGGAAATGGCGCGTAACCGCGACCTCTACATGCACAAGCACCACTCCGCCGCTGCCGCGCGCGCGGTGCGCTGGTTGACCGCCTGGAGCTACGCGCTGCGCGCGCTCGCCGCGCTCATGCTTCCCGGCCACTCGGCCGCGCGCTACTGGTGCCATGTCACCGCGACGCTGCACCCCGAGCGCGGCGAGGGACTGCGTGAGGCCGCCGCCGAGTACAACCGCATTGGCAAGGAGAGCAGCAGCGGGCAGGGGGGCTGAAGGGAGGCTCGAGCGAGGGCCGCGCTCACGTGCGGGTGGGTCGCGGCCGGTAGGCGATTGCCGCGCGCACCAAGCCCAACGCTCCGCGCAGCTCGTGCGGCCGGAAGAAGCGGGTCAGGAGGAGCAGCGCCGGTACGAGCGCCAGCCACAGGGCTCGCAGCACGAGGCCGCCGAGGCCGCTGGTGGGGAGCAGCAGCTCCCCGGAGACAGCGACCCCCGCGAGGATCGCCACCAGCAACGCCAGGCGAGCCCACTCGAACGCCACGTGAAAGAGTGAGCGCGTCAGCAGGTAGAGCATCGCGAGCATCGCGACGTAGGCGCCGCACAGCGCCAGCCCCGCCCCGGCGATGCCGAGGTTCGCGCCGCCCGCGGGCACCAGCCACAGCAGCAGTGCCACGTTCACCGCCAGGCCCGCCGCCGCCGCAGGGAAGTTGCGCGTCGTGTTGCCCGCGCGGCCGGCCAGCACCATCAGGACCGGGTAGAGCCCGTACAGCGCCCAGCCCAGCGCCAGCCATGGCAGGGCCTTGTAGGCGCCGAAGTATTCCGGCGCCGCCAGCAGGCGCACGAGCCAGCGGCCGAGCAGCGCCACGCCGCAGACCATCAACCCCGTCGCCAGCACGTAGTAGGTGGTCACGAGCGAGTACAGCCGCGAGGCCTCTTTGTCGCTCTTGATCGAGTAGGCCAGCGGCGGCCAGGCGTACTGGAAGCCCCGCACCAGCAGGAACACCACGGTGGCGAGTTGCAGCGCGATCGAGTAGAGGCCGGCGGCGCCTTTCGAGTAGACCCGGTAGAGGTAGAGGCGGTCCACCACCTGCAGCGCATACACGCTCGCATCGGCCGGCACCGTCGGCACACCGAAGCGCAGCATTGCCCGCAGGTCGTGGAAGCGGAAACGCAGGGAGAAACGGCGCGCACGCGCGAGCGCCACCCACAGTCCCAACACCACCACGGCAGAGGCGCCGAAGTTGCCCAGCAACAGGCCCCGCGCCTGCTGATCGGCGAATACGACCAGCAGCACGGTGAAGGTCACGGTCATCGCCACGTTCGCCATCGAGGCGTACAGGTAGGTCCGCGCGCGCTCGTCCACGCGCAGCTGGGCGTAGGCCATTTCGAGGTTCGTGAAGGCCCACATCCCGAGAATCGCGCAGTCCATCAGGTCTGGGTCCCGGGAGTCCAGTACCAACTGGGAGAGCTCGGCCGAGAAGACCAGCGCGAGGAGCGCCGCGACCGTCGTCGTCCACGCGACCGTCGCCGTCACCGTGCGCGCGATCCGCCCGCGACGCTCGGTGTCGTGGTCGGTGAAGTAGAAGCGCACGAACGCCTCCCCCAACCCCACACGCAGGAAGATGCTCGAGAGGATCACCGCGGTCAGCAGCGTCTGGTATGCGCCGTAGCCCTGGGGTGGCACGTGACGCGTGTACAGCGGCAGCAGGATCACCGCGAGGCCCTTCGCCACGATGTCGGCCGCCTGATAGGCCGCGCCGGTGGTGAGCAGGCGCTTCAGGTAGTCGCGCACGACCTCAGCTTCTCAGCACCGCTGGCTCTGCGCGCGATGCGGACCCGCTCTGTGAGTCGGCCCGCACCGGAGCGTAGGCGAGCGCGACCCCGATCCCCAGCAACAGCCAGGTCTCCGGGTCCTCCAGGAAATCCGCGTAGGTGAAGGTGTGCAGCACGAGCGCCGCGAAACACGCCGCCAGCGCGATCCTCGGCGGGGATCGACCTGCCCCCCCGAACAGCACGGCAAAGGCCGACACCAGCAGCGCCGCGTACAACACCAGACCGACGATCCCCTGCTCCGCGGCGACCGTCACGGGGATCGTATGAGAGGCGGAGGTCGCGCTGTTACTGGTCACATGTTCACGCTCGCGGTACTCCCGCGCAAAGGAGCCCGGCCCGAAGCCCTGCAGGGGACGGTCGGCGAACAGCCGCAGCCCGCCTTCGATCAGCTTCGTGCGCCCGCTCGTGGCGTTGCTCGCCGAGCCGCCTTTGCCCGTCAACCCGAGGTGCAGGCTCGGCGGCGCCACCGCCACCGCGACCAGCGCGACCGCCGCCAGCGCGACCGTCACGTAGATCGTGCCGCGCACATCCCAGCGGTAGGCGGCGAGGACCGCCAGGCCGAGCAGCAGCGCGGCGATGCTCGACTGCGAGAAGCTCGTCACGAGGCCCGCCAGCAGCCACAGCAGCACCGCGCCACCGAGCAGCACCTCGCGGCGGCGCACACTCCACAGCACCCCCGCCATCACCCCGATCATCACCAGCGCAAGGAAGCGCCCGTAGATGTTGGGGTCGAAGAAGAGCGAGTTGACTCGGAAGTAGTTGCCGTACTGGTCGGCCGCCACCACCCTCGGGTTCAAGAACAGCTGCTTGCGGTCGTACTCGACGAAGCCGATCCCCGCGAACACGACCGCCAGTGCCACCGCGACGGCCAGGCACTGCAGCAGCAGCTCGCGCGTCCAGCTCACCTCGCGCAGCAGCCCGAACAGCAGCGCGAAGGGCACGTAGAAGAACACCATGTTCTCCAGCGCCTTGGAGAAGTCGGCGGAGTAGGTGGCCTGCAGCGCGTACAACACGACCGCAGCCAGCAGCAGCCATTCCAGCAGCACCGGCCCACTCCGCTCGGGGCGCGCAGAGCGATTACGTAGGCGCGGCGTCAGGTATGCAAGCGCGCCGGCGCCCACCACCAGGTAGAGCGGAATCAAGAGATTCGAGGTGCTGCCGCCGGTCGCGATCGGCAGGCGAAACGGCAGCGCGAAGATCGCCAGCAGTGGGAACGCCCGTGGCTCTCTGTGAATCGACACCGCAAGCGCGAGCACCACGATCACTCCCACCACAACCGCCGCGCCGGCCTGCGCGGGGTGGTGTCGCAGGTGTGTCAACTGCGAGGTGTGCCAGATGTCCGCCAGCAGCAGCACCGGCGTCAGCACGAGTATGGCGAGCATCGCGAGCGCGCGCAGTCGTTCGGAGATCCGTGGCGGGCGCGCGAGCACCGCCACCGCGGCCAGCAGCGCCACCGCGATCACACCGAGCTTCTCGACTCCCTCTCCAAAGCCGTGCACGGTCCCGAGGATCGCGGTGCTCACGGGCGCGCCCTCAGTTTGAAGGAGAGAGTGGATTTGACCGTGCGATCCAGGCTCAGCAGTTTCACCTGAATGCGGTATTCCCCGACTGGTGCCAGACCCCCGCTCTGCGTCGGGCCCAGCTGGCCGTTCCAGCAGAGCGACAGCTGTTTGTACCGTTCGACGGGCAGCGCCCGCACAACCGTGGCCACGCGCCTTTCGGCCGAGTCGATGATTTCCACCGTCACCGCTTCGGCCTGCGCGGGCTTGAACGAGAGGTACTCGACGCGTTCGCTCGCATTCACCCGCTGCGCTGGCACCTTGCCGCGACAGCCCGCCCCCGGCCTACTCGCCGGGTAGAAGGTTTCGTCGGCCTCGAAGTTCTGTACCGGCGTCGGGGTGTGCTTGAGTCGCTGCGTCAACACGAACGCGACGAAACAGGCAACCACCAGCACGGCGAACACCAGGCGCGCTGGCCGATCTCCGATCGGTCTCTGGGCTTCCCGCGGCTCACCATGCGTACGCGCACCGGCGGAGCGGTGGATGGAGTCCCGCCCACCCCGGTCCCGCCCACCCGCGGGTCCCTCTCCTGTCAATCCTTCCCATCCAGTGCGAAGCGCTCCACGGTGTCCGAGCGCAGCCCCAGCCGCAGCGTCTCCAGCGAGAGCACGTCGCCCGGAGCGATGTTGCCGAGGTTGCACTCGCTGCCGAAGAACTCCAGGAGCCACACCTGCTGCTCCTTGCGGGGCGCCTCGAAGATCATCCGATCGCAGTCCACCGCATGTGCGATCTCGTCGATCAGCCCGCTGCGCACCTCCCCGTCGGCCCGGTAGATGCCGGCCGTGCCGGACTCCCTGGCCTCCGCGATCACCTTCCACGCGCCCGCCTCCAGGTCGCGTTCGATCTGCTCCACCCACACATACGGGGCCATGATGAAGTCGGCGTCCTTGCTGCCCACCTCGGCGAGCACCGTGAACCCGCCGGCGGCGAGCGTGCGAATCAGATGTGCCTTCACCTCGGGCTCGAGCGGGATCGTGCCGTCCGAGAGCTCGACGTGACGCAGCCCCAGCTCGCGCAGCCACGCGATCAGGCCCTCGACGCGACCCTGCTTGATCGCCAGCTCGGTGAGCGTGCCGCCGAGCACGACGGGGATGCCGTGCGCGGCATAGCGCTCCAGCTTGGGTTTCAGGTTCGCGCTCACCAGCGCCGTGCCCCACCCCAGCTTGACGATGTCCACGTACTCGCCCGCGACTTCGAGCAGGCCCTCCACCTCCGCCAAGGAGAGGCCCCGGTCGAGCACGTGCGTGAGGCCTCGCTCGCGCGGCTTGCGCGAGCGCTCCGGGATGTCGAGAAAGCTCGCGATGGTCGGGAACTCCGGGCTCGTCACTGGCGTGTGGCCCAAGGAGCCCTCACTGGCCCGTGGCGGCGGACGCTTCACCACCGGCCGGCGCTTCGCCGCCGTTCTGGGCCGCCGCGCCGGACTGGGCTTCTCCGCTGTTCGCTTCTCCGCTGTTCGCAGCGGCGCCTTCGTTCGACGCCCCCGTCGAGGACGCCCCAGTCGAGGAACCCACCAGCGAGGCCTTGTCGGCGCCCGCGATCACCACCACCGTGGCCCCCCCTACGAGTGGGGAGATCGCGCTTTCCAACGGCGCCAGTTCGCTGATGCCAAGCGTCTGGCTGACATGCTGCGCTTCGGTGAGGTGGCCGCTCGCGTACTCCACCACCGACGTCGAGCGTTCGCTCGGCGGGCGCTCGCTGAGCGCGGCCGACTGGGTGTAGCCGCTCTGCTGCAGGTTCCCCGACAGCTTGTGCGCCAGCCCGGTCGCTTCGGTGGCGTTCAGCACCACCACGTGCGTTTCCGCGGGGCTCGCCACCGCCGAGCCGCCGTGCGTGTGGCCCGCGCCATGACCGTGGGTAGAGGTGGAGCGCGCCGCGGCTCCGGTTCCGGTGCTCGGCGAGGAACCGCCGCTGAGCGACAGCAGCACGACGAGGAGCGCCACCACCCCCACCGCCACGCCTCCAACGATCAGCGCCGTCGCTTTCCGCGGCGAGCGCTCCTCTTCCTGAAGGAACTGAAAGCTCCTCACCCCGGGCGGGCGGCCCGAGGCCGGCGAAAGAGGGCGCCCAGAGGCCTGTGGGCGCGGGGGAAGCTGCGGGCGCGGGGGAAGCGGCGGGCGTTGAGGCGCCTGCGTCACCGGCCCACCTCCGGGCTCGGCGGCGAGCGGGCTCGCCGGGGCGGGCGGAACGGGGGCGCGCGGAGGCGACCCCACGGTGCGTGTCGCTACCGCGGAGGACGCCGCGACTGTGGCGGCAGCCACCGTCGCCGGTGCGATCTTGTTCGGCATCGCCTCCTCCCCGGCCGGCTCGTCCAGCACATCGCTCGCGAGTGCCTCATTCGCGGGTGTCTGCGCCGACTCGTGGGCATCCTCGGTGGCCGTTTGGCTCACCACAGGCTGTCGGGTGTCCTTCGCCGCCAGTTCCCCCACCGGCGTTGGGTCCTTCCCCGCCTGCGCAGCCCCGGCCACGGTCGCGGGGCGGACAGGAATCCCTGGGCCTGAGGCGGGCACAGGGGAGTCGGGGGCGCCGGCCGGCAGCTCTGGTGTGGCTCCCGCCGCCGCCTTGTCATCGCTCGGCGCGAGCTGCGCGGTGGGCACGAACGCCGGCTGCCCCGGCACGGGCGTCGCGGTGGGCTTCACCGTGGGCATTGGCTTGCCGGAGACCGTCGGCACCGATTCGCCGGGCGGCTGGCCGGACGACGTGAGGGCAGGCTGGCCAGTGGCGGGTTGGCCGGGCACAGCAGGAGCAGGCTGGCCGGTGATCGGCGGGGCAGGCTGGCCTGAGGCGGTGACGGCCGCAGCCGCGGGCTGGGCCCCGACCGCTCGCGCGATCACCGGCGTGGGATTTGCAACCACACCGGCGCGCGCAGGCGGCTGGACGACGCGCCCGGCCCGCATCGCGGCCTCGGCGCTTACCCGCTGCTCCAGTTCCGCGGCGCGCTCGGGGGCGCGCCCGGCCCACTCGCGTAGGCGCCTGATCTCGCGCGCCTGCACGAAGACGAGCAGCGAGAGCACCGCGATCCCCAGCAGAGCCGCGAAGGCCGCCAGAGCGCCAACGTCCAGGAGCTTGTTGGAGAGCGAGAGCGCCGGCAGCAGTGCGATCATGCGTCGCCAGAGTGTAGGAGGGGTACAGGCGCCTCCGGCGCGGTTAGGACCCGCGGGCCGTACCCGGCCGGATCGGTGAGCTGCGGCTCGACGAACTCGCTCTGAACGGGCTCCAGCTCCCGCTCGACGGACTCGCTCTGGACAGGCTCCAGCTCCCGCTCGACAGGCTCGCTCTCGACGGCCTGCAGTTCCTGCTCTGAAGACTCGCGATGAGCGGGCTCCCAATCGTTGCGGCGCGCCGCCGAGGTCAGGCCGGCGACCTTCGCCGCGAGGCCCGCCGCGTCGCCCTCCAGCACCAGCAGATTGATCTCCTCGAACATCTCCTCCACCACCCTCGGCGCCAGCGGCTCGCGTTCGGCGAGCAGGATCTTCTCGGTGGAGGTCGGCCGGGGGCGCTCGTAGTCGTTGAAGAGCTCCTCGTGCAGCTTCTCCCCAGGCCTGCTCCCAACCTCCTCGATCTCGATGTCGTGGTCGGGGTCGAGGCCCGAGAGCTCGATCATCGCCCGCGCGAGCTCGACGATGCGCACCGGCTCGCCCATGTCGAGCACCAGCACCTCCGCGGTGCGGCCCTCCCCCTGGGGGCCAAGGGAACCGGCGCGGATGATCAGCTGCACAGCCTCGGGGATCGTCATGAAGTAGCGGGTCATGCGCCTGTCAGTGACCGTCACCGGTCCTCCGCGGGCGATCTGGCGGCGGAAGATCGGCACCACGCTGCCGGAGGAGCCGAGCACGTTGCCGAAGCGCACCGCCTTGTAGACGGTCCCCGGGTAGCGCGCCGCGGCTCCCTCCAGCGCGAACTCGGCCAGCGCCTTGGAGGCCCCCATCACGGTCGCGGGGGCGACCGCCTTGTCGGTCGAGACGAGCACGAAGCGCCCCACCTCGAGGTCGCCGCAGACCTTCGCCATCAGGCGCGTGGCGATCGCGTTGTTGCGCACCGCCTCCACCGGGTTTTCCTCCATCAGCCCCACATGCTTGTAGGCGGCGGCATGGAAGACCACGGTGGGGCGGTGCTCGTCGAGCACCTCCCGCATCCGCTCCTCCTCCCTGCAGTCCGCGAGCACGGCGGCCAGCGCCGCGGGCGGCACGTGGCGCTCGTCCAGCAGCTCGCGGTGGATCGCGAAGAGGTTGTCCTCCGCGTGATCGAGCAGCACCAGGCGCCGGGGGCCCACGTGGGCGATCTGGCGGCAGAGCTCCGCGCCGATCGAGCCGCCTGCTCCGGTCACGAGCACCACGGCCTCCCGCGCGAGGTAGGCGCCCACCCGGTCGAGCTCCATCAGCACCGGCTCGCGCCCGAGCACGTCCTCCACACGCACCTCGCGCACCTGTCGCGCGATCGTGCCCGCGCCGCGGGCCTGGAGCAGCTCGAAGACGGTGGGGAGCGTGCGCACCGGGATCGCGCGGGCGCGACACTCGCGCACGACGCGCCCACGGGTGGAGCCGGGGGCGGAGGGGATCGCGATGATCACTTCCTCGGGCTCCGCCTCCTCGAGGATGCGCGGCAGGTCGGCCTCGGTGTTGCCTCTGACCTTCACCCCGTCGATGCGCAGCCCCCGCTTGCGCGGGTCGTCGTCCAGGAAGCCCACCGGGGTCAGCCCCAGCTCGCGGTTGCGCACGATCTCGCGCAGCACCAGTCGCCCGCCGTCGCCGGCACCGACGATCAGCACGCCGCGCTCACCCTCGCGCACGCCGCGGAAGGCCCCCTGCAGCCGGCGCTCGTGGATCGCGCGGCCGAGCACCCGCACACCCACCAGCAGCACGAGGGCCAGCAGGAAGAACAGCGCAATCACCCCATCGGGCAGGCCGACAGCCGAGCTGCCCCCCCTGTGCGGGATCTGCACGGGGCGTGTCACCGCCACCCCCACGACGCTGAGCAGCACGATCGCGACGACCCCCCGGAGGATCGCCTCGTAGTCGCGCTGCCCGGAGTAGCTCCAGCTGCGCTGGTACACGCGGGCGAGCACCAGCACCAGCACGCCCCCGAGCGCCACCCACAGGATCGTGCGTTCCAGCAGCACCGTGTAGATCGCGTGGACCGGCGCGCGCGCGTCGTCGAAGCGCAATTGGAAGGCGAGGTAGTACGCGAGCGCGACCAGCACCCCGTCCACGACGATCTGGGGCAGCATGTGCCGGTGGAGAGGGATGGGGGCCACCGAGCGGAGACGTCGGCGCATTGCAGGGAATTGTAGGGGCCTACTTGAAGAGCGTCAGCTCCGAGATCGCCGCCGTTTCGCTGCCGGGGGGCAAGCGGCTGATCCACAGCAGGTAGTAGCGATAGGGCACCCCGTGGGTGTCGAGTGGGATCGTGCCCTGAGCGGGGAGGGTCCGCGCCGGGGCGAGCCGCACCCAGCCCCGTTCGGAGAGGCTCTGCGTGGCCCCATAGGGGAGGCCCGAATCGAAGGTGTTCGCGGCGTAGACGGCCGCGGCCAACCCCGGCGTGGGCGTCTGGACCTCGATCGCGCGGGCGCGCAGGCCGGGGGCCGCGTCGAGGTAGACACCCGTTCCGGGCTTGCGCCCAAGGGTGTCGTCCAGATAGTGCTCGGTGCTCCAGAGGGTTTCGGGGTCGCCGTCCACCACGTTGGCCACCTGGGTGGGGTGTTCGGGTTCGTTGCCATAGGGGTTGTAGCCGTGGGCGGAGGTCTGTTCCAGGGGGACCGGGGTGAGACCGGGTTTGGCGGCGACGTCCGGGGCGATCCCGCGATGGGTGTGGCCGGCGGCGAGCGCGAGCCCCAGCGCGATCAGGCCGCCGAGGAGTGCGAGCGAGGCAAGCCAGCGGGCGGGGTGGCGCATGTGCCAGGGCAGGCGCCGGCGGGCGGGGGCGGGCAGGGTGCGCAGCACCGAGGTGACCTCCCCGGTGGCCTGGCCCGTGCGGGCCGCCTCGATCGCGAGCACGTCCTCGAGGTCGGCGAGCAGCGCCGGGATGTCCGGGTAGCGGCGGGCGAGGTCCTTGGCGGTGGCCCGATCGACCACGGCGGCGGTGGCGGCGGAGACCTCCGGCCGGCGGTGCTGCACGTCGGGGATCTCCTCGCGGACGTGGCGCATAGCGACCGCCACGGGGCTCGCGCCGGTGAAGGGGATCGCGCCGGTCAGCAGCTCGTAGAGCACCACCCCCAGGGAGTAGATGTCCGACTGCCCCGTGACGGGATGTCCGAGGGCCTGCTCGGGGGAGACGTAGTCGGTCGTGCCCAGCACCCGCCCGTCGAGCGTCAGACCCTGCTCGGTGAGCGTGCGGGCGATCCCGAAGTCGGTGATCTTCGCCGTGCCCTCCGTCGTGAGCAGTACGTTCTGGGGCTTGACGTCGCGGTGCACGATCTGACGCTCGTGCGCCGCCCCCAGGGCCCGTGCGATCTCGATCGCGTAGGCGATCGCCTCGGTGATCTCGAGCGGGCCGTGACGGCGGATCAGGGCCTTCAGCGTCTCCCCCTCGACGTACTCGAAGACGATGTACGGGGTGGCTCCCCCGGGGGTCTCGATGCCCGCTCGCCCCTCGCCTGCCCGGCCCGCGCCCGCCCCATTGCCTGGCCCATCCCCGCCCGCCCAGCCCTCCTCGCCGGCGTCGATGACGGTGACGATGTGGGGATGGCTGAGTTGGGCCACCGCGCGGGCCTCCCGCCGGAAACGCTCCAGCTGATCGGAGTCCGAGGCGATCTCGCGGTGCATCAGCTTGATCGCCACCGGCCGCTCCAGCACGGTGTCGAAGGCGCGGTAGACCGTGGACATCCCCCCCTTGCCGATCTGGGCATCGAGGCGGTAGCGCCCGCCGAGTGCCGTGCCGAGCAGGGTTTGTGACATCGCTCTATTTTGGGCCCTCCGCAGGCGGGAGCGGGATCTACAGCGCAATCAGCGCGATGCCGGCGAGCGCCGCGGCGACCCCTACCGTCTGGAATCGCGACAAACGCTCGCCCAGCAGTCCCACGCCGAGGGCGACGGTGACGATCGGAAAGAGCGAGCCGAGCACCGACACCAGCGAGAGCTGGCCGTGCGCGGCGGCCGTCGTGTACATGATCGTGCCCGCCACCAGCAGCACACCAGGGATCGCGAACAGGGGGCTCCTGCGGACGAATCTGATCGCCCGAAGCTCGCGCCCGGCCCACAGCGCAAGCAGCGCCACCAGTGCCAGCCGCGCGTCGAGCAGCGCCCACGCGCGCCCATGCGCCGAGGCCTTGGGCAGCGCCGTCAGAAAGACACCGAAGGCGACCGCCGACGCCGACGCCCACATCACGGCCGCGCGCGGATCGGAGTAGTGCGCGGTGCTGTGATGAGCGGAGCCGCGACGCGCGACGAGCACCGCACCGCCCATCGCCAACACCAGCCCCACCGCCTGCGCCGGCTTCAAGGAATCGCCGCTGGCGAGCCCCCACGCGACGGGGATCACGACCCCCGACGCCCCGATCGGCGCCACCACCGACAGCGGCCCCAGCTCGGCCGCCTTGTAGAAGCCGATCAGCCCACCCGCGTTGCCGGCGCCGGCAAGCAGCGCCAGCCACATGTCGGTCGAGGGCAGCGCCCGCCCCCCTTCCAGCGCCAGATACAGCACGCACGCCCCGAGCGCCGCGACCTGCGAGAGCACCAGCACCGTCACCAGCTGGTGGCGGCGCACCAGCTGGGGGCCGATGAAGTTCGACACGCCGTAACAGAGCGAGGCGCCAAGAGCGAGGGTGATCGCGAGCATCGGCGTGAGTCTGGCAGCCGGGGGATGCCGCGCCGGGGGCAATCCTCCACGCGTTGAGCGCCGAGCCTACGCGAGCGCGGGTCGGAGGGTCCAGCGCAGTCGCGGTGGTGGGCGGGCCTCAGCCGGTGGCCCGGCAGCTACGCTGCGCCGTATGCGCGCGATACCCACGGCACCAGTCGCGGCCGCCTCACTGATCGTCGGTTATGCGGTGGTGGTGGCCACTGGCTCGCGGACGCTGGGGGGCGTGGTAATGGCGCTCGGAGGCCTGTGGTGCATCCACGCCTGGCTGCAGCGCCACGGCGCGCGGACGGCCGCCACGCTTGGGTGCGTCGGGCTTGGTCTGTTCATCGCCTCGCACCTGCTCGCGCTGGCGATCGGGGCTTGGCCCTCGGTCCTGCTGGTTGCGGGGACCATGGGGGTGGTGGCGTGGGTTCGGGCGGACTCGCTGCTCCCGACGCAAGCTGGAGCGTCGCGGACCCTTAGGTTTCGATCGTGACGAGCGTGCCGATCGGCGTGTAGGGCCAGATCTCCGCGGAGGCCGCGAGCGGGAGCTCTACGCAGCCGAGGCTCTGCGGGGTGCCAAACGAGGCGCGGTCGAAGTTGTGCAGGGCGTCGCCGCCGTTGAAGTAGCTGACCCATTTGATCCCGGGATCTTCGTAGTGGGAGCCGTCGGGGTTGGTGCCGCTCATCGTCGTTTCGGGGAGGTGCTCGAACACCTGGAATGTCCCCAGTTCGGTTTCCGCCCCGGAGATGCCCGTGTTCGCGGGTGAGGTGATGATCGTCTGGCCGTTGTGCCACAGCGTCATCGTCTCCGGGACTTCGCGGTGCACGTACACGTAGCTGTAGCCGCTGGTCAGGCGCTTGCCGGCGAGCGCCTCGCTCAGCAGCGCCTGCCACACCGTCGGCCCCGCGAGCCCGTCGACGGTGAGCCCGTTTTCGCTCTCGAACTTCATCACCGCGCCCTTGGTGATCGCGGTCGCCTGGTCGGGGTTCCACATCGCCTGCAGCTGGTGTGGCGTGTTCGGATAGCGCCAGGTGAAGCTCCCACTCGGAGGTTCGACGGCTGCCTGTGCCTCGGCGCGCGGCGTGCGCGCCACGGCGGCGCCCGAGGGCTGCCACTGCACCGGTAGGTAGCCGGCTTCGGCGAGAAGCTGGTGCAGGCGCAGCGTCGAGCCGGGTGGCACGGTCCATTCGATCTGGCTGGTGGTGCGCAGCCCACTGCCGCCCGTAGTGACGGCGACCGCGCGCGGGAGCTGGACTTGCAACTGGGAGGCGAGCGGCGCCCCCAGGCCCGTTGGGGTGAACACGAGCGTGTGGCTGTTGGCTTCCCGCCAATGTCCAGGCGTGCTCGGGGAGAGCCGCGGACGGGCTGAGCCCAACACTTCGCTCACCGGCCTGGAGAACGTCAGGTCGATCGGGGTGGCGGGAGAGATGTGCGCACCGGCAGCGGGGAGGCTGACCATGACCGGAGCCTGGGAGGGCGGGAACCAGCTCACCTGCGTGGGGGGGCCGAGAGTCTCCCAGGGGCGCGGCGCCGCGGCGATCTCAACTGCGCCGGTCGATGCCTGCGGCCCGAGCGAGACCGAGCTCCGGGCGCTGCTCAGCGTGCGGTAGGTCGAGCCATCGGTGCTGCTCCCGTAGGACACCGCGCTCACGGGTTGATCGAAGTTCACGCGCACCTCCGAACCCGAGGGCACCGTCATCCAGCGCTGGGTCACGTGCGCGACGGGCGCGTGTAGCGTCAGCTGCTCGTTGCGTTCCCCTCCCAACGCCCAGCCGAGCCACCCCGGCCGGCGAACCTCCACGTCCACCGTCACCTGCTCGCCGGGAGTCAGCCGCTTCAGGGGCGTCAACCGTCCACCGTGGATCGCGAGCGGCACCCGTCGACCGTCCGGCCCATACGCCCGAACGCGCTCGATCCTCCCGCCCAGCGGCTGCACCGTGACCCGCGCGAGCGCCGCCCGATCGCTTGCCAGCGTCACGCCCGAGAAGACCAGCACCGCCACGGCCAGCAGCGCGAGGATCAGGACGAGCGTCATCCCCGCGCCGAGCAGGGCTCGTGTAAGACGATGCTCACGCGACACGGGGTCACGATGAGCCGAGGTCATCGCCATGCAATGGATCGTAGGACGTTCAAGCCCAAAGTGGCGAAGTATTCAATCGCGGCGCTCGCAGGCACGAGGCGGCGCACTCGAGGGCACCGCCGCGGCCAGCGCCAGCCCGGCGCGGTAGAGCGCAAACGGCCATAGCGCTCGCCCGCGCCTGCCGGGCCGGATCAACGGGGCGCTGACAAGGGTGGAGAGGAAGGCCGCGGCGGCGCCCACGGTCAGAGCGGGCACCGCGCCCGGCGGGACACCATGCTGCACGAGACGGCGGGCCTTGAGCGCGGTGGCGCCTGCGATCACCGGCAGGCCGACGCGCCATGAGAGGGCGTGGGCGGCCTCGCGAGAGAACAGCCGCGCGCGCGCCGCGGTGAGAGTGGCGCCGTTGCGAGAGACGCCCGGGAGCAGGGCGAGCGCCTGGGCGGCACCGAGCGCGAGGCCGTCGAGGAGTGCGGCGTCCTGGAGCCCTCGCGTCCGCGGGCGGAGGTCCGCCCAGGCCATCGCGGCCCCGCCCAGCGCAAGGCCCACGGCGAGGGCGCGCGGGCCGCTCGGGCGACGCTCCAAGCGCTGCTCCAAGAGATATCCCACGAGCGCGGGGGGAGCGAGGGCGAGCACCGCCGGCGCTAGGGCTCTGCCATCCAACTCGCGCAGGCCCCCCGCCAGCTCCCCGCGGAGGGAGATCAGCAGCGCGGCGGCGGCGCCCGCGTGCAGCGCGACCTCCAGGGAGTTGCGCAGCTCGCTGTCCAGCTGCGCCTCCGGCCAGCCGGCCAGGCGAGGGAGCAGTGCGATGTGCGCCGAGGAGGAGAGCGGGAGCACCTCGGTGGGGCCCTGCACCAGGCCCAGCAGCATCGCGTGGCGCAGGGGAAGCCTGGGCTGGGCCCCCGGAGAGAGCCCAGTCCTAGGCGGCATCCGGATCGGCGGCGCGTCCGCGGCGCCGGACGATCCCGTAGCCGATGCCCACGACGACGAGCGCGAGGATCACGTAGTCGGCGTACTCGAAGCCCTTGCGCACGCTCGTCCAGTCGCCACCGAGCGCGTGGCCGGCGAGCGCGAGCGCGAGCACCCAGGGGATCGAGCCGATCAGGGTCAGCACCGTGAAGCGCGGCAGCGGCATCTTCGCGACGCCCGCGGGCAGGGAGACGAAGGCGCGCACCAGCGGGATCACGCGGCCGAAGAGGACGGTCATCTCGCCGTAGCGCGCGAACCAGCGGTCCGCGCGGTCGACCTGCGCGGGACCCATGTGAATCAAATGACCGTGGCGTTCCATCAGCTCCAGGCGCCCGCCGCGGCCGATCGCGTAGGCGACCCAGGAGCCCACCAGCGTGCCCAGCAGCCCCGCCAGCACGATCCCGGTCATCGTCAGGTGGTGGTGCGCGCCCGAGCCCCCGGGATCGGCGACGGCGAAGCCCGCGAACAGCATCACGACCTCCGAGGGGATCGGGATGCAGGCCGAGCCGAGCGCCATCAGCAGGAACACCGCCGGCAGGCCCCCGTCGCGGACGAGGTGCCAGGTGGTGTTGACGACCGATTCGGTGACCGAGGCGAGGACGAGCATGAGCGCGTCAACGATACCGTCCACCCGATGCGCGTCTGGATCGACCTCACCAACAGTCCCCACGTGCTCGTCCTGCGCCCCGTGATCGAGGCACTGGAGCGCGACGGCCACGAGGTGCGGGTGACCGCGCGCGACTTCGCGCAGACGCTCGGGCTGCTGCGCCGTTTCCAGATCCCCCACACCGCGATCGGCCGCCACCGCGGCGAGCGCCTTGCCGCCAAGGCCGGGGGCCTCGCGCTGCGCTCCGCGGCGCTCCTGCGCTGGGGGCGCGCCAACGGCCCCTTCGACATCGCGCTCGGCCACGGGTCTAACGACGTGAGCGTCGCCGCCTCGCTGCTGGGAACCCCGAGCGCCACGATGTTCGACTACGAGTGGGCCGCCGTGCAGCACCACATCAACTGCCGGCTCGCCAGCGCGGTGGTGGTGCCCGACGCGATCCCCCCCGAGCGGCTGGATCGCTACGGCGCGCGGGGCAAGGTGCGCGCCTACGAGGGGCTCAAGGAGGAGTACTACCTCGCCGACTTCCAGCCCGACCCCGCGATCTTCGCGCAGCTGGAGCTCGACCCCGCGAGGCCAATCGTCGTGGTGCGCACCCCCCCGGAGGTCTCGCTCTATCACCGCTTCGAGAACGACCTCTTCGCGCAGGTTCTGGAGCGCCTGCGGGAGGCCGCGGGCGGCGGCGAGGGGGCACAGCCGGTGGTGCTGCCCCGCACCGCCGAGCAGCGCGCAGAGCTCGCCGGGGTACCCGGCTTCATCGTGCCCCGCGAGGCGATCGACGCCCAGTCGCTGATCGCCCACGCCGATCTCGTGATCTCCGCCGGCGGCACGATGAACCGCGAGGCGGTCGCGCTCGGCACCCCCGTCTACACCACCTTCGAGGGGCGCCTCGGGGCGGTCGACGAGCGCCTGATCGCGGAGGGCCGCCTGCACAAGCTGCGCGATCCCGCCCAAGTCAATCTCGAGAAGCGGCCCCCCGCCACCACAGACGCGCGTATTCGGCGCGACCCCCGGGTGCTGGTCGATCTGCTGCTCTCGCCGTTGCGGTCCAGCTAATACTGGTAGGCGCGCCTGGCCTCCCAGCGCTCGATCCCGATCCGGCAGAGGCGATCGACGAGCTCCGGATAGGGAACCCCCGAGGCCTCGATCAGCTTCGCGTACACGCTCGTGGGCGTGAAACCGGGCATCGTGTTGAGCTCGTTCACCAGCACCCTCTCGCCATCCACGAAGAAGTCCACGCGCGCGAGGCCCTCGCAGCCCGTGTATGCGAACACCTCCAGCGCCAGCTCCCGCACCCGCGCACTCGCGGCGGTGGAGATGCGGGCGGGCACGACCAGCCGCATCCCCCCGTCCTGGTACTTCGCCGCGTAGTCGTACCACTCCTCGTCGAGCACGATCTCCCCGGGCACGGAGGCGAGTGTCTCCCGGCTTCTGTCGGGCCCCTCTCCAGCGAGCGCCCCGAGCACGGCGCACTCGACCTCGATCCCGGGCGCCATCGCCTCGACGATCACGAGGGGGTCGTGGGCGAAGGCGCTGTCGAGCGCCTCCCCGAGCTGGGGGGCCTCGGTCACCTTGGCGATCCCGACCGAGGAGCCGAGGTGGGCGGGCTTGACGAACACGGGGAGCCGCAGGGCAGCGATCTCGCCGAGCACCTCGAGGGGGGCCTCGCGCCAGCGCTCGACTCGGACGCCGACGTACTCCACCTGGGGCACTCCGCAGGCGGACATGAGCTCTTTGAAGAGCACCTTGTCCATGCACACCGCCGAGCTCGCCACGCCGGCGCCGACATAGGGGATGTCGAGGGTCTCCAGCACGCCCTGCACGGTGCCGTCCTCGCCGAAGGGCCCGTGGAGGGCGGGGAACACGACCTCAGCGTCGAGCAGTCCCGCTCCCGGGCAGAGGCCGATCCGCTCCCCGTCATGACGCCAAGCCCCATCGCGCTCGATCTCAACCCAGCGGACCTCGTGCCCGGCGCGTTCCAGCCCCTCGCGCACGGCGCTGGCGGAGGCCAGCGAGACGTCGTGCTCGGAGGAGCGCCCCCCCGCGAGCAGGGCCACGATGAGCGTCATGGAGTGGCGCCCGCCGCCGGAGCGGCGGCCGGGGGCGTCTGGGAGGTGCTGGGGGTGGTGCTCGCGGGGGGCGTCGTCGCAGTGCTCGGCGTCGTCGATGTGGGCGCCACGCCCACCGTGAGCGTGATCGTGGCCCCGCGCTTGGCCTTGACCCCGCCGGCGGGGCTCTGCTCCAGCACCAGCCCGACTTCGGCTTCGCTGGAGACGGTGCGGGTGGTCGACTTCGCGACGAAGCCCGCGCCGACCAGTTCGCCTTCGGCGCGTTCGGCCTTTTTCCCAACGACGCGGGGCACGGTGACTTCCTGGGTGCCCTTCGCCA
Organism: uncultured Solirubrobacterales bacterium; assembly: GCA_963713985.1. Taxonomy (GTDB): domain Bacteria; phylum Actinomycetota; class Thermoleophilia; order Solirubrobacterales; family Solirubrobacteraceae; genus Palsa-744. Next base: position 1,201,906 of record OY970219.1, on the reverse strand, counting down.
CCACGAGATTCACGGCTTCCCCGCTGGGCACCGAGCCGCCCGCGGCGGGGGCCTGCGAGAGCACGGTACCCGCGGCCTGGCCGGGTTCTTCGTGCTTGGTGACCGTGCCCGCGTGCAGGCCCGCGGCGCGCAGCGAGGCTCGTGCTTCGGCTTCGCTCTGACCGGTCACTTCAGGCACGCTCACCTGGGCGGGACCGCTCGAGACGAACACCGTCACCGGGCTGCCCGCGATCAGCGGCACGCCCTGGGAGGGTTCGGTGTCGATCACCTTGCCGACCGGCACGGTCGCGCTGGAGCGACTCTGTTCGCTCGGCTTCAGGCCAGCCTGGGTGAGCTTGCGCACGGCCTGAGCGCCCGTCATGTTCCTCACGTCCGGCACCCCCACGCTGGTTGGGCCCGAGGAGACGGTGATGGTCACGCGCGTGCCCCGCTGCACCTCGCTCCCCGCGGGGTAGCTCTGGCTGATCACGAGTCCCGTGGAGAGCTTCGCGCTCGGGGACGACAGGGAGACGGCGATGAGGTCCTGCGCTTTGAGCGCCGCTTCGGCGACCGTGGCGGTGGCGCCGACGACGTAGGGCACGGTCGCCTCGCGCCTCGGTGCGGGCTTCAGCGCCAGCAGCGCGGCGGCAGCGGCGGCCAGCGCGAACAGCACCGCGCCGGCGATCCACCACCAGCGCCGGCGGCGTTTGCGGGCGGCGTCCTGCTGGTCGATCTCCGCTTGGTCCTCCCCCCCGCTGCATCCCCGGCCGCTGTGAGCGGCGCCAGCAGCAGCGCGGTCGCGGTCATGGGGACTGCGGGCCCGTTGCCGTGAAGCGCCGTCGAGGCCCGTACCCCCCCCGCGGGAAGCCCCCGGCGCACGTGTTCGAGCGCCGCGATGAACTCATCCGCGTCGGCGAACCGCCCCGCGGGCTCCTTGGCGAGCGCCCGCAGCACGACCGCGTCGAGCTCAGGCGGGATGGCCTCAACGCCTCTGAGCGAGCTCGGCGGGGGCGGGACGGCGGAGACCTGCTTGAGCGCGATCGTCACCGCCGTCTCCCCGTCGAAGGGCACCGAGCCGGTGAGCAGCTCGTAGAGGACGATCCCCACGGCGTAGATATCAGAGGCCGCGCTCACCGCGTGGCCCTGGGCCTGCTCGGGGGAAAGGTATTGAGCTGTCCCCATGATCGATCCGGTGAGCGTCATGTCGGAGGCGCCGGCGCGGGCGATCCCGAAGTCGGTGACCTTCGCGCGGCCCTCCTCGTCGAGGATCACGTTGTGGGGCTTCAGATCGCGGTGGATCACGCCACGGCGGTGCGCGAAGCGCGCGGCTTGCAGGATCTGGATGACGATGTCGATCGCCGCCACGGGGTCCAGCGGGCCCTGCTCGCGCACCACCGCCTTCAGGGAACGGCCGGGGAGGTACTCCATCGCGATGTAGTAGGTGCCGTCCCACTCACCCCGATCGAAGATCGCCACCACGTTCGGATGGGAGAGGCCGGCGGCGCTGGAGGCCTCGCGCCGGAAGCGCTCCACGAACTCCTGATCCTCGGCGAAGCGGTGGTGCAGCAGCTTGACCGCCACCTGGCGGCCCAGGAGCTGGTCGCGCGCGAGGTACACGTCGGCCATCCCGCCGGTGCCGATCCGCGAGAGCACCTCGTAGCGGCCGTCGATCACGGTGCCGGATTCGATCATCGGAGCAGCACTTCCATCACCTGCCGCGCGATCGGCAGGGCGTAGGTGGCGCCGTACCCGGGTACGCCCTTGACCGTCACGGCGATCGCCACGCGGGGGTCGGCGGCGGGGGCGAAGGCGATGAACCACACGTTGTTGATGGCGGTGCCGATCTCCGTTTCTGCGGTGCCGGTCTTGCCGGCCACCTGCACCCCGGGGATCCGTGCGTTTTCGCCGGTGCCTTCGTTGACGACCGCTTCCATCATCGAGGCGACCGCGGCGGCGGTGGAGGGTTTCATCACCACCGACTGCACGCGGGGGGGGATCTGCTGCACGGTTCGCCCTTCCGGGTCCACGATTCGCGCGGTCAGATGGGGGACCATCAGCCTGCCGCGGTTGGCCACGGCGGCGGCGACCTCGGCCATCTGCAGCGCGGTCACCCGCAGTTTGTCCTGGCCGATGCCCATGCGCCCGACGTCGACCAGCGGGCTGGTGGGCGAGAGCAGGCGTTCCCCTTCCGTGTACTCCCCGCTGGCCGACATTTCTTCGGCGGGGTAGTCGAGCTGCGGCTTGGCGTCGAAGCCGAATCGACGCATGTAGCGGGCGAGCGTGGGCTTGCCGACCTGTTCGGCGACCTGCGCCCACACCGTGTTGACCGATTTGGCGAGCGCCTGGGTGAGCGTGAGCTCGCCGAAGCTTTCGTTCTGGTCGTTGCTCAGCGGCACTCCCGACACCACGACGCCGTTGCGGCCGCTGAGCGTTGAGGAGGGTGTGAACCTCCCGGTGTCGATCGCCGCGGTGGCGGTGACGACCTTGAAGGTGGACCCCGGTGCGTAGCCGTACTGCACCGCGCGATTGACCAGCGGGGCTTCGGCGTCGGTTTTGAGCCTTTCCGCGGAGGCCGGGGAGCGCAGTGCGCCCGGGTCGTAGCTGGGGGTGGAGGCCATCACCCGCACGGCGCCGGTGGATGGCACGAGCGCGACCACGGCACCCTGATGGCCGCCGAGCCCCGCGATCGCGGCCCGCTGGGCGGCGGGGTCGAGCGTGGTGATCACTTCATCGCCCCTTTCGCTCTGGCCCTGGAGCTGGTCGAGGATCGACTGCAGGTTGCTCTGGCTCTGTTCGCTGAGCGAGGCGTTGCGGTAGCGCTCGAGACCTGTGCGCCTGAACGTAAGGGGGTAGGAGTAGCCGATCGCCTGGGCGAACTCCTCCCCGGTGGGGTAGGTGCGTTCGTAGGTCCCTTCGCGCGTACGCACGCTGCGTGCAAGGACGGTGCCGTCGGCGGCGAGGATCGCCCCGCGCTGGACACGCTCCTCCTTCAGCAGCGCGCGTTTGTTCAGCGGGTTTTCGCGCAGCGAGGAGGCCTCGAAGATCGTCCAGCGCGAGGTGAAGGCGACAAGCAGGGCGAACAGCAGCGCGACGAGCACGTAGAGCCGCACGATCGGCCGGTTCATCGTGTGACTCCATCGCTGCGCCGTTCGCCGGCGGCGGTCATTCGTTCAGCTCTTCCAGTTCGAGGCTGTGCATCAGCGCGCCGGCGTTGCCTTCGGAGCGGAGCTTGTGGTCGAGCAGCGCCCTGCGCCGCGTGGGGCTCAACGTGGCGGCACCCACCCCTGAGACGTAGTAGCTGTTGTAGAGCTCGAGCCCCCCGGGGAGCTGGTAGGGGAAGCCCTGGTAGATCGTCACCAGACCGCGGCTGTTGGTCCCGATGAAGTAGACCGACTGCGAGGCCACGTACCCGCCGGCGGCCAGCAGCCCGAGCACGGCGAGCAGCACCAGCGCAGGTAGCGCGCGGCGCAGGCGGCGCGGTCGAGCCCGATCGACAGCCGCCTGCGCCGCGCGGGGACGGCGGGCCGCCACGGGCCGCGGCCCGTGTGCAGGCGTGGTGGGCATCGAGGGGTTGTGCGAAGCGGTCACGGGGAGGGGGGCTGCCCTCGACAGGGTGGGCGCGGGCGCGGCCACCGGAGCAGGCGCGGTGGACATCGACCGGCCGGGCGAGGGCGAGCTGGACGACGGTGCGGGTGTGTGGGCACCCGATGAAGACGGGGCGGGCATCCCCACGACCGTGGGCTGCAACTCCCGATGAGCACCATCACCGATGTGGACCTCTTCCAGGCGCAGCAGGATCACCGTGATGTTGTCGCGCCCACCGGCGCGGTTGGCCTCGGCGATCAGCGCCTCCCCCACCTCGCGCAGGCGCTCGCCCGCGTGCTGGCGCAGGAGCTCGCCGAGCCGGGACTCCGGGACCATCGAGGTGAGGCCGTCGCTGCACAGGAGGTAGAGGTCGCCGGGGCGGGCCCGGAAGGAGCGGGTGTCGATCTCCACGGTCTCCTCGGGGCCGAGCGCGCGGGTGATGATCGAGCGCTGGGGGTGATCCTCGGCTTCCTCGGGAGTCAGGCGCCCCTCGCGGATCAGCTCGTCCACGAGCGAGTGGTCGTCGGTGAGGCGCAGCAGCTCGCCCTCGCGCACGCAATAGGCGCGACTGTCCCCGACGTGGGCGATCGCGACCTCCTGCTCGCCGACGTACAGGGCGGTGAGCGTGGTGCCCATGCCAGCCTGCTCGGCGTTTCTGCGGGAGAGGTCGTAGATGCGCGCGTTGGCGGCCAGCGCGCGCACAGCCAGCGCCTCCTCGGGGCTCGTGTCGTGGGGAAGACCGGCCTGGAAGGACTCGACCGCGATCTTCGAGGCCACCTCCCCCGCCTGCGCGCCGCCCATGCCGTCGGCGACCACGAACAGCGGCGAGCGTGCGAGCAGCGAGTCCTCGTTGGCGCGCCGCTGCAGGCCGGTGTCGGTACCCGCGTATTGCTCGGCCACCCGCAGCATCAATCGACCTCGAACACGAATTCGCTCTCCCCGATCCGCAGATGATCGCCGGGGTGCAGGGGGCGGGGGGTGTCGAGCAGCTCCTCGTTGAGGTAGCTGCCGTTGGTGGAGCGCAGATCCTCCACCACGAACGTGCCGGCCTGCTCGTAGATGCGGGCGTGGCGGGAGGAGGCGAAGGGATCCTCGAGGCGGATCTCGGCGTGGTCGCCGCGGCCGAGCACGAGCTCGCCGTCGAGGTCGTAGATCATCCCGGGATCGTGACCGCTCGCGCGCGCGACCACCAGGCGGGGAGCGCGGCGGCTGGCGTCCGAGCGGCTGAGCGCCGAGGCGGAGTACATGCCGGTGGCGTCCGGCGAGGCCTCTCTGCCCGCTGCGAAGGGGGTCGGCGGGGCCCCGCCGCCCCCGCGTCCTCGCAAATCGCGCAGCGCGCTGCGGGCGACCCACAGCAGAAAGAGATAGAGCACGGCGATGAAGCCGAACTTGAGCGCAACCGACACCGGCTGGAGCGTATTCATTGCAGCTCGAACACGATCTCGGTGGAGCCGAGCTTGATGCGATCGCCCACCCGCAGCGGCTGGACCTCGCGGAGCTGCTCGCCGTTGAGGAGCACCCCGTTTGTGGAGCGCAGGTCCTCGATCGCCCAGCCCTCGGCGGCCGGGCCGATGTGGGCGTGCCGGCGGGAGATACCGGCGTCCTCGAGGACGATGTCGCAGTCGCGGCCGCGGCCGATGACCGCGCCGCCGGGCGGGACGAGCAGCCGGCGGCCGCCGACGAGCAGCAGAGCGCGAGCGGAGCGGCGGCCGCGGCTCTCCTCGAGGGGGTCGCGCAGGCGGCGGGAGCTGCTGTAGATCATCGTCTGCCCATGCTCGTCGCCCCCGCTCGGCGCGGCGTCCCGCTCGACCGCTCCGCGCTCCTCGCCGGCGCTCTCGCCTTCGTGGTCGTCGGGGCGCACTAGGCGCGCCTGAATGCCGAACTCGCCGAGCGCGAGATCGGGGTCGGTGTGAAAGGCGATCATGGGAGGCGAGGCGAGCGTCAGATCCTCGGCGCGGGCGTGCTCGAGCAGGTAGGCGCAGAGCTCGTCGATCAGATCGTCCTCGACGCCGTCGTAGCGTGCGCGATCTCGGGGGGAGAGCCACACGGCGTACTCGTTGGGGGCGTAGACGCGCGAGACCGAGGCGGTGCGGTGCTCATCCATCTCGCGCGCGAGCTTGCGCGCGAGTTCCATGGGCCGGACCTCCGAGCGAAAGAGGCGCCCGAAGGCGCCCTCGACGAGGGAGGTGAGTGTGGTCTCGAAGCTCTTGAGGGGGTTCATCGATATGCGGATCGCGATCGTGGAGCATGGGCGTGATGCCTGGAGGGCCCCCGCCACTCCCCACTTTAAGGCTCGCCGGGCAACGATCCTCTACACGGGACCGCGCACCGCGCGGGCCCCGACGGCGAAGATCGCTCCGAGGGCCGATCCCAGGATGACCCCACGCGGGGATGGAATCGCCGCGCCCCCCACCCCGCTCCCGCCGACGAGGGGGAAGCCTCGGTCCACCAGGGGCGCGCTCGCGGCCAGCGCCCCCGCCCAGAGGATCGCGGCGAGCGTGTCGGACAGCGCGCTGCGCCCCCGCACGATCCACGGCAGGACGGCGGCAGCGAGAGCCCACAGGGCGGCGCCGAGCAGCAGGGCGATACCCAGCAGCGGGCCAAGCGCGTGTACGGCCGTGGTGCTCAGGGACCCCTCCCAGGAAGACCGCGCACCGAGGCTTGCGGGAGGCCCAAGCCACAGGTGGCGGGCGCCGCGATCGAATGGCAGCTCGGCGAGGCGCAGCCACCAGTAGCCGAGGGCGCCGAGCAGCGCGCGCGCGCGCCAACGGGTGGCCTGTCCTGCGAGCGCGGGAAAGACACCGGCGAGCCCGGCGAGCCCGAGCAGGGGCGCAAGCGCGGCGGCGGCCCACTGCGGGCCGGGACGGCGCACGAGCAGCACGAGCGCCAGCGCCGCGCAGAGCACGATCAGACCAACGCCGGGACGCGAGTCCGCGATCTGCCATATGCAGACAGAGAGCGCGGCGGCGATCCAGCCCAGACGCTGGATGGTGAGCCACCCCGCGGTGTCCGGCTGCTCCTCGACGGGCTGCTCCTGGGACCGCGGCGGCGGCGGACCCTCGACCGTGACGAGCGGTGGGCGAGGGGTTTGGTGCAGGGCGTGTGCGATCGCCTCGCCCAGCTCGGGGAGCGTTCCGCGACGCCGCGGATCGGGGTCGAGCGCCAGGTCCACGGCCCGTGTGAGCTCGCGCGGCAGGTCGCGGCGCGGACCCCCCAGCGGCGGCAACTCGCTGCCGATGCGCCGCGCGGTGGCGGCGTGGGTGGGGCCGCGCACGGGGTTCACCCCACTGAGAGCCTCGTAGAGGACGAGTGCGAGCGAGTAGAGGTCGGCGGGCCCGCCGACCTCGCGGCCCTCGATCTGCTCAGGGGCCATGTAGGCGAGGGTGCCGAGCACGTCCCCCGTGTGGGTGAGGGCCTCCTCGCCGGCGAGGAGCGCACCGCCGAAGTCGGTCAGCTTGGCGACGGCCGCCAGGCTCGGCGGGGGGGGCTCTCCTGGCGCCGGGGGGGTGGGCTCCTCGGGGGGGTGGGGCACGAGCACGTTCTGGGGCTTGATGTCGCGGTGGATCACCCCTCGCCCGTGGGCGTGCAGAAGGGCGTCGATGAGCGCGAGGCCGATCGCGAGCACCTCCTCGTCGCCGAGTGCCTCGCGGGCGATCAGCTGGGCGAGGGTCTCGCCGTGGACGAGCTCGGAGATGAGGTAGAAGGCGTCCTCTGCGGCGCAGGCCTCGTACAGAGCGACAATCGCCGGGTGGGCCAGGCGGGCGCAGGCGAGCGCCTCGCGGGTGGCGCGCTCGCGGTCCTCCCCCGCCGGGAGGGGGATCACCTTGACCGCGACCTCGCGGTCGAGCAGCTCGTCGTGCGCGCGCCACACGACCCCGAAGCCGCCGGCCCCCAGGCGCTCCAGCAGACGGTAGCGGTCGAGCGGGGGGCCGATCCGCTCCGCGCGGACCCCCTCGACGGGACCGCGCTCGCCGCCGGGGCTGTGCCGAGGTGCGATGAGGGTGTCGTGGGAGTCCACCGCCTCCTGCGTTCGCCGAGGCCCCCGCCCTCCCTGCCGCGGCATTGCAGGAGAACTCGCGATGAGCGAGAAGTTGCAGAGGTCACTAGGGAGAGAAACCTGGATGGCCGGGCGGGCGGTCATACTGGTCCTCTTCCGCAAGGCAAGACCTGTAAGGAGCGGACGGCTTGTCGTTCTTCGACGATGACGAGGGGGGAGAGCCGCGGCCAGCCGCCGCGGGTGGGCGGGTGCCGGGTGGGCGGGCACCCAATCCTCCCCCGCGTCCACGACGCCCACAGCGCCCCGCCGCGGGCGGGGCTCACGTGGATCGCCACACGATGATGGTGCGCCGGCGGATCGCCGCGGGCGTCGGGGTGGTGGCGCTGATCGTGATCGTGCTGCTCATCGACGGCTGCCTGAAGAGCGGCAAGGAAGAAGCCCTGAAGAAGTACAACGGCGAAGTCGGCCAGCTGGTGGGGGAATCCGACGGGCTCGCCGCCCATCCGCTGTTCACCACACTCGCGGGCGCCTCGGGCGAACAGCCGCTGAACGTGCAGCAGAAAGTCAACGAACTGCGCGAGGTGGCCCAGAAGCAGGCCGAACATGCCAAGCGGCTGAGCGTCCCGAGCGAAGTGCAGGCGGCTCAACGCAACTTGACGCTGGCGCTCGACCTGCGCGAGGAAGCGCTGGGGAAGATCGCGGCGCTCGTGCCCCAGGCGCTGGGGGGCAAGGGCAAGCAGGCCAGCACGCTGATCGCAGGAGCGATGGAGATGTTCCTGGCCTCCGACGTGGTCTACTCCCAGCGTGTCGCGCCGCTGATCCAGCAGGCGCTGGCGGCGGACGGCATCCACGAACTGAGCACCGCCGCCACCCAGTCCCTGGAGAACCTCGGGTGGCTGGAACCGAGCACTGTCGAAGAGCGTCTCACCGGGAAATCCTCGGGCTCCACCCCCAGCGGGCAGATCGCACCGGGTACGCACGGCTCGGCGCTGACGGGTGTGAGCGTGGGCTCCACCAATCTCGAACCCGAATCGACCGGCACGCTGAACCACATCAGTGGCGGGGCCAACCCGACGTTCACGGCGATGGTGGAAGACTCGGGGAGCAATACGGAGACGAACGTGACGGTCGAAGTCACGGTGACCTCCGGCGGGAAGGCCTACAAGAACAGCCGGACGATCGCCAAAACCGAACCAGGCGTCACCTCGAAGGTGAGCGTCCCCGTGGAAGGGGTCCCGGCGGGAGCGGGCCGGATCGCCGTCTACGTCAAGCCTGTCCCCGGCGAGACCAACCTCGAAAACAACAAGGGCACCTACCTGGCGGTGTTCGCGCAGTAGCGACCCCCCTCCCCCCTTGACCAGGGCGGGGCCGGACATGGATCGCCTCCCGAACCCCAAGCCGCTAGTTTGTCCTCAGTGGCCGCCGCGAGCTTGACCGACACCCAGGGCATCCTCGCGATCGCCGCCGCGGCGATCGCGGTGCTGGCGCTGCTGGGATGCGTGGCGCTGAGGCTCAGCATCCGCAGTCTGCGTGCCACCCAGAGGGTCGTGTTGGGGGAGCGCGAGCACGACCTGGTGGCCCACGCCGCACAGCTGCAGGGGGCCTTCGAGGAGCTGCGGGAGTACGTCGGGGAGGTGGCCACGCGCCTGGAGCAGCGCCTGACTGACGCGGAGGCGGGCGTTCAGGGAGCGATCTCGCACCGCGCGCTGGTGCGCTACGACGCCTACAACGAGCTCTCGGGGAGGCAATCGATGTCGATCGCGCTGCTCGACGGAACGCGCTCGGGAGTCGTGCTCACCTGCATCCACCATCGCGACCAGGCGCGGTTCTACGCCAAGCAGGTCCACCAGGGCCAAAGCGAACTGGAGCTCTCCCCCGAGGAGGCGGAGGCGATGCGCGTGGCGCTCTCCCCGGCGGGCGCCGGCGGGGTCTCCGACGAGCGGCTCTCCGCCTGAGCGATGCCCTCTGGGTCTGAGGAGGGACGCCCGCGCGTCGGCTACCTGGGCCCGGCGGGCACCTTCACCGAGGAGGCGCTGCTCTCGAGCGCCAGGCCTGACTCCGTGGAGCCGGTGGCGCTGGCGAGCATCTACGACACCGTGCTGGCGGTGCGCGAGGGGACGGTGCGGTGGGCGGTGGTGCCGATCGAGAACTCCCTGGACGGGTCGGTCACGGTGACGCTCGACCTGCTCGCGGACGAGCGGGGGGACCTGGAGGTGGTCGGTGAGGCGCTGCTCGTGGTGAGGCACTCGCTGATCGCGGCGCAGATGGTGGGGCTGGAGGAGATCGACACCGTCATCTCCCACCCTCAGGTCCCGGGGCAGTGCACGCGCCTGCTCAGAGGCGAGCTCGCCCACGCCCAGGTTCTGCCGGCGAGCTCTACCGCGGAGGCGGTGCGGCTGGTGGTGGGCGAGCGCCGGCCCGGACAGGCCGCGCTGGGAACACGACTGGCCGCCGACATCTACGGCGGGACGGTCGTGCGCGAGGGGGTGCAGGACCGCGACGACAACGTGACGCGTTTCGTGTGGCTGGCGCGCACCGGCGGCGGGGCCGAGCAGGACACCCCCATGCGCGCACAGGGAGGTGGCGGCGACAGATGGAAGACATCCGTGGCGTTCTGGGGCTCGGGCGCGGAGCGCCCTGGATGGCTCGTGCGGTGTCTGGACGAGTTCGCCCGGCGGGCGATCAACCTGACGAAGATCGAGTCCCGTCCTCAGCGCGCTCGCCTCGGCCACTACGTTTTCTTCGTCGATCTCCAGGGCAGCACCGGGGAACCCGGGGTCGCGGAAGCGCTCGCGGGGATGCGGGCGGCGTGCGAGCAGGTGCGGATACTCGGCTCCTACAGGGCCGGCTGACGCTACACTGCGGCGCACGGATGGATACCACCGTTCCACCAGACTCAGTCCGGTCCGTGTCGCCGTCCGAGCACCGGCGGCGCGGGCCTGAGAGTGGACGGGTGCTCGTTCTGAACGCGACCTTCGAGCCGATCAACGTGTGCTCGGTGCGCCGCGCGGTGGTCCTGCTGCTCAAGGAGAAGGCCGAGCTGGTGGAGCGGGGGCGGTGGGAGCTGCACTCGGAGAAGACCACTCTTGCCCGGCCCGCGGTGATCCGCCTGGTCGCCTACGTGCGCGTGCCCCGCGACGCCCATCAGCGCAAGATCACGCGCCGTGCGGTGTTCGCCCGCGACGGGTGGATGTGCCAGTACTGCGGCTCGCGCGCCAACCTCACCGTGGATCACGTGATCCCCCGCTCCAAGGGGGGCTCCTCGAGCTGGGAGAACATCGTCGCCTCCTGCGCTCCCTGCAACCGCCGCAAGGGCGACCGGCTGCCCCGCCAGGCGGGCATGCACCCGCGGCACGCGCCGCGGGTCCCGCGGGCCGAGGTCTTCATTCACGTCGCCAGCCCCTCCATCCCGGCGGCCTGGCGCCAGTACCTGCCGCAGACGGCTCAGGCCGCCTGAAAGCCGCGTGCCAGCAGGTCGATGCGCGCAAAAGCGGCCGGTTGCGTCAGGGCTCCGGAAGTGTGCCCGAGCTCGGCCCCGGTTCCGGCTGGTCTGAGAAACCACCGGGGGGCGCCGCAACCCCTGCGACGCCCCCCGTGGAGCTGCTTTTGACTGGAATGCCGAGACTGCCTGCGCTGCCGGAGGGACCAGAGCCGGCGGCGGTCTCGGGGTGTCCCGGGTTGGATTCCGCTGAGCGGTCCAGCCTGTCCGACCTAGCGGCCGGTCACCTCCAGGGTCCCGCAAGAACTGTCACTAGACGTACGGACCACCTCCTTTCTCTGGTCTCGCCAGAGTAGCGGATGGAGGCGACGTCGAGCAAGGGACAACTGAAAAGATGAAGGGCCCGGCTCACCGGCCAACGGCCGGCTGCGCCACCCTCTATGCGTCAGAACCCGAGCCGTTCTCGCTCGCGTCGCCGGACAACTGGTTGGGCTCGCCGGCGCCGTTGACGGACTCGCCCTCGAGGACCTCGTCTCCCCCGTCTCCTTCTACCACCAGCGCGATCGCGCTCACCGCGTCGTCCTCCTTGAGGTTCATCACGCGCACGCCCGTGGCGGAGCGCCCCTGGCGCGAGATGCCTCCGGCGGAGGTGCGCTGGACCATGCCGCCGACGGAGATGAACACGAGCTCGTGGTGCTCGCGCACGACGAGCGCGCCCGCGAGCCCGCCCTTGCGCTCGGTGAGCCCGATCGTCTTGACGCCTTTGGCGCCGCGGTTGGTCTTGCGGTACTGGTCGATCAGGGTGCGCTTGCCGTAGCCGTTCTCGGTGACCACCAGCAGGTCCATGTCGTCGCGGGCCACGTCCATCGCGATCACCCGACCGTCCTTGCCGACGTCCATTCCGCGCACGCCGGTGGTGTCGCGGCCCATCGAACGGGCGTCGGACTCGGCGAAGCGGACGGTGAGGCCGGCGCGGGAGACCATGATGATCTCCTCGCCCTCTTCGACGGCACGCACGGCGAGCAGCTCGTCCTCGTCGCGGATGTTGATCGCGATGATCCCGTCGGCCTTGATCGGGGTGTTGTAGGCGGCGAGCTCGGTCTTCTTGACGGTGCCCTCGCGGGTGGCGAAGATCAGATACTTGGCCTCGCTGAAGTCGCGGGTGGAGAGCACCGCCTGGATGCGCTCGCCCTCGCGCAGCGGCAGCACGTTGACCAGGGCGCGGCCCTTCGCGGTGCGGGAGGCCTCGGGGAGGTCGTAGACCTTCGAGCGGTAGACCTTGCCGCGGTTGGAAAAGAACAGCAGGTAGTCGTGGGAGGAGCAGACGAAGAGGTGCTCGATGAAGTCGCCGTCCTTCATGTCCATCCCGGTCACGCCGCGCCCGCCGCGCTGCTGCTGGCGGTAGGTGGCGAGCGGCAGCGACTTGATGTAGCCGGTGTGGGTGATCGCGATCACCATCTGCTGGTCGGCGATCAGGTCCTCGATGTCGATCTCGTCCTCGGAGTGGGTGATCTCCGAGCGGCGCTCGTCGCCGAAGCGCTCGCGAATCTCGCCGAGCTCCTCCCTGATGACGGCGAGCACACGGCTCTCGTCGCCGAGGATCGAGCGCAGCTCGGCGATGCGCTCGGTGACGTCGTCGTGCTCCTTTTTGATCGCGTCGGCCTCCAGCGCGGTGAGCTGGGAGAGGCGCAGGTCGAGGATCGCGGTGGCCTGGATGTGGCTCAGCGCGAAGCGCTCCACGAGCTGCTCGCGCGCGGCGTCGCGATCGCGGGAGGCGCGGATCAGTTCGATGATCGCGTCGAGGTTGTCGAGGGCGATCAGGAGGCCGAGCAGGATGTGCGCGCGGGCCTCCTTCTCGGAGAGCTCGTGCTTGGTGCGGCGCACGATCACTTCGCGCTGGTGGGCCACGTAGTTGTGGATCACCGAGCGCAGGTTGAGCGTGCGCGGGACGTTGTCCACAAGCGCGACCATGTTGACCCCGAACGTCGTCTGCATGGGGGTGTGCTTGTAGAGCTTGTTGAGCACCACCTTGGGGATCGCGTCGCGCTTGAGCTCGATCACGAGACGCATCCCGCGCTTGTCGGACTCGTCGCGCAGGTCTGAGATCTCGGGGATGCGTTTGTCGCGGACGAGGTCGGCGATCTTCTCGATCAGGTTGCCGGGGCCGCCCTTCTTGACCATGAAGGGCAGCTCGGTGACGACGATCGCCTCCTTGCCGTGGGTGAGCGGCTCGATGTGGGCACGCGCCTGCACGCGCACGCGCCCACGGCCGGTCTCGTAGGCGTCTTTGATCCCGGCGCGGCCGAGGATGATCCCGCCGGTGGGGAAGTCGGGGCCTTTGATGTGCCGCATCAAGCCTTCGACCTCGATGTCGGGGTCCTCGATGTAGGCGAAGGTGGCGTCGATCACCTCGCGGAGGTTGTGCGGGGGGATGTTGGTCGCCATCCCCACCGCGATGCCCGAGGAGCCGTTGACGAGCAGGTTGGGGAAGCGCGAGGGAAGGACCAGCGGTTCGCGCTTGGAGCCGTCGTAGTTGGGCACGAAGTCGACGGTGTCCATGTCGAGATCGCGCAGCATCTCGGTGGCGATGCGGGCGAGCCTTGCCTCCGTGTAGCGCATCGCGGCGGCGGGATCGTCGTCGAGCGAGCCGAAGTTGCCCTGGCCGTCGACGAGCTGGTAGCGCATCGAGAACTCCTGCGCCATGCGCACGAGCGTGTCGTAGATGGCGGAGTCCCCGTGCGGGTGGTACTTGCCCATGACCTCGCCGACGATCAGGGCGCACTTCGAGTAGGAGCGGTTGGGGCTGAGCCCAAGCTCGTTCATCGCGTAGAGCACGCGGCGGTGCACGGGCTTCAGGCCGTCGCGCACGTCGGGCAGCGCGCGGCCGACGATCACGGACATCGCATAGTCGAGGTAGGCGGTGCGCATCTCCTCCTCGAGCGCGCGCGGTTCGATGTTCCCGCCCCCTATTACGTCAGCGGATGCCACCCCTCACCTCCCTAGACATCGAGGTTGACTACGGCGCGGGCGTTGTCCTCGATGAACGCCCTCCGAGGCTCGACCTGATCGCCCATCAACATCGAGAAGATACGGTCGGCGGCGGCGGCGTCCTCGAGCGTGACCTGCGCGAGCGTGCGGGACTGGGGAGCCATCGTGGTTTCGCCGAGCTGCTCAGCGTTCATCTCCCCCAGCCCCTTGAAGCGCTGCAGTTTGACGCCCTTCTGCGCGACGCCCAGCACCGCCTGGCGCAGCGCCTCGAAGGAGGGCGCATCCTCGCGGGCGTCGGCGAGGCGCACCTCGAAGGCGGGGGTGCCGGCGAGCTCGATCAGCTGTTTGTGCACCGAGGCGAGCTGGCGGTACTCCTGGGAGTCGAAGAGGGTGCGGCGAATGCGGTGGGTTCGGGCGAAGCCGGTGCGAGTCTCGACAGCCTTGACGCGCAGCTCGAGCGGATCCTGTTCCACCAGCTCGGTGGCGTGGGTCTCTCCCTCGAGATCTGCCCGGGAGAGCAGCTCGACCGCCTTCTCGGCACTCATCACCTGCTCGCCGAGCAGTGAGGACTCCTCGAGGAACTGGACCATCTCGTGGCCGTGGGCGGCGCGCAGCGAGGAGGCCCAGCCTTCGTACTGCTTGAGCAGCCGGGTGAAGCGCTGCCAGCGGTTCTCGGTGAGCTTGAATTGAGCACCGTGGCGGTCGGAGATGTCGAGCTTCTCCCACTTGTCGGAGAGCAGGATGTCCTCGAGCTCGGAGTCCTTCTCGATGTAGCGCTCGCGGGAGCCCTGCTTGAGCTTGTAGAGGGGGGGCTTGGCGATGTAGACGTAGCCGGCCTTGATGAGCTCTTCCATCTCGCGGAAGAGCAGCGTGAGCACGAGCGTGCGGATGTGGGCGCCGTCGACGTCGGCGTCGGTCATCAGCACGACCTTGTGGTAGCGGGCGTTCTCGATGTTGAACTCGTCCCGCACACCGGTGCCGATCGCGGTGATCAGAGCCTGGATCTCGGTGTTCTGCAGAACCTTGTCGATGCGGCTCTTCTCAACATTGAGGATCTTCCCTCGCAGCGGCAGCACCGCCTGGGTGTTGCGGTCGCGGCCCTGCTTGGCGGAGCCCCCCGCGGAGTCGCCCTCGACCACGAACAGCTCGGCGAGCGAGGGGTCCTTGACGGAGCAGTCGGCGAGCTTGCCGGGGAGCGTGGAGTTCTCCAGGGCGGACTTGCGGCGGGTCAGGTCACGGGCCTTGCGGGCAGCCTCGCGGGCGCGCTGGGCCTGCACGGACTTCATGATCACCGCGCGGGCCTCGCTGGGGTTCTCCTCCAGGAACTCGCCCAGGCCGCCATTGACGATCGACTCGACGAAGCCCGCCATGCCGGGGTTGCCGAGCTTGGTCTTGGTCTGCCCCTCGAACTGGGGGTCGCGGAGCTTGACGGAGATGACCGCGGTCAACCCCTCGCGGACGTCCTCGCCCGAGAGGTTGTCTTCTTTCTCCTTGAGCAGGCCGTGGTCGCGGGCATACTTGTTGAGGGTGCGCGTGAGCGCGGAGCGAAAGCCGGACATGTGGCTGCCGCCCTCGCGGGTGTTGATGTTGTTGGCGAAGGAGTGGATCGACTCCTGGTAGGAGGAGTTCCACTGCATCGCCACCTCCACCGCGCCCTCCTCGCTCTCGCCGGCAAAGAAGACGACCTTGCGGTGGACGGTCTCCTTGTTCTCGTTGAGGTAGGCGACGAAGTCCTCGATCCCCCCCTCGTAACGAAACTCGGCGGAGTGGCCCTCGCCCCGCTCGTCGACGATCGAGATGTGCAGGCCGCGTGTGAGGAAGGCGGTCTCGCGCAGACGCTCTTCGAGCGTGCGGAAGTCGAAGTCGAGGCTCTCGAAGATGTCGGCGTCCGGGAGGAAGGTGATGGTGGTGCCGGTGGGTGCCCCCGCGGGCAGCTCTGCGCCGCGCTGAAGCTCGTTCTGGGGATCGCCGCGGGAGTACTCCTGCGACCACACGTGCCCATCGCGGCGAATCTCGACGAGGAGCCGTTCGGAGAGCGCATTGACGACGGAGACCCCGACCCCGTGGAGTCCCCCAGAGACCTTGTAACCACCGCCGTCGCCGAACTTCCCCCCGGAGTGCAACACCGTGAGCACGACCTCGACGGCGGGGCGGCCCTCTTTCTCGTGCATCGCGACGGGGATCCCGCGACCGTTGTCCACGACGGTGACGGAGTTGTCGGGGTGGATGATGACCGCGACCTCCGTGCAAAAGCCCGCGAGGGCCTCGTCCACGGAGTTGTCGACCACCTCGTACACGAGATGGTGCAGCCCCATGACGCCGGTGGAGCCGATGTACATGCCGGGACGCTTGCGGACGGCCTCGAGGCCCTCGAGCACGGTGATGTCCTGCGCGTCGTAGCTGGCGCCGGCACCCATCACCGGGTCATTGGTGGCGCCCGATCCCGAGGCGGCGGCCCCCGGCTTGGGATCCTGATCGTATGTACTATCGCTCTCTGCGGCCAATTGGCCTCCACTCCATGACGTGAGAAAGCCCCGGAATCCGAGCTGAACAGACCGCGGACCGGGGCGCGTGCGTTGTCAAACAAACGATATCACAAGCGGACCCCCTTCCGAGCCCCCGAGAAGGCTGAAATGCCGCTGAATAGCAGGGAAAACGCCCCAGCAAGCTCAGTCTGTGCGGCAGCGCATCTTGTGCAGGAGCTCGTGGCCCAGAGCGTCGTTCAAGCGGCCAAGGAGCTCGGGTGCCATCAGGTCGAGCTCCTGCGACCACACGGCAGCGACGCAGCGCACGCTCAGCACCCCGTCGCGCTCCCCCACCGGCCGCGCGGCGGTGGCGATCGCGCTGCCCACAACGGCCTCCCAGCACTCCTGCACACGCGCGAGCGTGCTCGCCGGGGCCAGCGTAGCCGTGAAGCCCTCGAGGGCTTCAGAGAGCGGGCGGGGGGCGAACCTGCTCACGCCGCCAGCGCCTCCTGCAGGATCGCCCCGGAGCAGACGCGCAGGCGCGTCATATGAAGGACCCCCCCTTCCGACGCGGACGCCGGGACGTGGGCGAGGTCGGTGGTTGCGATCACGCTCTGTCCGGCACCCGCGAGCTCCCCGGCGAGCAGCTCGCGTCGCTGCGGGTCGAGCTCGCTCATCACATCGTCGAGCAGCAGCAGCGGGATGCGGCCGCGGTGCTCGGCGAGCACCGCGCGCTCGGCGAGGAGCAGCGCAAGCAGCGCCAGACGCAGCTCTCCCTGCGAGCCGTAGCTGCGCAGCTCGCGCCCGTCGCGCAGGAGGGAGAGCTCGTCGCGGTGCGGGCCGTGGGAGCCGAAGCCACGCTCGATCTCGCCGGGTAGGCGCTCCTGCAGCTCGGCGACGAACTCCTCGACGTCCGTGGCGGGGGAGCGTGGGCGGTAGCGCATGGCCACCTCGCCGCTCAGGCCGAGCAGTTCGGCGCGCTCGGAAAATCGCCCGCACAGCAGCTCGACCACGCGTTCGCGGTCCTGGCGCAGGGCGATTGCGTGACGGGCCAGCTCGCGGTCCCAGGTGGGCAGGGTGGAGCGCGAGGCACGGCCTGCGCGAATGCGGGCGAGCAGCGCGTTTCGCTGAACGAGCGCGCGGGCGTAGGCGTGGCGTGTCGTGACGCGCAGGGGCCAGAGCGCGGCTACCACCCGGTCGAGATGGGCGCGGCGGGGAGCGGGGGAGCCTTTGAGCAACTCCAGCCGGTCAGGGACGAAGACACCAAGGAGCGGGCGGACCTCGACGTCGAGCATCCTCTCCACAGCGGCCCCGTCGACGCACATGCGCTTGACGGGGCGCTCCGTGCCCCCGCCGTCGGCGCCGTAGGCGACTGTGAGCTCATGCTGCTCGGCACCGTCGCGGACGCTCACGGCAACGCGAGTGGCCTGCTGGCCAAAGCGCACGAGCTCCCGCTCGTTACGGGTGCGCAGCGCATGCCCGGTGCAGCCGAAGTAGAGGGCCTCGAGAAAGTTCGACTTGCCACAGCCATTGGGCCCGTGCAGGACAGTCAGGCCCTCCCCGAGGTGAGCCTCGGCGCGAGCGTATGTGCGGAAGTCGCGCAGCGAGACGCTTACAACGCGCACAGCCGCCCGTCAGGTGTTCAGGCGGATGGGCATGACCAGGTATACGAAGTCACCGTCCTGCGGGGACTCCACCAGGCCGGGGCGCAGCGGGCTGATCAGCTTGATCACGAGCTCGTCGGTATCGATGCTCTCGACTCCGTCACGTAGGAACTCGGGGTTGAAGCCGATCTCGAAGGGCTCCCCGTGGAAGGGCACGGGAATCGTCTCGCTGGCCTCGCCCACGTCGGGGGTCTGGGCCGATACGGCCAGCTCACCCTCCCGGAAGGCGAGGCGCAGGGGCGCGTTCTTCTGCGCGAGCAGGCTGATACGGCGCACGACCCCGATGATCTCGGCGGTCGAGAGCCTCAGCTCATGCTCGACGGACTCGGGGATCAGCTGGCGGTAGTTGGGGAACTGGCCCTCGATCAGCCTCGATGAAAGCACCACCCCGCCGAGCTCGAAGACCACCTGATTCTGGGCCACGCCGACCGTCACCTCGGCGCTTTGGGACTGCTGGGCCACCCGGGCGAGCTCCTGCAGCGCGCGGGCGGGGATGTTCGCCTCCAGGCTGCTCTGCAGCGGGGTCTCGAGCGTGGTGCGCTTGACGCTCAGACGATAGGAGTCAGTCGCGACCATGCGCAGCTCCCGGTCGGCGGCTGAGATCAGGATGCCAGTGAGCACGGGCCTGGTCTCGTCACGAGAAGCCGAGCGGGCGACCCGCTCGATCGTCTGCACGAAAGCCTCCGCCGGCAAGGTCATCCGAGCCTCGTCGGCGGGAATGGGCAGTGAGGGGAAGTCCTCGGCGCGCAGCGTGCGCAGATGGAAGACCGCCCCCCCGCAGAGCAGCTCCACGTCCTGCTCGGCGGGGCGCAGCTCGAGCGTGGCGGCGTCAGCCGGAAGGGCGCGGACGACGTCCAGCAGCAGCCGGGCGGGCAGCAGCGCCTGCCCAGGACGTGCCACCTCGGCGGCCAGGGGTACGCGCAGACCGACGTCCATGTCGGTGGCGAGCAGTTCGGCGCCGGTGTCAGAGGCCGAGATCATCACTCCCGAGAGAGCCTGGACGGCACTGCGAGTAGAGGCGACCCGCGTGACGGTCTGCAACTGCGCGAAGAGTTCGGTTGTGGAAAGGGAGAGCTTCATCTCTACGATGTCATCCTAAGGGGGTGGTGATAGTAGGGGCTGTGGGGATGTGGATAGACAGTGGCTGAGTGGGTACAGGGCGCCGGATGGTGTGAGTGTGCTGTGGAGAGCTCGGGAAGTGTCTCAAGCCCACCGGTCAGCAGCCGCTCTGCTCGAGGTGCTCACGCAAGTTCTCAACAGCCTCTCTGGAGGCTGTGTCGGCCAGGATCCGCTCCTGGGTGCGACGTAGGGCGTGGAGCACGGTGGTGTGATCGCGGCCCCCGAAGTGTCTGCCGATTGCGGGCAGGGACTCGGCGGTGAGCTCTCGGGCCAGATACATGGCGACCTGACGGGGCCATGCGACACGGGCGGCGCGCGAGGGGGAGAGGAGCTCCTCGGGGGAGAGGCCGAAGTGCTGACAGGCCGCCGTCTGGATGTCAGAGAGCGATCGTGGGGTGGATACGGTGCGGGGATAGAGGTTGTCGAGGACTTCTCCCGCGAGCTCGGCGGTGAGGGGCCGGCCGGTGAGCGAACTGAAGGCGACGATCCTGATCAGGGCACCCTCGAGGGCGCGTACGTTGAGGGCTACACGCCTGGCGATGACCCCGAGCGCGTCCTCGTCGGGGAGCTCGATTTCGTCCTGCTGGACGCGCTTGCGCAGGATCGTGAGCCGGGTGCTCAGGTCGGGGGAGTGGATGTCGGCGACGAGGCCGGCCTCGAAGCGCTCGCGCAGGCGGTCTTCCAAGGCCTGGAGGTCGCGGGGTGGGCGATCGGAGGTGAGCACCAGCTGGGCGCCAGCTTCGTGGAGGGTGTTGAAGGTGTGGAAGAACTCCTCCTCGGTGCGGGTCTTGCGCTCGAGGAACTGGACGTCGTCTACGAGCAGCACGTCGGCGCGACGGAAGCGGGCCTTGAAGGAGTCCATGCGGCTGCCGGCGAGGGCGAGCTGGAACTCGTTCGTGAAGGCCTCGCCGGTGCTGATGCGGACGCTCAGGCCGGGGCTGTAGTCACGCACGAGGTTTGCGATCGAGTGCAGTAGGTGGGTCTTGCCGACGCCCGGGGGCCCACAGATGAAGAGCGGGTTGTAGGCCTGCCCTGGCAGCTCGGCCACGGCGAGCGCTGCGGCGTGGGCAAGGCGGTTGGAGTCACCGATCACGAAGTGCTCGAAGGTGAGCCGTGGATTTCCGAGTTGGTCGGGCTGGACGGGAGGGTGTTCGCGGTGGGGGCGTTGCGAGCGCCCGGTGACGTCCTGTCGGTGACCTGCGCTTCGCATTGAGC
Source organism: uncultured Solirubrobacterales bacterium (assembly GCA_963713985.1). Lineage (GTDB taxonomy): Bacteria > Actinomycetota > Thermoleophilia > Solirubrobacterales > Solirubrobacteraceae > Palsa-744. The sequence goes on along the minus strand of OY970219.1, from coordinate 1,181,455 downwards.
GGGGGGCTGCTCGACCTCCCCGGAGGGCGGGCTGGTGGGGCTCGCTCTGCAGGACATCTACGGTGGCGCGGGGCCCAAGGACGGCCATGGCACAGGACCGCAGGAGCCGCCCGAAGCGTTCGCGGATCCATCCACATGCCTGTGGGGAGGCTTCGAGGATGAGCCTCTCGCCGTCGATCTCGCGCAGCCGCAGGGGCTCGAGCCATACTCGGTAGGTCGATTCGTCGACTGCGCCTTCGAGCTTGCGCTGCACCTGTGCCCAGATCTGCTCCAGTTCTGTGCTCACGGCAGCGTGGATCCGCTCCTTGGGGAAGGGGTCGAGGGACACTCTCAAAGGGGGGCCCGCGAGGACCCGGGGAGGCGGAATATATCCCAAGCTCGTGGGGCCCTTGTCGTCTCGTTCGGCAGACGACGCAATTGGCGAGAAAAACTGAGACCCGACGTGAGGCGACCCAGTGGGATCGGCGGCGCTCTATACTGCGGGCAGGCACCACCTCGACCGCTCCAACGGCCGTAGGCCAGTGGAGGACCGGAATGCGGGGCTCCGCGGTGCTCGAAAGCTACCCATGAAGCGCACCTACCAGCCCAAGAAGCGTAAGCGTGCTCGCGCGCACGGTTTTCGTGCGCGCATGCTCACCCGCAGCGGCCGGCTGGTTCTCAAGCGCCGGCGTGACAAGGGTCGCAAGCGCCTGTCGGCGTGAGGGATGGCGCCTCGAGTGCCACGCCGCGCTGCCAACCGGGGACGCCTCTCGCACAGCTCAGAGTTCGAGCGGGTCTACCGCCACGGACGCTCGTCGGCCAACCGCCATCTGGTGCTCTACCGCTTCCCCAACCCCGCCGCGGAGCGCCCGCGGTTGGGGCTCTCGGTCTCTCGCAAGGTGGGGGGGGCGGTCGAGCGCAACCGGGTGAAGCGACTTCTGCGGGAGGCGTTCGCTCGTGTCGAGGACGAGTTGAGCGCAGGCCAGGACGTGGTGGTGGTGGCGCGTCCGCCCGTGAGCGAATTGGCCGAGCGTGAGGGCCTGGCGGGTGTCGACGCATCACTCGGGGAGCTGCTCGCCCGGGCGGGGATGCGCACGGAGGGGAACGATCCACGTGGGGACGGGCGGGAGGACGATGGTGGGAACTGACGCCGAGCGCCGGCTCGAGAGGTCTGCGGGCGGGGTGGCACATGTGGCGCGAATCGTCGCGAGCGCCCCAATCGTGGCCTATCAGCGGGTGATCTCGCCGGGCCTCCCACGCCGCTGCAGGTATGAGCCGACGTGCTCGCGCTATGCGGTGCAGGCGATCGGCGAGTACGGCATACTGAGGGGCTTGGTGCTCGCCGTTTGGCGCCTGCTCAGGTGCAACCCGTGGAGCCGTGGTGGGTATGACCCGGTGGGGGACCAGCGAGTGTTCAAGGTCCAGTCCGCCCCCCACGCCCGGCCCTGACGCGAGTTCAGGGGCGAGCACTCGGAGACAGCCTCCACGCACACATGCCGATCCTCGCGAACATCATCCAGGAAGCGTTCTCGCCGCTGATCAGCCTGTTCGAAGCGATTCTCGTGTTCATCCACGAACACGCGGGCATCAGCTGGGGGCTGGCGATCGTGGGGCTGACGGTGGTGGTGCGCGCAGTGATGATGCCGCTGACGTTCAGCCAGTTCCGCTCGATGCGCAAGATGCAGCTCGTGGCGCCGGAGCTGAAGGCGCTGAAAGAGAAGTACAAGGACGACAAACAGCGCCAGCAGGAGGAGATGATGAAGCTCTATCGGGAGAAGGGGATCAATCCCTTTGCCTCCTGCCTGCCGCTCGTGTTGCAGTTGCCGGTCTTCATCTCGCTTTTCTACATGCTGCGCACGGACCTCAAGAAGCACATCTGCGGCCCGGCGCTGACGGCGCACGGCATCGTGACCGCGAAGGCGATCGAAAAAGCGACCTGCAGCCAGGTCGCCCCGCACTCTGACGCGGCGAAATTCCTGTTCATCCCGGACATCACCGCAAAGGCGACAGGTGTGGTGCTGGTGGTGCTGCTGGTCCTCTACGTGGGGTCGCAGGTCACCTCGACCCTGCTGATGAGCGCCAGTGCCGAACCCAGTCAGCGCTGGATGATGCTGGGGCTGCCACTGGTCTTCGTGCTGTTTCTGTTCAGGTACCCGGCGGGGCTGCTGCTCTACTGGATCACCACCAATCTGTGGACGATCGCTCAGGGTTACGCCGTCCGTCGCCGGATGGGCCTGCCCCCGCCTCCGGTGGGCAAGGGCATCGCCGAGGTTGATGGGGGGGCATCGCCGAATGGCAAGCCGAGCCTGACGGGAGAACCTGCTCTGGTGGGTGTGGGTACGGGGAGCGCACCTCCCCCGCCTCCCCGCAAGAAGAAGAAACGTTCGGGCCGGCGGCGATGAGCGAGCAAGTCGCCGGCGAGCCGGACGAGCCCGAGGAGCTCGACGAGCCGGAGGATCCGGCCGAAATCCTCGTCGACTTGCTGGAGGAGATCGTGGAGGGCCTCGGCTTGGAGTGCAAGGTGGGCGTGGAGGAGGAGGAGGGCCTGCTGCGGGGCTACGTCGAAGGCGAGGACGTCGGCCTGTTGATCGGTCGCCGGGGACAGACGATCGATGCGATCCAGCACCTGGCGCAGCGGATCGTCTTCCACGGAGGCGAGTCGGGGACCCGCGTGGTGATCGATGCCGACGGGTACCGCGAGCGGCGGATGCGTACGTTGCACGAGGATGCCGACGACGCCGCCGAGGAGGCACTGCGCGCCGGGGAGGCGGTCGAGCTCGCGCCGATGCCGGCGTCGGAGCGGCGTATCGTCCATGAACACCTGCGCGACCGGGGGGACATTCGCACCCACAGTGAGGGCGAGGAGCCCGAGCGCTACCTGGTGGTCTCGCCGGTGGAGGAGTAGCGTTTCACGTGAAAGCGGTTGCGTGCCCGAGGTGGCGCGCCTAGGGGAGCTGGGCGACCGCTACGGCCTGAACGGACATCAGCGCGAGCAGCTCGCATTGATCCTGCGAGAACTGGCGGCCGACGAGCGAGCGCCGACGGCAGTGCGCGACCCGGCGGTGGCGGTGGACATTCACCTCGCCGACTCTTTGGTGGCGCTCGAGCTGGAGGTGTGGGGATCGGCGAGTCATATCGCGGATCTTGGCGCCGGAGCGGGCTTTCCTGGAGTGGCGCTGGCCGTGGCGTTGGCGCAGAGCGAGGTTTGGCTGGTGGAGGCGCAGGCGCGCAAGTGCGCCTTTGTGGAGCATCTCTGTGCCTCGGTGGGAATCGCCAACACGCGGGTGGTCTGTACGCGAGCGGAGGAGTGGGTGGAGGGGGTGGGAATCAACGATGTGGTGCTCGCACGTGCCCTGGCGCCCCCGGCGGTGGTGGTCGAGTACGCCGCTCCGCTCCTGCGGGTGGGCGGTGCCCTGGTCGATTGGCGCGGCCGTCGAGACGCGGAACGGGAGCGCTCCGCCGCGACCGCGGCCGTGCGCATGGGCTTGGAGCTGGTGGAGATCCGCCGTGTGGAGCCCTATGCGCAGGCCCGCGACCATCATCTCCACCTCTACTCGAAGGTGCGAGAGACGCCGGAGGGTTTCCCGCGTAGGGCGGGGATCGCGCGCAAGCGGCCGCTGGCGTGAGGCAGACGCCTCCCGACTGCGATCGGCGCTAGCGTGCGACCCACAATGGGCACGGTTTACGCGATCGCCAACCAGAAGGGCGGGGTGGGCAAGACGACCACGGCGGTGAACGTGGGGGCGTGCATCGCGGAGGCCGGTTACAGGACGCTGCTGGTCGATGTGGACCCCCAGGCGAACGCGACGGTGGGGCTGGGCCTTCCCCGCAAGACACCGGGCCTCTACGAGGTCCTGACGGGGGTGTGCACAGCCGGGGAGGCGCTCGCCGAGACGCCGATCCCCGGCCTGGCGCTGCTCCCCGCGGGACCCGGGTTGGCGGGAGCCAACGTGGAGCTGCCGCGCATGGAGGGGTTCGAGGGTCATCTTCGCGAGAGCCTCGAGCCGATCAGGGGGGACTTCGAGTACATCCTGCTGGATTGCCCACCCTCGCTGGGGCCACTGACTGTGTGCGCACTGGTGGCGGCGGACAGGGTGATCGTCCCGGTGCAGACGGAGTACTTCGCGCTGGAGGGCCTGGCGGGCCTGCTGGAGACGCTGGAGCTGGTACGACGCGAGCTGAACCCGGGGCTCACGGTCGCGGGGATGCTGCTCACGATGCACGACAGCCGCACCCGGCTGGGACGCGACGTGGAGCGGGAGGTGCGTGAGCACTTCCGGGAGCTGGTGTTCCGGACCGTGATCCCCCGCAACGTGCGTGTGGGAGAGGCTCCGAGCTACGGCCTGCCCGTGACCCACCACGACCCCCACAGCACGGGGGCGGAGGCCTACTTCGAGCTGGCCAAGGAGGTGGCCGCGCGTGGCTAGGCCAAAGCCGGGGATGGGTAGGGGCCTGGAGGCGATCCTGTCGGTCTCCTCGCCCGGCGCGGCGCACGAGGAGCTGCGGGAGGTGCCGGTGGGATCGATCTCGCCCAACCCCCGTCAGCCGCGCCTGCGCTTCGACGGGGACGCGCTGAACGCGCTGGCGGAGTCCCTGGGCGAGCGGGGGGTCCTGCAGCCGGTGCTGGTGCGACCGAAGCCGGATGGGACATACGAGCTGATTGCCGGCGAGCGCCGCTGGCGGGCGGCTCAGATCGCCGGCATGGGGACCATCCCAGCGCTGGTGCGCCCCCACGACGACGCGGCAGCCCTGGAGCTGGCCCTGATCGAGAACATGGCAAGGGAGGATCTCAACCCCGTCGAGGAGGCGCGGGCCTGCGCGGCGCTGGTGGAGGAGCTGGGCCTCACGCGCGAGCAGGTGGGCAAGCGGGTGGGTCGCGGGAGGGTCGCGGTCTCGAACCTGATGCGCCTGCTGGACCTCCCCGACGAGGCTCTGGAGCTGCTCGAGGGCGGCATGCTCAGCGAGGGCCACGGACGCGCGCTGCTCCTCGCCAAGGACCATGCCGCCCGGCGTCAGCTTGCGCGCACGGCAGCGGCGGAGGGATGGTCGGTGCGATCGGTGGAAGACCGCGCCCGGCGCAGCAACGAGGGGATTGTGGGTGTGCAGAAGAAGCGTGCTCGTACCCCACCTGGCGGAGTGCACCCCGACCAAGTGGAGGCAGCGGCGGAGATCGAAGCGGCGCTCGGGGAGGCCCTGGGAGCGGAGGTCAAGGCGCACCCGCTCGTGGCTGGAGGCTACCGCGTCGAGCTGTCGTTCGCCTCAGGCGAGGAGGCTCTTGCGCTCGCCGAGCGCATGAGTGCTCACTCGCCTGTCTAGCGTCTGGTGCCCCTTCGCGGAGGGCCCTGCGGTACCGGAGCTGGCCGCGCTGAAAGGCGAAACGGTCGCTAGACTCCGCAAGCGCGGGCGATTAGCTCAGCCGGTTAGAGCGCTTCTCTGATAAGGAAGAGGTCCCTGGTTCGAATCCAGGATCGCCCATCGGTCGTTTGTGGCTCAACGGAGCCATTTTATGCCGGGATGTTGGGCGGGCCGGGGGTCTTGGGGAAGTTGATCTCGCTGCCGCTGCTAGTAGCTGGCTCAACGACGTGCCGGCGCGGCCGGACTTGATAAGCCAGGGTGTTTCGCGTCCTATTTGGCCGGGGCGAGGCCCGGGAAGAACTGCCCGGCGATGCTCCTCAGGAAGGCGATGATCTGTGCCGCCGACGGGGGCGATGCCGGGTCGCTCAGCTCGGGCGGGATCGTCATCCCGGATTGCTTGGCGTGCTCGATCAGTCCGCCGCCCATGGATTTGCCGAGGGTGCTGAGTGCCTTGCTCATCAGTGCTTCGTCCATGTGGTATGCCGGCACCGGGAGCGGGTGCATATCCGGCCAGGTGGCGGGGTCGCGTGGGCTCTCGCGCGAGAGCAGGTGCTCGAATGGGGCGGCTGCGGCGTCTCTGGCACTGAATGCGTCACCGAGGTTCCACACCTTTCGCAGGGTGGCGATCATCGACGTGTGCCGGTGCTCCTCGTTGATCACGATCCCCTCGTTCACCCAGGGGGAGACGATGATCGCCGGCACGCGGTAGCCGGAGCGGTCGAATTTGAAGCCCATCTCTCCCGTAGGCGCGCTCGGGTCCGGTGGAGGAACGGGGCCTGGGGGCACGTGGTCGTAGGTGCCGCCGGGCTCGTCCCAGCCGATGAAGAACATCGTGTTGTAGGCATTGGAGCCCTCCGGGGAGGCGGCCGAGCGGATCGCCTCGTAGATGCGGGCCAGGAACGCCTCACCTCCCCGAATCGATGATGGGGGGTCCAGCGGGATCTCGATGTCGCCGGGGAGCGCCCGGCCTGCCGCCGGGTGATAGTCGCTGTGCCCCATGATCAGATTCGGCTCGATCATGCTGAAGTCGGGCAGAGAGCCGTTAGCGACGTCATGCTCGAACTCGGAGAACGGTACGAAGTTCGTCGCCAGGCGATCCTTCAACCGTGACATGTGGATCAGCGCAGCGGCCGAAAACGACATCGGTTCCTGCACGTAGACCTTCCAGGTGCGCCCGTGCGCCTCCAGGCGCTCGAAGAGGGTTTCAGCGGTGTTGTGTTGCATGAACTTCGACGCTGGGCTGTTGATGACAAAGCCGGATGAGGTCGCGGCCGTCCAGAACGAGCGGTTCATCAGCGTTTGCGAGGGAACCTCGCAGAACCAGTGATCGAACACGCCAAAGCCCTTCGCGATCCCGTTGAGTACCGGCACCTGCTCCGGCGTGTAGCCGGTCATGATCTTGGCGTACTCCTCGTATGTGGGCTGGCGACCCACCTCGCCCGTGAAGCAACTGATGTAGTCGGTCACGAAACCGTCCATGGTGGGCACCGTGCCGGGCTCGGGCGCGTTCCATGGCTCGGTGACCTGATCGCCGACCTTGAAGCGGTTGTGCTCGTCGAGGACGTTGAACAGCTGGGTGTTGGTGTGGAAGTACTCCTCGCCCGAGTCCGGGTTTGGAGCGTCCATGTCTGTCCCGATCGTGTAGGGGACGGTCCTGCGCGCGGCGCCGTGCTCGGCCCACTCAGGGATCGGGTTGCTCAGATCCTTGCCGATCACGCCCTCGAAGGTCTTGCCGTCCTCGGGACCGTATAGGTGGCCCAGGAGATTGTCGGTGGATCTGTTCTCGACCAGCACGAGAACGACGTGATCCACCGCGTGCGAGCGATCGGGGCTCATCTGGCGTCTCCTTCAGCGGGTCGGTTCCTGAGTGGTGTGCCGGTCATAGTCGACCCCTTCGTGGCGTTCGGAGTCGGTTGCAGCAGAAGAATCACCATGACCCAGCTAGCCAACGATCTCGCTGACCAGGGTGATAGGACCTCACCCCAAGCGGGGGGTAGCCCTTGGTCGGTGGTCGAGGGCGCGCGAGGACCGCGGTCATCTCGACGGCGGAGTACTCAGGAGGTTGCCCAAAAACGCCGCCAATGATGCCGATAGGGTGGTGTGTGGTGGGGCGCTATGAGAGCTTCTTTATGGCAAGCGCGGGCGCGTCCGCTGCCATCTTGGGGTTGCTGGTCGTCGCCGTATCGGTCGTCAACGCGGATGACGCGGACCCCACAACTCGGGAGTTGCGAACTGTGTTGGCCGGGAGCGCGTTTGTTGTCCTGGTAGACATCTTCTTTGTCTCGATCGTGGTGTTGACGGGGGGCGCAGTCGTCTTCGGGCTGTCAAGCATCGCAATGGCAACCGTCGGCCTGCTGGCCACCGGGCGGCTGATACCGAGGGCTAAGCGGGCTGGAAATTTCTCCTCCAGCTCTCGAGCCAGAAAGCTGAATATCGCGTTTGCGTCAATTTCGGTTGGGGGCTACTCAGTGCAGCTCGGCCTCGCCGTAGCGCTCCTGGCGAACACTCAGAGTGGCGCGTTGCAACGTGCTTTGGTCCTTGTCATTGTGGTGTTTTATGGCAGCGCTCTTGGCCGGGCATGGGAGGTCACAGGGATAACCCGGCGCGAATAATTTGCATGCCACCTACGACGGGGCCTCGGTTTCACAGGGGTTGTCGGACCGCGGGTCAGGCGGTCCTTGCGAGCAGCTCCGCGAAGCGCTCGTGGGATTCGGTCAGCCCCCCCTCCATGCCCGAGGAGAGCATGCCATCGCGCTCCTCGGTGGTGTGGAACAGCGACGTGGTCCTCAGCCTCGTGCGCTCGCCGAGATCCTCAAAGGTCACCGTCTCCACGATCACGTGGCCCGGCGTCCCGTCCCATTCGAAGGTCTGGACGAGGCGTTCGGGCGGCGTGATCTCCCGGTAGATGCCCCCGAAGCGATGCTCCCGCCCGTCGGTGTCGCGCGCGAGAAACCGCCACCTTCCCCCGGCGCGGAGGTCCATCTCCTCGACGACCGTGGTCATCCGCCGGGGGCCCCACCACTCGGGAATGAGCTGGGGATCCGTGTAGGTCGCGAACACCCGCTCGCGGGGGGCGTCGAACACGCGCTCGCTGAGGATCTCCCGATCCGACGGCGTCGTCAATGTCGTGGCAGCAGCCATGGTCTCCTCCTGGTCCTCGATCGTCGTGGTCACAGCCGTGGTCTCCTCGTGGCCATCGGTCGCTGTGGTCATTGGGTTCTCCTTTCGTGGGCGCTCGCCCGTCGCGGTCATTGGTTCCAACTCGTGCCCCTCCCCCTCCTCCTCTCTTCCCTCTCCGTTTTCGCGGAGGAGCTCGCCGAGGCGATCGAGCCGGGCATCGAGCATCTCCCCATAGGTCTCGATCCACCGCTGGGCGTCCTCCAGCCGTCGCGGTCCAAGGCTGCAACGACGGGCTCGCCCGGACTTCTCGGTGGTGAGGAGCCCGGCGACCTCCAGGATCCGCACGTGCTTCTTCAGCCCGGTCAGCGACATCCCAAACGGCTCCGCGAGCTCGGTGATGGTGGCACTGCCCTTGCCCAGCCGCCGGAGGATGCCCCTGCGGGTGGGGTCCGCGAGCGCCGCGAAGGCCCGGTCGAGCTCCGACCTACACTGAACCATATGGTTCAGTGTAGCAGGGCCGGACCGCCGCTTCGGTCGATCTCTGCGTGGTGAGCGTCCCAGGGGTCTACCCTGGTCCCCGTGACTTACACAACCACCGAGGGCAGGGAGCAGCTGCTCGGCAGCATCGCGGGCGCGGCCGAGAAGCTGGGCGTCGCGCTGGCCTACCTGGGCGAGGCCTACGAGCAGCTGGACGAGCAGACGGCGCAACGGCTCGAAGATGAGCTCTTTCGGCCTCTGCAGAAGGCCTACGGCGTGGTGAAACGCGACTACGCCGAGTTCGCCGAGCGCCACGGGCTCCCGCCCCGCGCCTTCGAGCCGGAGCACTCGCAGGTTCTGCCGAGCGACGCGAAGAGCGCGATCGGCCGCGCGATCGAGGCGGCCTCCGCGGCTGACGGCACCCTCGCCGCGCTGCAGGACTCGATGCTGCCCGTCGAGGTCGGCGACCCCGAGCTGCGCGCCACGCTCGCCCAGGTGCGCCGGCTGCTCGGTGGTCTCCCCGAGCAGGCCCGCCAGCTCGTGCGCACGCTCGGGCGTTGAATCCAGATCCTGAGCACCCCTGCCCGCGCGCCCGAGCTCCGTGGCACCCTTGCCCGCGCGCTCGGGCTCCCGGGCACCATCGCCCCCGTTCTCAACAAAGGGCCACGGGCCTCACCCAGGAGCCCGTGGCACCGCTGATCTTCAGTGGCAGGCAGGCAAACGCGAACTCGTAGACGCGATCGCGCGCGAGCTCCTCGAGGTAGACCATCTCCAGGATGAACACCCCCCGCTCGATCAGCGCCGCGAGGTGGACTGGGTGGGGGCTCTCCGGGTCGGGCGAGGGCAGGCACTCGAGCGACTCGGTGTCCCCTGCGAGCGCGACTACGCCGGCATCCATCAGCATGTTCGCGGCCTGCAGGTCGATCCCGGCGTCCGCGTACTCCGCGAGGCGCTCGCGGTCGGGCCACGCGGAGAGGTATCCCGTGCGGATCAGGGCCACATCGCCGGGACGGATCTCGCTCCCCTGTGTGCTCAGCGTGCGCTCGATCTCCGCCGGGCCGATCGGGGTGCTCGCCGGCAGCGCCTCCACGCCGAGCGCTCCGGCAACGTCGAGCAGCACCCCGCGGGTGAAGATCGGGGGGATCGCCGCCGCGTCGTGGGTGAGCGGCCCGAAGTCCCCGAGGTGCTCCTCCGGGGTACTCCCGCCGAACCAGTGGTCGTCCGCGCCGCAGGTCGCATGACAGAGGGCGTCGATGTGCGTGCCAGTGTGGGCGCTACCCGAGAGCAGCTCGCTGTGGATGCCGAAGTTGACGGCGTTCGCGCCCAGCCAATCCCAGTCCTTCTGCGCACGCACCCCGCGTGGGGTGCGGTAGGTGAGGACCTGAAACGGCGCGTGGCCGTCCCACTGCGGCATGGAGGGCCAGCGTCCGCAGTCGAGGTCGTAGGTGCGCCCGGTGCGTATCAGCTGCGCGGCCGCGATCACGCTCTCGGTGCCCAAACCCTCGAGCGGAATCGCGGGCGGGGTGGCGGGGCCCAAATCAGGGCTCTGCGGGCTCGACTGCGGAGAGGGTGGGCTGCTCATGAGACCTCCAGTGTCGGGGAGTTTGCGAGCGCTTCCGGCGCGGCCTCGGCGAGCGCCGCGAGGAATCTTTCCACCTGCTCATCCGAGGTCGCGGTGCAGGTGGCGAAGCGACTGTCGGGAGAGACCAGCACCCCGCGCTCCAGCAGCGCGCGGTAGATGTCGATGCGCGGCTCCCTCGGCAGCGCGGCCGCCTCGCGCGCTGAGCGCGGCCGCTCCCGCGCGATGTGCAGGCGCCCGATGCCTCCGTAGTGAGTGGCTGTGAGCGCCAGCCCCCGCTCTCGGCCGATCCGCTCCGCCCCCTCGGCGAGTCGCCGGCCCTGGGTGTTCATCTGCTCGATCGCGGCCTCGTCGAGCGCGTCCAGCACGGCGAGGCCGGCGGACATCGCGACGGGGTGGCCGTTGAACGTGCCCGCGTGGCGGACGATGCTCCCGCCGCGCGGGTCGAACACCGCCATCACCTCCGCGCGACCCCCAAGGGCACCGATCGGGAAGCCGCCGCCCAGCGCCTTGCCGAGACAGATCAGGTCGGGGCGCAGCCCGTGGTGCTCGGCGCCGGCGCCGAGATAGCCGGTGCGCCAGCTGGCGACCTCGTCGAGGATCAGCAGCACCCCGTGCGCGGCGCACCACTCGGCGAGGCCCCGCAGGAACTCCGGCCGGCCGGGGATCACGCCGGAGGAGTTCAGGAACACCTCGACCAGCACCCCCGCCAGCTGCTCGGCCTGCGGATCGAGCACCGCGAGCGCCCCCTCGAGATCGTTGTAGGGGAACACGCTCACCCCCGCCACCACCTCGGGCGCCATCCCCCGCGTCTCTCCCACCGACTCCCCGGGCGTCTCGCCGAAGCGGGTGATGCCGATGTCGACGAGGTCGTGGCTGCCGTGGTAGCCCCCCTCGGCCTTTGCGATGTGGGGGCGCCCGCTGAAGGCACGCGCTGCGCGCACCGCCTGCAGCGTGGCCTCCGAGCCGGAGTTGGTGAAGCGCACGAGCTCCACCCCCGTGAAGCGCTCGCACAGGCGCTCGGCCAGCTGCACCTCCGCGAGCACCGACAGGCCGAAGGGACCGCCCGCGTCGATTCCGCGGTGGATCGCCTCGGTCACCGTCGGATGGCGGTGACCGAGGGCGGAGGCGGAGTAGTTCAGCAGGAAGTCATCGACCTCCACTCCGTCGATCAGCTCTACCCGGGCGCCGCTCCCCCGCTCGGCGTACAACGGGAACGGCTCCACGTGCACCTGCGTGCGCGTGTTTGCGCCCGGGAGCGATCCGAGCGCCCGCTCGTACAGGGCCCGCGCGCGCGGCCAGCTCTGCTCATACCGTTGCTCGAGCCGCTTCACGCCGTCGTTTCGAGCTCCTGCACCGCGACTTCCCGGTGCGGCCCGGCCTGGCCTGCTTTGACCTTGGGACGAACCCACACGAGGAACCACAGCGCTCCGACCACCACCATCGCCAGTGTGGTCACGCCGATTTTGAAGTTGATCTTCGGCAGCGTCAGCGTCCCGACCAGGAAGATCTGCCAGAACACCGACACCCACGCGATCGGCTTGCCCCAGCGACCGAGCGAGAAGCTCCCGAACTGCTTGGGCAGCGTCCCGCGATAGGACATGAACAGGTACACCCCGGCGATCAGCGCGTACACGAGATTGAAGCCGACCGAGGCCGTCCCGAGGATGTATTCGAGCACTTTCGCGGAGATCAGCGCGGGCACCGTGAACATCGCGATCCCGAAGACCGCGGTGCCGATCAGCGCCGTGTAGGGGGTTTTGAAGCGGCCGCTGACCCTGCCGAAGAAGGTGCCGAACGGCGCCATGTTGTCGCGTCCGAGGCTGAACAGCAGGCGCGCCGCGCCGGCCTGGATCAGCAGCACGACCGAGACGAAGGAGATCAGGAACAGGATGTCGACCAGCTCCCTCCCGGTCGTGCCCCACTGGTACTGGATGATCGAGAGCACCGGAGTGCCTTCCCCGAGGGTCTTGGAGATGCCGGGGCTGGCGTAGGAGAAGCCGATCAGCAGGATGAAGCCGCTGACCGCCACCGCGAGCACCGAGGCGATGATCGTCCGCTGCGTGACGGTGGTCGCGTTGCGGGTCTCCTCGGCGAGGTCCGCGGGCAGCTCCCAGCCGGCGAAGGTGTACGCGCCCAGCAGGAAGGCGAGCAGGAACGCGCCGATGTACGCCCCGTGCGCGCCGGGCTGTTGGTGGAAGAGGAAGGAGGCGGGATGGGGATGCTCGATGATCGCGTACACGAACAGCGCGATCGCCACGCCCACCCCGCCGATGATCTCGGTTACGACCGCCGCGTTGTTGAAGGTGGTGGCGATGCGGATGCCCGCGATGTTGATCAGCATCACGATCAGCGTCAGCGCGGCCGCGCCGAGGATCGTCGCGTTGCGCGTGGTTTCGATGCCGAACTCCGAGAGGAAGTACGGCGTCACACCGTAAGCCGTGCCGGCCGCGCCCACGCCGAAGCCGATCAATCCGCAGACGGCCACGAACCAGCCGAAGTTGGGGTTGGTGAGGCGGCTCGCCCACTGGTAGGCGTAGCCCGCAATCGGGATCCGTCCCGCGAGGTCGGCGAAGATCGCCGCGATCAACATGCAGCCGAACGCGGAGATGATCCACGTCCACAGCCCGCCGGTGCCGGCCTGCGTAAGCACGAACGGCAGCGTCAGCAGCACCCCCGTCGTGATCGATACCCCCGAGAAGGAGGCGGCGAACGACGAGAACCACCCCATCTCGCGATCCAGCTGCTGCTCGTAGCCGAAGTGCTCGAGGATCTCGGCCTGCTGCTTCTCGGAGACGTAGTCCCCCGCCGTGCTGGGTGCCCCCGCGGTGTATGCCTCGGTGCTCATCACTTCCTCCCCTCGGTTGGAGTGCTGATCCCTTCCCCGCTCTCTGCCGGAGTGCTGATCCCTTCCTCACCCTTTGCCGGAGTGCTCATTCCACCCACCCCTCCTTTATGTCGGTGCTTGTGTGCTCGCTTGACTGGACAGCGACGCGCGTCCCGGCAGCAGCTCTCCCGCCTGCGCCAGGCTGCGCGCCTCCCCAAAGACGATCCACTCGGCGGCGAGACGCCCCACGATCGGCGAGACCTGGATCCCGTAGCCGCCGACGCCGCAGGCCGCGATCACTGTCGCGTCCCTGGGGCAGGGCCCGACCTGGGGGCGCCCGTCGGGACTCACCGGGTACAGCCCCGCCCAGCCCTTGCCGAGGCGGATGTCCGCCAGCGAGGGCAGGCGATGGGGCAGCAGCTCGGCCAGCTGCTCGAGGTAGGGCTGCTCCACGCCCTCGAACCACTCGTCGGGGTCGACGACCGGGTGGACCGCCTCCTCGCTGTGCAGGCCGCCGAGGAACATGTCGAAGGTCTCGTGGCGGAAGTACAGCCCCGCGCGTCCTTCGGCGGGGGCGTAGTCCATCACCTCGGGCATCATGTAGCCCAGCGTGCGTGGCAGGTGCATGCTCACCGCCTCGTGGCGCTGGGGCAGGATCGGCGTGTTGACGCCCAACTGCGCACCCACCTCCTGCGCCCAGGCGCCAGCGGCGTTGACGACGTACTCGCAGGTGAGCTCCCCCGCCGAGGTGTGCAGGCGATGGCGCTCGTCGGCGAGCAGCTCGTGGCCGGTGAGCTTGGTCTGCTGCAGCAACCGCGCGCCCCTCGCCCCGGTGAGCTCGGCGAGCAGCTCGCAGTAGAGGTGCCCGTCGACGAACCCGTCGCTGGGCCCGTACAGGCCGGCGCTGATGTCATCGCTGCGGACGTCGGGAAAACGCTCGGCGATCCCCTTGGGATCGAGCACCACCGCGTCCTCGATCCCGAGCTCGCGCTGCACCGCGACGCTGTGCTCGAAGCGCGCGGCATCCTCGCCGGTGTGGCCGATACGCAGATAGCCGTTGCGCGTGAAGCGCAGACCGTGGTCGCGCTCGAGCTGCTCGAAGGCGCGCTTGCTGGGGACGCGCAGGGCGATGTCGAAGGGCTCGACGTACTGGGTCTCCACGACCCCCACCGAGCGCCCCGAGGAGCCACCGGCGATGTGCGTGCGCTCGAGCACCACCACCTCCTCCACGCCCAGGTCGGTGAGCGCGCGCGCGGTGCTGAGCCCGATGGCTCCCGCTCCCACTATGACCACTGAGATTTTCTTGCTCATTCGCCACGCCTGCGGCTCTCGCCGGGCGGCTCAACTGCCAACGACGGTCACGCTCTGCTCTCGCATGTACTGCTGGAGGTAGTGGATCCCACCAGCACCGCGTCCCGTACTTCCGGAACCCTCCCACCCTCCGAATGACTGTATACCAGGCCACGCCCCCGTGGTGGCGCCCGCCTCGCGGTTGACGTAGACGACCCCCGCCTTGATCTCGCGTTCGAAGCGCTCGACCTCCGCCGGATCCTCGGCATAGAGGCCCGCGGTCAGTCCAAATACCAGCCCGTTGGCCAGTTCTAGCGCCTCGCCGAGCGAGGCGACCGGATGAACCGCCACGAACGGCGTGAACAGCTCCTCTCGCAGCAGCCGGGAGTCCGCCGGGATCTCCGCGACGGTGGGCTCGGCGTAATTGCCATATCGCAGCTCCCCATCCGTGAGCGCGCTGCCCCCGTGCACCGCCCAGCCGGCCTCGCGGCACTCGCGTGCGGCGTCGAGCAGTCGCCGCACGGACTCCGGGGAGATCACCGGGCCCACCTTCGTCGCCGGGTCGAGTGGACTGGCCACCCGGACCTCCCGGCGGCGCCCCTCCAGCAGTGCCACGAGCTCGTCGTGAACCTCGCGCGCCACCAGCACGCGCGAGCAGCCCGAGCAGCGCTGCCCGCTGAAGCCGAAGGCCGAGCGCGCCACGCCGAGCGCCGCCTTGCCCAGGTCGGCGGAGGCGGTGACGATCGCGGGGTTCTTGCCGCCCATCTCGCAGATCGCCGGGCGTGGGTACTCGCGTGAGAAGCCGTGGAAGACCCGCATTCCGGTGGCGTGCGAGCCGGTGAACGTCAGCCCGTCGAGGCCCCGGTGGCCGTACAGCCGCTCTCCCAGGCGCTCGTCGGGGATCGTCAACATCTGCAGCGCCCCCGCCGGGAGGCCCGCTCGGCGGAACAGCTCGTACACCGCCAGGCCGCTCAGGTAGCCGTAGGGGGAGGGCTTGGCGACGACTGTGTTGCCGGCGATCAGCGCCGCTGCGATCGGGCCCAGCAGCAGCGCCATCGGGAAGTTGAAGGGCCCGATCACCGCCCACACGCCGTAGGGCCGCAGGATGCTCCAGCTGCGCTCGGCGCCACCGGAAGGACCCATCTCGGCGAGGAAGCCCCCGTGGGCGACCATCTGCTCGCAGTAGTAGTCGATCAGCACCACGCACTCGTCGACCTCCCCCAGCGCCTCCAGCAGCGGCTTGCCAATCTCGTGCGCGAGGATCGCCGCTAGCTCGTGGCGGCGCTCGGCGACTGCGGCCGAGACCCCCCCGACGATCCGCACCCGCTCGCGCCACTCGATCGCGCGCCACTCCTCCGCGAAACTCCGTGCGACCGCGACGGCGCGATCGAAGTCCTCCATCGAGGCGGTGGCGAAGCGTCCCACCAGCACGCGGCCGTCGCCGGGCGAGTGCTCCTGCACCCAGCCCTCGCCGCTCTGCGCGACGCCATCGATGTAGAAGGGTTGCTGCTCGCCCAGCCGCTCCCCCACGAGCTCCAGCCCCGTGCGAAACGCGCGCGCGTCCTGCTCGCCGGCGGCGAAGGTCTCGTAGGTCACCCTGGGCGGTGTGGCCATGCCTATACCTTAAGCGGGAAATGGCCGACCCCGTGATGATCACCGCCGCGGTCACCGGCAGCATCGCCTCCGAGAAACACTCTCCCCACATCCCGCTCACGGTCGATCAGATCGTGGAGGCGGCGGTTGAGAGCTGGCGCGCCGGCGCCGCGATCGTCCATCTGCACGCCCGCGACGAGACCGGCACCCCGACGCAGAACGCGGAGATCTACCGGACGCTCGTGGGGCGCATCCGCGAGCGGGGCTGCGAGGCGATCCTCAATCTCAGCACCGGCAGCGCCGGGGGGCGAGCGACGATCGAGGAACGCCTGGCCTGCATCGAGGTGGCGCCGGAGATGGCGACGCTCGACTGCGGCTCGGTCAACCTCGGCGACGACTGGGTGTTTGGCAATCCCTTCTCCACGTTCCTGAGACCGGCGGCCACGCGCATGCGCGAGCTCGAGATCGCAGTCGAGATCGAGACGTTCGACAGCGGCATGATCCGCAACGGGCTGCGGCTGATCGGCGAAGGGCTGATTCGCGGCCCCGGCTTCTGGCAGCTGTGCCTCGGCGTTCCCGGCGGCGCGGCGCCCGACCTGCAGACGATCGGCTACCTGCTCAGCCGCATCCCGCAGGGCGCGCTGTGGAGCATGCTCGGGATCGGTCGCCACCAGCTGGAGGTCAACGTGCTGAGCCTGCTCTACGGCGGGCACGTGCGGACGGGGTTGGAGGACAATGTCTACTACCGCCGCGGGGAGCTGGCTCGCAGCAACGCGCAACTGGTCGAGCGGATCGTCCGCTTGGCCCAGGAGCTCGGCCGGCCGGTGGCCTCGCCGGATCAGGCAAGGCGGATGCTCAGGGTCCGCGCCAGCGAACCGCAACCCTAACCGATACCCTGGCGATCGCCAACCCGTGGAATCGATTGGAACCGCTTCCATCAGCCTTCTCTCTCCACGATCCTCTCTCCACAACACCCTGCTCGATCGCCTCCGATCATGACGCTCCCCACCGCGCCCTCCCGACCGTGACACCGCTCCCCGAGCCCGTGATCCTTGCAGCGGTGCGCACCCCCGTGGGCCGCTACGGCGGCGCGCTCTCCGGCGTGCGCCCCGACGACCTCGCGGCGCTCGCGCTGCGCGCCGTGGTGGAGCGCGTGCCGGACCTCGACCCGGCCGCGGTCGAGGAGGTGTACCTCGGCTGCGCCAACCAGGCGGGCGAGGACAACCGCAACGTCGCCCGCATGGCGCTGCTGCTCGCCGGCCTGCCCCAGGAGATCCCCGGCGTCACCGTCAACCGCCTGTGCGCCTCGGGCCTCTCCGCGGTCGTCTGCGCCTGCCAGGCGATCCGCGCCGGGGAGATCGAGCTCGCGGTGGCGGGGGGCGTGGAATCGATGACCCGCGCCCCGCTGGTGATGGGCAAGGACGAGAAGGCCTTCGCGCGGGGGGACCGCACGGTGTACGACACCACGATCGGCTGGCGCTTCCCCAACCCGCGCATGGCCGAGCTGTTCCCGCTGGAGAGTATGGGGGAAACGGGGGAGAACGTCGCCGAGCGCTGGGGGATCAGCCGCGCAGACCAGGACGCCTTTGCGCTGGAGAGCCAGCGCCGCTGGGCCGCCGCCGACGCCGCGGGGCGTTTCGCCGAGGAGCTCGTGCCGGTGGGGGAGTGCGAGCGCGACGAGCACCCCCGCCCCCAGTCCACCCCCGAGGCGCTCGCCAAGCTGCGCACGGTCTTCCGCGACGGCGGCACCGTCACCGCGGGCAACTCCAGCGGCGTCAACGACGGCGCCGCCGCGCTCGTGATCGCCTCCCCCGAGGCCGCCGCGCGCCTGGGAGCGCAGCCGCTCGCGCGCTTCCGCGGCTCCGCTGCCGCCGGCGTGGACCCGCGGGTGATGGGCGTGGGACCGATCCCCGCCGTGCGCAAGCTGTTGGCGCGCACCGGTGTGGCGATCGAGGAGGTGGACCTCGTGGAGCTCAACGAGGCCTTCGCCTCCCAGAGCCTCGCGGTGATCCGCGAGCTGGGGCTGGACCCCGAGCGCGTCAACGTCAACGGCGGCGCGATCGCGCTCGGCCATCCGCTCGGCATGAGTGGGGCGCGGCTGGTGGTGAGCCTCGTGCACGAGCTGCGCCGCCGCGACGCGCACCTCGGTCTCGCCACTCTCTGCGTGGGCGTGGGCCAGGGGCAGGCCGCCCTCTTCGCCCGGTAGCCCGGCACCGGCCTTCGGTCTCGCCACGCTCTGGGCGTGGGCGTGGGGCAGGCCCTCGCTAGCCGGCGCAATCCGCGTCTCGATCGTCCAGGGGGGCTAATGCCGGCCTGGACGATTGCCGATGAAGGTCCCGTGACGCTCCGTATGCTCTCGGACCCTCCCCGGAGGCCCGCAACACGCGGCCTCGTGCGCCGCTCCCTGCTCCTGGGTGGGACGCTGCTCGCGTCGTGCCTCTCCATGGCGGCTCTCGCGATGCCCGCCCACGCGCTCGTCAAGGAAGTGGAAGTGACCAAGGTGGGCCTGCAGCCGCGGGAAATCTCCCACTACCTGGATGGAGTCACGAGCTGGAATGGGAACGGCAAAATCGAACCCATAACAAACCTCCCGGCCCACAGCTTCAACAACACCGGCGGCAATCCGGTCATGCACAGCGTCAGCACCTATGTGATCTACTGGGATCCCCAGCGTGACTACTATCACGGCGATTGGCAGGGGCTGATCGACGGTTTCATGGCGAATCTCGCCGGGGCGGGCGGCCAGCTCACCAACACCTTCGCGGTGGACGCGCAGTACACCGACGTCACCAACCGACCGGCGGCCGACTCCTCGACCTTCCTGGGCGCCTACACCGACACCACCCCCTATCCCGCCGACGCCTGCACGGACCCGAATCCGCTCCTGCTCGGAGCCCCACTGATCGAAGAACGCTTCCCGGTCTGCCTCAGCGACGGGCAGATCAAAACGCAGCTCGAGAGCTTCATCAACGAACACGGCCTGCGGCGAGGGATGGGCACAATCTTCTACGTGCTCACACCACCCGGCGTGGCTGTCTGCCTCGACGCCGGGGGTGCCACCGGCCACTGCTCGGAATTCGAAGGCTCGATCAAAGAAATCGAAAAGGGTGAAGAAGAAGGGACCGAACCGCGGAACTACAAGAGCTACAAGGACAGCTTCTGTAGCTATCACAGCGCAATCGGTGTCGGCGGCGAAGCCACGATCCTCTACGCCGTGATCCCGTGGACCGCGGGGGGCGAGGGCGACAACCACCTGGCCAACAACGAACCGGGGTACGACTGCCAGGACGGGGGCTTCAAGCCCGGCACCAAGCCGAACGGCGAAATCGAGGAAAGGGAGAGTCCTGGGGAAAAAACCCCCAAGGAAAAGGAAGAATTCGAAAAAAAGAACACGCAGGAAAAACGCGAACAGGAAGAAGCGGAAGCCCTCGGCCTCGGTGGTGCCCACCAGCAGGAGCCCAACCAGCTCCTCTCCATTCGCAGCCCCGATGGGGGCTACGACACGGGCCTGGCCGATCTGATCATCAACCAGATCGCGACTGAGCAGCAGAACACGATCACCGATCCGCTGCTCGACGCATGGCAGGACTCGGCTGGCGACGAGGTGACCGACGAGTGCCGCAACTTCTTCGCGCCCACCCCCACGGGCAGCGAGGCGGCTGTCCCCACCACGAGGGCCGGGACGCTTGCCAACCAGGCGCTGGGCGAAAAGGACTACTACCTCAACGACACCTTCAATCTCGCCTCGCTGGAGCTGGCCTACCCGGCGATACCGTGCCTCAACGACGTCACCCTCCAGCCCCAGTTCACCGCACCGGTCCACGCCAATGCGGGCGAACTCGTCGGCTTCGACGGCATGGAGTCCAACATCACCCTGGACGCCGCCGAGAAGTTCAACCCCAAAGGGGGGGAGGAATCCACCTATCCCACCTACAGCTGGGACTTTGGCGACGGCTCCCCGGTGGTTACCGGGTTCGCTCCCGGCGCGCCCTCCACGAATGCGCCGGCGACGCTCTGCGAAGAGCCCTGGCTGAGCCCCTGCGCGGCGAGTGCCTTTCACTCCTACCAGTACGGCGGCATCTACCAGGTGACGCTCACCGTCACCGACACGGGCGGGAACACCGCCACAGTCACCGAGCCGATCACGGTCGTGGGCCCGTCCCCTCCGAGCGGCCCTGGCCCCGGCGCCGGCTCTGGCGCCGGCCCAGGCACGGCCGCCCCGGGCAGCTCGGGCGGCCCAGGGGGACCGGGCATCTCGTCCTCGACCATCCCCCGCCCAGTTGCCGCTGCTGCGGCCGTCGCCAACTCGCTCAAGCAGGTCACGCGTAAGGGCCTCCTCGTCCGCTATTCGGTCAACGAGCAGGTTGCGGGCCGCTTCGAAGTGCTACTGGGCGCCGCGAGCGCCCGGCGCCTGGGGATCACGGGGCCGATCGCCACCGGCCTCCCCGCGGGAACCGCCAAGTCGCTGGTGATCGGCCATGCGCTGCTGGTCACCACCAAGGGCGGGCACAGCTCGGTGAGGATCAAGTTCGGCAAGAGCACCGCCAAGCATCTGCGCCGTGCGCACAAGGTCACGCTGATGCTGCGGCTGGTCGTCCGCAACGCCGCCTCCCGAAGCCCAAGCTTTACCACGGTGCTGAGCACGTTCGTGCTCCACGGCTGAGGGCCAGCGAAAGTCGCGACTGGGCGGTCGGCCCGCGACGCGCTCGATTCAGCGGCGGATCGGTTGGTGCTCGCCGCTGCCCGTGGTGACCCCGCCGCGGGCAGCCCCCCGCGACCGGCGGTTCAGAGCCCCGGCCAGTGGCGCGCCACGAACCCCGCATTGGAGCGGATTTCCGGCTGCCAGCGCGAGGCATAGGGGCCGCTGCGCCCGACGGTGTCGAAGCGCATCCAGCGGCCGCCCACGTTGACGTACATGTAGACGTGGCCCGCGTTGGCGTAGATCGTGATCCACTTACCCGGCCCCGGTTCGCCCCAGCTTTCCAGCTGCCCCGAGGTCTCCGGTACGCTCAGCAGGCCGCCCGCGGCGAGGGCGTAGCTGACCGAGCCCGAGCAGTCGTAGGAGTTGCTGACAAACGAGGCGTGGCCGCCGCCGTACACGTAGGGGAAGTCTGTGATCGCGTTGGCTCCCGCGATCACCCGCTGGACGACTTCGGGGATGCCGGCAGGGATCGGGATCTGGCCGTTGCCCCCGACGGAATCCCCGCCCGGAACCGTGGTGGCCGTCGCAACGGCCTGCGCGCGCGCGGAGCTTTCGATCGCATGCATGCGGCCCAGCTCCTGGCGCACTTCCGCGTTCGATTGTGCGCCGGGAGCGACAAATTCTTCGGCGACCCTACTCGGCTTGGCCGCGGAGGAGTGGTGCACCGACGCTGGCAGCGGGAAGCTCTTGGCTTCTTCGGGGTCCGGTGCCTCGGCTATCGGCCTCGTCGAGGCCACCTCGACCTTGTGCAGTGTTTTTGCCGGGGTCCCCGTCTGGGCTCCAGTGCCTGCCTGGGCTCCCGTGCCTGCTTGCGATCCCGCGCCCGTCTGCGCTCCTGCGCCTGCGTGCTCCCCTGCGCCTGCGTGCTCCCCCGCGCCCGCGTGCGTCCCCGGGGCTGCCAGTGTCCTCGTCCCTGCATGCGCCGACATGCGCGGATGCGCGGCGGCGTGGTGGCCGCCGAGGGTGATGGCGAGGACCGCCCCGAGCACCACGAGCCCTCCGCCGGCGGCGCCGCCTGCGAGCGCGCGGCGCGAGGGACCCAGCCGCGGGCGGGCGGGTCCATATCCGGGCGCACCCTCGAGCTGCTGCGTACCCATGACAGCAAAGGCTAGCGGTCCCCCTCGCCGGATTCGCCGGCAGTGCGGGCGGTGCAGCTCCGTAAGGCATGCGTGCGATCGTCGCGGAGTGCCTTCCCGCTACCCTGGGCAGATGCAAGACGAGGCCACCGTGGCCGGGATTCCGCACGCGGGAACCCCGGCGCCCGTCGAGCGATCGGAGGTCGGCCAACGCCCGCATGTGCGCCTGCTGCATGGGATGCGCAAGCCCGCCAACTGGATGCAGCTGGTGCGCTTCGGCATCGTCGGGGGCAGCGGGTTCCTCGTCAATATCGCCGTGTACGCCCTGTGCGTGCACGAGCTGGGGGTGGACTACCGCCTCTCCAGCGTGCTGGCGTGGCTGGTGGCGGTGTTGAACAACTTCGTGCTCAACCGCCACTGGACCTTCGACGCGGGCGCGGGCAGCGCGCGCCTGCAAGGAATCCGCTTCTTCCTCGTCAGTCTCGTGGCGGAGGCCTTCAGCCTGGGCCTGTTGACGATCTTCGTGGAGAGCGCGGGGATGGAGAAGGTGGCGGCCCAGGCGCTCGCGGTGGCGGCTTCGATGCCGCTCAACTTCCTGGGCAACAAGCTGTGGAGCTTCCGCGCCTCCTCTTGAGCGCTGTTCGAGCCCCCAGCGGGTACCTATACTCTGGATTCCCCCCCACTGCGGAGGATTTGTCGTGCAGGAGATGGTCATTTACGGCGTCAGCTTCGACATGGTCGGCAAGCAGCCGATCGTGCTGCTGAAGACAGTCGAGGGCAACAGGTTCTTGCCGATCTGGATCGGCCACCCCGAGGCGGCCTCGATCCTGATGAAGCTGCAGGGCGCCAGCACCCCGCGGCCGATGACTCACGATCTGCTCTGCGACATGCTCGGAGAGCTCGAGGTCCGCTGCACCCAGGTGGCGGTCACGGAGCTGCGGGAGAACACCTTCTTCGCATCGATCACCCTCTCGGTCAATGGGCGGGAGCTCGAGATCGACTCCCGCCCGAGCGACGCGATCGCGCTCGCGGTGCGCTCCGGCGCCCCGATCTTCGCCGCCGAGGAGGTGATCGCCGAGTCGGCGATCGAATTCGAGCAGAACGAGGAGGAGTCCGAGGACGTGGTGGAGCAGTTCAAGGAGTTCCTCGATCAGGTCTCCCCCGAGGACTTCGCCTCCGAGGACTCCTAGCGGCTGAAGGCGCTCTGGAGGATCCGCTCCACGAGCGCGTCCAGATCGATCCCCGCGGCGTCCGAGGCCATTGGCAGCAGGCTCGTTTCCGTGAGGCCGGGCACGACGTTCGCCTCCAACACCGCCGGTTCGCCGCTCTGCTCCTCCAGCATCAGATCGATCCGCGCCACCCCGTGACAGCCGAGCAGCCTGTAGACGGCCAGCGCCAGCTCCTGCGTGCGCGCGGCCGTCTCGGGGGTCAGCTCGGCGGGGCACACGTAGGTCGTCATCCCGATCTCATAGCGGGACTCGTAGTCGTAGAACTCCCGCTCGCGGGGGATCGCCTCGACCACCGGCAGCGCGATCGGCTCCTGGGTGGGCGGGTTTCCATCTATCGCGTCGAGCACCGACACCGCGAGGTCGCGTCCCTTGACGTAGCGCTCCAGGATGACCTTGCGATCGTAGGAGAGCGCCCCCACGATCGCGGCGGGCAGCTCCTCGCTGGAGTGCGCGAACTTCACGCCGAACGCGGAGCCCTGGGAGGCGGGCTTGACGACCATCGGAAAGCCGAGCTCGCGCGCGATGGAGGGCAGGGCCGCCGCGACCCCGAGCTCCTTGACCGCGCTCTCCTTGAAGGCGTAGAAGTCCGGCGTGGGGATGCCCGCCTCGCGCATCAGGTGCTTGGCGAGCGCCTTGTCGGTGCAGCGCATGCACGCTGCCGGCCCCGAACCGGTGTAGGGCACACCGATCGTCTCCAGCAGCCCCTGCACGGTCCCGTCCTCGCCGTCGCGGCCGTGCAGCGCGAGGAACGCCGCGTCGGGCCGGCACTCCAGCAGTTCGCTCAGAAGCTCGGGCCCGACGTCGATCGGGATCGCCTCGTGCCCAAGTTGTTGCAGCGCGCTCTGTGCGCGCGCTCCGGAGCGCAGCGAAACGGTGCGCTCCAGCGAGCGCCCGCCCTTCAACACCGCGACTCTCATCGTCCCTTTGCCCGGCGCCGCGGAAGCTCGACCACGTCGGCCAGCCCGGGGGAGGCCGGGGTCTCCGGGGTCTTCTTTCTGGCCGGCCGGGGAGTGGGCGACTCGCCCATCAGGGTGCTGAGCAGACCTGTGTCTGCGCCCATGTTCTCGCCGATCCGCCGGACCCCCTCGCGGATCTCCTCCGCAGGGAGGCCCGCGAAGTTCAGCCGCATCGAGGATGCTCCGCGGCGCCCGTCCATGTACGCGGAGCGGCCGGGGACGAACGCGACGTCCTCGCACTGCGCGAGCAGGCCGGTGGTGTTGACGTGCGCGGGCAGCGTCACCCAGATGAACAGGCCGCCCCGCGGCCTGGTCCAGACGGCCCTCCCGCCGAAGTGCTCCTCCAACGACTGGAGCATCGCGTCACGCCGGCTGCGGTAGAGGTCCTTGAGCTCTCCCAGGTACCCGCGCCAGTCGTGCTCGCGGAAGTACGTCGCGACGAACAGCTGCGTGACTGGTGAGCTACAGAGGTCCGTTCCCTGTTTGCCGAGGTTGAGCTTCTCCAGCACCGGCCGGGGGGCGATCGCCCAGCCGAGCCGCAGGCCAGGGGCGAGGATCTTCGAGAAGGTCCCCAGGTAGATCACGAGGTCCGACGTCCCCCGCCGACCGGAATTGGCGGCGTCCAGCGAGTACAACGTCGGCAGCGGCTCCCCCTCGTAGCGCAGGAGGCCGTAGGGGTTGTCCTCAAGTATCAGCAGCTCCCGCTCGCGTGCGATCTCCACGAGCCTACGCCGGCGCTCCAGCGACATCGTCACCCCGCCGGGGTTCTGGAAGTTGGGGATCGTGTAGATGAACTTCGGCCGGCGGTTCTCGGCTTGCAGGCGATCGAGGGTCTCCACGAGCGCGTCGGTCGGCATTCCCTCCCCGTCCATCTCGATCTGCACCACGTCGGCCTGGTAGGCGCCGAAGGTGGGCACCGCGCCGGGGTAGGTGGGAGCCTCGGCGACGATCACGTCGCCGGGGTCGATCAGCGTCTTGCATACGAGATCGATCACCTGCTGGCCGCCGGTGGTGACGATCATCTCCTCGGTCGTCACCGCGGTGCCCTCCTCGGCCATCACCTCCACGATGCACTCCATCGCCGCCACCATCCCCTCGGTGGGGCCGTACTGCAGTGCCCGCGCGGTCGAGTCGGCGGCGACCTGCGCCATCAGCTTCGCGTACAGCTCCGGGGGGAACGTGGAGGTATCGGGCAGCCCCCCCGCGAGCGAGATCACCTCGGGCCGTTCGGTGAGCGCCATCATCTCGCGCATCGCCGAGGAGCGCATCCCGCTCGTGCGCGCGGCGAACAGCCGCTCGTAGCGGGCCAGCTCATGCGCGGTGGGGCGAGCCCCGCGGGTGGGTGGGTGGGCGGGCGGGCCCCCATCCTCTATCGTCATGGCGCTTCAGACCGTAGCGCACGCGCGCGTGCGCAATGCAATCGGACTCTCGCCTCTCCCGACTGGATCCCTGCTCCCCACCTCACCACATCTCCTGAGCGCCCCCAACCTGCCGCAGTGAACGGCCTCGTCTTCTACATCGGACTCGGACTCGGACTGGCGCTCGCCGCCGGGCTGCGACCGTTCCTGCCCGCGCTGCTCGCGGGGGCGCTCGCTTCGAGTGGTGCGCTGGGCGTGGACTTCGGGCATGGCAGCCTCGACTTTCTGCAGGCCGATTGGTGGCTGCTGGTGGTGACGGTCGCGTTCGTCGTGGCGTGGGCCCTGCAGCTGCTGCTCGGGGCCGAGCGCTTCTATGCGGGACCGCTCGGCGCCGCGGTGGCGGGCATCGGTGTAGGGGTTGGGGCGTTGCTGTTCGCGGGCACGCTCGCGGCGCACGGCGACGTGGCTTGGCCGGGCGCGGCCGGAGGGGCCGCTGCCGCGGCGCTCGCGCAGGCCGGCGCCTCGCCGCTGCTGGCGCGCGCTCGCACGCGGCTGGCCGACCGCGGGGCACGCGAGGCGCTCACGCTGTACGTCGACGCTGCCTCGCTCGTGCTCGCGGCGCTCGTCGCGCTGCTGCACCCGCTTGGCTTCATCGCGCTCGCGCTGTTCGGATGGCTGCTGCTCGCCGACCGGCGGCGCAGCGGGCGCAAGTACGCCGGACTGCGCATCCTTGGGCGGTGAGCGCGTGTCCGTGGGCGATCGGCGCATGGCGGCGCGCGCGTAGGGTGCCGCGGCCCGGATGACGCCGCCCAAGCTGGTCCTGTGCGTGATTGACGCGATGGCGCCCGCGATGCTCGAGCGCGCGGTCGCGGAGGGGGCGGCGCCGGTGCTGGGGGAGCTGATGCGCCGCGGGCGCTACGTTCCCGACTGCGCCGCCGCGTTTCCCTCGGTGACGCCGGTGTGCGCCTCCTCGATCGCGACCGGCGCCGGTCAGGATCGCCACCGGATCCCGGCGATGAACTGGTACCACCGCGAGGAGTCCCGCTACATCGAGTACGGCTCCAGCTTCCGCGCCTCCCAGCGCTTCGGGATCGCGCGCCAGCTCACCGACACGGTCTACAACCTCAACCGCGCCCACCTCGCTCCCGAGCCGCTGACGGTGTTCGAGGCGCTCGACGACGCGGGGGTCCGCACCGCGGGGACCACCTACCTGATCTACCGCGGCCGCCACCGCCACGAGCCTCAGCGCGACAGCGCGCTCACGCGCATCGCCAGCGCCACGCTGCTGCGCCATGCGGTGATGGGCCCGCGCGAGCTCTTCTACGCGGACATCTTCGCCTCCCGGCGCACTGGCTGCCGCTCGGGCCTGGGGATGCCGGGGGTGCGCGACCAGCACTCCGGCTGTGTGGCGGCGTACCTGGTCGAGCACGACCTCTTCGACTTCCTGCTGCTCTCGCTCCCCGACAACGACTGGCACTCACACAAGCACGGGCCCGAGGGTCAGGTGCGCTCGATCGCGCTTGCCGACCGCCAGCTCGCGCGCATGATGGAGCCCGCGGGCGGCGTCGAGCGCTTCCTCGAGGAGCACGCGATGGTGGTGATGGCCGACCACTCGCAGGCCCCCGTGGGAGACACGGTGGCCCTCCAGGACGCGCTCGCCGAGCTCGGGGTGCTGGAGCCCGCTCGCTCGACGGAGAGGATCAGGGCGCGCTCGCCGGTCGCCCACCCCGCGGCCGCCCGCTCGCGTGGTGCGGGCGAGCCGCGCATTGCGGTCTGCCCCACCCAGCGCGCGGCGATGGTCTACGTGCTCGGCGAACGCCGCCGCGAGGAGTTGCGCTCGGACGTGGTGCGCCGTGCGCTGCAGCTGGACGGCGTGGAGCTGGCGATGTGGCTGGAGCTCGACCCCCACGGCGAGCCCGCCGAGGGTGTGATCGCACGGCCTTCGGTAGGGGAGCTGCGCTTCCGCCCCGGCGGAGAGATCGCCGATCAGCGCGGGGGGAGGTGGAGCGTGGAGGGGGAGTTGGCCGTGCTCTGCGCGAGCGTTCGCGACGGCGTGCTGAGCACGCCCGAGCACCCGGACGCGCTGTCGCGCGTGTGGTCTGCGTTGACGTGCCCCACCTCTGGGGAGGTGCTGCTCTCCGCGGCCCCCGGCCACGAGTTCCTCGACTGGGGCCGCCAAGCGCACGTGGGCGGCGGCAGCCACGGCTCGCTGCGGGGCGAAGACTCGCTCGGCGCGCTGATCCTCTGCGGCCTCGACCTGGAGGGTGGCGCAGCCGGCCGGATACCGGTCGGCTGGGGCCCGCTTCAACCAGACCTCCCCGCGGGCCTGTCCGCGCAGTGGTCGATACGCGATGTCGCCCCACTGGTCCTCGGGCACTTCGGCTGCGCCCCGGATTGAGTCCCCGCGGCCCTCGCGGCGGGTACCCTCGGTGCGATGCGCCGGCCTTTCGCATTGATCCTCCTGACGGGCGCCTGCCTGTTCCCGGCGACCTCCGCGGCGGCCGCAGTCGGACTCACCACGGGCCTGCTCACCACGGGCCTGCGCGCCACGGCTCTGCGCTCCACGGGCTTGCGCACGGCGAGTGCAGGCAGCAGTGCGACCACCGCGAGCAACTCGGAAACCCCTGTGCCCGTCGCGCCGTCGATCGTCCCCCCCGCCGGCCGGCGGCTCTCGTCTGACGACGTCCTCGAAATCGCCGGTCGCCTGCCCAAGATGCGCCGCGAACGCGCCCGCTACCGCGGCTCCTACGGGGGCGCCTACCTGAAAGGACCGGGCCGCTGGCAGGTGAGCTACTTCTCACACCGGGGCAAGGAAATCGGCCAGGTCATCATCTCCGACGCCACCGGCCGGGTGCAGGAACAGTGGACCGGATTCCAGGTGGCGTGGACGATGGCGCGGGGCTACCCCGGGGCGTTCGGCCGGCACGTCAACGCGCTCTATGTCTGGCTTCCCCTGTGCGCACTGTTCGTGCTGCCCTTCATCCAGTGGCGCCGGCCCTTCTCGCTGCGCCACCTCGACCTGCTCGTGCTGCTCTCCTTCTCGGTCTCCCTGGCGTACTTCAACCACGGGAACATCTACAAATCGGTACCGCTCACCTATCCCCCGCTCCTCTACCTGCTGGTGCGGATGCTCCTCCTGACGCGCGCTCGCCGCCCCCCGCGCGGGGGGGGATCGGGTGGTGGAGGATCGAGTGCGGGGGGATCCGATCTGAAGCTGCTGATCCCCGCGCCGTGGCTGGCGGTGGGAGTGGTCTTCCTGCTCGGCTTCCGCATCGGCCTGAACGTGACGGACTCCAACGTGATCGACGTGGGCTACGCCGGGGTGATCGGCGCGCAGCGGATCGCGGAGGGCAGGCCGCTGTACGGGGGCTACCCCGCGGACAACGAACACGGCGACACCTACGGGCCCGTCAACTATGAGGCCTACGTGCCCTTCGAGCAGATCTTCGGGTGGAGCGGACTCTGGGACGACCTCCCCGCCGCGCACGCCGCCGCGATCGTGTTCGACCTGCTCGCGGTGGGGCTGATCTTCCTGCTCGGCCTGCGCATCCGCGGACCCACGCTGGGGGTCGCGCTCGCCTATGCGTGGGTCTCCTATCCATTCACGCTCTACGCCCTGGAGAGCAACAGCAACGACACGCTCGTGACAGTGCTCCTGCTGGCCGCACTGCTCGCCGCCACCTCGCCGCCCGCGCGCGGCGTGTTCGCCGCGCTGGCGGGCCTCACGAAGATCGCCCCGCTGGCGCTCGCGCCGCTCTTCGCCACCCACGGGCTGCGCGAGCTGCCGGTGGCCCGGCGAGCGCATGCGCTCGCCCTGTTCGCGCTCGCCTTCGCGGCGACCGTCGCCGTGGTCTCGATCCCCGCGCTCGCCCACGACTCGTTGCACGAGATCTACGAGCGCACCGTCGTCTACCAGGACAACCGCGGCTCCCCCTTCTCGGTGTGGGGGCTCTACGGCGGACTGAAGGGGTGGCAGACCGCTGTGCAGATCGCCGCCGTCGCGCTCGCCCTGGCGCTGGCCGTGATCCCCCGCCGCCCAGGCGTGCCCGCGCTCGCCGCGGCCGCCGCGGCGATCCTGATCGCGCTGCAGCTGGGGATCGAACACTGGTTCTACCTCTACATCCCCTGGTTCTTCCCGCTCGTGATGATTGCGCTGCTGGTGCCGGCGGCCCGCTCGTCCCTCGCCGACCCCGCTGCACTCCTCGCTGAGGACCCAGGCGAGGACGGGCCTCTGGAGGCTACGGCGCCGCAGGCGCCGCAGGGCGTGCCATCAGAACCTGCTCGATGGAGTCGGCCCGCAGTGGCGTGGAGCAGCGGATCACCACGCCGTTCAGCCAGGGATCCTCCTCGGAGGTCTGGAAGCGCACCGGCATCTGCGTGATCAGCGCCTCCAGCGCAAGCTCCCGCTTGACCCCGATCACGCCCCCACGGGGGCCGGTCATGCCGACGTCGGTGATGTAAGCCGTACCGCCGGGCAGGACGCGGGCGTCCGCCGTGGGGACGTGGGTGTGGGTCCCAACCACCGCGCTCACCCGCCCGTCGAGGTGCCACCCGAGCGCGATCTTCTCGCTGGTGGCCTCCGCGTGCATGTCCACGAGAATGTGATCCACCTCCCCCAGTTCCCCCAGTGCCACGTCGATCTCCACGAACGCGGAGCGCCCCGGGCGCAGGTAGAGGCTGCCGCTGAGGTTGACCACGCCGAGACGCACCCCTCCGGCGCTCTGCACCACGCACACGCCGCGCCCGGGCTGGCCTCGCAGGTAGTTGGCGGGGCGCACGATCCGCGGCTCGGTGTCGAGATAGCGGTAGATCTCGCGGTGGTGGTAGGAGTGGTTGCCGAGCGTGATCGCGTCGACACCCGCCGCGAAGAGCTGGTCGGCGGCCTTCGGGGTGATCCCCAGTCCGCCCGCCACGTTCTCGCCGTTGACGACCACGAAGGTCGGGGAGTGGCGCTCGCGCAGCGCGGGCAGGCAGTCGATCAGGGTGCGCCGCCCGAGGCTGCCCACGAGGTCGCCGACGAACAGGATGGTCGCCTCGCCCTCAGCCATACTTGGCCCATGACGGGAGGCGTGTGAGCTTGGGGGAGCGGGTTCCAGGGAGGACTGTGCCGGCGCCGGCCGGAGATCGTGACGAGGGCGCCCCAACCGGCTCCTCCGAGCGCGGGTTGGAGGAGGCCCAGCAAGCCTCCACGCCTCCCGGCGAGGGCGAGCGCGAGCTGGTGGACTCCCCGGGGCGGGCCGCTGGGGCGCCTCCGCGCGTGGTGGTGCCGCGCTGGGTGCAGCTCGTGGCGTTGCCACTGGCGCTGCTGGCGATGTGGGCTCTGGCCCGCGCGGCGGGGAAAGTGCTGGTGGTCTTCGTCGTTGCGGCTCTCATCGCGCTGATCCTCAATCCCGCCGTCGCCTTCCTCCAGCGCTCGCGTCTCCCCCGCGGCCTGGCGGTGTTCGCCGTGTACCTCGCATTCTTCCTGACGTTGACCGGTATCGGCTTTCTGCTGGCCAACCCGATCGTCCACCAGGTGCAGTCCTTCGCCCGCAATCTACCCTCCTTGAGCGCCGAAGCGAACAAATCGCTGGCCAGCCTCGAACACTCGCTCAACCGGGACGGTCTCCCGGTGCACTTCATCAAGCAGGGCAAAACGGCGCTGCAGACGATCCAGGACAAAATCTCCAAGAGCGCCGGCTCGATCGCCTCCTTCGGCGGGGGGCTGCTCACCGAAACGGCGAGCGCGATCTTCGACCTGGTGCTGATCTTCGTGCTCTCCGTCTACATGCTGATCTACGGCGAGCGCATCGGACTGCTGGTGCGCAGAGCGATGCCCAACGGCGACGGCACGCCTGCGGACGACTACCCCACGCTGGCCCAGCACGCGGTCTCCCGCTATGTGGGGGGGCAGCTCCTCTTCAGCTTCGTGATGGGTGCCTCCACCGGGATCGCGCTGTATGTCTTCGGCGTGCTCGGGATCTTCCCGGATGGGGAGAAGTATGCGGTGGCATTCGCGATGTTCTATGGCGTGATGGAGCTGATCCCCTACGTCGGCCCGATCCTCGGGGCGGTGCCGGCGGTGGTGGTGGCGCTCTTCACCAACCCGATCTCCGCGGTGTGGGTGGCGCTACTGTTCGTCGGCATGCAGCAGCTGGAGGGCCACGTGGTGGCGCCGCAGATCTTCGGGCACACACTGCGCATCAACCCGCTGCTGGTGATCTTCGCGCTGCTGCTCGGGCTGCAGCTCTACGGCTTGGTGGGGGCACTGGTGGCGCTGCCGATCCTCGCCGTTCTGCGCGAGACGTTCGTGTATCTCGGTCGCCACCTCACCCTCGAGCGCTGGGAGCGCTCGCCGGGCGGCCTGCTGTGAGCGGGCCAGGGCCTGCGCCAGGGGGCGAGCCACTGCTCAGCGTCCGGGGAATCGGCAAGCGCTACGGCGAGCGGGAGGCGCTGCGCGACGTCAGCTTCGAGGCCCGCGCCGGGGAGCAGGTGGCGGTGATCGGGCCCAACGGGGCGGGGAAGACCACGCTGCTCTCGATCGTCGTCGGCGCGCAGTCGCCCAGCACGGGCAGCGTGAGCCTCCCACCGAGCCGTGTCGGCTGGGTGCCCCAGCAGACCGCGGTCTACTCGCGGCTCTCGGTGGCGGAGAACCTCGAGCTGTTCGCCCGCCTGCAACGCCACCCGGACCCACACGAGGCCGTCGCGGCGATGCTCGCGCAGACCGGCCTGCAGGAGCGGGCGTCCGAGCGGTTGGAGCGCCTCTCGGGCGGCAACCGCCAGCGCGTGAACATCGCGATCGGACTGCTCGCGGATCCGCCGGTGCTGGTACTGGACGAGCCGTCCTCCTCGCTCGATCCCCGCCAGCGCGAGCGGCTGTGGCAGTTCGTCGGCGAGCACTCGCAAGCAGGCAGGTGCGTGATCTTCTCCACCCACAACGTCGCCGAGGCAGAGCGCCATGCGCAGCGGGTGATCGTGTTGGCCGACGGAGAGACGCTGTTCAACGGCTCCCCCGGGGAGCTGGCGCGGGAGACCGGCACCGACGGAGAGCTCGGATTCGAAGGCGCGTTCGTGGAGTTCCTACGCAAACGGGGCCATTGAGCGATGCGGTGGATGCTGAAGAAGGACCTGCTGATCCTGGCGCGCTCGCGCGTGATGGTGGGGGTGCTGGTCCTCTACCCCGTGGCGGTCGCCCTGCTGATCGGCCTCGCGATCTCGCGGGCGCCCTCGAAGCCGAAGGTCGCGATCGTCAACCTCTCCCCGCCGAGCGCGGTCGTCGAACTCGGGGGGGAGCGCCTGAGCGTGGGCCACTACTACAGCGGGCTCCTGGGCCAGGTGCAGCCTGTGTCCCTGGCCACGCGCGCCGAGGCGGTGCAGGCGGTGAAGGACGGGCGGGTGCTGGCGGCTGTGGTTATCCCCGCCAACATCGCCTCCCGGCTCTCCTCTGTGATCAGCCAGGGGCAGGTCGAGGTGATCTACAACGGCGAAGCGCTGGAGCAGAGCTTCGTGCACTCGACGATCGAAGCGGCGCTCTCCCAGGCGAACCTCGAACTCTCCAATCAGATCAGGCGCCTCGCGGCAAAAGTCATCGGGGGGCTGGTGCGGGGCGGGAATCTCGGGGTGGCGAGCGCACCGCGGGACCTGCCGGGCCTGCGCAGCATCCCGGGCATCGTGCGCCGTCTCCTCGTGCATGTGCCCCCAGGCGCCGAGCGCACACAGCTGCAGCACCTGGCGGAATTCACCGAATTCGCCAGCCAGAACCTCGGAATCAGCCAGGAGGTGCTGGGCACCGTCATCCGGCCGCTGCAGGTGCGCACCACACTGCTGCACGGCCGCCGCACCCCGCTGGACACCTATGCCGTGGTGGTGGCGGTCACGATCTCGCTGATGTTCGTATGCGTGCTCCTGGCCGCCGGAGGAATCGCGTTGGAGCGCGAAGAGCACACGCTCTCCCGTCTGGTTCGCGGAGCTCCCGGTGCGCTCCTCTCGCGTGAGCGGCTGATCGCCGAGAAGCTGCTGCTGGCGGCGGGCTGCGCGCTGGTGGTGGCGTTTGCGATGCTCGCGGGGATCGGCGCGTTCGTGGGCCTGGAATGGAGTCGTGTAGGGCAGTGGCTTATAGCGCTCGCGATCGGCGCACTCGCGTTCGCGGCGCTGGGGGTCGCGATCGGAGCGCTTGCCCGCGAGGTGCGCGCGGCCTCGTTGCTGGCCTTTCTGCTCTCGCTGCCGCTCGCCTTCCTGGCGCTCGTCCCCGCGGGGGCGGTTGCGGGCGGGCTGTACGACGTGATTCGTGCGATCTCGCTGGTGTTCCCCTACAAGGCCGCGCTGCAGGCGCTGGACGCGGCGGTCAACCGCTCCGCGCCCGGCCTCGCGGTCTCGCTCGCGCACCTGCTGGCACTCACCGCCCTCTTTGGGTTCCTCGCGCGCATGGGGCTGCGGCGCACGGACTGATCGGGGGTATCCTCGACGGGCGATGGCTTTCCCCCAGACGCGAATGCGAAGGCTGCGTGCATCGCCCGCGTTGCGGGGCCTCGTGCGCGAGACCGATCTGCGCGCTGGACAGCTGGTGCTGCCGTTGTTCGTGGCAGAGACCGGCCCCCCCCGCGAGCCGATTCCAGGGATGGCCGGCGTGGAGCGGCTCTCGATCCTCGAGGCGGTGGAGGAGGCACGCGCGGCGGCAGGGCTGGGAATCGGCGCGGTGCTGTTGTTCGGGATCCCCGCGGAGAAGGATGCCGAGGGCTCGTCGGCGTGGGATGAGGAGGGGGTTGTGCAGCTGTGTGTGCGCGCGCTCGAGGATGTGCTGCCGGAGCTGCTCGTGATAACCGATGTGTGTCTGTGCGAGTACACCGAGCACGGTCATTGCGGGGTCCTGGGCGCGGATGGCGCCGTCGACAACGATGCCTCCCTGGAGCTGCTGGCACGCACTGCGGTCAGCCATGCCCGTGCGGGCGCCGACATCGTGGCCCCCTCGGACATGATGGACGGGCGCGTGGGCGCAATCCGCACGGAGCTCGACACGGAGGGTTTCGTGGACACCCCGATCCTCGCCTACTCCGCGAAGTTCGCCTCTGCCTTCTACGGCCCCTTCCGCGAGGCGGCGGGATCGGCCCCGGCATTTGGGGACCGTCGCGCCTACCAGCTCGACCCCGCCAACGGGCGTGAGGCGGTGCGGGAGGCGCTGCTCGATATCGAGGAGGGGGCCGACATGGTGATGGTCAAGCCCGCGCTCGCATACGGCGATCTGATCCGCGAGGTCAGGCGCACCAGTGGGATACCGGTGGCGGCGTACAACGTCAGCGGCGAGTACGCGATGGTCAAGGCGGCCGCTGCGGCGGGCCATTTGGACGAGCGCTCAGCGGTGCTCGAGATCCTCACCTCGCTGAGCCGCGCGGGTGCGGATGTCATCATCACCTATCACGCAAAGGATGCCGCCCGATGGCTGAACCAGCAGATTTGATTACAACGGACGCCCCGCCGGTCGCGGCCGTGCCCTCGAACGCCGCGCCGGACCGCGCGAGCGCTGCCACGCCCAAGCTTCGCAGCCGCACCGAGGGCGCGGCGGTGGCGCTCGACGAGCTCGACCGCAGGCTGCTCAACCTGATGCAGGGGAGCTTCCCGCTGGATCCCCGGCCCTACGCGGCGGTGGCACGTGCGGCGGAGATCCCCGAGGAGCAGGCGCTCGAGCGCGTGCGGCGCCTGTTGGAGGAGCGGATCATCCGCCAGGTGACCCCGATCTACGACACCCGCGCGCTGGGTTACTCCTCGATGCTGGTGGCGGCGAAGATCGATCCGGAGCACCCCTGGCGGGCGGCGAAGATCGTCAACGCTCACCCGGGGGTCTCGCACAACTACCTGCGCAACCACGAGTTCAACATGTGGTTCACGCTCGCCACCGAGCCGGACTCACCGCTCGGCTTGGAGGGGACATTGGAGGTCCTCCAGCGGCTCACCGGGGCAGAGTCGATCCGCCAGCTGCCGACGCTGAAGCTCTTCAAGATCAGGATGGACCTGGAGATGGAGGGCGATACCAAGGCGCTTGCGAGCGAGGGTGCTCTCCAGGAGGAGGCGGTGCTGGAGGCGGTCGCCTACGACGAGCGCGACATCGCGGTGATCAGCGCCACCCAGGGCGACATGCCGGTGGTGAGCGAGCCCTACGCCCCCGCCGCACAGCGGCTGGGAATGGAGGTGGGGGAACTGCTGGAGCACATGGCGGGGATGCGCGAGCGCGGCCTGCTGCGCCGCGTGGCGGCCATCCTCTTCCACCGCCGCGCGGGCTTCTCGGCGAACGGGATGGGTGTCTGGAGGGTCCCGCCGGAGCGGATCATGGAGCTCGGCCCGCGGATGGCGTCCTACCGCGGGATCTCCCACTGCTACCAGCGCCCCACCTACAAGGACTGGCCCTACTCGGTCTTCACGATGGCCCACGGCCGCTCCAAGGAGGAGTGCGACGCGATCCTCGATGCGATCGCCGAGCAGACGGGGATCGAGGAGCGCGCCACGCTGTACTCCTCGACGGAGTTCAAGAAGATCCGCCTGCTCTACTTCACCGACGACTACAAGCGGTGGGAAGCACAGAACGCCTGAAGATGCCCGGGGCCCCACCCACCCCTCCGACTCCTCCCACCCAAGCCCGGCCACCCACACGAGGTGTGGCGATCGCTTCCGAGGACCCCCTGAGCCGGGGCCTGTGACCTCGCTCGCCGACACCCGCTCCGCGGAGCTTTACCGGCGCGCGCTGAAGGTGCTGCCTGGCGGCGTCAACTCCCCCGTGCGCGCAATGGCCGCGATCGGTCGCGACCCCGTGTTCGTCGCCCGTGGGGCGGGCGCGGAGCTGGTGGACGTGGACGGCAACCGCTACGTGGACTACGTCTGCTCGTGGGGCCCCCTGATCCACGGCCACGCCCACCCGGGGATCCTCGCGGCGGTGCGCGCGGCGGCGGAGCGCGGCACGAGCTTCGGGGCGCCGACGGCGGGAGAGGTGGAGCTCGCGGAGGAGGTGGCGCAGAGGATGCCGGGGGTGGAGATGCTGCGTATGACCTCCTCGGGGACCGAGGCCACGATGACGGCCCTGCGCATCGCGCGCGCGGCGAGCGGCCGCGAGCGGATCGTAAAGTTCGCGGGCGCCTACCACGGCCACGTCGACGGACTGCTGGCGCAGGCCGGCTCGGGCCTTGCGACGCAGGCGATCCCCGCGAGCCCGGGGGTTCCCGCGGGGGCCGCCGCGGCG
Source organism: uncultured Solirubrobacterales bacterium (assembly GCA_963713985.1). Classification (GTDB taxonomy): domain Bacteria; phylum Actinomycetota; class Thermoleophilia; order Solirubrobacterales; family Solirubrobacteraceae; genus Palsa-744. Next base: position 1,144,711 of record OY970219.1, on the reverse strand, counting down.
ACGGTGGTGGTGCCGTGGAACGACCCCGAGGCGCTGATCGAGGCGGTGCGCCTGCACGAGCCCGCGGCGATCCTGGCGGAGCCGATCCCCGCCAACATGGGCCTCGTGCCCGCGCGTGCGGGCTTCCTGGAGCTGCTGCGCGAGCAGGCCGACGCGAGCGGAGCGCTGCTGGTGCTCGACGAGGTGATCAGCGGCTTTCGCGTCGCGCGCGGGGGCGCGCGGGAGCTCACGGGGGTCCAGGGGGACCTCACGATCCTGGGCAAGGTGCTCGGCGGCGGCCTGCCGGCGGCGGCCGTCGGGGGCCGCGCGGAGCTGATGGAGCTGCTGGCGCCGGCCGGGGAGGTCTACCAGGCGGGCACCCTGTCGGGCAATCCACTGGCGGTGGCGGCGGGACTGGCGACCCTCGAGCTGCTCGACGATGCGGCCTACGCGCGCCTGGCGGCGATCACCGGGCAACTCGCCACAGGCCTGCGCGAGGCGGCGGACAGCCACTACCGGCACACCCGTGAGGGCGGGCGCTCAGTGCAGATCGCGAGCCTTCCGGGCCTGTTGACGGTGTTCTTCATCGAGCGCCCCGTGCACGACCTCGAGGGGGCGAGGGCGTGCGATCTGAAGGCCCACGCCGCCTGGTGCCGGGGGCTGCTCTCGCGCGGGGTCAACCCGCCGCCCTCGCAGTTCGAGGCGTGGTTCCCCTCGCTGGCCCACACCCCCGAGCATCTGGAGCGCACCGTGGATGCCGCCGCGGCGGCATTTGGGGAGATCGGATGACGACGCCAACCGCTCCCCCCCTCCCTCTCCACATCCGCAGTCCCCCGCGCTCGAGCGCCTGGCGGAGCTGCTGCGCGAGCAGGGGGGGCTGATGGCAAGCCTGCTCGATGGTGGCCTCGCCGCCAACGGCACGGGCCCCGCGCAGATTGCCGCCGCCGGCCCGCGCGCGCAGGGACACCCCGAGGAGTACGAGCTGTTGATGGAGGCGATCTACGAGGGCTACCTCTTGCACTACGACACACCCCGCATCCTGCGCCCACCAGAGGCCGACCTGGGCCTGCTGGCGGGCGACCAGCTCTATGCGCTCGGCCTCGCGCGTCTGGTGGCGCTCGGCGATCTCGAGGCGGTGGCGGAGCTCGCGGACGTGATCGCTCTGACCGCGCTCGCTCAGGGAGGGGGCAGCGACGAGCTCGCCCTGGCGACCTGGGTCGCGGGCGCACGCGCGGTGGGCTGGGGCCCGAGCGAGCACCATCGCCGGGCCAAGGCCCTGGTGCAGGCGGGGGAGCCGGGGGCGCTCGCAGCGATGCGCGCCGCGGCTGAGCCCAGGTAAGGGCGAATCTCCAGTGATTGTGCCAATAGGCACCATCACTGCTAGACCAGCGCCGGCTCCCAGGCGGTATTCTTTGCTTCCCTTGCCCAGCAAGCACGACAAGCACAAGTCCAAGTACACCGCCGACCGTCGCATCCCCGGTGCGTTCGAGGGCGAGACGGTCACGCGGCGGCGCTTCATGACCGGCTCGGCCCACACCGCGGGGGCGGTCGCGGCCATGTCCTTCACGTTGCCCGCGCTGGGCTTCGCGCTGGGCCCGATCTTCAAGGCCAAGCCCCACGCCTGGGAGACAGTGGGCCCCACGGACATGTTCCCCGACAACAACTACATCCCGACTGTGATCACCGTCGACCCGGGGATCGGTGAGGCGGGCAAGACGACGGTGTACGTGCGCCAGAAAAACCCTGCGATCGACACGGACATCTACGACCGGCACACCCCCTACATCGCGATCTCCACGCGCTGCGCGCACGCCGGCTGCCCCGTGCGCTGGGTGGAAGCCGCGGAGCGCTTCATCTGTCCCTGCCACGGGGGCGTCTACGACCTGCTCGGCCGCCGCGTGGGCGGTCCGCCGGTGCGGCCACTGGATCGCTTCTACACGCGCGTGGTGGACGGCTACGTGCAGATCGGCTCCCGCTTCAGCGTCAACAGCGAGCTGCGCCGCTTCTCCCCGCGCGACCCCGGCGAGCCGCTGGACGGCCTCGGCCAGTACCTCTACCCCTCCCGTCCCTCGATCCGCCGCTAGCCCGCTCGAGAACCGTGCCCAAACTGCCCGCCCCCCCGATCCCCGCGCCGCTGAAGGCCCCCCCGCCGCGCCCAGAGGAGAGCAACGGCGTGGCCCGCCCCGTGGACCACGCCGCCAACGCGGGGACCGCGGTGGTCGACTGGGTCGACGAACGCACCTCGCTGAGCGGGGCGGCGCGGTGGCTGATGTTCCGCAAGGTGCCCAAGGGCACCAACTGGTTCTATACGCTGGGCTCGGCCACGATGTTCGCCTTCCTCAACCAGGCCGTCACGGGGGTCTTCCTGGCGATGTACTACCGCCCCGACCCCTCCGGCGGGGCCTACGAATCGATCCGCTACGTCACCAACCAGGTGTTCCTCGGGCAGTTCGTGCGCGGCATGCACAAGTGGGGCTCCACGGTGATGGTGGTGCTCGTCTTCCTGCACATGGGCCGCACGTTCTTCTTCGGCGCCTACAAGTACCCCCGCGAGCTCAACTGGGTGATCGGGGTGGTGCTGCTGATCCTGACGATGATGATGTCGCTCACGGGCTACCTGCTGCCCTTCGACCAGCGCGCCTTCTGGGCGACGGTGGTCGCCAACAACATCACCGCCACCGGACCCCTCGTGGGCCCCTATCTGGCCGACTTCCTGCGCGCGGGACCGGAATTCGGGGCGACGACGCTCTCGCGCTTCTACGCGATCCACATGCTGGTCTTGCCGGGGCTGATCGCTTCGCTGATCGGCGCCCACCTCTACCTCGTCGCCAAGCTCGGCACCACCGCCCCGCCGTGGATGAAAGCCGAGAAAGACCCCGAGCTGCTCGAGACGGAGGCCTGATGCGGCGATGAACCAGCGCCAGAAGGAGGAGTACCTCCGCGAGTACGCGCTCCTGAAGTCCAAAGGGAAACCGTTCTTCCCCTACGCGGTGGCCAAGGACTCGATCATGGCGTGCGTGGTGATGGCGTGCATCATCACGATGTCGCTGGTGCTCGGCGCGGAGCTGGGGTCCAAGGCGAACCCCACGACGACCACCTACGTGCCGCGGCCGGAGTGGTACTTCTTCTTCCTCTTCGAGCTCCTGCGCGTGATCAAGCCGCCGAGCCTGGTGGCGCTCGCGACGGTGGGGATCCCCACGCTGGGGATGATCCTGCTGTTCCTGCTGCCCTTCTACGACCGCGGTCCCGAGCGCCGCCCCGAGCGCCGGCCGATCGCCACCTTCACCGGGATCTTCGTGATCGGGGCGATGGCTTTCCTGACCTGGGAGGGCGCCAACACCGGAGCGCCGACTGCGGTCGAAATCGCCACGCCGGCAGCTGTGGTCCAGGCGGGCGGCCAGACGCTCGCGGAGTTCGAAGCGGGCAGGAAGGTGGTGGCCCAGTCGGGCTGTCTGGCGTGCCACAAGCTCGGCGACAACGGCAACAACGGGCCGGGCCCCGAACTGACGCACATCGGCTCGCGCATCCCCCGCCTGGGGATCGCGCGCACGCTGGTCAACCCCACGGCGCCGATGCCCTCGTTCAGACACCTGCCTCCCAAGCAGTTCGAGGCGGCCGTCGCATTCCTCGCGCAGTTGAAGTAGGGCGTTTGAGCGGCCAGCCGGAGGCGGGGCAGGTACAGGCGATGTTCGACCGCGTCGCCGGGGGCTACGACCTGCTCAACGGCGTGATGAGCGCCGGTCTGCACCACCGCTGGCGCGAGCGCGCGGTGGACCTCGCGCGAGTGGGCCCGGGCAGCCGCGTGCTCGACGTGGCCACCGGCACCGGCGACCTGGCGTTCGAGCTCGCGCGCCGGGTGGCCCCGGGGGGCGAGGTGGTGGGCAGCGATTTCTCCGAGGGGATGCTGGCCCGCGCACGAGCCAAGGCTGCGGAGACGGGGATGGAGGAGGGAGGAGAGAGAGAGAGAGGGTGGGGAGAGGGAGAGCGGGGAAAGCCAATCCCCGTGTCCTTGCGCTTCGAGTGGGGCGATGCGCTGGAGCTGCCCTACGAGAGCGACTCCTTCGATGCCGCCACAGTCGGCTTCGGCGCGCGCAACTTCTCTGATCTCAGCCGCGGCCTCCAGGAGATGGCGCGCGTGGTGCGGCCGGGGGGCCGGGTGGTGGTGCTGGAGTTCACCTCCCCCACACGCCCCCCGCTGTCGATCTTCTACCGCCTCTGGTTCGATCGCGTGGTGCCCCAGCTTGGGCGGCTGGCGGGGGACCACGAGGCGTACTCCTACCTGCCCGAATCCGTCAGGCGCTTCCCGGCGCCCGCGCTGCTGGCCGCGGAGCTGGAGCGGGCGGGGGTCGTTGAGATCGGCTACCTGCTCACCGCGGGGGGCATCGTCGCGATCCACTCCGGCACGGTCCCCGCGCGCAGCGCGCCCAGCTCTCGCCCCCCGCCCGGCACGTTCGCGGCGAATGGCGGATGATGAGCACGGTGAGCAGCACTGCACCCGGGTATGTGTCCGAGGGGGACGAGGACGCGGTAGCGGAGATCATGCGCCGCGGTGGCCCGGAGCTGCGCGATCGGATGGTGCGCACCGAGGAGCACCTCGAGCGGGTCGCCACGGAGGCGGGCGCGCCGCTGGCGGTACACGCCAGCTCCACGGTCCTCGCGGGGGGCAAGCGTCTGCGCCCGCTGCTGGTGGTGCTCGCCGCCACCGCCGCGGGCTGGCCGGGCGACGGCGGGGCGGTGGGGGCTCGGGAGGCGGACGGCCCGGGCGCCGGCGGGGGAGCGGTTCGCGATGGTTTCGAGCAGCCACTGGTGCGCGCGGCGGTGGCCGTGGAGCTCGTGCACTCCGCGACCCTCGTACACGACGACGTGATCGACGGGGCGCTGCTGCGCCGCGGGCACCCCTCGGTGGTCGCCCGCGCGGGCCGTCGAGTGGCGATCGCGACTGGTGATCTGCTCTTCTCGCGGGCCTTTGCGGAGCTCGCGCGCAACGGCGATGTGGCGCAGCTGCGCGCCCTCTCGGACGCCAGCTCGGCGCTGGCGGCGGGGGAGCTCCTGCAGCGCGAGGACGCCTATGCGGGGGGGGTGGCCGTGGAGCGCTACCTGAAGCGCTGCGAGCTCAAGACGGCGGCCCTGTTCGAGGCCGCCTGCCGTCTGGGGGCGATGGTGGCGTGCGGGAATGGCGAGCAGGGGCCGGCCGGCGCACTGGCGGAGGCCCTGGGAGCGTTCGCGCGGCGCATCGGCCTCGCCTTTCAGCTGCTCGACGACGTGCTCGACGTCTCGGGGCCGGTGGAGCGCACCGGCAAGACCCGCGGGGCGGACCTGCTGGACGGCACCGTCACACTGCCCCTGATCCTCGCGCGCGAGCGCGACGCGAGTCTGGCAGCCGTCGACCTCGCCTCCCTGGCCGGCCCCGAGCAGGCGGGGGAGCTGTGCGACCGGATCGCCGCAACCGGCGCGCTGGAGGAGTCCCGCGAGCGGGCGCTGGCGCTCGTCGCCGAGGCCAAGGCGACGCTTCCCGCGATCCTCCCGAGCGACCGCGCCGCGCTGCTGGACCTCGTGGCGGACGCAGTCGTGGAGCGCTACCGCTGATCGTCCCCTCCGGGGGATCCCGGGCGGTCGTGGTCAGGCTGATGCTCCCTCCCCTCCGGGGGATCCCGGGCGGCCCGTCAGGGCCAGACGTGGGGGGTGCCGACGCTCAGAAGTCGCAGGGTAGGATCAGGTCGGCGTCGAGCGCGCGGATGAAGAGGTCGATCTCCTCGGCCATGTTCGCGTGGGTCACGCGCTGCAGGTCGCTCAGGAGCGCCCCCGTGGCGCGGTCGAGCTCGTCGTCGAGCGATTCCACGGCGGCCTGCTCGAAGACACCCTCACGCGTGGCCTCGCATTCTGGACAGCGCAGCAGGATCCGCCACTGCCCCGTACCCGCCTCGGACCAGTCCACCGGATGGACGAGCTCCCCGGCGCAGTAGAAGCAAACGTGGAGGGGCTCCGCGGCCGGATCCGCCCGCCTGCGCCCGGCTGGGTGGGTGGGGTGGGTCGATCCCAGGCTCGGTGGGGCGGGGTTGTCCAGGTAGACGACCTCGATCTGCTTGCCGCTGGGCAGCCGCACGTGGTGGCGGCTCTGATGGTGGCTCTTGTCTGGGGGCATTGGGGTTCCTGATCGAAGGAGGCGTGTGGCTGGCTGGGCCTCTCGTGCGAGTCATCGACTCCCTCTGGCGCGCTCTTTAGCGGCTGGCGACGAATACCGAGGTTTGCCCACTTTCATTGCGGATAACCGGCTCCGCGGCGGCGCCCGATATATGTTGAGGGGTAGATATGGCCACCGCGATCCGCACGATCGGCCACGAAGACCGTCTCAGCCTCATCGAGCACCTCGAAGAGCTGCGCACGCGTCTGATCGTCAGCGGGGTGGTGCTGGTGGTCGCGTTCGGGGTGTGCCTGTGGCAGAACCACGCGCTGCTGCACCTGATCAACCGCCCTTTGGAAAAGGAGCGCCACGGTCTCCTCGAGAAGGGCCAGGGCTTCGCCGGCCAGACAGCGCTGACCCAGCGCACGGTGCTCGAGGTGGCGGGGGCCACCGAAGCGCTCGCCAGAATCCTCAGCGCTCCCGACAGCCACCTGCCCGCGGGGGTCCGCGCGCAGCTGACGGCTGAGCTCGCTCGACTGCGGGCGGACACGGCGAAGATGCCGCCGGTCCCGGAGAGCGAAAAGTTGACGACGCTGGGGATCGGCGAGCCGTTCACGACGACGGTCACGGTGGTCTTCTTCTTCGCGCTGATCGTCTCCCTGCCGGTGATTCTGTTCGAGCTGTACGGCTTCGTGCTGCCCGCTCTGCAGCCGAGTGAGAGACGCGCCGTCGCGCCGCTGCTCGCCGCTGTCCCATTCCTGTTCGCGGCGGGGGTGCTGTTCGGCTACTTCGTCGTGCTGCCCGCGGCGCTGCGCTTCCTCGTGAACTTCAACAGCGGCGAGTTCAACAACCTGGTGCAGGCCAGTCCCTACTACCAGTTCGCGGCGACGGTGCTGCTCGCGATGGGGCTTGTCTTCCAGGTCCCCGTGGCAATCCTGGGGGCGACCCGCGCGGGGATCGTGACTCCCAGGCAGCTGCGCCGCGGGCGCCGCTACGCGATCGTGGCCTGCGCGGCGGTCGCGGCCTTCCTGCCGGGGGACGCGGTCACGTTGATGCTCGAGACAGTTCCCCTGTACGTTCTCTACGAGGCGAGTATCCTGGTGGCATCGTTCGTGGCGCGGCGCTCGGCACGGAGGGAGGCGCGAGCTGCTGAGGGGGGCGGCCCGCAGGACCCGCCATCCTCGCCGGGGGGGACCGCCAGGGAGGGCGGGCCGATGGCCCCTCCGCCGGCAGACAGCCCCAGCGGACCGCCCGCCGAGACCGCGGACGAGGACACGGACCCGCACGTGAACGCCATAATCGACCACATGGACAGAAAGCTCACCGACTGATGCTCTTCGACCTGCGAGGCAGAGGCCGCCGCCGCACCGTCCAGGTGGTCTACCTGGGGCTCGCCATCCTGTTCCTGCTCGGCTTCGTGGGCTTCGGGGTCGGCGTGGGCGGCGGGGGGGGCGGGATCTTCAACGCCCTCACCGAAGGGGGGGGCAATGGCAGCGCCAGCTTCGCCGGCAAGGTCGCCTCTGCGCAGCGGCGCGTAAAAGCGCACCCGAACGAAGCGGCTGCCTGGGCCGCGCTCGCCGAAGCCCAGTTGCACCAGGCGAGCGAATCCGAATACTCCAACGCGACCTCCGAAACCGAACCGTACACTGTCAAGGGCAAGGCGCTGCTGGCCAAGATCTCCAACGCGTGGAATACCTACCTCCGGTTGGAACCCCATCATCCGAACCCGGAACTGGCCACCAAGCTCGCGAACACCGTATATATCGAACAGGGGCTCGCCCAGCCTACCGACGGGATGCGGGCGATGCAGATCGAGATCGCCTCCAAACCGCCCAGCGCGGCTCTGTACTCGGTCCTCGCGGAATACGCCTACAAGGCCGGCAACACCAGCGTCGGCGACGCAGCCTCGAGCAGGGCCATCAAGCTGGCGCCCTCCACCGAACGCAAGCGGGTGAAGAAGTACCTCGCGGAACTCAAGAAGAACCCCCTGAGCCACTCCCCTGTCGCCATCACCAAGGGGTCGAACGGCACATATACCGCCAAACAGGCAGGCAAGACGTTCGCGGTCAAGCCGAACGGGAAAGGCGGTTTCACCGGGACGGTCGGCAAGTCGACCACGTCGACGCCCAAGTCGACCTCCACCAAGTCGGGGTCTTCCACGACGGTGCCCGCTGGGGGAACGTCCAGCACCAAGAAGAAGTAGAGGGCCCAGCCGGGCGGATCGATCCGAGATCGTGAGGATGGCCGGCCCCCCGGAGGACTCCCCCCGCTACAGCGCGCGCCTGCTGATCGCGTGCCCGGACCGGCCGGGCATTGTCGCGGCTGTGTCCGGCTTCCTGTTCGATCTGGGGGCGAACATCGTCTCCTCCCATCAGTACTCCACGGACCCCACCGGGGGCAGGTTCTTCCTGCGCACCGAGCTCTACCTCGCGGGCCTCCTGGAGTCCCCACGCCTGCGGGAGCGCCTGCGGGAGAGCTTCGCCGCGGAGGTGGCGGAGCGCTTCCAGATGGAGTGGGAGCTGCGCTTCTGGGGCCAGCGCCGGCGCATGGCGATCCTGGCCTCTCGCCGCGATCACTGCCTGGTGGACCTGCTGTGGCGCTGGCGCCGCGGAGAGCTCGATGCGGAGGTGGTGGCGGTGATCTCCAACCACCCCGACCTCGAGCCTGAGGCGCGGACAGCCGGGGTCCCCTTCCATCACGTCCCGGTCGATCCGCACGACAGGGCGCGGGCGCAGGAGCGGATGCTGGAGCTGCTGGCGGGGAGGGTCGACGTGGTGGTGCTGGCGCGCTATATGCAGATCCTCAGCGGCGACTTCCTGGCGCGCCTGGGGGCGCCGGTGATTAACATCCACCACTCCTTCCTGCCCGCCTTCCCCGGCGCGCAGCCCTATCGCCGCGCCCACGAGCACGGGGTCAAGCTGATCGGGGCCACCGCGCACTACGTCACCGAGGAGCTCGACGGTGGGCCCATCATCGAACAGGGGGTGGAGCGCGTGGACCACCGCCAGAGCGTCGCCGAGCTGGAACGCGTGGGCCGCGACGTCGAGCGCATGGTCCTGGCCCGGGCGGTCTCGCTGCACCTCGACGACCGCGTGATCGCCGACGGGGGGCGCACGGTGGTGTTGTGAGCGGCCGACCCCGCCTCGGTTTGGCTCTGGCCTTGGCGGGCTGCCGGCCTTGCGGTGCTGGGGCCTCTCGAGGTGGCCAGTCGTTGAGGGAGCCGGACGGGCCTCGCACCGCCGAGCTGGGCTAGAATGCTGGCCCCTCAACGGACGGCTTGCCTGCAGCGTCCTCACGGGCCGTTAGCTCAACCGGCAGAGCAGGGGCCTCTTAAGCCCAAGGTTGCAGGTTCGATTCCTGCACGGCCCATAACCCCCCGTGCAACTCGCAGGGTCGAGTTGCCCGCTGGCAAGCGCGCGGGCGACTTGCTCCGTGACCGTCGCCGACACACGCACGACCTCCTGCGTCCTGTCGTATTCGACGAGGAGGGAGAAGGCGTCGAATACCTGCCGCTGGACCTCAGGCGTGGCGCTGCGTAGCTGCTCCGAGAGGTCGGGCAGCCGCTCCAAGGCGTCCGCTAGTTCCTCGCGTCCGTCTTGAGCGTTCGGCTCTTGCTCACGCAGGGCCGCCTCTGCCGTCGCCTTCTCGTCCTTGAGCTTGGCGATGCGCCTGCCGACCAGCACGGGGTCTACGTCTTGCTCGATGGCGATGACCTGTCTTTCGATCGCCAGATCAAGATCTGCGATCTGGCGACGCAGACGCGCCTCGGTGTCACGTGCCGACTTGCGGCCGCGTCGCTCTTGCTGGTCAAGTTGCCTCACAAGCAGGTCCATTCGAGCCTCACCGAACACTCTCCGCTCGAAGAAGTCCAGAACGAAGCCCATGAGTAGGTCCTCACGGACGCTGCACCACTGGCCGTGGCCGGGGATCGCCTCGGCTGCCTCGCGGCCGTGCTGCCGGCCGTAGTCACAGCGCATGTAGTGATAGCGGCCCTTGACGGTCGAGCCGAACATCGCCAAGGGCTGGTGGCCGCTTGCGCACTTCACATGTCCGGACAGCACGAATGGCGTCGGTCGGGCCTTGCGCGGAAGCCCGTTGCGGGCGCGGCGCTTGCCAGCCCATCGCGCTTGGGCAGTCGCAAAGGTCGCCTGCGAGATCAGCGCCGGGTGCGGGACTTCTGAGCGCACCCACTCCGATTCGGGCCGGGGGCGGGGGACGCCATCCGAGTACGAAAGCTTGTCCCACACCGCGAATCCGCAATAGGTCGGGTTCGACAAGATCGCGCGAACGGTGCTTTTCGACCATACACGCCGGATGTTCCGCCTGGTGTCGGTGTGGCCTGGGCTCGGAATCCCTCGCCTGTTGAGGTCTTCCGCGATCTGAAGTGTGCCCCACTCTGCGGTGACGAACCTGTCGTACATCCACACGACATGCGGAGCTTGCTCGGGGTTCACGATCAGGCGCGTCTTGTAATCACCGGCGCGGGCTCGGGCGGCTATGGGGTGTGCGACGCGCTCCAATGCGTATCCGTAGGGCGGCCGGCCGCCGGCCCAGTAGCCCTGCAAGGCTGTCTCCCGCAGACCCCTCCGCGTCTCGCGTTTGAGCCGCTGGCGCTCGAATGAGTCGATGGCCTGCTGGAGTGCGGTCATCAGCTCACCCTCGGGAGACGAGGGGTCGGCTGCCCCGCCCATTGCGTAGTAGACCTGCACACCAAGCCTGCGTAGTTCGCGTTCGTACAGGGCAGCAGACACGCGATCACGGGAGAGACGGGAAGTCGAGTAGCAACACACGTAGTCGAACCGGCGCCCATGTCGGTTGCGGGCCTCATCAATCAGGGCACTCCAGCCGGGCCTGTCGTCGCGCGCACCGGTCATCACGTCAGAGAACACACACGCGACCTCGCCGTCCCACTCGACGACCTTGCGTTCGTTCGCGGCTTGCTGATTGGGGAGACTCAGACTTGGGTCTTGTCGCTCGTCTCCCGATACTCGGTCGTAGATAGCGAAGCGAGCCGTCACCGACCCGCCTCCTTCGTTGCCTTGCGCTTGGCCTTGGCTCTGGCGCGGCGCTGTTCAGCCGCATACACCCGCTGATGTTCGATGCAGCGCTTGACCTGAAAGACATCCTGTGGCGCTACCAGACGGGTGGCCCCGCAGAGCTTGCGGCCGGGGCCGATATGGTGCTTGCACTTGATCTCGACTGTCTTGGCGGTGCTCATTGCCGCGTTACCCCCTTGTTGGTTTGTCACCTATACAAAGGAGATCACATCTTGACGGATTTTGTCAATTATTGGATACACGATCGTTGTCATGTTTAGCGCCGCCAGGCCGCACTCCCTTGTCGTCTCCTGGTCGGGGGGCCGGCTCTGTGGGTTGTGTTACTAGCGTGCGTAGGGCTTCAAGCTGATCCTGCGCACGTAGGTCGTGACTTGGGTCTGAGGCAGGCAATACCAACAGATCAGAGGTCGTTGTCAGTTGCGGGCTGTCCACGACGGACTTTCACTCCGGAACAGTGGCCACCGCTCCGAAATGTCGTCACACCGTCACACTGATTCGTCCTCGTCCTCGCCGCGCAGGTAGCGCTCCCACGCATCGAGGAACGACTCGCGCTTGTACCCCTTCCCGGTCCCGCCCTTGGTCTTGTTGACACGAATCGGGCCAGGTTCGATGCCGAACGGCTTGAGAAGCCGCGCTAGTTGATGCGCCGCCATCCCGCCATCCTTTTCTCTCCACTGTGCATCCTCGGTGGCCACGTCGTGGTTGAGGCGCGATAGGAGATCCTTGGTGCGCCAGCGGTCGCCTGCGTCCTTCGTGACCGTCCGGATCGCCGCCAGGAGGAGCACCTGAGGAGTTGCCTCCTTCGCCTGCTCGGCTTCGTGCAGCTGGATGGCCACTTCCCGAGCCTCTTCAGGCCAGTCGCCGCCGATCTGCTCGGCTATGGCCAGCAGGGGCTCCCACGCGTCATTGGCCCTATCGGAGAGGCCGTCCACCGGCTTGGGCCGTGCCGCAGCGAGCGCGTCGAGACTCTGCTCCGCCCACGCCTCGCTGTCCTCGCGCAGTGGCGCTGCCAGTGCCTCGGCCTCCCGGTGTCGGAATGCCTCCACTTCATCCTCTGGCTTCTTTCGGACCAAGCGCAGCACCAAGCTGCGGTCGAGCAGGGTGTCCGGGAACTTGCCAGAGTCGATCCCGCCCAGGCACTTCGGACAGAACGTCGAGAACTGCTTTGCCTCCCATTCGCTGCTGCCCTTTGGGACGTTCACTGTATAACTGCCTCCCCGTCGATTGCCCGAATCGAGTAGACCGCGCAGTGCCTCCGACGACTTCCCGCCGAAGATGGCGTCGCACTCTTCCAGCAGCAGGGTGGGTTCCCTGGCCTCGACGGAGCGGTAGAGGGCGGCTGGCGAAATGCCACTTGTACGCAGTGGGTCGCGTACGACCAACTCCAGCGCTTCCTGCATTCGAGTCTTCCCGCTCTGCTTCTGTGCAGACGTGACAAACAGATATGGCGTGCAGTCTGTCGCCGTGAATGTGTGCGTGTGCAGTGTCCACAACACCGCCGCCACCACTTGGGCGCGTGCGAGCTTCAAGTACCGCCCGAAGTAGCTGACAAGCCTGTCCGCCAGCACTGCGCCATCGACAGGCTCGGCTTGCTCATCGCCGGCTGGGTTCTCCGTCGGTGGTGGGATCGGGGCCTGCTTAGGCGCGGCCTTCTTCGGCTGCGGTTGATTGTCCTCTACGGGATGGTCCTGCGGGTCTTTCGTTGGCATAACGTCCTCCGTGCGACATATCGCTCGCTGCTGAAACGGCAGGAGCAAGATGGATATGTCGTGTGCCCGGCGGCTCGCGATCCAGCGGCGCTGGCCGGGGGACGGACCTACCTTCCCGCGATCTCCCATTTACCGGGTCCGAGGGTGGCGTTCTTCGGCCAAGGGCCGTACGTTGCCGCGCTCGGGTGTGTCCTCGATGGGAACCACGCGAATATGGTCGAGGGCATCTATAGCAGAAACCTCTCGGCTGTGGCGACAGTATTCGTCAGGCAGGCCGACACAAGGCACAGATGTGTCGATGTGTCGGCAAATCCAGCGGAACCTCTCCCCCTTTGCTTTCTCGCAACGAATCCCAAGTTCGACATCCCTCTGCGCCCTCGCCCCTAGCCGGAGGGGGTACGTATCTCGTTACGTGTGTCTTGTGTACGTGTGTCTGCGGGGATTTCTGATCGTTCCCTCGCGCGCGGGACGTTCCGCAAACGCGACGCTCTGAAGCTCCTGGAACAAGTGGCTTGCGCGCTCGGCACGTTCGTCAGGCGACGGCGGTTATAGGTCGCGCACGAGATCGGCGAGGGGGACTTCGAGGGCGTCGGCGATGAGCTTGGCGGTGGTGATGCTGGGGGAGAACCAGCCGGCCTCAAGCTCTCCGAGGTACTTGGGGTCCATGGCAGTGGACTGGCTCTTGCCGTCACTGTTCCGTGAGACGGCCGGGATGCGCGCGGCCACGTCCTCCAGCGTGCGGCCTTGCGCCTGCCGCCGTTGGCGTATGGCCCTGCCGAAAGCGAGGGCGGTGGGGTCGGGTTCCTTGCGGCGGCGTGGCATGCCCCGGAAGGAGATAGGCAACCGGCCGCAGAATGAACTAGACATGTCTAGGGTGGGCGTGGTGCTTGTCGCCAGGATCGACCTTTCTGGTCGCACGACCGGCACAATGGCACTAGCCTGGCTGGCTGCGGAGGCGTCGTGCAAGCGTCCCGTCTCGGACCAGCCGGCGGTCGCGGCGTGGGGCCTGCGTGGCGCGGGGGGAAGACGAGCGAATCGTCAGCCTCGTGATAGATGCGCGCCCGGACGTGGTGGCGATCGACGCGCTGCGGTATCTCCTGCACGCGATCATCTGCCGAGACGAAGATTGCGGGCGGTGCTTCCCGTCCGGCGGGTCTGCCCATCATCGTTTTGGATTTCGCGCTCACACTCCGTTGGGACCGGTTAGTGTCCGCTTCCCCGTGCGTGCGTGCGCGCGGGCGACGGGAAGCCCTCCGTCGTTCCACCGCTATCTGGACCTTCAGGAGCCGGCGCGTGGTCTCCGAGGGGCCTTCCCATGGCTCGGAGCCATATGCGCGAACAGACGCCTGGTCGTCCGCTGGGCTGGGATGGGTCCCGGATGGGCTACGAGCGAACGCTGCGCTTCTTCCTGGGTGGCCGGTATCTCTTGCGGGCTTTCCTTTCGCACGCCACGCGCCTGCCCTTCTTCTGCTCCTCCCTGCACGCCTTCAACGCCTTGGAGAGCTTCTGTACTCGCGTCAATGGTTTCGGCTTGGATGGCGCCGCTGTGATGGACGCAGCGGGGGCGACTGGCGGGGGCGGCGTGGCAGCCGGGAACGTGTAACTACTGCTGCCGATCAGCCGCACGCCTTCTTCTGGCGCGTCTTCGATATCCACGTAGAGGCACAGTGCGAATGTGCCAGATGCCTCCGGGAAGAAGAGGGTCGTGTATTCCGGGATGATTGTAAAGTTCGATTCGCGAGGAGCGCTGGACCCGATATAGCTGTGGGGAGCGAAGGTCGCCGGGCACGCGGTTCCAGTGGGAAGCGCTGTTACGGCCCACCACCAGCGCCAACCGGGAGGTCCGGAGTAAGGCTCCGTCACTTCGGCCTTAGCGTTCATCCAACCCGGCAGTTCGAGAGCATTGGGAGCGTGGCTTGTGACTGTGATGGTGCCCATTGGCGACGGGTAGGTGTATGGGGCTTCGGCCACAAGTCCTTCACCGGCTCCGGAGCCATGTGCATACAGGCAGATATCCCAAGTTCCTATGTGGTCCAGGAGTTGCGCGAGATTGGCCGAGAAAGTCGCTTCGGTGCCCGTCTCTTCGCCCGATACAGCCACGATGTCATTCGTTTCAGGTGTGGCGCAATGGTCGCTCACGGGGTCTGTATACGCATTGGCGAACCAGAAGAACGACGACCAGTCTTCTTTGGGTGGCGCCGTGACGTGGAAGGTCGCCTCTGAGCCTGCGACTTCGATCGTCCCGTGAGTCCTTTCGGCGCGAGCGACCGACGGTAGGAAGACGAGTGCAATCAGGATGCCTGCCGTGAACCATCTGACTTGGCGTAGGGCACGGCGGACGGGCGGGGAGGCGGTGGAGGTCAAGGTGTCCATACCGGGATCAAAGCATAGACATGTTCCACCACGGCGTCTTATATGTTGCGCGGCAGCCATTGCTTCGGCGTCGAAGGCGTGCGACCCACAGCGGAGGCGAGGTGCAAGAGGCGATGATTCTGATGATCAGGCACGACGCCGCGCCCGAGCACCACAAACACGTCCGAGGTCTCGCCTAGTGTTGCTGCGTTATGGCCGCATACGACGAGAAGATGGTGCACCTCCTTGAGATCGCTGACCATGCAGTAGGCCGTGCTGGTGAACTTGACGAGTCTCTGTGGACCGACCCGGAGGTGCGCAAGCGGCTCAACGACGTGCTGGCTTACGCGCGACTCGTGATCGCACGCTCAGATGGAGCCTTGGTGTCTCATTCTGCTGGTTCGGGCGTTGAGGCCACGCTGACGGAGCTTGTCAACGCGCCTGAGCAGATAGCCACTGAATTTGAGACCTGGTTGGAGCGGCTACTTGATCAGCTGGCGAGACTCCCGATGGCCCACGACCGGGACTTCGAGCAGGAAGCGAAGGACGCGGCAGCAACGTTCCAGCGGTCGGCGCAGCAGCGCCTGAGTGCTCTAGAGCGCGAGTACAGCTCCACGAGACAAGAGGCAGAAGCGCGCCACGCGAAGCTGGAGGAGATGAACGCGGAGCAGGCAGCTGCAAGCGAGGCACGGCTGCAGGAGTTGCGCCAAGCGATCACCGACGCGGACACGACATTCAAAGAGCGCTTGCAGGGCTACGAGACGAACCTGGAGACCGAGCGCGGCGAGGGCTTGAAACAACGCGGCGAGCAAGCTGAGGCGTTTCAAGCGGCTCAGGCGGAGCGCGCCTCGCGAGCCGAGCAAATCCTCGCTGGTTTCGAGACGGAGCTACATGACAGAAGCGCGGCGGCGCTGGAGTCACTCGAACAAAGCCGCTCGCGAGCGGCCGAGCTAGTCGATCTCGTTGCTACGTCATCCACAGCTGGCGCCTTTGGCAACGAGGCCCGCGACCAGAAGGGGCAGGCCGACAATTGGCGCAAGTATGCGATATGGCTGGGGCTCGCGGCGGCAGCTATCGCAGCCTTTGCTGTTGTCTATGCTGCTGTAGTCGAAACAAAACCGGCTCTGATTGCCGCCAAGGTTGCGCTTGCAGCGGTCCTCGTGGGGCTGGCGGGATATGCCGCGAAACAATCGGCTGAGCATCGCAACCGTGAGGTACGCGCTCGTCGCTTGGAGCTAGAGCTAACAGCGTTTGGGCCGTTCACGGAGGGGTTGAAAGACCCCGACGAGGAGAAGAAAGTTCGCGCCGAGTTGATCGAGCGAATCTTTGTGGGAGACCCAGGGCTGGACGGGAGTACGCCGGCCCTCACCGGGGGCGATATTTCGCTAGTCGCTCAGCTGGCTGATGCAGTGAGCAAGTTCGTCAAATAGCTTTCGCCGCCAGGGCGTACTCGTGCGTAAAGTTGCGCAGAGGGACGATGATGCACGCCCCCGGAGCTGTCCGCAGAACGGATCCCTGATTGATGTTGGACGCTGGCTGTGCTAGGGTGTGACCACATGGTGACCACATGCCTAAGATGAAGAGCATCGGAGTCAGGGAGTTCCGCGACCATGCCACGACTTATCTGTCGGGGCCTGATCCTGTCGCGGTTAGCAAGCATGGGCATGTGATCGGCTTCTATATCCCGCTTGAGCGCGATGAGGGCGAGGTTCGGCGTGCAGTCATCAGGCTCGGAGAGGCGGTCGAGCAGGTGCTCCAGGAGACCGGTATGAGCGAGGAGGAGTTGGCCGGGCTGTTCGACTTGCGGCGAGCGCTTCCCGAGTGATCGTTGTCGCGGACGCCAGCGTTCTCGTTGGCGAGTTGCTGCGCAAGCGGGGTCGGGAGCTTGTCCTGCACCCAGATCTCCACATTGTTGTGGCCGAGCACCAGTGGGAGGAGACCGAGCATGAGCTATCTCGGCGCCTTGGCATCCTGGAATCCAATGGGCGGCTCACGGCCGATCAGCGGCTCTCCCTAGAGCAGGCCGTGAGCGGCCTGGTCGATACGCGAGCTATCGAGGTCGTCCCCCGTGAGACATACGCGTCGCTGGAGGAGACGGCTATAGGACGAATCCCACGTGATCGGCGGGACTGGCCTACCGTGGCCCTTGCGATGGTCCTGGATACCGGCATCCTGACGGGCGACAACGACTTCCTCGGATGCGGATGTCCCACATGGACTGTCGAGACACTCCGGCGCGAGCTTGAGCGCCAGCAGGGCGCAGAGTAGGCCAGCGTCATGCCGCCAGGGCGTAATCCTCGGTCAGTCGAGCGTCCCCGAGAACAGCGGAGTAGGCCCCCGCTATGTCGCTGATGGACGCTCCCGTTGGCAGCTCTCGCGGCTGACTAACGAGAGGAGGCTATGTACGCGTTTCATACGTCCTTGCCTTGTCGTGTGGGACGCTGGGGACGCGCGGTCGGGCGCTACGCCGCAAGCGCGAAGTCCTGGACGAGTTGGACGGGGGGACGGCGTACGCACGGCCCATTTCGTCGCTACCCCCCGATCGGCGCCCGCGGGTTGGCTCCCCAGAAGATCTGGGTGCCGAGCATCCCGATGATGTGCACGAGGACGAGGTTGAGCACCATCGACTTCGCGGTGGCGGTGCCCACCCCGACGGGCCCGCCGGAGGCGTTGTAGCCGTAGTAACAGCCCACGAGCACGATCGCGGTCGCCATCACCATCGCCTTGATCGTGCTGTACATGAAATCCGTGGGGTTCTGGAACTGCCAGAAGATCAGGAGGTAGCCCCCGGAGCTCACCGACCCGACCTGCTTGACGACCGCTATGTAGGAGGCCAGGAAGGACGCCGCGACCCCGGAGATATAGATGAAAGGCAGCACCAGCCACGCCGCCAGCAGGCGGGTGGCGCAGAGGAAGGTGATCGAGTTCAGGCCCATCACCTCCAGGGCGTCGATCTCGTCGGAGATCCGCATCGCACCGATCTCCGCCACGATGCCCGTGCCGACCTTGGCGGACATGATGTAGCCGAACGCGTAGGGAATGAACTCGCGCAGGCCGCACCACGCGCTGAAGACGCCGGCGTAGGCCGAGGCCCCCGTGGACTCCGTGAAGTACGCACCCACGGTTCCGCACTGCAGGCCGATGATGAACATCATCGACCAGATGATCAGCGTGGAGGAGATGATGATGATCCCCGCCTGGCGCAGTGTCTCGCCGAAGAAGCGAAAGACTCGCAGCCCATATACGTCGCGCATGACCTGGCCCGCGAAGCCAGCGATCTCTCCGGTGGAGGCGATCCATTCGCGCGGCAGCGCAAACCATTCGTTCATCGCGCGCTCCTCCGCGGACGGCTCATTTGATCACCAGCACCTGGGGATGCGTGGCGAGCAGCATCTGGGTGAACGCGTAGTTGAACGCCCCGATCCCGAGGAAGGCGACGACGATCGCCTGATTCACCGCGCGCCCCACCCCCTCGGCGCCGCCGGAGGCGGTCATGCCCTTGTAGCAGCACACGATCGCGATGATCGCCCCAAACATCGCCGCCTTCACCTCCGAGCCCCATACGTCGACGGTCGTGGTGTTGTCGAAGAACGTCACCCAGAACGGCCCCAGGGGCTGGCCGTAGGCAAGCTGGGCTGTGATCCCGCCAAAGATGCCAAACAGGATCGTGTACATGTTGAAGAGCGCGGTGACCAGCATCAGCGAGAGGAAGCGCGGCACCACGAGGTTCTTCACGGGGTCCACGCCGAGCACCTGCAGGGCGTCGAGCTCCTCGCGGATCTTGCGCGCGCCGAGATCGGCTGTGATCGCGGTGCCCGCCACGCCCGCCAGCACGATCGCGGTCACGAACGGGCCAAGTTCGCGAACCGCGGCCAGGCCGAAGATGCCGCCGAGGCGATCGAGTGCGCCGAAGAGCGAGAGGAAGTTTGCGGCCTGCAGGCCGGGGGCGGCATAGGAGACGCAGATCGTGGAGACCATCAGCGGCAGCCAGCAGAGCCGCAGGGTGAACAGGAACTGTGCGACGAACTCACCCCCATACGGGTAGGGGGGCCGTAGCGCGGAGGAGAGCGTTTTCCCGGTCAGGATCACGATGTCTCCGGCTTCTTCTATGACGTTCCGCGCTGGAAGCAGCGCGCGCTGGGCTGCCCGGCGGAGGGCGGGTGGCTCTAGCGCCCCGGAGGACATCGCGAGAGCTCAGCCGGAGGTCGAGGAGGTGGCGGTGTCCAGGAGCAGATGACCACTCCCGTAGACTACTAGTCAACTAGCACACTGTCAAATCGGGGTTTAATCGTGGGCGGCCGGTCCTCCGGCCGGCCGCCCACCTACCCCCACCAGTCCAAAGCCCAGTTCAACTTCTGCGTGGGCCCACCCCGATGAGCTTTAGCGCATGCGCGGGTCGATATAGATGTCGTCGACCTGGGATTCCCCGATGAGTGCCGTGAAGCGCAGCGCCACCTGCGCGGTCCCACCCGAAAGCAGGCCCCCCACGACGGAGCCCGTGAGCATCGGCAGGGTCGGCTCCCACCTGCCGCTCAGCGCCACCGTACCCAGCGGCAGTGCAACGGGACCCAGGGCGGTCTTGTAGACGACCTGCACGAGGACGTCCGAGAGCAACCCGTCGTTGCGCGCAAAGAAGCGGAAGGTGGGGTAGCTGGCATTCACGCAGGTGTAGGAGGACTGCGCCGAGGCGCCCGCGGGCAGCGCGAGTGAATAGCGCCCGAGCGTGCCCGTCGCGGCGTAGGGCTCGCTTTCGGGTGTCCGGTGCGCGCCGCCCGTGAGGGTCCATTGCGACAGGGTGCCCTCGAAGTCGCCTTCCGGGACCAGCTCGTAGAGGTTCGAGTCGCCCCACTTTTCAAACGGCCTGGTGAGCGCCGATTCGTTGCAGGCCCCACTGGAAAGCAGGGCTGCTTGCGCTGTCGCACACGACACCGAGCAGAGACCCACGGTGAGAAGGGCGATGCGCACAGTGCTCCCACCCAGGGCTTGAAGAGCTGCGAGCGGGCGGGACTTGAGTGAGCGATGAAACGAGGACACCATAGCCTCCGTAGGTCTACTGGCGGCTGAGCTATCTCCGATCTGAAAAGAGACCTCTGGCTTTGCGTCCCCGTCTCACGACGAGTTTGCCTTTATCAAATGTATATGAGCGCTGGAGAGGCCAGAATGAAGCATCAGCGGTTGTGTGTGTGATTACTTGGACGCATGTATGAGCATAGGCCCAGTCCCAAAAATCCACACCATTCATCGGGGACAACCCAAATGTGCGGTCATTGTTCTGTCCAATTGAAACCACCGGGTCCACTTGACCTGGGGGCCGTCGCGCTCGCTCAAGAGCGCCCCGCCGTGTGGCGATACACAGCGGGGGTAGATCCGTGTCGGCTTACGCCATCATCGAGTCCGAGCGCGCACGCAGCTCCTTTCAGCGCCAGCGGCAGGGGGTGGGTCTCGCCGAGCGCCGCGGGGAACTGATCGTCGGAGGCGGCTTCCTCTGCGCGACTCTCGCACTCATCCTCCTCGCTCCTCGCGAACGCGGCGCTTCGACTCTCCTCATGGTGCTCTACGTGGTCGGCGTGGCGGTCGCAAGCCGCATCAGGATCGACGTGGGCTCAGGCTTCACGGTGCCCACCCAGGCCGTGTTCGTGCCGATGCTGTTCGCCGTGCCCCTCCCACTTGCGCCGCTGCTGGTCGCCCTGGCACTGGCGCTCGGGATGATGCCGGCGATCCTCGCCGGGCGCGTCCCCCCGAGTCGGCTGCTGACGGTACCCGCGAACAGCTGGTTCTCGTTCGGCCCCGCGCTCGTCCTGCTGCTGGCCCAAGGCTCGGGTTCCGCTGCCGCACGCACCGTGGAGCCCGCGGTCCTGCTGGCGGCTCTCCTGGCGCAGTTCGCCTGCGACTTCATCGCCAATGCGGCGCGGGAGCGCCTGTGCGGCGGGATCACCATGCGTGAGCTGGTGGGGGAGGTGAGCGAGGTCTACCTGATCGACGCGGCTCTCGCCCCGCTGGGTTTGGCGGTTGCCCTCGCCGCCGAGCAGCATCGCTGGGCTGTGCTGCTGATCGTGCCCCTCTTCGGCATCCTGCAACTCTTCTCCAGGGAACGGCGCGCTCGCCTGGAGCAGCTGATCGAGCTCGGGGATGCCTATCGCGGCACGGCGCTGGTGCTCGGGGACGTGGTCGAGGCCGACGACGCCTACACCGGTGAGCACTGCAAGGGGGTGGTGCGTCTGGCGCTCGACGTCGCGCAGGAGCTCGCGCTCGATGCGCACCGCCGCCGCAACGTCGAGTTCGGGGCGCTGCTGCACGATGTCGGCAAGATCGCGGTGCCCAAGGAGATCATCAACAAGCCCGGCGAGCTGGACGAGCGCGAGTGGGAGATCATCAGGACCCACACGATCGAGGGTCAGCGGCTGCTCCAGAGGGTCGGCGGCTTCATGCGCGAGGTCGGCGAGATCGTGCGCTCATCCCACGAGCGCTGGGACGGCGGGGGCTATCCCGATGGTCTGCGCACCACCGCGATTCCACTGGAGGCCCGCATCATCTCCGCCTGCGATGCCCTCAACGCGATGACCACCACCCGCTCCTATCGCCGGGCAATGAGCCTCTCCGACGCATTGGCCGAGCTCCGGCGGGGAGCGGGAACCCAGTTCGATCCCCGGGTCGTCGATGTGCTGGTGGGGCTGGTCGGCCCCGAGATACATCCCTAGCCGGATCCGCCCCCAGGTGATCCTGGCTCGAGACCTATCGGGATAGGCCTTAGACCCGCTCCCAGGCGGGCGCATCGCCGCTGCCGGGTGAGCCCTCGCCGGCGGCGATCGTCTGGCGGCCCTCCTCGGTCCACACCACCTGATTGCGCCCAGGGCCCACGCCCACGAGCGCGACCGGCACCCCGACGTGCTCGGCGATGAACCCAAGGTACTCCTGTGCGCCGGTCGGCAGGTCGGTGAAGCTCTCACATTCACTGATGTCCCCGCTCCAACCCGCGAGCTCGGTGTACTGCGCCGTGGTGTGGTGCAGCACGGTCTGGTGGTAGGGGAAGCTGTCGAACTCAGCTCCCTCCGCGCCGCGGTAGCTGGTGCAGACCTTGATGCGCTCGATGCCTGAGAGCACGTCGAGCTTGGTGATCGCCAGCGCCGAGAGCGTGTTCAGGCGGGCCGCGTAGCGCAGCGCCACGAGGTCCAGCCAGCCGGTCCTGCGGGGGCGCCCGGTGGTGGTGCCGAACTCGCTGCCCCGGGTGCGCAGGTGTTCGCCCATCGCATCCTGCAGCTCCGTTGGAAACGGCCCCGCGCCCACCCGCGTCGCATAGGCCTTGACCACACCCCAGATCTCATCGATGTCTTTCGGACCCACCCCCGCTCCGATGCAGGCCGCTCCGGCGATGGGGTTGGAGGAGGTGACGAACGGGTAGGTGCCGTGGTCGATGTCGAGCATCGTTGCCTGCGCCCCCTCGAAGATCACCCGCCTGCCCGCGTCCAGCAGCTCCCACATCAGCTTCGCGGTGTCCGCGATGTGCTGCTCCAGGCGGTGCCCGTAGGTGGTGTACTCCTCGGTCATCGTGCGCAGGTCGAGCGTGGGGTCCTTCTCGAAGGGCCGCAGCGACAGGCGCTTGGGCTCCATCGCTGCCACGATCTTCTTCTTGAGGATCTTCTCGTCCAGCAGGTCCTGCACGCGGATCCCCAGACGCGCGGCCTTGTCGGCGTAGCACGGGCCGATCCCCCTGCGCGTGGTACCGATCTGCAGGCGCCCCAGCTTGGCCTCGCCGGCGGAGTCCAGCAGCAGGTGGTAGGGCATGATCAGGTGGGCGTTGGCGGAGATCCGCAGGCCGCTCACGTCGATGCGCCGGGCGCGCAGCGCGTCGAGCTCCTCGATCAGCACCTTGGGGTCGATCACCACCCCGTTGCCGATCACGCAGCGCTTGCCGGCGTAGAGGATGCCCGAGGGGATCAGGTGCAGCTTCCACTCCTCGCCCCCGCGCACGATCGTGTGTCCCGCGTTGTTGCCGCCCTGGAAGCGCACCACCGCGTCGCTGTGCTCGGCGAGCAGATCGACGATCTTGCCCTTGCCCTCGTCGCCCCACTGGGCGCCCACTATGACTATTCCCGGCATGTCCGCATGGAGTGTAGGCGTCGGGCTACTGCGAGTAGCGCTCGCCCGCGTAGTTCATGAACTTCGGGTACTCCTTGTGGAAGGTCAACGTGACTTTGCCCACCGCCCCGTTGCGGTGCTTGGCGATGATCAGATCCGCCTCCCCCGGACGCTCGGAGTCTTCGTCGTAGTACTCGTCGCGGTAGATGAACATCACGAGGTCCGAGTCCTGCTCGAGATTCCCGCTCTCGCGCAGGTCCGAGAGCTGTGGTTTCTTGTCCGGCCGGGTCTCCACCGCGCGGCTCAGCTGCGAAAGCGCAATCACCGGCACCCCCAGCTCGCGCGCGAGGATCTTCAGACCGCGGCTGAGCTCGCCCACCGCGGTCACGCGGCTGTCGTAGCGGCTGTCGGTGCGCATCAGCTGCAGGTAGTCGATGATGATCAGCCCCAGCCCCCCCTCGCACTGGGTGTGCAGCCGCCGCGCCTTCGCGCGGATCTCCAGCATCCCCACGTCGCTGGAGTCGTCCACCCACAGCGGCGCCGCCGCGAGGCGCTGGGAGGCAGTGAGGATCTTCGGCCAGCGCTGCTCGGAGACGCGCCCCTTGCGCAGCTCCTCGCCCTTGATCCGCGCCTGCGAGGCCACGAAGCGCTGGGCCAGCTCGGCCTCGGCCATCTCCAGCGAGAACAGCGCCACCGGCCGCTTGTGCTCGACGGCGGCGTTTTCGGCAATGTTGCACACCAGCGCGCTCTTGCCCATCGCGGGGCGCGCCGCGATGATCACGAGGTTGCCCGGCTGGAAGCCCCCGGTGATCTCGTCCAGGTCCTTGAACCCCGAGGGCGTCCCCGTCAGCGAGGTGCCCTCGATCGAGAGCCGGTGCAGCTTGTCGAGCTCCTCGTGCAGCACATCCTCGATCGTGCGGAAGTCCTGCTTGCGGTCGTCGCGCGCCACCTCCAGCATCGCCTTCTCCGCTTGCTCCACCAGCTCCCGCGGCGGTGCCTGGTGGCCGAGCACGCTCGCCTGGATCTCATACGTGCTCGCCAGCAGGCGACGCAGCAGCGCGTTCTCGCGCACGATCTGCGCGTAGCGGCGGGCATGGCCCGCGGCCGGCACCACTCCCGTGAGCTCGTCCACCGTGGCCGGCCCCCCCACATCCTCCAGGCGCCCGAGCTGGCGTAGGCGGTCTGTCACTGTGAGCACGTCCACGGGTTCGCTCTCGTTGTAGAGCGCCAGCATCGCCTCGTAGATCAGCCCGTGGCGCTCGCGGTAGAAGTCCTCGGGGCGCAACCCCTCCTCGATCACCAGCGCGTACAGCGAGCGCTCCGAGAGCAGGATCGCGCCAAGCACCGACTGCTCGGCCTCGAGGTTGTGCGGTGGGGTGATCGCGCCGGGGATGGGCTGGGATCGGGCGGGTGCCCCGTTGGTGGTCGAGACTGCGCTCATCGCTGCGGCGAGTCTAAGCCGGCGCCTGCCGGGAGTTCGAAGGCCATGCCGCAACCTCGGAGGAAATAAGTCCGCACGAACAGATGTTCGCAGGGGCGGCGGCGCCTCGAGGGGTTACTTCTTCGGGACAACCATGCATAGGCTGGGGGAGGGCAGGCCCTCCCCCAGGGCCCCCTCCCGAGCTACCTTGGGTTACTTCTTCGGGACGACCATGGTCTTCACGGTCGCCGTCACGCCCTCGACGACGTCGACCACGACCATGTAGGTGCCGACGTTCTTGATCGGCTCCGGGAGGTGCACGTTGTGCCGATCCAGTTTTAAGCCCCTCGCCTCGCGGATCGCCTCGGCGATGTCCTGCGCGGAGACCGACCCGAACAGTCTCCCGTCCGCGCCCGCCTGCTGGGGTATGGTCAGCACGGTCTTGTTGAGCAGCGCTGCATTGGCGCTCGCGCGCTCGATGAACTCGCGCTCCGCCCGCTCCGCGGCCTCCTGGCGGCGACGGGTTGCCTCGATGGCTCCCCGCGTGGCCGGCTGGGCGAGCTTGCGGGGGATCAGGAAGTTGCGCAGGTACCCCTTGGAGACCTCCACCACCTTGCCCTGCTCGCCGAGCGCGTCGACGTCCTTGAGGAGGATGACCTCGGGCACCTCTGCCTCTCTCCTCGCCCCCCGCGTTAGCGGCGGGGGCCGTCCTCACGCCGCCGTGGGCTGTCATCGCGCCCGCCCTCGTTCACATAGGGCAGCAGCGCGAGCTCCCGCGCCCGCTTGACCGCGCGGGCGACCTGACCCTGGTGGCGGCGGCACGCGCCGGTGATCCGCCGCGAGCGGATCTTGCCCTTCTCGGAGACGAATCGGCGCAGCGTCGCCACGTCCTTGTAGTCGACCTGCTCGATCTTGTCGCGGCAATGCTGGCAGGGCTTGCGCCTGCCGCTGCCGGGTCCGCCTCGCTTCTCTCTCCTGCGGGCCGGCTTGTCGCGGCCACGTGCCTTACCCACTGTCTACCTGCCTATCGCTTGGATCTAGAACGGAATGTCCTCGTCGCCTGCTGCGGCGCCGACCGGCGCGGGCTGGAAATCCCCTTCGTTGACGGGGGTTTCGCCACCCTGTGAGGCTCCGTTGCCGGCGAAGCCCCCCCCTCCGGAGGAGTCGTCGCGCGAACCCAGGAACTGCACCGAGTCGGCAATGATATCGATTGCCTGGCGCTTCGTCCCGTCCTGGGCCTCCCACTCGCGCCATTCCAGGCGCCCGTCGATCGCCACGGGGCGTCCCTTGGAGAGGTAGCGCGCCGCATTCTCGCCCTGTGCGCCCCACACCTTCACGTTGAAGTAGTTGGGCTTGTCCACCCATTCCCCGCTGGGCTGGTCCTTGCGGCGCGTGTTGCAAGCGATCCGCAGCTCGCACACCGATGTGCCGCTGGGCAGCGAGCGCAGCTCGGGATCTTTGGTCAGGTTGCCGGTCATCACTACCCGGTTGATGTTCGTCGCGGCCACGTCTCGCACTTCCTTTCGGCTGTCTGCTGATACGGCCTTCGAGTCTAGACCCGCCTGCGGGTGGGACTTCTCACGGCCAGCGCCACGACCCCGCTCGTTGCGTGGTTTTAGGAGTCCCGACGCGAGCGCGGCGAGGTGCGGAACACCTCGTCCCAGTAGGGGGCACTGATACCAAAGCCCCGCGTGTCGTCCTGGAAGTGGTGGCGCATGTGGCGCTCGCGCAGCATCCGCCCCAGGCGCCCCCGCGGGGCGAAGTGGTGCAGGTAGTAGTGCATCATGTCGTACACCACGTAGCCCACGAAGAAACCCGCCGCGAGGCCCGGGGTGTAGCGCTCGCCGGAGATCGCGTACAGCACCCCGAACACGATCGCCGCCAGCGGCACGCTCACCGCGGGGGGCATCACCAGGCGCATGGGGTCGTTGGGGTGCTCGTGGTGGATTCCGTGGATGATCCAGTGCAGGCGCGCACCGAGACCGGCGTCGGGCTCGAAGTGGAAGACGAGCCGGTGCAGCCAGTACTCGAACAGCGTCCACAGGGCGTATCCCGCCACAGCCAGGCCGGCTGTCGCCGCCAGGCTCACCTGCGCGAGGCTCCAGACCGCCATCACCACGATCACCGGCACGAACAGCAGTGGCGGTACCGCAGGATGCACACGCGAGAAGAAATCGAGCAGCCGCGACTCGAACATCGGCGGGGACGCTCTCAAAACATCCGAGCGACCCGTCGGGCGATCGCTGCGCTCCAACCGGCTCACACGTAGAGTCTAGCCAGGCTCGGCCACTGCGACCGGCGCGGCGGCGGCCGTGACTGCGCCTGCAGCGCTCGCGCCCGGGGAGCTCATGTCCGGCGCCGCGGGGGTGCCGGGCTTCAACTTGACGATTCGGAAGCGGACGACCTCGTCGGCGATCCGCAGCGTTCGGTCGAGGCTGCGCAGCAGCTCCGGGGTGGCGGCGTGGAACTGCAGCAAGTGGTAGTTCGCGGTCGCTTTGTGGGCGATCGGATAGGTCAGCGCCCGATCCCCCCACTCGTCGTCGCGCAGCAGCTCCCCCTGTGCAGCGATCGCCTCGCGGGCGTCCGCGAGGATCTTCGCGCGCGCGGGCTCCTGCGCCTCGGCGTCGAGAAGGAGAACGAGATCGTATGTGGGTGCGGAGAGGGTCATTGTGGCTCGGCCGCACAGAGTAGCGGGTTTGGCGCTGCCCCCATAACTGGAGGTCTGGTGCGGGCCACCCTCGATCCGCGCTGCCGTCTACCCGCCATCTATTGCGAGGAGAGCCCTATCGCGAGTCCGCCTTCGCGCGGATGTCCGCGAGCTGCTCGTCGATCCAATCGCCGGGGTCGCGCGAGGTCACGATCTCGATCAGCCCCTGCGCCCTGCGCCTGCGCTCCGCTGCGGACATCGTGAGCGCGGCGTAGATGGAGTCCGCCAGCTCCTGGATGTCGAAGGGGTTCACCGACAGCGCGTACTCGCCGAGCTCCTCGTGCGCGCCCGTGTTCTCCGAGAGGATCGAGACCCCCTCGCGCTCGTTGACGATCGGCCCCTCCTTGGCCACCAGGTTCATGCCGTCGAACATCGCGTTCACCAGCAGCACGTCGTAGTGCCTGTAGGCCGCCATCGCCTCCTCGAGGTCGTCGCGGAGCTTGAGCTGGATCGGCATCCAGTCGGGCGTGCCGTGGCGGTGGTTGACGACCGCCACCAGCGCCTCGATCCGCTCCAGGTACTCCGCGTACTCGGGCACGTCCGTGCGGGAGGGCATCAGCTGGGCCATGAAGGTGACGCGCTCGGAGAACTCGGGGTGCTGCTCCAGGAAGAGGTCGAACGCCGAGAAGCCCCGCAGCACGTTCTTTGACAGGTCCGCGCGGTCCACCCGCAGGATCAGGAAGTCCCGGCGGCGCGCCAGCAGCGCGCGCTCGTGCTCGCGCACCCGCTCCCCCTGCGCGATCAGCCTGGTGGCGCGGTGGTCGATCGGCAGCGGGTAGGCCCGCACCCACACCTCGCGCTCCCCGATGCGCACCGCGCCGCGCTCGAAGTCCACCTCGAGGTCCATCAGGTCCTGGCAGCACTGCAGGAAGTTGCGCCGGTAGGAGCGCGTGTGGAAGCCGATGATGTCGTTCGCCAGGAGGCCCGTGAAGATCTCCTCGCGGATCCGCGAGGGCAGCACCCGCCAGGCGTCCGACTGCGTCCAGGGGATGTGGATGAAGTGGTGCAGGAACACATCGGGGCGCGCGCGGCGCACGAGGTCGGGCAGCGTGTAGAGGTGGTAGTCGTGCACCATCACCACCGGCTCCTCGCTCTCCTCGAGCTCCTCCACCACCGCTCGCGCGAGATCCTCGTTGACGACGTTGTAGCCGAACTCGAACGCCTCGATCTCGTGGCGGCGGATGTCCGGAGCGTTGGAGAGGTCCCACAGGTAGTGCTGGATGAACCACAGCATGGGGTTGGCGAACACGTTGTAGAAGCGGTCGTAGGCATCCGGGTCGCTCTCCACGAAGCGCACCTGGAACTCCCCGCCGCCGGTGGGGGAGGGCACCGGGAATGCGCGCCCGCCGTGCCTGCGCGAGACCTCCGTGTCCCCCTCGCTCATAGCCGAGGCGATCCACACCGCCTCGCGGTGGGAGGCCAGGCCCGTGAGCGCCGTCACGAGCCCCCCCGATCCACGCTGGATCTCGCCGCCCGGCCCGAACGTCACCGGCCCCCGGTTGGACACCAGCACCAGCGGGGCCCGCTGTGCCGATGTCTCGCTCATGACTGTCGCAGCTCGGTGAAGATCTTCAGATAATCGCGCAGATAGCGGGGGGTGAGGAAGTGCTTGCGCACGTGCTCCTTGCCCCTCTTGCCGAGCGCCTTGCCGAGCGCGGGGTCCGCGAGGATCTCCAGGGTCCGCTGCGCGCACTGCTCGGCGCTGGAGACCAGGAAGCCCGTGACCCCGTCCTCCACCTGCAGCGGGATGCCCCCGACGTCGCCCCCGATGAACGGCCGCGCCTTCCAGATCGCCTCGGAGACCGTCAGGCCGAAGCCCTCGCGGGTGGACTTCTGGATCAGCACGTCCGCGTGGGACTGGAACGCGTTGACCTCGATCGCACCCACGTTGTTGAAGTTGTTGAGGATGTGTATGTCCGGATCCCCGTCCGCGTGGGCGATCGTGGCGTTGAAGAAGTCCCACCCCTCGGGGTCGTCGCTGGCCATCGATCCCACCAGCGCCAGCTGCGCGGCCGGGATGTGCTCCTTGACGATGCGGTAGGCGTCGATCACCCCCAGCGGGTCCTTCCAGGGGTCGAAGCGGGAGACCTGGCACATCAGCGGTCGGTCCACGTCGATCCCGAATTGGCCGCACACATAGGAGGCGTCTTCGGGGGAGAGCGCCATGTTCTTCGGGGTCAGCGGGTCGATCGCGGGCGGCACGATGTTGACGTGCCCGCGCATCCCCGGCGGCGCGTACTCCCGCATGTGGAACAGCGACTGGGGGTAGTCCTCGATGTAGGGCAACAGGCGCGCGATCGTCTCGGGGTTGGGGGTTGAGAGATCGATGTGGCAGCGCCATACCCACCCCCGCGCCTTCTCCGGCACGAGCTGGCGCAGCGCCGCCGGCTGGGGGTCGTGCACGAGACACACGTCCCAGCCCCCCGAGAGCTCCCGCGCGTTCATCTCGTTGTAGCGCCTCCAGGTCTCCCACTGCTGCTCGTCGAGATCCTGCGGCGCCCCCTGCAGGGCGTTGTGCATCAGCTTGGTGGCGTTGAAGAATTCCTCGCGCCCGTAGATCACCTGCCACTCGCACTCCAGGCCCACGTCGCGCATCAGTGGCACCAGGGTGTAGAGGATCTCCGAGACCCCGCCCCCGAAGGCCGTCGCGGAGACGTGCACCACGCGGCTGCCCCGCAGCGGCTCGGCGAGCTCGTGGATCTCGTCGATCAGCTCCCGCCCGCAGATGTGGGTGTAATCGGCGAGCGTCTTCGTTCCGACGGCGACGGGCTGGAGCACGCGCGCACGATACCGATACTCCAGGCGCACACCGATTATGGTCTCTCCCAGGTGCTCAACGGACGCATCTATCGCACGGCCTTCCTCCCGCTGCTGTTCGCTCTGGTGATCGCGGGGTTCTCCCTGACCGTGCGCACCCCGCCGCTCACCTCCGGCCTTGCACCCGAAGCGTTCGAAGGCGCGCGCGCCTTCGCCGAATTGGAAAGCCTCGCCCGGCAGTTCCCCCAGCGCCGTCCGGGCGGCCCGGACGATCGGCGGCTCGCGGCCTATGTGGCTCGGACCCTGCGGGGGCTCGGCGGCGCCGCCAGGGGCGGCTTCTCTCTCAGCGTCCGCAGCGTGCGCGCCCGGACGATCGACGGTGAGCGCACCCTCACCACCGTCATCGCGCAGCGGCCCGGCACCACCGGCGGGGAGCCGATCGTGATCGTCGCCCACCGTGACGCCGCGGGGCGTGGCGCCCGGGCCGAGCTCTCCGGGACGGCCGTACTGCTCGAGCTCGCCCGCGTGCTCGCCGCCAGCTCGACCCAGCGCGCGATCGTGCTCGTCTCCACCAGCGGCGGCTCCGGGGGCAACGCGGGCGCCGCCGACTTCGCCGCGCACGCCGGGGAACTGCTGGGGGAGGAGGGGGAGGGGGGAGGCGAAGGAGACGCGGGCCGCTCGATCGACGCGACCCTCGTGCTCGGCGACCTCGCGGGGCAGCAGGTGCGCGGGCCGCTGGTGGAGCCATTCTCGGCGTCGGCCGGCTCCGCGCCGGCGCTCCTGCAGAGCACCGTGGAGAGCGCCATCGACCGGCAGGCGGGGCTCGCTGCGAGCGCCCCCGGGACGCTCGCTCAGCTCGCGCACCTCGTCTTCGCACTCCCCGGGGGGGAACAGGCCCCGTTCGGGGCCCGCGGGCAGCCCGCGGTGCTGGTGGGGGTCAGCGGCGAACAGCCCCCCCCGGCGGACGAACCGGTGAGCGCTGCACGGCTGGAAGGCCTCGGGCGGGCTGTGCTCTCCGCGGTGTACGCGCTCGACGATGGACCCGAATCGAACGGGAGCGCCTCCAACGAGATCCAGCCGACCTCCGAAGCGGGGCTTCAGATCCAGCACAAGGCGATCCCCGAGTGGGCGCTGCGTCTGCTGGTGGCGACCCTGCTGCTGCCTCCCCTGCTGGCGCTCGGGGACGGCTTTGCGCGTCTGCGCCGGCAGCGCGGGCTGGCCGCCGAGCGTTCGATCGGGCGCTGGGTGCTGTGGACGCTGGCCTGCGCGCTGCCGTTCCTTGCCTGTGCCCTCTTCGCGATCCTGCTGGGGGGCATCGGTGCGATCCCCGCCCCGATGCCCCCGGTCTCCCCGGCGGCGCTGCCCCTCGACGCTCGCGCCCTGGAGGCGGTGCTCGCCTCGACGCTCGTGCTGGTGTTCGCTTGGCTGGGGTGGCCGGCGCTGATGCGCGCCCTCGGCCTGCCGGTCCGTCCGCGCGGGGACGCAGCATCGCTCGCGCTGCTGCTCGTGCTGGGGGGCGTCGCGGTGGTGGTGTGGGTGCTCGACCCGCTCACCGCGCTGCTGCTCGCGCCCGCGCTCAACCTGTGGCTCGTGTTCGTCTCCCCCGCCTGGATCGCCGGGGCCCGGGGAGTTGGCGCTGCTCGCATTCAGGCGCTCGCGCTGGTCGCACTCGGGGTGGTCCCGCTCGCGCTGCTCGTGGCCTTCTACGCCGCGCAGCTCGATCTGGGGCCCGGCGGGGTGGCGCACACCGCCCTGCTGCTGCTGGCCGGCGGGCGCATCGGCGTGGGGGGGGTGGTGTTGTGGAGCGTCGCCTTCGGCTGTCTGGCCGGGATGCTGCTGTTGGCGCTCGCTCCCGCTCCCCCCGGGGATCCGCGGATCGGCGGGCCGGACGAGGGGTTCGGCGAGCGCGAGGCGATCACGGTCCGGGGGCCGCTGTCCTACGCTGGACCCGGATCGCTGGGCGGCACGGAGTCCGCTCTGCGGCGCTGAGACTCGTGTCCGACACACTCTCCATCACCAGGCCCCCCGCGCGCAGAGGCCGCGGGCTGCGGGCGCTCTCGACGGCGCTGATCGTCCTCGGGGTGCTCGCGCTGCTCGACGCGGGAACCACGCTGGTCTGGCAGGAGCCGCTCTCGGCGCTGTACGCGACGCTCCAGCAGGACCACCTCCGCAGCGCGCTGCACCGCCTCGAACGCGCCCAGCCGTCGGTGCTCGAGCGTGCGCGCTTGGAGCGGCTCGCGGACGAGCGCCGGCGCGTGGCGTTCCTGGCGAGCGACCTCGAGCGCCACGCGGCGCTGGGCAGCCCGGTGGGGAGCATCCACATCCCCCGCATCGGGGCCGACTTCGTGGTGGTCTACGGCACGGGCACCGAAGAACTGGAGAAGGGCCCGGGGATCTACACGCGGAGCGTCTATCCGGGGGCCCGCTTCCCGGGCCTGGGGGGCACGACCGCGATCGCGGGGCACCGCACCACTTTTCTCGAGCCCTTCCGCCACATCGACGAGCTGCGCAGGGGGGATCGGATCGTGCTCGACATGCCCTACGCCCACTTCCTCTACACCGTCACCGGACACCGCGCCGTCGACCCCACCGACGTCGCCGAGGCGATCCGGCACGTGGGCTACACCCGTCTGGTGCTCTCCGCCTGCACGCCCCTCTTCAGCGCCGCCGAACGTCTGCTTGTCTTCGCCCGCCTCACCCGCACCGTGCCCGTGGGTGCCGCGGTCATCGCCGCCCACCCACCGGGACTCAGGCGGCGGCGGTCTGCGCCACCGCCTGTGCAGCCAGGGCCACTGCCTCGGCCGCGAGTGTGAACGGTCGCGGCTGCTCGACGGTCGGTGCGAGCGCCACGGCTTCCGCGGCGAGCGCCACCGCCTCGGCCGCGAGCGCGAATGGGGCCGACTCCTCGCCGACCGCCTCCTTTGGAGGTTCGATGCGCCGCCGTCCGAGCACCGTCAGCAGCGCGGCGGCCGCCACACTCACGCAGCCCAGCGCAAAGGCGCCCGCGGGCCCGCGGGTGTCGATGAGCGAGCCCCCCAGCGCGGAGCCGCCCGCCATGCCGGCGATCGTCGCGGCGCGGTGCCAGGTGAAGGCCTCCGTCACGGTCCCCTCGGGCGCGAGCGCCCCGACGAGCGAGAACTGGCAGGAGATCATCGGCGCCAGCGCGAGTCCCGCGAGCACGCTGAGGGCGAACACCGCGGGGAGCGCGTGCACGGCGATCAGCGGTGCGACGGCGAGCGTCATCGCCATCAGCAGCGCGGTGTAGAGCCGCCCGAGCGCCATCCCCCAGCTCCTGGCCGAGTAGATCAGGCCGCCGGTCATGCTGCCGAGGCTGAACAGGGCGAGCAGCGGACCGGAGGACCAGCGCGCCCCCTGTTGCACGGCCAGCGCGGGCAGCCCCACCTCGATCGCCCCGATCACCGCGCCCGCGAGCACGACCGAGTAGAGCAGCATGCGCAGGTTGGCACCCGCGGTCAGCGCGCTCCCGCGCGAGCGCTCCCGGCTGCCCCCCCGCCAGCCGCGGGAGAGCGTGGAGGCGGCGAAGTAGGCGGTCCCGCAGATGGTGAGCGCCGCGCACAGCAGCACCGCCGCGGCGGGTGAGACGAAGCCCGCCGTCGAGCCGACCAGCAGCGGCCCGAGCGTCCAGATCGTCTCCTGCGTGGTGGCGTCGAGCGCGTAGGCCGTCTGCAGCTCCTCGCCGTGGGCGACCTCCGGCCACAGCGCGCGCACGCAGCCCGCGATCGGCGGCAGCACGGCGCCCGCGAGGCCCGTCAGCGCAATGATCGCGGCCACCGGCGCTGCGGTCTGCGCGAGCAGGACGAGCGCCACCAGCAGCGCCGCCTGGACGATCGCGGCGGGCAGCAGCACAGGCGTCTGGCCGTGCCGATCGACGAGCGCCCCCAGCAGCGGGCCGACCAGGGCGCCGGCCAGCGAGAAGGCTCCCACCGCGAGGCCCGCCGCCAGGAAGGAGCCGGTTCTCCCGTGGACGAACAGCAGGATCGCCAGCGAGAACATGCCCGTGGGCAGACGCCCGAGGATGGAGCTGACCAGCAGCCGGCCGACGCCGGGCGTGGAGAACAGGGCGCG
Organism: uncultured Solirubrobacterales bacterium; assembly: GCA_963713985.1. Classification (GTDB taxonomy): domain Bacteria; phylum Actinomycetota; class Thermoleophilia; order Solirubrobacterales; family Solirubrobacteraceae; genus Palsa-744. Next base: position 1,110,447 of record OY970219.1, on the reverse strand, counting down.
GTAGCGGGCGATCACGGGGTGCTTCTCAGTGTCTCAGGCCACCGACTTGTCTCGCGTGGCGCTCGTCTGCTCCACGGGCCGCAGCTCATCCATGTGGGCGAGCTCCTCCAGCGCCGCGATCAGAGCGTCGATCTCGGTGTCCGTGTTCGCCGCGGTGAGCTGCACGCGAAAGCCGACCTCATCCCGGGGGACCAGCGGATAGGCCGCCAGCGTGACGTACACCCCGCGGTCGAACAGCAGCTGCCCCACCTCCCCGATCCGCTCGTGGTCGCGCAGCGGGATCTCGACGATCGGCATGCCCGAGTGGTTGGGGGTGGTGGCCCCCAGCCGCGAGAGGCACTCCAGCACGCGCTGGGTGTGCCCCCAGACCACCTCGCGCAGCTCCTCTCCGCGGCGCTCGTTGACCTCGAAGCCGGCGAGCGTCGTGGCCAGCGAGGCGATCGGGGAGGGCCCCGAGTACAGGTAGGGTGCCGCCGCCACCTTCAGCAGGTCCTTCATCTCGGTCGGGCAGGCGATGAACGCCAGCAGCGAGGAGTAGGCCTTGGAGAAGCCCCCCACCAGGATGAGGTTCTCATAGCTCTCCCCGTGGTAGCGGACGATGCTGTTGCCCAGCATCCCGTATGGGCAGCGCTCATCGGGTCCGCGCTCGCCGATCACGCCGAAGCCGTGGGCGTCGTCCACGTACAGCAGGGCGTCGTGTTCGCGCGCGACCCGCGCGAAGGCCTGGATGTCGGGAGGGTTGCCGGTCATGCTGTTGACCCCGTCCATGCACACCAGCCTCTTCCCGGTGGCCGAGGCACGCAGGAGCTCCTCGAGGTGCTGGGGATCTTCGAAGCGGAAGCGCTCCACCGTCGCGCCCCGCGCCCGCGCCATCTGGCAGCCGTCGTAGATCGTCTTGTGCGCCCGGGAGTCCAGGAAGATCGTGCCCGACCCCGCGAGCACGGGGATCGTGGAGAGATGGATGTGGGTGATCGTCGGCAGCACCAGGGAGTCCGCGGTGCCCAGCAGCGCCGTGAGGCGCTCCTCGATCTGCTCATACAGCGCCGGGCTCCCCAGGAGACGCGACCAACTCGGATGCGTGCCCCAGGCGTCCAGGTAGGCGGGTACCGCCTCGATGATCTCCCGGTCCAGATCGAACCCCAGGTAGTTGCACGAGGCGAAGTCGGCCAGCCACTGCGAGCCGACGCGGATCATGCGCCCGTCGATCTCCTCGATCACGGCGTCCATCATCGGGTGCGAGCGCGTCAGCGCGGTCAAGTCGCCCAGCGCCTCGGGGGGGCTCTCGATATGGGCGCGCGCGGTGCGCCCCCCGCGAGCGCCCTTGCCGTTCGCTTGGGGTCCATCGCCGTTGTGGTCCTGCCCGTCGTGGCCGTCGTGATCCTGTCCCACGCGGCCGTTGCCGTTGCCGTTGCCGTTCTCCCCCCGCATGTCTGCCACGGCGTCGAGCGTCGGCGCGATCTGGTCCAGTCCGCCGCTCTCGACGTGCGGCTGGGCGCGCAGGAGCGTGTCGAGTTCGAGCGCCGGCAGTGGCCGCGAGAGCGCGTAGCCCTGGACGAGCTCGCAGCGGTTGGCCACGAGCGAGGTCCACGTCACCTGATCCTCGATTCCCTCGGCCACGACGCGGATGCCGATGCTGTGCGCGAGCTGGATCGTCGCCTGCACGATCGCTGCGTCGACCGGGTCGGTGGTCATCCGCCCGACGAAGGAGCGGTCGATCTTGACCTCCCCCACGGGCAGCGACTTGAGGTGGGTGAGGGAGGAGAAGCCCGTGCCGAAGTCATCCAGCGAGAGCCCCAGGCCGAGCTCGCCGAGCTGCGCGAGGACGTCGCCGACGCGGACGGGGTCGGCGAGGACCATGTTCTCGGTGACCTCCAGCACGAGCGCCTCCGGTGGCAGGCCGTGGGCCTCGAGCGTCGCGGCGACCTCGGCGGGGAACTGCGTGTCCTGGAGGTCGGCCACGGTGGTGTTCACGGCGACGTGCAGGTCGAAGCCTTCCTCGCGCCAGATCTTCACCTGTGTGAGTGCGAGGTCGAGCATTCTGCGGGTCAGCGCACGGCCCAGCCCGGCCTGCTCGGCGACGGTCACGAACTCGGCTGGCGAGATCAGCCCCCGCTCGGGGTGGCGCCAGCGCACCAGCGCCTCCACGCCGACGATCCTGCGACTGTCCGCATCCGCCTTGGGCTGGAAGTGGGCTTCGATCTCCCCGGCTTCCAGCGCGTGCGAGAGTTCGCCGGCGAGCGTGAGGCGCTCCAGCGAGTGCTGGTCACGCTCGCGCGCATAGGAGGCGAACCCGGATTGCGCGGCCTTCGCCTCGTACATCGCGACATCGGCGTGCTGCATCAGCTGCTCGTCGTTCTCGGCGTGCTCGGGGAAGAGCGCGATCCCGATGCTCGCGGTCACGCGCAGGCCCACGCTCTTGATCGGGAAGGGCTGGGCGATCGCCTTGAGGATCTTCTCCGCTACCAGCTCCGCGCTCGTGCCGCCGCTGGAGTCGCTCAGCAGCACCCCGAACTCGTCGCCGCCCAGGCGGGCGGCGGTGTCGTTGCCGCGCAGCACCGTGCGCAGCCGCTCGCCGACCTGGCAGAGCAGCTGATCCCCGGCGTCGTGGCCGAGGGTGTCGTTGAGCTCCTTGAAGTGGTCGAGGTCGACGAGCAGCAGCGCCACGCTCTCGCCGGTTGCCCTGCTGGCGATGATCCCGTCGCGCACGCACCGCAGGAAGTGGCGGCGGTTGGGCATCGAGGTGAGGTCGTCCGTCATCGCCTGGCGGCGCGTTTCCGCGAGCGCGCGCACGTCACGGAAGGTGAGCGCGGTGCGGGCGAAGGCGAAGAACATGGTCCCCATCGCGAGCGCCAGCGCGATCGGATCGAGGCGGCTGAAGTGGTCGTAGATGAGCAGCCCGAGTGCGCCCACGGTGAACGCCGCGGGGATCGTGAGCACCGCGCCGCTCGGGACGGTGTCGGTCTCGATGGTCGCTCGCGGCTGCCATGCGGCGAGCGCGAGCAGCATCACGCCGATGTCGTAGGTCATGTTCGTCAGCGCGCTGGGAGCCGCCGCGCCCCCGGCCACCTGCAGCGCGTACATGCAGTCCGCCGTGGCCAGCACGATGAAGCCGACGCCCAGCATCGTCCACATCCGGTCCAGGCGCCAGCCGCGCAGCGCGAGCACCCCCACCACCAGCGCGGCGAGCAGCAGGTCGCAGAGCGGGTAGGCCATCTCGGTGATCACGGCCGCGGTGCCCCCCGAGACCGTCGCCAGCACGGGACGCACCACGATCGCCGCCCCGATCGCCGCGATCCCGAGCCCGGCAACGATGCCGTCGAGCCACATCCGCGCTGGCACCCGCCGTTCGCGCACACCCGCGAGGCCCACGATCCCGAGGTAGCAGCAGGGGTAGAGCGTCAGCCACATCCCGTCGCAGATCGAGGGGATGGGGGGGTTGGGGAGGTGTTCGATCCACGCCGCCCAGAGGATGTTGCCGAGGCCGTAGATCGAGATGCCGAACGCGAAGATCGCCCAGGAGGTGCGTGACTCGGTGGTGCGCAGTGCCCGCCAGCACACGATCACACCCACGAGGATGTAGACCGCCGAGGTCAGCCAGTCGCGGATCGGCGTTTCGACGCCGCTCCCGCCGATGCCGAGGATCGCGTGAGCCCCGGTGACCGCGACGATCGCGAGCAGCACGCCCGTGGCCGCACGGAGCGTCCTGCGCTCAGTGGGCTGGAGCTCTGACGAGAGCGGCAGCAGCGGCATCCCCATGGGCGAGATATCGGACGTCCCGGATATATCTTTACCGTTGGCATGTTCGGGTAGTCCTATGTATCCCAGGTCGCCCGTGGGAGGATGGGCCGTCGATTCGATCGATGCAACCAGGCCAGCTGGGCGGATTTTCCATAGGTTGGGAAATGGCGCCCTACCAGCGGTGTTCGAACCCCTCCAGGAGCTGGATCTCCCCCTCCTCGTCGCGCAGCGCCACGCCCGCCCCGGCGGGCGATCCGGCCGGCGTCACCCGCCCGATCCACGTGAGGCCCGGGTGAGTGGGGCCCGCGATCTCGGCGAGCGCCCGCTCCGCCCGCTCGCGGTCCTCGGGGGCCAGGCAGCAGCAGAGCTCATAGTCCTCGCCCCCCGTCGCCGCGAGGCGCCACGGGGGCAGGTCCAGTTGCGCGGCTATCTCGGTGACCCCCGCCTCCAGGGGCAGGGCGCTGAGGTCCACCTCCAGGAGCACTCCGCTTGCGCGCCCGACATGGCCGGCGTCGGTTGCCAGGCCGTCGGAGAGGTCGATCATGGCGTGCGCGCCGACGTCTGCGAGCGCGCGACCCTCGAGCAGACGAGGCGCGGGCGTGCGCAGCCGGTCGAGCAGCGCCAGAGCCGCGCCCGTGTCGTCCATGCGGCCCTGGAGTGCCGCCAACCCCCCGCCCGCGTCGTCCATACGTCCCTGGAGCACCGCCAACCCCGCGCTCGCGCCGCCGAGGCGGCCGGTCACTCCGATCAGATCGCCGGGCTGGGCCCCGTCGCGCCCGACAAGTTCATCCGCGGAGTCCACCCAGCCGACGGCTGTCACCGACACGGTGAGCGCGGGCGCGGCGACCACGTCCCCGCCGAGGATCGCGGTACCAGTGGCGTCCGCCAGACGACGGGCGCCACGCACGAGCTCGAGCGCCTGCTTCTCGGCGAACCCCGCCGGTAGACCGAGCATGAGGTACGCCTCCCCCGGCTCGGCGCCCATCGCGGCGAGGTCGGACAGCGCGGCGGCGAGCGCGCGCCAGCCGACCTGTGCGGGTGTCATCCAGTTCCCTCCGAGGCGAAAGTGGACGCCGTCGACCATGGCGTCCACCGAGGTCACGCAGACCGCGCGGGCGCGGACCACGGCGGCGTCGTCGCCCACTCCCCGCAGAACCCGTCCCCCGGTGGGCCGCTCGGCCCCAAGCTCGCCCGTGATGGCCTCGATCAGGGAGAGCTCGCGGTTTACGCCGGGCAGCGTTCGGCGTCCTCAGCGGTGCCGGTAGACGATCCGCGCGCGGTCCAGGTCGTAGGGGGAGAGCTCGCAGCGCACGCGATCTCCGGGGAGGATGCGGATCCTGAAGCGGCGCATCTTGCCGGCCACGTGCCCGAGCACCACGTGATCGTTGTCGAGCTTGACTCGGAACATGGCGTTGGGCAGCGCCTCGATCACCTCGCCCTCGAATTCGACCTTGTCTTCCTTTGCCACGAATTGTGTCCTAGCGTTGGATTTCAAGACCCAAACTACCAGCGTCAGCCGGGTGGGGCGGTCCCGCCGTTCTTGGGTCCGCCGGTGTTGCCCGCACCGCCCGGGCTGCCTGCGCCGCCTCCGCCGCTGCCGGCACCGGCATTCCCGCCACCGGCGTTCCCGCCCGCCTGGGGTTCGCCCGCGCCGTTGTTGGGTGCCCCGCCGGGTTCGGCGGCGGGACTTTTCTGAGGTTCGCCCTCCGCCTGAGGTTCGCCCCCCGCCTTGGGTTCGCCTCCCACCTTGGGTTCGGCTTCCGCTTCTGGAAGGACCGGCGCTTCGCTGTGCGTCCCCGACTTGGCGGTGCCCTTGCCGCGGTGGGTGCGGAGGGGGAGGGGGGTTATCGGGGTTTCCACGCTGGGCGCCGCCTCCTCGCCGGTGGTGGCGAAGTGGCCGAAGAACGGCTGATAGGTGATGCCGGCGTTCGATTCGTTGAGCGGCGCGCACGGGTGGCCTTCGGTGACCGGCTGCATATACGTGTGCCAGATTTCCGCCGGCAGGTAGCCGCCCTGCTGTTCCTCGCCGTGGACGTCGGTCATCGCGACGTCGTGCTTGGGATAGCCCATCCACACCGCGGTGGCGTATTCGGAGTTGTAGCCGTCCAGCCACGCGTCGTAGAGGTTGCTCGTCGTGCCGGTCTTGGCCGCGGTCGGGCAGCTGATCGCCGAGCGCCCGGCGGTACCTTCGGCGCTGATCGTGTTCAGGTGCAGGATCCGCGTCTCTTCGCCGGTCACCGGCGTGCTCAGCACCTGCACACGGTGCGGGGTCCCCCAGCTCGTGTCGACGTGTCCGTCGGGGAACAGAACCTTGGTGATCGCGATCGGTTCGTTGCGCAGCCCGCCGTCGGCGAGGGTCGCGTACACGTCCGCCATTTCGAGCGGGGTAACCCCGTATTCCAGGCCCCCCAGGGCCTGCCCGGGGTTGCCGATCAGGTGCGTCTTGACGCCCATCTTGTAGGCCATCTGTGTGATGCTTTCCTCGCCGAGGTCAGCGGCGAGCTGCGCGTAGACGGTGTTGTCCGATTTGAGCGTCGCGCGGACGAGGTTGATGACGCCGTTCTGCTCACCGCCGAACGTTTTCACTTCGTAGTTCGGTTCGGCCGCCAGCCACCCCGGGAGCAGCGTGTGCGAGTCGTAGTAGGTGGTGTTCGGGTCCACACCCTTGGAGAGGGCGTCGGCGAGGTCGATCGCCTTGAAGGTGGACCCCGGCTGGCGGTGGCCTTCGGAGGCGAGGTTGAACTGGGACTGCTCGTAGCTCTCGGACTCCGCCATCGTCTCGATGTAGCCGTTGTGGGGATCGATCGTGACGACCGCTGAGGCGGGATCCCCGGGCTCGTCGAGCACTTCAGCGATCGCCTTGTGCGCTAGTTCCTGCATGTGCAGGTCGAGCGTGGTGTAGACCTTCAGGCCCCCCTGTTCCACGACTCTGCGCCCGTAGCGATCGATCAGCTGCTGGCGGACGTATTCGAAGAAGAAGCTTTCTTTGCGCTGGGAGTAAAATTCACCGTGCTGCAGCTCCAGCGGTGCCTGCTCGGCGGCGGCGGCCTGGGCGGGGGAGACGTAGTGCAGTTCGGCCATCTTGGCGAGCACCTCGTTGCGGCGCTGGCGGGCCGCGGCGGGGAAGAGGAAGGGGTTGTATTCGGAGGGTGCCTGGGGCAGGCCGGCGAGCAGGGCGGCCTGCTCGAGGTCGAGCTGGGAGGCGGGCCTGTCGAAGAAGATCCGCGAGGCCGCCTGCACGCCGATCGCGGTCTGTCCGCCGACGGTGCCGTAGGGGACGCTGTTGAGGTAGCTGGTGAGGATCGCGCGCTTGCTGTGGGTTTTGTTGTATTCGAGCGCGAGCTTGGCCTCGGCGATCTTCTGCTTGATCGTGCGCTCGTCCCCGCCGAGGTAGAGGTTGCGCATCAGCTGCATCGTGATCGTCGAGGCTCCCTGGAGCGCCTGGGCGTGCAGGACGTCCTTGACGGCGGCGCGGAAGATCCCCGTGATGTCGATGCCGTCGTCCTTGTAGAAGCGCTGATCCTCGATCGCGACGGTGGCGTTCGCGAGGTTGGTGGGGATCTGCGCCCAGGGGATCGGGGAGCGCAGCTCGTCGGACTGGATGAACCCCAGGCGGGTGCCGTCGGCGGCGAACACCTGCGAGGAGGCGCCTTCGACAATCGGATGCCGGGAGGCGAGGTCGGGGGTCGATTCTGCGACGGAGAGCACGTAGGCGACGGCGCCGAAGGTGCCGAGGAAGAGGGCGCCCGCGAGTACGGCGAGGCCGCCGAGGAGGATGCGGGAGACCCCCCCGCGAGAGTGGCGGCGCCGCTGCTTTCGTGTGTGTCGGGACATCTGACTGGGGCTGCTCCATGAGGTTACCGCCCTAATCTGTGATTTCCTGCCCCTCGAGCCGCGAACCCGTGCGGCTGAGCGTGCCCCGAGCATGACGAGCGACACCGCCGAGATGACTGCTGTGCAACCAACGGGCGAGCCCGTGGCCTCGAGGACTGCGGACATCCCCAGTGTCGCCCGGGCGCCGCGGTGGCGGGTGCGTCTGGAGGCGTGGCGGACGGGTCCGGAACAGGCGGCGGCGCTGCGCGACTGCTGGCGGGCGCTGTGGGTCTCGCGTGTGGTGGTGCTCCTCGCGGGCCTGGGGGCGGTGGCGGCGTTCGGAGTGGCACGCCCCCGCAGCGCCTTCGACCCGCCCGGCGTGGTCAGCGGCTTCGGGTGGCTCGGCGACCTGCTGGCCGCCCCGGTGGCGCGCTGGGACTCGGTCTGGTACCTGGTGATCGCCCACTACGGGTACAGCCCCGGCCTCGGCTCGGCCACGGCCTCGCGGACCGCGTTCTTCCCGCTGTATCCGCTGGGTGTGCGGGGGATCTCGGAGCTCGGCATCCCCCCGGTCGCCGCGGGCGTGGCGCTGTCGCTGGCGGCGTTCGCGGTGGCGCTCTATGTGATCCACCGGCTGAGCTCGCTGGAGCTGGAGGGCATCGCAACCACTACTCCCCCCTCCTCCTCCTCCCCTTCTTCCAGCGGCGAGGCGGCGCGGCTGGCGGTGCTCGTGACCGCGCTGGCACCGATGGCCTTCTTCTTCTCCGCCGTGTACTCCGAGTCGCTCTACCTGGCGCTCTCGGTGGGCGTCTTCTGGTGCGCGCGCCGGGGGCGCTGGGCGTGGGCGGGAGCGCTGGGGGCGCTGGCGGGGGCGACGCGCAGCGCGGGCCTGGTGCTGGTGGTGCCGATGCTGATCCTCTACCTCTACGGACCCCGGGAGGACCGGCGGCCGGACTTCCTCACCCGCGCGTGGTGGCGTCCCCGCTATGCGGTGCGCCGGGATGTGCTGTGGGTGGCGGTGCTGCCGGTGGGGCTCGCCGCATACCTCGCCTACCTCGCGCTCGCGGGGGGAGCACCGCTCGAGCCCTTCCACGCCCAGGAGGTGTGGAACAGGCACTTCGTGGGGCCCTTCGTGGGCGTCTGGGATGGGGCGGTGGCGGCGTTCGAGGGGGCGCGCCAGCTGCTCTCCTTTCAGCGCACCCACGTGTACTTCGAGGCGGCCGGGGGCAGCCCCTACGTGGATGCGGGCCACAACCTGATGCTGTTCGCGTTCCTCCTCGCCGCGCTCCCGATGATCGTGGGGGTGCTCCGCCGGCTGCCCCTGGCCTACGGCGCATACGTGGTGGCGGCGCTCGCGCTGCCGCTCTCCTATCCGGTCGCCCCCGAGCCGCTGATGTCACTGCCGCGCTTTGAGGTGGTGCTCTTCCCGCTCGCGATCTGGGCGGGGGCGTGGCTCGCGGGCAGGCCGCGGGCGCGCCTGCCGGCGCTGGTGGCCTCGGCGCTGCTGATGGCGCTCTTCGTGGGGGAGTTCGCCACGTGGCACTGGGTGGCGTAGGGGCGGTTCTCATTGACGGCGTGGAGGCGGTGCTGCTGGACGGGTTGGGAACACTGCTCGCGCTCCAAGCCCCCTGGCCGGCGCTGGTGCAGCGGCTGCGCGAGGACCACGGGCTGGACCTCGAGCCGGGGGACGCCGAGCGGGCGTTCCGGGCGGAGATCGCCTACTACCGCGCCCACCACCACGAGGGGCGGGATGCGCAGACGCTCGAGGACCTGCGGTGCCGCTGCTCGGAGGTGCTGCGCATGGGTCTGCCCGCGGAGGTGGGGGAGGCCCTCCCGGGTGCGCAGCTCACCGCGGCGATGCTTGGGGCGCTGCGCTTCAGCGCATACCCCGACGCTCCCCCGGCGCTCGCCCGGCTGCGGGAGCGGGGTGTGGCGCTCGTGGTGGTGAGCAACTGGGATGTCTCCCTTCACGCGCTCCTGCGCGAGGTGGATCTCGCGGGGATGGTGGACGGCGCTGTGACCTCCGCGGAGGTTGGGCGCCCCAAGCCGGCAGGGGAGATATTCGACGCGGCGCTCGCCCTGGCGGGCTCCCCCGCGCGGAGGACCCTGCACGTGGGGGATTCCGTGGAGCACGATGTCCGCGGTGCGCTCGCGGCGGGGATCCGCCCCGTGCTGCTGCGCCGGGAGGGGGCCGAGCCCGAGGGGCTGCCCCGGGGGGTCCCGGTGCTCGCATCGCTGGCCAGGCTTCCGGGGCTCCTCCATCAGACCTCTGCGTCGAGCGGACCCAAACGGCGATGATGTGACACGTGGATCCCCATCCCTACACCTGGCCGGACCTGCAGGTAGAGCCCCGTCTCCCCATGCGCGAGCCCCCCGGCCCGCCCGGCCCCAGGCTTCCGGTCGCTGATTGGCCGTGGTGGACCGCTCCGGCGGCGCTGCTGGCGGGGCTGCTGCTGGCGGCGCTGGGGGGTTTGGCGGTGGACATCCCGGCGGCGGCGTTCGGGGTGAGCATCACCTCCTCCAACCTCCCCGGGGGCATCGAGATCGCCGACACGGTGGTCCAGGACGCGATGTTCGTGCTGGCCGCCGTGCTCCTCGCCAAAGTGGGTGCAGGCACCGTGCGCGCGTGGCAGTTCGGCCTGCAGCGTCCCGGCATCGGCTGGTTGAGCCCCCGCACAGGCTGGCTGTGGGCGTTGGGGATGGTCCTCGTGGTGCTGTTCACGTTCTTCGTGTTCAGCCTCGCCTGGGCGGAGATCCTGAACGTGAACTCCAAGGAGAAGCTCCTCGAACAGCTGGGCGCCAACGAAGGAACCGCCCTGCTGCTGGCAAGCGCTGGGCTCACCTGCGTGGTGGCGCCGATCTGCGAGGAGTTCCTGTTCCGCGGCTTCATTTTCCGGGCGCTCTACAACTGGCGGGGGATGTGGCCGGCGGCGGTGATCACGGGCCTGATCTTCGGGGCGATCCACGCGGGCTCCGCGCCGGTGGTAGACCTGATGCCGCTGGCGGCGCTGGGGTTCGGGCTGTGCGTGCTCTACCGCTACACCGGCTCGCTCTACCCCTGCATCGCGGCGCACTCCCTGAACAACTGCCTCGCCTTCGGCGATCTGGAGAAATGGGGGTGGCAGATACCGGTACTGGCGGTGTGCGCGCTGTCGGCCATCGCGCTGCTCGCCCTGGCGCTGCGACGCGGGGGTGTGATCACCACGCCGCCGGTTGTCCCCTCGGGTAGCGCCGCGCCGACCTCCCTGCAGGCCGGATAGCGCTCACAACCCCCTGTCGGCGGTGAGGACGGCCAACCACCGGCGGGGATGGCGCCCCCAGCCTCCCACTAGGATCGGTGGCGATGGTTCTCGCGCCCCCGCCATCGCCCCCGCCCACTCCGACCGCCACATCCGCCCCACTCGCCGGGCGGATGACGCTCGCGACTCCGCGCAGCGGCGGCTCCCCCACGTTCCTGCTCACCGGCGAACGCCTCGTGGTGAGCGGCGTGGTGCGCCCATTCGTGGCCGGGCAGAGGGTCACGGTGCGCTTCGAGCGCGATGGTCGCCGGGTCGATACGAGCACGGTGAGCGTGCTGCCCGGACCCGGCGGGTCGGGGCGCTTCCGCCTCGGCTACGCGAGCCCCAGGGCCGGCCTGGTGCAGGTGAGCGCGACCCACGCCGCCACAATGCAGATGGGGGAGTTCAGGGCGCGCCCGGTGGACGTGCGGGTGGTGGCCCCCGACATGGGCGAAGGCGCCCGCGGCCCGGGGGTGTGGCTGCTGCAGGCGCGGCTCAGCGCGCTGCACTACGCGGTGCCCCTGAGCGGCGTCTTCGACGAAGCGACCGGCCAGGCGGTGATCGCCTATCGGAAGCTCACCGGATTGGCGCGGGTGCCGCAGACCGATGCCCAGGTCCTCGACCTCCTGCGGCGTGGCGCGGGCTCCTTCCACGTGCGCTACCCCGGGGACGGCCGGCACGTCGAGGCCGATCTCGCCGCGCAGGTGCTCGCCGAGATCGAACCGGGCGCTCGCGTGCGCCGCATCTACACGATCAGCTCCGGCAAGCCCTCCACCCCCACGGTCCTGGGCCGCTTCCAGGTCTACCTCAAGACGCCCGGGGTCAACTCGGAGGGGATGGTGGACTCCAACTACTTCATCCGCGGCTACGCGATTCACGGGTACCCCGAAGTACCCACCTACGCCGCCAGCCACGGCTGTCTGCGGGTGCCGATCCCGGACGCCCCCGCGATCTACGCCTGGGTGCGGGTGGGTACCCCGGTGGACGTTTACAACTGAATCCGAGACGTATCGAGCCGCGTCTCGTTCGATCGCGTGCGTGGCGCGTTGCCCAACGTGCCCCTCAGACCCTGATGCGCAGCACGCGCGCGAGATATCCGAGGCCCACCCCGTAGACGAGCAGCGCCATCACGGTGCCCACCCCGCGGACTGCCCACTGGCTGGTGGAGCCCGCGGTGATCCCGGAGAACGGCGAGGTGAGCTTGGCGGCGGCTTCGTCGATCGCTTCGTGCACCGTGTTCTCGTGGGAGGGTGCGCTGGCCGGCGTCGAGGTGGCGGCGGGACCTCCGTTGGTGCCCTTCAGCGCTTCCTGCTGCTGGGTGGAGGCGCTGCTGGTCTGGTTGACGGCGAAGATCGCGAAGGAGACGATCACGATCGCGCAGACGATCCGCGAGCCCCACCGCAGGATCGCGGCAAGAGGGAAGAGCACCCGGGCGGCGGTCATTCGGGTCTCCCTGCTGGGGGGTGCTGCGAGGATTGCGGCATATTGCTATATCGGCAGCCGAGCGGCTGATCATCAGGCTAGATTTAGATGTCCCAGTGAACACCGTGAACGAATCTACGAGCAGCCCCGCAGCCGCGCACGCGCGCCTACTGGCGGATCTGCGCGAGCATGCGCTAGTGATCGGCGAGGTGACGCTCACCAGCGGCCGCCGGGCTCAGTACTACGTGGACGCCAAGCGCGCGATTCTGCTGCCCGGCACCTTTGCGGCGCTCGGCACGCTGCTCGCCGAGCAGATGCGCGCGTGGGAGGCCACGGCGGTGGGGGGGGTCCCCGTGAGCGCGATACCGGTCGCCTGCGCGGCCCTCGCGGCGGGCGTGGAGAAGGCGTTCATCGTGCGCAAAGAGCGCAAGGAGCACGGCCTCCAGCGCTGGATCGAGGGCCCAGCGCTCGCGCCCGGGGAACGCTGCGTGATCGTGGAGGACGTGGTCACCACCGGGGGCTCCACGCTCGAGGCGCTGGAGCGCGTGCGCAGCGAGGGCCTCGAGGTGGTGGGAGTGGTGAGCGTGCTCGACCGCCTCGCGGGAGGGGGGGAGGCGATCCGGGCGGCGCTGGGGGACGGGGGGGCTGGGTACGTGGCTCTGACCACGATCGACGAGGTCTACCCGGAGCGTCCCGACCGTTGACCGCCACCGCCCGCACCGACCCGCCGACCCCCGCCGGCCCGCCGATCGTCAGAGCGGCGCGCCCAGACGACGTCCCGGCGCTGCTCGAGATGTTCGTGGAGCTGGCCGAGTACGAGGACCTCATCCATGAGCTGCGCGCCACCGAGAAACAGTTGAACGAGGCCCTGTTCGGCCCCCGCCCCGCCGCACAGGCGCTGATCGCCGAACACGAGGACCCCCGGGAGGTGCTGGGTTACGCGCTGTACTTCCCCACCTTCTCCAGCTTCCTCGCCAGCACGGGGGTGTGGCTCGAGGATCTCTTCGTGCGGCCCGCCCACCGCCGCACCGGCGTGGGGAGCGCGCTGCTCGCGGCGGTCGCGGCGCAGGTGCGCGAGCGTGGAGGGGAGCGCCTGGAGTGGGCGGTCCTCGACTGGAACGAACCCGCGCTGCGCTTCTACGAGAGCCTGCGCGCCCGTCCCATGCCGGAGTGGGTCACCCACCGCCTCACCGGCGAGGATCTCGACCACCTCACCGGGCGGCACCCGCACCGGTAGCCTTCGAGGGGCCCCCGGCGCGCCGACCGGGGGCACGCCCTCGTAGTCCAACGGATAAGACAACCGCCTCCTAAGCGGTGGATCCAGGTTCGACTCCTGGCGGGGGCATTGAGCCTGTAGGCCCTGCAATAAAGCGGTATTCGCTCCGAATGCCTCGACAGCGACGAGCTCGGTGAGGGCTCCATTTGGGCCTCCAGTGCCCAATGGTGCCCAATCAGCGGTTCCGACGAGCGCTCGCAGGCGCTCCCTGGCGGCGCAGGCACGTGCATCGAGGGATGGTCGCGCGAGCGTCGATCCGTTGGGCGGGTGTGCAGCTACCGGCTGGTGACCTGCGTGCGCTCGCGCAGCGCTCGTTCCAGCCTGCTGAGCTGCACCGAGATCTCCCGCACCTGCACGAGCAGGTCGTCCTCGGCAGTCTCGACGTGTTCGACGGCCGGCGCGAGGAAGCGCTGTGCGACCGCTCCAATGACGAGCGTGGCCGTGCCGATGCCGACCAACATGACGAGGACGGCGATGATCTTGCCCTCGGTTGTCTTCGGCGTGATATCGCCGTAGCCAACGGTCGTCATCGTGGTGATGGCCCAGTAGACGCCGTTCCCAAAGGAGATGCCTTTCTCTGCGGCGAACCCGGCCCCGCCGACCATTGCCGTCAGCAAGGCAAGTCCGACGGTTGCTCTGACACCCTCCAAGGAGAACACGACTCGCGCCAGCGGCGCAAGTCTCAGCAGCCGGAACACCCGAAGCAAACGCAGCATACGGATGCTCTGAACCGCACCTCCGATGAATGGCGGTGTCAGTACGACAATCGCAAGATCGATCGGATTCAGCAGCAGATACCGGACTCGATTCGGCGTGAGCGCAAGCAGGGCTGCCAGCTCTGCCAAGAACGCCAGCCAGATCAACCAGTTGAGCGTTTCTCCGAGCGTGTGTACCGGCTCGCTCACCTGGGAGAATTGAAGGATCGTCGTCGGGATGCTCAGGACTGCGGCAACCAGAAGCGGCTTTTCGAAGTAGTGGTGGACGATGGCCGTCCGCGTATCCCTCGTCGTGGTGTCCATCGCCTGTACTTTTCAACGGCACCGGATGGTGCCCTGCCGCAGTTGCCGCGCCGGATTCAGATGCTTGCGACAGTCCGAGGACTACGCTCGGCGGGGGCGTCGTGGTGTCTGTTCGCCTCGCTGCCGCCCGTTGCTTCCCAATCGGGGCCTCCGACAAGCGCCCGCAGTTGCTTCCTGGCCGCATCGTCGCGGCGCATCCCGTGGCGGTAGACCCGCAGGGTGAAGCTGGGGTCGGTGTGCCCGAGCTGGTCCATGACACTGCCCGGATCGACGCCCAGCGCGACGAGGATCGAAGCAAACGTGTGGCGCAACTTGTGGGGCGTCAGCCCGTCCGGCAGTGGAATGTCTCCCGCCTCGGACAGCTTCTCGTTCGCACGTTCCACGGCCTTGTCAAGCACGCGCCGGCGTATGTTGCCCTGTTTTGGTTCGGTGCCGGAGGTCGTGGCGAACACGTAGCCGCTGGGGGCGGTGCTCGGTGCCTGCGCCTTGTACGCGTCCAGTTCGTCGCGGAGCGCCGGCAGAAGGTCGATCTGCCGGACGCCCGCGTCGGTCTTCGACATACGGACCGTGATCCGGTTCCCGGCGAGGTCAACGTCGCGCCATTGGAGTGCTGTCAGCTCCCCGATGCGCAGGCCGGCGAACACGAGGGTCGCCAGGAGCGCCTGCCGGTACGCCGGCCCGCCCTTCTGATCGTGGCCTCCCTTCATCTTCGCGTGCCGGTCGAGTTCGCCTGCGGCGTTGAGCAGCGCTTCGATGTGCTCCGCCCGGTCGAGCCACACCGGGATCGCCTTCTGCGCCTTCAGCCGGCGCCGGCGGCTCTTGGCGGGGTTCGCCGCGATCAGCCCGTACTCAACGGCGACCTCGAGGATTTGCCCCAATCGGGTGATGGTCTTGTTGATGCTCGTAGCGGAGAGCGCGCGTCGTGGGCGCCGGCGCCTGCGGCCATGTTTGTCCGCGTACTCTTCGATCAGCGGCTTGCCTCGCGTGGCGGCAGCCATGATCGCCTGGCCTTCCGCCACCTTTCCCTGACGGTAGCGATCGATCTCCCGAGCGGTGATCTGACTCAGCCTGTAATCGCGGAAGAACGGCAGCAGATGGTGGGCGAGCTGCCATTCATAGTCAAGCCGGGTCTTCTCCCGCCACTCGCCCTTCGTCGCCTCTAACCATTCCGATGCGAACTCGTGAAAGCTCGGGTCGGGGTTGGCTTCGGACGCCGGCTCGGGGTGTGGCGGGCGCCAGGTTCCACGCTCCACGTCGGCCATCACGTGACGTAGCGCCTGCTCCGCCCTCTGGTGCGTCCACCCCTCCTCGGCCGTACCGAGTGTCTGGTACTGCCGGGCGCCGCAGGCGCGGAAGCGGAGCGCCCAAACCCCGCTCTCGCGCCGGACCACCTGCCCTGTAGCGGGACGTGGCATTACGCATCACCCCCAGCCGCCGCGATCGGCTCGTCCACCAGTGCCCTCGGCTGCACCTCCAGACCAGGCGCAGTCGCTTGCTCCCTTTCGCGGAGGTAGGCGGCGCGCTTGGCGCAGCCATCCGAGCAGAACAGAGCCCGCTTATCGCGCTCTGGCGGTATCTCCCCACTGCACTGCTCGCACGCCCGCTCAGGCAGCGGCTCCCCGCCGGGCATCACGAGCATGGCGAGTGCTCGCTCCAGCCTTGTAGCGAGCTGGCGCTCCCATCCTGCGCGCCAAGCCCGCACCGTGCCCGAAAGCACTTCCAGCCACTCCGCGCGCTCCCACTGAGAAGCGCTCACCGCGGCCTTGAGTGCGCCCGGCCACGCTTGGTCGAAGCTCGCGCCGGCCCGGCGGGCAGCGGCGAGCTGTTCTCTCAGCTCGACAGGAGGGACAGGCTGCGTGCGAGCCGTAGCCGTCGCACCCCCCACCCGAGCTGAGCATAGGTTCGGTGTCGGGATCATCGTTCGTCCCCCTGCTCGATCACGTCACCGACCAACTCGTTCATGTGGCGCGCGCACGCCGACACACGCACCCGCTCCCCGTCCAAGTGGACGATCCCCTCGGCGTGCAGGTCATCGAGTGCGCGGTCGATCGCGTCGGGGTCTACGTCATACAGGTACTCCCGCAGCTCACCGCGGGTATGCCACCGCTTCGGCCGCACGAGTAGCGGCGGGATCAGCAGGTACTCGGTGCCGATCTCGCGGTGCGTTACGCGGTCTGCGGGTCCGCTCTCGCCGGGTCTCATATCGACACCAGCTCCAGCTCGTCCAGGCGGTGCGCGCACGTTGACGCACGCACGCCCTCCTCGCCGTCGAGCACGATGCAGCAGTCGCCCTCCAGCAGCTCCAGCGCGACCTTGAGCAGCCGTGGGCCGAAGTCCGAGACCTCCGCTTCCAATTCGCCCCGGGTCCACAAGGGGTCGTGGTCGTCACGGAGCAGTTGGAGCATGATCGCGCGCTGGATCATCCAGAGCTTCAGATCGCGCGACAGGCGTTTCTTCTTGGTCATCTTCGGTTCCTCCTTGTGATTGGAGGCCCCGAAGGGCGGGCGGGCGAGGGAGCCGCGATCGCCTGAACGGATATCGTGGCCTACGCGCCGAAGCTCAACCTTCGGTGCCAGGCGCCCGGGTGTTTCCGCACCGCGGGCGCCACTTATATGGTCCCGTGACGATACCTCAATCCGTAAAACTCTACAAGTCCCCTTGGGCATGACCGGCGCCGCCAAGGACCAGCTCATCCTCGGCCGAGCGCTGCGCACGCTCCGCGAGCGGGCAGGGATGACCCAAGGGGAAGTCGGAGCCCGCGCTGGGACCGACGACACGCACGTCTCAAGGATGGAGCGCGGACAGTTCGATATCCGCTGGCACACCCTCCGGCGTATCCTGGCCGCTCTCGACGCGACCCTCGCCGACCTCGGCGACGCGATCGACCAGCAAGACCAGCAACCGGAGCGCTGACGGCCCATCACGAGCGCTTCCGGTCGGCGTCGATCGGGCTCACGGAGCCCCGAATGGGCAGCAGTTTGGGGTCTCGGCGCGTTCGCCGCCGCCAGCGACGCTCCGAACTGCGCATAGGCGCAGGCATTCTCGACTCTTGGGACTCCTTGCTGGCAGAGTAGGCGAGCACGTTCCAGGCCACCTCCGGGTCGAAGCGCAGGCGTGGCTTCGAGCCGGTCCCAAGCTGGATAGCGCCAAGTTCAGCACGGTGGGCATAGACCCAGGAGCGATCGACTCCCAACTCGGCGGCGAGCGTCGCCGCGTCAACAAGCCGCCGAGCAGCGGGGGAGCCACCTTCGTCGTGGATCAGTTCGACCACCCGCCGCGCCACGGCCTCGATGGATGCCACGTCAAGCGCGGGTCCGATCGGCGGCAGCGGCGCGGTTGCGGGCGGTTGTGTCCGTTGGTTGTGGGCCATCGGTGTTAATGACCCTGAGCCGGCGAAAACGGCCATGTAGTTTCTGTGGGGCCTGCTGGGGCCCTGTTGTGGGCGGGCTGGCCGTCGTGGAGCTGGGCCCGTTAGGGCGTGGTGTCGCGGGGGCTATGCAGTGGTGTCCGGTGCCCCGTAGAGGGTGTGGCAGGCGACGGGATGACTCGATTAAAACGGCTGGCCCCGTTTGGGTGCCTTGCGTTGGATCTGTCTCCCGCCGCCTGTCACGGACGCCGCCATGACTTCATAGAAGCGTGCCTTATCGCTCGACATGGCTTTGTCTGGCGGCCTCCAAATCACCAGCGCCAACCAGCAGATAAGGAGACCAAGTTCATGATCGCAGTAGGCGTGGACACCCACAAGGAGAAGCATCTCGCTGTCGCCGTGGATGACCTCGGGCAGCTCCTCAGCGAGATCACCATCACGGCCGACCTGGCCGGGTACCGCAGCATGGCGGACTGGATCGGCGAGCTCGACGGGCCGGTGCTGGTCGGTATCGAGGGTGCCGGCAGCTTCGGCGCAGGATTATGCGAGTACCTGCAGGCTGAGGGTGTAGAGGTGTTCGAGGTCGAGCGTCCACGTCGCCGTGAGCGGCACACCGGGAAGTCCGATCGCCTCGACGCGCTGATCGCCGCGAAGAAGGTCCTCGCCCGAGAGGGCCTGTCGAGGCCCAGGGGCTCAGGGACACGCCTGGCGCTACAGATGCTCCTCGTCGCGTACCGCTCCGTCGTCGGCGAGCGCTCAAGGCTCTACAACCAGCTGCAAGCCCTCAATGTCGGCGCACCAGGCGCTCTACGAGAGCGGATCGGCCCGGCTCGCAACGGTGCGAAGCTCGCGGAGCGTCTCACCGGGATGCGGACACGCCCAACCGCGAGCCTGCAAGAGAACACCACCCTGCAAGTCCTCCGCGACATCGCTAACCGCACCAGAGCGCTCGACGCACAAGCTGAGAGCTACACCCACGAAATCGAGCAGCTCGTCCGTTCCCTCGCACCGAAGCTCATGGAGGAGCCCGGTGTCGGACCGATCTGCGCCGGCAAGCTCCTCGTGTTCAACCCAGCGCGCTTCACCAGCGAGGCAGCATTCGCACGCGCCAACGGCACCGCACCACAACCCGCCTCATCCGGCAAAACCATCCGCCACCGCCTCAGCCGCGGAGGCGACCGGCAAATCAACGCAGCGATCTACACGATCGCGCTCTCGCGCGCCGTCCACCACGCCCCCAGCCGCGCCTACATCACCCGCAGAACCGACGAAGGAAAGACCAAGCGCGAGGCCATGCGATCCCTCAAGCGACACCTCTCCCGCCACCTCTACAAGCAGCTCACCAAAACGCCCTTGACAACATAGAAGCATCCAACGAGTTTCCGCCCACCGCTCTCGACGAGCCCGGCCGCACGGCCTCGCGCAGCCTCCTACGGGCTGATCCTTCCCCCATTCGGCGTCTCGCTTCCCCAACTCGCAGCGCCAACCAGCTTCGCGGCGGCGTCCCGTCCGCACAGCCGCCATCGCAGCGCTCGACTCATGCACAGACCAGATGCACTGTGATGCTTGGGTACGGGGCGGATTCAACTGGTGGACGCAACGGTTTGTGTTTGGAGGGAGTGTAGTTGTTCGTTGAGCGCCTCGGAGGGTGTTCTCCATTCGAGTGTCTTTCGTGGGCGGCTGTTGAGTGTCGCGGCGACTGCTGCGAGGTCCTCAGCAGTGTGTCTGGCTAGATCTGTGCCTTTTGGGAAGTATTGGCGCAGTAGCCCATTTGTATTCTCGTTGCTGCCTTTTTGCCACGGGCTTTGAGGGTCACAGAAATACACCTGCAGGCCGGTATCGATCTTCACCTGAGCATGCTCTGCCATCTCGGCGCCCTGATCCCAGGTAAGGGATCGGCGCAACTGCTCGGGCAGCGTCTTGATCTGAGCAGTAATCGCGTCGCGCACCGCTTCTGCGCCACGGCCCGCGAGCGGAGGGCCATGCTTAACCCTTGGCCCTCCGTGACCCGGCATCGGCGGGAGGTGAAGCAGCATCGTGAACCGGGTGGTGCGCTCGACCAGCGTCCCGATCGCGGTGCGATCAGCGCCGAGGATGAGATCGCCCTCCCAGTGGCCAGGCACCGCGCGATCCTCGGCCTCGGCCGGACGCTCGCTGATCATGATCTCGTCGTTGACGAAGCTCTTCCCGCGCCCACGCACGCGAGCTCTTGGGACCCTGAGCGCCCTGCCGCTGCGCAAGCACGCGGTCAGCTCCCGCCGCAGCGCGCCGCGGCCCTGCACATAGAGCGCCTGATAGATCGCCTCGTGCGAGATCCGCATCGACTCATCATCGGGGAAATCCAGGCGGAGCCGGTTAGAGATCTGCTCAGGGCTCCACGCCTTCGCCCACCGCCGATCCTTGCGCCGCCCGTGACGACGCCCGATCCATTGAACCTTCGGCCCCGGCAGGCTTCTCCCGTCGGGGTGCTCCACAGCGCCAGCGAGACGCTCCTGCACATAGCTGCGCAGTTGCTCGTCGACGGCCAGCTTCGCAGCCTTCGGACGCTTCGCGCGCTTGTCGGAATGCCACTGTGCCGTCGACGCTCGATAGCCCAGGCTGCCGCCGCGAGTCGTCGCGTTTCGGCGCAGCTCCCTTGAGATCGTCGAGGGTGAACGACTCACCGCCTGCGCGATCTCCCGCACACCAGCTCCCTGGGCACGCAGGATCGCGATCTCCTCGCGCTCAGCGAACGATAGATAACGCCCCGACAACGGGGCTTGGGTGACTGTTGGCATCCCGCCACCCTCACGAAACCACCGGACACCCACGGGGATCGACACGTCCGCCTCGATCGCCGCGTCATCGCTCGAGACACCACGCGCTATCGCAGCCCAAAACCGCTGCTTATGCTCTCGGCGCCACGCCGCCGGCCGCCCAGGCGAACGCACCAGCGGGCGCCCCGTCATCACTGAACCCCAGCCCCTCGGCCTGCCCATCGCAACCCCTTCCTATCCAGCGTTGCGAGCACCGGTTGAATCCGCCCGGTTATCGCTGTGTCCCGGGTGTAGGGGTGTGGCGGTTGCTTTGGTGCTGGGCGTCGCCGTCGTGGGGGCGTCTGGTCTGGTGTTCAGGCTGGCTGCCGGTGGCGATGGACGTGACCCACAGATGCACTGACCCCACGCGTTGTGTGGGTGTCTTTGGGCTGATCTGTCCGTCCGTCGCTGCCGGGCCCGGCCTGGCCTCCGCTAGTGGCCTGATCAGAAGCCTGTCCGCCCCGCAATGTTCGGAGCGTGACCCATCACAGTCCTGCCCTTTGCGGTTCCTATCGCCCAGGCCGAGCACCGACAGCGCTAACCCCCGAACAGGAGGCCACATTCATGCTCGCAGACCACGCCGACCACGTTCTCGGCGTCGATACACACCGCGACTCCCACAGCGTCGCGATCCTCACAGCGAACACCGCGATCGTGCGGGGACAAATCACGATCGCCGCGAACGAGCGAGGCTACAGGCGTCTATTGCGCTACGCCACAGAGCACGCTCCAGACCGGCGTGCGTGGGCGATTGAGGGCACCGGCAGCTACGGCGCGGGACTCGCAATCTTCCTGCATGACCAAGGAGAGATGGTGCTCGAGGTCGACCGTCCGCGACGCCCAGCGCGTCGTGATCGCGCGAAGTCAGACGAGCTTGACGCGATCCGCGCCGCGCGTGAGGCGCTCACCCGCGAGCACCTTGCGCGTCCCCGCCAACGTGGTGAGCGAGAGGCACTGCGCGTCCTACTTGCCACTCGTGAGAGTGCTGTCCGCTCAAAGCGCGCAGCGATATCCCTACTGAAGGGACTACTCGTCTCCGCACCAGCATCGCTGCGCGAAGGACTGCGATCTCTATCCACCCGCGACCAGCTCGCCCGCGCAGCTCGCCTACGGATCAGCCCCACCCTCAACAGCGAGCAGCGCGCCACAATCATCGCGATGCGCGCAAGCGCCCGACGAGTCCTCGCGCTCGAAGAAGAAGCAAACGAGCTGCAACGCGAGATCGAACCGATAGTCAAGACCATCGCACCAGAACTGCTGGCAGAGATGGGCGTCGGACCGATCGTCGCCGCACAGATCATCTGCGCCTACTCCCACAACGGACGAATCCGCTCCGAGGCAGCATTCGCCGCACTCGCAGGCACCGCACCACTCCCAGCATCATCAGGACAAACAGTCCGCCACCGCCTGAACCGCTCAGGCGACCGTGAGCTCAACCGAGCACTACACACCATCGTGCTCTGCCGGATGCGCGACGACGCCCGCACACGCGCCTACACCGCACGCCGCCAAGCCGAAGGACGAACCACCAGAGAAATCAAGCGATGCCTCAAGCGCTACACCGCCAGACACCTCTACCGCCTACTCAACACCACCCTCCCGAATCCCGCAAACAGCGAAACTTGACAAACATAGAAGCATCGGGTCCCGAGCGGGACCCTTAAGAGGGACCAACTCGTTGGATGCTTCTATGTTGTCAAGGGCGTTTTTGTGAGCTGCTTGTAGAGGTGGCGGGAGAGGTGTCGCTTGAGGGATCGCATGGCCTCGCGCTTGGTCTTTCCTTCGTCGGTTCTGCGGGTGATGTAGGCGCGGCTCGGGGGGTGGTGGACGGAGCGCGACAGCGCGATCGTGTAGATCGCCGAGTTGATTTGGCGGTCGCCTCCGCGGCTTAGGGCCTATCCCTGTAGGGAGGAGTCTTGCTCGGCTTCGGCGAATTCTTGAGCTGATCTGTTGATCGGACATAGGAGGCCGGAGATGGGGTTGGTCGACCGTGACGATGGTTGGCGTATGCCGGACTGGCTGTGGGAGCGCGTTGAGCCCTTGTTGCCGGCTGCGCCCGTGCATCCGTTGAGAACTCACCGTCGGGGTCTGCCCAAGCGCCAGGTGATGGACGCAATCCTGCTTGTGCTGCGCACTGGTATGCAGTGGAACGCGCTCGGCGTGACCGGGGTGTGTAACTCCTCGACTGCGCACCGGCGTTTTCAGGAGTGGGAGCAGGCCGGTGTCTTTCACGAGATCTGGCGCCAGGGGCTGCTCGACTACGACAGGGAGATCGGTATCGACTGGTCCTGGCTGGCGGCGGACGGTGCGATGACCAAAGCGCCGCTCGGCGGGCCGAAGACCGGCCCCAATCCCACTGACCGGGCCAAGGGGGGGCGAAGCGCTCGCTCCTCGTCGAGGCACGTGGTGTCCCGATCGGGATCGCTCACGACGGCGCGAACCGTAACGATCACAAGCTCCTGAAGGAGACGCTCGACTCGGTCCCAGTCGAGCGTCCCAGGCCAACCAATGCCGACCCGCAGGGTCTCTGCCTGGACAAGGGCTATGACTTCCCCGTCGTCCGCGAACTTCTCGAAGACCGCGATTTCACACCACACATCCGCGCGCGCGGCGAGGAGATCGAACTCAAGCAACACCATCCGGACTGGCGAGCACGCCGGTGGGTCGTCGAGGCCTGTCACTCATGGCTCAACCGCAACCGGGCAATCCTGATCCGCTGGTCCAAGAAGGACGAGAACCACCTCGCCTTCCTCCAACTCGCCAGCGGCATGATAGCCCTCAAGCGAGCGCACACCGAACAAACAGCCACCGCCCTACAGGGATAGGCCCTGAGGCGGTGGCGGATGGTTTTGCCGGATGAGGCGGGTTGTGGTGCGGTGCCGTTGGCGCGTGCGAATGCTGCCTCGCTGGTGAAGCGCGCTGGGTTGAACACGAGGAGCTTGCCGGCGCAGATCGGTCCGACACCGGGCTCCTCCATGAGCTTCGGTGCGAGGGAACGGACGAGCTGCTCGATTTCGTGGGTGTAGCTCTCAGCTTGTGCGTCGAGCGCTCTGGTGCGGTTAGCGATGTCGCGGAGGACTTGCAGGGTGGTGTTCTCTTGCAGGCTCGCGGTTGGGCGTGTCCGCATCCCGGTGAGACGCTCCGCGAGCTTCGCACCGTTGCGAGCCGGGCCGATCCGCTCTCGTAGAGCGCCTGGTGCGCCGACATTGAGGGCTTGCAGCTGGTTGTAGAGCCTTGAGCGCTCGCCGACGACGGAGCGGTACGCGACGAGGAGCATCTGTAGCGCCAGGCGTGTCCCTGAGCCCCTGGGCCTCGACAGGCCCTCTCGGGCGAGGACCTTCTTCGCGGCGATCAGCGCGTCGAGGCGATCGGACTTCCCGGTGTGCCGCTCACGGCGACGTGGACGCTCGACCTCGAACACCTCTACACCCTCAGCCTGCAGGTACTCGCATAATCCTGCGCCGAAGCTGCCGGCACCCTCGATACCGACCAGCACCGGCCCGTCGAGCTCGCCGATCCAGTCCGCCATGCTGCGGTACCCGGCCAGGTCGGCCGTGATGGTGATCTCGCTGAGGAGCTGCCCGAGGTCATCCACGGCGACAGCGAGATGCTTCTCCTTGTGGGTGTCCACGCCTACTGCGATCATGAACTTGGTCTCCTTATCTGCTGGTTGGCGCTGGTGATTTGGAGGCCGCCAGACAAAGCCATGTCGAGCGATAAGGCACGCTTCTATGAAGTCATGGCGGCGTCCGTGACAGGCGGCGGGAGACAGATCCAACGCAAGGCACCCAAACGGGGCCAGCCGTTTTAATCGAGTCATCCCGTCGCCTGCCACACCCTCTACGGGGCACCGGACACCACTGCATAGCCCCCGCGACACCACGCCCTAACGGGCCCAGCTCCACGACGGCCAGCCCGCCCACAACAGGGCCCCAGCAGGCCCCACAGAAACTACATGGCCGTTTTCGCGTGCTCGCGGTCAATAACTACATGACCACAATTGGAAGCTCCAACCCACACACGGCCGGCCAGCCCACACGGGAGTACACCCGATGAGCCGCCGCCTGAAGATCACCTTGCCCGAGAACATCGCGTCCCAACTGGACGAGCTGGCAGCAAACACCGGGGAGCCCGCCGCAAGGCTCGCCGGCCAGATGGTCCGCCACGGCATCACCGAAGCCACCGCAAACGGGCAAGTACGCCCGCCGCACGCCGCCCCCGTCGTACTCGAAGCACCCGGGGGGGAGGAGTCCGACCGGCGCGCGTCGTGGCTTGCGCCCTACGGCGGCGACCCCGAATGGCGCTCGTGGATGTGGGGCGGGATCGTCGCGCTCCACGGCCGCTACCCGACAGCACTCGTGGGCCTCAAAGACGGCTGGTGGGAAAGCGAGACGCACGTTGAGACCCTGTGCGCGCTGGTCGTATGGCGCCAGTGGATCGATGACGCCGGACGCGACCCCCGCGAAGAGCTGGCCTTCCAGGCACAGCTCTACGACTACAGCCACATTCTCCGCCAAGAAGGAGGCAGCGTCACCCGCGCATGGACACCAGGTGCCGCGCCAGACGGGTGGATCCGCTGATCCCCATGACGCGACGCGAACGAAAAGCAGCACCCAGGGGAAGCGCGAGTCGGTAGTCGAGGGTGCGCGAGGACTACGGGCAGCGCCGACGGCGGGAGTTTTGGCGGCCAGGTGGCCGCGGCTACGTGCACCGGAGGCGTCGGCTTCGCCGCCTTATCCGCGGGTGCGGAGGGCTGGGCGATCCCTCCGAATACATGCCTTGGTTGACAACCTACAAGCGTCGGCACGTAAACCGCAATGCTCCCGATCTATGGGAACAAGTAGGCTGCCTGTCGCAAGCGAACCAGGGGGGAGCATGAGCGCAGAGAAGAGCGCATCACCGTGGCGACGGCGACTGATCGTTGGCGGCGCAGTGTTAGCGGGACTCGTCGTCGGTGTGGGCATTGGTGCGGCAGGCAAGACACAGACGAAAACCGTGACGGTCGCTGGGGGCGTCACCACTATCCGTGCCGTAGCGCAGGCTCCCACTCATACCGTCACGCGAGTGGTTGTCCACACGCATACCGTCACGCAGACAGCCGCGTCCGCTCCAGCGCCTGCGCCTGAATCATCCGACTCCTACTCCGGGAACGGTACGAAGAGCCTCGGGACCATCGTCGTTCCGCAGACCTCGGTAATCCACTGGCACGCAGAAGGTGGCCTCTTCGCCATCGACAATAGCGCCGAAGACGCTCAGACGATCGCCCTCTCCTCCAAAGCGGCCAGCGGGGAAACCGTGATCGAAGCGGGCACCTATCACCAGGTTCAGGTCCTGGCAACAGGTGAATGGGGGTTCACGATCACGTCACAGGGGTAGCGCTTGGTGCCGCTGGCAATCCTCGTCGCGCTCGTCAACTACGCAACTTGGTCGGCCGAAGTGCGCGACTACCGGCCCGAGCGCTCAGGCGAGCGCCAGCGCGTGGCGCAGTGGATCGGCCGCGTCCTCGGGGGAGCTGACGTCGATGGTCTGAGCAAAGGGGCTGATAAGCCCAAGCAGTCCACGGGTGAGGTCGGTGAGGTCGGTGCTGTCGTATAGGGCAACCTTGGCGTCGTGCTCCAGTTCCCCGTCTGGCTCTGTGCAGGTGGCGTGCTCGAAGATGAAGGCGACGTGATGGGCCTCCTTGCTGCTGACACGCTCGCTGCGAGGGTCGAAGGACGCCTCCTGGAGATAGTGCCAGTGGCCGTTAAGAACGCCGTAGCTGACCTCCTGCTCCTGCGTCTGCCCCCCGACGCTCAGGGCAATCTTTGGTCGGGTACGGAAGCGGCCGGCGTCGTCAAGCGGGACGCCCGCAAGGTGCATCGCCTGCTCGCTCTTGTCCCGCAGCGAGGGAGGCGCGTCGGGCTCGGGGGCCCGCACCAGCCGTTCGTACAGGTCTCGCAGGGTGGCCTCCAGGGAGCGCTCGTCTCCATCGAAGACGATCTCTCCGCCTCGGATCAGCGAGAACTCGTCGCCGCCGAGTCCGAGTAGGAACTCGATCACCGCAGGGTCGCCGGGCTGAGTGCCTGCGAGCTGTGGTGTGAGCACCGCCGGCTCGGTGAGCGCGCGCCGCCAGTAGGCGACCCATGCACGGTAGGTATGGCTGCCGGTGATGCGGTGGCGCACCCGCCGCAGATCGATGGTCCGCGTTCCCGGGTCCTCGCCGTCGAACCGAGCGAGCGCGCTCGTTCCGTCGTAGACGACCACCCCGACGTTGATCGGCTCGTTGCGGGTGAGATCATCGGTGTAGCGGGCGAGCAGATAGCTGATCATGTCGGCGACTCCCTGTCGAGGTCCCATTGCGTGATGGCCGAGAACTCGTCTTTGTGATCCGAGAGTAGCTGCCCGAGCGCGGTTTTGCGCTGCTGAAGCCAGTCGCGCAGCGAGTCTCGGGTGCGGTCATCGGGCAGCAGCCCGAGGTCGCGGGCGTTGGCGCACGCATCGACGATCACGAAGTCCGGCAGCTCGCCGACACGACTGACCCAACCATGCAAGGCAGCGGCGCTGGACACCAGATCGAGCAGGGCATGTCGATTGCCCCTCAGCGGTGGCCTGCCAGCGCAGCCAAGCTCACCCTCGGCAGCCCTCAGCCGGTCAAGCCCTATGGGGTCGCCGGCGCCAAGCAGGGCGTGGCCGTGGTCGAAGAACGCCGGGCGGGACGGCGAGAAGGCCGGGTCGTGAGAGATGTTTCTCGTATGCCGGTCGCTATTGGCGATCCAAATGTCGAAGATCACAGCGCCCGCCGCCAGCCAAGGCTCGGCAGCCACGAAGTCGGTGGCGACGACGGGTGGCAACGCCTGCCCCTCCTTGCTGACGTCCAACGACAGGTAGAACAGGCGCCCCGAGTGCTCGGCGACGACGCCAGCCGGCACAGGCAAACCCAAGCACTGGCCGAGCCGTGCGGCGATCACCTCGTTGGCGATGGTGTATGGACTGTGGTCGTTGGTCTTGGCGACCCCACGGATATCAGCGTCGATGGCCTGGTTGATCCCTCCTCGGTGGGAGGCGGCAAGCCTGGTGAGCCGGTAGATCGTCGCCATGTCTTTCAAGTTCGTGGGCGCCCGCTGTGTCCCTCTTGCAAGAGTCATCGCTCCAGGTGGCACGCAGCGCCCAGAGGGTCGCTCCATCAGTGCTCCGAGAGCCTTTCCCGCGGTGCGACCGACGGCAACGCTCCGAGTGGGCATCGTACCGGCGCTAGACATCACCGACGCAGCCTACGACCTGCTTGTGATGGCCTGGTGCCGTCCCTGCATTTGGGCACCAGCGGCCATCCAGTGCCCAAACCCAGCCAAATCGCGCGCGATCTCGTGTCATCCGCGACGGGATGAAGAGACCGAATCCCCTGCAACCGCCTACAGATCGGTCATCTCGGACCCGCCCGCCCGTGTCCTCCTAAGCGGTGGATCCAGGTTCGACTCCTGGCGGGGGCATTTCCGTTGAAGCCCTTTATTCAAGCGGGATTAAGGCTCGGCCAGCCGCTTGCCGCAAGCTCCGGCCAGAGCACCCGGAGACAGCCCAGGTTAGACCCCGAGGACGCCGGCCGGAAGAAGCCGCTCGAACGACTCGTGCGTTTGGAAGTAGCTGGAGTGGGTGCGCTTGATCGTCTCCAGCGAGTCGGAACTAAGCAGGACAACCTCCACATCGGAGCGATTGCGGGTGTCCTGCTCAGCCTGCTCGTATGCCTCCAGCGCGGCGTCGTAGTCCGTGCCGTAGGGCCGGACATCGGCGTGAGCTGAGGGTATGTCGTAGACGATGAGGAAGTGCTTGATGTCGTCAGGGCTCATGGCGTGGTCTGCTCCCCGCGGGACAGGGTCTCTCTGATCTTCGCATATCCCTCGCTGAGCACCGCCACAAGCTCCGCGGGGATCACCTCGCCGCGGTCAAGGGACGCGAAGGCGTCGGAGACCGTGACGTAGTACGCGTGGATGTCCGCCAAGCCGGCGCCGAACTTGAGCCCGACGCCGATCCGCCTGCCGTCCTCCTCGACCTGATTCGCCCAGGCGTCCTGAAGGACGGTGCGCAGTTGCACCTCGACCGGGTAGCCGCCGCGGCGGACGATCAGATGTAACGCTCGGTAGCCCGAGGGCTTCGGCTCGGCGATGTAGTCCCTGACCCGGACGATCGTCCACGTCTTGCGCAGGCGGCGGCTCACGGCGTAGACGTGGGGCAGGCTCGGCAGCAGACCGCGGACGCCGGCGATGTCCTGCATCTGCGTGACCTGCATCTTGGGCTCCCGCGCCAGCTTGTCGATCATGGTGGTCTCGCGCTTCAGCCGCTGGGCGACCTCGGTACGCCTGCCAATGCGGCCTTCCTCCTCGTCAACGTGGTATCGGAGGTTCGCGGCGACGTTGGAGAGCGGCCGGGCGTGCAGTGCTCGCCACCACCTCACCGCTTGTACGGCCATCGCGATCTCGTCGGCGTCGTATTCCTTGGCCGCTTGATCGGAGCCAGGGCGCGACGCCGCCTCCGCGACGCCCAGGAGGACCCTCCCCGCCCGGTTGACCTGGCCCTTGGAGAAGGAGGGTTCCGCAGAAGGCTTTGGATGGTTAGCTTGTCTTGGGCTCACAGACGCAGCCTACGGCCTGCCGGCGACGGCGATTCGCCCATCGGGCGTTTGGGCAGCAGCCGCTCTCCGCTGCCCAAACCCCACCAAATCGCCCACAATCCCGCCTGATCCGCGACCAAGCGGAAGGCCCAAATCCCCAGCAACGGCCCGCCAAACGGCCATATCGAGAGTCCGCCGGCACGGTCTCCTAAGCGGTGGATCCAGGTCGACTCCTGGCGGGGGCATTGGCCGAGAATCACCCGCTATCGAGCGGGATTGGGAACCGAACCCCCACTCGCCGCAAGCTCGTCCGGGCGCCTGAGCCTCACTGCTGCCCATTACTGCCCATACAGGACCCCGACAAGTGCTCGCAGCTTTCTCCTTGAAGGTGTTGTCGCGGCGCACTTAGCGATCGACGCGGATGTCCTGGCAAGCGAGTGTCCTGGGGCATTACGTAACAGCCGCTTCGAGCGCTCGCAGCAGCGAATAGCAGAACACTACGTTGCGCGCGCACTACAGCGATGCCTGCACGGCAGGGCGACCGGCCGGCTCGTAGTCGCCGTGGAGCACATCGGGATCGAGGTCGTAGCCGTTCGGCCATACGACGGTGCCAAGTTCAGGATCGACGCTCACCTGGCGGAAATAGGCGGGGTCTTGCAGCGGCTCAGCCATCGGCCCCCATAGATCGCCGGAGAGATCGACCTCGCGGACCAATCCGTCGGTGAACGTCAGCCGCAGCCGGAAGTCATCCAGCGGCTCGACGGCAGTGATCCGGGCAAGAAGACGAAGGTCGCTCATGGCAGTGGATCAATGCTAGCGAGCGGCGTGCGGGCCTGGGCGCGCTCCCAGTTGTCCCGCATCGGCCTGATGCAGTCCAGTCCACTCCCTAATGAGCCGCAGGGCTCGGATCGGCAGTTGTCCGGCCAGCGGATCGCCGGTGTCGATGACGATCTGCGCCTCGTACTCCCCGTAGCGTGCGTGGAAGTGGGGCGGCGCGTGATCGCTGCTGTACATCGTCACGACGATCCCGTAGAACGGGCTGATCCGCGGCATCAGGCACCACGCCCGAGGCGTCCGCGGATGGGCTGGGCATAGGAGCCTTGCCTGTGCCAAGGACGAAGCGATTGGTTCCGGAGCACAATGCTCGGGCAGACTACTCACGACCCCCGATGCTTCAATCGTTTGGGCAGCAGCCGGGATCCCGCTGCCTCCTGGGGAGTGAGGGAGCCCGAAGGTGAGAAGAACCCACCCTCCACGCTGACCCGCCAAGTCTCATCCACATCGCCTCTCAGGCATTCGCGCATGCAGACGTTCAGCGATTCGACCCCCGGGTACTGGATCTTCACCGCGACGGCACGGTCGTCGTGCAGCCGGGCGGTGTGTACCTGGCCGATCGAGGCAGCCGCGAGTGGTTCCCAGTCGAACTGAGCAAAGACGGTCTCGGTCGAATGTCCGAGCTTGCGCTCGAGCACCTCGCGAGCGAGCTCGGGCGCCATCGGTGGCGCGTCGTTGCGCAGCCGGGTCAGGGCTGCCTGATAGGTCGCTTGGAAGTCCTTTCCCACCGCGGGACCGAGCGACACGAACGAGAGCATCTGCCCGGCCTTCATGAGGGCGCCCTTGGACCGGCCGAGCAGTTCGGCGTAGCGCTCCGCCGCGCGGACGTGGAATTCGGCGCTGTCCGCGCCCGTCAGCTTGCTCCGCAGCCCAACCACGACCGCCTCGCCGGCGGTGCGAGCGGTCAAAGCCGCCAGCGGGGCAGCACGTCGC
The DNA here is from genome assembly GCA_963713985.1 of uncultured Solirubrobacterales bacterium. Lineage (GTDB taxonomy): Bacteria > Actinomycetota > Thermoleophilia > Solirubrobacterales > Solirubrobacteraceae > Palsa-744. The sequence continues at coordinate 1,079,391 of OY970219.1, read as the reverse complement.
AGGCGCCCACGACTGATGCCGTCGCCCGGCCGCCGCGCGTCACCTGCATCCGGGGAAGGTCCGGCATCGGACACCAAACATCTCCTTCTTGACTTACTGACTTTAGATAAGTGTACACTTAGACGGGCTCATGTCAAGGATGACCCGCGAGCCGCAATGAGCAATATGCTCACCTGGACGATGCTCGGCGCACGGAGTGACGAATTGAACGATGTCGACATTCATCCCCTGGGCCGTGAGGATCTCGATCGGGTCGAGCCGCTGTGGAACGCGCTGCGCGAGCACCACGCGGCCGTGGCGCCAGATCTCGGTCCGCCGAGATCGCGGGAGGAGTCCTGGCGCCGCCGCCGCGCCCAGTACGAGGTGTGGCTGTCCGAACCCGGCTCGTTCCTCCTTGTCGCCGAGCGCTCCGGGACACTGGTCGGATACGCGATGGTGCATCGGCGCAGCGGCTCCTCCACGTGGCCCCTCGGCGAGCAGGCGGGTGAGATCGAGACCCTCTCGGTGCTCCCCGTCGCGCGCGGTCTGGGCATCGGCGCCGCGCTGCTCGAGGCCGTCCGCGAAGAGCTTCACGCCGTCGGCATCCACGAGCTTTCGCTGCTTGTGCTGCCGGGGAATCTCGCGGCGATCAGGTTTTACGAGCGCCAGGGGTTCGACACCTTTGGGCTGTGGCTCAGGGAGGGGGCCGCTCCCGGCTGAGGCGCTCGCGGGCGCGCCCCGGGGGCGAGGTCGACGCCCGCGGGGGGATCGGGGGGATGCGGTTGTGCGGCGCGATGCGAGCACCGGGCTGGCCCGGGGTCCGGTCAACCCTCCAGCAGCAGCGTCACCGGTCCGTCGTTGACTAGCTCGACGTGCATGTGCGCACCGAACACGCCCCGCTTGGCGCGGGCCGCGGCGCAGAAGCGCTCGTACAGGGGCTCGGCGTGCGCGTGCGCGGCGGCGCCGGCGAAGCTCGGGCGGTTGCCGCGCCTGGTGTCGCCGTAGAGGGTGAACTGGCTGACGCACAGGATCTCGCGCTCCCCCAGGGGCTCGTTCATGCGACCCTGGGCGTCCGCGAAGATGCGCAGCGCGCGCACCTTCCCGGCCAGGCGCTCGGCCGCCGCGGCATCGTCGTCGTGGGCGATCCCCAGCAGCACAACGAGTCCGGGGCCGATCCTCGCGACCCCCCAGCCCTCCACGCTCACCGCGGCGTGGGTGACTCTCTGCACGAGCGCTCGCACCGGCTCAGGATAGGAGTCGGCCGCGGCTGCCCCGTCTATGGCCTCGTGGCCTCGGGCACGGCACCGAGGCGGTGGCGCGCGCGCGGTCGCCGTTCGCGAAGGTGAATTCCGCGGCGAAGGGGAAGCCGCCGGGGGGGCAGCTGTCCGGCAGCAGGATGCCCGGAGGCTGATAGGCCAGGGTTCTGCCCGCCACCTGTTCGTAGTAGACGATCCTGCTCGGCCCGAGCGTCGAGCGGAGCTCCACGAGTGCGACGTCGGGGGCGCCGGGGATGCTCGCGATCAACGGCACCGCCATGCTCAGGAGTCCGCCGTAGGGCGCCGGCGCGGGCAGCAGGATCCCGGGGAACACGACGCCGGCCGCGAGGGGGGCGATGCCGATGGCGCTGAAGAGCAGCGCGATGTGGCCTTCCTGGTCGGACGCGCGCAGGATCGTGAGTGGGGCGCTCTCCCTGACGACTTCGGGGCCGAGTGCGATCTCGGCGAGCGCGGTGCCGTGGCCCATGATCGAGTCCGCCGGGCACCCCTGCGGGCCGGCCGCCTGGAGTGCTGCTTCCGTGCAGGTCGCCAGGCCCAGGCCGCTCAGTGCGATCCCGAGGTCGTTCGGATAGCTCAGGTCGACCTCCGTCAACGCCGGCGGAACCCCCCCCGTCCCGGTTTGGAGGCGAAAGCCGAAGCTGAGAGTCGCCCGCTGACCCAGGCGCTCGGGGGCGAAGCTCGCGCTGAGCGTCGCCAATGGCGCTCCCGTCGACGCGGTCGATGGTGTCCCCGATGGTGCGGACGACGAGTCGGCCCGTGGGGCAGTCGATGAACCCGCCGGTGGGGCGAACGATGAACCCGCCGGCGGGATCGTCGCTCTTGCCGCGAATGTGCACGCGGCCGGTTGAAAGGCGCCGATTAGGATCGCTCCGAGGAGGATGGCGCGGCGCACGGCAGTCAGTAGGCGAGCGTGCCGGTGGTCTGCACGACCAGCCCGTAGTTCTCGCGGTCGAACGTGCCGTAGAGCCCGGTGCGCCCATGCGCGTGCGCGTAGCGGCCCGTGCCGCCGGTGACGACCAGCGTGCCGGCGAAGCTTTCATAGACGCCCGCGCCGTGCGGGGTCGCTTCCCCGTGGCCCCTGATTGACCCCTCCCGGGTGTAGATCGTGAAGCTGCCGCTGAGTGTGCTGGAGACGTTGACGTGCACGCGCATGCTGCCCGGCAGCGTTCCCGAGGCCTGACCCTCCTCGTAGAGCAGCGACCCGGACGCCGAGATGTAGTGCAGACGGGACGTGTCGGTCGCCCTCAGCGTGTTGGCCGCGGCCGGCGCCGCAGCGATGAGCGCTCCCCCGGCGAGCGCCGCGAGCAGCGTCGCGAGGATCCTGCTGGGAACCGTCCGCCGCATCGACTTGGGCATCACATACAGGCCCCTCTCCTAGCGCTCTCCCACGGCTGTTGTAACACAGGCCGACCCACGATGACGTGGGTCGGTGACTTCACGGAACATTCGCATAATATAGATTCAAGTGGAGGGTCAAAGGGACGGAACATCCTGCGCCTCCACCGCCCGTCCCCCAAAGCGCCGCTCGCGCCCGCCGAACTCCCGCAGCGACTGCTCCAGGTGCTCGCGTGAGAAGTCCGGCCACAGCTCCTCGCGGAACACGAGCTCGGAGTAGGCCGCCTGCCACAGCAGGTAGTTGGAGAGCCTGTGCTCCCCCCCGTGCGCACGATCAGTTCCGGGTCGTGCATCTCCGGGGCGTACAGCAGGCGCTGGAACTCCTCCTCGGTGGATCCCTCGTAGCGGCGCGCGGCCTCCAGGATCTCCCTGCGACCGCCGTAGTTGAACGCAACGTACAGCGTCATGCGCCGGTTGCGGGCAGTCAGCGACTCCGCCCGATCCATCTCCTCGAGCAGCCGCGGGGGGACTCCCTCGCGGGTGCCGAGGAAGCGCATCCTCACTCCCCGCTCGTGCAGATCCGGCGTCTCCAGCGCGATCCGCTTGGCGAGCATCGACACCAGGCCCCGGACCTCCTCGGCGGGGCGCGACCAGTTCTCGGTCGAGAACGAGTACACCGTCAGCTCCTCGATGCCCAGTTCGAGCGCGTCGCGCAGGCGGGCCCTGAGCGTGTCGGCGCCAGCTTCGTGGCCCTCCGCCACCGACAGGCCGTTGGCGCACGCCCAGCGGCGATTGCCATCGGCGATGATCGCTAGGTAGCGCGCAGCCATCTGGCTCCTCCCCGTGGTCCCGAGGCCCGGCGGCTGTCGATGGCCGCTCGCGCCCGCTTCGCCAGACGCCACGTGCGCATGAGCGCAAGCGTGGGCGCGATCAGCGGCCACAGCTCTCCGCGCATCTGCTCCGCGATGGGCAGCGCGGGCGCGCTGCGGGCGGAGGGTGCGGAGGTGTAGTAGGCCACGACCCCCACCAGGGTCATCACATGGTGCGCCCCATCGGGCAGCGCACCCGCCCTCGCCCTCGCCTCCGCGGCGACGCCCGCGAGCCTCCCCGCCATCTGCTCGGCGCCGTCGTAGCAGCGCAGGTAATCCAGCTCGCCCGTCTCGGCGTCCTCCCAGTGGTCCACGAGACTGTCGAGCATCGTGAGCGCGCCGATGGACAGGTAGACCGTATCGAGGTCCTCCGCGTCCGCGGGCGTGGTTCGCCGGTCGGCCGCGGCGGCGATCAGAGCGTGCAGTCCGATCACCGACGCGCTCGCCCCGGCGAGATACTCGGGCCACAGCAGAGCGGTGCCCTGAGCTTCGCGCCTCGCCCACCGCTCGAGCTCGGTGACCCCTGGCTGTGAGCGCCCCGCCGTGTGACTGAGGACCTGTGCCTGCGCACAGCGCTCGGCGCCTCGCAGCGCGACCTCGGTGACCGCTGCCCTCGCGGGCAGATCCGCCAGCGCGAGCCTCACCGCGCCCACCAGCTCCTGGAGGTAGCCGCCGTCGCTGCACCGGGGGTGGTGGCGGTAGTAGTCCCCATCGGGCGGGCCCCCCGGGGTGAGCGCATCGCGGAGGGCCCCATAGAGGCGCCGGCCGTCGGGCAGGGGGTTGGGCGAGGGCTGCTCGGTCAGCAGGTCCAGGTAGTCGTACATCACCTGCAGCGCCACCATCGCTTCGACCGCGCCGCGGCGGCGCGCCCGTGGTGCCAGTGTGGCCAGGGTCGCGGCGACCTCGACGTTGAAGCGCTCCTCACGCAGCTTGCTGCTCGCCAGTGTCTGCAGGAGTGGGTCGGGGATCTCCCGGGCGTGCCGCTCCCACCGGGTCAGCTGCGCCCGCACGACCGGTGCGACCGTGCTCCAGTAGCGGACGTTAGCGACCAGTAGGGCGAGGCTTGGGCTACTCATTGAGCGCGAGGATCGGGGAGACGCGGGAGGCGATCCAGCCGGGTACCGCGACGATCGCGAGCACGACGACGATCACGAGCGCAAAGATCTCCAGTGGCCTGAAGCCCGCGCCGGGGCTCGCCACGGGGAAGCCCGTGACGTGCGCGAGGTAGCCGTCGATGATTGCCTGGCCATAGATCCCCGCCACCGCGCCCGTTACGCAGCCCGCGCCGAGGATCAGGGCCGATTCGATCCCCAGGATGAGCCGCAGGCGATTGGCCCGCACGCCCGAGAGTCGCAGCGCCGCGAGCGACACCCGCCGTTGCCAGATCGCCGAGGTGAGCGCCGCGGCGAGCGCGAGAATCGCCGCGATCACCAGCAGCGTCGATATCTCCCCGAGCTGGCCCAGCCCTTCGCTGGTCAAGGCGTCGATGCTCGCCTCGCGTTCGTTCGCGGTCGACACTTCTAGGCCGCTCGCGGGCCCCAGCACGCGTTCGATCGCGCGCCGCACGCCAGCCACACTCACGCCCGCTGGGCTCGCGCCATCCGTCGCGCTTGTGCCGCTGGCTGCGCTCGCGCCGGCGACCTCGGCCGCACCCGTGCCGCCCGCCACCTCGACGCCGAGCGCTGTGGGGGTGCTGCTCTTCCACAGCCGGCTGTAGTCGGCTGTGTCCATGAAGATCGCGCCCGGGCTCCACGCGAGGTTGGTGGTGGTGGCGGCGATCCGAAAGCGCGCCGCGCCGCTGGGGGTGGGCAGGGTGAGCGTGTCCCCGACGCCGACGTGGTGCTCTTCGGCGATCTGCCTGGAGACCGCGATCCAGCCGCCCTCGCCCAGGCGGGTGATCGCGACGCCCGCGTTCCCACTGGAAATCTGGCTCTCGAGCACCTGCCTGTCTCCTCCGGGCGGCCGCGCGATCACCCACACGCGCCTGTCGCCCAGGTCGAGGAACCCCCCCTGGAACGCGCGCACGCTCGCGACCCCCGGGATCTGCGCGATCCGCCGGGCGTCCTCGCCCGCGCGGAAGTCGACGGTCGCCTGGTTGTCCCCCGGGTTGCCCACCCAGATGCTCGCGTCGGCGGCGTAACTGTGGGCAAACCCCTGGATTCCCCGCAGCAGGTCCCCGCGCCCGCCGCCGAGCGCGACGCTGCCGAAGATCGCCACCGCGCCCGTGGCCGCAAGCGCCAGCGAGCGCACCGTGGTCGCGCGCAGCGAGGAGAGCGCCACGGGCAGGATCGTCAGGCGCTCCCAGCGCTCCGCGAGCGCGCGGGCGAGGCGCAGCGCGCCCGCGAACGTCAGCGGAACGGCGAGCACCGTCGCCAGCGCGAGCACGGCGCAGGCGAGCAGCGCGAGCGAGGGCGCGAGCGCGAACAGGACGGTGGTGAGCGCGAGCAGCCCCGCCGCCGCGAGCGCCAGTCCCCGCCGGGTGCCGCCGCCGAGCGTGTTGCCCGGCACCCCGGGATCGCGGTACACCGCGTCCAGGGTCCCCCCGCGGCGCAGGTCGAGCAGGGGGACCGCCGAGGCCAGGCAGCAGGCGAGGATCCCCCCGAGGAACGCGAGCGCCAGCGGCTGCGCCTCCACGACGGTGCGCGTGCCGAGCGTGAACGCCTCCGCGAGGTAGCGCGGGGACTGGTGAAAGGCTCCCCGCGAGAGCAGGTATCCGCCTAGCAGCCCCACGAGCGTCGCGGCGAGGCCCAGGCAGAGCGCCTGGAAGAGCACCATCTGCACGATCGCTGGGCGCTTGGCGCCGATCAGGCGCAGGTCGGCGATCGCGCGGCGCCGCTCGGGCACGGTCAGCAACAGGGCGTTGAACGCGAACAGCAGGCCCAGCAGGGCGGCGATCGCGGCGAAGAACGCACTCGCCTGGTCGCTGGGCCGAAGAGCCTGGCGCAGCGCCGCGACGTCCTGGTCGGCCGCGGCGACAGTCAGCGCCCCCCCGGCGAGCGCCTGCAGTTGGGCGCGCGCGGCGGTCTGCTCGCCGGGTCTGCTCTGCACCAGGATCCGCGAGACGCTTCCCGGTAGGCCGGCGAGCCGCTGCAGGCGCGCCAGGGCGGTCACGGCCACATCCGCCTGGGAGAGCGCCCCGAATGTTTCCGGGCCGAGCACCGCGGAGACGTGCAGTCGATAGGCGCCCCCGCGCAACTTCAGCGTCACCACGGGCCCTTCCGCCGCCAGCGCACGGGAGGCCGCGGCTGGGCTGGAGGTCGCAGCCACGCCGGAGGCCGCGGTCGGGCCGGAGTCCGCAGCCGGGCCGGAGGCCGCCAGGCGGGTGGGGAGGCCAATCGCTTCCGCGGTCCTCCTGGAGAGGCCGAGACCCCCCGGCGCGATCGTCGCGATCGGGAGGGTGTGGGCGAGCCCGTCCAGCGTCACGAGACTCGTGTCGGCGCCGGCCAGATCGATCGTCAGGCGGCGGCCGTGGGGGCCGACGATCGTCGCGGTCTGTTCCAGCAGCGGCGCGGCCTGCCTCACCGCGGGGAGGCGTTCGACGCGAGGGAGCAGCCCTTCCTCGAAGCCCTCCGCGGCGCGGGTGTGAAGCTGGAGGTTCGCGGGGCCGATCACCGCGTGGACCACTTCCCCCGCGGAACCCGCGACGCTGGCGCCGGCGATGAGCGTCGCGAACACCAGCGCCACCGCGATCGCCACCCCGAGACCCGCGAGCAGCTCCTGGGGTGCGTGCACGCGCAGTCGCCGCCGGTAGAAGTAGACGAGCGCGTACGGGCGCATCAGGGGGCGCGCGTGCAGCGGCTCGGCCCGAGGGGAGCTCACCGCGGGCCGCTCCAGGAACACGAGCACCTCACCGGCTCATCCCCGTGTGCTCGCAGGCTGCGAGTGGGTCGCGGGGACCTCGTGCTCGACACGAACCCCGTGCTCGTCGGCGCCAGGCAGACTCTCGGTGAGCCGCCCGTCGCGCAGCGTGCAGTGCCGGTCCGCGAGGCTCGCCGCCTCGAGGTCGTGGGTGACGAGCAGGACCGCCGCGCCGCGCTCGTGTGCGACCGAGCGCAGCAGCTCCACGATCTCTCCGCTGCGCTCGCTGTCGAGGTTGCCGGTCGGCTCGTCGGCGAGGATCAGCCGCGGCTCGCCCGCCAGCGCGCGCGCGATCGCCACGCGCTGGCGCTCGCCGCCGGAGAGCTGCTCGGGGGTGCGCCGCGAGGAGTCCCCGAGGCCGACGCGCTCCAGCCATGGGAGCGCGCGCGCCCGGGCCTCGCGCATTCCCACGCCCCCCAGCAGCAGCTTGACCGAGGCGTTCTCGAGGGCCGACACATGGGGCATGAGTTGCGGGCTCTGGTAGACGAACCCGACGTCGCGGAGCAGGTAGTCGCTCGCCTCGCCCTCCGACAGCGAGGAGAGCTCCCGGCCGGCGAAGCGGATCGTGCCGCCGTCGGGTTGGAGGAGCCTTGCGATCAGCAGCAGCAGAGTGGTCTTGCCCGAGCCGCTGGGGCCGTGCAGGGCGACCATCTCCTCGGGCTCGATCGCGAGGCTCACTCCCGCGACGGCGCGCACCTCCTCGCCGGCTCCCCGGTAGTGCTTCACGACCCGCTCGAGCTCGAGCGTCCCCATGTGGCTACCCAGCGGACTGACGGCGCAGGGGCACCACCGGGGCGAGCTCGGGGCCGAGGCTGCCGTGCAGCTCGCCGCCGGAGAGCGACAACGCGCGGTCGGAGCCCGCCAGCTCGGTGCTCTCCCCGGCGCTCATCAGTACCGCGATGCCACTGTCGGCGAGTGAGCGCAGCAGTGCCAGGACGCGGTCGCGCTCGAGCAGGTCCACGCCCTTGACTGGCTCGTCGATCACGAGCAGCGAGGGCTCCAGGGCGAGCGCCCGCGCGAGGGTCACGCGCACCGCCTCGGCGCTGTCGAGCTCGCCCAGCCCCCGCGTTGCGCAGTGCTCCGCGCTGGCCTGCTCGAGTGCGCTCCGGGCGCGGACGCGCGCCGCGGACGCGGGGACCCCTCGCGCGAGCTGGCCGGCCATCAGCTCGTCGAGGACGTCCCGTCCCTCGGCGCCGGCGAAGCCGCGCCGGCAGTACCCGATGCCGCCGCCGAGCGCCTCGCCGCCGTCCTGGGAGAGCTCGCGGCCCGCGAAGCGGACCACGCCCGTGTCCGCCGGCTCGATGCCGGCGGCGACCCGCAGCAGCGTCGAGCGGCCCGAGCGGCGCAGGCCCCAGACCGCGACTAGTTCGCCGGCGTCCACTTCGAGCGACACGTTGCGCAGGACGGTGCGCTCGTCCGCGCCGCGCCCGTGGCGGCGGCCGACGCGCTCGAGCGCGAGCAGGGTCATCGCCGCGACGCCGACGCCGACGCGAGCGTGGCGAACTCGCGGCGGGCGTACTCGATCCAGGTGAGCCGCGCGCCCACCGCCAGGCGCTCCTCCTCGTCGGCGAGCCGGGCGGCGAGGCCCGCGGCGGCCGAGGGCTCATCGCCGGCCGGCTTCGGCAGCTCACTCGCGTCGCGCAGGCAGGCCTGCTCGTAGCGCTCGATCACCGTGAGCGCCATCCGCGGTTCGAGCGCCGCGAGCTGGCGCGCGAACAGCCGCGAACGCCGGCGCTCTCCGCGCATCTGGGCGAGCAGCCACTCCTGGTAGCTGTCGAGGCCCGCGGCCGTGGCCCGGTAGTGGGGCTTCGGTTGTCGTACCCCGATCGACGCGCCCGCGTCGGTGGGGAGGTCCTCGATCAGCCCTCGGCGCGCCAGCGTGTCGAGGGCCACATAGATCTGCGAGGGGCTTGAGAGCTCCAGCGCATCTCCATACGTGCGCTCGAAGCGCTGCATCAGCTCGTAGCCGTAGCTGGGACGCTCGATCACGAGTCCCAGCAGGGCCCAACTGACCGGCGAGCGCATCGCCGCGGCGCCCCTCTTTGCGGTCGCCTCCGCTCCCATGCAACACACAGCGTACCGCAGTCCACTCGCGGGGTAGAACCTTATGGGTAGTCACTTGTCAAGCCCTCGGTCGCGGAGGACGATCGCCGCATGGGGCTTGGAGCGGCCAACTCGGTCCCGGGATCGGGGGGTATAGCGGGCGGCCCGCGGCGGCCGGGGCAGTATTTGGTGCACCGAACACCGCAGGTGCCGCGCAGGCAGCTCGTCGAGATCCAGCGCTCGAGGCTCCTAGCGGGCGCTGTCAGCACGCTCGACGAGTTCGGGTATGGGCGCACGACGGTCGCGCAGATCACCGCCCGCGCGAGGGTCTCGCGTCGCACCTTCTACGAGCTGTTCGGGGATCGCGAAACGTGCATGCTGGCGCTGTTGGAGAACATCCTCGGGATGATCGAAAGCGAGATCCGGGCGGAGGGTCTCGATGGGGCCGGCTGGCGGGAGCGGATGCGGGGCGGCCTGGGCGCGATCCTCTCCTTTCTCGATCGAGAGCCTGTGCTGGCGCGGATCTGTGTGGTGCAGGCGCTGTGCGGCGGCCCGAAGGTGCTCGAGCGTCGCGTGCAGATCCTCGCGCGCCTGGCGAGCGCGATCGACGAGGGCCGCGGTACGAGCGCGCGGGATGGCGGGTCCACTCCGCTGGCCGCGGAGGGCCTCGTTGGGGCGGTGTTCGGGATTCTCTACAAGCGGCTGCTGTGCGGCGAGCGCGGCCCCCTGAGGGAGCTTCACGGCGAGCTGATGAGCATGATCGTACTGCCCTACCTCGGGCCGTCCGCGGCGCGCCAGGAGCTGACCCGCCCGGCCCCCGTCGCGGCCCTCGCGCCGAATGGCGCGGGGGCTCCACACAGCACCGTCCCCGAGCCCCTGGGGAACTACCCGCCGCGCCTGACATTTCGCACCGGCCGCGTCCTCGAGGGCATCGCAAAGCTGCCGGGCGCCTGTAACCGGGAGGTGGCCCAACATGCGGGTATCGCCGACCAGGGGCAGATCTCGAAGCTCCTCGCGCGCCTCGAGCGCCTCGGCCTGATCGAGAACTCCAGCCAGGGGCAATCCAAGGGGAAGCCCAACGTCTGGTCGCTGACCCCGGCCGGCCTGCAGGTCACGCAGAGTTTCCGCACCCACACCCACCCCGAGATTCGGGGGCAGCCCGCATGAGGGCTGGGGGCGCGAAGCCCGCCATCCTCGAGAAGTACAGCGTATCGGTGGGGCACTTGACCTTGACAAAACCTCGGGTTGAAGTTTTCAATGACTACTCACGGGGTAGAACCTTCTTGGTGGTGGCTTGTCAAGCCCTCCCTTTAGAGGGACCATCGGCACATGGGGTTTTGGAGGGGGCCGCTCGGTCTCGGACGCGGTATGCGCGTCAACAGCTTTGATTTACCAGCCGGTGCGGGCCCGATGCCCGCACCGGGTGTCGTGCCGCCCGGCCTTGGGTCGGTGTCGGGTGGAGTCTCTTGAGGAGGAGATGATTCGATGAGTGCTTTCAGGTCGACGGTGGGCATCCACCGTACGCTGGTCACAGCGGCCGTGGCATCGATGTGCGCGCTGGCAGGTGCCCTCGTGTTCCCTGGCGCCCCGGCCGAGGCAGCGCTAACCCACAATTTTCTCTCGGCTCTCTCCGCGGAAATCACCAAGGGTCCCCCAGCTGGGGCGAAGGCTGGGGGTGGGGAAGAAGCGCTGACTGGCCCGCTCAGTAGTACAAACAGTTCTGCGATGACCGTAGCCCCAGGCGAAAAACCGGGGGAACAGGATCACCTATGGGTCTCGGAAGCAAACCGAGTGGACGAGTTCAATGCGACTAACGGAGAATGGGAATCACAGCTCGAACATGATGGCCCAGTCAAAGAATATGGTGCCAATGGTAGTGGAGACAATGGCATTGCGGTGGGGGGATCCACCGGCGAACGCGAGGTATATGTAGCGTCCAAGTCAGATGTGGCGGTGTTCGGTCCGACTGGAAAGTTCCAGGGGCTCTGGACGGGAAGCGATACGCCACAAGGGTCGTTCGCCAATAGTGGCGCCAGCAGCCCTAACAACACTGAATCACCTGCGTACGTGAGCGGGATCGCCGTGGACGATTCCTCGAGCCTAACCGACTGGGCGAAAGACTATGTCTATGTCAGTACACGAGGACCAGGAGGCTCAGGTCCCGGGGTCGTGGTCGATGTCTTTGCGCCCGGAAAGGAAGCCAAGGAGAAATACGCCACACAGCTGACAGGCTACTGCCCGGTAGCAGGAACGGTAGTTGGCGCCGCCGGATGTAATAAAGAAGAAATTATCCCGTTTACGTTCAGCTATGGAATCAGGGAAATAGCCGTGCAGCCGGCCACCGGCGACGTGGTGGTCAACGATGGGATCGCGGTGTATATTTTCGAACCGGTTGGGCTTCAGGAATACAAGTACCTACGCCAGGTCGAGCCCCCTCCAGGTAACTCATTTCATCAGCTCAATGAGGTATCGGTAGGTGGTGGGGAAGAAGACGGGGAAATCTACCTCGCGGAAAACCATGTCGTCTACCAGTACAACGCTCAGGGTGTCTACACGGGCAGCTTGACGGAAACGCCGACGGGCACCTTCAGTGAAATCAAAGGTCTGGCAGTCGATCCTGCTAGCGGCGAGGTATACGTTGCCAATATTTCGGGCGAAACGTCAGCCGGCATAGCTGTGTTCACCAAGGATCTCGTGATCCCGGATCTCACGACTGGTGGGACATCGGACGTGAGCCCGCGAAGTGCCACGCTCGACGGTACGGTCAATCCCCTTGGGGAAGGACCGGCTACGTGCCAATTTGAATGGGGGACCACGAGCGGACTCGGGCAGAGCGTTAGTTGCGCGGCCGCGGTCGAAGGTAACAAGCCGATCGCTGTGCACTCGGAAGCGATCACAGGCCTCCAGCCGGACACGACCTACTACTACCGCCTGGAGGCGACAAATAAGAATGGCACAAACACCGGCAAGGGTTCGACGGCCGAATGCGAAGGTAAGCCCTCGCCTGTTGCGTGCTTTACGACCCTCGGCGCGGTGGTCGAGACAGAGGGGGTCTATAACGTGGCCTCGACCTCGGCGAACCCTTACGCCGAAATCGAACCCAATAACTCGCCCACGAGTTACTACTTCCAATATGGCGAAGAAGATTGCGCAACGGCAGCGCACGAATGCGCCACGGCTCCCGCCCCGCCCCCGGGTGCGTCGGTTGGTTCAGGGAAGGGCCCGCAGATCGTGCACCCCCATCTGCAGGGCCTCGCGGCGAGCACGACCTATCACTATCGGGTGGTAGTGATAAGTGAACTCTTGGTTGAAATCGCCCCCGGTAAATACGAAACAAAGATCGAAACGATCTACGGTCCCGACCAGACGTTCACGACGGAAGCTGCTGGCTCAGGGCTGAAGCTGCCAGACAATCGCGCGTGGGAAATGGTCTCGCCTCCGGACAAGGAAGGAGCGTTGATCCAGGGTCTCGGGGCGGAGGAGGACTTTGGCGAAGGTGAGGTGGCCCAGGCGGCCGCGGGAGGGGACGCAGTCAGCTATGTGGCTACGGCGCCGACCGAAGCAGATCCGGAAGGGAACACCGCCTTTACACAGGATCTCTCCTGGCGCGGCCCGGATGGCGGTTGGTCCACAAAAGACATCACACCGCCCAACGACCACTCGACCGGCGCCCCGGTCGGGGCCGGCAACAACTATCGGTTTTTCTCGAGTGACCTGTCGCTCGGGATCGTCGAGCCGTTTGGCGGCTACACGCCGTTGTCGCCCGAAGCGTCTGGCCCGACGGACTATCTGCGCACCGATTTTCTGGGCGGCAACGTCGATGATCCCTGTGTGTCGGGGTGCTACCGTCCGCTGATCACCGAAAAGCCTGGGTATGCGGACGTGCCTCCCGGGGCGGATCCTCCCGGAGGGTATTGTCTCGTGTGTGTAGCGGAAGTCACCAACGTGACGCCCGATTTCAGCCATCTCGTGATGGGGGGTACGGAGTGGAGTGCGGGGAAGCCCCCCAGTGAAGAGCTGCAGCCGCTCGGTGTGTTGCCCTTGAGCGAAGGCGGGGGCCAGGTGGGCTTCTCGCTCTCTCCGGCGGAGATCGCTCATCAGCTCTCCGACGATGGCTCGGTTTTCTTCACCCACAGCACTGGCGAAAGTAGCCACCTCTACCTGCAGGACGTCGAAAAGGACGAATCGGTGCGGCTTGACGTCGCGCAGGGAGTCGCGGAACCAAAGGAGGGGGACGCTGAATTCCTGTATGCGAGCAGCGACGGGTCGAGGGTGCTCTTCAGCGACTCAGGGCAGCTGACGAAGGCAGCGGGTGGCGGGATCTACGAGTGCCGGATTGCGGAAGTCAAGGGCGCTTTGAGTTGCGGCGAACTGGAATTGACAGGCATCTCCGGGGGGGAATTGATCGGAGGTAGCGAAGATGCTTCATACCTGTATATCGAGGGCGCTAGTGGCAAGCTTTACGTCGATCATTACAGTGGCTCAGGATGGATACAGACGGAAGTCGCATCGGTCTCCGATGGATTTGCAGTTTCGCCCCGGGTCTCGCCAAACGGGCAGTGGCTGGCATTTATGTCCTACCAGGAACTGACTGGTTACAACAACCGAGATGTGAACAGCGGACAGTCCGACGCCGAGATTTACCTTTACAATGCTCCCGCAAACCGTCTGGTCTGCGCGTCTTGCAATCCTACCGGTGCCCGGCCCATCGGTGAATTTGTGGGAGGGACTGGGGGAGAGTCGGGATATCTTGCTGGCTATGGCAATGAGGCCGGTGGGCACCAATGGCTTTCAGCGGCCATACCGCCGCGGACACACTATACTTTAGATGTAGCATTTCACCAGCCGCGGTTCCTCTCCGATAGCGGTCGGCTGTTCTTCAATAGCCACGAAGCACTCGTGCCGCAGGACGACAATGGAACATGGGACGTGTATGAGTACGAGCCGCCGGGCGTCGGGGACTGCACGACTACGAGCGCAACGTTTGGCGAGCGCTCGGGCGGGTGCGTCGGACTGATCTCCTCGGGGACCTCCGCCGAAGAATCGGAGTTCGTCGAAGCGAGCGAAAACGGCAGCGACGTGTTCTTCATCACAGCGGCCAAGCTTGCGCCACAGGACACCGACACGTCATTGGACGTGTACGACGCGCACGAATGCACAGAACAGTCCCCGTGTCCAGCTGTGCCGACGACGCCGCCGCCGTGTGATACGGGGGATGCGTGCAAGCCGGCGCCGACCCCGCAGCCAACGTTCTACGGTGCGCCCTCCAGCGAGACGTTCTCGGGCGCGGGGAACATAACTCCGGAGTCGTCTCCGGCGACAGTGACGAGCAAAGGCATCACCCGGGCGCATAAGCTCGAAAAGGCGCTGAAGGCATGCCGCGGGAAGCCGAAGAAACGGCGAGCGGCGTGCGTAAAACAGGCAAGGCGGATGTACGGGTCGGCAGCTAGGGCGAAGAAGTCGCACAAGGGAGGCAAGTAGTCATGAGTGCATCGATCCACAGGTGTGTGTGTATATTTGCTGTAGCCCTGCTGGCCATGCTCGCATGCGCGACCGCCGCGTTTGCCGAAGCCCCGTGGTGGCATGTGACCTACAGCTCCCGCCCGTCGAACCTGCCCGAACCAGGAACGCAAGGCCAGGACGAGGTGGTAGAAGTCGCCGTGAACGCCAAGGGCGGCCTGTTCGTGCTGGAAAATACTGCCGATGGTTATGGGGAAGCCTTCAAATACAACGCACCGGCGAAGAAGGTGCAGGAAGGACTCGAAAAAGAAGTTTATGGTATCGGAAATGTCGAAGTGACCGGAGGACCGGTGGGCGAACCGTCTGTCGTGGCAAACGAGCCCTATTTAGTAACGTTCAGGGGCGGGTTGACGTACCAGCCGGTGTCCCTAGGGGTGTCAGAAGTCACGGACTCGTTGCTTGAAGGTAATGCGACGGCCAAGCAGGTGACCGAAGGAAAAGCCGCGGGCGCCACGGGCCAGATCGTCCTATGGGTGACAAATCTCGGGGACGCGAGCGCGAATGGGAAGACATCCCCTGTGAGAATCGCAGACAAGCTTCCCCCCGGGTTGACGGCCATCGGCATCCAGAACTACGGCCTTGAGTCCAACGAACAGCCGCCGTGTACGATCGTTCCGCTCGAATGTAAGTACTCGGGTGGGCTGGTGACGCCGTTTGACGGACTCGAAGTCGTCATCTCGGTGGCCGTCAACAAAGGTGCGCATTCGGGCGAAATCAACGAAGCAAATGTCTCGGGCGGTGAAGCGCCTCCTGTATCTAGCCAGCGGCGTATCGCGATCGGTGCTGAACCTAAATATGGGGTGCAGACTTACGAATTCCTGCCGGAAGAAGAGGGCGGCGGGGTGGATACACAGGCAGGCTCCCATCAGTTCCAGTTGACGACCAGCTTTGCGTTGAACACGCGCTTGTACTCGATTTACCATTATTTGACAAATAACTATGTGCAAGAAACGGAATCGGTGGCGCCACCCAAGGACCTTCGATTCAAGCTGCCGCCGGGATTGGTAGCCAATGCCACGATAACCCCACAGTGCCCGCTTAACCTTTTCCTCGTCGAACGGTGCCCGGCGCGGACGGCGGTTGGGGCTTCGGTTGTGTTTGTCTTCGAACCGGATGTGGCCGGTACGGTGCTCAGGTTCGTGCAACCGGTGTTCAATCTCGAACCGGCGTATGGGGAACCCGCGCGGTTTGCCTTCTTGGTGGGGAGTAGTATCCCTGTGTACTTGAATACTTCGCTACGCACCGGTGGGGACTATGGCGTGACGGTGGATGTCAACAACATCACACAGACGGCGGGGTTCCTGGGCAGCACGGTGACCATATGGGGCGTTCCGGGAGCGGTCGAGCACAACAACGCACGCGGCTACTCCTGCCTTGTCGACCGAAACTTGGGGGAAGAACCCTGTAGCCCGGCCATTCAGCACAATCCACCACCGTTCCTGACCATGCCGCCTTCGTGCACGGGCCCGCTGCAGTCGAGCATGGAAGCGGATTCGTGGGCGCAACCGGGGGTGTTCAGCTCCGCTGGAACAGTAGAGCCTATGGCTGCGCAGGACGGCTGCAACCGATTGCCGTTCGAGCCGAGCGTGAAGGTCACGCCGGATGGGCAGGCGGGTAGCACGCCAACGGGGCTGACGGTCGACCAGCACGTACCACAGGAACCGAGCCTCGCCCCAGAAGGCATCGCGGAGGCGGATGTGAAGGGGCTCTCTGTGACGCTCCCGGAAGGCGTGGCCCTGAACCCCGCCGGAGCGGATGGTCTGCAGGCGTGCTCTCTCGAAGGGATCGGCTTGCAGAGCCCAGAAATTAATTCGTGCCCGGAATCGGCCAAGGTTGCTACAGCGACGATCAGAACGCCGCTGCTCCCGGAACCGTTGGAAGGCGCGGCATACCTGGCGACGCAGTACGCCAACCCGTTTGGCAGCCTCGTCTCGCTCTACATCAGTGCAGAAAACGCGCGGGAGGGCATCCGGGCGAAGGCCGCCGGGGAAGTTGTTGAGAACCCAGTGACGGGCCAGTTGACGGCGCACTTCGAAGGCGACCCGATCTTCGAACACGACCCTGCCTATGCGGATGACGTGGCAGCTCAGTCCCTACCCGAGACACCGTTTGAAGACGTCGAACTGCACTTCTTCGGCGGGGATCGCGCGCCGCTGACGACACCGGCGAAGTGCGGCGCATACACCACGACCGGGACGTTCACGCCGTGGTCAGGGAACCCAACGACGGAATCCTCCTCCACATTCGACGTCATCTCGGGGCCGAACGGCAGCCCGTGCAAGGACCCGCTGCCGTTCAACCCGACACTCACAACGGGGACGACGAGCATCCAGGCCGGCGGATTCACGCCATTCCAGATGACGATGTCCAGGGAAGACGGCGAACAGAACCTGCAGGGCATATCGCTGAAAATGCCGCTGGGTATGTCCGGCACGTTGTCGACCGTGAAGCTCTGCGGCGAAGAACAGGCAAACGCGGGGACCTGCGGCCCGGAAACCGAAATCGGGGAAACCGTAGTCTCGGTCGGCGTCGGCGGGGACCCGTACACCGTGAAGGGCGGCAAGGTCTATATAACGGGCCCGTACAAGGGCGCCCCATTCGGCCTGTCGATCGTCAACCCGGCGGTCGCCGGCCCGTTCAACCTCGGCAAAGTCGTGGTCCGCGCGAAGATCGAAGTCAACCAGGAAACGGCGGCGCTGACGATCACGACCGACAACGAAGGCTCCTACAAGATCCCGACGATCATCGATGGGATCCCCCTCGAGATCAAGCACGTGTTCGTCGATATCAACCGGCCCGGGTTCACGTTCAACGCTACGAACTGCAGCCCGCTCGCGATCACCGGAAGCCTGACGAGTACCGAAGGAGCCTCCAGTGCGCTGTCGGTGCCCTACCAGGTCACCAACTGCGCGGTGCTTGCGTTCAAGCCCAAGCTCGAAGCCTCGACGTCGGGAAAGACATCGAGAACGGACGGGGCGAGCCTGACCGTCAAACTGGGCTACCCGGCCGGGCCGTACGACGCGAACATCTCCAAGGTCAAAGTCGAACTCCCCACGGCGCTGCCCTCCGAGCTCAAGACGCTCCAGAAAGCGTGCACCGCGGCGGTCTTCGAAGCGAACCCCGCGAACTGCCCGCCAGAGTCGGTCGTCGGGCACGCGACCGCGACGACACCGGTGCTGCCGGTGCCGTTGAGCGGCCCCGCGTACTTCGTCTCCCATGGCGGCGAAGCGTTCCCCAGCCTCATCATCGTCCTGCAGGGCTACGGCGTCACCGTGCACCTCGTGGGCTCCACGTTCATCGACAAGAACACAGGGATCACGAGCAGCACGTTCAAGACCGTCCCCGACGTCCCCGTCGGCACGTTCGAACTGACGCTGCCCGAGGGCCCCTACTCGGCGCTCGCAGCGAACGGAAATCTCTGCAAGGAGAACCTCCAGATGCCCACCGAATTCGTCGGGCAGAACGGCGCGCTGATCAATACCACCACCAAGATAGCGGTCACGGGGTGCAAGGCGGCGATCGGAGTCGTCCGCCACGCCGTCAACGGCAGGAAGGCCACGATCGCGGTCAGCGTGCCGTCGGCTGGAACGCTGGTGGCCACCGGCGCGGGACTTTCGAGGGGTAGCGCGAAAGCCTCCGCCGCCGGCACCGTGACCGTCGGGCTCACGCTCTCGAGCACCGAGCAGCGCTTCCTGCGCAAGCACCCCGGGCGCAGGCTGAAGGTGAACGTCAAGTTGCTCTTCACCCCCAAGGAAGGCAGCAAGCTCACAAGCAACGTGACGCTGCTCATGCGCTGAGCGGGACTTCTCCAACCCGGCCTGCGGGCCGCTCGGCCAGTCCTCCCTCCAGGACGCTCGTGTCGAGCGGCTGCGGCCCCGGCGGGGACCCTTCAAGCGGCCGACCCAGCCGCCACGGGGTCCCCGCCGGCGTGGCCGATCAGCCAGGGGGTGAGTTCCGCGGCGGGGGCGGGGCGGGAGATGAGGTAGCCCTGGCCGATGTCGCAGCCCATCTCCGCGAGGCGCTCGCAGACGTCCGGCGTCTCGATGCCCTCGGCGACGACGTGCAGCCCGAGGTGGCGCGCGAGGTCGATCGTGGTGCGCACGATCGCCTCGTCGCGGGGGCTCTCGCACATGGGGGTGACGAAGGAGCGGTCGATCTTCAGCTCCCCCACCGGCAGCTTCGCGAGATAGGCGATCGAGGCGTTGCCGCTGCCGAAGTCGTCGATCGAGACCCCCGACCCCAGGGCGCGCAGCGCCTCCAGCACGCCCACCGCGGTCGCGGGATCGGCCATCGCGGCGCTCTCGGTGACCTCCAGGGTGAGGGCCGCCGCGGGGACCGCGTGGTGCGCCAGCAGGGAGGCGATCTGCTCGGGCAGCTCTGGGTCGTGGAGGTTGCGCGCGGAGAGGTTGACCGACATTCCCAGCTCCAGGCCCGCCTCGCGCCACACCGCGGACTGGCGCAGGGCGAGGTCGATCACGTGCAGCGTCACCGGCCCCACCAGCGCGGTCTGCTCGATCAGCGAGATGAACTGCAGCGGCGGGATCATGCCCCGCTTGGGGTGGCGCCAGCGCAGCAGCGCCTCCACCCCCGAGACGCGGCCTGTGCGCAGGGCGATCTGGGGCTGGTAGAAGAGCCTGAACTCGCCCCGCTCCAGGGCGGGGCGGACCTCGCCCAGCAGCGCCAGCCGCTCCGCGCCGGAGCGGTGGTGCTCGGGCGAGTACACCTCCACCCGCCCCCGCCGCGAGCGCGCCCGATCGAGCGCCATGTCGGCGCGCTGCAGCAGCTCGTCGGCGCTGCGCGCGTGGTCGGGCACGAGCGCGATCCCGATGCTCGCCTCGACGTTCAGCGCCACCCCGTCGAACGTCACCGGGGCCTGCAGCGCGGACTGGACGCTCGCCGCGAGCGCCAGCGCATCCTCGACGCCCCCCGCACCTGCGCTGCCGCCAGGGTCCCCCGCGCCCGCTCCACGGCCGATACCACCCGCGCCGGTCTGGAGAATCGCGTACTCGTCGTTGCCCAGGCGCGCCAGCAGCGTCTCGGGGTCAAGCTCCGCCCGCAGGCGCGCCGCCACCTCGCGCAGCACCGCATCGCCGGCGCCATGGCCGAGTGTGTCGTTGATCTGCTTGAAGGCATCGAGATCGAGCAGCAGCACTGCGATCGGCTCCCCGCCCGCGCCGGCGCGCCCGATCGCCCGGGCGGCGCGCTCGCGGAACAGCGTGCGGTTGGGCAGGCCCGTGAGCGGGTCATAGCGGGCGAGGCGGTCGTTCTCCTCTGCCTGGCGGCGCAGCCGCTTGGAGGCCGAGGCGACGATCCGGTAGAGGATCGCCCACAGCAGCGTGAGGCCGAGGAACACGAGCAGCGCGATCGTGTGCTCGTCGTGGCTGACCGTGGCGGCGATCGGCCGGTAGCTCAGGTAGATCTCGAACGCCCCCGCCGGCGGGCCGGAACTGGAGAAGCGCAGGGGGACGTAGACCTCGACGAGCCGCCCCAGACCGACCTCGCTGGCGGTCTCGGTGTGCGGCGCGGGAGTGACCACCTCGGCCGGATCGGGTTTCCCGGCGAGGGCGTCGTGCAGATCGTCGTCGCCGGCCCCGAGGGTGCGCCCGATCAGGGCGTGGTCGTCGGAGTAGACGATCCGCCCCGCCGCGCTCCAGATCTTGATCCGCGCGAGGTCGCTCACCGAGCGTGCGCGCAACTGCACATCCAGCTTGTGGATGCTCTGCGCGCCGAGCCCCTCCTGCAGGTCGTGGGGGGTGAGCCAGGGCTGGACCCCGAGCCGGGCCACCAGCTGCGCGGACTGGTCCGCGTCGGCGAGCGTGCGCTGCTCGATCTGGTTCTGCAGGACCCGCGCGAGCACCAGCCCGAGCGCGAGGATCGGGACCAGGCTCAGCAGCGCGACCTTGCCGGTCAGGCTGAGACGCGCGCGCGGGCGTGGCATGTCACGTTATTCGGCAGCCTCCCCACGATCTGAAGGATGGACACGCGCCGCCCAACGATTGGTCTCCGCGCAGCCGATCGTCCGGACGCCCCTAACCCTCCTCCTCATCCCCCTCGTACAGCGACTCCTTGGCGAGCTCCCTGCCGCGGGCGCTCCACAGCTTGATCTCCAGCAGCTCGTGGCGGTAATCGTCGGGGGCGATCAGCGTGAAGCGGTCCTCGATCAGCTCGCACTGGTCCACGGTCAGCTCCCCGAGCTCTGCGGTGACCACGCCGCCGCCGGGCGCCAGCGGGCGGCCCCAGACGAGCGTCATCGCGGCCACCCCCCCGCCGTGACCGCGCCAGCGGCCGATCACCTCGTCGCACAGATCGAGGCTCCACTCGGGGTTGGCGGCTGCGGTCTGGTCGGTGAAGTCCACCCACGCGTAGAACCCGCTCGGCTCGTCCCCCTCCTCGTCGGCGGGCAGGTAGCGCACGTAGCCGAACAGCTCATACCCCTCCGAGGTGCTCGCTGTGGCGGGCACGTAGGTGCGCCCGTGCCAGCTGCGGTCGGGGTACCACACGATCTCCCCCGGCTCCCCCAGATCCTCCTGCGCCTCCGTCAGCTCCAGGCAGGCCGCGAGTAGCTCCTGCCCGAGGCGCTCCGCCCAGCGGCCGTAGGGCAGCCCCTCCTGGGGGGGTTCCGCGACGAAGCGCGGCACGAATCGCTCGACTGGGGGCATCCGACGGGCAGCCTACCTGGCCGGCTGGCTCAAGGCCTCGAATCGACTCGCGGTCCCGTCAGCGGGGCCGCGGGCAGGCCCGAGGAGCCTCGGTCCAAACCGAGGGCCTCCCTTGCCCACGAAACCAGGTCTGTGTCCCCGTCTGATACGCGCTCCACCACGGCGCTTCTCACCTGCAAACCGTGCCCTCGCATACGCTCGAGGACCGGCTCGATCGCCGTGCTGGACGAGACTCCACGCAGGCGCAGGATCGCGCCGATCGAGCTGTCGTCGAAGATCGCAGCCCACTCCACCGCACCCCGGACCTCCTCGTCGAGCAGCGCACTCGCCGTGCTCGTCTTCTCGCCGCTGGACACCAGCACAAGGCGCGAACCCGCGCCCAGCGAGCGCGGGGGCTCCTCGGCCGGCGTACTCTCGAGCCAGGACCGCCAGCGGTCGCTGACGGTCCAGTGCCTGCCCCGCGCTTGCTTCTCGGCGACGACGATCCCGTGCTCCTGAAGAGTCTTGAGCATGCGGATGGCACTCCCTTCGTAGGGCGTCAGGCCTTGCGCCACGAGCTGGTTGGCGGTGCTCCGGGGATGGGAGCTCAGAGCCTGCGCCAGCCGGAACGCCGCGGGCTTGTCCTTGAAGTAGGTGGGCCCGTCCCGCTCAGGAACAAGCTCGTGGCTTCCTAGATCCCTCTCCATGAGAGGATATGGTGGCAGCAAATTTATAGATTTGTTCTGTCCGAGGGAGAGCAGATACTTTTCAAGACCTCTTATCAAGAGTCTAAAGGGATGGGCGACCAGAAGGTGTCCATAGGTGAGTACGCTCAGGAGAGAGCCATGAACCCCGGAATCGATGCCCTAACTGACGTGGTCGGGCTAGGCCTACTTGCGGACGACGCCGTGCTCGGGACGAGTCGCGCCCTGCGCGGCGAAGAGCTGCCTGCACATCAGAGGCGCGCACTGGAACAGGCCGAGAGGCTTCTGCGCTCCCTTGCGCGTCCGCCTGACCCCGCGAACGAGTCGCCGTACAACAACGAGCAGCTTCGGGAACTCGTCTCCTCCCAAGCGCGAGCCGTCAGCGTGGCTCGTCGGCAGCGCCCATCGTTGGAGCTGGAGAGCTATTTCTCAAACCTGCTCGAACTCCTCGAGGAGGCCCGAAAGCCCGGGGCCTCGGACGGGGGCGAAGAGCACTTCGAGGAGCTGCTGGACTTCTTCGAGCGCCTCGGCCAGGCAAGCCTCAGCGGGGCTCACGAAGAGGCCACGGCCATCGGTATGCCAGCGTGGATGTCTCCCTCGCCGACCGGCGTTTTCTAGTCCGCAGCTTCCAGAAGGCGGAGCGCGGAGTCAAGCGGCAGCTTGATGGCGGTCCCCCTCCGCAGCTGCGAGCGGGAAAGGCGATTCGCGATCACGCCGGCTCGATCCTGAAGCTCATCCAGGCCCTGGACGAGCAGGTCGAGGGCGATTTCGAGTCGGCTCAAAGCGACCATGAGCGGCGCGCGATTCTGACGAAGCTGCGCCACCTCGTCGAGGTGACGCGTGTGCTGAACCATGTGCTCGCGTATCTGCAACCTCTGCAGCCACGAGCCGGGCAGCTCGGTCTCGGGACTGCGTATCTGGTACACGAGCTGGGACGGGCGTTGATCGACCCCCACGTGGATCTGATCGAAACCCCGCTCGACACCCCGACGTACGCGACCCGGAGCTGGCCCTTCGAGCGCCTGCTGCACGGGGAAAAGCACTACCTGTTGAGTCCGGCCGAGCTGCGCGCGGCGCGCGGCAAGGGATGGCCGGCGCTGATGATGTTCCCGTGCAGAGAGGCCACCAACGTGTTCCTCGCTCCCCTGCTGGTGCACGAGCTCGGTCACCCCGCGGCGGAGCGCAACGGACTCGTCGATGGGCTGTGGGCAAAGCTGCGCAGCGATGTGCCGCAATGGCCAGGGCTGCTCGAGGCATATCTGAAGGCGAGCGAGGGATCGGATGGCGCGGAACGCGACCGCAAGCGCAACGAGGCGACACTTGGGATCCGGATCAAGCTCGAGGAGCTGCTGTGCGACGCGCTTGCGATTTGCTGCCTCGGACCCAGCTACCTCTATGCGTTCGTCGGACACGTCGCCGCCACGAGTCTCGCTGAGGCGATGCCGAAACACCCTCCGACAGCGCTCCGAATAGAGGTGATGCTACGGGGCTCGAGGCGTATGGGGTGGGATGAGGTGCTCCTCAAGACTCCCCGTATAGGGGAGTGGTTGGATGAGCTTGCCGGCGCTGGCGTTTCCACGCTTCGTAACGAATCCGAGCTGCTCCACGCGCTCAGGGTCGCCAGCGAGGCGGTCGGAGAGTTCGCCGTGGCGCACGCCCGCGCCGGTGACGTTCTCTTCACCCCAGAGCGATTCGCCGCCCAGGGAGCGCTTCTCGGGGACCTCTTGAAGGACAATATCCTCCCGGCCCAGATAGATCACGACGGCACGCACGCAGATCGCTCCGCGGTGCTGCTGGCCGGCTGGATCCATGGACTTGGCGGAAAACCGCCGACGGCTATACCGGAGCTCCTCGCCGACCGCGAGCTGCACTCCTTCCTCGACAAGGCGCTGGAGATGAGCACGGTTCTCGAGCAGTGGAGGGCCCCGGGCAATGGTTCTTAGCCGCGAGGGACTGCTGCTCCGGCTCGGCAACGAGCTTCCGCGCGAGCTGCGCCTTGCCGTCACGCCCCTGCTCGATAGGAGGCAGGTGGGACCGGCCTCGATCGACCTGCGCCTCGGGACAGATTTCCTGCTGCCCCGGCGCAGCGTGGACGGGAGTGTGAATCCCGCTGAGGATACCTCGAAGAAGGTCGCCGACCTCCAAGAGAGGGTCGTGTTGCCGCTGGGCCAGTCGCTGTATCTCCAGCCTCAGCAGTTCGTGCTGGGGTCCACGCTCGAGTTCATCAAGGTGCCCCATGATTGCTCGGCCTCGGTGCTCGGGAAGTCCTCCTGGGGGCGAGTGGGATTGCTGGTCGCCACCGCGGTCACCGTACAGCCGGGATATACGGGCAGCCTCACGCTGGAGCTGATCAACGAGGGTGACATTCCCATGCGACTGTGGCCGGGCCTGCGCGTCGCCCAACTGGTGGTGGAGCAGATGGACCAAAGGACCAGCCATCCCTATAGCAAGGGGTACGTGCGCGCCATCGGTCCCGAAACCGCCAGGCTGGGATGGGACAAGAAAGAGGTGAAGCAGATCCGCCGGCTCGGCAAGGGATTGTCGATGGGGCGCTGAGTCTCTCAGCTGGCGAGACCCGCGGCGAACAGCAGAGCTCCGCCGATCGCCGCGAAGCTGGCAGCCGCAAGGACCCAGACCGCAGTGGCGAAGCGAGCACTGACCTCTTCGTACAGCAGGACGTCTCGGAGATACTGAAAAGTCGGTTCGATCGCCCCCAATTGGCTCTGCGCAGCGGTAGGCCGCGCGTGAACCGCCGCGGAGTTGTCCGCAGCGAGCGCGCGCTGCGCTTGGCGGAACGCCTTCAAGGTCTTCAGGTGCAGGTCTTGCAGCTCCTCCAGGCTTTCTGCCAGGCCGGAGAGCAGGCTCTTGTCATGGGCTATGAGTGCATCCAGCCTGGGGTCGGCGAGCGGTCCCCCCTCGTTCCGGGGGCCTCGCACGGGGACCAGCACCCGCGCGACGGCGAAGATCGCCGAGGCGACCCCGGCGAGCGCGAGGACGGCTCCGATCACGGCAAGGAGCCGGCCGGTGGAGTCGTGGATGCGCGAGAGGTCGCTGAGATTCCCCCCGACCAGCAGGGCACCGGCGACGGCGCCGAGCGTTGCCAGCATCCAGCGGGCCGTGCGCCGCGTCTCCTCGATGGTGTTGAGGAGGCTCGCCGAGCCCGTTGCGTGCTCAGACACTGACACGGCGAATCGCCAGCACCACTTCCCGCCCTGACTCGATTGCGCGCGCGAGATCGTCCGCGAAATCGTCATCCAGCTGCCCCGCGGGCTCGTAGTCGATGTGATCGGAGAGCCAGGGCAGTCCTAGGATGCCCAGATCGGGGGGCCCGTCGACAAAGGAAATCCTCGGCATGCCTGGCTGCCAGCTGGTGTCCAGCTGTGCCTCCACGGTCCGTCGAGGCTCAGTCGGAGGGTCGCTCAGGGGCGGCCCGGTCCATCCCGTGGTGGGGGCGTCGGGGGCTGGCCGCGTCCGGTTGATCGAAACTGCGATCTGGATTGGGATGCGCGTCATGCTCCCGGAGCTTACAAGCAGCACCGGCGCTAGCCGCATCACCGATATCGGTCAAACATCTGATTGAAAGAGCTGCCGTCGATGGCGGTTTGCTCAAGATGTCCAAGGGCTGCTTGCGTAGACGGGGGCCGCAAAAGACCGCCGCCTACGCCTCCCGCAGCACCGCCGCGGCGTCCTCGGGGGCCACGATGTTGAGGTTCACGCCCGTGCTCAGCTCCAAGCCCGCGAGGTGGGTGAGGCGCGGCATCACGTCGATCCGCCAGCAGAAGCGCTCCGCCCCCCGTGGGGCGGTGCGAACCCACAGGTTCAGCGGGGGGCTCGTGCCGAGGTGGCGTGCGAGACGGCGCAGGCCCTCGTGCAGGAGCGCCGCCCCGCTCGCACCCTCCTCCTCGAAGCGCGCGCGGGGGCGCCGGGGGGCGAGCATCAGCTGGTAGGGCACCCGCGAGCCGTAGGGGGCCATCAGCACCGCCTCCTCGTCGATCGCCACGATCCGCTCCCCGCGGCGTACCTCCTCGGCGACGAGGTCCCCGAGCAGATCACCCCCCATCGTGCGCGTCGCGTAGGCCCCCGCGCGCTCGCGCTCTCGCGCGATGTCGGCGGGCACGAAGTCCAGCGCGTACAGCTGCGCGTGGGTGTGCGGCAGCGAGGCCCCCGCCTCGCGGCGCTCGTTGACGATCAGCTGCGTGTAGGCGCACTGCGCGTGGACGCGCATCCGCTCACGCCAGACCTCCACCGCTGCGAGGACCTGCTCGGGGGGGAGCTCCGCGAGCGAGTACACCGACTGGGGCGCGCTCACTATCACCTCGTGCGCCCCCCTCGCGTGCGTCGCTGTGAACAGGTCGGGGCGGGCATCCCGCTGCGGAGGGGCGCCCTCGGGCGGCGGACCGGCGCCATCGGGTCCCCGGCCCGTGCTCTCCGGCGCTGCACCCGGGCCATCGGGCGTGAGCGCGGGAAAGAGGTTGGGAACCACCCGCACGCGCCAGCCCGGCGTGTCCGGTGCCCCTCCCTCCGGGCGCAGCGCATAGAGCTCCGGGGGGGTGCGCTCCTCGTGGCCCTCCGCAAAGGGGTCGCCCTCGTGGTCGATCGGCTCGGGGGGGACGCAGCGCGGCTCGCCCCCAGGCCGGCGCGAGCGCTCGCCGGCAACGATCGTCTTGTGCCCGCTGAGCGGGTCCACGCGGATCTCAGGCATCGAGGGCATAGAGTCGGATGTCCCGTTCGAGCTTCGCCGTGCTGGGGTAGGCCCCCTGGTGGATGTATTTTTCGCCGCGGCGGTTGTAGATGACGGTGATGGGGATGAATGGGGAGTCCGTGATTTCGACCCCGGTCTGGCCGCTGGGGTCGTAGTAGCTGGGGTAGCTGACCGGGAAGGAGCGCAGAAACGCGAGCCCGTTCCCGCGGGGGATGTCGCCGGAGTCGATCCCGATGAACGCCACTCTGCGCCCCAGGTTGGCAGCGGCAAGCTGAAAGGCGCCGAACTCCGCCCTGCACGGCCCGCAGGTGGAGGCCCACTTGTTGATCACCACAGGCCACCCCTGCAGCGCGGAGAGGCGTGCGCGCAGCGCCCCCGCGCCGCCCCCCAGCAGCTCGCTGGCCTGTGCGTGCAGCGCGGCCAGCGGGGCGGGCGAGCCCGCCAGTCGTGCTCGCATCTGGGTGGGAGTGAGCTGCGCCGTCGTGAGCGTTGTGGAGGAGCCGGGGCTCCCCGCGAGCTGCACTAGGCCGACCGCGAGCAGGGCCACGAGCGCAAGCCCGCACGCGAGCGCTATGAGGCGCCTGGGGGTCATCGCGAGAAGGGTGTCAGATCGCAGCGGGATCGGTGTCAGATCGCGGCGGGATCGCGCGCCCCTCGAAGCTCGCCGGCTCCCCGCCGGGTGCAGTCGGGTGGTGGAGGAGGGCCACGCGATCGCGCGCCCCTTCAATCCCGCCGCGGAGTGCTATATCCTGAAGATACCTGGAGCCGGGTTGCTCCGGGTACCAGGGGGTCCTGCCGGCAGGGTGCTGGCGCCCCGAGCCACGCCGAGCTCCTTTCTGCGGCGGCTCCATCTCGAAGTCCAGAGCCTCTATGGCCGAGTCCACCCCAGTGGCCCTCGCGGCCGCGCCCATTCCGAGCTCCGCGGATATCGCGCGAGCGGAGAGCTTCGTGCGCGAGCGCTTCCTACACGAGGGCGAGGAGGCCGCGGTGGCGCTCGCGCCGGGGAGCGCGCGCCGGCGTGCGCTGGACGCGGCGCTGGGAGAGCTCGGGGAGGACGCCAAATACCCCTCGACGGCGTGGCGGCGGGAGTTCTCGCTGCTGCTGGGCCTGGAACGGGTGCTCTCGGAGGAGGAGCCACGGCTGCACGACGGGACGGTGCTCTCCGCGCACCAGGTGGACGCCCTCTCGGGCACCCTCACGGCGCTGCTCGCGGAGGCCGAGCGGAGCGCGGGCAACAACGGCGGCGCCAACGGCCGCGCGGCGGCGATGGCCTCTCCGGAGCTGCTCGCCTCCGCGGCGATCCTCGGCAACGGCGGCCCCCCCGCCGCTCAGAGGGAGGAGTCCGAGACAGAAGTCGAGACTGACACGGAGATCGAGGAGGAAGAAGAGGAGGAGGACGAGGAGGAGGAGCTGGACGAGGGCGAGGACGAGGATGAGGTGGAGGCGGTGGAGGCGGAGGAAGAGGAGGAAGAAGAAGAGGAGGAGCTGGGGGACCTGGAGGACGAGCTGGAGCCGCTCCCTGAGAGCGAGGAGTCCGAGGAGGAGCCCGAGGAGAGCGAGGAGGAGCCCCGGGACTGGGTCGAGGAGGACGAGGAGGAGGTGCTCGCCGACCAGCCCGAGGACCCCAACGCGGCCAAGCGCTTCTGGTTCGAGCACGCCACCGGCGCGGGCAAGACCGTGGCGGCGCTCGGCTTCGTGGAGGCCTCCCAGACGGGTGGGATCCTGATCCTCACCCACCGGCGCAACCTCGTCGACCAGTTTCTCGGCGAGCTGCGCCAGCGAGGCTACTCCAAGCGTATAAGCCGCCCCCTGTACAAGGGGGAGGACTCCACGAAGGGCCCCGTGTCGGTGGAGACCTACCAGTGGTTCGTGCGCAACGCGGGGAGGATCTCCAGCGCCTACACGATCGTGATCTGCGACGAGGCCCACACCGCGCTGGGAGAGAAGACCAGCGGCGCGATCCGCGCCTGGACCAGCCCGATCTTCATCGGCATGACCGCCACGGGGGCGCTGATCGCGCGCCACGTCACCGACCTCTTCCCCACCCAAACCTCCCGCTTCGACCTCGCCCAGGCAGCCCGCCGGGGCGTCATCTCACCGCTGCGCTGCGTGCGGATCCCCCCGGGCGTGGGGGTGCGCACGATCGCGAAGGTGCCCCTGCGCCGCGGGGAGGTGGACATCGAGTTCGACCAGGAGGAGCTCGCGCAGCTGCTCGATCAGCAGCCCTTCAACATGGCGATGGCGAACCTCTACAAAACCCGCTTCAACGGGGTCCCCGGAGTGGTCTACGCGGCGGGGGTGCGCCACGCGTACAACCTCGCGGAGGCCTTCCGCGCGGAGAACATCAAGGCGCAGGCGGTCTCCGGGGAGACCCCCAAGCGTGAGCTCGCCGCGGTGCTGGCGCGCTACGAGCGGGGCGAGATCGACGTGCTGATCAACGCGCAGCTGCTCGCGGAGGGCTGGAACAGCCCGCGCGCCACCGTCTGCGTGCACCTCGCCCCGACCGCCTCCAAGCGGATCTACCAGCAGCGCGTGGGCCGCGTCACGCGACGGCACCCCGGCAAGGAGGCGGGCCTGGTGGTGGACTTCGTGCACCCCGCCACCAAGCACGACGACCCCGTGGTGACGCTGCACTCGCTGCTCGACCGCGACGTCTACCGCGGCGGGGCGATCGTGGTGGGACCCGTGCGCCGCGGTCGCGGGCGGAGGATGCGGGTGGAGCGCCGCGTGCTGCCGGTGTGCGCGGAGGAGGAGCGGCGCTTCGCGGTCTTCGAGCGGGAGCTCTGGCGGATCGCGGTGGAGAACCTCGACTACGGCGAGCAGCACGTGTGGGCGGCGCTCGCCGGCGCGCGGGTGACGGCGACCGGCTGGCGCCGCGCCAGGGCGATGCTCCACTTTGACCGCATCGGGGAGTTCAAGAGCCGCTTCCTGATCACCGCGGTGCAGCGCAACCCCAGTCCCCAGCTGCGCTTACGCGCGCTCGCGGACATCGCCGCAGGCCGCGACGCGGACGCCTTCGACACCGCGATCGACGTGATCGGGGGCTGGTCGCGCGAGGAGCGGCGGGAGGCCTCGAAGATCATGCTGCGCGCGCTCGTGGAGCGGCGCATCGGCCGCCGCGACCAGGCCAGCGCGTGGATCTGGCGCCTGGCGGAGTACACGCGGGAGCTGCACGAGGAGTACGCGGTGCAACGCTGGCCGGAGACCAAGCGCCTCCTGGGCCTGCTCGTGAACTCCTCCGGCGGCGCCCACGCGCGCAACGCGCGGCGCCTGATCCACGCCTCGCGCAAGCAGGACAGACGCCTCGCCGCGGCTCTGCTCGCGGCGGCGCTGGCGCACACCCCGGAGGCCGAGGAGGCGCTGAGGGGGGCGCGCACGCGCATGGCTCGCAAGCCCCCCGCGCTCGCCCGGGAGCTGCTGCGCAACTTCCCCAAGCGCCGCGCGCGCAACAACAAACGCAAGCGCAAAGCCCCGAAAACCGCGGCCCCCCAGGAGCCGGTCGCCGCGGGCACGAAGGCGGCGAAGACGGGGTCCTCCGAGGATTAGGCCCGCGATTGCCCGGTGGGAGCTCTGACGGGACGTCCGCGGGTGACCTTGAAGGCGGGTGTGGGCAACTAATCGACTGCCTGGTCGCCGGGGAGCCCCGGATCGCCCAGCGCTAGGTGGACCTCACCGGCGACCAGCGTGGTGTGCCCACCGCCGGGTAGCCTCACGACCAGCCGCCCGTCGCCGTCGATCCCCTCGGCGCGTCCGCGGCCGTCCGACCAGAAGACCTCCCGCCCCCTCAGGGCGTCCCGTGCGCGCCAGGTCTCGAGGATCGACGCGGCCGGTGCCTCCAGGCCGCGCTGCAACGCCGCGAGCAGCAGCTCGAGCGTGGGCTCGATCGCCTCCTGCGGGCGCCCGAGCGTGGCGGCGGTGCTCCACAGCTCGGACGGCAGCTCCTCGATCCGCACCGCGACGTTGACGCCGATCCCGAGTACCGCCCAGCGCTCTTGGGGGCGGCTCTCCACGAGGATGCCCGCGAGCTTGGCGAAGGGCGCCACCACGATGTCGTTGGGCCACTTGATGAGCGCCTCCTCCCCGGCGACCTCGCAGACGGCCACGGCGGCGATCAGCGGGAGCAGGGCGGGGGGGTCCCGCAGCAGCAGCGACATCAGCAGCGCGCTGTTCGCGGGAGCGCTCCAGCGCCGCCCCTGACGGCCGCGCCCGGCGGTCTGCTCCGCCGCGGTCACGAGCGTCCCGTGTGGTGCCCCCGCCGCCGCGAGCGCGCGGGCGCGCTCGTTGGTCGAGTCTGTGCGGCGCAGGTGCAGACGGGGGTGGCCGAGCGCACCCGGGGAGGTGGACACCGGTTGAGTGCTATCAGCTTGGGAGGTAGTCGAGGACAGCCTGATCGCACGCGCCGGGAGAGGTGTGCGGCAAGTGCCAGCGTGTTACAGTGTCTTACATGGCGCATGCCCGTCAGTTCTCGGCTCGTATGGATGCCTCGGTGGTCGACCGTCTGGAGCGCCGTGGCGCACGCGCAGGTCTGAACAAGTCGCGTCTCGCGGAGCGCTACATCGATGAGGGGATCCGCATGGAGGACCACCCGGGAGTTGTTTTCCGTGACGGACCCACCGGCCGACGCGCCGGCCTTGCGGGTGGTCCGGACATCTGGGAGGTCATCTCCACGGTTCGCGCGAGCGGGCTTACCGGTGAGGACGCGCTTGCAGCGGCCGCCGACTGGGGCAGCCTCACCCTCACCCAGGTGCGGGTCGCGATCCGCTACTACGCCGAGTACCGCGAGGAGGTAGATGAGCGGATCGCGCGTAACGTGGAGGACGCCGACGCGGCCGAGGAGCAGTGGCGCCGTGAGCAGAACGCGCTCGCGTGAAGTTCCTACTCGACGAGATGCTCGCGGCCCGTATCGCCGAGCAGCTTCGCAGGCGTGGCCACGATGTCGCGGCCGTCGATGAGAACCACCGCCTACGCGGCCTTGCCGACTCCGACCTGTTCGACTGCGCACAGCAGGACGGGCGGGCGATCGTCACTTACAACCGCGACGATTTTCTCGCCCTCGACCGCGAATACCACGCCCACGGGCGCGAGCACCACGGCATTGTGATCCTCAACCCGCGACGCTTTCCCCAAGGCGCAGCAACCACCGGGGCCCTCATCGCCGCACTCGCAGCCTTCGACGCGGCGGGAGCGTCATACCCCAGCTTCATCCACTGGTTGCAGTAGCAGCGGGCGTGTGGCCCCTACTTTGCCCCCCGGGCTGCGGGCGCTCCGGCGGCGTCCGCCAGCAGCGCCGCCACCAGCCCCTCGATGTCGTGACGCTCCGCCTCCACATGGGGCTCCAGGCCGCGTTTGCGCAGAGTGGCGCTGGTGACGGGGCCGATCGAGGCGATGCGGGTGGTCGGCGAGAGATCCGCGCTACCGCCGGCGGCCTCCAGGAAGAAGCGCACGGTGGAGGAGGAGGTGAAGGCGATGTAGTCGGCGCCGCGGGCCGCGGCGAGCGCTGGCGGGGTGAGGGGCTCGGCAACGGTTTCATAGAGCTCCAGCACGTCCACCTCTACGCCTCGCGCGCGCAGGGCGTCGGGGAGGACGTCGCGGGCCTCGCGCGCGCGGGCGATCAGCGCGCGGCGGACCGGCAACTCGGCGAGCGCCGCCACGAGGGACTCGGCCACGTAACGGTCGGGGACGACGTCCGCGGCGATTCCGTGCTCGGCCAGTGCCCGCGCGGTGCCGGGGCCGATCGCCGCCACCCGCGCGCCGGCCAGCGCGCGCGCGTCGGTCTGCGGGCGCCCCGATTGGGTGAGGCGCTCGAACAGGCAGGCGACGCTGTTGGGGCTGGTCAGGCAGATCAGGTCATAGGGGGAGAGGTCGAGCGGGGGCTGGAGGCCCACCCCCGAGGACTGGAGGGCCACCCCCCCCTCCTCCTCCACCACCCCCGCAACTGGCTGGATGCGGATCACAGGCGCCTGCACCACCTCGGCGCCCAGTTCCCGCAGCCGCCGTGCCAGCCCGCTCGTTTGGGCGCGCGCGCGGGTGACCGCCACGGTGCGCCCGCTCAACGGCATCGGCGCGCGCCAGGCGAGCTGGGCGGCGAGCTCGGCGACCGCGCCGACCACCGTGATCGAGGGCGCCCGGATTTCCTCCGCGCGGGCCCGCTCGGCGATCGTGGCGAGCGTGCCGGTGACCGTGCGCTGGTTGGGCAGCGTGCCCCGTTCGACCACGGCTGCCGGCTCGGAGGCGGGCCGCCCGGCGTCGATCAGGGAGGCGGCGATGTGGGGGAGCTGGCGCACGCCCATGTAAAAGACCAGCGTCCCCGGGAAGGCCGCGAGGGCGGGCCAGTCGAGGTCAGACTCGGTGCCCGCGTCACCCCTGCTTGTCGTGCGGGAGTCCTCGGCGCTCCCAACTCCAGTGCCGCCGGCTTCCCCATCGGCCTCCTTGCGAGTGTGCCCGGTGATCAGCGCCACCGCGCTGGCGAGCCCGCGGTGGGTGACGGGGATGCCCGCGTAGGCGGGGGCTGCCACGCCCGCGGTGATCCCGGGCACGACCTCGAACGTGATGCCCGCCGCGCCCAGCGCGAGCGCCTCCTCCCCACCGCGGCCGAACACGAACGGATCGCCCCCCTTCAGGCGTACGACCATCCTGCCCTCCCGCGCGCGCTTTATCAGCAGCGCCTCCGTCTGCTCCTGAGCCACCGACTCGCCGCCGCCCTCCTTGCCGACGAACAGCAGCTCGGCCTCGGTGCGCGCGCCCTCCAGCGCCTCCGGCGGGATCAGGCGGTCGTAGAGGATCACGTCGGCCCGCGCGATCAGCTCGAGCGCCCGCGCCGTCAGCAGCCCCGGGTCGCCCGGACCGGCCCCGACGAGGTAGACGCGGCCGCTCTCGGGCTCGCTCGGGGAATCGCTCGCAGGCGCACTCAACGGCGAGCTCCTCCGCGGCCGATCGCTCGATCGGCCAGCAGCTCGCCCGCGCCGGCGCTCACCAGACGCTCCGCCACGCGGCGTCCGAGCTGCTCGGGGTCGTAGAAGCCGCCGAGGAGCTCGTCGGCGACCCATGCGGAGCCGTCGGGGAGGCCGACCCAGGCGCGCAGGTGCAGGCAGCCGCAACCGAAGTCCAGCGCGTGGGCGCCGAGCGGGGTGTCGCAGCTTGCCCCGAGCGCACGCGCCAGGGCGCGCTCGGCACGCAGGCAGGCGAAGGCGGTGGCGTCGGCGATCGCCTCCACCGCCTCGCGCGCGCGCTCGTCATCGACGCGTCCCTCCAGCGCGAGCGTGCCCTGGCCGGGAGCGGGGACGAAGTGGGCGGGGTCGAGCACCGCCGCGATCTCGCTCTCCCGGCCGAGGCGCTGCAGGCCGGCGCGGGCCAGCACGAGCGCGTCGAATTCCCCCGCGCCGAGCTTGCGCAGGCGGGTGTCCACGTTGCCACGCACCGGCACGACCTCGAGGTCCTCCCGCGCAGCCCGCAACTGAGCCGCGCGGCGCAGGCTGCTCGTTGCGACGCGCGCGCCGGAGGGCAGCCGCTCCAGGCCCGACGCGCTCGGCTCCTCGGGCGAGACCGGCGGCTGCTCGCCCAAGCCCAGCCCCGCGCTCGGCTGCTCGCCCGAGCCCAGCCCTGCGCTCGGCTCCTCGCCCAAAGACGGGACGAGACCCGTCCCGCAGAGCACGTCCTCCGGGGCCGCGCGCTCGGGGGCGCCCAGGAGCGCGAGACCCTCGGGGAGCTCCGCGGGTACGTCCTTGGCGGAGTGGACCGCCAGATCGATTTCCCCAGCCGCGAGGGCATCCTCGAGCTCGGTGGTCCACCGCGACTTGTCCGCGTTGTCCGCCCCGCGGTCCCCCGCGGTGGCGATCACGACCAGCTCGGCCTCCTCCCGCCGGGCGGCCCCCAGGCGGCCGGCGACGAGCCGCGCCTGTGCGAGCGCCAGCGCGCTGCCCCGGGTTCCGATCCGCATCAGTGCTCGCGACGGCGGCGCAGGTCGTGGACCTCCGCCAACTTCGCGGGGGGCGTGCGCTCCTCCGGGGCCTCCTCGTGGAGCCCGAACAGCTCGCGCACGAGCTGCAGGCTCGCGTGGCTGCGGGTCTCGGAGAGGCTGCGCAGGCGGATCGTGGGCTCGTGCAGGATGCGGTTGGCGATCGAGCGCGCGAGCGCCTCCACGCGCACGAGGTCGCGCGGGGAGGCGGACTCCCAGCGGCCCTCGTTCTCCGCCAGCACCTGCTCCACGATCGCGTCGCCGTGCCCCCGCAGGGCGCTGACCGTCGGCAGCGCCTCCAGCTGGCCGAGCCAGCCCGCGAAGCGGCGGATCTCCTCCTCCACGATCTCGTGCGCCCGCGGGACCTCCCCGGCGCGGGTGTTGAGGTTGCGCGCCACCACCTCCTGGAGGTCGTCGATGTCGTACAGCGTCACCCCCTCCAGCTCCCCGCAGCCCGGCTCGATGTCGCGGGGCACCGCGATGTCGATCAAGAGCAGCGGCCGGGTGGGTGGGTTCCGGTTTTTCCGTCGACCGAGCACGAGCTCCAGCTCCTCGCGGCCCACGATCGGGTGGGGGGAGGAGGTGGAGGAGACCACGATGTCCGCCTGCGCGAGCTGCTCGGGCAGCCCCTCGAGGCCGACGACCGACCCGCCGAAGCGCTGCGCGAGGCTGCGCGCGCGGTCGGCGTGGCGGTTGGCCACGAAGATCGTCCCCGCCCCCCTCTCAGCGAGCGCGCGCGCGGTCAGCTCGCTCGTCTCCCCCGCACCCAGGATCACGACGTGCCGCTCGCGCAGACTCCCCAACACCTCCACGGCGAGGCCCACCGCCGCGGAGGGGATGCTCACGTGGCTGGAGCCGATCTCGGTCTCCGAGCGCACCCGCTTGCCGGTGCTCAGCGCGGCGCCCCACAGGCGGTTTGAGAGCGGCCCCGTGCAGCCCGCGCGCAGCGCCGCCTCGAAGGCGCGCTTGACCTGCCCCTGGATCTCGGCCTCCCCCACGATCATCGACTCCAGACCCGCCGTCACCCGATAGAGCTGGCGGGCGGCGTCGCAGTTGCGCGGCGTGTAGATCTCCCGCGCGAGCTCCGTGGGGTCGATGCCCGCGTGGCGGGCCAGCATCGCGAGCGCATCGGTCTCCGCGCGCACGGGGTCGCCGACCACGAGGTAGAGCTCGGTGCGGTTGCACGTGGAGAGCACCACCGCCTCCCGCACCTCCGCCGTGGCGGTCATCCGCTCGGCGAGCCTCACCGCGTCGGACTCTGCGAACGCCAGGCGCTCGCGCAGCGCGACCGGTGCGGTCTTGTGCGAGATGCCGAGCGCCAGCAGCTCGCTCATGCGGGCGTGGACTCCATCTCGATGGGCTCGGGCTCGGCGTTCTGTGGCGGGCCGGTATGAGCGCCGGAGCGTTCGGCGGCGGGGCGCTCGGAGAGCTCCAGCAGCTCGCCGAGGCTGCGCTCGATGCGGCTGAGGCGGACGGCCATGATCGCCACGTAGATCAGCACCAGCGCGAACAGCACGATGTAGGCGCCGGCGACGTACTTGCCGGCGGTGTGCAGCGGCAGCGCGGGCGTCTCGCCGAGCAGCAGCGCCCCCATCACGCCCCCCCTCCCCCCATGGACCGCGCGGTCACCGCGGCGGCGGGGTGCGCGCTCGCAGAGGGGCGGCGCGGCAGGTCGAGGCTGGGGGCAGCGCTGCGGGTTCGGCGGGGCCCCGGAGCCTCCTCGGTGAGCCGCCGGCGCAGCGCGCGCAGCTGGGCGCGGGCGTGCTTGGCGGTGAGCTCGTACTTGCAGAGCGTCGCGAACAGCAGCGCCATCGCGATCAGCGACACCAGCAGGGTGAGCGCCATCGAGCCGGGGAGGTTGGAGGTGCTGCTGAACACCCGCGGGTGCACGTAGGCGGTGGAGAGGTTGACCGCCATGTAGTTCAGCGGCACGAACGCCCCCGCGGTGATCGCGAACACCGAGGCGTAGCGCGCCTGGCGCTCGGGGTCCTCGATCGCGAAGCGCAGCGGCTGGTAGGTGGCGTACAGCAGGAAGATGATCAGGAAGGACACCAGCGTGGGCTCGCTCCACACCCACCAGTGCCCCCACGAGCCCTTCGCCCAGATCGAGCCGGTGATGAGGGTGCCGATCGCGAAGATCAGGCTCATGTGGATCACCACGTAGGAGCGCATGTCCCAGCGCGGATCGCGCGTGCGCAGGTGCTGGATCGCGAGCAGGCCCCCGAGCATGAAGCCGCACAGCGCGACGATCGCGAGGGGCACGTGCACGTAGAAGATCTTCTGCAGGAAGCCCTGTTCGGCTTCCAGGGGGGCGTAGAAGAAGACCAGGACGAGCGCCACCGCCATCGCGGCGATCGCCGCGAAGCTGAGGGTGCGCAGGCCCCCGCCGTAGAGCGGGGGACGGGCACGGCCGCGGACGATGGAGGGGCTGGCGGTGGCGATGGGTCTGGTCCTCAGGAAGCGAAGATCGAAGACGGCGGAGGCCGTGAGTGGGGCCTAGTCCTCCAGAAGGAAGTCGAAGACGGCGTAGGCGATCAGCCCGAACACCAGATCATAGAGCGCAAGCGTCAATGGCCAGCGCAGCGATGGCGCCATCTGGTGGGAGAGCGTCAGCAGCGGCGCGGTGGCGCGCGCGCCACCGATCACCACGGGCACGAGCAGCGGCAGCGCCAGCAGCGGTCCCAGCAGGTCCCGTGCGCGGGTGCGCACCGCGAGCGCCGCCACCAGCGTGCCGATCAGAGCGATCCCGAGGTCCCCCAGCAACAGCACCCCCGGCAGGTCCGGGAGGGCGGGCCCCAGCGAGGGTTCGAGCAGCAGCAGCGCGAACGCGGGCACCGCCACCAGCTCCAGGACCACCAGGTAGGCGAGCAGCGCGAGCGCCTTCGCCGCGAGCAGCGCCGAGCGGTCCACGGGCGCCAGCAGGAAGCCGTCGAAGCCGCCCTCCTCGGCGTCGGCGACGAACAGCCGGTTGATCCCCAGCATCGCCGCCAGCAGCAGCGTCACCCAGAGGATCCCCGCCGCCTCGTCCCCGTTGACGCCGGCGCGGTTCAGCGCGAAGTGGAAGATCACGAAGACCGTCACCGCGAACAGTGACATCCCCGGCACAGACTCCAGCGTGCGCAGCTCCACGAGCAGCTCCTTGCGCAGCAGGGCCGCGATCGTCCTCATTCGTAGAGCTCCTTGAGAGCGGTGCCGTCGAGCGCTGCAGGGCTGGCGAGCAGAGCGGGGCGCCCACCACGTAGACCCAGCACGAGATCGGCTCCATCGAGATCCGCCTCTGGATTGTGGCTGCACACCACCCGGGTGCGTCCCGAGGTCGGCCCGATCAGCGGCTCCACGAGCTCGGCCCCCGCGGGGTCCAGATTGGCCCGTGGCTCATCCAGCAGCAGCAGCTCGGGGTCGTGCAGCAGTGCGCGGGCGGTCGCCACTCGCTGCACCATCCCCCGCGAGAGTGTGCGCACCGGCTCCTCAGCACGGGCGGCCATGCCCACCGCCCGCAACAACTCCTCGACCCGCTTCAACGCGACCCCGTGCAGGCGGGCATGGAAGCGCAGGTTCTCGCTTGCGGTCAGCTCGCGGTAGAGCAGGGGCTCGTGGCCGAGCAGGCCGACTCGGCCCCTGACCGCCCACGCCTCGTCCGGCAGCTTGTGCCCCAACACTCGCACCTCCCCCGCGTGGGGGCGCAGCAGCGTGGCCAGGATACGCAGCAGCGTGGTCTTGCCGGCGCCGTTGGGTCCGAGCACCACGAGCGTCTGTCCCTCTTCGAGCGAGAGCGAGACCTCGGCGAGGGCCTCGCGTTCGCCGTAGAGCCGCGTGAGGCCCTCCAGCTCGAGCGCGCTCACCGCGTCAGGCGCTCGTGAGCTGGCGCTCGTGGGTGTGCTGCGAGCGCTCGATCAGCTCGCGCACGGCCGCGTCTTCGCCTGAGCGCAGCAGCTCGATCGGATCGGGGTCGCCGTTCACGATCCCCTCGAAGAAGTCGCGGCGCTCGGCGTAGGTGGGCAGCGTGTCCTTGGCCCAGCCGCGCACCCCGTTGAGCAGCACCGCGAGGCGCGCGTACTCCTCGCCGAACAGCGCGGCGATCTCGCGCTTCATGCGCTTGGCGAGTGCCGGGGAGGCGCCCGCGGTGGAGATCGCGATCGCCAGCGGCCCGGTGCGCACGATCGCGGGCAGGATGAAGTTGCACAGCGGGGGGACGTCGACGACGTTGACGAGCATCGCGCGGCGCTCGGCGTCCTCCCACACGCGGATGTTGACCTCGGTGTCGTCGGTCGCGGCGATCACCATGAAGACGCCCTCGAGGTCCGCGGGCCCGGCGTACTCGCGCCGCTCCCAATGGATCGAGCCCTCGCGCGCGAGCTCCTGCAGCGCTCCCAGCGCGTCCGGCGCGATCAGCGTGACGTCTCCGGAGCACGCGAGCAGCCCCTCTACCTTCTCCAAGCCGATCTCCCCGCCCCCCACGACCACGCAGCGGCGGCCCCGCAGTTTCAGGCAGGCGATGTAGAAGGGGGTGTCGAGCATGTCCCGCACGCACGACTGGTCGCAGATCCCCCTGCGCAGCTGGCAGACGCACTCCTTGCCTGCGTAGGCCTGGGCGGGCATACGAACAAGGTTAGACGGCCCTCAGGGTCGCCGCAACGCCCGTCTTCCCACGCGAGCGAGCGCACCCATCCCGTGGCGCCAGGCGCGCTCGCGGTCGGCGTCGCGCGCGGAGCGCAGCTGCGCGACGGTGCGCGCGGCGCGCTCGTGCAGGGCGTCGTAGGGGGGCCACCACAGGCCCCGGGCGCCGGAGGGGCTCCACGCGATCAGCTTCTCCTGCGCGCAGCCCCGCAGGCCGGTCTCCCCGAGGGTGCGGCCGAGCCCCCCGCCGGCCGCCGCGCCCCACGGGCCGCGTGCGATCGCGGGCGCGGGGAGGTGGTCGTTGAGCCACACCATCCCCGTGCGCAGCTCCCGCGCGATCCGCAGGCCGCGGGGGCGATCCGCGGTCCAGACCGACGCCCCCAGCGCGTACTCCCCGTCGTTGGTCAGCTCGATTGCGCGATCGGTCGAGTCGACTGCCATCACCGCGAGCACCGGCCCGTCGAGCGGCTCGCGCATCAGGCGCATCTCGTGCGTCACCCCGCTGAGCACCGCGGGCGCATAGAAGGCCGCGCTCTGCGCGCATCCCTCGGGCGCTGACTGGAGGGGCCCGCCGCAGTGCAGCCGCGCGCCCTGTGCCACCGCCTCCTCCACGAGCTCGCGCACGTGCTCCAGGCGCCGCACGGAGGCCAGCGGGCCGACCTGCACGCCGGGGCGCTCGGGGTCGCCCACGCGCAGCGCCCGCGCCCCCGCCACGAGGTGCGAGAGGAAGCGCTCGCTGACCTCGCGCTCGACGTAGATCCGCTCGACCGAGCCCCGCGCCTGCCCCGCGCCGGCGCAGCCCGCCCACAGCGCGCCGCTCGCGGCGCGGGCGACGTGCGCGTCGGCGAGCACCAGCATCGCGTCCTTGCCCCCCAGCTCCACGGTGACCTCCTTCTCGCCCGAGACGCTCGCGCGGGCGACCGCGCGGCCCACCGCGGGGGAGCCGGTGAACAGCACCTTGTCCACCGGCGCGCGAGCGAGCGCCACCCCGACCTGCGTGCCCCCGTGCACGAGCCGCACGAGGCCCTCGGGCAGGGTCGCCCGCGCCAGCACCCCCGCGATCCGCTCCCCCGTCAGGCAGGCCCGCCGGGCGGGCTTGAAGACCACCCCGTTGCCCGCCAGCAGCGCCCCCGCGATCTGGCCGAGCGGCTGGGCGAAGGGCGCGCTCCCCGCCCCGATCACGCCGATCACCCCGAACGGCTCATACGCGATCCGCGCCCGCAGGGAGGGCGACATCGAGCGGTGGACTCCCACCCGCCGTGAGCCCAGGACGCGCGCTCCGTCGTCCGCGACCCAGATCAGCGCGTCGATCGCCGCCAGCAGCTCCATGCTCGCGACCTCCGCCCGCGGGCGGCCCTGCTCGCGGGCGATCAGCTGGGTGAGCTCCTCGAACTCGTCGATGATCGCCTGCGCCACCCTGCGCATGTAGCGCGCGCGGTCCTCCACGCGCAGCAGCGCCCACAGCGGCTGGACCTTGCGCGCCGCCTCCACCACTCCCTCCACCTGCTCCGGCGCCGTGGCGGGCACGCTCCCCAGGATCGCCCCCGTCGCCGGGTTGCGCGAGCGCAGCGTCTGCGGCGCGGCGGTCTCGGCTGAGGTCGAGGCGGTGCCCATGCCCGTTGATTATCGCCCCCTGTCGCGGCGCACCTGAGCTGAGAGCCCCCTACGAGCTCCCTTGCGACCTATCGCCCTCGCGCACGGCGGATCTGCTCCAGTCGCCGCGCCAGCTCGGCCTCGGCCTCGTCGGGCTCATAGAAGCGCGCGCCGGCCACCTCCTCCGGCAGCAGCTCCTGCGGGGATACATGCCCGGGATGCCCGTGCGGGTTGTCGTAGCCACCAACCTCCTGGCCGGGCCTCGGCCCCGAGCGAAGCCACCCCGGCACGGGCGCGGCACCCTGCTCGCGCACGTGGTGCTGCGCCGCGCCCAGCGAGCGGCCCGCGGCGTTGGACTTCGGGGCCAGCGAGAGGTAGATGGCGGCCTGGGCGAGCGCGAATTTGGCCTCCGGCATCCCCACGTGCTCGACGGCCTGCGCCGCCGCCACCGCGACCCCCAGCGCCGCGGGGTCGGCGTTGCCGATGTCCTCCGAGGCGAGGATCACCATGCGCCGCACGATGAAGCGCGGGTCCTCCCCGCCCTCCAGCATCACCGCGAGGTAGTACAGCGAGGCGTCCGGGTCCGAGCCCCGCGTGGCCTTGATCCACGCGGAGATGTAGTCGTAGTGGCGGTCCCCCTTGCGGTCGTAGAGCACCGCCCGCCGCTGCAGGGCGTCCTCCGCGCGCGCGATTCCCACATTGCTCTCGCCCAGCTCCCCCGCGGTCGCAACCGCCAGCTCCAGCGCGTTCAGCGCCGTGCGCGCGTCGCCCTCCGCGCGCGCCGCCAGGAACTCCAGCGTCTGGGGCTCCACCGCGATCGCGGCGCCCCCAGCCTCTCCGCTCGGCGGGCCCGCCGGTGCGGTCTTGGCACCTTCCGGCGTGCCGGCCTCGGATCGATCCTCCCCGTCGGCGCCCGCCCCGTCCGCGAGCGCGGCGCCGAGCGCCCCCGAGGCGAGCGCGCGGCGCAGCACCTCGGCGATCTCCTCTGCGGAGAGCGCCTGCAGCGCGTACACCCGCATCCGCGAGAGCAGCGCCCCGTTGACCTCGAACGCGGGGTTCTCCGTGGTCGCCCCGATCAGCGTCACCACTCCCTCCTCCACCGCCGGCAGCAGGGTGTCTTGTTGGGCCTTGTTGAAACGGTGAATCTCATCGAGGAAGAACACCGTCCCCGTCCCGCTCGTGGCGCGGCGGTGGGCGGCGCGCTCGAGCACGCCGCGGACCTCCGCGCGGCCCGCCTGCACCGCGCTCAGCTCCTCGAACACCGCGCGCGAGCGCTCCGCCACCATCCGCGCCAGGGTTGTCTTGCCCGAGCCGGGGGGGCCGTAGAGGATCATCGAGTGAGGGTGCCCCTGCTCGATCGCGGTGCGCAGCGCCGAGCTCTCCCCCAGCAGGTGGGTCTGGCCGACGAACTCCTCCAGGTGGGCCGGCCGCACACGCACCGCCAGTGGGCGGCCATCTCCCTCCGGCTCGCTCCCCGCGGCGGCTCCAGCGGCGCGCGGCCCGTCCGCAGCGGACCGGGGTGAGCGGGGTGGGCGGGCTCCCATTCCTCCCGAGCGGGCCGCTTCATCATCCCCGGGCTCGAAAAGGGTGTCCATATTTGGAAGTATCGCGGGAGGTGGCCGGCTTGAGGGTGTCGAACCTTTATGGCTGGTGATCCATATTAGAAACACGCCCTCCCCTGCTGGGGTCGTTGTGGTATGACGACGGGCGCCGCCGACATCCTCGTAGCCGATCCCGCGCTGGGCGGGCGCCATGGCTGGGGTTCCGCGGGCGGATTCGGCGCTGGTGGGCAGGAACCCGCCGGCGGGGCGCTCGCGCGCTCCCCCCGGCGGCTCTTCTGGCAGCGTTTGCGCCGCGACCGCGTGGCGCTCGTCGCGCTCGGCTTCATCGTGCTCCTCGTCGTGGTCGCGATCGCGGCTCCGCTGATCGTGCAGATCGCGGGCGTTCCCGGCCCCTATGTGCAGAACCCGAACGCCCTCGACGCCTTCGGCAGCCCCACGGGCCCCAGCGCCGCGCACCCCTTCGGGGTCGACCAGCTCGGGCGCGACGTGTTCGCGCGTGTCCTCTACGGCGCGCGCACCTCGCTGGAGGTGGGTGTGATCGGCACCGCGATCGCCACCGCGATCGGCACCGTCGTCGGTCTGCTCGCCGGCTTCTACCGCGGGCTGACCGACACACTCCTCTCCCGGTTCACCGACGTGGTGCTGTGCTTCCCGGTGCTGCTCGTCGGCCTCGGGCTGGGGGCCGCGTGCAGCGTGCGGGGCTGCGTGAAAGGCGCGATCCAGCCCGGCGTCTCCACGATCGTCGCGATCGTCGCACTGTTCAACTGGACCTACATTGCGCGGATCGTGCGCGGGCAGGTGCTCTCCCTGCGCGAGCGGGAGTTCGTCGAGGCCGCCCGCACGCTGGGGGCCTCCAACGCGCGCATCGTCTTCCGCGAGATTCTCCCCAACCTCACCGCGCCACTGATCGTCTACGCCAGCCTGCTGATCCCGGCGAACATCCTGCTGGAGGCCGCGCTCTCCTTCCTCGGCGTCGGCGTGCGCGCGCCGGCGGCCAGTTGGGGGCAGATGCTCGCCGACGCGACGCCGATCTTCAACACCGCCTGGTGGTACATGCTGTTCCCCGGGCTCGCGCTGCTGCTCACCGTGCTCGCCTTCAACCTGCTCGGCGACGGCCTGCAGGACGCACTCAACCCGCGGGGGGGTCGTTCAAATTGAGTAATCACCAGAGGAGGAGACCTAGAGCCATGTCCACCAGCCTTCATCGATGGAGAAGGGCCACGGCGTTGGCGCTGTTCGCCGGCGTGCTCGCCGTTGTGCTGGGCGCCTGCGGTTCGAGCAACACGGGCTCGACCGGCACGACGAGCAGCATTCCGCTGAAGGCGGGCGAGTCACCCAGCGGCCAGCAGCTCTACGGCAAGAAACGCGGGGGGACGCTCACCGTCTACGACCACGAGGACTTCGAACACTTCGACCCCGGCGAGACGTACGCAAACGAGGATTACACGATCACCTCGGTGACGCAGCGCTCGCTCTACTCCTACCTCCCCAACAGCGCCTCCAAACTCGAACCGGACGTAGCCTCGGGCCCGGCGGCGATCACCGACGGCGGCAAGACGGTGACGATCCAGATCAGGCCGCACATCTACTTCAGCCCCCCCGTAAACCGCGAAGTGAACTCGGGCGACGTCGCCTACGCGATCGAGCGCGGCGCCAACCCAAACGTGGCCAACCCCTACTTCACCCCCTACTTCGGGGACATCGTCGGCGCGGAAAAGGCCAACGGAGGGCCGATCCCCGGGATCGAAACGCCCAGCAGATACACGATCGTCTTTCACCTGACGAAACCGACGGCCGCGCTGCTCGTGGGAGCGCTCAGCCTGCCGCTTTCGGCTCCCGTGCCACCGGAATTCGCCAAGCCGTTCGACGCCCACAAACCGACGACCTACGGCAGCGAATACCTCGTCGCGAC
The DNA here is from genome assembly GCA_963713985.1 of uncultured Solirubrobacterales bacterium. Taxonomy (GTDB): domain Bacteria; phylum Actinomycetota; class Thermoleophilia; order Solirubrobacterales; family Solirubrobacteraceae; genus Palsa-744. The sequence goes on along the minus strand of OY970219.1, from coordinate 1,034,828 downwards.
GGGGCCCTACATGGTGAAGTCCGACAGCGCGGGCAAGTTCCTCGGCATCGGCTACCAGCCGGGTAAGTCGGCGACGCTCGTGCGCAACCCCAACTGGAACCCCCACACCGACTTCCGGCCCGCCTATCTCGACCAGATCGACATCAACATCGGCGGCGAACCGGCGGTGATCGGCAAGCAGGTGCTGCAGGGCGAAGACGTGGTGCAGAACGATGTGCCGGCGCAGTCGATCGTCAAGGAAGCCTACGAACACTACCCCCAGCAGATCACCTTCACGCCCGGCTCGGGGACCTATTACGCCTCGCTCGACAACGCGCATGGGCTGTTCACCAACATCGACCTGCGCAAGGCCGTGTGGGCGGCGCTCGACCGCGACGCGCTCGTGAAGGCACGCGGGGGCCCGCTGGTGGCGCAGCCGATGACCCACTTCCTCTACCCCGGGGTGAACGGCTTCGAACAGGCCGGTGGACTCACGGGGCCGAGGGTGGACTACAACGAACACCCCGAAGGCGACATGGCGATCGCGGCGAAGTACATGAAGCTCGCGGGCTACCCCAGCGGCCGGTACACCGGGGGCAAGACCCTGCAGGTGGTCGGCTCCACCGGCGAACCGCAGGAAGCGATGTCGCAGGTCACCAACCAGGCGCTGCTGGGCCTGGGTTTCAAAACCCACCTCACGCTGGTCGACCAGTCGGTGATGTACTCCAAGTACTGCACCGTGCCCTCGCAGGAGATCGACGTCTGCCCCAACGCCGGCTGGGTGCGCGACTTCGCCGACCCCCAGACGGTGCTGTACGTGCCGTTCTACGGGCCCGCGATCTCACCCAGCGGCAACTCCAACTGGAGCCAGGTCAACGACCCCCAGATCAACGCCGCGATGGAAAGGGCGTCGCTGGTGGTGGGTGAACCGGCGCGCGCGCAAGCGTGGGCGAAGATCGATGAAATGCTGGTCCGCCAGGCCGTGGCGGCACCCGAGATCTACTCGATCCAGGCGCAGATCGAGGGCAGGGGGGTCGCGGGCGTCAACCAGCTGTGGGACACCGGCGCATGGGACTACGCCTTCACCTCGCTGAAGTGAGTCGCCGCGAGGGTCCTCCCGCCAGGGAACCGCGTTCTGGCTGGAGGACCCTCGGGCGAAGCGAGGGCGCTGGGCGCAGGAGGGTGGGGTCGAGGCGCAGAAAGCAGAGGGAATGACCCGCTACATCCTCCGCCGCGTCCTGTGGGGCGTCGCGCTGCTGTTCATCGTCGCGGCGCTCACGTTCATCTTCTTCTACCTCTTCCCCAGCGCCAACCCGGCCGAGTTGCGCGCCGGGCGCGCGCCCACCCAGAAGGTGATCGCCGAGATCACCCGCGACCTGGGGTTGAACAGGCCGCTGTCCACCCAGTTCTACGACTACATGAGGGGGGTGCTGCTGCACTTCAACCTCGGCTACAGCTACTACAGCGAGGCCTCCGTCAGAAGCCTGATCTTCGAACGGCTGCCCGCCACCGTCTCGCTCGCCGCCGGAGCGGTGGTGATCTGGTTGGCGAGCGGCCTCGCGGTCGGGATCGTCTCCGCGGTGCGCCGGCGCACGTGGTTGGACCGCGCCGCGATGGGCACAGCGCTCCTGTTCATCTCCGCGCCGGAATACTGGCTGGGCCTGATTGCGCTGTTCTTGTTCGCGGCGGACATCGGCAAGGTGAAGGTGTTCCCCGGCGCCGGCAGCTATGTGGGCATCACGACCGACCCGGCGAAATGGTTCACCTCGCTGATCCTCCCCTGGCTGGTGCTGGCGGCGACGTTCGCCGCGGTGTACGCCCGCCTGCTGCGCGCCAACCTGTTGGAGGTGCTCGACCAGGACTACATCCGCACCGCCCGCGCCAAGGGCCTCTCCGAGCGGCGCGTGATCCTGCGCCACGGGGTGCGCGCCGCGATCACCCCGATCGTCACCGTGCTCGGCCTCGACCTCGGCACGCTGCTCGGGGGGGCGCTGTTGATCGAAGTCGTCTTCGACATCCCCGGCGTGGGGAGACTGAACTACGACGCACTCACCCACGCCGATTTCCCGATCGTTCAGGGCACCGTGTTGCTGGCGGCGCTGTTCATCGTCGTGGCCAACATCTTCGTCGACATCTCCTACGCGTATCTCGATCCACGGGTCAGATTCAAATGAGTCGGCCATACCACTCGCCGCAGGGAGTGGTGGAGTCATGAGTGGGCCGGGACAACGGCTGCTCGAGGTCGAGGACCTGCATGTGGAGTTCCCCACCGAAGGCGGGGTGGTGCACGCCGTGAACGGCGTCTCCTTCGCGCTCGAGCAGGGCCGCACGCTCGGGATCGTGGGCGAGTCGGGCTCGGGCAAGAGCGTGTGCGCGCTGAGCACGATGGGGCTGACCCGCGCCCAGGGCGCGCGCACCTCCGGGCGGATCCTGTTCGAGGGCGTCGATCTGCTGACGCTGCCGGAGCGCGATATGCGCGCGCTGCGCGGCAACGAGCTGGCGATGGTCTTCCAGGACCCGCTCTCCTCTCTGCACCCGCTGTACCGCGTCGGGGCGCAGATCGTCGAGGGAATCCGCGCTCACCGCGAGGTCTCGCGGCGCGCCGCGAGAGAGCAGGCGATCGCGCTGCTGGATCTGGTGGGACTCCCCGAGCCGTCACGGCGCGTGGATGCCTACCCGCACGAGCTCTCCGGGGGGATGCGCCAGCGCGTGATGATCGCGATGGCGCTCGCCAACGAGCCGAAGCTGCTGATCGCCGACGAGCCCACCACCGCGCTCGATGTGACTGTGCAGGCGCAGATCCTCGCGCTGCTGCGGCGCCTGCGCGAGGAGCTCGGGATGGCGCTCGTGCTCGTCACCCACGACCTCGGGGTGGTCGCCGAGATGGCCGACGAGATCGCGGTGATGCAGGCCGGGCGGATCATCGAGCGGGGCTCTGCCGAGCAGGTGCTGGCCGCACCCCAGCATTCGTACACGCAGGGGCTCCTGCGCTCAATGCCGACGCTCGATGCCCCCGCGCCTGAGCAGTCGCCTACAGCTGAGCAGTCGCCTACGACCGAGCGGCCGCCTACGACCGAACAGGCGCCTAGGACTGAGTGGCCACCTGCGCCTGAGCATCCCCCCGCGGCCGCCGAGCCGCTGCTCGAGGTGCGCGACCTCCTCAAGCGCTTCCCGATCACGCGCGGCGTGGTGTTCCAGCGCCGCGTGGCGCACGTCGAGGCGGTCGCGGGAGTCAGCTTCGAGCTGCGGCGCGGCGAGGTGCTCGCGCTGGTGGGAGAGACCGGCTGCGGCAAGAGCACCACCGCGCGCTTGATCATGCGCCTGCTCGAGCCCACCGGCGGGGAGATCCGCTTCGAGGGTCAGAACATCGCCCACCTGCGGGGCCAGGCGCTGAAGGCTGCACGCCGCGAGATGCAGATCGTCTTCCAGGACCCCTACTCCTCGCTGAATCCCCGCAAGACGGCCGGCTCGATCGTCGGCGAGCCATTTGCGATCCACGGGCTGCACCCCGACAGGGCGGAGCGCAGGCGCGCCGTGGGCGAGCTGCTCGACAGGGTGGGCCTGCGACCCGAGCACCAAAACCGCTACCCCCACGAATTCTCCGGCGGCCAGCGCCAGCGGATCGGGATCGCGCGGGCGCTGGCACTGCGCCCGAAGCTGCTGATCGCCGACGAGCCGGTGTCGGCGCTCGACGTCACGATCCAGGCCCAGATCCTCGAGTTGCTGCGCGAGCTGCGGCGCGAGCTGGGTCTGACGCTGCTGCTGATTTCCCACGACCTCGCGGTCGTGCGCCAGATGGCCGATCGCGTGGCGGTGATGCGCGCCGGCAAGATCGTCGAGCTGGCGCCCAACGAGACGCTCTACAGCTCGCCGAGCGACCCTTATACGCGCGAACTGCTCGCCTCCGTGCCCGGCGCGGGCCGGGATCGGCGTACTATCGCCGGGTGAGCACCGCCGACCTGGCCAGCGAGAGCGTCCAGCTTCTCCAGCGGCTGATCGCGTTCAACACCGTCAATCCACCCGGCGACGAGCTGGCGGCGCAGCAGCACCTGCAGGCGCTGCTCACGGACGCGGGCTTCGAGTGCGAGCTGCTCGGCGCGGTCCCCGAGCGCCCCAACCTCGTGGCGCGCTTGCGCGCCGCTTCCGGTTCGGCTGACGGCCCCACGCTTTGCTACCTCGGCCACGTCGACACGGTGCTCGCCGAGCCCTCCGAGTGGAGCCGGGGCCCGTGGTCGGGGGACATCGCCGATGGCTGCGTGTGGGGCAGGGGGGCGCTCGACATGAAGTCCCAGGTCGCCGCCGAGGTCGCCGCCGCGGTCTCGCTGGCGCGCACGGGTTGGCGACCGGCGCGCGGTGAGCTGTTGGTCGTCGCGGTGGTGGACGAGGAGACCGGCGGGGGGCTCGGGGCGGAATGGCTGACTCGCACCCATCCCGAGAAGGTGCGCTGCGATCTGCTCCTCAACGAGGGCGGGGGCGCGGTGTTCGAGTATGGAGGCCCGCCCGCCCGCCGCCGCTACGGGGTGTGCTGTGCGGAGAAGGGGGTCTTCCGCTTCACCCTCACCACCGAGGGGGTGGCGGGGCACGCCTCGATGCCGAAGATCGCCGAGAACGCGCTGCTGAAGATGGGCCCGCTGCTGACGCGCCTGGCGGAGCGTCAGCCCGCCTACACGCTCACCGCTGAGCCCGCGGCGTTCCTGCGGGGAATCGGCGAGGACCCCGGGGACCCCGCGGGCGCGGTCGCCAACCTGCTTGCCGCGGACCCCCGCCTGGCGAGCATGTTCGAGCCGATGCTCGGCGTCACATTCGCCCCCACCCGCATCCGCGCCTCGGAGAAGATCAACGTGATCCCCAGCCGCGCGGAGGTTAAAGTCGATTGCCGCGTGCCCCCCGGCCTGGGCGAAGCGGAGGTGCTCCGGGGGATCGCGGAAGTGCTCGGCGATGATGGCTTCGGCATCGAGTTCACCGAGCGCGTCGTGGGCAACCGCTCTCCCGCGGACTCCCCCCTGATGGAGGCGATCTCCGGCTGGATCGCTGAGCGGGACCCCGGCGCGGAGGTGGTGCCGGTGATCCTCCCCGGCTTCACGGACTCCCGCCATTTCCGCGCCGCCTTCCCGGAGTGTGTCGCCTATGGCTTCTTCCCCCAGCGCCACCAGTCGCTGCTGGAGAGCATGCCGCTGATCCACGCTGCCGACGAGCGCATCGACGTGCGGGACGTGGCGTTCGCCGCGGAATTCTTCCGAGACCTGGCGCGTTCTGTATTGGGGTGATCAGGATCGGCCTTGGGCCATAATGGAATCGATCGAGCCAAGGATGGTGACGGTGATGGAGCGGACGGGGCACAGTGGATAGGGAGCTGAACGCGACGCTGGCGGCTGCGTGGCGGGCGGCGGGCGACTCGGTCGCCGAGCTGCGGCACCTGACTTACGCGGGGGTGGCGGCGCACACCGCCTTCACCGCCGGAGTTGTGGCCCTGAGCACTCCGCCGGCGGCGCCGGCGAGCACGCTGGTGCACAACATCCAGGAATGGGCCTACCAGTGGTCGCCGGTCGTGATGATGGTGTTCTTCGCGGCCCTCATCTACATGATGTGGCGGATGCTGAAGGTGATGCCGCGGGTCAAGCCGCAGCAGATCAAGCCCTCCTCGAACCAGTCGGTGGGGTGGGACGACATCGCCGGGGTCAAAGAGGCCAAGGCGGAGCTGCAGGAGATCGTCGAGTTCCTGCGCGACCCCGAGCAGTTCCGCAAGCTGGGTGCCACGGTCCCCAAGGGGATCCTCCTGCACGGTCCCCCGGGGACGGGCAAGACGCTGCTCGCCAAGGCGGTCGCGCACGAGTCCGGCGCGCAGTTCTTCGCGCAGTCGGCGGCGGCCTTCGTGGAGATGTTCGCCGGCCTCGGCGCCGCGCGCATCCGCAGGCTGTTCGCGATCGCGCGCAAGCACGAGCCCGCGATCATCTTCATCGACGAGCTCGACGCCGTGGGGGGACGGCGCGGCATGGACATCTCCGGCGAGAAGGACCAGACGCTCAACCAGCTGCTGGTGGAGATGGACGGCTTCGAGACCAACGGGCGTCTGGTGGTGATCGCGGCCTCGAACCTGCTGGAGAAGCTCGACCCCGCGCTGCTGCGCCCGGGGCGCTTCGACCGCCAGGTGTTCGTCGCGCCCCCCGACGTCAAGGGCCGCGAAGGGATCCTCGCGGTGCACACCCGCGGCAAGCCGCTGCAGGACGTCGACCTCGCGCTGGTTGCCCAGCAGACCAGCGGCCTTACGGGGGCGGACCTGGCGAACATCTGCAACGAGGCCGCGATCTTCGCCGCGCGCCGTGGCGGGAAGGGGATCACCGACGCAGACTTCGACGGGGCCCTGGAGCGGGTGATCGCGGGGGTGCAGTCCCACCGGGTCCTCAACGACCACGAGAAGCGAGTGGTTGCCTACCACGAGGCCGGCCACGCGCTCTGCGGGGAGCTGCTGCCCTCGGTGGACCGCGTGCACCGCATCTCGATCGTCCCTCGGGGGCGCGCGCTCGGCTACACGCTCAACCTCCCCGCCGAGGACCGCTACCTGAAGACCCGCGAGGAGCTGCTCGACTACGTGACGGTCCTGCTCGGCGGGCGCGTCGCCGAGCAGGTCGTGTTCGGCCAGGTCACCACCGGCGCCTCCGACGACCTCAAACGCGTCGCGGACATCGCCCACTCGATGGTGCACGACTTCGCGATGGGAAACGCAGCTGTGGGGCGCTCCCCCGAGGGGGATGTGCGCCTCTCGGAGACCACCCTGCGCATCCGTGACGAGGAGCGCCAGGACCTGATCGAGGAGGGCCGCCGGGCGGCGCTGAAGATGATCGTCGGCCACCGCATCCAGCTCGACGCGCTCGCGCGGGAGCTGCTCGAGCACGAGGTCCTCGACCGCGATGCGATCGATCGCATCATGGCCGGCACCCCCCGTCTGGAGCGCGCCCCCGGGGTGGGCCTGCGGGTCGTCGCCGCCACGCCGCTGGATGACCCCGGCGTATCCCTCTAGACTTCCCCCAATGTTCGACCGTATCGACCATGTAGGCATCGCCGTTCCCGAGCTCGAGCCGGCGCTCGAGCTCTGGCGCGATCTCATGGGCCTCGACGTCGCCCTCCGGGAGATCGTGGAGGAGCAGGGCGTCGAAGCGGTACTGCTCGACGTCGGCGACAGCCACGTCGAGCTGCTCGCCCCACTCGGGCCCAAGACTCCCGTCGGCAAGTTCCTCGCCAAGCGCGGCCCGGGCCTGCACCACGTCGCATACGAGGTCGCCGACATCGAGACCGCGCTCGACGAGCTGCGCCAAGCGGGCCTGCACCCGCTCGACAAGCACCCCCGCGTGGGGATCGGCGGCTCGCGCGTGGCCTTCCTGAGGCCAAAGGAGATCGGGCGGGTGCTGGTGGAGGTAGTCGAGCCGGCGCACCAAGGCGAGGATCGTGCTTTCGTCCACGCCTCCGGCGGGGTGGCCGGCTGATGGCGGGCCCACGTCGTGTGAGCGTCGGCTTCCAGGGTGGCCAGGTGCTCGCGCTGCGCGTCAGCGAGGCGCAGCTGCAGGCGCTGCACAAGGCGCTCGGCAGCGCGGGCTGGCACGAGCTGGAGACCGAGGACGGCCCGGTGCGCCTGGACCTCGCGCAGGTCGTGTACGTGCGCGTCGAGGGCGACGACTCGCGCGTCGGCTTCGGCGCGGCTTAGCCGGCTCGACGGTGCGCTCCCTCGACGAGCGGATTCTGCTGCTTGCCCGCACGCGCGGGCACGGGCCGCATCGCGATCGCGCGGTCGCGCGCTTCTCGCGGCTCGGCCAGCACGGGGCGGTGTGGCTTGCGCTCGGCGCCGCCGGCTGGGCGCTCGACGGCCCGCGGCGCGCACGCTGGGGCCGGGCGAGCGGTGTGGTGGCGGGAACGTTCGCGCTGAACACCGCCGTCAAGCTGATCGTCCGCCGGCCCCGCCCCGAGCTGCGCGGACTGCCGGCGTTGACGGGCACCCCCACGCAGCTGAGCTTCCCGAGCGCCCACGCCTCCACCTCGTTCGCGGGCGCGCGCCTCTATGCGCGCCTGGGGTTGCCGGCGGCGCCGCTGTATGGGCTCGCGGCGTGCCTGGCCTGCTCGCGCCTATATCTCGGGGTCCACTATCCCTCCGACGTCCTGGCGGGCGCGGTGCTGGGAACCGTCGTCGCCGCCCGAGGGGCGGCGGGATTGGAGGGAGGGGGAGGGGGCGTCCGCACTGAGCACTCCACGGATCGTCTTCTCCCAGCCATGCGGGAGGCGCCGCGGTGAGCACCCGCATCGGCATCGTGGGGATGCCCAACGCGGGCAAGTCCTCGCTCTTCAACGCGCTCACCAAAGCGGGGGCGGAGGCGGCCAACTACCCCTTCACCACGATCGAGCCCAACGTCGCCGTGGTGCCGGTCGTGGACCGGCGTCTGGACGAGGTGGCGGCCACGGTGGGCGCCTCGGAGATCGTCTACGACACGATCGACTTCCACGACATCGCCGGGCTCGTCGCGGGCGCCCACGAGGGCGAGGGCCTCGGTAACCGCTTCCTTGCCAACATCCGCGAGACCGACGCGATCGTGCACGTCGTGCGCGCCCACCGCGACGAGGGCGTGGTGCACCCCGAGGGCGAGGTGCACCCGCTGCGGGACATCGAGACGATCGAGGCGGAGCTGGCGCTCGCCGACCTCGAGCAGGCGGAGCGGCGCGTGGAGCGGGTCGCCAAAACCGCCCGCGGGGGTGACCGCGCGGCGGCCGCCGAGGAGGCGTGGCTGAACGAGGCCATCGCCGCCCTGCAGGCGGGACGCCCGGTACGTACCGTGCCCCTGCCCGAGGAGGCCCCCAATGCCGCGCGCGACCTCGGCTCGCTCACCGCCAAGCCCGTGCTGTTCCTCGCCAACGTCGACGAGGGCTCCGAGGAGGTCCCGGCGGAGATCGCGGCCCACGCCGCCGCCCAGGGCGCGGGCGCGGTGGCGGTCTCCGCGCGTATCGAGGCGGAGCTGGCCGAGCTGGAGGACGAGGACGCCGCCGCGATGCGCGCCGAGCTCGGCGTCAGCGAGTCGGGCCTCGCAAGGGTCGTCCGCGGCGCCTTCGTGCTGCTGCGCCTGAACGCCTTCTTCACCGCAGGCGAGGCCAAGCCCGCCCAGTCCTGGCACCTGCGCGAGGGCCTCACCGCGTGGCACGCCGCGGGCGAGATCCACTCCGACATCCAGCGGGGCTTCGTGCGCGCCGAGGCGATCGGCTGGCGGGAGCTCGTGGACGCCGGCGGCTACGCCGCCGCGCGCGAACGCGGCACGCTGCGCCTGGAGGGCCGCGATTACGTGATGCGCGACGGTGACGTGATCACCGTCAAGTTCACGCCCTAGCCATCCCCTCCAACCTCGCCGCGAGGCGGTTCATGCCCAGCTTGCCCGCCATCGCGGCGCCTCCCGCGAGGTCCGTGGATCGGTCCGCGGGTCGTTGCACGTCGATTTGCACGAGCGTGGCGATCTCCTTGAAGGTGCGAAGCAGCTCCGCGTTCTCGCTGAGCGCCCCAACGATCCGCGGGCGCTCCCGGGTGGGTGAGCTCTGCACCACCCGCAACGCCTCCTCCAGCGAACCGTGGCGCTGCAGCAGTTGCGCGGCCGTCTTCGCGCCGATTCCCGGTGCGCCCGGCAGGCCGTCGGAGGGATCGCCGCGCAGCGCGATGAAGTCCGTCACGAGCTCCGGGCCGATCCCGTAACGCTGACGCACCTGCTCCGGCCCGACCTCCACTGGCTTCCCGTCTTTGGGCAGCTCGAGGATCGCCGTGCGCTCCCCGACTGCCTGGAAGAGATCGCGGTCGCCGGTGAGCAGCAGCGCCCGACCGCCCGCCGCCGTCTCTATGCGCGCGAACGAGAACATCACGTCGTCCGCCTCCAGGTCCTCGCTCGAGCTAACCGTCCAACCGAGGCTCGCCAGCAGCTCCGGGGCGCGCTCCCACTGGCTGGCGAGCTCGGGTGGCATCGGATCGCGGTGGGCGTGGTAGGGCGGGTAGAGCTCCACCCGGTAGTCCGCCTGCTCGGCGCCCAGGCACGCCACGACCGCGCGCGGGGGCCGGGCCTCGACCGCGGATAGCAGGGCATTGACCGTCCCCAGCAGCGCGTTCACCGGCTGTCCCGCCGCGTCCACGATCGATTTCGGCAGCGAGAAGAACGCGCGGTACAGCAGCCACGGCACGTCGGCGATCAGTAGGGGAGCGCTCATCGGTGTGGGCTCAGTCAAGTTTCAAAGCTCGCGTCTCACCGCCTCGAGCGTAAACGCTCCTACCGCTCTCACGTCTGCTGCCTACGGCGGGGTCGTACCGCCGCCTGCGCCCGCGACAGGACTGCTGCCGGCGGTGGTCCCGCCTTCGGGTCCATCCGCCGGCGCTGTCGGTGAGGTGCCCGTCGATGGTTCGGTACCGGTTGGGCCGGGGGATTCCGGCGCAGGAGTTGGCGCCGTGCGGTGGCTCAGATCGGGCTCCGCCTGTGTTCCGTGGGCTGTGCGCACGCTGAAGTACGCCCACGTCGAGCCCAGCCCCAGGCGGCTGGCCAGTTCCGGGCCGCTGAGCACCGTGCGCCCCGCCGAGCCCAGCACGTATGCCGAGACGATCCGCGGCGAGTAGCCCCGGCGCAGGACTTCGATGCCCCGGAACGCTCCTCGCACCAGGCCGCGCAGACGCGCCGCCGCTGTGGGGAAGCTCATGCTCACCGTCCAGCTGTGCAGCGGGCCCTGGTCGTAGGGGTCCGGGACGCCCTGCAGCCACGGCTCCGGTGTGGCGCCCGGGAAGCCGTTCTGCACGCTCTCCGTCATCCCCCCCGAGCTTGCGAAGAAGTAGGTGATCGCGGGCTGCCCGCCGTAAGTCACCACCTGGCCCGCGGTTGCCGCCACCGCGGCGTCGGTCTGGGCGGTCTGCGCCTTCCTGCCCAGGTACACCTGCGAGCGGGTGTCCGCGTACACGTCAAAGCGCGCCCCCCCCGCGTGGTCGGTGAGCGCGTAGGTGCGGCTCGCCACCGCCTGCGCCTCCAGTGCCGCCAGCGGCCAGTCGGCGGGCATCTCCGCCCCCACCACTCCACTCACGTAGGTTTCGAGGGGGATCGCGCGGACCTTTCCGCCCATCAGCACCGTGATCTTCGTCTGCTGCGAGACGCTCCCCAGCGTGGTGCCCGTGTAGTAGTGCGCGAGGATCGCCTGGTAGTCGTATCCGTGCTGCGCGTACCCGAGTGCCCCCTCCTGGCTCATCCCCACCCCGTGGCCGTCTCCGGCTCCCTGGATGACGAGGGTCGGAGATGCCTGCGCTGTGGCCGCGATGCCGAGGAGGGTTATCGCAAGCAGGGTCGCTACGAGGGATCGCATGTACCCTGAATCGGCCGCACCCGAGCTGACCATGAGCTGCGAACGCCGCCCTCCAATCCCAACGAGCGACTCCACGAGGTGATGCCGCGGATGACCGACTGCAGCAGCGAGCAGGCCGTACTGGAAGGGGTTCCCACCGAGCTCTACATCGGGGGACGCTGGCGGGCGGCCAGCGGATCGGGGACGCTCCCCGTCGAGGATCCCTCCACCGGGGAGACGCTGATCGAGGTCGCCGACGCGCAGCCCGCCGACGCGCTCGACGCGCTGAGGAGCGCCGCCGAGCACCAGGCCGAGTGGGCCGCCCACCCTCCGCGCGAGCGCGGGGAGATCCTGCGCCGCGCCTATGAGGCGCTCACCGCCCGGCGCGAGGAGCTCGCGCTGCTGATGACCCTCGAGATGGGCAAGGCCCTCGCGGAGTCCCGCGCCGAGGTCGCCTACGCCGCCGACTTCCTGCGCTGGTTCTCCGAGGAGGCGGTGCGCATCCACGGCCGCTACATGGTCAACACCACCGGCGCCGGGCGCATCCTCACAATGCGCCAGCCCGTGGGTCCCTGCGTGTTCGTGACCCCCTGGAACTTCCCGATGGCGATGGGCGCCCGCAAGCTCGCCCCCGCGATCGCGGCTGGTTGCACGATCGTCGTCAAGCCCGCCCAGCAGACCCCCCTCTCGATGCTGGCGCTGACGCGGATCCTCGAGGAGGCCGGACTGCCGGGGGGTGTCCTGAACACGATCACCGCCCGCCGCTCCGGCGCCGTGATCGAGCCGCTGCTGCGCGACGGGCGCACCCGCAAGCTCTCCTTCACGGGCTCCACCGAGGTTGGGCGCACCCTGATCGAGCAGTCCGCTGAGCAGATCCTCCGCGTCTCCATGGAGCTGGGGGGCAACGCCCCCTTTGTGGTCTTCGAGGACGCCGACCTCGAGGCCGCCGTCGAGGGGGCGCTCACCGCGAAGATGCGCAACGTCGGGGAGGCCTGCACCGCCGCCAACCGCTTCCACGTGCACGAGTCCCTGGCGGAGGAGTTCGCTGGGCGGCTCGCCGCGCGCATGGGGGCGCTCAGGGTGGGGCGCGGCACCGAGCCCGACACCGACGTGGGTCCGCTGATCGACGAGCGCCAGCGCGCAACTGTCACCGAGCTCGTGGGCGACGCCGTGGATCGCGGTGCCCGCGCGCTGACCGGCGGCTCACCGCTGGAGGGCCCGGGCTACTTCTTCGCCCCCACCGTGCTCGCCGACGTGCCCCCCGGTGCGCGCGTGCTCGCGGAGGAGATCTTCGGGCCGGTGGCCCCCATCGCCACCTTCTCCACCGAGGAGGAGGCCCTGCGTGCGGCCAACCGCACCCCCTTCGGCCTCGTGGCCTACCTCTACACCCGCGACCTCTCCCGCGCGCTGCGCGTTGCCGAGGGCCTCGAGACGGGCATGGTCGGCCTCAACCAGGGCATCGTCTCCAATCCCGCCGCCCCCTTCGGCGGGGTCAAGCAGTCCGGCTTCGGTCGCGAGGGTGGATTCGAGGGGATCGAGGAGTACCTGGAGACCAAGTACGTCGCTGTGGCGCTCTGAGGTGCGATAGCCGGCGCATATCGGCGTCCTCGGTCGCTCGCGTGCATAGCACGCCACGCTCCCTGCGTCCTTGATCTGCTTGGCTCTCGCGCCTCAGAGGACCGTATTGAAGTTTCAGCCTTTTTGAAGCTGTTCGATGTCCACCGCGTTCGCGGGCGCGGTGAGCGTGACCGGCTTGTTCCATTCCTCGAAGGTGATCCTGCCGCCGCCGGGGCCGCTCTTGGCGATCTCGATCGGGTAGGGCTGGCCCGTGGTGGCCACGTAGAGGGTCCCGTTCTGGGAGGTGTCCCTGACGCCCACGACCGCCTGCCCGTTGATCGTGCTCGTGCCGGCCGCCGCCAGCGTTTTGTTGCCAGTCGCGAGCGCCGCGTCCAGCAGCGAGCGCAGGTCGGTCAGCGAGGAGAGCCCCGCGAAGCTCGAGTTGGAGACCGGTGCCTTCAGCCACTTCCCCTGGAGCAGCTGGGCGGCCGCGGGGCCCGCGAAGTGCTTGTAGAAGGCGGAGCTGCCGCTGATGTAGATCGTGCCGTCGATCTCGACCAGTTCGAAGCTCAGCCCGTTCTCCGAGAGTCGCCCCCGGCCTCCCCTGCCGGCCACGAGGCTCAGGTCGAGCGCGATCGGCGCCCCACCGGTGACTGTCGAGCCCGAGACGTGCACCGTGCTCGCGCCGTCTGCGGCCACCTTGGCGGCCGCAACGATGTCAGCTGGCGATTTCGACGCGACGCCGTTGCCGGAGGAGGAGCCCCCGCACCCGGCGAGCGCCGTCACGGCGATCACTAACGTCAGACCTGCCGCGAACGGGAGCCGAGGGCGCACGACTCGAAACTCTATCCGGAGGGCCGGACCGCCCCGCCCAGCTGGGGGGCGCTCGAAAATTCGTCCACTCCCCTGGCTGCCCTTCACGTCCCATGGCGCGCGCGCCGAGCGCGCGGGAAGGAGACATCGATCAAGTGGAAATGCCCGAACGGTGGAGTAACCTCGAACGCGTGGGGAAGGGACCTGCCGCCGAGGATTCGATCCGCAGCCGCCTCCGCGCGCTGCTCCCATGGACGCCGCTGGCGGCGGTGCTGGTCGCTGGCGCCGTCGGGGCGGTCATCGCCCAGAGTCAGGCCCAGGCGGCCATCTACGTCGCGGTGGCGATCGTGGCGGGCGGCCTGCTGGGCAGGCGCGTCGGGGAGCGCGGGCGCGAGACGCTGCAGCGCCAGATCGATGACCGCTCCGGAGAGCTGCACCGCGCGCTCTCGGAGCTCGAGATCGCGCAGTCGGAGACCGTGCGGCGCCTCTCGATGGCGGTCGAGTTCCGCGATGAGGACACCGGTGCGCACATCGAGCGGATCGGGCGCTTCTCGACGCTGCTCGCCGAGCACGTCGGCCTCGACGCGGAGCTCTGCGAGCGGCTCGGCTACGCGGCCCCCCTGCACGACGTCGGCAAGGTCGCGATCCCCGACGCGATCCTGCTGAAGCCGGGCCCGCTCACCGCCGAGGAGCGGGCGATCGTGGAGACCCACACCGAGGAGGGCCATCGCCTGCTGCGGGGCTCCTCCTCCTCGATTCTCGACTTGGCCGCCACGATCGCGCTGAGCCACCATGAGAAGTGGGACGGAAGCGGCTACCCGCGCGGACTCGCCGGTGAGGAGATCCCGCTCGAGGGCCGGATCGTCGCGGTCGCGGACGTGTTCGACGCCCTCACCAGCGACCGCGTCTACCGCACCGCCTACTCGGTGGAGCAGGCGGTGCACCTGATGCGCGAGCAGCGCGGACACCACTTCGACCCGGTGCTGCTGGACACCTTCCTGGATGTGCTCTCGCGTTCCGGCCCCGACGCCCGCGAGCAGCTGAAGTCTGATCCCCAGGTGCTGCTGGAGGGTGTGCTGGAGACCTTCTCCAGGGCGATCGAGCGCGGGGACGCGGAGACCGCGGAGGGGGCGATCGCGCAGGCGATCGACGACGGCGTGGCGGCGATGGCGTTACCGGGAGAGGTGATCGAACCGGCGGTGCGCCGGGTGGTGGATCTCAAGGAGCGGGGCAAGATCGACTCCGAGCGCGAGCGGGCCGCGATGGGTATCGCACGCAGGGTGCTCGCGACGCTGCGCCGCTACATGCTGGGCCACCAGGAGGAGCCCCAGGCGCTGGAGCGGATCGATGAGGCGATCGAGACCATCGAGGGACTGCTGGAGCGGGCGGTGTCGGAGGGCGAGCCGCGAGAGGAGCGCGCCGCCGACGCGCAGCCGGCCTCCTCACTCCCCAGTTAGGCTAGATTCCCGGCGTGTCCAATCGCGCCCTGGTCACCGGCGGAGCCGGATTCATCGGCTCGCACCTCGTGGACGCCCTGCTCGCCGAGGGCTACGAGGTGGAGGTGGTCGACGACCTCTCCTCGGGGGACGCCCGCAACGTGGCAGGGGGGGCGACGCTGCACACGCTCGACATCACCGACCGCGCGGCCCTGCACGGCGCGGTCGAGCGGGCGGCTCCGCGCGCGATCTTCCACCTCGCCGCGCAGGCCAGCGTGGTGGCCTCCGTCGCGGACCCCGGCCGCGACTGCGAGGTCAACGTGCGGGGCACGCTGAACGTGGTGGACGTCGCCGGGCGCCTGGGGGTGCCGGTGGTGTTCACCTCGACCGGGGGCGCGCTGTATGGGGACGAGGCCCCGATGCCAACCCCCGAGGAGCGCATTCCTGCTCCGCTCTCCCCCTACGGCGCGTCGAAGTGGGCGGCGGAGGCGTATGTGAACACGTGGTCGCTCTCCTCGGGAGTGCCCCACGCGGTGTGCCGCCTGGGCAACGTCTACGGTCCCCGCCAGAGCCCCCACGGGGAGGCGGGGGTGGTGGCGATCTTCAGCCACTGCCTGCACACGGGCCGCGCGCCGAAGCTCTATGGCCACGGTGCTCCCACCAGGGATTACGTGTACGTCGAGGACGTGGTGCGCGCCCTGCTCGCCGCCTCCGGCCGTCGTGGCACGTTCAACGTTGCCACCGGCGTGGAGACAGATGTGACGAGCATCTGGGATGGGCTCAGCGCCGCGGCGGGGGTTGCGCTGGAGCCCGAGCTGGCGGACCTCCGTCCGGGCGAGCTGCAGCACAGCCGTCTGGACGTGTCGCGGGCCGAGCGCAAGCTCGGGTGGCGAGCGGAGGTTCCGATCGAGGAGGGGCTGCGCCGGACCTATGCCGCGCTGGTCGAGGAGTTCGGGGCGCAGGAGGGCGTGCGCGGGGGGTAGCAGCCCGGGTTGCGCCAGCCGGAGCGGGCGTCGGGGGTTGTCGTGGCCACCGGTGTCGGTATCGGCGCCAGCGCTCTCATGGTCGCAGTCGTCACGATTCGCCGGTGAGGAGAATCTGCTCGTGACTGGATGCCAGCTCGATGCCAGCGTATTCGCAGACGCCCTGTCGGCGCTGAATCGTGGAGTTCGCTATCAACCACACGGCCACGACTGACTGCGGCGGCGGTCCGCCGATGGCGGCCGCATGGTCAGCGAGCACCGCGCGCTCCTCGTCGATCCAGAGTCCAAGTTGCTCATACCCCGATCGGACGACGACGTGTGTCTCGCGCTCGCGCCAGAATGGAAGCGGGCAGCGATATGCGAGCCCCGGTGTGAGGCTGGAGCTCCACTGGTAGGTCAGGTCGCGCCCATCCTCGAACTCGACAGCGATCGAGAGGTAGTCGTGGGTGAGTAGCGAGTCCTCCGGCAGGGCCGAGGGCAGCTTGTCTACTCGCCAACGCCAGCGTAGCCGCGTGGAGGGGTCCAGGCGGATGCGCGCCGGGTAGCGAACGATCCCGGCGTCGCCGTGGGTGACGCATCCGATCTGCTGGCCGTCGGCGGCATAGACGGTGCTTGGGCCGATCACCGGGTGCGGCGTCCAGTCAGCGGGCGGAGTGCGCAACTCGCCACGCTCGAGCGCGTCGGCCTCCTCGCCCAGAGATCCCGCCAGCGTGCCGATGCCGGTGCGGCTCGCTAGTGCGCGCAGCTCAGTCGCCACGTCCGTGTCGTGCTCCCAAACGAGCGCGAGGACCGTAAAGCCGCCGCGCGTCCCTTTCCAGAGCAGGCGGCCACCCCGCACCGAACCGTCCCCGTCCTCCCACTCGCCAGGAAGCGCGAGCCCGAGCTCGAGCTCGCCTGCGTGCGGCGCCGTGAGCGTCCGGGTCGCTCGTGGACCACGCGAGATCGGACCGCGGCCACCGACGCGCGTCCACACCTGATGGGCCGGCCCGGCCCCGATGCCAAGTAGCGGTGCCAGATCTGACCGTCCACATCCCGCGAGCGTCACGCGCTCCCCCCGCTCGAGCCGCAGCCCGGTCGCGAACCACGGTGGCTTCGACGCCCGCAGCTCGATCAGTGCATGCTCGCGCAGGCCGGCGACCGGGGTTGCAAGGAGCGCAGCAGCCTCCTGCCGGAATGAGGCGCGGTCCGGCGCGGGCTCTCGCGTACGCAACAGTGCAGCGGCACCTCGAACGAGCAGCGGGGCGCCGTGCCTTGCGCTCTTCACGGCCGTGCGTCTGTGGACCATAAGCCGATCCGCCACCCTGCGGCAGTCTAACGACTACGAACTCGGCAGGAGGAAGAAGCGCGATATTTGGGCTATCCGAGGGCCGGTAGCTGATGTCACCCCAAAAGGTGCGCCTGGGAAGGGAAACCGTATGGCGAGACTCGGACTCGAACCGGGGACACCTCCGGCGCTACCAGGGCGAATGGCGGCCCGTCGGGTCGAGGTGCACCTCGACCGCTTTCGGGCGAGGTGGCCTGCCGGCCAGCGGAGGCAGGGCTGCCGCCCTGCCCGTTACGCACGAGCACTCGCTCTGAGGAGCGCTAGCAGCCAAACCAACCGGCCGGCGAGACGGCGATCGGCGAGCTGATCCCGGCCGCTGCTTGTCAGGTGGCAAGAGCCGATCCACCCGACGAGTCGCCCCACTCGTGTTCGCCGAGTAGGTCGGTGGGGGCGAGGATGAACACCTCGCACATCATGTCGGGGTGTTGCTGGTTGCCGCTCATGAACCCGATGACCGCCCGTCCGGTCGCCTGTTCGATCACCCCGGTGAAGCGATCGCGCATGACCTCCTGAAACTCCATCCGCTGCTGGATGACCGCGTGGCCACGCCCGCCATCGAGCAAGGTTTGCTCCACCCGGGAGAAGCCCCCGCGCAGCACACACACGACCAGGTCGTCCTCGTAGTAGGACTTTGCGCGTGTTGGGCCTCGCCCGTAGAACTCCTTCAGCAAAGCGACCATCCCGTCGGAGATCGCGGTGAGCACATCCCCATGCGTGCTCGGGATGCTCGTGCTGTCGGGAGGGTTCATCGCGGAAGGGGTGCCGTCAGGCGAAACGCCGCTGAAATCTTAGCCTGAGCTGCACCGGCTTGCCTGCTGACTCCAATCGCGTCAGGCATCCCCTTGGGAGTCCTTGCCGGTCCCCTGAGCAACCTCTCCAACAGGCCGCGTGCGTTTGGGGTCAGCGGGCGCTATCCTCTCCAGCAGAGGGCATAACTGTGGTCGGTCCCCACGGGGGCGGGCAACATGACGTGACTTCCGGCGCTCGCATATACAAGCCGCGAAGGAGGTCCATGTGCCCCAAACTTCGGTTCTCACCAGCTCCATAGCCACCAGTCGTTACGTGGCGCCATCGCCGTTCGAATGCTCGTGGAGGCCGGGTGGTTCTGGTGTGGCGTGGGTTCACGTCGCCGGCGAGATGGATCTCATGAACACGCCCGAACTCAGGCGGGCGTTGCGCGACGCGCAGCGGTATGCCCGAGTGGTGGTGCTCGACCTGCGCGAGGTCGCCTTCATCGAGAGCTCTGGCGTCCATGTCATCCTCGATACCGCGGCAAACGTGCAGCCAGGGAACGGCCGGTTGATCCTGGTGCGTGGCCCGGCCCAGGTCGACCGCGCGCTGACTCTCACCGGTCTCACCGGTATCTCTAGCCAGGTGTTGATCGTCGACCTCGATCCAAGCGAGGCGCCCGCCCGAGCGCTCCTGCGCCTCGCCCAAAGGCGTGCTGTCGCATAACGCAATCGCAGCGGATCGTCGCGCGTCGTACTCGCTAGCCGAGATCCCATGCGTGATCAAGCGAACGGTGCTGCTCGTGCCAAATCCGCGCCAGTCCGAGTGCGTTCGAGCAGTTGCGGTCCCGCGGCGCGGTGTCCCATCGTCCTGCCATCGTCGGAATCCCGCTTGACCATGCGGAAGCAGCTCAGACAAGCTAGAAATCGGGCACGGCCGGAGATGCCCGCGTGCTGCGCCATCTCAAGATAGCTGGTCGCGATCGTCGTCGAGGACCGTTGACTCGACGTCAGCCGGACGCTCACCGCGGTCGCTTGGCGCGAAGCGTCCTGCCGTTGCCACGAAGCTCATCATGCGACCGGCGTAATGGCGTGATATCCAGCGGCGCGTCAGCTTTCGGGTGAGCGGAAACAGGAGCAGTACGCCAAGGGCATCGGTGACGAACCCAGGCACCACGAGCAGCACGCACCCCAGAGAGCCGAGTGCGCCATCGATCGCGGCTCGCGCGGGCGCGCGATGCTCGGACACCGCCAGTGAGACGCGCTCGATCGCCGAGCGTCCCTGGATGCGCAGGAGCCGAGCGCCGAGCACCGAGGTCCCAAACAGCAAGACGACCGCCAGCAGCCAGCCAATCGCGCGTCCGACCCCAACGAAGACGAACACCTCGAGAACAAACGCTCCGAGCAGGACAAGCACGAACATCTCAGCAGTGAGCCTACGCGTCCCAGCGAAATGTCTCGACCCCCCGCACCGCATACCAATTCGGGCGCCGTCCGTGGCTCTCGCATTGGTGCTCGGTTGTTCGTATTGTGGACTCATAGCTGATAAGGTGGCCACATGCGTGAGATGGGAGTCCGCGAGTTGAAGACGACGCTGAGCCAGACGCTGCGAGCGGTCGCTCGCGGTCAGCAGGTGCGCGTGACCCTCCGTGGTCGGCCGCTGGCCGACATCGTGCCGGCCGGTGCCTCGGCTAAGGACGATCGCCTGCGCGGGCTGGTGGCCCAAGGGCGGCTGGTTGCGCCCGCGCGCGCGAGGCCAACGCGGGCACCCCGTCTCGTGAAGAGCAGTCGCAGCGCATCGGCGCTGGTGCTGGCCGAGCGGGAAGCCGAGCGCTGAACCTCTACCTCGACGCGAGCGCGCTGGTCAAGCGCTATGTCGTTGAGCCCGGCAGCGACACCGTCCGCGATGCGATGGACCGTGCCGAGGGCTGGTTCATGTGTCGTGTCGGCTTCGTTGAGACTGTCCGCGCCGTCGGCCTGAGCGCAGGCCAGCCTGCCGCCAAGATCGTACGCGAGGAGTGGCCCGCGTTCGGCGTGATCGAGGTGGACCAGAGCCTGGTCGAGGACGCCGCCAAGCTCGCGATCGCCCGCGAGTTGCGCAGCCTGGACGCCCTGCATCTCGCCGCGGCCCTCATGCTCCCCGGAGACAATCTTCTCCTTGCCACCTGGGACCGCCGCCTCCACGCGGCTGCCGGTGCCGAAGGACTCGCGCTCATTCCAGAAAGGCTCGACTGACCTGCAACTGTGTCCGGTTGAAACCGGGGTGCGGGGGACTCCGGACGAGGACAGGGTGGGGTGCGGCGAAGCAAGCGCTTCTGCCTCGCCCGGCACAAGCGGGCGTATACCGATCCTCCGCCAATACGCCCGCAGCTCGTCGTGGGTGTCGCGCAAAGTGGAGGGGCGTTGGGCGAGGGCCGCGCGCTGTCGATGGGCGCGTCGGAGAAGCCGGGTTCTGCGGGTTAGGTCGAGTGTCGTTGCAGCGCAGGGGCCGTGTCAGGCCGCCTGGACGGCCAGGTGGTGCTTGTGGAGCTTCATCAGGTTGTGAGTCGCAGCGCGATGAGATGCTGCGGACCGCCCTTGACCGCCTCGGTCAGGACCTCGCCTTCGCCATTTGGGTCTCCGTTTCTGGTGTAGAACGAGTCGGTCAGCGCCAGCCGCCCGTAGTACAGCTGCAGACCGGTGACGCTGCGGTTCGTCGTGGCTTCGCAGCTCGCGCGCGTTACTTTGTTTGCTGGCTGGCACAACCTTCGCGGCGCGCCGCCGAGCGTTCTTCGCCCGCTGCCGTCGAGCAGGCTTGTCATCACTTGATTCGCGCTCCTCATCCAAGCGACGCGATCGCCCCAAATCGTCGGATCCCGAGCCTCGTCGCTGCCGGGGACCGCGCGAGGGTCGCTTCCATCGACTCCTGAAACGATGAGATGGCAGCCGCTTTGGCAGACCTTGTAGACCAGTAGCGGTGAGCCCGATGGACTCGGCGCGGCGAGCATCGAGAGGCCAGCGACAGCCAAGAGCTGGGCGAGGCTCACCCGAGGCAGTCCACTCTGACCTGACGCGGCGCTCAGCATCAAGCCCACGATCTGTCCCCACGCCGCGCCCGCCTGCGTCGGCTGCGCGAGCACGGACTGGGCGAGCATCGCCTTGGCCTGCTCGATGTCGCGCTCCGAGCCCTCGAACTCGAACTCACGCACCCTCATCAGCGAGAGCAGCGCGGTCAGCTCCTCCGCCTCCGGGACGTGACCGTCTCGCTCCTCGAACACCCAACGCAGGTGACCAAGCACCAACGGCCAGATCTTGCGCTGGTCCGTGTTGGTAAGACGAAGCTGATCCGGATTTGTCGGGCGGGTCATCGCGTAGACGTTTCAGCAGCATCGGCAGCGCGAGCCTCACCGACTTGGAACTGTTCGGTCCACACGCCAATAGCAGCCGGTCACGGTCGGAGCGCATCGGTCCGCGAGCGTCCACACGATCTCGCGAATCAATCCATGCGTGTGCAAACTGCGCGAGCGCGGAGCCAAGGTGCGACTTTTCACGCGGGCTCGCATTGACGGTGTGCTTCGCCTGGATCAACACTCGTCGGTCGGCCGAGAGGATGATGTGCACGTCATCGACGGCTGCGTCGAGCTCGCAGCGCACGGCGTCGATGACGCCACCGCCACCAAGACCAAGCGGTGCCGGTGCAAGCTCCTCACAGAGCATCGCGACGCCGTAGAACGCCGCCACCTGCGCCTGAAACTCCACGCCGCCAGATGTGCTTGCCCCTCCTCCTGATCGTCTCCTCGCAGCCATGTCAGGTTAGGAGTCTGACGTTTGAGGAGGGCGCTGTCACGGGCTACTCGCCCGACTCCCGCCTCGCTCTTATCAGTCTCGGGTCCTAGGGTCCGACGACGCTGAAGCTGCGCGCTGCGCGGGCTACGGCGTCAGGTCGCTGACTCCCTCGCGCGGCAGGAAGGACCTCCGAGATTCGAGTCACGTTCGCGCCCGCGTAGAGCGGGCCCCGTCAGCATGACTCGCACCCACGCCGGACGCGCGGTGGCTCCCGGACCGCAATGAGCTGGAGCGCGGCCAAGATCGTGGGACGCTCATCCTGCTTGAACGCCTCTAACTGCTGCTCGGCAACCACCACGGCATGCGCGTAGGACAGCGCCGTCTCGTATACCGCCGCCATCAGGCCATCTACTCGCTGCGTGTACAGGTCGGCGCGCTCGTTCCACTGAGGCACCGTCTCGCCGTCTCGTGGCCGGAGCGATATCCAGTTTGGACCGCCGTTAGGTCTCAGTTGGCCCTCCGGGGGACCAGTAACCTGACCGCCTGCGGTGGGCGGTGCGTTGGTGAAGCCGGCCCACGTGAGATGCGGTACCTCCTGGACCTGACCGCGTGCGCGCGCCAAAGCGAGCCCGCGAGCGTACTTCGTGATCTCCGGGATGTTGTAGCCGACCACCATCTCCGCATCCGTCACGCCCCACTCGGCCATCATCGTGTCGATCTGCCGTTCGAGAGCACCCTGCGCCTGGGCGGGCGCGGCCACCAGCCCGTCAGCCGCTCCCCCAGCTTCGGGAAGTGTGTATGAAAAGCCTGGTCCGGCCGATACCCCTCGCCGTAGTCGCAGGCACGATCGCCCTGGATGCTCCGAGCTACGCTCAGAGCCGATGCCTTGAGGGTGGCGCAGTGGCTATCGGACATAGGCTGCGTGACGAACGCCCCAACGCCGGCGACCACGGCCACGGCCGCTGCTACAGCCGTAACTACGATCACTGCCACGAGTGCGACCGTCCACAGCGTGCTGTGCGTTTCCGGGTGCGTCGCGGCGAGCAGCGCGCCACCAGGTAGCCCGATACCTACCACGAACGCACCGCCCAGTGCCGACGCCCGGAACCAGCGGCGATGCCACCGCGAGCGTGTCCAGCGAAGCAGCGAGGGGGGCCTACCCATGCGCGCAGCCTATTCCCGCTCGGGCGGATGAGGTTTGAAGCGAGCTACGCGTTCCACTGCGCTTCGGGCTCAAGATACGTCCCGAATTGCACCGCCTGAACAGCGGATTGCCACGCTCACGGGCCGTTGAGCCACCTCTAACCGAATCTAAAAACTCTAAAAACCTCTAAAGGAATTAGGTATGGTGGTCGGATGAGCAACCCATTCCACGCGAGCTTCGGGGTCAGCCCGCCGCTTCTGGTCGGCCGCGACGACCTGCTAGATGACTTCGCCGAGGCACTTGAAGATGGCCCCGGAGCGGCGGGCCGCGCGACGCTCTACACCGGCGCTCGCGGCGCTGGCAAGACGGTCATGCTCAACGCCGTCGAGGACCGCGCACGCCAGCGCGGCTGGCTCATCGTCAGCGAGACCGCCACCCCCGGCTTCGTCTCCAGGATGACCCAACAGCACCTCCCGCGGCTGCTGCGCGACTTCGACCCCAAGGCGGTGCAGCGCCGCATGAGCGGCGTGAGCGCTCCACTTAATCTCGGCTCTCTCGCCTGGAGCACGATCGAGGCGCACGTCGTCCAAGCAGGTCTGCGTAACCAACTCGAGATGCTCGCCGACCTGCTAGCCGAGCAGAGCACCGGGGTCCTGATCACCCTTGACGAGATCCACCACAACCAAATCGAAGAGCTGCGCGAGCTTGCCACCGTCGTGCAGCACACCTTCCGCGAGAATCGGGAGCTGGCGTTCGCCGGTGCTGGCCTAGCTGCCAGCGTCAGCGATGTCGTCAACGACGACGTTCTCACCTTCCTGCGCCGCGCAGAACGGCACACCCTGGGCTCGGTGGCGCGCGCCGACGTTGAACGCGCCCTGCGCGAACCGATCCAAGCAGCCGGCCGCGACGTCGGCGAACGGGCGCTGCAGATCATGGTCGACGGAGCCCGCGGCTACCCCTTCCTGCTTCAGCTAGTCGGCGCGCAGGTGTGGCGGGTGAATCCGAGCGCAGCGGAGATCACGGCCGAAGACGCCACCGAAGGGGTCGCTCGAGCTCGGCGCAGGCTCGGTGCGCTCATCCACGAGCCGGCGCTGAGCGCGGCGTCGGACATCGACAAGTCATTCCTGCTCGCGATGGCCCAGGATGAAGGCCCGTCCAGGATGGCTGACATCCAGGAGCGCCTCGCTGTCGACGTGAACTACGCCAGCCAGTACCGCCTACGACTGATCGCAGCCGAGCTGATCCACCCCACCCGCCACGGGTACGTCGACTTCGCCCTGCCCTACCTCCGCGAGTACCTCCGCCAGCACTCAGCCATCGACGCCTGATCGGCGCCGTGAGGCTTTCTCGCCCAGCCCGCTGACGCTTTCAATCCTGCGACTGCACAACCCCTGGATGAGCCCCGTCCGACCGGCTATCGGAGTTTATCGAGATCGCATAAACCCTATAAAACTCCGTACTCGATATGAGCCCAGGCATCGCAGTCTGGTTTTCGTTGCCCCCGCCACGCACAGAGCTTGACATCCGCAGTAGACGATCACCTGTCCTCTTTCGCTTTAGAGCTTATGCGCTCATGGCGGGACACTCGAACAGCCCAGAACTCGTTCTCAGGGCATCACGATTCCAACTGATGTTGTCTTTGATTCGAGGCTCGCCCATAGTTCGGTTCTCCATGTCAATACCGCATAGATAGGCCATTTGCCGCCCGGACACGCTCCTCGTAAGGCTTCTCGAGACGGCCGACTGAGCCCGGAACAGGGCCTATTGTCAAGGGTTTGTGCCGAGGTTTGTGCCGCGACGACCAAACGTGGGCAGCCGAGATAGCGATCACTATCCCAAAAACATGCCCATTTGCAGCGCCTTCTCGATGGCGAGACCCAGACTCGAACTGGGGACACCACGATTTTCAGTCGTACCGAAAGTGACCCTGCAAACTGCCCATTTGCAGGGTATTTGTATCTGCCAACATTA
The DNA here is from genome assembly GCA_963713985.1 of uncultured Solirubrobacterales bacterium. Lineage (GTDB taxonomy): Bacteria > Actinomycetota > Thermoleophilia > Solirubrobacterales > Solirubrobacteraceae > Palsa-744. Next base: position 1,009,797 of record OY970219.1, on the reverse strand, counting down.
AGCCAGGTACCGTTCGTTTCCGGTGGTTTACCGGGGGTTTTGGACCACGGATGGGCGTCGTGGTCCAAAACCTTGGCGGCCCCTGTCGGGGAACAGCCCGATCAAGGTTTATGGCCGGACTCGCGAAGTTATACGGAGTTATACGAGGTTTATCGCGATCTTGTAAACCTCTAACTCGGCAAGGCGGGCGTAGTGGATCTACCCGGACCACGCCCGGATGCGTGGCGTCAGGAGCATGCTCTGGGTTGACATGTCTCAGAAAGCGACGATGTATCTGGGGGTAAAGGGCCGGTTGGTGGGACGTGCGGCGGCAATGCGGTCAATGCGGTAGGTGCGAGTTTCGCCCTGGCCGTTGACGGCGAGCAGCACGAGGTTGCCAGCGCGAGTGCGCCGGAGTTCATAGGGCTCGACTAGGCGGCGTCCCGGGTATCCCTCGGCGGGGCGGTAGTCGATCTCTACCTTCAGGCGATTGGCACCGGCATAGCGGATCATCTCCAGGGGCGCACCCTGTCGCCAGGAGACGATCGCGTGTGGGGGACGCCACGTATCGAGTTGGTCTCTGGAGGGCGCGCGGCGAAGCCTGCGACGCGTCAGCGTGCCCGCAAGCCAGGCGAACACTTCCTCCAGCGCCTCCCAGAACATCTCGAACGGGGGGAGCGGTCGCGGTAGCTGGTGGCCGAGCATGTTCTCCCACTCGCGCTCGATCTCCTGGGCGTAGGGCGAGGTGCGGATCGAGTCGGCGTCGGGGACATTCACGCCAGCGTGGGCACACTTGGCAGCGAGGACCGTGCGTACGCGCGCGGCTCGGCCGATCAGGTCGGGGTGGCGGTGCATGTGTACGACGTCGTAGAGATCGCGCGGGCGGCAGCGAGTAGCGAGCGCACGCGTCTTCTCGGCTAGCAACTCCGTCGGTGAGTAACACAGGACACCGGTCCCGGGGAGCGGTTGGTCGCTGTATGAGTGCACAATTATGCGGCGGTGCGGCCGTTCGACGAGCACCTCATCGCTGGTCAGATCGAGCTTGAGCTTCGGGAGAGTCCCACGCGGGGCGTTCGGTCCGCGATAGGCGATCCGCGCCTGCGTGGTGGGCTGGCCGCGTAGGTTGCGTCGCCGCGCGAATGTGCGCTGGTCGATCTCCAACTCGACGCCTGTTTCGCGCGCGAGCCAGTCCGAGACTCTCTTGAAGATCTCGATCAGCTTGTCGGGCTCCTCCGGACCACCGTCGACGAGGGTGAAGTCGAGATCCTCAGAGAATCGGTAGGTCTCGTAGTAGCACTTGCGCAGGCAGGTGCCGCCCTTGAAGATCCAGGTGTTGGCGAGCGCGGGCTCGGCAGCGATCGCAGCAAGCACCCAGCCGAGCACGTAGTCCTTCTCGATCACGCCGACGTCGAGTTGCCACTCGCCGCGGAGTCGCATCAGCTCCTGCTTGGCAATCACGACGGCTCCTGCGGCTCAAGCACCACGTTGGCGCGCAGCCGCCACGCCGGCACGCGCGGCCCCATACGGGGCCCGTCTGGATCAAGCAGCGAGATACCGCTGGAGAGCTCAGCGCGACACGCCGCAATCAGCTCGGGGGCACCCCAGCCCTGCGACTCCAGCAGGAAACCCAGGCGCTTAAGCACAGCGCGGTTGCCGAGCCGCAGCGCGTACTCCACCAGGCGCTCACCCTCGTGCTCATCCAGATACGCCCGCAGGATCTCTGCGGCGTGGCGGATACCACCGCCGATTCGCGGTGCGTCGAGGATCTCCACTACCGTCCGTGCGGGGTCGGCGAACAGTAGCCGCACCTCCTCCTGCCACGCTGTCTTCAAGCCCCACTCGAGCGTGTCCTCCGCTACGTGCATCAGCAGGTACTCGGCGTCCAGCAGACTCGCCGTCGCGGCGCGCACACGCTGTGCGGTCTTCACGATCGTGGTGCGGAACACCTGCTCGGTCAGACCCCAATGACGCGCTGCCGTGAACCCGCTGAAGTAGCACGGCGACCACACCGCGCTCGCCAACACCAACGCATCCTGCGACCAGCTTCGCGGAGGAGCATCGACTGGCACGGCGATATACAGGCCCCGCCGAACCCTACGCAGCCACCCCTGTTCCGCCCAATGCGCGAGCTTGCGCGCCGCAACGCTCGCGTCCACACCCAGCACGCGTGCGGCGATCTCTGGAGAGACAAACCTGCGATCGACAAGCACCGCCGACAGTTCGGCACGTCCAACGCCTGAGATTCCACGACCATCTTGCGTCATCAGAAAGCCAATAGTTCATTCGACATCGGACCTATCGGCTACATGATAACCGACGATCGCTATCGTCGCACCAGAAACTTCATCTTGAAAGAAATTATCGGCCCACCACTATCGACAACATGGTCTGTCCCTCGGCGATCCACTTAGGTCACAAGTGGTCCCACCTCTACATAGCGGTCGAACCAGTCGAGGTAGTCAGCTACGCACGCCGCGACATCCTCGGAGCGGGCCCAGAAATGCGTCGGAAGCTTGTCGCTGTCGAAGATCGGCTTCGTGCCCTCCTGCGCGGAGATCACCACTCGGCGTGGGCGGCCGAGAGCGTAGCCGAGCTCCATCGTGCAGTTGGGGCGCATGCCGGTGAGGTCGACTAGAACCACGCCGGCGCGATGCAGCCGCCGGAAGATCTCGACGTTCATGAACATGCTCTCGGGCGTGCCCAGACCCATCTGCACCGGCGCGTAGCCTCGCTCGGATATAGCTGGGGTCACGACCTCCGAGAAGAACCACTCGACCGCAGCGTGATCGCGATTGCTCGGATCGAGCAGTCGGACGTAAAACGCGCTCGGCGGCATCAGGTCTTCGAGCATCCGCACGGTCGCTTCGGCGAGCGAACTCTGGTCCGACTCGGCTTCGAGCCGTAGGGCCTGCAGGCGAGCACTGTCGCCGCCGGCGCCTGGCGCCAGCCTAAACAGTGCGCCCGGATTGCCCAGAGCCTTCTCATATAGCGCTCGGCTACCTCCAGAGCCATCATCGTTGAAGGCGCCCAGCTGCGCCCACACGGGGACCACCGGCTTGCCGTCCCGCCAGTAGAGCTCAGCGAGATGCTCCACGCCAGCCCCGCCGCCGAGGACGACCAGGATGTCGCCATGGGAGAGCTGGCGCTCGCGGATGATGCCGGCCATGCGCCATCCGGGCGGCGCGGTTACGAGCTCGAAGTCTGTACGTGCGCAGCACCGCTGCCACGCCTCGGTCCGGTTTGCTGGGATCCGCTCCAGCCCTCCCTGGCTGGCGACTGCGACGAACCTCCGCGGCCGTGACGGGGGCCAGCCGCCCGCCGGGAGCGGGGCGGTGCTGATCTTCTCAAGTGCTGTCCAGTCGAATATGCACGGTAGTCCCGCGGCACCGATCGGCTCCGCGCCCGCACCAACGACGAGTCCGCCACCGTGCTCGATTAGGTGCGTCGTGAGGCGACCTACGTAGTCGTGCGCCGCCGCGAGCAGTTCCGCGCCGCAGTCCTCCGCCGCGCTCCCAGTAACGTGGACGCGGCGGCCAGCGAGGCTCAAGCTAGATCCTCAGCCATTGCAGGTGAGGCCTCGATCTGGGCGGCGGCGGCGAGCAGGTGCCCTGCGGTCAGGGCGTGGTCGGGGTAGGCGTGGGCGATCGCAGCCGGTACCAGTCGCGTTTGAATATCAGAGAAGGTGAACCCGGGAACACCGTCGCGGGGCCCCGTTGCGGCAACGAGGCTCGTGAGTGCATCCTCCCCGATGTCGATGCCGGCGAGATCTGCCCGGAGGAGCTCCCGGCGCTCGTCGTCGGATGGTCGGTCAAACCGCTCGAAAAGGCTAGCGCGTCGCATCATCGCAGGGTCGAGCGCGCCAACACGGTTGGTGCAGAGCATGATGAAGAGCCGCCCCTCAAGTTGCCTTGCGTCGTCGACCTTCTGGATCAGACTGTTGACGCCAACGCGGTCCTCGTGGTGCGCTCGCTCAGCCCCGCGATTGAATGCGAGCGAGTCACCCTCGTCGATGATCATTGCGATGAAGCGTTTTTTGCCAGCAAGAACGCTTGCCTCCGCAAATGCGTCGCCGATGAGCGAACTCATCTCGCCTACGTGCCCAACGCCGCGGACGCGCGTGCTCAACTTCAGCAGGAACCCGTCTGTGTCCATCGTTTCGCAGAGGGCATTTGCCGCTGCTTCAGCGGTCGCCGTCTTTCCGGTTCCGACGTCGCCGTGGAAGATCGCGAGTGGGTAACGGTCCCCGAGGATGGCAGTGAGCTTCTGGTCGGCGCCGTGGTGCCGCTCGGCCCAGCGCTCAACCCCGGCGACGTCGGTCAGCAGCCGCATCTGCTGGCCGATACGCGCGAAGCGCCGGTCGAAGCCGATGAGGCGACTGGCAAGGCTCGCCAGGTCGCTGTTGGGCAACTCGCGCTTCAGCTCGAACTTTGTCTCCTCGGCCATAGTCAGGTTGGGCGGCTGTGACGGGTACGCTGCAATCCGTACGCGCGGCTGGAATATTGGCGATCGGCGGAGGTTGTCATGCCATCGTAGTGGCCGTCGAAACTTGACGGTCCCCAACCGGGCAGATGCTCCTTGTCGAAAGCTTCTTTCTCCGCCTGTGTAAGCGCCGCCCAGTTCGCGTTGTGGATGATGGTCAACTGCAATTGGTCGCCGGATTGAGCCTTCCAGTACATGTCACCGGGGCGTTCACTGGTCCAACCCGAGGCGTCAGTCGATACCTCGTAGACAGCGGCCTCGCGGACGGAACCATCGGATCCCACCAGCCGCATGTGGACCGCCTTCAGGTATTGCTCTTCCGCGACGGCCTTGATGGCGGCAACGTTCTGGTCCACGTATTTACTGGAGTGCAGCTTGGTTGACTCCGCCGCGATTCGGTAATCGGCGGCGAAGGCTGCGTGCACGCGCCTGATGTCTTCGCGGTTGAAGGTGGTTGAGTAGGTCTCGGTCATTGTCAGTCGATCGCGAAGCCTTCGCCGAGGATCTCCTTCCAGGCTGCCACGGTCTCGCCCTTGCCGGGGAGTCCCTGTGCCCAGGTGAGTGTCTCGTAGGCTGTGCGCGCAGCTTGGATTAGCTCGTCGCGCTCACCAAGCTCGATCCTCGCGGCGACGTTGTTGTCGTCATTTGCCGGATCGACAATCACGACCGGAGTAGTAAACCTGGTGGCATTGCCTTTGTCGAAGGCGACGCCGGCAGACAAGTCACCTATAACAAAGAGAAAGAGTCGTCGAAAGCTCTCTTCGAGCGTGGGTGCCGGGCCGTCCCGCACGACGAGGAACGTGAGTATCAACTCGAGGTGGAAGGACTGGATGCCGCCGAGCTCCTGCCAATGGCGCCAACGCTTAGCCATGCGCAGGGTTGGAGCTAGGAATGCGTCCTTTGCGGAGTGGCTGCGGAAATGCTCGAGATGGACCTTGACGCTGGTCTTCACGCGGTCGCCGGTGCGAGAGTACTGGTAGCCGTAGTTCGCGTCGCCGTCGAGTGAGACGATTGGGACTAGGTCGACCTCTAGACCGGTGCCCGTGAAGACAACCTCGAAGATGCGGTCGCCAGAGTCGTCGAAGTCGTCGGGGCTCTTCTGGGGATACGCGGCTTCGAGGAGCTGCTTGATCAGTTTCTGGAGGTCCGCGACATCGAAGTTCTCGGGATCGTCGACCTCGAAATAGACGCCGACATCTCCGTCAACGGGTTTGCCCGCACGCGGACGGTTGCTTGTGCCCTTCTCCAGCGATCCGGCACGGCGGAACTTCTTGATTCTGTAGGAGCCGTCCTCGTGTATCTTCGCTTCGAGCTTCTCTAGCAGCCGTCCAATCTGCTTGCGGAGCTCGTTGCGCTGATCGCCTGGGAGGGCGAGCTTGCCGGCTACATAGTCGCCCAGTTGTTTGTCCGTTAGCTTGATCGCTGATCACCACCCGGCCGCCACTGGAGTGGACCCGGTTTCGTGGACAGTCTTGGGCTATCGTGGCTAGTTGCTGATCGTTGTTGTGGTTGATTGGTTCTCGTACTGTTCTGGGGAGAGGTAGTCGAGGGTTGAGTGCCGTCGTTGACGGTTATAGAAGGCCTCGATGTACTCGAAGACCGCGGAACTCAGCTCGCGTCTTGTGGGCCAGGGGTGACGGTGCACGAGCTCCTTCTTGATCGTCGCAAAGAAGCTCTCAGCGACCGCGTTATCATAACAGTCGCCGCGGGATCCCATCGAGACTGCTACTCCTGCGTCGCGCGCCTTTTGCCCGAAGGTAAGACTCACATATTGGGCTCCCTGGTCGCTGTGATGAATCAGACCTGGGTCTGGACAGCGACGCGCTAGCGCCATCTGCAGCGCGTCCAGGACCAGCTCTGAGCGCATGTGCTCAGCCATCGCCCAGCCCACGATCATCCGGGAGAAGGCGTCCTGGACCGCCGCGAGATAGAGCCATCCCTCCCAGGTCCGCAGGTATGTCAGGTCAGCGACCCATAAGACGTTCGGCGCCGCTGGCCGGAACTGCCTGTCAACCAGATCATCAGCGACACGAACCCCAGGAATCCTGATCGTAGTCTTGCCACGCTTGACCTTGACTAGCCCTGCGATCCCGGCCTGGCGCATAAGACGCTGCACGCGCTTGCGTGAGACCTGGACCCCATGGCCAAGGAGTAACTCAGCCTGCACCCGACGAGACCCATAGACGCCCCTGGCCTGCTCGTGGATCTCCTTGATCTTCTCTATCAGCCAGGCATCAGCGAGCGCCCTGTCACTCGGAGCACGGCGCTCCCACTCGTGAAAGCCAGAACGACTGACACCAAGTATCTCGCACATCACAGAGACTGGGAAACTGGCCTTCTCCGCCGAGATGATCCGGTAGACACTCACCGGGTCTCGGTCTCCGCTGCGAAGAAGACCGCGGCTCGCTTGAGGATTTCACGCTCCTGCTTGAGCCGAGCATTCTCGCGCCGTAGCCGCCGGAGCTCTTCGCGCTCCTGCGACGTCAGGCCGTCTCGCTCGCCGATATCGACCTCGGCCTGCTTGACCCAGAACCGTAACGACTGATCACTACACCCCAAGCTCTCAGCGACATCCCTCAACGAGCGGCCCTGGCGAACCAGACCCACCGCCTCACGCTTGAACTCCTCCGGGTATCGACGCACCGACCGCGACATAGACACCATCCTTTCGCATCTAAACCACGAAAGCAATCAGCTGTCCGTCAAACCGGGTCCACTCCAGTCGGGCACCATCGAGGGACCCTCCGGCGGCGAGCCTTTATAGGTCACGTAGCTGCGTATATACAGCGTTGCAGGGCGCTCGGACGACCGTTTCGCAAAGAGCGCGATTGGGTGCGTAGCGGTCTCTAAAGCGTGTCCGGGACTCGCTGTAGGTTTGCCACGCGTGGACCCCGATCTTCAGCTCGCTGATCCTGCCGAGATTGCCGTCGCCCAGGAGTACCTGGGCCTGAAGGCACGGATCGAGGAAGCTCGTACAAGAGCCGATCGACTGCGAACGCTCGCCGAGCATCTGGACGAGCAGGTCAGTCGAGACGAGCACATGCTCCACGAGCTCGAAGGCACTCTCGGGCTAGCAGCACAGCTGCAGATCGAACAGCTAGATCGTGAGCTGGGGGGAAAGCGGCTACAAGAGATCGCTATCGCCGTTCTCGAGCGCGAGATACAACCGGGTCAAGCAGTCCACTACCGCGATTGGTATGCGCTGCTTTGCGCCGCCGGCTACCGCGCCCGTGGGAAGGATCCGCTGGCCAGCTTCCTGGCTCAGATCAACCGCGCCGAGCAAGTCGAGCCCATCGGTGGACGGTCAGGCCGCTACCGCCTTCGTGCGGCCTAGCTTTGTCAACGCGCAATCACAATCGAACTGGGAACACCACGATTCGCGGACATGTTTCCTTTAGGCCCAATCGAGGGCCATGCGCGCAGAAACCGCATAACCAAGCCAATCCCAAGCCTCGCAGTTGCATCCCTCCACGCAAAACAGAGCGCTCATTGGGCCCTGAACCGGGGGGTTTGGACCACGAATTGGACCACGGGCACGAAAATGGGCCCAAAACGTGCCCGCTAAACTGGCTGTAAGCCCACTCAAAACCTGCGGATTAGCAGGGAAAACTTGAGATGGCCAGACCCAGACTCGAACTGGGGACACCACGATTTTCAGGCGTGGCGCCCGCCCAACGACCAGCCGCGCGGCGCCTAGCAAAAAGCCCGCGTTTGCGGGCATTTTGTGAGGAGCCCAGCGTCACTGGATCATCGGGCTGCAGGTCGAGATACCGCCGGATACGTGCGGATTCCGGTGGGTTTGTGCCGCGAGGCTAGGGTCCGCGACACAAACCCCACGGCGCTTGGCTCCCCGCGCTCACGACGACGCGTGGCCCGCAGCCATCGCCCAAGCGTGTGGTGGTGGGTGTCATCCCGTGACTAGCTCGTCCAGCCGTGGGAGGAGGTCTTCTGGTGTGGGCATCGAGAGGATCTGCTCGCCCAGTTGAGTGGACGCTGCCGTGTAGGCCGGGTCGCGGCTGACCTCGTGGAAGCTCTCGCGCACCGCGGCCGGTGAGAGCGGCTGGGTTGAGCACGCTCTACCGGCACCGGCGTGCTCGATCTGCGCCGCCATTTCGTATTGATCGGTCGCGACGGGCGCGAGCACTAGTGGCCTGCCGTGGGCGAGCGCTCCCAGCACGGTGCCCGCCCCCGCGGTGCAGACGACCGCCTCGCAGTGAGGCAGGATCGTTCTCTGGTCGATCCAGCGCTCCACGCGCACGTTGTCCGGATGCCGACCGAAGCGGTCGAGGTCCCCATCGGGGCCGATCGTCACGACCACGTTCACGGCCTCGTTGTGTAGCGCCGCGACCATCGTCTCCAGCAGCCCGGGGGTGGAGTTGTGGGTGGTGCCGGCGGTGACGTACACGGTCCTCTCGAAGGGCAAGCCGTCCAACGCGGCCGGACGCGGGACGGGCGCCGCTGACGGCAGCGCGTTCTCGGGCCGCAATGGCCACATGTTCGGGTACTGCCAGTCCTCCGCTTGCGGGTGCAGACCCTCGGGCCAGATGTTCAGGTAGGGGGTGGCGAGACGCGAGTCGCCGCGCGGCGGGGCGATCCTGCATTTCTCATACAGCTCCGCGAGTCCCGCTCTGAGCACTGGCTCGAAGTAGCTGGACTTTGGCGAGCTGAAGCCATGAATCACGTGCGGCACACCTGCGGCGGTCGCGACGACCTCGGCGGCCGGCTCGCCGAGATTGCGGATCACTAGGTCCGGCTGCCACGTCCTGGCGAACGGCAGCAGGTGCTCGAGCATCGCCGGGGCTGCAATCCCGATCAAGCAGTGGCGCAGAATATGCGCGAGGCGCTCCTGCGGGGATAGGCTGGCGAGCTCGTTCCCATGCGCTTTGGTATAGCGCCGCTGCGTCTCCTCGAAGGGCAGCCCGGCGGGCAGCGCTTTCAGGCTGGCGCGTTGCACCGCAGCGATGGCGTCGGGGGCCGTGGCGAAGACGACCTCGTGGCCCGCGTTAGCTGCTGTGCGGGCGAGGGGCAGCATCGGCGCGATGTGGCTCTGCGCGGACATCGAAGTGAACAGGATGCGCACGGCAACGGCCCCCTACCCCGCCGCCAGCTGCGTGATCGGTGTCTTCTCGCGAGCGAGCTCCTCCAGCAGCGGGACGGCCTCGCTCACGTCCGGGAGATCGGCGAACGCCGTCTTCATCGCGGCTGCGCCGGCTTGCAGCTGATCGTCCACGAGCGCAGGGCGGACCAACTCGCAAAGCCCCTGTGCGCTTTGTGCGTCGCGGCCGACGACGCGCGCGAGACCGAGCTCGGCACAGCGCTCGGCGTTGTACCAGTGATCGGCGGCCAGGCACATCAGGACCATCGGGACTCCGTGGCGCATCGCCCCGAGCACCGTCCCGAAACCGGCGTGGGAGACGACCAGATCACAGTGCTCCAGCAGCAGCGACTGCGGGATGAACCGCTCGACGTGTACGTTCTCCGGCAGCGACCCGAGGGAGCCGGGGTCAACGCCCGTGCCGGTCGTGATCACCACCTCGGCGTCCAGCGGCGAGAGCCCGTCGATCAGCCACCCGATCAGCGGCGCGATAGACACCACGGTCCCGATCGTCGCGTAGATCAGCGGCCGCTCGGGGAGCTCGGCAAACCACGACGGCAACCCGCTCCCCGCGGGGGCGTCATAGAGCGCCATGTGAAAGCGAAGCGTGGTCGGGCTGGCGGGCGCCCGCTCGCGCACCCAACGCTCGGGCAGCGGTGAGAGGCGCAGCCATCGAGCCCCGTGAGTGTCGCGGACGGGATCGGGCCCGAGTCCAAACGCGGCACGTAGCTCATCGTAGAGGTCTCCGGTGTAGGAGAAGTCCATGTCGACCTCATACCCCCAGGAGCAATACACGTAAGGGATGTCGAGCACATCGGCGGCGAGGCGCCCGCCCCAGTCGGCGAAGTCGACCACGATCAGGTCGGGGTTGAAGTCCTGGGAGATCTCGAGCACGCCTTCGGCCATCGGGCGATGCAGGCGTGGAACGCCGATCCGCTCGATCAGCCAACGGACCTGGTCCGGGCCGCGCGGAGCGTCAGCGATCTCGGGAAAGCTCACCAGAGGCTCCGACCACAGATAGTCAAGGCCGGCGGGCCGGCACTCGAACCCGTGCGAGCGCACCGTCTCACAGAAGCGCGGAGCCGTCGCGAACAGCACTTCATGACCCGCGTCCTGGCACGCGTGCGCCACCGGCAGCAGCGGATTGAGATGCCCGTGGGCGGGGTGGGTGGAGAAGATGACGCGCAGCGACATCAGCCCGTCGCGTGCCTCACTGATCGGGCCTTTTACGGTTGCCGATCATCTATGCAGTCATCCCCGCGACGACGTCTCGCAGCACGGCCGTGTCGGCGTATACACGAGCCTTGGTGAGCTTGCCGTCTTTGAACTCGTAGACCCATAGGTTGTGGACGTCGAGCGCCTTGCCGTTCTTGGCGCGTGCCTTTACGTTGACCGGCACGACGATCAGATCGCCACCGTCGATGACAGCCTCCGGTGTCGAGGTGAACTCGTCGAACCAGCGCCATAGCTCGTGGGTGAACCAGCCGATCACGTTCTCCGCCCCGTGAAAGGTGCCGCCATACGGGATCGAGTCGGGGACGATCAGCTCGCAGTCGGGCGCCAGCAGCTCGCTCATCCTCGCCGGCTCGCCCTTCCCCCAGCCAGCAAAGCCCTGCGCGAGCAGTTCCAGGTTCGCTTGACTCACGGCTATGCCTCTGGCGGCTTGGTGGCGAACGCTCCGAACGCGGTCGGCCAGCAGCCGACCGGCCCGACGGGTCCTGTGTCGGCGCGCAGACGCTCGGCAAGGTGGTCGATGTCGACCTCCTCCTCCGTGGCGATCCCGGCGGCGATGATTGCTGGCAGCAGGCTGGCGGCGAATTCCACCGTATGGCTGATGGCGTCCTCGCCGACGGCGACCGCGACCCCGACGTCAACGTCCGGGCTGGGCTCAAGGCCGGCTTCAGCGAAGGTGTGAGGCAACCGGCCGCCCATGTCCGGCTGGGTGCCGAGTCTCGCGAACGCCTCGTAGATCCACCCGCTGAGCTGTTCAGATGCAGGGGTCGCCGGCCACAACCCCAACCATCGCGCCGGCACCGCCGAGCCGATCATGTTGGCCTCCAGGAACGCGGCTACACCTCCGGGGCGCAGATGGGATGCGGCTCTACGCACCGCGTCTGCGGGGTCGGCCTGGTACATCAGCACGAACCGGCCGACCAAAGCGTCGAACGGGCCGCCGTCGAGCTGCACGTCGCGGAAGTCCCCGCACACGAACTCGACGTTGCCAAGCCCGGCGTCGTCGGCGCGTCGGCGCGCGGTCGCGACTGCCTGCTCGTCACGCTCGACCCCAACAACCGAGCCCTCCCCACCGACCATGCCGGCTACGAGGAAGCTGACGTCGCCCGGTCCGCAGCCGACGTCCAGGACCCGCATTCCGGCCGCGATTCCCGCGCGCTGGAGTAGGCGGCGCGTGAACGGCTCATGCGCCGCGGACTGGCGGCTCAGTCGCGCGTGCTCATCCTCGCTGGAGGAGCTGAGCGCATACCCAGGGTCCGTGGTGGCCGGTGTGTCGCCGGCGTCAACCGATGCCATCGCGGCTACCGAGCGGCTTCAGCGGCGGGGACAGAGGCAGGCGAGACGCGCTCGCGCAACCGTAGCCGCACCCGCAGGCGGTCGGGGATCATTGCGAAGTTGAAGCGCTCTCCCACCGTGCCGGCCGAGTCGTCCAGTTCGATGTGGAAGTTGCGTGCGATCATCGCCAGTGCGCTCTTTGCCTCCAGGAACGCGAGGTTGCGCCCAGGGCAAAAGCGCGGCCCGGCGCCGAACACCAGCGACTTGGAGGCGGCTGCGTCATCTTCACGAAGCCAGCGATCGGGGTCGAATCGGTCCGCTGGTCGCCACTGGAGGTTGGCCTGGCGCAAAAGCAAAATCAGCCGTGTGATCATAATCGCCCCAAGCTTTGAAGGACGGGTCAGATTGACAAATCGCTCGATCTGGGCCGGCAGCGCTGCTCTCAGCACTCCGTGGCGGCCCCACTGGCGTGTCCGACTCGCCCGGCGGGCCGCGCCAGCAGCGCCGCGACCTCCTCCTCTGGGGTCTGGGTGAAGTCCTCATACCAGGGCCCGATCGCCCACAGATCCGCGGGCGTCCGCACGCACACCACCTCATCGACCCACGCGCGCAACTTGCGCGCCGACGCAGGGGCAGCGACCGGCACCCCCAGGATCACCCGCGCCGCGCCCCGCTCACGCAGAGAAAGCGCGGCCGCCTGCGCACTGTGACCGGTGGCCAGGCCGTCGTCGATGAGCAGCACCGTCCGCCCCGCCACCGCCAGCCGCGGGCGCTTGGCGTAGGGGCGAGCCGACCGCTCGGCCAGTTCGCGCCGCGCGCGCCCCACCGCCATGTCGAGCTCGGCGGCGTCCAACCGCAACTGCCGCACGGCCTCCTCGTCGATGACGACCACATCCCCCTCGGCGAGCGCCCCGATCCCGAACTCAGGGTTGCCGGGGGCCCCGACCTTGCGCACGAGCACGAGGTCGAGCGGCGTCGCGAGCGCACGCGCCACCTCGCCCGCAACCGGCACCCCGCCGCGCGGGATACCCACCACGATCGGGTTCTCGCAGCGGAGCTCGGCGAGCATTGCCGCCAGATGGCGCCCCGCGTCGCGGCGGTCGATGAAGCGCGCGTCCCTCCCGGGACCGAGTCCTCTCAGTGGGAGCATCGGATGATCCTCGAGTGTCAACACACTACGCCGCGGCCTCGCCGACGCGTCTGGGTGGCGAGCGCCGGGAGAGCACCGCGCCCCAGTCGCCGTCGTCGATCCTGCCCGGGCGGGTGCTCTGGATGAACTCCCGCAGCACCTCGGCAAGCCCGTCGGGGTCCTCGAGGTGGGGGAAGTGCGCGGCGCGGGGCAGAGTCCTGAAGTGGCTGCTGGGGATCGCCTCGTGCGCCCGGCGTCCGTGCAGGAGCGGAATCGTGTTGTCGCGCTCGCCCCACACGATCAGCGTGGGCATCGACTCGAGTAGGTACAGACGGTCGGTCGCGCTGACCCGCTGACCGTGCACGTCGATCACCGCGCGGAGTGTCTGCAGGAACGCCTGACGCGCTTCGGGGCTCTCCAGCGGACGTAATGCCCGGGCCACCGCCTGCAGGTGCACGCCGAGGCGCACCTCGCGCTCGCGCAGACGCCGGCCGGTGTCGCTCAGCGCGCCGAGCACGCGCCGATGGATGGTCAGCGAGAGCAGGGCGGAGACGCCGGGCAGCGCGGCGGTGCGCAGCATCGGGCTGACTTCGTGGCCGAGGCCGCCCGAGGAGATCAGCACGAGCCGCTCGGTGCGCTGGGGGAACTGGTAGAAGAACTGCATCGCCACGCCCCCTCCGAGCGAGTGCCCAACGATGCTCGCGCGCTCGATCCCCATCGCCGCGAGCAGGTCGCGGATACTGGAGGCGTGCGCCCCCAGGGAGTAGTCGCCCCGTGGCGCCGCCGAGTCGCCGTGCCCGATCAGGTCCGGCGCGATCACCGTGTACTCGCCGGCCAGGTTCAACGCCACCGAGCGCCAGTGGCTGGAGGAGTTGAGCATCCCGTGGATCAGCACCACCGGCGGTCCGCTGCCCGCGACCCTGTAAATCATGCGGCGTCCGTGCAGCTCGATCTCCCACTCGTCGAACTGCGGCGCAAGCGTGGGCACCGCCGCCGGCCGCGAAGGCTCCCGCGAACGGCTCTGGCGGTCTGCTCTGGTCTGGCTGGATGTCACGGTGAGACTCTGACGTCACCCTAAACGATCCGGGCCGGGAAACTTCGAGGCGCCCCGCGCGGCGCGGCGGATCGAGAGCGCCAGCAGACCGAGCACCGCGAGCGGCATCAGCCACCAGTCCGAGATCGCTGTTTCGGCGAGCAGCGCGGTGAGCCCCAGCGCCAGCACCACCCCCAGGGCTGTCCGCCAATCGTCGCCGACGACGAACTCCCACACACCCGCGAGGAATCCCCACACCCGTGTCACGCTCCCACCGTCGCGCGGTCGGGGGCATCGGCCGGCACGGCCCGATCGGCGGCATCGGCCGGTACGGCATCGCCAGGCACGGCCCGATCGGCCCCGTGCGGGGGAACCGCGCGGCGCAGAGCCCACACCATCGCGTTCGCCGCGATCAGGAGCCCGGGGATGAGCGCCAGGAGGGCGGCGTCGCCGCCGGGCCAGCTCGCCCCTGCTCCCTCCGCCCCCCAGAACATCCCGAAGGAGCTGAGCATCACGCCGACCGCGAACTTCATCGTGTTCTCGGGCACCCTCGCCAGGGGAGCCCTCGCCGCGACGCCCACGGCGAGGACGAGCAGCACGGCGAGCCCCGCGGCGGCGGCCGCCAGCGGGACGCGGTTCTGGTTGGCCCCGAAGGTGAGCACGATGAACGCGACCTCCAGGCCCTCCAGCAGCACCCCCTTGAAGGAGATCGTGAAGGCGTAGCCGTCGAAGCCGGCGCGCCGGGCGCCCGCGGCGCGCGCCGCCTCGCGCTCCTCGCGGAATATCTCGAGCTCGTCGTGCTTGGCCTTCAGGCCGGCTGAGCGCAGGATCGCCTTGCGCAGCCACTGCAGACCGAAGATCAGCAGCAGGCCCCCGACGAGGACCCTCAGCAGGTCGATCGGCAGCGACGTCAGCGCCGGGCCGAGCGCCGCCACGATCGCGGCGAGCGCGAGGGTCGCGGCGCCGACCCCGCTCATCGCCGAGGACCAGCTGCGGGTGGTGCCGACCGCGAGCACTATCGTCAGCGCCTCCACCGCCTCCACCGTGCACGCGAGGAACACCGAGAGGGCCAGGCCGACCTCCGCGCCGCTCATGCTCGTGACGCTCCCGGTCGAGGGTTCATGGCGTGCGTGCCTGCATGTGTTGGTGTAGATGATTGCGCGGGTGAGAGGTGTTGTAAATCCCGCCACGCCATATGCCCTCCGTGGACTGCTCCAGCTCCGCCACCAGCCGGCCCGCCGTCGGCGTGGCCGCGACCCAGCGCAGCGCCCCCAAGCGAGCAGGAGCTGGCTTCGCCTACACGTGCTCCGTGGCCCGCCCCCGCGCGCCCGCGCGCCTGTCGAAGATCGAGGCCAGCAGCACGCTCCCCTCGAAGAGGAGATACAGCGGCACCGTCTCCAGCAGCAGAGTGATCGCATCACCGGGTATGAAGGCAGCCACCGCGCCGCAGGCGAGGATCGCGTAGCGGCGGTTTGCTCGCAACTGGCGCGGCGTGACGATGCCCGCCTGGGTGGCAGCGAGGATCGCGACGGGAACCTGGAAGACGAGCCCCATCGCGAGCAGGATGGTCGCGGCGAAGTGGTAGTACTGGCCGGCCTGCACGAGCACGTTGAACTGGCCGCTGTTGAAGTTCTCAAAGAAGCGCAGCGCAGCGGGGAGCACCACGAGGTAGCCGAACAGCACCCCGGTCACGAAGAGGACGGGGATGGCCAGCATCAGCGGCGAGGCGATGCGCTGATGCTCCGGCTTGAGGGCCGGGAGCATGAAGCCATAGAGCTCGTAGAGGATGATCGGGAGCGCAAGGATCAGCGCGAAGATCAGCGCCACACCGAGCGTCGCGGTGAACGGCTCCCCGACCCCGAGTGTCACCGGCTTGTTCCCCTGGGGCGCGGCCGATAGTCTCGAGATCGCGCTGCGCAACCGCGGCGTCACGCCCCGCAGAGAGGTGCGGGTGGCGGCAGTGGCCCCGCTGCGGGGCCGCTCGAGCGCGCCGACCACCTGCTCCAGCTGGAGCGCCACGGAGCGGGCGGCCTGCTGCACGGTGTAGGTCGCACCCAGCGGGCCGTTCCCCGCCCGCACCTGTTTTTGCGTCTGGTGTTCCAGCGGCCGGTTGATGATGTGAAGCAGCGAGTGGTTCTGCCACAGGCAGAAGCCGAAGGCCACCGCGAGCGCGGCCAGCGAGACGATCAGGCGCGTACGCAGCTCGTCGAGGTGCTCGACGAAGCTGACCCGCTCCTCGTGTCCGATTTTTCCGACGGCGATAGCCATATGCGTGAAAGGCCCCGGTTTTTCCAGATGTGTCCGGAAGGAGGCCTGCTACCGGATGACCTACCTATTCGCGTGAGCCACCCTGGCGGATCAATCCAGGTGCAAGTGACACGGGATTGATCTGTCAAGGCGCCTGGTGCGAAGTAACGGCGCATGCAATCGGGCGGCGCAGGTGGACCGCTCGCTGAGCGCTGCCGCAGAGACAGGCGCTTTTCAAACACGACAAAGGGAGTTGCCAGATCATGTCCAGCAAGATCAACCTGCAGGAGATCGACGTCGACGGTGCGATTGGCGAAGCCCACGCCGAGGCCGTCGATGCGCTCGAGCACGGGGACACCCGCCTCGGCTTTCTACGCAAGACCGCACTCGCGGGTGCGGGCGCAGTGAGCGCAGGGGCGGTGTTGAGCGCCCTCACCGCACCCGCACTCGCCGCCGGCACGGGGCGCCCCCCCGCGAGCTTCGGGAAGGGCGACGTTGGGATCCTCAACTACGCGCTGACGCTCGAGTACCTGGAGGCCGCGTTCTACAACGGCGCGAGCGCCGCGAACATGTCCCTCAACGCTCAGACGAGCGCGTTTCTGACGATCGTGACCCGCGATGAGAACGCACACGTCGCATTCCTCAAGAGCCACCTCGGGTCGCAGGCGGCGAAGGAACCGAAGTTCGACTTCAAAGGCGCCAACACGAGTCCCGCGATGTTCATGACCACCTCGCAGGTGCTCGAGAACACGGGGGTGCACGCCTACTCCGGACAGGCACTCAACATCAAGGCGGCGGCCTACGTGAAGGCAGCGATCTCGATCCTCACCGTGGAGGCTCGCCACGCCAGCGTGATCGGGCTCCTGAATGAACCCGCCGGCAACGCCATCGCCCCCGATGGCCCGTTCGACATTCCCTACACCGCCAGCAAGGTTCTCGCCGCGGTGAAGAGCACCGGGTTCATCGTCTCCTGAAGCCAATCCCCCCAGTGCGCTGCAAGCAAGAAGCCGCCCCTCGGGGCGGCTTCTGCTTTTGGCGGCTTCCGCTTCTCAACTCAGGTGCGGGCGGCTTCCGCTTCTCAGCTCAGGTGCGCGACGATCACCGGGGAGCGAGTCGGCAGCGGGCTGCCACCGGAGGGCTCCTGTGTGACCAGAACCTCACTTGCACCACCGCTGTCAGGCACCGCAACCGTCGCGGCGCCGGAGGAGGTGGGGGCGAACAGGCTGGTGGTCGGCTGCGGCAGGGCCTGCCCGGAGCGCTTCACCCAGACCTCATACACGTGCCCGGGGGAGGGCTCGGGCATGTTCGAGACCGTGAGCCAGGTATGTCCACCGCTCTCGTGCAGCGTGGCGCCGGCACCAGGGAGCGTGACCTCCGCGCTCACCGCCCGTGTCGCCGAGCCACCCACCCGGGTGGACCCGCCGCCGAAGGGCGTGGACAGGCCGCCGATCGCGACGCCCGCCACAAGCAGCCCCGCACCTGCGAGCGCCAGCGCGGGGCGCAGGACAGGCCGCCTGCGGCCCGCGCGCGAGGACGCTGGGGAACGCGTGGCCTGCTGGGCGGCCTCGCTGCGCACGACCGCCATCACATGCCGCTTGGCGTGAGCCGGGGCGGGCACCTGGGGGACCGTGGTGGGGAGAGCATCGACCGCGGGCGCCAGCGCGGCGAGATCGTCGCCGCACAGCGCGCACGAGCGGGCGTGATCGAGGAACACCCTGCTCTGCCGGTCCCCGAGCAGGCCCAGGAGGTAGAGGGCGGCATCGCCGCAGCAGCTCCCAGCAGGGCCCGGGGAGTCGTGGGTTTCGAAGTCGTGTGCATCGCTCATTGGGGCATCCCCTCCTCGGCGGTCATCGTGAGTCGCAGCCTGGCGAGCCCGAGGCGCATCCGCCCCTTCACCGTACCGACGGGCATCTGCAGCATCGAGGCGATCTCGGTGTGGGTGAACCCACCGAAGTAGGCCAGCTCGAGCACGCGGCTCTGCTCCTTGGGCAGGACGCCCAGGGCTCCCCGGACCTCGTGGGCCAGCTCGCGGCCGAGGATCTCCTCCTCGGTGTCCTCGCGGCCCGCCACCCGCTCCACGGCTCCCTCTTCGTGGAGGAGGTGGCGATCGCGCACCCCGCCGCGGCGCAGGGCGTCGACCGCGCGGTTGTGCACGATGCGCAGGATCCAGTTGCGCACGCTCCCGCGGCTGCGGTCGTAGCGCGCGCCGGTGCGCCACAGCGCGAGGAACGCCTCCTGTAGGACGTCCTCGGCGGTGGCGCGCCTGCCGCACATGCGGTATGCAAGCGAGAAGGCGGCGTCGCAGTGGCGGTCGTAGACGACCTCGAACGCGTCCCCGTCTCCCGCCTGCACCAGGGCCATCAGCTCCTCGTCGGCGAGCTTGTGCAGACCGGCCGAGCCCCGCGCCGCGGCGAGCAGTCCGCGCGTCCTGGACACCGGCGCCTTCACGGGCTCCCTGCCGGCCTCGGATCGTGCGCGACCGGGGCGGTGTGCGGCTCCTGCGCGGCCAGCGCAGGGTTCTGCATGACCGGCGCAGGGTTCTGCATGACCGGCGCAGGGCTCTGCGCGGCCGGCGCAAGGTTTTGCGCGACCGGCACGGGGCTCTGCGCGGCCGGCGTCGGCACCTGTGCCGCGATCGCGGGAGCCATGGGCTCGCCGTTCAGCGAGCTCTTGAAGCCCCGCAGCCCCTCCCCCAGGGACCGGCCCATCTCGGGCAGGCGCTTGGCGCCGAACACGAGCAGCAGGAGCAAGAGCAGAAACGCTATGTGCAGTGGATTATCAAGTCCCATCGTTCACCTCGATGTGTTGGAGATCGGATTCCCCCGTGTCCCCACGCAGATGTGGCACGGCTCGGAATCATTCCTACGCACTACCCCGCCCCACGGATCACCGAACTGGACGCCGCCGAGCGCGTCGAGCTCTAAGCCTCCTCGGCGGCGCTGGAGATGTGCTTGAGTGGGTCCCGTACCGAGCGGGAATCCCCGTGAGACGTGCCCCATGACGTCTCTGGCGGCCTCTGAGAGCAGGGTTGCGACGCAGAACGGAGCGGAGATGAGCAGGCTGAGACTCAGCATCACGATGTCGCTGGACGGCTACGTCGCCGGCCCAGATCAAGGCGAGGAGAGCCCGCTCGGTTCCGGCGGGCTGGATCTGCACGAGTGGTTCTTCCCACTCAAGGCGTTTCGGGAGATGCACGGCGAGGAGGGCGGCGACGTGAATGCCAGCTCTGCGGTGGTCGAGGAGCGCCTGGCGAACATAGGCGCCACGATCATGGGCCGCAACATGTTCGGGCCGGTCCGGGGTCCGTGGAGGGATGAGTCTTGGCGGGGTTGGTGGGGCGAGAATCCTCCGTTTCACCACCCGGTGTTGGTGCTCACCCACCATCCGCGCAAGCCACTCGAGATGCAGGGCGGCACCACCTTCCACTTCGTCAGCGACGGGATCGAGTCAGCGCTGAGGCAGGCGAAGGACGTCGCAGAGGGACGCGACATCTCGCTACCAGGGGGTGCGTCGGTGGTCAACCAATATCTGGCCGCAGAGCTGGTCGACGAGATCGACATCTCTATCGCGCCACTGATCCTCGGCACTGGTGAGCGCCTATTCGCTGGGCTCGACCGCGGGACGTTCAAGCTCGAGCAGATCCGGGCAGTCGACGCGCCTGGCGTGACCCATATCAGGTACGAAGTCGGCTGACGGCGGTGTCGCGATGCCCGTGCGGTAGGCGTAGTTGACGGCCTGCGCGCGGTCGCGCAGACCGGCCTTGGCGAAGAGGTGGTTGATGTGAGACTTGATCGTCGTCGGGCTGACCACGAGCCGCTCGGCGATCTCGGCGTTCGTCAAGCCCGCAGCGATCAGCGCGAGCACCTCCGCCTCGCGGGGTGTGAGATCGTCGGGCAAGTCGCACGCAGAGGCGGCGCTCGAGTCCTCGTGAGCCGCGCCGCCACCATCAGCACCACCTCCGGCCGGTGCTCGTCGCAGAGCGCGGCCACCGCGTGAGCCATGTGCCTGAAACCAGCCTCGGGTCAGCGCTTCTTGTTCTCGACGGCCCTCTGGAGCTGTGCCTTGTTCATGTGGGAGCGGCCTTCGACGCCGAGGCTGCGGGCCTCCTGGTAGAGCTGGTCGCGGGTACGTCCGCGCGGCCCTGGTTTGCCGGAGCGAAGGCCACCGCGCCGGCCGGAGGAGATGTCGCCGGTGGATGTGCGCGAGCTGGTTTTCGCTTCGCCGCTGCGGGCGCGCTCCTTGTTGACGGTGCGCGCCGCGATCTCCTCGGCACGTTTAAGCGAGGCGCCCTGTGCGCGCTCGCTGTCCTTGATGTGCTCGTACTGGCGCTCGCGTCTACTGCCTTTCTTCACACCACGGGGCGGCATTGTCATTGACCTCCGATCGGCTTCTGGTCTTTCATGGTCGCGCGCAGGATCGAGCGCGCCCGACGCGCCTCGTCGCGGACGCCGGCCCCTCGAGATCATCGGCGCCAGCAACGAGCACGCTGGGGTTCTCCTACCCGAACTGACCAGGATCAATTCGTTGTCCGGTGGGCTCGCGGAGCCACGCTGGCTCGAGCCCGTTTCATGCTCTGCGTGGCGGGTAGCTAAGAAGGGTGCGCAACGGTCTGCTCCACAACTTGAAGTCTTCCGACGGCACGCCCGAGGAGATACCAGCCGAACGGATTCGCCTGGTCAGATGTAGCCGCCGTTGATCGGTATGCCGGACTCGCAAAGCGCGGAGCACCGCCACGAGACGCAATTGGAGCGCCTCGACCGCAACCTCGAGGAACTGACCGGCGAGCTGCGCGTCATCGTGACCGGCGTGCAGGTTCTCTTCGCGTTCCTTTTGATCGTACCGTTCAACACCGGCTTCGCGCATGTGGGGAACTTCGAGCGCATCGTGTACTTCGTCACGTTGCTCCTGGCGGCCTTGGCGGCGGTGTGCACGCTCGCGCCCTCCGCGGAGCATCGTTTCCTGTTCCGCCACGAAGACAAGCAGTACCTCGTGTTCAGCTCAAACCGTGTGGTGATCGCCGGACTTGGGTTTCTCGCCCTGGCGATGTGCGGCTGCCTGATGCTGGCTACGACCAAGCTGTTTGGTGTGGCGGTCGGCGTCGTCACAGCAGTTGTGGGAGCGGTGCCCTTCGCTGTCTTGTGGTTCGCGGTGCCGCTGAGGAGGCTGCGGATGCTCGGCGGGCACCGGCGCAATCGGGTGAGGGGCGCCTAGAGCTCGAACAGACGTTGACTGCTCAGACGCTCCGCAAGGCGGCCGCCGGAGCGAGCCTGGCGGCACGGACGGCGGGGTACAGCCCGGCCAGCGCGCCGAGTGCCAGCGCGATCGCCACACCGCCGCCGACGGACAGCGGGGGCACGACGACGATCCACCCCTGGCTGTAGGCATAGCCGGCGGTGGCCGCGGCACCGAGACCGATGCCGACCGCCCCGCCGAGGGCGGACAGCAGCACGGACTCGCCGAGGAACTGCACCCCGATGTGCACGGCGCGCGCGCCGAGCGCCCGGCGCAGCCCGATCTCGGGGCGGCGCTCGAGCACCGAGATGACCATCACGTTGGCGATGCCGACCCCGCCGACGAGCAGCGCCACGGCGCCGAGCGCGAGGAACACGGCGGTCAGGGTGCTCTGGGCGTCGGCGCGGGCCTGCAGCGCGTCCGAGGGCCGGCTGACTTTGGTCTGTTCGGGGTTCTGGGGGTCGGCGGCGGCGCCGAGCAGCGAGTCGGCTTCGGGCACCCGTTCCGGGTCGGCGCGGACATACACCATGCTGGCGCTCCGGGTGGTGCCGAACAGGCGCTTGGCGACCGGGTAGCCGATCAGCGCGGCGCGTTCGATTTCCGGTGCCAGCGGCAGCGCCCCCATCACGCCGGCCACGGTGAACCAGGTGTTTTCGATCAGCACCTGCAGCGGCCGTCCGTCGGCTGACAGACGATCCACCCCCAGCCGCTCGGCGGCGACGAGCCCGAGCACGACCAGGGGATAGCGTTCGTCGCCGGCGTTCAGAAAGTGCCCGAGGATCATCTTCCCGCCCAGCGTGGCGAGCAGCTGGGGGTCGGCGGCCTGCACGCCGATGCCGTTGGTTTCGGCGGCTTCGATGAAGGCGCTGCGCCGCGCCGTCGCCCCGGACACGCCCGTCACGGCGGCGGCCGAGCGCACGCTGCGCAGGTTGCGCACGTCCCTGACGGCGGCCGCGGGCAGCTTGGCCGCTTCGCCGAGGAACGTTTCCCCAGGAGTGACCGTGAGCAGGTTGGTCCCCAGTTCGTTCAGCTCGGCCACCAGCCCGGCCTTGCTCGAGTCGGAGATGCCGAGCACGGCGACCATCGCGGCGATCCCGATCGCCACGCCAAGCGCCGACAGCGCGGCGCGCAGGCGGCGCGTGCGCAGGCCGACACTGGCGACCCGCAGCACGTCGGCGGGCAGCAGGCGACTGGGCGTGAGGTCAAGCGTCATCGTGGACCAGGCGGCCGTCGCGCAGCTCCACCCGCCTGGGCAGCTCAGCGGCAATCTCACGGTCGTGGGTGATCACGAGCACAGTCGTGCCCTGCCCGCCCAGCGCACGCAGCAACTCGAGGATCTCGCGGCCATTGTGGGTGTCGAGGTTGCCGGTCGGCTCATCGGCGAGCACGATCGCCGGCGAGCTGACGAGCGCGCGCGCGATCGCCACCCGCTGGCGCTCGCCCCCGGACAGCAGCGCCGAGGTCTGGTGCATGCGATGGCCGAGCCCAACGCGCTCTAGGGCCGCGGCCGCCGCTCGGCGGCGCTCGCGGGCGGGGGTGCCGGTGTAGAGCAGGCCGGCCGCGACGTTCTCCAGCGCGCTGTCGGCCTCCAGCAGGTGGAACTGCTGGAAGACGAACCCGATGCGGCGTGCCCTGAGCGCCGCCAAGTCGCCCTCGGAGGCGCGGGCGACGTCGGCCCCGGCGATCCGCACGAGCCCACTGGTGGCACGTTCGAGCGTTCCCATGATGTGCAGCAGCGTCGACTTGCCCGAGCCGGAGGGGCCGACGATCGCGCACAGCTCTCCCTCCTGCACGGTCAGGTCGACGCCGCGCAGCGCCTGCACGCCGCCGTCGTAGCACTTGACGACGTCGGAGAGCTCAAGGACGGCGCTCACTGGGACTCGATCACGGTCAGGCCTTCGTGCACGCCCGCGCCTTCGACCTGGACGTAGCCATCGGCGAACAGCCCCGGCGTCACCGGGACGGTCACACGGCGATCGCCTGCGAGCGTTTCGACGGCGTAGCCGCCGCCCGCGGTGGCGATCAGCGCGGTCGCCGGGACCGTCAGCACTTCGCGGTGGATGCTCTTCACCAGTTCGACGCTGACGGGCGCCTCGTCGAGGTAGGCGACGGCGTGGTTCAGGGCGATCGTCACGGGGATCGTGGCCGATTCGCCGCTTTCACCGCTGGGACTGCCCTTGCCTTCATCGCCCGAGCCACTGGATTCGCTGGCCACGGTGCCCACCTGTGTGATGCGCCCGCGGGCCTGGCCGCCGCCCGGCAGCTGCACGGTGACGGTCTCCCCCCGCCTGGCGAGCTGCTGCTGTTCGGGCTTCACCTTGAGCTGAACGATCTGCTGGGTGGAGGTGGTCGTGAGCACGACCTCGCCGGCGCCCGCGCCCGATTCTCCGCCGGGTGAGTCTTTGCCCGATTCTCCGCTCGGCGAGTCCTTGTCGGGGTCGTCTTTGGCGGCTTCTACTTTGTTGGCGGGTTTTTCTTTGGCAGGTTCTTCCTTGGCGGGTTTTCCCTCGGCGGCTCCTTCTTTGGCGGGCGCTTCTTTCGCCGGCTTTTCTTTCGCTGATTTTCCTTTGTCTTCGCCAGGCGAGTGCTTGCGTTTGCGGGGCGATTTGCTCCCGGGCTTCTTCGCCGGCGATTTGCCCGCGCTGGGTTCGTTCGCCGCGGGCGTCGTGGAGGCGGGAGTCGTGGAGGCCGGCATCGTCGAGGCAGGAGTCGTGAAGCCGGGTGTCGTGGAGGTCGTTTCGGTAGGTGCGGCGGCGCCCGGCGGGTCCTGCCCGAGGGTCACCTTCACGTCGGTCACGCGCCGCGCGCCAGGGGCGAAGACGACCCGGCCGAGTTCGACCTCGCCGGTTTCGGGCAGCCCCTCGGCCTTCTGCCAGCGCTTGACGGCGGCAGCGGTCGCTTCGCCGAAGGATTCCTCGTCGGAGATCGCGCCGTAGGGGTCGAAGCCGAGGTCGATCAGGTTCTCGTTCAGCTCGGTCACGTCGGGGCCGTCGCCGACGCTCTCCTCGAGCGTGCGGTAAGCGGGCACCGAGCCGTACATCAGCACGACGGGCAGATCGTCGATCCGCCACAGCGTTCCGCCGCGGGCGATCACATCGCCGACGGAGGGCAGCCAGGTGAAGGTCCCGCCGACCCGGTCGTAGAGTTCGAGCGTGGATCCGTAGCCGAGCGTGCCGTCGACGGTCGAGCTTTCGGACAGGGTGCGCCGGGTCACGCTCGCCGTCGTGTCGCCGGTGGGCACGCCGGTTTCCGCACCGTGGTGGCCGCCCGAGCCGGAGCCGAGCAGCAGGACCGCGAGCACGGCCGCCACCGCCAGCACCAGCGCGCCGGCGGCCAGCCAACGCACGCGCCCGCGCCTGCGCCCCGAGGCGCTCTCCTCGCCCACGGGGCCGACGCCATCCTCAGGGGCGCCGTCGAGCAGCGCGGAGGCGCCCGGGGCGTCGTCCGCCGCAGGCGCCGCGCTGGGTGGCCGTTGCACTCCCGAGGAGTCCACGGCTCAGTTGCCGCTCGCGAGGGTGCCGCTCTGTGAGTACGAGCTGTCCGGCCTGATCGATGTCGAGGGGCCTTCGTGGGGACCCGACTTGCCCGACGGCGGCGGACCAGGGTGGGGGCCCTTGAAGGGGAGCAGCCCCTGGCACGACTGCTGCGCTTTCTGGAAGGCGGGGCTTTCGGGGTTTGGACCGCCGCTGCCGGGACCACCGTGGATCCGGATCGCGACGTGCCCTTCGGAGCTCGAGGCGTGCACTTCGATGCCATGTCCGCGCATGCACTTGGCGAACTTTTCGACGGCTTCCGCACGGGCCACCTTTTCCTGCGGGGAGAGGTTGAGCTTCTGCGGTTCGGGCTGGTACTTCCTGCAGTCCTTCTGGGCCGCTTCCATCTTGGCGGGTCCGCTGGGGCCCTTGATGCGCAGCCCGTGGCCTTCACCGCCGGGCCCGGTCGCGGTTTCGGCTTCGATTCCGTGTTCGCGCAGGCACCTGGCGAAGTCGGCGAACTTAACTTCGGCCTGCTGTTCCTTGGCAGCAGAGGATGTCGAGGACGGCGAGGAGCCGCCGCAGGCGGCCAGGAGAAGGCTCGCCGACGCCACGCACAGGATGGCGAGCGGGACGAGCGGGGGACGACGGGACACGGGGGCTCCTTTTTGCGGGTCGACCGCTG
This sequence comes from uncultured Solirubrobacterales bacterium, assembly GCA_963713985.1. Lineage (GTDB taxonomy): Bacteria > Actinomycetota > Thermoleophilia > Solirubrobacterales > Solirubrobacteraceae > Palsa-744. Next base: position 983,937 of record OY970219.1, on the reverse strand, counting down.
ATCGATGGCGCCGCCGCGCGATCTGCGATCGACCGCGGCGGCACGCACATCAAACCCGCCCAACCTGAGATTCCCCTTAGAGGAGCTGAGGAACTTCCTGAACGACCCCGGAAGCCGGAGGAGCATCGCGCTTGGCCGCGCGACGCTCGGCGTCGCTCATCTGAAGCGGCGCCAGCTCGAGCGTCAGCCGCGCACCGCCGCCGGGATCGTTGGCCGCGTGCACCGAGCCCCCGTGCGCCTCGGCCGCCTGCCTGACGATCGCAAGCCCGAGGCCAGAGCCGGGACGCCCCCGGGCCTCGGGGGAGCGATAGAAGCGGTCGAACACCCGGGGCAGATCCTCCACGGAGATGCCCGGCCCGTGATCGCGCACCTCCAACTGCCCGTCGCGCACGCGCACCTCGACCGGACCGGCGGTTGGAGGATTCCACTTGCACGCGTTGTCGAGCAGGTTCGAGATCGCGCGATCCAGGCGCGCGGGCGCGGCGCGCACCAGGCAGGGCTCGGCGTCGAGCTGCAGGCGGCACTGGGGCGCGTGCAGCCTCGCACGCTCCAGCGCACCCGCTACGGCCAGGTCGAGCCTCACATCCTCCACCTCGATCTCCTCGATCTCGGTCTTGGACAGATCCACCAGATCCCCGACGAGCACTGTCAGCTCCTGCAGCTGCGCCTGGGCGGCGGCTATGACACGGGCGCGCTCACGCGCGGGCAGACGCTCCCCCATCGCGAGCGCGTCGAGGTTCGCCTGCGCGCTGGTCAGCGGCGTGCGCAGCTCGTGCGAGGCGTCGGAGACGAGTTGGCGCTGCGCCAGCCGCGAGCGCTCGAGCGCGGCCAGCATCGTGTTGAAGCTCGCGGCCAAGCGCCCGAGCTCGTCCTCCTCGCCGGCTTCGATGCGGTGGCCGAGGTCCTGTGTCCTGGCGACGCGTTCGGTGGCGCCCATGAGGCGCCGCACCGGCACCAGGGCGGCGCGCGAGACGAGCAGCCCGAGCACGGTCGCCAGCGCGACCCCACCGAGGCACACGAGCGCCAGCACCAGCTTCAGGTGCCTGAGCGTGTTGTCCACGCCGGTCAGGGGCAGGGCGACCTGCAGAACTCCGCCCCCCGCGGCCGGCACCGCCAGCACCCGCACCGGCGTGCCCGCGATCGTCTGGTCGCTGAAGAACTCGTTGCGCTTGCCCTCCGCCACCGCCCGCGTCGCCGCCGACATCGGGATCGGGAAGCCCTTTGCTTCCGAGCGCAGGATCTGGCCGTTGGGGCGCGAGAGCTGCGCATAGCCCACGGCGCCGCCGAGCCCGGGGGCGGGCACCACCAACCGTGCGCCCTGCCCCCCCGCGCCGAACCCGCCGCGTGCGCCTTCGCCCGGGGCATTCCCCGTGACGGCCCGCATGCGGGCCACGACCTTGTCGCCTTCGAACGTGATGGTTTCAGACACCACGGCCTTGCTCGAAGCGCTCGGGCTCGGTCGCGACTGCACCAGTCCCCCGCCAGCTGTCGTCCCCCCAGCAGCGGCCGACCCTCCGGTAGCGGCCGTCCCCCCAGCAGCAGCCATCCCCCCGCCACCCGCCGTCCCCCTGGCAGCCCCTGACCCCCCGGTAGCCGCCGATGGCTCCGTGCCCACCGGCGCGGACGCGACCGGCGGCTCAGTTCCCACCGGCGCGGAGGCCAGCGGCGGCAGCCGGCCTTCCCGTTTCAGCCTGGCCACTTCTGCCGGGTTCACCTTGGCCAGGATCTGGACCGACTGGGGCAGGCCGGGCGTGACCTTCGCGCGCAGGCTGTTGTCGATGCCGGAGCGCAGCTCATCGCGGGTCACGACGTACACCACGACCGACGCGATCACCACCGCCGCGGCGACCGCCCCGGCAGCCAGCAGCACCATGCGCCGGCGAAAGCTCATCGCAGCGATGACCTCAGCACATAGCCGACGCCGCGCACGGTGTGCACCACGCGCGACTCCCCCGCGGCCTCGGTCTTGCGACGCAGATAGCCGATGTAGACCTCCAGCGAGTTCGACGCCGGCCCGAAGTCATAGCCCCACACACAATCGAAGATGCTCGCGCGCGTCAGCACCTGACGGGGATGGCGCATCAACAGCTCCAGCAGCAGGAACTCGGTGCGTGTGAGCTCGAGCAGGCGCCCGCCCCGGCGCACCTCGTGCGCAGCGGGATCCAGTTCGAGATCCGCGAAGCGCAGCAGCCGCTCGTCGCCCTCCCAGCCCGTGCGTCGCAGCAGCGCGCGCAAACGGGCAATCAACTCCTCGCGCGCGAACGGCTTGGCGAGATAGTCGTCCGCGCCGGCCTCGAGCCCGGCCACGCGCTCGGACACCTCGGTGCGGGCCGTGAGCATCAACACGGGCGTGCGATCGCCGACGGCGCGCATCCGCCGGCAGACCTCCAGCCCATCGAGGCCCGGCATCAGCACGTCGAGAATCACCACGTCGGGCGAGTCCACCGCGAGCGTGCGGATCGCCTCGCGCCCATCGGCCGCCGTGGCCACCTCGAACCCACTCAGATCGAGCACCAGCGCGAGCGCGTCGCGCACGGACGCCTCATCGTCGACGACGAGCAGCCGCATTGGCCCAATGCTGACGGGTCAACGTGAAAGAAAGCTGAACGCCGAGCGAAGCGCCCAGCGTTCGCGGCTCAGCGCTGCTTCTGCACGTAGAGGAGCTGTCCGTTGCTGAGGCGATAGACGGTGCCGACCGGTTGGCCGTGCCCGCTCGCGACGGGAGCGCCGGAGGATGGCGAGGGCAGTGTTTGGGTGTGCCGGGTGGTCGCCGTGCGGGCTTGCAGGCGGTGCGTGTGTCGGTCCAACGTCAGACCGAGGCCGGCGATCAGGAACGCGACGGCGAGGACGATCCCGATGTCGAACAGGTTGACGAGGCCGTCGAGTGGGTCTCCGGCGGAGTCTTCGATGCGGCTGTAACGGCCAAGTCCTGTGCGGCGGGTCATTTACCGGCCTGCGGTAGCAGTGGTGGGACGGGAGTCTCGGTGCCGGAGGGAACTCCGATTGAGTCGGTGGCTCGCTCCAGGGCGGTGAGGTCCTCTGTGTACATGCGGGTGCGGGTGAGTGTCAGCGCGAACGCGACGGTGCCGACCAGGAGCCCGATCGTGGTCGCGGCGAAAGCGGTGCGCAGGTCTGTGGCGAGGGTGTTCACTTCGCCGTGGCCGAGGGCGGCGAGCCCCGGCGCAAGTGGAATCAGGGTGCCCATCAGGCCGAGCGCCGGTCCGGCGCGGACGAGGATGCGGGTGTGGTCCAGGCGCCGCTGGACCGCAAGCTCGTAGTCGGCGAGCGCGTGCTCGATGCCGGCCTGCTCGCCGGTGGCGATCGCTCGCGCTATCTCCAGGAGCGCGTCCCTTGCGAACGAGCTGGGCGCGCGGGCCGAGAGCGCGGCGGCCCGCTCGGGGTTGGCGACGACCTGGCGAGCGAGGTTCCGCAGCGCGCTGCGTCCGGCGCGTGCGCGAGACCACAGCTCGATCGCGAAGCGTCCCGCCTCCAGAGCGCAGAGGAGAAGCACCAGCAGCGCGAGGACCAGGACCGGGGTGCGCAGCGAGGAGGCGATCCGTGCGAGCGCTTCGGCGAGACTGTCCGTGGCTGCGAGTGTGCTCACAGGGTCACCGCTCCTCGCCGCAGCTCGATCTGGGTGCCGAGCAGGGCGGACAGGAGCAGCGCGACGGCGATGCCAATCGCGAGCCACGGCGTCTGGTTGGTGCCCGCGCCAGCGCCGCGCAGGCCCGGAGCACCGGGTGCCAGCGCGTCGGACGGTGCTCCGATCAGAAGCCCTTTGACCTCTCGACCGCTGCTGTGCCCTCCGCCGCCCGCGCCGGTGCCGGTGAGCGCGACGCCGCCCGCGCCCTTGTGGCTGGCCGAGTCGCGTTTCTCGGGGTGGCGGGTGCTGGCGGCAGTGGCTGTCGGGACGGCCGTTTTGCGGGGCGGACCGGGGTTATGGCGGTGCTCGGTCTTGTCTCTCTCGTGCTTGCCGGCGAGCTGGCGCACTCCGCCGGGAGTGTGGCCCTTGCTGTCCGGTTGGGGGCGGCTGAACAGGGGTGCACCGTTGCCACCGCCATCGGCGCTCACGCCGCCGCCGGGCCTGGAGGATTCGCCGCCCTGTCCACCGCCGGGCGCTTCAGTTGGGGCCTGCGGGAGTTCGTCATAGGGCGGCGCGGGGATCGGATATGGGTCGCCGTCCATCGCCGCCCCAACGTAGGCGGTCATCCACACGCCGTTTTCTTCCTTGCTCGCCTCGTAGCGGATGTGGCCGTCTTCCTGCTGCAGCGAGGCCATGTAGCCGAGCGGTTCTTCGCTCGCCAGGCCCTTGTGCGTGACCCAGGTTTCGGGGTTGATCCCCGCAGACCACATCGCCTGCACCACCCATGCGGTCGAGGCGACGTTCGGTTCCCTTTCCCCGAGGAGCTCTTGGAAGCCACCGTCGGCATCCTGCGCCGTCTCGAGGTATTCAAAGGCGTGCTGCTCGACGTCCTTGGCTGCGCCCTGGCGTCCGGCGGCGTTCAGCGCCTGGATCGCGGCGCCGGTCATATCAGCATCGCTCGGTGGTTCGCCCGGCAGTCTGCCTCCACCGGTTGGGCAGGCCGCGCCGGTCCGGTAAGCGGTGGAGGGCCAGCCGTGGTCGCAGTTCTGCTCTCTTTCCACCCACTCCGCTGCTGCCTGCACGGCGGCTTCGACAGCTGGTTCGTGGATCGGGCTGAGCGCGAGGATCGCGAAGATCGTGTCGTTCATCTCCGGTTCACCGGAGCCTGCGAGGTGGACGAACGCGCCGTCGTTCGGTCCCGGCTGGGTGAGCTGGCGCTGCAAGATCCGTTCGAGGAGGTTGACGCCGCCGAAATCGGTCGGGGGGGTGCCCGTGGCGTCTACGACCAGCAGTTCGCGCTCGAAGTCGGTGGTTGAGGACAGCGTGCCCGCGTGTTCGGCCAGGTAGCCGTAGACGCTGTGAGCCCCGATGTAGTGCTGGTTGGCGGGGGTCTGGTCGCGCGGATTGATCCCCGCCGCAGCGAGCGCCAGCGCCACCCACGCGCTGACGTCGTTGTTGGAGCTCTCTCCCGGTTCGCCTCCGAACCCGCCATCGGGGTTCTGGTCGTTCTGCAGGTAGCGCACCATGCTGTCGAGGCTTCCCTGGTAGCGTGCCGGCGCCGCGAGCGCCGAGCCCGCCCCGCACGCCAGGAGCGGGATGCTGGTGGCGAGGCTCAGCGCCGCCAGCACCCCGCGCGCAGCCGCGACGGGCCTACGGTTCGAGCGCCGCGCCATCGAGATCTGGCCTGTCCCGAGTCCACGCGGACTCATCGTCGTCTGCTGGGCACGATCAGGGTCTTGACGACAGTCTTGGCGCCGGTGAGGCTGATGCTCACCCGGTAGCTCCCTGCCGCCAACCGCGGCAGCTTGACGTCGAGCGCTCCGATCTTGCTCGTTTTGATGGAGGTCGTCTTCACGGTCCGCCACCGGCGGTGGTGTCCCCTGCCGAGCAGACGGGCGATCTTCACCGTGACCTCACCGGGCGTGGTGAGCTTCAACAGCAGCCGCGCGGGACTGATGCTCTGCACCGTCAGGCCGGCAACGGGGCCGCTCATGCTCGGTCCGGGGACCGGGTTTGAGCTTGTGGAGGGACTCGCCACTGGTCCTGGGCTCGTTTCGGTTTTGGGTTCGGTTTTGGGTTGCGGGCCCGGTTCGGGCGCCGGGGTGCCGGTCCCGGCGAGCGGGACCGGCATCGTTTGGCTGGTGCCCTGGACAGTGGCTTGCAGCAGGGCTTCGTGCAGTCCCTGCGTTGTGGGGTTGAAGCTGACCTGCGCTTCGCAGCTCTGCCCTGGTTGCAGCGTGTGTCCGACGCAGTTCCCGCCGACGAGCTGGAAGTCCTCGGCCTGTTCGCCGGTGATGCCGACGGTGGCGATCGTGAGGGGCCGCACGTCTTCGTTGGTCAGCGTAGCGGTCAGTGGTCTGCTTGGAGCACCGACCGTCCGGCTTTCAAAGAACAGAGACTGCTGATCGAAGCTCGCGTCATAGGGGCCATACGGGCCGGTGATCGTCAGCGCATCGAGCGCGTAGACCGTCGGGGCCTGCGCTTCGCCGTAGACGCCGTATTGTTCGCTCGAGTGGATGCCGTAGGCGAGCGCTTCCTTGAGCGCGCCTTCGCCTTCCGTGAATGCGCCGATCACCGCTTCAGCCGGGCTGTGTTCGCCGGTTTCGGGGTCGCCGGTGCCGGCGTATTCCGCGGTGACCTGGTAGCGGGAGAGCCACTTCGCGGCGTGCTCGGCTGCTTCGCTGTGCCCGGTGAGCGCCAGGCCGATCGCGCCGAGTGCGGTCGATTCGATGGTTGGTTCGGCTTCTGCTGGTTCTGGTTGTTCTCCTTCGTATTCACCACTGGCGCGGACGCTACCGTCTGGTTCCTGAAGGTGCTCCAGGTTTTCGCCTGCTTTTGTGAGGGCCGCTTCTATTTCTTTCGTGAGGGGTTCTCCCACCACGGCGGCGCCCTTTTCGCGTGCGGCGGTCAGCGCTTCGATCGCTTCGACGTTGAGGCGGGTTTCCAGTTCGAAGCTGCCGGTGCTCGCTTCCTGATGGGCGAGGAGCACTTCGATCGTCTTCAGGGCCTTCGCCGGTAGCGCGCCTGTACGGGCGAGCGCGAGCAGCGTAGGCGCGATGCGGAACACGGCTCCGGTTGGTGAGCCGCCCGCTTCGACCTTCCCAGTCGCTTCTTCGATCAAGCCTTCCAGGGTTCCGCGTAGGTCTTGCCCGTCGAAGCTCGACGGGTTCTGCCCGAGTGCCTGCAAGGCGAGGATCGTGTCTGCGTAACGGTCCGGATACTGGTCTTCGCGTGGTTCGTGCGGCTCGGCGAAGCCATGCAGCACGCAGCTTCCGACCTGAGCGCTCTCTTCTTCGCAGGTGCGCGAGAGCCAATGCGCGATCGGCGCGAGCTTGGCCGGCGCGGCCCCCGCCTGAGCCAGCGCGACCGTCCCCCGCAGAAGCGTTCGTAGGCCGCTGAAGTCTTCTCGTTTGCCGAGTTCGTCTTCTTCGGTTTGCACAGCGGTCTGGTTCAGCGTCGGGGTGAGCCATTCTCGCGCCAGTCGAGCCGGGATCACCGAGGATTCCTGCTCGGCGGGCAGGCTGAACGACGAGGGTCCGCTGCCGTCCATCGGTTCGATCCGAGGGCCACCGGCGAAGCCCCAACCTTCCACGGAGCCAAGCGTCGGCTTATAGCCGTAGGCGCCGACACCGCTGTAGCCCCAGCGTCCCCCTGGCTTGCCGTGCCAGTAGGACCAGTAGGCGTTGGCCGGTGCGGAGTGTTCGCAGCTCTGTTCGGCCAGGGTTGGCTCGCCTTCGATACGACAAATGAACGCCAGCCCGTATTCCTTGGTGCCTTCGATGTGGAAGCCCGCGTGCTCGAGCGCCTGCACACCGTTCCCCTGTTCCCCCAGCGCACAGCCGACATACACCTTGCCCGTGCCGATCTTGCGCTCATCGACGATCACCGTCACGCCCGTGTTCGGTTCGCACGGTTCCCAGCGCGCGATCAGCGCTTCGTCGGGGTTGGGCACGTTCGCTGCAAGCGCCTGGGAGGCACGTGCCGCAGCTCCAAGCAGCGCGCAGAGCACGAGCAGGCAGACGAACGTGAGCCGGTTGCAGTTGGGCCTGACGGTGGGCTGGTTCATGTCGATCGCTCCTGAAGATGGTTTGGGGCGACGGACACAACCTCGCGGGATCGGGGGCGAGGGTCGGGCCGGCCGCATGTGACTACCCGGGGGGCGAGCGCGATGCTCGCCCCCCGGAAGCACGCTTCGGCGGGACTACGGCAGCCCCACCAGATGCGGGTAGCTCTGTTCGTAGAGGCCGAGGATGCCCTGCGCTGTCGCCAGCACATCGGGTTTGCCTGTCTTACCGCAGGCCGGCAGGCCGCGTTCGCTCACAGGCTGTCCTTCGACGGCTTCTTCGAGCCATTTCACAGCACTGCCGAGCGAGGCTTTGCCCTCGACGTCGGCCATGATTCCCAGCGCCGTGCTGTTGGCGCCCTTGAATAGTTTCGTATATTCGCTTTCGCTGCAGTAGCTTTCCCAGGCTCCGCTGGCAGTCTGATCGCTGTGGAGCCATTTGAGGGCGGATTCGCCAGCCGCTTTCGATCCGCTCGTTTCGGCGGTCAGCAATGCCTGGACTGCCATCCCAGTCGAATCGACTTCCACCGCGTTCGGGTTTTCTTCTTCTTTTTTGTTGAACGGCGGTTTGGTATTGCATTTGGTGGTCGGCAGACCCATCGTCGAGCGAAATGCGCCAGCCAGTTCTTCGGGTTTCGTGCACTGCTGCGAACGCAGATACGTGGCACCCGCTTCGATCGCCGATTTGAGGTTTGGTTTGCTGGTGCAGAGGTTTTTTTCGCACGCCTTCAGCGCGATGATCGCGAGCGACTGGCCGAAGACATTGGAGTAGTTTGCCGCGCCCTTGTCGCTGAACCGGCCGGTTTCGCTGCCTTCTTTGACCTGCAGGCACTCCAGGTCTTTGATCAGGTTGCGTTTCCCTTCGGCTTCTTCTGGATTTCCTCCCTGCGCCTCAACCGCAAGAGCGAACTTGGCGACAGCGCCTGCTGAGAGTTCTTTCGCTGTTTCACACGGTTCACTCCCCACATATTTGCTTTTGTTCGCGAGCACCCATTTGTATGTGGCGGCACGGTCGCCAGCGAATTTTTCGCCCGCACCCTTGAACGCAAGCATACATTCGATCGTCTCCCCGACAGATTTTTCTCCATACAGTTCGCAGTACGAGCCTTCGCTCGTTGTTGTCTTCAACTGTTTGGCGAGCCATTCGGTTGCTTCGACCTTCGGCTGGGCGCTGGCGACCGCAGGCACCGCGAACGCGAACGCGAGTGCCAACACGCCGGCCAGCATCCCGACTCGCTCGAGCCACTTCGGATGGATTGACATGGTGTTTCTTACCTCCTGGTGTTGCCGAGACCGCCAGCCAGAGGGTCCGAAAGAGTCCTTAAACGAAACAGTCCCCGCACATCAAGATGTACGAGGACGGAAACTGGAACGGGACTCGATCCGGCTCCGCCCGCAGACCACGACGGGATTGGTAGAGCTCAAAATCCCCCATACAGGCACTCCGGCTCGCCACCGCCCGCCGGAAACGACGAGGGTGGCCTACGGTTGCGGGTCAGCGCCGGACTCAGACCGGCTTCCCCCGCATGGAGGACGAATATTTAGTTGTCGGCCGGACCATAGCACCCCGGAGCACAGGAAGTCCGCGCCCCCGATCGACTCCGGGCCCACCCGGACTCGCACTATGATCGGCGCGTGAAACACGCGCTCTCATGGAGCGGCGGCAAGGACTCGGCCCTGACGCTCTGGACCCTGCGCAGCCAGGGGATCGAGCCCGAGGCGCTGATCACGACCGTCACCGACGAGTACGACCGCATCAGCATGCACGGCGTTCGCCGCGAGCTTCTCGCCATGCAGGCAGACGCGGCCGGTATCCCGCTCGTGGAGGTCCGCATCCCGCCCGCGTGCGTCAACGAGATCTATGAAGCACGCATGGCCCAGGCGTTTGCCTCACCGCCACTGTCCGGCGTGGAGGCGGTCGCCTTCGGCGACCTGTTTCTCGAGGATGTCCGCGCGTACCGCGAGACCCGGCTGACGGCAGCCGGCAAGCGCGGCCTCTTCCCGTTGTGGGGCCGCGACACCGGCGCCCTGGCACACGAGTTCATCGCGGCCGGCTTCCAGGCGATCATCGCCTGCCTGGACCCACGAGCACTCGACGCCTCCTTCGCCGGACGAGCGTACGACGAGCAACTTCTAGCCGATCTGCCCGTGGGCGTCGACCCCTGCGGTGAGAACGGCGAGTTTCACACCTTCGTCCACGCCGGGCCGATCTTCACCGAGCCGATCGCGTGCGCGACCGGCGAGGTCCTCGAACGCGAGGGCTTCGTCTTTTGCGATCTCATGGTCGCCTGAGGCGAGCGCCTGCCTGGGTCAGCTCTGCCCCGGCAGCTCCCGGTGCTCGAGGCCAAGTTGCTCGTCCAGCAAGGGTCTGAGTTCGTCGTAGCGGTAGGGATAGTGCAACGGACGGTCAGCCGGCAGTGATGCCGCCGGACGTGGCGTGCGGCGCGGCCACCTTCGCTGCCTGTTGCAGGGCCGCGGACAGCGTGGGATGGACGGCGATCGCATCGGGGAGCCCAACGATGGCGACCAGACGCATGAGTTGTGAGGTCTCGGGGATCACGAGAATCAGCTTGGCGCGGCGGTGGTCGAGGCGGTCGCCGAGGCGCAGCAGCATGTCGATGGCGGCGCTGTCCAGGTAGCGGATGTCGCCGAGGTCGACGATGAGGCTCGAGGCGTCGGGACCGAGCGCGCCGTCCAGCTGCCGCCGGGCGTTGGCGGCGTTGGCTGCGTCGAGGTCTTCGGTGACATGTGCGATCGGCACTCCGTCGCGCCGTTCGATGTCCAAAGCGCTCACGGCTGGGAGAGTTTCTTGGCGATGGTGACTACGGTTCCTGCTTCGTCGCTGTCGATCTCCACGCTGTCGACCAGCGAGCGCATGATTCCGAGCCCTCGTCCGCCCCCGCGCGAGCGCGTGGTGCGCCAGCGGCCGAGGTCGCGGACGGTGACTGTCACGTCCGGGCCGTCGTGTTCGCAGCGCACGGTGAAGGTGGCTTCACGGGCGCCATAGGCGTGCTCGATCGCGTTGGTGGCCGCCTCGGAGGCCGAGAGGGTGACGTCGAACAGCTCGTTTTCGTTGGCGCCGGCGGCCCGGAGCCAGCGACCAAGTGTGTTGCGCAGACCGGCGAGAACGTCGGGACGCGCCGGCAGGGTCATCTCGAGAGTACCTTCGAGCGGCACGACCTCGATGGCCAGGAGCGCCACGTCGTCCTCGAGCGGAGTCTCATCGATGAGCGCGCGGTATACGCGGTCGGCGAACGACGAGTCGGTGCGCCCAGCGGCGACCTGGGCGACGACGGTCAGCCGCCCGAGGCCCTCGTCGATCGACTCCTCGCGTCGCTCGATGAGCCCATCGGTGTAGAGCAGCAGTCGGCTGCCGGTCGGGAACGGATAGCGACAGGCCTGGTAGTCGCGTCCGATGCACACGCCGACGGGCAGACCGTGTGTCTGCTCCAGCAGGCGGGCGTGACCGTCCGGTTCGATCAGCAGCGGCGGCAGATGCCCGGCGTTGACCGCCTCCAGTTCTTCGGCCTCGGGGTCGAGTTCGAAGATCGAGAGGGTGGCTCCCCGGCTGCGGCCCATCGAGACGAGCAGCTCGTTGAGCATCCTGATGACCTCGGCGAGCTTGTGTCCCTGCAGCATGTAGGCGCGCAGTGCTGTGCGGATCTCAGCCATCACCGAGGCGGCCAGCACACCGCGCCCGACGACATCGCCGATCACGAACGCGACCCGACCGTTGGCGAGCTGGAAGACGTCGTACCAGTCCCCGCCGACCTTGATGCCGGAGCCCGCCGGCAGGTACTTGGCGCTGAAGCGCATACCGGGTATCTGGGGCAGGGCGTCCGGCAGGAGCGTGCGCTGCATGATCTCGGTGACGGCGCGATGCTCTGAGATGTGGGCGTTGTCGATCGCGAGCGCGGCGCGGTCGGCGGCGAGCTGCAGCAGCGCCACGTCGTCCTCATCGAAGTGGCGCTGGACGAGCGTGCCGATGTGCATCACGCCGATGACGCGGCCTTCGACGTGTACAGGAACGCCGAGCATCGAGCGGATGCCCTTCTGCCGGAGGATCGGGTTTACGACCTCGGCGTGGTCGAGATCCTCGATGATGATGGGACGTGCCTCGACGGCGACGCGGCCCGCGAAGCCGCGGGCGAGCGGCACCTGGACACCCTGGCGGACCTCCTCCTCGAGTCCTCGTGCGGCGCGTGCGAGGAGGACGCCACGATCCTCGTCGAGCAGCAGCACCGCTGCGGTGTCGACCTCGAGTGCGCCGCGGATGCGCTCGAGCAGTTCGGAGAGCATGTCCTCCAGGGACATGTAGCCCTGCGCGGAGTCGGTGATCCTGAGCAGGTGGCGACGGCGGCCCAGCGATACGGAGGAGGCGGGCGCAGGCTGTTCGGCGGTGCTGGTGCGCGGCCCGCTGCCCGTCTCGGTCTCTAGCCGCGGGGCGTCCACGGGATGTCTAGACCCCCGCTCGGTGGGGCATCGGGCTCACGGAGAGAGAGGGATCGTCGCCCTACCGCGTGTGTAGGCCGGTGGGTAGCGGTTGTGGTTTTGCAAATCAGTTCGATCCGCCCACCCCCCTTCGGCGAGCTATCCGTAAGCTACCCGCGTCGGCGTGAGAGCAAACAGCGTCAGCGGCTCGCGCCGACGTCCCACTCAGCAACCGCCCGAAGCCGGGGTAGCAGACTGGGACATCACCAGCGTCCGTACCAGCGCCTGCGACCGTCGCCGACTGGGGCGCCGCCGACGAAGAAGCCGATCAGCCACAGCAGAACGGCTATCAAGAGCACGTACCAGAGCACGTGCACTGCGAATCCGAGACCGCCCAGGATCGCGAGCAGCAGTATCAATATGACAAGTGCCACCATCTTTTCCTCCTCCTAGAAGTTAGTTGACACACACTGATCTACCCCATCCTCGACGGTTACAACAATGTCGGTAGCTGCCGCGGCGTGCGAGCACGCGTCTGGGCTTGGCGGCGTTGCAGCTCGCCACATAATGCCCGCCGCATGAACGTCCTCACCACCGGCATCTGCGTGCAGCTCAGCGGCGGGCCAGCCGGCGTCCGCTCTCGATGTTCGGTGGGGTGTAGTTGAGCTCGTAGTGGTGATAGAGAGCTGACTCGTCGGCCTGGGAGAGCTCCTCACCGTGTTGCTCGATGTTGGGAGCGTCCTGGACCTGTTGCTTGGTGACCGCGACTTGCAGGTCATCTGGACCCACCTTGATCCCGCCGAGCGGTACGAAGGTCAGATGACGGCCGATCAGACCCTCCTTGACGGTTGCGAACTGCGGCTCGTCGGTCTCGACGTCGACGTAGACATCCTCGAGCTTGCCGATCTTCTCGCCGTCACGATCGATCAACGTCTTTCCGTGCCACTCCGCAACGCTCCACTCGGCCTCTGGCTGTTGATCATTCATGTCTTTGTCTCCTAGACACGGCCTCGCCGTCCGCGGTAGGGACCCAGGAACAGCGCCAGCACCGCGAGCAGAAGAAGCAGCACGAGAGGGCTCACAAACGCTCCGCCCGCAATGCTGAGAACCACCAATACGATGATCAAGAGCAGAAGCAGATCCATAGTCTATTTCCTGTCCCCGTCGAGCATGTCCTTGACCTTCTCTGCGGCCTTGTCGATCTTGTCCTTGATCGACGCCTTTGCCTGGTCGGCTTTGCCCTCGCGCTTGAGGTCCTCATCGCCCGTGAGGCTGCCAGCCGCCTCCTTCAGGCGACCCCTACCCTCATCCACGTTCTTATCGGTAGCCATCGGCTCCCTTTCGTTGAAGTCTCGTCGCTCAGGGACTCATCTACCCCAGCTGCTGGGCCTTCAATCATTCGTCCGGGTTGGGCCGCGATCCCACTGCTTGGCGGCGAAGAGCGATCGCCCCAGATCAGGCCTGTTCAGATGGGAGCTCAGGCCATGGCTCGACGCTCAGGCCGGGCCACTCGTGGATCCAGCGTGCGACCTTGCGCTCGTAAACATGGCGCGGAGCCAGGATCGGGTTTGGTCGCACGTTTCGGTCGAAGAGGTCATCGTAGCCGTGGGGCGCATACACCTCCAGCTCCCCCGTGGAGGCTCGTGTAACCCCATAACAGCAGGTGATAGATGGGAAGTGGTCGATAGCGTCGCAGGTGCTGGCGAAGGGCTCGGCCGGGACCCCGAAGTGCTCCTCGTACCACAGGTGCACTCGCGCCTCGTTGCGAACCTCGACGAAGACATCGAGGTCAGCGAACAGCTCGGCTGCGCGCAGGATGACGACATCCTCGGCCTCCGGCGATAGATCTCCAGCATCGAAGTAGAACAGGTCGTAATCGCCGATCCCCCTTGCGGGCTCTCGGCCATCCAACACGTTCCAGACGGTTTGGAACATCGCGCCCGCCGTGAGCCACCAGTCGCGCAGCTCAAGCTGTGGGGTTCGGTCGAGGATCACGCGGATGTTTGCATTCCGCAGTACATGATCCAGGAAGCGGTCTCGCTGATCGCTCACTCGTACAGTCCTGTTTGCACTTCTGCTCACACCCCGCCAGTCACTACTCTGAAATCTTCCTCCCAAAAACCACGAAAACCCGCCCAGGAAGATCGTGGCACTGTATCAGCCAGAGCCCTGCTCGCGCCGCGTCGCGCGGGGCGGCTGTAGTTTGGCGTGATTGACGGGCACCGACGACAATAGGGTGACGCGAAGTCGTTATCCATAGAACGATGGGTCCAATCGAAGGAGGAATGTGATGCGGAGGCTGATCTACTCGATGACGGTGTCGCTGGATGGCTACATCGCCGGCCCCGATGGCGCGATCGACTGGACGGTGCCCGACGAGGAGCTGTTTCGGTTCCACACCCAGCAGGTGCAGGAGACTGGTGTGCATCTCTGCGGACGGCGGCTCTACGAAACGATGGTCTACTGGGAGACCGCTGAGGAGAGTCCGCTCCTCGCGGAGCACGTCGAGTTCGCCCAGATCTGGAAGGCCCTGCCGAAGGTCGTGTTCTCCAGGACGCTGGAGAGCGTGGTGGGCAACACCAGGCTGGCCAGGGACGGCGTCGGCGAGGAGGTCTCGAGGCTCAAGGAGCATCCCGGAAAGGACATCGCGGTCGGAGGGGCCGGCCTCGCCAGTGCGTGTATGAGGCTGGGGCTGATCGACGAGTGGCGGCTGTTCGTCAGCCCGGTCCTACTCGGCGGCGGCACGCCCTACTTCCCGACCCTGGACGAAGGGATCAACCTGGAGTTGGTCGAGACGAAGACGTTTGGCTCTCGCGTCGTTTACCTTCGCTACAGGCGCGTGCCGGACGCCGTGTAGGTGACGTCCCCACTCGCCGCACCCTGGCGAACCATCAAATCGTCGCGCTCGCCTCCGAGCGCACAGTCGAGCTGAGCACCCGCAAGGCAGCCGTCACGGACGCGATCCAACGCCTCGAGACAGAACGCTAGTGCCCGATCCAGCCTACGAAAATGACCGCCCGAAGGACGGTCGCAGATTAACGAAGTAGCGGGGGCGGGATTCGAACCCGCGACCTTCGGGTTATGAGCCCGACGAGCTACCAGACTGCTCCACCCCGCGGCGGACCCGCAAGTCTAGCAAAACCACCCCGAGCGGCCTGTCGGCGTATCGTGAGCCACGCCCTCCGGAGCCCCTCTTACGCAGATCGGCTCCAGGGGCACCGCGGCCGGGCCCTCCCCGCCGAACCTCCCCCGCGCTCGTCCCATAGCATCCCGGGCCATGCGCGTCGCGGTGGTCGACATCGGCACCAACTCCACCCGCCTGCTCCTTGCCGACGTCGACCCCGACGGGTCCGTGGTGGAACTGCTGCGTCAATCCCGCGTCACCCGCCTCGGCGCCGGCGTGGACTCGGGTGGGGGGCTATCCCCCGAGGCGATCGAGCGCACCTGCGCGGTACTCGCCGACTACCGCGAGCTGATCGACCGCCACGGCTGCGAGGCGAACCTCGCCGTGCTCACCTCCGCTGTGCGGGACGCCTCCAACGGCGCCGCCTTCGCCGAGCGGGTGCGCCGTGATTTTCGCCTCGACGCCCGCACCCTCTCGGGCGACGAGGAGGCCCAGCTGACCTTCCTCGGCGCCATGAGCGACCGCGAGCCCTCCCCGGAGCCCACCGTCGTGATCGACATCGGGGGGGGCTCCACCGAGTTCGTCGTTGGCCACCACCGCGCCGCGGGCTTCCACGTTTCCCTCCAGGCGGGAGTGGTGCGTATGAGCGAACGCCACATCCACTCCGACCCCCCCGCCCCCGCTGAGCTCCAGAGCCTCGCCCTCGACACCCGCGCCGTCTATCTAGAGGGCCTACCCCCCGAGGAGCGCGCCCCCGTGCGGCACGGCATCGCCGTCGCCGGCACCGCCACCTCCGCTGCCGCCATCGACCAGGAGCTCGATCCCTACGACCCCGCCCGCGTGCACCGCTACCCCCTGCAGCTCGCCACCGTGGAGCTGCTGCTCGCGCGCCTCGCCGACATGACCGAAGACCAGCGGCGCCGCGTCGTGGGCCTGCACCCCGATCGGGCACCCACGATCGTCGCGGGCATGATCCTCCTCAGCGAGGCCATGCGCGCCTTCGAGCTCGAGGGCGTGGAGGTCTCCGAGCATGACATCCTCCGCGGGGGCGCCCTGCGGCTGGCTAGTCCAGGGAGCGAAACCGTGCCCCCAATACTTCCAAAGAACCGTCTAAGTGGGTGATCTAAAATCTTTTGGAGAGGGGGTTGCATTCAATTCCGATATCCAATATACTTTTCCCTTGAGGCGGTGTAAGGCTCTGTGTCTTGCGCTCCTCAGCCGGTCCATAGACCTGGGCGAACTTGCCGAGCGATCGGCATTCCCGCCGCCCGGGTCACCCTACCCCCCGAGGCCTCTGAGGAACGTACCCCTGCCTGTCCCTCGAGGCCTACCTGAGGAAGCCGCCCCCTGCCGGGCGGCTTCCTCGCTTTAAGGGCCCCCACGCCCTCCGGTCCGGGCCTCCACCCCACCACGCCAGGGCGCCTGCACCGGATCCCGGGCGCCACCGCAAGCGTCGACACCAGGCCCCACCCGCCCAACCCAGCCGGCCCTACACCAGCAGCCCTACGCCAGATTCGACCTGCGCGGGTACGCGACGCTGGGGTCCGTCAGCACGTTCACCAGCGCCGGGCCCTCCGCCGCCAGCGCCCGCTCCAGCGCTCCCCGCAGCTGCTCCGGGCGCTCCACCAACTCGCCCTGGCACCCCAGCGCCTGCGCCACCAAGTCATAGCGCGTACCCGGGCGCAGGTCCGCCGCCACGGAGTACCCGTACAGAAACTCCATCGGGTGCTTCTCCAGGCCCCAGATCCCGTTGTTGCCCATCACCCCCACCACACTCACCCCATGCCGGGCGAGGGTGTCCAGCTCCATCCCCGCGAAACCGAACGCCCCGTCTCCCAGCAGCAGCACCACCTGCCGGGTGGGCCGCGCCAACTTCGCCGCCAGCGCGTACCCCGGCCCCGCCCCCAGGCACCCGAACGGCCCCGGATCGAGCCAGCACCCCGGCTCGAAGCTGTCGATCACCCGCCCCGCGTATGAGACGAAGTCGCCCCCATCCCCGATCACGATCGCGTCGCGCTCCAGCATCCCCCGGAGCTCCCCGTACACCCGCATCGGGTGCAGGGGCGCGCGCTCGTCCTCGAGCTCCGCGCGCTCCGCCTCCCGCAGCTGCACCTCCGCCGCCCGCAGCTGCTCCACCCACGGCCGGGGGGCCCCGGCCGGCGATCCCCGACCGCTCGCCGCCGCGCGCAGGTCGCCCAGGGTCTCGCTCAGCGATCCACACAGCTCCACCGCCGGCTTGCGCGGGTGCGCCCGCACGGGCGCCGCCACGTCGATCGCCACGATCTCGGTCTCCTGCCCAAACGCCCCCCCGAAGCCCAGTCGGAAGTCCATCGGCACTCCGATCACCAGCGCCACATCAGCCTCCCGCAGCGCCCTCGCGCGCGTGCGCGAGAAGCACAGCTCGTGGTCCGCCGCCACGCACCCCCGCGCGAGACCGTTGAGGAACACCGGGATCCCCAACGCCTCCGCCAGCTCCCGCAGCGCCACCTCCCCGTGGCCCCAGTAGAGATCCGTGCCCGCCATGATCACCGGGCGCTGCGCCTCCCCCAGGAGTCGCCCCGCCACTTCGACCGCCTCCGCCGGGGCACCCCTCGGCAGAGCTGCCCGCTCGGACATCCCCGCCGCCACAGCTCCCCCCAAAGACCCCCCTCCGGCTTCGCCAAGAACACCTGAGCCAGGGGCGCCCCACGGCCCGAACGCCGGCTCCGGGGCCTCCATGAAGACGTAGTCCATGGGCAGGTCCACGAACGCCACCCCCCCATGCGGCGCGAGCGCCGTCGCGAGGGCCCTCTCCACGAGCACCGGGATCTCCTCCGCGCTCTGCGCCGTCGCCGCGAGCTTGCTCAAGGGCTCCACGAACGGCACGTGGTCGATCTCCTGCAGCGAGCCCTGCCCCCACCGCCCCGCGGGCGCGCGCCCGCCCAGCACCACGATCGGCGAGTGGTTCGCCTGCGCGCTCGCCATCGCGCTCATCCCGTTCGTCACCCCCGGCCCCGCCGTCAGCGCGCAGACCCCCACCTCGCGCGTCACCTTCGCCCAGCCCTCCGCCGCGAACGCCGCGGTCTGCTCGTGGCGCACGTCCACGATCTCGATCCCCTCCGCACGAGCACCGTCGTAGATCGAGAACAGGTGCCCCCCCGAAAGCGTGAACAGCCGGCTCACCCCGTGCGCCCGCAGGCGCCGCGCCACCAGACGCCCCCCGTGGAAGCTCGCCTGCTGCGGTGATGTGGTGCTCTCGGCGGCCATCCCGTGCCCGCGACTCTACCGCGGGCAGTGCGCCGCGAGAATGCCCGGGGTGGGAGTCGAACCCACAGACCCTTTCGGGGCACCGATTTTAAGTCGGCTGCGTATACCGTTCCGCCACCCGGGCCTCGGGGGCCTCCTCCACTCCTGACCCCGCTCAGTCTATGAGAGCGGGGGGCGACAGCCCTCGCCGGCAGAGCGCTCCGGACCCTCTGTGAGCAGGATCGAGCGGTGGAAGCACCTCGCTGGCCCTCCGCGGGAGCGACCCCGCTTGGCCCTCCGCGAGAGCGACCCCGTCGACCCTCCGGCGGAGCAGCGACCCCGTGCGTGGGGGCCCCCAAACGGGTATATGGCTCCTGCGACCCGACTCGGCCGCAACTACCCGGTTGGTACCGTGTCTATAGGTACAAAGTCGGGATTGGACCACCGTGGAGGTCACCGCTCTAAAACCCACCGCCGCATCCGGCCTAAGAGGGGCCAGCCCGCTGCTGCGCCTGCAGCCGGACGAGCGACTGATCGCCCTCACCCGCCGCGGCCAGCACGCCGCGTTCGAGACCCTCATCTCGCGCTACCACACCCGTCTGCTCTCCTTCTGCCGGCACATGCTGGGCTCGCGGGAGGACGCCGAGGACGTCCTGCAGGAGGTCTTCGCCGCCGCCTTCAACGCCGTGCTCGCCGATGAGCGCCCGATCAACGTGCGTCCCTGGCTCTACCGGATCGCGCGCAACCGCTCGCTCAACCATCTGCGCCGCGCCTCCGCGATCGGGGTGGACTCGATGGACGTGCACTTCTCCGAGAACGGCCTCTCCACCGGCGACCAGGTGCTGCGCCGCGAGAGCTTCCGCCAGCTGATCGGCGACGTGCAGAAGCTCCCCGAGACCCAGCGCACCGCGCTGCTGCTGCGCGAGATCGACGCCCTCTCCTACGACCAGATCGCGCTCGCGATGGAGACCACGGTGCCCTCCGTGAAGTCCCTGCTCGTGCGTGCGCGCATCTCACTCGCGGAGTCCTCCGAGGCGCGCAAGCTCAGCTGCGAGGATGTCCGCGGCGAGCTCGGCGAGGTGGCGGAGGGGTTGGTCAAGCTCAGCCCCCCCGCACGCCGTCACCTACGGGACTGCGAGCGCTGCCGCAACTTCCGCAAGCTGCTCAAGGACAACAACCACGCACTCGCCGCCGTCCTCCCCGTCGGACCCCTGCTGGTGCTCAAGCGTCTGATTCTCAGCAAGTTCGGCGCCTCCGCCGGCGCTGGCCACGCCGCCGGCGGCGCGAGCGCGGGCGTCGGCGCGGGCAGCGGGGCGGGCGCCGCGGGAGGCCTGCTCACCGCGGGTGCGGGTGCGGGCGCCGCAGGTGGGACGAGCGCCGCCGGGGGCCTGATGACAGCGGGCGCGGGGGCGATCGCCACGAAGGCCGCCGCCACTCTCGCCGCCGCCGCCCTGGTCACCGCGGGAGCGGTCGCCGCGAGCCACCCCAGCCGCGTCCACCACCACGCCCCCGCGGGCTCCGCGGCGGCCTCCACCGGCGCGAGCGCCGCCGTCGCCGCCCACGACTCCGCGCCGCTGGTCGTCCGCTCCATCCCCCAGCCGCTCAGCACCGGCGTCCACGCCGCCGTGGCGGCCACCACTCTGCAGGGCGCGAGCCGCCGCGGTCGCCACCACACCCCGCGCAATCCGGGGCTCGCCGCCCGTCTGCGCCACCCCCACCCGGCGACGGTCGCCACCGAACTCCCCCCGGCCGAGCCCGCCCCCGCCGCGGCCACCAAAACGCCGGTCGCCCCGCCCGCGGTCGTGCAGGTGACCACCGAGACCACCCAGCTGCCACCAGCCACCACGCCCCCGCCCGCCGTGAGCCCGCCGGCGGCGACCACGACCACCACGACCGGCTCCTCCACCACCACACCGGCGGAACCCGCCGAACCTGAACCCGTCACCACCCCCACGCCGCCGCCCGCGCCGAACGGTGAAGCGAGCGACGAGGAAACGCCCAGCGGCTCGGAATCTCAGACGACCCCAACGTCCCCGACGGAAACCGCCAACGCCGGCGTCCCCACGCAGTAGCCGACGGGCCCTATTCGAGCGCGAACGTACCCAGGGGCCCTTCGAGCGCACCTTTGACCCCCACGTCCAGCGGGGAGGTCACCTGGCGGTTGCCGGCTGCGGCGGTGAGCATCGCGATCTCCAGCCCCCGCCGCACGCCCGCTCGTCGGGGGAGCACGAGGACGTTACGCCCATACATCTCCCGCCCCCGCAGGGTGGTGGTGTAGAGGACGTTGTAGGTCACGTAGGTGGAGACCGCATCGATCTGCGTGCTGCCCTCCCCCCGCAGCACGAATCCCGACTGTCCCGGGACGCGGGCGGCGGCAAGGCGGGGGATGTAGGCGGCCGCGTACATCGCCAGCTCCGCGCCGAGCTCTCCACGGTAGGGGGGCAGGGTGAGGGGCCCCACCGCGAAGGAATCCTCCAGCCGCCCCCCCTGCAGGCGCTGCACCCTCGCGTACCCGCCCGGATAGGGGTTCGTGCGGTACAGACCCCCGTAGCCGAAGCTGAACGGCACGGGGCCCCCGTGGGAGATCGTGGGGCTCGCGAGCGTCAGCGCCGCGGCCGCGAGCGCCACCAGGAGCAGCACGAGCGCCCCCACCCACAGCGCACGCGCCGCGAGCGAGGCGCGCCGCCAGAGAGGCGCCAGCAGCTCCCCGAGGGTGGGTCCGTACTCACTCTTGAGAGGCAGCGCGGGCATCCGCGCCCGAGACTACCCGAGGCCGATGACCTTCAGGCGCCGGCTCAGCGCCTGGGCGGCGAATTCGCGGGTTTCGCTGACGCGCACCCCGAACAGCTCCACGTCCTCTTCGCTCTCGTCCATCCACTTGGGGCGCAGCACGCCCTCCGCGGCGGGAGCGACCTCGGCGAGGGTGCGGCCGATCGCCTCCCTGTAGCGCTCGTCCTCGAGCGCCATGTCGCGCAGGAAGCGGGCCCCGAAGGCGACGTGGCGGTGCTCGTCGCGGGCGACGTTGATGAAGCCTGCGACGAAGGCCGGGAGCGTGCCCATGCGTTCGTTGTAGGAGATGATGAAGTGCTGTCCCGTGAGGGCCAGCATCCCCTCGATCACCATGTGGTAGATCGTCACCGCCTCCACCAGCGCCTCCGTGTCCTCGGGTTCCTGCGCCAAGCGGTCCACGCGGCGGCCCAGCAGCTCGTCGAAGAGCACCCCGAACTCGGGGTTCAGGTGCTCGCTGGTCTCCGCCAGGCGACCGTTGAGGTCCCCGGCCTCGAGCACCCCCACCTCGGAGTAGAAGCGGTCGAAGAACGCCACGTGGCGCGCCTCGTCGGCGATCTGGGTGCAGAGGAAGATGCGCATGTCCTCATCCGGGCACGCCCGCATCATCGGCCCGAGCTCCGCCGCCACGCGCTGCTCGCCGACGAAGAAGGAGCTGAGCCCGTACATCCGCGCATAGCGCTCCTCCGCGTCGATGCGCTCATGCCAATCAACGCGGTCCTGGGTGAAGTCGAGGTCCTGCACCGCCCAATGCTGGCGCTCCCACAGGGAGTAGAGCTGGCGGTAGTCCAGCAGCTCCACCCGGCCGCGATCGCCCTCCTCGGATAGCCCTGGGTCGCTGGTCGCGCGGAAGTCCTCCCGCTCGCTCAGGGTGGGCTCGCTCTGAACCTGCTGTGTGCTCTCGGTCATTCGCCCAGATTACACCATCGCCTGGCTGTTTGGCCAGACAACTTTCTCCCCCTCACTCCCCCACGGAGAAAAGCGCTTCGAGGTCGTGGCGGGAGTAGGCCTGGAAGGCCACCATGGTCTGCGTGCGGGCGACCCCGGGCAGCGTGGTGATCTGGCCGGTGACCACGTCGGCGAGCTGCTCGTGATCGGGGACGCGCACGATTGCCACGAAGTCCCACTCGCCCGTCACCGAGTAGGCCTCGGCCACGCCCTCGATATCCGCGAGCGCGCCCCCCAGGGAGGAGAGGGCGTCGCGTTCGGCCTCGATCAGCACCACCGCGTTGGTCATGGTCATGGCGTGGGGGCCCCACCGAGCGTGTGCGTCTCTCCGGGGGCGAGCACCACGACCCGCGAGGAGCCGGCGGCCTCGACCTCCTCCTTGAAGGCCCCCGCGTCGGTCTCGATCGGGGGGAAGGTGTCGTAGTGGCAGGGGATCACCTCCGCGGCCCCCACCAGCCGGGCGGCCTCCACGGCGTCGACGCGGTCCATTGTGTAGTGCCCCCCGATGCACATCAGCGCCACGTCGATCGGCTCGCGCCGGCCCACGAGCTGCAGATCGGAGAAGAGCGCGGTGTCCCCGAGGTGGTAGATCGTCCTGCCCGCGAAGCCCACCAGCAGCCCCGCGGGGGTGTTGACGGTGCCCTTGGGGGTGGTGGAGGTGTGCCAGGCGGGCACCAGCCGCACCCAGCCCCACTCGAATGTGACGGTCCCCCCGAGGTTGGGGTCGTGGACGTTCTGCACGCCCTCCGCGGTGAGCTCGCCGGCGAGCTCCACGATCGCCACCACCTCCGCGCCGGAGCGCTGAGCGATCGAGACGGTGTCCCCGATGTGGTCGGCGTGGCCGTGGGTCAGGAGGATCGCGGTGGGGCTCAGCTCCTCGGCGGCGAGAGCCGCCTTGGGGTTGCCGGTGAGGAAGGGGTCGATGAGCACCGTGGTGTCCCCCTCGCGAAGCTCGAAGGCCGCGTGGCCCAGGAAGCGGATCTCCATGTTCAACTCAGCCTCTCTATCGGTCTTGTTCCCCACGCGCGCCGCGGCCCGTGGGCGAGCTCAAAGCCTACGGCGAGGACGCCGAACATGCCGAGGCGGGCGCGCTCGGGCACGGCCTCAGACCCTGGTGGCCCTCATGCTGCTGAGGCCATATCCGAGCACGAGCCCCACGAGCCCCCCGACGACGCCCGCCAACCAGCTCGTCCCCCAGAGGGAGAGCGGCAGCGCGGGCAGCACAAAGGGCAGCACCAACAGCACCGCCGCCACCACCGCGGTCCCCAGAAGGTCCCCGTCGTAGTGGCGCCGCGCGCGGGCCGCGCGGATGTCCGGCACCGCCCACGCCGCGAGCAGCCCGAGGGCGCCCGCGTTGGCGCCACCCAGGACGGGAACCGGGTAGGCAGCAAGTGCGGCGAGCGCGCCGGTGACACCGGCGCCGAAGAACGCTAGGAGCACCACGAGGGGTCCGTGGCGGCGCTCCAGCAGCCAACCGTAGACCGCGACCGCGACCACCGCGCAGAACACGTAGACGCCCGGGGTGAACCCGCTCCAGTAGGCGAACTGCGTGGTCAGGAGCTTCCACCAGTCGCCGTGCAGCGGCCCCGCGACCACCAGCCGCAGGAAGTCCACGTAGCCGCCACTCGTCAACACCCACATCACGCAGCTCGCCGCCACCAGCGCGATCGTGGCGTACGGCAGCGACTCCCCCCGCACTCCCTCGATCTCCCCCCGGCGCAGTCTGCCCAGCGTGGGCACCGCCATCCGTGAGCGGTGCGGTGCACGCTGGGGGATGTTCTCGCGAGGGAGCTTCGGTGCGCGCCGGCGCAGGCGGTTGCCGCAGTAGGGGCACTCGGTGATGTAGGGGCTGACCTCCGATCCGCAGCGCTTGCAAACCACGAACAGATCGGCACCCGAAGACATCGCCGGTCCATTCTAGGCGCCCGCCCCGGTGGGGCCCCGGAGATCGACCGGGAGGCGCTCCGGCCCGCGCGCATCCCGGCGCAGCGGTAAAGTCCGGGCATGAGCGAACTCGGCTACGACAAGCAGATCTACATCCTCGCGTTCGACCATCGGGGATCCTTCCAGAAGAAGTTCTTCGGCATCGAGGGCGACCCCGACCCCGAGCAGACGGCGATGATCGCCGACGCCAAGCACCTCGTCTTCGAGGGCCTGCTGCAGGCCGTCTCCGCCGGCGCGGACCCCTCCGTGACGGGGGTGCTGGTGGACGAGCAGTTCGGCTCGACTGTTCCCGAGGAGGCCCGCGCGCGCGGCTTGAAGCTGGCGATGCCCGCGGAGCGCTCGGGCCAGGAGATGTTCGATTTTCAGTACGGGGAGCAGTTCGGGGAGCACATCGAGCGCTTCGATCCGGACTTCACGAAGGTGCTCGTGCGCTACAACCCCGACGGGGACGCGGAGGGCAACCGCGAGCAGCGCACCAAGCTCAAGCGGCTCTCGGACTGGCTGCACGAGCGGGATCGCAAGTTCCTCTTCGAGCTGCTGGTCCCCGCGACGGAAGCACAGCTGGAGACGGTGGGCGGCGAGAGCGAGCGCTACGACGCGGAGCTGCGGCCCGAGCTGATGCGCCGCACGATCGCCGAGATTCAGGACGCGGGGATCGAGGTGGACGTGTGGAAGATCGAGGGCGTGGACGAGCGCTCGGATTGCGAGATGCTCGTCGCGCAGGCCCGCTCGGGTGGACGCGAGGGCGTGGTCTGCGTGGTGCTCGGACGCGGGGCGGACGACGCCAAGGTCGACCACTGGCTCGGCGAGGCCGCCCCCGTGGAGGGCTTCGTGGGCTTCGCGATCGGGCGCTCGATCTGGTGGGACCCCCTCAAAGCGTACGTGGACGGCAAGATCGAACGGCGCGCCGCGGCCAAGCGGATCGCCGAGAACTACCTGCGCTTCGTCAAGGTCTACGAACGCGCCGAGGGCAGAGCCCCCGTGGGTTAGGGAGGAGTTGGCTGCGATGCACGCCATGAGGATGAGGCGGAGCCCCGCGGAGATCGAGGAGGCCTTCGCCGAGGAGATCTCCCTCGATCGCCACCGCCGCGACTCCCTGAGACGCACCGCCGAGCAGCGCGCCCGCAGGCGTCACGTGGAGCGGCGCAACAAGCGCGGCACCGTCCGCTTCGCGCTGCTCGTGCTTACGCTGATCATGACCGCGGCGGTCGTCACCGTGGCGATGTTCTTCACGCTCTACCAGCTGCTGGGCTAGAGGGTGGCGTAGTCGGCCGTAGGCCGGCTGGCCGAAACGGGGACCGATTAGGGCGACACTCGCTGCGCTCGCATCCCCGAATCGGCCAGCGCCGCAGGCGCGTGTCTCCCGGCTTCGGTCGGGCCCCTCGCTTTTCGATCAGGTCTCGCCGAGGTCCTTGATCGCGTCGTCCACCTCGGAGCGGACCTCCTCGGTGGGCCTCCCCTCAGCCTGCTGGCGCTGGATCTCGAGGTAAATCTCGGTCCGGAAGACGGGCACATCGTGGGGCGCCTGGATTCCGATGCGGACCTTCTCGCCGACGACGGACAGCACCGAAACCTCGACATCGTCGCCGATCATGATGCTCTGATTGGTCTTCCGCGTCAGGACCAGCATTGGTGCACCTTCCGTTTCGGCCGAAGGCAATCGGCGCGATTACCCTCGAACCGAGGCTCATGTCAAGCATATAGTCCGAGAGCTCGGGGAAGGCGACCTCGTCCGGCGGTCCACCGGCCCCGTGCAAGTAACGCGCACCACTCCGGATTTCTGTCATCGCGGCCTCCGAAGTCGCTGCCGGGGCGATCCATGAGCCTCATGCGCTAGTCTCCCGGACCGTCCATGCCACGAAAGTCGCTGCGTCCACAGCTCAACCAGATTCGCGCATGGGTGCGCCAGGGTCGCACCGACGCGTGGGTCGCCCACCAGCTCGAGGTCACCGTGCAGGAGATCGAGCAGTTCAAGCGCCAGAACGAGCTGGTCAGCGACGAGGACCCCACCTCGGGGACCGCCACGGCCGACTTCCACGAGGAGATCGACCTTCGTGCCGAGGACGACGCACTGATCGCCGCCGAGCTCGAGGCCGCCGCACAGGAGGCCGAGCGCGCACGGGTCGAGGCCGAGGCGGCCGCGGAGCGCGAGCGGGCCGAGCGGGCCGCCCGCGTAGCGGCCGGAGGGGACGAGGCCGAGGAGGACGATGAGGAGGAGACCCCAGCCCGCCGGCGCAGCCGGCGCGGTGGACGCGGTCGGCGGCGCTCCCCCGCACGCACCAGTGGCCCGCTCGAGGGGACCTTCGAGCATGGGGAGGAGGGCTACGGCCTGTGGCTCGACCCCGCCGTCCAGGACAACCCCGTCTACGCCGAGCACTGGGCCGGCCACCGCCCCATCGAGGTCCTCATCGAGGAGGACCAGATAGTCATCCGCCGCGTGGGCACCGACGACTAGGGCAGCGCCCTAGCGAACTCGCCCTACCGCTCCGCCGCGATCCGCCGCCCCCCGGCGTAGTCGGCGGCCTCGCGGAGGTATCTCCCGAAGGCGGCGTCGACCACGATGCCCGAGTCCCACGCCCAGGGATCCTCTGGGGCGGCGTTCATCGCCAACTGCAGGCACCACGAGGTGCCCCTCCCGTAGAGTTGCGCGAGCTCCTCCGCGGAGAATCTCCCACCCAGTCGCCTGCGCAGCTCCGCCACCAGGGTCTCCGCGATTCGCTCCAGCAGGGCCCTGCGCTCCGGCGGGGCCTGCCTGAGGCGGCGCTCGCCCTGCTGCCACTGGTAGATCGCGTTCTCGAAGCCCGGCACGGGGCGCGAGAGTAGCAGCCTCCACCGGGGGCCCCGTCAGGAGGAGGGAGGAGGGGAGGGGGTCGCTCAGTCGGAGGGCAGACCCGTGATCACGTAGGTCTGCTCGCCGGGGCGCATCATGCCGAGGTGGCGGGCCTCCTCCACGAGTGTGCCCGGGCTGGTCAGGGAGGCGTGCTGAGCCTCCAGGAGGGTGTGCTGATGCTGCAGTGCTCCCAACTGGGTACTGGCGCCCCTGACTTCTTTCCACGTGGAGAGCAGCGAGACCCCGGCGCTCAGGTACAGGTAGAGCAGTGCCACCAGCACGCACAGCATCGCCATGCGGCCCAGGCGGTCCCAGCGTATGTGCGCTCCGGAGGAGCGTCTCCGAGCGGGATGGGCTGAAGTCGTGGCCATCCCCTCCGCATTCGCCCTCCCCAGCCGAGCTCCTGCCTCAGCCGCGAAAGACCGAGCGCCCGGGGAACTCGGCGTCGGCGCCGAGCTGCTCCTCGATGCGCAGGAGCCGGTTGTACTTCGCGGTGCGGTCTGAACGCGAGGGGGCGCCAGTCTTGATCTGCCCGCAGCCGGTGGCCACGGCGAGGTCGGCGATCGTCACGTCCTCGGTCTCCCCCGAGCGGTGGCTCATGACCGCGGTGTAGCCCGCCTCGCGCGCCAGCGCGATCGCGGCGAGGGTCTCCGTGAGGGTGCCGATCTGGTTGACCTTGATGAGGATCGAGTTGGCGACCCCCAGGTCGATGCCGCGCCGCAGGCGCTCGGTGTTGGTGACGAACAGGTCGTCCCCCACGAGCTGCAGGTGCTCCCCGGTGCGCTCGGTGAGCCTCCCCCAACCATCCCAGTCCTCCTCCGCCATCCCGTCCTCGAGCGAGACGATCGGGTAGCGCCCCGCGAGCTCGGCCCAGTAGTCGGCGAGCTCCGCGGCGCTCAGCGTGCGGCCCTCGTGCTCGAGCACGTAGGCGCCCCCGCGGTAGAGCTCGCTGGTGGCTGGATCCAGCGCGATCGCCACGTCCACGCCGGGCTCGTACCCGGCGGCCTCGATGCCCGTCATCAGCATCCGCAGCGCCTCCTCGTTGGAGGCGAGATTCGGCGCGAAGCCCCCCTCGTCTCCCCCGGCTGTGGAAAGGCCCCGCTCGTGCAGGGTGCGCTTCAGCGCGTGGAAGACCTCGACGCCCATGCGCAGGCACTCCGAGAAGCTCTCCGCGCCACAGGGCACCACCATGAACTCCTGGAAGTCCACGCTGTTGTCCGCGTGGGCGCCGCCGTTGAGCACGTTCATCATCGGCACCGGCAGCACCCGTGCATCCGCTCCGCCGAGGTGGCGCCACAGCTCCAGGCCCTCCTCGGCCGCCTGGGCGTGCGCCGCGGCGAGGGAGACCCCGAGGATCGCGTTGGCGCCCAGCCGCGACTTGTTGGGGGTCCCGTCGAGCGCGATCAGCGCCCCGTCCAGGGCGGCCTGGTCGCCCGCCTCCAAGCCGCGCACGACATCAGCGATCTCGCCGTTCACGCCGGCCACCGCACGTTCCACGCCCTTCCCTCCCCAGCGCCCCCCCCCGTCGCGCAACTCGGTGGCCTCGAACTCGCCCGTCGAGGCCCCCGAGGGGATCGCGGCGCGGCCGTGAGCGCCGGAGCGCAGTGCGATGTCCACCTCGACCGTCGGATTGCCGCGGCTGTCGAGGATCTGGCGGGCGTGGACCGCGTCGACCTGGCTCAACCGCTCAGGGCGCTGCTGTGGTGGTGGTCTTCGGCGCCTTGTACTGCTTGCAGTCCTGGACCACGTACCCCGTGCGGCATTCCGTGCGCCCTTCCCAGCGTTTGCGGAATTCCTTGACGAACTTCGCGAGTGCGCTCTGCTGCTGGGTGGCGGCGAGCTGCTGCTTGACGGATTCCTTGACCTGCGCGAGGCTCTGCTGAGTGGGGGCGTGAATGGCCTTTACTTCGAAGACGTAGTAACCGAAGGGCGTCTTCACCGGGCCACTCAGCACACCCACTTTGGCCGCGAAGGCCGCTTCGTTGATCGCCTTCTGCTCCTCGCCCTTGACAACGCCCTTGGTTTCGCCCCCGTTGTTCTTGCTGGAGGGGTCGATCGATTTGCTCTTGGCGACGCTCGCAAAGCTCTTGCCCGATTCGATTTCTTTCATGGCCTGCTTGGCTTCGGCTTCGCCCTTGGTGAGGATGATCCGCAGGTCGCGCGATTCGGGCTTGCCGTACTGGGATTTGTGTTCGTTGAAGTACTTGGCCACCGCCGCTTCGTTCACCTTCTGTTTGGCTTCCTTGGTGACCTTTTCCTGGATTTTGGTGGTGAGCATGCTGAGCTTAACCCGCAGAAGCAGATCCGAATCGGTCTGCCCGGTGGTCGCCAGGAATTTCTGGAATTCGGCTTCCTTGGGGAACTGCTGCTTCTTGAGCTGGTTGAAGCGCGCGGCGACTTCCTTGTCGCTGACCTTGACGCCCTGTTCTTCGGCTTGCCCGAGCACCCAGTCGGCGGATATCAGGAAGCCCAGCACCTGTTGTTGCAGTGCCTTGTACTGCTGTTCGCACTGCGTCTTCAGCGCCCCTTCAGTCTTCGGCTGCTGGCCCTTGGCGGGCTTCGGTTCGACTTCTTTGAGGTGGGCAATACATTTGGTGTAGGTGGGCGGGTCGGGCAGAACCGGCTTTGGCGCTTTCTGTCCCGCCACCGCGCCAGCGCTGGCGGCGGCCGCGACACCCAGCCAGTGGTTGTAGGTTGCCTTGCTGATCGACTGGCCGTTGACCTGCACCACGGCGTCGCCCGAGATCCCACCGCACGCGGCGAGCCCCCCAGTAGCAAAGAAAACGGCGCCTAGCGCCGCGATCCAACGAATCGGCTTGAACACAACGCGGGCACTCTAGCGGAAATTTGTAAGTGGCGTCTAACGAGTTGCTTAAGGATCTCTATGCGGCCTCGCGCACCACCGCGAGCAGCACGTCCGCGGCGTGCACCACCGCGGGGAAACGCTCGGGGCCCTCGCGGGGAACGCGCACGGAGACCTGGGAGCGGCCGGACTCGTACAGCGCCTCGGGCAGCTGCTCGCGCAGGCGCCGCGCGCGGGCGGAGTCGAGGTCGATTGGGGTGACCGCGAGGCGATCGCCACGGAAGCTCACCACACGCGCACCGGCCTGACCGAGCTTGATGCGGGCGCGCTGGAGAGCGAGGAGATTGCCGAGCGGCTCGGGCACCGGGCCGAAGCGATCCTCGAGCTCCTCGCGCAGGCGCTCCACGTCGGCCACCTCCAGCGCCCCCGCGACGCGGCGGTGGATCTCGATCTTGGCCTGCTCGTAGGGGACGTACTCGGGGGGGACGTAGGCATCCACGTTGACGTCCAGGCGCACCGGCTCGGGGAGCTCCTCGCCCTCCCCACCCTCGGCGGGTCCGGCAGCCTGGACGGCCTCGTCGAGCATCTGCATGTACAGCTCGAAGCCCAGCGCCGCCACATGCCCGGACTGCTCGTCGCCCAGCAGATTGCCCGCCCCCCGGATCTCCAGGTCGCGCATCGCGATCTTGAAGCCCGACCCCAGCTCGGTGTAGTCCGAGAGCGCCGAGAGCCGCTGCGCGGCGTCAGGGGTGAGGGCCGCGGCGGAGTCGTAGAGCATGTAGGCGTAGGCGCGCTCGCGGCTGCGCCCCACGCGCCCGCGGATCTGGTAGAGCTGCGCGAGGCCGAAGCGGTCGGCGTGCTCCACGATCAGCGTGTTGGCCTGGGGGATGTCGATGCCGGACTCGATGATGGAGGTGCACACGAGCACCTCTGCGCCCCCGCGCAGGTAGTCCATCATCACGCTCTCCAGCTCCCCCTCCGCCATCTGGCCGTGGGCCACCGCGAAGCGCACGCCGGGGCACAGCGCGCGCAGACGCTCCGCGGTCTCCTCGATCGACTCCACCCGGTTGTGCATGAAGAAGGCCTGCCCCGAGCGCTCGTGCTCGCGCAGGATCGCGTTCTTGACGAGCTCCTCCTCGTACTCCCCCACATAGGTGCGCACCGGCCGCCTCCCCTCCGGGGGGGTCTCGATCACGGAGATGTCGCGCAGCCCCGCCAGGGACATCTGCAGGGTGCGGGGGATCGGGGTGGCGGACATCGAGATCACGTCCACCTTCAGCTTGAGCTGGCGCAGGAGCTCCTTCTGCTTGACCCCGAAGCGCTGCTCCTCGTCGACCACCAGCAGGCCGAGATCCTTCGCGCGCACATCGCGAGAGAGCACGCGGTGGGTGCCGATCAGGATGTCCACCCCCCCCTTGGCGAAGCCCGCGATCGCCGCCTTCTGCTCCGCGGGGGTGCGGAAGCGGGAGACGTGCTCGATCGTGATCGGGTAGTCCGCGAGGCGCTCGGAGAAGGTGCCGTAGTGCTGCTGGGCGAGGATCGTGGTGGGCGCCAGCAGCAGCACCTGCTTGCCCTGTGTGGCCGCCTTGAACGCGGCGCGCAGCGCCACCTCGGTCTTGCCGTAGCCCACGTCCCCGCAGATCAGGCGGTCCATCGGGCGGGGGGCTTCCATGTCGGCCTTCACCGCCTCGATCGCCTCGCGCTGATCGGGGGTCTCGGTGTAGGGGAAGCGCTCCTCCAGGTCGCGCTCCCACTCGGAGTCCGGCTCGAAGGCATACCCCGCGCGCCGGCGGCGCTCCGCGTAGAGACTCAGCAGCTCGCCCGCGAGCTCCTGCGCGGCGCGGCGCGCGCGGGCCTTCATCGCATCCCAGCGCGAGCCCCCCAACTTCGAAAGCGGGGGGTGCTCGCCGCCCGCCCCAACGTAGCGCGAGATCTTGGCGAGCTGTTCGGTGGGCACGAACACGCGGTCATCGCCCTGGTATTCGAGGTAGAGGTAGTCGCGAGTAATGCCCGCCACGGTGCGCGTCTCGAAACCCGCGAAGCGCGCCACCCCGTGGTCCTCGTGCACCACGATGTCCCCGGTGCGCAGCTCCGTGAAGGAGCGCAGCGCACCCCGGCGGGAACCGCCGTCGAGTCCCGCGCCCGCGGTGCGCTCGGCGCGGCGGCGGCGCAGCAGGCGGTGCTCGGGGAAGACCGCGAGCTTCAGGGAGGGCGCGATGAAGCCCTCCCGCAGCGAGGCCGCGGCGAAGCGCAGCGAGGCCTCCAATGGCGCTGCGCTCACGTCCACCCCGGGGCGGGACTCCGGCGGGGCAGCGCCCTCGGAGTGGGACGCAGAGCCGCCTCCAGGCGTGCCCGGGCGCACGGCCGTCTCCCCCAACCACGTCGCTTTCAGGCGCGCGAGGTTGTACGCCGCGCGCTCCCCCTCCCCACGGCGGGGGAAGGCCACCACGGTGCGGTAGCCCGAGCGCACGAGCTTCTCCAGCTGGGGCTCCGCTTCGGCCAGCGAACGCGCCGCGGTGTCCGCGGACTGCGCGCGCAGCTCGAGCTCCTGGCCGGAGGAGAACGAGGAGAGCCAGATGCGCGCGCGCGCCCCCAGCGCCCCGTGGATCTCCTGGGGGTTGACATAGAGGTGGTGGGCGTCGGCGTCGTGAAAGGCCGCGCACACGTCGCTCCAGTGGTCCTCCAGCGCCGGGCCGAGCTCCTCCTCGGCGGCGACGAGCAGCTCGGTGTCCGCCCCCAGCAGGTCCAGCAGCGCCCCGAAGCGCTCCACCGGCAGTAGCTCCGCGATGTCCGGCCGCTCCGCGGCGTCCCCCAGGGCGGCGATCTCCGCCAGCTCGCGGTGCTCGGCGGCGAGCTCCGCGGCGGGC
Source organism: uncultured Solirubrobacterales bacterium (assembly GCA_963713985.1). Classification (GTDB taxonomy): domain Bacteria; phylum Actinomycetota; class Thermoleophilia; order Solirubrobacterales; family Solirubrobacteraceae; genus Palsa-744. The sequence continues at coordinate 951,332 of OY970219.1, read as the reverse complement.
GCGATCTCCACCTCCTCCACCTCCCCCAGGGAGCGCTGCGTGAAGGTCGAGAACCAGCGCAGCGATTCGATCTCCACGTCGAACATGTCCACCCGCACCGCGCGCTCCTCGGTCGCGGGGAAGATGTCGAGGATGCCCCCGCGCACCGCGAACTGCCCGCGCTCCTCCACCTGATCGGCCCGCTCGTACCCCGCCGCCACGAGCTCCGCCGCGCACTCCTCCAGGTCGAGCAGCTCGCCTCTGCGGAGGGTGAACGAGCGCGGGCGCAGCGCGGGGTCGGGCACCTTCTCCGAGAGCGCCACCGCGGAGACCACCACCACCGGGGGCTCCCGCTCGGCACCCCGCCCCCTGGAGACCGAGGCCGGTGGGGCGTCTGCGCCCGCCCCGGGCCCACCACCGGCGGGGCCGCTCCGCTCGAGCAGGGCATCCAGCGCGGCGACCCGCAGGCCGATCAGGTGCGCGGGGGGAGTGAGATGGGACTCATAGGCCACCCCCCTGGAGGGGTAGTAGCGGACCCTGCGGGGAAACAGCCACGCGCGCAGATCCAGCGAGAGCTCGCGGGCCGCGCGGTCGTCGCCGACCACCACCAGCGTCGGGCGCGGCCCACCGGGGCCGGCGAGGCCGATCTCGGCGAGGCCCGCGATCAGATAGGGGCGCAGCGAGGCGGACACGAACGCGTGGCCTCCCTCGCGCGCCAGGCGCTCTCCCGTGGGGTCGTCCTGAACGAGTCCGAGCAGCGGCCTGAGGCTCACGAGCCCACCACGAGGTGCTCCACCTCGTCGGCCGCGCGCTCCACCAGCTCGTGGACCTCCTGGGGGCTCTCGCGAAAGCGGCCGAGCACGTGCGCGGAGACGATCTCGGGATCAGTGGAATCGGGGCGGCCCACGCCTACGCGCACCCGCCAGAAGTCCGCGCCGCCGAGCTCGCGCTTGAGCGACTTCAGGCCGTTGTGACCCGCGAGACCGCCCCCGAGGCGCGTGCGGACCTCCCCGAAGGGGATGTCGATCTCATCGTGCACCGCCACCACCCGCTCCAGGGGGAGCTTGTAGGTGCCGCGCGCCGGGCCCGCCGAGCAGCCCGCCTCGTTCATGAAGGTCTGCGGCCACAGCACCGCCACACGGGAGCCCGCGGGGCCGGTCCGCCCCTCCGCGATGAGACCCCTGAAGCGGGCCCTCGGCCGCGGCAGATCCCAGCGCTCGGCGAGCGTGTCGGCGACCATGAACCCCACGTTGTGGCGCGTGCGCACGTACTCCCTGCCGGGGTTGCCCAGCCCGACGATCAGCCACTCGCTCGCCGCGCCGCCGGAGCCGCCGCGCTTGCGTGCGCCGGCGAATGGCCGCGACAGCGGGCGTCGCAGGGGCCTGCTACTCCCCGCCCGAGGAGCCCGCAGCTCCCTCGGCCTTCTCCGCCTCGCCGACGACCTCTGTCTCCGCCTCGATCTCGGTGTCCGCCTCGGTCTGCAGTCTCGGAGGGGTGAGCGTCGCGAGCACGGTCTCCTCGAGATCGTCCAGCAGGGCCACCCCTGGGGGGGGTGTCACGGCGGCCAGCGTAAGTGTCTCCCCAATCTGCATTCCCGAGACGTCGTGCACAATCGCCTCCGGGATCGCGGTTGGCAGCGCCTCCACGTTCAGCTCGCGCGTGATCTGCTCCAGGACTCCGCCTTCGCGGGCACCCGGGGACTCATCCACCCCCGTCAGCTCCAGCGCCACGATCGCGTGGATCGGCTTGTCCAGGCGCACCCGCAGCAGATCCACGTGCACGGTCTCCCCGCGTACGGGGTGGCGCTGGGCCTCCTTGAGCATCACCGGCGTGGGCTTGTCCCCGTCCACGCTCAGGTCCAGCACGGCGCCCGCTCTCGCCAGCGCCAGGCGCAGCTCGCGGGCATCCACGTCGAAGCTCAGCGGCTGCTCGCCGCCGCCATAGAGGATCCCCGGCACGCGGCCCGCATGGCGCACGCGGCGGGCCTCGCGCGAGCCGGAGGACTCGCGGCGGCGTACATCGAGCTGGGTAGCAGTCTGGTCGGCCATGGGTGGGCTGGAGACTTTAGCAATCGGCCGTGCTGGGGATCGGGGCACTGATCGCGAGGAGCGATATCGAGATCCCCGTCAGGAAGTTGCCCGAGCGCCGCACCCGCACGCACTGCACCACCGGGTGGGCCACCTTGGCCTCCCACGCCACCCGCGTCTCCCCAACGGATCCGGTCAGCGAATGGTCGGTCGTGGACTGCGTGGAGAGGATCAGCACCGTCCCCGGGCGGCGAAGACGCACGGCGTCCGCCCGCACGGTCGCCGTGCACGAAGCGCTCGCGCTGCAGCCCGTGAGCTGGTGGAGCATGGCCCGCCGGTCGCCCCCCGCCTCGGTCTGCAACAGCGTCAGCTCGTGGTCGCGTTCCACGTTTTCCGCGGAGAAGAAGCGCGCCAGCATCCCGCTGATCGCGAGGAACAGCACCACCCCGATCGTGATGAGGAGGGCGCGTTTCAGAACAGCTGGTTCTCGCCGCCGAACACTTCGCTCACCGAGTCGTCGGTGAAGATCCGCCGGATCGAGTCCGTGAGCAGCTCCGCGCACGGGAGCACACGGATGTTCTCGGGGCGCTCGGTGGGAACGGGAATGGTGTCGGTGACCACGATCTCCTTCAGCCCGGAGGCGGTGAGGTTCTCGAAGGCGGCACCCGAGAAGGCGCCGTGGGTGGCCGCCGCGTAGACGCTCTTGGCGCCCGCTTCGTAGACCGTCTGAGTCGCCGCCGCGAGGGTGCCGGCGGTGTCGATCAGGTCGTCCACGATCACCGCCGTCTTGCCCTTCACGTCCCCGATCACGTAGGCGATCTCCGCCACCTGCTGGGCGGGGCGCTCCTTGTCGAGGATCGCGAGCTCCGCGCCGATCTTGGAGGCGAACTTCTTGTTGAGCTTCACGCGGCCCGCGTCGGGGGCCACCACCACCAGATCGGAGAGGCCGAGGTCCTCGAAGTACTGAGTGAGCATGAACAGCGCCGTCATGTGGTCCACGGGCTTCTGGAAGAACCCCTGGATCTGGCCGGCGTGAAGGTCCATCGTCAGCACCCTGTCGGCGCCCGCGGCCTCCAGCATCCGCGCCACCAGGCGCGCGGAGATCGGCTCGCGGGGCGCGGACTTCTTGTCCTGGCGGGAGTACCCGAACCAGGGGGTCACCGCGATCACCCGGTGCGCGGAGGCGCCCACGGCGGCGTCGATCATGAACAGCAGCTCCATCAGGGAGTCGTTGGCGGTCACCCCGGTCTGGGGGTTGCCGCAGGTGGACTGCACGATGAACACGTCCGCCCCCCGGATCGACTCCTCGTAGCGGCAGTACACCTCTCCGTTGGAGAACGTCTTCAGCGTCACCGGGCCCAGGTCCATCTGCAGCTTGCCCGCGATGTCCACCGCCAGCTGCGGGTTGGCGCGCCCGGCGAACAGCATCAGCCGCTTGTTGTAATCGATCGGCAGGCTCGTCGCCGCGGTGGTGCGCGTGTCGATCACGCTGCTCATCGTTCCTCGGAGTGTAAAGCGCTCTCGCGACGCTGTGCGTACCCCTCGCGGTTCTGTTGGCGCGCGCGCGCCACCCCAAGCGCGCCGGGGGGCACGTCCTCGGTGATCACCGAGCCCGCCGCGGTGTAGGCATCGTCGCCCACGGTCACGGGGGCCACGAAGGCGGTGTCCACTCCGCCGCGCACGCGCCTGCCGATCGTGGTGCGGTGCTTCGCGTGGCCGTCGTAGTTGGCGGTGATCGTGCCCGCCCCGAGGTTCGAGCGCTCGCCCACGTCGGCGTCGCCGATATAGGAGAGGTGCGGGATCTTCGCACCCGCACCGATGTCGGAGTTCTTGACCTCCACGAACGTCCCCACCTTCGAGCCCTCACCCAGCAGCGCCCCGGGGCGCAGGTAGGCGAAGGGGCCCACGCTCGCGCCCGCGTGCACCGTGGCGCGCTCCACCCACGCCACCCGCACGATCGCGCGCTCGCCGATATGCGAGTCGATCGCGGTCGTGTGCGGGCCCACCATGGCGGCTTCGCCGACCTGCACGTCGGTGAGCGTGGTGTGTGGCCCCACGATGGCACCCTGGCCCACCTCGGTGGCCCCGCGCAGCGCGGTGCCCGGCTCGATGCGGGCGTCCCGGCCGATCCGCACGTCCACCTCGACCCAGGTGGCGAGAGGGTCCACGATCGTCACCCCCGCGCGCATGTGCCCCTCCAGGATCGCGCGCTGGGCGAGCGCCCGCACGTGGGCGAGCGCCACGCGGTCGTTGACCCCCAACATCAGATTGGGGTCCGCGACCGTGTGAGCCGCCACCGTCGCCCCGTCGGCGCGCAGCAGGTCGAGCACCTGCGGCAGGTACAGCTCCCCCTGAGCGTTGTCCGCGCTCAGGCGCGGCAGCGCCCCCAGCAGGGCGTCCCCCGCGAACGCAAAGATGCCCGTATTGACCTCGCGGATCTCGAGCTCCTGCGCGGTGGCGTCCCCCACCTTCTTCGTCTCCACCACACGCTCCACCGCGCCCTGCGCGTCGCGCACCACGCGCCCGTAGCCGCTCGGGTCCTCCAGCACCGTCGTGACCATCGTGGCCGCCGTGCCGCCGCGCACGTGCGCCTCCACCAGCTCGGCGATCGCCGCGGCGCTCACCAGCGGCACGTCCCCGCTCAACACCACCACCACTCCCGCCGGGTCGATCGCATCGGCCGCCGCGAGGACCGCCCCGCCGGTGCCGTTGGAGCGCGGCTGCACCACCAGCTCCACCCCCGCGACCGAAGCGGGGCGACACTCGCCTTCGGCAAGCATCCCCCGTTCGGCCAACACCTCGGCAAGGGGCCGCGCCGGCGAGTCCACCACCACGACCTTCCCCGCCCCCGCCTCCAGCGCCGCCACCACCGGCCACAGCCCCATCGGCCGGCCGCACAGCTCGTGCAGCACCTTCGGCACGTCCGAGCGCATGCGCGTCCCCTGGCCCGCCGCCAAGACAACCACCGTCGGTGCGGTCATTGAGGACACAGTAGACATTGGGGGGCAGGGACTCGAACCCCGATTCTCAGGACCAAAACCTGATGTCCTGCCATTGGACGACCCCCCAGGGGTTGAGAATCGCCTTACGCGCGCCAGCGTACCGGCGAGGGTGGTTGCAAGAATCCGTTCACCGGCGGATGGCGCATACCTTTCATCCTAGCCACTCTCATCGACCGCGCACGAGCCCGGCATGAGTAGCCCTCAACTCCGCCTCGCGGACCCCCGCGGGACGCGCCCGCCGCCGGCGCCCGCCTCGGAGGCGGGGCCGCTGGTGTGGGCGATACCGAGCACGCGCATCGCCTTCAGCCCGAGGCTGAGCTTCTCGCGGCCGTCGCTGGAGCTGACGTCCAGCCCGGAGAGCTCCCGCACGCGCTCGAGGCGGTAGTAGATCGTGTGACGGTGGGTGAAGAGGCGCTGCGCGGTGCCCGCCACGTTGCCATCGGCATCGAGGAAGGTCCCGAGCGTGCGCACGAGCTCGGTCTCGTACTGCTCGTCGTAGGCCACCAGCGGCTCGACGGTCTCCGCGTAGAAGCGCTGCAGCTCGCGGGGGTTCTCGCTCATCGTGGAGAGCAGCAGCCGGTATGCGCCGGTCTGATCAAAGGCAAGCGCGCCCTCTTGAGGAGTGCCCCTGGCGCCGGCGCCTCCCCCCTCGGCCACGTTGGCGGCGAGCAGCGCCTCGTTGGCGGCGCGCGGCAGGTCGGCGGGGTCCTCGGCGATGCGGCTGCGCCCGACCGCGAAGGTGCAGCCGGGCAGGCCCGCCTGCAGCTCGCGCAGCACGGAGTCGGCGGCGCGCGCGGCGATGGGCTCCTCCCCCCCGGGTACCAGCAGCAGCACTTCGGCACCGGCGGAGCCCCCGCCCAGCCCGATCCAGCCCTCGGGCCCGGACGCGCCCCCCTCGCGCTCGGTGAGGGCGGCGATCGAGCGGCTCACCACAGCGCGGGCGCCGCGCTCGGCGACAGCGCGGACGCGCGCACGCCAGCCCTCCTCGGTGGGCGCCTGGGGGTGGGCGCGAGCGACGATCATGCTGGACCCCTCCTGGAGCTCGAGCGAAAGCTCGCGCCCCCGCCCGAGGAGCTCCTCTCGCGCGCTCAGCTCACGGGCGAGGATCGCCCGCAGGAAGTCCGCGGCGGCGTTCTCGGAGGCGCGGCCGGGGGCGCGCACGCGCTCGACCTCGGAGGCGATCATCGTCACGAGCAGCCGCCGCATCGAGGCGCTGGGCTCAGTGCGGGCACGTAGGTGAAGCGCCCCCACCACCGCGTCGGCGACCCGCAGGGGAATACTGCTGACGCCCTCGCCCCCCGCGAGCAGCGCCCGCTCCTCCGCGGGGGAGCGCGCGGCAACCGCGAGCGTCCCCCCCTGGGCATCGGTCACGGCGAGGCTTGCGTCGAGCGCGCGGGCGGCGGCGCGCACGACCTCGGGCAATCCGGCGCCCGACTCGACCGCCTCTGTTACCGCGTCGAGGGCGGCGAGCTCGGGCAAGACTCAGACCGTGTAGTAGACGACGGCGAGCCCCCCGGCCACCCCGATGCCCACCAGCACCGCGAGCACGTACAGCGAGAGCAGGCCCGCCGCCACGCGCTCCCATAGGCGCGTGTAGGCCGACAGCGCGGGGGCGAGGATCAGGCCGATGTAGAGCGCCAAGCTGAACACAGCCGCGCAGACGGCCACGAGGTAGGTGATATCGGTTTCGCTCATCGTGCGCTCCTAATTGTTACCTACCGCGCGGGCGTCCGCTGAGTGCTTCCCGCGGGGCCAGCGGCTTGTCGAAGACGTGCTCGCCAAAAACGCGGCTCGCTGATGCCCACCACTGACATCCCGCGGGTCAGCCCGTGGCGGGAGTCACGTCGGCGAAGCGCGCCCCCACGGCCTCCGCGGCGAGCGGCGCGGGCACGCGTTCGGCCAGAGCACGCACGGCCGCGCGTGCACGGGCGGGGCCGCGGGACCCGGCGAAGAGCCCGAGCACGGTGGGACCGGAGCCGCTCACGAGCACCGCGTCGGCCTCCGCCGACCGTGCATCCCGCAGGGCGGCGTCGATCTCCGGACAGAGCGCGCGGGCGGCATCCTGGAGGTCGTTTCTCAGGAGCTCCACGGGTGGCAGGGGGGAGCCGTCCGCGAGCGCGCGGGCGAGCGCGTCGCGAGCCTCCTCGAGCTCCGCGGGCTCCCTCGCGAGTCCCATGCGGTCGGCCTGCGCATACACCTGAGCAGTGGCGAGGGCGCCCGCCGCCGGCAGCACGAGCACCCCCAGGGAGACGACCGGGTCGGGGAGCCCCTCCAACTGCTCCCCCGCCCCCCGGGCGAGCCACCGTCCGGGGCGCACCTGGGCGGGCACGTCGGCGCCGAGAGTCCGCGCGAGCTCCTGGAGCAGGGCGGGATCGCCCAACCCGGAGGCGGCGGCGGCGAGGCGCAGTGTGGCAGCGGCGTCGCCCGAGCCGCCCCCCAGGCCGGCGGCGACAGAGACGCGCTTGACGATGTGCAGTTGCAGCGGCGGGGCCTCCCAGCCGGTGGCGGCCCGAAACGCCGCGAGTGCGGCGGCGGCGAGGTTCTCCGTGGACGGGCCCGGGACCCCGGGGCACACCACGACGTCGCCGCCCGCGCTCCGCTCAGGCGCGGCTGAAAGCGTGAGCTCATCCGCCAGCGAGATCGACTGCATCACGGTGGTCAGCTCGTGGCGGCCGTCGGGGCGGGTGGGACCGAGCAGGAGACCGAGGTTGATCTTCGCGGGCGCCTGCGCCCGCAGGGGGAGTGTGCTCATGTGACACCGCCTGGCTGCCCCGGGCACCGTCGCACGAGAGCCCTCGGCGCGCTCATGCGCCGAGGATGCTCCCCAGCTCGCCGAACTGCTCGGGGGAGAGCCGCTCGGCGCGCACATCCAGGGGCAAGCCCATGCTCGCCAGCGCGCCACGTACCTGCTCGCGCTCCGCCACGCCCGCCAACGCCAGCGAACGCGCGAGCGCCTTGCGCCGGTGGGCGAAGGCACCAGCCACGAGGCCCCGCAGCGCGGCGGAGGGGGCGGGCCCGGTACGGATGAGCTCGACCAGCACGGAGTCCACATTGGGCACGGGGTAGAAGACGGTGCGGGGGATCGCGCGCACCACGCGCACCTCGCAGGCGAGCTGGGCGAGCACGGAGGGCACGCCGTAGGCGCGTGGATTGGAGCCCCCCCATCCGGCGGCAAGACGCTCGCCGACCTCGCGCTGCACCATCGCCACCCAGCGGCCCACCGTGGGCAGCTCCTCGATCGTGCGCAGCAACGCGCCGGCGGCGACGCCATAGGGGAGGTTGGCGATGACCTTCGTGGGCGGCGGGCGCATCCCCGCGAGGTCCACCGCCAGCACGTCCCCCCAGTGGAGAGTGACGTTCTCAAAGGGCGCCAGGGCGTCGCCGAGGGCCTCCCCCAGCCGCTCGTCGAGCTCGACCACGTGCACGTGTCCCGTGCGCTCGGCGAGGTACTCCGAGAGCACCCCCAGGCCCCCGCCGATCTCGAGCGCGACGTCCCGCTCGGAGAGCTCCGCGACGCGCCCGATCACCCCGAGGATGTTGGAGTCGACCAGGAAGTTCTGCCCCAGCTCCCGGTCAGGGCGCACCCCGAACTCCCGCATCCGGCGCAGCGTGGGTTGGGTGGGCAGACCTGGTCCAGGAGGACTCCCAAGCCGGGGCGCGGGGATCGACCCTCCGGGAGCATCGGTGCGGCCGTGGGCTGGGGGACGATCCCGCACGGCGCCCGCGCCCCTCACCATCCGAAGACGCGCGCGGAGGTCCCCTGCACGGCGGCGCCGAGCTCCTCGACGGAGACCCCCCGCAACTGCGCGATGAAGGCAACGGTGTGGGCCACAAAGGCGGGCTGGTTGGGATGCTTGCGCACGGGCTGGGGGGTGAGGTAGGGAGCGTCGGTCTCCACCAGCAGACGATCCTCGGGCACCCGCCGCGCGGCCTGGGCGAGGTCGGGGGCGCTTTTATACGTGACGTTCCCCGCGAAGGAGACCGCGTAGCCGCGCTCCAGGCACTCCTCGAGATGGGTGGGCATCGAGAAGCAGTGCATCACCACGCTCACCCCCTGCGCCTCCCGGGCCAGCTGCTGGAGCGTGTCCTGCTCGGCGGCGCGGCTGTGGATCACCAGCGGCTTGCCCAGCTCGCGCGCGAGCTCGATCTGTGCGGAGAACGCGCGCTCCTGGTCGGCGCGGGGCGCGTAATCGCGGTAGTAGTCCAGCCCCGTCTCCCCGATCGCCAGGCAGCGGGGGTGGGCGGCCAGCGCGCGCAGCTCGGCGAGGTCCGCGCCGTCGAAACCCGTCGCGTAATTGGGGTGCCTCCCGATCGCCGCGTACACCTGCGGAAATGCCTCCGCCGCCGCGAGCGCCGCGCCGCAGGAGGCCCCGTCGGTGCCCACGGTGAGGATGCGCGTGACGCCCGCCTGCTCCGCCGCCGCGACCAGCTCCGCGTTGGGGGGCTCGCAGAGGTCCAGATGGGTGTGGCTGTCGACCATGCGGGGGCGGAGTTTGACACGCCGGGATAAAGCGACGGACCGCTGACCCTCAGCGATCGGACCGCTGACCCGCTGCGATCCCGGATGCGCGTACACCGCCGGAGGCGTACAGTGCTCCGTAGAAGAGCGACTGTGCGGGCGTCGAAGGTTCGCACCCATTCGAAGGTCCCGCATCCATTCCCAGCGAGGAGGTTCGGGTCATGTCCACGTCTTCTGAGGAACTGCGTGAGTTCGCAGGTCTCTGGTGGCTGGTGATGCTGTTCGGCGCGGCCGTGTTCTGCGTCGGCGCTTTCTTTGTCGTCTCGCCGCACGAAAGCCTGAGCACGTTCACGGTGATCGCCGGGATCTTCCTGCTCGTCGACGGCGTGCTGGCCATCGTCGGGTCGATCTTCGGCCGCGGGGAAGGCCGCGGCCTGCTCGCGCTCATCGGCGTGCTCGGCGCGATCGCCGGCCTGGTGTTGATCAAGAAACCGTTCGGCACACTCGTCGTCTTCGTGCTCATCCTCGGCGTGTGGTTCGTCGTGGCCGGTGTGGTGCGCTTCGTGGCCGCCTTCGGAGAGCCCGAGGGGCGGGCGGCGAACATCGCGATCGCAATACTCGATGTGATCGCCGGTGTCGTCATCCTCTCCTGGCCCAGCATCGGATTGGCCACACTCGCAGTGATCATCGGCATCGTGCTGCTCCTCCGCGGCGCCGTCTTCGTCGCAGCCGGCTGGGAGTTGCACCGACTCGGGCGCGCCGTAGACGCCGAACTGAGAGCGCACCCGGCAACCTGACCGCCGAGAAGACCGCCGGTCGAATCGCCCCGCCTATGGGGCGCCCCACGGCTTGGGAACGGGCCTGCGCGGGCGGCTCAGGTCTTGGGGAACAGCGGCTCGAGCTCGCCCACGGGGCGAGGGGTGATGTTGGAGCCCTCCCGCCCTCCCGCCCCGAGGCGGGCGGCGCTGAGCGCGCGGTCCTCAGCGCCGAGCGCGTCCAGCAGTCGCTCGGTGCTGGCCGGCAGAAATGGGGCAAGCAGGACGCTCACTACGCGCACGCCCTCGGCGAGCGATGCGAGCGCCACATCCAGATCCCCCGCTCTCTCCTCGTCCTTAGCCAGCGTCCACGGCGCCCGCTCCTCAACGAAGCGGTTCAGACGCCGCACCCGCTGCCAGATCGCATCGAGCGCCTGCGTGAGCTCGGCGCGGTCGAGCAGTGCCGAGACCTCCTCGGCGAGACCCTCGAAGTCGCGCACCAGCTCGCCGTCCAGCTCCGCCACGGGCAGCACCCCGCCGCGGTAGCGGCGCACCATCGCGAGCGTGCGGCTGGCGAGGTTGCCGTACTCGTTGGCCAGCTCACTCTCGTAGCGCTGCTCGAAGGCGGTTGTGGAGACCGACCCGTCCTGGCCGAAGGGGACATCGCGCAGCAGGTAGAAGCGCAGCGCGTCGGCGCCGAAGCGGTCGATCACCGCGAACGGGTCGAGCACGTTGCCCAGCGACTTGCTCATCTTCTCCCCCTCCATCAGCAGGTACCCGTGCACGAACAGCCGACGGGGGAGCTCCAGCTCGGCGGCCAGCAGCAGCGCGGGCCAGTAGACGGCATGAAAGCGCAGGATGTCCTTGGCGATCAGGTGGTAGTCCGCCGGCCAGAACGTCGCGGTGAGGTCCTCGCCCTCGTGCGCGTAGGAGAGCGCGCTGTAGTAGTTGAGCAGCGCGTCGAACCACACGTAGAAGACGTGCTCCGGATCCCACGGCACCGGGACCCCCCAGGTGAGCTTGTGGCGCGTGAGCGGCACGTCGCGCAGGCCGGAGCGGATGAAGGAGAGCGCCTCGTTGTAGCGCGAGCGGGGAGCGATGAAGTCCTCGCGCTCGGCGTACAGGCGCTCCAACTGCTCCTGGAAGGCGGAGAGCTTGAAGAAGTAGTTCTCCTCCTGTTCGCGCACCAGCTCGACGTGGTGGATCGGGCAGCGGTTGCCCGCCTCGATCTCGTTCTCCGCCTTGAAGTCCGCGCACCGCGGGCAGTACCACCCCTCGTAGGTGCCCTCGTACACGAACCCGTTCTCCCGCACCCGCGTGAGGATCTCCTGCACCTTCGCCATGTGCTGGGGGTCGGTGGTGCGGATGAAGAAGTCGTTGGAGGCCCCCAGGCGCGGGGCCAGCGCGCGGAAGCGCTCCGCGTTGCGATCCGCGAGCTCCTGGGGCTCCAGACCCAGCGCGTGAGCCGCGTCGGCCACCGGCTCCCCGTGCTCGTCGGTGCCCGTCAGGAAGAACACCTCCTCCCCCCGCTGGCGGTGGTGGCGCGCGAGCACGTCCGCGGCGATCGTCGTGTACGCGTGCCCCAGGTGAGGGGCCGCATTGACGTAGTAGATGGGGGTGGTCACGTAGAAGGACGGCATCGCTCTCGCCGCCCAGGCTACTGGCTTGCACTCTCCATCAGCCCGCGGTAGAGCTCGTTCGCGCTCACGCCGGCGAGCTTCGCCACCACACCCGCCGCAGGACGCGCGCGGGCGCCCGCGGAGACGAGCTCGCGCAGCGCCGCCAGCGCCTCCTCGCGGCTAGCGGAGTCCCCCGGCGCGGGGCCCACCACCAGCGCCACCTCACCCCGGGGGGGATGCTCGCGGTAGTGCGCCGCCAGGTCAGCCGCGCCTCCCCGGCGGACTTCCTCGTGCAGCTTGGTCAACTCCCGGCACACCGCCGCCGGGCGAGTCGGGTCGTGCTCGGCGAGCACCCCCAGGCTGGCGGCGAGGCGCCGTGGGGACTCAAAGGCGACAAGCGTCGCGGGGTTGTGCAGCAGCGTCCGTTCGAGCTCCCCCCGCTTGCGAGGGAGGAAGCCGGCGAAGCACCACCGCTGCGCCGGCAGCCCGGAGGCGACGAGCGCGCTCACCGCGGCGCTCGGTCCGGGCAGCGCCTCCACCGGTATGCCCGCGGCGATGCTCGCCCGCACGAGCTCCCAGCCGGGGTCGGAGATCAGCGGGGTGCCCGCGTCGCTGAGGAGCGCCACCGTCGCCCCCGCGCACATCCGCTCCACTAGCTCCGCGGAGCGCTCGCGTTCGTTGTGCTCGTGGAAGCTGAGGAGCTCCCGGGGCTCGATCTCGTGGCGGCGCAGCAGCACGCGGGTGTGGCGGGTGTCCTCGCACGCCACCACCTCCGCCGCGCGCAGCACAGTGAGCACGCGCAGGGTCACGTCCTCGAGATTGCCGATCGGGGTGGGACACACCACGAGTCGCCCGCCTGCAGGCGACCGCCCAACGTGCGCGTCCTCGCCTGGCATTCGGCCAATATAGAGAGCGCCGTGCCGCGGGAGACCGACCCCAAGCCGCAGTACACCCGCTACCGCGCCGGTCGGAAGCTGCTGCCTGGCGACCGCCAGAACGGGGGTGATGTGCGCGATGGCTCGCTGCTCGGAGCGAGGAGCCACCCCAGAGCCCCGCGTACCCCCGCCCGTTGGCGACGTCTCACCCCCAAGCGCGTCGCGCTCGGCCTGCTCGCGCTGCTCGCCGGCTGGCTCGTGCTCTCGCTCGTGCTGTTCCTGATCAGCTCGCACTTCGAGCGGACCTCCCTGCCGAGCAACGTCGCCGGCGTGCTCGACCCCACCGGCTACCCGCTGATGTCAGTCAACAACATCCTCGTGCTGGGCTCCGACCGGCGCCAGAAGGACAGCAGGGAACCGGGGGCGGAAACCACCGGCTTCGGGCGCTCGGACACGATCATGCTGATCCGCACCGGCGGCGGGCACGCGGCGCGTCTATCGATCCCGCGCGACACCGTCATCGAAATCCCCGGCCACGGTCTGCAGAAGGTCAACGCCGCCCACGAGTTCGGGGGGCCCGCGGAGTCGGTCGCGGTGATCGAGCACTGGCTCGGCATCCCCATCAACCACGTGGTGGAAGTCAACTTCGAAAACTTCCCCCAGCTGATCGACGCGATGGGCGGCGTCACCTACACCGGGGACTGCATCGTCTCGAACCTCGACGGCGGCTCGGCCAACGGCGGCTTCACCCTGCGCCTCCCCGCCGGCACCCACCACATCGACGGCGAGGAAGCGCTTGCGCTGGCACGCACGCGTGAGAACCTGTGCGCGCCCAACGAGACCGACATCCAGCGCGAGGAGCACCAGCAGGCGCTGTTCACCGACATGAAGAGCCAACTGCTCTCCCCCTCGAGCTTCCTGCGCCTGCCGTGGATCGCCTGGCACGCCCCGCCGGCGATCATCTCGGACATGAGCGGTCCCGAACTGCTCGGGATGTTCGCCGCGCTGGCCGTCACGGGGACGCCTCCGACGCACGTGCTCCTGCCGACCGGTCAGATCATCCTGCCCAGCGGCGAAGAAGGCCTGACGATCTCCGAATCTGCGCGCCGGGCCGATGTGGCGCGGTTCATGTCGGAATGAAGCCTCACCTGCTCACGGCGAGGAGTACCGCGAGGGTGAGGTCAGCTCTTGGCCGCGACCGGCTCGGACTTCTTGGCGGAGGTGCTCTTCTCGGTCTTTGACTTGCTCTCCGCGGATGAGCCCTTCTCGGCCGAGCCCTTCTCGCGGCTCGAGGAGCCCGTCTTCTCCGTAGAGGAGGAGTCGGAGGCGCCGGAGTCCGAGGACGAGGAGCTCTCCGCCGCCGCTGCGTTCTCGCGCTGGCGTTTGCGGGTGCCGTAGTCGGTGTTGTAGAAGCCCTTGCCCTTGAAGTGCAGCGCGGGCGCGTGCAGCACACGCTGCACCTTCACCCCCGTCTCGGGATCCCGGACGAGGGGTTCGTCGGAGAAGGACTGGAGCATCTCGAAAGTGCTCCCGTCGGGTCGGCGATACTCGTAGATCGGCATTGGCACTCAGATTATAGGAGTGCCAAGCTAATCCGCCAACAGTGCCCGCGCGCAGGCGATGCCCGCGCGCACCGTCGCACCGAAGTCGCGGTCCGGCTCGGTGAGCATCCGCAGCGCGAACCCATCCCCCAGCGAGAAGAGGATCTCGGCGACCACCTCGGGCTCGGCGTGCAGGCGCAGCACCCCCTCCTCCTGGGCCGCCGTGAGCATCCCGGCGACCTGCTCGCGCATGGTGCGCATCAGATTGGCGTACTCCACCGCGATGTCCGGGTTGCGCCGCGAGAGCGTGAAAAGCTCGAACAGGAGCGTCACGAAGTCGGGGTCCTCGCGGATCATCTCCTGGAGGTGCTGGGCCATCAGGCCGATGAAGTCATCCGGCGTCTGCGCCCCCACGAGCTGCTGCTCCAGCCGCTCCAAGCGCAGCTGGCAGTCGCGGCGCACCGCCTCCGCGAGCAGCCGCTCCTTGGTGCCGAAGTAGTAGTGCAGCAATCCCCTCGAGACGCCCGCCTCGCGCGCGACCCGCTCGAAGGTGGAGCCCGCGGTTCCGTGCTGGGCGACGCTGCGGCGCATCGCCTCGACGATGCGCTGCGCGCGCTCCCCCGAGAGCGACCTGGTGGCCCCACCCCGTGGGCCGCTCTCAACAGCAGAAGCCATCGCCGGGCGTGAGGAGCCTGCCAGGTTGCCGTCGCCCCTCAGGATGAGGGGGCGCCCACCGAGCTCGGCGCCTCCTGCACTGGCATCGTGGTGGAGCTGTAGTCGAACTCCTCCTCAGCTCCGAACAGCATGTCGAGCACCTTCGAGCGCAGGCCCTCGCTGAGCGCGAGCGCCAGCACCCCGCCGACGAGTGCCAGCAGCAACGTGCGGCTCAACCCTCCACGCCGGCGCTTGCTCCGGGGGGCTCTTTGAGCGCAGCGGAGACATCGCGCAGCGCCCCCACCGCCTCGGCGAGCTCGCGCTGAAGCTTGCGATCCTCGAACAGCGCCTTGGTCGCGGGCGTCCCGTTGCTCATCCGCCCGTACGCGCTGCGCGCCGCGAGGTACGCCGCGAGCAGGCTGCCGCGCAGATCCTCATCCTCGAGGATGCGCTTGACGTACTGGTTGTCATGTGCGGCGCGAGCCGCCGCCGAAGCCTTGCCGATGCTGTCTTTTGCCGCCATGCGGGCCACCACCTCTGCTGGAGCTTTACCTTGGGTCCACCCCAATATACCCCTCCGCACACGCCCGGGGGCATGGCGGTGCCGATCCGTGCCCTACGCGTGCAGCGCCGCCTGTTCCTGCGCGGTGGGGAAGGCCCAGGCGGCGCGCGCGCGCTGCTCCTGGCGAAAGACGAAGCGCAACTGCTGCGGAGGCCTGAGCTGAGCGGCATTGGGACGGAAGGTGGCACAGGGCTCGGGGAGATCGAGGGCGCAGAGCAGGTTGCGCCGGAAGAAGCACTCATCGCACGTCACCTTGAGCGCGCCACGCGCGCTCTGCTTTCTCTGCGCCAAAACAGCCCCCGTGTCTCTTGATCGTGTTCTCGATCGCTCACCCCCGTGCGGCCGGGTGGATGAACTCACGCCGGCAGGGATCAAAGCACCTGCCGGCGCCCCGCTCAAGGAGCCTTCTCGCAAATCGCAGGGAAAAGATTTTCTACCCGGAAAGAGCCGCCTTTACGTCACTTTCCTGTGACAATCTCTTGGATAGGGCCGCATTTTACGAGGTTCGCCGGCCCCTCTCGATCGGCCTCACCGGACCAACCCGAGGCCTCCCCCGCGTGGTTCGGCTACTCAGCGGAGGACCTCACCGGACCAACCCAAAGACATCGCCCGCGCGGTCGGCGACATAGCGGGCGATCGCCAGCGACGAGGTCGCCGCCGGGGAGGGCGCGTTGCGCACGTGCAACGCCCGCTCGGTGGCGGAGAACGCGAAGTCATCCACCAGACGACCATCGCGCGCCAGCGCCTGGGCGCGCACGCCGGCGAATGCCGGACGCACATCCTGGGCGCGCAGCTCGGGCACGTAGCGCGCGGCGGCTCGCGCGAACGTCGCGCTGGAGGCGGCGTGGCGCAGCTCCGTGATCCCCGGTCGCCACCAGCGCGCGAGCATGCGCCAGGTTCCCGGCCAGCGCAACGTGTCGAGCATGTCCTCGCGCCGCACCCGCCCCAGGCTGTAGGCGTCGCGTGCCAGCACCGGCAGCGCGGTGGGACCGATCAGCACCTCGCCATCGATGTGCCGCGTCAGGTGGACCCCCAGGAAGGGCAGTGAGGGATCGGGTACGGGGTAGATCAGCGAGCGCACCAGATGCCTGCTCTCCCCCGCCAGGCGCAGGTAGGCGCCGCGGAAGGGCACGATGCGAGGGTCCGGATCGGCGCCCGCCGCCACCGCCAGCCGGTCCGACCAGGCGCCCGCGCAGAAGATCGCGTGGGTGGTCTCTGTCGCACCCCGCGCGTGCTCCAGGCGCAGCTCCCGAGCGCCCGCGCGCACGCTGCGAACGCCGCATCCCGTCGCAATCCGTGCCCCGCTCTCGAGTGCATCCTTCGCATAGGAGCGCGCCACCGCAGTGAAGTCGACGATCCCCGTCGCCGGCGAGTGCAGGCCCGCGATCCCGCGCGCATGGGGCTCGAGCTCGCGGATGCCCGCAGCGTCCACGCGCCGCAGTCCCGGGACCTCGTTGGCCCGGCCCCTGCGCTCCAGCTCCTCCAGACGGCCGAGCTCGGAGTGCTCGCTCGCCACGATCAGCTTCCCGCAAATCTCATGCGGGATCTCCCGCTCGGCGCAGTAGGCGTACAACTCGCGCGCACCCTCCACACACAGGCGCGCCTTCAGTGAACCCGGCTGATAGTAGACCCCCGCGTGAATCACCCCGGAGTTGTGGCCGGTCTGGTGCGCGCCGAGCTCGAGCTCGCGCTCGAGCACGCACACCGACAGGCGCGGATGTCGCCGGGTCAGCTCACGAGCGAGAGCCAACCCGAGGATTCCACCACCGACGATCGCCAGATCGCACCTGGAGGGCGCCTCCGAGGAGACCGGGGAACCCTGGAATGACACATGCGCCACTCTAGCGTCGCCCCCCCAACCGGGGGTCGCTGTCACCGAGGCACCCGTCCGGGACCGACCGGCCGCTCTCACATGGGTGCCCCCCAGCAGGGATAATCTGGGTGCCCTGGTACACCCGATGAGCATCGCACGATGAGCGCCCTGGCGCTCTCCACCCACATCTCCGCAACTCCCGAGGAGGTGTGGAGGACCGTCATGGACCCCCACCGCCTGGGCGAGTGGGTCACGATTCACCGCGCGCTGCGGTGGGCCGACGGCGGGTCGCCGCGGGTGGGATATGAGATGGAGCAGCAGATCCACCTGCGCGGCGTCAGCCTCGATGTTCACTGGCGTCTGGTGGAGTGTGTTCCGTGCAGAGTGGCCGTGTGGAATGGTCGCGGACCGGCTCGCTCGCGCGCCCATACCGAATACGCGCTGCGCGCCGAGCAGGGGGGCACGCACTTCGACTACCGCAACGAGTTCCGTCCCCCGCTCGGGCCGGTGGGAGCGCTGGCCTCTCGCGCGCTGGTGGGCGGCATTCCCGAGCGTGAGGCCAGACGCACGCTCGAGCGCCTGCGGGAGCTGCTGGAGAACGGCCCCATCTCCAGTCCCTGAGGCCCTTCCCCGGACCCGGAGGCCCGAGGACTCCCTCCGGTCCGGAGGGCCGAGGGATTCTCCTCTGATCCGGAGGCCGAGACCTCCCCTCGGACCCAGGGGATCCGGATAGATCCGGAAGGAAATGAAACCGGAATGGGGAAGGAGGACAGAGCAAACGCCACTGGCACGAACAGTGCGGGAGCGACGCGCAACACGCTTTTGCCCCGACATCAGGCTGTGTCTGGCATGACATCTGACTTGCGCCGCGGTACAGCAACCTGTGATTGTTGTAAGGTAATCCAGTAACCCAGTGATGCAAATCACGCAATCCGAGTGAACAGGATTCAACTGTGACCGACTTCCTTGACGAGAAGCACCGAGAGATCACCGATCGACTGGCTGAGCTGAAGCCGCTGATAGAGGAGTACCAGCGCCTGGAGGCCGCCGTCGCCGCGCTCGACGGCTTGGGGGGATCGGCCGCTCCCGCCGCGCCCAAAGCCACCGCCACAACCACCCGCAAAGCGGCCCGCAAAGTTCCCGGCCGTCGCGGGCCCGGGCGTCCCCGGGGCTCGAAAACCAAAGCCAAAGCCGCCGTCGCCGCCACCGAGGCTCCCGCGGCAGCGCCGGCCGCACGCGGAGGCGCAAGGCGCAAAGCCGGTCGTCGCAAAGGCAGCGGTACGCGTGCGGCGCAGGCGCTCTCATTCGTGCAGGCACAGCCCGGCATCACCATCCCCGAGCTGGCCGCCCGCATGGGGATCAAGCAGAACTACCTCTACCGAGTGCTGCCCACGCTCGAGGAGGAGAACAAGGTCAAGAAGGAGGGGCGCGGCTGGCACCCCAAGTCCTAGTCTCGTCGCTCCTGGCGGCGTCCTCGGTCGCTCGCGTGCGAAGCACGCCACGCTCCCTGCGTCCTTGCCAGGAACGACGATCCGTCGGACTTGGCCGCGTGTTGATCACGAGACAGCCACAGCCCGCAATACGGCGGGGGCGGGCTGGCTTCTGATCCTTGCCAGGAACGACGATCCGTCGGACTCAGGGCGAAGTATTGCGACAGCCCCGGGAGGTCAATCCTCCCGGGGCTGTTCCTTTGCGGTGACTCAGATCAGGCCCAGGTCCTAGATCAGGCCCAGGTCCTGCACTGCCTGGCGCTCTTCCTGCAGCTCCTGGACGCTTGCGTCGATGCGCGCACGGGAGAACGCATCGAGGTCGAGACCCTCCACGATCGACCACTCACCGCCGGAGCAGGTGCAGGGCGAGCCGCAGATCAGGCCCTCGGGTATCTCGTAGGAGCCGTCGGAGGGAACACCCATCGAGACCCAACCTCCGTCGGTGCCGCTCACCCAGTCGTACATGTGATCGATCGCGGCATTGGCGGCGGATGCCGCAGAGGAGGCGCCGCGCGCCTCGATGATCGCGGCGCCGCGTTTGCCAACTCGGGGCAGGAACTCCTCTTCGATCCACACCTGATCATCGACCGCGTCCGCGGCGACCCGGTCGCCGACCTTGGCATGGAACAGGTCGGGGTACATGGTGGGCGAGTGGTTGCCCCACACGCCCATCTGGGATATGTCGCTCACCGGAGCGCCGAGCTTGGCCGCGAGCTGTGCGATCGCGCGATTGTGGTCGAGGCGCAGCATCGCGGTGAAGCGCTCGCGGGGGATGTCGGGCGCGTTGTTCATCGCGATCAGGCAGTTGGTGTTGGCGGGGTTCCCGACCACCAGCACCTTCACGTCGGGGGCGGCGGCAGCGTTCAGCGCCTTGCCCTGAACGGTGAAGATCTCACCGTTGGCGCTCAACAGCTCGGCGCGCTCCATGCCCTTCGTACGGGGGCGAGAGCCGACCAGCAGCGCGATGTTGGTGCCCTCAAAGGCGTCTGCCGGACGATCGTGCAGGTCGAGGCCGGTGAGCAGCGGGAAGGCGCAGTCGGTCAGCTCCATCGCGACTCCCTCCAACGCGCCCATCGCCTGCGGGATCTCCAGCAGGCGCAGATCGACCGGCTGCTCGGGGCCGAGCAGCTGACCGGAGGCGATGCGAAAGACGATGCTGTATCCAATCTGCCCGGCGGCGCCGGTGACGGTGACTCGTATGGGATTGCTCAACTCTTCATCTCCTGGAGGTGGTGGTTGGGGTGGTTGGGTGCTCGAGGTGGTGGGCTGTATCGGGGCCCGCCCCGAGCGCGTTCGTGGCCTTCGCGCCCGCCGGCGCCTATGCCATCTCCTTTTGCAGATTCTCATCGATCGACGCGAGGAACTCCTGCGTGGTCTGCCAGGGCTCCTCGGGGCCGATCAGCAGCGCGAGGTCCTTGGTCATCTTGCCGCTTTCGACTGTCTGCACGCATACCCGCTCGAGCGTCTGCGCGAACTGCGTCACATCCGGTGTGTCGTCCATACGCCCCCGAGCCGACAGGCCGCGCGTCCATGCGAAGATCGAGGCGATCGGATTGGTGGAGGTCGGCTTGCCCTGCTGGTGGGCGCGGTAGTGGCGGGTGACCGTGCCGTGCGCGGCCTCCGCCTCGACGGTCTTGCCGTCCGGGGTCATCAGCACGCTTGTCATCAGACCGAGCGAGCCGAAGCCTTGGGCGACCGTGTCCGACTGCACGTCCCCGTCGTAGTTCTTGCAGGCCCACACGTAACCCCCCTCCCACTTCAACGCGGTGGCGACCATGTCGTCGATCAGGCGATGTTCGTAGGAGATGCCGGCCTCCTCGAAGTCAGACCTGAACTCAGCCTCGTAGACCTCCTGGAAGAGATCTTTGAAGCGTCCGTCGTAGCGTTTGAGAATCGTGTTCTTGGTCGACAGGTAAACCGGGTAGCCGCGCTCCAGCCCGTAGCGCATTGAGGCGCGGGCGAAGTCGCGGATCGAGGAGTCGAGGTTGTACATCGCCAGCGCCACACCCCCGCCCGGGAAGTCGTACACATGGAGCTCGATCGGCTCCCCGCCGCCCGAGGGGGTGTAGGTGAGGGTCAGCTTGCCCTCCCCGGGCACGACCATGTCGGTGGCCTTGTACTGGTCGCCGAAGGCGTGGCGGCCGATCACGATCGGCTTGGTCCACCCGGGCACCAGGCGAGGGATGTTGGCGATCACGATCGGCTCCCGGAAGATCACCCCGCCGAGGATGTTGCGCAGCGTGCCATTGGGGGAGGGGTACATCGCCTTCAGGCCGAACTCAGCGACGCGCGCCTCGTCGGGGGTGATGGTCGCGCACTTGACGCCGACCCCGTGGCGTTTGATCGCCTCGGCCGCCTCGACTGTGATCCGATCGTCGGTGGCGTCGCGGCTCTCGATGCCCAGGTCGTAGTACTTCAGGTCCACCTCCAGATAGGGCAGGATCAGCTGCTCCTTGATGAACGACCAGATGATCCGGGTCATCTCGTCGCCGTCGAGCTCGACTACGGGGTTCTTTACCTCGATCTTTGCCATGTATTGAGTCCTTGCGGTCGCGCGGTCGCGATCGCCCGAGCCAGCCCTGCGCTGGCGCCCCCGTCGGGAGCGCGACGATCGCGCGGCGATGCTATCGCGCACGGCCTGCGCGTCCCTCACATTGGCAAAGGCAGCGCTCACCGGGGCGGGAGACGTGTACCACGCGGGAGCGGAGGACTCGCCTTCGGAGAGCGTGGGACTTGCCCTCACGAGCCAAAGAGACCGCACTTGCGCGGTGCGGAAGCTCTACTCTGTAGCGATGGCGACCGTCTCACAGCCCACCGGCGAGAGCACGGCCTCCTGGGAGACCCACGAGGTCTTCAACCAGGCCCCGCCGCTGGAAGGGGTCGACGTCTTCTCCAGCAACCTCCCGCTGGTCGAGGCGCTGCACCGCGAGGGGGGCGGCTGGGCCGCCGAGCGCGCCGCTGCCCTGGGCCAGTTCGTGGGCGGGCCACCTCAGCAGTTCTGGGGGCGGCTGGCCAACGAGAACAAGCCCGTGCTGCACACCCACGACCGCTACGGGCACCGCATCGACGAGGTCGAGTTCCACCCGGCGTGGCACAAGCTGATGGCGATGGGCGTGGAGAACGAGCTGCACTCGCTGCCCTGGACCAGTGACGAGCCAGCCGCACACGTGGCCCGCGCGGGGCTCTACATGACCGCGATGCAGGCCGAGGCGGGCTTCGCCTGCCCGATCACGATGACCTTCGCCGTGGTCCCCGCGCTGCGCGCCACCCCCGCGCTGGCGGCGGAGTGGGAGCCACTGCTGACCGCCACCACCTACGACCCCCGTCTCGTGCCCGCCGCGGAGAAGGGCTCGGCGATCTCGGGCATGGCGATGACCGAGAAGCAGGGTGGCTCCGACGTGCGCGCCAACACCACCGTGGCGCGGCCCCTGAACGGCGGGGGCCAGGGGGCCGAGTACGAGATCGTGGGCCACAAGTGGTTCTGCTCGGCGCCGATGTCCGACATCTTCCTCATGCTCGCCCAGACCGACGAGGGCCTCTCCTGCTTCCTGCTGCCCCGAGTGCTCCCCGATGGCTCGCGCAACGCCTTCCACATCCAGCGCCTGAAGGACAAGCTCGGCAACCACTCCAACGCCTCCAGCGAGGTGGAGTTCCACGGCGCCTGGGCCCGTATGGTCGGCGAGCCTGGCCGCGGCGTGCCCACGATCATCGAGATGGTCGGCCACACGCGCCTGGACTGCGTGATCGGCTGCGCCGCGGGGATGCGCGCTGGGGTCGTGGCCGCCACCCACCACGCCGCCCACCGCTCGGCCTTCGGCAAGCTTCTGATCGACCAGCCGCTGATGCGCAA
Organism: uncultured Solirubrobacterales bacterium; assembly: GCA_963713985.1. GTDB lineage: Bacteria > Actinomycetota > Thermoleophilia > Solirubrobacterales > Solirubrobacteraceae > Palsa-744. The sequence goes on along the minus strand of OY970219.1, from coordinate 928,706 downwards.
CGTGCTCGCCGACCTCTGCCTGGAGTCGGAGGCCGCGACGATGCTCGCGATGCGCCTCGCGCGCGCCTACGACGAGGCCGGCGCGGAGTCGCTCGCCGGCAGCGAGGAGTTGAGCGACGCCCACCTCTTCAAGCGCCTGGCGACCGCCGTGTCCAAGTACTGGGTCTGTAAGCGCGCCCCCAACCACGCCTTCGAGTCCCTGGAGTGCCTCGGGGGCAACGGCTACGTCGAGGAGTCCGGGATGCCCCGCCTCTACCGCGAGGCGCCGCTGGCGTCCATCTGGGAGGGCTCGGGCAACGTGATGAGCCTCGACGTGCTGCGCGCGCTGGTGCGCACCCCGCGCTCGCTCGAGGTCTTCCTGTACGAGCTCGATCAGGCCCGCGGCGGCGACCGGCGCCTGGACGCCCACCTCGACGGCCTGAAGGACCAGTTCTCGGATCCCGCCACGCTCGAGTCCCGAGCGCGGCGCGTGGTGGAGTCGATGGCCCTCGCGCTGCAGGGCTCCCTGCTGGTCCGCCACGGCGACCCCGCCGTCGCCGACGCCTTCTGCGCCTCCCGCCTCGGTCGCGACGGCGGCCTCGAGTACGGCACCCTCCCAGCAGGGACCGACTTCGAGGCGATCCTCGCCCGGGGCCGCGTCCAGGCTTAGAGGGTGGCGCCGGCGGCCGAAGGCCGACAAGCCGGGCCCCTCTTCTTTCAGTCAGGCTGGGCCGAGCCGCTCACGGCCTACCATTGAGCCCTATGCCCGTACGCAGGAACTTCCAGCTGGCGCGGGTCTTCGGCATCCGCATCGGGGTCGGGGTCGGCTGGTTCGTGGTCCTCGGCCTGCTCCTCGTCTACTTCGCCGTCGAACTCACCCCCTACTTCCACGAAGCGATCGGGGGTTCCTCCACCACCGCCTACCTGGTGACGGTCGCGATCGTGCTCTCCTTCTTCGCCTCCGTGATCCTGCACGAGCTCGGCCACGCGCTGGTGGCACGCCGCAACGGCGTCCCCGTGATGGGCATCGAGCTGTGGGCGCTGGGCGGCCTCACCCGCACCGGCCCGATGCCCCGCGCAGGGGTGGAGCTGCGCGTGGCCGCCGCGGGGCCGCTCGTGACTCTCGCGGTGGCCCTGATCAGCGTCGCGCTCGGCGCGGCCGCCGCGAGCAGCCACCACTTCTTCGCCGTCGCGGTCGGCAGCGGCGGGGTCGCCACGACGCCCCTCGTGATGTGGTTGAGCTGGGTGGCCACGCTCAACGTGCTGGTGCTGATTCTCAACCTGGTCCCCGCCTTCCCGCTCGACGGCGCCCAGATCGCACACGCGCTGCTGTGGTGGCGCACCGACGATCGCAACCACGCCACCCGCGTGGTGGGCCGCATGGGGCAGGGCTTTGGGGTGCTGCTCGGGGCGGTGGGCCTCGGCACGCTGCTAGCGCTCCAGGACATCTGGGGCGTGTGGCTCGCGCTGATCGGGATGTTCGTCTACCAGAGCGCCACCGGAGCGGTCCTCCAGGGGACAGTCAACAAGCGCATCCAGCAGCTGAAGGTGGCCGACGTGATGGACCGCGAGCCGGTCACAATCCCCGCCGAGACCGGGCTGCTCGATGCCCAGGAGCACTTCTTCCTGCGTTACCGCTGGCCCTGGTTCGCGGTGGTCGACCCCACCCGCCACTTCCTCGGGGTGGTGCGCTCCGAACGCGTGGACGCCGAGATCGCCGCCGGGCGGCCCGCGCTGCCGGTCTCCGACGTGCTGGAGGAGAACCTCGCGATCCGTATCGAGGAGGACCAACCGCTTGAGTCCCTGCTTCGTTCCGAAGGGTTGGGACGCCTGGGAGCGATGGTGGCCGTCGATGACGACGGCGTGCTGCGCGGGGTCGTGACCGTCGCACAGATCCGCCAGGCATTGCGCCCTGCGGCTGGCATATAGTGCCCGCCGGATGCCGGCACACGACGTACTGATCATCGGCGCAGGTCTCGCGGGCCAGCGCGCGGCGCTCGCCGCCGCGCAGGGCGGCGCGAGTACGGCGATCCTCAGCAAGGTCCACCCCGTGCGCTCCCACTCCGTGGCCGCCGCGGGGGGGATCAACGCCGCGATCAGCCTCGAGGACGACTGGCACTCCCACGCCTACGACACCGTCAAGGGCTCCGACTTCCTCGGCGACCAGGACGCGATCGAGATCATGTGCTCCGAGGCCCCCCAGGAGGTCATGCACCTGGAGCACATCGGCGTCACCTTCCACCGCAACGAGCAGGGCCTGCTCGACCTGCGCGCCTTCGGGGGTGCCTCGATGAAGCGCACCGCCTATGTCGCCGACATCACCGGCCAGGCGATCCTGCACGTGCTCTACGAGCAGCTCATGCGCCACCACGAGACCGTGGAGCGCTACGAGGAGTGGTTCGTCACCTCCCTGCTGCGCGACGAGCAGAGCCGCTGCTGCGGGGTGATCGCGCGTGACGTGCGCTCCGGGCGCATGGAGGTCTTCCACGCCAAGAACGTGATCCTCGCCAGCGGCGGCGCGGGTCAGGTCTACAGCCCCACCACCAACGCCCTGATCGTCACCGGCGACGGCATCGCCCAGGCCTACCGTCTCGGCGCGCCGCTGATGGACATGGAGATGGTCCAGTACCACCCCACCACGCTCGTGGAGAACGGCCTGCTGATCACCGAGGGCGCGCGCGGGGAGGGGGCGACCCTGCTCAACTCCGAGGGGGAGCGCTTCATGGAGAAGTACGCCCCCAACAAGATGGAGCTCGCCTCCCGCGACGTCGTCTCCCGCGCCGAGCAGACCGAGATCCTCGAGGGCCGCGGCGTCGGCCCCGACGGGTCGGGGATCTGGCTGGACATCACCAAGGTCCCCCGCAAGCGCACCCTGGAGGCGCTGCGCGAGATCGTCAACATCGGCAAGGACTTCGCCGGCGTGGACATCACGCGCGAGCCGATCATGATCCGCCCCGGCCAGCACTACATCATGGGCGGCGTGAAGACCGACGTCAACGGCGCCACCCCCATCGAGGGCCTCTACGCCGCCGGCGAGGTGGCCTGCGTCTCCGTGCACGGCGGCAACCGCCTCGGCGCCAACTCGCTGCTGGACACCCTCATCTTCGGCCGCCGCGCCGGCGAACACGCGGCGGCGCGCTCCGCGGCGATGGCGATGCCGAACGGCTCGAGCGCCGACGCGCAACTGCGCGAGGACGTGGCCCTGATCGACGGCATCCTCGCCCGCGGCAGGGATGGGAACCCGAGCCCACGGCGGATCTCGGAGATCAAGCGGGAGCTCGGTGAGACCATGAACCAGTACGTCGCCGTCTACCGCGATCAGGAGGGCCTGGAGAAGGCGCACGAGGTCGTGGGGCGCCTGCAGGAGGAGGCCGCCCGCGCCTACGTCGACGACCGCGGCACCGTCTTCAACCAGGACGTGCTCGGCGCGATCGAGCTCGGCTACATGCTCGACTGCGCCGAGGCCACCGTGGTGGCGGCGATCGAGCGCAAGGAGTCCCGCGGGGCCCAGTTCCGCACCGACTTCCCCGAGCGCAATGATGAGGAGTGGCTCAAGCACATCGATATCGCCGCCGGCCCCGACGGACCGGCGGTGAGCTATTCCCCCGTGACGATCACGCAGTGGCAGCCCGAGGAGAGGAAGTACTGATGGCCGAAACACATCGCCCGCCGGAGCCGTTCAAGCTCAGGGTCCGCCGCTACGACCCCGAGTCCGGCGAGGCCCCCTACTGGGAGGAGCACACGATCGAGCTCGAGCCCCACCGCTCGGTACTGGAGGGGGTCCTGCAGGCCAAAGCGCGCTTCGACGGCTCCATTGGGATCCGCTGCTCCTGCCGTGCGGCGATCTGCGGCTCCTGCGGGGTGCGCATCAACGGCGAACCCGGGCTCGCCTGCCATACCCACCTCGACCACGCCCGCGCCTCCGCCAAGGACGGGGTGATCGAGATCGAGCCGATGGGCAACATGCCCGTGATCAAGGACCTCATCGTCGATATGGACGCGGTGCACTGGAAGAAGATCCAGCGCGTCACCCCCTGGCTGCTCGCCAAGCAGCCCGTGCCCGAACGCGAGTATGTGGTGCCCCGCGAGAGCATGGTCGACGTCACCCAGTCCATGGCCTGCATCCAGTGCGGCGCCTGCGTGTCGGACTGCCTGGCGATGGAGGTCGACCCCGGCTTCATCGGCCCCGCCGCGCTCGCCAAGGCCTACCGCTTCGTCGGGGACCCCCGCGACGACCGCCAGCGCGAGCGCCTCGTCGACCTCTCCGACGACCCCCAGGGGATCTTCGACTGCACCCACTGCTTCAAGTGCGTGGAGGCCTGCCCCAAGGACGTCAACCCCATGGGCCAGATCATGCGCCTGCGCCGCATCGCGATCTCCGACCAGCACATCGTGGACCCCAACAACGGTGAGCGCCACGAGGCCGCGCTCACCACGCTCGTGCGCGACTACGGACTGCTGCACGAGGCCGAACTGATCCCCCGCTCCTATGGGGGCAACTCGTGGTTCGGGAAATTCCATCCCGCCGCCGGCAAAGAGCTGCTCTCGCTGCTGCCCACCGCCATCAAGGCGATCCTGCGCGGGAAGATCAGCATCAAAACGGCGATGCTCGGCCACAAGATCCCCGCCGCGGACCTCGAGGCGGTCAAGCGGATCCACCAGACCGTCGAGAGCCGGCCCGAGCGGTATGAGCTGAACCTCTACATCTCCGGCGAGGACGAAGACGAGCGCACACCGGTCGGGGCAACTGCGGGCACCGGCTCGAGCGGCGCTGGAGACGATCCGGCGACAGCGGCCGGGGAAGGGAGCGCAGGCCGATGAGAGTCGCCTACTGGCCCGGCTGCGTGAGCCGCGGCTTCACCCCCGAGCTGCACGGCTCGATGGCGCGCGTGGCGCCGCTGCTCGACATCGAGCTCGTTCAGCTCGACCGCGCCAGCTGCACCGGCTGCGGCGTGATCGCCGAGCACAACCAGGAGCTCGCCGACACCCTCAACGCGCGCACCTTCGCCCTCGCCCAGCAGGTCGAGGGCGCGGAGCTGATGATGAACATCTGCTCCACCTGCCAGGGCGCCCAGAGCGAGTGCCAGGAGCGCCTCGACGCGAGCGCCGAGTACCGCGCGCACGTCAACGAGACCCTCGCCCCCGAGGGGCTCGCCTATGAAAAGGATCCGGGCGGGGCTCCTTTTACAAACAAGAACTTCCTCTGGCTGCTCGTCGAGGAAATCGGCCTCGACGCATTGCGCTCCCGCGTCAAGCGGCCCCTCACCAACCTCAAGGTGGGGCCCTTCTACGGCTGCTACATCGTGCGCCCCCGCAAGCGCCTTCAGATCGACGCCGAGCATCCCCGCGACCATTACCTCGAGCAGGTGATCGAGGCGCTCGGCGGCACCGTGATCGAGTACGCCGGGATGCGCAAGTGCTGCGGCTTCCCGATCGTCACCATGAACAAGGAGGCCTCCCTCAAGCAGGCCGGCCGCCACCTCGGCGACGCCGTGGACGCCGACGCCGACTGCCTCGTCACCCCCTGCCCCCTCTGCCACTTGAACCTCGACCTCCAGCAGCCCGCCGCCGAAGGGGTCGTCGCCCGCGAGCTGAAAATGCCCGTCCTGCATCTTCCCCAGCTCGTCGGCCTCGCGCTGGGGCTGGAGCCCAAGGAGCTGGGGATGAACCGTCACGTCGTGCGGCCCAGCTCGGTGATCGACTGGTCCACCTCCGTGGTGGGCGCCGCAGCCTGAGCAATTCGCCCCGCAGGACGCTCGGAAAGGCGTGTTGCCGGGGACGGCGCGTATAGGCTCCGCCACGTGAGGATCCTCACGGTCGTCGGCAACCGCCCGCAGTTCATCAAGGCCGCCGCGGTCTCCGGGCCGCTGCGCGAGGCACATGAGGAGGTGCTGGTGCACACCGGCCAGCACCACGACGACGCGCTCTCGGAGATCTTCTTCCGCGAGCTCGGGCTCGCGCGGCCCGAGCGCGAGCTGGGGATCGCGGGGGGCTCCAACACCTCGCAGCTCGCGCGGATGCTCGCCGCGCTCGAGCCGCTGCTTGCTCAGGAGCGCCCCGACGCGGCGCTCGTCTACGGCGACACCAACTCCACCCTCGCGGGCGGGCTGGCCGCCGCACAGGCCGGGGTGCCGGTGGTGCACGTGGAGGCGGGCATGCGCTCGTTCGACCGCACGATGCCCGAGGAGCTCAACCGTGTACAGACCGACCACCTCTCGGAGCTGCTGCTGTGCGCCTCGCAGACCGCGGCGGACAATCTCCGCGCGGAGTCGGCGAGGGGACGCATCGAGGTGGTGGGGGACGTGATGGTGGACATCGCCCTGCGCCTTCAACCCGCCGCGCGCGCGAACAAAAGCGCCTTGGAGGCCCACGGCGTGGAGACAGGCGCCTACCTGCTGCTCACCGCGCACCGCGCCGGCAACGTCGACCCGCCCGAACGCCTGCGCGCGCTGGTGGAGCTCGTGCGCGCGCTGCCCGCACCGGTGGTCTTCCCGCTGCATCCGCGTACCCGCGCATGCCTGCGAGACGCCGGGCTGCTGGAGGAGCTGACGGGCATCGAGGGGCTGCGCGTCACCGAGCCACTCGGCTACGGCGAGCTCGCCGCGCTGCTCTGTGGGGCGCGCGCGGTGCTGACCGACTCCGGTGGTATCCAGAAGGAGGCGTATCTTGCGGGGGTACCCTGCGTCACGCTGCGTGCCAACACCGAGTGGGTCGAGACCGTGCGCAGCGGCTGGAACACGCTCGTGGACCTCGACCCCGCCGCCGCGCTCGCGGCTCTCGAACGCTCCCCGCCCCTCGCGCGCGGGGAGCTCTATGGAGACGGGCACGCCGCCGAGCGCTGCGTGAAGGCAATCGGTACGCTCGCCGCGTGAACGCGCTCGCTACGCCGCGGCATGCCTCGCCGGTGGGTGGGAGGCCCAGGCTCACCGCTCGCACACCCCGCACGCAGGCTACCCGCATGGACGCTCCCCAATGAGCACCCCCGATCAGACACCCATTCGGGTCGGTGTCGCGGGCCTCGGCTACTGGGGGCCAAACCTCGCGCGCAACTTCGCCGCCATCCCCCAATGCGAGCTGCGCTGGCTTTGCGACCCCTCCGAGGAGTCCCGGGGGCGCACGGCGCAGCAGTTTCCCACGGCGCGCCTCACCGGAGACCTGGAGGATCTGCTCGGCGACCCCGACCTCGATGCGGTGGTACTCGCCACTCCCGTGCCCACCCATGCCGACCTCGCCACGCGGGTCGCGCAGGCGGGCAAGCACTGCTTCGTGGAGAAGCCCCTCGCCACCACCGCCGCCGACGCGCAGCGCGCCGTGGCCGCCGCCGAGCGCGCCGGGCGGGTGCTGATGGTGGGCCACCTGCTGGAGTACCACCCCGCCGTGGACCGCCTCAAGGCGCTGCTCGACGAGGGGGAGCTGGGGCAGCTCTACTACGTGTACGGCAACCGCCTCAACCTCGGCAAGCTGCGCGCCGACGAGAACGCCCTCTGGAGCCTCGGCGCGCACGACGTCTCCGTGATCCTCCGCCTGATCGGCGAGGAGCCCGAGGAGTGTGCCGCCCACGGGCGCTCCTACGTGCGCGAGGGGGTGGAGGACGTCGTCTTCTGCTATCTGCGCTTCCCCTCCGGGGTGGTCGCCCACCTGCACCTCTCCTGGCTGGACCCCCACAAGGAGCGCCGCCTCACCGTGGTCGGTGCGCGGCGAATGGCGACCTTCGACGACATGCGCCTGGAGGGCAAGCTCACCCTCTACGACAAGGGCTTCGACCAGGACGTGCGCTCCTGGGGGGAGTACATCGCCCGCTCCGGGGAGATCTTCTCCCCTCAGATCCCCGCCGTCGAGCCGCTGCGCGTGGAGTGCGAACACTTCCTCGAGTGCCTGCGCACCGGCGCCACCCCTCGCTCCGACGGGCACTCCGGCCTGCGCGTGGTGCGTGTGCTCGAGCGGCTGCAACGCTCGCTAGAGGAGTGAGCGGCTGGTGGCGCGGGTGCCCGAGCAGTAGCAACGCGCACCGCCTCGACCGCGCCACTCATATCGGGCACAGGCCCGTCGCGCACGGGGGTCGAGACGCTTTCACGCCAGTGTAAACCGGTGCTCCTCCCACATCCCGCAGCGACGGAATCCAACCGTCGCATAGATCTTGTTGGATGTCGGGTTGGCAACGTCGGTGAACAACATGCAACGCTGCGCACCGTCGGCCAGGGCGCGCCGACAGGCAGCTGCCATGGCGCTGCTCGCGTAGCCTCGGCGGCGGTGCTCAGACGGCGTGTAGACGGGACCAACACGGACGGTCCCGGCGATCGACGGCGAGAGCGCCAGGGTGCTGACGGGCGCGCCATCCTCCCATACGTACTGAGCCCCGACGGCCAGCCGCTGGGCCACGATGCGCGCGGCCTCCTCGACCACGCCAGTGCCGGCCTCCATCACAAACCCTCGCTCCCACTCGGTAAGCAGCTCGCGCTCCTGCGCGACGGCAGGCCGCAGCCGCCCGGGAGCGGGCCGCGGCGGCGGGTGGACCTTGCTCAGTAGGTGCATCGCCTCGCTCAGGTGGCACCATGAGGCGCGGCCTGTGTGCTGGCTCCAGGCGGTGGCAAGCGCGCGGGCGGCAGCCGGCTGGGCGCTGACACCGGGGACGTTGGGGTCCTCTGCCAGCCAGAGCTCGAGCAGCGATTCGGCCGTGGTCTCATCGACGTCACAGGCGAGCAGCGGCCACGGAGGGGTGCGCATGGCCACTGCCCGCACCCGCCCGCGCCCACCCAGGCAGCAGACAAACAGCGGCGATTCTCCCTCCATCCAAGCCTGCTGGCGGCGCGCGAGGACCAGCACCGTCGCCAGCACGTTGCGCTCGACCCGCTCCGCGAGGAAGCCCTCGGCGCAGGCGGCGAATCGCTCGACGTCCCTGGTGAGCTCGAACTGCACGAGGGGCATGATGGCGCAGGCGGACACGCTCAGCGCGACCAGAGCCCATCTGCGCCGCCCGAAGATCACCCAGTCCGAGTGCGGTTCGCCAGCAAGGCAAAGGTCTGATTGGCCGACTGCCAACAAGACGGGATGGGATGTTCGAGAATGATTCGACCATGCGGATGCACAAACAGACTCGCTCGCCTGTGCGATGATTGCACGATGCGCCTCTTCAATAGACACTTTCTAGCAAGCGGAATCCTTGTGGTGACCCTGGCCGCGGTGGTCGGCACGAGCGCCCTCGCAACCGCCCCCATCGAGATCACCAACTGCGTCAAGGCCACCAGCCGCCCCAAGACCCTGACCCTCGCATGCGCCGACGGCAACAGCGTCCTCAACGGGCTGCGCTGGTCGAGCTTCGGGGGCGCCAGCGCCCGGGCCACCGGCACGCTGGAGCTGAACACCTGCACCCCCAACTGCGCCCAGGGCAAATTCGTCCGCTACCCGGTCGCCGTGGGGACCAACGACCCGCGTACCTGCAAGGCGGGCCTGCGCGTGTACAGCAAGCTCACGCTGCGCTTCACCGGCCGCGCGCCCTCCTCGGCCCCCAGCCTGAAGCGCTGGACGCTGGGCTGCCCGTACTGAGGCCTGGGCGGTAGGTCTGGGCGGGCCAGGTCCGCCTCGTCTGACCGACACGACTCCAGTAGGGTCCCCATGTGCGCCCCACCTTCGACCTGCAGTCCCACTCGCTGCACTCCGATGGCGAATTCGCCCCCGCCGAGGTGGTGCGCGCCGCCGCCGCCGCCGGCGTGGAGCTGCTGGCGCTCACCGATCACGACTCGGTGGCGGGCGTCGAGGAGGCCCTGGAGGAGGGCGCCCGGGCCGGCGTGCGGGTGATCCCCGCCACCGAGCTCTCCTCGGTGGACGAGGCCTACGAGGAGCTGCACATCCTCGGCTATCTCCTCGACCACCGCGACCCCGCCTTCGCCGCCACGCTCGAGGATTTGCGCGGCGACCGCGAGCGGCGCGTGCTGGCGATGGCCGACCGCCTGCGCGCGGAGGGCTTCGCGCTGGAGGACTCCGAGCTGCGCCGCCGCCAGGCCGCCGGCGAGGTGCTCGGGCGTCCCCACCTCGCGCACGCCCTGCTCGATCACCCCGCCAACGCGCAGCGCATCGCCGCTGAGGGGATCGGCAGCCTGCGCGAGCTCTTCCCCCGCTACCTCGTTCCGGGCACCCCCACATACGTGGCCCGCACCCGCCCCACCGTGGGCGAGGCGATCGAGCTGATTCACCGCGCCGGCGGCCTCGCGGTGTGGGCGCACCCCTTCTGGGACGTGCAGGAGCCCGCCGCCGTGCGCGAGATGCTCGAGCGCTTCACCGTTCTCGGAATCGACGGGGTCGAGGCCTTCTATCCCACCCACACCGCCGAGCAGGTCGCCCTGCTGTGCGCCATCGCCGAAGAGCTCGACCTGCTCACCACGGGCTCCTCGGACTTCCACGGCTCCGAGCACAAGACCTTCGCGGGCTTCAGGGCGTTCGATCTCTACGGCCACGAGCCCCGGCTGGGGCCGATCGCCGCGGGGGCCGCCACCGGGCAGGCCTGAGGCTCAGCGCGCCGGGCGATGGCCGTTGCCCGCGGCGGGGCGCAGCCCGCGGCCGGCGAGCAGGTCCACGACCCTGTCCACCGCCGCCCCCACGTCTTCGCTGCCCGAGCGCAGCACCAGATCGGCGTGCTCGGGAGCCTCGTAGGGAGCGCCCACCCCGGTCAGACCGGACAACTCCCCCGCGAGGGCGCGCGCGTAGAGACCCTTCGGGTCACGCCGCTGGCAGAGCTCCAGCGGGGCGTCCACGAACACCTCGATGAACTGCAGCTCCGCCGCCGCGTGCAGCTCCGCCGCCGCCTCCCGGTCCGCCGCGTAGGGACTCACCAGGCTCACCAGCGCGATCGAGCCCGACTCCGCGAGCAGCCGCGCCACGTGCGCCGTGCGGCGCACGTTCTCGCTGCGCGCCCCCTCGTCGAAGCCCAGGTCCCCGTTGAGCCCGTGGCGCAGGTTGTCCCCGTCCAGCAGGAACGCCGCGCAGCCACCCCCCACCAGGCGCTCCTCCACCGCGCTCGCGATCGTCGACTTGCCCGCCGCCGGCAGGCCCGTGAACCACACCGTCGCGCCCGCGCACCCCAGCGCCTCCCAGCGCCGGCTGCGGGTCAGGGCCGACCTTTGCCAGCGCACGTTCGGGCTGCACTCGCTCTCCACGGGCGCGGCCGCCTCCTCGATCTCGCTCAGCGGCAGGCGCGGCTGCGAGGGGCTGTAGGCGGGCATCAGTGACATCGCGCGACCTTGCGAAAGATTGCGGACAGGTTAGCTGGCGTTAACAAAGGCCCCTCGATTCTACCCGCCAACGCGAACGGAAGGCGCGGATAACTCGCCGCAGGTGCTTGGGCGACTCCAGCTGCATCACTGTCGACATGCCCAGCAACGGCTGCGCACACGCAAGACTTGCGCGGTGTCCCGCCGGGTTGATAAGAACTGCTGAAGGTGCGCGGGGGCGATCGAAACCGTTCGATGACACCGGCCGACATCTCGGTCGTGCTCTGCGCATACACCGAGCAGCGCTGGAACGACCTGCTCGCCGCCGTGAGGTCGGTCTGCGAGCAGTCCCTGGCGGCGAGGGAGATCATCGTCGCTATCGACCACAATCCGGGGCTCCTCGCGAGGGTTCGGCAATCGATCCCCGACGTGATCGCGGTCGAGAACACCGGTGGCCGGGGAGCCGGCGAGGCGCGCAACTGCGGCGTGAACCTTGCGAGGGGCTCAATCGTCGCGTTCCTCGACGATGACGCGATCGCCGCACCAGGGTGGATCGAACACGCCGCTAGCGCCTTCGATGACCCGCGCGTCATCGGAGTCGGCGGAACGATCGAGCCCGCGTGGGACACTGGGCCTCCACGGTGGATGCCCGCGGAGTTCTACTGGACCGTGGGCTGCACCTATGCCGGGCTGCCCACCGCGCCCGCGCCGGTCCGCAACCTCATCGCCACCAACATGTTCGTCCGCCGCAACGCCCTGCTCGCGCTCGGCGGCTTTCGGCCCGGTTTCGGCAAGACCGGCGTGCGGTCCGGCACCGAGGAGACCGACCTGTGCATCAGGGCCAGTCAGCGGTGGCCGGAGAGCATCTGGCTCTACGACCCCACGGTCGCGATCACCCACAGAGTGCCGGAGAGCCGCTCGCGCCTGAGCTATTTCATCTCGCGCTGCTACGACGAGGGCGTGGCCAAGGCCTCGATCGTGGGGTTCCTCGGCGGACAGGACGGGTTGGCCTCCGAGCGCGAGTACACCGCGCGGACGCTTCCCAGGGGATTCCTCAACGGGCTGCGGACAACCCTCCTGGGACAGGATGCCGCCGGCATCGTGCGCAGCTTTTCGATCGCGCTGGGGTTCGCCGCGACGACCACCGGCTACCTCGCCGGCAAGGCGACTTCGGGGCGAGGGCTCACATCTTCGGGCGATCCCTCCAGGCCCCCCAGCGATCCCTCCGGCAGGCACCCCAGCGACCCCTCCGGCAGGCCCCCAAGCGACCCCTCCGGCAGGCACCCCGGCGATCCCTCCGGCAACCCTCGCGAGGGCCGTGGGCGAGACCAGATGCACAACACGGGCGGGCGCCGGGGCGTGCTCGTCGTCGGGTCTGGAACGCGCTTCATCAGCGGCGTGAGCCACTACACCCGCTATGTGGCGCTCGCGCTGGCCGAGCGCACCCCCGTCTCGGTGATCCTGATGCGCAGGCTGATCCCGCGAGTGCTCTACCCCGGACGGGCCCGGGTGGGCGATGAGACGTTGACCGACGAGGCCTATCCCCCGGACATGCGCGTCTTCGATGGGGTCGACTGGTACTGGATTCCCACCATGCTGGGCGCGCTGCGCCTCCTACGCCGCGAGCGACCCGAGGCGCTGCTGTTGCAGTGGTGGACGGGCGCCGTGCTCCACTCCTATCTGCTGCTCGCCCTCGCCGCTCGATTGCAGGGTGCTCGGATCATCATCGAGATCCACGAGATCCAGGACACCGGCGAGGCGAAGATGGCCCCCGCGCGCTCCTACGTGCGCCGCTGCGGTCGGTGGCTGATGAGTATGGCCGACGCCTACGTGGTGCACTCGGAGTTCGATCGCGTGGCGCTCGCCAAGAGCTTCGAGATCGCGCAGCGCCCGGTCAGGGTCGTGCGGCACGGGCCCTTCTCGCATTACGCGGTCGCCGACTCCACACCGCTGCGCGAGGCCCCCGAGGACGTGTGCAACATCCTGTTCTTCGGCACGATCAGGCCCTACAAGGGACTCGAGGATCTGGTGCAGGCGTTTGAGTCGCTGGCGAATGACGGGGAGCGCTGCTGGCTCACGGTGGTCGGCGAGACCTGGGAAGATTGGACCCATCCAATCGAGCTCATCGAGGCCTCCGAGCATCGCGACAGGATCACGCTGGTCAACCGCTACGTCTCCGATGCCGAGGCCAGCCGCTGGTTCGCGGGGGCCGATGTGGTCTCCCTGCCATATCGGCGATCCTCCGCGAGTGGACCGCTGCACATGACGATGGACGCCGGGCTCCCCGTGGTGGTGAGCGACGTGGGCGGCCTGGGAGAGGCCACCCACGGATACGATGGCGCGGTGCTCGTGCCCGCGGCCGACCCCGACTCCCTGCGCGAGGGACTGCACAAGGCCATCGCCCTACGCGGCCGGTCCTTCACGGACGCGAGCTCCTGGGGCGACAACGCCGACGCGGTGCTGGGGCTGCTCGAGGTGCTCAGGCAATGACCGCGACGCCCGGTCGGGGTAGATGTTCGACGGGGCGTGGGGACATGGAGGATAGTGGCGCGGGGCATGGGAGCGCGGAGCATAGGGGCGCGGAGCATAGGGGCGCGGGGCGTGGGAGCCGGGAGGATGGGGGCGCGGGACACAGGGGCGCGAAGCGTGGCCACCTCACTCGACCCCGATAGACACGGGGGTAGCTCGGTGGCCACCGCCCCAGCCGCGGCGAGCTCGGACTCGCGCATAGATGCCGACGATGCCCCCGGCCTGCTCGACGAGGGCCTGATTGCGGGCTCCCTTCACCTCGTGCGACGAGCGGGCCTCGTCCTCGTCGTTCAGGTCGTGGGCGCCGGCCTCTCCTATGGATCGCAGGTGCTGCTCGCGCGCCTCCTGGGCACATCCGATTACGGGCTCTACACCTACGTGTTCGTCTGGGTGAGCTTCGTCTCGCTCCTTGCCGGCCTCGGCTTTCCGGCCGCCAGCGTCCGCTTTCTGCCGGTGTATCGCGTCAAGGAGGACTGGCCCCGGATTCACGGCTTCGTGCGTTCGACGTCGAGGTTCACATTCGCGACGGCGATCGCCGTCGCGCTGTGCGCGGTGATCTGTGCCGAAGCGCTCCACGCCCTTGGATCCCTCGCGCATCCCTCGGCGATCGCGCTTGGGGGGCTGCTCGTGCCGGCGCTCGCGGGTTCCATGCTCTATACGGAATTCGCGCGCTCGGACAACAGGGTGGGCGTCGCGTTCATTCCCGCCCTGGTTGCGCGACCGGCCCTGATCGGACTCGGCGCCGCGGCCCTCTACCTGATGCGGGGAGCGCTCTCAACCAGCGGCGCCCTCGACGCGACACTGCTGGCGGCGTATGTCGTGCTGGGCGTCCAATACGCGCTCACACGACGCCTGTTCGCTGGCCCCGAGACCGGGCGCCGGCCGGTGGTCGAGCTCCGGGAGTGGTTTGGGGTCGGGATTACCCTGCTCGCGGCCAGCGCCTTCATCATCACCCTGATGCAGGTTGACATCGTGATCGTCGGCGCCTTTCGCGGCGCGCGCGACGCTGGGATCTACGCGGCGGCGAGCAAGACGGCGACGCTGGTCTCGTTCGTGATCATGGCGGTCAACGCCGCCGCGGCGCCCCAGTTCGCGTCTCTCTGGGCGCTTGGGCGGGTCGATGAGCTCCAGCGCCTCGTGACCAAACTCGCGGGCTTGATCTTCTGGCCATCGCTCGCGATCTCAGTCGGGATCGCCGCCCTCTCGGGACCGCTGCTCGGCCTCTTCGGCTCCGAATTTCACGAAGCCCGTCCCGCGCTGCTCGTTCTCCTCGTCGGCCAGCTCATCAACGCGGCGGCGGGATCGGTGGGCTACCTTCTGACCCTCACCGGCCACCACCGCGAAGCCACGCGCGCCCTCGGCCTCAGCGCTCTCGCATGCATCCTGCTCGCCGCCGCGGGCGTGTGGGCGTTTGGTCTCATCGGCGCCGCGCTCGGCTCCACGACTGGGTTCCTGCTATGGAACGGAGCGCTCTACTGGCTCGTGGTGCGCAAGCTGGGAATCCATCCGTCGATCTTCACCGCGCTGCGCGGGCCACGCCGACACCACGCCGCTCGATGAGGCTCCTCATCAGCCTCGCCTGCAGATCCGCCTGCCCGCTGAGCGTGCTCTCGCGGAGCACCCGCTCGCGACCCTGAACGGAGAGTCGATCCCGCAGCGCCTCCTCGCGCAGGACCCTCCCCAGCTGCCGGCTCAGATCCTCGACCCTGCCGGGAGCGGCGAGTAGACCCGTCTGCTCGTGAACGACCACCTCTGGAATCCCGGCGGTTGGATATGCCACCACCGGCAATCCGCACGCCTGTGCCTCCAAGACACTCAGCGGCAGGCCCTCCAGCGTGCTCGCCAGCACCAGGGCATCGGCCGCGCGCAGCAGTTCACGCACATCGGAGCGCGGACCGAGAAACCGGACCCGCTCTCCCAGCAGCTCAGACCCGAGCGCTTGAAGACGGGCCCCATTCTCCACATCGAGGCACGGCGCCCCGGCGATCGCCAGGGAGGTGCCCGCGAGATCCGCCGGCAGGCCGGCGACCGCCCTGATCACATGATCGACACCCTTGCGGGGGTCCAGTCGACTCAGCGCCAACACCACGGGCGAGTCGACATCGGCGGCCATTTCCGAGCGCACCGCCGGGTCCCGGGCTCCCGGACTCATCGCCTCGGGATCGACGCCGTTGCGGATCACGACTGCCCTACGAGTCGCCCTCGACGGCAGCGACCCCGCCACGGCCTCGCTCACGGCGATCGAGGCATCGGCGCCGAGCACGGCCAGCCCGCGCAGCCGCCCCACCATGTCAGGCTCGTTCTCCTCGTGCAGGTGGAGCACCACGGGCCGGCGCACGAGCCGCGAGGCGAGGACCGACTCACCGTGCGACCAGTGACTGTTGGCGTGGATTACATCGGCGCCCGTCCTGCGTGCGAGACTCCCGATCCGGCGGCCCGCGGCGAGGGTGCGAGCCGCCTCGCGCAGGCTCAGCGCCATGGAGATGGCGCCATCGTTCCCCCTGACACCGCGATCGGATGGGAACTCCAAGTCCACCTGGGGACGGCCACTCTCGCGCCAAGCCTGTGCAATCGCGCACTCGTGCGGCGCGGCAAGGATCTGTTGGAAGCCCCTGGTTTCCAACAGAGGCGCCAATCTCAAAAGATAACGCTGGGCACCCCACAGGCCGGCGCCCTGTTCGACGATCAGCACCCGATAGCCCCTCACATTGTCGCGCAGGCTCGTCGGCGCGTGATCTATGATACCCGACGTGGAGAGCACCCCCGTGAAGATACTATACGTCGGTGGTTACACTCGCAGCGGCAGCACCCTGGTCGGGCGCGTGCTCGGGGCGCCGTCAAACACAGTGTGCGTAGGAGAGACTCACTACCTGTGGAGTCGGGGTCTCATTGACAATGTTGGATGCGGTTGTGGACAACCCTTCCGCTCGTGTCCCTTCTGGAGCGCGGTTGGGGACGAGGCCTTTGGTGGCTGGAATCGAGTAGACCCCAGATGGCTTGCGGAGGTCGATCGTGTCACAAATCAACTGTCCGCGCTGCCCTTCTATTGGGTACCCTGGCTGCGACCCGGACTGCGCGATACGATCAGCGATTACGCGACCCGCCTCGCCGCGCTGTATGCCGCGATCGCCCGAGTCTCGGGTGCAAAAACGATAATCGAGACGAGCAAGGACCCAACGTTCGCCTGTCTGCTCATGCGCATGCCCTCCAGTGACGTGCGTATCGTTCACCTCGTTCGGGACAGCCGCGCCGTTGCATACTCGTGGACCCGAAGGAGACGAGAGCCGAGTCCCATCGGCGGACAGCAGTTCATGCCCCAGTTCAGCCCTGCTCACACGGCGAAAAGCTGGTCGACGTGGAATCTGTCGTTTGCCGCGCTCTCGACCGCGCGCTCTCCCTATCTGAAACTCACCTATGAGAGCTTCGTCGCCGATCCCCGGGCCGCACTGCGCAAGCTCAGCGCCTTCGCCGATGAGGTGCTCGTTCTCCCCGACGCCCAGATGACCGATACAGAAGTGAAGCTCGGCGACCACCACATATTCTCCGGCAACCCCATGCGCACCTCCACCGGTTGGCTCCCGATCCGCCTCGACACCGAGTGGCAGGCGCAGCTGGCCCCCACGCAGATCGCCACGGTGACGGCCATCACCTGGCCGCTGCTGCTTCGCTACGGCTACCCGATCATTCCGGGCAGAGGGGGCGCGGCGCGGGCGATGGCGGGGGCCAGCCAGCCCGGCTGAACAGCCGCATGCATCCCTATAGCGGCTGGCCCTTCCTGTCGGACCCTCGTTACCCGACGCTCTCCGCGGTGTGGGCGGTTTTCATACATGGAACCATCAGCCTCTTCGTCGTGTTGCCGATTGTGCTGCGCAGCGATCGACGCGTGCTGTACGGCTCGCTGGCCTTCATCGGCGGCCCCGCGCTCGATCTCGATCATGTGGTGGCCGCGGGAAGCCTGAGCCCGCGGGCGTTGGAGCATCTGGGTCACCGTCCTGACACCCACAGCCTGCTGCTCGCCGTGATACTGGCGCTCGTAGCGTTTGCCCTCACGCGGCGCAAGCTCGTCGCCTGGGCCGTGTTCGCGGTGATCGTCGCCCACCTGCTCTTCGACGCCGCCGGCGGCGGCGTGTATTGGCTGTACCCACTCGAAAGCACCGACTCGATTCCCTGGCTCGTGTGCCCGGTGGGGATCGCCGTGCTGTTCGGGATCAGCGCGATCGTGGCGCGCCGGGGACAGTCACTGCCACACGCGCACCCAGTCGACGAGCATCTGCGCGGGGAAGTGAGTGGAGGCGTTCGGTGAGCCCGGCCATTCCCCGCCGACTGCGAGATCCATCAACAGGAAGAACCGATGGTCGAACGGCCAGGCCGCTCCCGCGGGCAGGTCGGCCCGGGCGATCGTCTTGTACACCACGCCGTCGAGCATGAAGCTGATCCGTTCGGGTTCCCATTCCACGCTGTAGGTGTGGAAGCCCGCCGAGAGCGGAGTGGGCGATTCCGCCTGCCCCTGTTCCCCGGTCGGAGCCCACGACCAGGGGGCGTGCAGCGTCCCGTTGACCACATTTGGTTCCGAGCCCAGGATCTCCGCCACGTCGATCTCACCGCACGCAGGCCAGTTTTCCAGTTCGTAGGATTCGTGGCCGAGCATCCAGAACTGCGCGACCAGCCCCTGGCCGGCCGGCACCTCGATGCGCGCTTCGGCCAGCCCGTACTTGAACTGGAAGGTGTTGAGCGTCTGCAGCCTCGCCGAGGTGTAGTCGCGTGTGATTCCTTCCGCGCCGGTGTACTTTTCGGCGCGCGCGGTTATCGCCAGGTCCCCATCTCCATTGAGCTCGGCATTGGCGGGCCTGGAGGTGTAGGACTCGAGCTCTTCGTTGCCCCACCCTTCGCCGCCGGTGTCGAAGCTCCACTTGGAGTGTTCGGGCGAGGTGCCCGCGGGCCCGTTGAATTCGTCGGACCAGATCAGCTTCCTCGAGCTGGGCGGATCCGACTCGATCGGGGGTTCCTTGGCGGGCGGTTCCGAGGTCTTTGGTTCTTCGGGCGCAGGGGATTCTTTCGCCGGAGGTTCCTTCGCCGGAGGTTCTTCCGACGGGGGTTCTTTCGCGGGGGGTTCTGTCGCAGGGGGTTCTGTCGCAGGGGGTTCCTTCGCCGGAGGTTCGCCCGACTGCGGTTCTTTCGCAGGGGGTTCTTTGGCAGGCGGCTCCTTCGCCGGAGGTTCCTTGGCAGGCGGTTCCTTCGCTGGAGCTTCTTCCGACGGGGGTTCTTTCGCAGGGGGTTCCTTGGCAGGCGGTTCCTTCGCCGGAGGTTCCTTGGCGGGGGGTTCCGATCCCTTTGGCCCTTCGGCCGGAGGCGGTTCCTCGGCGGGCGTTTCGCCGGGGAGCCCTTCCGCTTCAGGGCCGAGCGTTTCAGCCCCGGGCGGCTCGTTGGAGGGTGCCTGTGGATCTTCCGATCCCGCGGTTGCGCCGTTGGCAGAATCCGAGTCGGTGGAGGGCAAATCGGGCACCAGGCCGCCAAAGACCGTCGCGGCGGGTGCGGAGAACGGCGCAGGGCCCTTCGTTGACCTCCCAGCCTTCCTCGTGGCCCGCTTCGAGGAGCCGCCCGCGGAGCTACCCTCAACCCTTCGCCCACGGTGCCGACTACTGTGGCTGTGACGACGATGCGTTGAATGAACGCGGACCGCGTGGCGCTGCACGGCCAACCCGCCATCGGGCTCGGCAAGCGTGAGCGTCGCCGTCACCAGACAGATACATATGAAGACGCGCGTGGACAAACGACCTGCCATCTGTGGGTGGTGTCGATCTGCGCCGACCGCCTTCTGAGCCGCCTGGGCAAACGTGGACGCATGCCCGAGCAGCCGGATGGGCGACCTGGGGCCCGCGCGAGGATTCGAGGCTTGTGCGCAACGGCTCAAGGGTTGCCAGTAACCTGCGCGGGCTTCCGCGCACCGCTGTTAGGATCGGGAGATCATCGTGAGGTATAGGGGCAGAGTCACAGCGCTGTTGGGAATCGTGGCCGCCCTACTCGCGGTGACGGCAACGGCGGGTGCGGGGACCAGTCGGCGTCCGGCCCGGCGTCGCAGCGATGCTCGCAGGCAATCCAATCGCCCCAAGCACCCACCCAAGTGGCCGCGCCTCATCTGGTCCGACAACTTCAACGGGCCCGCGGGCACCTCGCCCAATCCCCACCAGTGGGGCTTCGACACAGGAACGGGGACCAACGGCTGGGGCAATCGCGAGCTCGAGACCTACACCTCCAGGCCCGCCAACGCCGAGCTCAATGGACATGGGGACCTCGCGGTCACGGCGCGTGCCGAACCCTACACGGGGCCTGAAGGGGTGACGCGCGACTACACCTCCGCACGCCTGCAGACGCTGCACGAGTTCCAATTCCAGTACGGCCTGATCGAGGCGCGCATCAAGGTCCCCACCGGCACGGGTCTCCTGCCCGCTTTCTGGACGCTCGGCGACAACGCCTACGAAAGCCACGACTCCTGGCCGGGGTGTGGTGAGATCGACACGATGGAGGTCGTCGGGTCCACGCCCCACGTGTTGCACGGCACCATTCACGGCCCGTGGCCCTGGGCCGGAAATCAGGTGAGCTCAAGCGTGCGCGTGCCCCCCTCACTCGCCTCGAGCTTCCACGTCTACGGGGTGGAATGGGAACCCGAACGGATCACCTTCATGCTCGACGGCAGGGCCTACGAGACAATCACCCCCGCCGATCTGCGGCCCGGAGCCCCCTGGCCATTCGAGCACCCCTTCTTCCTGCTGCTCGACCTCGCAGTCGGCGGGGAATGGCCGGGCTCACCGAACACCTCCACCCACTTCCCCGCGCAGATGCTCGTCGATTGGGTGCGCGTCTGGCAGTGACCCCGCGCCGGGGCGGGGGGTGCGCAGGAGCCACCCCCCTTGGGGTGCACAGGAGCCACCCCTTGCCAGCTACGCCCTCCCAGGCTCGCGCAGGA
Organism: uncultured Solirubrobacterales bacterium; assembly: GCA_963713985.1. Lineage (GTDB taxonomy): Bacteria > Actinomycetota > Thermoleophilia > Solirubrobacterales > Solirubrobacteraceae > Palsa-744. The sequence continues at coordinate 908,030 of OY970219.1, read as the reverse complement.
ACCGGACCAGCAGCGGGACCACCGCCAGGCAGATCAGCACATTGGCCCCCAGCCAGGCCACCCCCACACCCTCGATCCCATGGGAGCGCGCCAGCGGGATCGCCGGACCCAGGACGAGCACCAGCAGGGCGAGCTCGATCAACCCCAGCCGCAGTCCCCGCCCCTGGACTCGCGAGACAGCCGAGAACAGCGCGATCACCGCGCGAAAGAGGCTCGCGCACAGCAGCAGCCGCAGCACCCCCGCCCCGTGCTCGGCGTAGACGTGGCCGAAGGGCAGCATCACCAGCGGCGCCGCCAGGGCCAGCAGCGCCGCTGCGGGCATCAGCAGTACCAGTACGCGACGGGCGAAGACCCTCGTGAGGGCGCGCAGACTCTCCTGCTCCAGCGTGGCCTCCACGACCAGCGAGGTGCACGAGCTGTAGGCGAAAGTGTCGAACGCCATCACGATCGTGAAGGGCATCGCGAAGTACGCGCTCTGTTGGGCGCCCAGGATCGTGATCACCAGCAGCGGCAGAACGGTCAACGTCGCCTGGGTAAAGATCGAGGCGAGGTAGTCCTGAGCGAGGAAGCGCACCACGCGGCGGGGCCCGATGCGGGCGATCGACGATTCGCGCACTCCGCCGGCCACATGCCGCGGGATCGCACGTTTGAACACCAGGAGGTTCACCGGCCCCACCAGCAGCGCCATCGGCAGCACCCACGCCAGGAACACCCCGTTGACGGCGCCCGCCACGAGGAACAGGGGCAGCGCCACGAGCTTGAGCACGCCGAACAGGCCATTCTCGATCGGTATCCAGGGCGCGCGGCGCGTAGCCATCAGCGCGGCATCCTGCAAGGTGAACAACCCCCACAGCACGAGTGCCGCGACGAAGCCCACCGCAAGCGCCACTCCGTCACCCAGATAGGCAAGTTCGTGCGAGATGTGGGGGGCAACCAGAACGAAGGCACTCCCCACGATGAGCGCGACCACCCCTGCCAAACCGTACACGGCTCCCAGTGCCCGGGCGCTGCGCCCCCCGAGGTCGGGCAGGAAGCGGACGATGCCGTTGCCCATGTTCAGCTGGCACACCGTGGAAAGCTCGATCATCACCGAGATCAGCACCGTGTCCCGGCCAACCTCGACGCTGGAGTAGAGTCGGGCGGCGGCCACCCAGAACCCCATTCCGAGAGCCGACGTGAGCGCCGTGTTCGCGACCAGGCTGTACGCACCCCGCAGCAGGTGGTGTGAGGTATCCGAGGACTCCGCCGCTGCTGAGACGCCCCCGCGGCGGCCAACACCGCGCAGCTCAGAGTGCGAGGACTCTCCAGGCGTCATGTTCACGAGCGAGATCCATGCGCTCTCTTTGAGATCCTCGCGTGAGGATCCCGCCGGGCAAAGACATCCCTCCCGATGGGACCCAGCTGCAAAAGCCGTAGGGCATGCGAGGGACGCAGACGACCGCGCCGGGCTGCCCTCGGCCGCACAACTAGTTCATATATTTGTGCTTCGCGATTGCCATACCAGAGCCGGAAGTCCGGCGAGCGCGCCACGGCGGCCTCCAGATGCGCAAGCGCCCCCGTCGGCGTGAGACCCATCACCTGCCCGTAGGCCGTCTCGTCCTTGGTGAACGCAATATACCCATGCGGTGAATACTCCCTGATCTTCCTCACCACCCGCACCACGTCCCTCGCTCCGAGCGGCCTGCTCTGGAAGATGGCCGAGGTCAAGAGATTTGGGTTCGCGTCGCCTTCCGGGCCCCTGAAGTAGGGGTAGGTGGCGCCGTATCTATATGGAAAGCCAGGAGCCGCAAGCACCAAAACGGATTTGGCCGGGGCATGGTAGTAGAACCATTCACTCGCGCGCACTTCCGCAGGCGAAATGATGTTGAGCTCTTCCTGGCCGAGAAAAGAGGGGACGAAAAGAGCTGTGCAAATCGCCGCCCCAGACATCATCAGCACCCATTTCAGGCGCGGGCGGGCTACTGTGACCAGTGCCCACGATATCAATGCCGCGCACCAGGGGCTCGAGAACAGGATTATGCGCAGTGACACCTCACCGCCATAGTTCTGCCCGAATATGACGACGAAGGGAGCCACGGCCAGCACGACCAATGGCAACGCCCGTACAAGCAGCCCCCTTCTGAGCAGACGCACCAGGGCGCACAGGGCTCCAAAGAAGAGAGCAGCGATGAGAAGCAGCTCGACATTGGTATTGAAGACCTTGCCGGCCACCGGCGTCACAGGAATCGTTGAGTCCTGCACATTGTTGAACGGATCGAAGCTGGTGACGATACCGTAGTTGTGTTGTATGAAATCAAAGTTCGCCGCGAGGTATGCGAAGGTCATCACGGCCATCGCCACGAGCACCCACCAGGGGCGGGCGACGCCCGCCAGCATCAGCAGCGCAATGCCGATCAGTAGCATGTAGGGCGTCAGCTGATGGCTTGCCACAATCATGGCATCCAGCCCCAGGATGGCCGTGATAGCCGCCCAGCGAGGCCATTTCGCAGTGTCGTCCCTCTGCACGGGTAGCTGTGACACGCGCCCGACGCGCTCAATCATGCGAGTGAGTCGCTTGGAGAAGCCCGTCCCGTCGACAACCCTCAACTGCCGCAGCATGATCGCGATCAGCGTGAGCGCCAAGACGTAGGCGAATGCCTGCGGCGAGTAGTAGGTCTGCCCGACCCAGTTGGTGACGACGAAGAAGAGGGCGGCTCCAGTCGCGATGCGAATGTCTCGTGTGATCGCTTTCACGGCGATCATCACGAGCACGACGTCGACAAGCAGAAAAAACAGCTCCGCCCAACTCGCATACACCTCTGGATTGGGGTGACCACCGACCACCGAAAACGCGGCCCCCAGGGCGAAGAACCCGGGCCAGCGATTGTAGATGTCGATATTGGGGTTTACTATGCCGTGCGCCTCCAAATAGCGGACCACCCCGATGTGCTTGTACACCCAGGCGTAGTGCGGCTGTGCGGAGAGCACGGGGACCGTGCCGTACAGAATGATCGCGACCACGACGACGTAGCCGACCATCATCAGCCCACTCTTGCCTCGCGCCGTGATCGCCGTGACTGCACCCGCCACAGCGAGGGTCAGAGCGATATACCAGGCGATCGGGAGCGCGGGTGGAAGCCCGTAGCTGCCCAGGTTCGAGACATCGACGTGGACCAGCGAGACTCTCCAGAGGATGAGCGCGACGGCCGCCGGCAGGGATGGGGCGAGCAGGCGCAGACGCCGGCCCGCAACGGGGGCCAACCCCGCTTGCCCCACCACGCCGCCCTGATCGACCTCGGGACGCTCGGACACCGCGCTCACGGCGCCACTGCACGCCTGCGTATGGGGTCCTGCGCGCGCCGCGCCCGGGCGTATGCGAGCGGCCCCATCATCAGCCCGCGCACCTCTGCCATCACCGGCTCGTAGGAGAGGCCGGTCTGCGATCCCATGCGACTCGAGCGGGCCCCCAGCACCCCCAGATGGCGGACCCCCTGGGGCAGTCTGCGCAGGACGTCGAGCGCCGTGCGGCGCGAGGATGCGTACTTGAACAGATAGGCGGACAGCGACTTGCCATAGCCGTACATCTGGCGACGCAGATCATCCTGGCCAGAGCGATGTTCATGCCAGACCAGCGCCGCCGGCTCGTAGGCGATAGAGTAATCAGCCCGGATGAAGCGCACGAAGATGTCGAAATCCTCGCCTCCCGCACATGGTGAGCCGGCGCCCAGGCACTCGTCGAATCCACCGATCCCACGCAACAACTCCGAGCGCACCGCGAAGTTCGCGCCAGTGCCGAACACGCCCGCGGCATAGGGGTAGAGAGCACTGCCAGCCGGTCCACCGCACGCGTCGTAAACCGTGGCCTCGCAGCTCGATGACCACCCCACCCGCCCGTCGAAGTACTGCTCGACGGGGAGCTCCAGCGACGCACTCGCAACCAGCCCCGTGACGCAGCCGACATCCGGGCGCCGTGCGAAGCCCCGGAGCAGCCCCCTGATCCACAGTGGATCGACACGCACGTCATCGTCGGTATAGGCGATGACCTCGCTCGTCGTATGCGCGAGCCCCCGGTTGCGCGCATACGAGAGTCCCGGCTGGGGCTCTCGGACATACCGAAAGCGCGGATCCTCCGCCGCCAGTGCCCCGACGACCTCACTCGTGCTGTCATCCGAGGGTGCGTTGTCGACGACGATGAAGTCGAGCGCCTCATGCTCCAAACGCCTGAGAGAGTCCAGGCAGTCGGGCAGCGCATCCGCGCGGTTCCGCGTGCAGACCACCACTGAGACCGACACCGAGTCCCGCCGCTCCCCGCCAAGCTCGTGCACCGCCGCGCGGGCCGGATCGGGACCGCCCAGCGGCCGTGACCCCGAAAGCTCCTGCCGTGCCAACTCGGCCTTGACGGTGGCGTCGAGATCGCTCTGGATCGCCTGCAAGATCGCCGCTCGAGTCAGGCGCTCGGTGCCGAGGGAGACCGTGATGAAGCCGATCGGCTCACCCCCGATCCGCACGAGCAGGCGCGCCTCGTCATACGAGCGCCCCGATGCGGTGGTGGGTTGCTGGGAGGAAGGCTCGAACTCGCCGGTCAACTCGAACTCTCCGCTGAGGACAGCCTTCTCATGCTCGTCTCGCCACCGCGGGTGGGAGTGACGCCAGAGCATCGCTACAACGATCTCCCGGCCATCGTGACGCTGCGGCGGAGGTCGAGGGCGAGCATCGCGCAGGCAGCGCCCACCAAGACCAGGGCCCACCCAAAGGGATGCCACCAACCCGTCCAGATCATCCCCAGCGTCCCCACCGCCTCGATGCTGAAACCCAGACCCACAGCGAGACCCACGGCCTCAAGCGCGTCTTCGACGGAAAGGCGCGTGAGCAGAGCGCCACCGGGGATCAGGCAGGCGGCGGCCAGCAGCAGCAGCAGGCGGGCGCTGCTGTGAGCGCCGAGGAGACATGCGGCGAGCGTCGCGGCGGCGAGGGCCAGCAGGAAGCTGTCCGCGATGACACAGCGGCGGGGGTCCCCCAACCAGGGTGCTCGCTCCCCATGCGCGGCCGCAGGCGAGGAGGCCGTGGGGGCCTGAGACGAGGAGACCGTGGAGGCCCGAGGCGAGGAGGCCGTGGAGGCCTGCAAGCCGGCCGGGCGAGCCGGGAGGCGCTCGCCAGGGCTCACCGCCATGCCTCGACTCGACTCGCCAGGTACGCAAGCGGCCCGTAGAGCAGGCCCGCCCGCTCCAGATGGGTGAGGCTCCGGGGGAACACGGGGCCCCTCGCGGCATTCTTCCTCGACTTGGGGTCCGTGTAGTAGCGGATACCCTGGGGCGCGCGGGAGACGATCCCCCACCGGTCTCCACCCGTGAGGATCTGCTTGGTGCACATCGCGCCCAGGGCGGCGCCGTAGTCGAAGGCCCGTCGCCGCAGGCCGGCGTGTGTATCGGGGTGGCGGTGCCAGATCATCGCGCGTGGTTCGTATGCCAGCCGGCGCCCGGCCTGGAGCAGACGGATACAGATGTCGAAATCCTCACCCCCACGCGCATGCGTCCCCGTGCCCAGCACCGGATCGAACCCTCCGAGCTCACGCAGGAACGCTGTTCTGAAGGCCATATTCGCCCCCGAAACGAAGTAGCCCGCAGTGTATGGGAACAGCGGCTGGTCGGGAGGAGGTTCATCCATTGAGTAGATCCGCGGTACGAAGCCCTTGCCGTAGCTCGCGAAGCGCTCCACCAGGAGTTGAGCCGGCGTCTCGAGCTCGAGCGGGAGGATCAACCCCGTCACGCAGTCAACCCCCGGCGTCGCGGCAAAGGCGTCACGGATTGCCGGTACCCAGGCAGGGTCGACGAGAACGTCGTCGTCGGTGAAGGCGACCAGCTCGCCCCGCGCCACACGCAGGCCGGCGTTCCGTGCACAGGCCAGTCCCGGGTGGCGCTCCTCGACATAGCGGATGCGCTCGTCGGCCCCAAAGCGTTCCTCGAGCTCACGCCGCACAGTCGAGCGCGCGGGGCGATTCTCGACGACGATCACCTCGTAGGGGCCGGTGGCACCCGATTGAATCGCATCCACACAGCGCAAGAGGAGCTCCGGGTTGGCACAGGTGGACACCACGACGCTCAGCAGCGGCTCCCTCTCGGACTGCGGCACCGAGCGGTCGCGAACCGGGCCAGGCCCCCCGGCCAGAGCCTCGGTGGACAAGCCCAACTCCTCAGCCAGAGCCTCGGCAGACGAGCCCAGCCCCCGAGCCAAGCCCTCAGTAGACGAACCGAACCCCCCGGCCAGAGCCTCGGCAGACGAGGCGACCCGCGCGGCCAAGCCCTCGGCAGATGAGGCGACCCCCCCCTCCAGCGTCGCGAGCGATACCTCCCCCTTCCCGGAGACCGGCAGGGCGATCCAGCCGAGTGGGTAACCCTCCTGGCGCAGCAGGACGAGCAGGCTGCTGTAGGGCTCGCCGCCGCGGCTCGGGGGGAGCTGAAAGCCCTCCACCTTGTTCTCCACGTCGATCAGGCGGACGGCGATCGGCGCCTGCGCATCTCCGAGGCACGCGGAGAGTTCCCCCGGTGCTGGTACGAGGGGCCTCAGCGCCACGCTCATGCTACCCGGCCGATCCGCCGCCTCAGCCGGCGAACCGTGCGATAGCCCCGGGTGCGCAGCCGCTCATGACGCCAGGCACGCGGTACGCCCCTGCCATCGAGAACCTGTGCGATCCGCTCGGCGCCGGTGGTGCTCTCGACGGTCCACCGGGCGATCGCCCAGGGGTCATCCTCCCGATGGGAGATGGCGTTCTTGACCGCAGCCGCCGAGTGAAACCCGGCCGCTATGACCGCCTGGCGTACCCGCCGATCGTGGGCCCCGTGTGGATAGGCGAAGGACGTGACCGGCCGTTCCAGTAGGTGTTCCAGCTGCTGCTTGCTGGCGGACACCTCGCACTCGACCTCGGGCAAGCTCAACTCGTCCAGGCGGGGATGCGTGACGCTGTGGGCCCCGAGCTCGACCGCGTCCGGGCGCTGGGCCAGACGCCGCAGCTCCTCGTAGCCGATCATCCGCTCGGTACCGACCTGACCGGTGGTGACGTAGAGACTGGCGCGCAGGTCGCGCTCGCAGAGCAGCTCGATCGCATCCAGCGTGTCGTCGTAGCCATCGTCGAAGGTGATGCACACCGCGTGTTGCGGCAAGGGGCGCTCCCCGCGCAGGCCGCTGGCGATCTCGCCGATTGTGAGCGGCACTCGTCCGCTGGCGAGGACCGCATCGAGATGGGTTGCAAACTGCTCATAGGGAACCGCCAGGGGGTCGGTCACCTCGGGGGCGGTCCGGGGTACGCTGTGATAGAGCAGTACGGGAATCGCGGCGTTCATATCACTCCGTGCAATCTCAGCAGCTGGGCCCTCGAGCAAAAGGGCCGGGTGCGGATCCCCAAGCGGCAGCATAGGATAGAAAAACAGGGGCCACCCCGGTGCCGCCCTGCATACATCACGGCTCAGCCACCGTGAATCTTTCGAGGACCCTCACTCAGAGGTCGTGCTCAGCAGGCCCACTTCTGCGACCGCGGGCTCGAAGGGGGCGAACGTGGCGCCCTCCTGCCTCGGATGCGGCATCCGGCGCACACGCTCGCGCAGGATCGTGCGCAGCACGCGCCCCCCATCGCGGAAGGTGCGCAGGTTGCTCTGGCCATACATGCGATCCCGCTCGAAGCTGGGAACCTCCGCGACGAGGAGACCCGCCCGGGCGATGCGGATGTTGATCAGGGTCTCCACCTCGAAACCCGAGCAGTCGACGCACATCGCCGGCAGGCAGTGGCGCCAGAAGGCGTTGTAGCCGTAGCAGAGGTCCGAGTAGGCCGTTCTGAACAGGAGGTTGACGGTGCCGCTCAGGATCCGGTTGCCGGCTCTGCGCAGGTGGGTGATGTCCGAGCTGCCGCCCCCCGAGCGAAAGCGGGTTCCCTTCGCGAAGTCGGCTCCGTGGAGCAGCGCCTCGATGAAGGCCGGAATCTCCTCTGGGTCCGCGGAGCCATCGGCATCCATCATCACGAGGATGTCCCCGGTGGAGGCCTCGAAGCCACAGCGCATCGCGTCGCCCTTGCCCCGCCCGCGCTGGTGGACGATCTTCGCGTCGGGCCTCGCCTCGAGGGCCACCTCCGGAGTGCCGTCGGTGGAGAGCCCGTCGACGATCACCACCTCGTGCACGCAGGCGGGCAGCTCCGCCAGGACATGCGGAATGTTGAGCGCCTCGTTGAGCGTCGGGATGACAACGCTCACCCGAGGCGCTCCGGTCGAGTCGCTGAATCTGCTGCGCCGAAAGCGCCGCCTGGCGGCATCGATTGCCTCAGCGGCGTCGTACGGGTCGAGCCCCCTCGTGCCCGTGTCAATTGCGGGAGCTTCGAGGGCGAATGCCTGTGCGTCCGTGGCCCCCCGAGGAGCAAGCTGATCGCCCAACATGGGCCAGCAACGGGTCCCGGCGCCCAAGACTTACGCACCGATCCAAAATCTGGTCCCGGGATCCCCAAACCGGTCCCCCCACGGCCACCGTAAAGATCGCCCGGCGAGCGCCGTTGTTGGTGGCGCTGCGCTGGAACCATTACGCCGACGCCATCTATATTCTGTGATCCCGAATTGTGACTAACCTGAGTTCAAGCGATGGAGCTGGTGCTCCGGGGGGCACAAGTGCCCACGCGGCGCACAGGCTGACACTCGATCTCGACAGCTTCACATGGGAGGCGCTCGCGGAGGAGTCCGCCCAGCTCGGCGTGTCGATCGAGGAGCTCGCGAGCTTCGCGGTGCTCTACTACCTCGCGGATCGCGACAGCGGGCGCATCGCGAGGCGGCTGCCGAGGTTGGGCTCCGTCGGGGAATCGCACCCGCTGGAGAAACTGCTGGGCCACTGAGCGGAGGGGTACCCCTCAGACCTGCGCCACGCTGCCGGCCATGGTGGTCGGAGCCATCCCGCGGTTCGCGAGCTCCGCTGCGAGCGTCCTGCGTCCGCGGTGGTGTAAACCGTGGACCGACCCCTCGCTCCTGCCGATCAGCTTCGCGATCTCGATCGGCGTGAGGCCCGCGACGTGGCGCAGGATCAGCACTTCGCGTTGGGCCGAGGGCAGGGTGGCGAGCGCCTCGCGCAGATCCTGGATCCGGTCCCCCAGCGCCGGATTGGACTCCTCGCGCTCGGCCTTCCTGATCTCCTCGACCGGGATCAGGCGCTCGCTGCGGATGTGATCGATCGCGACGTTGCGCGCGACCCGCAGGGTCCATGCGAAGAAGGGGACGTCCCGCTCCTCGTATTTACCGATTACCCGAATCAGCTTGGCGAAGACGTGCTGGGTGATGTCCTCGGCCTGGTGGTGGTTGTGGACGATGCTGCACACGTAGCCGTAGATGTTCTCGGCGTAGCGCGCGTAGAGGAACCCGAGCGCATCGCGATCGCCGCACTGCGCGCGCCTGATCGCCTGGGACACGACGCGCGAGTTGGTCTCCCCCCGACGGAGCGGATCCGCGCGGCCGGCCACGCGCGGGCCCGGTATGGCGTGGCGGAGCGGTCGCTGCGCCCTTGCACTCTGTTCAATCCCTGCCGTAGGCACTATCGATACCCCCGTATCGCGGTCAGCTTTCCGGCTTACTCGAACGACGAGCGTTGCGCAGGAAAGCGAAGCCCTATGTCCCGGTGAAAACTACATGTTCCTAATCAAAACAACGTTAGGCACCTGTAGAAAATCCGCACCCGAGGTCCATGACGATCGCCCGGCGAGGACATCAACACCCTTGCTGGATGACTGAATCCCCAACCCGCCGGTGCCACGACACTCGGCCGAGATTTCGATGAATACGCAGAAAGCGCGACGCTCCCTGCGTCGATGTGCTCAATGCCAGCTGGAACCCCTCCGTTGTATCCCCGATCCTGAACAAGCGGCACCTCGCACTTCAGGGTCGCTTGAGCGGCACCCTACCACACTGGACGACTGTTTTGAGAGCGAGAATGCACGCAGGCTTGCAGGGGAAAAACCTCACTAAAAAGGTGAAGTTAGGTGGGAATGTGGGGGTTATTTATCACAAAAAAGGTCGCATTTATTGTGAAAGCGGGATCGCAGCCCGCGGCGGTCACCCGCCCCTGCGCTCCCCGAAGGGCTCCTCCACGCGGATCGTGTCGGGCCCGGAGAGCTCGAAGGCGGCGTGCAGCGCGCGCACCACCGTCTCCACGCGGTCGCGGGGGATGATGCAGGAGATCTTGATCGGCGAGGTCGAGATCATGTCGATGTTGAGATCCTCCGCGGCAAGCACCCTGAACACCTTCGCGGCCACGCCCGGATGCGAGCGCATGCCGGCGCCGACGATCGAGACCTTGCCGATCTCCTCGTAGGCGCTCAGCTGCGAGAACAGCTCACCGGTCAACGGCGCCAGCGCCGCGCGCGCCGCGCCCAGGTGCTCGCGCGAAACCGTGAAGGAGATCTCGGCCAACCCTCCCCCCGAGGGCCTGTTCTGATCGATCATGTCCACGTCGACGGCGGCCCCGGCGAGCGCCTCGAAGATGCTCGCCGCCACACCGGGCCTGTGGTGAACCCCCAACAGCGTGATCATCGCTTCGGAGATCGAGTGGGTGACGGCGGTGATGAGGGGCTTCTCTGCGTGGTCCATGATCTCTGCTTCGGAGACCACCACGGTACCGGGACCGTCCTCGAAGGAGGAGCGACAGTGGATCCGCACCCCGTGGTTGCGGGCGTACTCCACCGAGCGCAGCTGCAGCACCCCCGCGCCGGAGGCCGCCATCTCGAGCATCTCCTCGAAGGAGACCACGGGGAGCTTGCGGGCATTTGGGACGATCCGGGGATCCGCACTGAAGACCCCGGCGACGTCGGTGTAGATTTCACAGACCTCCGCGCCCAGCGCCGCGGCGACCGCCACCGCCGTGGTGTCCGAGCCCCCGCGGCCCAGCGTGGTGACGTCCCGCGTGGTCGTCGAGACCCCCTGGAAGCCCGCCACCAGCACGATGTGGTCCTCCTCGAGCGCCGCCTGGATGCGCTCCGCGCGCACGTCGATGATGCGCGCGCGGGTGTGGGAGGTGTCGGTCACGATCCCCGCCTGGGAGCCCGTCAGCGAGATCGCGCGGTGGCCGAGATCCTTGATCGCCATCGCCGCCAGCGCGCAGGAGATGCGCTCCCCGGTGGAGAGCAGCATGTCCATCTCGCGCTCATCCGGGGCCGAGGAGACCTCCTGGGCCATCGCGATCAGCTCGTCCGTGGTCTTGCCCCGCGCGGAGAGCACCGCCACCACGCGCGCCCCCGCCTCGCGCCTGTCCACGATGCGCCGCGCGGCGCGCTTGATGCGCGCGGCGTCCGCGACGGAGGTGCCGCCGAACTTCATCACCACGATCTCGGACACGCTCGCAGGATAAATGGATGGATGCCCCCGCCGCATGCGGCGGGGGGAGCGGGCCGCATGCGGCCCGCTCAGGGGACCGTGCATGCACGGTCCCCTGAGGTCGCACATGTGCGACCTCACCGGCCGATCGGAAAGCGATGGGCTCTCCGATCGGCCAGCATGCGCCGCCGGCACTGCAAGAGGCTCACCCCTCGGGGCGTTTGGCACCGATGCGCCGCGCGAGCGACACGAAGAGGTCTTCCATCACCTGCTGGCTGACGGTGTCGGGGGCGACCTGCTGCTCGAGGGTGATGCCGCAGCCGATCGCCATCATCGCCGTGACCACCTCGTCCGCCTCGCGCTCCTCGCACTGGACGCATTCTCTCGCGCAGATCTCCGCGATCAGCCGTGTGCTCGCCTCGCGCCACCGCCGGTCCTGTTCGCGAAAGCGGCGGGCGACGTCGGGGTTGCGGGCGGCGTGGACGGAGAATTCCGCCAGCAGGAGGCTCCACTCGGGGTCGGCGAGGTGGCGCTCGTAGAAGGTGCGGGCCGCGGTCTGGGCGGCGTCCTCGAGCGTGCCGTCCTCCAGGAGTCGCTCGGCGATCAGCTGCACGCTTTTCTGCGCCTCGCGGTCGTGCAGCGCCAGGAAGAACTCCTCCTTGTTGGCGAAGCTCGAGTACACCGCGCCGCGCGAGTAGCCCGCTTCCTCGGCGATCTCATCGACCGAGGCCTGGTGGAAGCCGTCGCGGCGGAAGATCACCGCCGCCGAGTCCAGCACCAGCTCGCGCGTGCGGGCGCGGCTCTCCTCGCGGGTCATCCGTCGGCGCTGGACCACCGGTGATCGTGGCATCCAGCACATTTTAGTGTGCCCCAAATCTCTGTGCGAAAGACCTTGACAAGCCCTGAGTATTCAGATACATATTGCATTTCAATGGTATCTGCACTGCCCTGGTTCCGTCGATGAGCGCGCTCGCCCGTTTCGTCCTGCGCCACCCGCGCAAGATCGTCGGGTTCTGGGTGCTTGTGCTGCTGCTCAGCACCCTCGGCGCCTCGCGCCTGAGCGACCGCGTGCAGAACGGGGGGTACGTCGCCTCCGGCTCACAGTCCCAGCGAGAGGTGGCACTTGGGGAACGGCTCTTTGGCGCCTCCTCGGAACCGCAGGCCTACCTCTCGGTGCTCGCAGCGCCGGGAGTGCGGGCGCTCCCCGCGCACGAGGTCCTGCTGGCCGCCCGCGCGCTGCGCGGGGTGGCGGGAGTCAGGGAGGTCGGTGCGCCCGTGCTCTCTGCGGACGAGCGCGCGGCCCTGCTCCCGGTGGCGTTCGCCGGCAGCGTCGGCTATGCCCAGACCCGCGTGCCCGCGGTCGAAGCTGCGCTCGCCCACGCTAGGTTGGCCTCCGTGAAGGCGCAGCTGGTGGGCCAGGCCGGCATCTACCAGCGCTACGAGGTGCAGTCCAAGCGGAGCCTGCAGACCTCCTCGCTGATCTCCTTTCCGGTGACGCTGGCGATCCTGCTCGTCGCGTTCCTCTCGGTGGTCGCGGCGCTGCTGCCACTGGGTCTCGCAGCCGTGTGCGTGGGCGTGACCTTCGGGATGCTCTACCTCCTCTCCTACCTGGTCCAGTTGAGCGTGTTCGTCGAGGACACCGTCCTCGTGCTCGGCCTCGGTCTGAGCATCGACTTCTCGCTGTTCATGGTCACCCGCGTCCGGGAGGCCCTGGCGCGCGAGGGCACGACCGTCGAGCAGGCGATCACCGAGGCGCTGCGCACGAGCGGCCGTGCGATCGCCGTCTCCGCCGTGACGATCGCCGCGGCGCTCGGCGGGCTGTACGCCACGGGACTCGGGATCTTCGACTCGCTGGCCACGGGCGCGATCGGCGCGGCGCTGATCGCGGCGGCGGCGGCGCTGACGCTGACCCCCGCCGCGCTCGTGCTGCTCGGGGGGCGCCTCGACCGCCTCTCGATCCCGGTGGCGGTCAACGCCGCCCGCAACGGCAGGTTCTGGCACCGGCTCGCCGACTTCGTGGTGCGCCGCCGCGTCGCGGTCGTCGCGGTCATCGTGCCGGTCCTGGTGGCGCTGTCGGTACCGCTCAGCGGGATGCACATCACGCTGAAGACGATCGACGTGCTGCCGAGCTCAGACCCCGTGCGCGTGGCCTCCACCCACGTCGCCAAGCACTTCGGGCCGGGGGCCGGCACCCCCGCGGTCATCTTGGCCCACGCCCCACCCGCGCGAGTGAGGCTCCTCGTCGGGGCCCAGCCGGGCGTCGCGCAGGTCGGTCCCGCCGAACAGGGAGCGCAGGGGTGGGTGCGCGTCTCCGCCACGCTCGACGCCTACGCCGACAGCGCGCGTGCGGACGCGATCGTCCGCGGTCTGCGCTCCTCGCTGCACCGGGCGTTCGGCGCGCGCGCCCTGGTGGGTGGCGCCACCGCGATCGGGCTCGACCTGATCGAACGCATCGACGCGCGCACCCCGCTCGTGGTGCTCGTGGTGCTGCTCGCCGAGATCCTCATCCTGACACTGATCTTCGCCGCGCCTCTGATCGCGCTGAAGGCCGCGCTCACCACGCTCCTCTCGGTGTCCGCGGCGCTCGGCGTCATGACCCTCCTCTTCCGCGCCAGCGGCGACATCGGCTACTTCGTGCCGCTGTTCCTGTTCGCGACGATCTTCGGCCTCTCGACCGACTACGAGGTGTTCCTGCTCTCCCGCGTGCGCGAGCACCACCGCGAGGGCGCCAGCAACAACGACAGCCTCGAGCGGGCGCTGATCGGGAGCTCCCGCTCGATCACGCTCGCCGGGCTGACGATGGGCGTCGTGTTCTTCTCCTTCGCCGTCTCCCCGCTCGTGCCGTTCCAGGAGCTGGGCGTCGGCATGGGCCTCGCGATCGTGCTCGACGTGACCGTCGTGCGCGGACTGCTGGTGCCCGCGACGGTGGCGCTGCTCGGCGAGGCGAACTGGTGGCGGCCGGGACGGGCCCGGCCTACAGAGCGCGGCGCCCCGAGAGCGCCTTACCCAGCGTGACCTCGTCGGCGTACTCCAGGTCCGAGCCAACCGGCAGGCCGCTCGCGAGGCGGGTCACCGTCAGCTGGGGGGCGCGCTCGTGCAGCCCCTGGGCGATGTGCAGCGCCGTGGCCTCCCCCGTGGTGGTGGGATTGGTGGCGAACACCACCTCCCTGACCGCGGGCTGGCCCTCCCCGGGCGCGCTCACGCGGGCGTAGAGCTCGGCGATCTTCAGGTCCTCCGGGTCCACCCCGTCGATCGGGGAGAGCGCCCCCCCGAGCACGTGGTAGACGCCCACGAACTCGTGGGTGCGCTCCATCGGGATCACGTCGCTGGGCTCCTCCACCACGCAGATCACCCCGTGGTCGCGGCGGGGGTCGCGGCAGACGCGACAGCGGGGTTCGTCGGCGAGGTTGAAGCACACCTCGCACAGCCCGATGCGCTCCTTCACCTCGAGGATCGCCTGCGCGAGCGCCGTGGCGTCCTCGCCGGAGACCCGCAGGATGTGGAAGGCCAGGCGCTGCGCGGTGCGGTTGCCGATCCCGGGCAGCTTGGAGAGCTCGGTCACGAGCTTCTGGACGGGGGGCGCGAAGGTGCTCACAGGCCCGGCAGGCCGAGGCCGCCGAGCGCACCCAGATCGAGGCCCCCCGTCGCTCCGCCCATCCGCTCGGCGGCGAGCTCCTGGGCCGAGCGCAGCGCCTCGTTCACCGCGGCGAGCACCAGGTCGCCGAGCATCTCCACGTCCTCGGGATCCGCCGCCTCGGGGGCGATCGTCACGGACTGCACCTGCAGGTCCCCCGAGACCTTCACCCTCACCACGCCCCCGCCCGCGGCGGCCTCCACGGTCTCGTGCTTGAGCGCCTCCTGGGCCTCCTCCATCTCGCGCTGCATCTTCTGCACCTGCTGGAGCATCTGCTGCATGTTGGGTCGCCTCTGCTGGGCCATGGGGTTCGCTCCTATTCGCTCTCGTTGATCGCCTCACCTGCGCCGACAAGCTCCTCCGCGTCGAGCTCCTCCTTGAAGCACGCCACCCACTCCTCCTCCGTGCGCGGCGTCCCCGGCGCCTCTCCCTGCGCGGGCGGGGGCAGCTCCTCGCGCAGCTCGTAGGCCACCCGCAGGCGCCGATCCCCGGTGAGCTGGCGCAGCGCCTCGCTGACCGCCGCGCGGTGGGCGCTGTCTTCGGCTTTCTTCTTCAGGAACGACGCCGTCGAGGCGAACGCCACCGTGAGCTCCCCCTCGCTCAGCGCCACCGGGCGGGCATCCTTCAGCACGGCGCTCAGCAGCTTGTTCTCCGCCCCCACCAGCTCCACCGCCGCCGCCCACAGCCCGCCGAGGTCCTCCGGATCGTGCGCCGCGGGCGGCGGCGCGGGCGGGTCCGGAGGGGGTGCCGCGGGGGCACCGGGGGCCGGCGAGGAGACCTCCAGCGGGGGCGCGTCAGGAGTCGGTGGCGAGGACTCCGGTGCGGACTCCGGCGCCGGCGGCTCCTGCACCGCCACCGCCGGGGGCTCACCCTCCGCGGGTCCCCGCTCCCCCGCGGCTGAGGCCAGCAGCTCCTCTACGGGGTGCGCTCCGGAGGGCTCCGGGGACGGCGCAAGCGCATTCAGCGGCGGCCCACGCAACCCTCCCCCCTCCTCCCCCCCAACTGTGCCTCCAGGCGCTCGATCCGCGTCAGCAGCGCTCGCAGCGAGCCGTCGACCTCGGGCCTGCACGCCTTCACCAGTGCCAGCTCCAGTTGCGTGCGGGGCTCCCCGCCCGCCTTGACCGCCTCCAGGGCGCCGCCGAGCTGCTCCAGCAGGCGCACCACCGTGGTCGCGTGCACCCTCCCCGCCTGCGCCTGCAGGCGGGCGTCGGCCTCCGGGGTGAGCGACAGCTCCGCGGGCAGCTCCCCCAGGGTCGCCACCACCAGCAGCTCCCGCGCGCGCACCTCGAGGTCGGCCGCGAAGGCCCCCGCGTCGCGGCCGCTCGCCGCGCAGCGCCCCACCGCCAGCAGCACCTCCCTGGCGTTTCCCACCTGCACCGCGTCGATCGCCTCCTCCAGGAGCTGGGAGTCCGTCACCCCCAGCACCGCCAGCACATCCCCCAGGGCGATCGCCGAGCCGCTGTAGGTGACCAGTTGCTCCAGCGTGCCCAGCGCGTCGCGGAAGCTCCCCGTCGCCGAGCGCGCCACCGCGGCCACCGCCTCCGGGGGGATCTCGATCGACTCCGCCGCCGCCGCCCTGCGCACCACACCCGCGATCTGCTCCACCGTGGGGCGCTGGAAGTCGAAGCGGTGGCAGCGGTCCACCACTGTAGCGGGGACCTTCTGGGCCTCGGTGGTGGCCAGCACGAACACCGTGCTCGGGGGGGGCTCCTCCAGCGTCTTCAAGAACGCGTTCCACGCCGCCGTCGAGAGCATGTGGGCCTCGTCCAGGATGTACACCTTGCTGCGCCCGCTCACCGGCGCGAACGCCACGCTCTCGCGCAGCTCCCGGATGTCCTCCACCGAGTTGTTGGAGGCCGCGTCCATCTCGATCACGTCCAGCGAGCGCGCCGCGGCGATCGCGCGGCAGGATTCGCACACCCCGCAGGGCTCCACGGTGGGGCCCCGCTCGCAGTTCAGGCACGCCGCGAGGATCTTCGCCATCGAGGTCTTCCCCGTCCCCCGGGAGCCCACGAAGAGGTACGCGTGGTGCACCCTCCCGCGCTCCACCGCGCCCCGCAGGGTGCGCACCACCGGCTCCTGGCCCACCACGTCCGCGAACGTCCGCGGGCGGTGGCGGCGGTAGAGGGACTGCTGCTGTTGCTCGCTCTCGGGCACCCCTGGCTGAGTCTACCCAGGGCCGCTCCCCTTCCTCAGCGGGTAGCGTCCGCACTCGTGGACCCCCCCTCCCAATCCCCCCCCGCGGTACCCGGCGGCTTGGAGGATGAGGCCGAGCCCCCCCAGGGCACACCCCCCAAGCACGGCCATGCGCACGCGGAGGGGGCACTCGCCCGAGCCGGGGCGGCGCTTGCGATCCTCGCGGGCGCCCTGCTGCTGCGGGTGGTGGGGGGGGTGGGGTTCGTCAACTACGACACCCTCTACGCGCTCGTCTGGGGACAGCAGCTCACGCGCGGGGAAACCCCCCAGTACGGGATCCCCATCGCCCCCACGCCCCACCCCCTGGTGGAGGCGCTCGGGGTGCTGCTCGCGCCGCTCGGGGCACACGCCACCGAACAGGTCACCGTGGCCCTGGGTTTCCTCGCCCTCTCCGCCTGCGGGTGGGCCGTCTACCGCCTCGGGGCCCTCTGGTTCAACCGTCCCGCGGGGGCGCTCGCCGCGCTGATCCTGCTCACCCGGGTGCCCCTCCTCTCCTACGGGGTGCGCGCCTACGTGGACCTCCCCTACCTGCTGCTCGTGCTCTGCGCGCTCATCCTCGAGAGCCGCCGCCCCCGTGCCGGGGCGGGCGTGCTCGCGCTGCTCGCCCTCGCCGGGCTGCTGCGGCCCGAGGCCTGGGTCTTCTCGGGGCTCTACTGGGTGTACCTCGCCTCCGCGGGGCGGGTGCGCTGGGACGCAGGCGCCAGGCGAGTCCGCCGGGACGCGGGCGCCAGGCGAGTCCGCCGGGACGCGGGCGCCGGGCGCACCCCCCGCGAGCTCGCGTGGCTCGCGCTGCTCGTGGTGTCGGCGCCGCTGGTGTGGGTGGGGAGCGACCTGCTGGTCACCGGGGACGCGCTGTGGTCGCTCACCAACACCCGCCACACCGCCGAAGCGCTGGGGCGGGAGACGGGGATCGCAAAGGCGCCCGAGTACATCCCCCGGCGCATCGGCGAGATCCTGGCTCCCGCGGGGCTCGCGGGGGCGGGGATAGGGGGGGTGCTCTCGCTGCTGTGGCTACGCCGCCGTGCCTTCCCCGGGGCGGTGGTGGGGGTGGCGGCGGTGGTGGTGTTCGCGGCGTTCGCCACGGTGGGGCTCCCGATCAACACCCGCTACGCGTTCCTCGCCGCGGCGATCCTCTGCATCTTCTGCGGGGCCGCGGTGTGCGGCTGGATGCTGCTCCCCCGGGGGGACCCCCGGCGGCGCTGGTGGATGCTCGCGGCGGTGCTCGTGGCGGGGGGCCTCGTGGTGTCGATCCCCTCGCAGTACCGCGTCGACCACCACGAACTCCAGGAACTCGCCCTCCAGCAGCGCTTCCAGAACGCACTCCTCGCGCTCGTCCACGACGGTGCGATCACCGCGCGGTGCAAGCCGATCGGGGTGCCCAACCACGCCCCGATCCCGCTGCTCGCGCTGTCGGTGCAGATCCCCCCCGCCGAAGTCGTGAGCGCCCAGGAGCGCACGATCTCGCACGGCACCTACGTGGAGCCCGCGAACGAAGAAGTGCGCCGTGACTACATCCTCAACCGCAACGACCCCAAGGAACTCAACCGCCCCGTGGCGGTGCCCCCCGGCTTCAGCGCCACGCGCAACAGCCCCTCCTGGCTGGTGTTCGAGCGCTGCGGCCGTCCGCCGAGCGCGGGTTAGCGGGCCGCGCGGGCCGCTACCCCGCGCGGGCGTGCGCAGTCAGGGGCACCTCAGGGAATGGACCGTGCACCCCCCGTCGAAGCTCCACCCCGGTTCGCCGGATCGCCGCCCGCGACTCCAGATCGGGAGCACCCGCTGCGCCTGCCGGGGATCGCTTAAGGCTGCTTCCTTCCGGACCTGACCTGGTTCACAAGCCGACACCGCGCGGGGACCCGAGCCATCGACGCCCCAAGCGGCGGAGCGACCGGAGCGAGCACCCCTCGGGGGGGAGTTCAGCCCCGCTAGAGCGGATTGCGGGTTCAGGGCACCGCTACCTCCCCGCCTAGCACGGTCCACGGCTGATCCTAGCGCGCGGGGCCTCCCCACGCGGGGCCCTCCGGAGTGGGACCCTCCGGAGTGGGCCCGGAGGGGATGCCCGGAGTGGGGCCGGCACGCCAGGAGCTTTCACCGGCAACGCACCACAAATGTGTCGCGTTCCGTTAGGCTGCGCAACCGTGATGAACATACACAACCCCCTCCACCCCCGCCTCGGCCTCGGGGTCGCCACGCTCGCCGCCGCCGCGCTGATCGCCGGCTGCGGATCCAGTGGCTCCGGCGGCTCCAGCACGATCGGGGTCGGCGACGAGAACACCGCGGCGAACTCCGCCGTCGAACACGCCCCCGCCACCACCACCGGCACCACCCCCACCAGTGGCCCGCTCTCCGTCGAGCCCACGATCACGCCCCCCAAGGGGCCCGCTCCCAAGACGCTCGTGACCAAGGAAATCATCACCGGCACCGGCGCCGAAGCAAAGGCGGGGGAGTCCGTCACCGTCAACTACGTCGGCGCGCTCTACAGCGACGGCAAGGTCTTCAACGCCTCCTGGGAAACCAAAGAACCCTTCACCTTCACCCTCGGAGAGGGCCAGGTGATCCCCGGGTGGGACAAAGGCGTCCCCGGGATGCGCGTGGGGGGCCGGCGCGAGCTGATCATCCCCTCCGAACTGGCCTACGGCACACGCGGGTCCCCGCCGAAGATCCCGCCCAACGCGCCGCTGATCTTCATCGTCGACCTGCTGTCGGCGTAGGGGCACCCACGAAGCTTCGCCTCGCCCGCCTCGCCGCGGCGGCGCTCGCATCGGGCGCCGCCGCCGCGGGAGCCGCGGGCTGCGGAGGCTCACACCCGCGGCCCGCCGCGCTGCGCTTGGAGCGCGCGGACCTCGTGCTGCTCGCACACACCCTCCAGCGGCTGCAGGCCCCCACCAGCGGTGAGGACACCGCGACACGCGCCGTGTGGCCCACCCTCGCGGAGGGCCTACCACGCAGTCCCTCCCCCGCGCTGCTTGCGCTCCTCTCCGTCGCCGAGCACCGCGCCGCGGCGATCACGCTGCCCGCCGTGGTGACCACGGAAGGTGCCCTCACCGGGCCCGCCTCGGGGATCGCCGGCCTGCTCAAGGCCTACACCCGCCTCACCCAGCGCGGGGGGCAGTTCACCACGGCCGCCCTCGCCACCGAGTCCGCGGGCTCAGCCCTCCCCACGGGCGGGGGAGCCACCACCCCGACTGCTGCGCGGTTCCTGCGCTCCAACTCGGTGCTCTACATCTACTGCATCTACGACGGCCACTACGACCTCTCCCTCATCGGCAAGGCCCTGCCGAGCGCCTACCACAAGCTCGGGGGACCACCCGCGTTCGGCGGGTCCCTCACACAGGTCCAGGTCGACAGCCTCGCCCGCGCCTACTCCCACACCCGGCTCACGCCCCACCCCTCGCCCAACCTGGTGGCGTAGCTCCTGGTGACTGGCCCCTGGTGGGGTGGCGTAGCTCCCGGCGTAGCTCCCGGCGTAGCCCCAGCTGCAGCCCGGGGACAGCAGCGCTGCGAGCCGTCCGGTCAGCCGAGCCCCAGCAGCGCCGGCAGCTCCTCGAGCGCCAGGAACGTCTCGGCGCCCGCCCCTCGCAGCGCCGCCTCGTCGCTGTCGGCCGCATACCCCAGGGCACGCATCCCGGCCGCCATCGCGGCGGTGACGCCCGAGGGCGTGTCCTCCACGACCGCGCAGCGCGAGGGCTCCACCGCCATCGTCGCCGCGGCGTGCAGGAAGAGGTCCGGATGCGGCTTGCCGCGCGCCACCGAGTAGGCGGAGAAGCGGACCTCCTCGGGGAAGAGGCCGTCGAGTTTTGTGAGCCCCAGCGACAGCCGCGTCTTCTCGAGCTTCCCCTGGGATGCGACGCACACCCGCACCCCGGCTGCCCTGATGCGCCTCACGGTCTCGGCTGCGCCCGGCACCGCTCGCAGCTCCCGGTGGAAGACGGCGGCGCGCTCGCGCTCGTATCGCTCGAGCCAGTCCCTCGCCAGTGGCCGGCCGAGCTTGGCCTCTGCCTGGGCATCGATGTCGGCCAGCAGGAGCCCCTGGTAGTCGCGTCGTGACTGCGTCAACGTGGTCGGTAGGCCCTGCTCGGTGAGCGCGCGGGCCAGCGCCTCGTTGGAGATCACCTCGCTGTCGACGAGGACGCCGTCGCAGTCGAAGATGACGAGCCCCAGATCACGCGCGGGACGCTGGGAGGTGCCGATGGGCGGCGACGCCCCTCGCGTCCGCTTCGGCTGAGGCTCCGGACAGCTCATGAGCCCAATAGAATCACGCCCCGAGGGCACGTAGCTCAGTGGGAGAGCGCTCGCTTCACACGCGAGAGGTCGGTGGTTCGAAACCACCCGTGCCCATCGGGCGTTTCGCCTGTATCCAAGCCAAACTCGGATTCGGCTGAAATAGCCGCTGAGGGGTCAAAATCGCTTGGTGGGCCAAATAGTGGGCCAAAGTCCCCGTTCTGCGCCCCATAGAGGGTCGTCTGCGCGTCCGATACCAGCGCGTCGAAGGCTGCGCCATGCGCCCGCTTGCTGCGGTCCAAGAGCTGCGCGTACACGTCCATCGTCAACTTGGAGTCCGAGTGCCCGACCTGGCTCTGGACGAACGGCACATCGAAGCTCGTCGCCAAGAGCATGACCGAGACATACGTGCGCCGCATGGTGTGAGGCGTGACGTGCGGCAAGGGCGGCAGACCGCTCGCAACTAGCCTCTCGCTCGCAAGCTCGGCGCCGGCATCTAGGACCCTTTCGCGCACGTTCCCGTCGTCCCATCGCGTCCCCGTGCGTGTGCAGAAAAACGGCGCGTCGGGGTCCGTGGGATAGCCGCGGCGAATCTTCTCCGCGCGGTGGGCGAGCTGTCCGCTATCCAGAGCCGCGAGGCTGCGTGAGCCGGACCGGGATTGGCGGAGACCGTGATGTGTCCTGGGTTTCGTGGAGTCGGTGGTCTGGAATCGGTCAGCGCTCGTTGGGGGTTGGGGTTGGGCCTGTGGTCATGTGGGCAACCTGGAGGGTTGTCCAAGGGCTGTGGTCAGCTTGCTGTCCACAGCCCGTCATGTCCACAGGTCGTTTCTTGTCGTGTGGTGATTCGTCTCGTATTCGATTGGTGTGAGCATATTCAGGGCGCTGTGGCGTCTTCGGGTGTTGTGCCAGATCTCGATGTAGTCGTGGATCGCAGCGTCGGGGATAACGGACCGCCCACAGCCCTCCACTGGCGCAAGGTTGCCGAATGTCGTAGCTTGTAGTCCAATGACCGGGTCTGGACGGGGCTCAACCGAAGGGGTGTTGGTGACCTCAAGCAATGATCTCGACTGGCGTCTGACCGTCAAGTTCGAGTCCAAGACGCGCGCTCATGGCGTGTTCTCTGCTCTAATGACTCATGCCGCAGCGACGCTAGCGGTCAATCGACTGAAAGACGGCTTCGTTGCTCAGCACGACGCAGAGTGGTTGCGAATCTATGCCGCGTCCGCCGACGCGCTGCGCCGCGGCCAGACCACCGTGGCGGACGTGATCGAGCGCGAGGGCGTCCATGCAGAGGAGCAGGCTGAGCGTCGCATCGGCGAGAAAGCAGAATGGGTATCGGTCGAACTTCCGCCGCTACCAGAGCGCGATGCGGGTTTGGTCATCGAGCACCACGGCAAGGGTCCCTGGGGTTCCGACGTAGACCCCAATCGCATACAAATACACTTCGAGCTGGACAGCAAGCACGCTGCACAGGCGTTTGCAAAGGAACTTGCTATGGACGGGTTCGACATCCACCAGGCGGGGGCGTTTGTGTTCATCTTTGCCGACGACGGCGCGGCTGCTCGCAAGCTCGGCAACGCACTCAAAGAACGAGCACCGGCCAATGCGCAACTGTTTTTCGAGGGCGAAGGACGTACATTCTTTATTTGAGCGCCACCACGGCCCCGCGAAGCACTACCCCGAGCCCGAGCGGCACTACGGCACCCTCGCCCAGCTCTAGCTGGTCGGCGCAACGTTTGGCCATCACGCTACGCGGGTGGCCTCGATCGAGCTATCATGTTCACCGATCAGGATGAGCCGACTATTGTCTTCAAAACGCTTGCAGGTGGCCTACCTGCTTGTCGTCTCCCTCGCGGGGTTCGTACTGCGTATCACAGTGTCGCGCACGGCCATGTGGATATGGCTTCTGGCTGTCGCTGTCCTACTCGTCGGCCTAAGCGCCGCCTTACACAGGCGTCGCGTGTCGAAGTCTCGTCGGGCGGGACACGATCACAACCCGTAGTCTCGCCCGTGGACTAGACGTATCGCGGACACTCAGTATCTTCGTCGGCGTGGAATATTGAACATCACGAGCGGAGTTCAACCACGCCACACTAGAATTGCGGATTTAGCCGGCTAGTGGACCGTTTTCGTAGTTCGCAGGTCGTTGAAATGGCTCCAACGCTCGGTGCAGCCGGCTTCATCCACCAACGAACCTGCCGGATGAACTACTAGGGGCTAATTTCGAGTTTTTGTTCGGTAAGCGCCCCAAAGACCCCACCTGCGAGTGCCGAGGGGATTCCGACCACAATCGCTCCAGCCGCTCCACTGACTGAACACACCCCAGCCATGCCGGGCGGGCCGAGCTCGATTGCGGACGCCGCGCCGAGAGCACAACCATCGAGCGCACCCTGCTTTGCACCTTCCCAGCCCATGGCTACTAGGTCTTGAGCAGCCGCCTCAGCGTGACCCACGATTTCGCCCACGATGCTTTTTTTGCTTCCAGTACCATACACCTGCGACGGCAGGTGAAGCAAATTCTGACAAGCCTGGTAGTCAACTTTATTCTTCCAGTATGGGCTACCCGCCTTGCGCTGCCATACCTTACATCGTGCGGCAGCATGTTTGATCCGTGGCGACCACGCGATCAGCCCAAACGGGTCACCTTGATCTATTGGATTGTCTGCCGCGTAACTGTACGGCGCTCCTGTAGTGACCACAGCGGGGTCGATGCTCAGAAACTGCCCAGTCGCAGGATCGTACTCGCGTGCTCGCAGGTAGATGAGTCCTGTGTCGGCGTTGGTGTATTGGCCGTCGTAGCCCATCGGCGTAGTGCTTGTTCCCGTACTACCAGTTTTATTACCGTAGGCGTCGTAGGTGAAGGTGGCTTCTGTTTTGCCGGTTGAGCCGGTGAGTAGGCGTGTTGAGCCTTGCTGGTCGTGGTGTAGGTAGAGCACCGTACTGGTGCTGTTGTTGATTTGCGCGAAAGGCACGCCCCCGGGGCCGTAGATGTAGCTGTTGACACCATCGTTCAGAATCAGGGGTAGCTTTTCGGCGAGGTCCCACGCCAGGTATGTCGTGGTGCCGGAGATCGCTTCGGATGTGCGTAGCCCGTCGCCGTTGTAGCCGTAGGTGTCTTCGATTGCCGCCACTTCTGTGCCTTTTGGTCGCGTGACGGAAGTCAGATTCCCAGCTTGGTCGTAGCCGTATGTCGTTGCGGGTCCGCTGGCGGGTTCGGTCTTGGTGCGCTGGCCAACTTCGTTGTAGGTGTACGTCGCGGCGGTGACTTTTTTCAGCGCGCTTTTTTCGAGCTCGTCAGCGGCGTTGTAGCTATAGGTGTGTTCGGTACCGATGGTCGTCGGGTTGTTGGCGCCATCGTATTCGTAGGGGATGCCGACCCCTTTCGTCAGCCGGTTGTTTTTGTCGTAGGTATAGGCCGGTTTTTCTTCCCCTGGTAGCCCTTTGCTTGTTGCTTTTTCGACCAACCCGTCTTTGTTTCGCGTGTAGACGAGTGACGCGAGCGTTTCGGTGCTTTTTTTCATCTTGGCTTCGGTCATCGCGTCGGTATCGTCGTATGTGTAGGTATCTTCGTCGCTCGTGCCGCTCGGGAACGTCGTAGCAGTAAGGTCCGAGTCTGCGTCGTAGCTGAATTTGATGACGTTTTTCGACCAGTCCGTCGTGTTCTTGAGCCGCCCGGCGTTGTCGTATTCGCGTTCAACGACTTTGCTGTTGGGGTAGGTTATCTTGGTCGTCTCGTTGGCGAGGTCGTATTCGTAGCTGACGGTATTACCGTCGCCGTCTTTGGTTTTGGTGGGACGGTCGAGCTGGTCGTATTCGTAGGTCGTGGTGCCAGTGCCGTCTTCCATCGTGGTCCGGTCACCGTCCGAGTTGTATTTGTATTTTACGGCCGGCGTTTTGCCGTCAGAGTAGCTGATTTCGATGAGCCGGTTGTCTTTATCATATTTATAGGGGGTCGTTCGTTTCGTGGCGTCAGTCAACTTTATAAGGTTTCCGGCGGAGTCGTATTCCTGGAGCGTTTTGCGGCCGAGCGGATCGACCATTTCGGTGACCTGCTCAAGGACGTTGCGGACGTATTCGGTCGCGTGTTTGTTGCCGTCGATCTGCTTCTTGACCTGGCCAGCACCATCGTATTCGGTTTCGGTGATCGTTTTGTTGGGTTCTTCGACCTTGGTCTGTTCGTTATCGGCGTTGTAGGTGTATGTCGTCTTGTCGCCTTCTGGGTCGGTCCCGGTTTCGACGTTGCCGTCGCCGTCGTAGGTGTATTTTGTTTCGTGGCTGAGTGGGTCGGTGACCTTGATAGGCCGCCCTTGGACGTCGCGTTCGGTCGTGGTCGTATATTTGCTTTCTTCACCGGATTTGACATGGCCCCTGGGGCTGACCATGCTGGTTTCCTGGGAGTCTTCGTTATACCCCCAGGTCCGCTTGTCGCCTTCCGGGTCTATTTCCGCGGTCTTGTCACCCGCACTGTCGTATTCATATTTCCAAGTGCGTTTCAGCGGGTCGGTCATACTTTCCACCTGCCCGTGAGACGTATATTTATAGCTCGTGGACTGTGTGGTCGAGCCTGGTGCCGGCCGTTCGATCACTTCAGGGTTGCCGTGACTTTCGCGTTTATACGTCGTGGTCTCCCCGTTGGGTAGTGTTTCGGTTTCAACGTCATGCGTGCCGTCATAGGTCCATTTGGTTGTGTTGCCTTCGGCGTCTTCCTTGAAGATTCGGTTTCCGTGCGAGTCATACTGGTATTTCGTCTTGTGCCCGTCACCGTCAGTCACACTCAGTAGCTCGTCGGCGGCATTGTAGTCACTGGTTTCGGTCGTTGCGCTCGATGTCCCGTACCCGTTTGTTACAGACGTGCCCATTCCGTTGCTCGTGAAGTACTGCATCTTTACGTCACTGGTAGCATGATTGGTCGTCTTCGTATGAAACGCCGCATATTCGTAACTTGTTATACGTTTCATCGGGTCGGTCTGGGAAACCACATGGTTGGAGCTGTTGTATTCGATGGTCGATTTACCGCCCCGCCCGTCGGTGAGTTCAGTCATCCGATGAGAGCTGTCGTATTTGAACTGCCAGCGAATAGCGGATTCACCGGGCTGGGTAACGCTCTTTAGGCTCCCGCTTTCATACGTGTATTTGACGACGTGTTTCATCGGGTCTTCGGCGCTTTCCACGAGACCTGCGGAGTTGTAAGCCAGTTTGATCTTCCGACTCGCCGGGTCGGTGATCGTTTCGAGCTTCCCGCTCCCGTTGTAGGCAAGCGTTGTCGCATTGCCATTGCGATCAGTTACACTTTCCAACCGCCCCGTGGAACCACTGAACCTATAGACCGTCTGGTTCTCAAGCGTGAGGGTGTATCCCGACGATGACGAGCCGCTGAGAGTGTCTTGAGTCCACGCTGGCGCCGTGAATGATTCGCCTGCGCCTTCGACGAAGGTAATGGTGCTGCCGTCGTCCTGAACCAGCTCGACAGTATGGTTGGCTGGTTCACTTTCGAGATGGTCGCTGAACGAGCTCGACCAACCATAGCCAAATATACCTTTGTCGCCTGCGGCCGCGGCTTGCGAGTTGTATGTGCGACTCAGATCCAGGCCGACCCCGCGGCCCCCGATCGAGAGGTCGGTTTGCGTCTGCGAATAGTTACCGGTCAGACAACCCACCGATTCTTCTTCCCCGCACTGAGCTGGTTCCTGCGGGTTTTCGCTGCCACCCCACTGCGTCGATTCCCCTTGGGTCAACCGGGACGTGAATTCAAAACGTCCACCAGGTTCAAAAATGGAGCCAAAGTTGTTGGTAGGGACTTCCACATAGGTTATTTCAGGGCCACCAGTCTTTTCCATGATCCCTTCATTTACGAGCGTGCCAGTGCTATTTTCACTTTCAATTACACTGACTTTTTCAGGTATCATTCCGGTCCTACATTCTTCGCACTGTTTTTCATCACTCACAAAGAAGGATCCACGGTTTTCAAACACCGCACTGTCACCGAACATGATCGCGCCCGACAACAGAGTCAACTGGCCTTCATTGACAAACCTGCGACCAAGCAAGTGCGCAGTAGTGTCTTCAACGACCCCTGTAACTTTTTCTTCCAGGACGGTCTTACCGGAGCCTTCCATCGTTCCTTCATTCCACAGAAACGAACTGCTGACATCCACTCTGCCGGCGCCACCCAGTTTCCCGCCAGGATGCAAGAGCTGAAGCTTGGAGACATGCGACACGCCCGGCCCATTCAGCGTCAAGGGCCCGCCCTTGAGCTGCAAGTCGACTTCGCCGCTGCCCTGAACATCCCCAGCGCTGATTGTAGCCCCCGCATCAATGATCGACCCCGAGATACTGATCCCGGACCCCCACGTAAACGAACCGCTCGTGAATTCGATCGCGCTCGAACTGCCGGTGGCAGACCACGAGCCCGTGGCCGTGTGCCCGCTGATCCCTCCACCTCGGAGTTTGAGCGTGCCGGTTTCCGCCTTGACGCTGCCCTGGTTATCGAAGCCGACTTCGACCAGGGCTTCAGAGCCCGCGGACTCGATTACCGCACCGTTGTTCTCAAAAGCGCCCGTGCCGGCGCCCGTATCGATGCCAGTCCCCCGGCACCCGCCGCCGCACGACGGGCCGTTGTCGTTGGCGTAGAAGGTCCCGCTATTGGTGATCTGCGCTCCTTCTTCTAGAAAGATCGCACCCGACGCCCACGTCAGCGTGCCGTTGTTCACGAGCGAGCGCGCTTTCACGTAGGCCGGCGTTTTGACTTCGATCTTCCCCGTCGCGCCGGATTCCAGCACCGTCGAACCCGACCCCGACATCGCCCCGCCTTCACCCGTCCATTCCAGCAAGCCACTCACCTCCAACGTCCCCGCCCCACCCAGCGTCCCACCCGTCAACGACAGATCGCGAATCGTGCTCGCCGTCGCACCCGCCGCACTCACCGAGCCGGCCTGGACGCTCACAGGCGTAGTGCTACTGTCCCGCACACCTTCCGCGGTCACGCTCGCCCCGGTGAGGTCGATCGCGCCCGACCAACTGCTCCCACTCAGCGTGAACGAACCGCCCGCCAGCGCGAGCGACGCTCCTTCGCCCGCCACCCACTGACCGGTCGACGTGGACGAGCCGCCTTCGGTGAACGCCAGCTGCCCTTTCTGGGCTTCCGCGGTCCCGCTGCTTTCAAACGCCACCGACACCTGCGAGGTACCCGTACCCGAGGACTTCTCAACAGTACCCGTGTTCACGAGCCTGCCCGAGCCGCCCGAGGCCAACTTGACCGCACCCGTGGCTTCCGAGTTGACCTTGAACGTGCCCCGGTTTTCGAGCCTCGCTTCTTCAGCGAGCGAGATATGCCCCGAGACAAGCGTCAAGGTACCTTCGTTGATGAGCGAACGCTTGGCCAGCTTCGCTTCCTCCCCACCGGGCACGCTGATCGACCCGGACGCCCCCGACGCCAGCACCGTCGAGCCCGACCCCGACATCGTGCTTTCAGTGCTGGGGGCCGGCCACGAGAGCGTTCCCGTGACCTTCAGCGTCCCAGCACCAGTCAACGTACCGCCCGTCATCACCAGGACACCGACCGTCCCGGTGTCCCCTTCGGCCATGCTCAACGTCCCCGAGTCCAGCGTCAATTCACCGCCCGTGCCTTTGAAGCTATCACCCGTGACGCTCGCACTCTCGATCGCAATCGCGCCTTCCAGCGTACTGCCGTTCCCCAACACAGAAGACGAGCCTCCGATAAACGCGATCGGCCCGCTTTTTCCGTTGATCGTCCCGAGATTTTCAGTATTGACCCCAATACCTATTTCGCTGGCCCCTTCCGCTTTCTTCACGACACCCGTATTCACGAAGCTGCTCGAGCCCGAGCCTTTTTCCAGCCCAGTGCGGCCGCATTCCCCACAAGCTCGTTCGCTGTCATTCAAGTAGAACGTCCCGCTGTTGGAAAACACCGCGCCACCAGCGAGTTCGATCGAGCCCGCGGTCAACGTGAGCGTGCCTTCGTTGACCAGCCGACGTTCGCTCAACGTCACCGAGCCCGCATCGACACTCCCAGACGCCGCCGCGTCCAACACCGTCGAGCCCGACCCTTCCATCGCCGTTTCCGTCCACGACAACGACGAAGACACACCCAACTTCGCCGCACCCTTCAACCTGCCCCCGCTAGCCGTGAACACATGCACAGTTGATTCTTCAAGCGCACTGGCCAATTCCAGCGAGCCGCCCCTCAACACGAGCGTCCCTTCGTCCGCGAGCACCCCCGCCGCATTCGTCCCACCCGTGACTTCCACCGTCACGCCAGTCCCGACGCAGGCAACATCCACCGACGTGGGCACTTTGCCCGTGGACCAGTTGGACGCCGTCTGCCACGACCCCGAACTCCCGCCCGCCCATTTGTCCGTACAGAGCGGTTCAGCCGATGCCCGAGCCGGCATGCTGGCAAGCGCCACCACCAGTAACGCGGCCAACAGGCCGATGGCCCCCACCACGCGGGCGCTGGCAACAAGACCATCCTGCCAGCCCGTTTGGACTATCGCCTGCGTCCTGCCAAACCGCATCCCGCCCATGGGGGCCTCCCCACTCGCTCGAAGGAACCGACCGGCGCGGGTTCTATCAGATGCTGACGACAGATGTCTACGGGATAATCGAAACGTTTGTATAATCCATACGACGAAAGGTCCCAGTCCCGCGTTTCCCCAGCGGCAGACAGCACAAAGGCCGAGCTCCGCTTTTGAGCCGAAATTTTAGGATCGTCTACAGACGCGCAACAAGTAGCCTGGGCTCGGCCCGGCTATCACGGCCCCCTCCCCGGGCTACATCAGCTCGCTGCGCGGCTACCCCGCCGACGATGACCTCGCTGTGGTAACGCTGCATCACATCGCGCAGGCTAGGCGGCTTGCCACGACGGCCCGTTCGCACCACTGAGCTCCGGATGGCAGGGCGTGGGCCGAAGGCGGGTCGGCAGACCCGCCTTGCGTGCCGCGGGGTGCCAGGAAGAGCTGTCTGCGGGCAAACAACCATCGGCTGATCGGTAGACCCCCGTCTTGAGGCCCGGTTGAGACCCCCCGGTCATCGCCCCCGATGCCGGGCTGACTGCCACCTTGAGGGTGGCCGCGTAGGACCGTCCGAGGGCCTTGCTTGAAATCGACTTGAGCTTTGGCGCGGGTCGAGCTAACACGTCCCCGCCACGGCGCCTGCGCGGCACACTCGCACACCACGGCAGAGGGCCAGCGGCCCCGCGCCAGCCGGACGTCTATCCTGAACCCGCACCGAAGTCGAGCGCCGCTCGACTTCGGCCCACTGGGGCCGCCCGGTGGGCCAAATCCACCGGGAAGTCCCGGTATCCAAAGGGATCTGCGCATAAGGGCGCGGCCCTGCGCGTGGCTTGTTAGAGCCGTTTCTTGCGCTTCCTCATATTCTTCCGGTTCTGTTTCACACGCGAGAGGTCGGTGGTTCGAAACCACCCGTGCCCATCGGGCGTTTCGCCTGTATCCAAGCCAAAATTGTTGACCGATCGCGAAGGTCGTTGGCGGGCGCCAAACTGGGCGGTGGGCCAAAGTCGGTCCTGGAGGCCCGTAAATTACGCCCTTCGGAACCATCGCTCTGCTTTTGTCGTAGCTTGTTACTGGTGCCGTCGTCGTAGGCACATATACAAGAACGGTTCGTGCGCACCAGGTATTTGGCCCCAGAACTAGTCTTTGGGGCGTTGTGCCGGCTAAATGCCTCGTTTGGGGCACGCGGGCTTCGAATGAGCGACCTTTCGTCCTGGCAACGACACATCGGATGTTCGAGACGCGGCCCATCGCCGTATGCCGATTGACTGGTTATAGGTGCTATCTTGGAGGCAATCTGATAGGCAATTTAGGCGGTTACTGACTATACCTTTGAGGAGGACACAAGTGGCCAGCACAAACGTCGCGCATCCCACCAGCCCCGATGATTTCCCCTCTCCAAGCGATACAGAAGCCCTCTACGCCCGTATCGTCGGCGAGATCCGCGATAGCGGGTTGAGCACCGCGGACATCGCGCGCCTCGTCGGAGTCGCCGAACGCCAGGTGCGCAACTGGACCTCCGGCGGCAGCACGCCGAGCGGGCGCAACCGCGATCGTCTACTTGAGCTGCACTACGTGACGCAGGCCCTGCGCGACCTCTACACACGCGAGGGTGCCGAGATCTGGTTGCACGGCCGCAAACGCAGCCTCGCAGGCCGCCGCCCCGTGGACATGCTTGCCAGCGGCTCCTACGAGGAGGTGCTCGACGCCATAGAGCGAAAAAGCGCGGGGGCCATGTGAGGCAGCGCGACCTGCTCGCCGCGGTCGCCCGCATCGACCCGATCCGAGTACAGGGCACATTCGAGCGGCACACGTCCCTGCGCTGGGAGGAGCTAAAGCCCAGTGCCGCCGGCGGACGGTGGGGTGCGCGACGCGCCTACGAGGTTCTCTACCTCGGACGTCCGCGCAGCAGCGTCGTGATCGAGGCCTACCGCCACCTCGTCGATGACGAGCTCGACGACACCGGCGCTCTCGCCGCGAGTGTCTTGGAGCGGCGCATAGTGACCTGCAAGATCGATGTCCCCAAAGTCCTCGACCTTCGCGAGAGCGCCGCCCGGGCGGCGCTCTCCTTGACCGATGCGCGGCTCTTCTCGGAGGTAGGCGACTACACAGTCTGCCAAGCCATCGGGGCCGCCGCACATCAGCTCGGACTCGCAGGACTCATCGCACCAGCCGCGAGCGAACGCGGAGAGACCTTCGCGCTGTTCCCCGCAAACCTCCCCGCCGAGCGCTGGCCCAGAGTCACCAAGCGCGACATCTGGCGAGGCCTTCCACCCGACCCGCGACATCTGCGACTCGTCGACGAGGCCTGACTAGGCGCCCGAATGGGGGTCGAGTGGCGTGTTCTCCTGCGGCGACCAAGCGCCGCTCGCCTTAGCCCACCAAGCCCGTTTGGTGGGCTAAATCCGCAGGAATCCCCAGTATCTGCGGGGATCGGGCTCTGCCTCAGTGGCCGGGATAGCCTTTGGCTAGACGGTCAACGAGGCTCTTCGCGATCTGCGCCATCGGCGCTGCCCCCGGATGTCTGGCGGTTGACCCTCCGGTTACCAGCCTCGTGCGTCCTGTTCGTCGTTGAATCCGGCGATGAGCGAAGTCTCGCTGGTGGGGTCCGAGCGTCGCGCCCGGTCTTCTAGCCATTGACACCACGTCTCGATGCGCGCGCGCTCAACATCTGCAAGTTCTGGAAGTCGTTGGCGAAGTGTCGCGGCGTAGTCTGTGAGAGCACGGGCTTGCCGCCAGGCATTGATCTCTGCTACCGCGCGGGTGGCCCGGGCCTCCTCAATGCGCGCCAAGCGGGCACGTTCAGCGTGCAGCCTCTGTTCGCGTTCGAACTCTTCTCGGCGTCGTCGTGCGTTCTCCGCGACAAGATCGTCCGCGACGGCGCGCTCTTCGAGCGAGCGGAACACATCGCTCAGTGAGCCGTTAAGCGAGCGGGGACTGTCGGTCCAGCTGGCACGGCCGCCACCGTAGCCGTTGGGCAGCACGACCCGGAGCGTGCCGGTTGGCTCTTTGCGCTTGCGTTGCGGGGGAGGCATCTTGTGAGCGCGATCCTTAATCCACGAGTACTCGTTGCGCCACGCCTCAATCTCTTCCTGCGTGAACGGAAGTGTCCGCGTCTCCTCGTGCACTTCCATCGGGTAATGATGCTCACCGATCGCGATTGCCACGCCAGGATGTTCGCCGTACCGATCCTTGGAGTACGGCTCGATGCTCCAGGCGCGGCGTGTCGCGCCCGCTATAAGGCTATGAGCCAGCACAAGGGCTCGATGAAGCCGATCACGGCTCACGACCATGCGTACAACGCCGGGTCGTGAGCCGACGACCAGTCGTCCGTCTAGAGCGGGACGCAGCCCCCCCGCTGCTGAGCGCGTGGTGCGGATGAATGGGTGCGCGCGACGGAGATCCTCCGCGATTGTGTCGCTGCGACTCGCGGCCGGCACAGCAGCAGGCTGCGGCGGATGCGCGCGGTTTTTTGGGGCGGGCCGCGGTGGGCGGGGTGTCTGCTTGCGAGGTGGAGGTGTAGGTGGAGGTGGAGACGCGAGGTAGGCACTGCCTGCGCCCATGATTGTGGCGCTCCAGGTTCGTCCGCGCCCAGAGACTCGGATCAGACCCCGGCTGCGGAGGGCCGCGGCCGAGATGCGGTGCGCCGAGCCGTCCATCACACCATCAGGGCAGCCATCGGCCACCCATCTAAGAACCGCGACCTGGGCTTCGTTCAGCGTGTGGCCCATTGGACGCAATTGTCTCAGTGCCGAATCCTTTTGGCCCACCGGGGCCGTTTGGTGGGCCAAATCCACCGGGAAGCGCCGGTATCTAGAGGGATCGACGCAGGAAGGGCGCAGACCTGTATATGGCTTGTTAGAGCCGTTTCTTGCGCTTCCTCATATTCTTCCGGTTCTGCTTCACACGCGAGAGGTCGGTGGTTCGAAACCACCCGTGCCCATGAGAGCGCGGGAACGGCGCGTGGTAGGGATCTCAGTGTCCGGAGGACCCTCCATCGCCAGCGTGACGGATCTCGCTGCTGAACTCGGCATTCACTCGGGCTCCCCGCCGGCCGTACTCGACAGCCACTGAGGGGGGGTCCAGTCCCCCTCTGGGTCCGTGGTTTGCCCCACCTCGATCAGATGACCGTCGGGATCGCGGATGTAGCAGCGGATCTCGTAGGGGTGCTGCTTCGGCGGCGTCAAGAATTGAGCACCCCGAGCGCTCCATTCGGCGTACACGACCTCGATGTCTTTGACCCGGATGTTGAGGAAGCTGCTGACCCGGTCGAGGTCGCGTGGCGTCTCCAGCGTGACCGCGGGCTTGTCGTCGGTCGGGCCCCGGCCCGCATTGATGACGATCCAGCTGTTGGCGAGCGCGACGTTGGTTGGCTCTCCGGAGCGGACAACCTTGCCACCGAGCACGTCGGTGTAGAAGCGGCGAGAGCGCTCGACGTCGTCCGAGACGATGAAGTGGGTCAGCACAATGTCCTCTGCCGGCGGTTTGAGCTCGGCCATCTGCCACCTCCACTCGGGTCGTGGTGGCCTCCCTGATGTGGCCGCCCGCCTCGATCCCCTCAGATCGTGAAAGAGCAGCGACGCCGACGTGGCCGCCTCAGGCGTGCAGCAGCACCTATTCGTCGCCGGCTTTGCGGTGTTACCGTCAGGGGATGATGGAGGTCGATGGTCGTGGCGCTGATCGGAATGCGGCCCCCCCGATTTCAGTGGCTTCAACGCGTCGCGAGCCGAATCGATGGGCGGTCCTCGCCCTCCTCGGGGTGGCTCAGCTGATGGTGGTGCTGGACGCGACGATCGTGACGATCGCGATTCCTTCGGCCCAGGAAGCGCTGCATTTCTCGACCGAGAGCCGACAGTGGATCGTCACCGCCTACGCGCTGGCGTTCGGCAGCCTCCTGCTGCTGGGTGGCAAGCTCGGTGACCTGTTCGGGCGCAAGTGGACCCTGATCGCCGGCCTGGTCGGGTTCTCGATCGCCTCGGCGATCGGCGGGCTGGCCCAGTCCTTCGGCGTGCTCGTGGCCGCCCGAACGCTCCAGGGGGCATTCGGCGCGCTGCTCGCACCCTCGGCGCTGGGGTTGCTGACGGTGACGTTCGAGGGATCTCCCGACCGGCCCACAGCGTTCGGGGTCTTCGGTGCGATCGCCGGCGGTGGTGCCTCGCTCGGGCTGATACTCGGCGGTGCGCTCACCCAAGTCTTGTCCTGGCGCTGGTGCCTGTACGTCAACCTTGTGATCGCCGTGCCTACGACGATCGTGGCGTTGCGCCTGCTGGTCAATCACAGCGCTCCGGAGCGGGATCCAATCGACATACCGGGAATCCTCACCTCAGCGCTGGGTCTGTTCGCGCTGGTCTACGGGTTCTCCAACGCCGAGACCCACTCTTGGACGGCCACGTCTACGATCGTGGCGCTCGTCGCCAGCCCCGTGCTCCTGACGGCTTTCGTGCTGATCGAGCGCCGAGCCAAGCATCCGTTGCTGCCCCTGCACATCATCTGGGACCGTGCGCGCGGCGGCGCGTACACCACGATCGCGCTTGCTGGCGCGGGCATCTTTGCGGTATTTCTATTTCTCACCTACTTCCTGCAGCAGCAGCTCGGACTGTCGCCGCTTACCACCGGACTGGCGTTCCTGCCTCTCACTGGCGTTCTGGTGGTCACCTCGACCACCGTGCAAACCCGCGTGATCCAACACACCGGGGTCAAGCCGCTGGTGCTTGCTGGCATGACGCTCGGGGCGATCGCGATGTTCCTGTTCACGCGCCTGACGCCCGGCTCCAGCTACGCCAGCAATGTCCTTCCTGGCCTGCTCATCCTCGGCGTCGGGATGGGATGCATCTTCGCTCCGGCGTTCTCGACGGCGACTCTGGGCGTGGAGGGACGCGAGGCCGGG
This sequence comes from uncultured Solirubrobacterales bacterium, assembly GCA_963713985.1. Classification (GTDB taxonomy): domain Bacteria; phylum Actinomycetota; class Thermoleophilia; order Solirubrobacterales; family Solirubrobacteraceae; genus Palsa-744. The sequence goes on along the minus strand of OY970219.1, from coordinate 872,261 downwards.
GTCGCCTCGGCGATGGTCAACACCTCCCAGCAGGTCGGCGGCTCGGTCGGCACCTCCCTGTTGAGCACAATCTTCGCCAGTGCGCTCGCCAGCTACACGGCCGGTCACCTGCACACCGCCGACCTGGCCAACGCCGCGGCAGTTCACGGCTACACCACGGCGTTCTGGTGGGCGGTCGGAATCTTCGCTCTCGGCTTCCTTCTGGCGATCGTGATCCTTCCCGGCCGGGCCAAGCCTCGCGTGCCCACCGTCAAGGCCGCGCTCGCCCGTCACGCGATCGGCAACTGCCACCACTTCGATGCTGCGGATGGCGCCCGGCATGTGTTTGGGGCTACGACGGGTGCTGGGGGGCGATGAGCACCGGCCGCTTGGTGTGTGCCGCGAGTGCGTGGGAGACGCTGCCGAGAAGAGCGCTGCCGATGGCGCCCCGGCCGCGTTGGCCGCAGACAACCAGTCCGGCGTCAATCTCCTGGGCGATCTCATTGATCGTAGTGGCCACGGATTCGTTGGCTTGCGCGATTCGCGCAGAAGCGTTGTAGCCGCGCTGGCGGGCACCCGCCGCGCCCTCTTCTGCGATTTGTCGCGCGGTAGCCGCCTCCTGCTCGTCGATCTCGCCCTCGTTCGGTACGGCGACTAGGAACGAGCCGGCTCGGGTCAACTGCACAGCTGCCGGCATCCATACAACCAATACCACGGCATCGGCAGGCTTGATCAGTTTGCCTGCGGCAGCGAGCGCAGTCTTTGAGCCGTCGGATCCGTCGTAGCAAAACAACACAGGTTTATTCACCGCACAGCCTCCTTGTCTCAAGCATCACGCAGTCGTGCGTCAGGCTACTTCGCGGCCGGACTCGAGGATGTCACCATCCGAGATCCTGCCCGCCGTCAAAGACCCGAGAGGTCGGTGGTTCGGCCGACCACAGAGATGGCTGACCTGCGGGCTCTCCTCGCAGAGGATCGACGAGGCTGGACAACGCCAACCGCAGCTTCATCGCCTTCCGAAGGACTCCACGCCGGGGGCTGTCACAGGGGAGCGTGTGGGGCAAGGTATTGGTAGTGAGCGCATACGAGGATCCCCGGAGCGACGATGAGTTGCTGCTTGCGAGCGCCACCGGCGATGGCGCGGCCTTCGCGGCGTTCTATGGCCGGCACGTCGCCGAGGTGCTGGCATTCCTCGTGCGCCGGGTGGGCTCCGCGGAGGTCGCGGCCGACCTCGCCGGCGAGACGTTTGCGGCCGCGCTGCTGGCCTGTCGGCGCTACCGGCCGGCCGAGGCGCCGGCCTTGGCATGGCTGCTCGGGATAGCGCGCAACAAGCTGCGTGAGAGCGCGCGACGCGGGAGCGTCGAGATCGCAGCCCGCCAGCGCCTGGGGATACCCGCGATCGCGTTCGAGGACGAGGACATCCTGCGTGTGCAGGAGTTGGCGAGCGTGGGCGAGGAGGCGCTCGAGCTGCTCGAGCTGCTTCCCCCCGCGCAGCGGGACGCAGTCCGCGCACGAGTCCTCGATGAGCTGGACTACGAGCCGCTCGCGCGAAAGCTCGGGCACTCCCAGCAGGTCGTCCGCCAAAACGTCAGTCGAGGACTACGGCGACTGCGAGCACAGATGGAGGAGAAGCCATGAACGGTCACCTCGGGCAACTGCAACGGGCGTTGAGCGAAGCCGCCACGCGCGAGTACGACGCTCATTCCGGCAGCCGCGGGGCCCGGCGGGAGGCGGCGCTCCCGGCGGGCGAGGAGGGCTTCCCGGCACGCCGGACCAGGGCGCAGTCGTTGCGTCGTTGGCCTCCGCTCGCCCTGGCGGCCATGGCGCTTGCGCTCAGCGCGAGCGCCGCCGCGGCGATCGTGGTCCTCGTCGATCGCGGCTCCGCGCCCCTGAGTGGGACCGTGCCCAGCCTGCGCGCGCTGCACTACGACGTACCCCTGACACCGGACCTGGAGGCGGGTGACGCCGGCTGGTGCAGCGACCCCCGCTTCTCGATCGGCAGCGTTCGCTCGCCCTACACGGGCGGCGGGACGTGCGTGCCCTCGTATCGGCCGGGCACGCCGATCCTGCTGGCGGGCAGCGAGCCGATCGGCAACGCGGAGAACCTCCTGAGGTCCTCGCGCACCCCGGTGACCGCGCAGCAGGACCACACGAACCTCTTCTGGGCGATCGTCACCTCCCGCGTTGCGGCCGTGCGCCTGAGCCCAGGGCACGTCGTATCCGCGCGAAGCGACGACCGGCTGCCCCAGGGATGGAGGGCGGTGATCGCGTTCGTGTCCGGGCGGATCGACCCGGTGGCGCTGAACAGCGCCGGCCACGTGATACCCGAACCACCGGGCCGCGGGCTGCCGAGCATCACACGAGCACCGACACACTCCCCTGGGCACCCCGGCGGCGCCGTGTCGAGCCCGTGCTCGATCCATGCGCCGCGCCTGCCCAACGTGACGGCCTCCTGGGGTGTCCTCGCGACACGTGTGCCGGCGTTGGGCTCCAGCGTGACGGGCAACGTTCTCTTCAGCTGCGCGCGCAGCTGGTACTCGATCAAGGGCTCCACCGAAGCGTCCTCAGCCGCGATCCTTCTCAGCGCGCGAGACCCGCGCCTCGCGGCGCCCGCACTGCCCGGTCTCAGACCGACCGTGCATCCCGGGATCTTCATCGAGGATGGCGGAGCCGCCGGGCCGCTGCTGGCCAAACGCAGCGGACGCGCATGGCTGGTCGTGCAGGGGCCCTCCACCTCGATCGACGCGACGCTGCTCGGGGCACTGCGCGCCGAGGGCACGGCCGTCAGACCTGTCACGCCTGGGCGATAGCGCGTTGTAGGGTTCCACCCCGGCGGGCGCGCCCGGGGCCGCTCGCGTCCCACCTGGCCCTGATGCTCGCGTCCCACCTGGCCTGATCGTGAAGAGGATCTCATGGGCGCTTTAGCGATGGCTTATCGCCCGATCCTAGCCTCGGGCCCCTGTGAGCACTGAGGGCATTGCGGCAGACGGTCGCGCCGCCGGGGTGGACTGGCGACGCGCCGAGTTCGTGCTGACGGCGCTGGCGCTCCTCGGCTTCATCACGGTGGGGATCCGGATCACCACCATTTACGGTGGCCTGCCCGCGCACCCCCTGTTCGTCCATGTGCCCGTGGTCTTGATCCCGGCCACGATCGTGGCCGCAATCGTCTTCGTGGTCAAGCCGCAGTGGCTCTCCCGTTACGGAATCGCGCTGGCTTTGGTGTCGATCGTCGCGATGAGCTCGATCTTCCTGACGATGCAAGCCGGCGCCGCGCTGCGCGCCGCGTTGAACCTGCAGGGCCCGGCCGCCCAGCTGATCTCAGAACACTCCCACGCCGCGCATGTTCTCGCGATCGTCTACGTGCTGTTCACCGCGACGCTGATTCTCACCTTCGCCGCCCTGCGCATCTCCGGCGGCATGCCAACCGGCCTGGGCGTCGTGGACCGCCCGCTGTCCCCGAGGTCGGTGTTCACGGCGTTGCGCGTCCTCCTCGTGCTGCTGTCCCTCGGCGCAGGCTACATGGTCTTCAGGACCGGCGATCTGGGCGCGAAAGCCGTCTGGGCGGGACGGCTCCAAGCCGCCCATCACGGTTTCCCCGGCGGTCCCGGTCTCTTCCCTCCGCAGGGCGGCGGGACGCCATAGGGTGGAGCGCGTCTGTCAGTGTGAGGTCCCATGAAGCGCTTCAGCAGTTGGGACGGGGTCGAGATCGCTTACCAGGAATGGGGCGGGGGGACAGTGCCGGTGCCCGTGGTCCTACACCACGGCTTCGTCGCCAACGCGCAGGCCAACTGGGTCGCCACCGGCGTCGTCGATGCGCTCCTCGCCGCGGGACGCAAGGTCATCGCCCCCGACGCCAGGGGCCACGGCCACTCCGAGAAGCCACACGATCCCTCCCGCTATGGCGAGCAGCGCATGGCGAAGGACCTCGCCGTCCTGCTCGACACCGTCGGCGCGGAGCAGATCGATCTCGTGGGCTACTCGATGGGAGCGGTCGTCTCGCTGCTGTTCGCCAGCAGCGATGAGAGGGTGCGGCGACTGGTCATCGGGGGTGTCGGCTCGGGCGTGGTGGAGTGCGGCGGGGTGGATCGGCGGGCAGTCTCCAACGAGTCGATCATCGAGGCCCTCAGCGCCGCTGACCCGGCGAGCATCGAGAGTCCCGAGGCTGGGGCGTTCCGCAGGCTCGCGGACGCTCTGGGCGCCGACCGGGAGGCGCTTCTCGCGCAGGCGAGGTCGATCCACAGAGACGGGGTGGCGCTCGATCGTATCTCCGCGCCGACGCTGATCCTGGCGGGCGAGGACGATCCGCTGGCCGTGCGTCCCGAGGTGCTCGCCGACGCGATCCCGAACGCCGTGCTTCAGACCCTCGCGGGCAACCACATCGAAGCGCTGGGCGACCCGCGCTTCACACGGCTCATCGTCGAGTTCCTCGCCTGATCTTCACGCGGTCCATCCTCGGCTCCCAGGCCGCGCGCGACCCGCGCTGTCTCGCTGCGAAGGCCACCAGGCTCCAACACGCCCCCTACGCCTGAGCCCCTTCGGACGCCGCCACCGTCGCCTCCGCGCGGGCGCCGTCCGCTCTCACGGGCACCGTGCCTCGCTTGGGCACGAGCGCCCCGGCGAGCAGGCAGACCAGGAGGAAGCCGGTCGCCATCGCGAAGGTCTCGGTGAAGCCGGTGACCGTGGGCAGTCCGTTGGCGGTGTTCCCGGCGATGAAGGTCGCCGAGAGCTGGCCCCCGAGCGCGCCGCCGAGCGTCCGCATGACGGTGTTCATGCCGCTCGCCACCCCCGTCTGGGAGCTGGGCACCGCCTGCACGATGAGGTTGCCCAGCGCCGCGAACGCGAGCCCGATCCCGACTCCGAGCAGCGCGGCGGCGATCAGCAGCTCGTAGGGATGGCTGTGCGCGAGGGCGAGCAGCGCGAAGGACGCGGTGGTGAACGCCGTTCCCACCAGCAGCGCTGCGCGCGAGCCGAAGCGGGCGGAGATCCGCCCGGCGTAGAGGCCGAGGATCGTCATCCCGATCGTGGCGGGCAGCAGATACAGACCGGAGACGACCACCGACGCGCCGAATCCGAACCCGGTGCTCTTGGGGAGCTGCGCAAACTGGGGGAACACGATGAACGAGGCGTACATCCCGGCCCCCAGCAGGAAGGCGGCCAGGTTGGTCGTCCACACTCCCCGCACCCGCATCATCGTCATGTCGATCAGCGGTTCGCGGCTGCGCATCTCCACCCTGATCCAGGCGATCGAGAACCCGACCCCCACGACGATCAGGGTGATCGTCTTCGCGGACACCCAGCCCCAGCTGGTGGTCTGGCTGATCGCGAGCAGCACCGCAGAGAGGCCCACAGTCATCAGGGCCGCGGCCAGCCAGTTGATACGCCCCGGGACACGTACCGGCGATTCCGGGATGAAGCGCCACGTCGCGACCGCGGCGAGGAGGATCGCTATGAGCGGGATCCAGTAGAGCCAGTGGTAGTTGAGGTGCTCGACGATCACCCCCGAGAGCACGATCCCCGCGCCGGCGCCCACTCCGAGGATCGCCGAGAGCAGGCCGATGCTCCCCGCGACCTTCTCGTGCGGGAACTCGTCGCGGACGATCCCGAACGCGAGCGGGAAGATCCCCCCAGCGGCGCCCTGGATGAAGCGGCCGACGATCATCGGGATGAGCGAGCTCGACAACGCCGCCAGCAGGGTGCCCCCGGAAAGGATCACGAGCGTCCACAGGAGCAGGCGCTCCTTGCCGTACATGTCGCCGAGGCGGCCCAGGATCGAAGTCCCGACCGACGCGGCGAGCAGGTAGCCCGTGAGCAGCCACGCGATCCCGGTCTCCGTGGTGTGGAGCGCGTGCTGCATCGTCGGCAGCGCGGGCACCACCGCGGAGCTCAGCATCGCGTACGCCAAGCCCGCGAGCGCGAGGACCGAGAGCGTGACGTTCGGATGGGTGCGCTCGGCGGTCGAGGTCATGTCGCGCCGCGGTCCCCGATCCCCCTCGGAGTGGTCGCGTCGCAGTCCTCGACCCCCTTCGGAGTGATTGCGCTGCGGTCCCCGATCCCCCTCGGAGTGGTCGCGTCGCGGTCCTCGATCCCCTTCAGAGTGCGCATGGGCTCAGGAGTCGGCAAGGCGGGTGAGTAGTGGGACGGCTTGGGCGAGCGCCTGCTGCTCCTGCTCGGAGAAGCCCTCGGCGATGGCCTGTATCAGCCAACCCTCGCGTTGGCGGCGGTCCGCTGCGAGCGTCTGGAGCCCTCTGTCGGTGAGCTCGAGCAGGGCGCGGCGCCCGTCGGCGGGGTCGGGCCGGCGGCTGATCAACCCGTCGGCCTCGAGTTCGCAGACGGTCTGGGCCATCGACTGCGGGCGCACGCGCTCGGCGGCCGCCAGGTCGCTCGTGCTTCTGGCGCCCTCGCGATCGAGACGCCCGAGCACGGCGCTGTGCGCGAGCGAGAAGCGGTGCTCGGCGCGGAGCCGGCGCACCAGCTGGCCGAGCACCACCCGCAGTTCGCTGGCGACGAGAGAGAGATCGACGGACGTTGCCACGGGAGAGCCGACACTATAGCGAGAAAGCCAGGCAATCTGCACAGGTTACCTGTATAATGTGAGGCGTGAACACAAGTACAAGGGTATTGAGCCCACCCGCCCCGAGCCAGCCCGCCGCGGATCGCTACAAGTGGATCGCGCTCTCGAACGTCACCCTGGGGGTGCTGCTGGCGACGCTCGACGGCTCGATCACGTTGATCGCGATGCCCGACATCTTCCGCGGCATCCACCTCGACCCGCTGGTGCCCGCCAACAGCTTCTACCTGCTGTGGATGATCCTCGGCTTCCTGGTCGTGACAAGCGTCCTGATCGTCAGCCTCGGGCGCCTCGGGGACATGTACGGGCGGGTGAAGATGTACAACCTCGGCTTCGTCATCTACACCGTCGCGTCGCTGGTGCTGACGGTGGACTGGCTGAACGGGCGCGCCGGGGCCACGTACCTGATCGCCTTCCGCATCGTGCAGGGCATCGGCGCCGCGTTCCTGCTGGCGAACGCCGCGGCGATCATCACCGACGCCTTCCCCGCCAACCAGCGGGGGATGGCGCTGGGAATCAACAACATCGTCGGCGTAAGCGGGATGTTCGTGGGGCTGGTCCTCGGCGGGCTGCTGGCGCCGATCGACTGGCGGTTGGTGTTCTTGATCTCGGTGCCCGTGGGGCTGTTCGGCACGGTATGGGCGTACCTGAAGCTCGAGGAGCGCAGCACCCCCAAACGCGCGTCGGTGGACTGGTGGGGCAACGTCACGTTCGCGCTCGGACTGATCCTGATCATGGTGTCGGTCACCTACGGCATCCGCCCCTACGGAGGCCATGCCACGGGCTGGAGCAGCCCGCGGGTGCTCGGGCTGCTCGGCGCCGGAGCGGCGTTCTTGGTCGCGTTCGCGGCGATCGAGCGACGGGTCGCCGAGCCGATGTTCCGTCTGCCCCTGTTCCGCATCCGCGCGTTCACCTTCGGAACCCTCTCCACGTTCCTCTCGGCGGTCGCCCGGGGTGGGCTGCTGTTCATGCTGATCATCTGGCTGCAGGGCATCTGGCTGCCGCTGCACGGCGTCGACTTCGTCGACACCCCGCTGCGGGCGGGCATCTACATGCTCCCGCTGACGATCGGGATGCTCGTCGCCGGCCCGACCTCCGGGTACCTCTCCGACCGCTTCGGGGCCCGCTGGTTCGCGACCGGCGGGATGCTCGGCTCGGCCCTGAGCTTCTTCCTGCTGATCCTCCTGCCGATCGACTTCTCCTTCCCCGTGTTCGCGCTCGTGCTCGGGATGGTGGGAGTCTCGATGGGCATGTTCGCCTCGCCCAACCGGGCGGCGGTGATGAACAGCCTGCCACCCCAGCACCGGGGCGCCGGGGGCGGGATGAACCAGACCTTCCAGAACTCCGCCCAGGTGCTCTCGATCGGGGTGTTCTTCACGCTGATGATCCTCGGGCTGGCCTCGAACCTGCCGCACACGCTCTCCTCGGGCCTGGAGGCCCACGGCGTCTCGGCCGCCGCGGCGAGCGGCGCCGCACACACCCCGCCGGTGTCGGTGCTGTTCGCGGCCTTCCTCGGCTACAACCCGATCGAACACCTCCTCGGGCCCCACGTGCTCGCCTCGCTGTCGGCCACCAACCACGCCGCGCTGATCGGCCGCTCCTTCTTCCCGCAGCTGATCTCAGCGCCGTTTCGCACGGGGCTGCACGAGGCCTTCCTGTTCGCGATCCTCGCCTGCCTGGTCGCCGCCGGCGCCTCGCTGATGCGGGGCGGCAAATACCACTACACGGCGCCCACCCCCCCAAGGACCGCTGAGAACGGCGGAGGGGTCGAGCACGTGGACCTCGGGGGCGTGGAGGCGCTCGACGGAGACCCCGCGATTGCGCGTTCGGCACCATAGGGCCGGCGTCATGAAAATCAAGTAGATCGAGAAAGGGCCACAGATGAAGATCGGAAGACTGCTGTTGCGTTTGAGCGTAGGTGGGTTCTTCGTGGGACATGGGACGCAGAAGCTGTTCGGTTGGTTCGGTGGTAACGGCCTGGACGCGACCGCGCAGGGCTTCGAGCAGATCGGCCTGCGCCCCGGCCGGCGCAACGCGATCGCGGCCGGCGCAGCCGAGGCGGGCGGCGGAGCACTGCTCGCGGCCGGCCTCGCGACGCCGCTCGCCGCCTCGGTGCTGACCGCGACGATGCTGACCGCGATCGAGACCGTGCACCTCGAGAAGGGTCCGTGGCTGACCAACGGGGGCTACGAGTACAACGTGGTCCTGATCGCCGCCGTGCTCGCGCTGGCGGAGGTCGGACCGGGGGACCTGTCGCTCGACGCCGCGCTCGGCAGGGAACGCTCGGGCTCCTGCTGGGCCCTCCTCGCGCTCGCCGCCGGTGCCCTTGGAGCGCTCGGCGCGAACCGGGCCGCCGCTGCTGCACCCGCACCAGCCCCGCCGTCGTGAATGAGCACCGGCGCCGGCTCGCCGCCGCGTTGTACGCTGCGAGCCACGCCCACGACCAGAGTCGCCCGAATCGGCTGGAGCGCTTCAGGAACGTCGAGCCGCCGACCGCGGAGCTTCTCGGAGTGCTGATCCGCGCGAGCGACGCGCTGCGGATCCTCGAGCTCGGCACCTCCAACGGGTACTCCACGCTCTGGCTCGCCGACGGCGCCGAGGCAACCGGGGGGAGGCTGCTCAGCGTCGACGTCGACGCCGAGCGCACCGATCTCGCCCGCGAGAACCTGCGCAGCGCCCTGCTCGATGACCGTGTCGAGCTGCGCACCGAGGACGCCGGACTGACACTCGCTCGATCGAGCGACTCGGAGTGGGATCTCGTGTTCCTCGACGCCGAACGTCCCGCCTATGAGGGCTACGTGACTGATCTCCTCAGAACGCTGGCGCCCGGCGGGCTGCTGGCGGTGGACAACGTCCTCTCACATGAGCACGAGCTCCACGAGTTCACCGCGCGGATCGAGGCCGAGGCGACGCTGACGCAGACGGTCGTGCCCGTGGGCGCGGGTCTCAGGCTCGCCGTGCGCGATCGCAGCGCCTGAAGAGGACGCGAGACATGGCGCGGTGCGATGACCCATCGCCCAATGGGTTTGGTCGAAACGCAGAGCTGGACTCGGACGCCGCCGAGCGCCTAGCCTGCCTCACCCCTCATAGACCAGCAGCGCATGCGCCCGGTGTGGCGCGAGCCGCTCACGGCCCCTCAGCGCCGCGAGCTCCACGAGGAACCCGCAGCCGACGACCTCCCCGCCGAGCCGGCCGACCAGATCGCACAGCGCCGCAGCGGTGCCGCCGGTGGCGAGCAGATCGTCGTGCACCAGCACGCGGGTGCCGGGGCCGATCGCGTCGGTGTGCAGCTCCAGCTGGCTCGTGCCGTACTCCAGGAGGTACTCCGCGTTGATCGTCTCGTAGGGCAGCTTGCCCGGCTTGCGTGCCAGCACGAACCCCGCCCCGAGCTCCAGTGCGAGCGCCGGCCCAAGCAGGAAGCCGCGGGCCTCGGCCGCGACCACGCAGTGGGCTCCCAGCGGGCGGGCGTACTCGGCCAACCCCCCCACCGCCAGCGCGAGCGCCTGCGGGTCGGCCATCAGGGGCGTGATGTCCTTGAAGAGGATCCCCGGTCGCGGGAAGTCGGGGATGTCGCGGATCAGCGCGCGCAGCCGCTCGGTGCCCTCGATCGCCGCCCCTGGGTCATGCACCCGCCAATCCTCGCACGATCGGATCCGCCACGGCCCGCGGCCACCGGCCCTCCGCCGAGCGCCCGCTGCGCAATGATTGCGCGATGGCGTCCCCCTCCGAGGTCGCGGTCACGGCTCCCTTCGCGGGTGTGGTGGTGGCGGTCTCCCACCCCCCCGGGGGGCTGGTGCGGGCGGGCGTGGCGCTGGTGGTGCTGGAGGCGATGAAGATGGAGCACGAGGTGCTCGCGCAGGCCGACGGGGTGGTGCGCAGTGTGGCGGTCGCCGTGGGGGACGCGGTGCAGGAGGGCGAGGTGCTCCTCGTGTTCGCCGCCGATGAGGGAGCGGCACTCCAGGCGCCCGACGGAGTGGGTCCCGCGGAGCTCGACCTCGAGGCTCCCCGCGCGGATCTGGAGGCGGTGCGCGAGCGCCACGCGCTCGGGCTGGACGCGGCGCGGGCGCAGGCCGTGGCGCGGCGGCGCGAGCTGGGTCGCCGCACCGCGCGCGAGAACCTCGCGGATCTCGTGGACGAGGACACCTTCGTGGAGTACGGCCCCCTCCTCTTCGCCGCTCAGGAGCGCCGCCGCTCACGGGAGGAGCTGATCGCCCAGACCCCCGCGGACGGTCTGGTCGCGGGGGTGGGGGAGGTGGGAGGGGAGCCCTGTGTGGCGATGTCCTACGACTACACCGTGCTCGCCGGCACCCAGGGGATGCGCGGCCATCTCAAGAAGGACCGCCTCTTCGAGCTCGCCGAGCGCCGCCGCCTCCCGGTCGTGCTGTTCGCCGAGGGTGGGGGCGGGCGCCCGGGGGACGTGGACTGGCCGCTGGTCGCGGGCCTGGACTGCCGGGCCTTTCACCTCTTCGCCCGCCTCAGCGGTCTGGTGCCGCTCGTGGGGATCGCCTCGGGCTACTGTTTCGCCGGCAACGCCGCCCTGCTGGGCTGCTGCGACGTGGTGATCGCCACCGAGGACTCCTCGATCGGGATGGGGGGCCCCGCGATGATCGAGGGGGGCGGCCTGGGCGTCCACGACCCGGCAGAGGTGGGGCCGATCGAGGTGCAGAGCGCAAACGGCGTCGTCGATCTCCGGGTCCCCGACGACCGCGCCGCGGTCGCGGCCGCCAAGCGCTACCTCTCCTACTTCCACGGGCCCGCCGAGCCGGCCGATCTTCGATCGGTCACGGCTCCCGACCAGCGCCTCCTGCGCCACATCGTCCCCGAGCAGCGCAAGCGCGCCTACGAGGTGCGCCGGGTCGTGGAGACCCTCTGCGACGAGGGCTCCGTGCTGGAGCTGCGCCGTGGCTTCGGGGCCGGGATGCTGACCGCGCTCGCCACCGTCGAGGGCCGGCCGCTGGGGATCCTCGCGAACGATCCCTCCCACCTCGGCGGCGCGATCGACGCGGACGCCGCGGACAAGGCCGCCCGCTTCCTACAGCTCTGCGACTCCTTCTCGCTGCCCGCGCTGCTGCTCTGCGACACCCCCGGCTTCATGGTGGGCCCCGCGGCGGAGCGCACCGCCACCGTGCGCCACTTCGCCCGCATGTTCGTGACCGGGGCCAACCTCGAGATCCCCTTCGGCACGATCGTGCTGCGCAAGGGCTACGGCCTCGGCGCCCAAGCGATGGCCGGGGGCTCCTTCAAGGCCCCCCTGTTCACCGTCGCCTGGCCCACCTCGGAGTTCGGCGGGATGGGCCTGGAGGGCGCGGTGCGCCTGGGCATGCGCCGCGAGCTCGAGGCGATCGAGGATCCCGCCGAGCGCGAGCGCGTCTTCGCGGCCACCGTCGCCGCCGCCTACGAGCACGGGCGCGGCGTCAACATGGCCGCCTACGGCGAGATCGACGACGTCATCGACCCCGCGGACTCCCGCCGCTGGGTCGCCACGCTGTTCGACCCTCCCCCCGAGGACTGGCGCCGGCGCCCCGCCAAGCGGCGGCCCAACATCGACGCCTGGTGAGGTCTCACCCCAGCTCGTGCGGCTCGGCGACGGCGCGATGGCCGTTCGCCTCGCTCGCGGCGCTCGCATGTCCCACGGCCGGCTCGGAGAATCCGCCACCTCGACCGATCCGCAGCAGATCCGCGAAGAAGCCCTTGCCGAGCACGCTGAGAACCAGCAGCGACCCGAAGAGGGCCACGGCGTCGATGCTCTCGCGGCCCTGCTTGGTCCAGTAGTCGTCTTCGAGGTTCAGCCACAGCGCGAACTCGTCGAGCGTGAGCGCCGCCCCGCCGCCATACACCGCCGCGGTCACCCGCGAGGAGCGGCGCTCCTCGTTGACGCCGATCTCCAGCATCCACAGGTAGCCGACCGTCAACAGGCCCGTGATCCCGAAGGTCATGTGGTGGATGTGCCGGCCCCCCGGGGTGATGTTCCTGAAGGGCCCCCGTTCGGCGCGGATCGCGTGCGTGATCACGCGCACCGTCGCGAAGGTCACGAAGAAGCCGCCCGCGGAGAAGAGCTGGCGCTCCTTGCGGCGATCGCCGAAGTGCTTGTAGTAGAGCGCGCGCAGAAGGCAGAAGGCTACAGCGCGCCGGCGGCGGCAATGTAGAGAATCGCCTGGACCCGCGCGAGCGCTCCGACCGCGACATCGGGCACCAGCAGCTCGGGGTGGTGCAGAGGCCGCGGCGTGAAGCCCGGGGCTCCGTCGAGGCCCACGAAGGCCATCGCGATCGGGGCGAGCGCGCCGAAGAAGGCGAAGTCGTCCGAGCCGCACGAGCGCCACTCCGCGGCGCCCTCCAGGCCGGCGCTCGCGAGCAGCTCGCGCGCCGCCGCGACGATACGGGGATCGTTCTCGAGCGCCGGCTCGCCCGGCGTCAGCTCGACGCTGCCGCGACAGCCGTGCGCCGCGGCGACGCCCGCGACGACCTCCTCGACCATCCCCCGCAGCGCGAGGCGATCCTCGGTTCGATGGGCGCGCAGCGCGGCGCGCGCGCGCGCCCTTGGGGGGATCACGTTCTCCGCGCTCCCCGCCTCCAGCACCCCCACCGTCAGCATCGCCTGGTGCAGCGGGTCGATCCGGCGCCCCACCTGGGCGTGGAGGGAGACCACGATCTCGGCGAGCGCCAGGATCGGGTCGCGCCCCAGGTGGGGGTAGGCGCCGTGCGAGGGCTCCCCCTCGACCGTGATCTCCACCGCGTCGCACGACGCGTTCACCGCGCCCGGGTCCAACGCCACCGCGCCCCAGGGCAGCTCGGGATGCACGTGCGCCCCCACAATCGCCCCCGGGGCGAGCCTCGCCAGATCCTCGCGCGCAAGCTGCTCCGCGCCCGAGGGGTAGGCCTCCTCGCTCGGCTGGAAGACAGCCAGCAGTGGCGCGGGCAGCTCCTCCCCGAGCGTGTGCGCCGCCCGCGTGAGCGCCACCAGCGCCGCCATGTGCACGTCGTGCCCGCACGCGTGCATCGCGCCGCCGCTCGCGCTGAAGGGGGCGCCGGTGCGCTCCTGTATCGGCAGGCCGTCCAGCTCCGCGCGCACCGCCACCGACCCGCCCCCCCTCGTGTCCTCCCCCGGCCCCACGCAGGCGATCCGGCCGGTCCCGGCGACCGTCGCGCACGCCACCGGCAGCTCCTGTGCGACCGCCGCCGCCGTCCACCGCTCCGCGTGCGCCAGCTCCGGGTGCTCGTGCAGCCGGTGGCGGAGGGCCACCGCGCGGGGGAGCTCACGCTCGACGGCCTCGAGCAGCGCCTCCACAGAGCGCTCAGTAGATCGCGGCATAGCGCCGGCACACCTCGCTCACGTCCAGGTCCGCCACCGCCGCGAGCTCGGTGCGCTTGATGCCGACAAAGGCCTCGTACAGCGTCCGCCCCATCCACCCGCACGCCGTGTCGTCGCGCGCGAGCGCCCCCAGCGACTCCTCCAGCGACGCCGGCAGCGCGCCGACCCCGTAGCGCTCCGCCTCCCCCGCCTCCAGGAGCGCGGGATCGCGGTCCAGGATCGGCGGCGCGGGCAGGCCCGCGCGCGCGCCCTCCACGCCCGCCCGCACGATCGCGCCGAGCGCCAGGTAGGGGTTCGCGCTCGCGTCCGCTCCGCGGTACTCCAGGCGCATCTGACCCGCCGGGTCGGCGGCGGCGAGCGCGAGGAGCGGGGGGATGCGCAGGAGCGTCTCCCGGTTGCGCTCCCCCAGACAGACCGCACCCGCGCTCCAGCGGTGAGGAGTGAGACGCGCGGAGGAGATCGGGCTGGGGGCGCACAGCGCGCACAGCGCCTCCGCGTGGCGCAAGATCCCAGCCGCGAAGCTACCCCCCAGCTCGCTCAGGCCCGCCGGGCGCCCCGCGTCGTAGAGCAGCGGTGCTCCGGCGGCGTCGAGGAGGCTGAGATGGATGTGCACGCCGTTGCCCGGCCCCAGGGGGTCCAGCAGCGGGGTGAAGCTCGCGCGCAGCCCCCGCCGGCGGGCGATCTCGCGCACGACCTCCCTGAGCACCACGCCGCGATCCGCGGCCGCCACCCCCTCCGCGGCCTGCACGGGGATCTCGAACTGGTGCGCCGCGAACTCGGGGAAGATCCGCTCGGGGCGCACCCCCGCCTGCACCAGCGCCCCCATCGCCTCGGCGGCGAACGGTTCCGCGCGCCGCTGCGCCTCCAGCGAGAACGGCGCCGCCGGGGTCTCCCCGCTCAGGAGCTGGAACTCATGCTCGAAGCTCGCCACCACGCGCGCGCCGAGCTCCCCCTCGAGCTCCTCCAGCGCCCCGCGCAGGAAGCGCCGCGGGCAGCACTCCCAGGGACGTCCGTCGGTCTCCACGATGTCGCACAGCACCAAGTCCAGGGCGCCACCACACGGATCCGCCTCGACGCGCACGCGGGTGTCGGCGTCCGGCAGCAGGCGCAGGTCGCCCGTCGAGTCGAACGGCGTCGTGTCGGCAAGGGGTCCGTGCGGCGTGAGCGAGTGGTTCGCCGGCACCCAGCCCACGCCGACCCGGAGGTACTCGTCGAGGTCCACCGCGAGTACCGAGCGACCGCGCACGATCGCGCCGAGGTCGCAACACACCAGCGCGACCAGCTCGGCGGAGCTCACCTCGAGAGCTCCGCCGCCACCGTGCCGTTGTCCCAGATACCCTCGCTCAGCCCGAGCGCATCGGCGCCGGCGCGCACCGCGGGGGCCTCCTCGGCGCCGGCCGCGACGATCACGCCCCCGGCCGGTTTGTCGCGCCGCTCGATTGCCGCCGCGAGGTTCTCGGCGGGCTGCATGTGCACGCCCGCCCTCCCCAGGGAGGGGTAGGTGTCCGCCACGCCGTAGAGGCTGCCGCGCGGGCCCCGTACACGACCGATGATGCAGACGAAGTGCCCCACGTCCCAGTCCGCCGTCGGGCCGCCGTGCTCGCCGTCGTAGAGGTGTGCGAGCAGCTGATCGAGGCGCGGGTGCGAGCCCCAGAGGTGGTGGGTGGCGAGGTTGGCGATCAGCGTCACCGGGTGCTCGAGCGCCGCCGCGAGGTCGAACAGGCCGCCGAGCGTTCCCGCGGTCCAGGGGCCGCTGTAGGGGATCGCCGCGAGCGCGCCGCCGGAGAGCCGCTCGATCGCGCTCGCCACGCCAGCCGCGGTGGTGCCCGACACCGCGGCGTCCTCGACGAACGGCAGCGATAGGCGGTAGTCGCGCCGCCCCGTCTCCCCGTGCGGCAGGTTGCGGGGGTCGGGATGCGCGGAGACAATGCTCCCCGCAGCCAGCGCCACCGCGTCCTGGTCGAGCGACTCGCTCCCGTGGCGCTCGATCCCGGCCGCGTTCAGCGCGAGCGCGCCGCAGAACGCGCCGCACAGGTCGTCGCGCTGGGGGAGCTCCCGGGCGTGGACCGCCAGCAGCGCGCGGGCCCCCGGGAGGAGCGTCATCTCCAGTGAGGCCGATGGGGTCATCGGAGAAGAGGCTAGCCTTAGCGGAAGATATGCCCCCTGGCAGGACGCCGTGAACCCTCCGACCAACGCCCCCCCGACCCTCGCCCCCGCCCGGCCGGCGCGCGCACGCGCGACACGGGAGCTGCGGATCGGGATCGACGCGCGCGCGGCAGTGGAGGTTCCCGCGGGGCGGGGGCGAGTGGTGCGCGAGCTGCTGCGAGCGCTGGGTGAGCGCGAGGACGAGGGCCAGCGCTACGTGCTCTACGCGCGGGAGCCCTGGCGCGACCAAAGCCGGGAGGCGCTCGCCTCCGACGAGCATCCCCGTCTCGGCCGAAGCCGGGAGACGCGCGCCTCCGGCGCGAATCCCCGTTTCGGCCAGCCGCTGGACGAGCGCTTTCGCTGGCATACGATCGCGGCGCGCGACCCCTGGTGGCACCTGCGCGCCGCGCAAGCGGCCAACCGCGAGTGCGATGTGTTCCTCTCGACCAACTCCTACCTCACCGGCTGGCTGCTGAGCATCCCCGACGTGCCGATCGTCTACGACCTCGCCCCCTTCGAACCTGCGCTGAAGCCCAACCGCCGCTCGGTGGTGATCGAGCGCGTGACCTTAGGCCGCACCGCGCGCCGCGCCGCCGCCCTGCTGGCGATCTCCCACGCGACCGCCGAGGCGCTCGGCGAGCGCTTCCCCGCGACCGCCGCACGCACGGTGGTGGCTCCCCTCGGGGTGGCCCCCACGCTCACCCACGAGCTCGACCCCGCCGAGGCCGCGGGGCTGCCGCCCGCGGGCTTCGTGCTGGCGGTGGGCACGCTCGAGCCGCGCAAGAACCTGCCCCGCCTGGTCGAGGCCTACCTCGATCTCGACGAGGCCCTGATCGCTCGCCACCCACTGGTGGTCGTCGGCGCCCGGGGCTGGCAGACGGGCCCCACGCTCAGCGCCCTGCGCTCGCTCGGGGAGCGCTGCACGATGCTGGGGTACGTCTCCGACGCCGCCCTCGCCGAGCTCTACCGCCGCTGCGCGGTCTTCTGCTACCCCTCCCTGGGCGAGGGCTTCGGCCTGCCGGTCCTCGAGGCGATGGCGGCGGGAGCGGCGGTGCTCACCTCCAACGTCTCCTCGCTCCCCGAGGTCGGTGGCGACGCGGTCGAGTACGTTGACCCCCAAGACGTCGCCAGTATCGCCGCCGGCCTGCGACGGGTCCTCGGCGACGAGTCCCGCCAAGCGCAGCTGAGCACGCTGGCGCTCGAACAAGCCGGAAAGTTCACCTGGGAGCGCTTCGCCGAGCAGGTGCTCGACGCGCTGGGCGCTGCGGCGGGTTGAGGAGCCCGCTCTGCCTGTCGGGACCACCGCGTCCAACGATCCTTTTATGGGCTGCCATGAATTACGATGGAAGTCGGTTACGCGAGTAGGGTGGGATCGAGCGATGCGGGACCTCTACCTGCGTTCAAGCGAATGCGAAGGGGTAGCCGCCAGTGGGGCGCACGGGCTATCCGATCAGGGAACGGACCGCGGCCGAGCAGATAGCGACCTGCGGATCTGAGATGTCGACGGTGGCCTGTTCGCCTGTCATCCAGACGACGGTTCTTGGTGCGTGCCGCCTCGGAGTGTGATCCACGAAACCGCTCACCCCGCCGCAGCGCACGGGCAGCCACATTTTGAGGCGACCGATCAGCTCGCTCTGGTCGGCGGGAGTCTGGAGAGAGAGCGAGAATCCGAACGTGAGCATGTTCCAGTCGCTGAGCAGGCTCACCACCCGACCGGCGCGGTCGTAGCCGACACCGAAGAACTTTTTCGGGCGCAACCCGGTGAAGGAGCCTTCCACCGCTTCCGGTCGATATACGCTCACGCTGGCGAGCTGTTCCTGGGGGCCGTAAAGGAGCCCCAGCACGGTCGCACGGCGCTCGCCGAGGCCGAACAGCCCGAAGCCGTGGTCGAGCCTTACGTGTTCCTGGCGCTCGAGAGTCGCGGGCAACAGGGACAGCCAGCGACCAAGCTGGTCTCCCGGACGAGTGGAGCAGGGAGAGAAGGTCGCGTCCACTCGCTGCCCGAGGTAGTCGCCGCGAACCCTGACACCGGACACCCCGGCTGGGCAGGAGTGCTCTCGCCCGGGACCGGCCAGTACGAGTTCCGGTTCATTGGCTATCGCCGCGCAGGCCGCCCGGGGATGGGGCAGGGTTCCGGATACGGGGTCACAGCGCAGGCTGTATCGCTCTGGGCCGAAGCCCCCGCGCGGATCGGAGTAGACGATACGAAGATCGGTCGCGCGGGACCGGGCCTTTTCGGGGGTGTGCGTGGCGTTGCCCGCCGCCGAGGTGGCACCGCCAACCATCGCCACGATCCCCAGCAGGCAACAGGCCGCGACCGTGCTCGATCGCCGTCGCATGCCGCCGAGAGCAGTCCCCGCCGCAGCCAGCACGCGATGGAACCGATTCATCAGGTCTTGACCACCTCGAACTCCGCTCGCATGTTCATCGTGGGGAAGCGGAAGGCGAGGTACTTCTCGTAGGACTCGGGAAAGCGGTTGGCGAGCCGACTCAGCCCGATCGCCCGGAAGGGCAGCCACATGTCGAGGGTCACATGGACGACGCGAAAGCGCGCATCGGTGTAGTGCGCGAAGCGGGGCTCTGCCAGAGAGTGGATGGCGATGGTGGAGAAGTAGTGGCGATGTGTGGGATCGCCGTAGGCGAGTACGGAGGAGAAGTGAGGCGTGCGCAGCTGTATCCGCGCTCCGGGACGGGCGATGCGATGCAGTTCCTCGAATACCCCGATCGGCTCCCGGACGTGCTCGATCACGTCCTGCAGCAGGATTTGGTCGAAGCTCGAGTCCTCGACCGGGTAGGGGAACACGTCGAGGTCGTGCACGATGTCCGCGTCGGTCTCCGCGGAGATGTCGAGTCCGATGGCGCCCGGCGTCTTCGTCGACCCGCACCCGATGTCGAGAATCGCTCCTGGCCCGGTCGGCAGGAGATCGAACTGATGGGGGTCGGTCAGTCTCCCTAATACGCCTCGTGCGGTAGGCATCGGCTGTACGGTAGCGGCGATCCCGTTGGAGAGCGGCTTATATAGGAGCGCGCGTCTCGCTCATGCCGCCAGCAGCCGATCGTAGGCGTCCGCCAGTCGCTCTGCGGCGGCAGTCGTTGAGTAGCGATGCAACAGTACCGAAGGATAGGAGACTCGAGTACCGGGGACGCAGCTGAGCGGGCCTGCGGCGAGCGCGCGGGCGATCTCCATCCAGTCGCCGGGCGCCACGAGGTCGGCGGGCGTGCCCGCGAGGACCTCGGGGATCGCTCCGTTGGTGGTGGTGACGATCGCGAGGCCCGCCGCCATCGCCTCGGCGAGCACCATTCCGAACTGCTCCTCCCAGAATGCGTGGGGGAGGTCGAAGAGGTGGTAGGGGGCGGTGGCCGAGGATTGGCTCGAGAGCACCATCGCGGAGGCTCCGGCGAAGACGTTGGGCATCTGCTCGTAGGGGACGCTGCTGATCTCCACGGCGTGGGCGAGCCCCAGCTCGGCGGCGTGCTCGCGAAGCCGCCGCTCTTCGGGTCCGGAGCCCACGATCAAGAGGCGCGGACGCACCACCTGGCCGTCCGGCGTGGTCACGATTCCGCGGTGCAGAACGGCGAGCGCGCGCAGCACGTCCTGGTGGCCCTTCTCCCACACGAGTCTCCCCGGGGAGACGATCGTGTGCTCCGCGGGCGGCGGGTCGGGCGGGGTGGCGGCGAAGCGTCCGAGGTCGATGCCGGGGGAGCAGACCGTCATCCGCTCGGGCGCGACCCCCTCCAAGCTGAGCGCTTGCGCCGCGCGCTCGGTGGCAGGCAGGAAGAGGTCGGTCTCGGCGAGCACCAGCTCGCGGTAGGCGCGGCCGTGGCGGTTGCGGTAGGCGGCCATCAGCGGCAGGGTCTCCCACACGGTCTGCACCAGCTTGAAGCCGTGGCGGCGGCGGCGCTTGGCGGCCTCCGCCGCGAACCAGAACGCCAGCTCCTCGGCGTGGACGATGTCGGCGGTGGCAAACGCCTCCTCGGCCGAGAGGTAGCGGTCCCCGAGCACCCCCGTCCCCACCTCACCAAGAGGTCCGGGGGGCATCACGTCACGCAGCGCGCGCGCCCTGACGGGCCGCAGGCCCTCGGGCGTGGCGAAGCGGTTGGAGCCGGTCAGCAGGTAGGAGACCTCGAAGCGCTCGGGCAACTCCCGCCAGGGGAGCAGCTCCCAGGGTGTGACCAGATGGCCGCGGACGATCAGCACTCGGGGCACGGCTGCGCAGACTATGGGAACCGGGGGGTGTGCGCCGCAATCGCCTGGCGATACCCCGCGAGGCTGAGTTCTCCGGTGCGCCGCCAGGTGAAGGCTTCGGCCCGCGCGCACCCGCGGTCTGTGAGGGTCTGAGCGAGCGCGCGGTCCTCCAGCAGCCGGTTGAGCGAGGCGTCGATCTCCTCCTGGCGCTCGGGGTCGAACGTCAGCGCCGCGTCGCCCGCCACCTCGGCGAGCACGGGGATATTGGAACAGGCGACGGGCGCTCCGCGCAGCATCGCCTCGATCACGGGCAGCCCAAATCCCTCGATCAGCGAGGGCAACACGAACACGCTGCACAACGCGTACAGGCCCTCCAGCTCCTCCTCCGACACCCACTCGGGGAAGCGCACGCGCTCTGCGACCCCCAGCTCGCGCGCGAGCGCACGCAGTTCGCCCTCATAAGCGGTCGGCGAGCCCGGCAGCACGAGCACCACGTCCTCCCCGAGCGAGGGCAGCGCTCGCACGAGGCGGTGGAGGTTCTTGTAGGGGCGCTTCTGCGCGACACACAGCAGAACGCGGGCGGTACCGAGATCGAGCTGGGAGCGAAGCGCCTGCTCAGCGGTGGGCTCCACCGCCGGCCGGCGCGCTCCGAGCGGGGTGACCTCGATGCGCTCGCGCGCCAGGCCGAGCGTCTCGCTCAGGTCCTCGGCGGCGGCGTGGGAGATCGCGAAGATGCGGTCGGCGCGGCGCACGGCGCGCTCGACACGGCGGCGCATGGTGCGGTGCACGCGTGCGCTGGCCTCCCATTCCTCCGGCCGGTGCCACCAGATCAGGTCGAGCACCGAGACCACGCTGGCCGTCCCCGGAGTGATCGCGGGTCCCGTGTTCGCCGGGCTGTGCAGCACATCCAAGCGGCGTGCTCGCGCGATCGCGGGGAGGGCGAGGTACTCGGCTGGCACGTGTGTTGGCGCGCCGTCCAGTGTGATCGGCACCGTCACCCACCGCACGCTGGCGGCCCACGGCTCGCGGCGCAGGTCGGCGGGGGCGTCGCGGGAGACGAAGACGTGCACCTCGATCTGCGGCTCGGCGGCGAGCAGCGCGCCGGGCAGTTCGCGCGCGTAGCGGCCCACGCCGCCGGCGCGCTCGCCGAGGAAGAGGAGGTTGAGGCCTACCCGCAACGGGGCTGCCATCCCCACACCGTGCCAAAGCCGGGCTGTGTCTCGCCGGCGGACTCGGTGGTGTAGCCAGCGCGCTCGAGCGCGCCGCGGGCGTCGGCTGCGGGATCGGCGGAGGGCGGGTCGTGGTCGTGGTACTCGAGCATCACCACCGGGACCCGCAGGGCGGCGGCGCGCGGGTCGGAGAGGATCGCCCACTCCCCTCCCTCGATGTCGATCTTCAACAGGTCGAGTCCATCGAGCATCGCGAACACATCGCGGCCCGCCACGCTCGATGTGTCCTCGCGCCTCGCATCGGTCACACGGCCGTTGGTGCCCCTGCCGACCGTGAACGCGACCGGGCCCTCGGCGGTCACCGCGGCCGCCTCGATCACCTCCCACGACTCGTCCAGGTCGTTGAGCTCGATCTGCGCGCGGTGGCTGAAGACGTTGTGCGGGTCGGGCTCGAGCCCGACGACCCGCTCCACCGCGAAGCGGCTGTGCAGCCACAGGCCCCACATCCCGATGTTCGCTCCCAGGTCCAGGGCGCGCAGCGGGCGACGGAGTCCCTCGAGCGCACCCAGGGCACCGGGCGGCGGCTCGTGCGCGTGCTCGTAGAAGGCCTGGTCGAACGCGTGGGCGTCGGAAGTCCCATGCTCGATCTGCGCGCGCAGGCGGCTGCCGCGAATGCGGTACACGTGCGTGGAGCTCACCCCGGAGAGCTCGCGCAGGGCGAACCTCGCGGACTCGTTCACCGCCCTGCTGCGCAGCACCGCGACGACGCGGGGCTCGATGCTTGGGCGACGCAGCAGCGAGCGCAGCGGACGCGGCAGAAAGCGCGAGAGGGGCCGAGGGGGGGTTTGCGCGGCGGGGGTGCTCACTCGCGCGGGAGGCTAGCTCACAGCCTTCGGCCATCGGCCGGCGGGCCTGTGCATCGACCCGGGGCCGTGGGTTCCGGTGGGCCTCTGCGTCAGCCGCTTGTGGCGCGGCGCCTCCGGGGGAGCAGCTCGAGGATCTCCCGCGGGGCGGCGCGGGTGATCACGATCACGAGTCCATAGGCCCCGAGGGCGAGCAGCGCGCGGACGAGCGAGGGCAGGTCGGTATCGAGCGCCAGCACGGTCGCGGGGGCGGCTGCGAGCAGGACCTTGGGGAGGATGCCCAGGTGCGGGCGCAGCTCGGGATGGCCCTGCACGAGCACCACCAGCGTGACGAGAGCGAGTGTCGCCTCGCCACAGAGAGTGGCAACCGCGGCTCCGCGGGCCCCGTTGGTGGCGGCGAGCGTGAGCGTGAGGACGCAGCTGACAACCAACGCCGCGGCGTTCGCCACGAGCAGGCCCCCGAAGCGTTTGAGCGAGAGCAGCGCGAAGCTCCAGCCGGCGAGCACGAACGAGGCGATCATCGCCAGGCCCTGGATGCGCAGCACCGCGGCGGCGCCCGCGTATTTCGGGCCGGCGATCACATGGATGATGAACTGTGCGCCACCGAGCAGCCCCAGCGCCGCGGCGACGCCGAGGATCAGCGAGACCTCGAAGATGCGCCTGAGGGCATAGGCGAGCCGTTCGCGGTCGTCGCGCGCCGCGCGCGCCAGGACCGGTAGCGCACCGCCCACCAGCAGCCCCGGCACCCCGGCGGTCACGATGAAGACTCTGAAGGAGGCCGCGAACAGCCCGCTCTGATGTTCGCTGGCCACGAGGCTGGTGAGGATCTGGGCGGTGTACACGTAGATCGTCCCGACGGCGGTGGCCAGCGAGAACGCCACCGTCAGCCGCAACAGCGAGGCCCAGCGGCGGGGGCGCAGCTCCATGCGCATCGAGATCCGGCCGCGGACGAGGGCGGCGCTGGGCGCCAGCAGCAGCAGGTTGACAAGAAGCGTCACCGCGAGCAGCGGGAGCACGCCTGCGCCGAGCAGCACGAGCGCGACGATCGCGATCACCGACAGCGCCTGGCGTGCGAGTTCGAGCAGCGACAGGGCACCGAGGCGCAGTTCGGCGGTGAGCGGGATCGAGAAGGTGTGCTGGAGGACAAGCGCAACCGTGGCCAGGCTCGCAGCCAGCGTTCCCACGAGCAGCGCATCGCTGTAGCCGACAGCGAGCGCAAAGGCCATGGCGAGTACCACCCCACCCGTGGTCAGCGTCACCCGCAGCCCGAGCAGGTCGCGCATGAGCGCGTCGCGGTCGGCGCCCTCGCGCATCGCGTACTCGCGGGTGCCCAGCGCGGCCATCCCGGCATCGGTCACAACCGCCACGACGCCAACGAGCGACAGCACCGTGGTGTAATGGCCGAAACTGGCTGGGCCGAGGTGGCGGAGCAGGAGCGCGGCCGAGATCACCGACAGCGCCACCACGCCCACGTAGCTGCCAAAGCGCAGGGCGCCGCCGCGGATGATCAGCCCGCCGGCGGCCGTGGTATCCAGGACGTCGGCCGGCGCCCCAGCGTCCTCGGAGGCGTTTGACTCTCCCCCCTCGGGCTTCGGCGGGTCCGGTTCGCTCAGCGCGGAGCGAGGATCCCCTCGACCGCTGCTCATTGCGAGTCCGCCCACGCCCGCGCGTAGCTCTCGAGCGTGCCGCGCGCCGTGGCCTCCCACGTGAACGCGGCCTGGCGCTCGCGCCCGAGCGCGACCAGGCGCTCCGCCAGTGCCCGGTCGGAGAGAAGGTCGATCAGCGCGCGAGAGATGTCCGCGACCTCGAGCGGGTCGAAGTAGCGCGCCGCCTGCCCCGCCACCTCGGGGAGCGCCGAGGCGCGGGAGCAGGCGACCGGGACGCCGCGGCGCATCGCCTCGAGGATCGGGATGCCGAAGCCCTCGTTGATCGAGGCGAACACGAAGCAGCGCGCGAGCGCGTACAGCCCCTCCAGGTCGGCGGCGTCCACGTACTCCGGGAAGGCCACGTTGGCGGCGATCCCCAGCTCGACGGCCAGCTCGCGCAGCTCGCGCTCGTGCTCGGTGGGGTTGCCCGGCAGCACCAGCCTCAGGTCGGGCCAGCGCTCCACCACGGCGGGCATCGCGCGGACGAGCCGCTCCAGGTTCTTGTGGATCTTCTTGGCCGACACGCTCAGGATCACCGGGCCCTCGCCGAGGCGCAGCCGCGCGCGCAGCTCGCCCGCCGGCGTCGGGGCCGTGAGATCGCTCACGCCGGCGGCCAGGGGCACCACGTCGATGCGCTCGCGCGGCACCCGCAGATACTCCACCACGTGCTCCGCGCCCGCCTCCGAGAGAGCGATCACGCGGTCGGCCCTGCGCGCCACCGGCGGCACGATCGTCCGCCACAGGCGGACGGTCCCCGCCTCGCCCGGGTCGGGGGCGACGATCCAGGTCACGTCGGCCAGTGTGACGACGTTGACGGCGCGCGTGCGCAGCGGAGCGGTGAGGGCGACGCTGTGCAGCAGGTCCACCCGCCGCCCCGCGAGCGCCCCCAGGAGGGTGAGCTCACTGAGCGCCTTCAGGCCGCGCCTGCCGAGCAGCGGGTGGGTGAGCAGCTCCACCCCCCCCTCCTCCCAACCCTCCCGCTCCAGGTACTCCCGCCCGCGGGGATTGCAGAAGACGCTGAAACGGATCCCGGGGGCAACGCGGACGAGCTCGGGCACCAGCGCGCGCACGTAGGTGTCCAGGCCCCCCATGCGGGGCTCCAGGAAGACCGCGTTGATCCCGACGCGGCGGGGCAGCTCGCCGCTCACGCCGCGAACAGGCCCGAGCCGACCCAGTCGGTCTCTCCTGCGGCGCCGGGCGGGGCGTAGAAGTAGCCGCCGCCCACGGGCGTGATGTAGTCGATCATCGGCTCTTCGATCAGCCGCTGCTGGATCGTCGCGAACTGGCGCGTGGGGCTCTGGTTGAAGGCCGCGAAGATCAGGCCCTGGTCGAGCTGCCCGGCGGCGTCGAAGCCGCGCGTGTAGTTGAAGCCGCGGCGCAGGATCCGCTGGTTGGCGGTCGCGGGGGTGCGCGGGTTGGAGAGGCGGATGTGTGCGGTCAGCGGGATCCGCTTGCCGTCGGGGTCGAGGTCATAGTGGGGGTCCTCGAACTCTTCGCTGCCCCCCAACGGCGCGCCGCTGGCGCGGTAGCGGCCGATCATGTTCTGCTGCTCGTTGAGGCCCACGCGGTCCCAGAACTCGATGTGCTGGCGGATGATCCGCACGACCTGGTAGGTGCCGCCGGCTGCCCACGCGGGTTCGCCGGCACCCACCCACACCAGTTCGTTCATGAGCCCCGCATCGTCCGTGGGGGGGTTGGCGGTGCCGTCGCGGAAGGCGAACAGGTTGCGGGGGTTGTTACGCGGGGTGGGACCCCGCGCGGCGCCCGAGAAGCCGTCGATGTTCCAGCGCAGCTGCAGCTCGCCGCGCACCGTGCGCAGCAGCTCGCGCAGCGTGTGCGCGACGGTGTCCCGCTGGTGCGCGCAGATCTGCAGTAGCACGTCCCCGTGGCTCTGCGCCGGGTCGAGGTCGTCGATCGCGAACGTCGGCATCGTGATGAGCTCGCGCGGGCGCTGCCCGGCGAGCCCGTAGCGCCCGTCGAACAGCGTGGCGCCGAACGCGATCGTGACGGTCAGCACGTCCGGGTCGCTGACCGGCCCGAGGATCCCCGAGTCGGCCGGGGGAGCGTCTTCCTCGAGCAGCGCGATCGGGCCCCCGACCGTCAGTTCGCGCGCGCGATGACTGAGCGCCCGCAGCGTCTCTTCGAGGGTCTGCCGGTCGGGCGCGATCGAGTCGAGCGCCGCGAACGTCGCCTGCGCCGGGGCCGGCGTGAGAATCCCCGCCTGGTGGGGACCGTCGAACGGCTCCCGCTCCCCCAGCTGCGCCTGGGAGACATCCCATTCCTCGGTCCCCGACGGCGGGGCGGCGGCGTCGGCATCCTGTGCCTTGGCGCCCGCGCGCGCGATTGCCCCGACCCCACCGACTCCGCCGGCTCCCAACAGCACCGCCGAGCGGGTGAGAAAGGTGCGACGGTCGAGTGGGCTCATCGGTTGGGGCTCATGGGTCGATCGGGTCGACTCGGAAATCGCGTTGGGGGATCAGCGGGATCCGCGGCGGGGCTTCGGTCTCGAGCACCCCGGGCACCTGCGAGAGCGCCTCGAGCGCCCCCCCGAGCGTACCGTTGAGCAGCACCGACTGCTGCTGTGTGAGCTGCCCATTGCTCGGCAGACGTCCGCCGTGCGCCGCCGCGAGCGCAGCCATCGCCGAGCGCAGGGAGCGCAGTTCGGTGTCCACCGCGGGGATCACGCGCTCCTCCCCGTGCAGCAGCGGGCGGAGCGTCCCGATCACCTCTTCGGTCGCGTGCAGCCCCGCGTCGGTCGCGAGCACCCCTTCACCGCTCCACGGCACGTCCATGCCGCTGAGGAAATCGCGTGCCGCGTCCTCCAGGATCTCGTGCCCGCGGGTCGCGTATTCCAGTGGCACGAGCGGCGCGTGGGGCAGCACGCCCGCCAGCCTGTGCACATCGGCATCCAGCGCGCGCGCGAAACCGACGAGCGTGCTCGGCGCAGCCCCCGTCCACAGCCCGTATTCGATCCGGTGCAGACCCGTGAACCGGGGGTTCGCGACGCCCCCCGGCAGACCCCCAGGAGTGCCGTCGATCTCCTCATTGAGGCTCGCGACCTGTGCGTCCAGGGCGATTTTCCCATCGAGATAGACCGCCCCGAGCTCCAGGTAGTCGGTGTATGCGCCGCGCCACGCGGCCTGCGCCGCCGCGCGGTCGTTGGCGGCGAGCGCCCCCTCCAGGCTCGCGATCTGCCCCTCCATCTGACCGAGCCGAGCCACCGCGTAGGCGCGGTAGCGGGCGATCGGTCGATCGAACGCCGAGACCGGCAGCGGTTCGAGCTCGGGCGCCGGCGTCGCCGCGGCGCCGCCGGCGAGGCCCTGAACGGAGTAGACCACGACCCCGCTCAGCACGTGCGGGGCCTGGAGGGAGTAGTTCGCAAGTGGGGTGAACGTGGACGGCGCGCGGCGAGCGCTCCCCGTGTGGCCACCAACACCAAGCGCGGTGAACACAACGAAGACGACAAGCGCGACACAGACCGCCGCGGCGGCCGTCGGCCCCCAACGTCTGACCGTGGAGCTGAGCATCCACAAAGTAGGCTAGCGGCCGCAGAACGGCACCAAACCCGGCTACCGCTCGAACACCCCCACCACGTTCGAGCCCCCGGTGGCGAAGGGGAAGTCGGCCTCCTGTTCGCAGAGCACGCGGAACTGGTAGCGCGCCGGCCCGGGGAGGCGGAAGCGGTAGAGGTAGCCAAAGCGCGCGTGGGGCCCGGTGTGGATCACGTGAAACTCGATCCAGGGCCCGCCGGGGGAGCGGGCCTCGAGCACGAGCTGCTTGCCCCCCGGCGGGATCGGACCGCCGAGCAACCGCCCGCTGAAGCGGATCGCGCCGGTCGAGCTCGCGGTGCGCGGGGCTACTCGCAGCCGCAGCGCGGCCGGCACCGTGAGGCTGAGGGTGCGGGTGGCCACGGGGAGA
Organism: uncultured Solirubrobacterales bacterium; assembly: GCA_963713985.1. Classification (GTDB taxonomy): domain Bacteria; phylum Actinomycetota; class Thermoleophilia; order Solirubrobacterales; family Solirubrobacteraceae; genus Palsa-744. Next base: position 844,478 of record OY970219.1, on the reverse strand, counting down.
GCATCCCCGAGGTGGCTGCGATAGGCGATACGCAGTCGACAGGAGGGGAGGCCTCGGGGGAGCGCGAGGCTCCAGCGGCCCTCCGCGTCGGTGCGCGGAGCGGCGAGCGCGCGGGTGACCGCGCCCGCATAGGTGGGCAGCTCGCCGACTTCGACCTCGGCGCCTGTGATCCCGTGGCCTTCGGGGCCCGTGAGCCGCCCCTCGATCGCGCGGGGCGCGCCGTAGCGGCCGCTGAGGTGAGCGCCCGAAGCCCCCCTCCAGCGGGCGGTGAGGGTGGCGTGTCCGGAGGGGTCCTCTCCGTTGGCCGGCCCGCGTTTGACACCTGAGCCGGCGCCGGCTCCCGGGGAGATGGGGTTGGCGACGGTGATCTCGCGGTCTAGCACGGTGGCGGCGTTACCCGCGGCGTCGGTCACGCTCACCAGAAGGTGGTGCACGCCGTTTGAGAGCCCCGTGGTATCGAACGGCACGTCGACACTCACCGCCGCGGGGCAGGGCTGGGTGTAGAGGAAGGCGGGTAGCCCATCGGTGGTCCCACCCACATCGCGGCAGCGCCCCCCGTCTTCATCGAGCACCCCGCGGCTGACGATCTGCCCATCGACCTGGAAGATCGCTTCGTAGACCCCCGAGCCCGCGTCGGTCGCGTGGAAGGCGACATCGCTGGTCCCGCTCACGGCAGGGTCTTCCGCGAGGCCACCCCCGACGACGGAGACAGTGGGCGCCGCCGGCTGGGAGAGGACTAGGTCTGCGGCGAAGAGCTCGACCATGGCGTCGTAGCGGTTTTCGCTGGCTTCACTGACAGAACATGCGACACCCCGGACAAATGCGCCGCAAGAGGCACTCAGGGAGAGATATGAACTATCAAGGGCGCTATCTGGCATCGTAATACGGTCTTCCGGTGCGAGTGGATCGCCAAAATTGCCGTCTGCTGGACATAGTTTTGCTTCGCATTCTTCAACAACCTTGACGTTGAGACCGGTGGTTTCCACACCCGTTAGCTGAACGACATAGTCGGAATTGGTTTCAGGGTCCGTTGTCCCCAACGTTTCGCCCGCACGCCACAACGTAGCCGCAGCAATCGTCTCACCCGCTGGCGCTTCAAATGCCCAGGTGGCACGTTCGGTGTCTGCGTAGTGAGGGAAGCCTGCGTTTAGGCCTGCCAGAAGCCCGCCTCCCGCTTCGCAAGTGTTCGAGGTCACGTCATACGGGGGATGTTCCGGCGCGCTCCACCCATCCGTGGGCGCGACCTGCCCGGCGGTGGTTCGGCACGAGTACACGTGGTACTCCCCCGCCCACGCGCTCGCGGCGAGCACCGCAAGCGCGAGTCCCGCTGCGAGGCCGCTGGCGGCCGCTCCCTTCAAAACCCGCAGAGTCATCTCCTCGATGTCGGTCGGGGGACCCCGAATGGCCCCCCTCCGATTCTGCCACGCGGAGATGGAATGGTCCAGAGCAATGAAACCGCTGGCGATGCCTACGGGAGCCGAAACCGCCGGCGAAGCAGGGGAGCCCACAAGCCAGAGTGGAGCGGCGCCTACCCGGCGAACCGCAGGGGCAGCTCCGCGAGGCCGTAGATGCCGGTGATGCCCTCGAACACCGGCTCCCCCGCGAGCTGCAGGCCGGGCATGCGGGGGGCCAGGAAGGCGAGCGCCTCCTGGAGCTCCACGCGGGCGAGGTTGGCGCCGAGACAGAAGTGCACACCCGCCCCGAAGGTGAGCGCCCGCACGCGGCCGCGGTCGAGGGCGATGTCGAAGCGCTCCGGCTCCCCCGCCCCCTCGGGGAGATCGCGGTTGCCGGTGAAGGCGCACACCATCACGATCGTGCCCACGGGGAAGGTGACGTCGCGGAAGGTGAGCTCCTCGGTGACGATGCGCGCAGTGAAGGGGGTGATGGGCTCAAAGCGCAGCGCCTCCTCCACGGCCCGCGCGGCGAGCTCGGGGCGCTCGGCGAGCAGCGCCCACTGGTCGGGGTGTTCGGCGAGCAGGCGCACCGCGTGGGCCAGCTGGGCCTGGGTCGTGTCCACGCCGCCGATGAGGACGTTGAGCACGAGGTTCACGCACTCCACGTCCGAGAGCCGCTCCCCCTCCTCTTCGGCGGCGATCAGCAGCGAGATCAGGTCGTCCCCCGGGCTCTCCCGGCGGGCGCGCACGAGCGCCCAGGCGTACTCGTAGAACTCCGACACCGCCTGTTCGATCGCCGGTTTCTGCTCGGTCATCGAGATCGCGTCGAACTGGCGCTGAATCCAGTTGGACCAGTGGTGCAGACGCGGCGCGTCCTCCAGGGGCGCCCCCATCACATGCGCGATCGCCTGCGAGGGATAGGGCTTGGCGATCGCCTCCACGAACTCGCAGCCGCCCCCCTCGAGTTTCGCAAAGAGATCCCCCAGCAGCTCCCGCATCACCGGCCGGTAGCGCTCGACCGCCCGGGGGGAGAGGGAGGGGTTCACGAGGCTGCGCAGGCGCGTGTGGTCGGGGCCATTGATGTGGAGGATGTTGCGGCGCATCTCCTCATACAGGGGCCCCTCACGGACCTCGAAGATCTCCGCGATGGTCATTCCCGGAAAGACCGCGGAGCGAGTGCGCAGGAAGAACTCCACGGCCTCCCGGTCGAGCACCGCGTACCCGTAGGGCCCCGCGGCGAGCCACCCCCCAGCGCGCAGCTCGCGCATCGTGGCGTGAAAGCGCTCCCCCCGCAGGGTGGGGTCGGTGTAGTCGAGATTCGGAAGCTCGAGCTCCTCCACGCGGGGCATTTGCGCGACGCTACCACGCGCGCACGCCAGCGGGCGCGCGCCGTAGCATCCCTCCTACTCCCTCCTGCTCCCTTCTGTGCTTCGGTCTGTGCGAACGGCAGCCAGCGAGGTTCCACCCCCGCGCGGCGCGCGGGAGGAGCCGGGCGGGCGGGGTGGAGCGGGCTCCCGATCGACTATTTCTTGGGGTGGACGATCTGCTTGAGACCCGCTCCGGGAGTGAACTTGGGGGCCTTGGAGGCCTTGATTTTGACTTTCTCCCCGGTGCGCGGGTTGACGCCCTGACGGGCGGCCCTTTTCACCACGGAGAACTTGCCGAACCCCGTGATCACGACCTCGTCGCCTTTCTTGAGCGCCTTGCCGACGGTGCTCACGAACGACTCCAGCGCACGCGAGGAGTCGGCTTTGGAGAGGCCGCTGTCGGCGGAGAGTGCGTCGACGAGCTGCGTCTTGTTCATGAATGCTTCCTTTCGAGTTGAAGTACCAGCAGGCGCGCAGACTAGCGCTATCGGCGGAAAGACCGCTTGCCGAAAGGGGATGGGGTCATCGCGCGAGCTTCTTGCCGGGGTTCAGAAGACCCGTTGGAACAGCGGGAGGGGGCAGGCCCCCTCCCGACCTCCCCCGCCTTGGGAGACTTACCGAGCGAGCTTCTTGCCGGGGTTCAGAAGACCCGTTGGAACAGCGGGAGGGGGCAGGCCCCCTCCCGACCTCCCCCGCCTTGGGAGACTTACCGAGCGAGCTTCTTGCCGGGGTTCAGAAGACCCGTTGGAACAGCGGGAGGGGGCAGGCCCCCTCCCGACCTCCCCCGCCTGGGGGACCTACCGAGCGAGCTTCTTGCCGGGGTTCAGAAGACCCTTGGGATCGAAGGCGCGCTTGATCTCCTCGTGCAGACGCAGCGCCCCCGCTGGCCACTGGCGGGCGAGCTGCCCGCGCTTGAGCCAGCCCACGCCGTGCTCCCCGCTGATCGAGCCCCCGAGCTCGACGGCGAGCGCGAACAGCTCCTCGGTGGCGGCCCTCGCGGCGGCCAGGTCGGGCTCGCTGCGGGGGTCCACGAGCAGGTTGGCGTGCAGGTTCCCGTCCGCCCCGTGGCCCCATGCGCAGGAGCGCAGACCGTGGCGCACGGCGATCTCCCCAAAGCGCTCCAGCGCCTCCGCGAGGCGCTCCACGGGGACAACCACGTCCTCGCTGACCTTGCCCCCCCGGACCGCGCTGACCGCGCCCGCGACCCGGTCGCGCCACAGCCACAGCGCCTCGCGATCGGGGCGGCGCAGCTCGATCGCGCCAGAACCCAGCACCGCGGCTAGCTCGGCGTGCGCCGCGCCAGCCTCCTCGTGCGTGCCGTCGACCTCGGCGAGCAGCGCGAACTCGGTCCCCCGGGGGAGGTCGATCCCCGCGCCGCCCCCCCAAGCGCCGGCCGCCATCCGCAGGGCCTCCCCGTCGAGGAAGTCAAGCGCCGCGGGCACGATCCCGGCGCCGAGCACCTCGAGGATCGCCTCGCACCCCTGCCCGGGGGTGGCGTGGAAGGAGATCAGCGCCAGCGCCGCCTCGGGGGCCGGCATCAACCGCAGGCGCACCGCGGTGATGATCCCGAGCGTGCCCTCGGAGCCGATCAGGAGGCTCTTGAGGTCATACCCCGCGACGTCCTTGCGGTGGGGACCCCCGAGCGCGATCGTCTCCCCCGGCGCAACCACCGCCTCCAGGCCCGTGACCCAGTTCCCGGTGACGCCGTACTTGAAGGCGTGGGGCCCCCCCGCGTTGGTCGCGACGTTGCCCCCGATCTGCGACTGCTCGGAGGCCCCCGGGTCGGGGGGGAAGCAGAGCCCGTTCTCGCGCGCGAGGCGCTGCACGTGGCGCGTACCGACCCCCGCCTCCGGGTGGATGCGCCACAGCCCCGGCTCCAGTTCGCGGATCGCGCGCATACGCTCCAGCGAGCACACCACCCCACCCTCGATCGGCACCGCCCCGCCGGCCAGGCCCGTGCCGCCCCCGCGCGGGATCAGAGGCACGTCGCGCTCGTAGCAGAGCGCCAGCACCGCCGCGACCTCGGCGGTGCTGGCCGGACGCACCACGAGATCGGCATGGCCACGCAGGCCACGCGTGAGAGTGGCGTCGTGGTCGTAGGGCGAGAGCCTTCCGCCGGCACCCGTGGGTGCAGGGCCCAAGACATGCTCGGCGCCCACCAGCCGCGCGAACTCGCCCCGCAGGAGCTTGGTGTCCCTGAGCGCGGCGTACACCGCCTCAGCCTAGTGCGCGCGGCAGCGCGGGAGCGGATTCCCGCTTGTCCTCCTGGGGTTGTGAGGGATCAGGCTCCTCCACACCCTCCAGCGGTGCGAGCAGCTCTTCGAGCTGACGGCTCATCAGGCGGTGCCCGGTGAAGGGGTCCACGGCGGGGCGGCCGAGCGCGAGGTTCGCCTTGCGGTCGCAGAGCGCGGTGTTGGCGGGCAGGAGCGGCTCGCGGGAGCCCTCCCGCACGAGCTCCAGATCGCAGGCGAAGGCCCGTGCGATCAGGCGCAGGTGGGCGAGCCGGCCGAGGATCGTGGGGCCCGCGGTGTTGTAGATGCCCCCGCACTCCCGCACCAGCAGATCGCAGACCCGCTGGGAGTAGTCGCGGGCGTTGGTGGGCGAGCGGCGAATGCCGGGGGGCGCGGCGAGCGTGTGCCCCGCGCGCAGTCGCGCCACCCAGCGCAGGGTTGGGCCCGAGCGCTCCCAGATGTGACGCGCACGCCCCTCGGGGTTTGCGGTGGGGATGGAGAGGTTGATCCCGTATGGATCCGCGGGCCGGGTGATCAGCCAGCCGGCGCCGCCGGAGCGCTGGACGAGGCGCTCGCAGGCGAGCAGGGAGCGCCCGAGCGCGGTGGGCGGCTCGGTGGGGTCCTCCTCCCTCCAGCACTCCCCCGAGGGCAGCAGCCCACTGAAGACGAGATCGCTGGAGACCAGCACGTAGCGGGCGCCCACGGCGCGCGCGGCGGCGAGCGTGTTCCCGGTCGCGAGCAGGTCGAGCTCGGCCAGGCGGGGCTCGCGCTCCAGGCGCCCGAGGGCGCTCTGCGCGACGGCGTGCAAGACCACGTCTGGCTCGAGCTCCTCCGCGAGCGCCGTGCAGGCGCGGCGGTCGCCCACATCGAGGGGAGCGGTGCGCGCGCAGGGCACGCTCACGGGCATGCTCCGCCAGGTGCCGAGCACGCTCCAACTCCGTTGTGCCGCGGCGACAGCCAGGTTGGAGCCGATCAGCCCGCCGACGCCGGTTACGAGCAGCCGCATCGCGGCCTCCCCTGCCGGGCCCTCGAGTCAAGCCGTTGTTCGCTCCGCCCCTCTCCCTGCCGACCCCTGCGGCGCCGCATTCCCCTGCCACGCATCGCGCTTGCGATTATACATCAATGTACGCCCTTATCAAGGACATGTAAAAAAACCACACATAGGGGGAAGACCACCCTGGTGCCGGGCCTCCAGCCGGGCGCTGGGCCTCTAGCCGGCGTGGGCGCCGGGCAGGAAGGCGTTGGTCCCGTAGCGCGCGAAGGGGACCGGCGCCGCGATCAGGCGGTTGGCGAGCATCCAACTCGAGAGCTCCTCGATGTGGGCGGGCTGGAGGGTCCCGAGGGGCACGCCGCCGGAATCGAAGAGCGGCAGGTAGGCGTGCAGCGAGGCCGCGGTGAGCGCGCGGGGGAGCGAGGGGTTCAGGCGCAGCAGCTCCGCCAGGGAGCGCGCGGGGTCGTGGAGGGTGTCCTCGTAGCCGTGGACCGTGGCGGCGAGGAAGTCGCGCACTAGCAGGGGATCGGTGGCGGCGAGGCCACGATTGGTGAAGGCCACCAGACCGGGGTAGGCGGGCCCGCCGTTGCGATCGAGCCAGAAGGCGGTGATCGGATGCCCTTCGACCTCGAGGCCCACGCCGTCGTCGGGCACGAAGCCGGTGAACGCCGCCAGGCGCCCCGCCACGAGCCCCTGGGCGCCGTTGAAGCCGACGGTCACCACGTGCACCCTGGCGGGGTTCCCGCCGGCGTGGCGCACCTCGGTGTCCAGCACCGCCCGGTCGGAGGGCACGCCGGTGATCCCCACCGTCCGGCCCTGCAACTGGGTGGGAGAGCTCAGGTGCTCGGAGGCGAGCGCGATCAGCCCGCCGACGGGGCGCTGCACGATCGCCATGATCGCCTCGTCCTGCACCCCGCTCGCAATCTCGCTGGCCACGTCGCTGCCGTCGGCGAGCCCAAACTGCGCACGGCCCCCGTCGACGAGGCTGAGCGGTTCGGCGGTGGCGCTGGGCTGCTCCACCTGCAGGTCGATGTTCTCCCGCCGGTAGTACCCCGCGGCGAGCGCCCGGTAGATCCCGGCGTGCACCGCGTTGGGCGTGAAGTCGAGGATCAGCGTCGCGTGTGTCATGTGGGGCAGCGCGCCTGGGAGCACCCCCGCGCTCGCGCCGCCCGCCGGGTTCGCGACGCCCGTCGCACCCGCTGGGACCATCGCACCGGCCGCGCTGCCCGCCGCTCTCGCGCCGCCCGCGGTGCCCGCCGACCCGCCGGTCGAGCCGCAGCCGCCGAGCGCGAGCGCGAGCAGGGCTACCGCAAGTAGGATTCCCTCTGGTAATCGGTATCTTGCAGGCATCGTGAAAAGCGCCGCCTCCCCACCCCAGGCAGACACGGCGGATCCGCGCACGCTATCGGGGGAACCGGTCGGGGAGCTCTACACCGAGGCGGACGCCGAAAGAGGTTCCCGCCCTCCAGGCGTCCCTCCGCTGGAGGATCCGATCGGGCGCCCCGGGGAGTACCCGTTCACGCGCGGGGTGTACGAGTCGATGTACCGGGGGCGGCTGTGGACGATGCGCCAGTTCGCCGGGTTCGGGACCAGCGAGGAGACCAACGAGCGCTTCCGCTACCTGCTGGAGCACGGGCAGACGGGACTCTCCACGGCGTTCGACATGCCCTCCCTGATGGGCCACGACTCCGACAGCCCGCGCAGCCTCGGAGAGATCGGCCGCGAGGGGGTGGCGGTGGACACGGTGGCGGACATGCGCACGCTGTTCGCGGGGATCGACCTCGGCGAGGTCTCGGTGTCGATGACGATCAACGCGCCCGCCGCGATCATGCTCGCCTTCTACGTCGCCGCGGCGGAAGCGGGCGAGACCGCCGACGGCGCGCCGGGCGTCGGCACCGTTCCGGCCGAGCACCTCGCGGGCACGATCCAGGCGGACATCCTCAAGGAGTACATCGCGCAGAAGGAGTGGTGCTTTCCGATCGACCCCGCGATGCGACTGTGCGGGGACATGATCGAGTGGTGCACCCGGCGGATGCCGCGCTGGCACCCGATCTCGATCTCCGGCTACCACATCCGCGAGGCGGGGGCGACCGCCCAGCAGGAGCTCGCGTTCACGCTCGCGGACGGCCTCACCTACGTGCGCCAGGCGGTGGAGCGGGGCCTCGACGTGGACGAGTTCGCGCCGCGCCTCTCGTTCTTCTTCAACGCCCAGATCGACCTCTTCGAGGAGATCGCCAAGTACCGCGCGGCGCGGCGGATCTGGGCGCGGGAGCTGCGCGAGACCTTCGGCGCGAAGAACCCCCGCTCGTGGCTGATGCGCTTCCACGCGCAGACCGCGGGCGTCAGCCTGACCGCCCAGCAGCCGCTGAACAACATCATCCGCACCACCGTGGAGGCGCTCGCCGCGGTGCTGGGGGGCGGGCAGTCGCTGCACACCAACAGCTACGACGAGGCGCTGGCGCTGCCCACGGAGGAGGCGGTGCGCATCGCCCTGCGCACTCAGCAGGTGATCGCGCACGAGACCGGGGTGGCGAGCACGGTGGACCCCCTGGGGGGCAGCTGGTTCGTGGAGGCGATGACCGACCGGATGGAGGAGCGCTGCTACGAGTACTTCGAGAAGATCGAGCAGCTCGGGGGGATGGTGGAGGCGGTCAAGCGCAACTACCCCCAGCGCGAGATCGCCGACGCCGCGTTCGAGCTGCAGCAGGAGATCGACTCCGGCCGGCGGATCGTGGTGGGAGTCAACAGCCACGTGCTCGAGGACGAGGAGCCGATCCCCACCCTGCGCGTGGATCCGGCGCTGGAACGCAAGCAGCTCGGCCGCCTGCAGGCGGCGCGCGCGAGTCGCGACGGCGCGGCGGTGGAGCGCACCCTGGCGGCGCTGCGCGGGGCCGCGGCGCAGCCGGATCGCAACCTGATGGAGCCGCTGCTCGACTGCGCTCGCGCGTGCGCCTCCGAGGGCGAGATCGTGGAGTCTCTGCAGCAGGTCTTCGGGGACTACACCGAGACGCCTGTTTTTTGATCTTAACCAGACCTTTGCCCGCGCCAAGAGGTTCTCGCGTACCTTGGGCGCATGGCCGAGGGACCGATCGACAGGCGCACGTTCCTGAAGGGCGGCTTGCTGGCGGGTGGAGCGCTGCTCGGCGGGGGCGCGGCGATCGCGGCGATCGCGAAAGAGATCGAGCAACCGCCCGCGCCGGCCCATCGCGCCGCCCGCAGACACGCCCCGCCCCCCAGGCAGCCGACGGTGGCTCCCGAGCAGGCGTTCGTGCCGCCGCCCCCGGCGCCGGTTCGAGCCCACGGGCCGAACATCCTGGTGATCGTGGTCGACCAGCTGCGCACGCCGCAGTGGTTCACAGCCTCCCCGGCGCTGGCGAGAATGCTGCCGAACATCTCGCGCCTGCGCCGCGAGGGGGTCTCCTTCGAGCGCCACTACACGGCCTCCAACGACTGCACGCCGGCGCGCTCGACGCTGCTGACGGGCCTCTACACGCACCAGACGGGGTGCATGATCACGGGCGGCAGCACTCTGGACCCGGGCTTCCCGACCTGGGGGACGACGCTGCGCGAGAATGGCTACGACACGTGGTGGTTCGGCAAGTGGCATCTGACGCACGGGGACAACAAGTGGAACATCCTGGAGGACTCGAGGTCGCTGGAGCGCTATGGGTTCTCCGGCGGCACCTACCCCTCCCCGGACGGCGGGCCCGGCCAGGGCTGGAAGGTGGATCCGCGGATCGCGGACCAGTTCGAGGAATGGTTCGCCGAAAGCGGCGACTCCCAGCGGCCGTGGTGCACGACGGTCTCGTTCGTGAACCCCCACGACATCGCCTGGTGGCACAAGTGGACCGCCCGGGTCCCCGCGGAGCGGAGCGCGCCGGCGCTGGTGCGGGGGCTGCCCCCCAACTTCGAGACCCCGGAGATGCTCGAAGCGAACGGCAAGCCGCTGCTGCAGCTCTCGCTGCTGCGGACCGCGGAGGCTTCGTTCGGGGCGGTGCCCTACGCCGGAGCAGGTATGACCTCGGCGTGGGAGCCGTTCTTCGACCTGTACGTGAAGCTGCAGCGCACCGTGGACGGGCACATCGGGCGGGTGCTGCGCACCCTCGAGAGCCGCCCGGAGGTGGCGGCGAACACGATCGTGGTGTTCACCTCCGACCACGGCGAGTACGGCGCCTCCCACGGCCTGCGCGGCAAGGGCGGGGGGGCGTACGAGGAGGCGATCCGGGTGCCGCTGATCGTCAAGGACCCGCGGGGGGCGCTCACCGCCGCGAGGGCCCGTCCGCGCACGCAGCTGACCTCGAGCGTGGATGTCGCGCCGCTGCTGCTGAGCATCGCGAGCGGGTCGAACGCGTGGCGGCGCAACCCGCGCTACGCGCACCTCGCCGGGCGGGCGGACCTGATGGCGATCCTCGCCAACCCGGGGGCCCGGGGGCGGCCCTACGTGCTGCACACGACCGACGAGATCGTGACGGAGTTCGCCACCGAACCCTACGCGGTCGACGCCCCGCTGCACGTGGTGGCGCTGCGCACGGCAGGTGCGAAGTACGCGACGTACTCAAACTGGAGCGGGATCGAACTCGAGCGCGAGGGACAGGAACGAGAGCTCTACGACTACCGCACCCGCGCAGGGCGCATGGAGCTCGAGAACGGCGCAGCCGCTCGGAGCGCGGCGGGCAGCCGCCTCCAGGGCACGCTGCACAGGATGCTCGCGCACGCGCTGCGCGATGAGCTGCGCGGCCCACTGCCGCGGCACCTGCGCGAAGCAAGCGGCCTCGGCTTCGAGAACTACTTCCTGACCGCCAAGAAAGCCGCGCGCGGCGCAGCGGCCGCGAGGCTGCGGCGGGAGGACGGCGAAAGCGGGCCGCTGAGCCCATTTGGTCCCCATCGCGAAGATCTGGGCCCCCCGGCGGGCCCGCGGGGGGGGCAGCCAGGCAGGCCCCGGATCCTCCGGCGCGGCTCCGGCTCCTTCAGTCGCTGAGCCCTCCTACGGGATCGGCTGCGCTGCGGAGGTCCCGAGGATCTGCCCGGAGGCCGAGAGCGCGCGCACGGCGAGATCGGGCTCGGGGGTGCTCACGGGGATCGTGGTCTGGAATCCACTGCGGGGCACCGTGAGCACCGGCGCGAGGCTTTCGGCCGAGGCGCCGGCGAGCACCTGCCAGGAGGCCACCGCGGTGGCGCCGTTCCAGCTCGCCTCCACCGTCGCCGTCCCCGCCCCGCCCCGGGTGGGCGGGCTCGGTACCACGGCGATCGCGGGCGCGGTGGTGGGCTGGGCGCTCCACGGCGAGAGGTAGGTGCGGAAGTCCTGCACGTTCTTGCCGAGCGTACCGTCGAGCAGCACGTGGCCGGAGGAGTCGAACTCGGTGAAGTTGGGCAGCCCCCCGTAGCCGAGCAGCCAGTCGCCGCCGGGCAGGCTGAGCGTGTCGCCCTGGCTGGAGGCGAGCAGGGTCCTGGTCGGGTTGACGAAGCGCTTGACCAGCGTGACGGTGCGCGCGCCGATATCGGGGCGCAACAGCAGGCCGCTCGATTCCCTCTGCTCGGGGGGGTCGGAGGCGTTGTTGAACAGCGAGATCAGCCCGCCCGGCTGGAACTGGGCGTCATGCTGCCAATAGAAGCGCACGCCGGGGCCGAGCTTGAAGCTCGAGTGCCTGCCGTCGCCGAACAGCCAGTTGTAACCGCCGGTGTGCATGTTCACGTCGTAGAGCGTCCAGGTGTTGCGCGAGGAGAGCAGCACGTTGCCCGGTTCACCGGAGCCCGTGCCGTCGCCAGGGCTCGAGCCCGCGCCCCCCGGCGAGATCGAATTGATGTGCACGTAGTCCCAGGGGTATTCCCCCGAGGAGACGTGGTTGAGGGAGTCGCCCAGGGGGATGTGCCCGAGCGCGTGCCACTCCCACATCACCAGGCCCGTCCTGATGTCGACCTCCTCGATCACCGAGTCCAGGAGGATCCCGTGGGGGGAGCCGTGCACGGAGGCGAGGTTCATGTGGATCGGATCGAAGGCGTCGATCCACGCGGTCCCCTGGGGGGTGAGCAGGATCTCGTGCAGGTCCGCGCGGTAGCCGTTGCCGGCGCGGACGGTCGCGATCTGGCGGTAGGCGTCGTCGTAGATCACGTCTTCGCCCTCGCCGAAGCCCACCCGGATGATGCGGCCCTGCCACCAGGTCAGCACGGGCTGGCCTTCGTAGCTCTGGACCTGGAAGTTGGTCGCGGACTCGCCCGCGGGCAGCGGGTGAAACCACACGAGCGCGCCGTCCTGTTCGGCGATCATCGGCCCCGGGGAGCCCATGCCCTGGTAGGGGGCGAGGAAGAGATCCCCGCTCGCGGCGGGGGGGGCGGGGATCCCCGCCTTCGGCGTGGTGACGGTGACCGTTGAGGGCGTGAGCGAGGGGGCCGAGAGGTAGTGCTGCACGGCGTGCGGGTCCCCGGGGTTGGTGGGGAACTCTTCCTGGCTCACCGCGGCCTGGTGGGCGATGGTGAAGGTGGTGCTCACCGGTTGCTCCGTTCCCCCCCGCCCGTGCCGGTCCCCACCATCGCGTGGACGCTCACCCGCTCCCCGGGCACGAACGGCTTGGCGGGCAGGAAGCTCTCGCCGGCCCCCGTGGAGTAGGCCTCCAGGCGCCCACCGTGCACCCCGCTGCGCGACCCCACGACGCGCACGCTCGCGACCTGCGTGCCCGCCCCGCCGAGGAAGCTGATCTGGGTCTCGGGGGAGGCGTCGGGGGTCCCCGGCAGGGGCGAGACGGTGACCGGGTTGGCGGCCGCGGCGGCGACGGCGGCCTGGTCGCCGAGCGCGATCGAGGCTGAGGTGGCGCTTCCCCCGCAGGAGCAGAGGGCCGCCGCGAGCAGCGCCGCGCTGACCATCGCCGCAACCGGCGGTACAATCGAGACATTCCTATTCATGCGCTCCCCGAGGCTTGCTGCCTGCGGGGAATGCTCGAATCAACACCCCGCCGGCTGGGTCGAAGCTGTTCTTACGGTCGTCTTGAAATCGGATCCTAACATCGCCCTCACAGGGTGGTAGCCGGTCTGCTGCGAGCACGATTGCAGGCTCCGCGTTTGCGGCAGCGAAACTCCCAGCCTGTGGCGTTGTCTGGAGGAAGTGTTGGGCAGGCAGTGCCGACCGTCGCGTGAGCATCCACAGCTAGGATCTCCCCCGACCGGCAGAGCACCTACCGGAGGACCGACCCACCAGTGACGATTCCCGAGGAGATTGCGAAGAGATTGCGGGCGAGGGCGTCGTGAGCGAGCAGCACCGCCCCCCGGGCCACACGGAGGGCCCCTGGACGCCCGTGCGAGTTTGGCGGGACGCGAGACTGGCACGGAGCCGTCGAGACCCCAAGCTCCCACGGAGCAGAGGAGGCTCCAGGCTCGCACGAGGGGAACGGGACTTCAGACACGCCCACGGGCACCACCGCTGGCTGCGCCGCTCGCTGGTGCTGGGAGGCACAGTGGTGTTCGTGACGAGCGCGGGCGCGCTGACGGTGGGCGGCAAGCGCATCATGGCCGAGGAGGCCGCGTTTCGCGGCCCGCCCTCGCCGCAGTGCGTGCCCTCGACGCTCGACCGCAGCGATCTGCTGCCCGGCACGAAACTCGAGGTCTCGCCGCTGCCCGACACCCTGGACGCCACGCCGCGCACGCAGATCAGCCTGCTCGGCGTCCCCCGCTCGCAGCTCGCGCAGATCTCCGTCAGCGGCTCGGTCACCGGCGGGCACTCCGGCCACGTGGTCGCCTACTCCCAGGGGGACGGCGCGAGCTTCCTGCCCTCCCAGCCCTTCATGCCTGGAGAGACGGTCACGGTGCGGGGCAAACTGCTCGCCGGCAAGGGCTGGGAGCCGTTCGCCTTCCGCTTCACTGTCTCCGTGCCGGACCCGATCCCGTGGGAACCGCCGGGCAAAGAACCGGCGGGAACGGGCGCCGAGATCCAGCACTACCACTCCGCGCCGAGCCTGGAACCGCCCTCGATCCAGGTCACCACCGGCTCGGGGGTGAACCCCGCGGGGGACATCCTCATCGCCCCCTACTCCGGCCCGGGCAGCAACGGTCCGATGATCGTCGACGGCACCGGTCAGCTCGTGTGGTTCGACCCGCTGCCCAGGGGGGTCTTCGCGACCAACCTGCAGGTGCAGAGCTACGAAGGCCAGCCGGTGCTGACGTGGTGGCAGGGGCACATCCCCAAGCAGGGGTTCGGCGAAGGGGAAGAGGTGATCGCCAACAGCTCCTACAAGCAGATCCTGCACGTCCACGCGGGCAACGGCCTCAAGGCGGACCTCCACGACTTCCACCTGACCGCGAAGGACACCGCGCTGACGACGGTGTTCAACCCGATCCACTGCAACCTCACCGCCATCGGGGGGCCGCAGGACGCGGCGGTCAACAGCAGCGCCTTCCAGGAAATCGACCTGCGCACGGGGCTCGTGCGGCGCGAATGGCAGAGCCTCGACCACGTGGCGCTCAGCGAATCCTACTCCACGCCCTACGGCTCGAGCGCGGAATGGCCGTACGACTTCTTCCACATGAACTCGCTCGACCAGGAGCCGGGCGGCGACATGCTGATCTCCGCGCGCAACACCTGGACGCTGTACCAGCTCAACGAACAGACCGGCCAGGTGCTCACGCGCGCGGGCGGCAAGCACAGCACGATCAAGATGGGCTCGGGCACCCTGACCGCCTTCCAGCACGACGCCACGCTGCTGCCCAACGGTCTGATCAGCGTCTTCGACAACGGCGGGGTCCCCATCGTCCACCCGCAGTCGCGCGGGATCGTAGTGGCGCTCAACCAGCAGACGGGCACCGAGACGCTGGTGGCCGAGTACGAGCACCCCTCGGCGCTGAAAGCGGGCAGCCAGGGCAACGTCCAGCTGCTCCCGAGCGGCAACCTGTTCATCGGCTGGGGTGCGGAACCCTGGTTCTCGGAATTCAGCTCCTCCGGCCAGGTGCTCTTCGACGCGCGCATGCCCCCGGGCGACCAGTCCTACCGAACCTACCGCTTCCCCTGGACCGGCACCCCCTCGGGCCCGCCGTCGATCGCGGCGAGCGCGAGCAGCGCCTCGGGCCCGGTGACGGTGTACGCGAGCTGGAACGGGGCGACCGAGGTCGCCTCCTGGAGGGTGTTCGGCGGCCCCACCCCGCCCACGTCCACCCATCCGCTCGCGGGCGTGACCAGCGCCGCCCGCAGCGGCTTCGAGACGGCGATCGCCACGCCCGGCCACGAGGCCTATGTGCAGGTCCAGGCACTCAGCGCCTCCGGCGCGGTGCTGGGGACCTCGGCGGTCGTCAAGTCCTAGTGCCCGGGCCAGGCGGGCGCGCCGGAGAGCTGGCGGCGCTGGCGGGGGAGATCGAAGGCTGCCGGCGCTGCCCGCGGCTGGTGCAGTGGCGCGAGCAGGTGGCACGGGAGCGGCGTGCGGCCTTTGCACACGAGCACTACGCAGGGCACCCCGTGGCGGGCTTCGGCGACCCCGGCGCGCGTGTGTTGGTCCTGGGGCTGGCTCCCGCCGCCCACGGAGGCAACCGCACGGGGCGGATCTTCACGGGAGACCGCTCGGGCGACTTCCTGTTCGCTGCGCTGTGGCGCGCAGGCTTCGCCAATCAGCCCACCTCGACCCACCCCGGAGACGGCCTGCGCGTGCGCGACGCGTGGATCACCGCGGCGGTGCGCTGCGCGCCCCCCGCCAACCGCCCCACCGGCGCGGAGCGCGACGCGTGCATGCCCTGGAGCGTCCGGGAGCTGCGCCTGCTGGCGGATGTCCGTGTTGTCCTCTGCTTGGGGGCGTTCGCGTGGGACGCCGCCCTGCGGCTGTGCGCCGCCGCGTCCTCCGCCCCCGGGGCCCCGCGGCCTCCACGACCCCGTCCCCGCTTCGGCCACGAGGTCGAGTACCCCGGGCCGCCGTTCACGCTGCTCGGCTGCTACCACCCCAGCCAACAGAACACCTTCACCGGCAGGCTGACCGAGCCGATGATCGACGCGGTCCTGCTGCGCGCACGGGAGCTGTCCGAGCTCAGCTGATCCGCCCCGCCCGGGCTCCGCCGCGCACGGGAGCTGTCCGAGCTCAGCCGATCCCTCCGCCCAGACGCCGCCGCGCACATCCCTTCACAGCTGAAGATTCCTGGGTTGTCATTTGATCTGTATTACGGTACGGTCGCATCATGCGCTCGGCTCTCGTTGGCATGTTGGCGGCCCTTCTGACGCTGGTTGGTGGCGTCAGCGTGGCGCAGGCCTCGGTGTATGACATACGCGGGGAATGGTCCTTCGAAGCCGTATGCAAGGGAGGATGCACGTTCCCCTTGCTCAATGCAAAGACCGCCACCTCTAGAGCGGTCTTCAGAAAAGAGGAAGCCAACGGTGAATTCTCCGGCACCGTCCAGCTGAGTGCCTCTTCCGGCACCGCCGTCGGCACCATCACGGGCGCTCAGATGTCTGCCGTCATCGAACTCGCCTCCCCCGATGGGGCCTTCAAGTTCAACCTGGTGGATGCCGCGATCGATGAAGCGACCAACACCATCACCGGCGAAGGACCCTGGCAGTACGGTAGTGAATCCGGCACAGAGGTCTTCACCGGCCACCGGCTCCGTACGCTCGGACAGCTTGAAAAAGAAGAAAAAGAACTTAAAGAACGCAGAGAAAAAGAAGAAAAAGAACTGAAAGAAAAACAGCTGCAAGAAGAAAAGGAAAAGAAGGAACAAGAAGAAAAGGAAATCAAAAACGTCGAAGAAGCAAAGGCCAAAGAAGCTGCGGAAAAAGAAGCCCAGGCCAAGCAGCGGGAAAAAGAAGCGCAAGAACAGTCGACCCGGGCCGAAAACGAACTCAGGGAGAACGCCGAACTGGTAGCCAGGTCGCGGACCGAATTCGAAGCCAAAGAACGGCACAACAAGGAAATCATCGCGCAGGAAGCCAAGGAATATGAAGCGCGGCATCCCCCCGGCCCGGCGACGCTGGTCGGCAAGACGCTGGCCCTGGGAGGCTCTGGGTCGCTGTCGCTGAAGATATCCAACCCCAACGGCTCCCCGGTCACCGGCGAAATCGTGCTGCTCGCCACCGGCGGCCACGCGAGCAAGACGGGCAAGGGAGGCTCCACGGTGCTGGGCAAGGGCTCCTTCACGCTCTCCTCGCACGGCACCGTCACGGTGAAGCTCAAGCTCTCCCGCACCGCCGTCGCCGAGCTCGGCCACCGCACGCTCAAGGCGACAGCGCGGATCACCACAAGCATCACCGGACGGCCCGCGCTCATCACGACCGACTCCGTCACAGTGCACGGCCCCGCCCACAAGCGGGGCTGAAGAAGCAGTCCGACGGAGCCGTCGGCTCGTCGATCGCCCCGCGCGGGGCGGCAGGTGTGGCTCCCACGGCTAGCCTGCGGGGATGCACGTCGGCCTGAACATGATCTATCTCGTGCCCGGCGAGACCGGCGGGATGGAGGTCTACGCCCGCGAGCTGATCCCCGCCCTGCTCCAAGCCGCTGGCCGATTCGGGGATGGGAGCGAAGCGAGTGTCTCCCGAATCGGCGGGTCAGGCAGCGAGATCCGCTTCACAGCGTTCCTCAGCCGCGAGGCCGCCGCCGCAGGTGGGCCCTGGGGCGAGCTGCTGCCCTCGGTGACCGTGCCCGTCGATGCCCGCCGCCGCGAGCAGTGGGTGCTCGGCGAGCAGGCCCTGCTGCCCCGCCTCGCCGCGCGCGCGGGGGTGGACATCGTGCACAGCCTCGCCAGCACCGCGCCCGCGTGGGGGCACTACCGCCGGGTGGTCACCGTGCACGACCTGATCTACGCCCGCTTCCCCGAGGCCCACTCCGGCATCCGCGACCGCGGCATGCGGGTGCTCGTGCCGCTCGCGGTGCGCCGCTCCCAGCGGGTGATCGCGATCTCCCAGAGCACCCGCCGCGACCTCCTGGAGCTGCTCGGCACGCCCCCCGCGAAGATCGACGTCGTGCCCCAGGGGCTCGGCGCCGTCGCCCGCGCGCCCGCGCTGGGCGCACTCCAGACCCGCGCGCGATTCGGGCTGGGGGAGCGACGGGTGCTGCTGACCCTCTCCGCCAAGCGGCCCCACAAGAACCTGCTGGCGCTGATCGGAGCGCTCGCGCGCATCCCCCCCGAGCGCCGCCCGCTGCTGGTGGCCCCCGGCTACCCCACCTGGCACGAGGCGGAGCTCCGCGCGCGCGCCGCCGAGCTCGGGATCGCCCAGGACGTGCGCCTGGAGGGCTGGCTGGGCGAGCGGGAGATCGAGGGCCTGTGGGCGCTCGCGGACGCCTTCGTCTACCCCTCCCTGTATGAGGGGTTCGGGCTGCCCGTGCTCGAGGCGATGGCCCGCGGGGTCCCCGTCGCCTGCGCCGATGCCTCCTCGCTGCCCGAGGTCGCCGGCGGCGCCGCGCTGCTGTTCGACCCCCACGACGAGGCGGAGATGGCGCAGGCGATCGAGCGGCTGCTCGGCGACCCCGCGCTCGCGCGGAGCCTGCGCGAGCGGGGCACGGTGCGCGCACGGGAGCTCACCTGGGATCGCACCGCGCGGCTCACGCTCGAGAGCTATGCGCGGGTTGTACGCCCCCCCTCCTCCTCCCCCCTCCCCCTCCAGGCGGGGCCCCGCTCCCATAGCTCGCCAGCACCGCCCGCAGCGAGGACTCCAGGGAGAGCCGCTGGGCGTTCTCGGCGAACCAGCGCGCGGTGCTCTCGCGCATCGCCATCCCCGCCTCGTGCACCCGCACGATCGCCGCCGCCACCGCCTCCGCGTCCGCATCCTGGGCGATCACCCCGTTGACGCCTTCCTGCACCAGCTCCACCGCCGCGTTGTCCTCGCCCGCGACCACCACGCTCGGGGTGGCGTGCGCGGAGGCCTCCACCACCACCATCCCATAGCCCTCCCGCCGCGAGGTCGAGAGCATGCACAGCGCCCGCGTGAGCGCCGCGTCGATCACCGACGCCTCCACGAAGCCCGGGGCGCTCGCGATCCCCTGTACGCCGTGCTCGGCGATCGCTCGCGTGAGCGCCTCCCGCTCGGGGCCCGCGCCGTAGAACTCGCCCCGCAGCCCCGGCTCCCCGATGCGCTGTGCCGCGAGCGCGAACGCCGCGACCGCCAGCGGGGCGCGCTTCTCCGGGATCAGCCGCCCCGCGAACACCACCAGCGGCTCCGCCGGGCGGGCGTTGGGGGCCTCCAGCGAGCCCGCGTACTCGCCCTCCAGGATCGTCGGCTCCCCCCGCAGCCCCTCCGCGCACAGCCGCCGCGCGTGCAGACGCGAGAAGCAGAACGCCCGCTGGGGCACGCGCGCGCAGAGCCGCTGCACCGCGTTTCCCACCGCCCCCCCGAGCGGGCCCAGGTACTCGCGCCAGTACTCCCGGCTCCACACCTCATGCCAGTCCACCACCAGCCCATACCCCCCCAGGGGCCGCGCCAGCGCGGCCGCCAGCAGCGAGAAGTAGGGGAAGGAGCCGGTGTGCACCACCTCGTAGCGGCGGCCGTGGCGCAGCAGGTGCCACAGCACCCCCAGCCCGAACACCAGCGGCGGAGCGATCCGCCGGCGCCCGTCCTCGGTGTAGAGCCCCATGTGCGGGCCCGCCGTCACGACGCGCACGCGCTCGTCGAGGTCCACCCGCGTCCCCCGCTCCCACTGGCGCAGCGTCAGGTAGGTGACCTCGTGGCCCTCCTGCGCCAGGCGCTCGGCGAGGTTGCGGTACCAGCGCTCCGCCCCACCGACGGTGTACGGGTACAGGCAGTCGTAGACTAGGCAGATTCGCATCCCCCGAGAGAGTGCCAGGAATGCAGCCCCACAGAGCAATGAGCGCCGCGCAACAGATCAGAGCATGAGCCCCACAGAGCAATGAGCGCCGCGCAACAGATCAGAGCATGAGCCCCACAGAGCAATGAGCACCGCGCAGCAGACCAGACCGACGACCGCCGAGCAGGTGTCATCGACGCTGGTGTCGGTGGTGATCCCCTGCCTCAACGAGGCCGAGAACATCGAGCTCTGCGTGCGCACCGCCCTCGAGGCGCTCGCGAGCAGCGGGATCGACGGCGAGGTGCTCGTCGTGGACAACGCCTCCGAGGATGACTCTGCCGCGCTCGCCGCCGCCGCCGGGGCGCGTGTCGTGCACGAGCCCAGACGGGGCTACGGCAGCGCCTACCTCGCCGGCTTCGCCGCCGCGCGCGGGCGCTACATCGTGATGGCCGACGCCGATCTGACCTACGACTTCAACGAGATCCCCCGCTTCGTCGCGGCGCTCGAGGAGGGCGCGGAGCTCGTGATGGGCGACCGCATGGACAACATCCATCCCGGCGCGATGCCCTGGCTGCACCGCTACGTCGGCAACCCCATTCTCACGGGCCTGCTCAACATGTTCTTCAGCACCGGCGTCAACGACGCCCACTGCGGGATGCGCGCGCTGCGCCGCGACGTGCTCCCCCGCCTGGACCTGCGCACCACCGGCATGGAGTTCGCCTCCGAGATGGTGATCCGTGCCTCCAAGGAGAACCTGCGGATCGCGGAGTTCCCGATCGAGTACCACCCCCGCGGAGGGGAGTCGAAGCTCTCGAGCTTCCGCGACGGCTGGCGCCACCTGCGCTTCCTGCTCGTGCACAGCCCCACCCACCTCTTCATCCTCCCCGGCGCCCTGCTCGCCGGCCTCGGCACGCTGATCGTCGCGCTCGTCGGCGGGGGCCTGGACTTCTTCGGGCGCTCCTGGGGCCTGCACGCCCTGATCGGCGGGGCCCTGCTGATGATCGTGGGCACCCAGATCCTCGCGCTGGGACTCTGCGCCCACGCCTACGGCACCTACTTCATGGCCGCCCGCGACCCCTGGTTCGACCGCATGCGCGAGCGCTTTCGCCTCGAGCACGGCCTGCTGCTCGGCGGCGCCTTCATGCTCGTCGGGGTCGCCATGGGCGCCGTGATCGTCGCCACCTGGATCTCCCACGGCTTCGGCTCGCTCGCCGACGAACACCTCGCCGTGGTCGCCGCCACCCTCTTGATCGTCGGGATTCAAATCTTCTTCTCCTCGTTCCTGCTGAGCATCCTGGGCCTCCGTCGCCGGTGAGCTCCCCGCCGACCCCGCGCGCGGGCGCCGCGGAGGACGTGCGGGCAGGGCCCGCCAACGGCGATCTCGACCGCGGCGCCACGGCGCGGGCGGGCGGGCGCGAATCCCCCTCCGGGCCCGCGCGAGCGGGCGGGGAGCGCGCGGTGTGGTGCTCGGCCGCCGCGATGGGCGTGGTGGTGCTCGGCCTGCTGCTGTGGCAGCTCTTGACCCCCCGCCCCTTCTACACCGGCACCGACAGCGTCGGCGTGCGCAGCGTCGTCGCCAACCTCGCGGTCGGGCAGAAGCTGTGCGTTCCCGGCCTGCAGCTGCCCGCCGACACCGGTCGCGTGCAATTCGCCGTGTTCGCCCACCGCCCCGAGTTCACCGCCACGCTCAGCGTGATCGCCGCCGGGCGCACGAGCACCTCGACGATGACCGGCGTCCCCGGTCCCGGCTCGCTGGCCTACGCCAGCGCACCGATCCCCACCACGCCCGCCGCGCCCACCTCGGTGCCCGCCACGGCGTGCATCGCGCCGCGCGACGGGCCGATCGAACTGGGCGGGATGATCGGGCTGCAGGCCAACCAGCTGCCCGCGCGCCTCGACGGCGCGCCGTGGGGCAACCGCATCGGCGTCTGGTTTCTGCCGCCCGCCGGCGTGGAGCGCTCGCTGATCGAATCGGCGGGGGCGATCTTCTCCCGCGCCGCGCTGTTCCGCCCCGGGATCGTCGGGCCCTGGACCTACCCGCTCCTGCTCCTCTGCGTGTTGCCGCTGTGCTGGGCGCTGTCGCTGCTGGCGCTCGCACGCGCCGCCGCGCGGCGGCCGCTGCGGGTGCTGGGGCGCAGCGTGCGCCTGGGGACCGCGGTCTTCCTGGTCGCCTTTCTCAACGCCGCCTCGTGGGCGCTGATCACGCCGGCTTTCAACGCTCCCGACGAGCCCTCGCACTTCTCCTACGCGCAGTACTTCGCCGAAACCGGCCACGCGCCGTCGCACAACCCCAATGGCAAGCCCGAATACTCCACCGACGAGGTGGTGGGCCTGAACGCCGTCGACGTCTACTCGCAGGTGGGGCTCGCCGACGGACGCCCGCCGTGGTCGCTCGCCAGCGAGCGCGCCTGGGAACACGAACTGTCGGTCGTGCCCCACCCCGCCGACAACGGGGGCGGCGCCACCGTGGCCGCCTCACCCCACCAGCCCGCCTACTACGCGCTGCTGGCGCCCGCCTACCTGGCGGTCAGCTCGCAGTCCACCTTCTCGCAGCTCACCGCCATGCGCTTGATGTCGGCACTGCTGGGA
Source organism: uncultured Solirubrobacterales bacterium (assembly GCA_963713985.1). GTDB lineage: Bacteria > Actinomycetota > Thermoleophilia > Solirubrobacterales > Solirubrobacteraceae > Palsa-744. The sequence continues at coordinate 822,212 of OY970219.1, read as the reverse complement.
GCGATCGTGGCGCTGTGCGCATTCGGCGTGCTGCGCGAGGTGCTGCCCCGCCACCCCGCCGCCGCCGTCGCCGCCGGTCTGCTGATCGCCTTCCAGCCGATGTTCGGCTTCATCTCCGGCGCCGTCAACAACGACAACGGTGTCAACGCGCTCGCGGCGATCTCGCTCTACCTGACGGTCCGCGGGCTGCGACGCGGCCTCACGTGGCGCACCGGGCTGGCGCTGGGGGTGGCGCTGGCATTCACGCCGCTGATGAAGGAGACCGGCTTTGAGATCTACCCGGCGGTGACGGTCGGCCTCGTGGGGATCCTCTGGCGCCACCACCAGCTGCGCGACGCCCGCGCCTGGGTCGCGCTGGCGGGGGCCTTCGCAGCGGTGCGCGGGGGGTGGTCGCTGCTGCAGCCCGTCTTCTATCCCCCCGTCCCCGGCCAGGCTCCCGGCGGGGGCATCGCCGCCGCCGGGGCGCTCACCACCGCCGAGCACATGCCGGGGCGCTTCCTGGTCTACCTCTGGGAGCTCTTCCTGCCGCGGCTCTCCTTCATGGGGGACCTCTTCCCCCCCGGCTGGCCCTTCAAGCAGATCTACGTCGAACGCGGCTGGGGGGCGTTCGGGTGGTACACCTGGATCTTCCCCAATTGGGTCTACAACACGATCGTCTTCGCGATGGGACTCGTCGCGCTGCTCGCCCTCTCCGCGGCCGTGCGCGAGCGCCTCGCGGTGCGCGCACGGTTCTTCGAGGTGGTCGTCATCGCGCTCTACCCGATCTGCGTGCTGGTGGCGGTGGAGGCCGCCTTCTTCGCGCCCAGCGGCGGGCGCACGGTGGTCGCCGAACAGGGGCGCTACATCTTCCCCGCAATCGCCGCCCTCGCCACGATCGCGGTCTCCGGGACCTTCGGCCTGGGCCGCCGCTGGCAGGTGCCGCTGGCCACGGTACTCGTAGTCGCGATGATCGGCCTCAGCTACGCCTCGCAGTGGTTGACGCTGGGCAGCTTCTACACCTGACCCGGGCGCCGACTGCCGGCGCCCGACGGCGTCCTCGGTCGGTCGCGTGCTGAGGTCGGCTTGGTCTCAGACCCTCGCGGCTTCGCGCTCGCGCAGCGCGTGACGCAGGCCCGCTTCGACTTCGTCGGTGGCGCGATCCCAGGTGTGGGAGGCGACGAACTCGCGGCCCTCGCGCGAGCGGCGCTCCCACAGGGCGCGGTCGGCGAGCAGGCGCTCCAGCACGTCCGCGATCCGCGGGGGATCGAGCGGGGCGAGGTCCAGGGCACCGTCCTCGCCGAAGATCGACTCCGCGCTGACCCCCGCGAGCTCCACGCAGGGCAGGCCGCAGGCGAGCATCTCTTTGGGCATCAGCGAGAAGTTGGTCAGCGACAGGCAGAGCCCCACGGTGGCCTCCGAGTACAGGCGCGCGAGCTGCGGAGGGGAGAGCACCCCCATGTGCTCGTAGGGGAAGGCCGCGTGCAGCGGTTTGTCGGTGCCGAACAGCACGATGCGCACGTCCGGCCTGCGCCGGTACAGCTCGGCGAGGGCCATCAGCCCGATCGGCACCGCGCGCCGCGGGGTGGAGTGGCGCGCGTAGTACACCACCGTGTCCCTGCGCCGCTCCACGGGAAGCGGGCGGTAGGTGTCGCCCTCCACCCCCAACTGGAAGGCGTCGGCGCTCGCGCCATAGCGCTCGATCAGCAGGTCCCGCAGCCAGGGGCTCGCGGCGATGCAGTGCAGGTCATAGCGGTAGGTGTCCTCGGCCAGCACCTGCTCGACGGAGGCCGCGTAGAACTCGGGCTCGTGGTCGTTGACGAGATAGGCGCGCGCCCGGCACTGGTCGAGCGCGAGCGCCGCGTGCACCGTCTGCCAGCCCGTGGCGATCGCCACGTCCGCGCCCTGCCAGCCCTCGAAGCCCTTGTAGACCGGCCCCTCGAAGGGGGCGAAGTACTCGCGGACTTCGCTGCGCAGCCGCGCGGAGCGCACGTCGCGCATGTGGTTGTGGTAGTCCGCCAGCCACACGCTGCACGCGTGCCCCCGGCGCTCTAGGCGCGTGAAGATCTGAAACAGCGTGTTGTGCCCCCCGCTGCCGCGGCTGAACGGGGGGATCACCATCGCCAGGCGCAGGCGCTCCCGCGCGGCCATGCCCGGCACCGCCTCCAGCAGCGGCGCGGGACCCTCCCGCCAGACCCGCGCGACCACCTCGTAGTCGTCGTGGGGAAGCACCTGGGGGATGTGCTCGGTGGGGGGGAGCGTGGGGAGCTCGGCTTCGGGAGAGTGGCCCCCGCCGTCGTCCCTGCCCTCCAGCGACAGCCGCCGCCGCAGCGGCGCGGGCACGCGCTCGGCGCGGGAGCCCAGCGCTGAGAAGACGCGCCGCCCGCCGTGGTGGACGGCCGCGCGCGCCGTCCAGCGGGCTCGCTCCGCGGCGCTCATGGCCCCCTCCTCCGCGGCCATCCAGCGGCGGTCGGCAGCCACCGCCCCCGCGACCTGCCGGGCGGCGCCGGCGAGCGCAAATGGCTCGACGTGACCAGTGCTCACGCGCAGGCCCCGGTACTCGTCGAAGTAGCGGCGCATGAACTCGATCGCCCCGTAGTCGTGCGCGTGCAGCACCGCCGCCCCGGGGTGGTAGACCTTCGCCCAGCCGGCCCCCAGCAGGTCGCTCCCGAACGCCTGATCCTCGGAGTAGGGGACCTCGCGGAAGCGGATCTCCTCCCAGCAGGCGCGCCTGTAGCAGGCGTTGACGTTGGAGAGGAAGGTGGGGGCGCCGGTGTCCCCCTCCTCCCGCTGGATGACCGGAGCCCCGGATGGCGCGAAGCCCGCGAAGAACTCGCTCAGCTCGCGGGCGATCATCGGACTGGTGTCCGGGCGCGGCAGGTGCGGCCCGTAGGCGGCGCCCACGCGCCCGTCGAGCTCGAACGCCTCGTCGTAGGCGCCCAGCCAGCCCGGCACGGGCGTGGCGTCCTGCGTGAGGAAGCAGATCAGCTCCCCCGAGGTGCGCTCGGCGCCGAGGTTGCGGGTGCGCCCGTGGCCGAACTCCGAGGGCTCGATCTGCAGCAACTCGACGCCCGCCGCGCGGGCGATCTCGAGCGAGCGGTCGCGCGAGCCGGAGTCGATCACGAGCACCTCATCGACCCCCTCGCGCGCGAGCGCCCGGAGCAGCTCCTCCAGGTAGCGCTCCCCGTCCTTGACGGGGATGACGACCGAGACGCGGCTCACGGCTTCAGCAGCCGACGCTTGAGCAGCTTTGCGCGCCACCACACAGCGCGCGCCGCGCGCACCGTGCCCAGCAGCTCGACGGCGCCGGGGCGGCGCATCAGCGCGTTGAGGTCGAGGTGCCAGCGGTCGAGCCAGTAGGCCTGCTCCTGCCATTTCGCGATCGCGGCGTTCGTGCGCGCCTGCACCTCCACGAGCTCTGCCTCCAGAGCGGCCACACGGGCGCGCAGGCGCTCGTTCTCAGCCTCCGTTGGCGGTGGTCCGTTCTCCGTCTCGGCGGCGGTGTGGGCTGTGGGATCCATCTCAGAGATTCTCCGCGATCCGCGCCGCCGCGCGGTTGAACACCACGAAGCCGATGGCGAAGATCGCCACCACGATCGCGAGCGCCCCGAACAGCGCGCTCCAGCTGCCGAGCACCTGGCCGGCGCTGGGGGTGGCGTGGGTGATCATCGCGTGGCGGAACTGCTGGAAGATCACCGCCAGCGGGTTGAGCATGTAGAGATGCAACAGGCTGGGGCTCACTTTGGCGATCACCGTCTGGATCGAGATGATCACCGGCGAGGCGTAGAAGAGCGCCTGCGCGAACACTTCCCAGATCGGCTGGATGTCGCGGAAGTGCACGAACAGCGCCGAGAGCAGCATCGCCATGCCGGTGGCGAACACCACGAGCGCGCCGATGATCAGCGGCAGCTCCAGCCAGCTGAGCATCGGGTGCACGCCGGCGCTGAAGGCGAAGATCGCCACCACGATCAGGTTGAGCCCCAGGTTGAACAGCCCCAGCAGCACGACCGACAAGGGGATCACCAGGCGCGGGAAGTGGATCTTACGCACGAGGTTCTCGCGATCGACCACGCTGCGCACGGCGTTGGTGGTCCCTTCGATGAAGAACGTGAACAGCACGATCGACCCCAGCAGCTGCGCGCCGTAATACTTTTCCCCCGGCTTCTTGCCGTCGTTGACGTGGCCTACCTTGGTGAAGAACACCCACAGCACCCCGAACAGCAGCAGGGGCTTCATCAGCGTCCACAGGTAGCCCAGCACCGAGCCGTAGAAGCGCAGCTTGAATTCGGTGCGCGCGAGCGTGAACGTCAGCGACCAAAAGCGATGCAGGTCGCTGCCGAGCGCCGAGGGACCGTGCACGCGATGGCTCCCCAGAGCTCGCGGTGGGGCGGGAAGCCCGACATCCGGCATGGTGCTCATGCGCGCTGGATCCTCGCTTCGATCGGCAGCTCGAGAATCCCCCCGCTGCTGGTGCCGTGGATGACGATCGAGGTCATGTCCTCGACCAGCGCGAGCGCGTCCGCGCCGGTGCCCTCGCGCGCCAGCGAGGGGGTCAGCGTGTAGCGGCTGGGGGTCAGCCAACTGGGAAGCGAGAAGCGCGCGATCGCCGTCTCGCCCGCCCGGAAGGAGCCGCTGTCGCCCCCGTGCTGGTCGGAGCGCGCCACGACAATGGTGTGCCCGAGCTCGGTGCGCAGGGTCGCCGCGAACACGGGATCGTCGAGGTCCTCGCCGAAGCGGACCTCGAAGCACATGTTCAGGGTGTCCTCCTGGCTGGCGCTGGTGATCCGCTCACCGGCGGCGTTCTCGAACCAGGCGTCGGCGATCGCAGTGCCGGAGTCGGAGAGCTCCTCGGCGGGCACCTCGTGGGGGAGCTGGCCGAAGTTGAGCTTGTGGTAGGCGCGGCCGATCGCGCGGGGTTCGCCGATCTGCACCATGCTGCCCCGCTCCATCAGCATCGCGCGGTTGCAGAAGCGCTCGACGGAGTACATGTCGTGCGAGACGAACACGATCGTGCGGCCCTCGCGCTTGAGCCGGTAGAACTCCTCGAAGCACTTCTGCTGGAAGGCGGCGTCGCCGACGGCGAGCACCTCGTCGATCAGGAGGATCTCGGCGTCGACCTCGATCGAGGTGGCGAACGCGAGCCGCACGAGCATCCCCGAGGAGTAGTTCTTGAGCTTGAGGTCGACGAACTCCTCGAGCTCCGCGAAGGCGATCACCTCGTCGAAGCGCGCCCTGGCCTGGCGGCGGCTGAGCCCGAGCATGATCGCGTTGATGATCACGTTGTCGCGCGCGGTGAGGTCCATGTTGAAGCCCACCCCGAGCTCGATGAAGGGGGAGAGCCGCCCGGCGATCGAGATGCGGCCCGTGTCGACGCCGTAGATGCCGGCGATGCACTTCAGCAGCGTGCTCTTGCCGGAGCCGTTGCGCCCCACGATCCCGAAGAACTCCCCCGTGGCGATCTCCAGGGTGACGTCCTTGACCGCGTGCAGCTCGTCGTAGTCGGTGCTGCGAAACGGGTGCAGCGCGCGCTCCTTGAGCGTGGAGTACTGCTGGTGGGGCAGGCGGAAGGTCTTGCTGACGCCCTCGATCGAGACCGCCGCGGGGCCCCCCGACAGGGTGCCCGCGGGCGTCGGGAGTGAGGGCGCGACGGTGGTTGCGGTGGTCGACAAGGGCAGATGAACGCTACCAATCGCGTGTCCGGTTCCCCGCCACCTCGATTGCTCTCGGCAAGCACCCCTCGGTCCCGATCGGGAAAATTAGGTAGTTCAGCGTCCGTGTGCGTGAAAAATGTCCCGATCGGTAATTTCCGTGCTTTTTGGACCCCGATCCTCGCTACCATTATCCCGATCAGTAAATATGTCCAGCCCGATCTGCAACCCCACCGACCTTGGCTCCGCTCTGCGCCGCGCGCGCAGGGCAAGGGCGCTGCGCCTGGAGGACGTCGCGTTGACGGCCGGAGTGGGGATCAGGTTCGTCAGCGAGCTGGAGCGCGGAAAGGCGACGGCCCGCCTGGCCGAGACGCTACGCGTCGCCGCGGCGCTCGGGGTCGACCTCGTCCTGGAGGATCCACTTGAGCAGCAGGATGCTTGAGGTCGTGTGCTTCGATCGACTGGCGGGGACGCTGAGCGATTCACCGAGCGGTCTCAGCTTCGCCTACGCCCCGGCCTGGGTCGTAGATGGGGGGCACCCGTTGTCGCAGTCGCTGCCCCTGAGCGGCGACTTCGGTGCCGCACAGGTGGAGGCGTTCTTCGGGGGGCTGCTCCCGGAGGGCCCGCCCCGCGAGCTGCTGGCACGCCAGCTGGGGGTGAGCTCGGGCAACGCCTTCAGCCTGCTCGCGCGGCTGGGCGGCGACACGGCGGGCGCGGTGAGTCTGCTGGCACCGGGGGAGCCCATCCCCGACCAGCCCGCCATACCCCGCGTACAGTGGCTGAGCGAGGGCGAACTCGCGCAGCTGATCGCGGAGCTCCCCTCGCGTCCGATGCACGTGGACGCGGAGGGCGAATACCGGCTGTCGCTCGCTGGGGTGCAGGACAAGCTACCGGTGGTGGTGGGGGATGACGACCGGGTGGGGCTCACCGAAGGACGCACGCCCTCCACCCACATCCTCAAGATCCCGATCCGGGGTCTGCGGGACACGGTTGCCAACGAGGCACTGTGCCTGGAGATCGGGCGGCGTCTCGGCGTCCCAACCGCGCAGGCACACCCACGTCGCGTCGGCGATCGAGAGTGCCTGCTGGTCGCCCGCTACGACCGCGCAATGAGCGACGGGCCCACCCGGCGGCTGCACCAGGAGGACTTCTGCCAAGCGCTCGGCATCCCCAGTGACCGCAAGTACGAGGCGGAGGGCGGCCCCGGGCTGGCGGACTGCTTCGCGCTGTTGCGCCGCGCCGTCGCGGTCCCCGCGCGCGAGGCGCCGCGCCTGCTGGACTACCTGGCCTTGAGCTTCCTCGTGGGCAACCATGACGCACACGGCAAGAACTACTCGCTGCTCTACCTCCCCGCCAGCGACCGTGCCACGCTGGCTCCAGCGTACGACGTCGTGTCCACCGTCGTCTACCGCAAGGTACGACCGATGTCGCGAAAGCTCGCAATGAGCATCGGCGGGGAGTACCGGCCGCCGTACGTTCGCCCCCGCCACCTGCAACGACTGCTCGCCGAGGCCGGCCTCGGCGCCGCGCCATCGCGTCGCAGGCTGCGCGCACTGGCGCAACGCGCCCCCGCCGCGGCGGTCGAGGCACGTGCCGTGCTCGCCGACGCCGGCTGGGACTCGGACGTCCTGAGTACGATCGTCGACGTGGTGAGATCGCGTGCGGGCCAGCTCGGAGAGTTGGCGGCCTAGCAAAAGACCGAAACGGCTCGGCGGCGCTCACCCGACCACAGGCGGGGGGTCCAGGGCCTCACACGCGCTGGAGCACGTACACGTCCTGGTTGTCCTGGTTGCGGCCGGGCTCGAACGCCAGCACGCGCCAGCGGGGGCATAGTTGCGCGAGCAGCCACTCCGGCGAGAGGAAGGCGGTGCCCCAGTCGGGATTGACCACCCCCCAGTCGCCGCTCGCGCCGAACTCCTGCGCATACCACCAGCCGCGCTCGTACAACCCGCCGACGATCTCATCGGACTGCTGAGGGGTGCGGAGGGTGTTCTTGACGTAGAAGTCCACCGAGGTGAGGCCGTGCGTGGTGCAGACGAGGTGCCCCCCGGGGCGGATCAGCCGGCGCATCTCCTCGAACCAGCGCAGGCCGAGCTCGGGGGCGAAGTGCGACCAGATCGAGATCGCGCAGGCGAGGTCAAGCGAGCCGTCGGATAGCTGCAGCGGCGGGCGGTCGCCGCTGAGGAAGAGGTTCACGCGGGGGTAGGCGCTCCGCGCCCACTCGATCGCGGGCCCGTTGGGGTCACAGCCGTGCCAGCGCACCTCGGGGTAGGCGGCGCTGAGCACGCGCACCAGGCGCCCGGAGGAGCAGCCGAAGTCGAGCGCGTCGGTGGCCGTCTCGATGCTCGCGCCTACGCTCGCCAGGGCGCCCGCCACCATGTCGGCCTCGTAGAGCCCGCCGGCCGCAGCGAGCGGCCCGCGGGCCATCGCGTGCACCTCCTCTGGGGGCTGCTCGGAGCCGAGGGTGAGCTTCTCGAGCACCGCAGGGATGCTCAGCCAGACGCCGAAGCTGAGCAGCAGGAAGACCCGGTGGCGGCTGTCGGGGGCGCCCGCGTAGTAGGCCTGCAGCTGATCGTCCTTGGCGATCGCAGCCTCGATCTCCTGTATGTCGGCAGCGGAGAGCCGCTCGTAGAGCCGGCGGCTGACGATCTGATCCTCCTCGGTGGGCTGCACGGGCGCGAGCTCGCGGGCAAAGCGCGCGGGCGCACCGGGCTCGGGGGAGATGGGAGGGGGCACTGGCGCGCCGGGTTGTCCGTTCTCGCTTACACCCTCGGCGGTGGGGGGCACGGCGGGCGGTGCGAGCCGCGCGGAGGCGAGCTGGCCACCCTGCGCAGCCAGCTGCCGCAGCCACCGGATGCGGGGGGTGTCTCTCATTGCACGGAACGTATCAGCCGGGTTGTGCCGGCCCACGGTTGGGTCCCGCTCGCCGGTTCGCTTTCCCCGCCGTCCATGCGGATCACCCTTTTCATGGTAAATTGTAATGACCATGGCGCAACGCCTTGTGATATCCAGCGGAGGTCAGGTGTCCGTCCCTGCGGCGGTGCGCAAGCGATGGCGTACCCGAACCGTCCTGGCCGAAGATCGCGGCGACCACGTCGTGCTGCGCCCCGTCCCAGATGATCCGGTGGCTGCCGCCGTCGGGGCGTTCGCGGCGCAGATCGGCGGGCTCGGCTCCGAAGAGGCCAGGCGCTTGGATCGCGAAGAGGAACTGGATGCCCAAGAGCGCGACCGCCACTGAGGCCGCGGGGTCCCCGGCGAGCACTCTGATAGATGCCTCGGCGCTCATCGCGCTTCTCGGAGCTGAGCCCGCGGCCGGCGAGGTACAGGAGATGCTGAACCACGGCGCAGCGATGAGCACCCTCAATCTCGCCGAGGCGATAGACCGACTCGAGCGGCGCTACGGCCTCGAGGTCGAGCGAACACGACCGGTGATCGAGGGTCTTCTGGTAAAGAGCCTGGTGCTGCTCCCGCTCGGACCCGCTCAGGCCTGGCGCGCGGGTGAGATTCGTGCTGCGCACTATCACCGCTCCCGCTGCCCGATCTCGCTCGCCGACGCCGTGCTCGTGGCGAGCGTCCCAGCGGGCGGGCGCATCGCAAGCTCCGACGGCCCCCTGTTGGCCGTAGCCGCGAACGAGGGTATCGACACTGTCGCCCTGCAAGACTCGAAGGGGTGCCGAGCAAGCACCCGGAAGGTCCCATTGACATCCCGGGTGAGGAATGCTTGACTACCGCGCGGCGCAGGACCGGCTCGTGCTTCCTAAGGTCAGAACAAGCCTGGCATACAGAGTGTCCTCCTTTGGCGACGAGACGGCGGCATCCGGTGCCGGCACAATCGATGGCGCGCGGGGGCGGCGGGGGCGGCTATCGCGCGAGCAGATAGGGAGAGCCAACGTGTGCGCATCATGCGGGCGATGGTGGAAGTGGTGGCCGAGCGGGGCTATGGGGGCGCCGGAATAACAGTACCTGGAAACTAGAATGGATCGGCGAACCTGGCGCTCTGTAAGGGTCGGCAGGAGACATGAGGCCGTGTTGATTATTCAGGGCACAAGAGACAGCGCAAAACGATTGGATGCACATAGCGCGGGTCATCTCGTCCGATAAAGTTGCGGATCTCGATGGGCGGTGGGACTGTGTGCGTCTACTCGCACAACCGCTACAGTATGCTCCGATTTGGAGAACTTTGCGGTGGAGTCTGGCCACCGACCTGTGTCGTCTAAGCCGTGTCTGGCTGGAGTACCCGTCGCATACTGTAAGGTATGATGGCGTGATGGGCACGTCGAGAACAAATAGACCTTTCCATGTCTGACGATCCTATAGTACGTTTTGGCGTTGGTGAGTACTACTCGCCGATGTATGATACGCGTGAGCTCGCCAAAGAGCGACAAAGGCTCTGGCCATCTATCCCACGGGAGACGATCGGTATCGATTGGCGTGAGCCAAGCCAGTTAGCACTTTGCCGAGATGTTTTTGCGCGGCAGACGCATTTGGAGTTCTCAGAAGATGCCGTCAAGGACCCGACCGAGTATTTCGTTAATAATGGCCAGTATCCGCCGCTCGACGCGTGGGTCCTCGAAGGCATCATACGGCACTTTAAGCCGCGTCGCATGTTCGAAATTGGCTGCGGCTTTTCGACGCTTGTCAGCGCTCATGTGAACCGGACGTACTTTGATTCCCAGATTGACTTGACCTGCATCGAGCCATATCCGCGGCCTTTTCTCGTAGAGGGAAACATCGCGGGTGCTGGAGGGCTCCGAATCGAGAGGATCCAGGATACTCCATTAGCCTTATTTGAGACACTAAGAGAGAACGATGTCCTCTTTATAGATACGTCGCACACAATAAAGACAGGTGGTGACGTCACGTGGATCTTCCACGAGATTCTGCCCAGACTTGCCTCTGGTGTGATCGTGCACATACATGATTTCTTTTTACCCAGGGAGTATCCAGAATCATGGGTTTTGGAGGGCTGGGGGTGGAATGAGATGTACTTGGTGCAGTCTTTCCTGATGTTCAGCAATGTGTTCAAGATTATTTGGGGTACGGTGTACATGCTCATCAACCACCCAGAGGACGTGCTTGCCGCCTTTCCAGGTTTTCAAATGTATCGCGCGATGGGTGGTGCTTCGCTGTGGATTCAGCGATCTACAATCGGCTAGATCACTAGCCATTTATAGTACTCAAAGTTTCGAGTACTCCGAGTTTTGTGGCTGCATCGATGCACGCAGGTTGGCTCTTTACAAAGAGGACTGATCCTGCGGGAACATCGACGATATCCGTCGGATAGGTTGCCTGCCAACTCGGAGGGCTTCCACCAGTTTTTACAAGTAGCTGTTGGGTGGCGCAGGTGATATGCAGCCCAGGTGCCATTGGGTATGCTTTGAGGGTCGGATCGTTCCACAGGAGCTGTACAGCCGCGTGAAGGTCCCAATTCGTAGAGAACACGGGCACACCTGGAGCCGCTTCAATAGGCACATTGAGAGTTACTATGCTGGTCCCGGGCATCGGTAGAGGGATATCGTGTCGTAGCGTATGAAGGATCTCTTGTTGGAAGACTATTGCCTGATGCCATGCGGTCTCATCGGTATCTACGCGGCGAGCATAGCCCACACCAATCAACGTTGCAATGAATATGATCAAGGCACCGACTAGGAGACGCGAATGCGGAAGCTCACGAAATACAAGCGTCCCAACTAGCGCCGCAGTGGCATATACGACAAGTGCGTATCCTATCGCCGAGACATCGTTAACTCGGTTGCCGATACCGAGTTGCAGCGGAACGTAATATATGTTGGCAGGTACCAGAAAGATATAGCCGAGGCCGATGACCAGCACGCCAGCGCTTGCAATGACCAGCCACCTTAGGAGCGCTCGACGGGTTTCGTTGGCGGGTCTGAGAATGCAGATCACTACTAGGGCGAGGGCAACAATAGCCCCAAATAAGCCAAGTACAGTCGCATTGCGGGGGGTACCATATGGGAGCAACGAGCGCGTCAGCAACGTAGCAGACTGAGAGAGGATTAGATGCGCGTGTTCGCGCATCTGGGCAAACCCGGTAATTTCGTGGTTATCGCTACCATGTAGTAGCGGAATGGCGCGGAATATAAATACGATGAGTATGGTCCCTAGCACGAGAACGTCGATGCCCCATTGATGAAGCGCGCGACGGGGTCGGGTTTGCGTAAAATACAATGCGCCACTAGCGAGGCTGATTGGCACCACCAGTTCGTAAGTAAGTATTCCAGTGGTAATCAGAGCAAGCCCGATAATGCGTAGCAGAAGGAAATGGGACCCCTTGTCGTCTAACGCATGTAGGTTGAGCAGAATGCCTAACAGCACGCAAACTACCGCGAAGGAGAGCTGGGATGTCACCGCCCACAGCCACGTCGAGTCAGAGGCGGGGAATAGCAAGGTTAGTGCGGCGATGGAAACCGCGGCAGGCCAGTCAAAGCGAAGCTTTCGCAGAAGTGTGAATAGAGCGGCACTGAGCAAGAAGCGCATCGCGGCAGATAGTGATAGCAGTAACCTGACGTGGCTTCCCATCAGGGTGTAAACTGTGGCGAGGTAGAGTGCACCGCCCGGCCGACGAACGTCTTGTTCAACAAGCTGATCGAATATGCCGCTGAACCCGGCAAAGTGCACTCTGGAGCGAATGGCCCAATCGTCTGCGATAAGGCCCCCGTTTAAGACGTGCGGGCTGCAGATGAGCACCGTTAGGGCAGCTAGACTCAGTATTCCAGCCGCCTCTTGATACCGCACAATGCGTAGGGTAGTCGCTAGCGAAAAGTGCGTAGTGAAGAACGCCCAGAACCCGGTACGAGCTTGCTCGTCATCTCCATTTTGGTTCCATTGCGCCGATACCGAAGGCGAGGCATTCGGTTTTGTAGGCGACTCGCTGTCCCTGGGTTTCATGCTGGCGGTCGATCATAAGCTATGTTCATGCAGCGACGGCGTGCGCCGAATTGGGCACCCGGCCACCGATGCATCAGAAGGAGTCGCTTGGCTGTAGATCCAGCTAAGGTGCCGCAATGGCCGTCTTCCGCCGCAGCAAGTGACCCCTCCCCGCCCCGACGGGCGTGTCCCGATCCTCTACTTGGCCCCGTGGGTGGGCTATGGCGGGACAGACTCGGGCACGATCGACTGGTTCCGGAGTCTCGACCGGGAGCGCTTTGCTGCGTATCTGGTCACGACGCAGCCTTCGACCAACGATCGGCTGGCGGAGATCTACCCGTACGCCGAGGAGGTTTGGGCGCTTCCGGAGTTCCTCGGCGGCCAGCATATGCCGGGCTTCATCTTCGACCTGATCCAGACCCGGGGGATCAGGCTTGTGCACGTCATGAACTCGCGTCTCGGCTTCGAGCTGATCGCCGACCTGGCCTCACTGCCCCATCCCCCGGGGGTTGTGGTCCAGCTACACGTCGAGGAGCACGACAGATCTGGCTATGTGCGGCTTGTGACCACCCGTTACGGCAACCTCGTGGACGGCTTCTCTGTCGTCAGCGAGCACCTCGCGCAGGCGTTGGAGGGCTATGGCGTGCCGCCCGAGAAGATCTCGGTCATTCCGCTCGGCGTCGACGCGCGCGAGCGCTTCGATCCCGAGCGCACGCAGCCGATCGACGGGCTTGGGGCTGGACGCTTCCACATCCTCCACACGGGGCGGCTGACCGCCCAGAAGGATCCGCTGCTCGGGGTGGATGTAATGCGCCGAGTCGTGGAGACCCATCCGCACGCGCTGCTGCACATCGTCGGAGACGGCGAGCTTGAGGGCGAGCTCCGCGAGCGGGTACGTGCGGGGGGACTCGGCGATCACGTGGCCTTCCATCCGATGAGCCCCGAGCTCGATCGCTGGTATGCGGGGTGCGATTTGGTGCTGATGACGAGCCTCTTCGAGGGGGTTCCTTGCGTGGTGTACGAGGCGCTGGCGATGCGCACCCCGGTCGTTGCTCCCGCACTCCCCGGCAACCGCGAGCTGATGGGCGACACGGGCGGTGTCCTGATCGAGTCCCGCGACGACGCTGCCGCCTATGCAGCCGCGGTGTCACGATTGATCGGCGATTCATCGGAGCGGGAGCGGCTTGGACGGGAGGGTCGTGAGCGGGTGTGTCGCGACTTCACGATCGAGGGGATGGCTGATGCTCACGCTCGGCTCTACAAGCGCGTACTGCGAGCCGCGGAGGAGCGCGAGCGTCGGAGCGCCTGCGCTCCTTCCGACGGTGGAGGTGCGGAGAAGGAGCTGCCAGCGATCTGGGCCGGTCCGGCGCCGGACGGCACGCCCTGGGCCGCTCCGGAGTCCTCGGTACGGGTGAGATTTGCCGAGCGTCCGATCGACGGGCAGCCCCTGGTGTCGGCCATCGTCCCCTGCTTCAACCACGGCCGCTACCTGCCCGACTGCGTCGATTCGATCCTCGATCAGGAGTACCCGGAGCTGGAGGTGATCGTCATCGACGATGCTTCCACTGAGGAATCGACGCTCGCTGCGCTCGCCGAGTTGGAGGCCCGCGAGCGCGTGACGGTGTTGCGCCAGCCGCAGAACTCGGGCCCGAGCGTCGCCCGTAACCGGGGGGTGGCGCAGGCGCGCGGGCGCTACATCCTGCCGGTCGACTCCGACAACCTGCTGATGCCCGGAGCGATTGCCGGCCTGGTGGCGCAGCTGCAGTCCGCGGGGGAGCAGATTGGATTTATCTACCCAAACTGCCAGTACTTCGGGACGCGTGAGGACTACTTTCAGCCACCCTCCTACAACGTCTACCTGCTGATGGGGGGAAACTTCTGCGACACGTGCTCGCTGATCGACCGCACAGTGTTCGATGCGGGTGTTCGCTACCCCGAGGACATCGTGTTCGGCCATGAGGACTGGGACTTCGCGCTGACCCTTGCTGCGCGTGGCGTGAGGGGAGAACCCGCGCGGCAGCCGACCCTGCTTTACCGCAAGCACGGCTTCACGCGCTCAGACGCCGTCGAGTACGCGCGAGACTCCTTTCACGAGGGCATACCCAAGCGGCATACCGACCTGTTCGGGGTCGGCGATCCCGCCGCTCGCTACGGCCGCTATTGGGCGCCGGCTGTCGACATCAAGGCGCGCTGGGCACCTGCGCTCTCAATCGTGCTGAGCGCTCCGATCGATTGGGCAGGGGAGCAGGGCGGCGCACTGCTGGAGGGCCTCGAGCGCCAGACGTGCCGCGACTTCGAGGTGGTGCTCGAGTGCCCGACGCTACCTGCGCCTGTGCCTCGCACTCCGCTGCGGCGGATTCCGCCGGACCTCTGCGCGAGCGCGGCGGCACGCCTGCGGGAAGGCCTGCAGATCGCGCGCGGGCGCTATCTGATGGTGGTGGGAGGGGGCCTCGCCGACATGGTCCAGGAGCCCGGGTTCGTCGAGCGGCTGTTTCGGACAATGCTCGCGAGGCCCGTGCTCGAAGCGATCGCGTTCACCGATGCCGAGCAACACGGTCGTCTTCCACATCGGCTGCTTACACCCGATCAGGTGATGCATCCCGCGCACGCGCTGCTCTGGGAGGTTGCCGCACAGGGCAAGCTGCCGGACAGGCTCAGGTTGGAAGAGGGGCACGAGATCGAGTCTCTAGCCGGGGCGATGAGCGTCCATGGAGTCGAGTTGCAGTGGCGTCACGCCTCGGTCTCGAGGACCAAGGACCGTACGGCCCAACCCTCCACGCCAAGGAATCTCGATCCCCGGGGCATCTGGCTCGACATGATGGATGGCGAGCGGAACCTCGATCCGCACCAGGCTCTCGAGCGCAAGAAGATCCACGGGGCGGAGCCCGCCATTCCGGCTATTCCATGGAACGCCATTCGACGCTGGCTGGGCTTCCGATCATGGGTTCCACCCGAGACCGACCTGTTGACACGCCAGCGCGAGGCCGGCGGGGAGCGAAGGGTCGTGCGCCGGGGGGAGAAACCCCCCTCCGACTATGAGATCGAGTTCCACCTCGGAGCGATCCAGCGCTTCTCTCCACCGGGGACGGTGCGGTTGGTCAGGGACCGAGACGGCACCCTGCGCACGATCCCGCGCGGGTCTCCGCATGGCGATGAGGAGGTGCTCGGTTATCTGGAGCAGGCGGCGCTGCCGCTGCTCAACGCGATCGAGCTTGCCGTCCTGCCCGACGGGAGTACGACGCTTGTCTGCACCGACCGAGACCCGGTGCGGGGGATCGCGGTTGAGCTCAGGTTCTTGGGCTACATCGAGAGCTACCCCAACGAGCCCGTCTGGCCAGCCGACGCGCGTTTCCCCACGCACGGACGGGTGGGCCTCCTGCGCTGTCTCGACCGGCAGGGGCGCCGCCACTTCTACCGGGTCGGAGAAGAGCTCGACGGGGAGGTCGTGGGGGAGTTGGGCGCCCTGCATCTGACGGCAGAGCCCGGCTCGATCCCCGTCTGGATCGACCACGCCGGCCGTGTGAGCACGGACGAGCACCGTCCTGGCGCTGTGTCGCCCGATGCCCGCCGGCTCGTTCGTTGGGTCGGCGCTCCCGCCGGGTGGCGAGGGTTCGGACGCCCCGGGGGACGCGCCCGTGCGATGCTCAGACGCGGCACCGAAGCGGCTGCGATCGGGGTCGCCTCACGCCGTCGTGGGGGCGCATCCGCAGAGAACGGCACCGAGGCGTCGGCACGCCCTCATGCCGGCGGCGCACTTGTTGGCTACCTTCACGGCGAGGGCGGTCCTTGCCGGCGGGAGCTGTTCGCGGCTATCCATCCAGTCACCGGAGATCAGCTGCTGACGCCCTTTCCCCTCGAGGCTGCCGACATGGGCTATGGGCGGGCGGTTAGCCTCGGCCATGTGCTGACCGATCTGCCACTCACCGGATCGCTGTCGATGCGGCGCGTTGCCGTACCCTGGGCGTCCCGTTTCGGACTGGAGGTGAGACGCGCTTGAGCAACGAGAGGAGCGATCGCGATGAGGCCATGCGCCGGATCCGCGAGCAGGTCGAGCGCCAGCTTGGCGGCTCCAGCATGGCCCAGCTCGACGTCTCCGACGCGGAGCCCGTGCGCTTCTCGCCCGACCTTCCCGAGGAGCTCGCGCCCGAAGAGCGAGCACGCCTGTGCGCACAGGTCGAGGAACTGGAGCCCTGGCTGCAGGGACCCTTTGCGCTGGGCGGCGACCTGGTGATCGGCGGCGCCTGGCGTATCGACCACCGTTGGAGGACCCTACGCTCCCATCTGCCGGAGATCGAGGGCGCGCGCGTGCTCGACGTCGGCTCGAACGCTGGCTATGACCCCTTCATGTTCAAGCTGCTGGGCGCCGCCGACGTGATGGCCTGTGAGCCGTTTGAGTTCATTCGGCAGATGGAGTTTTTAGAGAGCATCTACCGCACTGGGATTCGTCCCTGCCGGATGCGCTGGCAGGATCTCGACGCCGAACGCGACGGGCGCTACGAGCTGGTGCACTGTCATGGTGTTCTCTACCACGAGGTGCACCCCATGGTCCTGCTTCAGCGTCTGCGCGAGATGCTCACCGACGACGGCGTGCTGCTGTTCGGCTCGATGATGCTCGCCGACCCCGAGCTTTCGGAGTGCGCGCGCTTCATCCCGGGCTCCTACTACAACGATCCCAGCTGGTGGTGGGTGCCCGGCCGCCTTGCGATGCGCTGGATGCTCGAGGCCGTTGGACTGAAGGTGGTCGAGGAGTTCGGCCTCTCGCCCGGACCCCCCGGGGAGTTCCCCACGGTCAACGGCTATTTCCGCGCCGTTCGTGGCCAGCCCGCCGCCGGGCTGACCACGACATGAGCAGGTCGTTGCTCACCGCTCAGTGACGCTGGGATGCCGAGCGGCGTGCCCACGTCTCCAGCGGAGAAGGCGCTTGGCCCCCCGAAGCGGCGTTGTGATTCGCCAGCTCACCGACGACTGCAGGCCGTCGACGACCGCCTGCTGGCGTGCGAATCGCTCCTGCAAGGTTGCCAGCTCGGCCTGCGCCTCATGGCATTGCGTGGAGGCGAGAGTCAGTGCCTCCCGCGCCTGACGCAGTTCCTCGCTCAGTTGCGACTGCTCGGTGTGCGCTTGGCTGAGCTCTGCGCGTAGCTGCTCGCGCGCTTGGCTGTGCTCTGCGCGTAGCTGCTCGCGCTCCTGGGCGAGCTCTGACCGTAACTGCTCGCGCTCCTGGTGCAGGCCGGCAATCTGCCCTTCGGCTTCCCCACGCATCCTCTGCGCATCGGCCAGCAGGCGACGCTCGGACCACATCTCGGGCGCGATGCGCTCGACTGCATCCGACACGCGCCCATCGCAGCCGTCCGAGGCTGGCCCTACCTGGCGTGCGTCGTGGGCCGCCCGCAAGGCGAGGAAGAACACCCTTGCCATTGGCGCAATACCCCAGGCGCCCGCGAGTTCGAGCGAGGAGGTCGAATGGTGGCGGAGATCGGGCTTGATCTCTTCGAGCAGTGCAGCCCAGCCAGGAGTGTCGCGCGCCGGGGCATCGATGTGGAGGAAGGATGCGATGCGCGTGATCTGCTCTGCACCGTCACGAAAGAGGTCTTCGTAGAAGACGAGCAGCCGCGGCTGCTCACGCGTCTCCTGCAGCGCGCGCGCCGTGTACTCCATCCAGAGATCTCCCCACGTCTGGATCGGCAGATTCGCCTCGGGACGACGCTGAAACGACGAGATGACATCCGCAGGATTACGCAGACAGAACACATACCTGACGTCCGGCACCAGATCTCGCCAGAAGGGCAGCGTGAGCATCGTACGCGGATCCTTCCACCCCCACAGCGGCGCCGATCCGAACTTCTCCTCGATCAGCTCACGTGCTCGTTTGCGCAGCGGGTCCAGCTCGGAGCGTTGCTCCCAGCCGGGCTCAACATCGAATGGACGCTGCCAAGGAGTGCCGAGGGCCGCGAGGATCTCGTCGTTGAGATCGATCATCCATCGCGGCTCCCAATACCCCCGTGGGTTGTCCGCATCCTGGGCGGGCAGGAGGTCTGCCTCTGGGCCGACGTCGACGCCGAGAAGATTGAGCAGACGCATCGTCAGCGACGTGCCGCTGCGTCCGAAGCCGAGGACGCATACGGGATTCTGCCCACCACCCTTGCCCGAGGTCACGACAGCACTCTATTCGCTGAGCGCGTCCGTAAGCCGACGAGATGGCCCAGACGCCGGGCGGCTGCCCCGCCCTCGTCTACGGCCTGGGCGGTCGCTGCCGATATAGACTCACGGCCGATGCACGAGCCGCTTGGATCGCGTCGGGGTGCCCGGCTCTCGACCGCCCTCGGCGATCTCATTTCGCGAGTCCACTCCGCAGGCGAGTAGGCGCGTTGGTGAGAGGAGTCGCGTCGGGGCATCGCAGCGGTCGGAGGCTCTGGCGGCCGACACGGCGGAAGTTTCCAAGCGCCGCCCGCTGCGAGATCCACATACCGATCAGCCCCACCCCCCCGTTTCTTACGAGGATCCACTATCTCGCCGCGTCGATCCGGCGCTTCGGTGGAGCGCTGTCCGAGAGTCCCATCATCGTCACGGTTGGGGCCGACGAGCGCTTCGATCTTGTGCGCGCCAACCCCTGGTCGCGGCGCCTCGGTGTCGAGTGGCGCTGGCTCGACGATTCTCTGTGGCGTCGCTACGGCATCTTCGCCACTGCGCTGCAGCGATTCTGCGAGGATATCCAGGCGCCAAACGCACTCCTACTGGACTCCGACACGCTGTTCATCCGGCCGATCGATGACCTGCTCGATGTGGTGGAGCGCAGTCCCTCGATAGCCGGACTGATTGCTCATATCTCTCCGTTCATCGACTGCGAGGGCGAGCAGGCCCTATGGGGGCGGGTATTCGACGCGGCCGGACTTGACAGCCCATCGTTGGAATGCGAGCACTCGGGCTGGCAATCGATTGAGTTCGACGCCGCCAGGCGCTACTGCCCGCCGTATTTCAATCTCGGCGTCCTCCTCGCGCCGCGGGAGATCTTCCGGACGCTGGCGCAGTCGATCTATGCAGAGATGGAGACCGTCGAGCAGGTGCTTCCCACGCCGTTTCGCTGTCAGATCGCTCTGACGATGGCCATCCTGAGATCCGGCGTGCGGTGGCGTTCGCTTCCGCTGCGCTTCAACTTCCCAAACAACGCACAATTTCTTCCGCACCATCAGGCTGAGCTCGAGGACGTGCGCATCATCCACTACCTGAAGGACGAGGACTTCAACCGGGTTGAGGACTTCGCCTCTCGCGAGCATGTGGGCGCGCTGCTCGCGCGCGAGGATCTGAATCCCGCCAATGTCGTGCTGCGGGAAGCGCTGCGACAAGTGCACGAGCGCGTGCTCACCGAGGTTTAGGCGCCGTGTACCCGTTCATCCGGCCGACAATCCCGCCGCCAGAGGCTTGGCTGGACTTGCTGGCGCCGGCATACGAGGAGCGGCGCTACTCCAACTTCGGCCCGGTCGCCTCACGGCTGGAGCGGGAGCTCGAACAGAAGTATGCCTTCCCTGAGCGCAATGTCGTCCTGGTCTCGAGCGGTACCACCGGGCTGATCGCTGCGCTCTTGGCACTCGACGTTCGCGGCGCCGTTGCGATGCCGAGCTTCACCTTCCCGGCAACCGCTGGCGCGGTGGCGCTCGCCGGGTGTACGCCGCTGTTCGTCGATGTCTCGCCATCGACCTGGGAGCTCGACGTCGCCCAACTGGAGCGGACGCTTCAGCGCGAGCAGGTCGGTGCCATCCTGCACGTGCGAACGCTCGGGCTCTGCCACCCGCTCGATGACCTCGAACGGGTGGCGCAATCGGCGGGGGTGCCGCTGATCGTGGACTCGGCGGCCTCCCTCGGCGGCCGGGAGGATGGCGGTGGATGGGTGGGCGCTCGTGGGGATGCCGAGATCTTCTCGCTGCACGCCACCAAGGTGTTCGGCATCGGCGAGGGTGGCGCGGTGCTCGTGCGCAAGCCACTCGCCGAGCGGCTTCGCAGGACGATCAACTTCGGCCTATCCGAGGGTGTGCCCGAGACGCTGGGGTTCAACGGCAAGCTGAGCGAGGTGCACGCGGCGATCGGGCTCGCCGTGCTCGAGCGGATCGACGGCTTCATCGCGCGCCGCGGGGAGATCGCCCGCGGGTATCGAGCGGGGCTGGCGGGAGCTGCGGACCTCGAGCACCCACCGAATGCCGGCGCACCCCCCTGGCAGACGTATCCGGTGGCGCTTCCATCCACCCGCGATGCGGACGCCGTGGTCGCCCAGCTGGTCGCCGCGGGCGTGGGAGCGCGCCGCTACTACGCTCCACCGCTCCATCGCACGCCGCCATTCGCGGCCGAGGTGTCGCTCCCGGTCACGGACGATCTCTCGGCGCGAATGATCTGCCTGCCCGTCTACTCGGACATGGGCGAGGGGGAGTTGGAGGAGATCGTCGAGATCGCCAACGGAGTCCTCGCTCCGGCCTTGGAGCGATCGACATGAAGAGGCAGGGCTTCATGACCCGTGAGGAACTGCTCGGAGTCGGGTTCCGCGCCATGGGCGAAGACGCGAACGTCGACGCTACCGCCACCTTTTACGGCGCAGGCCGGATCTCCCTCGGCTCGCACGTCCGCATCGACGCCGGCGTCGTGCTGAGCGCCGGCGACGGTGGCATCCTCATCGGCGATCACGTCCACATCGCCGTCCGTGTCTTCATGACCGGCGCTGGGAGGATCGAGCTGCGCAGCTTCGCGGGGGTGTCGGCGGGCACGGCGATCTTCTCCTCCAACGACGACTACAGCGGCGAGTGGCTCACGGGACCCACCGTCCCGGAGGACCTGCGCAACGTCACCAGCGCCCCCGTCGTGCTCGAGGAGCACGTCATCGTCGGCGCGGGCAGCGTCATCCTCCCCGGTGTCACGATCGGCAAGGGCGCCGCCGTCGGCGCGCTCACTCTCGTGCGTGGGGACGTACCACCGTTTGCAATCGTGGCCGGCCCGCGCGGTGAAACGATTGGCGAGCGGGACCAGAAGCTCCTGGAGCTGGAGAGGGACCTGCGGCGGCGGCCAAAGTGATGGGCGCCTCAAAACACCCCTGATCATCATTCCTCCCCATCCGTCGAATCCCCTGGACCGGCGTCAAGCATGGGTGCGCTGCTTACGATGCTTGGAGGGATGGAGCTCCGCCCGCGCCATACCCCCCTGCGCCGACGCCCCCTCCTCGGGGCGCTCCTCGCGGGATTGCTCACGCTCGCGCTCGGCCTCGCCGCGGCAACCGCACCCGCGGCCGAACCGGGGGTGGTGCTCGCCGACGGCTTCACCCCCCACGTGGGGGATCTCAAGGCGCTCGGCACCCACTGGGTACGAGTGTTCGCCACCTGGCCCGATCTCGAGCCCACCCGCGGGGTCTACTCGGTCAACTGGCTGGCCAACTACGAACGGCTCTTCAGCCAGCTCCCCGCGGGCACGAAAGTGATCGTCGACGTCGTCGGCACCCCCCAGTGGGAGACGGGCTCCTCCAACGAACACACGCCCCCCGCCAACCCCGAGGACTACGCCGCGTTCGTCGGCGGCCTCGCCCAGCACTGGGGCTCCCGGGTCGCCGCGTATGAGCTCTGGAACGAGGAGGACTCCCCCTCCTGGTGGGTAGGCGCCCCCGACCCCGCCGCCTACGCGGCGCTGCTGAAGGCCACCTACCCCGTGGTGAAGGCCGCCGAACCCAACGCCACCGTGCTCGTGGGGGGGCTCACCGGCAACGACTACCCCTTCCTGGAAGCCCTCTACCAGAACGGCGCCAAGGGGTACTTCGACGCGGTCGCCGTACACACTGACACCTCATGCAACATCGTCTCCCCCTACTCCTTCCTGCGCGAAAACGACGGGCACATGATCCCCGACTCCTTCCTCGCCTACCGCGAAGTCCACGCCGTGATGCTCGCCAACGGCGACGACAAGCCCATCTGGATGACCGAGCTCTCCTGGCGCACCACCTCCGCGGAGTGCGAGGAAGGCTTCTGGGCCGGGCGCAAGGCCCAGGGTGTCACCGAACAGCAGCAGGCCACCTACCTCGCCCAGGCCTACCACTGCCTCGCCCAGGACCCCTACGTGCAGGTCGCCATCTGGTTCCCCCTCCAGGACGAAGGCCCCGATGTCTCCGGCCTCCTGCGCGCCAACGGCTCTCGCAAGCCCTCCTTCGACGCGATGGCGCGCTACGCCCACGACGGCGACCAGCTCACCGAACCCTGCGGGTCCTTCTCGGGCCCCAGCATCGACGTCTCCGCGCCCGCCAACCACACCACCTACAGCGGCACCCTGCCCATCAGCGTCTCCGCCCGCGACCCCCAGGGCGTCGGGCGCATCACCCTCGAGATCAACGGCAAGCTGATCCGCAACTACACCAACCAAGCGTTCCCCCGCACCCTCGCCGGGGCCCTGCACTGGCACGGTGCCGCGCGCATTCGCCCCGGCCGCAACATCCTCACGTTCATCGCCGTCGACAAGCTCCGCAACACCGCCCAAACCAGCATCGTCATCTACCATCGCCTGCCCCGCCGGCACCGCCAAAGGCACGCTTGAAGTACCGTTCTGCTGCGTGAACATCACCCCCACGCGCCTCTCCGGGCCCGTCGTCCTCGAGCCTCCTATCTTCACCGACGAGCGCGGCTTCTTCTGCGAGACCTACCGCCTGCAGTGGCACCCCTCCTTGGGGATACCCCCCCAGGAGCGCTTCATCCAGGACAACCACTCCCGCTCCACCCGCGGCGTGGTGCGCGGGATGCACTTCCACATCGGCTCCGGCGTCGCCAAGCTCGTGCGCTGCTCCCGCGGGCGCATCGTGGATGTGATCGTCGATCTGCGCCGCGGCTCCCCCACCTATGCCCAGTGGGAGGCCGTCGAGCTCGACGACGAGTCCATGCGCGCCCTCTACGTCCCCGTTGGCTTCGCGCACGGCTTCTGCGTGCTCAGCGAGGTCGCCGATGTCCTCTACAAGCAGACCGCCTACTACGACCCCGCCCTGGAGCGCGGCATCGCCTGGGACGACCCCGAGGTCGCGATCGAGTGGCCCGCGGAGATCGAGCCGATCGTCTCCGCTCGCGACCGCTCCGCCCCCACACTGCGCGAGCTCGCCCCCGAACTGCCGTTCGTTTACCAGGGCTGAACTCACCGCCAAGCTGGCAAACTTCCAGACCATGGCCCTCCCCCACCGCCTGGAGCGCCTGCGCGAGCGCACCCACGGCTACACCCTGACGCCCCGCCAGTATCTCCTCGTGGCGTATGCCGCCCTCCTCGCCCTCACCCTGATCGTGCTCACCGGCGCCGCCGTGCGGCTCACCGGCTCCGGCCTGGGCTGCCCCACCTGGCCGAAGTGCTACGGCAACCTCTACCCCCCGCTGCGGACCCATGCGGTGATCGAGTTCTCCAACCGCGTCATCTCCGTGCCCGTCGTGCTGGCCGCCGGTCTCGCCTGGCTCGGGGCGCTCCGCCGCCGGCCCTACCGCCGCGACCTCGTGTGGCTCGGCGCCCTGCTGCCCCTCGGCGTGGTCGCGCAGGCCGTGCTCGGCGGTCTCACGGTGCGGGGCAAACTCGACTACGGGTGGGTGATGGGCCACTTCTCCCTCTCCATGCTGATCCTCGTGGCCGCCGCCGCCCTCGCGTGGCGGGCTCGGTACGAGCCCGGGGAGCGTCCCGCGAGCGGCGATCGCACCCTCGTGTGGTCCGCCCGCGCCCTGGTCGGCCTGGGGGCCATCACGATCTTCGCCGGCACCGCCGCCACCGCCGCGGGCCCCCACGCGGGGGGCAACCCCGGGGAACAGATCAACCGCCTGGACTTCGACGGGCGGGGCACGATGGACTTCGTGATCCACCGCCACGCCGAGATCGCCCTCGTGTTCAGCCTGCTCGCGGTGCTCGTCTGGTGGCTCGCGCGCCGCCGCGACGCCGATCCCCTGGTGCGCCGCTGCACCACCGCGCTCTGCGTCCTGCTCGCCCTCCAGGGAGCTGTGGGCCTCGACCAGTACGAGACCCATCTCCCCACCGAGCTGGTCTGGATCCACGTCGCGCTCGCCTGCGCCGCCTGGCTCGCCGCGCTGTGGACCGCCTACGCAGCGGGGCGCCTGCCCGCCGGTCGGAGATCGCCCAGCGCCGCGGTGGCGCGGGAGGCCGTGGAGGGACCCCCATCCGTGCGCGTCTCCGCCTGAGAGGCGCCGTCAGGCAGGCTGCCGTCCTGGCCGAACGCTAATCTGCCCGCTTTAAGCAATCACACCCACACGGGAGGAGTGCCAACATGACCAAGAACGAGCTGGCCGACAAAGTCGCAGAGCGCACCGGACTGGACCCCAGCCAGGCCCGCCAGGCGTTGGACGCCACGATCGAGGCCGTCTCCGAGGAGCTCGCCGCCGGCGGCGAGGTCGCCCTCGCTGGCTTCGGCAAGTTCAGCGTCAGCCACCGCGCCGCCCGGCAGGGACGCAATCCCTCCACCGGCGCCACGATCAGCATCGCCGCCAGCAAGGCCGCCAAGTTCTCCGCAGCGAGCGCGCTCAAGAGCCGCCTCAACTAGGTACTTACTCAGGAGATGCCCGAACCCGGGTGCCGCGGCAGACCGTCGTCGGGGATCGGCTCCCATGGGGCAGCCGAGTCCACGAACTGGCGGTACTGCGGGCGGATGCCGGGGTCCTCGTCGAAGGTGCCCATCCGGATCACCACCCGCTCGTCGGAGAAGGGGTCACCGCTGAACAACGCCGAACCGCAGGTGGTGCAGAACAACTTGGGCACTCCCGTCGGGGGCTGGTAGGCGCGCAGCTGCTCGGCGCCGCTCAGCAGGCGGAAGCCCGCCCGTGGGAACAGGCAATTGGCCGAGGAGCTCGTGCCGGTGCGCCGCTGGCAGTGCGTGCAGTGGCAGTAGCGCGCCGCCACGCTCGGGGCGCTCACCTCGTAGCGCACCGCGCCGCACAGGCAGCCCCCCTGCAGAGGGGCCTCCGGCGAGGGGGAGGAGGACGCGACGGACACCTTCGATGATCCTATCTCGCCCAAGCCCCTCCACCTGCGATGAGTCGCGGACACCGCGGCCTGCGCAGTGTGGCTGACACCGCGGCCTGCGAAAGTTCCCGGTGAACGTGCAGCCGCGAGCGCCGATCGACCCCGAGCGGCTCGCCCGCCGTGAGGCGCGCAGCCGCGCACTCGCCCGCCGCCGCAGGGTGCTGGCCGGGGGCTGTCTGCTGGTCGTGCTCGCCGCTGCGGCCGCCGTCGTCGCGCTTGCCGCGGGCGGCTCCTCCGCCCCCTCCAAGACACGCAGCGTCGCCGGGCTGCGCAGCGGGAGGCACTCGAGCCGCCGCGGCGATGGCGCGAGCGCCCGTTCCGGAGCGGGAATCCGCGCCGAGGCGGTCCCGATCCTCATGTATCACGTCATCAATCCCCCGCCCCCGGGAGCGCCCTTCCCGGGCCTCTATGTGCCCGCCGGGGAGTTCGCCGAACAGATGCACGCGCTCGCGCACGCCGGCTTTCGCGCGGTCACGATGGATCAGCTGTGGGCCAACTGGAGCGAGGGCACGCCACTGCCGGCGGGCAAGCCGATCGTGCTCACCTTCGACAACGGCTACCAGTCCCAGTACACCAACGCCCTACCCGTCCTGCGCCAACTGGGCTGGGGCGGCGTGGAGAACCTGCAGCTCACCGGCCTGCCCCCCTCCCAGGGGGGGCTCTCCCCCGAACAGGTCCGCGGCCTGATCGGCGCCGGCTGGGAGCTCGACACCCAGGGCTTCAGCCACGCTGACCTCATCACCCTCGACCCCTCCGCGCTGCGCTACCAGGTGGCCGTGGCGCGCAGCGAGATCCAGCGGCTCTACCACGTGCCCGCCCACTGGTTCTGCTACCCCTCCGGCCACTACGACGCCGCCGTGGTCGAAGCCGTGCGCGTCGCGGGCTACCGCGGCTCCACCACCGTCGTTCCCGGCTGGGCCCAGCCGGGCGAGGATCTCTACCGGCTGCCGCGGTTGCGTGTGCTCGGCGGCACCACCGCGCCCCAGCTGCTCAGCGAGATCGCCGCGATCCGCACCGACGAACCCCCGCCGGCGTCCTATGGCAGCGACTGAGCAGGTCCCTGGGGAGGATCGATAGGATGCCGCGCATGATCTTGGCGAGCGTGCCCGGCTGGGGCTCCTGGACCTTCAACCCGATAGTGATCCTCGCGCTGGGGCTCGCGGCGGTGGTGTATGCGCGTGCCTACCGCCGCGCCGCCGGGCGCTCCGAGGCGATCGGCGCCGGGCACTGGGTGCCCTACATGGCAGGCCTCGCGGTGCTGGCGGTCGCGCTGCTCTCCCCGCTCGACCCGATCGGCGACCGCTACCTGCTCTCCGCCCACATGGCCCAGCACGTGCTGCTCTCCGACATCGCGCCCGCGCTGATCGTGCTCGGGCTGCGCCGCCCCCTGCTGCCGCTCGGCCTCTCCCGCGAGGCGCTGCGCGCGGTGGCGCCCGGGGGCCGCTTCGGCCGGGTGCTCGCGCGGCTCACCTCCCCCTACTTCGCGATCCCGCTGTGGGCGATCGCCACGTGGGTGTGGGCGATCCCCAGCATCTTCGACTTCGCCGCCCAGCACCCCACCGTGCACGCCTTCGAGCACGCCACCCTCTTCTACACCGGCCTCGCCCTGTGGTGGCTGATCGTCGACCCGCTGCCCCGTGCGCGCCTGCGGCCCGGCGGGGAGCGCCTCGCGCTACTCGGATTCACGCGCCTCGCGAGCGCCGCCATCTGCCTGCCCCTCACCTGGCTGGCGCATGCCCAGTACCCCTACTATGCCGGCGCCCCCCGCGCGTTCGGCATCTCGGCGATCAACGACCAGCACCTCGCCGGGGCCGGCATGTGCTTCGTCGAGTTCCTCGTCTTCGGCATCGCCTTCGCCGCCGTCTTCATCAGCATGCTCGGCCGCTCCGAGGCCGGTGCCGCGGTCGCCGAGCGCGCCGCGGGCGAGCGCCTGCTGACCTGACCCCCGGACCCGTCACCCGCGCTGCGTCACTGGCGCTCGGCGATGGCGTAGGTGACCGCCGAACCGAGCTCGCTGTTGCTGTACTCGTGCTCGGCCACCGCCGGGATGAAACCGCTGTTGAAGTTGAGCTTCTTGCTCAGCGCCCAGAGCACGAACTGGTAGAGGACGGCCCTGCCTTTCGGGGGGCAGATGCCGCCGTAGGCCGCTTTGCCCGAGGTGTTGAGCCCCACGACCGCCCCCGCCGGCAGTGAGCCGGCGGCGATCCCGGAGAGGCTCGGTTCGATGCCCGATACCACCCACCGGATCCCGCCTTCGGGCCCGTTGGAGCCGTCGTCGATGATGAACAGCACGAGCTCCGCGGTGTGCGCGGGCAAGTTACGCCACTGCAGCGGAGGAGAGATGTTGGCCCCTTCGCAGGTGTACTGCGAAGGGATCGTTCCGTTGAGCGCAAACGCCGGGCTGCTCAGGGACATCGCCCCGGGGGGATCGTATTCCTCGCCGTTGATGTGGGGGGGTGGGGTGGTCTTCGGGGTTGGGGTCTTCGCTGCCGATCGCAACGCGGACCTCCGGGCCGAGGTGCTGCCCGATGAGCCGCCAGAGGAGTTGGCCGGCGTGCTGCCAGACGAACTGGCCGACGTAGAGCCCGGCGAGCTGCCCGCGGGCGCTTTGGCGGTGGGTGCCCCCTTCGCCGCCGCGCTGCTCGTGGAGCTCTGAGCAACGGGCGCCCCGGAGCCGCTCGCATCGGTCACGGTGCTGACATCGGTGCTCACCTTCGAGCTGCCGCCGCAGCCGGCCAGAGCCGCGGCCGCTACGAGTGCCAACGCTGGCGGTCCAAAGAACCAACCCCTCATTCCACTAATGCAATCAGGTTTAGAGCGCGCGCGTCGCGCTTAGCCGCAGCCGGTGTTGTTGCCGCAGCTGCTGCAGGTGTAGCAAGAGCCGGTCCGCTGCATCATTCCTCCGCACTGGCTGCACGCCGGGCCGAGGTCCAGGCCCTGCAGCCTCGCGGGCACCACCGGGGGGGTGTCGGTGAACGAGGCCGCGGGCGCACTCGTACCGCCGCCGTTGCCGCCCGCTGCCCTGGGTGCGGTGACGGTTCGATCGCTCGTGGTGGCGGGCCCCGCGGTATCCGAGGCGATCATCGACTGCGCCGCCTCCTGGGCGGCCTTGCGGGCGCGCACCTCGGGAGTGAGGATGCCCAGCTCCTCCTGGACGTCGGCGTCCAGGAAGCGCGAGGCCAGCCAGCGCATGATGTAGTCGGGCATCGACTTCGCGAAGGGGATCTCGGGGTTGGTGGTGATCCCCTCCGGGTCGAAGCGCATGTAGCAGAACTTCTGCACCAGCGTCTCCAGCGGCACCCCGTACTGCAGCGCGATCGAGATCGCGGTGGCGAACGAGTTCATCATGCCCCGCAGCGTGGAGCCCTCCTTGCCGATGTCGGTGAGGAAGATCTCCCCGATGCTGCCGTCCTCGTACATGCCAGCGGTGATGTAGCCCTCGTGGCCGCCAATCGAGAACTTGTGCGTGATCGACTGGCGCTCGCGAGGCATCCGCTTGCGCTTCGGCCCGGCCTCCACAAGAGCTTTGGCGACGGCCTTCTGCACGATCTCCTCCACATCGACCTTCCCGGCCGGCTCCTCCGTCTGCGCGTCGGTGCGCAGAGCCTGGGCGGTCTTCGAGCCGTCACGGTAGATCGCGAGCGCCTTGATCCCCAGCCGCCACGCCTGGGTGTAGGCGTCCGCGATGTCCTCCACGGTCGCGTTCTGGGGCAGGTTGACAGTCTTGGAGATCGCCCCCGAGATGAACGGCTGCACCGCGCCCATCATCTTCAGGTGGCCCATGTGCGAGATCGCGCGCTCCCCCACCGCCACGTCGAACACCGGCAGGTGCTCCTCCTTCAGGCCCGGGGCGCCGATGATCGTGCCGTGCTCGGCGAGGTGGGCCTCGATCTGCTCGATCTGCGGCTCGGAGTAGCCGAGCGTCTGCAGCGCCAGCGGGACCGTGCGGTTGACGATCGTCATCTGCCCGCCGCCCACGAGCTCCTTGAACTTGACCAGCGAGAAGTCGGGCTCCACACCAGTGGTGTCGCAGTCCATCAGGAACGAGATCGTCCCCGTGGGGGCCAGCACGGTGGCCTGCGCGTTGCGGTAGCCCAGGCGCTCCCCCAACTCCACCGCCTCCTCCCAGGAGCGCCGCGCGGCCGCCAGCAGCTCCCCGTCGGCGCAGTGGGCATCGGGGATCGCGAGGGAGGCGTCGCGGTGCATGCCCATCACCGCGTTGTGCTCCTCGCGGTTCTCCGCGTAGCGCTCGTAGGGGCCGAGCGCCCCCGCGACCTCCGCCGAGCGGCGGTACGCGCGGCCGGTCATCAGCGCCGTGATCGCCGCCGCGGTGCCGCGGCCCTCCTCGGAGTCGTAGGGCATCCCGTCCGCCATCAGGTACGCCCCGAGGTTCGCGTAGCCCAGGCCGAGCTGGCGGAAGGCGCGCGCGTTGACGCCGATCTCCTCGGTGGGGTAGCTCGAGGGCCCCACGACGATCTCCTGAGCCAGCAGCAGGATGTCCACGGTGTGCTCGAAGGTCTCCACGTCCAGCGTGCCGTCGGGGCGCCGGAAGCGCATCAGGTTGATCGACGCCAGGTTGCACGCGGAGTCGTCCACGTGCATGTACTCGCTGCATGGGTTCGACGCGTTGATGCGCCCCGAGTTGGGCGAGGTGTGCCAGCGGTTGATCGTGGTGTCGTACTGCACCCCCGGGTCCGCGCAGCGCCAGGCGGCCTCGGCGATCTCGCGCATCAGCTCGCGCGCGGGGATCGGCTCCCCCACCGGCTCACCCGTCACGCGGGAGGTGAGGCGCCACTCGCGGTCCTCCTCGACGGCGCGCATGAACTCGTCGGTGACGCGCACCGAGTTGTTCGCGTTCTGGTACTGGATCGAGGTGAAGCCCTCGCCGTCGATCGACATGTCGAAGCCCGCGTCCCTGAGCGCCTGCGCCTTGTCCTCCTCCCTGGCCTTGCACCAGATGAACTCGCGGATGTCGGGGTGGTCGACGTCGAGCACCACCATCTTCGCCGCGCGGCGGGTCTTGCCGCCGGACTTGATCGTGCCCGCCCAGGAGTCCGCCCCGCGCATGAAGGACACCGGCCCCGAGGCGGTGCCCCCCTTCGCGAGCTGCTCCATCGACCCGCGGATTTTCGAGAGGTTGATGCCCGACCCCGAGCCCCCGCGGAAGATCATCCCCTCCTTGGTGTTCCACTCGAGGATCGACTCCATGGTGTCCTGCACGGAGAGGATGAAACAGGCGCTGCACTGGGGGTTCTCCTCGAAGCCCACGTTGAACCACACCGGCGAGTTGAACGCCGCCATCTGGTGCAGCAGGATGTGGGTGAGCTCCGCCTCGAAGGCCTCGCCGTCCTCCTCGGTCGCGAAGTAGCCCCGCTCGCGGCCCCACGCCGAGATCGTGCCGGCCACGCGGCCGATCATCTGCTTGACCGAGTGCTCCCGCGCGGGGTGATCGAGCTGCCCGCGGAAGTACTTCTGGGCGACGATGTTCGTGGCGTTCTGCGACCAGCTCTTGGGGAACTCCACGCCGCGCTGCTCGAACGCAACGCGATCCCCGTGGCCGATGCGCGCGTCCCGCAGCTCCCACTCCACCGCATCGAAGGGGTGCGTCCCGGGGGACGTGAGGAGGCGCTCGATCGACAGCGCCCGCCCGGGTGTCATCTGCTCGACGGTGGTGGGATGGGGCATTGCTCGCATGCTGATCTCGCTCCTTCTTCTCCGCGCCGGCGCCGCCGGGGACGCCCACTCGACTCTTGTTAGGGGGGCCAAGCATCGTCCCGCTCGGGTCGGACGGAAAAGGGGGGGAGTACTTCGATTCTAGGAGGCTCAGCGACCGAGCCGCAGCCAGTCCGAGAACTCCTGCCAGGAGGCCGCCAGGTGCCAGCCGGCCTCCTCGAGGGAGTGGCGCAGCGAGACCGTCCAGCGGGCCTCATAGGCCCGCCAGCGCGCCGCTCCCCAGACGAGGCACAGGAGGATCAGCAGCGCCGCCAGCGCCGCCACCACGATCGCCCCCGTGGACAGCTTCGTCGTGGTGGACTCGGTGGTGTGCCGGATCGCGACCAGGGCGAGCGCGGAAGCCCGGGGGGAGCCTTCGAGGATGCGGTGCATTGCGAGGAACATGGTAGGCGCCCGCATCCTCGCTCAGAGCAGGTCCGCGATCGCCGCCAGCGCGTCCTCCAGAACGCGCTGGCGCGGCTGCTCGGCGTCGATCGCGCGGATCCGCCGGGGCTCGGCGCGCGCGAGATCCTCATAGGCGGCGGCGGTCCGCGCGAAGAACTCCTCCCCCTCCTCCTCCAGACGATCCGGCGCGAGCGCCCGCGTCTGCTGACGTGCGCGCCCCCGCGCCGGGGAGATGCGCAGCAGCAGTGTGCGGTCCGGCTGCAGGCCCCCCGTGGCGAGAAGGTTGATCGTGCGGATCCGCTCCACTCCGAGCTCCCGGCCCGCGCCCTGGTAGGCGAGCGAGGAGTCCACGAAGCGATCCAGCAGCACCAGCTCCCCCCGCTCGAGCAGGGGAGCGAGCCGCTGCTGGACGAGCTGCGCGCGCGCCGCCGCATACAGCAGCGCCTCCGCCGGTGGGGAGACCTCCAGGGAGGGGTCCTTGACGAGCTCGCGGATGCGCTCGGAGAGGTGCACCCCCCCGGGCTCGCGCAGCAGCTCGACCGGGCGCCCGCGCGCCGCGATCGCCGCTGCGAGAGCCTCGGCGAGCGTGCTCTTGCCCGCGCCGTCCACCCCCTCGATCGTGATCAGCGTGCCCCGGGGCATCGCCGGGACCGTATCGCCTCGGAGGGTGGCACGGCGAGCCGAAGACGGGGAGCCGGGCCCCGCTTTCTCTCTGTCACGATGGGCCGCGTGAGCACTCCCTCGGCGCAGACGCTCCCGGGCATCGACGCCCACCCGCACGCGCGCGCGGTGCTCGTTCCGGCGCTCCCCGATGAGAGCTCCGGGCGGGCACCCTCGCACGCCTACCTCTTCCACGGCCCCCCCGGCGTGGGCAAGCGCACCGTCGCCCGCGCCTTCGCGGCGGCTCTGCTCGCCGAGGGATCGCCCACGCCGCAGGACGCGCGCGCGCGGGTCGCCCGGGGGGCCCACCCCGACCTCACCTGGGTCACTCCCTCCGGCGCGGGGGAAATGCTCGTGGGGGACGTTGACCGAGCCGTGATCGCCGCGGCGGCCCACACCCCCTTTGAATCGTTGCGCCGCGTGTTCGTGCTCGAGGACGCCCACACCCTGAACGACCAGGCCGCCAACCGCCTGCTCAAGACGCTCGAGGAGCCCCCACCCTTCGTCCACATCCTCCTGCTCGCCCCCAGCCCCCGCGAGGTGCTCCCCACGATCGCCTCCCGCTGCCAGCACGTGCGTTTCGACCACCTCCCCAGCGCCCGCATCGAGGAGCGCCTCGTGGCCGACACGGGATCCCTCCCCGGCGCCGCCGCGGAGCGGGACGGCGCCGCGGAGCGGGACCCCAGGCTTGCCGCCTGCGCGCGGCTGGCGCTCGGAGACGCGCGCCTGGCGGGGGAGCTCGCGGGTGCGCAGGGAGAGGTGCTGAGGGAGCGCGCGGAGGGCTTCGTGCGCGCCACCCTGCACGGCGAGGGCACCGTGCGCGGGGCGGGCGGGGCGGGCGGGCCTCTAGAAGAACTGTTGCGCGCAGCCAGGGAGGTTGGCACGGGCGCAGCCGAGGCGCTCGCGACGCGCGTGGCGGGGGACCTCGAACTGCTCCCGGTCAAGGAGCGCAAACGCCACGAGCGCGAAACCGCAGACGCTCAGCGCCGCGTCGAGCGGCGCGCGCGAACCGGCACGATCGACCTCGCCCTGCGCCTCGCCCAGCTGTGGCTGCGCGACCTCTGGTGCGTCGCTGAGGGGGCGGGCGAGTTGGCCTACGCGCTGGACCGCCTACCCGAGCTGGAGCGCGACGCCGCCGGGCGCTCCCCCGCGCGGCTGCGGGACGGCGTGGAGCTGGTGCAGGACACCCGCCTGCGCCTCTCCCTCAACGTCTCCGAGGAGCTCGCGCTGGAGTCCCTCGCCTATCGCCTCCAGGCGCTGCTCGCCCCCTCGGCGTAGCGCTCCTGCGGCGCGAGCTCCCGCACCGGCGCTTGCGGGGGGGCGGCGATCAGCTTCGCGACCCGCCGTGCGGTCGCCTCGCGCAGCGCCTCCACCGCGGCGTGGTAGCGGCACACCCTGGCGGGCAGCGAGTGGCGGCCACGGGGGTCGCGCTGGCCGGGTCCCTCATCCTCGGCCACAAGGTGACGCGGCGGGCCGCAGGCCGGGGAGCTGGGCACCTCGTTCTCAGCCAGATCGAGCGTGTCGAGCCGGCGCAGTGCGCGATCGGTCTCCCGCGCGCGACCCAGGGCCTCCGCCCAGATGACTTCCAGGTAGGCGATCGCGGCGGGAAGCTGCTCCTCGGGCAGGCCCCCCGGGGTCTCGATCTGGCGCACCACGGGGATCACCTCGTGGATCAGCCAGCTCTGCTCGGAGTGGGTGCGCAGCATCAGGGAGACGTCCGGCGGAGAGGCGAAGGAGTTCTGAATGAGGTTGCGATCTGGATAGTCGGACATGCGCTCGTGCGGGCCGCCGCGAGGATTGCCTTATCGCGGCCCACCACTGGACTCGGCGGAGATCCCGCGGGGCTTTAGGCGGCCGGAGGCCCGCCAACGTATTTTCCCGAGCGCTCTCCGCAATTTGCCGAAAATCGAGGGCGACCACCGCCCCGAGCGCAGATCGGAGGGCCATCCTCATGAGCCGCTAAAGCCGACCTCCGGGGGGACCGATGTCGAAGTGTGGTGGCCCTCGAACGCGACCCGACGGCCCGGGCGCCCGGGCAGTACACCCGCTCGATCGTGCAGCGGCTGCGGATGCGCACCCTGCTGACGTTGGGGGCGCTGGCGGTCGCCACGACCCTGATGGGGCGGCGCTTCGGCTGGCACGACCCGCGCTTCCTGGGGGCGGAGGTGGGGCTGCTGATCGCGATCTTCGCGATCTCACGCTGGGTGCTGCCGCTGGTGGACCGCCACGATCGGGGCGCCACGGGCGAAGAGCAGGTGGGGGAGCTGCTGGAGGGGTTGGGAGAGAAGGGGTGGCGCGTGGTGCACGACGCGAGCCTCGGGAGGGGCAACGTGGATCACATCCTGATCGGCCCCGGGGGGGTGTTCACGGTTGAGACCAAGAGCCATCCCGGGCCGGTGCGGGTGGGGCGGATGCACGGGTCGGTGCTGGGCCAGGCGCAGGCGCAGCGCAAGGCGATCGAGGCGATCGTGGAGGAGCACGTGGAGCCGCTGGTGGTGTTCAGCCGCGCCTGGGTCGATCGGCCGCTGAGCCGGCGCAAGGGGGTGCGGGTGGTGCCCGCGCGAATGCTGCTGAGCTACGTGGACCGCCAGCCCGAGCGCCTGGACGGGCAGGCGGTGGCGCGCGCACATGCGCGGTTGGCGCGCGCGCTGGCGGAGTCCCACGCGCGCACACGCCCGGGGCTCCGGGCGATCGGGAACCTGTCGCTGCCGCGGTAGTCTCTCTCTGGTATGGCGAGCGCGGCAAGCACCCTCCCGGCGGTGGAGCGGTCCACGATCTCGCTGCCGCCCGGCCCGCGGTGGCCGGCGCTGGCGCAGACGGTGGCGTGGGCCGCGGCGCTGCCGTGGATGCTGGAGCGCTGCGGGGCACGCTACGGGGAGATGTTCACGATGCGCTTCTTCCCCAGCGGTCGGCGCATGGTGATCGTGAGCGGGGCGGAGCTCGTGAAGCAGGTGCTCACCGCCCCGCCCGAGGTGGCGCCCTCGGCGGCGGGCGCCTCGCCGATCGCGCCGGTGATGGGGCCGAGCTCGGTGCTGACGCTGACGGGCCCCGAGCACATCCGCCAGCGGCGCCTGCTGCTGCCGCCGTTCCACGGCGAGCGGATGCGGGAGTACGAGGACGTGATCGTGGAGGCCACCCGCCGTGACCTCGCCTCGTGGCCGCTGGGGGAGCCGATGAGTTTGCAGGAGCGCACACGGGCAATCACCCTGGAGGTGATCCTGCGGGCGGTGTTCGGCGTGGAGACCGAGCGGATGGGGGCGCTGCGGAAGGCGATCGGCGGGCTGTTCGAGCCGCTGCGGCTGCCGATGCTGCTGCGGGTGGCGCTGAGCCGCCCGACGATGGAGCGCCCCAAGGGCGCATTCGGGCGGGCGCTGGACCACATGGACGAGGTGATCTACGCCGAGATTGCGAGACGGCGCGCGGAGGAGGACCTGGGGGAGCGCACGGACATCCTCTCGCTGCTGATGCAGGCCCGCGACGAGGAGGGCCTCGAGATGACCGACGCCGAGCTGCGTGACGAGCTCGTCACGCTGCTGCTGGCGGGGCACGAGACGACCGCGACCTCGGTGGCGTGGGCGATCGAGCGCCTGGTGCGCCACCCCGAGCAGCTCGCGAGGCTGACCGCGGAGATCGCGGAGGGGGAGAGCGAGGAGTACATGCAGGCGGTGATCCACGAGACCATGCGCGTGCGCCCCGTGGTGCCGCTGGTGGTGCGCATCCTCGAGGAGCCCCTACGGGTCGGGGAGCACGAACTGCCCAAGGGCACGAGGGTGGCGCCGTCGATCTACCTGACCAACCGCGACCCCCGGATGTACGAGTCGCCGCAGGAGTTCCGCCCCGAGCGCTTCCTGGAGAGCCCGCCGGAGACCTTCTCGTGGATCCCCTTCGGCGGGGGCATCCGGCGCTGCATCGGGGCCTCCTTCGCGCTGCTCGAGATGAAGCTGATGCTGCGCACGATCCTCGGCGAGCTGGAGCCCTCGCTGCCCCGCGAGCCCGTGCGCCGGCGCGCCACCGGCCTCCCCGGCCTCGCCGCCGGGCGGCGGCGGAGGTTCGCCGCGGGCGAGCGGATTCGCAGGCGCGCGATCACGCTCGTGCCCGCGGAGGGCACGCGCGTGGTGTGGCGCAGGCGGGGGTAGGCAAGGATTTGGATGGGGACCCCTAGGGGGGGTCCCCGCGGCGTTCGCAATGAGAACCCTGCCGTGGGGCACATCCCGAGCGAGCGCACCTGCCCGAGCGAGCGTCCCGGCCGGAGCGAGAGCTACGGTCCCGAGGATGATGGAGATCCTGGAGGCGATCGAGCAGGCGCGGCTGGAGCTGCAGGCAAGCCCCGCCGACCGGGTCGCGTGCGCCCGCGCACGCGGGGTCCTGAGCCGGGCGCGGGAGCTGTGGGAGACGCTCGATGCCGAGGGCCGCGCGGCGCTGAGGGACCCGGCGGCGCAGCTGCGGGAGATGGTGGATGCGGAGGCACGGAGCGAACCGGCCCCGCCCACGCCGGAGGAGCTGCTGGAGCGCTTCGGCCTGCGGGAGTTCCGCGCGGGTCAGCGCGAGGCGGTGGCGGCGGCGCTGGAGGGGAGGGACACCCTCGTGGTGATGCCGACGGGCGCGGGGAAGTCGCTGTGCTACCAGCTCCCCGCGCTGGCGGGGAGGGGGCTGGTGGTGGTGGTGAGCCCGCTGATCGCGCTGATGAACGACCAGTGGAAGCGCCTCGCGGAGACGGGGGTGAACGCGGTGATGCTCGCCTCGGGGATGGAGGAGGGCCACAACGGCAGAGCGCTGCTGGACATCGAGTCGGGGTGGGCGCAGCTGGTGCTGGCAGCCCCGGAGCGCTTCGCCTCGCGGGCCTTCCGCGAGGCGGTGGGAACGCGCAAGGTGGGGCTGTTCGTGGTGGACGAGGCGCACTGCGTAGCGGAGTGGGGTCACGACTTCCGCCCCGACTACCTGCGCCTGCACGGGGCGATCGCTGCAGTGGGTCGCCCGCCGGTGATGGCGGCGACGGCGACGGCGACTCCCAGGGTGGCGCGGGAGATCGCGGCGAAGCTGGGGCTGCGGGAGTGGGTGTCGGTGAGCTCGGGCTTCGATCGCCCCAACATCGCCTTCGACGTGGTCAGCGTGGAGGGCAAGGGGGCGGTGGCGCGCAAGCGGGCGGCGCTGCTGCACGTGCTGGAAAATACGGACTCCGCCCACCCCGCCCGCCCGGCGATCGTGTACTGCGGGACGCGCAGGGACACCGAGGAGGTCGCGGAGCTGATCGCGGGGAGGGGGATCGCAACGGTGGCCTACCACGCGGGTCTGCGCCCCGAGGAGCGCCGCCACGCGCAGGAGGCGTTCATGGAGGGAAGGGCGGAGGTGGTGGTGGCGACGAACGCGTTCGGGATGGGGGTGGACAAGGCGGACGTGCGCACGGTGGCGCACTGGGCGATCCCCACGAGCCTCGAGGCCTACTACCAGGAGGCCGGCCGCGGGGGACGCGACGGGAAGCCCGCGCGGGCGCTGCTGCTGGCCTCGCGGATGGACCTCGGGAGGCTGATCCGCTTCAACACCGAGCGCCAGAGCAGCGTGGAGGACGTGCGCGCGTACACCAGCCGCCTGAGCCGGCGCGCAAACGGGGGGGTGGTGGAGATCGCCCCGCGGGAACTGGATGACACCGAACGGGTGCTGCTCTCGATCGCCGAGCGCGCGAGCGCGGCGGAGCTGCAGCCGGGCACAGGGGGGGTGCTGAGGGTGAGCCTCACGGGCGAGCTCGATGGGCACGCCGCCTACCAGGCGATCAAGGCGGCGAAGGATCGGGGATGGGAGTCCTACAGGGCGATCGAGCGGTTCATCGCCAACGGGAGCGAGTGCCGCAGGCGCCAGATCCTCGAGCACTTCGGGGACTCCCAGGAAGGAGCGCGGGAGGGCCGCTGCTGCAGCGTGTGCGACCCCGACCCCGAGCTGGAGCGGGCGCTGGCGGCGGGCGCGAGCACCGCGAGGGCCCGGGGTGAGCGCCGGGCGCGGGGGGGCGCAAACGGGGAGCCCACGCTCAACGGCGCCACGGAGCCCTCCGAGCCGGTGGACGAGGCGCAATACGAGAAGCTGCGGGAGTGGCGCCTGGGTCGCGCGGAGGGCAAGCCGGCGTTTACGGTGGCGGCGAACACGGTGCTCGAGGAGATCCTGCGCCGCCGCCCGGGGAGCTCCGAGGAACTGATCGAGATCCGCGGCATCGGCCCCGCCTTCTGCGAGAAGCACGGGGAGTCGCTGTTGGAGGCGCTGGGGGCGCTGTAAGGAGAGGGGCGCCGCAGGCTCAGCGGCGCTTGGGATTCTGGGATGGCGAGGGCGGCCCCTCCCTCGACGCCGGGGCCGCTGCGTTCTCAAAGCCTTCGGAGATGGCGGCCTGCAGGAGCTCGCGATCGAAGGCGAGGAGTGCGGCGCAGCGCTTGTCCGCCGTGCGCGCGGCGAGCGCGGAGGCGAGTTGGACGGCGTCATAGGCACGCAGGCCGTGGGTTCCGGCCAGATCCGCGGCGCTCCCGATGATCCCCTCGGTGACTGCGACCGCAATGAACCGCGGCGGCCGATCGGGGGTGCCGGCGTAGTCGGCTGTGAACGCTCGGATGAGGGTCAGCGAGTCATCGAGGTCGAGCTCGCGCTCGCGCTCGCCGGAGCGCTGCTTCCGCCAAATCGCTGCGGCAACCTCCACCCGCGCGAGCGCAGATATGACAAGCGGCACTCGCAGTCGCCTGACAACCTCGTACCCGTCCTCGTCGGCGTAGAGCTTGACGAGTGCGGAGGAGTCGGCGAAGACGCTCAGCCGCGATCCTCGACGACTAGAGAGGAGAGCGAGCGACCGCGCCCGGCGCGTCTGCGCGCACGCGCCAGCGCGGCACCGGCGGGCGCAGGATGGGGAGCGTGCGGCACGGCCGCCAGCAGGCCCGCCCTGCTCAGGCGCTCACGCAGCTGAGCGGTCTCGTCCCCGGCAAGCTCGGGGTCGACGGCGGCGCCAAGTACCGCGTGGGCGTAGGCGTTGACACTCTCGCCCCGCGCGGCGGCGGCCTGCTTGAGGAAGTCGGCCAGTCGATCGTCAACCCGCAGGGTGAGCTGCTTCATGCTGTCATGGTAGCAGGCAAGACAGCGCACTGGCAGCCGGGGAGCCGATGGAGCCCACGACGGCGATAGCATCCGAGCACGCGCCGACGTAGCTCAGCTGGTAGAGCACTTCACTCGTAATGAAGGGGTCCGGGGTTCGAGTCCCCGCGTCGGCTCTCACGCCTTGTGCACACTTCTAGACGCTTCTCCCCGCCCCGCCAAAATATGTATTCCCCTAGTCGGGATGCTTTTAGCAGATACGAGCTTTGAGGGTGCTCGACCGACCGGCGTGGGGAGCTAGTATTCGAGAATGCCAAGTCGCCCACACCCGCCGCGGCGCAGCCCCCGGAAATCCGCTCGCAGCGGGGCCGGTCACTCCAGTCCGGCCCGTCAACAGCGCGCTCCAACGCTTTGGGCGATGCTGCTCGCCTCCCTCGCGGGCCCGGGCCTCATGGGGATCGCGGCCTCGCAGGCGGCAGGTGTCTCCACAGGCGAGGGAGTGGCACACAAAGACGCGATTGGAAGCGCCGCGCTGAGGAACGGGGCCACGGTCCTCGGTAGGGCCGCGCACACGCTGAGCGTCAAAGACGAAGGGCATCTGCATCTGGTGAGCAACTCGGGATCAAACCTGATCGAGGAAGGGCCGATCTCGGGGACGATCCTGGGCAGGGTGAGGGTGAGCTTCAATATCGGCCCCACGGTGTACGCCTCGTTCACGATCTACGTCCAGGGTGGCGGCTCGATCAGCGGGCACGGCCACGGGGCTCTGCACTCGACGAGCGCCTACTCCACCTTCGGGGGCTCCCTGTCGGTCACCCACGGCACGGGCCGCTACGCGCACGCCTCCGGGACGGGTGATCTCTATGGGGCGATCAACCGGAAGAGCAGCAGCTACCCGATGACCGTGCAGACCGTGGGCGAGCTGCACTACTGAGGTTTCCTCGGTCACTGCGCGGAGCCCAGGCCCCCGGCCACGGAGTCGGCAGGCGGTTTAGCCTTCACGCGTGCAGGCGCGCGAGCTCGAGGCCCCGGACACCGCCTCTGCAGAGCCCCAGCGCGAGGAGGCCCGCCCCTCGCTGGGAGTGGTGCTGCGTGAGTGGGGGCGCCTGGGGTGCATCGGCTTCGGCGGGCCCCCCGCGCAGATGGCGCTCCTGCGGGAGCTCTGCGTGCAGCGCGAGGGATGGCTGACGCGGGAGGAGTTCGAGGATGCGATCGCGGCGTGCAACCTGCTCCCGGGCCCCGCCGCGACGCAGCTGGCGATCTTCTGCGCCTGGCGGGTGCGGGGTCCAGCGGGCGCGATCGCGGGGGGCCTGGGGTTCATCGTGCCGGGGCTGCTCGCGATCCTGGGACTGGCGGCGCTGTTCCTTGCGGGCTCCCCGCCCGTGTGGGTGCGCGGCGCGGGTGCCGGCGCGGGCGCGGCGGTGGCGGCGGTGGCGGTGCGCACCGGGGGTACGCTGCTCGGCACGAGCCGCAGACGCGCCCGCGATCAGGGAGACAGTGGCGGTGTGCGCTTCTGGGCCTACCTTCTGGTGGGCGGGGTGAGCGCGGCGACGGTGGGCCCCTGGCTGGTGGTGGCTCTGATCGGGTGTGGCGGGATGGAGATGATCTGGAGGAGGGAGTCCGCGGCGCGGCGCACACCCTCGATCCTGGCCCCGCCCCTGTGGGCGGTGACGGTCCCCGTGGTCGGGGGCCTGGCGGCACTGGGGTGGGTGGCGCTGAAGGTGGGGGCGCTCTCCTACGGGGGAGGGTTCGTGATCGTCCCGCTGATGCAGCACGATGCGGTGACCCGCTACCACTGGATGACCGCGGGCCAGTTTTTGAACGCGGTGGCCCTCGGGCAGGTGACCCCGGGCCCGCTGGTGCAGACGGTGGCGGTGGTGGGGTATGCGGCGGCGGGCGTGGGCGGGGGCCTGCTGGCCGCGGGGATCGCGTTCGCGCCGTCGTTCGTGTTCGTGCTGGGGGGCGCGCGCCACTTCGACCGCCTGCGCTCGAGCGCCCCCGCGCAGGGCTTTCTCGGGGGCGCGGGCCCCGCGGCGATCGGCGCGATCCTCGGCTCCGCGGTGCCGCTGGGGCTGGCGCTCTCCGAGCCCTGGCAGGCGGCGGTGCTGGGGGGCGCCGGGGTCCTGCTGTTGGTGGCCCGGCGGGGCGTGGTGGCGACGCTGCTGGCGGCGGGCGCGGTGGGAGCCCTGCTCGGCGTGGCGGGAGCGCCACTGCCGCATTGACGGCGTCTCAGCTCACGCGCGAGAGCGACCGCGGAGCGGGCGCGGCGGCGGGCAGCGTGAAGTGGACCTGCGTCCCCCCGGGGGCATCGGCGAGCCAGATACGACCCCCGTGGGCCTCCACGATCGCGCGCGCGATCGCCAACCCCAGGCCGCTGCCGGGGCCGGTGCGGGCGGCTTCGTGGCCGCCGCGGTAGAAGGGCTCGAACACGTGGGGGCGGTCCTCAGGAGCGATCCCCGCGCCGGTGTCCGCGACCTCGACCTCGACGGTGCCGTTCGCCGCGGCCGCCCTGATCGCGACGGAGCCGTCCGGGGGCGTGTGGTGGATCGCGTTCTGGAGCAGGTTCAGAAGCACCCGGCGGAGCTTGTCGGGATTCGCCTCGGCGGGGGCGAGGTCCGCGGGGAGCTCCGCCTGGAGGGCCACCCCCGCGGCCTCCGTGGCGGGGCGCACCAGCTCGCAGGCCTCGCCCACGAGCTCCGCGAGATCGACGGCCCCGGTGCTCCACGCCACCTCGCCCGCGTCGAGGCAGGAGAGCTCGAAGAGGTCCTCGATCAGGGTCCCCAGGGTGCGCACGTGAGCGCCCATCGTGCGCACGTAACGGCGTGCGGTGGCGGGGTCCACGAGCTCGTCCTCGAGCGCCTGGGTGAGCAGCCGCAGGGTGCTGAGGGGGGTGCGCAGATCGTGGGAGACCGCCGCGATCACCTGGCGGCGGGCGGCGTCAGCGGTGTCGCGCGCGTGCTCCTCGGCGGCGAGCGCCGCGATCATGCGGTTGGCGGTGCGCGCGAGATCCTCGAGCTCGCGACCCGAGCGGGCTTCGATCTCGATCTCCCGCTCACCGCGCTCGAGCGCGTGGAGACCCTCGCGGATCGCGTGCACGTCGCGCACCACCCCCCGCAGCAGCAGCTGCGCGGCGCGGGTGGCGACGACAGCCGCGAACAGCAGGATCGCGACGGTC
This sequence comes from uncultured Solirubrobacterales bacterium, assembly GCA_963713985.1. Taxonomy (GTDB): domain Bacteria; phylum Actinomycetota; class Thermoleophilia; order Solirubrobacterales; family Solirubrobacteraceae; genus Palsa-744. The sequence continues at coordinate 779,678 of OY970219.1, read as the reverse complement.
ATCCAGGCATCGTGGGGGGATACGAACATCACGGCGGCCCCGATCGCGACCGCGGCGAGGAGCTGCCCGAGGGCGAGACCGAGACCCAGCTCGAAGCGATGGTGCAGCGTGCGCAGCCGTAGCCGCCCGCTGTCGGCGAGCCCAGCGAGCACCAGCGCGAGCAGCCCCACGGGTAGGAGGATCTCGACGGTCGTGAGCACCGAGCCGCCGATGGCGGCCATCACCGCGCAGGCGGGAAGCAGCGCGAGCAGCAGGACGGCGATCGCGCTCCACGCCGAGTGTCTCGTCATCGCTGCGCGCTCGTCGCGCCCGGGTGCTCCGGGCTGGTACTGCTCGCTCATCGTGCCCTCGTGCTCATCGCTCATCTTGCCTCTCATGGCCGGAAGCGGTAGCCGACGCCCCAAACGGTCTGGACGTAGCGCGGGTGCTCGGGGTCGGGCTCGAGCTTGGCGCGCAGGCGGCGGATGTGGACGGTGACGGTGGAGCTGTCGGTGTAGTCGGGGAGTTGCCACACGAGCTCCATCAGGCGGTCGCGCGAGAACACCTGTCCGGGGTGTTGGGCGAGGAACACGAGCAGGTCGAACTCGCGCATGGTGAGCGCGATCTCCCGCTCGCCGACGGTCACGGTGCGGGTGGGGGGCTCGATGCGCAGCCCCTCGAACTCGAGCGGGGGGATGGGCTGGGCGGCGGGGCGCTCGCGGCGCAGCACGGCTTCCACGCGCGCGACGAGCTCGCCGGGGGAGAAGGGCTTGACGACGTAGTCGTCGGCGCCGCGGCGCAGCCCCACGATCCGGTCGGCCTCGCGGCCGCGGGCGGTGAGCAGGATCACACGCGCGGGCGCGCCCTCGAGCTCACGCAGGCGGCGCATCACCTCCAGACCGTCGATCCCGGGGAGCATGATGTCGAGCACCACGAGGTCCGGGGGGCTCTGGGCGCAGAGGGCGAGCGCCTGGGGGCCGTCGCCGGCAACGCGCGTGCGGTAGCCGGCGCGCTCCAGGTAGCGCGCCACGACCTCGCCGATGGTGGGCTCGTCGTCGACGACCAGCACCGAGGCGCGCGGCGGGCTCTCTGGCGCATCTGCTGCTGCGGGGCGCATCGCCTGAGCGATCATGACAGCGCGGGGGGCCTCAACCCGATCATGAGAGCGCAAGGGGGCTCAACCCGATATGGCAGCGCGAGGGAGCTCAACCGAAGGTGAAGTCGTAGACGGTGACCCCCGGCGGCGGCTGCACCGTGAGGGTGTGGGTCTGCACGGAGGGGAGGTCGACGAGGTTGTAGACGTCCTGGAACTGCACCATCGCGGTCCCGTTGTGCACGCTGGTTCCCGCAAGCGCCGGCGGGATCGGCCGTCCGTCGAGCAGCACCCGCACGGGACGGGGGTGGCCGGGGGATCCCATCACCAGATAGACGCGCCTGGCCCTGAAGCTCAGCTGCACGGCGGCGCCGGTGCTCAGCGGCGTGGTGCCCCACGCGCCGATGCTCAGGAGACCCGAGTAGCGCAGCTCGCTGAGCGGGGGCGGCTGGGAGGGGAGGGGACCGTAGTCGTGCGCCCCGGCGACGAAGGACCCGTTGGTGAGGCGTTCGCCGCGTTCGGTGCCGAGGTAGGACTCGGGGGTGATTTCGGTTTCGGAGGGTTTGAGGGCGTGGACGTCGGTCGGCCCGCTCAGGCCCGTGGCGCCGGCTTCGATCAGCAGGCTTCGGATCGCGCGCTCCTTGGTGGCGTACTCGCCCTCGCCGAAGTCCTCCAGGCGGATGCGGCCCTGGGCGTCGATCAGGTACTCGGCGGGCCAGTACTCGTTGTTGTAGGCGTTCCAGGTGCCGTATTCGTTGTCCTGCACCACCGGGTAGTGGATCCCGTTCTGGGAGACCGCGGCGGCGACGTTGGCGGCGGAGTGCTCGAAGGGGAACTCGGGGGTGTGGACCCCGATGATCTCGAAGCCCTTGCTGTGGTACTTGGCGTACCACGCGTTGAGGTAGGGGAGGGTGCGGATGCAGTTGATGCAGGTGTAGGTCCAGAAGTCCACGAGCACCACGTGGCCGCGGAGGCTCGCGAGCGGCACGGGCTTTCCGCCGGAGGTGTTGAACCACTTCTCGGTGTCCGCGAATTCCGGGGCCTGGCCCAGCACGGGCAGCCGCAGCCCGGCGTCGGCCTCACGCAGCCCGGCGTCCTGGCGGGCCTTGCGGCCGCGCAGCGCGGCGAGCTGCACGGTGGCGGCGTGACTGGTCTCGAGGCCTTTGGTGGGGTCCGTGAGGAACGAGGGGAGGTCGCTCGCGATGGAGGTCTCGAAGCGGGTGTCGTAGTTGCGGAGCATCGCGAACGCGATCAACACCATCACGGCCCCCATCGCCATCTGAAAGCGGGCGCTGCGCCGCGCGAGGGGGGCGGTGAGCCGCCGCCCGCCGAGCATCAGCGCGTAGAGCACCACCGCCGAGCCGATCCCGTAGGCGAGCGCCACGGCGAGGCGTGCGGTGGTGAAGGTCTGGGAGGCGGAGGCGGTGATGACCCCCGCGAGGATCGGCCCGGCGCAGGGGGCGTAGACGAAGCCAAGCCCCCCACCGACCAGCATCCCAGACCAGAAGCCCTCGCGCGGGCGTCCCTCGGAGTCCTTGCCGGCGCCCACCCCGCCGCTGGGACCGAGGCGGCTGAGTCGGGCCTCGAGGCGGTCCCCGAGCCAGGGCACGAGCAGGCAGATGCCGAAGCCGATGAGCGCGAGGATCGCGAGCGTGCGCAGCAGGCTGTCGGGGAGGCCGAGCGCGGAGATCACGTAGACGAGCGCAACGGTGGCGAAGGTGAAGGAGAGCGCAAGCCCGGTGACCACGCCCAGCGGGCGGCGGCGGCCACCGGTGACCCCGGCGGAGAGCGCCACCGGTAGAACCGGCAGCACGCACGGGGAGACCGCGGTGGCGGCGCCCGCGATGAATGCGAAGACGATCAGCACGAACATTTGCGGCAATCCTCCTGGGCAGATATTGCCGATCCCTTACGCGATCCGCTCCAGCTCCCTCCGATCCGTAAGAAAGCCGTAATGGGAGGCCGCTCCACTATGGCCCGGCGGGCAAGTAGCCCGACCGAGACATCATTCCGCTATCCGAGGAGACACATGCGCACCAACCGTCCCACGCACAGACGCCTCGCGCTCGGCGCGTCGCTGCTGATTCTCGCCGCCGTCCCCACCGTCGCCCAGGCTGCCTCGCACCCCGCGATGAAGCACCACCCGGCGATGAAGCACCACCCCGCCATGAAGCACCACCCATCGATGAAGCACAGCAAATAGCCCCTCGCGCCGGCCGGCTGCGCCCGCCGGAGACGAAGGCACGGGGCCTCCCCGCCCCGTGCCGGGACGCGGGGAGCTCAGGCAGCCCGCTCCAGCGTCTCGGGGCCGGTGGCCACCAGGACTGGGGTGACCGTGTGCTCAACGAAGCCGATGACCCTGACGACGGCGTCGCAGCTGTCGCACACCAGCTTGGCCTCGAACAGCTCGGGCTGGGTCGCGCTGCGCGACAGGATGGCGGCGCAGGTTCCATTGTGGTTGTGGGCACACATGGGGTGTTTCCATAGAACGCTTGGCGTGGATCGGTCTTCCGACGCCGGCCCCGTGGGGGCTCTGGAGGTTCCTGTATCGGCGCCTGAGGGCAACTGCATGAGGATCAATGCGCGCCCCCGCGAGCGAACGCGATCTGGCATCACGAGTGGGCGTCGGCTGACCACGACGAAGGCCCCGAGATCGCGCGCGCGGCGACCCGAGGCTTTACACTGGCAGCCGACCTCAAGGAGAGGTGGCCGAGTGGCTGAAGGCACTCGCCTGCTAAGCGAGTATGGGGGTTAAACTCCATCGCGGGTTCGAATCCCGCCCTCTCCGTTTTGCTGGAAGCCGCATAAGCACTAGGCTTTTGCGAGAAGCCACGCTTGCCTCCCGGCCGAAGCGCCGCCCCTGTCGGACTCACTCGGCGGCGCCAGCACGTTGGTGTCTGCACTCGTGACTTTTGCGGTCGGCCTTGGTAGGTTTCGGCGGGTCTTTGACCGCAACCGGCTGAGGATCGGGTCCGGACCGTCACGGCGGCCGAAAGGAGGCACGCGGATGGCATTGCGAATGGTTGGTGGTCACCCGCAGCCGATGGCGGCCGCAGCCGCGGTGGTGCTCGGCCTGGGAGTTGCTGGGACTGGGGGTGTTGCGTGGGCCGGTGCGGCTGGTTTCGCACTGGGTTGACAGCCCGGCGGCGCGTGTTGTGCCATGCCGGGGCCGTGCTCGCCGCGTTCGTGTCCGTCGCCCCGGTCGCCGCGTTCGCCGCCGGCACGGCCGGCACGATCTCGACGGTCGCTGGTGACCCGGTCGGCTCGGGTCCCGCCCTGGAAACGGCACAGGCACCGGCAGCGATCGCCGTGGCGCCTGGCGGAACGTCGCTGTATGTGCTGGACAGCTCCGTCAACGCTGTCCGTGAGGTCGGGCCGAGTGGGCAGGAGACGGTTGTTGCGGGCAACGGTCTGGAGGGGCTCTCCGGCGAGGACGGACCGGCCACGAACGCCGAGCTCGACGAACCCGCCGCGGTCGCGGTCGATCCCGGCGGTGACCTGCTGATCGGCGAGTCCGGCTATGTACAGCTGGTGGCTGCCGAGAACTGCTCCAGCGACTGTCCGTACGGCTTGCACACGATGACGCAGGGATCGATCTATCCGATCGCCGGCGACGGCCTCGGCGACGGACTTGGTGGCGGCCAGACCGGCGACGGCGGAGACGCCGCGACCGCAGTGACGGTTGCTCCCGAGGCGCTGGCCGTCGATGCTGCCGGGAACGTGCTGATCGGCGAGGGCTCCCAGGTGCAGCTCGTCGCAGCCGTCGATTGCTCCAGCGACTGTCCGTACGGACAGTCGGCCATGACCGCCGGTGACATCTATCCGGTGGCAGGCAGCGGCACGTATGGGAACTCCGGCGCAGGTGGCCCAGCCACGGCTGCGGACCTGGCGCAGCTCGGCGGGATCGCGCTGGACAGCGCCGGCGACCTGCTGATCGCCGACACCGGCGCCAACGAGGTGCAACTGGTGGCGACGGCCGACTGCTCGAGCAGCTGTCCGTACGGGCTGCCGGCAACCGTCGCGGGTTACATCTACGCGGTGGCTGGGAACGGCACGGCCGGCGCGTCCGGCGATGGCGGCCCCGCAACCGCCGCCGAGCTGCACGGGCCCGAGGCGGTCACCGTCAACGCCAGCGACGATCTGATGATCGCTGACACCCTCAACGCGCGCGTCCAGCTCGTCGACTCCACAGGCGTAATCAGCACAATCGCCGGGGGCGGGGACTCCGTGGCCGACGGCGAGCCTGCGCTTGATGGCGGGCTCGACCTGCCGAACGCGCTGGCGATCGACAGTGCCGGTGACCTGTTGATCGGCGACAGCGGCAACGATCTGGTCCGACTGGTCGCGTCGCAGGCGTGCTTGACCGATTGCGCGTTCGGCCGGTCCGGGCTCAGCCAGGGAGCGATCTACACGATCGCCGGCGATGGCGCGAGGCTGTTCTCCGGCGACGGCGGCCCCGCGACCGAGGCCGAGCTGCACGAACCCGAGGATGTCGCCGTCGACGCTGCCGGGGAACTGGCGATCAGCGACAGCGACAACAACCGGATCCGCTGGATCGCCGCGCAGGACTGCTCCAGCGCCTGCCCCTTCGGGCTGGCCTCGACTACTGCGGGTGCGATCTACACGATCGCGGGCGGTGGTACCTCGCCGTACCCGGACACTGCGGTCGCGGCAACGAGCGTCTCGCTCAGCGAACCCAGCGGCGTCCTCTTCGACAGCGCGGGCGACGTGCTGCTCAGCAGTACCGACTATGACTTGGTGCAGGTGGTCGCCGCCCGGAGTTGTTTCAGCGCCTGTCCGTACGGTTTGAGCGCGACGACCGCGGGCGACATCTACGCGCTCGCCGGCGACAGCGGCGGCGGCTATTCCGGGGATGGCGGTTCGGCACTCAAAGCCGAGTTGGAGTACCCCGAGGGTCTCGCGCTCGACGGCGAGGGCGATGTGTTGATCGCCGACGACGGCAACAACCGCATCCGTGTCGTCGCGAGCAAGGACTGCTCCAGCGACTGTCCGTACGGTCTCAGCACGATGACCGAGGGCGACATCTACACAATTGCCGGTGGCGGCAGCGAAGGGAACTCTGCCACCGGTTACCCGGCCACAGACGCCGCGCTGTCCTCGCCGCGCGGAATCGCCGTCGACGCCTCCGGGAACCTCGTCGTCGGCGACGAGGGCGACGACCTCGTGCGGGTGATCGCCGCGCAGAGCTGCAGCGCCAGCTGCCCGTACGGTCTCAGCACGATGACCGACGGCGACATCTACACGATCGCCGGCGACGGCTCATCGGGGTTCTCCGGCGACGGTGGACCGGCCACCAGTGCCGGCCTCTTCTACCCGACCTGGGTAGCGGTTGACAGCGCCGGCGACGTGCTGGTGGCCGACAGCATCCATAAACGGGTGCGCCTCGTTGCCGCGAGCAACTGCGCCAGCAGCTGCGTCGACGGGCTGTCGAGCACCACCGCCGGCGACATCTACACGATCGCCGGCGACGGCTCGAACGGGTTCTCCGGCGACGGTGGTCCAGCCGTCGACGCCTCGTTCGACTGGGGGGCCGGTGGGGGTCTGGCGTTCGACGGCGCCGGCAACGTGCTGATCGCCGACGCCGCCAACGACCGGATCCGTCGCATAGGTGCGAGCGTGGAGCCACCGGTGGCGACACTGAGCCCCTCCCCGGTCCAGTTCGGCGACGAGGTCCTCGGTGACACCCCGATCGCCAAGCAGGTGACCGTCACCAACTCTGGTGGGGCGCGCTTGCCGCTGACGATCTCGGCGGTCGCGCTCACCGGAACAGGTGCCGGCGCCTACACAGTGACCGGTGACGACTGCTCCGGAGAGAGTGTCGGGGCCGGAGCGACGTGCACCGTGACCGTCACGTTCGCACCTGCGAGCCTCGGCTCCGACTCGGCGTCGCTGAGCGTCACCGACAACGCCGCCGGCAGCCCGCAGTCGGTGACGCTGACCGGCACCGCCGTCGCCCCGACCCCGATACTCACACCCTCAATGCTGAGCTTCGGCGACGGCGACAGCGCCGCGCAGACGGTCACCGTCACCGATCCCGGCCCGAGCCCGCTGTCGATCGGAACGCCGGCGCTGAGCGGAGCGCAAGACACCGCCTTCGAGATCGGCCCGGACACGTGCGCTTCAGCAAGCCTGTCTTCCGGGGAGAGCTGCACGATCTCGCTCACTACGACTGCGAGGAGCGGCAGGAGCACAGCCACCCTTCAGATCCCCGACGACGCCGCCGGCTCGATCGCCACCGTCGCGCTCGAAGCCCTTCAGCCACCGACGTTCACGGCTGCCAGTCCGCCGCTGGCGGTCGCAGCCGGCTCGGCGCTCAACTACACGTTCGCAGCGGAACCGGCGTTGTCATACGCACTGGCACCGGGAGCTCCGCAATGGTTGAAGATCGACCCGACCACGGGCGAGCTCACCGGGACCGTTCCAGCCGCCACGACGAGCTTCAGCTACTCGGTGACGGCGAGCGACATAGCGGGATCGGTCACCGCCGGACCGTTCTTCGTCAGCTCGACGAGCCCAGTGACCGTCACCGGCACCGTCACCGGCCAGCTCGGTGAAGGTATCTCGGGCGTCGTCATCGACGCCTGCCTGAGCTCCGGCGGGCTGTGCTACACGGCCACGACGACACCCTCCGGCGCATTCACCGTCGACGCGCTCCCCGACACCTCGATGGTCCTCACCGCGTACCCGCCCGCACCGCGGGCGAGCTCGGCGACCAACCCCATCTCGATCCCCTCGACGGGCCTCCGCGGCGAGTCGCTGACCGTCTCCGATATCGACGGCCTCGAAAATCTCGACCTTGTTCCCATCAACAACTCCACAACGCCCACGCTCGTCACCTACGAGACGACTCCCGCAAGCATGACCGGCTGCGCGAACGGCCTCGCCACCGTCACGACGGTCGGCCGCTCGGAGATCAACGGTGCCTTCACCGCCAACGTCGACGTGCTTGCGCAGACCTCGCCGGGAACCTACTCGGGCGAGCTACCGCCGGAGTACCCGATCCACGGCCCGGCGCGGATCACGAGTGCGGTCGACTGCCCGCCGCCAACCAGCGCGCTGGTGCCCAGCGTAGGGCCGGCGAACGGCGGGACAACGGTGACGCTGACCGGTTCGGGGTTCACCGGCACGACCGGTGTCGACTTCGGCGGCACCCCGGCGAGCAGCTTCACGGTGCTCTCCGACGACGCGATCCAGGCCGTCGCCCCGGCTGGGACCGAGACGGTCGCGGTGACCGTGTTCGGCGGCAGCGCGCCGAGCGGCGGTACCGTCGTTGACCAGTACACCTATCAGTCAGTCGACTCGGTCGCTCCGTCGAGCGGGCCGGCAGCCGGCGATACCTGGGTGATCGTCGACGGCACCGGACTGTCCTCAGCGACGGACGTGATGTTCGGTTCGACGGCCGCACCGTCGTTCTATGTGCTCTCCGACACCGAGCTGGAGGCGCTCAGCCCGCCGGGGACCGGAACTCAGGACGTCACCGTGGAAACGCAGTTCGGGGGCACGACTCCGACGAGTGCGGCCGATCAGTTCATCTACAGCTCCAGCGGCGGCGCGGGAGTCGCACGGCGCCCCGCCGGGGGCGACTCGCCGCTCACCACGGCCCGGACCGCCGACGGCGCTCTGGTACATATCGCGGCTGCGGATGAGCTCGCCCACGGTGGCGAGAGTGCCTCGGCGCACACAGCTGCCGGAGGGCCGGCGCGGCCGCCCGCAGCGGCAGGCCTTAATGCTGCGCCGGCGGCGGGTCCGTGGTTCGCCACCCCGCACTCCCCCTCCATTGCTGTGCCGGCGGTGGAATTCGGATCCAACCTCCCCGGCCGAATCCTCGCCTACATCTACAACGAGGGTCCGGGTCTGTTGTCGGCCTACGGGTCTATCCAGAAGCAGGCCGACTTCGCCCTTGCCGGACTGAGTCCCTCGTGCGAAAACAATCAGCAGGTGCTCGCGGATTTGGTCAAGCTCGCCATCGATCCCTACGTCAAGGCGTTGATCGCCAACACTTTGCCCGCAGTCGAGTATCTGGTGACTCTCGCTTTCGCCGAGACGGGACCGGTGGACGCCGTAATTGCGGCGGTCACTCCGGTCGGGTGGGCCTACTACGTCAAACAAATGGTGGGCAGCGCCATCAAGGGAGCCGTGACCGCCGTCTTCGGTCCCTGCCCGCCTAAACCCACGCCCACGCCACCCGTGCCGCCTGGCCCCGGCGATAGTGGGGGTGATGGTTTCAGCCCCAACGTTTTGATCGATCCGGGCGGCAACGTGCTCGACACGAACGGCAATCCGATCAGCGGCGCCACGGTCACGATCCTGCGCTCCAGCGCGTGGGCCGGGCCGTTCACCGCACTCGACCCCAGCGATCCCGGGATCCTGCCCGCCGTCAACCCGGAGACGACCGGGTCCGACGGCGCCTTCGACTGGGATGTCTACTCCGGCTACTACGAGATCCAGTCGAGCGCGGCGGGCTGCACCGCCGCGGACGATCCCAGCGATGACGACGCGACGATAGGCCCGTACCCGGTGCCACCGCCGCAGCTCGGACTCGTGGTCACGATGGCGTGCGCGGACGAGGCGCCCGCCCCGCAGCCGGCAGTCGACAGCGTCTCCGTGCCCGGCGGCCCGGCGGCAGGGGGCACGCAGGTGACGATCCTCGGGACCGGGTTCACCCCGGCCAGCACGGTCACCTTCGGCGGCGTGCCGGCGAGCGATGTCACCTACGAGTCACCGCAGGCGCTGAGCGCCGTCTCCCCGGCCGGCAGCGGAATGGCGGACGTCGTCGTGAGAACCGCCGGTGGCAGCAGCGGCACCTCCACCGCCGATGAGTTCTATTACGGCTCGCCGCCGACCGTGACCGGGCTGAACTTCACGCAGGGCCCCGAAGCCGGCGGCACGGTCGTGACCGTGCAGGGGACCGGCTTCACGGGCGCGACCGTCGTCGGCTTCGGCGGGACCCCCGGCAGTGCACTGGACGTCGAGTCCGACACCGAATTGCAGGTCACCACGCCCGCCGAGCAGCCCGGCACCGTCGACGTCGTCGTCGATACCCCGGCCGGCGGCAGCACGGTCAGCTCAGCCGACCAGTTCACGTTCCTCGTGAGCACGAGCCCAGTGAGCACGAGCCCAGTGAGCACCAGCCCGGTGAGCACGTATACACCTTCGGTCGCCCCCGCCGGGGCCGGCAGCGGCACCGTGCCGGTCCCGCCGAGCTGCACGCTCAAGCCCCTGAGCAACACCGTCCTGCTGGCCAAGCCGAAGCCGAAGAAGAGACAAAAAAAGTCGAACGCGTCTATCGGAACGCTGTCGCTGACAGCAACGTGCGCTCAGGCGGTCTCGGTCAAGCTGACCGGGGTGCTGACCGAGCTCGTGGGCAAGAAGCCCAAACACGGCAAGCAGAAGACCACGAGCTTCGAGCTGGGGCCGGTGAGCTTGGCGCTCGTCGCCGGCGTGGGAAAGACGCTCGTCGTGAAGCTCCCGAGCGCTGCGATCAGCGGCCTCGAGGGCAAGGACAGGGACAGGGAGTCGGCCACGCTGACACTAATCGCGACGAACGCGAATGGGCAGGGTCGCACGACCGCGAGCATCACCAGCTTGAAGGGCGTGCCGTAGCTGCTGGCGCCGGCCACCACAGGGTTTCGGCTGCCGGCGGTAGCGACCACCCTGGCCGGGCGCTTGGGCACTTCCCCCTTGCACCCGGAGCCAGAGGTGTTGAGCGGTCGAAGCGAGCAACTCTTGGCTGCCGCGATGGAAGGTGGGTGTCGCGCGAGGACTTGCAGGACTGACCAGCCCTTCAGCTCGTGGGAAGCGACGTGGAAGCGACAGACCGCAGCGGGGAGCAGCAGAATTGCTGACTCGGGCGTAGAAAAATGCGATCCGGCCTGATTTCGAGAGGGACCGCAGCAGATAGCAGTAGACCGGAGGCGCTAAGCGAGTATGGGGGGCGCGGGGCTCCGGTCAGCTGCCGAACCAACGCAACCGGCGAGTGGAGCCGAAGCGCTCCTTGAGCGCCATCTGCTCGGCTGAGGGCGCGTTGAAGGTGCCGGTTTTCTCTGGGCCGGAGAGGAAGTCGATGTCCACGCTGCCGATGCGTCCTGAGCCGAACTCGATGTAGCACGTACCGCGCCCGAGATGGCGTTCCGGTGAGCCGCCGCCGTACAGCTCGGCGATCAGCGTCTGTGCCACGACGCGCGCCGCGCCCTCGGCGAACACGCCGGCCTTGGGCACCCCCGCGGTCGCCACGTCGCCCACGGCGTACACCCCGGGAAAACGCGTCCTGAGCGTGGCCGAGTCGACCGGTATGTAGCCGTCCTCGGTCATGCCGCTGGCGATCACGACATCGGGAGCGCGATGTCTCGGCACCCCCAGGAACAAGTCGAACGACAGCTCGCTGCCGTCGTCGAGCTTGGCGACCTTGCGCCGCGGATCGAGCTCCTCGATGCGGCGGCCCCCGATGAACGCGATGTCGCGCTCGGCGAACTCCCTTTCGAGCGCCTCCGAGGTTTCGGGTGACGGCGGCACGGGCCTGCTCAGTGGCATCACGAATGAGATCTGACACGCATCGCGTACCCCGCGCGCGGTCAGCTCGTCATGCAGCAGCAGTGCGCACTCGCTGGGCGCCGGCGGGCACTTGAACGGAGCGCCGCACACGCCGATGACCACATGCCCCTGCGAGAACGTCGGGATGATCTCCGCCAGACGCTCCGCGCCGGCAACCGAGTAGAACTCGTTCCCGCCCTCCGCGAGGCCCGGGGTGGCGTCCATGTCGTAGTCGGCGCCCAGCGCGATGACCAGCACGTCGGCCTCGTGGACACCCGCGTCAGTGATCACGCGCCGCGCCTCTGGATCGATCGCTGTGATCGTCTCCCGCAGGACACGGATGCCCGGCTTCGAGATATCGGTGTAGGCCAAGCGGATCGCCTGCGGGGTGCTCCGCCCAAACATCACATCGAGCTTCGAGAACCCAAACACGAAGGCGTCGGCCTTGTCGATCAGCGTCACCTCGATCTTCTCGCCAACGGCCTCCGACATCACCGTGCAGAGCTCCAATCCGCCGAACCCCGCACCGAGCACCACGATACGCTTGCTCATCGCATCCCTCCAAGCGGCAGCGCGTAGGCGGTCTTGCCGTCGCCCTCGCGCTTGACCTTCGTGACCTTTCCCCGTCTCGCGAGGCGACCGAGGTTGCCGCGGATGTCGGAGCCGCGCAGCGCCGTGACCATCACCAGCTCGCTCACCGTGTGGGACCCGTGCTCGAGGGCCGCGAGGATCGCCTGCTGGACATCCCCCGACGAAGCCGGCCTGCGCTCCTGCTGCTCCTCCCCGCCGTCGGACCCGGAGAGGGCCCCCACGTCGGTCTCGTCGACGATCGGAGGGGGTATGGCATGCTCGTCGCGCGGCTGCTCCGGAGCGTCCAGGGCGGACGCCGCTCGCTCGATCGCCCCGGCTGTCGAACCGCGCTTGCCGATCTTCGATCCGCCCCCTGCGCGGCGGCGCTGGGCCGCGGGCCGCGGCCCCGGTGTTCGTGTCACCGAGGAGGCATCCGGGGACGCCTCCTGCGCCTCGATGTAGGCCAGCGTGTCGGCGGCCGTGGTCAGGCGCTCGTACTCTTCCAGCAGCGGGTGGAGCTCCGCCATGCGCAGCTCGAGTTCGGTGCGTATCCTCGACAGCAGGTCAGTCGCCACTGCAGCCCCCTCAGGTTCAGATCTCCCTCCTGGCGAGGGCATGCGCCAGCATATCTGGCGGCCTGGGAGCCCGGTGGACTGAGCCTTGGGCGATCTCGCGGAGCGAGCACTGGGCCGCGAGCACTGGGCCGATGGTGCGGGGGCGCGGACCGCCAGGCCCTACCCCTCGGGCTCCTCCGGGGGGCTGACGGCGAAGACGATGTGACGGCGGGCGATCACGAGGAAGGGATGGCTCTCGGGAGGCCCCCCGTCGAGGGGTCTCAGGGAGACCTCGGTGAGGGTGAGGAAATCGCGCTCGGAGGCGTTCAGCACGTCGGAGACGCGGCTGCGATACCCATCGCGGGCGAGCGTGAGGAGACCTTCGATGCTGTGGCGGGCGGTCTCGATGCGGACACGCTCCTGGCGGTGCTCCATGAGTGCCTCCTCGGGTGTCGCCCCCGCGTTCGGGGTGTCGCTCATGCCGTCATTATCGACCCTCGGCGGCGGGGGGGCCACCACACCGCGGCGAGCGAGCACGGAGAGGCGACGACGGGAGCGCCACACCGCGGCGCACCGGGGGGATACGGGAAGGCCGCGGCAGGGGCGGCAGCGCACCGCGGCGCGGCCGCGGATGGGGCGCTCAGGAGATACGCTCTGGCACTCGCGCGGGCAGCCCGGCGCGGGCGATCGGCGCGACGGGCCCGCCGGTGTCGAGGGGGCGGTTGCGCTCGTCGCGCACTATGTAGAGGGGGCGGTGCTTGACCTCGTCGTAGATGCGCCCCACGTACTCCCCGATCACCCCGAGCGCGATCAGCTGGATGCCGCCGAGCAGGAGGATCGCGATCGTCAGCGAGCCGAAGCCGGGCAGGTAGGAGCCGGCGAAGTGCAGGCCGATCACAACCGGGATCGCGAAGAAGGCCAGGCCGGCGGAGAGCAGTCCGACGTAGGTGGCGAGCTGCAGCGGGACGTGCGAGAAGGAGGCGATCGCGTCGAGCGAGAAGCGGAGCATCTTGCGCAGGGTGTACTTGGTCTCGCCGGCGTGGCGGGCGTCGCGCTCGTAGGGGACCGCGGTCTGGGTGAAACCCACCCAGACCGTCATGCCGCGCAGGAAGCGGGAGCGCTCGGTCATCGTCAGCAGCGCGTCGAGGGCACGACGGTCGAGCAGGCGAAAGTCGCCGGAGTTGGGCTCCAGGTCGACCTGGGCGAGCTTGTCGAAGAGCTTGTAGAACCAGGAGGCCGTGGCGAGCTTGAAGGCGGTCTCGCCCTCGCGCTGGCGGCGCACGGCATAGACCACGTCGGCGCCTGTCTCCCAGCGGGCGACCATCGTGGGAATCAACTCCGGGGGGTCCTGGAGGTCGGCGTCGATCATCGCCACGACGTCCCCCGCCGCGTGCTCCAGCCCCGCCGTGAGCGCGGCCTGATGACCGAAGTTGCGGGAGAGATGCACCACTCGGACGCGGGGATCCTCCGCCGCCATGCGGTCCAGGAGCTCGGGGGTGGCGTCGGTGGAGCCGTCGTTGACGAGCACCAACTCGAAGGTGTAGTCGGCGACGGCGGCGCACGCGCGGCGCACGAAGCGCTCGACGAGCTCCTCCTCGTTGTACACCGGGGCGACCACGCTGAGGAGGGTGGGGCTGCGGGGTGGGGAGTCGGACATGAGACCTTCCAAGCTGGTTAAGTAGCAGGCGTGGAAAGAGTAGAGGACGCGGCCAAGGTAGCGGACGCGCCTAAGGGGAAGCTGAAAGCCCCCATCGCGGCGCAGTTCGTGAAGTTCGGGATCGTGGGCATCTCGAACACGCTGCTCACCCTCGTCGTCTACACCGTGCTGCTGCGGGTGTTCGGGGTGTGGTATCTGGCGGCATCGGCGATCGGGTTCGCGGTGGGCGCCACCAACGGCTTCCTGCTCAACCGCCGCTGGACCTTCCGTGAGCACGTCGGCGACGCGCTCACGCCGGTCCGCTGGGGGGTCGTGCAGACATGCGGCCTGGGCATCGACGAGGCCCTGCTGTACCTGCTCGTCCACGACGCCCACCTGGACAAGCTCCTCGCCCAGGTGTGCGCGACCGCCGTGGTCACCGTGACCACGTTCATCGTCAACCGCGCCTGGACCTTCAAGATGCACCCCGCCGCGGACCCCGCCTGAGACCGAGCGCGACGGTCGAGAGGGACGTTAATCTGGGGAGGCTGGCCGTGCGGTGCTCGCGTGTTCCCCGTCTTTCAATCGTCCTGGCCCGCCACCACGGTGGCCTCCTAGCGCAGCACCGCGAGCAGCGAGAGGCCGACGGGAATGTGGCCCCCGCGCCCGATCAGGGCGGCCTCGAGGTTGAGCGGCTGCTGCAGCACCCAGTTCAGCGGGGCCGGGGGAACCCACAGATCAAGGCTCGATTCGGTGGCCCGCGCATGCAGGCGGTCGAGCGCGCGCAACGCGATCGCGGCGGGCAGCAGCAGGGAGTTGAAGTGGGTCGTGCGCACGCACTCCCAGCCACCCTCGCGCGCGGCGCGCTCGAGGGTGGGGCGGCTGTAGCGGCGGTGGTGGTGGTTGATCTCGTCGTGGCCGCTCCACAGCCACTGGTAGGCGGGCACCGTCACCAGCAGCGCCCCGCCGGGAGCCAGCACGCGGCGCAGCTCCCGCAGCGCCCCGCGGTCGTCCTCGAGATGCTCGATCACATCGAGGCACAGGGCGAGGTCGAAGGAGTCGGGCGGGAAGGGCATCTCCATCACCGAGCCCTCCACCACCTCCCCCACGTGGCGGCCCCGGGCGACCTCGGCGCTGGGCTCGGAGAGCTCCACGCCCGTGACCTCGCCGTAGCGCGCAAGGTCCACCATGTTGCGCCCGCTGCCGCACCCCGCGTCGAGGATGCGCGCACGGGGGGGCAGCGCGAGGCGCTGGATCGTCTGCTCCAGCACCCGGCGACGCCCGCGGTACCACCAGTGGCGGTCCTCCACCCGGTGGGTCTGCAACTCGTACTCGAGGTTCACCGACGGCATCTTCCCGAAAAGCCGCCCCCCCGCGCAGTGCGGCTGCCATGTCCCCCGGCCCGCTGTGCCCCCGCGACTGCCCACGTCCCGAGCCGCGGATCTCCTGCGGCCCGCGCGCGGCGGCCCACCTTCCGCGGTTCGCGGGTCCCGCGCTGGGCCCGGCCCTGCGGCCCGGCCCAGCGCGAGGCGCCGCTCAGCGCCTGTGGTGGTGGCGGTGGCCTTTCTGCCTCGGCCTGCGGTGCGGCTTGACCGTGAGGTTCTGGGCGATGATCGTCGCGCGGTGCCCGGCGCTCAGAAGGACCGCGTCCAGATGCACGGGCAGCCTGCCGAAGCGAGCCAGCAGGTTGGCGCCGGTGGCGTTGAGAGCGATCGCGATCGTGATCCGCTGGCCCGCGGGGATCGTCACCTTGGAGGAGCCGACGGTGACCTTCGTGGAGCGGTTTCCGCGGCGGTGACGCGCGGAGACCGCGACGGGCCTGCCGCCGTGGGTCGTCTCGACCGTGGTGAGGGTCGATTCGACTTCGCAGCTCGTGCCCGTGGCGCCGGCGCAGGCGATCGTGAAGCTCACCTCGCCATTGGCCCCCCTTGCGGAGCCCACCTGCGAGGCGTGCGCGACGGGCGGGGAGGGGGGCGTGTAGGTCACGCTCACCGCCCTTTCCGTCGTGAGCCCGATCTGATTGGTCGCGAGCGCCTTGATCGTGTTCAGCCCCTCGGCCAGCGGGACGCTCGTCGACCACGCGCCGCCGGCCCCCACGCTCACCGCGTGGCCGTCCACCGTCAGGGTCGGGGTTCCCTCCGAATCGGAGGCGATGCCGGAGACCGTCACGCTCGCAGTGGAGACCGTCGCGCCGTTCGCAGGCGTGTCGATCGCCAGGGCGGGGTGGTAGCTCGCGAGCACTTCATTGGAGAGCGCTTCCACTTCGGAGAGCGCATACCCCTGGACGAACGCCATCCTCAGGGTATACGTGCCACCCGCCGGAATCGTGTGCTGGTAGGGCATCTCGAACCTGGTGAAGCTGTTTTTGCTGCTCCCCAGGTTGAACCCCGTCGGCCCGCTGGGAGAGTTGTCATAGACGATCGCTCCCTGCGGGTGCACGCCATCTCCGCCGCTGGGCGTTTCGGCGTCCTCCTTGTAATAGACCGCGCCCGCGCCTGCCGGCAGGGTCACCAGCTGTTCGTTCGTGGTGGGCGAAAACGCCGTGGCGCCGGGGAACTCGAAGGCGCCGCCTGTTTTTTCCAGGCTCACCAGATCCTGGCCGTAGAGGGCGTTCAGCGAGTGGGGGGCCCCATCCGTCGAGCGCCACGTATCGGTCATCCACGCGACGTGGTTGGCGTTGCTCGTCTGCCAGGTCCGTTCGAGCTGCACCCCGGCCGAGACAAAGCTCGTGCAACTGGCCGAGGTCGGCGGGTACACCGTTTCCGGCGCGCACTTGACGATCGGATCGACCTCGTGAATCGTGACGAGGCCCGTCGAGGGTTCGAAGGACTTGGTGACCGCCACCTGCGGAGCGCCCGGGAGGGGGGCTTTGACTTTGAGTTCGTTTTCAACGCCACGCGCCGCGGCCGGACTGTAGGCGTTGGCGCCATCGATCTGGAGCTCGGAGCGCGTGGATGGCCCCGATGCCGGGAAGTTGTATGCGTAGATGAAGGCGTTGCAGTCGAACAGGTAGTCACTCGAGGCCAGCGAGATCGGAGCGAACAGGCGCGAGTAATCCAATCCGCAATCCCCCACCGACTCGATGTCGAAGTAGCCGGACAGCGTGTTGGATTCCGCTTCGTAGTCGTAGGCGTAGGGGTGGCCGTCTTCCGGAAAGAGTTCGAAGCGGGAGCCCACGATACGGGGACCCTGGTATGGGTCTGCAGCTTCTTCGGACGCGCTCCCCGGCGGGTGGGCTTCTTTGTCTGCCACCGGCACCGCTCGCAGCACGCACGGACCCGAGTGCAGCGATTCTGTCTTGACTTCCACGGAGAACGCGCCCGCGCTCGTTTTCACTTCGTTTGCAACGAGCGTGTATTCGTTCGGGTTCTGCCCGTAGTAGCAGCGCAGCGCGATGTTCCCAGTGATGTTCGTTGTGCCGCTGACCACGATCGAGGAAGGCGCCGTTTCGTCATACAACGCGTAGGTCGGCCCGGCGGGCGAGGTGATCTGTGAGGTTTCAGCCGCACTGGCCGACGCGACCGGGCTGCCGATCAGCGCGAGCAGGGACAACGCGCCGATGAGCATCGCGGCGCGCCTCAGGGGATTCGATAGCACTATGAGCCTCCTGGGAGCATTGGGCATCGTGGATGCTGTCGCGGTGTGGGGGACAGCCTCGGCCGCTACGACACGGCAACGGGGGGTTAGTTGCGGTCGAACCCGCGGATCCGCCCCCCAGGTGCGATCACATCCACCGGCCCGGTCCCGGGCCGCTCAGCGCGCCGATGCCGCCGGCGCGAGCCTCGCGCGCTCGCGCTCGGGGGTCACCCGCACCACGTCCCACGCGAGACCCACCCTCGCCATCGCGAGGATCAGCCACCCCGAGGGGTCCAGCTCATACCAGCGCAGGCCGTGGAAGGCCGAGCGGGGGAAGGCGTGGTGGTTGTGGTGCCATGCCTCCCCCAGCGAGGGCAGCGCCAGCCAGAAGACATTCGTCGAGCGGTCCTCCGTATCGAAGCGGCGGCTGCCGAAGAAGTGACAGATCGAGTTGATGCTCCACGTGATGTGGTGCACCAGGAAGATCCGCACCAGCCCGCCCCACAGCAGGGCCGCGAGGGCCGCCGCCAGCGAGCCCCCGCTGAGCGCGAGACCGAGCAGGAAGGGGATGCCGAGGGACGCCAGCGCGATCCACGGGAAGGAGCGATTGATGCGGCGCATCCCCGGGTCCTCCACCAGGTCCGGCGCGAAGCGTCTCGAGGAGGCCTGGCCGTGGGTGCTGAACAGCCACCCCACGTGCGCGTGCCACAGGCCCCCCCACATCCCCCGCAGGCCCGCGCCGCGGCCGGCGTGGGGGCTGTGCGGGTCGCCCTCCTCGTCGGTGAACGCGTGGTGCTTGCGGTGGTCGGCCACCCAGTCGATCACCGGCCCCTGGAGCGCCATCGAGCCCGCCACCGCCAGCGCGTAGCGCAGCGGACGGTGGGTCTGGAAGGCGCGGTGGGTGAGCAGGCGGTGGAAGCCCACCGTGATGCCGATCGCGCTCAGCGCGTACATCAGCGCGAAGATCGCCAGATCTCGCGGGCCGAGGAAGCGATTCCACAGCAGCGCCCCCGCGAGGATCACGCCGAGCAGTGGCACCACCACCGCGGCGATGTTCACGTTGCGCTCCAGGCGGGTCACAGGGTCGGGACGATACCGACTCGTGCGGCAGCGCCTGGGATCGCCCAGGGGCACAACCGCAACAAGCCAAGGCAGTGCCTAAGATCGCCTGGTCGCGCAACCGCAAGCAAGCCAAGGGAGAAGTCGTGGAGGAACTGCGAGGCCGCACCGCGCTGGTCACCGGGGCATCCGGGGGACTCGGCGCCCACCTCGCTCGGCGCCTGGCGCGCGAGGGAATGAACGTGGCGCTCACCGCGCGCAGCGTGGAGCCACTGAGCGCCCTTGCGCAAGAGCTGGACGGGCTCGGTGTGCGCACCGTCGCGCTCCCCGCCGACCTCTCCGACCTGGACCAGATCGATCCGCTCCTCGAACGCGCGCAGGACGCCCTCGGGCCGATCGACCTGCTGCTCAACAACGCCGGCATGGAGCTCGCCGGCGCCTTCACCTCTCTCACGCGCGAGGAGCTCACCGGGATGGTCGATCTCAACCTCACCGCCCCCCTGCTGCTCACCCACCGCGTGCTCCCCGGCATGCTCGCCCGCCGTCGCGGCCACGTGGTCTTCATCTCCTCCCTCGGCGGCAAGGTTGGCCCCGCCTACGACGAGCCCTACGCCGCCACCAAGGCCGGGCTGATCGGTCTCAACCAGTCCCTGCGCGCCGAGTACCGCCACGAGCCCGTCGGCTTCTCCGTCGTCTGCCCCGGCTTCATCGCCGGGGACGGCATGTACCAGCGGATGGTCGAGCAGGGCCTCAGGGCCAACCGCCTGATGGGCGAGACCACCATCCCCAAGGTCCTCGACGCCGTCGTGCGCGCGATCCGCCGCGACCTGCCCGAGGTGATCGAGAGCGGCGCTCCGGTCCGCCCCGCGCTCGCATTCGCGCAGCTCGCCCCGGGGCTCGCGGAGCGCATCGCGCCGCTGTTCGGGGTCCACGAGCTCTTCCGCCGCACGGCCCTCTCGCGCGGGCGGGGTGGCTGAGGCGGCCCGTCCACGAGCCGCGGACGCCGCCCCTCCCCTATCCCAACCCCAACAACTCGGCCTCCGGCCAGTCGCGCCACCCCCGGGGACTGGCCCGGCTCGCTGGCCCGCGGCCGGCTGCGTGCCGGCTGCGCCCTCCTCTAGGACTCGGAGTACGCCGGCTCGCCGGCCCGCTCGTGCTCCGCGACGGGCTGCTCGCTCGTCTGGAGTTCGGGGCGCAACACCGCGAGCGCGATCGCCAGCGCGGCCACGATCAGCCCCGCCCCCACGGTGAACGCCAGCTGGTAGCCACCGGTCAGCGCGCTCGCGTGTGAGTGGCCCTGCGCCAGCAGGGTGTTGGTGCGGGTCGCCGCGAGCGTCGCCACCACCGCCAGCCCCAGCGCTCCCCCGACCTGCACCGTGGTGTTCACCAGGCCCGAGGCCAGGCCCGCGTCGCTTGGCGTGGCGCCCGACATCGCGAGCTTCATCAGCGCGGGGAACGCGCTCCCGATGCCCGCGCCGAGCAGGATCATCGTCGGCAGGATGTCGCTCGCGTAGCTGCCGTGCACCGGCGCCCGCGTGAACAGCGCGAGGCCCACCGCGATCGACACGAGCCCCGGGATCAGCGTGCGCCGCGCGCCGAAGCGCATGATCAGCGGTTCGGAGAGGCGCAGCGACATCGTCCCCATCACCAGCGTCGTCGGCAGGAACGCCAGGCCGATCTGCAGCGCGTCGTAGTGGAGCACCTTCTGCATGTACAGCGCGCCGAGGAAGAAAACCGAGAACATCCCCGCCACCGTCAGCGCCTGGATCAGGTTCGCCCCGCTGACGTTGCGCGAGCGGAAGATCCGCAGCGGGATCAGCGGCGTGCGCGCGCTCGCCTCGCGCGCCACGAACGCCACCAGCAGCGCCAGCGACACCGCGCCGAGCTCCAGCGTCCGCGCCGCGCCCCAGCCCTGTTCGGCCGCCGGCTTGACGATCGTGTAGACGCTCAGCATCAGCGCGCCCGTGATCAGCGCCGCCCCGGGGATGTCCGCGCCCTCGCGCAGGCCCACACCCTGGTCGGGCGCGATCAGGCGCCGTGCGAGCACCGCGGTGGCGATCCCGATCGGGACGTTCACGAAGAAGATCCAGTGCCAGTCGAGCGCCTGCGTGATCAGGCCGCCCGCGAGCAGCCCGATCGAGCCGCCCGCGGAGGCCACGAACGCGTACACCCCGATCGCCCTCGCCTGCTCGTGCGGCTTGGGGAACATCGTCACGATCATCCCCAGCCCCACCGCCGAGGTCGCGGCGCCGCCGGCGCCCTGCACGAAGCGCGCCGCCACCAGCATCGTCTGGTCCTGCGCGAGGCCGCACGCCAGCGAGGCCATCGTGAATACCGCCAGGCCGCCCAGGAACACGCCCCTGCGGGAGACCAGGTCGCCGAGGCGCCCCGCGAGCAGCAGCAGGCCGCCGAAGGCGATCAGATAGGCGTTGATCACCCACGCCAGCGCCGACTGCGTGAAGCCGAGCTCGCGCTGGATCGTGGGCAGTGCGACGTTCACGATCGTGCCGTCCAGCACGATCATCAGCACCCCCGCGCACAGCACGTAGAGCGCCAGCCAGCGCGCGCGGTCCTCGTGCTGGTCGCTCGATTCGGCGGCGTCGATTGTCGGTGTCTGCGCGTGGTCGAGCATCGCCCGCTGATCTCCTTGCAGTCGGGTTCGAGGTCTGCGCCACCGGCGCACGCCAGTGGAGCTACCACTGATAGCAGCCGGCTCGAGCGCGGCGCGGCGAGCGTCGACCCCGCGCCCTCAAACGGCGCTCGAGACCCGCCGCGAGACCGCGTGTGCGCGGCGCTCTCTCTGCAGCAGGCGCTCGTACTCGTTGGGATCCACGAGCAGGTACTCGGAGGTGTCGTGGAAGCGCTTGTCCTGACGCCGGCGCGCGGCGCGGATCGTCCTCCACATCTCCCCGCGCGAGGGCAGCGCGACCTCGCCCGTGAGCAGGTCGCCGACCCACTCCGACTGCGCCTCCGCCAGCGGAGGGAGCGACATCATCGAATGCAGCAGGCCGATGAAGTACAGGCCGCCCAGCTCGGGCGGGACGACGAGGTGGTACAGCGGTGGGGAGCCCCTCCCGTCCATCCCGAGTGCGCTGTCGAGAAATGGAAAGCCCACGCGATAGCCGGTGCAGTACACGATCGCATCGGCCTCGTGCTCGGAGCCGTCGGCGAAGCCGGCCGTGTGGCCGTCGCGGCTCACCAGCGCGGACGTCGGCGTTATGCGACCGTGCGCGATGGCGGGCAGCAGCTCGTTGCTCGCGATCAACGGCCCCCTGCCCGGCGCATACGGAGGCTTCGGCAGCCCGTAGGCGCTCATGTCGCCGTTGACCAGCTTCAACATCAACGCGAGCAGCGGTCCGCGCGCCTCGACCGACAGGCGGCGCATCAGCGGCGAGAGCACGTCGATGGGATGCCCGCGCAGCAGCTTGGGCACCACGTAGTGTCCCGTGCGCGCCGCCAGGTAGGTCTTGGCGGCGACACCCGAGAGCTCGCACGCGATGTCGGCGCCGGACGCTCCCAGACCCACCACCACGACCGACTGCCCGGCGAACTCCTCCGGCCCCTCATAGTCGTACACGTGCAGCTCCCTTCCCGCGAAGCTGCCCGTGAGCTCGGGGTAGACCGGCTCGGCGTGGCGGCCACCAGATGCGACGATGACGGTGCGAAAGCGCCCGATCGTCCCGTCCGCCAGCACGACATCCCAGCGACCGTCCCTGCGCTGCGCGACGAAGCTGACCTCGCAGTTGCAGTGAATGTGGGAGCGCAGGCCGTGGTGCTCGACGTAGTCCTCGAAGTACCGCCCGACGAGCGAGTGATGGAGATAGAGCGGGTACTCCTCGGGCATCGGGAAGCTCGGGAACTGCATGACGCTCCGCGAGGTGTTCGTGAACAGCGACCCGTAGGCGCCGCTCCCCCGCCCCGGCGAGGGGTGGCACCACAGGCCGCCGACCGCAGAGCCGCGCTCGTAGCAGGCGAACGGGATCTCGCGTGCCGCCAGCGCGCGGCACATCGCGATTCCCGACGCCCCCGCCCCGATCACACACACCTCCTCGGAGCGATCGGAATTGGTGTTCTCGTGGTACGCCTCGTCGATCAGGTCGATCATCGCCATGCCTTTCACCCTCCTCCAGAGTGCAGCTCGCCGCTCGCACCGCGATCTGCGCGCAGTCCCTCGATCCCCAGGCCGGCGGCAAACAGCGAGAGCGCCACATCCACCACTGCCGATCCGCGCCGCTTGCCGGCCCGCAGCGCGAGCACCCCCGCGAGCGCGTCGAGCGTGTCGCATCCGACGCCCGCCCGCCACCAGCCCGTGCGAGCCCCGGGAGCGGCGCTCAACAGGCCGGCGGTGAGCGCGAGGTTGCGCGCCGCGAACAGGCGGGTCAGATAGCGGCTCTCGATGCCCTCCTGCAGGCCGAGCACATTGCCGGCAACCCCCGGCGCGAGATAGGCGAGGCCTCCCGCCATGCGCAGGCTCGCCAGCATCGACCGCACGGCCTCAGCGCGCTGCAAGCTCACCACGACCGTTCCTCTCCCCCACGGCGGCGAGGGCGCGACGCTCGCTCTGTGCCCGAATCGTGGGGCTCGAACCACCGCCTGGCAAGCTCGCGCCACGTCCCGGCGGACTCAAACCGCGACCGGCCGCAGGGAGGCGCACACGCACGTGAACCCCGGCTTCGCGCAGCATCAAGAGATCGCGAGTTCCCTGGGTGGACTGCTCGGGAAATGACAGTCCGGCGGGGAGCGAGACACTGGCGAGGCCGAGCAGGCGCTCGGCGGCCGCCGCAGCCCCGAGCGCGCTCAGGTGCGCCTGACCGTGGACGTCGAGGACGTCGATGCTCGCCGAGCGTCGCGCATCCCAGGCCGTGACTGTGAAACCCGCCAGGTCGCCCGCTCCCGAGCGGTGCAGGAGAGCATCGCGCAGGCGGTGAAGCGCGGGGCGATCCAGCGCCCGCAGAGCACCCGAGCGCTTGAGTGCGACCAGGCCCCAGAGGGCCGTGGGGCTCCACAGGGCGATCCTGGTCTCGACGGTCCCCACGCCGAGCGTCAGGGGAACGGTGATCTGCTCGAGCGTGGCCACGAGCGCCGCCGAGCGGGTCCGGCCGTCCGGGCATGGCGCGCGACGGATGCCGCTCAGCGGGTGCACCGTGAGCCTGCGACCCTCGCGCATGCCGTGGTAGGGCCACGCGAGGCGCCGCCCGAACCCGGAGGCGTCGGGGCCGACGCGATCCTCGGGCGATATCAGGGCGGTTATCTCGATCCGCTCGGCGCGTGCAAGCGCACTCGCCGTGGCCGCGCAGGCGAGCGCCGCGAGACCCGACATCCAGCCTCCCGCCAACAGCACCGGCGCGCGCGGGCGCTCACACGCGATGCGCAGCGCCGCATCGAGAACCTGGGCGTGCCCGCCGCGGTCGATGTCGGCGATCGGCACGCCGAGGCGCATCGCGTTCACCAGCAGGCGATCCTGTGGATCGCTGACAGTGGCCAGCACCGCCGCCGGGCGCTCCGCCAGACGATCGAGCGGCCGCTCCTCCTCGACGTCCATGTAGGAGACCGACGCACCCAGCGACTCCGCGAGCGAGCGAGCAGCCTGCGGATGGCGCCCCGTGAGGATCAGACGCAGATGAGGATGGCGCCGGCGCAGGATGCGTGCAACATGCGTACCGACCACCCCGTAACCACCGGCGATCACGAGGGTGCCCGCGGATGTCTCGCCGATCCAACTCATCGAGAGAGGTGATACCGGACACGTGCTGGGCCGGCAATTTTCACTTTTTTGACAGCGGCATCCGGGTGATCGATGCTGTCTGCATGAACGGAATATTTGACAGGGTCGACCTGCCGGCGGGGGAGCTGCCGGACCGGTGGTACAACGCCCTTCCCGACCTCCCCCGGCTCCCCGACGATTACCTTCACCCCGAGACCCACGAGCCGATCGCCCAGGATTACGTGGAGCGGCTGGTGCCCCGCTCGCTGCTCGCGCAGGACACCTCGCTGGAGGGTTGGATCTCCATTCCAGAGCAGGTGCTGGAGGCCTACAGGCTGTGGCGGCCCACACCGCTGTACCGGGCGGTGGCGCTCGAGCGTCACCTGGGGACCCCCGCGGAGATCTGGTTCAAGTACGAGGGCTCCTGCCCCTCGGGGAGCCACAAGCTCAACTCCGCCCTGGCCCAGGCGTTTCTCGCCAAGAACGACGGCGTCAAGCGCCTGGTGACCGATACGGGCGCGGGTCAGTGGGGCTCGGCGCTGGCGCTCGCGGGCTCGCTGATGGGGATCGAGGTGCTCGTCTACATGGTGCGCGCCAGCTACGAACACAAGCCCTACCGGCGCTATCTGATGGAGACCTTCGGCGCCACCGTGCGCCCGAGCCCGGGCCCGGACACGGAGTTCGGGCGCGAGCTGCTGCGCGCCGACCCCGACCATCCCGGCAGCGAGGGAACCGCGGTCAGCGAAGCGCTCGAGGCCGTCCGCGCGGACGAGGGGTCGCGGATGGCGGTGGGGGCGTTCGCCAACTACGTGCTCCTCCACCAGACCGTGATCGGTCTGGAGCTGCGCGAGCAGCTGCAGCTGGCCGGGCGCAGACCCGACTACCTGATCGCGTCGGTCGGCTGCGGCAGCAATCTCGGCGGGTTCTGCCTGCCGTTCCTGCCGCAGAAGCTCGCCGGCGAGGAGATCGAGTTCCTCGCGAGCGAGCCGCGGGCGTGCGCGACGCTCACGCAGGGCGACTACCGCTACGACTATGGCGACGCCGCGGGCACCGGGCCGATGGCGCGCACCTACACCCTCGGCCACGAGTTCATCCCGCCGCCGATCCACGCAGGCGGTCTGCGCTTCCACGGCGCCGCACCGATCGTCGGGCTGCTGCGCAACGAAGGGCTGCTGGATGCGGTCGCCTACGAGCAGCGCGAGGTCTTCGAGGCCGGCGTGCAGTTCGCGCGCCTGCAGGGCCTCCTGCCGGCGCCGGAGAGCGCCCACGCGATCCGCGCGGCGATCGACGTCGCGCTCGAGTGCAAGCGCACGGGTCGCCGTGCGACGATCGTCTTCTGCTACAGCGGGCACGGGCTGCTCGACCTCGAGGCCTACGGTCGCTTCCATCGGGGCGATCTGGAATCCAGTGCCGACGAGCCGCTGAGCGTCAGTCACCTGGACCCCGTCGCGGCAGCGTGAGGTCGTTTCCCCTGCACGTGGGCGGAGAAGACCGCGACGGCGTGGGCTGGCGCTACGTCATGAGCGCCGACGCGATGATCGCCGACCCCCGCGGGTCCTTCAAGATCAAACGGTCCCTCGAACTCGGCCGCGAGGTGCGGGAGGAGGATCTGGCGCTCGTCGCGGGGCGCTGCGCGTTCGGCGAGGATCAGGACAACCTCGACGCCCTCCAGGCGGCGGCGCGGGCAAGCCGGCAGTTGCGGCGGGTGCCGCCGGCCGTGCGCAAGGAGGTCGGCCACAGCGTGCACGCGCGCATCCTCGAACGCTCCGAGGAGATCATCGGGGTGCTCGTGGCGGAGGGCCACCCGCGGCGTCTGGCGGAATGGGAGGTCGAAGGGATGCTCCAGGCGACCACCCGCCAGAGCCTGGACTGGGCGTTCGCTCAGATCTCCCAGTCCTTCGAGGATGGCGAGCGCCGGATCCTGCTCACCCGCAAGCCCGATGGCGTCGTCTGCATCAACCCGCCGCAGAACGCCGCGGGCGCCAACTCGGCGCTGGGGGTGATGGCGCTGCTCGCGGGCAACGCGCTGGTCGTCAAGGCACCCAAGACGGCGCCGCTGGGGGTGATGCACTTCTTCCGCGAGATCATCCTGCCGATCCTCTCCGAACACGGCGCCCCCCCGGGCACCCTGAACATCGTCAGCGGCTACTCCAAGCGCATCCTCAACGCCTGGCTCGCGAGCCCACTCGTAGACGACATCATGTTCTTCGGCGACAGCACCGCTGGGCTGCGTCTGGGAGAGGAATGCATGAGCGCCGGCAAGAAGCCGATCCTGGAGCTCGCGGGCAACGACGGGTTCCTCGTCTGGCGCGACGCCGATCTCGACGCGGCGGCCGAGGCGCTCACGGAGTCCTTCTACGGGTCCAGTCAGATCTGCATGGTCCCCAAGCAGGCGCTGCTGCACCCCGCGATCGCCGCGGAGTTCACCGCGCGGTTCCTCGCCAAGGTCGCGAACATCCGCCCGGCCTACCCCTCCGACCCAGCGGCGATTCTCAGCCCGGTGCTCAAGATCGACAAGTTCTACGACTTCCTCGGAGAGGCCCGCCAGGCGGGCTGCGAGGTGCTCTGCGGCGGAGATCGCATCGGCGTGGACGGCGAGCGCGCGCTCGACGGCGCGTTCGTCGCGCCCACGGTCGTGCTGGTGCGCGGCCTGGAGGAGGCCCGCGGGCTGCGCTGCGTGCGGGAGGAGACCTTCTTCCCGCTGCTGCCGCTGGTGATCCTCGACGGCGAGGACGAGGAGACGCTGCTCGAGCGGGCGCTGGAGTGGATGGACCAGAACCCCTACGGGCTGCGCAACTCACTCTGGGCGACCGACCCCGCCGTGATCGAGACGTTCACCGGCGGGTTGTCCAACGGCGGCCTGTTGAAGGTGAACGACTCGCACATCGGATTCGTCAAGTACCTCGCCACGCACGGGGGCACCGGCCGCACGGGCGGCCCCTTCGGCGAACTGCACTATCCGCTGCTGCGCACCTCCCGCCTGCAGGGCATCACCATCGGTATGCCGGCGTCGACCGCGCCCGCGGAGGGGTCCCAAACGTTCGCCGAGACGACCGGCTAGCGCGGCGCCAGATGTGATGCAGCCTCTGAGCGTCGTCGCCTTCGCGAGCTACCTGCCCGAGACCGAGGTCGGCCTCGAGTTCTTCTACGGCGAGCAGGACGCCGAGCAGCCGCTCGCCGAGAGCCCCATGTTCAAGGCGCCCGCGTCGCGCCGGCACATCGCGCGCGATGAGCGGGCGGCCGCGATGATCGATCGGGCCGCGCGCGCACTGTTCGATCGGCTCGGGCTCGAGGCCGAGGGGAACGTCGACATCCTCATCACCAACGTGCTGCTCCCCGACTTCGGGCTCACCGGCTCGGGCGCGGAGGCCGCCGCGCTGCTCGGCTGCGCGCCGGAGTGGATCCTCGACCTGCACAACGGCGGCTGTGCATCGTTCGTCTACATGCTGAAGCTCGCCCGCTCGATCATGCAGGGCGGCTCCGCGCGCAGCGCGCTGCTGTGCAACGTCCAGAACTGCGCGGGCCAGGTCTTCACCCAGTCCCAGGTGCGCAAGTACGCACACGCCGCGATCCCCGGGGACGGCTGCGGCGTCGCCTACGTCACCGCGGGGGAGCGCTCGCCGGTGGTCGCGATCGAGACGCGCAACCATCCCGAGTTCGCCACCGACATGGGCCTCTCCTCCCCCGACGGGCGCAAGTACTGGGAGCCGGGCTCCGGCCAGGTGGACGTGCGCTTCAACGCGGCCAAGGCCGTCGAGATCATCCAGCGGGGCAACACCCTGGTCCCCGCGGTCGTGAGCGACCTGTGCGCGAGCATCGACGTGCAGCCCAGTGACATCGACGTGCTCGTCACCAACCAGCCCAACCGCCAGTTCCTGCGCAACTGGCAGGAGGCGATCGAGCCGCGACGGCACCTCGACACCTTCGACCAGTTCGGCAACCTGTTCGGGGCCGGCATGCCGATCACACTCGACCACGCGATCCGCACGGGCGAGGTGCACGACGGGGACCTCGTCGTGCTCGCCGGCTTCGCCCACGCCGGCGACTTCGCCGCGGCGGCCGCCATCCGCTGGCAGGATCACCGCGCGGGGAGCTGAACAGCGGCGCGGGTCCGCTGCGGCCACCACCAGTTGCGGTCGCCGAGCAGGGCGATCAGCGCGGGCACCAGCAGGCAGCGCACCACGGTCACGTCGAGGACCACCGCGATGCCCATGCCCACTCCCAGCTGCGCGAAGGAGAGCAGCGGGGAGGAGGCGAAGGCGAAGAAGACCACGCTCATCGTCAGCCCGGCGAGAGTGATCGAGCGAGCCGTCGCGACCATTCCACGCCTGAGGCTCGCGACGTTGGAGCTTCCGCCCCGGTACTCCTCGCTGATGCGCGACAGGAGAAACACCTCGTAGTCGGTCGAGAGGCCGAACACCACCGCGATCAGCGTCAGCGGCACGAAGAAGCCCAGGCTGCCTTCGCTCCCATACAGGAGCGTCAACAGGCCGAGGGTGGTAGCGACCGAGGTGAAGCTCGTGATCCCCGCCTTGATCGCCACGACGGGGGCGCGCAACAGCACCGTCAGGAGCAGCATCTCGGCCAGCGCGATGGTGAGAACGACCCATGGCGTCCGTGCGTTGATCAGGTTCGCCAGATCGGCCGCCTGGGCCGAGGGGCCCCCCACGACCGCGTCAGGGCCGAGTGAGCCGCGCAGCGCGACACGCAGGGCTCGCACCTGCTGCCTTGCACGCAGGCTGTCAGGCACCACCCCCAGGACGGCGTCCGTGCGCAGCCACCCGCCGAGGCCTCGCTGCGGGATGCCCACGTGCACGAAACCCGGTTGCTGGCGCAGGACGCGTTCGGTTGCCCCGGCGGAGCCCCTGCTGAACACCACCACCGGCCCCTCGAAGCCCGGTCCGAAGTCGGCGGCGACGTCCTGGGTTGCCTGCCGCACGGGATCGTTGCCGGGCAGGATCGAGAGCGTCTCCATGCCCACCTGCAACGAGCGTGCCGGCAGCGCACACGCCAGGAGCACGGGGATCGTCACCACCACCACGGCCACGCGGTGGCGAACGACCCAGTCGGCCAGCCGCCCCCAGTAGCGTTCGCTCCTGGCTGCCTGCGCGGCGGACCCAATCGAGAAGCGATCGATGCGATCGCCCGCGAGCACCAGCAACGCGGGAACCGCGGTGAGCGCGGCGCAGGCGGCCAGGCTGACCGCCGCAATCGCGCCCGCCGCCATCGAGGAGAACAGGCCGGCGCCGACGAGGAAGAGGCCCGCGAAGGACGTCGCAATCGTGATGCCCGAGATCGCCACCGCGCGCCCGGTGGTCCGCATCACCTCCGCGATGCGCTCCTCGACATCGATCACGCCCCGCGCGCGGGCCTCGCGGAAGCGGATCACCATGAAGAGCGAGAAGTCGATGCTGAAGCCGAGCCCCAGGACCAGCGCCGTGTCCTCGGCGAAGATGCTCACTGTCGTGAAGAGCGTGATCGCGTAGAGCACCGCGAGGGTGGCGGTGACCGACAGCGCGGCAAGCACCAGCGGCAGCAGCGCCGCCGCCGAGAGGAAGGCGATGAAGAGGATCACGAGCGTCACCGGCCCCGAGAGAATCGCGTCGCGCTCGATGCCCTCGCGGGAGTTGACGGCATAACGGTTGTAGACCGCCGCCTGCCCGATCACCGTCGCGCGCACGGCTCCGAGACGCAGCGCGGAGAGCCGGCCCTGCAACGACTGCGCCTCTCGCTGGGCCATGCCCTGCGTGCCAGCCAAGTCGACTTCGATCAGAATCGCGCGGCCGTTCGGCGCGGGCAGCTCGCTGCCGACGGCGGAGACGCCGTGCTCGTGTCGCGCCCAGCTCCTCGCCACCGCCGCCGCATGCCCGAGCGCCGGCGCCGCGGGATGCTCGGACTGCACGGCGATGAACGCCTGCGTCGGCGAGGAGTGGGGAAACGCGTGTTCCTCGATGACGCTCGCGCGCAGGGACTGCGAGCCCGCCACTTCCACGCCGGAGTTGAACAGCCGGTCGTTCAGAGCACTGCCCAGATATGCGCCGCCGAGCGCGAGCACGACCCAGATCGCGACGATCTTCCGTGGATGGCGGGTGATGAGCCGGGCCAGCACGATCACACGCGGCGAGCCGCCATCGCGGCCATGCTCTGCTCGATCCGATCGTCGAGGGGCAGACCAAGGCTGTTGAGCAGGCTGGCGATCATTTCGTACTGGCCCACGAGCATACAGAACTCGATCAGCTGTGAGGCTTTCAAATAGTTGCCAAGACGCTGCCAGGTCGAATCGGAGATGAAGCGTGTGGCGTGGATCTCATCGACCGCGTCGAGCAGTGCGACCTGGCGTGGGCTCCATCCCGGCGCATCGGAGCCACAGGGGACGCGGGCGATCTCCTCGGGGCCCAGTCCGGCGCGCAGCGCGATGTCGAGGTGCTGTCCCCACTCGTAGCGGCAGCGGCAGTTCCAGGCGACCCGCAGGACCGAAAGCTCGGTGTCGCGACGCTCCAGCGTCCCGTAGGGAACCAGGCGCGACGCGAAGGCAAGCCACGGCAGGAACAGGCGCCTGTGCCGCATGAGTGCGAGGAACAGGTTGGCGGCGTCGATCCCTGCGACCCTGCGGATCAGCCACGCCGCCAGCCGCGGGCCGGGCGCGGGCCGCGGAGCGATCCGCGGGCGCGCGAGGAGCACCCATCCGCCCGGGGGGGCGACCCCGGACCTCATCCGCTGCTCCAGCTCATTCCGCGATCTCGACAGCTTCGAAAGCCGATCCCTCGACCGCGCGTTCCAGCCAGCCCTGAATCGCATCGGCGGTCGATTGGGCGTGAGTCTCGATGATCGAGAGGTGATCGCCGGGCAGCTCCACGATGTCGTCCGCCAGCCGCCAGGGCGCCAGCTGCCGGTCGTAGCCGAGGGTGTCGGCGAGCGAGTCGTGAGCGCGCAGCAGCACCGAGCGGGCTTTGATCGGGTTCGGCTCCCAATCTGCGAGGAGGCGAACGTAGGCCCCCATCGCGACCAGCCCATGGTCCTCGACAGCGGCGAGCTGGTGCTCGCTGGCGAGCAGCTTCGCCAACACCGCGGCCAGGACGCCGAGCAGCTCCTCGCGCTCGGGCTCGTACACGTCGAGGAGCATCACCCCCGCGGGCGTCACGCCTCCGCGCTCGAGCGCCTCAGCGACCGCGTGAGCGAGCACCCCGCCACTCGAGTAGCCGAGCAGCACGAACGGATCGTCGGCCCCAACTGCGCCGATCGCCTCGGCGAGGGTGTCCACGAGGACCTCCCGCGAGGCGGGGAGGCTTGCTCCCCGGCCGAAGCCCGGAAGCGTGACGGCGTAGGCCGTCCTTGCCGGCGGAAGGCCGGTGGCGAGCCGCGCGAACTGGTAGGGCCCCGAGGGGCCGACGAACGATGGGATGCAGATCAGCCTGAGGGGCAGGTGGCCCTTGCACAGGAGCGTCATGCCGAGCGGCTCGTCGGCGGCAGCGGGCGAGTCGAAGGTCCTGCGGAAGCTTGCGATCCTCTCCAGCAGGGGAAGCATGATGGTCGCCGTGTCGTGCTCGAGCGCGTATCGCAGCGCACCGGTGAGCACGCCGCCGGAGCTTGCCGGCAAGGCCTGCGCGAGCGAAATGGCCGGCGACCGCCGGTCGGCACCGTCTGCCTGGGGGTGCTCCAACTGCCCCTCCAGATACTCCGCGAGCGCCGTCGGGGTGGGATGGTCGCGCAGGAGCGCCTCGGGCAGCGGCAGGCCGGTGGCCGCCGCCAGGCGTCTGCTGAGCTGGACCGCGCCGAGCGACTCGAACCCCATCTCGATGAAGCTCTGCCGCACGTCCACCTCCACAGCCGAGCCGTCCCCGAGCACCGCCGCGGTGTGGCTGCACACCACATCCAGCACGGTGCTCGCGTGGCCGTCATTCCGCCGGACCGAGCCGTTCATGAGCGCATCCCAATGCTCGTCTGTCACCTCGGCCAGCGCCCCGAGCGCCTGCTCCGTGGGGGGCGTGTGAGGCCCCTGCACCGAGGTGGACGTCGCTGCCTCCCCGGCCGGCGTAGCGGCGGCGGGCCAGAAGCGCCGGCGCTGGAACGCGTAGGTGGGCAGCTCGACCTTGCGTGCTCCCCACCCTCCGAGCACCGCCTCCCAGTCCACGTCGTGGCCGTGAACGTGAAGCTCGGCGAGCGTGCTCGTCAGTGTGTGGACTTCGGGTCGCTTGGCGCGCAGCGTGGACGCGAGCACGAGCTCCGAGTGCTCGCCGCGCGCGCGCTCCGCACGGACGCTCAGACACGATCGCGCCATCGCGCAGAGCACACCGTCGGGGCCGAGCTCGAGGTAGCTCGCCACGCCGTTCCCCTCCAGCCAGCGCACTCCGTCGAGGAAGCGCACCGCGCGGCGGGCGTGGCGCACCCAGTACTCCGGCGAGCAGACCTCCTCGGCGCGCAGGAGCGATCCGGTGAGGTTGGAGACGATCGGGATCTCGGGTGCGGCGAACGAGAGGCCCCGTGCGACGTCCGCGAACTCGCCGAGCATCGGCTCCATCAGCGGGGAGTGGAAGGCGTGGCTGACCTTCAGCCACTTGACCTTGCGCCCCCGTGTCTCCCAGGGGCCCGCCCATCGAGCCGCCGCGCCGCGCTCGCCCGAGACCACGACCGCGGCGGGGCCGTTGACGGCGGCGAGGGCCAACTCTGACTCCTGGCCCGCGAGGGATTCGAGCACCTCCTCCTCGGCCGCCTGCACGGCGACCATCGCGCCGCCCTCCGGCAGCGCCTGCATGAGCCTGCCGCGCGCGGCCACCAGGGCGCTCGCGTCCGCGAGCGAGAGCACCCCCGCCACGTGTGCCGCCGACAGCTCGCCGATCGAGTGGCCCAGCAGATAGTCGGGGCGCAGCCCCCACGAGACGAGCAGCCTCGAGAGCGCCACCTCGAGCGCGAACAGCGCGGCCTGCGTGAACATCGTCCGATCCAACAGCTCGCCCTCGGGCGTCTGCGGGGAAGCGAGCATCACCTCGCGCAGCGAGCGGCCGAGGTGCGGATCCAGGCTTGCGCACGCCCCGTCCAGCGCCTGCGCGAAGACCGGGTAGACCTCGTACAGACCCCTGCCCATGCCCAGGCGCTGGCTGCCCTGGCCGGTGAACATGAACGCGACCTTCCTGCCGGCCTGCGACTGACCCGCGAACGTGCCGGAAGAGGGCTCTCCCCGCGCGAGCGCGGCGAGGCGCTCGAGGAACTGCTCGCGATCCTTTGCGACGAGCGCGACGCGGTGGCGAAAGCGCGACCTGGTGCTCGCCAGCGAGTAGGCCACGTCCAGCGGTGAGCAGTGCGCTCGCACCGCGACGTGCTGGCACAGTGCCTCGGCCTGGGCGATCAGCGCCTTGCTGCTCTTTGCCGAGATCACCCAGGGGAGGGCCTCGGGGTGCTTCTGCTCCTCGCGAACCCGGGAGCTCCCCGGCTCCGTGCGCGAGCCGGTCTGTCCCGTCGGCCCCTGCTCCTCGGGCGCCTCCTCGAGGATCAGGTGGGCGTTGGTACCGCTGATCCCGAAGGCGGAGACCCCGGCACGCCGGGGCCGCGCGGTCCGTGGCCACGGGACGGCCTCACCGAGCAGCGAGACCCGACCCGCGGACCAATCGACGTTCGGGGTGGGCTCCGCCGCGTGCAGCGTCCTGGGCAGCACGCCGTGTCGCAGCGCCATCACCATCTTGATGACCCCGATCACCCCCGCCGCCGCCTGCGCGTGGCCGATGTTCGACTTGATCGAGCCGAGCCACAGCGGGCGCTCGGGGGGGCGCTCCCGGCCGTAGGTGGCGAGCAGCGCGCTCGCCTCGATCGGATCACCCAGCGTGGTGCCCGTGCCGTGCGCCTCGACCGCATCAACCTCCCCGCTCGCAATCCCCGCGTTCGCGAGCGCCTGGCGGATGACCTGCTCCTGCGCGCGGCCGTTGGGAGCCGCCAGCCCGTTGCTCGCGCCGTCCTGGTTGATCGCGCTTCCCCGCACGAGCGCCAGCACACGATGGCCGAGACGCTGCGCATCGGAGAGCCGCTCCAGCAGCACCAGCCCGGCGCCCTCGGCGAAGATCGTGCCGTCGGCGCCTGCGGCGAACGACTTGCAGCGCCCGTCGCGTGCGATCCCGCGCAGCCGGCTGAACTCGATGAACACGCTCGGGGTGGCCATCACCGTGACCCCGCCCGCCAACGCCATCGAGCATTCGCCCCGGCGCAACGCCTGCGCGGCGAGGTGCAACGTCACCAGGGAGGACGAGCACGCGGTGTCGACTGTCAGCGCGGGACCCTCCAGCCCGAGCGCGTGCGCGACGCGACCGGAGACCACGCTGCCGGCCGTGCCGGTGGCGAGGAAGCCTCCGAGCTCCGCGGAGACCGGCCCCAGCAGGGAGCCGTAGTCCTGCGAGGCGAGACCGGCGAACACGGCGGTGTGGGTGCCGCGCAGCGAGACGGGGTCGAGCATCGCGTCCTCGATCGTCTCCCAGGCCGTTTCGAGCAGCAGCCGCTGTTGGGGGTCGATGGCGAGCGCCTCCCGCGAACCGATGCCAAAGAACGCGTGATCGAACTCGGTCGCGTCGCGCAGGAAACCACCTTCGCTGGCGTAACAGGTCCCGGGGTGGTCGGGATCGGGGTCGAACATGCTCTCCAGATCCCAGCCGCGATCGAGGGGGAAGCCCGCGATTGCGTCGGTTCCCGCGAGCACGAGCTCCCACAGCTCCCGGGCGCAGCGCACCCCACCGGGCAGGCGGCAGCCGAGGCCCACGATCGCGATCGGCTCCTCGGTGAACGCCGTGGGCGCCACCTCCCGGGCCTCACTCTCCTCGCCCGCGAGCGTCGCCTGCAGGTAACCGGCGACCGCCATCGGCGTGGGGTAGTCGAAGGCGACGGTCAGCGGCACGTCCAGGCCGGTGGCTCGGACGAGGCGGTTGTAGAGTTCGACCACCCCCTGGGAGTTGAAGCCGAGCTCCTGGAAGGTCATGTGCGGATCGAATGCATCCGGCGAGGAGTAGCCGGCGACGGCGGCCGTCTGAGCGCACACCAGCTCGAGGACGTCCGCGTCGCGCATCTCAGATCCTGCCGTTGCGTGCCGCCGCTGTCGGCGAGCCGAGCCCATCGGGCCTCGCCCTCCAGGGCGCCCCGGCGTGGGCGATCGTCCTGAGCGCGCCGCAGAGTCGCTCGCGCGTCTGAGCCGGGGGGATCACCTCGTCGATGAAGCCCTCCCGGGCGACCGCGTCAGCGTCCTGGTGTTCGGCGGCGTAGCGCTCGGCGAGTATCAGCCGGTGCCCCTGGGCGTCCGCGGCCTGCGCGATCTCGCGCCGCCGGACGATGCCGACTGCCATCAGCGAGGACATGATCCCGATCCGCGCATGGGGCCAGGCGAAGACGAAGTCGGCGCCGAGGTCACGCGAGTTCATCGTGATGTAGGCGCCGCCGTAGGCCTGGCGCAGGATCACCGTGAGGCGCGGCACGGTGGCGGCAGTGAAGGCGCGCAGCAGTTCCGCGCCGTGGCGGATGATCCCACCCCGCTCCTGCACGCGGCCCGGCAGGAAGCCCGGCGTATCGACGAGCACCACCAGCGGCAGGCCGAAGTCGTCGCAGGTGTGCACGAACGAGGCCCCCTTCTGCGACGCCTCGAGGTCGATCGTGCCGCCCTTGTAGCGCGGCTGGTTGGCGACCACGCCCACGGCGCGGCCCTCGATGCGCGCGAAGGCCGTGACGAGGTTGCGCGCCCAGCGCGGAGAGACCTCCAGCAGCCGGCCACCGTCGACGATCCCGCGCGCCACGTCACGGACGTCGTAGACCTGTCGCGGATCGCGCGGCACACAGTCCTCGGTGAGGTCCGTGAGCGGCTCCTCGGAGGGGAAGCGGGGCGGCGCCTCGGCGACGTTCTGCGGGAGGTATGAGAGCAGTTCCCGGGTGAGCAGGGCGGCGTCGGACTGCTCGGGCACGACGAACTGGCAGACGCCGTTGCGGGCATGGACGGCGGCGCCGCCCAGGTCGGACATCGACACCTCCTCGCCGAGCGCGGCGCGCACCACGCTGGGCCCGGTGAGGAACATGTTCGCCGATTCCGTCATCACCACGAAGTCGGTCAGTGCCGGGGCGTAGGAGCCGCCGCCGGCCGAGATCCCGCTCACGATCGAGACCTGGGGGACGCGACCCGAAAGTGCGACCGTCCCGCTGAACACGCGCGCGTAACCGCTGAGCGCCGCGGTCGCCTCCTGCACCCGCGCCCCGGCCGATTCGATCATGCCCACGACGGGGACCTGTGCGCGAGCGGCGAGCGAGAGCACGCGCACGATCGTCTCGGCGTGCACCTCCCCGAGCGAGCCCCCGGCGAAGCTGTAGTCCTGCGCATAGCAGAACACCGGTCGCCCGCCGATCGCCCCGGACGCCGCGAGCACGCCGTCTCCGGCACGCGCGCCGGTGCCCATGCGCCGCGACTGAACGGCCGAGCGCAGGACGTGAATCGAACCGGGGTCGCAGAGCTGCTCGATGCGCTCCCGCGGGTCGAGCGCGACCGCAGGGGGGCTATCGCTGAGCGCCGTCGCGCGTGACATCGGGCGTGTCCGATCGCGAGTCCACTGCTGCTATCCGGCGCCGATGCAGAGCACGGCGTTGTGTCCGCCGAAGCCGAAGGAGTTGGATATCGCCATCAGGCGCTCCGCGGTGGAGCGGTCGGGCAGCGGCCTGGGAGAGCCGGGAACGTAGTCGAGGTCGAGCCCCTCCTCGGGCTGCTCGTAGTTGAGGGTGGGAGGGGCGACGCGCGCGCGCAGCGCGTGCACCGTCGCGACCGCCTCCACGGCGCCGCCCGCGCCGAGCAGATGGCCGGTCGCCGACTTCAGCGCAGAGACCGGGACCCGCCCCGCGTGCTCCCCGAGCGCGAGCTTCAGCGCTTCGGTCTCGGCGCGGTCGTTGAGGGGGGTGGAGGTGCCGTGCGCGTTGACGTAGTGCAGGTCCTCGGGCTTCACCTCCGCGTCCGCGAGGCACTGGACGATCGCGTTCGCCGCGCCGCGGCCGCCCGGCTCGGGGGCGGTGAGGTGGAAGGCGTCGGCGGTCGCGCCATAACCCAGCAGCTCGCCGAGCACCGGCGCTCCCCGCGCGTCGGCCGCTTCGGCGTCCTCGAGGATCAGGATACCCGCGCCCTCGCCGAGCACGAAGCCGTCGCGACGGGCGTCGAAGGGGCAGGAGAATCCGCTCCGCGACGTGGCGCCCATATGGGCGAAGGCGAGTTTCGCGAGCACCGTCAGGCTCGCCTCCGCGCCGCCGGTCACGATCGCGTCCACTTCGCCGTGCTGCAGGAGGCGCATCGCGGTGCCGATCGCGTGCGCGCCGGCGGCACACGCCGACACGACGCCCCAGTTGGAACCGGTCAGCTTGTAGCGCATC
Source organism: uncultured Solirubrobacterales bacterium (assembly GCA_963713985.1). Classification (GTDB taxonomy): domain Bacteria; phylum Actinomycetota; class Thermoleophilia; order Solirubrobacterales; family Solirubrobacteraceae; genus Palsa-744. The sequence goes on along the minus strand of OY970219.1, from coordinate 741,591 downwards.
GCGATCGCCCCGGGGGCGGCGTTGGACATCATCATCGGCACCCCCAGCGCCGATACCGCCTTCTCACCGTACTCGCGCAGCGTGTTGTACTGGTCCTCGATCGTCCCCAGGCCCCCGATGCCGGTGCCCACCACGCACCCGATCCGCCGCGGCTCGTAGGGCAGTTCATCGATCCAACCGGCCTGCTCAACGGCCTCGTGTGCCGCAGTCAGCGCCAGCTGTGTGAAGCGATCGCTGCGCCGCGCCTCCTTCTTGGTGAGCACGGACTCCGGTTCGAAGTCGCTGCAGCGCCCGAGGCCGTCGACGATCCCGCTGCGTCCGGCGACCCACTGATCGTGGAGCGTGCGCGCCCCCATGCCAAGCGGCGTCACTGCCCCCACCCCCGTTATGACGACGCGCCGTCCGCTCACGGCATCCGCGCAAGCACCAGGTCGAGCGCCTCGCCGACCGTGGTGAAGTTGGCGAAGTCCTGGGGGTCCAGTTCGATGCCCCACCGTTCCTCCACGATCTGCGCGATCTCGACGAGATCCAGTGAATCGATGTCGAGCTCGTCGAACGTGGACTGGCGTTTGATCGCCGACCGCTCCGGGCCCATGTCCGCCAGCGCATCGAAGATGACATCCTCGATGACCTGGGGGTCTGTCTGTGTTGAGGACATCGCTGCTCGCCTTTCTGTCGTGAGGAAACGTCCAAGCCATCTTGCACCGATGTGTGGCCTGACGCAAAGCGCGACTGAAAAGAGAACTGCTTAGAGCGCTAGCTCGGCTTCGCCGTTGCGGACGATCCGCTTGTGACCCTGCGTCGCCTGGGTGTCGCGCACCACCCTTCCGGGGCCGCTCTCACGCACGGTGCTCCTCACCACGATCTCACGCTCGGGCACGCCCACCCCGCGGAATTGCACCGAGAGCCGCTTGAGATGCGCAGGCCCGCCCGCAGCCTGGGTCTGCGCACGGGCCACCTGTGCCATCGTCCACAGGCCGTGCAGGATCGGGCCCGGCAGACCGACTCCCCTGGCGTACTCGGCGTCGATGTGAATCGGGTTGAAATCGCCAGAGGCCCCGGCATAGCGCAGGATGAGGTACTTGTCGGGTGTGACGCTGAGCGGCGGTGGGCCCGCGCCGTCGGGGACGGGATCGTTGGTCATCCGCCTCTCACTATGTGAGTCCAAGTGCCGCGGCTCACCTGCTCGCCGCGCTGATTGATCGACACGGTCTCGATCACGAAAAAGCCAAGGCCGCCGCGCGCGGCGACGTCCTTCACACTGGCCGTGGTCGAGACCTCGTCACCGGCGATCACGAGCTCCTCCCACTCGAACTCCTGAGCGCCGTGCACCATGCGCCCGAAGTCGATGCCGACGTCGGGGTCCAGGAGCGCCGGGAGGACCGCCATGCGGCTGTAGACGGCGGCGAACATCGGCGGCGCCACGAGGTCTCTGAACCCGGCCGCGCGCGCGGCCTCTACGTCCAGATAGACCGGATCGCTCTCTCCGACGGCCTCGGCGTACTCGCGGATCTTCTCCCGGCCCACCGCGTACAGCGAGGTGGGGTACACCTTGGCGAGCGCGGTGGCGTTCATCGACATGCCATCGCCTGACCTCTCACACCAGCTCCCGCCGCAGCAGGCGCGGGTGGCGATCCTGCCAGCCCAGCATCCGCGAGAGCAGTTGCGCACCGGTCCACGCGAGCGGCTCGGGGGGAAAGCGCGGCTCCTTGGCTCCGACGAACAGGAGGTTGGCGTAGTCGCTGTCACGTTCGAGGATCAGATCGCGCAGCACCTTGCCCGCGGTATGTGTGGCCGTGATCCCGTTGCCGCAGTAACCGTAGGCGTAGTAAATGCCGTCCCCGAGTCCACCGACGTGGGGGACGAGGTTGCGCGTGATCGCCACGCAGCCGCCGTAGGCGTGGGTGAAGCTCAGCCCCGACCAGGTCGGGAAGTAACGGGTGAACGCGGCGTGCAGCGCCGCCCAGGCGCGCGCTTCGCGCATGTGGCTGAGATCCATGTCGCGCCCGTAGAAGTACGGCGCGGGGCCGCCGCCGATCAGCAGCCGATTCTCGGCGGTGAGTCGCGCGAAGAGGATGAAGTTGCACGCCTCCACGAAGCCGCCCCGAGCGGGCCAGGGGAGCTCGTCGATCCACCGTTCGGGGACGGGCTCGCTGACCATCGCATAGCTCCACACCGGCACGACCTGCCTGTGAAAACGTGGGAACCGATGCTGGTAGGCGTTCGTGGCGAGCAGCACGCGGTCGGCGAGCACGCGCCCCCGCGGTGTGCGCACGACGTGCCGCTGGGCGGCGCGCTCGAGAGCGATCGCCGGCGTCCGCTCGTAGATCTCGATCCCGGCCTCGCGCACCACGCGCGCGAGCCCCCGCGCAAGCTTGTGGGGGTTGATCAGCGCACCCGCCTGGGCCATCGCCCCCTGGATCGCCGGCGAGCCGATCTGCGCCCGCGCGTGCTCCCCGTCGAGCAGCGTCGTCTGCGCACCGAGGCTCTGTGCGAGCTCGATATCTCTCTCCAGGCGCCACAGCTGCTCGCGACTGCTCGCCACGAAGTGAATCGGGCAGGAGTGAAAATCCGCGTCGACCCCCTGATTGCGACAGAAGCGGCCCAGCTCGAGCAGCGAGCGGCCGATCGCCCCGTAGGCGACCTGGGCGCGCTCGTGGCCGAAGCGGCGCACCACACCCGCGAGGCCGTGTCCGATGGTGGGGGTGGCGAAGCCGTCGTTGTGCCCGGACGCGCCCGCGCCCGCGTAGTCGGACTCCACGATGCACACCCTCAGCGCGGGGTCGGCCCGGTTGAGGAAGTGCGCCGTCCACATGCCCGTGTATCCCCCGCCCACGATGCACACGTCCGCGCGCACCTCCCCCTCCAGCGGCGCGGAGGGCTCGACGGGCTCGGTGCTACGCCAGTAGATCTCGTGCGCCGGAGCGTCCGGCGCGTGCGCGGGCCCGCTGGCGGCGGGGGCGCTCGAGGGGACGGGGCTCAGAACCGTGTCGCTCATCAGAGCCGCTCGAAGGTCATGCGCAGCAGTCCCAGGTGGCGGTTGGCGAAGCCCCGCGCGGAGGCCGAGAGGTAGCGCTCGTAGTCGGCGACCGCCTCGCTTCCCACGAGCTCGATCGCGTGACGCCGGCGCGCCACCAGCCCGTCGAGCCAGGCCTGCGTGGTACGGCGGTAGTCCTCGGCGTCGTTGCGCGCGGTGAGGAGCTCGAAGCGGCGCTCGCAAGCCTCGAGGATCTCCGAGGACCACGGCAGCTCCGAGCCGCGGAAGATCCGCTCGACCACGAAGCTCGCGTCGTGGAGGGACTGGCGGTCCAGTCGCACGTTGCCGCCCTTGGCGATCGTCTGCAGCGCGAGGCGCCCACCCCGCGGCAGCCACTTCCGGCAGCGATCGAAGAAGGCGCGGTAGGCGGCGATGCGCTCCTCGCGGGTGACGCCGTAGTCCGCGAAGTGCTCGAAGGCGCCGATCGAGATCACCGCGTCGTAGGGCGCGCTCGGCTCGTGCTCGGCCCAGCTCTCCACGTGCACCTCACAGCGTGGATCGCCCTGGGCGGCGACCCACTCGGCCTGGGCCTCGCTGAGGGTGATGCCCACGGTCCGCTCGACCCCGTGCTCGGCGACGAGCCGGCGCAGCATGCTGCCCCAGCCGCACCCGACGTCGAGCACGCGCGCTGCACCGTGCGCGTGGGCGCCCTCCGCGAGGTAGTCGAGCTTGCGCAGCTGTGCCGCCTGGAGAGTGTCCTCGGGCCCGTCCCACAGCGCGCACGAGTACGTGCGCGTGGGGTCGAGCCAGAGCGCGTAGAAGTCGTTGCCGAGGTCGTAGTGGTAGCGGATGTCAGCCGCCGAGGCGCCGCGGGACTCTTGCGGGGAGACGCTCATCGGCGCTGCCCCCTGGTCTGCTCGAGCACCTCTGGCCGCAGGACGCCCATCAGCGCTGCCCCTCGGCCTGTTCGACCACCTTGCCGAGCCGCGCCATGCGATTTGCCAGCGTGATGCGCCCCTCCAGGCGAAATCGGGGCGGCTGGCGGCCGTCGAGGTCGGTGAACCCGTAGCGCTGCGCGAGGTCGCCGACCGCGAGGATCTCCCCGGAGGACTCCATGATGTCCCCGTCTGCGGCGAGGTGCGCGACCGCTCGCCCGACGTACTCGGGGGAGTGCACGACCTGGGCGGGCCCCTCGCCGAGCAGCTCCCACGCAGCCTCGACGCGCTCGGTGCGCACGAAGCCGGGGTGCAGCCCCACGGCGGCCACGCCGTGCTTGCGCAGCTCGTGGGCCATGCCCACCGCCATGCGGTCGGAGGCGAACTTGCAGACGTCGTAGGCGACCTGTCCGAGGTAGGCCTCGCCGTCACGGAATCCGACGTTCACGATCAGGCCGTGCTCGCACGGGAGCATCAGCGTGCTGGCGAGGCGGCTGGCGAGGTATTGGCCGCGCAGCGACTCCGCGTAGCGCTCCCAGCGCCACATCGGCTGATCCCAGAAGCGTGCGTCGAAGCGGACGTCGGTGTAGCGCTCATACCCCGACCAGGCGTTGTTCACCAGCAGGTCGAGCCGCCCGTGCTCTGCGGCGATCCGCTCGAACAGGGCCTCGACCTCCGCTTCGGCGCCGTGGTCGCAGCGAACCGGGATGCCGCGCCCACCGCGCCGCGTGGCCTCCTCGGCGGTGTCCTCGACCGTGCCGGGGAGACCCTCGGTGCTCGTACCCTCCCGGGAGCTGCGCGCCGTGACGTAGACGCTCGCCCCGGCGTCCGCGAGCGCCAGCGCGATCCCGCGGCCCACGCCGCGGCTGGCGCCCGTCACGAGCGCCACCGCGGCGCTGAGATCGGGGGGGTTCCAGCTCCTCTGCGCAGCCTGCTCGCTCATCGCGCCCTCCTCGCCGTGACCTGATCGCTCATTGCGCCTCCCTGACCGGGACTCTCCGCCCGCGCTGATCTGCCCAGTAGTCGAGGCTGCGCCGGAACACCTCCGCGGCCGGGACCTGGGGCACGTCGAAGCGCTCACACAGCTCCGGCAGCGAGGTGGGGAGCACGCCGCCGGAGGCATGTGTGACTTCGCTGACGTCGATGCCAACGTTGACGAAGGGCCTGATAGTGCTGCGGAGCTCATCGAGCGGCACGGGGAGGGGCAGCCGCGGGTCGATCACGTCCGCGCGTCCGATCTCGCGCCCGAGCTCGCGCGCGTGCTCCTCGAGGATCTCGAGCGACTCCTGCACGCTCATCGCCTCCGCTCCGTAGGAGACGTAGAAGGTGCCCTCCACCCCGTCCATCTCGGCGACCCGCGCGACGGGGATCGAGAGGGCGTCGAGGGGTGCGACGTCCACCAGGTTGCCGGGATGCGAGGGGAAGTAGGGGGCTTTGCCCCGGCAGATGAAATCCGACAGGACCTGCACGATCTGCGGCCGGATGCTCGCCCCGGTCCGCGAGTCGCCCACGAGGTTGGTCGGGCGGAAGATCGTGTGGGGCACGCCGCTCTCCTGCAGCAGCCGCTCCGATTCGAGCTTCGAGAGGATGTAGTTCCTGACGACGTTCTCGGCGCGCAGAGCATCGTGCGAATCGATCAGGGCCAGCACGAAGATGGTGCTGATGAAGTGGACCGGAGCGCCGGCGGCCCGCGCCAGCTCGATGACCCGCCGCGTCCCCTCCAGGTTGACGGCTTCATAGCGCTCGATCGGCTGCCCCCACTCGGTCAGCGCGCCGGAGTGCACGATCGCATCGACCTCTCCCGCGAGCGCCCGCCAGCGCTCCCCGTCGAGGCCCATGCGCGGGGCCGCGAGATCGCCGGCGAGCACCTCCTCGGCCTCCGGCACCTCGGGGTTGCCGTGCACCACGGCAATGACGCGGCCGCGCAGCTCCTGTGCCACGGCTCGGCCGACGACGCCGGAGGCGCCGGTGAGCAGGATCGTGCGCCGTCGGTCCGCCATCTTCAACCCACCGGGGCGGCGCCGAAGCTCACGACCGCGATCGGCTCGAGGCGCCCGACGTCGAGCAGCTGCCGAGCGCGGTGGCGCTGGATCTTGCCGCTGGGCGTCTTGGGCAGCCTGCCTTTGCGCAGGAAGACACACTCGTCGAGCGCCACGCCGGCCTTCGCGAGAGCGATCGCGGCGCACTCCTCCGCGAGCGCGCGGTGGTCGACGTCGATGCGGCTGAGCTCGAGCGCGAGCACGAGCCGGTGCGAGGAGGGCGCCTCCAGCACGGCCACACAGCTCGGGCGCACCCCCTCGAGGGCATCCACGGCGGCCTCGATCTCGCGGGTGTAGACGGAGCGGCCCGCGACGGAGATCACGTCGTCGAGGCGCCCCACCGGGTAGAGGTGGCCGTCGCGCATGAAGCCGAGATCGCCCGTGAGAAGCTCCCCGTCGCGGAAGCGCTCGCGCGTGAGCTGGGGCTCGGCGAAGTAGCCGTCGGCGAGGCTGGGGGCCCGGACGCGGATCTCGGCGACCCTGTCGGGCGCGAGGCCGGGGAGCTGCACGCCGGCACAGGGGGGCCCCGCGCTCACGAGGCGCGTGGCCGAGGGAGAATCGCCGGGGACCTCCTCCACGCGGCCGTCTGCGAGGGCGATTGCGTCCACCGCGAGGCTCCGCGGCGCCTCCTTGCACGGTGTTCCCGTGACGGCCACCACCGCCTCCGCCATGCCGTATGCGGGCATCAGCGCCTCCGAGGCGAAGCCGTAGGGCTTCAGCTTGTTGGTGACGAACTCCAGCGTCTCGGCGTGCACGCGCTCGGCGCCGACGACGCACACGCGCAGCCGCAGCGCTGCGGTGAGCCGCTGGGGGCGCAGGGCGCGGGCCGCGAGGCGCAGCGCTGCGTCGGGCCCGCCGGTGATCGTCGCGCCGAAGCTGGCCGCGTCGGTCAGCCAGGTCGAGGGCGCGAACATGAAGCGCAGGGGGGTGGAGAGCACGAAGGGCGAGCCGTAGGACCAGGCGCTGAGCAGGCTCCCGAACATGCCCATGTCGTGGGAGAGCGGCAGCCAGGAGAACCCGACCTCGCGGCCGGGGGTCGGTTCCATGAGGCTCTCGAGCAGATCGATCTGGGCCTCGATCGCGCGCGTGGAGAGCATGCAGCCCTTGGGCGTGCGGGTGCTGCCGGAGGAGTACTGGATGAACGCCACCGCGTCGCGCTCGGGCGGCGAGGGCTCGACGCTTCCGCGTCCCGCCAGCGACTCCCAGGAGTGCACCGAGGTGAGCCGGCTCAGCTCGGGCGGCAGCGCGGGCAGCATCTCGCCGTCGAGGAGGAAGGCGACGGGCTGCAGCTGCTCGCAGATCCGCACGAGCTGGGTGGCGTACTCCTCGGGGCTCATCCCGCGCGCGGGGATCGGCAGTGAGGCGAGTGTTCCGCCGGCGAGCCACACGCCGAGGAGACCGCGGACGGCGAGCGGCGTGTTGGTCAGCACGGCGGCCACCGCGGTACCTGGGCGCACGCCGGCGCGCCTGAGCCCCGCGGTCATCTGCTCGGCGTCGCGCACCACCTCGCTCCACGGCGAGGCCTCGTAGCGGTCTCCCACCCAGCAGTGCAGGTTGGCGGGCGTGTTCGCGCTCGCCATCAGCGCCTCCCAGAGCTTCATTGGCTCGAACCGACCGCGGCTACTCGACGTCGGTGGCCACCACCGCGGCGGCCTTGTGGCGCTCGGCCAGCGGGACCGGGGGCGCGTGCGGCGACCTTCGGCCGGCACGGGGTCCGGCGGCGCGCTTGTCGAGGATGCCCCGATCGATGCGCACGACGTTCCACACGAGCCCCAACTTCTCCATCGCCCAGATGATCATCGCGCTGATGTCCACCTCGTACCAGCGCATGCCGTGACTCGCCGAGCGCGGGAAGGCGTGATGGTTGTTGTGCCACGCCTCCCCCCAGGAGACGAGCGCCAGCCACGGGACGTTGCGCGACTCGTCCGCGGTGGGGAAGCGGCGGGACCCGAAGTAGTGTCCGACGGAGTTGACGGCGTAGGTGGTGTGGTTGCCCACGAAGAGGCGCACGAAGCCGCCCCACAGCACGCCGGCGGCAAACCCTGCGAGCGTGCCGGTGAGCGCGAGGCCGATGAAGCCCGGGAGGATCAGGCCCGCGAGCACGAAGGCCACGAAATGTTTGGAGATGAAGCGCAGGTCCTTGTCACGCACGAGGTCGGGGGTGTAGCGCACGGGGTCGGAGGTGAGCTCCTTGTTGAAGAGCCAGCCGAGGTGTGAGTGCCATAGCCCCTTCATCGCTCCCGCGAAGCCCGGCTGCTCATTCGCGTAGGGGCTGTGCGGGTCGCCGGGCTTGTCCGCAACTCGGTGATGGCGGCGATGATGGGCGGCCCAGATGATCGGCTGCCCCTGGGCAGCCATGGCGCCGGCGGCCGCGAAGAACACGCGCAGCGGCCGCGAGGTCTCAAACGCACGGTGCGTGAACAGGCGGTGATAGCCGACCGTTATGCCGAGGCCCGTGACGACGGACATGACGACGAAGGCGACCAGATCGGAGGGCCCAACCAGGCTGTCCCACAGAAGCACGCCCGCGAGGACCACCGCCACGAGCGGCAGCACCGAGGTGAGGAGGATGAAGATGCGATGCTCGCCGCCGTTCATCGTCCACCCCCAACCCCGCCGACCCGCGCGGGCTCGCGCGCGCCGCCCGAGGCAGCCTGCTTCTCGCCGATGGCCTGGTTGGCCACCACCAGCAGATCGCCCAGCGTCCGCGCGTCGGCGGCGAGCGCTGCGTCGAACTCCACTCCGTGGTCCTCCTCGAGACCGAAGACGATCTCTGAGATCTGCAGGCTGGAGAGCCCGAGATCCTTGATGACTGTGCCCTCTTCGATTGCAACCCCCGGGGGCAATTTACCCCGGAGCTCGTGCTCGACACGCTTGCGAACCTCATCGATGGTGATCACGCGATCTCTCCTAGCGGTTGTCTGTCGCAAATTTCCCTGGTTTGACGACACACTGGCCGGCCGTCGATGACGAAGCGAGCGACCTGTGCAGAGCAATCGATGATCACACAGCGCCCATCAAGTCGCAAAGTTCTGAGTGTCCGAGGGGTGTGGATATGCTCAGCGCGATGCACAAGCTCGACGAGAACAAGCTCGACGGTAATCACCATTCCGGCAATCGCCTCGCACGAGCGGGTAGCGGCGCCGTCACAGCCGACGCCTCCGGGGCGCCATCCACATTGCCGCAGCTGCTGGAGGGCAGGCGTCTCGTGGTGACTGGCGTCGCGACCCGCTCGTCGATCGCGTTCGCGGTGGCCGACCTCGCCCAGCAGCTGGGGGCGGAGGTGGTGCTCACGAGCTTCGGCCGCATGCGCCGACTCACCGAGCGCGCAGCGCACGGCCTGCCGCGGTTGCCCGAGATCGTCGAGCTCGACGTGACTGAGCAGTCGGATTTCACCCGTCTGCACGCGGAGCTCGAGCTCCTCTGGGGCCGGGTCGACGGCGTGGTTCACGCGATCGCCTTCGCGCCGCCGGACGCGATCGGGGGGGATTTCCTCGCGACGCCCCCGGAGAGCGCGGAGCTCACGTTTCGCACGAGCGCGTACTCCCTGCAGGCGCTCGCCGCCGCGCTCGCGCCACTCATGCCTGCGGGGGGAAGCATTGTCGGCTTGGACTTCGACGCCACGCGTGCGTGGCCCGGTTACAACTGGATGGGTGTCGCCAAGGCGGCGCTCGAGTCCGTTTCGCGTTACCTGGCGCTCGAGCTCGGGGGACGCGGCATCCGCGTGAATCTCGTCTCCGCGGGGCCCCTGAAGACGACAGCCGCCCGCGGACTGCCCTCCTTCGAGCATCTCGCCGAAGCGTGGGCCAAGTACGCGCCCCTGGGGTGGGACACGAGGACGCCGGAGGTGGTGGCGGGGTCGGTGTGCTTTTTGCTTTCAGACCTCGCCCGCGGAGTGACCGGCGAGATCCTCCATGTCGACGGCGGCCTGCACGCGATCAGCGGCCCCGCGTCCACTCCGGCGTAGAGGTAACCCTGCGGGTGCATCCGCTTTCCCTGTTTTGTGCGGGGGATCGGTAAATGGAAAGGTGTGAGGTGTGTCCACCGCGCTCCTATTCCCCGGCCAGGGCAGCCAGCAGGAGGGGATGCGCGCACTGGTGGCGGCGGAGCGCCCCGAGCTGCTCGAGCTGGCACACGATCTGATCGGCGCGGACCCCTTCGCGCGCCTGCGCGAGGGCACGGCCTATCTCCAGCCGGCGATCTACTGCGCGAGCCTCGCGAACCTCGCGCGGCTGAGCGAGGAGCCGGACTTCTACGCGGGCCACTCCCTCGGCGAGATAACCGCGCTCGTCGCGGCGGAGTGCCTCGACGCGGAGGACGGCCTCAGGCTCGTGGCCACCAGGGGACGCCTGATGCAGCGGGTGGCCACCGCCGAGCCCGCGGGCGCGATGCTCGCGCTCGAGCTGGATGTGGAGGCGGCGAGGGAGTTCGCGGCCTCGTTCGGGTTGACGCTCGCCAACGACAACTCCCCCGAGCAGGTCGTGCTCTCCGGGGCGGCAGAAGCGATCGCAGACGCCCGCTCCGAGGCCAAGCGACGCGGTCTGCGGGCTTTTCGCCTGCACATCCAGGGGGCATTCCACGCACCCCAGCTGGAGTCGGTGACGGCGGAGTTCCGCGAGGCGCTGGATGAGGTCGAGGTGCGTCCCGCACGCCGGCCGGTCTTCTCGGGGGTGACGGCCCGCGAGTTCGACGACGTGCGCCGCCGGCTGGTCGAATCGTTGACCCACGGGGTGCGCTGGCGGGAGGTGGTGATCGCGCTGCGCGACCGCGGCGTCGATCGCTTCTTCGAGGTGGGACCGGGGCGGGCGCTGACGAAGCTCGTGCAGCGCACGCTCCCGCAGGTCGAGGTGTGCGCGGCGGAGCCAGAGGAACGGCGCGATGGCTGACGTGGGTCTCGCCCCCCGGATCGCGCCAGCGCCCCGGCGCACCCTGCGCGGCGCGGCGATCGCCTCGATCGGCGTGGCCCTGCCCCGCGAGAGCGTCCCCAACGCGATCATCGCGGAGCGTCTCGGGGTGGACGACCACTGGATCTTCAAGCGGATCGGGGTGCGCGAGCGGCGTATGGCGCAGCCCGACGAGCGGCTCAGCGACCTCGTGGTGGCGGCCTCACGCAGCGCCCTCGATCGCGCCGGGGTGAGCGCCGCGGACCTCGACCTGATCCTCGTGGGGACGTTCACACAGGACGAGATCCTCCCCAACGCCGCCCCGCTCGTGGCGGGTGCGCTCGGGGCCTCGCGCGCGGGCGCGATCGACCTCGGCGCGGCCTGCATGGGTTTCCTCTCGGGCCTGGCGCTCGCCGCGGGCCAGATCGAGGCGGGGCGCGCGGACACGGCGCTGGTGGTGGGCGCGGAGATGCTCACCCGCTTCCTCGACAGGGACGACCGCCGCACGGCGGCTCTGATCGGCGATGGCGCGGGGGCGGCGGTGGTGAGCGCCGTCGAGGGAGTGGGGCGGATCGGCCCGGCGGTGCTGCGCGCCGACGACAAGTCCCGTGACGTCGTCTACATGACCCGCGAGGAGATGAAGTTGCGCATGGTGGGCCAGCAGACCTTCGTCTACGCCGTCGACTACCTCTCGGAGGTGACACTCCAGCTGCTGGAGGCCGCGGGACTGACACTCGGGGACATCGACCTGTTCGTCTACCACCAGGCGAACGCGCGCATCATCAGCGCCGTGGGGGAGCGCCTGGGCCTTCCCGTGGAGCGCGTGGTGGACTGCATCGAGTGCTTCGGCAACACCTCCGCCGCTTCGATCCCGCTGGCGCTCGACTGGGCCAGCCGCAGCGGCAGGCTCCACGAGGGCGCCCGCGTGCTGCTCGCGGCGATCGGCGCGGGCTTCACCTGGGGCGGCGTCACGATCGAATGGGGCACCGATGGCGCCGGGGGACTCGCCGGGGATCTCCCCCGGGACGGCGGCACCATCGCAGGGGGCGAGAATGGCCGCTAGGGAGGGCTGCGCGCTCGTGACCGGGGCGTCCAGCGGCATCGGCGCGGCGACGGCGCGCGCACTGGCCGAGCAGGGCTGGCCGGTGGGTGTGAATTACCGGCACAACGAGGAGGGGGCGGGGCGGGTCGTCGAGGAGGTGCAGCGCGCGGGAGGGCAGGCCCTGCTCGCGCGCGCGGACGTAACACAGCCCGGCGAGGTCGAGCAGCTGTTCGCGCAACTCGAGGAGCGTCTGGGGCCGGTGTTGGTACTGGTCAACAACGCGGGCATTCGCGCCGACGGGTTGACGGTGCAGTTGGGCGCGGAGGATTGGCAGAGGGTGCTCGACACGAACCTCTCCGCCGCGTTCACGACCTCCCGGCGCGCGCTGATGCCGATGGTCCGTGCGCGCTTTGGGCGTATCGTGAACATCGCCTCGGTCGTGGGACCGAACATCGGCAACGCGGGGCAGGCCAACTATGCGGCGGCGAAGGCGGGACTCGTGGGCTTCACACGCAGCCTCGCCCGCGAGGTGGCGCGGCGGGGCGTCACGGTGAACGCGGTCGCGCCGGGCTTCGTGGAGACGGAGTTGACCGAGGACGTCGACCGGGGATTGCTGCAGGGGATACCCGCGCGGAGGGCCGGAACCCCCGAGGAGATCGCCGCCTGCGTGCGGTTCTTCGCCTGCGACGAGGCCGCCTACGTCACCGGCGCCACGTTGACGGTCGACGGCGGCATGACCGCCTGAAGCCCGGCTCCCCCTCAGCGAGCCCTGCCGCTGGGGCGTCGCTGAATCGATCCCCCCAAGCGAGCCCCCTGCCGTTTGCGGCTACGTGGACTCCTCAGCGGACTCTGCCGTTGTGCGGCTCGGAGGGGCCATCGAGGTACAGCCTCGCGGCCTCCGCGACGGTCGCGCTCAGTGTCTGCCCACTCGAACCCGCCTGCTCGCGGAGAGCCGCGATCAACGAGGGTGCCAACCTGACAGTGAACACAGTCGTGCGCTCCGGCACCGCGACCCCCTCGGGCATCTCGCGCGCGGCGTTCACGTATCGGCGCGCTTGGCGCTCGGAGAGCCGGTGCTCGGCGCGTAGCGCGCGCACGGTCTCCGCGAGCGACCGCTCACCCAACAGTGCGATCGCGCGATTGACGCGCACCGCGTACTCGTCCGCGTGAGCTCGTCGCAATGGTCAGACGAGCGCGGCCGCGCGGCCGGGGGATGGGGTTGAGGGAGCGGTGCTCTTGGGGGTGGCGCTCTTGTAGTGCGAGGGAAGCGGCATCACGTGGCCACAGCTTGGGCAGATGAGTCCCTCCGCCCCGGTGGACTCGTCGGGGAGGTCGCGTCCGCTCTCGGCTCGCTCGCCCTCGAGACGCCCACCGCTGCGCTTGGCGGAGCGCAGCTCGAGGCGAAGATCGGAGACCGAGAGTCTTTTGGTCACCGCCTGATCGAGCCAGTGGTCCTGCTCCCCGGGCTCGAGCGCGGCGAGGGTCTCGTGGTGACTCCATGAGAGGTTCTCCCGACGTCGGGAGATATCGAATCGGGATGCAACGTAGACCATGTTCATCAGCGTTTGAACGTCATACCCGGTGATGCTGGCGGCCCGGGCGTAGCGCTCGCCGAACTTGGCGTTGCCGTAGCGGATCCAGTCACCCAGACCCCACTGTCCACAGCGTCCCATCGCGCCGAGCCGGCGCCCTGCGGCCGTCCACTCGGCGAGGCCCATCTCGCGCGTGGGCATCCACGCAACGGATGTGATGCTGGAGGAGCTCTCCGCCTTCCCGGCCGCACGCTGAGGGGGCGGTGGGCCGGCCGCATGCTGAGGGGGTGGTGGGCCGGCGGGTGTGCGCTGAGAGTGCGATGCGCCCGCGGGAGTGCGTCGGGGAGCTGGCGCGCAGGTGGCGGTACGCTGCGGAGGCGGTACACCGGTGGGCGTGGAGAGGGGGGACATGCGAGAGGTAACAAATACCTCCTCATGGGCAGTCTGTGGTAGGCCAACTTGTGCAATTGATTGGCCAACTAGTATCCTGAATAATACGCTGGCGTGACTATTTGGATCGGTCTCCTACGGAAGGAGCGGGGTTTCGAGCTTGACGACGTCACCAAAGGTCTCCAGCCGCAACACCACTTCCAGCTCGGCTAGGCAGGTGTGGAGCGAGCGACCGAGGACCTTCTCGATCTCGCGCAGGCGATTTTCAACCGTGTGGCGCGCCACCCCCAGGAGGTGGGCGGCGGAGGAGGTGTTGCGCTCGCATGTGAAGTAGGCTCGCAGTGTCTCGCGTGCGACCCCGCCACCCATACGCAGGCCGTCGAGCGGTGAGAGATAGCTTCCCACCAGCGATCTGGTCAGCGCCTCGTGCCGCAGCACCGCCGCCTCGAGCGGGACATCTGAGCAGCGGGTCAGCATCTGGGGGTTGCGCAGTGCGACCAGCAGGGCGGCCTGGGCTTCCAGGTGCGTGAGGCGCCATCCGTCGATTCCCCTTCCCGGCTCGCCGATCGCCAGCGAAACCCCCGTGGTCCCATCCGGGGAGAGTAGGCGCTCCACGTCTGCGACCGCAGGCTTGCGGCGTCCCCCGAACCACGCCCAGACGGTCCAGCCGTCGCCGCACGTCACGGACAGGATCTGGCGGGCGAGACCATCGGCCAACCCCCGGAGGGTCCTCCCCGCCCTGGAGCCGGTGGCGATCACGCCCAGGTGCCAGGCGTCGTCGAACTCGTAGTTCACTGCGGAGGTATCGGCGGGCTCGCCGGCGAGCAACTTCTGCACGAGCTCGCGGCCGCGCTGCTCGTCCGAGCCGGCCAGGCGCTCTCGCTCACGGTTGTGCTCGTGGGCGATGGTGGCGGTTAGACGCTCGAGCACCGCCTCCTGGATCCTACGCAGGTGGCGCAGGGTGACCCCGTGGCTCGCGAGACCGCTGTTGTCGGCCTCGTCGCCTACGAACTCCCCCAGTAATCTGTGTCCCGCTATGTAGCGGAGGACTATGGTCTGAAGGCTTATGCCGTTGCGGGCCGCGCGGCGGGCCTGCGCGATCGCCGCGGAGGGGATGGGCTCTGTGAGCGCTTCGCCCTGCTCGATGCAGGTGAGGCCGAAGTCCACCACCGCCGCGACCGTCGCCCCCAGTGCCGCCTGGTATTCGGCGTCTTCCAGTCCTTCGGATCCAGAGACTATGCGGACACGGGCCAGGATTGCCGCTTGGATCTCCGGCTGGCGCGCTCGCAGGCTTTGGATCATCTTGGCGTAGCCCTCCTCGAGCTGCAGCGCGGGGGGGCTTGCCTTGTGGTTCACCGACTGGCTCCCCGCGCTGTGGGTCGCCGGCGGCTCCCCGCGTTCTGGCTCGCCGGTTGGCTCCCCGTGCTGTGGCTCACTGGTCGCTCCCGCGGGCTGGCTGGGAGATCGCGATGGGCCGTTCGAGCCTTGGGCGTTCTCTTGGGCCGGTTGCGTTCCGCGACTCTTGGGAGCGCTGGTCCTTGCTTTGCGCTACTTCCCGATCTTCACCTGGGGCCGGCCCTTTGGGGGGTTGGGAGAGCCGGGTCCGGTGGGGTGGAGTTCTTCCCAGCCGCCTACCCGCCGCCCGGGGGGGGGGGGGGGGGGGGGGGGGGGGGGGGGGTCAACGACCCAGAGATGCATCCCGCGGACGATGACCCCACCGCGAGGCGACGACCCCACGCCCCGCCAGCCAAGCAGACTCAGCCCAGTAGCGCAACAGCCGTACTCTGGGCTCCACCCACCGCGCATGCTCAACCTGCCACCGCGACACCCGCGGTCTCGCATGTTCGACCTGGCACGGACATTGCGAGGAAACCACCGATCCATGACGATCCCATATGGTATCGCATTTCCGAATGTTAGCTGATTACTCGAATCAGGCGAATCCGAGGCACGCGCGGGTGGCGCGCCACGCTTGGCCGCGAACGGGCGAGCGCTCGTACCGGCGCGTATTCTGGCGGCATGTCCGCCCTGAAGACCTCCATCCTGGTCGTGTGGGTCCTCTTCTGGATCTACTGGCTGATCTCCGCGGCCGGCGCCAAGGAGGGCTCGCGGACCATGCGCACCCGGCCTCCCGGCCTGCTCATCGTCGTCTTGGCGCTCGCGCTGCTACACGTATTCAGAGCGGGTAGCCTGGCTGTCGACAATCCGATCCTGCAAGCGGTGGGGGCGATCTTGTTCGTCTCCGGCCTGGGCTTGGCGGTGTGGGCGAGGATCTATCTTGGGCGGAACTGGGGTATGCCGATGACACAGAAGGACGAGCCCGAGCTTGTCACCTCGGGCCCCTACAGCTACGTTCGTCACCCGATATATTCCGGCATTCTCCTGGCCGTATTGGGCACATCGCTGGCGACCGAGATCTACTGGTTGATCTCCCTTGTGGTCATGGGCACCTATTTCATCTATAGCGCAAGGGTCGAGGAAAAAATCATGACTGCGTCATTTCCGGCCACATACCCGAGCTATAGAACGAGAACCAAGATGCTGATTCCATTTTTGCTTTAGGATCGCTCGTCAAAGCTCGCGCTCACGCGCTTGGGCTGAACTGCCACACGCCGAGGACGTTGCCCGCGGGGTCGCCGAAGATCGCGACCGTCAGATCGCCCTCCGCGAAGGGCGCCCTCAGGATCTCCCCTCCGTTGGCGAGTATGCGCTCAACCGTCCCCCCCACGTCCTCGACGTAGATGTACGGCCGAAGGCCGGCATCGCCCGCGACCGGCTGATCGTCAATGAAGTGACCGATCACGTGGCCCGTGCCGTCCTGGAAAGCGGGGCTCCGCGCCTCGGGGTCGCGGATCCTCCAGTCGAAAACCGTGTGGTAGAAGGCGGCCGTGCGGGGAGGGTCTGCGGAGGGGATGTGCAGATATGAGATGCCGCCGGGCCTCGAGACAGACGGCGGCTCCACGCTGACGGACATGACGGGATTATTCCATGCTCAGCCCAGGGTCACACGACTGAGCGCGCTCCGACCAAACTGCCCGTGCCGTGGGGAGGCCGAGGTCTCAACTCGGTGTCGCCCGTGCTTGACTGGGGAGCGAAATGACGTGAACTCGTTAGGAGATGACCAGAGTCGCGACCCGGGGAAGCCCGAGATCGCGGCACGCACGCTGAGCCCATCCCACCACACACCGAGGAGACAGGACATGCAGATCACCAGGAACTCCCTCCAGACGGCACCCGGCCCCAGCGACTGGTTCACCGGCGCCGTCTACATCGACACCGTGGCCACACCATCGGGAGCGGCCCGCGTGCAGGCGGCCAGCGTCCACTTCACACCCGGCGCCCGCACCGCGTGGCACACCCACCCCCACGGACAGACCATCTATGTCACCGAGGGCCTCGGCCGCTGCCAGCGTCGTGGCGGCCCGGTCGAGACCATCGGGCCAGGCGATCGCGTCTTCTTCGAGCCGGGCGAGGATCACTGGCACGGCGCCTCCCCCGAGCGCCTCATGACCCACATCGCGATGCAGGAGGTCGACGAGACGGGCAGCCCCGTCACATGGGGCGGGCACGTCTCCGACGAGGAGTACAGCGCCGCGCCGGCGCAATAGCCTCCAGCTGGCCGCGCAACATTTGCACGCCGACTGCGTCTTATGGGCCATGGGTCGAACAGACAAACGCCAGCAGCCGCCAACACGAGCCCCGCAGAGCGCTACCGCCGCGGACGGGAGCGGGTCCGGGCCGGGGCAGACACCGCCCTCCACCGCCGGCGAGCGCGCCGCGTTTCAGGGGCTCGTGGATGCGCACAGTCCCGAGCTGCTGCGCTACGCGCGCCGCCAGCTCGGCGGCCGCGCCGAGCTCGCCGAGGACGTGCTCCAGGAGGCGTTCCTGAGCGCCTACCGCCATCTCGCGGCGGGCGCCAGACCCCAGAACACGAGAGCGTGGCTGTTCACGATCGTGCACAACGCGGCGATCAACGCCGCCCGGGCGGCGCAGCCCCCGGTGTCGCTGGAGGCGAACCACTCCCTCGCGGGCGGGCCGACGCCGCCGGAGGCAATCGAGCAGCGAGAGTGGCTCGACTGGCTGATGGGAGCGATCCAAGCCCTGCCAGCGCGTCAGCGCGACGCGCTGGTCGGACATGCCCTTGAAGGTCTCAGCTACCGCGAGCTCGCCAACCGCGAGCAGACCACCGTCTCGGCGATCAAGACGCTGATTCATCGCGCCCGCCGCGGCCTGGCCGAAGGTTCGCCGCTGCACGCGCTCACCGCCCCGTTCCTGTTCATCTCACGGCGCCTGGCCGGGTTCACGGCCCACCGGGCGCTCGCGGGCAAGCTGTCCGCGAACGGGATCACCGGAGTGCTCGCCGCCGCCCTCGGCACCGCGACGCTGACGACCGGTTTGCTCCTCGCCGGCCAGACGGGCCATTCGGTCGCGATCGCCGCCTCGCGCCAACAGCCAGCGAGCGCGCACACCCACGCCCGTCACCGGCCCGGTGGAGGCGGGACCCGTACGCCACAGACCAGGCGCTCCCCGACGGCCCGGCTGCACCACGAAGCGCGACTCGCCACGGGCGAGTGCGAAAACGGCCATCGTCTGGATCGCCGGCTGCGAGTCGCCGCGCTGCAGTACGCCGCGAGGCACCTGACCACGATGCAGATGGAGTACACCGACTGCGAGCAGATCCTGCGAATGCGCGCAATGCGGATCGTCATCGCACGGGGCCACCGGCATGCACCCGCCAGTCGCCGTGATCGAGATGGAAACAGAGGTGTGCGGGGGAGCGCTCCCGGGTAGGACCTGCCCCGATCGGCCATGTTCTCGACAGGTCGATCATTTCTGCTGATCGATCACACAGGAAGGGAGCTGCACCATCGTGTCCTACTCGCCCTCACCCTCCACCCCCTCGCGCGGGCGCTGGAGCGCTCGCCGGCCGCTGCGCGCCGCCGGGCTCTCCGCGGCGCTGTTGGCGCTGACGGCGCTCCTCGCGCTCGCGGCACCCTCGCTCGCGACAGCCTCCACCTCGTATGTGTCGCTCGGGGACTCCTACACCTCCGGGCCGTTCATCCTGCCGCTCGCATCGGGAGCGCCGCTCGAATGCCTGCAGTCGGCGCGCGACTATTCCCACCTGAGCGCCTCGGCGCTAGGGCTGTCGCTGACCGACGTGAGCTGCTCGGGAGCCACCACCGAAAACCTCACGACCACCGCCCAGTACTCCGACCAGCCGCCGCAGGAGAACGCCCTGAGCGCCTCCACCGGCGTCGTATCGGTGGGGATCGGCGGCAACGACAACGGGCTGTTCGGGGAAACGCTCGTGGTCTGCGGCCTCGAGGATCTCGCGTTCCCGTTCGGCACACCCTGCAAGGACACCTACGGCAACAAACTCGCCGAAGAGATCGAAGCGGACGGCCCAGTCGTCGGCGGGGCGCTGAGCGAGATCCACGAACGCTCGCCTCGGGCGTTGGTGTTCGTCGTCGGCTACCCCGACATCCTCCCGCAGAGCGGCAACTGCTGGCCCACTGTGCCGCTCACGACCGGCGACGTGGCGTACCTGAACGGCGTCGAGAAGGACCTCAACGCGATGCTCTCGCGCGAGGCTGCCGCCCACGGGGCGACCTACGTCGACACCTACACCCCCAGCATCGGCCACGACGCCTGCAAGCACCTGCCGACCCGCTGGGTGGAACCGGTGCTGCCGGAATCGGACGCCTTCTCCGTGCACCCCAACGAATACGGTATGGAACACGACGCCACCGACGTCGAGGCGGCGATGCGGGCCACGGGGATCTCCTAGACCCCCGGCGAAGCTCAGCCCGGGCCCGGTGTCGGCTGCCGGACCCGGGCAGCGTCGCGCGGCCGGGTCCGGGCGCCGGGTCCTCGCGGTATTGTTGTTTCCTATCCACAAAGGGGAAGACGGAAGATTCGCCTTGGGAAACGATCGCCGGTCAAGCCGACGGCCTGCATCGCGCTCCTCGTCGCGCTCGGCTTGTCGAGGGGCGTGCAGGCCTCCCCCGTGCGCCATGCGCCGACGACTTGCCGGTCTGGAAGAACAGTGTTTCGCCAAGGCGGAACTCGAGCGTTTGTGGTGGTGCGCAAGTTCAGACCCGGCAGCGGCGGGCCCGGCTCTCCATACAAGACTTTCTATGTCTGCCGCGCTGGCTCACAAATACCCCACATTTTCAGGCGGGGCACGCCATATGTGAGAGAAGCGATATCCGGCTTCAGGGTGTTCGGATACCGGCTCGGCTTTGTCGTCCGGTCAGAAGGTATTCAGAGCGGATCGGAAACGGAAGTCGGCTGGATAGACCTTAGAATCGGTCGTGCGAGAACCGGACTGATCAATGCGTCCGAAGGCTTGGCGAACGAATCCGAAGAACAACCGGGCCTGCCCAGGGTTCCAGACTGGGACCTCAAATACGCGATCGCCAACGACGGCACAGTCGCCGTACTTGGCGAAGGCGGCGACCCAAAGGAATGGGAGGTCTGTCTGCTGCCGGTCAAACTCCACTCGCTCGGCCCACCCCGCCAGCTGTTCCTAGCTAAGGGAGGACAGGAAGCCCTCGATCCCAACTCGATCGCGATCACCGAAACCAGTGTTCTCTGGAGCACGAAGAGTGGTCGGCCGGGGTCGGCTCCGCGATAGCAATTCATCGTCAGAGCACCTGCACGGATGACGCTGAGGCCCACGCGCGTGCGCCGCGACTCGCACTGTCTCCTGCTGCAGGCCCATGGGGTTCGCGGTCGCATCGTCGGGGTCCTTTTTTCGGCCGGCTCGCACTTACTTACGGTAGCCTTCGCCGCGCACCGGGCGCCAAGGGGCTCGCTCGCGGCACAGTCGCACCGCAATGTTCACACAAGAGATCGGGGGAGACATGGGATTCACGCTCGTAACGACGTCACCAAAGCGACACCAGCTGCGTGCGATTGGGCTGGCAGTCGGCATCTTGTTGGCGCTTGCAGCCTGCGGTTGTGGCGGGTCGAGCCCATCGAAGACGAGCGCGAGCGGGAGTGCTCCCGCGACTACGTCATCCTCCACGTCGACCCCAACACAGGCAGCGAGCACAAGCGCCTCCACGAGCACCACATCTTCGGCCGGCGGGACGATTGCCGCCGGTACGAAGCTTCCGTTTGGCACCCCTGCCATCGTGGACTACGAGCCCGGTGGATCGCCAAAGCCGACCTATCGTCTCCAGCTGACCGTGCTCGGCATCAAGAGGGGCTCTCAGACCGAACTCGACGGCGTGGAACTCGAAAAGTCCGAGCAGGGGAAGACCCCCTACTACGTCACGCTGCGAATCCAAAACATCGGCTCGGGCGACGCGGGCGCCGAAGAAAACCAGCCGGCGGCCGCCTTCCAGGCAATCGATGACCGTGGACAGCAGGGTCAGGAACTGACCGTGCTGGGTAACTTCCGGCCGTGCCCCAACGTCACCCAGCCCAAGCAGTTCACGCGCGGCGTCACCTATCAGACCTGCGTGATCTACATGGTCGGTGGTAGCGGCTCGATCGTCCAGGAGGAGTGGACCGGTAACGGCGCCGATGTCTACTCGGAAAACCCGATCGCGTGGAAGGCGGGTTGAGCACGCCCAAACGAAGAAAGCCCCGCCATCGGCCAAAAAGCGGCCGATTTGCAGGGCTTTTAGGAGCGGGGGCGACGGGGGTCCAACCCTCGTTCGGCACCGCATCGAGATCCGCCGCCGGCAGCAGTGACGGCCGGGCATCAGCCCGCAGACGCGAGCCCCAGGCGGTCGGCCAGCTCCCGCGGCGTGAGCACCGGCAGCTCGCTTGAGGCCACGTCGAGCAAGTGCCGGTCGCCGGACACGACCGCATCAACCCCATGCGCCTGCGCGAGCGCGATCAGGTAGTCGTCGTCGGCGTCGGCGGTCCTCGCAGGCCCGGGCGCCGCGTCCTCGACCATCGTCGCTCGATCGCGGAGGGCCGCGATGTACGCCGCCGCGCGGCCCTCTGCGGCGTGCGTGGCGAACTTCTTGCGGCCCAGCACGTCGGTCAGCTCGGCGATCAGTGCCGGGGACACGAGCAACTCGAGGTTCCCGTCGAGGATCGCATCCACGAGCAGTGCCGGCGCGGCTTTCTTCGGGGAGATGAACGCGGAAACCACGACGCCCGGGTCGATGACGACTCGGGTCACGCGGCGCTGCGACGCTCGCGGCGCATCGCGTGCAACTCCTCGTTTGCGATCCGCATGGCGTCCTCTTCGGAGAGCCCGCTCATCGCCTGTGAGGCGTCGAGCGCCCGGCGTCCCAGGTAGGAGCGCAGTGCGCGCTCTACGACCTCGGCGTCGGCCGCCTCAGCGGAGGGCTTCATCGCGCTGCGGGCATCCTCCAGCAGGGCAGCATCAACATCGACCGTCCTGATCGCTCGGGTTGCCATACCCCCAGGCTACCAGCGAGCCCCGCCCCGGGCGACAGCCGCAGGGGCGCAGCTCGGCTCTTGTGATCCGGCTGCCGGTTCTGCGCTGCCGCTACGACCGGGGCTCGCAGAGCCGTTAGTGCTGACAGCTGGCCCCGCCGCCGCTTGTCGTCCGTTGCGACACTCTGCGGAGGGTCGCTCGAGATGCCCGCTTTTGCTTAGAGGAGCGGTTCGATCTCGGTTGGGAGGACGCTGGCCGGCAAAGGCCAAACCGTCGAGCGCGGGTCGAGGCTTTGCGTCAGGCCTTGGCCAATAGCCGTTGATATTCCTCCCCTCAGAACTGCCCCTCGGCCTCTCGTTGTAGGGCAGCTTGTCGCTGCGCCTCAAGGCCTTCGACCATACGGCTTGCCCATTGGCGCAAGCCCAGGGGCTCGTCTTGCCGCGAGCGCCACGAGTTGAGCTGGGCAATCTTCGCGGCGAGGCGCCCAGATTCGGGGCCTGTCCAGGAGCCGCTCATGAATGTGCCGGCAAGACTCGCGCCGATCTCTTTGTCCTCGCCAAAATGTTGGAGCAGATATCGGGCAAGGGGCTTGGGCTCCTCTCCCTCCACGGGCGTGATGGAAGCTGCGATCCGGGCTCGCCCGATGTCGCTACCGACCCAGCGTTCAATCACATCTGCCGGAAACGCTGGGACGACTACCGACCCTCGGAGCTGCATCTCAACACGCCACGCCCCGGCCTCCAATCGGGACGATAGGTCGTTCCAGACCGGCTCGGGATGCTCCTGCGCGCAGGCGACAAGTACCTCGAGGTCGTAGCTCCCCGTGAGCATCAGCTCATGGGAGTCCACGAGATCGAGGATAAGTTCGGCAAGTTCGGGCCCGTGATCGGCGACCTCCGCCAATGCGAGTCGACTCCATCCATAGCTATGACCTCGATCGCCCGGATAGTCGCGGCGTGCCAAGACGGCGCGGGCGACGCGCTCCCGCGCCCAGCCCGGAAACGGCTCCCGGTTGAAAAGCCACGTCATGAGACGGTCAATGAGGGCGTCGTAGTCGGCTTGCGTCGTAAGGCGTGCAAGCCAGTCATCAACGAGTTCGGCCATCTCGTCTTCTGAGAGGTTCGGCTGCCATCCAAAAATCGCTGCGGCTGCGTCAGCTACCGACAATCTGCGTGCTCCTGCAAGCACGCGCTCGCGTGCCTTGTTAGTCACTGGGCCACGGGCCGCCAGCGCAACCTTGTCTTTCGGAGTAAGCCCAGCACCTAGTGGCGAGTCGAGGAAGTTATCGAACGCGGACTCATCTCCGTCTTCTACTCTGCCTGCGAGATAACCAATGAGAGCGGTTGGGTTGGGCTCGAAGTTCGCTACGAGCGCCTGGACTACAGAGCCCCCAGGATGGTGGAGCGCAAGCGCTCGTCCGATCTCCCAAGCAGCTGGCAACGCCTCCTTGAACATCTCGATGACGTCCGGGACTTCATGGTCTACCAACCAAGCAATAGCCGACTCGATTCTGTCTTGGAGTTCTCCCTCACCTAGATCCCAACGTGGCAAGTGGGCAAGGACGGCAAGCTCCTCCAGCTTCGTCGGGGCCGGCAGTTTCGCCAGCAGAGCGTTGACGTGCTCGATTACTTCCGGATCACCTTTCTCGACCCGCGCGTGCAGGCTCAGGAGCTGTTCGGCTTCTGAGCGCAAACGTCTCGATGCGGACCCCTGCAGCTGCACAAGAGCCTCGACCAGCGAGTCAAACACGAACTGGTCGTTAGCGAGTGGGTGTAGCTGTCCAATTAGACCATCCTCTGCGGCGCGTGCGACCTCGTCGGCTTGGTCGTTGGTTAGCGTTGCTAGGAGCGAGAGCATCGCGCGCCGATAATCACCGGCCTCGCCGTATGTCGCCGGAGTGCCCCGTGGCTCAACCAGGACGCCTCCCTGGACCTCCGCGGATACCATCGTCGTCTCCATATGAAGCCGACCGAGAGCTCTAAGCGCTCCCGCGATAGCAAGCAGACGCACCTTGGGCTCGGGACTCCGTGCAGCGCCCGTCACGTAATCGACCCTCTGGCTGGGCGAAGCGGCGGTACTCGGGAGCAATGTCCCGAACAGCCCGACCCATGTGCCCGTCGCGTTGTTCGCATACGTCTCGTTCTCTGCGAGTGCCAGGCGAAGCAGACTATTGGCAGCCATCTCGAAGGTCCGCTGATGCCACGCGAGCTTCTCAAGAGTCCAAACCAGATCGCGCCGCACAGACCGACGCTGATGCAGTTGCTCGATCGATTCGGCGTCGACTAGCTCGCTCAGATGCCGGGCTATCTCGTCCGGTAGAACGATAGCTAGCTGCGTGAGCATAGGGCCGAGACGGCCACCTTCGATCTTGCCTAGTGAGGAAAACGGGCCATCATGCGACAGGAGCAAGCTCAATGCTGATACCGCCGGCTCAAACCGCCCGAGGTCCGCAACACGGCGGAACATCGACAGCGCCATCTCGCTGTCGAGAAGAGGGATTAGCTCATTCACGATGCGCGCGCCAAGGGTCCGCCAGGCCTCGGCCGCGAGAACGACAGCCGCAGGATGGGGCGAAACGGCGCGGTAGCGGCCTTGGCGACTAAGCAAGCCTTCGCGCTCAAGCCGCGCCCCCACACCTAGAAGCCGCTCGACGGTCGTTCCAGCGAAGGCGGCGAGCACCTCCAGCTGCGGCAGCATCTCTCTTTCCCAGCCGACCCGCTCAAGCAGGGCGAGGATCGTCACGAAAAAAAAATCCTCTCCCTCGGAAATGAAGGTAGCAACGAACTGCCTAATGTCGCCCTGATCGATGAGGTCAGCCGCTTGTCCCTCCGAGAGCCCAGCGATTCGATCTGCCAACGCGATTGCCCAGCGCATGTTTCCTCGACAGTGATCGATCACGAATCGCCGAGCCTCGGGGCGAAGCAGCGAATGGCTCTCGCGCAAAAACTCCTCCATCTTCTCGTCCGGCATCGCCATGACGGCGAGTACAGGAGAGCGAGTCGTACTCGCACCAACGTCACCAATGGTGATGAGCTTTATCTCTGCCTCTCGCGGCAGTCGCTCAAGAAGCTTGATGTGCCTATCCGCCGGACACTCATCGACTACGACAATGGCAACGCGCTTGCGGTCGAGCAGGTGGTTGAACAACGAACTCCCAGCATCGCGCTCATCCTGAATGTAGACGACCAGCGGCGAGAGCGCAGGGTCGCGAAGCGCCTCCATGACCATGCGCGTCTTGCCTATACCGGAGTCGCCTTGAATGCGCAACTCGATAAGTCCAGGGGTGCTCACTTGGTCGCGCATAGCCGTGATGTCAGCGGCCCGGCGCTCGTCCGCCACCCAAATGCTGCGATGCGGCGCACCAGCCGACCAGCGGCCGAAGTCGACCGCAGCGCCGTTCATGCCGTCGAGCAAATCGCTACGAGCCAACGCCGGATAGATCGATGCCCAGCGCGCCAGCATGTTCGCGTCATAGACTCGGATGCGGCCAGGGTCATCCTCGGCGGTCAACAGGTCGAGTCGCAGTGCAGCGTCCCGTAGCGCCACGCGGCGTCGCTCAAGCTTCTCGTCAGTCAAAGAACTCCCCAGCACCAGCACATAGGAACCTCCGGCCCTGATGCGCTCATGGGCCCATTCGGCTCCCTCGAGCTCGTCGGCGCACTCTTTCGGCGAGCGGCCGGCGGTCTTGAACTGCCATGCCGACTGGCCCGTTGGGAGCCAGTCGGTTTGAGTGGCATCTGTGACGCCGGCATCCACTCCACCATCGCCAAGGTTCTCCTTGTAATTGATGGCGAGATGGTGCCCAGCCAAGCCCTGGGCGCCAACCTCAACCTCAAGCAGCAGATTCACGAAGGGCGTGAACCGATTGCCAAGGCGCTCGATCTGCGCTGGTTCTATGTCGAATGGTCCCAATGGCATCTCGTGCTCCGCTAGCGCCCGTCAAAGAAGCCTACTGCTTCTCGGATCGCTCCTCGTCCCGCTCTAGAACGGCTAACAGTCGCTCAAGCCATCGCCTTTCGCCAATTTCCCCATCAGTCGAAGGTTCGCCTCGATCCAGTCGGACTTCTCGATGGGCGGACGGTGAGCATCTAGTAGACCGGGGTCAATATTGATGGCGTAGTACGGATTGATAAAGACATTGGCGACATCTCGCTTGTCCATTGGGCGCCTCGGATTGACCTTTTTATGGTACGCCTCTGTGGCCGGCTCGCCAAGCGTCGCATAAGCAGCAGTCGGCGACCCGGAAAGCTAACTGCCTAGTTCGCCTGGCCGTCCTCAAGCAACCAGTTGACGCCCACCAGACGTGCCAGTCGGATCACCCGGGCCGTTGCCTCGCGCTGTCGGATAGGTGTTGGATGAAAGCTCCCGAAGCCAATGCCTAGTGTCCTGTTTGGTTGATTCGTTGGCAGTAGCGGCTGATCGAGTCGAGGATTTGCTCGGCGGTCTTGGTCCAGACGTAGGGGCGGGGGTTCTCGTTCCAGGTGTCGATCCACTGGCGGATATCGGCGTTCAAGGCGCGGACGGAGCGGTGCGCGCCGCGGCGTAGGAGCTTGGTGGTGAGCTCGCCGAACCAGCGCTCGACGAGGTTGATCCACGAGCTCGAGGTCGGGGTGAAGTGCAGGTGAAACCGCGGGTGCTGAGCGAGCCAGCGTCGGATCTGTGGGGTCTTGTGGCTGGAGGCGTTATCGAGCACGAGGTGCACGTCGAGGTGGGCGGGTACGCTCTCGTCGATCGTCTTGAGGAACTTCAAGAACTCGAGGGCCCGGTGGCGTTGGTGCAGCGACCCGATCACCTCGCCGCTTCCCAGGTTCAGCGCGGCATACAGGCTTGAGGTGCCGTGACGCTCATAGTCATGGGTCGCACGCTGTGGCGTGCCGGGCAGCATCGGCAGGATCGGCGTGGTGCGGTCCAGCGCTTGAATCTGGCTCTTCTCATCCACACACAGGACGACAGCTCGCTCGGGTGGGTTCAGGTACAGGCCGCAGATGTCGTGGACCTTCTCGATGAACAGCGGGTCTTTGGAGAGCTTCCAGGTCTCTTGGCGGTGGGGCTGCAACCCGAACGCGTGCCAGATCCGCATCACCGCGTCCGGGGTCATCCCAACCTCCCTGGCCATCGAGCGGGTCGACCAATGCGTCGCGTTCTTCGGCGCGCTCTCCAGGGTCTTGGTCACCACGGCCTCGACCTGCTCATCGGTGATCGTCCGCGGTTTGCCGGGACGCGGCTCATCCGCGAGCCCTTCAAGCCGGCGCTGAGCGAACCGGTTGCGCCACTTCGTGACCGTCGGCCGCGAAACCGCCAGCGCTTCTGCGATCTCGCCGTTGGACCACAACCCCTCCGACGCCATCAGCACGATCCGCGCCCGCAGCGCCAGCGCCTGAGCACTCCTCCGGCGCCGCGTCCAGCCCTCCAGCACAGCGCGCTCCTCGCCCGTCAACTCGATTGAAACAGCAGTAGGAATAGGCATGACCCACACCTACCCTAACCACAAACGAATTAAACCAACAGGACACTAGTAGTGCTTCGTTAGGTTGGTGGAGGGTTCTGGAGGTCGCGGGCGAACTCCTGTGACGGCTACTGTCGTCGAGGAGGTCCATGATGGGGTTGGTGTCTGGTTTGTCAGAGCGGGAGTTGTCGCGTGTGCGCGGCAGGCTGGTCGAGTTCGCGGCTGAGATGTTCGAGTCGATGGCGCGCAAGGATCAGCGGCGTTGGGGTGAGGTGTATTTGCGGGGGTTGATGTTGGATGGGAAGCGCAAGAGCATCGAGCCGATGGCGGCTCGGTTGGCGGACGGGGATGAGCAGTGTTTGCAGCAGTTCGTGAACCAGTCGCCGTGGGATCCGGTGCCGGTCCGACGGGCACTGGCCAGGCGGATGGCGGCGGAGATCGGGGCTGAGGGCTGGGTGATTGATGACACGGGGTTCCCGAAGTTCGGGAAGATGTCGGTTGGGGTTGCTCGTCAGTACTCCGGGTCGTTGGGGAAGGTCGGGAACTGTCAGGTCGCGGTCAGCGTGAACGCTGCGACAGACTCGGCTTCTTGTCCGTTGGACTGGCGGTTGTTCCTACCTGAATCCTGGGATGAGGACTCAGAGTTCAATCAGGATCGGCGTGTGAGGGCTGGGCTCCCTGGCGACGTTCACCACGTTGAGAAGTGGCGGCTGGCGTTGGAGATGATCGACGAGCTGATCGGCTGGGGCGTCGGACCGCCGGTGATCCTGGCCGATGGCGCCTATGGCGATAACACCGAGTTCCGGCAAGAGCTTGCCCAGCGCGAGCTTGGTTATGTGCTGGATGTGAAGTCCACAACTTCGGCTTACCCGGAGGGCGTGAAGCCTGAGCGTCCCGAGTATCAAGGCCGCGGCCAGCCCCCGAAGTCCCGCTATCGCCAGGCCCCGTCCTCACTGGCGGAACTCGCTCTGGCAGCCGGAGAGACCCAAGCGGTCACGGTCTGCTGGCGTGAGGGAACCCGCGGAGAGATGACATCCCGGTTCCTCGCTCTCAGAGTCAGGCCAGCGAACATCGCCCTGCGCCGCGCCGCCCATGACAACGGCGAGGAGCTCCCGCTCCAGTGGCTGATATGTGAGTGGCCCGAGCACAAGCCCGAGCCAGTCAAGTACTGGCTCTCGAACCTACCAGCCGATACCAGCATCGAGGATCTCGTCCGGTTGGGGAAGCTGCGATGGCGAATCGAGCATGACTACCGCGAGCTCAAGGACGCGCTCGGGCTCGACCACTTCGAGGGTCGCACCTACCGCGGGTTTAACCACCACGTCACGCTGGTATCGGTCGCGCACGCGTTCCTCACCCTGGAGAGAAGACGCCACCGTCCTCGACTCAGGGCGGCAGCCTGACCCTCTACCAGGTCGTCCGGGAGCTCCAAGCGCTCCTGGCCTGCTGGCACGGAACCTGCCCGGTCTGCCGCAGAGAGCTGCCGCCCGAACACCCACTACGAGGACCACCAACCTAACGGAGCACTACTAGGTCTCGGTCGCTCTCCAGTAGAGTGCCGCCGTGGGTCAGCGCTGACCGAACGCTGTAAAGCGTGCGTCGCTCCTTCTCAGTCTCGTCGTCCTGCGGAGGTATGTAGCGATTCACAAAGTCGATGAATTGTTGCGTTGGGCCTGCCCCGAGAACGTGGCCGCAGCTGTCGCACCGTTCTCCCTTTGACACCTGCGGACGGAGCGCCTCGATCGCCTGAGTCGCGGCCATGTAGGTCGCTGATTGAGATAGTCGCCGCGCAAGCCCCGCATGGTTGAGCCAAAAGGCCCAGCGCATCACTCTGTTCCGCCGCGAGTCATCGGAGGCGTAGTAGCGGTCGAGGAGCGTCGGGAAGGACGCCGGTAGGTCGAAGACTGTCTCGAAACCGATGCTGTGCCGGTCATAGAACTCATTGTCGGCTATCAGGGCGGCCTGAGGCCCGGTCGGGTTACCGAAGTCATGTCGAGGCCCGTCCGTTGGTGCGCCTCTGTAGCCGAGTTGCCCCCATCCCGAAGCGCCAAAGGGCTCGTCGTCCGTGCCCATGAGAATAACCCAATCCTGACTCCCCCCGAGGGGCGAACGATCGGACACGAGCGGCAGGAAGGCAGCCAATAGAAGATTGATCTCGCGCAGCTTCCGACGACCTCGCTCTCCAGCAATCGAATGGCTCGGGCTGTCGCGGAACTTAACTTCCAATGTAAATGGGTGATATCCAACAAGAGCTGGCGGCCTTGGCGCGTCAGCAGGCATTGGGACGATCTGGAAGTCATCCCTGTATCTCCACGAGGTCGTCACTGGGATGGCGCAAAAACAGACGGCGCGCCACACGGCCTGGCCGCCGTCCGCCAGAAGGTTCTGAATCTCTGCTTCCAGCTTGGTAATATCGTCGTCGGTGAGGGCTGGTCCGGGATGTAGCTCAGTGACCACACCATGCTTGTCGTAGACGATCGACAAGGCTGGTTCGTGGTCACGCAGATATACGACCGTATCGCCGCCGTTGTGACTGCCTTCGGGGAAGCCAAAGCCGACGATGATTCGGAACTCCTCTGGAGACACCTCTCGGATACGGAGACGGTCAATGAGGTCAACTCTGCGATGTGCCATGCCTTAACTATAAGCGCCTGATGAGGTGCTGTACGAGCGCGCGCCCCACTGTACGTGCTCTGCAGGCCGGCAGGCCCCGCAAGGGTCGCCCAAAGTCGCACAATCGGCGTTACACGTCGCGTCGGCTCTCCGGGACGCCCGACGTCCACGCCGGACCTTGGGCGATACTTAGCTTATGACAGCTGCTCTGGTCGACCCGATGAGAGGAACTGATGGCTGCAACGGTCGCGGCTACCTTTCTTCGCGTCGAGGCCGTGCGCGGCATCGACCCGTTGTGCCCCCCGGCATCCTCACGGCCCGTCTGTCACGCTGGGTAACGATGAGCGAGCCCTTTGAGGCGGACGGATATGTTTGGGAGCCTGGGTCAGACGAGCGCGCAGTGGCGCACCTGCGCTTCGATCCCGATCACGGTACTGAGCTGACATTGATCAACGCTCCGTGGGCCGTGGAGGTTGGCAAGCCGTGGGACGTGCTGCATGGCGAGTCGCTGTGGGGCCAGCCGTGGTCGCTGTTCGACGTGCGATGTCGTAGTTCACAGCACGCCGCCAACAGCCGATCGGAGTGCGAGGCAGAGACGTTGATCACCGGCGTCCATGCCGACAATGAGGCCGAGATCGCGTTCACTGACCTGGCGTTGGGCTGTCACGGCATGCGCGAGTGGCTGACGCAAGGACGTAGAGACCGCGAAAGCGCGCTGGCGCGTCCGGCCGATGCGCGTGATGACTTCTGGGGGATGTGCCCAGCGAGTGCCGAAGGCATCGAGCTGCTTTTCCACGTCAACGCCATCAAGAGTGGCGACTGGTACCGCCAGCACTTCGAGGCGACCGCGGTGCTTCAGCTCAAGTCACCAACGCCGCTGTCGCTCACCCAGTGGCTTGAGCAATGGGTGACACAGATACAGGATCTCATGGTCTTCGGGATGCGCCAGCCGTCGAGTACGATCTCGCTGTCCGGGATTCGTGCGGGCGCTGTCGGCCCTAACGGCCTGCCGTTCGACGTGAAGGTGCATGCGCTATGGCACCCTCGCGTGCCGGACCTACCGTGGGCCGTCTATCAGGGACGGGCGATCCTGCCCGCGAACGTCGTTGACGATATCGGCGAGCTAATCGAGCAATGGTTCGCGCTGCATCGCAAGCTCGGCGATGCTGCACAGCTCTTCTTCGGGACTATCAATGATTGAGACCTTCCGGCGCTCAACCGCATGCTGAACCTGCTCGCGTTCGCCGAGACCTACCACCGCCGCATGTTCGACGTGCCACCGCTCGCCGAAGCGGAGCACGACGCACTCTCCAAACAGATGCTCGCCGGGCTCCCCTCCCAGCGAGAGCGTGACGTTTATGCGGGTCGCTTGCGGTTCGCCAATACCCAGAGTCAACGCCAGCGCGTTCGCTGGCTCGTCACCAGGGCGGCGAGCGCCGACCCGCATCTGGGAGAGGTAGAGCGTGCTCTGGCGGCCTCGCTGATCGAAACGCGCAACCACCTGACCCATTTCGATGCGCCCAACGAATGGGTAGCCAACACTTCCTACGGATATGCCCTGCTCGCAGCGGCCCTTGAGTTCGTACTCGAGGCGAACATCCTGCTCGACCTGGGCCTCACCGAGGTACAGGTGCAGGACTGCTTGGCGCAGGGACACGGGTGGGATGACCCGATCCCCGAGCTGCCCGCGGACGAAGCTCCGGGGAGAGCGTGAAGCCGATCCCCGAAAGCGATCGTGCCTCCATTAGATCAGCGCGTACTCGATGAGTCGAACCCACGGCCACAGCCCCGGATTGCCGCAGTCGGCAATGTCGCTGAGCCGTTCCACACAGGTCTTCGCCCCGAGCACGCCTCATCGTTTTTTGCACCTCGCAATCCTAGACTTGGGCTTCGCGCGCTGCCCACACCGATCATGATCGTCGTCATCGACACCAACCAGTTCCACGGCGATCCATGCATGGCGCTGCGCAACTTCCGGGTGCTGCTCGCCCAGCACGAACACGGCAGCCTTGAACTCGCTGTGCCTGAGGTCGTCCTTCAGGAGCTGCCGAAGATGTATCGCCGCGAGTACGAGGCAGCGCTCGCCGACCTCAACGGTGGTCTGAAGAAGCTGGGCAAGCTCGGATACGACACGAGCACCGAACCACAGCCACCCAGTTGCGCCGAGGCCCAGAAGCGCTACGCCGCGTGGCTGCGCGCCCACCTCGCCGAGTGCCACGTGAGAACCCCGGCGCTGCCTGCCACCGACCTTGCCCGACTCGTAGAGCACTCGGTCGCCGAGCGCCGCCCCTGGCAGGCCAACAGCAAGGGGTTCCGCGACGCGCTGATCTGGCATACCGTCCTCGAGCTTGCGGCCGAAGACAACGTGATCCTGATCACCAACAATTCCAAGGACTTCGCCGAGAGCGAGCAGGCCAAGGATGTGCTTCACCCCGACCTCGGAAGCGACGTTGCGGCACTCGGCCACGGCGAGCAGCGGGTGAGGCTCATACCCTCGCTCTTGCTCTACATCGAGCACCACGTCACCCCGGCCGAGCGGCAATTGCTAGAGGTCCGCCAACGGCTTAAGTCTGACCGACAGTGGCGGGCCGAGCTTTGGGGCCAGGCCAGCGACTCGCTTTGGCGCCTCCAGCTCGACACATGGGATGAGGTCAGCGTGGTCCGAAGCGACGCTGCGGAGATCGATAACGTGAGCGTCGCGGAAGTCGCAATCGAGGATCTGCAGATAGCCAATGCCTATGAGGCCGACACCGACGGATTCATCTCGCTAGAGCTCGAGGTCCGCGCAGTCCTTCAATTCACCTTCACGACCGACACTGGCGGGATGGAGTGGCTCGCCAAAGAGAACGCCGATGTGAAGTTCGACATCCATGAGGAGACCTTCTCGCAGGGCAGCACACTCGCCCGCTACGTCACCGTCACCTACGCTGTGGACTACTCCCCGGACACGGGGGAGCTTGGCGAGCTTGAGAAGCTCAGAGCTATTGAGGACCCCGCTCGGATGTAGCCACCTCACTTTCGGCGATCGACTTGACGGCCGGCTTCCTCCATGTGCCTGCCGATCCACACACGCCGGTGCCGCTAGGCGTCGGCGGTTGCGATAGGCGCCAACCCCGTCGCGGGAGGTGCCGAGGCCCATTGACACACCCAGTTCTGGGTCGGTGTCGGAGACCAGTTGAATTGCCGGAGGCCAAGGTTGCGGGTGCAACTCGCGACTGCCAGATCTCCCCCGGACCTCGTTGAGCACCACTTCGCGATGCTGTCGTCGTCCATCCACGGAGCCGATAGCTCTGCCTCTAGCAGGATGATCGGAAACTGCGGGACGATCATGCTCCCTCGGGCACGTGGGGAGGTTTCGCAAGCAACCCGCAGGAGCTCGACCTCGCTGGCGTCGAGGCTGGGGCGCAGGGTCGCAAAGAGTGGCCAGCAGTCGATGTCCTGAGACGCGAACCACTCCTGTACGGCTCGCATGTTGTTTAGGTCGGCCTCTTCTACG
Organism: uncultured Solirubrobacterales bacterium; assembly: GCA_963713985.1. Classification (GTDB taxonomy): domain Bacteria; phylum Actinomycetota; class Thermoleophilia; order Solirubrobacterales; family Solirubrobacteraceae; genus Palsa-744. Next base: position 707,873 of record OY970219.1, on the reverse strand, counting down.
CGACATCGGTGCTTGACCTCGCCGATGATGACTTGCGGCTGTCCGCGGAAATCTCCGAACAGGAGAAGGTCCATCTCGCACGACGTATCGCCCGGTCGTCGTCTTACGGTCGGGTCAGTCGCCGTCAACTTTGCGCCGAAGATGTGACACATTGCGTTTCCGGCGTGATTCCAGGCCCGGAGAGCGGCTCGTGTGGCGAGCAGGGCGATCGCCTCCAGGAGGCGGTCCTCGTCAATGTCCGGCGGGGTGCGATACATCCAAGTAGCCTGTGATCCTTTGTGGGCCAGAGCAAAGCCGAGGGGATAACGAGCCGAGCACATTGGGCAGGTTACTTCGGTTTCAAGTTCCTCGGGACGCATCGCAGCCGGAATCGTGCATTCCGGGCATCGGACGTACAGGTATGGTCGTAGCAGCTTCCGACGAAGCAGCCGCAACGATACGCCCCTGGCATACACGTCCGGCTCTTGGGCAAGTAGGAAGTCGCCAGGCCAGCTTCCCTTGTGCTTGCGGGTTATGTCGTCTAGCTGGTTGCGAGTCTTTCCGCGAGGTGAGCGGATCACGGCGGCCAAGAGCTCTCTCGTCGCTGGCTCCATCGGTGCCGACGTGTCCGGGCCTCCGAGGATCGTTCCAAGTCTGGTGGCAAATACGCCATTGTCACTCTGCTCGACGGACCATCGTGATCCCCGAAACAGAGTTGCTACGGCGTCATGGGCTGGCACAAGCTCAAGCTGACAGTCGGTGGCTGCCGTGCTGACAGCGGTTACGCGGCCTTCGCTCACTGGTCTATGCATCGGTGCCGAAAGTGGCGTCCTGCCGAGTAGCTCCGACAGCACGCGAAGGTTCGGCAGAGTGGCCCAACGTGTCGCAGTGGGGTCGCTCTCGCCAGAGAGAGAGACTTGTGCCGCTACCAACATTTCAGCGGTAGAGGCGGCTCGTTGTGAGATTTCGAGGGGGAGCGTAGGTAGTGGGATTCTCGGATACCAGTCGTTGGGGGTGGTTTCTATCGAGAAGGTACGTGAGAATCGGGTCTGGATCGGATGGGTTCCGCTCCAGCCTATGAGTTGGATCTCATGCTCGACAAATGGGTCCACGGTCGTACCGCGCAATAGATCTACGAGCTCATCGGGCGCTGCTGCATCGGTGGGGCGCAAGAGCACGGCGACGCGCGGTGGGAGCGGACTGCCATCGCCGCGTCGCCAGCGGTTTAGCGTACCGTCGGCGCGCATGTCCTCAAGCCAAGCCACGGCCGCCTCGGTCATCCTTTGGCTATGGCCTATCGGCCACGGGAACACTCGTCCGCCATACGCACGTGCATTCCAGAAGCGCAGAAGGTCAACAGGGTCCGACGGGTCGAGGACGACAAAGCCGTCAAACGTGGACTCGCCAGTGTAACTGATGCGCGCCGCAGTGAATTGCACGGGCGTGATGCCTTCAATGGGCGAAATGTGACCCTCTGGATCTATTTCCGCCTCGCTTGCCCGATCCGCGAACTGCGCCTCTATCGTGCGGTCCAAATCTGAGGACCCGTATGTCCCGAACCAGACAGCGAACAGCAAGGCCAACGGATCGCTAGGCGTCCAACGATGGTAATCCAGTTGGTGATCGTGGCCGATCGAGCCGAGGAGCGTGTTCGCAGCAAGCAGGCGAGATGGCCCGTATTCGTTCGGCTCATCGTAGGGACCAAAGGGCGAGCGATTGACCCATTGATATCCCGGCATTGCGGTTATCTCTCGAACAGCAGGATTGTCGTTGGCGGCATAGATCGCATCGACGCTCAGCGCGTCAGCACGGCGCAGCGCGCCGTCACGATCAGCGGGATCGAGAAACGGTGTGTAGATCCCTCCCCAAGATGAGGTCGCGCACTGAACGGCACGCGCGAGCTCGTCGCCGTCAGCCGCCACAAGCAGACCCAGACGCACCGGGCGGACCATCACCCAGCCGCTGAGACTCCCGTTGGTCATGCTGGAAGCATGACGGGCCGAGCGGGTGCCTTGTGCGCCGGCCGAGTCCGATGGCCGAGGTCCGTGGTCTCTGGCCTCTCGGGTGAGCAGCACATCAAGCCATCCGCGCCGAATTGGCCTTGAGATCCGGCGCGGGTTCTGCTCTGCTCCCACGTCGAACCTAGACATCGTGTGGCCGGGCGAGTGTTGTCGCACCCGCCCGGCCTGTGGACAACCGAAGATTCTGCCTTCGGATGCCACGGCTGACACCGTAGCTCTCTGGCTACGGGGCCGGTCGCGTCGTGGCACCCCTTGGGCGGCTCTTCGGCCGACCGGAGTGGAGCGACCATGACCGTCGTCATACCGGAAGAGCTTCTCGCGCCGCTGCGCGATGGGCTCTTCTTCGACCTGTACGTCCAGATCGAGGAGGCCAGCGCGCTGATCGACCCTCGCAAGCGGGGGGACATCGGCAACGAGGTCAGAGCGTGTCTCGCGCGCGCGAACCGCACGCGGGCGCTGCTGGATGCCGTGGGCTGGATCGAGCCGGTCGAGTCGCCCACCGCCGTCGAGGTCGATGCGCGCAAGCACCGCGAGGCGTTGCTGCGGACGCTGCTGGCGCGTATCGAATCCGAGCACGGCATCGAGGAAGACCCGGAAGCCAGCGAGGAGGCTCGTGCGACGGCGAAGGCGCGCATCGGGCAGCTCACTAACCTCATCGTCGGTGTGGAGGAGGCCGGCTCGTGAGTGTCCCCGATCCGTGGAGCGAACCGGCGCGGTTCTACAGGTACGCCGCGCGGCGGCAGGCACGCGGGCTGGCGACGCTGCCGCCGCCGCACCGTGCCCCGGAGGAGCGGCATGTCGAGATGCTGCGCCTGCGGCTGGTGGACGGCCTGACGCTGGACGAGGTCGGCAAGCGGACCGGTGTCACCGGGGGGCGCGTGCAGCAGCTCCTGCGGGACTAATTCGGGCTGCGCGTGCGCAAGCCGGAGGGCGTGACGCCCGCCGGTGAGAGCGAGATCAGAGTTCCGCCGGGGTTCGTGGAGGTGCTGCGCGAAATCGTGGAATGCGGGTATGGCGCGGGGATCGTGACGGCGCTGCGGGAGTGGCAGGACCTCGAGTGCCAGATCGCGAGGTGGTCGGGTGATTCCAAGCAGAATCGCGTGGCGCGGCGGAATATCCGGCGGATCAAGGCGTTCATGTTGAGCGCGGGCGTGGACGATCGCAGCGTGGTCTCTGTCGAGCTCCCTGCCGAGGCGGTGGCGCTCGTGCGCTTCGGTTTGCTCGGGGAGCTGGGCGAGGCGGCGTGGGAGATCGGCGAGGCGGTCGGCCGGGCAGGTTACGACCATGCGGCCGAGTGGTACGCCGAGCCGCTGAAGCGCCTGGACGCCGTGCGCGCGTTGCTCGACGCGATGGGTTGGGAGAACGTCGAGGAGCAGCGGTCGGTGAGGGTCTACCTTGACGTTCACCGTGACGCGCTGCTGCGCGCGCTCCGCATTAGTCTCGACCAGCAGTTGATGTGCGCTGGGGACGCCGATGCGCCGGGTGAGCAGCGGGCGATGGCCGAGGCGAGCCGGGCGCTGCTGGAGAAGCTGCTCGCGGCGATAGGCGGCCAGGCGCGATAGTCGAGCAACGCTGGGGGCTTGACGCGCCCGAGGTCAGCGGTATCTTCGACAGTTGCGGCCAGCTTGAGCCAGCCCTAACAATGGCGTAGGGCCCGCTACGAACCCGCGACCAGGCTAGACCCGGATCTCGATCTGCGGGGTGACAAAGGCGGGAGCGACGGGACTCGAACCCGCGGCCTCCGGCGTGACAGGCCGGCGCTCTAACCAACTGAGCTACGCCCCCGCGTGGAGGTGCGCGGGGGCTGGCCCTCCGCGACTCAACGCGCTCGCCACAGTATGGCAAGCCCTCGGCGTCGGACCAAAACTGGCCAGGCAGCCAGCGAGGTCCCGGCGACGCACACGTCGCCCATCCTCCAGATCAGCCCACCCGGCCCCTCCACGGCTCGCCTGCGAGCGCAGCCTCAGCGCAGCTTCGCCCAGATCCTCAACAGGAAGCTCGTGCCCGCGCCCGCACCTGCTGAGGAGGAGGCGGTGAGGTCAAAGTCCTGCACATACACGTGGGGGCTTGAGATGAGGGTGAACTTGGCGAAGCCCGCGAAGGGGATCCCCTGAGGCTGGACCACCAGGTTGCCTTCCTGGGCGCTGAGCAGCACTTCCACGGAGGCCGCCACCCCGAGCAGGCTCTCGGTGACCCGCATCTCGACTCCTTCGGACGTGCTCCCGAGGAGCTGCACAGCTCTGCTTCCGGGGATCGCGGCGAGCAGCTCGGCTTCCGTCACGAGCCCCTGGGTGTAGAGCTCATCGCCACGCTTCTGCGTGCTCACGTTGAGCATCGTGAACGACCCCACGCTCACGCTTTCGGCGTGCATCGTGGCCCGCTGCACCCCGCGACCCTGCCACAGAAGTTCGCCGAGCTGGGAGGGGTTCACGTTGAGGTTCGCAGCGCTCACCGTGGCGGACTCCGCGCTTCCCCACAGCAACTCGATCGCGGGGAACGCGCTCACCGTGGCGCTCCTCACGGTCCCGTAGCGCTCGAGCTGACTGCGCACGCGCTGGGCGGCGAGCCCGGGGAGCAGGAGCTGCGCCAGCCCGAGCACCACCACGATCCCTCCGGCTGCACACAGCGCGATCCGAGCAGCTCGACTACGGGGTGCACGCATGTGCATAGCTTGGCAGGGAAATCTCTCCCGAGGGGAGGTCCCCCCCATCCGCCGGGCGTCTGCTCACACGCAGGGGTGCTCGCAGCCCGGGGCCGAAGCCCGAGACACGGGGAAGTCGAGGCGAGGGGGCGGGACACGGAGAAGTCCAGGCGGGGGACGCTAGCCTTGGGAGTCCCACCAGACCCATCAGCGCCGGGGCGCGTAGCTCAGCTGGCCAGAGCACCTCGTTTACACCGAGGGGGTCGCCCGTTCGAGTCGGGCCGCGCCCATCCCAACCGCCATGCCCTCGCCGCCCCCACTCGCTCCACAAGCCTGCCCCGACCCCCACACCACCCTCCTCGCCACGCTGCCACACTCGACCTCCCCGCCCATGACCCCCTCACCCGTGCGCATCGCCGTGATCGGCGCCGGTCCCGCGGGCTTCTATGCCGCGGGGCACCTGCTGAAGCACTCGGCGGAGATCGAGGTGGACATGCTCGAGCGCCTCCCCACCCCCTGGGGGCTCGTGCGCTCGGGCGTGGCCCCAGACCACCCCAAGATCAAGTCGGTCACGCGTATCTATGAGAAGACCGCCGCGGATCCCCGCTTTCGCTACTTCGGAAACATCGAGGTGGGGCGCCACATCGACCGCGAGGAGCTCCGCGCGCACTACCACGCGATCCTCTACGCCACCGGCGCCCCCGCGGATCGCCCCCTGGGGATCCCCGGCGAGGAGCTCTCCGGGAGCTGGGCCGCCACCGACTTCGTGGGCTGGTACAACGGCCACCCCGACCACCCCGATCTCGAGTTCGACCTCCTCCGCGAGCGCGCCCTCGTGATCGGCAACGGCAACGTCGCCCTCGACGTCGCCCGCATGCTCGTCCTCTCCCACGAGGAGCTCGCGCGCACCGACATCGCCGACCACGCCCTCCACGCCCTCGATCGCGCCGCCATCCGCGAGGTCGTGGTCGTCGGGCGCCGGGGACCCGCCCAGGCGGCCTTCACCAACCCCGAGCTGCTGGAGCTCGGGGAGCTCTCCGGCGCCGACGTGATCGTGGACCCCGCCGAGCTCGAGTGCGCCCTCGCCGTCCCGGACCCCACGATGGACAGGACGGCCGAGAGCAACGTGCGCATCCTGCGCGACTACGCCCAGCGCCCTCCCCGGGGCGAGCCGCGGCGGATCGTGCTGCGCTTCCTGCTCTCCCCCGTGGAGCTCCTCCCCGATGAGCGCGGCCACGTGGCCGCGGTTCGCCTCGCCCGCAACGAGCTCGCCCCGGGAGGGGGCGGCGGTCTGCGGGCCCTTCCCACGGGAGAGTCCGAGACGATCCCCGCGGGCCTCGTGCTGCGCGCGATCGGCTACCGCGGCCTCCCGCTCCCCGGGGTGCCCTTCGACGAGCGCAGCGGGGTGATTCCGGGCGAGCGCGGGCGCGTGCTCGGACCCACGGGCCCGCTTCCCGGGGAGTACGCGGTGGGTTGGATCAAGCGGGGTCCCACCGGGGTGATCGGGACCAACAAGAAGGACGCCCAGGAGACAGTCGATGCGATCCTCGAGGATCTCGCCGCCGGCCTGCTGCCCGAGCCCCCCGCTCCCGATCCCGCGGAGCTGCTCGAGACCCTGCGCGCGCGCCAGCCCGAGCTTGTCTCCTACGCGGGCTGGTCGGAGATCGACCGCCACGAGCGTGCCCGCGGCGAGCCAGCGGGGCGCCCCCGCGTGAAGCTCACCCGCATCGAGGAGATGCTGCGGGTGGCGGCCGACGAGCGCCCCGAGCGCTGAGCCCCCGCCCCAGCCGCCCCAGCCACTCGCGCCCAGAGAGCCCGCTCCGCCGTGGACGGGAGTCCCGCACGACCCGATTGTGTCCATTTGTTCGAATGTCACTGATTGAAGGGAGTCCCTCTTAGGCGCCAGATTCGTGAATATCGAATAAACATTTGTCCGAATAAGTTTGAACAAAGTGAAAGGGGGGCTTAAATAAAACGAAGCACTCGCCACGGGCCGCTTTGAGCAGGCCGCAAGACAGTCGACAAGGGAGCCATCGCATGTTTTCGAAACCCACAGGGGAAGCCCCGAGACGCCTCCCTGTCCGTAGCCGCGCTGCGGCGCTGGCGGCAACGCTGATCGCGCTGCTCGTCGGGATGCCCACAGCCGCCGCGCTTGCGAGCGCCGGTCCCCTGGACTCCGGTGCGAGCATCTCGAGGCACCCCGCCCCCGCTGTGCGGACACTGACCGCGCCCGGTGAGCTGCTCCCCGCGGGGGAGCTGGAAGAGCTGCTCTCCAACCTGCCGCTCAGCGATCTCAGCACCGCGCAGTTGGCCCACCAACTCGCGGAGCTCGAAGGCGTCAGTGTGCTCGCCGAACTCAAATTGGGGTTGCTCAGCCACGAAGAACTGAAAGCCGGGGGCCTTGAAGAAAGCCTGCGCAAAGCGATCGAACAGCTCGGCCCAGGCGCCAAGCTCGGGGAACTCGCCAACGTCAAGGGCCTGCTTCCCGTCCTGGAAGCCGCACTGGAAGGCAAGCTCGGTGGACTGCTCGGCGTGCTGCTCGGCGCGCTGCCCGGCGGCGGCCCCAATCTCGAAAGCGCCCTCGGATCGCTGAGCCTCGAACAGCTGGTCGGCTCGCTGCTGAGCTCCGCAAAACCCCAGGAACAGCTCGCCACCGAACTCTCAACCCTTGCCGGAGGGCTCCTCGGAGAGCTCGGCACCGAAGGGAAGCTCACAGGACTGCTCGGCTCCGAACCCACGGGCGGGTTCATCCCGAAGAGCGTGAAGGAAGTCGCAGAAGAACTGAAGAGCACCCCCGAAGCCGTGAGTGGGGAACTCGGAGAGACCACCCAGCAGTTGCCCGAAACCGCCACCATGCTGACCGCCCCCCTGGCCACGGGCAAGCTCGCGGGGCTGGCCCCCGCAGTCAAAGGGCTCGCCCTCGGTCTCCTGGGCGGCGGGAGCCCCGAAGGCGGCGGCGGCGAAGGCAGCGGTAAAGGTTCCGGCAACGAAAGTGGGGGCTCAGGCGAAGGCAAAGGCTCGGGCGGCGCCGGTGAAGGCAGCGGCAAAGGCTCCGGCGAAGGCAAAGGTTCCGGCTCCGGTGGGGGCGGCGGGCAGGGCGGGCCCGGTGGCACGGGCTCCGGCGGACCCGCGGGCACCACAACGATCCTCGTCACCCTCCCCGGGGCCCCCTCCACGCAGAGCGCCGCCGCCGGTAGCGAGCTCGGCAAGGTCGGTGTCCTGAGCCATCGGGTGCGGGGACGCCGCGCGACGATCGTGCTCCACGTCCCCGCCGCCGGTACGGTCACCCTCACCGGCCGGGGCCTGCCCACGCTGAGCAGGCAGGCCGCAAAGGCCGAGCGCCTCACGCTGAACGCGAGCCTCGCCAGGGCCGCCGCCGCGTCGCTGCGCAGGGATCGCCACCACCGACTGCCGGTCAAGCTCGAGGTCTCCTTCAAGTCCGCCAGCGGCTCGAGCTCCTCAGCGACGGTCACGGTGATCTTCAGGTAGGACCGGCCAACGCGGGCCTCCCTCCAGGGGCCGGTCTCGCGGATCGCGAGGCCGGCCCCTCCGCGCGGACACCATCCCCGTCCGCGCGGACACCGTTCGCTCCATGCACCCGCGCCCTCGCGAGGCCGACCCAGAGATCGGGATCTGCGCCCTCCAACTCGGCGATTTGCGCGCCATGTGCGAGACTGTTGCGCCGCGCGCCGTTAGCTCATCGGGCAGAGCGCCGGACTTTTAATCCGGTGGGGCGGGTTCGAGTCCCGCACGGCGCACTCACTCCCATTCGCGCAGCCCAGATTTGATATTTACGCTGCGGTGGACATTTGCGCCGCGGGTGCGTACCGTCCTCGCAACGCGACTCGATCGGCCCTCAACGCCGACGGGCCGGGTCGCTCGCCCCATATGCGTCATGCTTGCGAAGGGATGGGTGAGCTGCTGGAGCTGCGCGGAGTGAGCAAGAGCTACCGACGGGGGGCCCGGCGGCTGCGGGTGTTGGCGGACACCTCCCTGGAGCTCGGAGTGGGAGAAGTGGGGGCGGTCGTCGGTGCACGCGATGAGGGCAAGACCACGCTGCTGAGGATCGCCGCCGGGATCGAGCAGCCCGACACGGGGCAGGTGCTGCTCGGCGAGGTCGATCTCGGGCGGCTCGCGAAGGAGGAGCGCGCGAGGCTGCTGGGAGCCGAGATCGCGTGGACCCACCGCGAGGGCACCGGGGTGGGGCTCGAGGTGCTCGACTACCTCGGGCTGCCCCTGGCGATGGGACGTGGCCGTGGGCGCCGGGAGGTGCTGGGCATGGCGAGCGAGGCGCTCGAGCGGGTGGGCGCAGCGCACTGCGCGCGGCAGCGCTGGGTGGAGCTCTCAGACTGGGAGCGGGTGCTCGTCGGGTTCGCCCGGGGAGTGATCTGCAAGCCACGACTGCTGGTCCTCGACAGCATGACCGACGGTCTGGGGATGCGCCGCACGCGCGAAGCCGGCGAGCTCCTGCTCGGGCTCGCCGGAGAGCTGGGCTGCGGAGTGCTGATGAGCTGCACCGACCTCGAGGCCGCGCTGATCGCCGACCGCGTCTGGTCGCTGGAGCGCAGGCGACTGAGCCTGCTCTCCGAGCAGACCGTGACACAGGCCGAGATCATCGAGTTCCCCAAACCCGCGCGGGCCGACGGCTAGCGGACAGCAGTCTGCTGAGAATGTTTCCGACTTCGGGACGTCCCGTGTTTGCCCAGCCATCAGGCCATTTCCGCCCGCGCTGACACCTGTCTTCTATAGTCCGGTAGATCGGAACCGTTCAGGAAGAGCCACACTCCGCCTCGATTTCGAATACGATCCCAGAAGCGATGGCGCCACCTCGTAAAGGCGATCTGACAGCCAGCATGGCGATCCTGGGATTGGTGGTGCAGAAGACCGACACGGTCAACGGCCTTGGCGTGCGGCTGATCGAGCGATTTCCGCACGCGCAGTGGTCGCGGTCGGTAGCGCACAACAGCCTGCCCAGCCTAGAAAAGCAGGGGCTCGTCCGGATGGTCGACCGGGGTGCCGAGCGCGCGCTCGATCGCTACGAGGCAACGGACGAGGGGATCGGGGAGTTCAGGGAGTGGCTGCGCACATCCTCCGCGGCACCCCTCGCGTTACGCGACGCGGTGCACGCCAAACTCGAGTTCGCCGAGGAGCGCGACGTACCCGACCTGATCCTCGCCATCCGCGAGGAGGAGGAGGCCTGCGCGCGGGAGTTCGCGGCCGCGAGCTCGCGCCTGAACGTTCAGTGGCAGCTCAGGCGTCTCGGCCCGCCCGGTGGCACCGAGCACCGACCGGGCGTAGATCTGGGGGGCAGGGTGCGACACGCCCTGATGACCGACGAAGCGATGCTGTGGGGCATGCGGGCCAGGCGCCTGCGGCGCCTGCGCCAAGAGCTCGAAGACACCGTCGAGGAGCCGGATGGCGAGGATGAGTGAGCTCCTGGCGCTGCGCAAGGTCTGCAAGGGGTACTCGCGCGGGGAGCGCAGGGCCCAGGTTCTGGTGGACGCCTCGCTGGAGATCGATGCGAGGGAGATCGTGGCGGTCGTCGGGGAGCGCGAGGCCGGCAAGACCACGCTGCTGAGGATCGCCGCCGGCATCGAGGCGCCCGATGCGGGGGAGGTGTGGCTGGGAGACCTGAACATCGCTCGATCCTCCACTGAGGAGCGCGCGCGGCTGCTGGGAGCCGAGATCGCGTGGACCCACCGCGAGGGCACGGGGCTGAGGTTTAGGACGATCGACCACGTCGGGCTGCCACTGGCCATCGGACGCGGCCACGGACATCGGGAGGCGCACGATCTGGCGATGGAGGCCCTCGAGCGGGTCGGGGCGAGCAGCTGCGCGGGCCAGCGCTGGGAGGAGCTCTCCAACTGGGAGCGACTGCAGGTCGGGCTCGCCCGTGGCATCGCCGGCTCGCCGAGGCTGCTGGTGGTGGACGACCTGATGGACGGTTTCGGGATGCGCCGCACACGCGAGGCCGGCGAACTGCTGCTCACACTGGTGAGAGAGCTTGGCTGCGGGGTCCTGATGAGCTGCAGCGATCTGGAGGCCGCACTGATCGCCGACCGCATCTGGTCGCTGGAGCGCGGACGGTTGAGCCTGCTCGCCGAGCACGGCCGTGAGCTGGCCGACGTGATCGACTTCCCCGCAGGCGCGCGCCAGAGTCACGGCTCGCGCCGCGCCGGGGGCTAGTGTCCCGGCCGGTGCTCGAGCTTCGGGATCTCGTCAAGCACTACCGGGTCGGGGATGGCGAGCCGATCCGCGCCGTCGACGGCGTCTGCATGAGCGTCGCGGCGGGCGAGTTCGTCGCGCTCTACGGCCCCAGCGGCTCGGGCAAGACGACGCTGCTCGAACTGATCGCGGGGCTCTCCCCCGCCGACCACGGCAGCGTGCTGGTCGACGGCCGCGACGTGCTCGCGATGTCGCGCAGGGAGGGCGACGAGTACAGGCTGCGCCAACTGGGAATCATCGGCCAGCCCCACAACCTGATCCCGGGGGCGCGCGCGATCGAGAACGCCTCGCTGAAGCTGTGGCTCTCCAACAAGCGCGGGGCCAGGGACACGATCGAACCGCTGCTGGAACGGCTCGGACTGGGCGAGCGGATGCTGCACCGCACCGAGCAGCTCTCGATGGGCGAGCGCCAGCGCGTGCTGATCGCGATGGCGCTCGCGACCGACCCCAAGCTGGTGCTCGCCGACGAGCCGACGGGGACGCTCGACACGCAGCGCACCCGCGAAGTGCTGGCGCTGCTGCGCGAGCTCTGCCAGGAGCGCGGCGCCGCAATCGTGCTCGCGACGCACGACCCCCAGGCCGCGGGCTTCGCCGACCAGGTGCACGAGCTGCGTGACGGGCACCTTGGGGAGTACAGGCCCGAACACGTCCTGGTACCCGCCTCCTCACTGGAGGAGCTGTGATGACGATGGCAAGGATGAGTCCCTCGGACATCCTCTGGCTCTATCGTGCGCGGCTGCGCGCGCGGGCGGTGCTGGTGCAGGAGTGCTTCGCGATCCTCGGGATCGCCGTGGGCGTGGCGCTGCTGTTCGCCTCCCAAGTGGCGAGCACGAGCCTCACACACTCGGTCTCCCAGCTCACCAGCCAGATCGTCGGCAGCACGCAGTTCCAGCTCGAAGCGAGGAGCCCCGACGGCTTCAGCGAGCGGCTGCTGGTGCAGACACGGCGCATCCCCGGGGTGCAGATCGCGCTGCCGGTCCTCGAGCAGCAGGCGAATCTGATTGGGCCCGCGGGCTCGCGCTCGGTCGACCTGATCGGGACCGATCCGCGCTTCGCCCACTTCGCCGGGTCCCTGCTGCGGCGCTTCTCGGCCACCCAGCTCAGCGCGCAGCGGGCGATCGCGCTCCCCGCGGCGCTCGCCCAGGAGATCGGAGCGGGGCCGCTTGAAACGATCAAGCTCCAGATTGGGGCGAGCGTGGTGCCGACCCTGGTCGGCGCCACGCTCGGCAAAGCCGACATCGGCGATCTCGTCAACAGCCCCGTCGCGCTTGCACCGGTCGGCTACGCGCAGACAATCACGGGGATGCGAGGCCGGATCACCCGCATCTTCGTTCAGGCCCGGCCCGGCCGCGAACACGAGGTGCGGGCGGGCCTGCAGCGGCTCGCCGCCTCCGCCCCGGTCAACGTCGAGCCGGCCGGCTTCGAGTCGACCCTGTTCGCGGTCGCGGCGGCCCCCGAGAACCAGGGCGAGACCCTGTTCTCAGCTGTCAGCGCACTCGTTGGCTTCATGTTCGCGCTCAACGCGATGCTGATCACGGTGCCCTCGCGGCGCAAGCTCATCGAGGACATCCGGCCGCAGGGCGCAACCCGCTGGATGACCATTCAGATCCTGCTGTTCGACGCCGCCGTGCTGGGGGTGCTGGCATGCATCCTCGGCCTCGCCCTCGGCGAGCTGCTGTCGATCGCCGTCTTCCACTCCACTCCCGGCTACCTGTCCTTCGCGTTCCCCGTCGGCAACGAGCGCATCGTGACCTGGCAGAGCATCGCGCTCTCGATCTGCGCTGGCCTGGCGGCTGCCTGCGTGGGCGTGCTGTGGCCACTGCGCGACGTCCTGGCGCGCCCCCCGCGGGCAGACGAGTCGTCGAACAGCACCCACCGTCGCTGGGTCGCGGCCCGCCTGGGAACCGGAGCCATCTCGTTGGGGCTCACCTCCGTGATCCTGCTCGTCCATCCCCAGGCCGCAAGCCTCGGGGACCTCACGCTGATCGTCGCGCTCGTCTGCCTGCTGCCGTTCCTCTTCGACGGGGTGGTCAGCGTCTTCGATTGGGCGCAGCGCCCATTCAACGGAGCGTCGCCCATCATCGCCGTCACCGAGCTGCGGACCCCCCCAACCCGAGTCCGCTCGCTGGCGATCGCGGCGACCGCGGCAATCGCCGTGTTTGGCACCGTCGCAGTCCAGGGCTCGCAGTCGAACCTTCAGCGAGGGCTCGACGCCTCGGCGCGCGGTATCGACTCCAGCGCCGACGTTTGGGTGACTCCCAGGGGAGAAGCCAATGCATTCTCCACCACCCCCTTCACCAGCCCCAAGCCGGCGAGCTCCCTCGCCCGCCTGCCCGGGGTGCGCGCTCTCGGCGTGTACGGGGGCAGCTTCCTGAACTGGGGCAACCGCCGTCTGTGGGTGCTCGCGCCTCCGGCCAGCAGCAAACAGCCGATACCGCCGAGCGAGATCGTCAGCGGCGTGCTCGCGAACGCGGTCGCCAAAGTTCGCGGGGGCGGCTGGGCGGTGCTCTCGCAGGCGCTCGCCGCCGAACACCATCTCCACGTCGGCGAGGCGTTCACGCTGCCCTCTCCTCGGCCGACCGCCCTGCGGGTCGCCGCGCTGAGCACAAACCTCGGATGGCCCCCCGGCGCGGTCATCCTCAGCTCCACCACCTACGCGCGCGCATGGGTGAGCGCGACCCCCAGCGCCTACGAGATCCAGACCGAGCCGGGCATCTCGGCGCAGACGGTACGGGGCGAGGTCGCGCGCGCGCTCGGCCCCCAGACTGGGCTCGCGGTCGAAACCGCCGCCGAACGCGAGCACCTCCACTACGTACTCGCGAGCCAGGGCCTCGCGCGACTGACACAGATCAGGCTGCTCGTTCTGATCGCCGCGATGCTCGCGGTTGCCGGTGCGCTCGGCGCGATGATCTGGCAGCGGCGCGATCTGGTGGCCTTCATCAAGTGCGAGGGCTACCGTCGCGCGGTGCTGTGGCGGTGGCTGTGCTGCGAGAGCGCGCTGCTGATCGCAGCCGGCTGTGCGATCGGCGCCCTCTTCGGGTTGTGCGGCCAGCTGGTGGTCAGCCACGCCCTGGCGAGCGCAACCGGCTTTCCGATCTCGCTCGATGTCGAAGCTCTCGCCGCCCTGTCCAGTTTCACGCTGGTCAGCGTTGTGGCCATTCTGGTCGTTGCCCTGCCAGGCTACCTCGTGGTGCGGGTACCCCCGAGGACCGTCAGCCCGGCGTACTGACACACGGGGGCAGACACCTCCAACAAGACCCCCAACCAGGCGTTGCCCTCAGCGCGGCAATTCCGGGTGCTTCTCGCAGCCGTCGCGCGGGAGCTCACGTGGGGCCTGCCCACCGTCGCCCGCGAGGCGCGTGCGTGGCGTACCGCAGCGCTGGGGATCCCCGACGCGCCGATCCGCCGGGATGCACTGAGCGCGCTCGCCTCCAAGCGCGGGCACACCGACGGAGCGGCCCTGTTCACGATCCTCCCCCGCGCTCGCAACCCGAGCCTGCTGCGCCTGCTCGTGGCCTACGAGATCGCCTGGGACTTCCTCGACAGCATCAACGAGCACGGCGCCGAGGCCGGGCAGACGAACGGCCTGCAACTGCACCTCGCGCTGATCGATGCGCTCGATCCGCACGCACCGATCGCCGAGCACTATCGCCACCACCCGTGGAGGGGCGACGGCGGCTACCTGCGCACGCTCGTGGAGGCCTGCCGCCAGTGCTGCAGCCGGCTGCCCGCCTATGAGCAGGTCCGACGGATCGCGGTCGAGGAGGCGACCCGGGCTCAGGTGCTCGCCATCAACCACGAGCTCGACCCCACGCGGCGCGATGAGGACCTGCGCAGATGGGCCGAACGGGAGTTCCCCGCCGAGCACGACGCCGCCTGGTTCGAGCTGACCGGGGCCGCCAGCGCGTCCCTGACGATCCATGCGCTACTCGCCCTGGCCGCCGAGCCCCCGGTGCAGGACGCCGAGGTCGAGCAGGTCAGGCGCGCCTACTTCCCGTGGATCTCCGCCGCGACCACGATGCTCGACAGCTACGTCGACCAGCAGCAGGACGCGGCCAGCGGCGACCACAGCTATGTCGCCCACTACCCCTCGCCCGAGCTTGCCACACGGCGCATCGGCGAGCTGGTTGAGCGCTGCCTGCGGGAGGCCGGCGCGCTGCGC
This sequence comes from uncultured Solirubrobacterales bacterium, assembly GCA_963713985.1. Lineage (GTDB taxonomy): Bacteria > Actinomycetota > Thermoleophilia > Solirubrobacterales > Solirubrobacteraceae > Palsa-744. The sequence goes on along the minus strand of OY970219.1, from coordinate 692,845 downwards.
GACGGCGAGCGCCACGTCCTGATCGTGGCCTGCATGGCCGCGATGTACCTCTCGAAGGACAGCGCCCGCGCCCCGGCTCTGGGCGAGCGCACCAGGAGCCTCGCGTGCGCCGGCGGCCCGCTCACACGTCTGCTGCTTCCCGTCCTGCGCCTCTGGCGGACCGCCTACGCCCAGCGCTCCACTTAGACAGACAACCCACAACAAGGAGACACCATGCCAGGAATCCCTCCAGCTCGAGTGAGCGCCCAGACCGGGGGCGAGTTGCCGCCGGCGGCGCCGCTCCCCGCCGTACTCCAGACATTGGCCTGCCGGCTCTGGCCGCTCGCCTACTTCGAGCGCTGTCGCGCGCGCTACGGCGAGCGTTTCACCATTCGAGCGGTGGACATGCCACCGCTCGTGTTCCTCTCCAACCCCCACGAGATCCGTGCGGTTTTCGGCGCTCCGGCGAGCGTTCTGCACACGGGCGTGGGGGGAGAGATCGTCGCTCCGCTCTTTGGCGGGGACTCATTCATGTTGCACGAGGAGGAGGAGCACCTGTGCGTGCGCAACGCGATCCTGCCCGCCTTCCATCGGCGAGTGGCGCTGGAGCATGCCGAGATGGTCGCGGAGGTTGTCGACAGGGAGGTCGCGTCGTGGCCGCTGGAGGAGGAGTTCCCGATTCACCCGCGCCTGCGCGCACTCACGTTGAGGGTGATAATGAGGTCCATATTCGGTGGTGAGGACTCCCCCTTCGATGAGCTTCACCAGCGGCTGCTGGAAATGCTCTCGGTGATGGCGAGCTTCCTCCTGCAGGAGCCACGCCTGCGTCACCTTCCCGGATGGCACAGGGGGTGGAAGCGGTTCACGCACCGGCGCAGCGAGGTGGACCGCCTGATCTTCGCGCTCATCGCGCGGCGCCGAAGGACGCGCGGTCAGCGCGGCGACCTGCTCGACACGCTGCTCGACGCGCACGACCACGATGGCCCCCCCATGTCCGATCGCCAGGTGCGCGACAACCTCGTGTCCGTCATCGTCGCTGGACACGAGACCACCTCCTCCGAGCTCGCCTGGGCCTTCCAGCTGCTCGCGCACCACCCGAGCGTGCAGGAGCGATTGGTCGAAGAGATCGACGAAGCGAACGGCGAGGAGTACCTGACGGCGACAATCCACGAGGTCCTGCGCCACCGCCCCGTCTTCCCGTTCGCAGTTCCGCGTGCGGTGGCGCAGCCGGTTGAGATCGGCGGTTGGACCTACCGCCCACCGACCCGGTTGCTGGGGTGCATTTACCTTGTGCACCACGACCCCTCCCTCTACCCAGATCCGCACGAGTTCCGCCCGGAGCGCTTCCTGGGCTCACCCCCACGGTCGCGTATCTGGCTGCCCTGGGGAGGGGGCCACAAGCGTTGTCTGGGCCAGCATCTTGCGCTGCTCGAGATGCGCACCGTGCTGTGCGCAACCCTCGCCGCGCGAGTGGTGCTGCCCACGGGCAAGAACATCGAGGGCACCCGTTGGCGCAGTGTGCTGCTCACCCCGCAGGCCGGATCGAGGGTCATCCTCCGCCGACGCCTCCCGCGCAAGCACCAGCCCACCCGCAGATCCACACGTGTGGCGTCGCGGTGAGAGGTCCAGGCACGGCGTCACAGCCACGCGCCTTTGCCACAGCCCCGTTCCAATTGGAACACAAACGTTCCAATTGGAACGGATTCCTGGCCATGATGTGGGTCAGGCGTCATCATCCTCGGGTAATGGGTCATTGGAACATGAGGGCCGATTCCGGAGGAAGCGCGATGCGTCCCAGGGGGGACGAGACGTATCCCGGCGTGCTCGCAACTTCAAGGAGGAGACAGAGAGATGCCTAGATTGGGAACGCATCCGCCAGTTGCGGCCAACGAGTGGGCGCCCGCGATCCCAACCTTGCAGGAGCCGCGCTTCTCGCAGTCCCTGGAGCGCGGCCTCGCGATCCTTGGCTGCTTCACGCCCGAGCGCCCGGTATTGGGAATCGCGGATCTCGCGGACGAGCTCGGAATGAGCCGCTCCACGACCCACCGCTACGTGATCACGCTCACCCGGCTCGGCTACCTGCAGCAGGGCCTCAGACGCAAGTACCACCTCGCGCTCCGCGTCACCGACCTCGGCATCTCGGCGATGAACGGCATGAGCCTCTACGAGCACGCCCATCCCTATCTCGAGGAGCTGCGGGGGCGAACCGGATTCACAGTCTCGATGGGAGTGCTCGACGGCTTGGAACTGCTGCTCGTCGACTGGCTGCGCGGCAACCGCCGCGGTCAGCGACTGATCGACCTCGGCGTCGCGCCCGGCTCGCGACTGCCACTCCACTGCACGGCGGCCGGCAAGCTGCTGCTCGCCAACCTGCCCGACCAGGACCAGCGCGAACGACTCGCCGAGCTGCAGCTCCCCAAACGCGCCCCCAAGACGCTCAAGAGCAAGACCGCGCTGCGCCAGGAGCTGCGGCGATTCCGAGAGGAGAGCTTCGCGGTCGCCGAGGAGGAGCTGGCTCCGGACCTCTTTGAAATCGCGGCCCCCGTGCGCACCACCGGGAACGAGGTGATCGCGGCCGCGACGATGACCGTGCACAGCTCGATGATCTCTCTGGAGGAACTCGCGGATGCGCTCGGGCCACACCTGATCTCCACCGCCGACCGCATCTCCGCGCGCCTGGGTTACCGCCGGGACGACGAGCGGGTGGGCGGCTGAGAGCCGCCCACCCGCTGACGTTCGCCACGGGCAGGGCTCCTCAGCACCACGATCTGCAACGGCCCCTGTTCGCTCAGGTGCCGGCCGACCCACGCTGGGCGGTGCAACTCTCCCCCCGAACCGGCCCCCCGGATGGCAGGAGCCGTAGAGACGGCTAGTCTGCTCCGGACAGCGACAAGGAGGCCCGAGCATTGTTTGAGAACTTGATCGTCGGGGTCGACGGGCGGTCGGGCGGCCGTGACGCGATCGCTCTCGCGCGCCGCCTCGGGAGCCCACAGAGCGCGCTGACGCTCGCGCATGTACACGGCGGCGGCGAGCCGCACCTGATGAGCGCCGCGACCCCCGGGCATCCCGCGGCCGAACTCGAGGGCTCCTCGGAGCTGCTCGAGCACGAGCGCGAGGAGGCCGGCGTCGAGGCGGAGCTTGTGGGCTTCCCCGCGAGCACCGTGGGTCGCGGCCTGCACGACCTCGCCGAGGAGCGGGGTGCGGACCTGCTCGTCGTGGGCTCCTGCAGCCGCGGGATGCTGGGCCGGGCGATGCTGGGGGACGACACCCGCGCATCGCTGAACGGAGCCCCCTGCGCGGTGGCGATCGCCGCCCGCGGCTACGCCGAGCATCCGCTGGCGCTCGCGAGCGTCGGCGTAGCCTACGACGGCTCCCCCGAGAGCGAGGCGGCACTCGTGGCGGGGCGCTCGCTCGCGGAGCAACACCGGGCCAAGCTGATCGCGTTGGAGGTGGTGTCGATCCCGACCTCCTCCTTCACCGGGCTCACACCACCCGCCCTGGGGGAGACGATCGAGGCGCTGCTCGAGGATGCCAAGGAGCGACTGGGGGAGCTCGAGGGCGTCGAGGGACGTGCGGTGTACGGGCTGCCGGGAGAGGAGCTGGCGTCGTTCGGCGGCGAAGTGAACCTGCTGGTGGTGGGCTCGCGCAACTACGGACCCCTGCGGCGGCTCGTGCTTGGCAGCACCTCCGACTACCTGGAGCGCCACGCGCGCTGCTCACTGCTGGCGTTGCCCCGCCAGGCGAGCACGGCCGCGGCGGGGTAGGAGCAGCAGGCCGCACGGTAGGGCATGATGGGTGCATGCCCACTCCCGCCTCCACACGCAGCGTCAAGATATCCCCCGACGAGCGCGGGGGGTGGTCCTCGGAGCGCCCCCGCCGCGACGGTGCCCCGCAGCGCCCGGTCGATGTCTCGGCGCGCTGCCACGTGCTCGCTCCCTCGGACCGCCTGCGCTACTCCCCGGGGAGCCTGCTGCTGATCGTCTCGGCGGACCCCACCGCGGCCGCGGGTTTGGCGGAGCGCGTCCTCGAGGAGCGCGGAGCGTTGCTCTCGCCTGCGAAGATCCGCGCGCTGCTCGCCGGGCGGATCGCGCCGCAGGAGCTCGAGGCACGGACGCGGGAGCTGCTCGACGCCACCGTCGCAAAGCGCCTGGGCGCCGGTCAGACCGTGGTGCTCGTGGTGGAGGGCCTCGGCGCGGAGCAACGCGAGGGATACGTGCGCCTCGCCCACGGACTGCGGCGCGCGCGTCATCTGATTCTGCTGGAGACCCCCCGCGACCAGCTCGAGGTGTCGGCGCAGGAGCGCGCGACGCTCAACGAGCTGCGTCGCGCGCTCGACGCCGGCGAGCTCGGCCTAGAGGGCTTCCAGACCGCTCTGCGCCTCGGCGGCGCGGCGGTCCGAGAGCTGCAGCGGATCGTCTTCCGCCATCCACCGCGCGAGGAGTGACCCCGCGCGGTGGCGCGACCCTGCGCCGTGGCGCGGGTTAGAGCTGCTGGATGTTGACGGCCTTGGGACCCTTGTCCCCGGCCTCGGCGTCGTAGGAGACCTTCGCGCCCTCGGTCAGCGAGCGATAGCCCTCGCCGATGATGGCGGAGTGATGGGCGAAGAGATCCTTGGACTGGTCGTCGGGCGTGATGAACCCAAAACCCTTGTCGTCACTGAACCACTTGACGGTTCCTGTAGCCATTGTGCTTCCTCCTGTAGTCGCGTGCCGCGAACTCGGAGACTGCTCAAAGCAAGGCTACGACCGCTGCACTGCATGCGCCGGGCAATCCGCCTGGCCTGTTGGGCAACACCGTAGCAGCAACCGCCGGCAACCGCGATACGCGGACGGAAGCCCTCGAGAACTCGGCTATCCTGGATTAACAGGCCGCGGCGAGGGTTCGCGGCGCAATCGTGCAGGCCGCCGGTCGCTGCCCCAAGCATCTGCCGGGCCCCCGCACGGGCGAGGCCATGAAATGAAGACGATGTGGGAGCGACAGGAAGAGCGGCGCGAGGAGAAACTCGCGGACATCCGCGAGCAGATCGAGCAGGGAACGCTTCGCGTCCGGCAGATGACCGCCAAGGAGCGCGCGGAGAACCCTCCGCGCCCGCGCAGGCCGAACTCGCGGAGCGCACGCCCGCGCCCCCATAAGCAGCCAGCCGACTGAGGGAGCCGGTCGTTGAGGCGGCACGGCTCATCCAGACGCCGGCCGCGCGGATGGGCGCGCCACTACGCCGGCATGCTCACCCCGGATGCGGCGACGACGACGCGCCTTTCGCTCGAGCGCGATGCCGGGAAGCGGCTGCGGCGCCTGGCGGGGACGATCGCGGACCACGGCTGGGGAGACGCGCGCAGCCGCCACCGGATGCGCGCCCTCGTCGCCGCACCGGGCGGGAGACTGCGCTGGCGGACGGTGGCCGCCCCGCCCCCGCCGGGCCCGAAGGGAGCGATCGTGCATCCGATCGCCGCCTCGACATGCGACATGGACTGTCCGGTGATGCTGGGCGCGACACGGATCCCGCTGCCGCTGCACCTCGGACACGAGTGCGTGGCCGAGGTGCTGAGCGTGGGGGAGCAGGTGAGGACGGTACGTCCAGGCGAGAGGGTGATCGTGCCCTTCCAGATCAACTGCGGGGAGTGCGGGCCCTGCGTGGCGGGGCACACGGGCAACTGCACGAGCGTGCCGCCCCTCTCGATGTACGGCTTTGGGATCGGGACGGGACATTGGGGCGGGGCGTTCTCCGACGAGCTGCGGGTGCCCTACGCGGACGCGATGCTCGTGCCGCTGCCGGATGGGATCGACCCGGCGGCGGCGGCGAGCGTGGCGGACAACGTGTGCGACGCCTACCGGCACATCGGCCCCCACCTGCCGGGGCTGCTCGAAAGGAACCCCCACGCGGAGGTGCTGATCGTGGCCGGCAGGGGGGAGCGCTCGCTGTTCACACCGAGCGTCCCGCTGTACACGGGACTGATCGCATTCGCGCTGGGCGCGCGGTGCGTGTACTTCGCGGACGCCCGCCCCCGCGTGCGCGGGTACGCGGGGGGCCTGGGAATGAAAGCGCTGCGCCCCCAGGAGCTGCGCCGCAGGGACCCCTTCCCGCTGGTGGCGGACGTGAGCGCGGACGGTCTCTCGCACGCACTCGCGAGCACCGCGCCGGACGGAATCTGCTCGAGCTCCGGGGGCCTTCACCGTGAGACGAGGATCCCGCTCCTGCAGATGTATCTGCACAACGCGACGCTGCACCTCGGCCGTGCGCACGTGCGCACGCTGATCCCGCGGGTGCTGGAGCTGATGACCAGTGGAGACCTGCAGCCCGAGCGAGTCACGACCACCGTCGCCGCGCTCGATGAGGCACCGGGCATTCTGCGGGAGCACTTCCTCGGCGGGGAGAGCGTCAAGACGGTGCTGAGGGCGTGAGCGAGCCGATGCCAGGGGGAGGTAGAGTTGCGACATGGATGACAGCGCAATCGAGGCCCGCCGTCGCGAGGAGCGCCGCGCGGTCGAGGAGGGCGGAGGGGGCGAGTCGGAGGGCTTCGAGCTGGCCGAGCAGGAACTGATCGAGCACGCCTCGCACGGCGACGAGCACAGGCCGTTCCGCATCACGCAGGACGCTGGACCGGACGAGGAGACGTTGGACTCGGTGTACGGCGAGGCCGACGAGGAGAACCCGGCCGATTGAGGCCCCGTCAGCGCGCCAGCTCGTACCTAACCCCGGTCAGCTCTTCGGAGACTTCCCACAGCCGCGCGGCCACCTGCTCGTCCCGCGCCGAGCCGTTGGGGGATACCTGCCGGGGATGGCCGCGGAACTCGCCGATCCCGTCGGGCCCCACGTAGATACCGCCCTCCAGACCGGGCTCGGTGGCGGCATACAGCGAGGGCAGCGCACCGCGCTCGGCGCTCTGCGCGGCCAGCGCGTTGGTGAACACCATCACGATGCGATCGAGCGTGGGCACCGCGGCAGACTGCAGGTTGGTGGCCGCGTAGCCGGGATGGGCCGCGAGGCTCTTCACCGTCGAGCCCGCCGCGCGCAGGCGGCGATCTAGCTCGAGCGCACACATGAGGTCCGCGAGCTTCGACTGCCCGTAGGCGCGCCAGCGGTTGTAGCGGCGCTCGGACTGCAGATCGTCGAAGTCGATGCGCCCCATCTTGTGGGCAAGGCTGCTGAGGGTCACCACACGCGCGTCCTCGCGCCCCTCCATCGCGCCGATCAGCTGCCCCGTCAGCGCGAAGTGACCGAGGTGATTGGTGCCGAACTGCAACTCGAACCCCTCCGCGGTCACCTGTCGGGGGGGCGCCATCACGCCGGCGTTGTTGAGCAACAGGTCAAGACCGTCGTGGGTCGAGCGGAACTGCTCCGCGAACGCCTGCACCGACGCGAGGCTGCCGAGATCCAGAGCGGCCAGCTCCAGCCGCGCGGTGGGAGCCACGAGCGAGATCGCCTCGAGCGCAGCCGCGCCCTTCTCGGCGTTGCGGCAGGCCAGAACCACGCTCGCGCCCCGGCGGGCCAGCTCGCGCGCGCTCACCAGCCCCAGGCCACTGTTGGCTCCCGTGACGATCGCCGTACGGCCCGTCTGGTCGGGAATCTGCTCGGTCGTCCACCTGGTGCTCATGGGGCTCCTCTCGAGGAATGATCCGATCGGTAGGTGTACAACAAATGTCCTCCCCCCGACCCACGGCCTGTATTAGGCAATCTCGCAGACCTCCAGTAATCAGTATTTGCCGCCGATAAGTTGCGCGTGAGCACGGTTCCACACCCCAGAACGCGGTACGGCAGGACTCACGCGGCGAAGCCCCCCACCCAGCCGATGGCCGCGGTGGAGCCGGCCGAGGATCTGCGTCGTCTCGGCGAAGCGTTGAGGGCGCGCACCGGGGACGTGGTGGACGGGACGGTCGATCGAACAAGGGCCTCGAAGCACCTCCTCAACATATCGGTGGAGGAGAGCTTCGAACAGATCTGCACCGCCTCCACGGCGGCCGTGGCGGGCTGGATGGCCGGCGAGAGCCTCGAGGCCGCCCGCGAGGTGGGCATGGAGACTTGGCACATCTTCGGCCAGCTCGCCGCCGAGCGGGTTGCGCCGCTGGACGAGGTCACCAAGCGCTGCCTGCGTTGGCGCGACGCAGCCGCCGACGTGCTGCACGAGAGCGCCGCGCAGCTGGGCATCGCGCCGGAGACTGTGCTGCTGGGTCTCGCCGCGTTGCAGCGGACCCTCGACATCACGCTCGTGCGGGTGGGCCGGTTCTTCGAGGACGAGCGCCGGCGCGCGGACGAGGAGCTCACCCGCCGCCAGGAGGAGCTCGCGTTCCTCGCCACGCACGACACCCTGACGGGGCTTCCCAACCGCACGCTGATCATCGACCGCGTGGAGCAGATGCTCGTGCGCTCGCGCCGCAATCAGACGCCCGTGGCCGCCCTGTTCGTGGACCTGGACAACTTCAAGAGCATCAACGACACCCTCGGCCACGGCGCCGGCGACGAGCTCCTGCGGGCGGTCGCCGCGCGGCTGGACGGGATCGTGCGCGCCACCGACGCGCTGGGGCGCCTCGGGGGGGACGAGTTCGTGGTCATCGCCGAGGAGCTCTCGCTGGCGGCGGGGCCCGAGGTGATCGCGGAGCGCCTGCTGGAAGCGCTCAAGGAACCCTTCAAGCTCGCCGAGCAGGAGACCCGCCTGACCGTGACCGCGAGCATCGGGATCGCGATGGGCGAGCGGGCCTCCGCGGAGGATCTGCTGCGCGACGCGGACATCGCCATGTACCAGGCCAAGTGGGACGGCCGCAACCGCTATGTGGTTTTCGAGTCCGGGATGCAGGACGCCGTGCAGAGCCGGATGGAGCTCGAGATGGACCTCCGGGAGGCCCTGGAGAGGGACGAGTTCTTCCTCGTCTACCAGCCCACCTTCAACTTGCGGGACATGAGCCCCACCGGGGTGGAGGCGCTGATCCGCTGGAACAGCCCACAGCGGGGACTCGTGCAGCCCAACGACTTCATCCCCCTGCTCGAGGAGACCGGTCTGATCGTCCAGATCGGGAAGTGGGTCCTGGGCGAGGCCTGCCGTCAGGGCGCCGCGTGGCGCAGGGCCGGATATCCGATCAGCATGGCCGTCAACATCTCCGGGCGCCAGCTCGACGTCGACGACTTCATATCCGATGTGCGGGAGGCGCTCGCGGAGAGTGGGCTGGATCCCGTGGCGCTGACCATCGAGATCACCGAGACCACCCTCATGCGCAACGCCGAGGAGACCGCCCGCCGACTCGCCGCGATCAAGCAGCTCGGGGTGCGGATCGCAATCGACGACTTCGGCACGGGCTACTCCTCCCTCGCCCACCTACAGCGATTCCCCGTCGATGCCCTCAAGATCGACCGCTCCTTCATCACCGGACTGACGCACAACGACGAGGGGGAGACCCTCATCCGCAGCCTCGTGCAGCTCGGCAAGGCGCTCTCGATCGAGACCCTCGCGGAGGGCATCGAGCAGCCGCGGGAGCTGACGCTTCTGAGGGAGGAGCAGTGCGACAGCGGGCAGGGCTTTCTCTTCGCCAAGCCCCTCGACGTGGCCGCCAGCGAGGAGTTCCTGCGCAACTGGCGCGGGCCCACGTCCGCGGCCGCGGACGTCGAGCAGGCCGCCGCCGATCAGCAGCCGGCGTAGAGAGCCTCACGCGAGCGATAGGAGGTAGGAGCCTCACGCGAGCGTAAGGGCCTCACGCGGGCGTAGGAGCCTCACGCCGGAGGCAGCTGGAAGGCGAGCTCATCGACGTAGCACCAGCTCCAATCCTCCTCGGGCTCCGCCGAGCGGATGATCGGATGTCCCGTCGCCCGGTGATGAGCGGTGGCGTGACGCCCCGGCGAGCTGTCGCAGCAGCCGATGTGCCCGCAGGTCTGGCACATCCGCAGGTGCACCCAGTGCCCACCGGTGGCCAGGCACTCCTCGCACCCCGCCACCTCTGCCGGCAGGTCCAGGATCTCCACCGAATCGAGATGCGTGCAGGCAGCCATCGCCTCTGCATTGTGACGCATATGCGTCATATGCGTCGACCCCGATCGTGCCTGAGCTACGTGCCCCCGCCATCGGCCCGGAGGCTCATCAGCGCGACCGGGATCGACAGACAGGCCGTGCGGCGAAGCGTGGCGATCCGCCGGCCCGGCTGGACCGCGGGGCGGATCGAGCCGGCGTGTGGGCCGAGGACATCCACGGCACGATCGAGGTCCTCGACGCTCAGGGCAAGGCCCCACAGGCGGGCGGGCCGGTCGGGTCCACCACCGCGCTCGATGGCCCCGTCGGGCTCCTGGACGACCTCGAGGATCTCCGCCCCCAGTCGGAAGAACGCCTGCCGTGGCGCCCCGACCGGGGTGGGCTGCTCGCGGATCCTGCGCAGATCCAAACCGGCTGCCTCGAGCGCTCGCACGCTGCGCTCGAGCGCGGGGGACATCGCGACGAGGTGATCGATCGCCACCGCGCCGTTGGGGTGCGCGGGTGCCGGCGCCGGCACCGGAGACTCCGAGCGCGTCGTGGGAAGCCCATCGAGCTCGACGGCGGCGATCGCGCGCAGCGCCCAGTGGACGATCCCCTGTCCAGCCCCGCGCCCAGCGAGACGCAGGCGGACCCTGCCGAGCTGGCAGCACTCCCCCACGATCGTGAAGCCCAGCGCCGCCCAGCGCTCGGGCTCATCGGCGATCACGAGCTCGTCGATCGTGGGCGCAGGCTCGGGCAGGCTCTGATCGGGGGCGGGCATCGCCTCCAGCATGTCACGCCCTGCAACCCCGATCGGAGCTGGCATCGCTGCGGCATGTCAAGCCCTTCAACCCGCCTGGAGCGGCCCGCGCCAGCGGCTATCCTCTGAACATGGGGGCACTCGACAAGCGCGGAAGCTACACCCCGAAGGCCGCTCGTGAAAAGCGGGCGTATCGGCTGATCCTGATAGGCAGCGTGGCCGGGATCCTGGGGTTCGTCGGGATCGTGTTGTCCTTCATCGGAATCATTGGCGCCGGCGTTCCGATCCTCGCGATCGTGATCGCCGTGGTGTGCGCTCTGCTCTTCCGGCGTACCGTCTCCCGCTGAGCGCCCCCAGTCGCCAAACATCCACGTCGCGCATATGGGCTCGGGAGGGAGGGGAGCTGCCATGCTTCGCATATGAAGGATCGAGTTCGCGAGCGCTATGCCGCACAGGCCGACGGACTGCGAGCGCTCGGTGCGCTTCTCGCGATCATGTGGGCTGTCGAGCTCGTCAACGCGCTCGACAGCTATCGACTCGACCGCGACGGGATCGTGCCGCGCAACCTCTCGCACCTCGACGGCATCGTCTTTGCGCCGTTCCTGCACGCGAGCTTCTCGCACCTGCTGGCGAACACGGTTCCGTTCGTCATCCTCGGCGTCGCGATCGCTCTCGCCGGGGCAGGACGCCTGCTCCTCGTGACCCTCATCGTGGCGCTCGTGAGCGGCGCCGGGACGTGGCTCACAGCACCCGGCGGAACGGTGACGGTGGGCGCGAGCGGCGTCGTCTTCGGCTACGCGACCTACCTCATCAGCCGCGGCCTGTTCGATCGCCAGGTGGTCGAGATCGCCGTCGGCGTCGTTGTCCTGCTCCTCTTCGGCGGTGCGCTCATCTACGACCTCGTCCCGCACGCCGGGATCTCCTGGGAGGCCCACCTCTTCGGCGGGGTCGGCGGGGTGCTCGCCGCAGCGGTGCTCTCGCGACCGGCGCGCCGGCAGGCTGGCGCCCCTGGCGCGACGAGCCTGCCCGCGTCGCCGCGCTGAGTCGCGCGGCACGCCCGACCTCGATCTCCACGTGGGGTATGGCGAGCGTGGCCCGGTCCATCGCCAAAGTGCCGAATCCGTGGCCCGGGCCCCGGAGGAAGCCCGTCCAGCCCAGCCGCAGCGGCTACCAGCTACCACAAAGGGACAGAAAACCTCACTCTCACAGCACGCGATAGCGGCGGCGGCATACAAACCCTCACCATGTCCATAGACGGCCAACCAGTCGAAACCTACACAGCCCCATGCAACTACACCTACCCACAACCCTGCCCCTCCCAAATCACCCCAACACTCACACTGAACACGACCAAAACTACCTGACGGCACACACTTACTCAACCTAGTCGCAACGGACGCCGCTGGCAACCAATCTGGAGTGGACCCGGTTTCGTGGACAGTCTTGGGCTATCGTGGCTAGTTGCTGATCGTTGTTGTGGTTGATTGGTTCTCGTACTGTTCTGGGGAGAGGTAGTCGAGGGTTGAGTGCCGTCGTTGACGGTTATAGAAGGCCTCGATGTACTCGAAGACCGCGGAACTCAGCTCGCGTCTTGTGGGCCAGGGGTGACGGTGCACGAGCTCCTTCTTGATCGTCGCAAAGAAGCTCTCAGCGACCGCGTTATCATAACAGTCGCCGCGGGATCCCATCGAGACTGCTACTCCTGCGTCGCGTGCCTTTTGCCCGAAGGTAAGACTCACATATTGGGCTCCCTGGTCGCTGTGATGAATCAGACCTGGGTCTGGACAGCGACGCGCTAGCTGACGTGCCCAGGGACGTTCAGAACGCTGTGTAGGTAGGTCCGGGCCTACCGAGAGGCTGTGGGTGTCAAAGCTCACTGACCTCGAGGGAGGCCCGGAATGCCGCACCATAGAGCCCGTATGACCCCGTGTGGGCGGGAGATGGTCGTTCGTCGTGTCGTGGATGACGGGATGTCGTTCTCGCAGGCAGCTGTATGGGGGAACGTGTCGAAGTCCACCGTCTGGGAGTGGGTGCGCCGTTGGCGGGCGGCGATCCCTGCTGAGCGCGAGTCGTTGGCGTGCCTGGCGGAGCGCTCCAGTCGCCCTCACCGCTCTCCCTCCCGGTGTCCTGTCGGGGAGGAGCAGCGCATCTGTGAGCTGCGCCAGCGAACGGGCTGGAGTCCGAGGACGATCGCCATGCTGATTGGGCGCCCTCACTCGACCGTCCATCAGGTGCTGCGGCGTGGGGGATGCTCGCGCCGGGAGCCATCCGAGCGCGCGGCGGTCGTCCGCTATGAGTGGCCCTGTCCCGGGAACCTGCTGCATATGGACGTCAAGAAGCTCGGCAAGTTCACCGAACCCGGGCACACGCTGACCGGTGATCGCACCAAACGCTCCAGAAGGGCCGGCTGGGAGTACGTGCACTCGCTTGTCGATGACTGCAGCCGCCTGGCGTACTCGGAGATCCACGACGACGAGAAGGCCCCGACCGTGACCGCGTTCACCCGCCGCGCACTGGACTGGTTTTTGGAGCACGGGATCGTCGCTGAACGGCTGATGACCGATAACGCGTTCGCCTACATCCGCAACAAGACCCTGAGCGAGTTGCTTTATCGCCGCGCGATCCGTCACCTCCGTACCCGGCCCTACACGCCCCGCACCAACGGGAAGGTCGAGCGCTACCAGCAGACCCTGCAACGCGAGTGGGCCTACGCCCTGCAATACGCCTCAAGCAACGCCCGCCGCGCATCACTGCCACACTGGGTCCACCACTACAACGAGCAGCGCACCCACAGCGCCCTCGGCAACCGCCCACCCATCCACCGCGTTCGGGACGTCACCGGGCACAACACCTAGCTCCACGATCACGAATCGACGTTCGACTGCAAACTGATCTCGATAAGGATGTCTCACCATGGCTCACGAGTCCTCATAACCCTCTCCACGCCAACTCGGCATGTGGAGGCGTACCCTCTCAAGGGCAGCAGCATTGCGTTTGTGTGCTAGCTGCTCGGCGTGCTCCTTGATCACCTGGTGCACCTTCTCGACGGTCAGACCTGTTGCAGCAGCCATCTCCTCGCGGCTAAGGCTGTTACTTAGCGCAAAGGCTGTCAGCCGGTCAGCAAGCTGCCAGCCCTTCAGCGAACCAAGCTCTTGCATCGATTCTGCGCGGCGAGAGCCATCGAGAATCTGAATCACTCGGGTGTGGCTCATGCCCGTCAGCTCGGCAATCTTGCGACGGGATAGACCGCTGGCGGCCGCTGCGCGTATCGCTTGCTCGCGCCGCGAAGTGGCTTTGCTGAGAGGCGGCTCAACGGCCGCCCGTAGCACTTCGTAGTCTCGCTGTGCGGCAAGAAGCTCTCGAATCGCATCTTCGATGTGCCCGACTTCCGAGGTCATCGAGGGAGCACCATCGATCGGCCGAAGGAGAGGAGAGCTAACACAGCCGGAAAGATAGCCTTTCCACCAAGGTCTGTCAATGCCCCCTTTCCGAGACCCCAGACGCTACCTCCGCGGCCCGTACTTGTCGCGCGCCCCAAAACGCTGGGCGTGCAGCCCCCTAATGCGCTTTTGCACAAGGTACGAGTTCGAGCTTCGTCCCCCGACCCCCGCTGGTACAGGGGATCGGCGGCGTCCCCGGCGCCGACGAACATCGCGGCGCGTGTCGCCTGGGCGATCAGCTCGCGCAGGCGTGCCACGTCGATGCCGCCAGCGGCACAGAAGATCGCTACGCGGCAAGAACCCCGGGGGGGCCTGGCTAGCTCTGAGCTAGCCGTGGAGGTTCAGATGGAGCGCCCGACCACGCCGGGTGGCCTCCGGCCAGGTTCGCAGCACTCATCCCGTATCGCTGAGCGCTAGGATCGGGGGTCGCGGCGAGATAGCTCAGCTGGTAGAGCACGCGACTGAAAATTGCGGTGTCCTCGGTTCGAGTCCGAGTCTCGCCACTAAAAAGCCCTGCAAATAGCCCTCTTTGTGGTCATGGCACGCGCTCAAGCTCGTTGACGAGGCTCGGCTGGTCTTGGCGCGGTGGGATCCCTGACACCGTCTGGTTGCAGACCGCCATTAGTGCGCCGGACAGGGTGTCCATTCGCTTGACCTGTCCGGTCAGGGGTTTGGGCCGGGGATGCCCGCGCCCCGGCCCAAACCCCTGGGAATCGCAGGAAACGCTGGCCGCCCTTTAGGCGAGTTTGGCGGCAGCTAGCGAGGTCGTGGCGATGACCGGCGATGGCGTCAACGATGCACCCTCGATCAAGGCCGCCCACATCGGGATCGCGATGGGCAGCGGCACGGAGGTCGCCAAGAACGCCGGGCGCATGATCATCACCGACGACAACTTCGCCACGATCGTGCACGCGGTCGAGCAGGGACGCAAGTTCTACGACAACCTGACCAAGTACGTTCGCCTTCGTGCTCATCTCGCTCGTCGCGTTCGTCCTCACATTCCTGGGTGCGACATTGCTCAACATCGCCGCCGGCCAGCCGTTTACACCCGCACGTCTCGCCATCGTCTGACTGGGCCTCACGCTCTGCGTGGTTCGCAGGATAGGTTGGTTACACGGGGGGCTGCCTGTGGTCCGTGAGCGTAGGCGGTCTGCCGCCGCGATGAGCGGCGGGCCATACGGATCAACTCCACCACCGCCACCATCTCCGACCGGCTGGGAGCTGTGGCCAGCGCGTGCGGAAGCTGTGCAGCTCGTCGGCTAGGCGAACGAACTTGCGCAGCCAGTCGGGAAGCCTCCAGGCCGCTATGAGAACCACCACAATGAGGAACTCCCGCGTTGTCAAGTGCGGCCACATGGATCTCCTGCCCGACCTCCGACTTGGTTAGTCTGTCGGACGATTGCATTCACTAAGGCGTCGGTCCGGCTCCTTCCCACAGGCGCCCTGGGCGGGTTATCGACCGTCTTCTATCATTCCCAAATAACAGGTCGTGGCGAGATCTTTGTTCAGCACCTCAGAGGTTTCCCAAAAATTTGCGGCTGGCTTCGATGGAGGATGGTGTGCTGTTGGTGTGCACGGCTCCCCTGAATATCTTTACAGCGCGCGAGACGCACGCCTAGCCACTGGCCGTAGCGAGCCCTCCTAGTCGTTAGCGTCCACGCCGTATGCGCCCAGGAGGAGGGCAGGAACTGCATCCCAGCCCTCAGCGCCGCTTGAGACGCGGAGGTTGCGCCCGTAGTCGATCTCGACCTCGTTGATCGCCGGCAAGTACCCGCCAGGGGTCCCGGAGGCACTACCGGCAGCCTGGTAGATCAGCAGCAGGAACGGTGGGACGCGGAAGCTTTCGATGAAGAAGTCGGGCACGCTGAGCTGCCCCGGGTTCGACGGCGACCGTGATCTGCCGCTGGTTTCTCGGAGTCGGCGGCCTGGCATCGGAGGCGATCACTCCCGCTTCTCAGCCGAGCAAGCGCCCGAGATCCTTTGTCGGGCTTCCGCAACCGACGATTCCCGGGCACGCCGATTGAGGATTGCTTTTCGTCCCTTCCGGTCGTCTGATTGGCCTGCGCTTGCACGCTCGGTTTGGCCGCAAAGCACAAGCGCAGCGGGAGCGCCTCGTTCTGCGATGCCCTCAACGCCGAGCTTTCGTTTGCCTCCGGGGATGGCCTACACAACCCCGGTCCGATGTGGTTGTCTTAGCTGTTATGAGACGAGTCCTGGCGCTAGTTGTCTGGATTGCACTGTCTGCGGCGAGCAGCGCCGCTGCAGCGCCGACGTTGATCGCGCCGCTGCACGGGGGGACCACCATCGAGTCGTTCGGCGACCTGCAGGTGTGGAGTGACTACAGCGCGACCGACAAGAGCTGGCACCTTGTCGTGGACAGCGACGGCCTGATCTCGACGCCGCCTATCCCTGCCGCCACACGAACGATCGAAGCCGACGTTGGCCCCGGTCCATCGGGCTCACCGCTACTGGTCTACAAGGTCTGCCAAAGCGGCTGCCATCTCATCGTTTCAGGAGTCGATGGAAGCGACCCTCGCGCGGTCCCCGGCAGCGACGAGGCTCGGGATCCGACGATTTGGGGCGATCGCGTCGCTTGGATGAGGGGCGCGAATCAAGTGATGACAAGCCTGCTCGACGGCAGCGGGCGAAGAACGCTCGGCGGCGCGCCGCGAAGGTTGTGCCAGCCAGCAAACAAAGTAACGCGCGCGAGCTGCGAAGCCACGACGAACCGCAGCGTCACCGGTCTGCAGCTGTACTACGGGCGGCTGGCGCTGACCGACTCGTTCTACACCAGAAACGGAGACCCAAATGGCGAAGGCGAGGTCCTGACCGAGGCGGTCAAGGGCGGTCCGCAGCATCTCATCGCGCTGCAAGGAGTTGAAGAAGGCGGAGGAGAAACGTTCTGGCTCGGTCCCTCCTGGTCAGAAGGAAAGCTCTACTTCTACGCGGACGGTCTTCCTGAGTGCGTCGACCACTGCATCTACGTGTATGGATTCGATCCGACGCACGATACGTATGCTCGAGCGACTGCGTCCACCGAGCTGACCGGATTCTCGATGGCAGCAGGGCTTCGGGCGTATGAAGCAACCGCTCCCGGCAACGGCGAAACCACTCCGAAGGCCTGCGCGGAAGCACTCAAGGGCGAACCGGCCGGGGAATACCTCATTACGGTGATTCCTTGCGTCGTACGCCTGAGCGCTCCGATTGCGTTCAGGCCCACACGCCCACCCATCTCGTTCCCTGATGTCAGGCTCCAGGACCCGGACGGCCCTTGAGGCTGGCTCCTGGGCCGATTTGCGCCGGTAAACGGTGTTTGGTATCAGCGCAGACGAGCGCCGTCGCGTCGTTTGGCCTGGCGCGATGTAGCGTCCTGGGCGGGCCTGTCGCCTCGCCGCAGGCGTGCTCCTTTCCGCCGCTAGAAGCGAGCGTCCACGCCGCGACCGCGCAGACAGCCGCCCAGGACGACCGTCAGCCGTCAGCGGCGCCAACAGACGCGCGACCTCAACCGCCTACGGGAGCGAGCGTGTCCCGACCGCCAGGGCGTGCGGTTGTCCGTCGAGCGCGCGGCTCCACCGTCACAGCGTTTGCTTTCGGGGGTGGACGGGCCCAGCATCGCCTGCCTAAACCACGATCACGGTCGCGCGATAGGGGTGCAAGCCGCGACGTCGTGCCGGCTTGACGCTCTTCCAGGCTTGCGCGATGGGAGCTGTGAGCGTGGTCGTGCCCGGGGTCAGCGCGCGGAAGGCGTACACCACGACGGGCAGCGTGGAGGCCCCGCTGCGCGGGCAGAGCGCTACGCGCCGCAGCACGCTGGGGTCCGACGAGCGAGCGGCGGCCCAGGGGAAGACGAGCGGGGGCGGCTTCGTGCCGGCGGGCCAGGAGAGGTACTTCTCGGCCTCGACCAACTCCACGTAGACGACCGCGCCCACCTTGACTGTGAGCGTGGCGCCGCTCTCCGGCGCGATGCCAGACAAGAATGTCGTAGGGGACCTCACACAACCGTTGGGTGCCTCCCCCGGGAAGGTGTCCGGACGCCCGCAGGCCACGAGCACAACGGCACAGAGCACGACGCCAGGGAGAGCGCTCGGATACCTCATTGTCCATTTATACGTGATCGCCCCATGACGTCACAGATCCGTTAAAGATCGCATGTTGCGCACCGCTGCCCCGTCGGGGCGCAGAGCAATGGCACCTCCATCGATCAGGCAGCTGTGCCGGTCCTCGATCCAGTCGGCATGCTCGGAGTCGTCCAGCCCGGGGCGTCTCGCTGGCTACGCGGGGGCGCTGCTTATCCGAGTTAGCATGACTTGGTGCGGTTCCTCGTCACCAGTGCAGGTAGCGCCAACGGTGGGGGCCATGATGCGGTGCTCGCCTTCAACGCCGAAGGCGAGCTCGTCGGCCCGTTCAGCGACGACCCTCGGATCGTCGATCCGCGTGGTCTCTGCATTGATCCCTCCGGCGCGCTGATCTACCTGAACAGCGTGGACCGGATGCTCGCCCTTGATCGCAGCGGACGCGTCGTGCGCGACTCAGGGCCGATGGCGGACCTCGACCCGGGCGGCGCCGTGTTCGGGCCAGACGGTCGCTTCTACGTCACGATGCGACGCCGCCGGACGATTTTGGGCATCTCTGCGACGCTCGACGGCCACGCGGAACCCCTCCTCCCGGAAGGCATCGTCCCATTCCCGCGCGGGTTCGGTTTCGGGCGGGACGGCAGCCTGTATCTCGCCTCGGGCATCGGCCCTTCCGGCGAGGGCGACAACACCATCCTGGTGTTCGATCCCGACGCGCCGGCGCAGCCGCGGCGCTTGGTCACGGATCCCGAATTGAGCCCTCTGGACCTGACCGTGGCTCCCAATGGCCACATCGTCGTCGCCAGCGAGTCTCCGTTCTGTGCCCCCGATGCTGTAGTCACCGTTCGCGAATACGATCCGGCCAGCGGAGACCTCCTCCGCGTCTTTGCTCCTGACCGTTCGGTGAACTTCCGCCAGCCGCGCGGGTTGAGATTGGGCCCGGACGACCACCTCTATTGCGTCGGCGAGGCTCACGCGATCGCGTTCGACTTCTCGACTGGAGACTTCCTGGGGCCGGTCCTACGACTGCCGAGACTACACGGCCAAGCGCTCGTGCTGCTCGGCTAGTGTTGTGAGTCGTTGATTCGTCTGCAGTAGCGGGTGATGGAGTCGAGGATTTGGTCGGCGGTCTTGGTCCAGACGAAGGGTTTGGGTTCGTCGTTCCAGATGTCGATCCAGGCGCGGATGTCGCTGTTGAGCGCTTGCACGGAGCGGTGGGAAGCGCGGCGTAGCTTTTTGGTCGTGAGCTCTGAGAACCAGCGCTCGACGAGATTCAGCCACGAGCTCGAGGTCGGGGTGAAGTGCAGAATGAACCGGGGGTGCGCGTGTAGCCAGCGCTGAATCGCGGGGGTCTTGTGAGTAGAGGAATTGTCGAGGATCACGTGCACGTCCAGCTCGGCAGGGACCTCGCGGTCGAGTGTCGCCAGGAACTTCTTGAACTCGATCGCGCGATGGCGGGCATGCAGCGACCCGATCACCTTGCCGGTAGCGATGTCCAGCGCGGCGTAGAGACTGGAAGTGCCCGAGCGCTTGTAGTCGTGGGTCGCACGTTGTGGTGTACCCGGCAGCATGGGCAGGATCGGTGCGGTGCGATCGAGCGCTTGGATCTGGGACTTCTCATCCACGCACAAAACGACCGCGCGCTCGGGTGGATCGAGATACAGACCAACGACATCGCGGACCTTGGCAACGAACTGCGGGTCCTTGGAGAGCTTCCACGTCTCGGTGCGGTGTGGCTGCAGACCAAACGC
Source organism: uncultured Solirubrobacterales bacterium (assembly GCA_963713985.1). Classification (GTDB taxonomy): domain Bacteria; phylum Actinomycetota; class Thermoleophilia; order Solirubrobacterales; family Solirubrobacteraceae; genus Palsa-744. Next base: position 672,913 of record OY970219.1, on the reverse strand, counting down.
CCGCCAGATCCGTGAAACAGCCGTCTGGGAGAGCCCGACCTCGCTCGCCATCGACCGAGTTGACCAATGCGTCGCGCCCTTCGGAGTGGACTCCAGTGTCTTTACGATCACCTCCTCCACCTGCCCGTCGGTGATCGTCCGCGGTTTCCCCGGACGCGGCTCATCGACCAACCCCTCAAGGCGATCCCTAGCGAACCTAGATCGCCACTTACCTACCGTCGCGTGATCGAGCGAAAGCCGCCGAGAGATCTCAGTGTTCTTCAATCCCTCAGCCGCCGCCAGCACGATCCGGGCACGCTGCGCCAACGCCTGAGCGCTCTTGCCCCGTCGCGCCCACGACTCCAGCTGCTCACGCTCTCCCTCACTCAAAACCACCTCAACCGCAAAGCAGGCGGGCTTGGTGAAGGTCGGGGTGATCGCGATCGACGGAACGAAGGTGCACGCGAACGCCTCGCATCACTCAAACCTCGACTATGAGCAGCTCGCGAGAGAGATCCTCAAGGAGGCCGGCGAGATCGACGCGGCCGAGGATGCGCTATACGGGGATGCTCGTGGCGATGAGCTGCCCGAGCACCTGCGGACCAGCGAGGGACGTCGTGCTGCTCTGGCAGAGGCGAAGCGAAAGCTCGAGCTCGACCGCGCCGAGAACGAGAGTGCAAAGACCGAGGCGACTGCCGAAGCCCCCGAGGTGAACATCGAGCTTGACGCAGAGGTGATCGTCCCCCGGACTCAGGGCCGCGAGGGTTGGCTACGTGAGGCCCGCCACCAGCACGATGAGCACCGCCGCCGGGAAGCGAAGCCGATCGTCCGCTCGCGCGCGGAGCGGCTGTTGGAGGCGGAGCGCCGGATGGTGGGAGACCTCGAAGTCGAGCGTGCGGCGAACGAGGCGTATGAGCATTACCGCGCGCACGGGCGCGACACGCAAGGCCGCCGACTCAGCCGCCCGCCGACTCCATACCAACCACCCGATATCCCGGCGGGGAAGATCAACACGACCGACCTGGACTCGCGGAATGTGAAGACTCCACGCAGCTACACCCAGGGCTACAACGCTCAGGCCGTCGTGACCGAGGAGCAGATCGTGCTCGCGGCCGAGGTGAGCGCGAGCTCACCGGACTTCGGTCACCTGGAGCCGATGGTGAAAGCGACGAAGAGGGAGCTCCAGGCGATTGGTGTGACAGAGACTCCCGGGGTCGCGGTTGCCGACTCTGGCTATTGGAACGAGGAGCAGATGGACAACGTCGTCGCGAACGAGCATGTCCAGGTGCTGATCCCACCCGACGCCGGCAAGCGCAACACGCCCCGGCCCGGGTGGCATGGCGGGCGCTACACATCGATGCGCGAGGTACTCGCGACCGACTACGGCGGCGGGCTATACAGACGACGAAAGGCGATGGTCGAGCCGGTGTTCGCGCAGACCAAGCACAACCGGCGCATCAATCAGTTTCAACGACGAGGCAGATCCGCCGCGCTCTCGGAATGGCGGCTCATCACCGCCACCCACAACCTATTGAAGCTCCACAAGCACCAGATAGCCGCCGCAGGGGCCTGAGAAGCGCCCCGGCGGGTATCAGCACAGAAGCGTTGGTCGAATGCCGCAACACAGCCGCGTGGCTCGTGCCTTTGTGCGACATCCACCGTCCGAAGCGATAGTCTCGTGAACGGCGTGGAGCGCGCGCGCAAGGCCGTGGCAGCAGGAGCCTCGCCCAGCAGGAGTCTGGGGCGGAGGGGGACAGGATTTAAGATTCGTTCGATCGCGGTCAGCGAGCCGCCAAATCAAAGGAGAGACGATGCCAGCAAAGGGGAGCGCGGAATGGAAGGGCGATCTGAAGGCCGGCAGCGGGACCTTCACCGCGGGTGAGCGCATCAATGGCGACTATTCGTTCAAGTCGCGGTTCGAGGATGGCCCAGGAGCCAACCCCGAGCAGCTGATCGCGGCGGCACACGCGGCGTGCTTCTCGATGGCGCTCTCAGCTGGGCTAGCCGACGCCGGCACCCCGGTCGAGTCCGTCAAGACCGACGCGACGGTGACGCTGCGTTTCGTCGACGGCGCGCCGACGATCACGGCGATCGCGCTTCACACAGTCGGGAGCGTCCCTGGAATCGACGAGGCCACCTTCAAGGCTGCCGCGCAGGGCGCGAAGGAAGGCTGCGTGGTGAGTCGCGCGCTCGCCGGTGTCGGGGAGATCACGCTGGAGGCGTCGCTCACCTGAGCGGCGCGGACCTCGCTGCGCCGGCAGGCCGCGATGGCGGGCGGCCTTGCTGCTCGGCGGCCGAGCAGGGTGCGGATGAGTCGCCCAGCGAGCACACATCCGGGTGCGGATGGTGACCGGGGATGACGTGATCACCGGCGCAGCGATCGCGAAGTAGCTGGGGATCGAGGGCGAGGCGATCCTTGGCGCGGAATTCGCAGCGCTCGGGATCGGCCTGAGCCTTGGAGCCTACGTGTCGTCCCGAACGGGAGCGTGGCGTGGCGGGACGGGCTGTTTGAGCCGGTCTACGCCAGCCCGGCTCTGACTGCGAAAGCGGCGGCCGCGGTTCGTGATGGTAGGTTGAGCTTGTTTCTGATGTTGGCGACGTGGCGGTGGACCGTGTGGGTGCTGAGCACGAGTTGCTCGGCGATGTCAGCATCGCTGAAGCCGCGGGCGACGAGCGTGAGCACTTCGCGCTCGCGTGGAGTCAGTGACTGCGCCAACGGCACGACATGCGCGCCTTGCCCTGTACCGGGGCCGAGCGCGTTGGCTATAGCCGCACCGGTGCCGTTCGCGTCCCCGCGCCAGGGATGGTGCGCGTCACCGGGAAGGGGGATCAGGCGCGCATTGGGTGCCAGGGTGGCAATCTCGCGGCCTTGGGAGAAGGGGACGGTGCGGTCCCCCGTCCGGTGGATCACGACGGTTGGCGTCTGGAGATGGGCAAGGTCGTCGCGAATGTCGAGCGCGAAGATCAGCTCGAGAAGATCAGCGGCCATACCCGCGCTGGCGGAGGTTCGTTGGAACTCAACGTATGCGCTTCGCTCGCGATCGTCGGCCCCGGTCATGAATACCTCAGCCAGGATCCGTGAGCCGAACCCCCACGTGCCGCGCACGAGCTCGATCAGCGAAGCCTGAGCCTGCGGCGGGGCAAGAGCTTGGCCGTCCGCCCAGCCGGCGTAGATCACGAGCCGCTCCACGCGCTCGGGGTGGCGGCGCGCGTACGCGGCGCCGAAGCAGCCGCCGCATGAGACGCCGACAAGCGAGCAGTTGTCCACTTTGTGCTCGTCGAGGAGCGCGTGGAGCACACCGAGCTCGGACTCGAACGAGGTGTGGTGCGGCTCGCGGCGGCGATCGGATAGGCCCACGCCAAGCCTGTCGTAGCGCAGCACCGTGTGCGTCTCCGCGAACTCGCCGAAGAACGACCGAAAGCCAGGCTGCTGCCACTCGAGCTCGATATGACTGATCCACCACGGTGGAAACACGAGCATCGGCCCCTCGCCCACGAGCGAGTACGCCACCTTGCGTCCCTCGAAGTCAATGAAGCCGATCCGCTGTTCCAGCATCATCGATGAGGCTACTCGCAGGTGCCCGCAACCACGAGTCCCGGGGATAGATGGCATTTCGGGCCATCCCCGTGGGATGGCCCGAAATCGCGATGACCGGCTCGGGCGCGGATGGGATGCTCTCGAGGCGCCGTATCAGCCGCAAGACCGGCCCATCACGACTGCGAGGAGTGCGACATGCCATTCATCAATGTGAAGGTCATCGAGGGAGTCTTCACGGCCGAGCAGAAGCGCGAGATCGCCGAGCGCCTGAGCGAGACGATGATCGAGATCGAGGGCGAGAGCATGCGCGAGGTCACGATGGTGGTGATCGACGAGACGAAGTCCGAAGACTGGGCGATCGGGGGTCGCTGCCTGAGCACCGAAGCCGTCCGCGCGCTCGCAGCCCAGAGTACAGGCGCCAAGTCATGAGTCCGCAGCCCGAGACGACGCCACGGCTCACGCGCGCGAGTCGATCGCAGGTCGCGGCCCGGCAGGCGCCGCTGCGGCGTACCTACGAACAGGACGCCGCACAGGCACTGGTCGTCGACCGCGCTCACACGGTCGGATGCGACCTCGAGGACCCTGTTCGCACCGCCGTGGTGCCCGGCGAGGAGTACCGCGCCGAGGACGTGATGATCGCGGTCGGCAATCACCGCGGGGTCGGCGGCCTGCATGAGGCCCCCAACTCTGGAGAGCTGTTGTGCGCCGCGCTCGCGGCCTGCCAAGACTCGACCATTCGCATGGTTGCCGACCTGTTGGGCGTCCGCCTGACGGCACTTGCGGTCGAGGTTGAAGGCGATGTGGACCTACGCGGTGCCCTCGCGGTGGACGGGTCGGTGCGTGTGGGCTTCCAATCAATGCGCTGCCAGACCAACATCGAGGTGGCGAACGGCACCGATTCGCGGACCGTCGAGATGCTGCTCACCGCCGCCGAGCGATCGTGTGTCATTCTCGACACCCTCAGACGCGGAGTGGACGTCACAACCAACGTCGACCTCGGGCCCCTCGCGGACGATTGACGCATTCATGCAGTCACGCGCGTGACGACGCGGTTGCGCGGCGACGGGGTGCTAGCTGGGGTTCGTGGCCGTGACGATCCAGACGGCTGCGCGGCTGACTATGGAGCCGTCGGGCTTCTGCCAGGCGGCGTAGTGGTCCCTCAGGGCTTCGGCGATCTCGCCCCGACGACTCTCCCCGTACTCGCCGTTCAGGCGGATCAGCTCGGCGCCGGGTCCGATCGCGAGCAGGGAGTCGATCGCTTCGTCTATGTCCGCGCCCATGAAGTAGTCGAAGTCGCGCTGACGCAGCTCGATCTCGTCGAACCCGGCGGCCTGGAGAATCCCGCGGGTGGTCTCGGGGTTACCGAGCGAGAATGGCCCGGGCCCGCAGGTGTCGGCCTCGTACTCGTCAGGGCGAGAGAGGAACTGCTGAACGACCTGCTCGGTCTCCGCCCAGAGCGGGCTTTCGGCCTTGCGGCGCCAGCAGACCTTCGCGAGCGTGCCGCCGGGTTTGAGCGCGCCACGGATCGCGCGCATAGCCGGGACCGGTGCGGCGAAGAACTGCGTCCCCATGCGCGAGAAGGCGTAGTCATAGATCCGATCCCACTCAGCCGTCTGCGCATCGGCGGTCTCGAACGCGATGTTCTCGACCCCCGACTCGACGGCCTCGCGACGGGCGTCCTCGATGAACCGCGGCGAGGAATCGGTGCCGAGCGCGCAGCCTTCCGGCCCGACGAGCTCAGCCAGCCGCTGAGTCGTCTCGCCGAAGCCGCACCCGATGTCGATGCAGCACCCACGCTCGGGCGGCGGAAAGAGCTCGAAGACCTCCTCGGTGACCTCTGTCAGCGCGCCCACGAACACCTTGCGGTTCGACTTCCACCGCTCATACAGGACGGTGTTCCATGCACGCACCGCCTCCTCGTTGGCGACCGCCACCGCACCCGCGCCCTGCTGCTGCATCATCGGCTGATACTACACCTCAACCGCTGCTCCGCAGCGCGGGCTACCACTCGGTGCGCTGCTGCTTTCCGGGCTCAGAGCGGGGATTTCCGCTACAGTCGGCTCTCGCGTGCCGCCATGCCCGGCGGCGAGTTCAAGGGCGGAGGTAGACGGCCGATGGCGCGTACTATCGATGAGCTTCCTGGGCCTCCGGGCCTCCCGCTGCTCGGCAACGCGCACCAGCTAGCGCGCGCATCCCGCCTACACACGGTCTGCGAACGATGGGCGGATCGGTATGGGCCGATCTTGCGTGTCGATATCGGCCGGCGGCGCATCGTCGGCATCTCAGACGCCGACGCGGTAAACATGATCCTGCGGGAGCGTCCCGAGGGTTTCCGCCGCTGGTCAGTGCAGCAGGTCGTCTTCGATGAGATGGGCCTCTCGGGAGTGTTCACCGCCGAGGGCGAGCAGTGGAAGCGCCAGCGCAGGCTAGTTATCACGGCGCTCAACACCAATCACCTGCACCGCTACTACGGGGTGATCCGCACGAGCGCCGAGCGTCTGCACCGCCGGCTGTCCGAGGCGGCCCAGGAGGGCCGGATGCTCGAGATCGGCGAGGAGTTCACCTCCTATAGCCTGGATATCACCTCCGCGCTCGCGTTCGGGCACGACCTGAACACGCTGGAGCGCCGTGAAGGGGAGCTGCAGGAGCACATCCAGCGGGCTTTCGGGATGCTCATCCGGCGTATGTCCGCCCCGTTTCCGTACTGGCGGCGGGTCAAGCTGCCTGCCGACCGGGCGCTCGATCGCTCGCTGGCGGAGCTGCACCGGGCGACGGAGCAGTTCATCGCGCAGGCCAGGCAGAGGATGCGAGAGCGACCTGAGCTGCGCGAGGCACCCGAGAACTTCTTGGAGAGCATGATCTCAGCCCAGGAAAACGACGGCGCCTTCAGCGACAGCGAAATCATCGGCAACACCCTGATCCTGCTGTTCGCCGGGGAGGACACGACCGCGCACACGCTCGGCTGGACGATCTGGCTGTTGGCGACCCACCCCGATGTGCAGGCGCAGCTCGCGGCTGAGGCGAGCGAGGCGCTGCGCGAGGACCCGTTCCCCAACGACTACGGGGTCATTGGCGGTCTCGACTACACCGACGCCGTGCTGCGCGAGTCGCTGCGGGTGAAGGGCGTGACGCCGCTGATAACCGCCGAACCGCTGGCGGACACCACGATCTGCGACACCCACATACCCGCCGGCACTCAGCTACTGATGCTGCTGCGCTATCCCAACCTGGGCGACGGGTTTGACCCCGGCCGCCTGCTCCGCAGCGATGAGTCGAGCGCACCGAAGGTCTTGACCTTCGGCGCCGGCCCCCGCTTCTGCCCAGGACGCAACCTCGCGTTCTTGGAGGCAAAGAGCGCGCTCGCGATGATCGCCCGCAACTTCCACATCGAACTCGACAGCACCGCCGGCCCTGTGAGCGAGTACTACAACTTCGTGACCATCCCCAAGGGCCTGCGCGTGCGCCTCACCCAACGCAGCCGCCAAACGGCAGGCGCAGTCATCGGCGCGTAGCGAACAAAGCCCTGCGGGAAGGCCGTCACCGCAGGGGTTGCCCTTTCGTGGGAATCCAGCTAGGCGTGTACGCCTACGCCTACAGCTACCACCGCAGGGGTCGGTGATCATGGTTCGTGCGTGGGCGGCGGCGTCGCGTGTCGCGCTGCGACGGCGAGCTCGGTGCGGTTTGCGACCTCGAGCTTGCGGTAGACCGTGGAGAGGTGCATCTTTACCGTGCCTCGGGCGATGAAGAGTTGCTCGGCGATCTGTGGGTTGGTCTTGCCACTGGCAGCCAGGAGCGCCACGTCGCGCTCGGTGCCGGTCAGGCTCGGCCAGCCGTCCGCCGTGCTTCGACGACGGCGTCCTCGTCCTCGTCGGGCGTAGGCGATCGCGTCGGCTAGCGCAGCCTGTTCGCCTTGTGCCCAAGCGGCATCCCAACAGTCCCCTGCCTCCGCGGCGAGGCGTGCGCGTGCGCTGTCGAGCCGTTCAGTGCTCGCAAGCGTGGGCGCACAGCTAAGCCGAGCGCGAGTCGACGCGCCGGCCGCCGCCAGGCGGGCACACCGCTCGGCTTCTCTCGCGTCTGCCGCGAGTAGCGCCAGCTCGTCAAGTGCGTCGGCCGCTTCGCGCTCCAGGCCAAGCTCCGCGCAGCTCGCAAGCGCGGCATGTAGGAGATCGCGTCCTCTGTCCTTCTCGCCAATTTGGATCGCAGCCCGGCCGTTGATGTAGTCCGCAAGCGCCCGGTGGCGCATGCTGCCCGACCGCTGCGCGATCGCCTCCAACTCGCTCGCGTGGCCCTGCGCGTCAGCCGGCTGATCGCGGGCGAGCGCGATCCGGGCGAGCGTCTCACGCGCGATGACGAGCGTGTGCAGATGCGGCATACGCAGCAGCCCCTGTGCCCGGTCGGCGGCGGAGTCCAGGGCGCCATGCAGTAGCTCGGCGGTCGCGAGCGCCAGTTCGATAGCGGGGACCGACTGAAGCGCACCGGACTCCCTGGCGCGCTGTAGCGCTTGCTCGCCTGTGGCAATGGCCTCGTCGGTTTGCCCGAGGCGGGCGAGTGCATGAATGCGGAAACCGAGCACTTGAAAGTGGGTCATCGACGGCCAGTCGCCCTCCAGGGTGCTTGCCCGTTCGATGTGTACGAGCGCGCGCTCGGGCGATCCGACGCTGACGTGCGCCCACGCCGCCGCCTGCTCCGCCCACGCGCGAAGGGTCCGGTGCTCGCAGGCTGTCGGGATCGCGAGGAACGCCTCGTATGCTTCGCCGAGCACTTGAAAGCGCTCGCACAGCATCGCCGCGACCGCGAGCGATACGAGCGCCCACGCCAGCCCAAGCGGATCGTCCCCATGCTGCTCCGCGAGCTGCACGGCGCGTTCGGCGTTGGCCAGGCCGCCGTGCAGGTCCACGCCGGTTTGGATCAGCACCATCGAGGAGCACAGCAGACAGGTCGCCTTGACGCCGGGGTCCTCGACGGCGCCCAGCAACACGAGACCTGTCTGCGTGCCCGTGAGCGCGCCTTCGTAGTCCTCGCTCAGCATCGCGACCAGCGCCGCCCCGCACGTCACGAGCGCAAGCGCCCGCGCATCCGCGTTCTCGTCAACTGTGTGAAGCACCGCCGAGCAGATCGAGCGCGCTTCGTGGTAATGCTCGGCAAGTATCCAGTGACGCATCAGCGACGCTGCCATCGCCAGCGCGCTTTCAGGATCGTGCTCCAGAGCGCGGTCGAGCGCGCGGCGTAGGTTCGGACCCTCCACGTCGATCGGCTCGTGCCCGTCCCGGAGAAGCCCGTCGTTGGCTTGCGCGGCCCATGTCTGAAACCAGGACAGGTGGCGGTCGGCCAGCTCGTCGCTTTCACCGGCCTTCGCCAGCTCCTCACCCGCGTACTCGGCCACCGTCGAGAGAAGCCGCCAGCGCTCCGGCGCTCCCGTGAGCACGACCAGGCCCTTCCTCTCCAATGCTCGAAGGCGATCGTGAACGGCCGTGACGCTCTCGGCGGGCGCAGTGACCCTGCGGGCCGCTTCGGCTGTGAACCCACCCGAGAACACGGCGAGACGCCGGATCAGTGCTCGCTCGGTCTCATCGAGCAGGCGGTAGCTCCAATCCAGCGACGCGCGCAGTGAGCTATGGCGGGAGGGCTCGGCGGCACTCCCGGCGGTGGCGAGACGCCCTTGCCCGCCGAGCTCACGAGCGATCTCCTCGGCATCGAGCGTGTCCAGGCGAGCGGCGGCTAGCTCGAGTGCCAGTGGTAGACCGTCAAGCTGGCGACAGATGCTTACGACGGCCCGAGCCGTTCTCGGCGTGAGCGCGAACGCCGCGTCTCGGTGAACGGCTCGATCAACGAGCATCCGCCCAGCGTCAGAACGGACGATTGCGCCGACGCCGTCATCGTCCGGCTCGGGGAGGCTCAGCGGGCCGAGGCATAGCACGCTCTCCCCGTCGATCTCCAGCGGCTCGCGGCTGGTCGCCAGCAGCCGGAGATCGGGCGCATCGCGGCACAGCTCGCTGGCGAGGAGGGCGACGTCGGGGAGGAGGTGCTCGCAGTTGTCCAGCACCAGCAGCAGCCGCCGCGAGGCTAGATGCTCGACTAGGACGTCGTTCGGCGTGCTCCCGAAACACTCACGCACACCCACAGCGGCCATCAGCGAGTCAATGAGCCGATCGGCTCGCGGCACGTCCGCGAGCGCAGCGACCACGCAGCCGATGCTCTGCGGCCGCGACGCGCCACACGCGGCCATCTCCAGCGCGAGCCGCGTCTTGCCGCATCCACCCGGCCCCGTGATGGTCACAAGCGGGCTGGCTGCGAGCATCGACTTGAGCTCGGCGAGCTCAGACTCGCGCCCGATCAGCGTTCCCCGGTCGGTCCTCACCATGCCCTGAAGATCGTCTCAGAAAACCCCGCCGCGACCACCTTCGACCGGCGCCGGGCATGTCGAACTCTGAGAGTGCGGTGCGCGCACCGGCGAGCGATTAAGTCTGGCCAGGTGGCAGATGTTTTCGGCTTCGCGGTTGGGTAGCGTCATCGCGCGAATGGTCGAACTTCAGGCTCTCGCGGCGTTGCTCGCTTTCGACCGGGCGCGCGAGCGAGCTCTGGGACGAGCGAGGCAAATGGGACGACGCCCCGGAGTCGCGGTGCTTAGCGGCATCGCACTTGGCTGGGTCGTGGGCATGACCGGCCGGCGCGCATCGTGACCGCGACCCGTCCGATCGCCGAGCTTCCCGGCCCCCGCGGTCTGCCGCTGTTCGGCAACCTGCACCAACTCTGGCGCATCGAGCGATCGCACCTCGTGGCCGAGGCGTGGGCTGAGCGCTACGGGCCGATCGTCAAGTTCCATGTGGGACGCCGGTTGAGCTTGTACGTCAGCGACGTGGAGGAGATCAACCGCGTGCTGCGCGAGCGCCCCGATGGCTACCGGCGCTGGCCCGAGATCGAGGCCGCGTTCGAGGGGATGGGCTTCCCCGGCGTGTTCGCCGTGGAGGGAGACGCCTGGCGCCGCCAGCGCCGCCTGGCGGTCACCGCCTTGAACACCAACCACCTGCATCGCCATTTCAAAGTCATCCACACCGCCGCTCAGCGGCTACACCGAAGGCTCACAGAGCTCGCACGCGACGGCCGGCCGATCGACCTCACGGACGTGCTCACCTCCTACGCGGTCGACATCACCTCCACGCTCGCGTTCGGGATCGAGCTCAACACGCTGGAAGACGGAAAGAACGAGCTGCAGCAGCACATCCAGCGCGTCTTCACGATGCTGAACTTCCGGCTGTTCTTCCCAATCCCTTACTGGCGCTGGTTTCGGCTTCCCGCCGACCGGCGGCTGGAGCGCTCGCTGAACGAGATCAACCGCGCCGTCACCGGGTTCATCGCGCAGGCCCGCGAGCGCATGCGCGAGCGCCCCGGACTGTTCGAGGAGCCCGAGAACTTTCTCGAGGCGATGCTCGCCGCTCAACGGGAGGACGGCACCTTCACCGATAAGGAAATCATCGGCAACGTCTTCACCCTCCTGGTGGCCGGAGAGGACACGACCGCCCACACCTTGGCCTGGACGAGCTGGTTTCTAGCCCAGCACCCCGACCTTCAGGCCCGGTGGGCACAAGAGGCGCGCGAGGTGCTCGGCGATGAATCGTTGCCGAGCGATCACGAGACCATCTCGCGGCTGCCCTACTGCGAGGCGGTGCTGCGCGAGGCGATGCGCCTGAAGTCCGTCGCAAACGGGCTCGTCGTCCAGTCGCTTACCGACACCGTGGTCTGCGACACCCAGATTCCCGCCGGCACCCGTCTGATACTCGGAACCCGTAAGACGTCCCGCGATGTCGGCGGCGGCGCGGACTTCGAACCCGAACGGTGGCTCCCCGACGAGCAGCGCAAGGCGCCCGACCAAAAGTCGTTCCTGGCGTTCGGGGCCGGCCCGCGCTTCTGCCCTGGCCGCAACCTCGCTTTCTTGGAGGCGAAGACCGCCCTGGCGATGATCGCCCGCAACTTCGAACTGCGGCTGGACGAGAGCGCACCGCCGGTCCAGGAGCACTTCAGCTTCACGATGATCCCCAAGGGCCTGCGCGTGCGAATCAGCCAGCGGGCCGCAAGCGCGTCCGCGCCAGGACCGATAGTCGCCGTCGCTCCCTCCGAGGCGTAGCCAATGAGCTTCCAGGCCACTCGCTCGATCGCTGATCTGCCGACTCCGCCGCGGCTGCCGCTGATCGGCAACGCTCACCAGCTCCTCAGAACGTCCCGGCTGCATCTGGTCGCGGAGGAGTGGGCGCGGCGCTACGGGCCGATCGTGCGAGTCGACATAGGTCGAAGAAGGATCGTTGGGCTGGCCGACCCCGATGAGCTGCATCGCATCCTGCGCGAACGACCCGACAGCTTCAGGCGCTGGCGTGAACAGCAGACGGTGCTCGGGGAAATGGGTGCGCCCGGTGTGTTCGCGGCCGAGGGGGAGGACTGGAAGCGCCAACGCCGCCTCGTGATCACGGCACTGAACACAAACCATCTGCACCGCTACTTCCAAGTGATCCGCACGACCACCGAGCGACTGCACACCCGGCTGACCGACGCCGCGCAGGCAGGCATCGCCCTTGACATCAGCCAGGAGTTGACCTCCTATACGCTGGACACCATCTCGTGGCTGGCGTTCGGCCACGACCTGAACACGCTGGGCCGCGGCGAGGACGAGCTACAGGGCCACATCCAACGGCTCTTCCACATGCTGGCGCGTCGTCTTGCCGCGCCCGTGCCCTACTGGCGGTGGATCAAGCTTCCCGCCGATCGAGCGCTGGATCGCTCCGCCGCTGCGCTCGACCAGGCGATCGAGCGGTTCATCTCGCAGGCGCGAGAGCGCATGGCTGGGAGGCCCGAGCTGCGCGAGGAGCCCGAGAACATGCTGGAGGCGATGCTCGCCGCACAGCAGACGGACGGCACCTTCAGCGACCGCGAGATCGCGGGAAATGTGCTCACGCTGATGATCGCCGGGGAGGACACGACCGCGCACACGCTCGGCTGGACAGTCTGGTTCCTTGCCTCAAACCCCGGGGCGCAAGAGCGGCTCGCGGCGGAGGCGCAACAGACGCTCGGCGAGCACCTCCTCGCGCCGGACTTCGAGACGGCCAGCGCGCTGCCCTACGGCGAGGCGATATTGCGCGAGTCGATGCACCTGAAGACGGTCGGTCCGCTGCTGACGCTCGAACCGCTCACTGACACCACGATCTGCGACACCCACATTCCAGCCGGTCCGGTCTTACGAGCCGGCGCTCGAGTACACCTCGACCCAGGCGAAGAGGCTCGTCGTGGCACCTATGGTGCGCAGCATGTTCGGGTGCGTTTCAGGGTCAGCAATTGGCCCGCCCCACCAACTCGAGAGCCAGAGTCCGTGCCCCTTGCCGGCGTTTGTGGCTGCGGCCGCCGCGTTGACCTCCGCGAGCGTCGACCAGTAGGGCTCGCCCGTCGCCTGCCCGTAGGCCATCATCCACTGCATGAAGATCGCGTCGTACTCAGGCCCGTAGTTGTATTCGTAGCCATACTCGTCGACGTGCTGCTCGGCGAGCGTGGCCGCCACTCGCCCTGCCAGAACGCAGTAGCTTTCTCCCTCCCCGTCCTGACACAGTAGGTACTGCGCGTAGATCAGGGGAGCCTGCACGTAGTCGTTCACCGATTCCGGCCGGTTGGGCATCTCGAGGTAGAACTGGCGTTCATCGTGGTTGTCGTTGGCGTTTGCCCAGTCGACATACATCTTCACGTCTTCCAGCTGCCAGCGTTCGTGGTCTGCGTTGTAGAGCAGGATGCCCAAAAGACTGTCGGACGCGAGAGCGGGTCCTGAGTGGTAGGGATGGCTGGTGTTCCACCACATTCCCCCGCCGTCCCTGTCCCAGCCGCGGGCGGCGATGAAGTGAAACGCGCGCTGGGCGTCAGAGAGCCAACGGCGCTCGTGGGTGGCCTTGTAGGCGTTGAAGAACGCGAGCCCCTCCCAGCCGTTGTCGTCGAAGAACGCCTGAACATTTCCCGCACGGTCTCCCGGGTAAGGGGCGTAGCCGCCCAGCGCATCGTCCCAGTAGCGCTCGTTCGCACGCGCGAAACGATCTACGAGCGCTTGGTGCGCCGATGAGGGCGAGGCCATCTCGAGCGCGTCAGCGGTCTCGAATAGCGGCACCTCACCCCAAATAGTGACAAGTGGATAGGGCCCATGGGTGCAGCGGAGGTATTCGCAGTACCAGGCGCCATGGCGCCAGTGCGAAGCCTGACTCACCCCAGCTTCGGCGAGCTGCTGGTAGGCGAGCGAACGCGGAGGCGGAAGTTCGACAGGCGGTTGGCGCCACGGGGTGAGCGGCTGGAAGCCCCCAAGCCCGGTGTTGCTCGCGAGTGCCACTGACGCCACAGGCGCAGCCGCCCAAGACGCACGTTCGGCGCTCCCGTTCGCTCCCGCCGCCAGCGCCCCGCAGGCAAACGTCAGCCCGGCCACGGCGAACGTCACGGCAGCTGCCGTGACGATCCCAGGGGTCGATTTGTGTACTGGCAGCTTACTCACCGTCTACTCCCTGTTGGGAGTCATGACGCCTTGGCCAAGTGACGCAGCCTACCAGTGCGGCCAAACTACCGAGCACCGGGCCGGTTGGCTGGGAGCGAGCTGTCGTGGCGGTGGCTGCGCTGTCGGGATCGTCAGGGTATAGTCGCTGCGAGAATGCAAAGGGACCAAATCACGAGGCACATCGGACTCGTAGTCTTGGTGCTGATGACGCTGCCGGTACTCGGCGGCACGGCCGGCTCGGCCAGTGCAGCCACGTCCTGTTCTGAGATACCGACCGTTTACGGGATTCCCCCGTGGGGCTTTCATACGGGCCCGTACACGGGGTCCAGTAGCTTCGCCAAGGGCCACGGAGACATCAACCTCGAAGCCAACACCGTCTCGGGGGTCATTTGCCAGCAGGATCGAGCCGGCGAGATCATCATGTCGGTGAAGCACCACCTCGTGTATCACTCGCACTACGCGACGATGTGGGGCTACCCCGGGAACGTCATGAAGATCGGCGTCCGCGTGAGGGCGAGTAGCGATCCGAGATGCGAAGTCGGAACCGTCGGGCACGCGACTTTGTTCGCAAGCTACAACGGCGTCCGTAGCGACAGCGTCCAGTTCTTCTTCCCGGCTGCCTGCAGGGACCAGGACCGCCTGTATCACGGGACGCAGGTCAATAACCAGGTCCCGCCGCTGTAGCCCCAGCGCTCCCTGGCCGCTTGGCAACGGCCGGTAACAAGCGGGCGTGTCGCCGCAGCCTGCAACTCTAGTATGCGCATCAATACCATCTCACGAGCGTCGGCCGCGAGGCCCTGAGCGCCGCCCGCAAACGCGCCGACCCAATCGAACAACGGATCGCTGAGGCGCTGTCAAAAGAAGAGGTCGAGACGCTGCGAGCGCTGCTGCGACGGTGCATCGAGGCCGTCGAGGACACCGCGTAACGCCTGCCCTCGAGCTCCGCCTCTGGCGACCACTCGCATCTGGCGGAAAGCGCTCGTTGGCGCAGCGGCCAACACGGCGATGGGTCCGGCTTGCTCGTCCCACCGGAGCTGGTCCTCGCTAACGCTGGTGCTTGCTCGGTGGCAGGCGTCCGACTTGCCATAGGCCAGCGCCATGCCGCGTGGCGAGCCAGCGCTTGGCGTCGCGTTCGCCGAGCGCGATCAGCTTGTCGATGAACTCACGCGCGAGAAACAGGTAGCTGAGCAGCTCCCCGTGGATGGCGCTGCGGTCGGCGTTGACGAAGCGCCCAAGCAGGGCGAGGTTGGAGTCGCGCAGGAGGCCGATGGGGCCGGCGTAGCGATCCTTGTAGGTTTCGCGCGCGAGGCGTCCGATCTCGAGGCGATCGCAGGGCGCGATGAAGATGTAGGGGATTTTGCGGTGGGGTGAACCGACCGGGGTAGCGGATGATCTGCGCGCCGCGAGCGTCTCGTTTACGGCACCGAGCCTCGCGACATCGTCGGCGAGCTGATCGGCGAGCGCGACCTGGAGCAACTGCGCGACGCCGTCGAGCGCGTCTGGCCGCGCCGATCCGTGGGTGTGTGTCACCGAGGAGTTCAGCCCGATCACTACGACGCGCTCGGCGCCCAGCGAGAGCGCCGGCTTGAGCGGCGCGTTGAGGCGCACACCACCGTCGCCGTACCAGCCCGCCACGGCAGGGGGCTGGCTGATCTCGATCGCAGGGAACGCGCCCGGGATTGCCGCGGAGGCGAGCACGTGCTCAGGCGCGAGCGGGGTCGCGGCGTAGTCGATCGCGTGCAAGTGGTCGAGACCGGGTGCCGGGCCGCCGTGATGGAAGACCACGCTGCGTGTGCTTGCGTAAGCTGTGGCGACCACTGCGACGGCGCTCAACGCTCCGTCCTCGACGTTGCGCGCAATCCGATCGAACGCGACATGCTGTTCGAGCGTGCCGCGCAGCGGTGAGGGATCGAGCAGTCCCGACACGTCAGCGCCGGGCAGTTTGGCGAACATCGCGCCCGCGCCCAGCAGGCGACCGAGCTCCGACGGCGAGGCCAGCGGACGCAGCGCGGCGCCCCAATCCAGCTCGCGCCACATCTTCACCGCGGCGGCGGCCGCTGCCTCGAGCGGTTCGTGTGCGCGAGCCGCAAGGAATGAACCGTTGAGCGCCCCGATGCTGGTACCGACAACGATGTCCGGGGTCTGCCCGCGCTCGGCGAGGGTCGCCGCCAACGCAGCCAGGGCGCCAGCCTCGTATGCGCCGCGCGCGCCGCCTCCGGCGAGCACGAGCGCGATTCGCTCACGCCGGCCACCTGATCGAGGGGAATCGGACATCCTCGCCGCAGACTAACGCTCGGGCGCTTCGGCCGATCCCCTCACCCAGTGATGCCTGACTTTTCGACCTTTTCTCATAATTTTTCCCATAAGCTGAACAATCGTCACAAGTGATAGTCTTCTCTACCGATGACATCCACCCTCCCGTCCGGAGTGTGAGCGCGGTGTCCTCAGGCAGACGTCCTCCCTGGGACGGCGCGTAGTGTCAATCCACTCCTCCGAGCGGATTAGGCAGGCCCCTACGGTGGCCACCAAGCTGCTGGTTCCGCCGACCCCGCGCCATCTGGTCGAGCGCAAGCGGCTCCTCGACGCCCTGGATGCGGGCATCGGCGAGGGCCTCGTGCTGCTCTCGGCGCCGGCCGGGGCGGGCAAGACCGTGCTGCTCTCCTCGTGGGTCGCGGCGCGCACGCTGCCGGGCCCGGCGTGCTGGCTGTCGCTGGACGGCGACGACAACGACGCCTCCCGGCTGCTCGAGGACCTGCTGAGCGCGCTGCGCGGCTCGGAGCTGATCGCGCCCGGCGGCGCCCTGGACCGGCTGAAGGCGCCGGTGGGGGCGCGCACGGAGCGCTTCCTGGCGCTCCTGGTCAACGGTCTCGCCGAACTCGATTCTCCGCTGGTGCTGGTGATCGATGAGATCCACGAGCTGACGAGCCCCCAGGCGACCGCGGCGATCGACTTTCTCGTGCGCCACGCCCCCGAGCAGCTGCGGATCGTGCTCGCCGGTCGCGCCGACCCCCCGCTGCCGGTCGAGCGGCTGCGCGTGAGCGGTGCGCTCACGGAGCTGCGCATCGCGGATCTCGCGTTCGATCGCGAGGAGACCGCCGATCTCTGCCGGCGCCTGGACCTCGAGCTCTCCGGCGAGCACGTCGAGCTGCTGTGGGCGCGCACGGAGGGCTGGGCCGCAGCGTTGCGGCTGGCGGCGCTCTCGCTGCACGGGCACCCCGAGCCGGCGCGCTTCCTGGCCGAGTTCGCCGGCACCGACCGGACGGTGGCGGACTACCTCGTCTCCGAGGTCCTCGCCGGCCTGCCGGGGGACCGGCGCGAGTTCATGCTGCGGACCTGCCTGGTGGACACGGTCAGCCCCGAGCTGGCCGACGCCCTGACGGGACTGGAGGGCGCCACGCTCACGCTCGCGGCGATCGAGCACCTGGGGGCGCCGGTGGCGGCGACCGACACAGACGGCCACTGGTACCGCTACCACCCGCTGTTCGGGGAGCTGCTGCGCGCGCACCTGCGCCATGCGCACCCCGAGGAGATCCCCTACCTGCACCGCCGCGCCGCGCGCTGGTACTGCGAACAGGGGCAGACGATGCCGGCCATCCGCCACGCCCTCGCGGGCGAGGACTGGGAGCAGGCGGGCGGCCTGATCGCCGAGAACTGGCTCGAGCTGTTCCTCTGCGGGCGCACTGCCGCGATGCGCGGCCCGATGGCGCAGCTTCCAGCCGAGGTGCTCGCGGCCGACCCGCGGCTGGCGGTCGCCTTCGCCGGCAGCCGCCTGCAGGACGGGGACCTCGAGGACGCCGAGCGCCACCTCTCGATCGCGCGCCACGCCCGCGGCGACACCGCGGGGCGGGAGCGCGAGCAGCTGGACCTGGTCCTCACCACCGTGGCGCTACACCACGCGCGGCTGTGCGTCCGCGTCAAGGACGCCGAGCGCCTCGCCCACAAGCTCACCGACATGGCGCGGGCCTCCTCGCACCACTGCTGGGCCTCCCTGCGCGGCTTCGCGCTCGCCAACCTCGGAGCCGCGCACCTGTGGTCCGGCGACCCCCTGACCGCAGCCGCGCACCTGCACGAGGCGCTCGCGCTGGCCAGCGAGGAGCACCACGAGCAGATCGCCCTGGACTGCCTCGCGCAGCTCGCGCTCGTACACCTGCTGAGCGGCGAGCTGAGCCGCGCCGAGGAGCTCGGTGCGCAGGCGGTGGAGCTTGCCGAGCACCACGGCTGGTGCGAGGGGCCGGCCGTGGCGTGCGCCTACCTCGCCTCCGCCACCTGCGCCTACCAGCGGGGGGAGTTCGAGCGCGCCGAGGGGCTGCTCGCCCGCGCCGCGGGCGCCGCCGTCACAGCGGAGGCGGCCGTGCGGCTGGCCACCGGTCTGGTGGAGGCCCTCGCGCTGGCCGCCGCGGGCCCCCGGTCGGCGGCGCGCGGCGCGCTGAAGCTGCGCGCGATCCGCGCCGAGCTGGCCGACTGCGACCCCATGCCGGAGCTCCTGGGGTTTGCGCTGGAGGACGTCGAGCCGCGCGTGCTGATCGCCGCCGGGGACCTCGAGGGCGCCGCGGAGGTACTCGCCGCGGCACGCGAACGGGTGCCGCAGCGGACCGAGCTGCTGATCCGCCAGGCAAGCCTCGACCTGCGCCTCGGCGAGCTGGAGCGGGCGGCCGAGTCGCTCACGCAGGCGCTCCCGGCGCAGGAGCCCGCACGCCCCGGGCACGCCAACGGCGCCGGACAGGCCACCGGCTCCGGGCAGGCGGCTGGCGCCGGGCACGCCAACGGCTCCAGGCAGGCGGCTGGCGCCGGGCACGCCCATGGCACCGGACGGGCTGACGCCGGACAGGCCGCTGAGTCCCATCCCGCGACGCTGGTCGAGGGGTGGCTGCTGCGGGCGCTCGTCGACCACGCGGCCGGCGAGGAGGACGCCGCCTCCCGTGCGCTGGATCGCGCGCTGGCACCGGCCGAGCGCGAGCCCTTCCGCGACGCCTTCCTGCTGAACGGGCCCGCGGTGCGCGAGCTGCTGGAGCTCCAGGCCCGGACCGGCACCGCCCACCCGGCGCTGCTGGAGGTGCTGCTCGACGGGGTCGGCCAGCGCGCCCCGGCGGGAGCGATGCCGGCGGAGCCCTTAACGGAGCGCGAGCAGCGGATCCTGCGCTACCTGCCCACGATGCTCTCCAACGCCGAGATCGGGGCGGAGGTGTTCGTGTCGCTGAACACCGTCAAGACCCACCTGCGCAGCATCTACCGCAAGCTCGGCGCGAGCGGCCGCGCCGACGCGGTGGAGCGGGCTCGCCAGCTCGGCCTGCTGCCCGCGGGGATCAAGCGGCCCAGGGTAGTGCAGCGGCCCTAGCGGTTCAGGGTGGTTCAGGGTGTGCGGCAGCGGAACCCGGTGGCCCGGGGTCCCTGCGCAGCGGCGGCGCTCGCGGCGCCTAGTCGTGCAGCGGCCCTAATCGCCCCCCGCGGTCGGGGGCTCGGAGAGACGCCGCACCTCGATCAGCTCGAGACCGAGGGCCTGGACGCGGTCGAGCAGACCGTGCAGTGCGGCCTGGTCGACCGCGGGGCCGCGCAGCACGGTCTCGGCCGACTGGACGGTCGATTCCATGCCCTCGAAGGCCGCGAGGAGCTGCTCGCTCATCCCGCCCTTGATGCGAATCTCGTAGACCGCGATGCTCACTTCAATCCTCGGAGAAGACCTCGCGCAATTTGGCCTCCTCTGCCGCGGAGAGGTTGGTCTCCAGCAGTTCGGGCTCGTTGCCGGCGAAGGCCTCTCGCACCTTGTCGAGCACGGCGTCGGAGGTGAGCGCGAACAGCGCCGAGGTTCCGGGTGTCACCTGCTCGCGGATCCGCTTGATGAAGTCGTCGTCGATCCCGACGTCCGTGAGCGATCCCCCGATCGCGCCGGCCGCCGCGCCGATCGCCAGACCGAATATCGGCACGAAGAAGATCAGGCCGAACAGCAGTCCCCAGAACGCGCCGCCGAGCGCGCCGGCCCCGGCGAGGTTGTGCAGCTGGCGGGTCTTCGGCTTGTTCTTGTCTGCGGGCCAGCTGACCACGGCCGCGTCCTGCACTTTGATCAGCTCCTGGCTCTGCAGTCTCTCCATCGTGCGAACGGCCTCCTCGGCGCCGCCTGCGGTGGGGAACTTCCAGACTGTGAGAGTCGCCATCGTGTGATCTCCTCGAGTAGTCGCCTGTGCAGTTTCGGCCCGGTCGCTGTCCGGCCGAGGTCCTCGATCGCGACACCTGTGAACTGACTCGGTCAGGTGTCGCGATTCGCACAGCCACGCTAGGGGCGGTGGGGATGAGTGGTCGTCACCCATCGGGGGTGAGGAACGCTCTCCTGCGCTCGGTCCGTGACAGCGAACGACACTCCACGCCGTGGAACGCGATCTGTGAGTCGGAGGTCATCCGGCGAGGGTGACGCAGGTTCACCCCTGCGCCCACCACGATCACCCCAACACGCCGCGTTCACAGCCACGACCCGGGAGGATTGACGGTGAGCACACCAACTTCTACCCAGCAGTACCAGCCGGGGAGCGAATACCGCTCGTCGAGCGGGTGGGCGACATTCGTCGCCGTGTACCTGACGATCACAGGAGTGCTCAACATCATCTGGGGCATAGCGGCACTGAGCAACAAGTCCTACTTCACCAGCGGCGGACTGCTGTGGTCGGAATTGAACACCTGGGGATGGGTGGCGATCATCGTCGGGGCGATCCAGGTGCTCGGTGCGATGCTGGTGGCCGCACGCCGGGCCGGAGGAGCGGTGATCGCCTGCTTCCTCGCCTTCTGCGGCATCATGCTCAACTTCCTGTCGATCGGCGCCTACCCGGTGTGGTCGACGATCATGCTGGTGGTCGACGCAATAATCATCTGGGCCGTGACGGTCCACGCCGACGCGTTCGTCTCCGAGTAGTTGCTGCGAGCGCCCCGCCGAGGCTCAGCCGAGCTCCTGCTCGGCCTCGGCGGCGGCGAGCAGGCCGACCTCGACGAGGTCGCGCGGGTGCACCCAGGAGTCGAGGATCGGGAAGCCCCCCGCCCTCACGATCGCCTCGCGCATCGGGATCGCCCAGCGGTGCTCCAGCAGGGCGATCGCCACCGCGGTGTCGGGGGGAATCTCGGCGAGCACGTCGAGGAGGTCCTCCTCGCTCAGGCCCGGCTGCTGGTCGCCCGACCACATCTGCGCGGCGCCCTCGGCGTCGCCGCCGGCGATCTCTCCCAGGCCGATCAGTGCCTTGACGACTTCGCCCAGCTCCTGCGCCTCGTTTGCGGAGAGGTCGCTGATCTGCAGAGTCTCCACCTCGCCGGCGGCGTCCTTGTTGGCCACGAGGATGTCGATCACACGGACCACGTCGTTCTCCTTGAGGCTCTGCAGCTCGGCGAGCACCTCGCCTTGGAAGTTGGGCTGATCGAAGCCGACCACGAGGAGCTGTACGGGACCGATCACCGTGCTCACCCTCCGCCCGCGAGAACCTTCTGCTTCTGGGCCTCGAACTCATCGGGCGTCAGCACGCCGCTGTCCCGTAACTGCGCGAGCTTCTGTAGCTGCTCGACTGTCGTTTCCGCCGGTGGCGCAGCCGGGGCGGCCGGGGCGCTCGGGGGGGCCTGCTGCTGGCTTTCGACTCCCGCGAGCCGCTGCTCCTGGGACTGCTCCTGCGCCGAGTGCCTGGCGCCGGCGCGGCCGGCCGCGTAGCCGACGCCGCCCACCATTGCGCCTCGCAGGAGTGGTCTTCTTCGCCGCATCATCGTGCAGCGAGTGTGCTCGCACCCCGGGTGAGGGGGCATCACCTGATCGGGGTGATTCGACGGGCGCGAGGAGACTCGGTGGTGGTGATCCGCGGCGGAGGGCGATCCGATGGAGCGACCTCGCGGGCGCGGGGCGATCCGGCGAGTCCCCCGACGAGCGGCCATCGCCCGCTTGGGATGATGCCGGCTCACCCCACCGAGCGCCAGCATCGCCGCCATGGCGAGCTCGGCCGCAGCCTCCACCCCGGCCGAAGCCTCCACGGCCCCCGAGCACGCGGGGCTCGTCCTCGCTGCGCTGATCGCCGTCGCCGCCGTCGCCAACCTCAACCTCGCGGTCGCGAACGTCGCACTGCCCGACATCGGCAAGGCGTTCGAAGCCGGGCAGACCGAACTCGACCTCGTCGCGGTGGGCTACTCGCTGGGCCTCGCCGCCTCGGTCCTCTACCTCGGCGCGGTCGGCGACCGCTACGGGCGCAAGCTGATGCTGCTGCTCGGCATGGGGCTGTCGATCCCGGCGTCGCTGCTGGCAGCGCTCGCGCCGTCGATCGGCGTGCTGCTGGCGGCGCGCATCATCGGCGGCCTGTCGGCTGGGATGGCGTTCCCGACGACGCTCGCACTGATAACCGCGCTGTGGTCGGGACCCGCGCGTACGCGTTCGATTGCGCTGTGGTCGGGCATCGGCGGCGCGATCTCCGCACTCGGCCCGCTGCTCTCCGGGGCACTGCTCCTGCAGTTCCACTGGGGCTCCGTCTTCTTCATCACCCTGCCGCTCGCCCTGATCGCATTCGTGATGGCGTGGCGCCTGGTCCCCGCCCACGTCAACGAGACAAGCGACCCCGTCGACAACCTCGGCGGCATCCTCTCGGTGCTGCTCGTCGCCGCGCTCGTGCTCGGGATCAACTTCGCACCTGTGCCCGGCAAGGGGACCCTTGCGATCGGGCTGGGGGTGATCGCTCTCGCCGCCGGGGGCGCCTTCATCCTCCGCCAGCGCCGCGCGCGCGAGCCGCTGTACGACCTCGACGTCGCCAAACGCAGGGTCTTCTGGGTGGCTGCGTGCGCCGGGATCATCGTCTTCGGCACGCTGATGGGCGCGATGTTCGTCGGTCAGCAGCTCCTGCAGAACGTGCTCGGCTACTCCACGCTCGACGCCGGTCTCTCGATCCTCCCCGCCGCCGTGTTGATGGTGCTGATCGCTCCGCGCTCGGCCAAGCTCGTCAACACCCACGGCGCCCGCGTGGCGCTGCTGGTCGGCTACGCCTTCTGCCTGCTGGGTTTCCTCACGATGCTGCTGCTGTGGGAAGACCACATCGCCTACTGGAAGGTCGGTCTCGCCTACGCGCTCGTCGGAGCGGGCGTCGGGTTCGCCGGCACCCCCGCCTCGCACTCGCTCACCGGCTCAGTGCCGGTCAAGCGCGCAGGCATGGCCTCCGGCACGGCCGACCTGCAGCGCGACCTCGGCGGGGCGATCATGCAGTCGATCCTCGGCGCGATCCTCACCGCCGGCTACGCCGCCGCCGTCGCCTCCGCGGTCGCCACCTCACCGAACAAAGCGCTCGTCACCAACTCCGTCCAGTCCGAGCTCGAGAAGTCGTTCTCGAGCGCCGCCGACACCGCCCAGCGCTACCCCCACTACGCCGCCCAGATCACGGCGGGCGCGAAGGAATCCTTCCTGCAGGGCGCCGATCACGCCTACCTCGCCGGCATCGTCGCGATCCTGCTCGGCGCCACGCTCGTCTTCTTCCGCTTCCCCAAGCACCAGCGCGAGGAGGAGCTGCTCGCCGAGTACCACGCGCAGGACACCGCCCATCCTGCGGGGCTTGCCCCGACCGCCGCGTCCGGCCGGGGCAAGCCCCATTTCACCCCGACCGGGTGATGTGGGACCACCCAGCCGAGCGACAAACGTATGGGGATGAGCGCGAGCGATACCGCGGGGATGAGCAGCGATACCGCGCCCCAGGGCGACAGAGCGCCCCAGAGCGCCGCCGCGCCCTCGCCGTTCCCGCCGATTGCCGACTACGCCTTTCTCTCGGACTGCCACACCGGCGCGCTCGTGGCGCCCGACGGGGCGATCGATTGGCTGTGCGTTCCCCGCTTCGATGCTCCCTCGGTGTTCGGGACGCTGCTCGACCGCGAGGCCGGGGCGTTCCGGTTCGGGCCGTTCGGGATCAACGTGCCCACCGCGCGCGTGTATGAGCCGGGCACCAACACGCTGCTCACGACCTGGACGACCTCCACCGGCTGGGTCGCGGTGCGCGACGCCCTCACGCTGGGGCCCCGCCGCGGCGTGGATACGGTCACGCCCCACACTCGGCCCCCGACCGACGAAGACGCCGAGCACCTGCTCGTGCGCGTCGCCTTCTGCCTGGAGGGGGAGGTCGAGGTCGAGCTCACCTGCGAACCGGTTTTCGACTACGGCCGCGTCCCCGCTGAGTGGACCGTTGCCGAGGAGGGCCACTCGGCCGACGCGAGCGGCGCGGGGCTGACCATCCGCCTCGCCACCGACATGGCCCTCGGCGTCGAGGGCGACTGGGTCAGGGCCCGCCACGTGCTCCACCAGGGCGAGCAGATCTTCTGCTCGCTCTCTTGGGCCGGCCAGCTGGAGGGGCCCACCGACGTCGACGATGCCAACGCGCGCCTGGCAACCACCGGGTGCTACTGGCGCGGCTGGCTCGGCCGCGCGCGCCTGCCCGACCACCGCTGGCGCGAGCCGATCCAGCGCTCGGCGCTCGCGATCAAGGGTCTCACCTACATGCCCACCGGCGCCACCGTCGCGGCGCTCACCACCTCGCTGCCGGAGACCCCCGGGGGGGAGCGCAACTGGGACTACCGCTACACCTGGCTGCGCGACTCCACCTTCACGCTGCAGGCGCTGCACTACCTAAACCTCGACTGGGAGGCCGAGGAGTTCATGCAGTTCGTCGCCGACCTCGAGCGGGGCGAGGACGGGGGGCTGCAGATCATGTACGGGATAGACGGGCGCCGCGACCTGACCGAGACCACGCGCGAGAACCTCTCCGGGTACGCGGGCGCAAGCCCCGTGCGGGTCGGCAACGGCGCCTTCGACCAGCGCCAGAACGACGTCTTCGGGGCGGCCCTCGACTCGATCCTGTTGCACTCCCGCCGCTCCCAGCGCCTGCCGCGGCGACTGTGGCCGATCGTGGAGGCCCAGGCCGAGTGTGCCACGCGCGTCTGGGGCGAACCCGACCAGGGCATCTGGGAGGCCCGCGGCGCACCCCAGCACTATGTCTCCTCGAAGCTCATGTGCTGGGTCGCGATGGACCGCGCCTCTCGGCTCGCCGCGATGCGCGGGGGCACCGCGCGCGAGGAGGCCTGGGGCGCCACCGCGGAGGAGATCCGCGCCGACATCCTCGCCCGGGGTCTCACCAAGGGCGGGGTCCTGCGCCAGCACTACGACACCGACGCGCTCGACGCCTCCACGCTGCTGGCCGCGCTGTTCGGCTTCCTCCCGCCCGGCGACGAGCGCCTGCACGCCTCCGTGCTGGCGATCGCCGACGAGTTGACCGAGGACGGCTTCGTGCTGCGCTACCGCACCGATGAGACCGACGACGGCATGTCCGGGAAGGAGGGCTCCTTCCTGATCTGCTCCTTCTGGCTCGTCTCCGCGCTGGCGATCGTCGGCGAGGAGCAGCGCGCCCGGGACCTGATGGAACGGCTGCTGCGCGTCGCCTCGCCGCTCGGGCTCTACGCCGAGGAGTTCGACACCTCCACCGGCCGGCACCTCGGCAACTTCCCCCAGGCCTTCTCCCACCTCGCGCTGATCGAGGCCGCCGCGCGGATCATCCTCACGGAGCGCATCGCGGAGATCTCCTGATGAACCGCGTTTGGGTCCTACCCACCGATCCCGGGTGAGACGGGTGGTGATCGTCGGGGGCGGTTTCGGCGGCCTCACCGCCGCGCGCGAGCTGCGCCACGCCGACGTCGAGTTGACGCTCGTGGATCGCGTCCACCACCACCTCTTCCAGCCGCTGCTCTACCAGGTCGCCTGCGGCGGCCTCTCCGCCGGTGAGATCGCCCCAACGATCCGCGGCTCGTTGCGCGGCAATCCCAACACCACGGTGCTGATGGCCCACGCCACCGGTCTCGACGCCGAGCGCCGCCAGTTGGAGCTCGACGGCGGCCAG
This sequence comes from uncultured Solirubrobacterales bacterium, assembly GCA_963713985.1. GTDB lineage: Bacteria > Actinomycetota > Thermoleophilia > Solirubrobacterales > Solirubrobacteraceae > Palsa-744. Next base: position 647,019 of record OY970219.1, on the reverse strand, counting down.
CGCCTGGATTACGACAGCCTGATCGTGGCCTGCGGCGCGCACACCTCCTACTTCGGCAACGACGCATGGCGTGAGGTCACCTGCGGCCTGAAGACGCTCGCCGACGCGATCGAGTTGCGCAACCGCATCTACGGCGCGTTCGAGAGTGCCGAGCGCACCGAGGACGAGCAGGAGCGCCGCGAGCTGATGACGTTCGTGGTGATCGGCGGCGGGCCCACCGGCGTAGAGATCGCCGGGGAGCTCGCGATCGTCGCCAACGACACCATGAACCGCGACTACGCGCGGATCGAACCCCGCGACACCCGTGTGATCCTGCTCGATGCGGGCGAGCGCGTCGTGTCCTCGTTCAGCGAGCGGCTCTCGCGCAAGACCGCCAGGCAGCTGGCCTCGCTGGGGGTGTCCGTGCGCGAGCACACCCGCGTCACCGCGATCGACGAGCGCGGCGTGAGCGTCGAGGTCGGCGACGGCTCCACGGAGGGCGAGGGGTCACGGGAGCGAATCGACGCGCGCACCGTGATCTGGGCGGCAGGCGTGCAGGCCGTGCCCTTCGCCGCCACGCTCGCCGCCGCAACCGGGGCGAGCGCCGACCGCGCGGGGCGCGTGCAGATCGAACCCGACCTCACCGTCCCCGGGCACCGCGAGATCTCGATGATCGGCGACGCCACCTCGCTGAGCGCGCCGGACGGCAAGCCGCTGCCGGGGCTCGCCACGGTTGCGATCCAGCAGGCCCGCCACGTCGCCAAGGCGATCCGCGCAGGCGCGCCGAGCGCCTCCACACCGTTTCGCTACTTCGACAAGGGCGTCCTCGCGGTGGTCGGGCGCGGGCGCGCGGTGTGCGAAATCCGCGGCCTGGAACTCTCGGGGCGGCCCGCCTTCTTCACCTATCTCACGGTGCACATGTACTACCTCGGCGGCGTCCCCGGACAGCGCCTGAAGGTGCTGATCGACTGGGTCACCTCCCGGCTGGGGAAACTCCAGAACCAGGTGATCGAGGGGGAGCTTCCCAAGGCTCCGTGAGGGCGCTCGACCCGAAGCTTCTCCGTTACGCGCGCGCTACTCGCACGTTCCTGCTCGTCTCGGTCGCGTTGGGGATTCTCAGCGCACTGCTGATCCTCGCGCAGGCGTGGCTGCTGGCGGAGGTCATTGCGGGCGCCTTCCGCCATGGCAGGGACCCCTCGCAACTGCGCACCCCGCTGACGGTCCTGCTGGGCGTCGTCCTCGCTCGCGCCGCGGTCGCCTGGGCAGCCGAGCTCGCGGCGAGCCGCTCCTCGGCGCGCGCGAAGTCCGAGTTGCGCGCGGCGCTGCTGGAGCGCGCCGCGACCCTCGGGCTCGACGGCTCGCGCACAGGGCGCACGGGAGAGCTCGCGATCCTCGCCACTCGTGGGATCGACGCGCTCGACGGCTACTTCTCGCTGTACCTCCCCCAGCTGCTGCTCGCGGTGATCGTGCCGTTCGTGCTGCTCTGCGCCGTGCTGTCGCAGGACTGGATCTCCGCGGCGATCCTCGCGGCGACGATCCCGCTGATCCCGCTGTTCATGGCGCTCGTCGGCGCCACCACGCGCGAGCGCGTGGACCGGCAGCTGCGCACGCTGCAGCGGCTCGGCGGCCACTTCCTCGACGTGGTCGCGGGGCTCGGAACCCTGAAGGTCTTCGGGCGCGCGAAGGCGCAGGCCGCCGCGATCCGCGTGATCACCGACCGCTACCGCCGCGGCGCGCTCACGACGCTGCGGGTCACCTTTCTCTCCTCGCTGATCCTCGAGCTCCTCGCCACCCTCTCCGTCGCTCTGGTCGCCGTGGCGATCGGGCTGCGCCTGATGGCCGGGCACCTCGACCTGCGCACCGCCCTGTTCGTGCTCGTGCTCGCCCCCGAGGCCTACCTGCCGCTGCGCCGGCTCGGCGCCAACTACCACGCGAGCGCCGAGGGCCTGGCGGCCGCCGAGCAGGTGCTCGCCGTGCTGGAGCAGCCGCCAGCGCCGCGCGGCACACGCACCGACGTTCCCGACCCCTCGGTCACCGGCCTCGAGATCGAGAGCCTGCGGTTCGCCTATCCCGGTCGCGCCGAGCCGGCGCTCGATGGCCTCTCGCTGAGCGTGCAGGCGGGTGAGGTGCTCGCGCTCGCCGGCCCCAGCGGGTGCGGCAAGTCCACCCTGCTCGGCGTGCTGCTCGGCCTGATCGCACCCCAGGAGGGGTCGGTGCGCATCGGTGGGGTCGAGCTGGCCGAGCTCGACCCCGACGCCTGGCGCTCCCAGCTCGCGTGGGTGCCCCAGCGCCCGCATCTCCTCGCCACCTCGATCGCCGAGAACGTGCGCCTCGGCCGCGGCGAGGTCTCGGAGGAGGATGTCCGCGCGGCGCTCGCCGCCGCCGGGCTCGCGGACGCCGTGGCCAACCTGCCCGAGGGGATCCAGACCGTGCTTGGCGAGAAGGGCGCCGGGCTCTCCGCCGGCGAGCGCCAGCGCCTGGCCCTCGCGCGCGCCTTCGTGCGCGACGCCCCCCTGCTGCTGCTCGACGAGCCGACCGCCAACCTCGACGGCCACACCGAGCGCGAGGTGCTCGAGGCGGTCCGGCGCCTCGCCCGTGGGCGCACCGTCGTGCTCGTCGCCCACCGCCCCGCGCTGCTTGGGTTGGCCGACCGCGTGCTCTCGCTCGGCCCGGTGGAGGTCGCGGCGTGAGGGACGACGACCACGGGCCGCAGGCCCCGCTGCGGCGCACGCTCGCGCTCGCCCGGCCCGCCGCCGGGCGGCTGACGCTCGCCACGCTGCTGGGCGCCGGGGCCGTGGGCGCCGCAATCGGCCTGATCGCCACCTCGGCGTGGCTGATCTCCCGCTCCTCGGAGCGCCCGGAGGAGTCCGTCGTCGCGGTCGCGATCGTCGGGGTGCAGTTCTTCGCGCTCTCCCGCGGCCTCTGCCGCTACGGCGAGCGGCTGGTCGGCCACGACGCGGCCTTCCGCGTGCTGGCCGACCTACGGGTGCGGATCTACGAGCGACTGGAGCGGCTGGCCCCGCTCGGCCTGCCCGCCTTCCGCAGCGGCGAGTTGCTCGCGCGCCTGGTGCACGATGTGGACTCCCTGCAGGACCTGCTGCTGAGGGTGCTCCCCCCGTTCGCCATCGCCCTGATCGTCGGGGCGGCCACAGTCCTCCTGGAGTGGTGGATGCTCCCCGTGGCCGGCGCGATCCTGCTGGTCGCCCTGTTGCTCGCCGGCGTGCTCGTGCCGTGGCTGACCGGGGTGCTCGCGGGGCGCGCGGAGGCGAGGCAGGCCGCCGCACGGGGGGAGCTGAGCGCTTCGGTGGTGGACCTCCTCGAGGGGGCCCCCGAGCTGCTCGTCAACGGGGCCACCTCCGTGCAGCTGGGACGCACGCTCCAGGTGGACGCCGAGGTCACGAGAATTGCTCGCGCCAGCGCCCGTACCGCGGGCATCGGCCAGGGGTTGACAGCCCTCTGCTCAGGGCTTGCGATGTGGGGAGCGCTGCTCGCGGGCGTCGCCGCCGTTCGCGCCGGGACCCTGAGCGGCGTCCTGCTCGCCGGGATCGCGCTGATCCCGCTTGTCGCATTCGAGCTCGTCGCCGGCTTGCCCACCGCGACCCAGATCCTCCAGCGCGTGCGCCGCTCAGCCGCGCGCGTCTTCGAGGTGATCGACGCCACCCCGCCCGTGATGGAGCCGGAGCACCCCCTCGCGCTCCCCTCCCAGCGGGGCGCTCCGCCTCCCGCCGGGCCCGATGCCCCATCCACATCCCCACCGCACACCCTGCGGGTGCGAGGTCTGCGCGCCAGCTACCCGGGCGCTCCCAGGCCAGCGCTCGACGGGGTGGACCTCGACCTCGGCCCGGGCCGGCGCGTGGCAGTCGTCGGTCCGAGCGGTGCGGGGAAGTCCACGCTCGCCGGGGTGCTGCTGAGGTTCCTCGATTACGAGGGCCCGCCCGAGTCGGTCACGCTCGACGGAGCGCCGCTCGAGGATCTCGACGGCGAGGACTGCCGGCGCGTCGTTGGGCTCGTGGCCCAGGACGCCCACGTCTTCGACAACACGATCGAGGAGAATCTCCGCCTCGCCCGGCGCGGAGCCACCCGCGAGCAGCTCTGCGAGGCGCTCGCGCGGGCGCGGCTGCTCGACTGGGTCGAAACGCTGCCCGAGGGTCTGGGCACCGAGGTCGGTGAGCGCGGCGCACGCATGTCCGGTGGCCAGCGCCAGCGTCTGGCGATCGCTCGCGCGCTGCTCGCCGACTTCCCGATCCTGATCCTCGACGAGCCCGGCGAGCACCTCGACACGCAGACGGCCGACGCGATCCTCGCGGATCTGCTCGTGATCACGCGGGATCGGGCCACGCTGCTGATCACCCATCGGCTCGCGGAGCTGCAGGAGGTTGACGAGGTGCTCGTGCTCGACCGCGGGCGGGTGATCGAGCGCGGCACCCACGCCGAGCTCCTGTGCATGGACGGCCGCTACGCCGAGCTGTGGGGGCTCGAGGCCGCGGGGGCCTTCACGCGGGCGCGGAACACGTAGAAGGACCAGCCCTGGTAGGCCAGCACGAGCGGGAGGAAGAGCACGGTCACGATCGTCATCACCACCAGCGCGTAGTGGCCGGAGGCGGAGTTGTTCACGCTCAGGTTGTAGGCGGCGCTCGTGCTCGACACCATCACGTTGGGGTACAGGTCGATGAAGATCGACCCTACCGTGGCGGCGATCGCGGTGGCGGAGGCGGTGAAGGCCCAACCCTCGTGATGGTCTGAGCGGGCCAGGCGAGCGGCGAAGATCACAGCGATCAGCGCCAGCACCTCGACCGGCCCCGGCACCTGGGTGGTGGCGACGACGAAGCGCGTCCAGATCACGAAGCCCACCACCAGGCCGACCGCGGCCCACCCGAGCGGCCGGGAGATCGCACGCGCGCAGTCGCGCACGGCGTCGGTGCTCTTGAGCATCAGGAACGTGGCGCCGTGCAGCAGGCTCAGCCCGAGCAGGGTGAGGCCTGTCCACAGGCCGTAGGGCGTCAGCAGGTCGAAGAAGCTGCCGGTGTACTCGTGGCCGGCGTCGATCGGCAGGCCGTTCAGCAGGTCGCCGAGCCCCACGCCGAGCAGCAGCGGGATCAGCAGGCTGCCCACCGTCGTGCACCATGTCCACGTCGCACGCCAGCGGGGGTCCTCGCTCTTGCCCCTGAACTCGAACGCGACACCACGCGCGATCAGCGCCGCCAGCACCAGCAGCAGCGCGAGGTAGAGCGCCGAGAACATCGTGGCGTACCACCCCGGGAACGCCGCGAACATGCCGGCCCCCGCGACGATCAGCCACACCTCGTTGCCGTCCCAGAAGGGCCCGATCGTGTTGAGCGCGACGCGCCGCTCGATTTCGGTCCTCCCCACGATCGTGTGCAGCACCCCGACCCCGAAGTCGAACCCCTCCAGCACGAAGAAGCCGACCCACACGACGGCGAGGATGATGAACCAGAGGGTGTGCAGGTGCATCAGTAGGTCAGCGCCGGGGTCGCGCCGGCCCCTCCCGTTGCGGTCCTGGAACCGCTGGCCCCCTCGGCCCCCTCCGCCCCCTCGTCCCCGTGGTCGAGTCCTTTGCGCGCGTAGCGCACCATCAGCACCGCGTCGGCGGCGCCGAGGGCCAGGTAGAGCAGCACGAACACGATCAGGCTGATCCAGATGTCGGTCGCGGTGACCGAGGGCGAGGAGGCGTTGACCGTCTTCATCAGCCCCTGCACGATCCACGGCTGGCGTCCGTTCTCCGTCAGCATCCAGCCGGCGGTGTTCATCAGGAAGGGTGTCACGACAGCCCAGATCGATACGCGCAGGAACCACCGCGAGCGATCGAACGTGCCTCGGTGCAGCAGCCAGGCGCCCCACAGGGCGAGCAGCAGGATGAGCCCGGCGAGGTAGGCCATGATGCGCATCGACCAGTACTGGATGAACACATCCGGCACGTAGTTGCCGGGGCCGTATTTCTTTTCGTATTCGGCCTGCAACTGGCTCAGGCCGATCACCTTTCCGTTCCACGAGTTGGTCGCCAGCAGCGAGAGCACGTGCGGGACCTCGAGGATCTGCGAGGGCGTCTCGTCGTTGTTGCCGCCCCCGATCTGAAAGAGCGAGAAGGAGCAGGGCTGGCAGGTGTTCCACTGGGCCTCGGCGGCGGCGATCTTCATCGGCTGGTACTTGGCCTCCACGACCCCCAGCTCGCTGCCGACGAACAGCGCGAGCACGATCGAGGGGATCAGCACGGCCAGCGACAGGGAGGCGGTGCGGTGGAACGCCTCCGCTTCCCGCCCTCCCAGCAGGTACCAGGCGGATACCGCGAGCATGATCAGTGAGCCCGTGACCAGCGAGGCCAGCAGTACGTGCACGTACCCCCACAGGAACGTGGGGTTGGTGAACAGCGCCCCGATGTTGTTCAGTTCGGGCTGGCCCGCGTGGTTGAGGGTGTAGCCGACGGGGTGCTGCATCCACGAGTTGGCGGCCATGATGAACAGCGCCGAGAGCATCGTCGCGAACGAGACCAGCCAGATGCAGGCTAGGTGCACGCGCTTGGGCAGCCTGTCCCAGCCGAACAGCCACAGTCCGAGGAAGGTGGACTCCAGGAAGAACGCCGCCAGCCCCTCCATCGCCAGCGGCCCCCCGAACACATCGCCGACGTAGCGGGAGTAGACCGACCAGTTCATCCCGAACTCGAACTCCTGCACGAGGCCCGTGACGACCCCGACGGCGACGTTGATCAATAGCAGCGTGCCGAAGAAGCGTGTCAGGCGCCGGTACTCCGGGCGGCCGCCCCGGTGCCAGGCCGTCTGCAGGATCGCCACGAGGAACGCCAGCCCGATCGTGACGGGCACGAACAGGAAGTGGTAGATGCTCGTCGTCGCGAACTGCCAGCGGGCGAGGTCGTTGGTCATCCGCCGATGTTCCTCCGAGGGGTCGGACCGGCCCATCCTTACCGCGTCATGGGTGAGCGCTCATCACCCACGGGGAGTGAGGCGGACTCACCCAGTGACGATCGATCGTTCCAGCGACGATGGCGAGCACGAGCACCCCCAAGAGCGCCCCAAGGGAGACCCCGCGCGGCCGGGCGCGCGCGACCGTCGGCGGACCGCGGCTGCCGCACCTCTCCCCGCGTGAGCGCGCCGCGCGCGGCCGAGCCGCGCGGGTGGAGTCTCCGCGCTCGCGCCACGCCGAGTGGGAGCCCTGGTCGGAGCGCCCCGATCCGATCGCGCTGCTGGAGGAGCAGGCCGCCTCGCGCGTGCCGGAGCTGGTCCCGATCCGCCACGGGCGGATGATGGCCTCCGCCTTCGCCTTCTTCCGCGGGGCGGCGTATGTGATGGCCTCCGATCTCGCCTCGACCCCGCGGTCGGGGCTGCAGGTGCAGCTCTGCGGCGACGCGCACCTCTCGAACTTCGGCGGCTTCGCCTCGCCCGAGCGGGAACTCGTGTTCGACGCCAACGACTTCGACGAGACCCTGCCGGGCCCGTGGGAGTGGGACCTCAAGCGCCTCGCCGCCTCGATCGCGATCGCGGGGCGCGAGCGCGGCTTCTCGGGCGCCCAGCGCCGCGAGACGGTGCGCGCCGCGGTGGGCGAGTACCGCGAGGCGATGCACCTCTTCGCACAGATGCGCGATCTCGACGTCTGGTATGTCCGCCTCGACCGCGCCTCGCTGCTCGCGCGCTTCGAAGCGCAGGCGCCCGCGCAGCAGCTCAAGACGTTTCGCAAGACGGCGGCGAAGGCCCTGAGGAAGGACAGCTCGCGCGCCTTCGAACGCCTCGCGCACACCGTCGATGGCGAGCCCCAGATCATCAGCGACCCGCCGCTGATCGTCCGCGTCGAGGACCTGCTCCCCGCCGAGCAGGCGAGCGAGTTCCAGGAGGGCATGCACAACCTGCTGCGCTCCTACCGCGCGAGCCTCCAGGGCGACCGCCGCCACCTGCTCGAGCGCTTCCGCTACGTCGACCTCGCGCGCAAGGTCGTCGGCGTCGGCAGCGTGGGCACCCGCGCCTGGGTGGTGCTGATGCTGGGGCGTGACGGCGAGGACCCGTTGTTCCTGCAGTGCAAGGAGGCCCAGCCCTCGGTGCTGGAGCCGTTCCTCGGCCGCAGCGAGTACGACAATCACGGCCGCCGCGTCGTCGAGGGCCAGCGGCTGATGCAGGCCTCCAGCGACATCATGCTCGGCTGGCTGCGCACCACCGGCATCGACGGCGAGACCCGCGACTTCTATGTGCGCCAACTGTGGGACTGGAAGGTCTCGGCCAACGTCGGCGTGATGGAACCGCCCGGCATGGCGATCTACGGGCGGATGTGCGGCGCGGCGCTCGCGCGCGCACACGCCCGCTCGGGCGACAGCATCGCGATCGCCAGCTACCTCGGGCGCGGCGACACCTTCGACCGCGCGCTCGCGCGTTTCGCGGAGATCTACGCCGACCAGAACGAACTCGACCACCGCGCGCTGGTTGAGGCTGTCGCGAGCGGGCGCCTGGAGGCCGAGCAGGGAATCTAGCCCCGCTCCTGCGCGATCTGGCGGCGCAGCGCGAGCACTCCCACGACCACCAGCACGAGCTCGATCAGCAGCGGGATCGCCTGACCCGGTGTGCGGTCCGGGCCGAGCGAGGCGATCAGCAGGATGATCGCCGCCGCTCCGGCAGCGAACCAGGCTGGGTGGCGCTCCAGCGGATCGGCGATCAGCTCCCTGATCCTCACCGCCCAGCGCATCGGCCCGGCGACCCAGCCGGCGAAGATCACCACGATGCCGGTGATCAGCAGCCACAGCGCGCGGCTGCGCCAGCCGGCGGTGGCGATGTCGAGGACTTCGCGCATCGCGGGGCGGACGCCTTCGTTCTGCACGAGGTTGCTCACCACGTAGGACTCGACCCAACGGCGCAGCACGAGCGCCACGAGCGCCCCCGCGATGATCCCCACGCCGATCTCGATCAGCACCCGCCGCCGGTAGCCGGGCGCGAGCGCGAGCGCCCCCAGGTACATCAGCACCACCAGCAGCGGCAGCACGAAGCTGAGGCCGCGCAGGCCCTTGACTCCGTTCTGGGCGAGGCTCAACTGGCTGGAGCGCAGCAGTACGAGCCTGCGGCGGTTGGCGGGCAGTTTCGCGCCTACTTCGCTGCCCACGCCCAGCCGTTCGCCGAGCTGGTCGACCAGCGTCTCCAGGTTGATGCTCACCACGCCCCCGGACGTCGAGAGGACTTTCCCGCCGCCGTTCAGGATCTGAATCACCTGTTCGTGCGTCACATGGTTTGCGCGGCCCCACAGTTCCTGCACCGCGGGGACCTGGAGCGCCCGGTCGATCGCCTGGGGCACGACCTGGGACGCCGCGGTGGAGAGCACAGGTGCCAGCGGGCGCAGTTCCTTGGGCAGCTTTTCGGACGCCAGGTTCTGCACGTTCACGACGCTCAGCAGGCGTTCGGAGAGGTCGTCCGCGACCAGTTCGCGGACCTTTTCGTTCTGCAGCAGTCGCACGCTGGTCTGCGTCCAGCCGTTGGTGTCGATGATCTGCGCGCGGATCCAGGTCGCCATGATCGCGAACACCACCAGCACGCTGGCAAGCACGACCAGCACGCGCGCGCGGAGGAGGCCGTGGGGGTGGGCGGCCACATCCGGAGACGTTGCGTCGGGAGCGCTCACCGCCGCGCCTCCAGCCACTCCAGCGCGACGGCCCCGCCGGTGGCGCTGCCGACGAGCACGAACCCTGTGAGGATCAGCCAGCTCAGCAGCGCGAAGGCGACGCCGATCGTGCCGTACCTGCTCGCGGAGGAGCTCACGGAGTGGGGCAGGTAGACCAGCGAGACCACGCCGAGCGCCGTCATGGCGACGCCGGTCAGGATGGCCCCGGGCGCTAGGCGCCGCCAGGGCATGCGCCGACCCAGCAGCACGTAGGGGGTCGCGAGCCAGGCCAGCGACCCCAGCAGCAGCGAGCCGACGACGTGCCACCAGCCGCCGGCGATCCCCACGACGAGCGGGCGCAGGCTGATGTAGACGGGGATCAACGCGACCCACAGCAGGTGCCACGGCGTCCCGCGGACACCGACGGGGGGCAGCTTGTAGGAGAGCTCGTACAGCCGCTGCATCCCGCGGGCGAGGGAGAGTGCGGAGACCAGCACCAGCACGACGCCGAGCGCGGTGACGCCGCTCCCGCCGCTCGCCGGCGGTGCGAAGGCCTCGCTCACGGTGTGCGCGACGCCCCCCGTCAGGTGCAGACGCTTGTCGAGCTCCTCGGCGAAGCTGTGTGCCTGGGCGAAGGGCACCACCGCGCCGTAGACGATCATCAGCGGGAAGATCGCGCTGAACGCCAGGGCGCCGAGCGCGACCCCGCGATCGACGGCCTGTACCGAGAGGAGCCGCTCGAGCCACCCCCTGATCGGTCCCGCGGGAGCGATCAGCACCCGCACCGGCCCCCGCAGGAGCGGCCGTACCCGCGGCGGGACCCGCACGGTGGCCGCCCCCTCAGACACCACGGCCGGCCGAGTCTCGCCCGCCGCTCGATCCGCTGTCGCCGGCTGTGCTCGTCATCGGCGGCAGTCTCCCCCGGGGAGAGGTGAGTCGCCCTCGCCCGCCGCGGGTGGTCGGGTCCCTCACGTCCCGGCGGCGGGCAGCGGCTCGCCGGGCAACTCGCGCGCGAACCACAGCCCGACGAGCGCGAACGCGCAGGCGATGAGCAGCGCGCGCTTGAGCGCTTCGATCTGGGCGTCGCCGTAGAAGCCCACGAGTTTGGAGACCTGCTCGGGGGGCAGCCCGGCCTGCTCGGCGCTGGCCTTGAACTGCGCCTGGGAGACCATCGGCAGCCCCTCCTCGCTGCCGCTCGCCACCTGCTGCTGCACCTGTGCGGGGATCGAGGGATCGGCGCGCACGCGCTCGTGGAAGCCGCTGGTCAGGCCGGCGAGCAGGACGGCCCCGATCAGCGCCGTGCCGAGCGACTGGCCGAGGTTCTGCGAGGCGCCCTGCACGCCGCCGGCCTCGCTGGAGCGCGATTCATCGACCGAGGACATCACGACGTTGCCGAGCTGGGAGATCGCAAGGCCCAGCCCGACGCCGAAGCCCGCGAGCGAGAGCGCGAACGCGACGGAGGAGAGCGAGGGGGAGATGCTCGCCATCAGGCAGGCGATCGAGACGAACAGGAAACCGAGCCCGATCTGCACGACTTTGCGGGGGGAGGTGCGCGTCGCCAGGCGCGGGCCGAGTACGGCGGCGAGCATCATCGTGACCGAGATCGGCAGGATCTTCACGCCGGTTTCCAGGGCGTTGTAGCCGAGCACCAGCTGCAGGTAGAGCGGCAGCACGAAGAAGGTGCCGGCGAGGATCAGGTACTGCGAGACGAGCGTCGAGAGGCCGGCGCGCAGCTGCGGGATGTGCAGCAGGTCGGGCGCCAGCAGCGGCGTGCGCCCGGCGGCGGCCACGCGCTGCTCCCAGCGGGCGAAGAGGCCGAGGATCACGAGACCGGCGAGGATCAGGAAGGGGACGACCGAGAAGCCGAAGGGGGTGATCCGCGTGCCGGCGATCGTGAGCGCCCCGATCGGTTTGAAGAGGCCCCAGGTGCTGATCTTGAGGATCGCGAACACCGTCAGCCCGAGCCCCAACGCCGACAGGGCCGCCCCCACGAGGTCGAGCTTCACCCGCTCGTCCGCGGGCCGGTCGCCGATCCTGTGCACGAAGGTGAGGAGCACGATCACGATCACGGTCTCCGCGGCGAACACCACGCGCCAGGTGAGCTCGGTGGTGATGAAGCCCCCGATCAGCGGGCCCGCGGCCGCGCCGGCGCCGGCGATGCCGCCGAGCAGCCCGTACGCGAGCGCCCGTTCGTGCCCGCTGTAGTTGACCGCGGTCAGCGCGGCGATTGCCGGGATCACGAGCACCGCGCCGAGCCCCTCGATCGCGGACCACCCGATCAGCAGGACTCCGAGGTTGGGGCTGAGCGCGGTCGTCAGCGACCCCAGTCCGTAGATCGCGAGTCCGATCGAGAAGGCGCGCCGTTTGCCCCAGATGTCCCCGAGCTTCGCGCCGGTCAGCATGAACGCCGCCATCACCAGCGTGTACGCGGTGATCGCGAGCTGCACCCCGGAGACGGTCGTGTGCAGATCCGCTACGACCTGGGAGATCGACACGTTCATGACGGTGCTGTCGAGCACCATCACGAACTGCGCCGTGCCGAGAATCGAGATGATCGTGCGGTTGCGCACCTTCAGGGGGCCGCGCTCGACTCTGGCACGGTCCGAGCATGTCGGCCGCGCGGGTGAGGCTTCATCACCCCCCACGAATGACACCGTCTCACCCGCGCGCGCACGAGTATCGGCTGGGTGAGCACGGGCGAGGCGATGGCGGGGTGAGCGGAGGCGAGGCGGTGGCGTGGTGAGCGCAGGCGAGGCGGTGGCGGGCGATGGCGAGGCGAGCACGGGAGTGCGGGTCGCCGCTCGCGAGGACACCGAGCGTTCGCCGGAATATCGATACGGCGTGGTGCTGGTGCTGGCGATCCTCACACTGGTGTTCGTCATCGTGGCGCCGAGCGCCACGTGGTCTCGCTCCACGGCCCTGGTGATCGAGAGCACCGCGCTGATCGTCGCGGTCGGAACGGCACGCGCTCCGGTCGCGGTCCGTCGCAGGAGGATGGTGCTGGGAGGGCTGCTCGCGATCTTCGGGGTCTTCGGCGTCGCCGTCTCGGTCGTTCCGCAGGACCTGGACTTCGTCTTGAGCGGCCTGGTCGCGGGAGCAATCCCCGTGGCAATCGTGGGAGGGCTGCTGCGCCTGGTGCGGGAACGGGGCGTAACGCTGCAGGTGGTCGCGGGGGCGCTGGCGATCTACCTGATGGTCGGGCTCCTGTTTGCGTGGGCGATCGGCTTCGTCGCCCGGATCGGCAGCGCCCCCTACTTCGCACAGGGCACGAGCGGCAACGAGAGCGACCACGCCTACTACAGCTTCACGGTGCTGACGACGACGGGGTTCGGGGATCTCTCCGCGGCCACCCACGTCGGTCGTGCCCTCGCCGTGGTCGAGATGCTCGTCGGCCAGATCTACCTCGTCACCGTCATCGGCGTGCTCGTCGGCAACTTCGCCGGTAGGCAGCGCTCGCAATAGGCGCCAGTCGTCCACCGCGGGCGTGGACGTCGGCTCTACGGCGCCGCGAGCCGCTCGGGCTCGTTGCTCCTCCTGGCCTCCATCACCCGCGCCCGCCCGGCTGCCTTGGCGCGGTAGAGGGCCTCGTCCGCCGCGCGCAGCACTGTCTCGAGATCGCAACCGTCGAGTGGGTACTCGGCGACGCCTGCACTGAAGCTCACCCGCAGCGTCCCGTGGTCGCCGGTGAACTCCTCCTCGCCAAACCGCTCGAGCGTCTCGGCGAGGCGCCTCACTGCGTTGCAGCGCGTCATACCGCACATGCCCACGATGAACTCCTCTCCACCCCAGCGTCCGACGACGTCGTTGCCGCGGAAGTCGCGGCGCAGGTGCTCCCCGAGTCCTCGCAGCACGCTGTCGCCGGCGGCGTGGCCGTGGCGGTCGTTGACGAGCTTGAAGCGGTCGAGGTCGAGCATCGCCACCGAGAGTGGCTCTGAGAAGCGTCCGGCGAGCGCGGCGAGCTGCGCCAGATCCCTCTCCGCCTTGGCCCTGTTGGCCAAGCCGGTGAGATAGTCCGTCTCCGCCCGGGCGCGGTAGAGACGGATGCGCTCCAGGCGGTTGGCGACGCGGCTGAGGAGCTCCGGCCCGACGATCGGCTTGGCGATGTAGTCGTCGGCGCCGGCGCCGAACACCTCTGCGACCGTTGCCATGTCGGTGCGGGAGGTGGCGAAGATCACCGCGATGCCGCTCCAGCGGGGATCGTTGCGCACAGTGCGGCACAGTTCGGGGCCATTCACGTCGGGCATGTCGACGTCGAGGATCAGCAGCTCAGGCGCCACCTCCTCCAGCTTCTCCCAGAAGCGCAGGGGATCGGCCAGGGTCGAGACCTCGAGATCGTGGGGCTCCAGGAGCGCGCGCATGGCGTCGAGCACCGCCGGATCGTCATCGACGACGAGCACCCGTGTGGCCTGCAGGCGATCGCTCGCCATGAACTGCTCGACGGCATCGAGCACCTCGCTCGGGAGCAGCGACTTGGGCAGGAATGCGCGGCTGCCGCGCCGCGCTGCCTCGAGACGATCGGTGAAGGCGCCGGTGCCCGTGAGCACGAGCACGGGGATCGGCGGCGTGGCCGCGCTCAGCTGCGAGAGCAGCGCGTAGGCGTCCGTCGTGGCATCCGGCGGAAAGGTGAGATCGAGCAGCACGATCGTCGGAGGGCGCTCTGCGTACAGCGCATTTTGCGCCTCCCGCGGGCTCGAGGCCGTGTCGCAGTGCACCCCTCGCAAGCTGGCCTCCGCGGCGATGCGCTCGCACAGCCCACGGTCGTCGTCGACGACCAGGACGCGCAGGTCGTCTGCGGGCTCGATCCGCCGTGCGCCCTGGGAAACGAGCGCTTCGCCCTGCAACTCGCCATGGATGACGGCAATCAGCCTCGACATCTCGGGTGCGCGCTGCGGGTTGGGGTTGGCCAGCTCGAGCTCGAGCTGGCGTGCCGCCTCGCAGGCGCGGAGGAAGCCGAAAGTCCCGACCGACCCGATCAGCGAGTGAGCGGTGCGGTGCGCCTCGACCCGCAGCTGCTCGTCGAGGTTGGCTGCGGTCAATGCCCGCACGGCTCGCTCGATCACTCTCACTCGCTCCAGCGCACCTGCGCGATGCTTCTGCCAGATCGCGCGCAGGGCTTCCTCTGTGGATCCCGTTGCGGGATTCATCTCCTCGCCACTGGCCCCCGCCACCGCGAGCTCCGTGCCCAGCGCTCTGGATCGGGCCTCACGCCGGCCACCCGAGCAGCTCGGCCACCCGCAGGGAGAGCTCCGATATGTCAAATGGCTTTGCAATGACTCCCACTACCGGAGCACACCGAAAGCGCTCGCTGTCCTCCAGCCGCTCGTGTGCCGTCAGCAGGACGATCGGGAGCGAGCCCGTCGCGGGAATCCCGTGCAGGCGCTCGGCGACGGCGATACCGTCCATGCCGGGCATCACCATGTCGAGCAGGATCGCGTCGAACCGCTCTGAGCAGGCTCGCTCGATGCCCTCCTCGCCGCAGGCCGCCGTGACGATCCGCCATCCGCCGATCGCGCCCAGCGCGATCTTCGCCGCCTCGCGGATCAGCGCCGAATCGTCGATCACGAGGACATTGCGGGTGGGCGCTGCCGTGAGGGTCTCGCCGGGGGAGGTATGCGCAGGTGTGGACATTGCTCTCCCATCCATCTTCGACAGCGGCGGACGTCTTGATGAGGCGGATCGTGCCGAGGTTCTAGATATGAGCTTTTAAGTACCCAAAAACGGGTAATGACCAAAAGTAGGCGTATGGGGAATACCCACAACAACCCGCGTCGCAAGCCCGCACTGGGCTCGAGGCGTTACAGAGAGACCGCACAGCTACCGATACAGCTCACATGCGTACCTCCCTCGGCGAGCGGCTGAGCGCTCCGACGCGACGGATAGCGATCGCCGGCACGCTGATCGTGGTGCTACTCGGCGCGGCGATCGGCGTGACACTGTGGCGCTTTGGGGCCAGCACGGCAAAGTACGAAGCGACGCTGAAGAACACTTCCACCGTCGCCACGACGGCCGAAGTGCGAACGGCGCTCTACGACATCCTGAACGGCGCGCGACCGCTCACCACGAGCGCGAGCGCGAGCGCTGCGGACATTGCGACGCTGCGCGCAGACTACGCCGAGCTCGATCCTGCGCTGGTCTCGCTGCTGCACGACACGACCGACTCGCCGCTCGAGCAGGCGGCGCTGGGCCGCGCCCGCGTGAGCGTCGCCGTGCTGGGAACCACCGTCGCCGCACTGGCACGAAACGCCGGGACGCCCGCCGCGGCCGCGGAGGTCGATCGCATCGCGAGTCTGCTCGGCGGCGTCGACCGTCAGCTCGACGTGGTGGTCGCTCAGGAGAACGCCCAGGATCGGAGCGACCGGAGCTCCGCGCAGGCCACTGCGCACTCCGCACTGCTCGTCTCGCTGCTCGTCGGCGCGCTCGCGATGCTGTGCGCCGCGCTGCTCACCCTCTACACCGTGCGTCTGACCCGCCGCCTGCTCATGCAGATACGCGCTACGTCGAGCACTCTGACCGAGGCCACGAGCGAGATGCGCGCCGCGACGCTCGAGGCGGCCGCCGCCACCAGCCAGCAGTCCGCCGCGATCTCCGAGGTCGCGGCCACGCTCGAGGAGCTCAGCGCAAGCGCGGCGGCGATCGCCGAGAACGCCCAGATCACCGCGACCGAGGCGCTCGAGACCGGCGAGCGCAGCCAGCAGATCGGCCAGGTGCTCGTGCTGATCAACGGGGTCGCCGAGCAGACCAACCTGCTGGCACTCAACGCCGCGATCGAGGCGGCGCGGGCAGGCGACGCCGGCCGGGGATTTGCCGTCGTCGCCGGCGAGGTGCGCAAGCTTGCCGAGCGCACGGTGCACTCGACGGAGTCGATCGGCCAGATCGCAACCGGCATCCAGGAGAAGAGCAACTCCACGATCCTCGCCACCGAGCAGAGCATGGCGGCCACCGACAACCAGAAGGAGGCCGCGGCGCAGGCGGCCACGACGATGGTGGAGATCCGCCGGGCGGCCGAGCAGCTGGCGGCCGAGCAGCAACTGCGGGCCGGCACCTCCGAGCGCGTCGAGGAGCTCGTGCGCGGCTTGGAGGGGATGTTGGAGGGCTATGGACTGCCGGCCGCAAACGGTCACGCGGACACGGCGGTCCGCTGATCGCGGACGGCGTCCTGTGAGCGCAGTACAGATACGGGTACGGGTCGGCGCCGAGCAGTATGCGCTGCCGGTCGAGTACGTCCACGAGGTCCTCGATCTCGGCGAGCTGACACCCGTACCGGGATCGGCCCCCATCGTGCTTGGGCTGCGCAACGTGGACGGTGAGATCGTGCCCGCATTCGACCTCGCGAGGATCCTCCAGATCGAGCGCGACGGCGCCAGCCCCCCGCGTCTGCTCCTCACCGAGTGCCGCGGGCAGCGCGCCGCGTTCGCTGTTGACGAGGTGATCGACGTGGGTCCGCTCGCCGGCGCCATGCAGGAGTCCGAGTCGCCGCATCTGCTCGCGAGCACGGTCCTCGACGGCGCGCTGGTCGGCGTGCTCGCGGTGAATGCGCTGTTCGACTCAGTAGCCGCGGAGGACGGGCGATGACCGCCTCGATGGACGCCCTGTTCGACTCGGTCGCTGCGGAGGACGGGGGATGACCGCCGCGGAGGTTCCCGCGGAGCTCGTTCGGATCTTCCGCGAGGAGGCCGCGGAGCACCTGGACGGGATGGATGCCTGCCTGCTCGCCGCCGAGGCTGGGCAGGCCTCGAGCGAGACCACCGATGCGCTGTTCCGCCACGCGCATTCGATCAAGGGCAGCGCCGGAATGGTCGGCCTGCAGGAGGCCGGCGCGATCGCCAACGCGATCGAGGACGTGCTGGAGAGGGCGCGCGAGGCCGGCGCTCTCTCACCCGTGCTGACCGGGCCCCTGCTGCACGCGACGGACGCGCTGCGCCACGCGGTCGCCGGTGAGCACGGGGTCGCGTCCGCGGCTGTCGAGGCGCTCGCGATCGGCGCCCCGGCGAGGGGAGAGCTGCCGGCGGCGAACGGAACACCCGCGAGGTCCACGCCGCCAGCAGAGAACGAGCCGCCGGAGGAGAACGGGACGCCCACGAGGTCCAACTCGATTCGAGTCGCGGCCGACAAGGTGGACCGGATGCTCGACGCGGTCGGCGAGACGGTCCTCCACCACCGGCGCTTGGAGCACATGCTCGGCGGTGCTCCGCGAGGTGCCGAGGAGGCCATCGAGCGGGAGGTGGACCGCGGGGAGCGCCTGCTCGGCGAGCTCCAGGAGACCGTTCTGGAGCTGCGCATGGTGCCGCTGAGCTCAATCGCTGGGCCGCTGCCGCGGGCTGTGCGCGACCTCGCGGCCGCCGAAGGCAAGCAGGTGGATCTGAGGATCACCGGCGCGGAGACGCAGCTCGACCGGGTGCTGCTCGACGGCATGTCCGAGGCGATCGCCCACCTGCTGCGCAACGCGGTCGCGCACGGAATCGAGCTTCCCGACGTGCGCGAGCGCGCCGGCAAGCCGCGCCGCGGCGAGCTCGAGCTGCACGCGCAGGCGCGCGGCGGACAGGTCGCGATCGAGGTGCGCGACGATGGGGGCGGCGTCGCCGCTGCCGCGCTCACCGAGGGTGCCCGCCGCGGCTCGCTCGTGGACGTGCTCGCCGAGCCCGGATTCTCGACGGCCGCGGGCGTGAGCGAAATCGCTGGGCGCGGCGTGGGGCTCGATGCCGTCAAACGCCAGGTGGAGTCGGTCGGCGGGAGCGTCGAGATCGACACCGAGCCGGGCCGGGGCACCTCCGCGACGCTGCTGCTGCCGGTCACCCTCGCGCTGCTGCGTGTGCTGATCCTCAGGCGCGGGGCTCAGCGGTTCGGACTCCCGCTGGCGAGCGTCCGCGAGGTGGTCGCGGTGGAGCAGGTGATGATGCTCGAGGGACGATCCTCGATCCTCGTTCGCGGGGAGTCCCTGCGGCTCTGCGATCTGGCGCCGGTCCTCGGTATGAGCGCGCCCGATCTGCCGGAGGTCTCCCGAGCGCTCGTGGTGGAGGCGAGGAACGGGATCCTCGCCGTCGCCTGCGAGGAGGCGATCGGCGAGCAGGAGGTGCTCGTCAAGCCGCTCGGCCTCTCGCTGGGCAGAGAGTCGGGCTACCTCGGCGCGGCGATCCTCGGCGATGGGGCGGTCATGCTGGTACTCGACCCGGCCCACCTGGTTCGCCAGGCATCGCGCCCCGGCACCGCGGCCCGCGTCGGCGTCGCTGCCACGCGCGAGGCGAGGCAGATGCCGAAGGTCCTGGTCGTCGACGACCAATTCACGGTGCGCGAGCTGCAGCGCAGCATCCTCCGCGCATCTGGATACCGCGTCGAGGTCGCCTGCGACGGTCGCGAGGCGCTCGCGGCGCTGGACGCCGAGGACGACTTCGACATCCTCGTCACCGACCTGCAGATGCCCGAGATGGACGGCCTGGAACTGCTCGCGGCGATTCGCTGCGACCCGCGGCGCGCCTCGCTGCCGGTTGTCGTCGTCACCTCGCGTGGCAGCGAGGAGGACCGCAAGCGCGGAGCCGAGGCCGGCGCGGACGCCTACATCGTCAAGGACGAGTTCGACCAGCAGGCGCTGCTGGAGACGGTCAGACGCCTCGTGGGAGAGCGGTGAGCAGGCCCTCCCGGAGCGATCTGCGAGCCTCGGTTCGCCGTCAGCCGGGCTCTGTGCCCAGCTCCGGGCGGGCGCGCAGCGAGGTGATCGGCATCTGCGCCTCGACCGGTGGACCGCGGGCGCTCGCGGACGTCTTCGCAAGACTCCCGGCGGACTACGGAGTCCCGATTCTCGTGGTGCAGCACATGACCCCCGGCTTCACCGCCGGGCTGGTTGCCTGGCTGGACCGCGAGATCGAGCTGCCGGTGCGCCTGGCGAGAGATGGCCAGCAGCTCGCGCCGGGCATCTGGTTCGCACCCGATGGGGCGCACATGGAGCTCGAGCGGACCCGGCGCCTGAGACTCGACAGCGACACGGCCGCCGCCGGCCACCGCCCCTCCGGAGACGCCCTGTTCTCCAGCCTCGCTCGCGTCGCGGGGGCGGGGGCCGTGGTCGTGGTCCTGACCGGCATGGGATGCGACGGCGCCGAGGGCCTGGCGGCCGTGGCCGCCGCCGGCGGGCGGACGATCGCCCAGGATGAGCAGAGCTCGGGCATCTACGGGATGCCACGGGTCGCCGCTGAGCGCGGAGCCAAGACGGTGCTCGCTCCGGAGGCGATCGGCGACGAGCTGGCCAAGCTGGACGTGATGAGGAGCCGGCCGTGAGCGGCGCGCTGATTCACGTTATGAGGGACCAGCCGTGAGCGGCGCGCTGAGAGAGGTTGCGCGGATGATCCAGCGGGAGAGCGGGATCCAGCTCGAGCCATCCCAGCTGCCCGCGCTCCAAGCTGCCATCGCCAGGGTCGATCGCGACCTCACCGCCGAGATCCTGCTCGATCGGGCGGTCTCGGCGCAGACCATGGGGCGGTTGATCGACGAGGTCACGATCCGTGAGACCTTCTTCTTCCGGCATCGCTCCGAGCTCGACGCGATCGCGTGGCACTCCGCGCTGGACGCCGCCCGCGCCCGTGGATCGGAGGTCGTGCAGATCTGGGTGGCCGGGTGCGCCTCCGGCGAGGAGGCCTATACGGTGGCGATTCTCGCCTGCGAGGCGTTCTCGTCAGCCTTCCCTCCGGTGCGCGTGCTCGCAACCGACATCGCGCCCGCCGCGCTTGCGCAGGCGACCGCGGGTCGCTACGGCGAGCGCGCGGTGCGCAACCTGCAGGAAGGAGTCCGGGAGCGCTACTTCTCGAGCGTTCATGGGGTGAGCAGCGTCGGCGAGCGGCTGCGCGCGCTCGTCGAGTTCCGCCGGCACAATCTCGTGCACGATCCGATCCCCCCGGCGGGCGGGCAGCCCTTTGACGTCATTCTGTGCCGCAACGTCCTGATCTACTTCGACCGCCCGACGGTCGAGATCGTGCTGGGGGCGCTCGAGCGGGCGCTGGCCCCGGCCGGCCTGCTCCTGCTGGGCGCCGCTGACCGGCTATCCGGTCCAATGCGCCCTCGCCCACAGGTTCGGGGGGCCGCCGACCGGCTCTCGGATCATGCGCGCCCTCTCCCGGTGGCGCCTGCGCCGCCCTCCCGACCGACGCCCGCCGACGCGATGCGGGCCGCGGATCGCGGCGAGCTCGACCTCGCGATGGGGATCGCTCGGGATGTGCTCGCACTGGACCCGCTGGATCCCCAGGCGCACTTCATCTGTGGGGTTGCCGAGCTGGCTCGCGACGATGCCCGGGCCGCCGTGGAGCCGCTGCGGCGCGCTCTGTACTTCGATCCCAACTTCGGGCTCGCCGCCTTCAAGCTGGCCTGCGCCCATGACGCGCTTGGCGAGGAGGGGCCCGCGCGACGTGCCTACGAACGTACCCTGCGCACACTCGACCACCACGGGTCAGAGCGGACGGCGCGCTCGGATCGGCTCGACCTGCTCGAAATGGCCGCCGCCTGTCACGCCCGTCTCCAGGCGCTCTCGGCAGTTTCGCCGGCTATGCCGCGCGAGCCCCCGCCGCGCCCTCCCCGCGGCGGGGGCTCTGAGCGGGCAACGCCTCCTCGATCGCGACGCCGAGCTGCTCGGTCGTGAACGGCTTGATCAGGGCGGCGGCGAACAGGACGCCGAGCTCGGCCAGATCCGATGGCGGTGCGGTGACGCTGACGCAGATGAGCGGCAGCGACGGGTTGATGATGCGGGCGGCCTGGGCGAGCACCACACCGGTTGGCGCCGCGGGCTCGACCACGAGCACGTCGGCGCTCTGCAGCTGCTCGGGTGCCACCACCCTGACGAGTACCGGCTCGTGGCCGAGACGGGCGACCATGCGCTCCAACATCCGCCTGACGTCCTGACGGGGCTCGCTGATGAGTACTCGTGCCATGTGCAGAGGATCGACCGGGCAGGACGGATTCCGGGGGTCAGATGGTATGAGCAGCGTATGAGCCGCACCCGGGTTCTGGTGGTGGACGACGACCCCATCATGCGGGATCTGCTGCGCGGCGTGCTGGAGCGCGCCGGGCACGAGGTGCGCGAGGCGGTCGACGGTCGGGCGGGGCTGCGCGACCTCTATGCGGCCTCGCCGGATCTCGTGATCCTGGACGTCACGATGCCCGAGCTGGATGGGTGGGCGACGCTCGAGCGCATCCGCGACCTCTCGGACGTGCCGGTGCTGATGCTGACCGCGCACGAGACCGAGCTCGAGCGCGTGCGCGGCCTGCGGGGCGGAGCCGACGACTACGTGGTCAAGCCGTTTGGTCACCAGGAGCTCGTGGCGCGCGTGCAGGCGCTGCTGCGCCGCTCGGGCGCTCGGGCCGAGGAGCAGCAGACCTACGCCGACGCGCTCGTGCGGATCGACTACCCCCAGCGCGCGGTCTCCTACTGCGAGCGGGAGGTGCGCCTGACGCCGCTGGAGTTCAGGCTGCTCGGGACGTTCGTGCACCACCCCAACCAGGTGCTCAGCCGCGATCAGCTGCTGGAGCTCGTGTGGGGCGACTCGCTCGGGGTCTCTCCCGAGCAGGTGAAGCTGTACGTGGGCTACCTGCGCCGTAAGCTCGACCCCGCGGGGCCGGAGTCGACGCCGATCGAGACGGTGCGCGGCTTCGGCTACCGCTACCGGCGCTCGTCCTGAGCGCAGCGAATCACGGACTCCCTGCCGTGGCGGCGAGCGTGGCGAATCGCGGGACCCGCGGCCGTGGCGCCGAGCGCGGCCAGTGCATAGGCTCGACCTTCCGTGAGCTTCGAGACGCTGATCGTGATCGTGCTCGCCGGCCTCGGTGGGCCGCTGCTCGGCGTGGGGCGGTGGTTCGTGCCGGTGGTGATCGGCGAGATCCTCGCCGGCGTGCTCGTCGGCCCCTCGGCGCTCGCCGTCGTGGACCCGGCGAACGGCACGGTCTCGTTCCTCGGGGAAATCGGGTTCGCGATGCTGATGCTCACGGTCGGGATGCACCTGCCGCTGCGCGATCGGCGGCTCCCTGCGTCGCTGCGCAGCGGCGGGCTGCTCGCGGGGGTCGTCTGCGTGCTCGCCATACCCGGAGGACTGCTGGCCGCGAGCGTCGCGGGCACGGGCCACGCGGCGATCTACGTGGTCCTGCTCGCCTCGGGCTCGGCCGCCGTGCTGCTGCCGGCGCTCGAGGAGACGGGCATCGAGGGCCCCGGCGTGATGGTGGTGATGGCGCAGGTCACGATCGCGGACGTCATCACGATCCTCTCGGTGCCGATCGTGCTGCAGCCGGCGCGCGTGGGCCACGCCGCGCTCGGCGCCGCGCTCGTGGCGGGCGCGGTGCTGGCGCTGCTCGGTGTGGCCCGGCTGCTGCGCGGCCATCGCTGGGTCCGTCGTGTCCGCGGCCTCTCCAAGCGGCGCCACTGGGCGCTCGATCTGCGCCTCTCGCTGCTGGTCCTCTTCCTGCTCGCGTGGATCGCGCAGAAGGGCGGCGCGAGCATCCTGATCGCGGGGTTCGGGGCCGGTGTGACGGTCGCGCTGATCGGCGGTCCCAAACGCCTCTCCACGCAGATGCGCGGCGTCGCCGACGGGTTCTTCATCCCGCTCTACTTCGTCGTGCTCGGCGCGCAGCTGGATCTGGGCGGCCTCCTGCGCCACCCTGCGCTGCTCGCGCTCGCGGGCGTGCTGGCGGTCCTGAACGTCGCGATCCACCTGCTCGCCGCTGGGCTCATTCGCCGGCCCGCGGCCGCCGGCCTGGCGGCCAGTGCACAGCTCGGAGTGCCGGCCGCGATCGCCTCCCTGGGGCTCGCCGCGCACGTGCTCTCGGCCGACGTCGCGACCGCGATCGTCGCCGCCGCGCTGGTCAGCCTCGGGGTCTGCACCGCGGGGGTGGAGCGGCTCGTGCGCCTCTACGCTCCGGCGCCAGAGCCAGCGGCAACCATGGCACCGCCGATCATGTAGAATGATCGTTTCATGTTGTCCCTGCTCTCCCTTCGACTCCTGCTGCTCCCCCCTCGGGGGGAATGATGCGTGGCGGCCGCAGAGCCGCGAACTCAGCAAGCAGGACGAAGGACAGATAAAAGAGCGAAAGGGACACCATCATGAGCGGTAGGTCGCAGTCTGTGGCACCTATGCCATTCCACAAGTACAGGCCGTACCCCCAGGTCGAGTTGGCGGATCGAACGTGGCCCGACAAGCGGATCACCGCTGCGCCGATCTGGGCGAGCGTCGATCTGCGAGATGGAAATCAGGCACTCGACCCCCCCATGGACGTGGGGCGCAAGCGCCGCATGTTCAACCTGCTGGTGGGGGAGGTCGGCTTCAAGGAGGTCGAGGTCGGGTTTCCCGCCGCCGCGGAGGCCGAGTTCCAGTTCATGCGGGCGCTGGTCGAGGAGGAGCTCGTTCCCGAGGACGTGACGGTGATGGTGCTGACCCAGGCGCGGGAGGAGCTGATCCGCAGGACCTTCGAGAGCCTCGATGGGCTGCCGCGGGCGATCGTGCATCTCTACAACTCGACCTCCACGACGCAGCGGCGCGTCGTCTTCGGCCTCGACCGGGCCGGGGTGCGCGACATCGCCGTCGAGGGCGCCAAGCTATGCCGCGAGCTGGCGGAGCGCCGGCCCGATCAGGACATCCGTTTCGAGTACAGCCCGGAGAGCTTCACCGCGACCGAGCCGGAGTACGCCCTTGAGGTGTGCGAGGCGGTGATGGACGTCTTCGAGCCGACGCCGGAGCGCAAGCTGATCCTCAACCTGCCGGCCACCGTGGAGCTCTCCACGCCGAACCTGTACGCGGATGTGATCGAGTGGTTCTGCCGCAACGTGTCGCGGAGGGACTGCGTGATCGTCAGCCTGCACCCCCACAACGACCGGGGGACGGCGGTGGCGGCGACCGAGCTGGCGCTGATGGCGGGCGCGGAGCGCGTGGAGGGGACGCTGTTCGGCAACGGCGAGCGCACCGGCAACGTCGACGTGGTCACGTTGGCGTTGAACCTGATGACCCAGGGGGTCGACCCGGAGCTCGACTTCTCCCGGATCAACGCGATTCGGCGGGACGTCGAATATTGCAACAGGATGCCCGTCCACGAACGCCACCCCTACGTGGGGGACTTCGTCTACACCGCCTTCTCGGGCTCCCATCAGGATGCGATCAAGAAGGGCATGGAGGCGATGCGAGGGCTTCCCGACCACAAGAACGCCGTTTGGGACGTTCCCTACCTGCCGTTCGACCCCGAGGACATCGGGCGCAACTACGACGAGGCGGTGCGTGTCAACTCGCAGTCCGGCAAGGGCGGGGTCGCCTACATCATGCGGGCCGAGCACGACCTGGAACTGCCGCGTCTGCTGCAGATCGAGTTCACCCGGGCCGTGCAGCGGGAAGTGGACGCCTCGGGCGCGGAGATCACCGCGGAGCAGCTGATCAAGCTCTTCCGGCGCGAGTACATGGAGCACCGCGAAGCGAAGCTGATCGCGCATGAGATCTCGAGCGACGATCAGGGCCACTCCTCGACGCTGAGCGCCACGCTCGAGCACGGCGGGGAGACGATCGAGATCGAGGGCTCCGGGAGCGGCACGGTGGCCGCGTTCGTGGCCGCGCTGGAGGGCCTGCTGCGGGTGAGGATCAAGGTGCGCGACTACGCCCAGCAGACCCTGAGCGACGGGACGGACGCGAAGGCGATCTCCTACGTCAAGTTGAGTATCGGCGACGACACGACCTGGGGCGTGGGGGAGGACACGGACACGGCCAAGGCCAACTTCGACGCGATCCTCTCGGCGGTCTCCCGCGTGTCCGGGTCGTGGGCTCGCGCGAGGCCGGCCTCGCGCGCGGAGGCGTGAGCCTGGCGGAGCTCGACCCGGGCCTCCGACGATAACGGCGCTCGTGAGGGAGGGGAGGGAGGAGGGGAGGGGCACGCCTCAGCGCGGATGCCGCGGCGGTGAGGAGTCGCTACGTTCCCGCGGCGCCCGCGGCCAGGCCCGCCTGGACCTTCGCGGCCGCCTGCCGTGCCAGCGCCGCCCGGTGGCGCTTGGCGCCGCCCAGGAGGGCCGCGTCGAGCTGGGCGCGCTTGAACAGCCAGTGCACGTCGGCCTCCCAGGTGAAGCCGATGCCGCCGTGCATCTGGATCGCGCCGGCGGTGACGGAGACCCCGCCTGTGGCCGCCGCCGCGCCCGCGAGCGCCGCGGCCTCGGGGAGCAGCTGCGGGTCGGCGCCGGCGGCCCAGGCGGCGTAGTAGGCGGTGGAGCGCGCGCCCTCGGTGTGGAGCAGCATCTCCGCGCAGCGGTGCGCGACGGCCTGGAAGGAGCCGACGGGCACCCCGAACTGCTTGCGCTCCTTGACGTAGGCGAGCGTCATGTCGAGCGCGCGCTGGCAGATCCCGACGACCTCGGCGGCCACCGCGGAGTGGATCCGCTCGGCGGCGCCGGGCCCGAGCGGCTGGCCCTCGCCCGCAACGGCCGCGTACCGCCGGGTGGGGTCGATCGAGACGAGGGGCTCGGTCTCGGGGGCCTCGATCAGCTGGACCTCCTCCCCGTCGATCGCGAGGACGAGGGCGGCGCCCGCGGCGTCGGCCGCCAGCTCGCGCGTGCCGATCCCCGCGGTCAGCTCGCCCGCGGCCAGGCCGGGCAGCCAGCGAGCCCGCTGCTCGTCGCTGCCGGTCGCCTGGATGACCGCGGCGGCGGTGGCGGTGGAGAGGAAGGGGGTGGCGGCGCATGCGTACCCGAGCTCCTCGGCCAGCACCGCCAGCTCGACCGCGCCGAGCCCCTGGCCGCCGTGCTCCTCGGCGACCGAGATCCCTGCCCAGCCCAGCTCCACCAGCTCGCTCCACAGCGCGGGGTCGTAGGCGGCTGTCTCGGCCGCCTCGCGCACCTTGGCGAAGGGCGAGCGCACGGCGAGCAGTTCGCGTGCGACGTCCTTGATCTCGCGCTGATTGGAGCTGAGGTCGAAATCCATGGACTGCTCCTAGCGCGACTTGGGCAGGCCGAGCACGCGCTCGGCGACGATGTTCTTGAGCACCTCGGTGGTGCCCCCCTCGATCGAGTTGCCGCGGGCGCGCAGCA
Organism: uncultured Solirubrobacterales bacterium; assembly: GCA_963713985.1. Classification (GTDB taxonomy): domain Bacteria; phylum Actinomycetota; class Thermoleophilia; order Solirubrobacterales; family Solirubrobacteraceae; genus Palsa-744. The sequence goes on along the minus strand of OY970219.1, from coordinate 620,420 downwards.
GCTCATAGGCCCACGGATCGCCCGCTCGCAGCGCGCGGGGGCCGAGCAGATCGGCGGCGAGCTGGGTGAGCCGCTGGTTGGTGTCCGACCACATCCACTTGGTGAGCGACCCCTCGGGCCCGGGCTGGCCGTACTTCTCGATCGTGGTCAGCCCGCGGTAGGCGTTGAGCCTGACGATCTCGGTGCGCAGGTGCAGCTCTCCGAGCTGATCGGCGACCACGGGATCCTCGAGCAGCCCCTCGCGGGCGGCCTCCTCGATCAGGCGGTCGAGCAGCTGGCGCAGGCGGACCTGGAGGAAGAACCCCAGCCCGGCGCGCTCGTTCATCAGCGTGGTGAGCGCGACCTTCCAGCCGTTGCCGATGCCGCCGAGCACGTTCTCGGCGGGGACGCGGGCGCCGTCGAGGAACAGCTCGTTGAACTCGGACTCGCCGGTGATCTGGCGCAGCGGGCGGATCTGCACGCCCTCCTGCTCCATGTCCATCAGGAAGTAGGTGAGGCCCTTGTGCTTGGGCGCGTCGGGGTCGGTGCGCGCGACGAGCATGCACCACTTCGAGTACTGCGCGGCGCTCGTCCAGACCTTCTGACCGGTGAGAACCCAGTCATCGCCATCCAGCACGGCGCGCGTCTTCAGGCTGGCGAGATCGGAGCCGGCGTCGGGCTCGGAGAAGCCCTGGCACCAGATCTCCTCGGCGGTGAGGATCGGCGTCAGATAGCGCTCCTTCTGCTGCTCGGAGCCCCAGGTCATGATCGTGGGACCGGCCAGCAGCAGGCCGAGCACGTTGGCGGGCAGGGGAGCGCCGGAACGCCCGAGCTCCTCGAAGAAGATCGCCGACTGGGTCAGCGTCGCCCCGCGGCCGCCGTACTCCCGCGGCCAGTGCACCGCGGCCCAGCCGCCGTCGGCGAGGCGCCGCTGGAAGTCGCGCCGCCAGGCGTACTGCAGGTCTTCCTCGCCCGTGGGCTGGGGGCCGGGGTCGTTCGCGGCAAACCACGCGCGCAGCTCGTCGCGGAAGGCGATCTCGGTCTCGTTGAAGGTGAGGTCCATGGCGCCCGCTCAGCCTACAGCCTCAGGTCGGGCTCCTCGTGGGGAGGAGGGTGAGTCTTTACGAGCCTCAGGTGGGGTCCTTGTGGGAGGGGGGTGAGTCTTTCACGGAGCCTCAGGCGGCGTCCTCGGTGGGCGCCATCACGCGAATCGCCTGCGGCAGGACCTGGACCGTGGCGGGGAGGTCGACCATCGGCTCGCCGTCGGCGAACACCTGGAAGGGCCGATCGGTGCTGATGGTGACCGTCTTGCCGCTGAGGACGTGCGCCCCGGGCTCCTGCAGGTGGGTTCCCTTGAACACACGTGGGAGATTCGCCAAATAGCGGCGCTTGGGGATCGCCTCGAAGGCGACCACCTCGAGGACTCCGTCGTCGATCTGGGAGTCCGGCGAGAGGTACATCCCGCCGCCGAACACGCCGGAGTTCGCGACCGCCACGGAGTATCCGCTGAAGTGCAGCTCCCGCCCGTCCACCGCGACCTCGAAGCGTGCGGGTTTCCAGGTCGCAAGGGCTCTGAGGGTCGCATACACATAGACGTGGCTCCCAAGAGGGAGGCGGTTGGCGTTCGCGATCACCTGAATGTCGGAGTCGATGCCGGCGCTCGCGATCCCGAGATAGATGCGTCCGTTCACCTCGGCGAGATCGATCGTTCGCGGCCGGCCGTCGAGCAGCGTTGCGCACGCGCCGGTGGGGTCGGCGGGGATGGCCAGCTTGCGCGCCAGGTCGTTGCCCCGTCCGGCGGGGATGACGCCGAGGACCGCCGCGGGGGTCTCGCGCAGCGCCCCGGCCACGGCGCCGACCAGGCCGTCGCCCCCCATGGCCACCGCGAGCTCGCCCGCCTGGGCCGCGTCGCGAGCGAGCTCGGCGGCGTGCTCGAGCGAGCGCGTCCGGTCGATCCGGTGCTCCGCGGAGCGTGCCCGCAGCGCGGACTCGACGAGGGGAAGCAGCCGCTGTGCTCGTCCACCGCCGGCGTTTGGGTTGACGATGACCCGCAGGCAGGTCAATGCTTGCCCACCGCCAACCGGCTCGTGTACGCCGTCGCGGCGGCGTGGGGAGCGGACGATCGATGGTGGTCGGCGGGCACGTCAAGATCTCTCTATCGCTGATCGACTACGGACCTGGCGGCCGTCGCGGCGTCCGGCAGCCGATCGTCACCCCAGAACAGCTCATCGCCGACGGCGACGGTGGGCACCCCGAACACCCCGCGCTCGTGCGCGGCGTCCGTCGCCGCGCGCAAAGCCGTCTTGACCGTCGCCTCGCCGGCCGCATCCGCGGCTGCCCGTCGGTCGATGCCGATCGCCTCGGCGGCATCGAGGACGCGCTCGGGATCGCTGAGATCCCGTCCCTCCCGGAAGGCGGCGCGGAAGGCCTGCATGGTGAACTCGCCTCCGCGCCCGATCTGAAACGCGTGGGTCGCGACCCGCATCGCGAAGAGATAGTCGGCCGGCCACGGGTCGGGCCAGCGCAGGGGTGGGAGTCCGTACTCCTGCGCGCGCCGCTCGATCTCCACCATCCCTGCGGTGCGCCGCTCGGCGTCGCCCAGCGCCCAGGAGGATCGCCCGTTGAGCTTGAAGATGCCGCCCAGCAGAACGGGCTGCCAGGCAACCGGGCCGGGCAGGTGCTCCAGGCGCTCCGCCGTCAGGTAGGCGAACGGAGATCCGAGGTCGAAGTAGAAGGTGACTTGCGGCATGGACGCGGGGCGGTCCCCTCAGGTGGCTTATGGCACGGGCGCGTGGGCCAAGGGCGCACGGTGGGCTCGGTCATTATGAGGCAGGGCAGCGACCGGCGATCCTCACGCAGGCGCGGAGCGCGTCGAGGACCTCCAGGCGCTGGGGGAGACCGCTGGTGCGCTGTACGAGGCGGCTTCTGAGGCGGCTGCTGCTCTCCACGACGAGCCACGCATTGCCCACGCGCCGGCCGGTGATGCTCCCGAAGATGCCGCCCTCTTCCTCCTGCACCACGCCCGGATGCCCCGGAACGGGGGTCGAGCCCGGCAGCGGCGCGGGGGGGGCGCCGGGATGGTGCGCGTCGAGCAGGAGCGCGGCATCGAGTGCCCACCCGCGATAGCTGATTTCGGTGTCTATGCAGGAGAGGTAGGCGCGCCCGATCACCTGCGGGACGGGCCGGACCCGCAGGACGACGTGGCCAAGCTGCTGCAGCGCCCCGGGGAGACGGGAGCTGTTGATCGCGCAGGGGGCCGCCGGCGGCCTGGTTCGGAAGAGCTCCCTCCGGTGGGTATCCGCGTACCGAAGCGTCAGCGGGTGGAGGAGCTCGAGCGCGCGCAGGCCCGCTCGCGAGTTGCGCCACCAGGACACGGTTGGATCGGGCACCCACGGAGCGCCCCCCGGCGGGTGGCGTCTGGCGAGCTCGCTGCCGTTCTCGGCGAGCGCAACTGGCCTGAATGCGCCCATCGCCCCCGGTGTGCCGCCATGCTCCTGTTCGGGAAAGCCCACGGCGACGCGGTAGCCGTCGGGGAGCCCCGGTTCGGGGCGGGTGAGGATCGTGAGCGTGGGCGAGGCGCGCACGGCCGCGACCTGCGGCGCGGTGAGGTAGTAGGCGACCTGGTAGCTGAAGTGCTGTCCGTCCCTGCCGCCCGAGCCGCTGACCACGTCGGAGTCGATGAACGGTTCGGTGGCGGTCGGTCCGCTGCCGCAGCCGGCTGCTCCCCCTCCATAGGCCTCGGACAGGCGCTCAAAATGGGCGCGTTTCGTCGGATGCGTCAGCCAGGTGGTGAAGTTGATCTGATCGCACCACCCGACCACGCCGCCGGTGATGTCGGGCGTGAAGCCAATGCGGTAGTTGGTGCTGGAGAGCGACCTCCTCGACCCGGGGAAGGTCCCGGCGAGGGGCGCGGAGTGCCTCGTCCCGCTCAGCAGGACCGCGGCGGTGGCGCCGCCGGTGGCGAGCGCCATGACGAGAACGAGCACCAGCGCCCTCGCCCCGTGGAGCCAGTTGGGCAGGCCGGCGGCCGTGCGCGCGGCACGCGCGTGCGCCCGCGGGTCAGTGGCGAGGATCCCGTCGAGCAACTCCCGGCGGGCGGCAGGCTCGAGCGCCGCGCGGGGATCGGCTCGTGAATCGGGCACGGGGTTCGCGCTCCGCACGAGGTCGATCGGGTCGCTCATCGCTCTCCTCCTTCGCTCAACGGCTCGATCAACGCGCAGCTTGGCTGCGGCAAGCGCTCGGTCAACGGCTCGATCAGTGTGCGGCCCGGCTTCGACGGGCGCCCGGTCGGCGGATCGATTGGCGTGTGGCCCTGCTGCGGCGGGCGCCCGGACGGCGTGTTCGCCAACAGCTGAGCGAGGTGTCCGCGTGCGCGGTGAAGCCGCACGCGGAACGCGGCCCCGGAGCAGCCGAGCGCGCCGGCGGCCTGGGTTGGGGAGAGCCCCTCCCACGCCACCAGCAGCAGCGCCTCGCGCTCCCGCTCGGAGAGCTCCAGCAGGGCATCTCGCAGCGCCGGGTCGATGCTCTCGCCCAGCATCTCGGGCTCCGGGGGCTCCACGGCCACGTGCGTGAGGCGGGCGCTGAGCGCCGCCGAGCGCCGACGCCCGCGGCGGTGGTTGGCCAGCGTCCTGCGCGCCACCCCGTACAGCCAGGGCAGCGGCTCCGCGGGTACGCCGTCCAGCGCGCGCCATGCCACGAGGAAGGTCTCGCTGACGACGTCATCCACGACCGTCCGCGGTGCGCGGCGCAGTACGTAGGCGAGCACGTCCGGGTGAAAGCGCTCGAACAGCGCCTCGAACCGCTCCCGCCTCTGCGCGTCGGGTTGCTCCATCACCCCTCTATGTCCGGCCTGCTCCAACGCGTTACGTCCCTCCGCCCAGCTTGCCGCCGTTCGGCTCGTCCGTCCGCTCGGCTCGTCCGCAGCCCAGCTCATCCGCAGCCCAGCTCATCCACAGCCCAGCTCGTCCACAGCCCGGCTACCGACGCGCAGCGGCGAAGCCCACGAGGGTGGCGCCCGCCATGCCGGCGGCGACGGCGAGTGGGAGCACGAGGCTCTGCTGCTCGAGCAGTGCGCCGATGAGCGCGCCGATCAGGATCGACGCGACGGCGGCGATCCGCCGGTAGGAGTTGTGGGAGGCGCCGCCGGCGGGACGGGAGTCGGCGGCGAGGCCGGTGATCGTAAGCGTGAGGACTGTGGTGGTGAGGTCGGGGACGGCGAGCTTGCGCACGGTCGCGTTGCGCACACCCATCGCAACGGCGACCAGCGCGATCACCACGTAGGCAGAGGGGGAGCCGATCTCGACGGTGACGAGCGCGGTGAGCGCGGCGGCGCAGCCGAGCAGCCCGGCCTCGATCGCGAGTGCGACGCGGAAGTACCGGCCGTGGTGCGGGGCGAGCCCGGCGACGATGCGCCCGCCGGCGCCGGCGCCGAGGAGAAAGGCGGCGAGCGAGACGAGCGGGGCGAGGACCGGCAGCCCGCCGGCGTGGGCGAGCCCGAACCCGAGCAGCACGACGTTGCCGGTCATGTTGGCGGTGAAGACATGGCCGAGCCCGAGGTAGCTGACGGCGTCGACCAGCCCGGTGGTGACGGTCAGGGCGAGCAGCGCTGGCGGGAAGCGGCGGTCGTGCGCGGGTGCCTGTGCGGTCGCCGGGGCCTGTTGTGCGCCCGGGTGCGGGGGATCGTCGGGGCCGAGCGGGTTCACAGCGCCCGGCTGTGCGCCCGGGTGCGGGGGATCGTCGGGGCCGAGCGGGTTCACAGCGCCCGGCTGTGCGCCCGGGTGCGGGTGGTCGTGGGACCGAGCCGGCTCACACCGCTTGCTCGGCGCGCTCGCGGGCCTGCTCGCGCAGCATGGGGCTCCAGCGCTCGGGTTCGCGCTCGGCCTGTTCGTGCGCCCAACGGAAGTGGTGGACCGCGGAGCGGCGCAGCGGCTCGCCGAGCAGCAGTCCCGCGAGCGCCCAACGCCGGGCATGGCGGGGGGTCTCGAGAGCGAGCGCCAGCGCGCCCGCCAGGACCCAGAGCTGGAGGATCGTGTTGTAGGGGCGCAGGAGCTCGGGCGTCATGCCCTCGGCCTCCACGAGGTGGGGGATGGGGCCGTGCAGCTCCCAGGGCCACTCGACGAAGTGCACGAGACCGCCGGCCAGCCCGGCGCCGTTGTTGAGCGCCAGCCACTTCTCGATCGGCTCGCCCTCGCCGAGCCATGCCGCGGCGGCCCACGCAGGCAGTCCGGCTGACCACAGCGCGACGGCGCCGCGCCGGCCGATGAACGGCTCGAAGACGAGGCCCACACCGGCCCTGACCTCGAAGCCGTGATGCGCCGCGGTGCCAAGCGCCGTGAGCGCCGTGAGCGGCCGGCGCGGCCGCAGAGTCCGCCGGCGTGTGCTCCCCGGCTTCGCGCCCTTCGGCTTCGCGCTCTTCGGCTTCGCGCTGTTCGGCTTCGCTCTCCTCGGTTCTCCGCTCTTTGGCTTCGCGCTCTTCGGCTTCACGCTCCCCGTCATGGCGTACCTCAGCGCCGCGTGTCTCAGGGTGGGGCTTTTGAGAACGGTCTTCATCAAGGTGGCGCTCCTCGGCATGGCGTTCCTCTCACGCGGACGGCGCCATCCAGGTGGCGTCGTCGAGCTGCGGTGGGTGGTCGAAGTCCTCGGGCCGCTCGAGCATCGAGGCGGCGGCCTCGTCCATGCGCAGCGCCGTGATCGCGCCGGTACCGGCGAGGCGGGCGGTCTCGCCGAGCACGCCGTCCAGGGCGCTCCAGCTCTCCTCGCCGGCGAAGGCGACGGAGAAGGGGTGGAACAGCAGTACGAGGTGGCCCCCGCACTCGGCGTGGGCGTGCAGCGCGGCGAGCATCTCCGCGCGCATCCACTCGGGCCCGTGGGGATCCGGACTGCCGCTGTAGCGTTCGCGCAGACCGGCGAACTGGGGGAGGAACGCGTAGGCGTCCACGAGCGGCCAGCGGAACGGCAGCACGGGGAGACCGTCGAGTATCCCCTCGCGCTCCCCGGCGGGGGAGACGTAGCTGTAGCCGCGCGCCCCGAGCAGGCCGAGGGTGCGCGCGGTCAGCCCCCCGCCAGGCGGGCGAAAGCCGCGGGGGTGGAGACCGATGGAGCGCAGTGCGCCGGTGGCCCGGTCCAGCAGCTGCGCCTCGGAGTCGGCGTCCAGCGCGGCCCACTCCTCGTGGCGCCAAGCGTGGACGGCGACCTCGTGACCCGCCCGTGCGAGGTCGTGCAGCGCATCGGGGTACATCTCGGCGTTGAGGCCCTCCACGAAGAACGTCGCGCGCACCCCCCTGGTCGCGAGCAGCTCGAGCAAACGGGGAAGCACTTCGAGGACCGTGAAGTGCTGCCCCTGGGGCACATCGTCGGGCCACATGCCCAGCTGGAGCTGGGCGGCCTCGCCGAGGTTGTCGAACGTGACCGACACGGCGGCGCCCGCTCCCCAGGCGCTCATCGGTGGCGGCCCTCGCTCTCCATCATCTTTCCGTCCACGCGCCTGTAGCAGAGTACAGATGAGTTCTGCTTGACCGAATAGCAAAAGGCAGCTCTCGGTAACTTTCGGCCTTTCGGCCATCCTGGCTTGGAGGGATCGTATGAGTTCTTTCTATATCGGCGACGATGTGACATGCGATGAGGTTGTTGTGCTGGTTGTGGGCGGCGAGATCGACTACGACGCCAGCCCGCAGCTCAAGGAGCGCATTCTCGCCCATATCAGGGCCAACAGGCGGCGCCTGGTGCTCGATCTCTCGTGGGCGACCTTCATCGACTCGACGGCGATCGGTGTTCTCGTGGGCGCTGCCACGAGGCTGCGCGAAGCCGGCGGCGAGCCGCTGGCTGTCGTCTGCACGCATGAGAAGGTGCTGCAGGTATTTGAAATCAGCGGCCTCGACGGCGTGGTTGCGCTGTACAGCTCGCGTGACGAGGCTCTCTCCGCGTTCGCGATGGCTGGCTGATGTGGCTGGGGCGGCCGGGGTCGAGCTGGATGCCGAGAGCTTCACGGCAAACGAGTTGCGCTTGCCCGCCTCGAGTTCGGCGCTGAGCACCGCGCGGCAGTACGTCAGGGAGGCCGCAACGGCGTTCGGCTTTGACACCGACAGCTGCTACGAGCTCGTCTATGCCGTGAACGAGGCGGTGACCAACGCGATCAGGCATGGTGCTCCGGACGAGCAGGGCCTGATCTCTCTCAGCATCGTCGCGTATCCCGACCGCCTGACGTTCGTCGTCCGTGACTGGGGGACATTCGCGACGCCCGTTCTGGACCCCAGCACGAGCTCCGAACACGGCCGGGGGCTTGCCTTCATGGCCAGCGCTGTGGACGAAATCCAGTTGCACAGCAGACCCGGAAGCACCATCGTCCGTCTCTCCAAGACTCGTGCGTGACCTAATGCCCCACAACGGAGGGCGGTTGCGGGCCATAACGCGCCCGTGGCCTGGAGGCATGAGGGCGACAGTACTGGGGTTGCTCGCCGGCCTGTGCGCCGCGCTGCTGGCTGCCGGCCATGCCAACGCCCAGGCGCCCTACCCGTCGAGCTCGTCAACCGCTTCCTCGCCAGGCTCGCCTCTCATCGGCGTGTCGCTGTTACACGCCTCTGTGCTCGGCCTGGCGCTGCCCGACGGGTCCGCGCCGAGTGCCCCCTTGGTCAATGTGTCCCTGCTGGGAGCGTCTTCGTCTGGGACGCCTTTGGTCAGCGTGTCGCTGCCGGAAGCGTCTTCGTCTGGGACGCCTTTGGTCAGCGTGTCGCTGCCGGAAGCGTCCTCGTCTGGCACGCCTCTTGTCAGCGTGTCGCTGCCGGGAGCGTCTTCCGGCAGCGTCTCGGTGCCCCCCACGAGCAGCCCACCAGCGGCCTCCCCCAGTCCACCGGCATCCCCCTCCGGCGGTTCCTCGTCCTCTGCCAGCGGCCCTTCGGGGCTCTCCGGTGGGCCACCTCCCTCAACGGCCAAGGCCTCTGGGAGCCCGGGCACGACTCCCGTGCCCGGTGCCGCCACGGCTCCCCCTCCACCCAGCGTCGCGGCTGTCGAGCGGACATCGAATGGCGTACACCGCCAGCCACACCCGCCCTCCGCGGCAGGGCAGCACCCCCGCGCTCGCCGCTCGGCAGGAAGGGGCAGGCATCGACGGCAGCCGAGCAACCGTCCGATTGCGGCCATCGCTCCGAACGCGGCGACCGCGCTCGGCTCCTCCCGGCGCGGCTCCCCGGGCGTTGCTCGCGTATCGGGCTTGCGCTCCGGCGCGACAGCGCGCGCCTCGAATAACCCCCTGGACACGATCGGTAGACATATACCCCTGCCGATCCCGGTTCCTGACTGGAGCAAGCCGATCATCCTCGCGCTGCTGCTCCTGGCGATCTGGTTCGGTGTCCGCTCTCGCCTGGCGGCGCTCCGTGCTCGTCGCCTGGAGCGTCAGCGTGTCACGCTGCTCCGGGATCTGGGCTTCATGCAGACAGCGCTCGTGCCCGCAGTTCCCGCCCGCCTCGGCGGGTTGGCGACTTCTGTCGCCTACCGGCCCGCCGAGGGTCCGGCCGCAGGCGGGGACTTCTATGACCTGTTCATCCCCCAACCCGGGAAGGTCGCGATCATCCTCGGCGATGTCTCTGGACACGGTCATGAAGCGCTGACCCATGCCGCTCTCACGCGCTACACCCTGCGGGCCTATCTCCTGGCGGGGCTGGAGCCGCGCGCGGCGCTTGCGCTCGCCGGCCGTGTCCTGGCCGACCCGGCAGGCGAGCGTTATGCCACCGTCGCGGTCGGGGTATACGACACTCGGGGCAGCCGGCTCACCTATGCCCTCGCTGGCCACCCTCCCCCGATCCTGCGCGGCTTCCAAGCACACGAGCCCTTGACGATCTGCTCCTCTGCGCCGGTTGGCTGGGGCGTACCGACCGGGCGTCGCCAGAGCACCCTCTCGCTCCCCGCGGGCGCCGAGGTGTGCTTCTTCAGCGACGGCCTCATCGAGGCCTCCTGCGAGGACGGATTGCTGGGACGGGAGCGTCTGAGCGAGATCCTCGACGCACTTGGCCCCCGACCCGTGGCAGCAGATCTGCTCGAGCGGGTACGAGCGTGCTCGCTGGCCACCCCCGACGACATGGCCGCGTGCATCCTCGGATCGTCAACGACAGCCCGTGCCGGTTGCACCCACCTGGAGGAGCTGGAGGTGGACGCCCGAGCGCTGGCCGGAGTCCAGGTTCGGCGCTTCCTCGAGGCCTGTCGGGTGCCCGCCCCTGAGATCACGTCGACTCTCGATCTCGCCGGCGAGATCGCCGCTGCATGCGAGACAGCCCTGATACGCATAGAGCTTGCTCCCACCGGCGCCACGGCCACCGTCATCTCCCCCGGATTCGATCCACCGCAAAGCGTCCCCGCTCGCAACGAGCTCCTCAGCGTGGTCTGAGAACACGGCCACAGTGGCCGAAGCGATCGGGATCGTCCGCTGTCTTCGGTCGTGAAAGCGTCTCGCGCTCAGTTGGTGATCGCTCTCAGCTGGCGAAGTGGTAGAGCGTGGAGCCCGATCCGGAGGCGCTCTGCCCCGGCACATCGACCGCGGTGCCGTGGCTCTCGATCCACTTGTCGCGGGTTTCGACGGCCGTGCTGCTGGCGCGATGGCCGCCCGCGCCCACGCCCGCGCCGCCGCCAGGACCGCCCCCCTGGCCGCCGAGCAGAATGTAGTGCAGCTGGCCGGTGTCGATCAGGTGCTCGACCTGGGCGAGGGTGGGAGCGGGATCGGCGCCCATGAACCCACCCATGTCGATCACGTTGCGCCCGCTCTCCAGTGCGATGGCGCCCGCGGTGTTGGAGCCGACCGCGGCGACCATGTACCTGGCGGCGCCCTGGTGGGCCTCCAGGTACTTCACCAGCGCGCTGCTGACGCTCGCGCCCGCGAAGTTCCCTCCGGCGGCGCCGGCGGTCCCCCCGCCGGCCCCCCGGGCGATGGCGCCCTGAGGCAGGCCGGCGGCGGGAGCCGCGGCCGCTCCGGCGGGTGCGCCACCGGGGAAGCCGGCACCGCTAGGGGGGGCCTCCCCGGCGGGCAGACCGCGACCCGCTCCTGGGAAGCCGCCGCTGGGGACGCCGCCACCGCGAACGCCGCTGCCGGGGAAGCCGCCGCCGGGTCCACCGGCGAGGCCGGACTCGGCGCTGGCGGGGCCGGCCAGGGGGTTGCCGCCGCTCAGCGTGTCCCCCACGGTGGCGAGCGAGTAGGAGGCGGGTCCGGCGAGCACCGCCAGCAGCCCCGCGACCGCCGCGAGGGGGAGCAGCCGGCGCACGATCGGCGCGTGCGCTCGCCGGCGGTCTTCGAGGCGGGCTAGCAGCAGGGCGCCGCCGGCGAGCGCGGCGAGCACGATCGCGGCGGGGGCCAGCCAGGGCACGAACCCGGTGGCGCGGGCGAGCAGCACCGAGGCCCACACGGCGGTGCCGATCGCAACCGCGGTGAGCGCCGCGACCCACGCGGTCGAGCGCCGCGCGCGGTCCCACATCTCGATCAGGCCGCCCGCGGCGAGCACCGCCACGGCGGGTGCGAGGGCGGTGGTGTAGTAGGGGTGGAAGATGCCCTCCGAGAGGCTGAAGATCGCCCAGGAGACCAGCCCCCAGCCGCCCCAGAGGACGTAGGCGCAGCGAGGAAGGTCGGTCCGCGGGGCGCGCCGGCGGCTCCACAGGCCGAGCAGCAGGCCGAGCAGGGCCAGGGGCAGCAGCCAGGAGATCTGCCCGCCGACGATCGGGTTGAAGAGGCGCGTGATGCCGGCCGCGCCGCCGAAGTTGCCTCCCGCACCCCCTCCTCCTCCTCCTCCCCCCCTCCCCCGAGGGGTCCACCGACCCCGGCCCCGCCGCCACTGCCGGCGACGCGGCTCAGCCCGTTGGCGCCGAAGATGAGCGAGAACCAGGAGTTGTCGGTGGTGTCGCCGACGAAGGGGCGCTCGGAGGCGGGGAGCAGCATCATCGTGCCGTACCACGCGAAGCTGACCGCGGCCATCGCGACACCGCCCGCGGCGAGCTGGGCGAGGCGCCGGCGCGCTCCGCCCCGGCCGGCGATCAGGAAGGCGAGCGCGAGGCCGGGCACGATCAGGTAGGCGGCGAGCATCTTCACGTTGAAGGCGAGTCCCACGAACAGGCCGCACAGCAGCAGGTGGCGGGTGCGGCCGGACTCCAGGGCCCGCACCAGCGCCCAGGCGGCGGCGATCTCGCAGAGCACGAGCAGCGGGTCGGGGTTGTTGAAGCGGCTCATCGCCACGAAGATCGGGGTGAGCGCGAGCATCAGTGCGGCGAGCGCCGCGGCGCGGTGCCCGAGTGTGCGGCGGACGATGTTGTGCAGCAGGAGCACCGAGGCGATCCCGCAGAGCGCCTCGGGGAGGAGCATGCTGAAGCTCGAGAACCCCAGCAGGCGCCCGGAGAGCCCCATCAGCATGTTCGACAGGGGCCCCTTGTCGAGGCTCACCAGCCCGCTCGTGTCCACCGAGTTGGTGAGCCACGCCTTCCAGCTGCGGGTGGCGGCCTGGGCGGCCTCCGCGTAGTAGGTGTTGGCGTACCCGCTGCGGGTCAGCCCCCAGAGGGTGAGCGTGCCGGCGAGCAGCCCGATCAGCCACAGCAGCGGACGCGACCACGCGGGGTCGGCCGCACGGCCGCGGACCAGGCGGCGCAGCGCTGCGCGGGAGCGCTCGCCGAGAGCCAGACTTGGGTCCTGGGGCGTGCCGGCCGACCTCCGATCGGTGGGGGTGGTGATCAGGGGAGTTGACATCGGTGGTTCCTTTCGGGTGCCGTCGGTGTGCCGCCGGTCGGTCCTTTCGGCTGCTGTCGGCGAGCCGCTGATCTCGTGCACTCTCGCCGCCGCGTGTAGGGCGAACATGCGAGCCCCGTAAGAACTACGTCGGAATCGAGCTGACCAGGTCGAATCAGCCCGTCCCTTCGGGGCTGGGCCTTTCACGCAGATATGGCCACGTTTGGTGTCCCACACGCCGCCACAGTTGACAGGGCAGCGGGTGGCGCCGGCGTCACTGCCTGCTCTGGTCCTCTCGGCCGCACTCTGGCTGGCGCACCCCCTTGGCGTGGGTGAGGGTGTATGGCAGCACGATTCGGTGTACGAGCTCGACGAGTCTCCAGATCGGGCGTGCGACGGGGTGTTCGTAGCGGACGAGCGTGGTCCATAGCACGGTGGACTCCTGGACGATCACCACGTTGTGCCCGGTGATGAGGGCGGAGCCGGCCTGGAGCGTCATCGTGTTGGGGCGGTCGTCGATCATGCGCCAACCGAGCACGTGCGTGGGCGACCGCCCAGGCGCGAGCCGTAGCCCGAGAGCGAAGCGCCAACCGAGCATCAGGAACCAACGGACGATCGTTGGGGCGCCCTCCCAGGTCGCGCGCGCCCACTGCTCAGCACTCATTGACCGGGCGTCACCAGCTGCAAGCTCATACGTGATCGCACGGTCAGCGCCAGCCAGATCCTCGCGCGATCGAATTGCCTCGGGTACCCCGACGACGTGGGCATGCGAACGAGTCACACCGGCAGTCTCCTCCGACGGAGTGCGGCGCCTCGCATTGTCCGGGCACCGGTCAGTTGTACCGTCATACCGGTACCAAAATGTACCGGCTACCGGGTACGGCGCCCCGGCTCGCGCTCGTAGCGCCCGGCGAGGTACTCCTCGACCCAGGCGCGTGTGTGTACCGAACACAACACAATATGTGCGGTTGGCGTCAAAGTAATTGCACCGAACAAATGCAGCCAAATCGTGTCACGCCAAGACACCGACCGGCGCCGCCAGGGGCGCCCCGAAGCCGACCCGCAGGCGGGCGCCGCCGCCGGGGGCGTTCTCCGCGGTGGCGAACCCGTGGTGGGCCTCGGCGGCCTGGCGCACGATCGCCAGCCCAAGCCCGGATCCGGGGAGCTTGCGGGCCTGCTCGGCGCGGTAGAAGCGCTCGAACACATTGGGGAGGTCGGCCTCCTGGAAGCCGGGACCGTGGTCGCGGACGGTGAGCACCCCCTCGTGCAGATCGACCTCCACGAGCCCCCCGGGGGGACTCCACTTGCGGGCGTTGTCGAGCAGGTTGGCGACCGCGCGGTTGATGCGCTCGGGCGCCCCCCGCACGACTGTGGGCTGGAGCTCCACCTGGAAGCGCAGCTCCCCGCGCCGGCGGGTGCGCTCGACGGCGTCCGCGACGATCCGGTCGAGGCGGACATCGTCGGTGGCGGGCTCGCTCGCGGCGCCCCGGGCGAGCTCCACGACGTCGCTGACGAGCGAGGTGAGCTCGTCGAGCTCCTCGATGATGTCCCGGCGCAGACCCTCGCGATCCTCGGGGGTGAGCCGCGCGGCGTCCTGGAGGACCTGGATGTTGGCGCGCAGGGAGGCGATCGGGGTGCGCAGCTCGTGGCCGGCGTCGGCGATCAGGTGGCGCTGGGCATCGAGCGAGCGCGCGAGCGCGTCGAGCGTGGCGTTGAAGCTGGCGGCGAGCCGCGCGAGCTCGTCGCGTCCGCCTGCCGGTAGGCGTTGGGTGAGGTCGAGGTCCCCGGTGAGCTGCTCGGTGCGGCGGGTGAAGCGCGCGATGGGGGTGAGCGCGGCGCGTGCCACGAGCGCCCCCAGGAGCGCCGCGAGGGCGATCCCGGCGAGGCCCACGATCAGGAGGATCAGCAGGATGTGGCTGAGCTCGTGGTCGACCTGGGTGAGGGGCAGCGCGACCAGTACCGCTCCGCGGGGCCCGATGCCGAGTGTGAGCACCCGCAGGTGCGTCCCCCGGACGGTGCGGTCGGCGAGCATCTGGCCGCGGCCGCTCGCGGCGATCTCCCGCTCGGCGGCGCTCGGCGCGATCGTGGGCGAGGAGCCCTGGCCGCCGGGCACGTCCACGGCGCCGGTGGGGGAGATGAACTGCACATAGCCCGAGGCCCCGCCGAAGCGGGCGGGCGCGACGACCCGGGGCCACCCGTCCTCGCCGGTGCCGGAGCCGCCGCGGGTGGGGCCGCCGGCGGAGCCGGGGGCGGCGCCAGTGCTGCCGCCGGAGACGCCGCCGGCGCCAGTGCCGGCGTTTGCGTTGCCGGCGGGGCCACCGGGCGACGTTCCCCGGCCGAGGGCACCCACGGGCGCAAGCAACGCTGCGGGTGCGCCGGGCGCTCCGGCGGGCCCGGAGGGGGGCATCGCCACGAGCCCCTGGGCGCGCTGGCGCAGCGAGGTGTCGATCTGCCCGCGCAGGTCGGAGCGCACCGCGAGGTAGACCGCGACCGCCGCGAGCAGCACGGCGACGGCGACGGCGAGGCTCGCGGCGGCGGCGATGCGGGTGCGCAGGGTCACGGCTCGCGCAGGACGTAGCCGACGCCGCGGATCGTGTGGATCAGCGGGCGGGCGCCGATCTCCTCGAGTTTGCGGCGCAGGTAGCCGATGTAGACGCGCAGCGCGTTGGAGGCGGCGCCGAAGTCGTACCCCCAGACGCGGTCGTAGATGACGCTGTGGGAGAGCACGCGGCGGGGATTGAGCATCAGCAGTTCCAGGAGCTGGTACTCGGTGCGGGTGAGCTCTGCGAAGCGGTCCCCCACGGAGGCCCCGTGGCGGGCGCTGTCGAGGCGGATCTCGGCGAAGGCGAGCGAGTCGGGGTCGCCCTCGGGGCCGCTGCGGCGCAACAGGGCGCGCAGGCGGGCCCTGAGCTCCCCCACGTCGAAGGGCTTGACGAGGTAGTCGTCGGCGCCGGCGTCGAGACCGTCGATCCGGTCGGCGATGGCGTCGCGGGCGGTGAGCATCAGGATCGGCACACGGTTGCCCAGCAGCCGCAGCCGGCGGCAGACCTCCAGGCCGTCGATGCCGGGCATGCCGATGTCGAGAACCACCGCGTCGGGGAGCGCCCGGGCGACGAGATCGAGCGCCTGCGCGCCGTCCTCGGCGCACTGGACCTCGTATCCCCCCAGCGTCAGCGCGCGGCGCAGGGCTTCGCGCACCGCGCGGTCATCGTCTACGACCAGGATCCTCACGGCCCGATTGTGACGCGCGCGGGGGCGCGGGGAGGGGTACTCCTACTTTGCGCTTAGGAAGGGGCCTGCAGAGGTCCTACAGTCGCCGCCCCGCGAGACCCTCGGCGGCCTCGATCATCGCGGCGTAGTCCTCGGCGCCGTGCCCGCGCCCCATGGTGGCGGTGAGCAGGTCGCGGGCGTGGGCGGCCGCGGGGAAGGGGACGCCCGCGCTCTGGGCCTCCTCGAGGCAGAGGCGCACGTCCTTGAGCATGTGGGCGGTCTTGAACAGGGGGGTGTAGTCGTGGGCGCGCATCGCCCCCGCCTTCAGCGTCAGCTGGGCGGAGGCTCCGGAGCCGCTGGAGACGACCTCCGCGAAGGCGTCGAGGTCCAGGTCGCTGGCGCGCGCGAGCAGCAGCGCCTCGGCGAGCGCGGCGGCGTTGGCGGCGCCGAGGGCGTTGTTGATCAGCTTGAGCATCTCCCCCTGCCCGAGTGCGCCCACGTGCACGATCACGCGCCCCATCGCCTCCAGCAGCGGCCGCGCGCGGGCGAAGTCCTCGGCCTCGCCGCCCGCCATGATCGTCAGCGAGCCCTCCTCCGCACGGGGGGAGGAGCCGGTGACGGGCGCGTCGAGCATCCGCACCCCCCGCTCGCCCAGGGTGGCGCCGATGCGGCGCGTGTCGGAGGGGGCGATCGTGGACATGTCCACGCACAGCAGCCCGGGGTGGGCGCCGCTCACGACGCCCTCCCCGCTCTGCCCCGTGTCCTCTCCCTCCGGCCCCGCGCCACGCCCGCCCCGCGCCACGCCCTCCCCGCCGAGCAGCACGGAGGCGACCTGCTCCCCGTCGACGACCATGCTCACGACGATGTCGCTCGCGCGGGCGACCGCTGCGGGGGTGTCCACGGCGAGGGCGTCGTGCTCGGCGGCCCAGCGCGCGGCCTTGCCGGGGGTGTGCGTCCAGACGGTCAGGGGAAAGCCGGCGCCCCGCACGTTGGCGGCCATCCGCGAGCCCATGATGCCGAGGCCCAGAAATCCGATCCGCTCGGGCACGCACACATATTTACAGCACGCCGGGAAGGGCGACCCCGAGCGCGGTGCCGATGCAGCGGGTGGTGTTGAGAATCCCGCTGAGCACCCCGACGCGGGAGCGGTGGGCGGCGCGCATGACGGTGGCGTTGTTGACGGGGATGAACGCCCCGAGGCCGGCACCGACGAGGGCGAGCCCGGCCGGCAGGCCGGCATCGCGGCCGCCGAGGGCGAGCACGCAGAGGCCGAGGGCGGCGAGCAGCGGCCCGCCGAGGGTGAGCACGCGGGTGTCGAGGTGCTCGGCGAGGCGAGGAGCGAGCGGCGCGCAGATCCCGAGGGCGATGGGTAGGACGGCGAGCTCCAGGCCGGCGAGTGCGGTGGGGAGGTGCAGCGCGGCGAGGCGGTAGGAGACGGTGTAGAGCGTTCCGAACATGACCGCGTAGGCGGCCATCGCGCCCCCGAGGCCAACGGCGAGGGCGCGCAGATCGAAGCGCCCGCGCGGAGCGCCGGAACCGAGCTCCCCACGGGCGCCGCGGCGGAGCTCCCCGTCGGCGGTGCGGCTGCGGGGCAGGAGCACCCAGGCGAGCGCGATCCCGATCATCCCCGCGGGGAGGTTGACGAGGAAGATCAGCTGCCAGCCGCCGAGCGCGAGCAGGAGGCCGCCGATCGCGGGCCCCAGGGCGAGTCCGATCGCCTGCGCGGCGCCCTGCACGCCGAGGCCGCGGGCGAGCAGCCCGGGGGGCAGGCTCTCGGCGATCAGGGCGACGGAGTTGGCCTGGAGCATGGCGGCGCCCAGCCCCTGCAGGACGCGAGCGGCGATCAGCCAGCCGAGGCTGGGGGCGAGCCCGCAGAGCACCGAGCCGAGGGTGAAGACTGCGAAGCCGTAGGTGTAGAGCAACTTGCGCCCGAAGCGGTCGGCGAGGTGTCCGACGGGGACCAGCGCGCATGCGAGCACGAGCAGGTAGGAGAGCGAGACCCAGCGCACCGTGCCGGCGGCCTCGCCGAGGCCGGCGCCGATGCGGGGCAGGGCGAGGGTGACGATCGAGGCGTCGAGCTGGCCCATGAAGGCTCCGATGCAGACCGTCCCCACCACAAACGACGAGGCGTGGGAGCTCGTGCGGATGCGCGCGGGGCGCGCGGGCTCGCGCAGCAGCCGCAGTCCCAGCGCCGAGATGGGGGAGGTGGCGAGTGCGTCCATACAGAGATTGAAGCGCCCCCCGTCCAATAGATCAAAGACATATTTATATTGGTTAGGATAGGATATACTTATGGATGAGAAACGGCTGCGGTGCTTCCTTGCCGTGGTCGAGGAGCAGGGCGTGACGAGGGCGGCGAGTCGGCTGCACGTGTCCCAGCCCTCGCTCTCCCAGACCCTGAGGGCGCTGGAGGGGGAGCTGGGGGTGGAGCTCTTCCACCGTGTGGGGAGGGGTCTCGAGCTCTCGGCGGCTGGCCAGGCGCTGATCGGACCGGCGCGGGAGGTGCTGAGCGCGATCGACGCGGCGCGCGGCGCGGTGAGCGAGGTGGCGGAGGTGCTGGCGGGCACGCTGCAGGTCGCGGCGCTGGCGACGCTCGCGGTGGACCCCCTGGCGGAGCTGATCGGCCGCTTCCGCCGCGAGTACCCGGGGGTGGTGGTGAGGGTCCAGGAACCCGACAGCACCGCGGGCGTGGGGGCGATGGTGCGGGAGGGGGTGTGCGAGCTCGGCTTCGCCCGCCTGCCGCTCCCCCGCGAGGACCTCCGCACGCACGAGCTGGGTCGCCAGGAGCTGCTGTTCGTGCTGCCCCCGGAGACCCCGCTGCCGGGCACCGGCGCGCTGGCGGCGGCCACGCTGAGAGACATTCCGCTGGTGGTGAGCCCGCCTGGAACCTCCACGCGGATGCTCCTGGAGCAGGCGCTGGAGGCGGTGGGGGTGACGCCGCGGATCGCGGTGGAGATGGACGCGCGCGAGGCGATCGTCCCGCTGGTGCTGGCGGGCGCCGGAGCGGCGCTGCTCCCGGCGCCGCTAGCGCGGGAGGCTGGTCGCCGGGGGGCGGTGGTGCGGGCGGCACGCCCGCGCATCGTGCGACGCATCGGCCTCGTGCACCGCGAGGGGCAGCTCTCCCCGGCCGCGCGGGCGTTCGTGGCGTTGACGGCGGCCTGAACCCCGCCCATCCATGGAGGTGTCGTGTCGCTCGCCGGGGCCCCGAATGTCGCCATCTGAGGGGCCACCCCCGTCGCCACCGTCCTGCCTCCCACCGGCTGCGGCGGCCGAACTCCGCCCCCATCCACTCCGCGGCCTATCGTTGGGCGTTCGTGTCAGCTCCCTTTCATGCGACGCTCGCCGAGGGCGAGGCGGTACTGCGCTTTCCCTACGACGAGCGCCTGCGAGCGCTGCTGCGGGCGATCCCGGGCCGGCGGTGGGACCCGGTGGAGCGGGTGTGGTGCGTGCCGCTGGACCCCGAGCCCGCGGAGGCGCTCGCGCGGCTGCTCGCCGATCTACCTGGCGAGCCGCAGGTGAGCGAGGAGCTCGCGCGCACGATCGAGCGCCGCCGCCGCAGGCGCCGCAGGGGGGAGTGCATGGTCGACCGGGTGCGGCCCGACGGGGAGTGGTGGCTGGGCTTCCCCACCGACACCGCTCCGGAGCTCGTGGATTCCCTGATGGAGCATCCCGACGCGTACGGCGTGCCGGCGATCGGCCGCGCGTTGATCCCGCTCGACGAGCTCGCAGCGCGGCTCGTGGGGGAGTTGAGCGGGCGCTCCGAGGGCCTGCGCCTCAGCGAGGATGCGCGGCGCGCGCTGCTCGCGATCCGCGAGCAGGCCCGCCGCGAGGCGGCCGGCGAATCGCGGGGAGGGGGAGCTCTGGGCGGCGGGTCGGAGAGTGGCGGGCGGGAGGTCGGGGGCTCAAACGGCGGGCGGCGCGGGGAGGCCGGGGCCTCCGGCCTGGACGCGCTCGACGAGGTGGCGCTGTGTCGGGACCGCCGCGGTCGCCAGTGGATCCTGGTTGCGGCGGAGCACACCCCGCTCGCGCGCGTGCTCGCGGGCCAGGCGGGGCTGCAGGCGGGGGAGGGTCCCGCCGGCACGTATGCGCTCGCGGCGCTGGAGCGCGACGCGGCGCGGATCGCCGAGCTGGTCGATCAGCTGGAGGCGGCGAGCGTGGACCCCCGAGTGGGTGCCTGGCTGGAGCGCGCGACGGAGTGGCGCGGCAACATCGAAGTGGGGGGCTCCGGCGAGGAGCCGGTGTTCCTGCTGCTCGGTGACCCCGAGCGTCTGCCGCTCCCGCTGCGCGAGCGCTCCGTGACTGTTCCGGGCGGCGCGAGTGTTCCCTTGACGCTCGAGTCCTGGGGGCTGATGGAGGGAAGGCTGCGTGGCTGGATGGGCGCCGCCGCGGAACGCTGTGTGGAGGCCCTGCGAGAGGGGCGTCCGGCCCCGCCCGCGGTGCTGGAGCTCTCGGCGGTCCACGAGGAGGCCACCTTCGTGCTGGCGCCCGGCCACGATCCCGCGCAGATCGAGGCGTTCGCGGCGCTGCCCGGCGCACTGCCCGGCGCGCTGCCTCAGCGCCGCCGGCGCCCTCCGGGGCACGAGCACTCACAGCTGCCCGCGATCCGCGCGGACCCCTTCTGCGTCCCGGAGCTCGACGCCTTCCTGACGGAGCGCGGGACCTGGGTGGAGCCGGAGGCGCTCGAGTTGCTGCAG
This sequence comes from uncultured Solirubrobacterales bacterium, assembly GCA_963713985.1. Lineage (GTDB taxonomy): Bacteria > Actinomycetota > Thermoleophilia > Solirubrobacterales > Solirubrobacteraceae > Palsa-744. The sequence continues at coordinate 599,849 of OY970219.1, read as the reverse complement.
GAGGTCCGCGAGGAGCACGCGCGCGCGGCGGGCCTGGTGGAGCTCTCGGCGGCGAGGGACGCACCGCTCGAGGTCCCGGGGCTGGGGGGAGAGCTGAAGCCCTTCCAGCGCGCGGGAGTGAGCTACCTGCTGAGCCAGCGGCGCGCGTTCCTCGCCGACGAGCAGGGGCTGGGCAAGACGATCGAGGCGCTCGCGGCGGTGGAGGCCGACGGCGCCTACCCGGCGGTGGTGGTGTGCCCGGCGAGCCTCAAGCTGAACTGGCTGCGGGAGCTCGAGCACTGGCTTCCGGACCGCAGCGCGCGGGCGCTGGTGGGCACCGGCGCGGGCCGCTCCGGCGCCGCGGCACCGGGGGGTCTGGGCGCGCAGGGCGGGTTGTTGGGCGGGAGTGCGGTGGAGAGGTCGCACGCGGCGACACGGCCCGCGGACATCACGGTCGTCAACTACGACATCCTCGCGGCGCGCCTGGAGGAGCTGCGGGCGCTCGCTCCGCGGGCGCTCGTGATCGACGAGTCCCACTACTGCAAGAACGCCGCCGCGAAGCGCACCCAGGCCGTGCAGCGGCTCGCCGCGGCGGTGCCGCAGGAGGGCCTCGTGATGGCGCTGACGGGCACGCCCGTGATGAACCGCCCCCCGGAGCTGATCGCGCAGCTGCGGATTCTGGGGCGCCTTCAGGACTTCGGCTCGGGCGCGCAATTCGGCCGGCGCTTCCGCGGCCCCGACGCGCACCTGCGCCTGCACTGGCACCTGCGCGCGCGCTGCTTCGTGCGGCGCCTGAAGGTGGATGTGCTCCCGCAGCTGCCCGCCAAGACCCGCGCGGTGGTGCCCGTGGAGCTCGACAACGAGGCCGAGTACCGCCTCGCCGAGCGCGACGTGGTGGCGTGGCTGCAGAGCCAGCCGCTGGACCTGCGCGAGCTCGATGCGAGGGTCGCGGCGGCGCTGCGCGCGGAACGCCTGGTGCGGCTCAACGCGCTCAAGCTGCTCGCCGCCCGCGGCAAGCTGCACGGGGCGCTGGCGTGGATCCACGACTTCCTGACCTCCGGGGAGCGCCTCGTGGTGTTCGCCCACCACCGCGAGGTCCAGCGCGCGGTGCTCGAGCGCTTCCCCGGCGCGCTGCACATCCTCGGTGCGGACAGCCACGCCGCGCGGGACGCCTCGCTGCGTGCCTTCCAGGCCCCCGACGGGGAGGGCAACCAGCTGATCGTCTGCTCGATCGACGTCGCCGGCCAGGGGCTCACGCTGACGCGCTCCTCCAACGTGGCGTTCCTGGAGCTCGACTGGACGCCCGCCAAGCACGACCAGGCGGAGGACCGCTGCCACCGCATCGGTCAGCAGGACGCGGTCAACGTCTCCTACCTGCTCGCCGCGGACACGATCGACGAGACGATCGGGGCCCTCCTGGAGCGCAAGCGCGCGGTGATCGCCGCGGTCACCGACGGCCGCGCGGAGGACGAGGAGGGCGTGGTGGACGCGCTCGTGCGCGACCTGCGCGGGGAGCCCTACCGCCACCTGCGCGCGGTCGCGTGAGCAAGGCGGCGCCCGCCGCAGGACTCCTCGGCGTCATGGCGAGCGCCTGCGAGCGTCTACAGCGGCCAGTAGCGGCCGATCTGCGCCGCCGCGCGCGAGGTGAGCAGCGCCTCGGGGGCCGTCGAGGCCACCTCCCCCTCGCCCGCCAGCGCTGCCATCGTGGCCTGCACGCACTCCGCCAGCGCGCGCGGTTCGTAGCCCCCCTCCAGCACCGCCCCCAGCGGGGCGCCCAGCGCCGCCGCCGCGTCGCGCACCTGGCGGGCCATCTTCGCGAAGGACTCCGTCTGCAGGCGGCAGCCCGCCAGGGGGTCCCCCGCGTGGGCGTCGAACCCAGCGGAGATCAGTACGAGCTGCGGCTCGAACGCCGCGGCTGCCGCCAGCACCACGTGCTCGAGCAGCGACAGCCACAGATCCTCCTCCGAACCGGCGGGCACGGGCAGGTTGATGGTGCAGCCCTCCCCCTCCCCCGAGCCCACGTCGCTCAGGGGGCCGCTGCCCGGGTAGATGCCCGCCTGGTGGATGCTCGCGAACAGCACGTCCCCGCGGCGGCGGAAGATCTCGGCGGTGCCGTTGCCGTGGTGCACGTCCCAGTCGAGGATGAACACCCGCTTCACCCCCAGCTCCCGGATCGCGAGCTCGGCGGCCACCGCCACGTTGTCGAACAGGCAGAAGCCCATCGCCCGGTCGCGTTCGGCGTGGTGGCCGGAGGGCCGCACCCCGCAGAACCCCACCGCGGCCTCTCCTGCGAGCAGCGCCCGCGCCATCGCGCAGGCCCCCCCTACCGCGTGGCGCGCCGCGCGGTAGGAGGCCTCCCCCACGAAGGTGTCCGCGTCGATTTCCCCACCCCCCGCCTCGCAGAGCTCGCGGATCCCCCGCACGTGGCGCGCGCTGTGCACCAGCTCGAGCTCCCCCTCGCTCGCCGCGGGGGCCCCGCGGCGCTCCCACCCGAGCCACCCCTGCTCCTCCAGATGCCGCTCGAGCGCCTCCAGGCGCTCGGGGGTGTCGGGATGGCTCGGCATGTGCGCCCGCGGGTCGTGCTCCAGGCACGCGGGGTGATGGAAGTAGAGGCCCGCGCTCATGCTCAGGAGGCGAACAGCGGGGGGCGGCGGTGCTGCCAGCCCTCGGCCCTCTCCAACTGCGCCGCCAGCGAGATCAGGCGCGACTCGCTGTTCGCTGGCCCCAGCAGGGAGGCCCCCAGCGGCAGGCCCTCCGCGGTGAGGCCTGCCGGCACGTTCACCCCGGGCCACCCCAGCACGTTCCAGGGCCACGCGTAGGGGCAGGCTCCCACCACCACCTTGTCGGTGGCCCAGTGCCCCAGCCCCGCGATCGCCCCGATCGGCTCCGGGGGCCTCGCGGTGGTGGGCGCCAGCACCACGTCCACGCGGCGGAAGATGCGGCCCACCTGGCGCTGCAGGGGACGCTCCAGCGCCCTCGCCAGCGCCAGCACGGGCCCCCCGAGGAGGCGCCCCAGGCGCGCGTTGTTGAGCGTGCGCTCGTCCAGCAGCGAGGGGTCCGGCAGGCGCCCCATCCACTCCCTCAGACCCGCCATCGAGCGGGGCATGAACGTGAGGCCGATCAGCCTGTAGGCGGGATCGTCGCGCACCACCTCGTGGCCCAGCTCCTCCAGCACCCCCGCGAGGCGCCCCACCGCCTCGCGCACCCGCCGGTCCAGGCGCGCGGGCGCCCCGCTGAAGGGGATGCGCTCGGAGAGCGCGATCCGCAGTCGCCCCGGCTCTCGCTGCGCGGCCACCGAGTAGGGCTCCGCGGGGGGCGGGGGGCGGTGCAGGTCCCCGGGGTGGGGGCCGCTCAGCACGTCCAGCAGCAGCGCCCCGTCCGCCACCGTGCGCGTCAGCGGCCCCAGGCAGGTGAGCCCGTTGAAGGCCTCCGCGTCCGGCCACGTGGAGATCCGCCCCCGCTGGGGCTTGATCCCCACGAGGCCCGTCCACGCCGCGGGGATCCGCACGGAGCCCGCCCCGTCGGAGCCCACCGCCGCGCTCACCAGGCCCGCCGCCACCGCCGCCGCCGCACCCCCCGAGGAGCCCCCCGGGGTGTGCGCGAGGCTCCAGGGGTTGCGTGTCGCCCCGAACGCGCTGCCCTCGGTGAAGGGCCACTGGCCCAGTTCGGGGGTGTTGGTCTTGCCCACGATCACCGCCCCCGCCTCTCGCAGGCGCCGCACCGCCTCGCAGTCCCGGGCCCGCGGCTCGAAGCTCCCGGGGCAGCCGTAGCGGCTCTCCTCGCCCTCCAGGTCCACGTCGTCCTTGATCGCCACCGGCACCCCCAGCAGCGGCGCCCGCTCACCCCGCGCTCTGCGGCGGTCGGCCTCCCGGGCCTCCGTGCGCGCGTGCTCGGCGCGCACGCAGCGGAAGGCGTTCAGCGCCCCCGCCGCCTCGATCCGCTCCAGCGAGAGCTCCACCAGCTCCTCGGCGGAGACCTCCCCCTCCGCGAGTATCCGCACGAGCTCCCCCGGGCCCGCGAACGCCAGCTCGGCGTGGGGGTGGGGGGACAGCCCGGTCCGGGGACCCGGCTCAGTGTGGGGGTGGGGGGGCAGCTTGGCCTGGGTAGCCGGCTCGGCGTGGAGGCCTCGCTCGGGGGGTGCCTCCCCGCGGAGGTCCGACCCGGTGGCGGGGTCGCTCATGGCGATAACGATGACACGCGCACGCCTCCCACGCTGAGAGCAATGCACGCCCCTCCGCGAGGTGGCAGCCGAGTCCGCGCCCGCTCAGGGACCCGGCGCGCGGCGGCGGGAGGAGAGGTACTCCTGGTTCTGCCTGCGCTCCCCCCGGACCTGGATCGCGATGTAGACCACGAGCACGTTCACCACCACCCCGATCCCCCCGAAGGTGGCGATCAGGCCCACATCCTTGGCAAAGGCTGCGCTTGCGGCGAGAAGCATCTGTTTCCTCGATCGGCTCCGGTCTGGGATGGACGACGCTCGCGGGAGCCTACCAGCAGCTCCCCCCGCGGGTGTCGTAGCCTACAGTGCCCGCTGAGCGTCGCGGTCGCTGGAGAGGTGCCGGAGCGGTTGAACGGGCGCGACTGGAAATCGCGTAACGGGGGTGACCTCGTTCGAGGGTTCGAATCCCTCCCTCTCCGTTGTCGCTCGATGATGGGTCGGCGCCGCGAGCGATCCTTGAATTCGCCATGATCGCGAAGGAGCAGCTCCTGCAAGAAGTGCCTGGTTGAGGAGTCACCCCGATGCCGAGATCGCGCTGCGGGCGGTACAGCCGAGTGCGCGGGCGGCGACAGGGACGGGTGTGGGTCAGGCGAGGTCGAGCACCAGCAAGATCGCATCCTCGACCCCGCGCAACTCGTCGTAGGTGAGGTGGCCTGCATGCTCACCTAGCGCCCGGGCATCTACGGCGCCGACCATCTCGCAGAGAACTTGGGTTGGCTGATCCCCGACTACGACCTCTGGATGGAAGCTGGCGGAGAACGCCGACCGCGAGGTCGGGCAGATCACTACGGTGGACAGTGAGAGCAGGTCGTCAGCCTGAACTACAACTGCGTAGCGGCGCCCGCTCTGAACATGACCGCGTTTGCTGGGGAGCTTGATCTCGTACACATCACCGCGGACCACGCAGGATCTCCATCAGATCGGCGACCTCGTGGGCTTCGCGTATGTAGTCCGCGTTTTGCATGAGGTCTCTTGCCTCCGCGGCGAGTCCGATGCGTCTCCGCTCGCGTTTCGCCGTCTCCGTGATCGCTTGACGCGCGGCCTCCGCGCGGCTTAGACCGCGCTGCCTCGCGATTTCGTCCAAGGCGCTGAGTCCGTCACGACCGAGGCGCAGGGACAGAGGGTGAGGGGCAGATGCCACGGCCCAAGTGTAGCGTGAAGTGCACTACAGTCGTTGGTGCTGCGTCCGGCCAAAGCGCTGCTCGTGCAGATCGCGGATGCCTCTCTATGCCGGATCAGGGTTCGATCTTCGTCCCTCCCTCTCCGTGCAGATTGGGTAGGAGATCGTTGTTCGAGACTCACAGCCCGACCGATGTCGTCGCCAACGCCCTTACCGCTCACGCCGGGCGCCCGCGCGTGGGGATGCCGGCGTGCGCCAACCGGCGGGGCGTGTAAGCCGGCGTCCGCATGCGCTCCACCGCCTGGCGGGCCTTCTGGCTGAATGCCAGCCGCATGTTGACCTCCGCCTGGCAGCGGTGCGCGTCGGGGAGCGACTCGATCGCCAGCAGTCGCTTGCAGGCTCGGATGGAGGCATCGAACTCGCCGCACCAGTAGGCGGCGACGGAGTGCTGGAACAGCAGCCCCCACCGGTAAACCCACGGCTCGACGAAAAGGATGTCCTCCGGTACCGCCAGCCCTACGGCGCTGGCCGCCAGCGCGGTGAAGCGGTGAGCGGTGTGATGCTGGCGGCGGTCGAGCAGCCCTGCCACGAGGTCGTGCACGGCCTCCAGCCGCGACGGGCGCGCCTCCCAAGCGGCCAGGAACGCGGCGCTGGCGCGCGGCCATTCACCCAGCTCGGCGCTGAGGCGCCCGGCCTGGCGCCAGGCGCAGCTGACCTCCTCCTCCCAGCCGCCCATCGACGCGCGCCGCTCGTACAGGTCGCGCGCGGCGGCGAGCGCTCTGGGGTCGCCGGTTTGCGTGCCGAGATCTCGCTGGGTTTGAGCGAGATAGAACATGGCGCGCTCGTTATCGGGGTGTTCTCGCAGCTCCGCCTTCAGCAGCGCGCGATCACGCTCGAACTTGTCGGCCTTGCTGCCGCCGTCGCCGTGGTCGTCGATCGCCAGCGCGTCGAGGCGCTCGACCGTGCGCTCCACGTCCAGGCAGGAGAGGTACTCGTGGGTGACGCCCACGTAGCGCCAGCGCAGATCGCCGCGTACGAGGCGCTTGTTGCGGTAGTCGAAGCGCTCGTCGCCCTGGCGCAGCATGTACGCATCGGCTGTCAGCCCGCCCAGGGGCGCGCTCTGCACGACGGTCATGTCGGCGTCGATCAGCAGCAGATAGTCGGCTCTGCCCGCCGCCAACTCCATCAGCGCGCTGCGGTTGTGCCCGAAGTCGACCCACTCGTGCCGGTGAAGCTCCCCGGGGATGCCCTCCAACTCGCGGGCGATCAGCTCCTGCGTGCCGTCGCTGGAGCCTGTGTCGCAGATCACCCAGCAGTCGATCAGGTCCCTGCACGAGCGCAAGCAGCGGGCCAGCACGCCGGCCTCGTTCTTGACGATCATGCACAGACACATCGTGGGACGTGCGCCGCTCACGGAGCTCACCGCCCCACGTAGCGCACGTTACCGTCGCCGTCGCTCTCGGTGACGGCAAACGGATAGCGCCTGTTGCCCACCGCCGCCGTGCAGGCGAACGCCAGCCCCCGTTGCTGCAACACCTCGGACGGGCATGCCACGCGTGCGCGCAACCCTCGCTGGTTGTGGATCGAGCCGGCGATCGACTGCTCCACCCGCAGCGTGTCGAGCGTCGACAGCGGCGCGTCGTCGCCATAGCTGACGTGCCCGTCTCCGTCCATCTCGGTGACGTACACAGGGTAGGAGCCGACGCTCAGATTGGCAGTGCATGCAAACCGCTGCCCCCGCCGCTGGGGAACGCGGGCGGGGCAGCTGACGAGTGTGTACACGTGGTGTCCGGCGAGGATCGACCCCGCAATCGAACGCTCCAGCTCGACGGTGTCGAGCGTGGCCGTGCTGGCACTCGAGCCGCAGCCGGCGAGTGCCGCGAGCGCGAGCAGCGCGGCGGCTACTGTCACCGCTGCTGCGCCGGAGCGGTGGCTGGTTGACGTGTGCATCGGACCTCCATATCCGCGGTTGTGAGTGACCTTGTTTACCTCGTTTGTGGAATCCACAAACACAAAAGACTTCAGCTGGTCATTGTGTCCACTCGGACTCGTTTCTCAGTGAGAAAGTGCGCGCCGCCGTGTCCCACCGAGTGCGTACCCATACGCAAAGTCAAGCCCTTAACAAACTCAAAGCCTCTCAAAGGAGTGCGTGAACAGATGAGCTCGAGCAACGTGCGTGAGCGTGTGGCCAGGGTAGGAGTCCGTGTACTGGGCGGCGGCGTGGTAGGTGCGCTGGCGCTCGGCGGCGGGCCCGCCGAGGCGGCAAAGACGCGGTCGCACGACAACCACGATGCACATGGCCGTACTGCGAAGGTGAAGCCAAGGGGGACGGCGAACGGTCCGGCCGGGCCGCGCGGCGCAACTGGCCCGCAGGGTCACGCCGGCCCGCAGGGCGTCGTCGGTCCGGCCGGCCCGCAGGGGGCGACCGGTGCGACCGGCTCCCAGGGTGCGACAGGAGCGACCGGGCCCCAAGGTGTGACCGGTCTCCAGGGTGTCACCGGTGCTACCGGTGCCACTGGGCCCATCGGCGCCACCGGCCTGCAGGGTGCCACGGGTGCGGTAGGTGCCACGGGCGCGACTGGCGCCACGGGTCCGCAAGGACCACAGGGCGCGACCGGACCCGCGGGCGCTACAGGTTCCCAGGGCGTGGCCGGCGCTACGGGTTCGCAGGGTGCGACCGGCGCGCAGGGTGCGACTGGCGCCACCGGCGCGCAAGGGCCGCAGGGTACGACCGGTGCCACGGGCGCTCAGGGCGATGCTGGCCCTCAGGGCGCCACCGGCGCGCAGGGTGCGATGGGCGCCACCGGCCTCCAGGGTGCGACCGGCGCGCAGGGCGTGGCTGGCGCCACGGGTGCCCAGGGTGCTACCGGTGCCACTGGAGCGACCGGGCCACAAGGTCCGCCCATCGACTTCAGGGGTACCTGGGAAAACGGGCACATCTACGCAGTGGGGGACGCGGTCTCCTTCAATGGCTCCTCGTACGTGTCGCTCGAACCGAGCAACCAGGGCAACGACCCGGCGACGAACCCATCGTCGTGGGCGCTGCTGGCCGAACGTGGCGCGGCGGGTCCGCAAGGGGCAGTTGGTCCTGCTGGCCTCACTGGGACCACCGGCGCAACCGGTGCCAGTGGCTCCGTCGGTTCGGCGGGCGCGACCGGCGCCACCGGCCCGGCGGGTGCCATCGGGGCCACCGGTGCGAACGGGGCCACCGGCGCGACCGGCCCGCAGGGGCCGCCGGTGACGTTCAAAGGTGCGTGGAGCCCCACGGAAACCTACGAACTGGGCGAAGCGGTGTCGTTTGGAGGCTCGTCGTATGTGTCGCTGACGGCGAGCAATTTGGGCAACGACCCGGCAATCGACCCGGCCGCGTGGGGGCTGCTCGCCGCCAAGGGCGTCACAGGCGCCACCGGTGCGACGGGGGCCACCGGCCCGGCTGGCGATACCGGTCCCGCCGGTCCGACGGGAGCGGCGGGTGCGACTGGCGTCGCCGGTCCGGGGGGTGCCACCGGTGCCACTGGCCCGGCCGGCCCGACGGGTGCCACCGGTGCGACAGGCCCCGACGGAGCGGGCCTGGACGTGGTCGACAAGTTCTCGCCCGGCGGCGTCCCCACGAACGTGGTGGGCGAAGCCCCGAGCGAAGTGACGCACACGTCCGAAGGCAAGTACACGGTGACGTTTGCGAGCGGTGAAAACCTCAACGCCTGCGCGGTGGTGGCCTCCTCCAACGAAACGACCACCCCGCACCTCGTGGAGGCCGCGGCGACCGGTGAACACCAGATCACGGTGCGCACCTACGAAGGCGCCACGCTGAAGGACACCGCCTTCGCATTGATGGTCAGCTGCCCGTAGCGGCGGCGCCGTATTGTCCTGGCGGCGGGCCTGAGCGCCCGCCGCCGGGCGTGTGGCGGGCGAGCGCAGCGGGCGCGCGCCTTGGGATCGCGCGGCGGCGCACCGCGGGCTGGTTGAGCGCCTATTCGCCGAGCGTGCTGAGCGGCCCGCAGGGGCATAGCGCGGCGCCTAGCCAGAAGCGGCTGCGCAGCACCCGGGATGAGGTCGGCGTTGCGCCCCGCAGGCCGCCTACGCCGAATGCCCACTAGACTGGACGGCCTTGCGCCAGTAGCTCAGCTGGATAGAGCGTCGGTCTACGGAACCGAAGGTCGGGAGTTCGAATCTCTCCTGGCGCGTGAGAAAGGCCAGTATCTAAGCCAAACCGCATGAACCAGATCGCGCCAGGTTCGGGAATATGTCCCCAATATGTCCCAAGCTCAGGTATCATTGGGTCATGGCGCAGCATGCAAGCAGGCCACCGAGCGGGCACGTCTTCCGGGTCGAGCGCAAGCGCGGCGCGGTGTGGTACGCCAAGTACCGCCTCCCCGACGGCCGCCAGGTCCAGAAGCGTGTGGGCCCGGCGTGGAGCGAGCGCGGCAGGCCACCGGTGGGCTACTACACCAAGCGCCAGGCCGAGGAGTGGCTGCGTGAGCTCATCCACCAGGCCCGCAAGGGCACCCTTCCGGGGATGGTCCGCACAGGGGCGACCTTCGCCGACGCCGCGAGCGAGTTTCTGCGCTACGCCGAGCAGGACCGCAGCCTGAAGCCCTCCACGCTGCGCGGCTACCGCTCGATCGTCGTCGCCTACTTGCTGCCGGCGTTCGGCTCGCGGCACCTCGAGGACATCACCACGGCGGACGTCGAACTGTGGCGGTCCAACCTGACGGGCGTGGGCGGCGGGGGCCGCCGGCGCGAGGCGCCAAGGCAGGAGGACGAGCCGCGCCGCGGGCGCGCCGCACGGGCGCTGTCCAACAGCTCCAAGAACCGGATCGTAGTTCTGTTGCACGGCATCTTCGCGCGGGCCTGCAAGGTCTACGGGCTCCCAACCAACCCGGTGTCGGGCGTCGAGCGCCACCCGGTCAAGCTCACGGGCGACATCGAGGTCTTCGGCCCCGAGGAGGTCTGGGCACTGGTCCGTGGCGCCGCCTCCGAGCAGGACGGGGCGCTCTACCTGACCGCCGCCTTCACGGGCCTGCGCCGCGGCGAGTTGATCGCCCTGCGCTGGCGCGACGTGGACTTCACGGGCTCCGTGCTGCGCGTACGGGCGAGCTACGCGGGCGGCGCGTTGACGGTGCCGAAGTCCGGCAAGGTGCGCTCAGTGCCGCTCGCCCCGGATGTCGCGCAGGCGTTGGCGCGACTGGCCGACCGTGAGCTGTTCACATCCGAAGACGACCTCGTTTTCCCGGGTGAAGGGGGCGGGTACCTCGATGGCTCGGCACTGCGCCGCCGCTACACGATAGTGCTCAAGCGCGCGGGGCTGCGGTCGCTGCGCTTCCACGACCTGCGCCACACGTTCGGCACCCGGATGATCGCCAAGGCCGACATCCGCCGCGTGCAGGAGTGGATGGGTCACGCGGACATCCAGACGACCATGCGCTATCTGCACTACGCGCCCCGTGAGGAGGACGCGCGGCTCGTCGCGGAAGCATTCCAAGCCGACTCCCCCGCCACGGAGGTCGCCGCACGGGTGGCATAGACCCTCACCGACCCTTCCAGACCGGCCCAGTTATGACCCATCCATCCTGCCCGGCCACCCAATGGACCATTTCGCGCCAACTTCGCCCAGCCGCATTGACTTTCCCCGGCCGACCTGAAAGGGTCGGCCGGTCCTCATAAACGAAGTGCCCCCGCGCTGCTGGTAACAGCCGGGGGCCGGCACAGGAGGTTGCTCTCCCATGCAGGACCAGACTATCCCCGAGCTGCCGTGTGTGCTCGAAGAGACCGAACAGTGGCTGTTGTGGCTGCTGCTGCGCCCGATCCGCTGCGGCCCCTGGCATGTCCAGGAGCTCGCCCTCGAGATCGGCGACCCAGGCCAGACTGGGCTTGCGCTCGCGGGCCTTCACGCCAGCGGCCTGGCGCACCTGAACGGCGAGTTCGCGCACGCCACGCGCGCCGCCGTGCGCTTCTACGACCTGACCGTCCCTCTCACCGACAGCGACCCCGCGATCGCCTAACCCAACTGCAAACAAGCTGGCCCCGGCACGGGTGATAGCCGCGCCGGGGCCCGCACGGAAAGAAAGCGAGATTCTTCCCATGCCCGGCCAGCCTATTGACCCCATCCAGGAGGAGGAGACCCAGCACCTCGTCGTGCTGCAACTCCTGCGCTCCGACCACGAGCCGCAGTGGACCCGCCCAGAGCTCGACGCCGAGCTCGACGACGTGGACCCCGACGCAATCACCGTCGCGATCGAGCGCCTGCGAGAGCAGGGCGTCGTGCAGGTGGAGGACGAGGAGCTCTCTGCCTGTGCGTGCGCGCGGCACCTGGACGCCCTCGGCTTCATCAGCATATGAACGCGCACGATGACAGCACCCACGTAGCGGCACTCGGGCGCGTCATACGCAAGCGGCGCATCACCCGTCGGTTCTCCACCCGCGCGCTCGCCGCCGTCGCCGGGATCGGCCGCCGCCAGCTCACCCTGATCGAACGCGGTGAACCCGAGGCGCAGCTCTTCGACGCGCTGTGGGCGCTCGCGGACGCCCTCCAGGTGCGCCTCAGCGTGATCTTCAACGAGGCCGAGCGCTGTGCCGACACGCTCCACATCACCCAGCGCGCGATCATCATAAAACTCCTTGATGAGGAGCACCCGCGGCCGTGGACACTCCCCGAGCTCCAGCAGGCAAGCACGGACATCGAGCCACATATCATCGCCGAGGCCCTCGCACTGCTCGCCGCCGCGAACGTCGCCCTTCAAGAGGGCGAGGCGATCCGGGCCTCCCAGTGCGCGCTGCGCCTGGATGCCCTGGGGATGGTGTCGATCTGATGCCCGGGTCAGCCCAAGTGCCCCCGGGCATCGTCGCTCTTGATTCGCGCGCAGTGAGAGTTGCGATCGGGCGGCGCCTGCGCAAGCTGCGCAGGGAGCGCGGCATATCCCAAGAACAACTCGCCCGCCGGGCGGGCATGCACACACCGGTGATCAGCCGCCTGGAGCGTGGCGCCCGCGAGCCTCGCGCCACGATGCTCCTGCGCCTCTCCCACGGCCTCGAAGTACCGCCCGGAATGCTGCTAGACGAGCTTCCTATGGGCGGGGAGGCACATGACGACCTCTGACGAGCAGTGCTGGTGGGCGAGGCCACCGATTCCTAACTGCCGATGCAGGCTGGCACAGTAACCAAGCTCTGCGGTTAGCGTTGCAAGGTGCAGAGTTCCGACCGCAGAGTTCGCACCACAAGCGGCCTCCAAACACAAAGGCGCTCCGCCATCTCAAGACGACGCGAACAACCAGGAAGCGCGAAACCCACGCTAGTCGAGCCCCCGAGCGAAAACCTTCCAAACAACGGCGAGTCGAAGCACACCCCACGCGGCGCCAGCGGGACGCGGCGTGCACCAGGACGCAGATGTCCCGCGGCCCGCCGCGCTCGACGGACGGCCCAAGACCTTCGTGCAGCTGATCGACGCGACGGAGGCGGGGCGACTGCTCGGGGTGCCCAACACGTGGGTGCTCGCACAGGCGCGCGCGGGCCGGATACCGCATCACCGCCTCGGCCACTATGTGCGCTTCGACCCTCAGGACATCGCGCACTGGCTAGCGCAGACGCGCTCCGGCAGCGAGACCGGCCGGCGTGCTTGACGAGGCGGAGCACGCCCACTTCTCCGAAGTCCTCAGCGCGTGGGGAATGGCACGCGCGGACATCGAGGACACACTGCGGTGGGCGACATTCGGCCCGGGCGCGGTCGAGATGAGCTCCTCCGACCCGCAGATGCCGGCGGGCCTCGGAATCGTGGTGGACGAGACGAGAGACGAGGAGCTGGCCCGGATGTTCACGCTGAGGGAGCACACGGGCGACGACGAGTTCATGGCCCAATGGCAGGTATCGACAACGCGCACGGCGCGCACGGTGCTAGACCCCACGAGCCCACAGGCGGTCTTCCGCTACGCAATCTCGATCGAGCGCCCTGAGCGGATCGAGCGCCGCTTTCTGTTCCTCGTCCACGCAATCGCGCCGCAGTTGGCCGGGTTCCAGCGGCCAGGGACACAGCTATGGCTGATCCCCCGGCACGTCGCCCAGCCCCCATCAGACGGCCTCACGGGCGCCTACGAGGTGCTCTCGCGCTGCCTGCCAATTGGCACGACACAGGAGCCACTTCCGGCACTCGAGCAGGCGCTCACGCACGTGCGTCACGGCGCCCCTCAAACACACTCAATGAACAGGGCTCAGCGGCGGCAGGCAAAACGGGGACGCTGAGGAGGAGGACGGCATGCGGCAAGCAGCTCAAGCGCCACCGGCGCTGCCAACGTGGCAGGGGCACTCAGGGGGCGGCAAGCATGATGCTCCTTGAGCTCGGGCGGCAGCCTCAGCGCTGCTGGTGGGGCAGACGGACAGGTTTCAGGTTGCGCCGAGGTCGGCGCCGCTACGTGCACCGGAGGCGGGCCTGCGGCCCTTTTGGAATGGAGGCCCAGGGCGGCAACGACGCTGGAGTCGGTTCCCGCGGCGAACTCCCCACGATCACGGCCGGCATGAGTGCCAACTACGTCGTGGAACTCGATGGTGCGCCCAGGAGGCTGGGAGAGATACGTATCGGCGTCGTCGGCCTTACAGTGGACGCGGACAGTAGGCTGCGCTGATGACAGGCGACGATCTTCTCGTGGTGCCAGTGCACGAGGCCACGGTCGTGTATCGAATCGTTCGAGGAGCGGATCGCAGCGCCCCGGCCGTGCTGGACTCCTTGCGCTCGCACTACGAGCGCGGAGCGCCGCCCCGCGGCTACGAGCAGCGCCTGGCGGTGATCCACATGGGCCTGTCCGTCTTCTCAACGCGAGCAGCCGCCAGGGCGATGGCCCTGAAGTGGCCGATGATCGGGACGTTCGTCGCCGAGCTTGACCTGGAGCCGGAGAACGGCTTCTGCCTCGCTGACACGGGCCAGCCGGGGCACTGGACCCTGTGGGGCCGCCCCCTGCAGTTGCTCGGTTCGATTGCCGATATCCTGCATGTGGAGGCGTGAGCTATGCACTACGCGATCTTCGACAGCACCGGCAACCTGGTCGAGTCCTTTGGGGATGAGGAGTCCGCGCGCAAGGCCCTGGGTCGCATCGTGGACGCCGAGCCCGAAGCCGCTGAGCACGTCGCACTGTTCGTCCACGGTGAGGACGGGATGCCGGTCGGCGACCCCATCTTCGCGCGGGCCGTCTCCAGCGTCCACTGACGTTCGCTCCGACTTCGAGTCGATGACGCCGCGAACCTGCTCCTGCTCGACTCTGCCCGGGTGGGGTTCAGCGCTCCCGGAGGAAAATGTGTCCCCACATATGTCCCGAACTCCGCAAATATGAGGTCATTTGAGGGCAGGTGAGGACTCCCAATCTGGCTCAACCAAGCCAAAAGCGCCGCCTCTTGACCCACTACGGAACCGAAGGTCGGGAGTTCGAATCTCTCCTGGCGCGTCCGCCACGGAGCACCAGAACACGCGTAGCCGCCGGATGGCAACGAACCGAGCCGAGAAGGGGCCTACGGCACGAGTACGGTGCGCTCGCCTGGGTTGTCTGCCTTGGCCCAGATTTTCTCCACATCCGCCAGGGGCATCGTGTTTGTCGTGACCGCGATGGCGCCGGCGTTGATCTCATCGACGAGTGACGGCAGCTCCGCGAGGTAGACCTTGGTCGAGACGGCGCCCTGGCCGTTGCCCTGGAGGCGCAGGTTGGCTGAGCGGAGGGCTACGGACGGCAGCTCGATCGTCGGGCCGGCGATCGCACCGATCTGAATCCAGTTCATCGCGCGGCTGCGGTCGGATCGCGCGGTGAGCAGCGCCGTGATGGCCTGCTGCGCCGGCCTGCCCCACAGGTAGTCGACGACGATGTCGACCTCGGCGGCGGCTGCACCGAGCGCTCCTCCCGTTGCCTCGGCGTCGTCGGTCAGCTGGACCACTGCGTCGGCGCCGATTGAGGTGAGCGTGTCCAGGCGAGCGAGATCGCGCCCGGCGCCGACCACATGTCCGGCGCCGAGCCGCTTGGCTACCTGGACGGCCATGGTTCCGGCGTTTCCGGTCGCGCCGAGTATGAGGACGCTCTGGCCGGGCTCGATCGGGACGCGGCGGCGCAGGGCCACCCACGACGACATGGCTGGGTTCATCGCGGCCGCGACCTTCGCGACCTCGACATCGTCGGGCAGTTCGATCGACCGCCGCAGGTCGACGAGGGCCTTGTCCGCCATCGTGCCGATGACGTCGTCGGCGGCCGTGAAGTAGATCCGCCTACCGTCCGCCCGTCGGCCGACGCCGTCGATACCGGGGATCATGGGCAGCGTGCCGGTGCTGGTGTAGTGGGCACCCGCGGCGCCAGTTCTGACGCGCGGGTGCAGGCCGGCGGCGAGAACGTCAACGAGGATCTCCCCGTCGGTTGTCGGCTGCGGGACCTCGAACTGCTGGTAGTGGGGTGGCTCGCTGAACGACGTCACGACGGCTGCGTTCATCTTCGCCATGTGGGCCTTCCTCCTGTGTGCTCGTGATCTGCGAACCCAAGCCCGCACAGGGTCCGGGGCTGGTGATGAGCCCTCCTCTTGTACCCGACCCCGTAGCCTGGCAGCTGGAGCTTAGGGCCACCTAATTAGGGTACCCTAATCTTTGCTAGGCTACCGCGTATCGTATAGCCGAGTGTTCAGGTCGGGATTCCCGAGGAGGTCATCTGGATGTCGCGGGGCCAGCCAGCAGCAGAGCATCCCAAGCGGGGCGCCGCGAAGCAGATCGACGAGCGGGCGAGCCTCTATGTGTGGACCGCGATCGTGCTCGCGATCGCGGTCGGCGTGGTGGTGCTGGGCTGGCGCGCCAAAGGAGGAACGACCGATCCGACGGCGCTGGCGCCCGGCCACCGTCTGAGTCACACGACAGTCGTGATCGACAGTGCGATCCTCGTGTTGCGCGAGGGTCTGGAGACGATCCTGGTCTTGGCGGCGATCACGGCGAGCTTCCTGGGCGCCAACCGGGTCTACCGGCGCCCGGTCGTCGTGGGTGGGGCGGGCGCGATCGGGCTGGGTATCGCGACGTGGTTCCTCGTGGTGTGGTTCATCGGCCAGTTCCACGGCGGCGAGTTCGATGTGCAGGCCGCGACCGGGCTGCCCTCGCTGATCGTGCTGTTGATCGTGATGAACTGGTTCTTCCACAAGGTCTACTGGACCGGATGGATCTCGAGCCATCACAAGCGCCGACGCGGCCTGCTCTCGGTCGATCCGGAGGCCAACAAGCGCCGAATGCTGCTTGGGCTCGCGCTGCTCGGGTTCACCTCGGTCTACCGCGAGTGCTTCGAGGTCGTGATCTTCCTGCAGAACCTCCGCGAGCTCTACGGCTCGAGCGTCGTGCTCGAGGGTGTCGTGATCGGCGGACTGTTCACCGCTGCCGCCGGCGTCTTGACCTTCGCGCTGCACCAGCGCCTGCCCTACAAGCGGCTGTTGGTCATCACCGGGGCGATGCTGCTGTTCGTGCTGCTCGTGTCCGTCGGGGAGGAGGTCAACGAGATGCAGCTCGCCGGGTGGATCGGGACCAGCGAAATCCACGGCTTCTACATACCCGGCTGGATGGGCACGTGGTTCAGCCTCTTCAACAACTGGGAGACGTTCATCGGTCAAGCGATCGCGCTGCTGCTCGTTCTCGGCTCCTACGTCGCCGCTCAGTACCTGCGAGTCTGGCGGCCCCGCCGGCGCGGCCAGCAGGCCGCCCGCCTCGCCGAGCACATACCGCAGCAACCCGCCGACATCGCCGTGCGCAGCCCCATCGCGTACACGCTGAGTTGATCGGGGCTCATCGCCGGGTCATCGGGGGGTAGCCCGATCTGCCCGGGCGCGACCCAGTCCGCGCCGATCCTGCGCGGCCCGGCGAGCTGTTTGCGGATTGGGCGTCAGCGGGAGGGTCGGATGTGTCGCTTGATTCGGCGGCATACTCCTAGGGTCAGGGCTCCGAGGAGACCGACGATCCCACCGAGGAGACCAGCCGGAACGCCGAGCTCGAACATGGCGAACCAGGCGGTCGGGGGGTAGGCGAGGCCGACGGCCAAGCCCAACAATCCCCCGGCTGCGCCGGCCGCGGTCGCTCCGGCGCTTACCCACCGTGCGATCAGCGGCATGCCGCGTAGTTCGGCTGCGATCGCCGTTTGGGCTCTCCTGAGTACGTTCATGGCCCGGTCGATGGCAGTAGTGCCCCAAGCAGCGGTGCGTAGCGCTCGCCGAGATCGAGCAGCGACTCCGCACGGGCGTGTCCGCCTTCCAGGTGACAGAGCATGTCGACGCCCAGGTACAGCGCGACGATGGCGAATGCCACATCCTCGGCTGGCAGCACCGACTCGAGCGGCGATCCCGAGAGGAGCTCCCTCAGCTTGCTCTCGACCATGTCGATCCAGGGTCGCAGCCGCGCCACCACTGCTTTCCCCAGCTCCGCGTTGGCGACGCCGCCGGCGACCATCTCTCCGAGCACGGTCACGTATCCGTTCTGGAGGTCCTCGGCGTAGATCTCACGGGCGAGGTTCGCCAGCTCGGGGAGCGTCTGCGCCCGCTCGAACGCGTGGCGATAGGCGCGCATCCGGCGAGCGCTCACCAGGTCGAGCGCCGCCAGGAGCGCCATCTGGACGCTGCCGAAGTGGTAGAAGATCAGCGCCTGGTTGAAGGCCCCGCTGTTGGCTATCTCGCGCGCGCTCGCACCGGCGAACCCCCGTGCCTTCAGGGTTGCCACGGCTGCCTCCGCGATCTTGAGCTTCGTGCCGGCGAGGGCCTGCGGAGCGCCCTCGCCGCTCCCCTGGCTCGATGCTTGCGGGGGCGGCTCCATGGCCAAAGTTTAGCAGTCGCTCAAAGCGGGTGCTCAATTGATATTGTGATGCACCTGCTGGCAGCCGCAGCGCACCCGGACGTGATCCTGCGCTCGCTCATCGAGAGCGACGAGGCGCAGCTGCTGCGAATCCACTCGACCGCGGAGGTGGTGCGATGGTGGGGCCACCCTGCGCAGGGCTTCCCCTGGACCGACGAGCCCGACTCCATGCGCCTGGCGATCGAGGTCGCGGGCGCGGTGGCGGGACTGATCCAGTTCACCGAGGAGCTCGAGCCCGCCTACCGACATGCGAGCATCGACCTGTTCGTCGATCCCGCCCGCCACGGACGGGGCGTGGGCACCCTCGCGGTGGGACTCCTCGTGCGCCACCTGATTGACGCCCGCGGCCATCACCGCATCACGATCGACCCGGCCGCCGCGAACGCGGCAGCTGTCCGGACGTATGAGAAGGTGGGCTTCAGGCCCGTGGGGGTCATGCGCTGCTACGAGCGCGACATCGACGGCGGCGGCTGGCACGACGGCCTGCTGATGGAGCTCCTCGCCGGTGAGGAGAGCACTCCCTGAGAGCGCAACCCGCACTGCCTCCCGATCCAATCGAGAGCCGACGTCGGGACTCGAACCCGAGACCCCCTCCTTACCATGGAGGTGCTCTACCAGCTGAGCTACGTCGGCGCTGAAGGCAATCGTATCGCTGCCGCATTGCGCCTGTCTGAAGCTGTCGGCAAGCCGACCGGCCGAGATCGGAGCGCGTGCGGGTGGACGGCAGGATCGGGGATGTGGCGGTGTCCGTTCAAGGGGTGGGTGGTCTGAGTCCCTGCAGGAGGGTGCTCAGGACATCGCCGGCGTCTGCTCGCGCTTGGGTTGGGTCCTCGCTGTCGGCGATCGCCATGCATCCTTCGAGGATCGCCCCGGTGAGCATCAGCGCGAGCATCTTCAAGGGGAGGGGCCGCACGACGCCGGCACGGATCGCGCGCCTCAGCGCGCCGCGCAGCACGACCGCGCCGTAGCGCGCATCCACGCGCCGGATCGTGTCCGCGTCGAGTACGGCCTGCGCGTCGTGGAGCACGATGCGCCGCACGCGCTGGTCGAGGTGGGCGTCGAGCATCGCCTGACAGCCCGCGCACAGGTCCACCCACGGGTCGGGCTCCAAGAACGCTGCCGCCACGCGCTCGGACACCTCGCGCTTGACCTGTTCGTAGACGCCGGCAAACAGCTCCTGCTTGCCGTTGTAGTGGTGGTAGAAGGCACCCTTGGTGACGTTGGCGGTCTGCGCGACGTCATCGATCGAGGTCGCCGTGTAGCCGCGTTCGCCGAACAGCGTGCAGGCGGCGTCCAGCAGCGCCTGGCGGGTCGCCGCGCCCTGTTTTGCCTTCTTTCCCTTGACATCCGTACTCTGAGTATGCATGATACGTACCGTCAGTATGTTAGCGCAGGTCTACGACAGGAGGAGACAATGCCCAAGTACGTAATCGAGCGCGAGATCCCCGGGGCCGGGGACCTCAGCGCGGAGGAGCTGCAGGGAATCGCGGCGACGTCCAACAAGGTGATCGGCGAGCTCGGCCCGGAGATCCGCTGGCTCACCAGCTACGTGACGGACGAGAAGATCTACTGCATCTACGTCGCCCCCGATGAGGACATCCTGCTCGAGCACGCCCGCTGCGGCGGCTTCCCCGCGGATCGCATATCCAAGGTCTCGACGGTCATCGACCCTTCGACCGGCGACTGAATGGCCATGTCCGATTCTGAGCTGAAGGCGCGTCACCGCGCGATGTGGGCGTCGGGCGATTACCCGGATATGGTCGAGACGTTCTTGCTTCCGTTGGGGCCACGGCTCGTGGAGGCGTGCGGCATCGGTCCCGGCAGCGTGGTCCTGGACGTGGCTGCCGGGACCGGCAATGCGTCGATACCCGCGGCGAGGGTCGGCGCTCAGGTCACCGCCAGCGACCTGACACCGGAGCTGCTCGAGGCCGGCCGCGTCCGTGCTGAGAGTGAAGGGCTGGCCCTCGAGTGGCTGCAGGCCGATGCCGAGCGCCTGCCGTTCGAGGACGAGTCGTTCGATGTCGTGATCTCCTCGATCGGCGCGATGTTCGCTCCGCACCACCAACAGGTCGCCGACGAGCTTGTCCGCGTGTGTCGCCCCGGCGGCAAGGTCGGGCTGCTGAGCTGGACCCCCGAGGGGCTGGTCGGGGCGCTTTTCGCGACGATGGGCCCGTTTGTGCCCACCCCGCCGCCGGGTGCACAACCGCCACCGCTGTGGGGCAGCGAGCAGCACATCGCCGAGCTGTTCGGCGAGCACGTCGACTTCGAGCTGCTGGAGCGCGATGTCTTGGAGGTCGCCGCCTTCAAGTACCCACGTGACTTCGGCGAGCACTTCAAGGCGCGGTACGGCCCGACGATCGCGGCGCGTGCGAATGCGGCCAAGACCGGACGCGAGGCAGAGCTCGATGCCGCTCTGGACGAGCTCTGCGAGGAGTGGAACCGCGGTACCCCAGGGGATGCGCGCTTTGAGATGGAGTACCTGCTCGCGGTGGGCACACGAGCGTGATGGCGAGTGAGATGGCGGTCGCTGCTGCGCGACGCGCTCGCCGGGCGATCGAGGAGTACGGCCTCGACAGCGCCCGCTTCTCGGCCGAGGCCTGGGCGGAGCGACGGCGCCGCCGGGCAGCCCGACGCCTCGCCGAGCTGCTCTAGAGGCGCGGACTCGCGGAACCGGAGCGCGGCGAGGCTGCCTGCGATGCTTGGACACCCGGGTGGGCGGCCGCACGGGCCATGCGCTCGTGTACGAACTGGACCACGGCTGCGCCCTCGCCGACCGCGGTCGCGCAGCGCTTGATCGAGCCGGCGCGCACGTCGCCAGCCGCGTAGACCCCTGGCACGCTCGTCTCGAGCAGGCCCTCGGCGCCGACCTCCGCGCCGGCGAGGATGAAACCGTCGCCGTCACGCGCAAGCACCTCGCCGAGCCACTCGGTGCAGGGCGTGGCGCCAAGGAAGAGGAACACAAATGAGAACGGCAACTGCTCGCCGTCGGCGAGCGTGACCGATTGCAATCGCCCGTGCTCTCCCTGCACGTCGACGATTTCGGAACGATCGCGCACGGCGACCCCGTAGCGGTCGAGCTCGTCGATCAGATACTGCGACATCGTCTCCCGCAGATCTCCGCGGCGGTGCAGCAGCGTGACGAGCGCGCCCCCCCGCGCCAGCCAGATGGCCGCCTGGGCCGCCGAGTTGCCCCCGCCGACAACTCCCACGCGCTGGGCTGTGCAGAGCTGACCCTCCGGCGGGCCGGCGGCATAGAACACGCTCACCCCCTCGTACTCCTCGAGCCCCGCCACGGGCAGCCGCCGGTATTCGGCGCCCGTGGTGAGCAGCACCGCGCGCGCGGCGATCTCGTTGCCGTCCTCGAGCCTCACGAGATGGCGCTCGATCCCGGGCTGCAGCTCCCGGGCACGGTAGGGCGAGGCCAGACGTGCGCCAAACTTGCGCGACTGGGTGGCGGCGCGGCCGATCAGTTCGTTGCCGCTGATCCCGGCGGGAAAGCCCAGGTAGTTCTCGATCCTGCGCGAGGTGCCCGCCTGACCGCCGATGCTCCTGCTCTCCACGATCAGCGTGTCCAACCCCTCCGAGGCGCCGTACACGGCCGCGCCGAGTCCCGCGGGGCCACCGCCGACGATCAGAAGATCGACCTCCTCGCGCGGCGCGAGCTCCAGGCCGATGCCGAGCGCCCGCGAGAGCTCGCCGTTGCTCGGGTTTGAAAGCTCGACGCCGCCCGGCAGACGTACCAGCGGCAGCGCGGACCCAGAGGGCTCCACTGCCGCACCGTCGGTCGTCTCGGCGGGGTCGACCCAGGTGTGGGGCAGTCGCTGGGCACGCGCGAACTCGAGCAGCCGGCGCGTCTCGGGCGACTCGCGCGGGCCGATGATCTCTGGCCCGATGCCCTGTCGGCGCTGAAGCAGCTCGCGGCGCTCCACCAGGGCACCGAGGATCAGGTCCGAGAGCGAGGGATCGTCGAACAGCAACGCTCGCATGTCCTCGCGCGGGAGGGCGATGTAGCGCATCGGCTGCGTGACGACCGCGGTGACGAACACCGCCTGCCCGCTGAGCAGGTTGACCTCCCCGAGAAAGCCCGACGCGCCGTGACGCACGATCTCGTGCCCCGCGCCATCAAGCACCGCCGCCTCACCCTCGAGGATCGCGATGAAGGGGTAGGTCGCGTCGCCGATCTCATACAGCTTCTCGCCCACCTCGGCCGTGAGCTCCACGCCGCGCTCGGCAAGCAGTTCGAGCTGAGTGCTTGAAAGCACCCGAGCCGGAATTGCCACCGAATCGTCAGGGTGAGACGCCATCCGAGAGACAAGCGTAGCCAGATCGGCCAGGTGGGCCGAGTCTGGTGCGCCAGGATCATGGGGCCCCTATCGCCGTCGCGTCCCGCTGGGGCGTCGGCAACGGCTGCATCTGGGGCAACTAAGCTGCACCCCTCACGACCAGCGACGATGGGAGCGGCAGCGATGAAAGGCGAGACGGTCGACATCAGCACCCGGGACGGCGTGGCGGACGCCTACCTCTCACGGTCCTCCCGGCAGGACGGGAGCCACCCGGGTGTGCTGTTCCTCATGGACGCCTTCGGCCTGCGCCCTCGGATCGAGGAGATGGTCGACCGCATCGCGGCGCGGGGCTTCGTCGTGCTCGCCCCGAACGTCCTCTATCGCGCCGGCGGGGGGCTGGAGATGCCCGATCTGACGGACCCCGCACAGCGGGATCCGTTCTTCGCGCGGCTGATGCCTGCCATGGCGGAACTGACGCCCGAGCGGATCGTCGCCGATGGGGCCGCCTACCTCGACTACCTCGGCGCGCTCGCGAGCTCGCCGTTCGCCATCACCGGCTATTGCCTGGGTGGGCGCGTCGGCTGGCGGATCGCTGCCGCCTACCCGGAGCGCGTCGCGGCGCTCGCCGCCTTCCACGCCGGGGGGCTCGTGAGCGAGGGGGAGGACAGTCCGCACCTGAGCGCCGGTGCGATCTCCGCCGAGCTCTACCTCGGCCACGCCGACAACGACCAGAGCATGACCCCGGAGCACGTAGCAGCGCTCGAGCGAGCCCTCGAGGAGGCCGGGGTGCGATACAGCTCAGAGCTCTACGAGGGGGCCGCCCACGGCTACACGATGAGCGACACCGCCGCCTACGACGAGGCGGCGGCCGAGCGGCACTTCACCGCGCTGTTCGCGCTGCTGGATAGGACGATCGGCGGCTGACGGCGACCGTCCGCAGCCGGTCAGCTGGGCTCCCTCGGCATTGCGCGGCGAGTGGCCGCCGCGCCCAGTGGCTCACGCTCGGCTGGCATGGATGGCGCGGCTTGGAGGTCCGCTGGGGGCCCCGGAGATGCGCCCACTCCTCGCCGGAGCTCCACCTGAGGTATGAGCCAGGACACGAGGAAGGCGATGCCGGCGATCGGCGCCGCGATGACGAAGACCGTTTGGATCGACTCCGCGTAGGCGGCGGCAATGCCGTGATGGACAGCCTGGGGAAGCTTGTCCAAGATGGCCGGGGTGACGCTCGAGCTCGACAACCCCCTTGGCAGCTTCGCGGTGCCGAGGTGCCTGACCAGGTTGCCGACCAGGACGTTCGAAAAGATGGCACCGAAGATCGCGACGCCGAACGATCCCCCGATGGACCGAAAGAAGGTCGCGCTGGATGTGGCGACGCCGAGCTCGGAGTAGGGAACCGCGTTCTGCACGATGAGCAGGAGCACCTGCATGACACAGCCGAGTCCCACGCCAAGGACGAACATGTACAGCGCCACCGTGACCAAACTCGTCCCGACCCCCACCTGCGAGAGGAGCAGGAGCCCGACAGTCGTGAGCGCCGTCCCCGCAATCGGGAAAACCCGGTAGCGGCCGGTCTTGCTGATGACGATCCCCGATCCGGTGGAGCAGATGATCAAGCCGACGAGGAGTGGCAACAGCTCGAGGCCTGAGATCGTGGGCGACTTGCCGTGCACGATCTGAAAGAACACCGGCAGGTAGGTGATGCCACCGAACAGCGCAAAGCCGACGACGAAGCCGACGACGCTCGTGACCGAGAACGCCCGGATGGAGAACAGGTGCAGCGGCAGCACCGGCTCGGTCGCACCTCGCTCCACGAAGGCGAAGGCGACGAGGAGCACCGCGCCAGCGACTCCCAAGGCAACGATCGTTGGCGAGCCCCACGGATACGTCGTGCCACCCAGGCTCGTGAAGAGCACCAGGCAGGTCGCCGAGAGCATGAGGAGAGCGGACCCGAGATAGTCGATCACGTGGTGGACGCGCCCGAGGCCGCCCGGAACCTGCACCGCTATGACCGCGAGCGCGACGGCACCGATCGGGATGTTGATGTAGAAGATCCAGTGCCAGGAGAGCTGTTCGACAAAGACGCCTCCGAGCAGCGGGCCGATGACGCTCGCCATACCGAATACTGCCCCGAAGAGGCCCTGGTAGCGACCGCGTTCGCGGGGAGAGACGACATCTCCGACGATCGCCTGCGCACCGACCATCAGGCCACCGCCCCCGAGACCCTGAACCGCCCGGAACGCGATCAGCTCGGTCAGGCTCTGGCTGAGCCCGGAGAGCGCCGAGCCGCACAGGAAGATGACGATCGCCGCCTGAAAGAAGAACTTGCGCCCGTACAGATCGCCGAGCTTGCCCCACAGGGGTGTCGAGACGGTCGAGGCCAGCAGATAGGCGACGACGATCCACGACAGGTGCGACGCGCCATGCAGGTCGGCGACGATCGTCGGCAGAGCGGTCGCGACGATCGTCTGATCCAGAGCCGCCAGGAACATGCCGAGCAGCAGCGCGCCGATGATGATCAACACACGGCGGTGGCTGAGCACGGGGATGGAGAGCTCCGCCGATGGTTCGCTCGACGCCTCAGCCATTGTCCACTCCGGACGTCGACATACGGGCGTCATCGCGTACATGCGGGGCGTCATCGCGTACGTGCGCGGTCGTGCCGAGTCGTGCTTCCCACCATGCGACTGGCACGATCTTCACGGCGAGGTCGAGTGTTCCCCTGTCCAGCTGCTCGGCGAGCTGGGTGATGGAGACGATCCTCTGGGCGAGGCGCTCATCGTCCATGTCACCCGTGATCTGGACAGCAGGGTTGCTTCGAGCCCTGTGCCAGCGCAGTTGGTCTCCATCGACTGGCTCGGACTGGTCGAGCAGGCTCCCAAGCCAGGCGAGGCCGCTGGCCAGCTCCACGTGACGGTCCACCACCTCCGCGTAGGCGTCGGCACTGAGCATCACGGCGGCCCACCGTCCCAACACCTCGTCGTTGTGAACCACCACCCGGGCGACCCGGTCGCGCAGGACTCGGCGCCGATCGGCATCGATGAGCAGGCCGTGAACTGCTTTGGCCAGGCGCGGTGTGTCGCGCACCAGGAGGGCGGCTGCGTCGATCGCCGCCGGCGGGCTCGCCTCGGCGGGCGTCAGGCCAGCCAGCTCCACCACCGCCGTCCAGACCATGCGCGCATCGCGAACCAGCTCGAGCATCACGTACTGCGCGAGGACCCTCCAGCGTCGGCGCCTGCGGATCTCGAGCGCCTCGTTCAGGACTGCCACCGACAGCATCACGACGATCGCGCTGGACGCGAGACCGGCGAGGAGCGGGTGGCGCACCCACAGGTGCTCGGCGAACTGTTCGGACGCTATCGCTGACGCTAGGGCGAGCAGCGCCACTGCAGCGCCGGCGCGCGTTTGACGCAGGTAGGACTCGACGGATTCCGAGCGTCGGGGTCCTGAGGAGTGCGGCGACATTCAGTCGAGCTTACGCGGGTCAGCCGGTCGAGCAACACGTCTGGTTCCCGACACCCGCAGGGAGCGGTTCGGCTTGTGAGGCGCTACGAGGGCGAGCACATGGAGGCGACCTACGACACGGTGCTCAGTTCTCTCGCGCTGGCATCCTAGTAGTGCTCCGTTAGGTTGGTGGTCCTCGTAGTGGGTGTTCGGGCGGCAGCTCTCTGCGGCAGACCGGGCAGGTTCCGTGCCAGCAGGCCAGGAGCGCTTGGAGCTCCCGGACGACCTGGTAGAGGGTCAGGCTGCCGCCCTGAGTCGAGGACGGTGGCGTCTTCTCTCCAGGGTGAGGAACGCGTGCGCGACCGATACCAGCGTGACGTGGTGGTTAAACCCGCGGTAGGTGCGACCCTCGAAGTGGTCGAGCCCGAGCGCGTCCTTGAGCTCGCGGTAGTCATGCTCGATTCGCCATCGCAGCTTCCCCAACCGGACGAGATCCTCGATGCTGGTATCGGCTGGTAGGTTCGAGAGCCAGTACTTGACTGGCTCGGGCTTGTGCTCGGGCCACTCACATATCAGCCACTGGAGCGGGAGCTCCTCGCCGTTGTCATGGGCGGCGCGGCGCAGGGCGATGTTCGCTGGCCTGACTCTGAGAGCGAGGAACCGGGATGTCATCTCTCCGCGGGTTCCCTCACGCCAGCAGACCGTGACCGCTTGGGTCTCTCCGGCTGCCAGAGCGAGTTCCGCCAGTGAGGACGGGGCCTGGCGATAGCGGGACTTCGGGGGCTGGCCGCGGCCTTGATACTCGGGACGCTCAGGCTTCACGCCCTCCGGGTAAGCCGAAGTTGTGGACTTCACATCCAGCACATAACCAAGCTCGCGCTGGGCAAGCTCTTGCCGGAACTCGGTGTTATCGCCATAGGCGCCATCGGCCAGGATCACCGGCGGTCCGACGCCCCAGCCGATCAGCTCGTCGATCATCTCCAACGCCAGCCGCCACTTCTCAACGTGGTGAACGTCGCCAGGGAGCCCAGCCCTCACACGCCGATCCTGATTGAACTCTGAGTCCTCATCCCAGGATTCAGGTAGGAACAACCGCCAGTCCAACGGACAAGAAGCCGAGTCTGTCGCAGCGTTCACGCTGACCGCGACCTGACAGTTCCCGACCTTCCCCAACGACCCGGAGTACTGACGAGCAACCCCAACCGACATCTTCCCGAACTTCGGGAACCCCGTGTCATCAATCACCCAGCCCTCAGCCCCGATCTCCGCCGCCATCCGCCTGGCCAGTGCCCGTCGGACCGGCACCGGATCCCACGGCGACTGGTTCACGAACTGCTGCAAACACTGCTCATCCCCGTCCGCCAACCGAGCCGCCATCGGCTCGATGCTCTTGCGCTTCCCATCCAACATCAACCCCCGCAAATACACCTCACCCCAACGCCGCTGATCCTTGCGCGCCATCGACTCGAACATCTCAGCCGCGAACTCGACCAGCCTGCCGCGCACACGCGACAACTCCCGCTCTGACAAACCAGACACCAACCCCATCATGGACCTCCTCGACGACAGTAGCCGTCACAGGAGTTCGCCCGCGACCTCCAGAACCCTCCACCAACCTAACGAAGCACTACTAGTGTCCTGTTGGTTTAATTCGTTTGTGGTTAGGGTAGGTGTGGGTCATGCCTATTCCTACTGCTGTTTCAATCGAGTTGACGGGCGAGGAGCGCGCTGTGCTGGAGGGCTGGACGCGGCGCCGGAGGAGTGCTCAGGCGCTGGCGCTGCGGGCGCGGATCGTGCTGATGGCGTCGGAGGGGTTGTGGTCCAACGGCGAGATCGCAGAAGCGCTGGCGGTTTCGCGGCCGACGGTCACGAAGTGGCGCAACCGGTTCGCTCAGCGCCGGCTTGAAGGGCTCGCGGATGAGCCGCGTCCCGGCAAACCGCGGACGATCACCGATGAGCAGGTCGAGGCCGTGGTGACCAAGACCCTGGAGAGCGCGCCGAAGAACGCGACGCATTGGTCGACCCGCTCGATGGCCAGGGAGGTTGGGATGACCCCGGACGCGGTGATGCGGATCTGGCACGCGTTCGGGTTGCAGCCCCACCGCCAAGAGACCTGGAAGCTCTCCAAAGACCCGCTGTTCATCGAGAAGGTCCACGACATCTGCGGCCTGTACCTGAACCCACCCGAGCGAGCTGTCGTCCTGTGTGTGGATGAGAAGAGCCAGATTCAAGCGCTGGACCGCACCACGCCGATCCTGCCGATGCTGCCCGGCACGCCACAGCGTGCGACCCATGACTATGAGCGTCACGGCACCTCAAGCCTGTATGCCGCGCTGAACCTGGGAAGCGGCGAGGTGATCGGGTCGCTGCACCAACGCCACCGGGCCCTCGAGTTCTTGAAGTTCCTCAAGACGATCGACGAGAGCGTACCCGCCCACCTCGACGTGCACCTCGTGCTCGATAACGCCTCCAGCCACAAGACCCCACAGATCCGACGCTGGCTCGCTCAGCACCCGCGGTTTCACCTGCACTTCACCCCGACCTCGAGCTCGTGGATCAACCTCGTCGAGCGCTGGTTCGGCGAGCTCACCACCAAGCTCCTACGCCGCGGCGCGCACCGCTCCGTCCGCGCCTTGAACGCCGATATCCGCCAGTGGATCGACACCTGGAACGAGAACCCCCGCCCCTACGTCTGGACCAAGACCGCCGAGCAAATCCTCGACTCGATCAGCCGCTACTGCCAACGAATCAACCAAACAGGACACTAGTGGCGCGGTGTCAGCGCCGGGCGCAGGAAACCTCTCAGCGAATGCCCTCGAGCAACTCTGCGGGCGAGGAGAGCCCGAGGCCCCTGGCGAGGATCACGAGCGTCTCCAGGCGGGGCGAGCGCTTGCACCGCTCCAGGAGGCTGATCTCGGTGCGGTGCAGGTTGCACGCTTCGGCCAGCGCCTCCTGCGAGAGGCCCGATCGTTCCCGATGGGCGCGCAGGTTCTTGGCGAATTGATTGCGTATCTGCTCCACGGACACCCGCTAACTGTCGCTCCTCGCAGACGAGATGTCTACAGATACCTGTCTGCATCTTTGGGGCACCACGATCGCGCCCCTGGCCGAGTGGGATTATAAACAGTGCCATGGCTTATACACAAGCCTAAGGGGTGGGGGCTGCTTCACGCGGCGTGGGCGGCGGCCTCGCTGGGCGTCACGGTGCTCACGGGCAGGCCCATGCCCGCCACCTTGCTGGGGAGGTCGAGCTTCAGCCAGCGCGACACGCGGGGGCTGAGGGTGGAGACGATCACCTCGTCGAAGCCCCTCAGGTTGAGGGCGTCCTGCACCGCCGCCATCGGGTCGGCATCGCCGATGATCCCATCCACCGGGGTTC
This sequence comes from uncultured Solirubrobacterales bacterium, assembly GCA_963713985.1. GTDB lineage: Bacteria > Actinomycetota > Thermoleophilia > Solirubrobacterales > Solirubrobacteraceae > Palsa-744. Next base: position 570,602 of record OY970219.1, on the reverse strand, counting down.
CCGCGGCCTCGCTGAGGGCCGGAAGAGCGCGGTCGAGCACGGCGCGGGTCTCCCCGCCCCCCTGGTCCTCGGGGTCCACGACCTTGTGCAGTCCATGCGTGGTGCTGGGGACGAGCAGCGTGAAGGTGCAGGGTCCCCGTGCGGCGCGTGCGCGCACGGCGTCGAGCAGTGGTGGGGTGGCGGCCGTCTTGTGGGCCACCACCAGGACACGGGTGTGAGTGGAGGACTCCATGGGGATCCTTTCTGGCGGGGTTGCCCAGCGCCGAGCGATGCTCCGCTTCTGCCCTCTCTTCTACCCGGATTCGATCCCGGGCTATCCCGCGGGCTCGACTTTCGCTCCTCGATCTCCCGGGGTCTAACCTGCGCCCGTGCGCGTGCGTGTCACCGAGGAGGCCGTCGAAGTTCTGCTCTCCCCCTGGGAGAAGGTGCTGGGCCTGCTCGGGAACATCACCGTCCCTCTTGCCGAGGTGAGCGATGTGCAGGTGCTCGAGGAGCCGATGCGGGAGGTGCTGAGGACGGGCCTGAAAGCCGGGCTGCGGTTGCCGGGCCTCTACTACGTGGCCCGCACCATCCGCCTGGACGAAGCGTGGTTGGTGCGCCGCGGCATCCCCGCCCTCTCCTTCTCGGTGGGCGGCGGGGGGGCGCTGCGGCGTGTGATCGTGAGCACCACCGAAGCGCAGGCTCTCGCGCGGCGGCTCACCTCCGGGGGGTGAGGCCGGGCCGCTGGGCTCCTCGCCGGGAGCTGAGCCGGACGCCGCGCCCCGGCTCCCCGGTCAGCGTCTGGGCCTGCCGAGAAGATGATGCTATCATCACTATTATGCAGCAACAACTAAAGGAGACCCGGCCGTGGCTGGCGAGCTGAGCCGGCGGCGGCGCATCGGCATCCTGCTGATCTGCTCCATGAGCCTCCTGATCGTGGGGCTCGACGCGACCATCGTCAACGTCGCCCTGCCCTCGATCGGACGGGACCTGCACGCGCCGCTGTCGGGCCTGCAATGGACGGTGGACGCCTACACCCTGGTGCTCGCCAGCCTGCTCATGCTCTCGGGCTCGACCGCCGACCGCCTGGGGCGCCGGCGCACCTTCGTGATCGGGCTGCTCACCTTCGCGGCGGCCTCACTGCTCTGCAGCCTGGCCGCCAACCTGACCATGCTGATCGTCTTCCGCATGGTCCAGGGCGTGGGCGGATCGATGCTGAATCCGGTGGCGATGTCGATCATCACCAACACCTTCACCAGCCCCCGGGAGCGGGCCCAGGCGATCGGGGTCTGGGCCGCGGTGGTCGGGGTGTCCATGGCCCTCGGCCCGGTGGTGGGTGGGCTGCTGGTGAGCACGGTCGGTTGGCGGTCGATCTTCTGGATCAACATCCCCGTCGGGTTGACGGCGGCGGTCCTTGCCCTGCGCTACATCCCGGAGTCCAAAGCAGCGGTGGCGAGGAGGGTGGACGTCCCCGGGCAGGTGCTCGTGATCACGCTCCTGGCCTCGCTCACCTACGGCATCATCGAAGCCCCCAGCCGGGGCTGGTCCTCAGCCCTCATCGTCGGTGCCCTCGCCGTTGCCGCCGCGTCGCTGACTGCGCTCGTGATCTGGGAGCACCGGGCCCGCGAGCCGCTGATCGACCTGCGTTTCTTCCGGTCGGTGCCCTTCTCCTCAGCCGCGGTCATCGCCGTTGCCGCGTTCGCCGCCCTCGGTGGGTTCCTCTTCCTCAACACCCTCTACCTCCAGGACGTGCGCGGGCTCTCCCCGCTGCAGGCCGGGATCTACACCCTGCCGATGGCGACGATGACCATGCTCCTCCCACCGCTCTCGGGTCGGATAGTCGGCCGGCGGGGAGGCCGGGTGCCCCTGGCCATCGCAGGCTTCATGCTGTGCATCGCCTGCCTGATGCTGGTCGGGCTGAGCGCCACGACTCCGTTCACGTGGCTGTTCACGGCGTACGTCGTCTTTGGCGTCGGCTTCGGTTTCGTCAATGCGCCGATCACCAACGCCGCCGTCTCGGGCATGCCCCGGGCCCAGGCCGGCGTGGCGGCGGCCATCGCCAGCACATCGCGCCAGGTCGGCCAAACGCTGGGGGTGGCGGTGGTCGGCTCGCTGGTGTCCGCCTCCCTGCGCACGGCGAACCACAGCGACTTCGCCCTCGCCAGCCGGGCCGGTTGGTGGGTCCTGGCGGGCTGCGGGGCGGTGGTGCTGGTCCTCGGCCTCCTCGCGACCTCGCCATGGGCCATCGGTACTGCTCGGCACACGGCCCGGTCCATCAACCCCGAGTTTCTCGAGGGGAACGCCGCATGACGAAGGCGGAGGACCGTCGCGACCGTGCGGCCCGGGAGGCGTGGCGGGCGATGGCGGAGCTGGTGCTCGACAACGAGCGCCGACGGGAAGTCAGCGATCGGGTCGGTCTCAGCTTCGGCAAGATCAGGGCGCTGCGACGGATCGCCAACCGGCCGATGCCCATGGGGGAGCTGGCCGCGCTGCTCGGCGTGGATCCCCCCAACTTGACCGCGGTGGTCGACGAGCTCGAGCGCACGGGTCTCGTGGAGCGCCGCGCCCACCCCTCCGACCGGCGGGTCAAGCTCGTGGCGGCCACCACTACCGGGGCGGCGCTGGCCCGGCGGGCGGAGGAGATCCTCGAGCGGCCACCCCTCGGCCTCCGCGAGCTGCCGGCCGAGGACCTCGAGACCCTGGGGGGGATCCTCTCCCGGGTCCGCCGGGATCGCGACGCTGGCGACTGAGCTACGGTGAAGCCGATGCGCAGTACAAATCGGACTGGAGCTCAAAGCACGCGTGTCGCGGTCACCAGGCGTGTGCTCGTGGTGGCCACGACGCTGCTCTGTGCGGTGTCGGGGAACGCCTCCGCCCACCAAGCCACGACGGCGGGCAGTGAGTGCCACGTTCCCAGGCTCACCGGCCTCACGCTCAGCGTCGCTCGTGAACACGCCGCCCACGCCCGTTGCAAGCTGCTGGTGAAGGGTGCTGCGCTCGAAGAAGCCGGGATCCAGACCGTCGAGCGCCAGTCGCCCGCGCGCAGTGGGCGTTCCTCGAGTGTGACGGTCTGGCTCAACCCCCTCTGCGACCGCGAAGCCGACTACGGGCCGGGGCTCCAGGAGCCGCTCGTCAAGCCGGGGCCAACGGAGCTGGTCAGCGGCTTCTTCCTAATCGGCGGTCCCGACAGCCGCCGGTTCTCCAACCCAGGGTGCAAACTCCCCGCCCCGCCGCCCGGAGCCGGCACGGTGGAAGTGACGAACTCGGGCGGGAAGGTCGTGGCGACACGGACCTCCACCAACGGTCACTTCGTCAAGATCCCACTGCCGGCCGGCTCGTACACGATCAGGGGCACCTTCCTGGATGCGACCATCGACGGCGTGAACCCGAAGGAATCCGAGTCCCTCGTCATCCCACCGGGCCACTCCGTGCGCCAAGACTTCTTCCTCGGCATCAAGTAGCGGACGCGCTCGATCGCTCGCATGCGGTCGGGGGTGTCCCTAGAGTTGAGTCCTGAGTGCGCCTTGGAAGTCGAGGTGGTCCTACCTCGAAGGCGAGGTCGCCTCGCCCCTGAGGCGGGGAGCGAGGGCGCCAAACACCGCCAACACGGCGGTGAGGGCGCATCGGCCGAGTAGCCTCCTCGGATTGCGCAGCGTCGCTCCGTTCATCGGGGCTGTCTGGTGGATGGCGCCGAAGCGGCAGCGTGCTTTGGCGAGCGCGCGGCGGGCGCCGCGAGGGTGTCGCCCCTCGGCGCGGGCACGACGCAGGCCGGGTGTTCGGCTTGCCTGTCCACGTCCTGAACTTCGGAACTACAGCCGGGGATCTGCGGTGCTCCCCGGGTTGTCCCTGGGTCTGTTTGGCGATGGCGGGGGCAGGATTCGAACCTGCGTAGGCAGAGCCAACCGGTTTACAGCCGGTCTCCTTTAACCACTCGGACACCCCGCCGGGCATCCCCGGCGACGAGCCGCGGGCAGGGATGGGATTCTAGTGCCAGCGCGTCCCGGGGGTCCCCACGTGGGGACCCGCTCAGGAGGCCTCGCGCAGCAGCTGAGCCTCGGGCAGCGTCTGCAGCTTCTTGAGCGTGCGGTTCTCGATCTGGCGCACGCGCTCGCGGGTGATGTTGAAGGCGCGGCCCACCTCCTCCAGGGTGCGCGATCTGCCGCCGGTGATGCCGTAGCGCATCTCCAGCACCTCGCGCTCGCGGCGGGGCAGCACGGCGAGCACCCGCACCACGCTCTCCCGGCGCAGGGACTCCGAGACGGTCTCGAAGGGGGACTCCGCGGCGATGTCCTCCACGAAGTCCGCCAACGCCGAGTCGTCCTCCTCGCCCATCGGCTTCTCCAGGGAGATCGGCTGTTGGGCCATCCGCAGGAGCTCGCGCACCTCCGCGATCGGGTACTCCAGCTCCACCGCGATCTCCGCGGGGATGGGCTCGCGCCCCAGTTGCTGGATCAGGTGGCGCTCGGCGTGGAGCACCTTGTTGAGCTTTTCCGCCATGTGCACCGGGATCCGGATCGTGCGCCCCTTGTCCGCGATCGCCCGTGTCACCGCCTGGCGAATCCACCAGGTGGCGTAGGTGGAGAACTTGTAGCCCCGGCGGTAGTCGAACTTCTCCACCGCTCTGATCAGCCCCAGGGAGCCCTCCTGGATGAGGTCCAGGAACGTGAGGCCCCGGCCCATGTAGCCCTTCGCGATCGACACCACCAAGCGCAGGTTGGCCTCCACCATGTGCTGCTTGGCCGCCACGTCCCCCCGCTCGATGCGCTTGGCCAGATCAACCTCTTCGGCGCCGTTGAGCAGGGGAACCCGCCCGATCGAGCGCAGGTACAGGCGCAGGGAGTCCAGGCTCGTCTCCGCCCCCACGAGCTCGGCGGGGCGCAGCTCATCGAGCGGGGTGTGCAGCTCCGCGACGGGCTCGAGGTCCGCGTGCGCTGCGACCCCCTGCTCGCGCTCCGCCTCCTCCGTGGTGTCCGCACGGTGCAGCGGGATCGGCTGGCGCTCCTCGAACCCCTCGGCCAGCTCCCCCCCTCCAACCTCCCCTCCGTGGGCTCCCCCACGATTTCCACGCCGTGCTCCTCCAGGTAGCCGAGCAGGTCATGGACCTGCTCGGGTGGGACCTCCGCCTCCTCCAAGGTTGCCGCGAGGTTCTCGGAAGTCACGAAGCCACGTTCCTGGCTATCCGCGATCAGCGTGTGGAGCTCCTCGATCTCGACCACTGCGACTTCCGCCACGGCCGGCGCCGGCGTCGGCGCGCGTCCGACATTCGTGCCATCCAACCTTGCGAACTCAACAACCTTATGGCTCACCTCGTGGACCCCCAGGATCCTGTACAGCGCCCATCGCAGCGGGTCTGGCTCGCTGCGCCTCCCCTACGTGCCTGCTCGTGTGCGCCTCCTCCGCGCTGCGTCGTCGATCCCTGCCAACAACGGACTGCTCCTCTCCGACCTACGGGATCCTTCTGCTGCTCAAACCCGGAACGACCCTCCGTGTTGCGGCGTCGACCCAAATAGTGTGCGGAGTGATACCAGATATCAAGGCCCCCGTGCGTAGTCTCCTCCACCGATGTTCGTCCGCGGGCCCCGCGCCGCCATCCACTACCCTTGGCGGGCGGTGCCGACCACGATACGTGTGACACCCCCGCTCGATCCCGGGGCGCCGGAGGATGTGCAGGCTCGCGTCCCCGCCGTCCCCCTGGGGCTCTCGCGGGTGGGGGTCACGGGGGTGGAGAAGGTGGTGCGCATCCGCGATGAGCTCTTCTTCGCGCGCCTGGAGTGCTTCGTGGACCTCCGCCACGACCAGAAGGGGGCGCACATGTCGCGCTTCGAGGAGGTCGTCAACGAGGCGATCGGGGAGGTGGTGCTCACGGAGTCCCCCTTCCGCGCGGAGACCCTTGCCCGGGACATCGCCGAGCTCGTGCGCACCCGCCAGGGGGCCGCGCGCGCGGAGGTGACGGTGCAGGCGCGCTACCCCGAGCACAAGCCCGCCCCCGTCTCCGGGGTCCTCACCCAGGAGATCTACACCCTCCACGGACGCGCCCTCGCGCTGGAGGGGGGCACCCGCCACATGGTGGGTGTCTCCGCGACCGGCATCACCGCGTGCCCCTGCGCCCAGGAGCTCGTGGCGGGGAGGGCCCGCGAGCGCCTCGCCGAGCAGGAGGGGTTCTCGGCGGAGCAGATCGAGCGCATCCTCGCGCAGGTCCCCGTGGCCACCCACAACCAGCGGGGTCTCGGCACCCTTCAGATCGGGTTCCTGGAGGGCCGCGAGGAGGAGATCGACGCCAAGAGCCTGCTCGAGATCGTGGAGGGCTCGATGTCCTCGGAGATCTACGAGCTCATGAAGCGCTCCGACGAGGTGGAGGTCGTCGAGAAGGCCCACCGCCGCCCGCGCTTCGTGGAGGACTGCGTGCGCGAGATGATCGCCGGCGTGGTCGGCGCCTTCCCGGGGCTCGCCGGCGGGAGCTTCATCTCCGCGCGCCAGGAGAACCTCGAGACTATCCACCAGCACAACGTTCTCGCCGAACGCCACGGCCTGCTCTCGGAGCTGCGCGAGGAGATCGCCTCCGGCCGCCCCGCTCCCCACCAGACCACCCTGGAGGAGTGGCTGGGCGACAGCCACGGCGCCCACGCGTAGGACCGCGCCGCGGACTCCCTCCCGCCGGGCCACCGCTGGGCGACGGCGACGGCGCCCACGTCTGGGTCCGCGCTGCGGACTCCCTCCCGCCGGGCCACCGCTGGGCGACGGCGACGGCGCCCACGTCTGGGTTCGCGCCGCGGACTCCCTCCCTCCTCCCCCTCCTCCGCGGCTCAGGAGCCCGGCTGGTGGGCCTGGGCCTGGGCGAGGCGGCGGCGCAGGCCGAAGAAGTAGTCCAGCCCCGAGAGCACCGTCACGAGCACCGCGGCGTAGAGCAGCAGCGACACCCACAGGGGCCGCCCGTGCACCGCGATCAGGGCGAGGATCGCGGCGATCTGCATGCAGGTCTTGACCTTGCCGAACATGCTCGCCGCCATCACCACCCCCGCCTGGGTGGCCCCCATGCGCAGCACTGTGACCGCGAGCTCGCGCGTGATGATCACCATCGCCACCCACGCCGGCAGGCGCCCCAGGGAGACGAGGGAGAGCAGGGCGGCGATGATCAGGAGCTTGTCCGCGAGGGGGTCCATCAGCTTGCCGAAGGTCGTGATCGAATCCCTCGCGCGCGCGAGGTAGCCGTCGATGAAGTCCGTGAGGGAGGCCAGCGCGAACACCACCGCCGCGAGGACGTCTCCGGCCGGGGTGTTTCCGAGTAGGGCCACCACGAGCACCGGCACGAGCATGATGCGCAGCACCGTGAGGACGTTCGGTAGGTTCAGGGGGAACATGGAATGAAAGAAGAGGGTCGGGCTCACCAGCCTGTGGCTGGCTGCGCCACCCTCTTGGGAAGCATTATGTCGGCAAGGAGGAATCGCAGATGAATAGGCGCACGCTGGGGCCCGAGGGCCCGCAGGTCTCGGCGATCGGGCTGGGGTGCATGGGGATGTCGGCGTTCTACGGCGCCACCGACGAGGGCGAGGCGATCGCCACGATCCACCGCGCGCTCGAGCTGGGATGCGACTTCCTGGACACCTCCGACATGTACGGGCCGCACACCAACGAGGAACTCCTCGGCCGCGCGATCGCCGGTCGGCGCGATGAGGTGTTTCTGGCGAGCAAGTTCGGGATCAAGCTCGAACTGGACGCCGCCGGCGGGCCGCGGCGCGCGGTCGACGGCAGTCCGGCGTATGTGCGCGAGGCCTGCGAGGGCTCCCTGCGGCGTCTGGGGGTCGAGCACATCGACCTCTACTACCAGCACCGCGTGGACCCCAACACCCCGATCGAGGAGACCGTGGGGGCGATGGCGGAGCTGGTGGGGGAGGGCAAGGTTCGCCACCTCGGCCTCTCCGAGGCGAGCGCCGCGACGATCCGCCGCGCCCATGCGGTGCACCCGATCGCGGCGGTGCAGAGCGAGTACTCGCTCTGGAGCCGCGAGGTGGAGGAGGAGGTGCTCCCCACGCTCGCTGAGCTGGGGATCGCGCTGGTCGCCTACTCACCCCTCGGCCGCGGTTTCCTCGCGGGGCGCTTCGCCGCGCGGGAGGAGATCGAGGAGGGCGACTTCCGCCGCTACGGCCCGCGCTTCAGCGAGGAGAACTTCGCGCGCAACTACGCGCTCACCGAGCGCGTGCGGGAGCTCGCCGCGGAGCGGGGCGCGACCCCCGCGCAGCTCGCCCTGGCGTGGGTGCTGAGCCGCGGGGAGCACATCGTGCCGATCCCCGGCACCAAGCGCAGGAGCTACCTCGAGGACAACCTCGCGGCCGCGGAGATCGAGCTCAGCGCGGAGGAGTCCGAGCGGATCGCCGCCGCCATCCCCCCCGCGGCGGGGGATCGCTACGACGCGCAGGGGATGCGGACCGTCAACCTTTAGGAGCCCCGGTCCGGGGCCGCCGCGGGCGGCACGCTAGGGTGGCGCCTATGGACATGCAGCTAGTCCCCATGGTCATCGAGCGCACCGCGCGGGGGGACCGTGAATTCGACATCTACTCGCGGCTGCTCAACGAGCGCATCATCTTCCTGGGCACCCCCATCGAAGATCAGGTGGCCAACCTCGTGGTGGCCCAGCTCCTGCACCTGGAGGCGGAGGACCCCGAGAAGGACATCTCGATCTACATCAACTCCCCCGGGGGCTCCATCTACTCGGGCCTCGCCATCTACGACACCATGAACTTCGTCAAGCCCGACATCCACACCATGTGCGTGGGGGTGGCGATGTCGATGGGCTCGCTGCTCCTCGCGGGCGGCACCAAGGGCAAGCGCGCCTGCCTGCCCAACAGCCGCATCCTGATCCACCAGCCCTCCGCGGGCTTCGAAGGACAGTCCACCGACATCGAGATCCACGCCCGCGAGATCCTCAAGGTGCGCGCGAGGATCGACGAGATCTACGCCGAGCACACCGGGCGCAGCGCGGAGGAGGTGCGCAGGGACATGGAGCGCGACCGCTTCTTCACCGCCGAGCAGGCCAAGGAGTACGGCCTGATCGACCGCGTGCTCGAGAGCCACTGAGACCGCGCCGGAGCGTCCCATAGATTCCCCTGGGCGTGCCCTCTGAGAACGAGATCATCCTGGGCGACAACCTCGAGGTGCTCCCCCGCTTCGAGGACGGGGCCTTCCAGCTGATCTACATCGATCCCCCCTTCAACACCGGCCACGCGCAGCGGCGGCGGACGATCCAGACAGTGCCCGACGAGCGAGGGGACCGCACGGGGTTCAGCGGCCGCCGCTACCGCACGAGGCTGCTGGCGGAGTCCTCCTACCGCGACGACTTCGAGGAGTACCTCCAGTTCCTGGAGCCCCGCCTGCGCGAAGCGCACAGGCTGCTGAGCGTGAGCGGGACCCTCTACTTCCACATCGACTACCGCGAGGCCCACTACTGCAAGCTGCTGCTCGACGAGCTCTTCGGCCGCGAGTGCTTCCTCAACGAGATCGTCTGGGCCTACGACTACGGGGCGCGCTCCAAGCGGCGCTGGCCCACCAAGCACGACACGATCCTCGTCTACGTGAGGGACCCCTCGGGCTACCACTTCGACGCGGAGGCGGTGGATCGCGAGCCCTACATGGCTCCAGGCCTTGTCACGCCCGAGAAGGCCGCGCGGGGCAAGCTGCCCACCGACGTTTGGTGGCACACGATCGTCCCCACCAACGGGAGCGAGAAGACGGGCTACCCCACGCAGAAGCCCGAGGGGATCCTCAGGCGGATGATCCAGGCCTCCACCCGCCCCGGGGAGTGGTGCCTGGACTTCTTCGCCGGCAGCGGCACTCTCGGCGCGGTCGCCGCGAAGCTCGACCGCCGCTACGTCCTGATCGACTCCAACCCCGAAGCCGTGCTCGTCGCGCGGGCGCGGCTGGGGCTCGAGGGGGGAGCCCCCTCCTCAGGCGATCCCGTGCTCGATTGCGCCCAAACCCTCGATCTCGATGCGGACCACGTCGCCGGATGAGAGGAACGCGGGGGGGTCCTGCGCGAGCCCCACGCCGGAGGGGGTCCCCGTGAGGATCAGGTCGCCCGGGTAGAGCGTGCAGGTCTCGGCGATGAAGGCTACGAGCTCGGGGACCCCGAAGATCAGGTTGGAGGTGCTCGAGTCCTGGCGCAGCTCCCCGTTGACCCAGGTGCGCAGGCTCAGGTCGTGGGGGTCGGGGACCTCCTCGGCGGTGGTGATCCAGGGGCCGTAGGGGCAGAAGCCGTCCGCCCCCTTCGCGCGCGTCCACTGGGGCTCGCGCCCCTGCAGGTCGCGGGCGCTGAGGTCGTCGGCGACGGCGTACCCCGCGACTCGCCCCGCGGCCCCCATCACGACCGCGAGCTCCCCCTCGTAGTCCAGACGGCGCACCACCGCGGGGCAGCGCACCGGCGCGTTCGGGGGCGCGGAGGAGGAGGGGAGCTTCATGAACACCAGCGGGCGCTCCGGGCGCTCCCCGCCGGCCTCGGCGACGTGGTCGGCGTAGTTGAGCCCGATCCCGAAGATCGCGCGCGGCGCCGGCACGGGGGCGAGCAACGTGACCTCCTCGAGCGCCCACGAGGGGACCGCTCCGCCGGCTCCACCCACCGCGGCGGCGCTCTGGGCGAGCGTGGGGCTCCCCAACACATCGAGCACGGTCAGGCGCTCGTCGGCGAACGCGGTGACCCGGCCCTCCGCCACGGTCCCCGCGCGCGGGGCCTCGCTCCCGGGAGGCTTGAATGTGGCGAGCCGCACCCGCGGGAGCGTACCCGCCTCGTGGGGGAGGTATCTGGCAGAAGAGGGGCCCGGCTCGTCGGCCTTCGGCCGACTGCGCCACCACGACTGCAAGGAAGAGGGGCCCGGCTCGTCGGCCTTCGGCCGACTGCGCCACCACGACTGCAAGGAAGAGGGGCCCGGCTCGTCGGCCTTCGGCCGACTGCGCCACCCTCTATGCTCGCCCGGCCCCATGGCAGGATTGAGCAAACTGGAGCGTCTTCTGCTGCCGGTGGTGGCGGCGCTCACGGCACTGGCGGGCGCGGCCAACTACGGCGTCTGGCCCGCGGTCCCCCGGTTCGCGCTGGCGACGCTCGCGCTGGCGGGCCTGGCGTGGGTGGTGGCGCTGGGGACCGAGCAGTTGGGGGAGCACATCGGGGCGGCGGCCACCGGGGTGCTGCAGGCGACGCTCGGCAACCTGCCGGAGCTCCTGGTCGTCATCTTCGCGCTGAAAGCCGGCGACCTGGTCGTGGCGGAGACCGCCCTGGTGGGCTCGCTGCTGGCGAGCGCCCTGCTGGTGCTGGGGCTGACGATCGTGGCGGGCGCCCGGCAGGCGCCGGACGGGATCATGCGCTTCTCCTCGCGCCTGCCCAACGACACCACGACGCTGCTGCTCGTGACGGTCTTCCTGATCGTGCTGATCGGCCTCGCGCTCAGCTCGGGCAGCGCCGCGGGCGACCATGTCGACACGATCTCGGTCGTCGGGGCCTGCTGCCTGCTGGGGGTGTACGCGACATGGCTGGTGCCCTACCTGCGGCCCAAGGCCTCCGCCACGGGGACGCGCGCGCCGCAGCCGCCGGCGCAGGCCGCGCGCATCTCCCTGCGCACCGCGCTCCTGCTGCTCGTGGCCGCGGGCGTCGGCGCGGGCTTCGTCTCGGAGTGGTTCGTCAGCGCGCTGCGCCCCGCGATCGAGATCCTGCACATCTCCACTGCGTTCGCCGGCCTCGTGATCGTGGCGATTGCGGGCAACGCGGTCGAGCACTTCGCGGGGATCACTCTGGCGGCGCGCGGCAAGGCCGACCTCGCGATCGCGGTCGTCAAGAGCTCGGTCGCCCAGATCGCCGCGTTCCTCTACCCGGCGCTGGTGCTGATCTCGCTCGCGCTCCCCACCCAGCTCACCTTCGAGCTGCAGCCGATCTACATCGGCGCGCTGGGCCTGATGACGATCGCGGTGTGGCAGGTCACCGCCGACGGCGAGGCCGCCGCCTTCGAGGGCTGGGCGCTGGCGGCGATCTACGCGATCGTGGCCGTGGTGGCGGCTTACCAGTAGGGGGGCGCATGGTCCGAGCGATGAGCGGTGGGCGCCCTACCGACACGTCGATTCGTCGCATTGGCGGTAGACTCTGGCAATGAGAGTCGTCGAGGCGCCCTTTGTGAGCAGGGAGGCAGTGCTGTCGGTGCTGCGCCCCGGTGAGATCACCAGTGAGCGTCCATTCCGAACGCTGCGCGAGCATCGCGCCGCATCGGAAGGGCTGGCGACTCCAATCCGGACGCCCGGTGGGCATGTGCTTGGACGTGTTCAGCTCTACAGCAGCCTCAATACGGATGCTGCACGCGCGTACCGGCTCAGGCAGGTGGAGACCGCTCGTGAGTTCGCGGCGCGTGCGATGGAGATCGAGCGATCCTCGCCGGCTCAGCGCATCCGCAACGCGGTGGCGTCGATGGCCAGCTCGTTGTCGATCGATCCGCTCGCCGCGGAGATCCCGCCCGCTCTGCAGCGCTATCTGAAGTTGCGCTCGCGTTCCACGTGGAGAGGGGCGGATCGACCGGGATTGGTGCGCGAGTGGTTGTCGAGCGCCGACGCCTGGCTGAGCACGGATGTCGAGGATCGCGATGCGCTGATCGAGGCAACCGTCGAGATCGATCGCTCCGCCTGCCAGGCGCGTGAGGACCTCCTGCCGAGCGGAGCTTCCTCCGCCACCACCTTCTATGGCGTGGTGCGACGCATGGACGCGACCGCAGCGGAGCTGGAGGGCGCGGGTGCCCAGATGCTGCTCGTTCCACGAGAGGACCTCGAGCGCCAGGGGCTTGCCACACTCGGTCAACCTGTGGCGCTCTTGCAGGAGACGCTCCCCGGGGGAGGGTCTTACAACCTGCCGCTGCCGGCGGTCGCGCTGGATCGAGCGGAGCGTTCCGACACGCCGTCTCCAGACGACCCCGACTTCGTCGAGGTGGAGGATGGCGGTCTGGTGGAAATCACCGAGGTGCCGGATCGTGACATGGACTGGCTCGAACGCGAGCTCGCCCGGGAGCCCACCGCTCTGCTTGCCGCGCCACTGCCGCTCGCGTGAGCTCTCGCCTGTCGCGGCGGCTGCTCCTGCGGCCGGCCCATGAGGGGGATGCACAGTCGTTGGAGGCCTTTCGCTGCTCGACTGGCCCCTGGTATGAGCAGGAGGTCGAGGACTACATTCGCGCTTGCGCGCTCGCGCAGGCGATGGAGAGCCCCGAGGACTATCGCCTGCTGCTGGTGCTGGAGGGCGGCGTCCCGATTGCGTGCCTGGCGCATCATCTCGAGATGCTGCTCAGAGACCGCGGCAGTGGAATCGTCGCCGCCCGCCTGCACGTGCTGGCGATCTCCATCGAGCACCAGGGTCGTCGGTTGGCTGGTGGGGCGCGTCTATCGGACGTGGCGATGGCAACTCTGATCGCCGATGCGCTGGAGCTACGCGCAGTCGAGGTGGTCACGGCAATCGTTGCCCGCGAGAACTTGCGCAGTATCGCGTTGTGCGAACGCAACGGACTGCGCTCGCAGGTGGAGTACGACGGCGCACACATCCGTCTGAGCGGTCGCCTGGCGCCCCGTGGTCGTCCGCCTCGCTCTACCGAGAGCAAGTGATGTAGGCACGCCTTACCCAGCTCCTCCTACCCCCGCGTGAGTCCCCCGATCAGCGCTCCCGCGAGCCCCCCGGCGGTGGCGGCCTGCGCGTTGCTGCCCTCCACGCCCTCCGCGGGTGCGATGAACATCGTCTGGATCGCCAGGCGCCCGGGGCCCGTGAAGCGGTTCCAGGTGAGCTTGCCCCCGCCCCCCATGAGCCCCGTCTTGAGGCCCATCGTGACGGACTCCATGGTGACCGTGGGGTCCTTGTAGAGCCACGCGCCCGCCTCCACGTCAAGCTGCTCGCCCGCGCCGAGCTCGACGAGGAAGACGTTGCCGTTGCCGTGCACCCACACCACCGCGTCGCCGGTTGTGGCGCGGAACTTGTCGATGAAGAAGCCCGTGCCTCCGAGCAGCATGTTCTGGATGCCCTTGACCCGCTCATAGCTGTAGTCGAGGTTGTCGGTGGCGGCGATGAACTGGTGCTCGCGCACGTCCAGGCCCTCGCCCATGTGCAGGTGCATGGGGATGCACTGGCCGGGCGCGTCGCGGGAGAAGGCGATGTGCCCGGCGCCGAAGGTGCGGGTGACGAAGTAGTCGAGTCCCGCGATCTTCCGTTTGACCCCGCCGGGGAGCTTCTTCAGCTCGATCTCCACGCGCGTTTCCTTCCACAGCAGCACGTGGTGCTCGAACATCACCCCTCCCGGCCCCAGCTCGACCTGAAGCTCGGGCACGAGCTCCCCGCGGAGGTGATAGGTGATCCCCGCGAAGCTCTCGTCGTGGACCGCGGTGGGGATCGGTTCGGGCAGGTTCATGGCGGTGGGCCTCCTCGGAGTGGCTGGCGGTGGGGTGCGCGGGCGCGTCAATGATGGCGAAGGGGGCGGCGGACGCCAAGGGGCAAAGAGGGCGGCGGACACAGGGTGCTCAATGGCGAGGGTGCGGCGGACGCCGGGTGCTCACGTGGCGGCGGGAGCCCCTCCGTCGGAGACAGCCTCCTGCGACTGTGCTCACGCGAGTGCCCGCCGCAGCGGGAGGGGCCTCCCAATGCGGCCAAACCGCGCTAGACTTCTTTGGACCTCGCGCCCAGGCGGGGTTTTTCTTCGCCTGGGGCTTATCCCACGCACACGACCACGCACCGAAGAACTGGATCACTATGGCCCGCGGAGACGTTCGCATCGCTGTCACCCTCGCGTGCGAGGAGTGCAAGCAGCGCAACTACCAGACCAACAAGAGCAAGCGCAACAACCCCGACCGGATTGCCCTGCGTAAGTACTGCCGCTGGTGTCGCCGGCACACCGGGCATCGGGAGACCCGCTAGCGCGGGAGCGCGGCTGTGGCCCGTGACCGCAAACGTGCAAAGCAGCGCCGCGAGCGGCGTGCCCCACGGGGTGCGCCGGCCGCCACACGCTCGGAGCTCCACCGCGCCGACCTCCCCGGCGCGCTCGATCACGCCTCCGGCGAGGTCGACGAGTTCGACGCCGCGCTCGTGCGGGGCGCGGGGGGCGTCCCCATGCCCCCCGGGGTCCCTCCCCAGGACGTCGCTGCACCCGGCGGCGCCACCGTCGGGGAGCGCGAGGCGCTCGAGGCCGAGGCCAAGGTTGCAGGTGACATCGAGCCCGAGCGGGCCATGCCCGAGCTGTTTCTCGGTGGAGCCCACCTCGAGCGCGCCCCCGAGGGCGAGGAACTGGACGAGGTCGAGGACCAGGGTGGTAGCGATGGCGACGGAGGTGGCGGCCGCGGCCGCGGTAACGGTGGCGTTGCCCTCGAGCCCGCCGGCGAGGCGGGCGGTGGGGGTGGGGCGGGGATCGCGAGCACCGAGCGCGCGGTCGAGCACCGCGAGCGCCGCCGCCCCCTGCCCGCGCGCGCCGTCGCCTTCCTGCGCGCCAGCTGGGCCGAGTTGCAGCGCGTCCAGTGGCCCGATCGTCCCCAGGTCTCCCAGGCCACGGCGGTGGTGCTGGGCTTCGTCACGGTCGCCGGCATCTACCTCGGCGCCGCCGACTGGCTCGCGCAGAAGATCGTCAACTTCGTTCTCTAGCGGACCCCCCCTCACCGCGCGAGCAGGCACCCGACTCATTCTTCGCTGCGTATCATCCCGCCTTCGCTCCTGCGCGCCCGCTCCGTTCTCAGCCCAGATGCTCCCCGCGGCCGCAACCGCCTCCATCCGTCCCCCACTCAACCCGTAGGAATCCGCATGTTTCGCTGGTACGTCGTCAACACATACTCCGGTCACGAGAACAAGGTCAAGCACAACCTCGAACACCGGGTCGTCTCGCTCGGCCAGCAGCGCGCCGTGCGCAACGTCGTTGTCCCCACCGAGTCGGTCTCGGAGATGAAGGACAATCAGAAAATCACGGTCGAGAAGCGCACGATGCCCGGCTACGTGCTCGTCAACATGGAGCTCAACGAGGACTCCTGGGGCGTCGTCAAGGGCACCCCCGGGGTCACCGGCTTCGTCGGCGCCGCCCAGGAGCCCGTCCCGCTCACCCAGGTCGAGGTGGACCGCCTGCTGCACAAGGAGGTCGCCACCGCCCCCCGCACCCGCGCCCAGTTCGCGATCGGCGAGACCGTCAAGGTCGTCTCCGGGCCCCTCTCGGACTTCTCCGGGGAGATCTCCGAGATCAACGACGACGCCGCCAAGCTCAAGGTCCTGGTATCAATCTTCGGTCGCGAGACCCCCGTAGAGGTAGGCTTCGACCAGGTGAAAAAGCTCTAGATCATGGCCAAGAAGGTTCTGACAACCATCAAGCTGCAGGCGCGCGCCGGGCAGGCGAGTCCCGCCCCGCCGGTCGGTCCTGCGCTGGGTCAGCACGGCATCAACATCATGGAGTTCTGCAAGGCCTTCAACGCGCAGACCCAGAGCGAAACCGGGACCGTGATCCCCGTCGTGATCACCGTCTACGAGGACCGCTCCTTCACGTTCGTCACCAAGACCCCCCCCGCGGCGGTGCTGATCCGCGAAGCGCTGCGCATCGAGAAGGGCTCCGGCGAGCCCCACCGCAAGAAGGTGGGCAAGCTCACCAAGGCCCAGCTGCACGCGATCGCCGAGCGCAAGCTCCCCGATCTGAACGCCCACGACGTCGAGCACGCCTCGCTCATCATCGCGGGCACCGCGCGCTCGATGGGCGTGGAGGTCGAGTCGTGAGACTCGACCGGTCAAGGGCGACCGGAGGTTGCCCCTCCCAGTCGAGTCGCAGGCCTGGATGGCCTGCGGAGGTGACCCCCTGATGGCCACCCACCACTCCCGCCGCCACGCCGAGGCCCGCGCGAAGGTCGACCGCGAGCGCGAGTACCGCCCCGTCGAGGCGATCGCGCTCGTCAAGAGCCTCGCCGCCGCCAAGTTCGACGAGTCGGTGGAGGTCCACGTGCGCACGGGGCTCAACGTCCGCCACGCCGACGAGCAGCTGCGCGGCACCATCGCCCTGCCCAACGGCCTCGGGCGCAACGTGAAGATCGCCGTCTTCGCCCAGGGCGCCAAGGCCACCGAGGCCGAGCAGGCCGGCGCCGACATCGTCGGCGGGGAGGACCTCGCCAAAAAGATCGAGGAGGGCTTCGACGAGTTCGACGTCGCGATCGCCACCCCCGACCTCATGTCGGTCGTCGGGCGCCTCGGGCGCATCCTGGGGCCGTCGGGCAAGATGCCCAATCCCAAAGTCGGGACCGTCACGATGGATGTCGCCAGGGCTGTCGAGGAATCGAAGGCCGGCAAGGTGGAGTACCGCACCGACCGCACCGCGATCGTGCACCTCGTGATCGGCAAGACCAGCTTCGAGGAGCGCAAGCTCCTGGAGAACTACGCCGCCGTCATCGAGGAGCTGATTCGCGCCAAGCCCTCCGCCGCCAAAGGCCGCTACCTGCACACCATCACCCTTGCCTCCACCATGGGTCCCGGCGTCAAAGTCGACCCCGGCCGCACCCGCGATATCGTTGAGGAGGCCTCGCCCGCGGCAGTCGCCGCCTGAGTGCCCTCCCACCGGCAACCTAAGACCCCCGGCCGCCGAGCAGCGGCAGAAGCCCGGGACAGGAGCCCCCGATGAACCGAGACCAGAAGGCCGCGGCGATCGCCGAGATCGCCGCCGACATAGAGAAGTCCCAGGCGGTCTTCGCCGTCGACTACCGCGGCATCTCCGTGCCCCAGGTCGCCGAGCTGCGCGCCAAGCTGCGCGAGGCCGACGCCACCTTCCGCGTCGTCAAGAACTCCCTCACCGAACGCGCCGCCGACCAGACCGGCGCCGCCGAGCTCAAGCCCCTGCTGCAGGGCCCCACCGCGCTCACCTTCGTGCGCGGCGACGCCGCCCTGGCGGCGAAGGCGATCGCCGACTACGCCCGCATCACCCAGCTCCTGCCGTTCAAGGGCGGTCTCATGGAAGGCGCCCCCCTCGACCCCGACCAGCTGCGCGCGATCTCCCGCCTGCCCTCCCGCGAAGTGCTCTACGGACAGCTCGTCGGCGTCGTCGCCTCCCCCATCACCGGCCTCGTGCGCACCCTCGGTGCGCTCGTGGGTGGTCTCGCCGTCGCGCTCGGCCAGGTTCGCGAGAAGAAGGAGTCCGGCGAGATCCCCGCTGGCGAGGCGCCCGCTGTCGCGGAGGTGCCCGCCGAGGAGCCTGCGGCAGAGGCGCCCGCCCCCGAGGCGGAGGCGGCCGCTGAGCAGCCCGAGGCAGAGGCGCCCGCCCCCGAGGTAGAGGCCCCCGCCGAGGAGCCCGCGGCAGAGGCGCCGGAGGCTCCCGCCGAGGAGGCGCAGGCGCCCGCCTCCGAGGCAGAGGCCCCCGCCGGGGAGGCCCCGGCAGAGGCGCCCGCCCCCGAGGCGGAGAGCGAGAACCAGACTGAGCCGGCCTCCGAGCCGGCGACAGACGACAACCAGGCGGACGCCTCGGCCGAGGCCGAGACCGCCGAGGCGAATCCCAAGGAGGATTGATCAGATGGCAACCAGCACCCAGGATTGGATCGAGGAGCTCAAGGGCATCTCCGTGCTCGAGCTCGCCGAGCGCATCAAGGCGCTCGAGGAGGAGTTCGGGGTCTCCGCGGCCGCCGTGGCCGCGCCCGTCGCGGCCGCGGGCGGCGCGGGCGCAGGAGAGGCCGCCGCCGAGGAAGAAGGCCCCAGCACCGTGGATGTCGTCCTCACCGGAGCCGGCGACAAGAAGATCCAGGTCATCAAGGTCGTACGCGCCGCCACCGGCCTTGGCCTCAAGGAGGCCAAGGCGCTCGTCGACGAGGCCCCCAAGCCCGTCAAGGAGGGCATCGAGAAGGACGAGGCCGACAAGCTCAAGCAGGAACTGGAGGAGGCCGGCGCCTCCGTCGAGTTGAAGTAGCAGGGCTGGAGGCGTGGGGTAGGGCGGGAGGCCGGCATCGCAGACCCGCGGCGCCGCCTGCCGTCCACCGTATGCGGTCCACCGCCCACGTCCACCGTATGCGGTCGGCCGTTTGCGCTCCGCGGGCCCCTGCGAGCCCCTTTACCCGGCGCTAACAAATCGGCGGATTTTCCGGTAGAATCGCGGCCGCTGGCCAATAGCCGCAGCCGTCCCAGAGGGATCGGCACCGCGCCACATACGCGGTGTCCAGAGGGCGGGGTCCGTGAGCGCCGGCTGCCCACTTGAGGGCGGCGGTGGCCTGTGCTATCTTAACGGGTCGCGCTTGCGCCTTGTCGTTCTGCACTCGTCGTGTCGTCTCTCTCCTCGAAGGAGTCTTCCTTGGCTGCTGCTGATGCCCTCCGGACGCGCCGCACGTTCGCGCGCCTGAACAAGCCCGTTGACGTACCCAACCTGATCGATATCCAGCGCCGCTCCTTCGAGTGGCTGACCGACCGCCAGAAGGGCGGGTTGCGGGAGACGATCGACGACATTTCGCCGATCGAGGATTACACCGGCAACCTCGCCGTCCAGTTCGGCGAGATCTCCTTCGACGAACCCGTGGCCAACCTGGAACAGTGTCGCGAGAAGGACCTCACCTTCGCGCGCCCGCTGACCGTCACGGTGGCCTTCATCAACCGCGAGACCGGGGAGATCCGCGAGCAGTCGGTCTTCATGGGCGACTTCCCCTGGATGACCGAGCGCGGCACGTTCGTGATCAACGGCACCGAGCGCGTGGTCGTCACCCAGCTCGTGCGCTCCCCCGGGGCCTATCTGATGGAGCCCAAGGACCGCGAGAAGCAGGTCTTCATCGCCAACCTCATGCCCGCCCGCGGCTCGTGGCTGGAGCTGGAGATCGACAAGAAGGGGAAGGTCTACGTCCGCATCGACCGCAAGCGCAAGCTGCCCGTCACGGTGCTGCTGCGCGCGATGGGCTACGCCGCGGATGAGGAGATCCTGCGGATCTTCGAGAACTCCCACTACATCGCCAACACGCTGGACTCCGACACCGAGGTGACCCGCACCGAAGAGGGCGCGCTGATCGAGCTCTTCAAGAAGCAGCGCCCCGGCGAGCCGCCCAGCGTGGAGAACGCCAAGGCGCTGCTCAACCAGCTCTTCTTCGACCCCAAGCGCTATGACCTCACGCGCGTGGGGCGCTACAAGCTCAACTCGCGCCTGGGTCTCGACGTCGATATCGACACCCGCACGCTCACCCACGACGACATCCTCGCGCTCGTCAAGGAGCTCGTCTCGCTGCCCAAGCGCCTCGGGATGCCCGAGGCTCCCGAAGTCGAGATCAAGGACTACGCCGCCGAGGCGCTCTCGATGCCGCGCGAGCCCGTCGCCGACCACCTCGACGAGTACGAGCACTTCGGCAACCGCCGCCTGCGCACCGTCGGGGAGCTGATCCAGGAGGCCTTCCGCATTGGCCTGTACCGCATGGAGCGCGTCGTGCGCGAGCGCCTCACCACCGAGGACGCCGACACGATCACCCCCCAGACGATCATCAACATCCGCCCCGTGGTGGCCGCGCTGAAGGAGTTCTTCGGCTCCTCCCAGCTCTCCCAGTTCATGGACCAGACCAACTCCCTGGCCGGGCTCACCCACCGCCGCCGTCTCAGTGCGCTGGGGGCAGGGGGCCTGACGCGCGAGCGCGCGCCGATCGAGGTGCGCGACGTGCACCCCACCCACTACGGGCGCATGTGCCCGATCGAGACCCCCGAGGGTCCCAACATCGGCCTGATCGGCTCGCTCTCCTCCTTCGCGGAGGTCTCCGAGTACGGCTTCGTCACGACCCCCTACAGGGTCGTCAAGGACGGCGTGGTGACCGACGAGATAGTGCGCCTCGACGCCACCCAGGAGGAGGAGCGGCTGATCGCCCAGGCCAACACTCCAGTCGATGCCAAGAGCGGGAAGCTCAAGGAGGCGGAGATCCTCTGCCGCACCCAGGCCGGCCAGTACGTCACGGTCGGGCCCAAGGACGTCGACCTCGTGGACGTCTCCCCCGAGCAGATCTGGTCGGTGGCCACCGCGATGATCCCTTTCCTGGAGCACGACGACGCCAACCGCGCGCTGATGGGCTCCAACATGCAGCGCCAGGCCGTGCCGCTGCTGAAGGCCGACGCCCCGCTGGTCGGAACCGGTATGGAGCGCCGGGCGGCCCTGGACACCGGGGACGTGCTGCTGACCCGCAATGGGGGGACCGTCGAGTTCGTCGACGCCAACCAGATCGTGGTGGAGTCCGACGACGGCAAGAAGGACGAGTACGAGCTGCAGAAGTTCATGCGCTCCAACCAGGGCACCCTGATCCACCACAAGCCGCGCGTGACCACCGGCCAGAAGATCAAGGCCGGCGACGTGCTCGCCGACGGGTCCTCCACCGACAAGGGCGAGATGGCGCTCGGCAAGAACCTGATGGTCGCCTTCATGTCCTGGGAGGGCTACAACTTCGAGGACGCCATCATCCTCTCCAAGCGCCTCGTGCAGGACGACGAGCTCACCTCGATCCACATCGAGGAGTACGAGATCGACGCCCGCACGACGAAGCTCGGCGAGGAGGAGATCACCCGCGACATCCCCAACCGCTCGGAGGAGTCGCTGCGCAACCTCGACGACCGCGGGATCGTGCGCGTCGGCGCCGAGGTGCTCTCCGGCGATCTGCTCGTCGGCAAGGTCACGCCCAAGGGCGAGACCGAGCTGACCGCCGAGGAGAAGCTGATCCGCGCGATCTTCAAGGAGAAGGCGCGCGAGGTGAGGGACACCTCGCTGAAGGTGCCCCACGGCGAGGGCGGCGTGGTGATCGACGTCAAGACCTTCAGCCGCGACGCCGGCGATGACCTACCGCCCGGGGTCAACGACCTCGTGCGCGTGTTCGTCGCCAAGAAGCGCAAGATCTCCGAGGGCGACAAGCTCGCGGGCCGCCACGGCAACAAGGGTGTGATCTCCAAGATCGTGGACGTCCAGGACATGCCGTTCCTGGAGGACGGCACGCCCGTCGACGTGATCCTCAACCCGCTCGGCGTGCCCTCGCGCATGAACGTCGGGCAGATCCTCGAGACCCACCTCGGCTGGGTGGCCGCCAAGGGCTGGTACGACGACGGCACCGAGGCCTACCAGGAAGCCAGCGGCGAACGCAAGAACGGCGACCCTGCGCGCGTGTACGTGTCCACGCCGGTGTTCGACGGTGCCACCGTGGAAGACGTTGACCAGGCGCTCGTGAAATGGCAGGACGAGCACACCGGCCGGATTCGCATGGACGTCGACAAGGGCCGCCGCGCCGGCGAGCAGGCCTCGGGCAAGATGACGCTCTTCAACGGGCGCTCCGGGGAGCCGTTCGCCCAGCAGGTGACGGTCGGCTACATGTACATCCTGAAGCTGCTGCACCTCGTCGACGACAAGATCCACGCGCGCTCGACCGGTCCTTACTCGCTGGTCACCCAGCAGCCGCTGGGTGGCAAGGCGCAGTTCGGCGGCCAGCGCTTCGGCGAGATGGAGGTGTGGGCGCTGGAGGCGTTCGGCGCCGCCTACACGCTGCAGGAGATGCTCACGATCAAGTCCGACGACACCGTCGGGCGCGTGAAGGCATACGAGGCGATCGTCAAGGGCGAGAACATCGCCGAGCCCTCGATCCCGGAGTCCTTCAAGGTGCTGCTCAAGGAGATGCAGTCGCTGGCGCTCGACGTCAACGTGGTCTCCGAAGAGGGCCAGCGCACGGAGATGCGCGACGAGGACGACGACCTGCTGCGCGCCGCCGAGGAGCTCGGCATCGACCTCTCGGGGGTGCGCGCTCCTCTGCCGGACGCCGCCGATGAGGCGGTCGAGAGCGAGGACGACACGGACGCCGGCGAGGCAGCGGGCGCCGAGCCCGCAGCGGAGGAGGTCGCGGAGGTCGCGGAGGTCGAGGACGCCGACTCCGCCGATGAGCTGGAGGAGGTTGAGGAGGTCGAGGAGGATCTCGGCGTCGAGGAGCTGCTGGCCGACGGGGCCGGCATCGACCTCGAGGAGGTGCTGGGCGACGGAGCGCTCGAGGTCGACCTGGTCGAGGAGGTAGAGGAGAGTTGAGCCGCGAACGACGGGCCCCAGGCAGCGAGCGACAGGCAGTAGAGAACGCAGTAGTTACACCCGCGAGCGAAAGCGCTAAAGCATGATCGACATCAACAATTTCGACGCCATCGAGATCGGTCTCGCCTCCTCCAAGCAGATCCGCTCCTGGAGCTCGGGCGAGGTGACCAAGCCCGAGACGATCAACTACCGCACCCTCAAGCCCGAGAAGGACGGCCTCTTCTGCGAGCGCATCTTTGGCCCAACCAAGGACTGGGAGTGCTACTGCGGCAAGTACAAGCGCGTGCGCTACAAGGGCATCGTGTGCGAGCGCTGCGGCGTGGAGGTCACGCGCTCGAAGGTGCGCCGCGAGCGCATGGGCCACGTCGACCTGGCCGCCCCGGTCAGCCACATCTGGTTCTTCAAGGGTGTCCCCTCCCGCATCGGCTACCTGCTCGACATGGCCCCCAAGGAGCTCGAGAAGGTCCTCTACTTCGCCGCCTCGATCGTCACCTGGGTCGATGACGAGGCACGCCAGAAGGACCTGGAGACGCTCGAGAAGGAGGTGGCCAAAGTGCTCGACTCCTACACCGCCGAGCGCGAGGAGCGGGTGCTCGAGCTGCGCGAGTCCCTGGCGCGCCGTGAGAAGTACCTGCAGAGCGGCAAGCAGACGGGTTTCTCCGACGAAGACCACCTGTGGGCGGACTCGCTGGACATCAACCTCAACAAGCTCTCCGATGAGGAGCGCGAGAAGCTGCTCAAGGAGCTGCGCAAGGCCTTCGAGGCGGACATCGCCGACACCGAAGCCTACATCGAGGACGCCGCCGAGCGGATGCGCGGCGTGTGGGAGCTCTTCAAGACGATGGAACCCAAGCAGATCGAGCACGACGAGACGACCTTCCGCGAGCTCAAGGAGCGCTTCGGCTCCCCCTACGGCTTCGGCGAGTACTTCCGCGGCGGGATGGGAGCGGAAGCGATCCGCGACCTGCTCCAGCAGGTGGATCTCGAGGCCGAAAGAGTGGAGCTCGAGGACCAGGTGAAGACCGCCAAAGGCCAGAAGCAGGCGCGCGCGGTCAAGCGCCTGAAGGTGGTCAGCGCGTTCCTGCAGTCTGGTAACCGCCCCGAGCAGATGGTGCTCGACGCGGTCCCCGTGATCCCCCCGGAGCTGCGCCCGATGGTGCAGTTGGATGGCGGGCGCTTTGCGACCTCCGACCTCAACGACCTCTACCGGCGCGTGATCAACCGCAACAACCGCCTCAAGCGGCTGCTCGACCTGGGCGCCCCGGAGATCATCGTCAACAACGAGAAGCGCATGCTCCAGGAGGCTGTGGACGCGCTGTTCGACAACGGCCGCCGCGGGCGCCCCGTGACGGGTCCGGGCAACCGGCCCCTGAAGAGCCTCAGCGACATGCTCAAGGGCAAGCAGGGCCGCTTCCGCCAGAACCTGCTGGGCAAGCGGGTGGACTACTCCGGGCGCTCGGTGATCGTGGCGGGCCCCTACCTGAAGCTGCACCAGTGCGGGTTGCCGAAGATCATGGCGCTGGAGCTGTTCAAGCCGTTCATCATGGCGCGCCTGGTGGAGCGCAAGTCCGCGCAGAACATCAAGGCCGCCAAGAAGATGGTGGACTCGATGATCGGCGAGGTGTGGGACGTGCTCGAGGAGGTCATCCACGAGCACCCCGTGCTGCTCAACCGCGCCCCCACACTGCACCGCCTGGGCATCCAGGCGTTCGAACCGCTGCTCGTGGAGGGCAAGGCGATCCAGGTGCACCCGCTGGTGTGCCACGCCTTCAACGCGGACTTCGACGGCGACCAGATGGCGGTGCACCTGCCGCTCTCGGCAGAGGCCCAGGCGGAGGCGCGGATCCTGATGCTCTCCTCCAACAACATCCTCTCCCCCGCGCACGGGGCGCCGTTGGCGACGCCCACCCAGGACATGATCCTGGGCGCCTACTACCTCACCTATGGCCCGGAGGCCGAGGAGCTCTCCGCCAAGCAGGAGCTCCTGGCGGGAGGCAGTTGGCCGGGGAGCGAGCCGCGTCCGCACGTCTTCCGCACCGCGCAGGAGGCCGAGCTCTCCTACGAGGCGGGCGTGGTGACGCTGCACGACGTCGCCGAGTTCCGCCCGATGGGCCGCGAGGGCGGCCACGTGCTCACCACGGTGGGGCGGATCATCTACAACGACCGCATCGAGCGCGCCCTCGCGGAGGCGCTGGGGGACGAGTTCGACGCCACCAAGTACACGTTCGTGAACCAGTCCATGAAGAAGCGCGACACCACGCGCCTGGTCGACGCGCTCGTGCAGACCTATGGGGCGACCACGATCTCGCTGGTACTCGACGCCTTCAAGGACCTCGGCTTCAAGTACTCCACCCAGGCGGGCATCACGATCTCCAAGAACGACGTGGTGATCCCCCCGCGCAAGGGGGAGATCATCAAGAAGTACGAGGACATCGTGGCGGAGATCTCCGACCAGTACGACATGGGCCTGATCACCCAGGAGGAGCGCCACGAGGCGGTGGTGGAGAAGTGGAACGCCGCCACCGACGAGGTCGCGGACGCGATGGTCGAGAACCTCGACACGCTCAACCCGATCTTCATGATGGCCAACTCCGGGGCGCGCGGATCCTTCAAGCAGATCCGCCAGCTGGCGGGGATGCGCGGCCTGATGGCCAATCCGAAGGGCGAGATCATCGAGCGCCCGATCAAGGCCAACTTCATGGAGGGCCTGTCGGTGCTCGAGTACTTCATCTCCACCCACGGGGCGCGAAAGGGCCTCGCGGACACCGCCCTGCGCACCGCGGACTCCGGCTACCTGACGCGCCGCCTGGTGGATGTCGCGCAGGACGTGATCATCCGCGAGCCCGACTGCGGCACCGAGGAGCTCATCGAGATGGCGGTCTTCAAGGACGGGGGGGACCCCAACGACAACCTCGTGGGGCGGATCGCCGCGCAGGAGATCGCCACCAAGCGGGGCCGTGTGCTCGCGGAGCAGGGCGCCGAAGTGGGGCGCGCCGAGTTCGCGGAGATCGTGAAGGCCAGCCAGGACGACCACGACCGCGGCACCCAGGTCGCGGTGCCGGTGCGCTCGGTGCTCAAGTGCAGGGCGACGAGCGGGGTCTGCCAGGCGTGCTACGGGCGGGCGATGGCGACCGGCCAGCTCGCCCAGATCGGGGACGCGGTGGGGATCATCGCGGCGCAGTCGATCGGCGAGCCCGGCACGCAGCTGACGATGCGCACCTTCCACACCGGGGGGGTCGCGGGCGCGGACATCACGCACGGCCTGCCGCGCGTGGTGGAGCTGTTCGAGGCGCGCAAGCCCAAGGGTCTCGCGCAGATCGCCGAGCAGGACGGGACGGTCTCGATCGAGGAGTCCGAGAAGGCCCTCACCGTGGTCATCACCGACGCCGCGGGCGAGGAGCACCGCCACGCCTTCCCGCGGCGCACGCGCCTGTTCGTGCGCTCGGGCGAGCCGATCGTGGCGGGCAAGCAGCTCAACGAGGGCTCGCTCTACCCGCACGACCTGCTCAAACTGCGGGGCCGCACGGAGACCGAGCGCTACCTCGTCAACGAGGTGCAGGAGGTCTACAAGTCCCAGGGCGTGGACATCAACGACAAGCACATCGAGCTGATCGTGCGCCAGATGCTCAAGAAGGTCCGCGTGGACCAGAAGGGCGACACCGACTACCTGCCGGGCCAGTTCGTGGACCGCTTCGAATTCGCGCGGGTCAACAATGCGCTCGACTCCGACGGCGGTGAGACGGCGCAGTTCGAGGACATCATCCTGGGCATCACGAAGGCCTCGCTGAACACCGACTCCTTCCTCTCGGCGGCCTCCTTCCAGGAGACGACGAAGGTCCTCACCGACGCGGCCCTGGAGGGTAAGACCGACCGCCTGGTGGGGCTCAAGGAGAACGTGATCATCGGCAAGCTGATTCCCGCGGCGACCGGCCTGAAGCGCTACCGGAGGATCGAGATCGAGCCGGCCGAACCGCTCCCCAGAGCGATCGACGAGGTCGGCCTGCTCGACCAGGAGGAGATCGCGGCGGAGCTGGGCCTGCACGGCGGCGACCCCCTGGGTGGGGGCTACGGCCAGGAGTTCGACGCCGACCTCGCCTCGCTGGAGAAGATCGGCGCCGGCGACTCCGACCCGGGCTTCGTCGAGGAACTGGCCGAGCTCGAAGTACCCGAGGTCGTCGAGGAGTAGCAGTCAGGCTCGGCGCGGCTCGCTGCCCCAGGCACGCAGCCGCGCCGCCTCCCGCTCGGTGAGCCCCTGTGTGGGGGCTGTCTGCACGAGCAGCGTGGGCGCGGTCCGCGCCTTGGCCCAGGCGTGGCAGGCGTCGTCGAGGCAGTCGTCGATCCAGGCGAGCGGGCGGATGCCGGCGTAGGCATCGATCGCGGCGAGCTTCCAGTGGCCGTGGATCGATTTGCTCGCAGCCGCCCCAGTGGCGCCGGCGTCGCCTGCGTTCGATCGGCCTCCGAAGCTCAGGTGGGGAATGCCCCGGGGGAGCCCCAGCAGGTGGGGAAGGTGCTCGTCGGCCTTCTCCTCCCAGCCGCTGCACCAGACGAGCTCGAAGAGAGAGACAAGCGCGAGCAGGTGCCGGGCGGCGGCGGCCGAAAGAAAGTGGGGTATGCCTTCGATGAAGTGCAGCGACCCCTCGGGCGGATCGCCAGGGGAAAAGCCGAACAGCGAGAGGACCCCGTCGATGTCCACCATCAGCAGGGGTTTCGGCGTGGGGTGCTCGACACGGGCGTCGAGCGGCAGCGCGGATTGGTCCATGGGTGGTTGGGCTCTCGAGTCTGCTGTTAGGCGGGCATTAAGGGCGCGAGGAGGCGTTGGTCCTTTAGCTCCCACAGAGGTTCCCACGGCTAATCTGCCCGGATCGACTCGGCGCAGTAAAGCATCCACGGGCCATTGCCGATGGACCTGCGCATGGTCGCCCGCTCCACCACCCGCTCATGACTCTTGATCTAGGGATCCTGCTCTCGCTCGCCTGCGCCTTCGTGGCGAACCTTGGCTTCTTCTACAAGTTCAAGGGGGCCAACGAGGTGGGCGCCGTCACGGTGCGCCACCCGCTGCGCTCGGTGCGGGCGCTGTTCTCCTCGAAGTGGTTCACGGTGGGGATGATCGTGGCGACGGCCTCGTGGACGCTGCACGTGGGGGCCCTGGCGCTGGCGCCGATGTCGGTCGTGCAGGTGGCCCTCGCGGGGGGCGTGGTGCTGATCGCGGTGATGGCCGACCGGATGTTCGGCTTCAAGGTCGGCCCCCGGCAGTGGGCGGGTCTGTGGCTGATGGCGGGGGGCCTGGTGCTGCTAGGCCTCACTCTGCCCACGATGCACGGGGCCGACTCGCGCTTCTCCGACGCAGCGATGATCTCTTTCGAGGCCGGCCTCTTCGGGCTGGGGGGGCTGTTGATCATGGGGCCCCGGATGGGGGGCCATGCCGAGCACCACGGAATGATGCTGGGGGCGGCGTCGGGGATCCTGTTCGGGGTCTCGGACACCTCGATCAAGGCGCTGACGGGGATCGTCGGCGCGCACGGGGTGCTCGGGGTGCTGCTGAGCCCGTGGCTGGCGGTGGCCGTGGCGGCGTCGATCATCGCCTTCTATGCCTCCGCGCGGGGCCTGCAGACCGGCGACGCGGTGCCGGTGATCGCGGTGACGGGCACAGCGGCGAACATCGCGGGGATCGCCGGGGGGATCGTCGTGTTCGGCGACCCCATGGCGGCCAGCCCGGTGGGAATCGTGTGCGAGGCGCTGGCGTTCGTGCTGGTGGTGGTGGCGGCGGCGCTGATGCCCGCCCCGCGCTCCGCGAACGTGGCTGCGGCGGCCTCCCCCGCCGCGTAGCCCTCGCGCTGCTACCATCCCCGGCCGAATGCCGACCACCTCTCAGCTCGTGCGCAAGGGCCGCGAAGCCCCGAAGAAGAAGCTTGCCACCCCGGGACTGAAGTCGGGGAAGGGCCGCAAGAAGAAGGTCTCCGCCCCCCAGCGGCGGGGCGTGTGCACGCGCGTTTACACGACGACCCCCAAGAAGCCAAACTCCGCGCTGCGCAAGGTCGCGCGCGTGCGCATCTCGGGTTCGATCGAAGTGACGGCCTACATCCCCGGCGAGGGCCACAACCTCCAGGAGCACTCCGTGGTGCTGGTGCGGGGGGGCCGCGTGAAGGACCTTCCGGGCGTGCGCTACAAGGTGGTGCGGGGCACCCTGGACGCCGCGGGCGTGAACGACCGCAAAAAGGCGCGCTCGCAGTACGGCGTGAAGAAAAAGTAGATGCCCCGCCGCGCAGCCGCCCATGTGCGTCCGGTGGAGCCGGACTCGATTCACCGCTCCAAGCTGGTGCAGCAGGTCATCAACAAGGTGATGCTGGACGGCAAGAAGTCGGTCGCCGAGCGGATCGTCTACGACGCGCTGGCGATCCTGGCGGAGCGCAGCGAGAAAGACCCGATCGAGACCCTGGAGGCGTCGATCAAGACGCTCACCCCCAACCTCGAGGTGCGCTCGCGCCGCGTGGGGGGCGCGACCTACCAGGTCCCCGTCGAGGTTCCCGCCCGCCGCGCGCGCACGCTGGCGGTGCGCTGGCTGGTGGAGTTCGCGCGCCAGCGCCGCGAGAAGACGATGGCCCAGCGCCTCGCCCACGAGCTGCTCGACGCCCAGTCCCAGCAGGGCGGCGCCTACAAGCGCAAGGACGACATCTACCGCATGGCGCAGGCCAACAAGGCCTTCGCCCACTATCGCTGGTAGCACCGTGCGAGCCCCGCACCAGGGCTCTGTGAAATAGCGCACAGTCCCCTTGAAGGATAAAGCTTTGGTACCTAACCTTTAGGTACCAAATGTCTTCACGGGGATCGACACAGACAGCCGGCGGCCGCATGAGCTACGAGGCCGGCCACATTCCGCGCCACGTGTGGGTGGTGTGCGGCGTGGTGATCCTGGGGATGATCATGTCGATCCTCGACACCACGATCGTCAACGTGGCGCTGGACACGCTCTCGAAGGATCTGCACAGCCCGCTCTCGCAGGTGCAGTGGGTGATCACCGGCTATCTGCTCTCGCTGGCGGCGGTGATCCCGGTCACGGGGTGGGCGGCGCGGCGCTTCGGGGCCAAGCAGGTCTACCTGGTCTCGCTGGTGCTGTTCACCGCCGGCTCGGCGCTGTGCGGCCTGGCGGGCTCGCTCACCTCGCTGGTGGTCTTCCGCGTGCTGCAGGGTGCGGGCGGCGGGATGATCATGCCGGTCGCGATGATGATCATGGCCCAGGTGGCCGGCCCCCAGCAGATGGGCAAGGTGATGGGGATCGTCTCGATGCCGGCGATGATCGCCCCGATCCTGGGTCCCGTGGTGGGGGGCCTGATCCTGCAGAACCTGCACTGGTCCTGGATCTTCTTCGTCAACATTCCGATCGGGGCGATCGCGGTCCTGCTCGGCTGGAGGATGCTGCCCCGCACGAATCCGGGGGAGGTGGAGCGCCTGGACGTGGTGGGACTGGCGCTGCTGCCGGCGGGGTGCGCGGCGCTCATCTATGGCATCAGCGAGCTCGGCTCGGGCGCGGCGACGGGTTCGGGGAAGGTGATCGTGCCGGCCGTGGCGGGGCTGGCGTTGATCGTGCTCTTCTGCGTGCACGCCCTGCGGGTGGAGCGCCCGCTGCTCGACATTCGCATGTACGCCAACCGCGTGTTCGCGGGAGCTGCGTTCACGAACTTCGGCCTGGGGGCGGCGCTGTTCGGGGCGATGATCCTGGTGCCCTACTACTACCAGTCGGTGCGCGGTGAGGACGTGATCAACACGGGCCTGCTCACCGGGCCGCAGGGGATCGGGGCGCTCGTGGCGATGCCGCTGGCCAGTCGTCTGACCGAACGCTTCGGTGGCGGGCGCGTCGCGCTCACGGGGGTCACGGTCCTGTGCCTCAGCACGATCCCCCTCACGTTCATCGGGGCGGACACCTCGATCGTGGCGATCTCCGGGGTGCTGGTGGTGCGCGGTCTCAGCATCGGGATGTGCTTCATGCCTGCGATGACAGCGGCCTTCGCGTCGATGCGCCCCGAGCAGGTCTCCGATGCGACGCCCCAGCTCACCGTGCTGCAGCGCACCGGCGGGGCGATCGGCACGGCGGTGCTCGCGGTGGTCCTCCAGCGCGCCGGCGTGAACTCCATCTCCCCGGCGGCACGGGCCAGCGCGTTCGGCACCGCCTACTGGTGGGCGCTGGGGATCGCGGCGCTGACGCTGATCCCCTGCACGATGCTGCTGCGCGCCGAGCGCCCGCGCAGCGCCACTGCCGAGGACTCGGAGGGCGCCCCAGCCCACTCCGAGCGCGTCGCGGAGCCGGTCGGAGTCTGAGAGGGAACCTCATGGCCGTCTCCGTGAAGGTCTCTCGGGAGGAGTGGGCGACCGAGCTGTATGACCTCGGCAGGGCCTTCCGCCGGACCTTCCGCAGCCTCAGCCGCCTACGCGGGCGCGACACCCACCTGGGGGCCACCGAGCTGAGCCACGCGCAGTGCGAGCTGCTGTTCGAGCTGGAGGAGCGCGGAGAGCTCTCCGCGGGGGAGCTCGCGGTGGCCGCACAGCTCACGCCGGCGACGGTCACGCAGATGCTCGAGCACCTCGCCGCCAGCGGACACGTGGAGCGCGCGCGCCTGGAGCGCGACAGGCGCGTGGTGGTCTCCCGCCTCAGCCCTCGCGGCCGGAGTGAGATCGAGGCCAAGCGCGAGAAGTGGCAGGGCCGTTGGGAGCACGCCCTGGCCGACGTCGACGCCGAGGAGCTGCGCGCCGCCACGCGCGTGCTCACCCGCCTGCAGGCGGTCTTCGAGGACGGCGCGGCGGACCTGGCTCCCACAGACGCCGACCCCCCCGTGAAGCTCACCGGGTAGGCAGGCGGTGGTCGGTGGCCCGTGGGAGGTTGGACATCCACCGCGGGCAGGGCGGGCTCCAAACCTCTGCTATAGTCGGCCATCGCTCGGCGGCGGCGTAGTTGTGCGAGCAATGCAGGCCGCGGGGCGTCACGCCAACATGAAGACCCTGAGCACATAGCGACGCGAACCGGCCTCAACCGGCAGCGCGCGCGGGCCCGGGGGGCCCGATTTTTTGCCCTGACCCAACTTCGCTTCGACCCCGCCGTTTCGCCCCGACCCCGCCGTTCTCCCTGACTGCACCCGCTCTCCACCACACACTCCAAGCCATGCCACGCAAGTTCACACTCCAGAACACCCGCAACATCGGGATCATGGCCCACATCGATGCGGGCAAGACCACGACGACCGAGCGCATCCTCTACTACACGGGGCGCACCTACAAGATCGGCGAGGTCCACGACGGCGCCGCAACGATGGACTGGATGGAACAAGAGCAGGAGCGGGGCATCACGATCACCTCCGCCGCCACCACCGCGGAGTGGAAGGGCAACCGGATCAACATCATCGACACCCCCGGCCACGTCGACTTCACCGTCGAGGTCGAGCGCTCCCTGCGGGTGCTCGACGGGGCGATCGCGCTGTTCGACTCGGTCGCCGGCGTCGAGCCCCAGTCGGAGACCGTGTGGCGTCAGGCGGACAAGTACCACGTCCCCAGGATCGCCTACATCAACAAGATGGACCGCACCGGCGCCGACTTCGAGCGCGGGGTGCAGACGATGATCGACCGCCTCGCCGCCCACCCCGTGCCGATCCAGCTTCCGATCGGCGCCGAGGGGGGCTTCGAAGGCGTGGTCGACCTCGTGGCGATGAAGGCGATCGTCTACAAGGACGAGCTCGGCAAGGAGCAGGACGTCATCGAGATCCCCGAGGCACTCGCCGAAGCGGCGGCCGCCGCGCGCGAGCACCTGCTGGAGGAGGTCTCCCACTACGACGACGGCCTCGTCGAGCTGATCCTCGAAGAGCAGGAGATCCCTGAGGAGCGCCTCAAGCAGGCGATCCGCAAGGCAACCCTCTCGACCAAGCTCACCCCGGTGTTGTGCGGCTCGTCCTTCAAGAACAAGGGCGTGCAGCCGCTGCTGGACGCGGTGATCGACTACCTCCCCTCCCCTCTGGACGTGCCCCCGATGACCGGCACCGAACTCGTCAAGGGCGAGGAGGGCGAGCGCGAGGTGGAGCGCAAGCCCGACGACTCAGAACCCTTCACCGCACTCGCCTTCAAGATCATGGCCGACCCCTACGTCGGCAAGCTCACCTACTTCCGCGTCTACTCCGGCCATCTCGAGGCGGGCTCGCGCGTGCTCAACGTCAACAGCGGGCGCACCGAGCGGATCGGGCGCATCCTGATGATGCACGCCAACGATCGCGAGGAGGTCTCCGAGGTCTACTCCGGGGACATCGCCGCTGCGGTCGGCATCAAGCAGGTGATCACCGGCGACACGCTGGCCGCCCCTGACGCGCCGGTGCGCCTGGAGACGATCGTATTTCCCGAGCCCGTCATCAAGGTCGCGGTGGAGCCCAAGACGAAGGTCGACCAGGAGAAGATGTCGATCGCGCTGGGCCGCCTCGCCGAGGAGGACCCCACCTTCCAGGTGCGCACCAACGAGGAGACCGGCCAGACTGAGATTTCGGGCATGGGGGAGCTTCACCTCGAAGTGCTCGTGGATCGCATGAAGCGCGAGTTCGGCGTCGAGGCCAACGTCGGTCGCCCCCAGGTCTCCTACCGCGAGACCGTGCGCGGGACCGCCGAGAAGGTCGAAGGCAAGTTCGTGCGCCAGACCGGTGGCTCGGGCCAGTACGGCGTGGTCTACATCAACCTCGAGCCCGCCCCCGGCGTGGGCTTCGAGTTCGTCAACAAGATCAAGGGTGGGTCGATCCCCTCGGAGTTCATTCCCGCCGTCGCGAAGGGCGTCGAGGAGGCGCTGGAGAACGGCGTCAAGGCGGGCTACCCGATGGTCGACGTGCGCGTCACGCTCGTGGACGGCAAGTACCACGAGGTGGACTCCTCGGAGATCGCCTACAAGGTCGCCGGCTCGCTCGCCTTCAAGGAGGCCGCCCGGCGCGCCAAGCCTGTGCTGCTGGAGCCGATCTTCGCGGTCGAGGTGGTCACCCCCGAGGAGTTCATGGGTGATGTGATGGGCGACCTCTCGCGCCGGCGCGGGCACCTGCACGGCTCCGAGCAGCGGGGCAACGCGCATGCGATCCACGCGATGGTGCCGCTCAGCGAGATGTTCGGCTACGCCACCGACCTGCGCTCCAACACACAGGGACGTGCCACCTACACCATGCAGTTCGAGGGTTACGAGGAGGTCCCCCCCAGCATCGCGGAGAAGATCATCGAACAGCGCACGGGGGAGCCGGTCCCGGCGTAGACGGTGGCGCAGACAGCCGAAGGCTGGCAAAAGCCGGGCCCCCTCTTCTTCGATCGGGCGGCGCTGGTGACGGCCAGGACACGATCTTGCAGGTACGAGAAGTCACAGGAACACCCATTTAGATAGATTTCCCCGGTTCGCCCCAGCGGCGGACAACACCAGTCGATACAGAGGAGCGAACACAAAGTGGCGAAGGAGAAGTTCGAGCGCGACAAGCCGCACGTCAACGTCGGCACCATCGGTCACATCGACCACGGCAAGACGACGCTGACCGCTGCCATCACCACGGTGCTGGCGGAGAAGGGAGGCGCCGAAGCCCGCAGCTTCGAGGAGATCGACAACGCTCCCGAGGAGAAGGAACGCGGGATCACGATCGCCACCTCGCACGTGGAGTACGCGACCGACAAGCGCCACTACGCACACGTGGACTGCCCCGGTCACGCGGACTACGTGAAGAACATGATCACCGGCGCCGCGCAGATGGACGGCGCGATCCTCGTGGTCTCCGCCGCCGACGGACCGATGCCCCAGACGCGCGAGCACATCCTGCTGGCCCGCCAGGTCGGAGTCCCCTACATCGTGGTGTTCCTCAACAAGGCCGACATGGTCGACGACGAGGAGCTCCTGGAACTGGTCGAGGTCGAGGTCCGCGAGCTGCTGAGCGAATACGACTTCCCCGGGGACGACATCCCCTTCGTGATCGGCTCCGCGCTGAAGGCGCTGGAAGGCGACGAGCAGTACAAGCAGAAGATTCTCGACCTCGCCGCCGCGCTGGACGACTACATCCCCGAGCCCGTGCGCGAGCTCGACAAGCCGTTCCTGATGCCCGTCGAGGACGTCTTCTCGATCACCGGCCGCGGCACCGTCGCCACGGGGCGCATCGAGCAGGGCATCGTCAAAACCGGCGACACCGTGGAAATCGTAGGCGTCCACGACTCCACCTCCACCGTCGTCACGGGCGTGGAGATGTTCCGCAAGATCCTCGACGAGGGTCGCGCAGGCGACAACGTCGGCTGCCTGCTGCGCGGCACCAAGCGCGAGGAGATCGAGCGCGGGCAGGTGCTCTGCAAGCCGGGCTCCATCACCCCCCACACCAAGTTCAAGTCCGAGGTCTACGTGCTCAAGAAGGAGGAGGGCGGTCGCCACACTCCCTTCTTCTCGGGGTACCGGCCGCAGTTCTACTTCCGCACCACCGACGTCACCGGCGTGGCCAAGCTGCCCGAGGGCGTGGAGATGGTGATGCCCGGCGACAACGTCCAGATGGAGATCGAGTTGATCCAGCCGATCGCAATGGACCAGGGCCTGCGCTTCGCGATCCGAGAGGGCGGTCGCACGGTGGGCTCGGGCGTGGTCAGCGAGATCATCGAGTAGCACCCAAAGGCGCTCCCGGGACCGTTCCGGGGGCGCTTTTTTATTGTCAGACAGATACGACGATGCAGCTCCGCCCAGCGCGGTGCGATGAAGAACGTTCCCAGACACACCGAGAAAACCGACTCACCACCAACAGAAACTGACTCTTTGCCATGGCACCAGCCGCCCAGAACAAGATCCGCATTCGCCTGAAGGCGTACGACACCTCCGCGATCGAGTCCGCCGCGAGAGAGATCGTCGAGACCGCCACCCGCACCGGGGCCACCGTCTCCGGGCCCGTGCCGCTGCCGACCGAGAAGAACGTGTACTGCGTGATCCGCTCCCCTTTCAAGGACAAGGACTCCCGCGAGCACTTCGAGATCCGCACTCACAAGCGCCTGATCGACATCCACCAGCCGACGCCGAAGACCGTCGACTCCCTCCAGCGCCTCGACCATCTCCCCGCGGGCGTCGACATCGAGATCCGTCTCGCCACCTGAGCCCTCCGTACCACCTCCACTTCGACCTCTCTCCTCTCTCCTTCCCTCCTTCCCTCTCCTCCCCCAACCCCTGCCACCGACCGCCACGATGCCCTCGATTCTCGCCAAGAAGCTCGGAATGACCCAGCTGTTCAGGGAGGACGGCTCCGTTGCGCGGGTCACCGTGCTCGAGGCGGGCCCCTGCCCGGTGACCGCGCTGCGCACCGAGGAGCGCGACGGCTACCAGGCGATGCAGCTCGCCTTCGGGGCCACCCGCGAGAAGCGCCTCACCAAAGCCGAGCTCGGCCATCTGAAGAAGGCCGGCGCTCCCCCGCTGCGCCACCTCGTGGAGTTCCGCGGGGAGACCCCGGAGGAGCTCAAGCTCGGGGAGAGCGTCACCGTCGAGTCCTTCGAGGTGGGCGCCCGCGTGAAGATCTCGGGTGTCTCCAAGGGCAAGGGCTTCCAGGGGACGATCCGCCGCCACAACTTCAAGAGCGGGCCCAAGTCCCACGGCTCCCACAACGTCCGCGCACCAGGATCGATCGGCGCCTCCGCGACGCCCGCGCGCGTCATGAAGGGCATCAGGGGGCCGGGCCAGATGGGCAACCACCGCGTGACCCAGCCGGGCCTCGAGATCATCGCGGTGGACGCCGCCCAGAACCTCCTGCTCGTGCGCGGCTCAGTACCGGGGCCCCGCGGAGGGGTCGTGGAGGTACGCGCCGATGCCTGAGGCAGCGCTGAACGCTCCCGTGCTGGGAGGCGCAACGAAGGTGAACCTCGACGGGGAGGCCTTCGCGGCGAGCTTCCACGGTCCACTTGTGCACCAGAGCGTGCGCGCCGAGCAGGCCGCCCGCCGGCGCGGCACCGCCGCCACCAAGACCCGCGCGATGGTCTCCGGCGGCTCCGCCAAGCCGTGGCGCCAGAAGGGCACCGGCCGCGCGCGCGCCGGCTCCAGCCGCTCGCCGCTGTGGACCGGGGGTGGCGTCGCGTTCGGGCCCCAGCCGCGCTCCTACACCTTCAAGGTCAACCGCAAGGAGCAGCGCGCCGCCCTGCGCAGCGCGCTTTCCCTGCACGCTGGGCGCGGCTCCATCGCGGTCCTCGATCCCTCCTCCTTCGCATCGCCCAAGACCAGCGATGCGCTCGATCTGCTCGAAGATTGGGGCCAGCCCCGGCCCACGCTCGTGGCGCTCGCCGCCGAGGAGTCCGGCGCCGCGCTCTCCTTCCGCAACCTCGCCCGGGTGGCGGTGCTCCAGCACGAGAACGTGGGCGTGACCGATCTCCTCGGGGCCGCCTCGGTCGTGCTCTCGCAGGCGGCGCTCGACGCGCTCACCGCTCGCGCCGGCGGCACGGGGGAGGCCAAGAGCTGATGGAGCACTCCCAGGTCATCATCCGCCCCGTGGTCTCCGAGAAGAGCTACGTCCTCTCGGCCGAGGGCCGCTACACCTTCCGTGTTCACCCCGACGCCCACAAGACGCTGATCCGCCAGGCCGTCGAATCGCTGTTCAACGTGCACGTGGTGGAGGTGCGCACCCAGAGCGTCAAGTCCAAGCCCAAGCGCCGCGGCGTCACCAGCGGGCGCACCCGCACGTGGAAGAAGGCGATCGTGCAGGTCCGCGAGGGCGAGAGCATCGCGATCTTCCAGGGCCTCGAGGGAGTCTAGGGCCCGCCCACCCGCCGCCCGACCGGAGAACACCATGCCGATTCGCAAACCCAAGCCCACCAGCCCCGGCCGGCGCTTCACCTCCTACGCGGACTTCGCCGAGATCACCAAGAGCGAGCCCGAGAAGACGCTCGTGGAGGGTCTCAAGAAGAGCGGCGGTCGCAACGCCCACGGGCGCAAGACCGCTCGCCACCGCGGTGGCGGCGCCAAACGCCTCTACCGGAGGATCGACTTCAAGCGCCGCAAGGACGGCGTCCCCGCGAAGGTCGCCGCGATCGAGTACGACCCCAACCGCTCCTCCTACATCGCCCTCCTGCACTACCTCGACGGCGAGAAGCGCTACATCCTCGCCCCCCAGCGCCTGACCGTCGGCATGAGCGTCAGCTCGGGGGAGGAGGCGGACATCGCGGTCGGCAACTGCCTGCCCCTCGCCCGCATGCCCGTCGGAACCGTGGTTCACAACGTGGAGCTCCAGCCCGGCCGCGGCGGACAGCTCGCGCGCTCCGCGGGGGCCTCGGTGCAGCTGATGGCCAAGGACGGCGAGATGGCCACCCTGCGGCTGCCCTCCGGCGAGATGCGCCTCGTGCGCGCCGAGTGCCGCGCCACCGTGGGCACGATCGGCAACTCCGACCACCAGAACATCAAGGTGGGCAAGGCCGGGCGCAAGCGTCACATGGGCGTGCGCCCCCAGACCCGCGGCGTGGCGATGAACCCCGTCGACCACCCCCACGGTGGCGGCGAGGGCTCGACCACCGCTGGCCGCCACCCCGTCACCCCCTGGGGGGTGCCCACCCTTGGCTACCGGACTCGTAAGAAGAACAAGCCCTCCGACCGCTACATCGTGCGCGGCCGCCGGCGCGGAAAGGGCAAGAAGAGCCGATGAGCCGCTCCAGCAAGAAGGGACCCTGGGTGGAAGAGCGCCTGATGAAGCGCATCGAGGCGCTCAACGCGGAGAACCGCAAACAGATGATCCGCACCTGGTCCCGTGCCTCCACGATCTTCCCCGACATGGTCGGTCACACGATCGCCGTGCACGACGGCAAGAAGCACATCCCCGTCTTCGTCAGCGAGTCGATGGTGGGCCACAAGCTCGGCGAGTTCGCCCCCACCCGCCACTTCCGTGGGCACGCGGGGTCGGGAAAGGTGCGCTGAGATGAGCGCCGAGGAGGAGAAAGAGGACAAGCCGGGGGAGACCCCCCCCGAGCCGGCTGCGGAGGCCGCCGAGAAACCAGCTGCGAAAAAGCCGCCCGCCAAAAAGCCGGCGGCGAAAAAAGCTGCGGCGGACAAGGCGGACGCCAAAGCAGAGAAAAAACCCGCTGCCGAGAAAAAACCGGCCAAAGCGAGGAAAGCCCCCAAAGCGGATGCGGACGCCGAGGAGCCCGTAGCCGAGGAGGCCCCCGCCGAGGAGGCCGCCCCGAAGCCCAAACCGGCCGCCGCCAAACGCGCGCCGGCAGGCCGCCGACAGGTGGTGCGCGCAAGGGCACGCTACGTGCGCACCTCCGCGCGCAAGGCCCGCATGGTGTGTGGCCACCTGCGCGGCAAGTCCGTGCAGGAGGCACGCGCTATCCTCGCTTTCACGTCCCGCGATGTGGCGCGCGACTGGAGCAAGCTGCTCGAGTCCGCGGTGGCCAACGCGGAGAACAACCACGAGCTGCTCGAGGACGACCTCGTCGTGGGCGAGGTCTACGCCGACGAGGGGCCCACCATCAAGCGCTTTCGGCCGCGCGCCATGGGCAGAGCGACGCCGATCCGCAAGCGCACCAGCCACCTGACGATCACGCTCACCCCGCGGTCGTAGGACGAGATTCGCAAGAGAGATTCGGAGAAGAGAGATAGATGGGACAGAAGGTTCACCCAGAGGCCATGCGCGTGGGCTACATCCACGACTGGAAGTCCAACTGGTTCAACGAGCGCAACTTCGCGGAGTATCTCGCCGAGGATATTCGCGTGCGCAAGCACATCATCGACCGCCTCGCCCACGCGGGACTCTCCGACATCACGATCCGCAAGGACGCCGCTGAACTGGAGGTCAACATCCACACCGCGCGGCCCGGCATCGTGATCGGCAAGTCGGGCACCGAAGTGGACGCCCTGCGGCGCGACCTGCACCGCATGACCCAGAAGCAGATCAAGGTCAACATCCTCGAGATCAAGCGGCCCGAGCTCGACGCAAAGCTCGTCGCGCAGTCGATCGCCGAGCAGCTCCAGAACCGCGTCGCGTTCCGCCGCGCGATGAAGCGCGCACTCACCAGCGCCATGCGCTCCGGAGCCAAGGGCGTGAAGGTGCAGGTCGCCGGGCGCCTGGGCGGCGCGGAGATGGCGCGCACCGAGAGCTACTCCGACGGGCGAGTGCCGCTGCACACGATGCGCGCCGACATCGACTACGGCTTCTACGAGGCCGCCACCACGTTCGGGCGCATCGGGGTGAAGTGCTGGGTCAACAAGGGCGAAATCATGCCCGAGGGCTACACCGGCGCGGACCTCACCGACATGACCGCACCTCCCCCCCGAGCTCCGAGCGCGACGGCCGCGGCGGTCGCGACGGGCGCGATGGACGCGGCCGGGGGCGCGGCGGCGGTGGAGGGGGCGGCGGTCGTGGACCCGGCGGTCCCGGTGGCGGGCGTGGCCCCGGCGGCGGTCGCGGGCCTGGCGGTCCCGGTGGCGGACGTGGCCCGGGCGGTCCTGGCGGCGGGCGTGGCCCCGGCGGCGGTCGCGGGCCTGGCGGTCCCGGTGGCGGACGTGGACCTGGCGGGCCTGGCGGTTCCGGTGGCGGACGCGGTCCCGGAGGCCCCGGCGGTGGACGCGGATTCGGCGGCGGCGGAGGGGGTGGCCGCGGGCCGGGAGGTGCGGGCGGCGGTCGTGGCCCGGGCGGTCCTGGCGGCGGTCGCGGGCCCGGCGGCGCGCCGGGTGCGGGAGGCGCTCGCTGATGCTCTCCCCCAAGCGTGTCAAGCATCGCAAGCAGCACCGTGGCCGGCGTCGCGGCATGTCGCGCGGCCAGGTGAAGGTGCAGTTCGGCGAGTACGGCCTGAAGTCGCTCGAGCAGGGCTGGCTCACCAACCGCCAGATCGAGGCCGCCCGTATTGCGATGACACGCAAGATCAAGCGCGGGGGCAAGGTGTGGATCAACGTCTTCCCCGACAAGCCCGTCACCAAGAAGCCCGCCGAGACCCGCATGGGCTCGGGCAAGGGCTCCCCCGAGGGGTGGGTGGCGGTGGTGAAGCCCGGGCGCGTGATGTTCGAGCTCGCCGGAGTGCCCGAGCCGCTCGCCCGCGACGCGATCCGTCTCGCCGCGCACAAGCTTCCCGTCAAGTCCAAGTTCGTGATGCGCGAGGACTGAGGCTCGGGATCGTGAAGGCCAAGGAGATGCGCGACATGCCCGACGACGAGCTCGCAGAGCAGATCGTCAATCTACGCAAGGAGCTCTTCGGGCTGCGCTTCGCCAACGCCACCGGGGAGCTCGAGAACACCGCCGGAATGGGCAGCGCCCGGCGCGGGCTTGCGCGCGCTCTCACCGTCGCCCGCGAGCGAGAATTGGGAACTGAACGACATGGCTGAGGAACAGGACACTGAGATGACAGAGGAGGCGCAGGCGCAGGAGGCCCCCAGGGCACCGGAGCCGGAGGCGGAGGCTCCCCAGGCACAGGAGTCCGAGGCTCCCCAGGCCCAGCAGCCGGTTGCGCAGGCCGCCCCAGCGGAGCCCGCCGAGCAGCTCCCCCCGAAGGAGCGCCGGCGCAAGGCCCGCTCGACGCACAGCGGACGCACCCGTGAGCCCCGCTCGCCGGAGGAGCGCCACGCCGAACGCCAGGAGGTGCGCAGAACCAAGGCGGTGAAGCGCCGCGCGCGACGTCTGCAGGAACGCGCCAAGAGCGCGGCCGCGCGCAGCGGGGCTCCGGCGCCGCAGCCGCTCGCGCCCGTGCACCCCCCGACCGCCGGTGCCCGCCGCGTGCGCCAGGGCGTGGTGGTCTCCAACAAGGCCGACAAAACGATCACCGTGCGGATCGATGTCGCCCGCCGCCACCGGCGCTACGAGAAGATCGTGCGCAGCTCCAGCACCCTGCACGCGCACGATGAGAACAACGAGGCGCACGAGGGCGACGTGGTGCGCGTGATCGAGAGCCGGCCCCTCTCGCGCACCAAGCGCTGGCGGTTGGTGGACGTCTTGGAGAGGGCGCGATGATCCAGAACGAGACAAGGCTGCGCGTGGCCGACAACACGGGGGCGCGCGAGATCCTCTGCATCCGCGTCAAGGGTGGCTCGCGCCGCCGCTACGCCCACGTGGGCGATGTGATCACCGCCACCGTCAAGCAGGCCAACCCCCACGGGACCGTCAAAAAGGGCGACGTGGTCACCGCCGTGGTGGTGCGCACCAAGAAGCCGTTCGGCCGCGAGGACGGCACCTACATCGCCTTCGACGAGAACGCCGCGGTGATCATCGACGAGCAGAACAACCCCCGCGGCACCCGCGTGTTCGGACCTGTGGCGCGAGAACTGCGGGATCGCAACTTCATGAAGATCGTCTCCCTCGCCCCCGAGGTGATCTGAGATGGCGCGCGCTCGGGCACAGACAGGCGGATCGCGCAAGGGGGGATCGGGCGCCGGCGCAAAGCAGACCGGCGGGAAGCGCTCGGAGCGCAAGCGCTCGGGCGCTCAGGCAAAGACTCCCCGGCGCACGCTGCGGATCCACTCCGACGATCGGGTGCTGGTGATCGCGGGCAAGGATCGTGGCAAGAGCGGGCGCGTGCTGCGCGTGGAACCGGGCAAGGAGCGCCTGTACGTCGAGGGATTGAACATGGTCAAGCGCCACACCCGCCCTCAGCGCACCGATAGCGCCGGCTTTGGAGGCAGGGGCGCGACTGTGGGCGGCGGCGTGATCGAGCTCGAGGGGCCGATTCACGTCTCCAACGTGATGCTCCTGGACCCCAAAGGCGGCAAGCCCACGCGCGTGGGCGTGGAGCGTGAGAACGGAAGGCCCTTCCGCGTCTCCCGGCGCTCGGGGGCGAGGATCGACTGAGATGGCCACCCCTGCTGAGCACCCGACCATGGAATCGATGAGCCGATGAGCGCTTCGAAGACCCCTTCCGCCGAAGCTCCCCCGGCGCGCCTGAAGCTGCGCTACATGGAGGAGATCCGCCCCCAGCTGGTGGAGCGCTTCGGCTACACCTCCCCGATGCAGACGCCCAAGCTCCAGAAGATCACCCTCAACATGGGTGTGGGCGACGCCAAGCAGGACTCCAAGGCGCTGAAGGCCGCGCAGGACCAGCTCGCCACGATCGCCGGCCAGCAGCCGAGCGTGCGGCGCGCGCGGAAGTCGATCGCGGCGTTCAAACTGCGCGAGGGGATGCCCGTGGGCGTCGCCGTGACCCTGCGGGGGGACCGCGGCTACGAGTTCCTCGATCGCCTCACCTCGATCGCGATCCCCCGCATCCGCGACTTCCGCGGCCTGCACCCGCGCTCCTTCGACGGCCGCGGCAACTACTCGATGGGGGTCCGCGAACAGATCATCTTCCCCGAGATCGACTACGACGCGATCGACCACGTGCGGGGCCTGGACATCACGATCACCACCAGCGCCCGCACCGACGTGGAGGCCTTCGTGCTGCTCACGGCGCTCGGGATGCCCTTCTCCACCTACGGCCGGCCCGCGGAGTTCGCGCAGGCCATCGCCGATCCCTCGACCCCGGAGCAGGAGGAGACCACCGAGACGGAGGCCGCCGAGACGGAGGCCGCCGGGCACGAGAACACCGACGACGAGACCCCCGACCACGAGACCCCCGACCACGAGACCCCCGACCACGAGACCCCCGACCACGAGACCCCCGACCAGGAGAGCGCCGACTGATGGCCAAGACCTCGCTGCGCGTCAAGCAGGCGCGGACGCCGAAGTACAAGACGCGCGCATATACTCGCTGCAACCGCTGCGGACGTCCCAAGGCGGTCTACCGCAAGTTCGGGCTCTGCCGCATCTGTCTGCGCGAGCTCGCCCACAACGGCCAGATCCCCGGGATGACGAAGTCCTCCTGGTAGGCCCACTCCAACACGACCCTTTCAAGACGCCATGTCCATGACCGATCCGATAGCCGACTTCCTCACG
Source organism: uncultured Solirubrobacterales bacterium (assembly GCA_963713985.1). GTDB lineage: Bacteria > Actinomycetota > Thermoleophilia > Solirubrobacterales > Solirubrobacteraceae > Palsa-744. Next base: position 526,798 of record OY970219.1, on the reverse strand, counting down.
CGCATTCGCAACGCGATTCACGCCGCGCACGAGACGGTCCAGATCCCCGCCTCCAGGGTCAAGGCGGAGCTCGCACGGATCCTCGTCGAGCAGGGCTACATCGACTCGTGGACGGAGCTCCCCGCGCCCGGGGGCGCGACGGGACGGGTGATCGAGATCCGGCTCAAGTACACCGACGACCGCCGCTCGGCGATCTCGGGTCTCAGGCGGGTCTCCAGGCCCGGCCAGCGCACCTACGTGCAGTCCGGGGGCATCCCCAAGGTGCAGGGCGGGATGGGCACCTCGATCGTCTCGACCTCCCAGGGCGTGATGACCGGCCACGACGCGCGCGCAGCGGGCGTTGGCGGCGAGGTCCTGGCGCAGGTCTGGTAGGGGGAGGGGAGGCGACCAGTGTCCAGGATCGGAAGACAGCCCATCCCCGTGCCGGCCGGCGTGACCGTGGCGATCGAGCCGGAGTCGGTGCGTGTGAGTGGGCCCAAAGGAGAGCTGCAGGAGCGCGTGAACCGCGACATCGAGGTCGTCCAGGAGGGCGAGCTGCTGCGGGTCTCCCGTCCCACCAACCGCGGCGAGCACCGCGCGCTGCACGGCCTCACGCGCACCCTGGTGGCGAACATGGTGCAGGGCGTCACCCAGGGCTATGAGAAGCGGCTGGAGATCCAGGGGGTGGGCTACCGCGCACAGCTGAAGGGCAAGGACCTGGAGCTGGCCGTGGGCTACTCCCATCCGGTCCCGATCCCGGCTCCGGCGGGGATCGAGTTCGAGGTGCCCCAGCCCACGAGGATCGTGGTGAGAGGCATCTCCAAGCAGCTCGTGGGGGAGACCGCCGCGATCATCCGCAAGCAGCGCCCGCCGGAGCCCTACAAGGGCAAGGGCATCCGCTATGAGGGGGAGTACGTGGCCAGGAAGGTGGGCAAGCGCGCATGAGCCCGCATGGCTGCGCTGGATCTGCGTCCTCGGTCGCTCGCGTGCTAAGCACGCCACGCTCTCTGCGTCCTTGCCCAGCTTGCCCTGCGGGCTCATGGGGCGGGTGGCAGGCATGACGCTCCTCACCAAGCCCGAGCGTAGGCTCAAACGGCGCCGCAGGGTGCGCGCGAAGATCGCGGGCACCGCGACGCGGCCGCGGATCTCGGTGTTCCGCTCCAACCGGGGGCTCTCCGCGCAGGCGATCGACGACCTCACCGGCCACACCCTGGCCGCGGTCAACTGGTACGAGCCCGAGCTGCGTGAGCTCACGAAGGCCGAGCGCACCACTCGCACTGGTGCGCTGCTGGCCGAGCGGGTCAAGGCGGCGGGGATCTCCGAGGCGGTATTCGACCGCGGGGGCTACCGCTACCACGGGCATGTGCGCACCTTCGCCGAGGCCCTGCGCGAGGCGGGGATCACCGTCTAGCGCTCCCCGAGCCCCGCCCCGAGCACTCCCAACCAGACCTTCCAGAGAGCACGCCACCCACCGACCCGCACCCGCCCGCCTCACAACCCCGCTACCCTCACGACTTCCGCTATGTCCACCATCCCCACAGATCGCTCCGTCAACGCCGCCGGCCTGGACCTCCAGGAGCGGGTCGTCGAGATCAACCGCGTCGCCAAGGTCGTCAAGGGCGGGCGGCGCTTCTCGTTCACCGCGCTCGTGGTGGTGGGCGACGAACGGGAAGTGGTGGGTGTGGGCTACGGCAAGGCCAACGAGGTCCCGCTCGCGATCCAGAAGGGGGTGGAGCGCGCCAAGAAGGATCTCTTCCGGGTGCCCCGGCACGGCAGCACGATCACCCACCAGACCACCGGCATCTTCGGCGCGGGCCGCGTGCTGCTGAAGCCCGCGGCCCCCGGCACCGGCGTGATCGCGGGCGGTGGCGTGCGCGCGGTGCTGGAGCTCGCGGGGATCCACGACATCCTCTCCAAGAGCCTCGGGACCCAGAACCCGATCAACCTCGTGAAGGCCACGATCACCGGTCTGCGGGAGCTGCGCACCCCCGAGGAGGTGGCGCGCCTGCGGGGCCTCTCCATCAACCGGGTGCTGGGCCTCGCGGAGAAGCCCCCCGAGGCCACGGACACCCTGGCCGAGCCGGCCGAGGCCGGTGCCGAGGCGAGCGAGCCTGGGCAGGACGCCGCGGAGAGCGAGACGGAGACACCGCCGAGCGCAGAGCCCGCCGAGGGGGCATCGGCCTGATGGCCGCTCTGACTGTCATCCAGCGGCGCTCGAGCAACGGCTCCAACGGCCGTCAGCTCGACACGCTGCGCTCACTGGGCCTACGCCGCATCGGCCACAAGGTGCAGGTCGAGGACTGCCCACAGGCGCGGGGAATGCTGCACGCCGTGCGCCACTTGGTGGAAGTCCAGGAGGGCACGTGAGCGAGGGGGAGCCCCGCATCGGGCTGCACAGCCTCGCCCCCGCCCCCGGCAGCCGCCGCCCGCGCAAGCGGGTGGGACGCGGGGAAGGCTCGGGGACGGGCAAGACCGCGGGCCGCGGGCAGAAGGGCTACGGATCGCGCTCGGGCGCCAAGAGCAGGGCGCGGTTCGAGGGGGGGCAGATGCCGATCCACATGCGGATGCGCAAGCTCCGGGGCCCGCACATGAAGAAGTCGATGCCCTTCGAGCCCTTCCGCACGCACACGCAGGCGGTGAACATCGGCGACCTCGACAGCCGCTTCGAGGCGGGCACGGAGGTGACCCTGGAGCTGATGCGCGCCAAGGGCCTCGGTACGCGCAAGGCGGTGCCGGTCAAGGTGCTGGCCAAGGGTGAGCTGGCCAAGGCGCTGACGGTCCACGCCGACGCCTTCAGCGCGAGTGCCCGCGAGCGCATCGAGGCGGCGGGCGGAACCTGCGTCCTCGTCGGCGATGCGGCTGACTCCAAGTAGCCGTTCTGAGAAGACCCGCGCGCGAAACGCCACCTGGGTCTAGAATCGCCGGCAGTGCTCTCCACGATCCTCAACGCCTTCCAGGTTCCGGACATCCGGAAGAAGATCGGCTTCACGGCGGCGATGCTGCTGCTCTACCGCCTCGGCTCCCACCTGCCGGTGCCGGGGGTCAACCTGACGGCGGTCAACAGCATCCAGAAGCAGCTCGGCGGGAACAACATCCTCGGGCTGCTCAACCTCTTCTCCGGCGGCAGCCTCTCGCGGATCGCGATCTTCGCGCTGGGGATCATGCCCTACATCACCTCCTCGATCATCCTCCAGCTGCTGCAGGTGGTGGTGCCCTCCCTGGAGAAGCTCTCCAAGGAAGGCGAAGTGGGGCAGGCGCGGATCACCCAGTACACGCGCTACCTGACGGTGGGCCTGGCGTTCCTGCAGTCGATCGGCTACGTCTTCCTGTTCCACTCGCTGCAGGCCAGCGCGGGGGAATCGGTGGTCACCAGGTTCGACTTCCCCCACATCTTCCTGATCGTGATCTCCCTCACCGCGGGCTGCGTGCTGCTGATGTGGATCGGCGAGCTGATCACCCAGAAAGGCATCAGCAACGGCATCTCGCTGTTGATCTTCGCCTCGATCGCCTCGCGCCTCCCCGCGGGGATCCAGACGTGGTGGACGAGCCAGAACCAGGTCTTCAAGGTGATGATGCCCTTCCTCGTGCTGGTGGTGGTGGCGGCGATCGTGTTCGTGATGGAAGGCCAGCGGAGGATCCCCGTGCAGTACGCCAAGCGCGTGATCGGGCGGCGCATGACCGAAGGCGGCCAGACCTACCTACCGCTGCGCATAAACATGGCGGGCGTGATCCCCGTGATCTTCGCCGCCAGCATCATGGCCTTCCCACCGACGATCGGACAGCTCGTCAAAACCCACTGGGGCCAGCAGGTGTCGGACTTCTTCAACCCCAACGGCTGGCACTACATCGTGGGGGAGTCGATCTTCATCATCGTCTTCACCTACTTCTACACCGCTGTGACCTTCAACCCGGTGGACCAGGCGGACAACCTCAAGAAGTACGGTGGGTTCATCCCGGGCGTGCGCCCGGGGCGGCCGACCGCCGAATTCCTGGACCGCATCCTCGCGCGCCTCACGTTCCCCGGCGCACTGTTCCTCGCGGCGGTGGCGGCGCTGCCGACGATCCTCTTCGACCGCACCCACGTGCAGCTCCAGCTCGGGGGCACCTCGATCCTGATCGTGATCGGGGTGGCATTGGAAACGATGAAGCAGCTCGAGGCCCAGCTGATGATGCGCAGTTACGAGGGCTTCTTGAAGTAGCTCTCCTCCGGGGGGGAGGTCGGGAGGGGGGCCTGCCCCCTTCCCGTTGAGAGATGAAGCAGCTCGAGGCCCAGCTGATGATGCGCAGTTACGAGGGCTTCTTGAAGTAGCTCTCCTCGCTGAGGCGCTCTGGCAACGTCCGAGGAGTCCGAACTGGGGCGCGAGCAGATAGGCTGGGGGGGACGTGGCCGAGCTGAACCTGATCCTCCTCGGTCCGCCGGGCGCGGGCAAGGGCACCCAGGCGGACCGTCTGCAGAGCGACTTCGATCTGGCGCACATCTCCACTGGGGACATGCTGCGCACTCAGGTGACGGAGGGGACCAAGCTGGGCGCAGAAGCGCAGAAGTACATGAATGCGGGGGAGCTCGTGCCGGACGGGGTGATCGTGGGCATGATCACCGAGCGGATCGTCATGGACGACGCTCGCGACGGCTTCCTGCTGGACGGCTTCCCCCGCAACGAGGCGCAGGCGGTGGCGCTGGAGGAGGCGCTCGGGGGTCTGGAACGGCGGCTCAGCGCGGCGTTACTGATCGAGGTGCCCGACGAAGAGGTGGTGCGCCGTCTGGGGGGCAGGAGGGTGTGCGTGAAGAACCCCGCCCACATCTACCACGTCGAGTTCGACCCCCCCAAGCACGAGGGGGTCTGCGACCAGGACGGCTCGCGGCTGATCCAGCGGGAGGACGACAGAGAGGAGACGATCGTCAGGCGCCTGGAGGTCTACCACGCCCAGACGGCGCCGCTGATCGGCCACTATGACCGCGCGGGTCTGCTGCGCCGCTTCGACGGCAGCCGCAACCCGAACGAGGTCCACCGCCACATCCGCGCCACCCTCGCGACGCTGCGGCTCGAGGACAAGCTGTGATCGGGCGGCCCTGAGGCCCCATTCGAGGATCTCCCGCCCGTCGGGGAGCGCGCCCCGGCGTCGAGCTAAGCTCAGATCGATGATCATCAAGAAGACCCCCGCGGAGATCGAGAAGATGGCGGCGGCGGGCGCGATCCTCGTGCGGACTCTTCAGCTGATGGAGGGCATGATCCGCCCGGGGGTGCGCACCGAGGAGCTCGACCGCGCCGCCGAGCGCTTCATCCGCTCCCACGGGGCGACCCCCACGTTCAAGGGCTTCCGCGGCTTCCCCGGCTCGATCTGCGCCTCCCCGAACGCGATGGTCGTGCATGGCATCCCCGGGCGCTATCGCCTCGAGGGGGGGGACATCGTCTCGATCGACGTGGGGGTTACGCTCGACGGCTGGGTGGCGGACGCCGCGCGGACGTTCCCGGTTGGGGAGATCGCCACCACCGAGGAGAACCTCCTGCGCGCCACCCGGGAGTCGCTCTTCGCCGGGGTCGAGCAGTGCAGGGCGGGCAACCGCATGGGCGATGTCTCGCACGCGATCGAGCGGGTGATCGAGGCCGCGGGGCTCTCGGTGGTGCGCTCGCTGGTGGGCCACGGGGTGGGGCGCAACATGCACGAGGACCCCCAGGTCCCCAACTACGGCAGGCCCGGTAAGGGCCCGCTGCTGGAGGAGGGGATGGTGCTCGCGATCGAGCCCATGACCACCGCGGGGCGCCCCGCGGTGCGGGTGGGGGGAGACGGCTGGGCGATTTTCTCCCAGGACGACTCCCCGGCGGCCCACTTCGAGTTCACGGTCGCAGTCACCGCCGGGGGCCCGCGGGTGCTCACGCCGTGGCATCTCCAGGAGGGCGCCGGGGAGCAGTCCGCGAACGGCGCCGCGGCCACGAACGCCGAGCCGGTGGCCGAGGGGGTTGCGGGCACGAGCTGACCGGGGGCGGGCCGCCGCTCACCGGGCTGAATCGGTCCGTGGTGCTATTATCGTGCGTCCGCTCGCACGCGAAGGCGATTCGTGCTGCGGGCACATCCTCGATCGGGTAGCGGCGGCCGTCCCGGCAGCCAGAGCCCGGTCGCCGGACCAGCCGAAAGGGATCATGAAGGTACGACCGTCGGTCAAGCCGATGTGCGAAAAATGCAAGATCATCCGCCGCCACGGCGCGGTCCTCGTGATCTGCCAGAACAAGCGCCACAAGCAGAGGCAGGGTTAGGCGGTGGCACGCATCGCCGGGGTCAACCTGCCCCTCAACAAGCGCTCCGAGATCGGTCTGACCTATATCTTCGGCATCGGACGCGCCACCGCGAACAAGCTGCTCGCGGAGGTGAGCGTGAGCCCTGACACATACGTGCGCGATCTCACCGAGGACGAGGTCTCCCGCCTGCGCGACGCGATCGACGACCTCACCGTCGAGGGGGATCTGCGCAGGGAGCGCTCCCAGGACATCAAGCGCCTCCAGGAGATCGCCTGCTATCGCGGCCTGCGCCACCGCCGCGGCCTGCCGGTGCGGGGGCAGAAGACGAAGACCAACGCGCGCACCCGCAAGGGTCCCAAGCGCATGCAGGTCGCCGGCAAGAAGAAAGCCGGTAAGAAGTAATGCCCGCACCGAAGCGCGCACGCGGCAAACGCAAGCCCAAGAAGAACATCCCCGTGGGGCAGGCCCACATCAAGACGTCGTTCAACAACACGATCGTCTCCCTCACCGACGTGCAGGGCAACGTGATCGCGTGGGAGTCCGCTGGCGGGGCGGGCTTCAAGGGCTCGCGCAAGTCCACCCCCTTCGCCGCCCAGGTGACCGCCGACGCGGCGGCGCGCAAGGGCATCGAGCAGGGGCTGCAGAAGGTCGAGGTCTACGTCAAGGGCCCGGGCTCGGGCCGCGAGACCGCGATCCGCTCACTCTCCGCCGCGGGCCTCGAAGTGACGGGCGTCAAGGACGTGACCCCCCAGGCGCACAACGGCTGCCGCCCCCGCAAGCGCCGGCGCGTGTAGGACTTCCGGCGGGCGAGCTTTTCAACTCAGTACATCGATCGACAGCAGAGCACACAGAGAAACGGGACCATGGCGAGAGACACGGGCGCACAGTGCAAGCAGTGCCGTCGGGAGGGGCAGAAGCTGTTCCTCAAGGGCGAGCGCTGCCTGACGGACAAATGCGGCGTCGAGCGCCGCTCCTACCCGCCGGGGGAGCACGGGCGGGGACGCCAGAAACAGAGCGAGTACCGTCTGCAGCTGCGCGAGAAGCAGAAGGCGCGCCGCTACTACGGGGTGCTGGAGAAGCAGTTCCACGGCTACTACGAGAAGGCCTCCCGCCAGCCGGGAATCACAGGCGAGAACCTGCTGGCGCTGCTGGAGTGCCGTCTGGACAACGTGCTCGTGCGCCTCGGCTTCGCCGCCTCCCGCCGGCAGGCGCGTCAGCTGATCCGCCACGGCCACTGGACGGTCAACGGGCGGCGCGTGAACATCCCCAGCTACCAGGTGCGCCCGGGGGAGGTGGTCGCGATCAAGGCGGGCACCCCCGCCACCCAGGTGGTGCGGGACGCCACCGAGCTCACCGGGCAGATCCCCGCTTGGCTGCAGGCCGACCACGAGTCGTTGACCGCCAAGGTGCTGCGCCGCCCGGAGCGGCGCGAGGTGGCGGCGCCGGTGCAGGAGCAGCTCATCGTCGAGCTGTACTCGAAGTAAGGGCTTTGCCGGCATCGTCCCCACTTGGGGGTGCGATGTCTTGAAGCCGGTGCCCAATAGGCGCTGGTCAAAGAGGGTGGCGCAGCCGGCCCCCTCTTTTATTAGTCACAACACGACGACGTTAGGACTCTGATGCTCGACTTCCAAATCCCCCGGATAACAAGCGAGTCGGTGGAGCAGAACCGCGGCACCTTCACGATCGAGCCGCTCGATCGCGGGTTCGGCTACACCTTCGGGAACTCGCTGCGCCGTGTGCTGCTCTCCTCCCTGGCGGGCGCCGCGGTCACCAGCGTGCGCATCGAGGGGGTGGCCCACGAGTTCTCGACCATCCCCGGTGTCAAGGAGGACGTGACCGACATCGTGCTCAACCTCAAGGGCATCGTCTGCCGCATGCACTCGGACGCCACCGAGGTCGAGGCGCCGCTCGTGGTGAGCGGCCCCGGGGAGATCACCGCCAAGGACATCGACCTGCCCGCGGGCGTGGAGATCCTCAACCCCGACGTGCACATCGCGACGCTCGAGAAGAAGACCAAGCTGGAGCTCTACATGACGATCGGCCGTGGTCGCGGCTACCGGCCCGCGGAGGAGAACAAGTCGCCCGACCAGCCCATCGGGGTGATCCCGATCGACTCGATCTTCTCCCCCGTGCGGCGGGTGGCCTACGCGGTGGAGCAGGCGCGGGTGGGTCAGAAGACCGACTTCGACAAGCTCACCCTCGACATCGAGACCGACGGCTCGATCGAGCCCCAGGCGGCGCTGCGGGAGGCCGCGGAGCTGCTGATCTCGCAGCTCGCGATCTTCACCGACGCCGACCGCATCCAGGAGCTGCGGGCCTCCCCCGGCGGCCAGCTCGACGGCCACGGTCTCGCGGTCAGCGGTGGCGGGGGCGCGCAGGCGGCGCTGCAGGGCGAGGAGTGGAGCATCCTGATCGAGGAGCTCGAGCTGGGGGTGCGCTCCTACAACTGCCTCAAGCGCGCGGGTATCCAGACCGTGGGGGACCTCATCTCGAAGTCCGAGGCGGAGCTCAACGCGATCCCCAACTTCGGCAAGAAGTCGATCGACGAGGTGATCGAAACCCTCGAAGGGCGAGGCCTGCACCTGCGCCAGGACTAGGGAGCCCCTCGCCGGCAAGCCACGCGGGCGGACGGCCTCGGATCGCCGCTCCCCCGCGTGCGGATTGCGGGCTAGACTCCCACCACCAAGACCATGAGACACCAGAAGACCCGCAACAAGCTCAGCCGCGACTCGGCGCACCGCAAGGCGCTCCTGATGAACCTCACCAAGGAGGTGCTGGAGCACGAGCGGATCAAGACCACCCAGGCGAAGGCCAAGGCGGTCAAACCGGAGATCGAGAAACTGATCACGCTCGCCAAGCGCGACGATCTGCACAACCGCCGCCAGGCCCTCTCGGCGCTCGCGCAGGACAAGTTCGCCGTGCACCGCCTGTTCGTGGAGGTGGCCCCCCGCTACGTGGATCGCCCGGGGGGCTACACCCGCATCCTCAAGCTCGGCCCGCGGCGCTCGGACGCGACCGAGATGGTCTTCCTCGAGCTGGTGTAGCGCCGCGGTCGCGGCGGGGGCGCGCGACCGATGGTGACAAGGCTCACCTTCGAGTACGACGGGAGCGACTTCGCCGGGTGGGCGCGCCAGCCGGGCCTGCGCACCGTGCAGGGGGAGCTGGAGCGGGCGCTGCGCACGGTCCTCGGGACCCGCGGCCTCGACGGGGAGCCGCTTGCGCTGAGCGTCGCGGGGCGCACCGACCGCGGAGTGCACGCGTGGGGACAGGTCGCGAGCTACGCCCACGAGGCGGTGGATCCCGTGCGGCTCAACACCCTGCTGCCCCCCGATCTCTCGGTGATCGCCTCCGAGCCCGCCCCCGCGGGCTTCGACGCGCGCCGCGACGCTCGCAGTCGCACCTACTGCTATCGCGTGCTCGCCCGCCGCACACGGGGGGTCTTCACGCGCGGGCACGCGCTCTGGTGGCCCCACCCAGTCGATCGCGGGGCGCTCGCGGAGTGCGCCCGTGCGCTCGTGGGCAGCCATGACTTCACCGCCTTCACTCCCACCGAGACCGAACACGTGCGCTTCGAGCGCGATGTTCTGCACGCCGGGTGGCGCGCGGTCCCCACGGGCCTGCCCGCTGGAGCGGAGGGGGTCCCCATGTGCCTGCCCCCTGGAGGGGAGGGGGTCCCCGCAGGCGTGCTCCCCGGAGCGGAGGGGCCGGGGGATCTGCTGGAGTTCTGGATCGAGGCGGACACCTTCATGCGGCATATGAACCGCGTGCTCGTCGGCACGATGCTGGAGGTGGCTGCCGCACAGCGCACCGTGGATGACTTCGCCCGCCTGCTGGAGGGCCGGCCCCGGCCACAGGCCGGTTCAACCGCGCCCGCGCATGGCCTCGCGCTCGCTTCGGTCTCCTACGAGTAGGCGCCGGGGCGGGGACGGCTGAGCTCTCGCTCCCGGCACCGGGCGCTCAGGAGGGTCACAGCACCGACCCCGTTGGTCCCTATGCTGAGCGCGGATGCTCAACGTGTTGCTCACCAACGACGACGGGATCGAGGCCGAGGGCCTGCGGGCGATGCGCGAGGCGCTCGTGGCGTTGCCCGAGGTGCGCCTCGCGGTGATCGCCCCGGACGGCAACCGCTCCGCGATGGCCCGCTCGATCACGACCCGCCGCCCCCTGTGGGTGGAAGAGGTCGCCTTCCCCGACGGCAGCGTGGGCTATGCCACCGACGGCACTCCCGTGGACTGCGTGCGCCTCGCGAGCCTCGGGGTTGTAAAGGGCTTCCAAGCGGAGGTGGTGATCTCCGGTATCAACCACGGCGCAAACCTCGGCGACGACATCACCTACTCCGGGACGGTCGCCGCGGCGCTGGAGGGGGTGGTGCTGGGGCTCCCCAGTATCGCGGTCTCCCAGCAGTCCGGCGCGCGCGCGCTGGACTACCGCTTCCACGGGGGCTTCCAGTTCGAGGTCGCCTCCCACTTCGTCGCGCGCCTGGTGGAGCGCCTGGAGGTGCTGCCGCTGCCCGCCAGCACCCTGCTCAACGTGAACGTCCCCGCGGGCCGGCCCACCGGCGTCGAGGTGTGCGGTCTGGGCAAGCGCATCTACCGCGACGAGCTCAAGCTCGAGCGTGAGGAGACGGGTCCCCCGGCGCGCCGGCGCTACTGGATTTACGGCGACGACCCCGGCTTCCACGACGTGCCCGGTACCGACCTCGCCGCGGTCGCCGCGGGGCGCATCGCGGTGACCCCCATGCACTTCGACCTCACCGATCGCCCCGGCATGGAGGCGCTGAGCAGCTTCGACCTGCACGCCCTCCTCGCCTCCGCTGAGGTGGAGGCGAGCTGAGGTGGCGGACCCGGCACAGCGCATCGCCGAGCTGCGCAGCCAGGTCGAGTACCACTCCCACCGTTACTACGCGCTCGACGATCCCGAGATCGGGGACGATGCGTACGACGCGCTCTTCGATGAGCTCCGCGCGCTGGAGGCCGCGCACCCCGAGCTGCGCAGCGCCGACTCGCCCACCCAGCGCGTCGGTGCCGAGCCGGTCTCGCGCCTGGAGAAGGTGGCGCACCTCGAGCCGATGCTCTCCCTTGGCAACGCCCGCTCTGAGGTGCAGCTGCGCGCGTGGGTGGAGCGGATGCGCAACCACCTCGCCCGCGAGGGGATCGCCGAGCCCCGCTTCCAGTATGTGGTCGAGCCCAAGGTCGACGGGCTCGCCGTCAGCCTGATCTACCGCGACGGCGTGCTCGAGCGCGGGGCCACCCGCGGAGACGGAGAGATCGGGGAGGACATCACCCACAACCTCCGCACGATCCCCGCGATCCCCCTGCACGTCCCCGACGCGCCCCCCCTGCTGGAGGTCCGGGGTGAGCTGTACATGTCGCTGAGGGACTTCACCGCGCTCAACGAGCGCCGCGCCGAGCAGGGGCTCTCGACGTTCATGAACCCCCGCAACTCCGCCGCCGGCACCGTCCGCCAGCTCGACCCCGCGCTCGCCGCTGAGCGGCCCCTGTCGATCTGGTGCTACCAGGTGGGGGTCACCGAGGGGCTCGCGTTCGCCAATCACTGGGAGGCCCTGGAGTGGCTGCGCGAGCACCGCTTCCGCGTCAACCGCGACGTGCGCCTCATCGACAGCGAGGACGAGGTGGTCGCGCAGTGTCTGGAGTGGCAGCGCCGCCGGGGGGAGCTCGACTTCGAGATCGACGGGGTTGTCGTGAAGGTCTCCGCCTTCGACCTCCAGCGCCGCCTCGGCTCCGTCGGGCGCGACCCCCGCTGGGCGATCGCGTGGAAGTTTCCCCCCACCACCGCCCTCACCCGTCTGCAGCGCATCGGCTGGAACGTCGGCAAGTTCGGCGATCTGCGCCCCTACGCGATGCTCGAGCCCGTCTCCGTGGGGGGTGTCACGATCAAGCTCGCCACACTCCACAACGAGGAGGACCTCGCGCGCAAGGACATCCGCGAGGGGGAGGATGTGATCGTGCTCCGCGCGGGGGACGTGATCCCCCAGGTGATCTCCCCCGCACCCCACGTCGTCGAGCGCCCCGACCGACCACCCCCGCCGCGGCCCCCCGCGGCGTGCCCCTTCTGCGCCACCCCCACCGTCAAGCCCCCCGATTCGGTGTTCACGGTGTGCCCCAACCGCGCCTGCCCCGAGCGCGCGTGGCAGCTTCTGAAGCTGTTCGTCTCCCGCGGCGCCATGGACATCGAGGGGCTCGGGGAGAAGCAGGTGCGCCTGCTGCAGGAGCACGAGCTCGTGCGCACCCCCGGGGACTACTACCGCCTCTCCGAGCACGCCGAGCGGCTGCTCGAGCTGGAGGGCTTCGCCGAGATCTCCGTGCGCAACCTGCTCGCCGCGATCGAGGACTCCAAGCAGCGGCCCTTCGCGCGCGTGCTCTTCGCGCTCGGGATCGAGGAGGTGGGGGAGGTCACCGCGCGTAACCTCGCCCAGCGCTTCCGCGAGATCGACGCGCTTCTGGAGGCCACCGAGGAGCAGCTCGAGGAGACCCCCGGGATCGGCGCGAAGATGGCCCACTCCATCCACGACCAGCTCCACGACCCCCACATGCGGGAGGTGATCGAGGACCTGCGGGGCATCGGCCTGCGCTTCGCCGAAGCGGGTCCCCCGCCCTCGGAGGGTCCGCTCGCCGGCAAGACCCTGGTGCTCACCGGCACCCTCCCCAACTGGACCCGCGAGGAGGCCACAGAACGCATCCAGGCCGCCGGGGGGCGCGTCACCAGCGCGGTCTCCAAGAAGACCGACTACCTCCTCGCCGGGGAGAGCGCGGGCTCCAAGCTCGAGAAGGCCCAGCGCCTGGAGGTGTCCGTGCTCGACGAGGAGGCCCTGCAGGCGCTGCTGGAGGGTGGCGATTGACGCCCGCCGCCAGGTCGGTTGGTCCGGTGCAGACCACGTTCGCCGGGCCCTCATCCGGCCCGCTCGGCAGGCGGCGAGCTTTCTTCGCTAGTAGTCCGCGAGCGTGATCGCCATGTTGTCCTGCAGCGTGTGCGCGGCGTAGAGTTCGATGCCGTCCGTGAAGAACGCGAACGCCAGCTCGTCCCCGTCGGCCGCCGTGCAGTAGCCCACGAGGTTGGACACGCCCGTGAGGGTTCCCGTCTTGCCTTGGCAGCGGCCCGCCGCCGCGGTGCCGCGCATCCGTTCGGAGAGCGTCCCCGTGTGGCCCGCCACCGCCAGGTCTCCCCGTAGCACTCCTCCCAACGCTGTGTGGGCGATCTCGTTGAGCAGCGTCACGACTTCATACGGCGAGGTCTGATCTTCGCGCGATAGACCCGAGCCGTCCACGACCTGGGGGTGCACGCCGAGCTGCGCGACCGTTTCGCGCACCACTTTCGCTCCCGCCGCCGTGGTGCCCGCGCCCCCGAAGCGCGCCCCCAGGTCCTTCAGGAGCGTCTCCGCGAAGAAGTTGTCCGAGGGCGGCAGCGTGAGGCCCAGCAGCTGTGCGATCGTCGGCGAGGGGACCCCCGCGAGCCGCACCGCCCCTGTAGGAGCGCTGGCCGCACCGCCTCCCCTCGGCACGGCGACGCCCGCCGCCCGCAGCGCCGCCCGCAGCTGGCGCGCGGCGTAGGCCGCCGGCGCGTGGGGGCCGGTTTCGGTGCCCGTTTCCCCGCGGTTGAACGCGAGTGCGCTCAGGGTCCCTTCGAGGAAGGGATCCCACTCATAGCCGCTCGAGGGCTCCCCCCGGAGGGAGTCGAAGTAGGACTCGTCCCCCTTCACCTCGCCCGTGACGCGGTGGATTCCGTCCGTCGTCTGGAGCTGGGTGACGAGCGTGGAGAGGGTCGTGCCCACGCCGCCGTAGTGGCTGCGGATGAAGGACTCGCTCCCGAATGTCGGGTCGCCCCCGCCGCGGAGGTAGAGGTTGCCCTCCCACACGCCCCCCGGGGCGAGGCGGCCGGTGCCGAGCACCGTGGTTTCGAGCCGCGCGGTGGGACCCATCCGCTCCAGTGCGGTGGTGGCGGTGTAGAGCTTCTCCACCGACGCCGGGGCGCGTCGCTGCTGGGCGCGCTCGGAGAAAAGCACCTGGGCGGTGTTCATGTCGTACACGTACGCTCCCGACTGCGCCCCCGCGAGAGTCAGCTCGTGGGCCATGTGCCCCTGCAGCGCCGCCGCGGTGGCCGCCTTGGCAGGAAGGGGCCGGGGCTTCGCGGGGGCCGCCGCAGCGCGGTGCGCGGCCGTGGCTCGGAAGGTGGCCGTGGCGGTCGTCCCCGGCGTGAGCGCGAGCGCGAGGAGGAGCGCGCAGAGCACGGTCGCGGGCGTTGCAAGCAGGCGCGGGGGCACGCAGCCCTACAATAAACAGCGGTATGGGGCGCGTTGTCAAGTTGCAGGAGAAGCCGCGCCGACGCCGGCGGCCCAGTAAGACCGCCCTGGTGCTCGGAGGCGGGGGCTTCACGGGGGGGGTGTATGAGATCGGCGCGCTGCGCGCGCTGGACCTGCTCGCGGTCAACAGCACGGTCACCGACTTCGACATCTACGTGGGCACCTCCGCGGGGTCCTTCATAGCCGCCCTCTGCGCCAACGGCGTCACCCCCGAGGAGATGATGCGGGTGGCCACCAGCGAGGAGCCCCAGCCCTTCCGGGACATCAACCTCGGCGATCTCCTGCGCCTCAACCTCTCGGAGCTTGGGCGCAAGGGCCTGCGGCTGCCGCTGCATCTGGCGGGGATCGCCCGGCAGATGATCTCCCAGCCGCGGCAGATCTCCGCGCTGGACCTCGCGCTGGGGCTCGCCCAGGCGCTGCCGTCGGGGCTCTACACCGGGGCGGGCATCGAGGGCTACCTGCACAAAGTCCTCAGCGAACCCGATCGCACCGACGACTTCCGCGGGCTGCGGGAGGGCAGGGAGGGGAGGGAGCTCTACATCACCGCCACCGACCTCGACTCCTGCGAGCGGATCGTGTTCGGTGCGGAGGGCTTCGACGATGTCCCCATCTCCACCGCGGTGCGCGCCTCGGGGGCGTTGCCGATGGTCTACGCCCCGGTGCGGCTGGGCGAGCGCGAGCTGGTGGATGGGGGGATCACCTCCACCACCAACCTCGACATCGCCGTTGAGGCGGGAGCCAAGCTGGTGATCGTGATCAACCCGGTGGTGCCCTTCGTCAACGATCTCACCAAGGAGGTCCGCACCCTGCGGGGGCGCCGCCCGCGGCGCATCTCCGACATGGGCTTCCCCCAGATCGGCTTCCAGGCGTTCAAGCTGGCCGCCCACCAGCGGCTGCACGAGGTGGCGCGCAGCTGGGAGGAGCGCTACCCCGGGGTGGACATCGTGCTGATCGAGCCCGAGCCCACCGACGAGCTGATGTTCCAGACCTCCATCATGAACTTCGCCTCCCGCATCGCCATCGCGCGGCACGGTTTCCAGTCGGTCGCCCACCACCTCGCGGGGGAGTACGAGCACTACCGTCAGATCTCCAAGCGCCACGGGATCGAGATCTCCCCCGAGCGGCTGCGCGCCGTGGTGGAGCACTTCGAGGCGCAGGTGCCCGAGCAGGACATCAGCGCGTGGCGCAAAATCTTCGAGGGGACCACCGGCGCGCTGCTGCGACAGTCCGGGTCCGCCGGTTAGGCCCTCAGGCAGGCTGGTCCTCGGGCGTCCTCAGGCAGGTTGGGCCTCGGCGTCTGAATCGGGCTCCCCGCCGGGAAGCACGCCGTCGATCGCCGTGAGCAGGCGGTCCGAGGCCGCGGGGTTGCAGATGCCGAGGCGGATGTGGCGCGGCTCTCCGAGGGCCGCTCCCGCCGCGACCAGCACGCCCGCGCGTGCCAGCCGCGCTGCGAGCTCGTCGCCCGCGAGGGTGGGGTGCGCGATCCAGAGGAAGTTGGCCTGGCTCTCGGTCACCTCGAAGTTGCGTCTGCGCAGCGCCGCGGTCAGGCGGGCGCGCTCCACCGCGACCGTGCGCACGTGGTTGTCCAGTAGCCGCGAGGCCCTGCGCAGAGCCTCCAGCGCCCCCGCCTGGGAGAGCTCGTTGACGCCCAGGTCGGGCTCGAGCTCCGCCAGCAGCTCCTCCGAGCCGGGGCCGCCGAGGGCGTAGCCGATCCGCAGTCCCGCCATTCCCCAGGCCTTGGAGAAGCTGCGGAACACCAGCAGGCGTGGATGCTCCTCCAGCAGCTTCAGCGAGGCATCGGTGGGCTGGGCGTCGACGAACTCCACGAGCGCCTCGTCGAGCAGCATCGCCACTCCCTCCGGGAGGCCGTCGAGCAGGCGCTCGAGCTCCGCGACCGCGAGCAGCTCTCCGGTGGGGTCGTTGGGGGAGGCCACCGCAACCACCCTGGTGTCGTGCTCGGCGACGGCCTCCAGCAGTGCGTCCACCCCTCCGCTCACCCGCACCGCGCTGCCGTGGGCCCGGCGGGCCATGATCGGGAACAGGGGGTAGGAGGGCCATGGAGTGACGAGCACCTGCCCCGGCTCGATCAGCGCGCGGGTGGCCGCGCTCAGGAGCTGGGCCGCGCCGTTGCCGAGGATCAGGCGAGCTGGGTCGACCCCGTGGCGGTTGGCCAGCTCCTCGCGCAACTCCGAGCCGCGCAGATAGGGATAGAGCTGCAGGCCGCGCCGCGCGCTGAAGGTGATCGCGTTGGCGATGTTCGCGTGGGGGAGTTCGGGCCAGGTGGTCTGGGAGAGATCGACCTTGCGCACGCGCGTCAGCGCCTTGCGCCTGCGCTCTGCGGCCTCCTCGCGCAATCCCCGGTTGACCTCCTCCTCGGAGAGGCCCTCGAACTGGCGGTAGTAGTCGGTCAGGCCCATGGTCGGCGGCTCGCAGCGAGGCTCAAACGCCGCCGCCCGGGCCCGGGGTGACCATGTTGCCGGTCCCGTTGAACAGCACGAACCACACCCCGAACGCCGCCGCGCAGAGGGCGGCGGTGACCGCGAACACGCGGCCCAAGGCCCCGCTGCGCTGGTCGAAGCCCGCGGCGCGGCGCACGAGGATCCACCCCTCGTCGAGGCTGCGCATGAGCCTCAGTGCCCCGAAGAGCAACACGAACAGGCCTACGAACGCCGAAAGGATGCCGAGGCTGATACTGCCCGTGAGGTAGTTGACCTGTGCACCGATCCACAGGCAGCCGATCGGGATCGGGCCCCAGCAGCAGAGGCTGAGCGTGGTCATCGCCGCGAACATCGCGTCCGCGAGGCGCCTGTCGATCCGCTGGCGTCCCTCCCCGGCGCGCTGGGGGAGCGTGCGGTAGTGAACCGGTGCGGTACCGGGCCGGCGGCCCACGAAGAGCCCGCCGGTGTCGCTGGGATCGTTGCGCATGCCTACAGCCTATCCCTCCGTGTACAAGGAGTCGAGTACTTCGGCGTACTTCTCCTCGACGACGTTGCGCTTGACCTTCAGCGTGGGGGTGAGCTCGCCGCCGGCCTGCGAGAGGTCGCGGTCGAGGATCGCGAACCTCTTGACCTGCTCCGCGCTGGCGTAGCGGGTGTTCACGTGGTCCACCTCCCCGCCGATCAGCTCGCGGATCGCTGGCTCCCGGGCGAGCAGGGCGGGCTCCTCGGGGAGGTTGTGCTCGCGGGCGTAGGCCGCGATCTCCTCCTCGTCGAGGGTGATCAGCACCACGGGGTAGGGACGCCGATCCCCGTGCATCACCGCCTGGGAGATCCAGCGGCACTGCTTGAGGTCGTTCTCGATGTTCGCCGGCGTGAGGTTCTTGCCCCCGGCGGTGATGATGATGTCCTTCTTGCGGCCCGTGATCGAGAGGTAGCCGTCCTCGTCGAGGGAGCCCAGGTCGCCGGTGTGCAGCCAGCCCTCCTCGACCGCCCCGAAGCTCGCGTCTGCGTTGTGGTGGTAGCCCTGGAAGATGTTGGGGCCCTTGATCAGGATCTCCCCGTCCTCGGCGATCCTCAGCTCCACGCCCGGCAGCGCGCGGCCGACGGTGCCGAAGCGGTGGTTCTCGATCGTGGAGATCGTGGAGATCGTGGCGGTCTCGGTCATCCCGTAGCCCTCCAGCACGGGGACCCCGCAGGCCCAGAAGAACTCGAGGATCTCGTGCGCGATCGGGGCGGCGCCCGTGGCGGCCTGGCGCAGGCGCCCCCCGAAGATGGAGCGCACGTTTTTGAAGAGCCCCTCCTCGGCCTCCTCGAAGGGCGCGCGCAGCTCCTCGGGGATGGGTTCCTCGCGGGCGATCATGTCGCGCACCCGCCTGCCCAGCTCCAGGGCCGCCTCGGTCTGTTCGCGCTCGTGCGGCGGCTGCGCTTCGATCGCTCCGTGGGCGAGCGTGTAGATCTTCTCGAAGATGCGCGGCACCGAGGGCAGGAAGGTGGGACGCACCTCCTGGAGCTCGCCGACGATCTGCTTCACGTCCCCACCGAAGTAGGCGATCGTGCTCCCCCGGTCGAACGCCCCCAACTGGATCAGCAGCGCGAGCGCGTGCGCGAGGGGCAGGAAGAGATAGGTGACCTCGTCCTCGTTGATCTGGCCCACCTCGCGCACCATCTCGATGGTGGAGCGGTAGTTGCCGTGGGAGAGCACGCACCCCTTGGGGGGGCCGGTGGTGCCGGAGGTGTAGATGAACGTGTAGGGGTCCCCCGGTCGGATCGCGCCACGGCGGCGCTCGAGCTCGGCCGATCCATCGCCCGATCCATCCAGCTCCGCCCGCCGGCGCCCGCGCTCGCGGACCTCCGCCAGGGGGATCGCCTCGATCTGGGGTGCCTCCGCGCCATTCCCCCCCGCCGAGGTGCTCCCCCCCTCCGAGGCGCTCGAGGACGCGCCGGCCCCGTTGGATGAGGATCCGCTTGCGGGGTCGTCCATCACGATCACCGTGCGCAACTGCGGCAGGCGCTCGCGCACCGCGGCGATCTTGGCGAGCTGCTCGGCGTTCTCACAGACGATCGCGCGGGCCTCGGAATCGGAGACCACCCAGTGGCACTCCTCGGGGGAGTTGGTCTGGTAGATGGGCACCACCACGGCCCCGGTGGCGGTGATGGCCATGTCAACATACGTCCACTCGGGGCGGGTGCCCGCGAGGATGCACAGCCGCTCCCCCGCTTCCAGGCCGAGGTCGATCAGGCCGAGGGCGATCTCCTGCACGATCTCCCCGAGCTCGACGTAGGTGACATCTCGCCACTCCCCCTCCTGCTTGTGGCGAACCGCCACGCGCTCGCCGAAGGCGGCGACGGCGTCGGGGATCAGGTCGGCGACCGTGCGCGACGTGGTGGCCGGGGCCTCGGGTGCGGCGGGGGCGCGCTCGGCCGGGGATTCTGTGGGGTGCTCCGCGGTGTCCGGGTCCATGGCTCTCTCCTCCTCGGGTGCAGCTGACTTACGTTGCACCAGGGAGAATATGGCCTGGGGGCCGCCAGGAGTGGGCGTCCCTCCCGCGTCGAGGTGCCGGGAGGGGTGGTGTGAGCGGTTGGGGATAGGATCTACTCAAGTAGGAAAAACCTACCAGAGTAGGGAGCTGTCCGTGTGAGCAAGATTGCAGACCCCGCCCCGCCCGCCCCGCGCACCCGCGCCGAGCATCTCGGCCCCGAGCGTCGGCGACCGCTGATCCTCGATGTGGCCTTCGAGTTGTTCCTCGAGCACGGCTACCGGGGTACCTCGATGGATGCGATCGCGCTCGCCGCGGGCGTGACCAAGCCCGTGGTCTACGCCTGCTTTCCCAGCAAGGCGGAGCTGTTCGGGGCGCTGCTGGGCCGCGAGGAGCAGCGCATGCTCTCTCAGTTCGGGTCCGTGCTGGAGGGGAGCGTGGGGCTCGAGGACCCCGAGGACGCTCTCAGCGCAGGGTTCACCGCGATGCTGCAAGCCGTGATGGATACCCCGGACATCTACAGGATCGCTCTGCTCGGTGGGGGGGAGGCCACGGCGGCGATCGACGTGCGCGTGCAGCGCGGGCGCGAGCAGCGGATCGCAGCGATCGCCGCGGCAGCTCGAGGTTGGCTGGACGGGCGGGTGGCGCCCCAGCAGCTCGACACGACCGCGCAGTTCGTCGGGCAGGTGCTCGTCGGCGTCGGCGAAGCGGGGGTGCGCACGATGCTCGCATCCCCGGAGCGGTGGACTCCCGAGACCCTCGGTCGAGCACTGGGGCGGTTCAGCGTGGGGGGATGCTCAGCGCTTGTCGAGCTCTGAGGGAGCGAGCCGGAGCTGAGGGGGAGCGAGCGGGGCGCTGGAGGAGCGAGTGGGGGCTGTGGGAAGCGAGGGCGCTGAGGAAGCGAGAGTCAGCTGTTCAAGCTGCGGGCCGCTGCGCGGGCGAGATCCCCTGGCGGAGGCTGGCGAGAAAGAGGCTCTTGTCGATGCGCCCCTTGAAGATGGGCACCCCCAACTCCATGCACTTCGTGAGGACCTCTCTGCGCCCCAGTCCGGACTCGCGGGCAAGCTCGGTAGGCGTCAGGTGGTTGGCCATCGGAGATCTCCTCGTGTCGGTATTGGCACTTTGGAATAGATATACAACTGGCGGCGGACGTTGGCAATAGCTGCTTTTCCCGCAAAGCGCGATCTCCATTCGAGCTTGGGCCAGTCGGGCCGCTACACGGGGTTGGGGATGTCGAGGAAGACGTGGCGCACGCCGAAGCGCTCGCTCAGGTGCTCACCCAGACGCTTGACACCAAACGTCTCCGTGGCGTAGTGGCCGGCGGCGATGAAGTGCACGCCTCCCTCCCGTGCCTGCGCCATCACGCGCTCGGCGGGCTCGCCGGTCAGGAAGGCGTCTGCGCCCGAGGCGATCGCGTCGGGGAGAAAGTCGGCACCGGCGCCGGTGACGATCCCCAGGCGCCGCACCAGCGGGGGGCCGCAGTCGAACACGAGTGGCTCGCGCTCGGTGACCCGGCGGATCCGAGCAAGCAGCTCTGGGGTGGCGAGACCCCCTCCGGGGAACTCTGCGAGGCACCCGATCGGCTCGCCGCGGTGGGGTGCAAAGGGGGTGAGCTCGTGCGCTCCCAGGGCGCGGGCGAGCAGCGCATTGTTCCCGACTTCGGGGTGGGCGTCGAGCGGGAGGTGGTAGGCGAGCAGGGAGATGTCGGCCTCGAAGAGTGCCCGCAGGCGGCGCGCCAGCGCGGCGTCGATCGGCCCCGGTCCGCTCCCCCAGAAGATCCCGTGGTGGGCGAGCACCAGCTGCGCGCCCTCCGCACGGGCGCGCATGAACAGCTCCAGCTGGGCGCTCACCCCGGTTGCCACCACGCTCACCTCCTCCCTCCCCGGGACCTGCAGCCCGTTGGGGCAGTAGTCCTCGAAGCGCGCCGGCGTCAGCAGACGGTCGAGCTCCCCCACGATGTCGGTGAGCTGGGCGGGCACCCGGCGAGAATAGCCAAGCGCAGCGGGGCGGCGGTGGCCGGAGGAGCGGTCTTGGGACCGGCGGCTAGGGGCTTGCGATCGCGGGCTCCCAAGGGCGGTTGGGTGACGGACCACCCGACGGGGTCTCAGGGCAGACCTGGCGGGTGTGGGATACTGGGGCCTGCGTCGGGGCGTGGCGCAGCCTGGTAGCGCGCACCGTTCGGGTCGGTGAGGTCCCGAGTTCGAATCTCGGCGCCCCGATAAAAAGCCCCGCAAATGCGGGGTTTTTTGTTGGCGACGATGCTTGAGCGATTGGGCAGTCGAGTCCGCGGGACATCCGAATCGTCCTCGCGCTCGTCACCGATGAGTCTCCATAGTCGGCGGAGTCCATACTGGCATGTCATCCATCCGGAAAGGAAGCAGCGCATGGCCTCGCTAGTTTTGAAGATGTCCGTCTCGCTCGACGGTTACGTCGCGCCAACAGACGGCAGCAGCGACTGGGTCACCGCGGGACGCTCCGAGGACGGCGCTGCCTGGACGCTCGAGACCGTGAGCAACGCGGACACGCACCTCATCGGCGCCGCGACCTACGCCCGCTGGGCCACGTTCTGGCCCGGCGCCTCCGGGCCGTTCGCCAAGCCGATGAACGAAATCCCCAAGGTCGTATTCTCGAACTCACTCGCGTCCGCGGACTGGCCCGAGACGACGATTGCCACCGGCGACCTGGCCGACGCCGTCACGCGGCTCAAGCAGGAGCGCTCCGGCGGATACCTGCTCGCCCAGGGCGGTGTGCGGTTCGCGCGGTCGCTGGTCGAGACCGGCTTGATCGACGAGTACCGGCTTGTCGTGCATCCGGTCGTCCTGGGCGCGGGCGAGCGGCTCTTCGCCGCACCGTTGACCATCGAGCCCGTGAGCACCACCGCCTTCAGCCGCGGAGCTGTCGCCCACGTCTTCGCGGCGCACCCCGTCTGCGTCTGATCCCCGAGCGGCTGGCCAAGAGACTACCGTTCACAAGCACGCACAAACGCCCGAACGGGTCGGCGGCGTACGAGCAGTCAAGGTTTGGGCAGTAGCTTCATCTCACTGCCCAAACCCCCTGAATCAACCTCAATATCTCAAGAGCTCAAGAGCTCGCAGCCAACACAACAACAACCGATTTGCAGGAGTATTGGAGGCCCATTATGCGCGGCGACATCGAGGTCGGGGCACGCCTTCCCGACTATGAACTGCCCGATCAGGACGGCGTCGTGCGCCGTCTGTCGGATCTGCAGGGCTCGAACCCGATGGTGCTCCACCTCTCACGCGGCGGGTTTGATCCGAAGGAGCACCGTTTCCTCCACTATCTGGTCGATGCATACCTCGACTTCCGGGTCGGGTATACGCGCGTGGCCCTGATCTCGACGGACAACCAGCTCGAGATCAATGAGTTCCGCGATAGCGTCGGCGCGCAGTTCCCGTTCCTCTCTGACCCGGAGCGAACGGTGAGGAACGATCTCGACATCGTCGAGTACACGGACCCCGTCCACGACCCGATGGTCCCGCACACGTTCGTGCTCGCCCCTGGGCTGGAGATCTCCGCGATCTACAATGGCTACTGGTACTGGGGTCGCCCGACGGTCGAAGAGCTGCACCGTGACTTGCGCGAGGTCATGCGTAACCTGCGCCCCGACTTCGATCTGGGCGCACCAGGGCTGCGGGAGGCCTGGGATCGCGGCGAGCGCGAGCAGTTCCTGGTGAGTCCAGTCGAAGGAGAAGCGATTCGCTACACCGAGGGGACTGAAGTGGGAGTGAAGCGATGAGCGATGCTCAGCGTCGTCAAGCCCATCCGGGCGAAGGGCCCGACCGAAGAGGTGCCTCCGGCCAGGGCCGCGGAGCGATCAGGCCCCAACGGTCAATGACCGTGCCTCTGTAGGGCCGACCACCAGGTCGTGAAGGTCGCCGCCCACCTCGAGTCGACCCGACTGTTCGATCCCGCCGGTCTTCACCGGCTCGAAGCCGGCTGTTTGGATCAACCGCTCGACTTCCTCGCTGGCGCGGTCGTCGTCGGTCACGTAGAAGAGGACCGCCAGCTCCGGTGATCGCTTGCTGGAGGACTCGAAGATATCGGCCGACAGGGTTCCAAAGGCCATCGCCAAGCGCGCCCCCGCCGGCAACCACCCGGCCAGAACCTCGCCAGAGGCTTGCCCTTTCGGCAGGAGACGTGAGACGTTACCTTGTGCGTCGATGCCGAGCGGGTTGCTCGGAACGACCACGAGCTTGTCGATCAGCCGGTCGGCGATCTCGTCTATGACGCCCTTCAGCGCGGTAAACCGTAGCGCGAGGACGACGGCATCGGCGCCCTGCAACGCGTCGCGGTTGTCGCCGGCGAGGACCGCAGCTGGACCGATCTCTGCAGCCAGCATTCGTGCCGACCGATTGTCGGCGCTCGAGAGCCGCAGGGTCTCGCCGCCTGAGGCCAGCAGGCGTGCGATGACCGATCCGAGCGTCCCGGTGCCGATGACCGCGGTCGTCATGACTCCCCGCCGGCCGTACTCGACAGCCACTGAGGGGGGGTCCAGTCCCCCTCTGGGTCCGTGGTTTGCCCGACCTCGATCAGATGACCGTCGGGGTCGCGGATGTAGCAGCGGATCTCGTACTGGTGCTGCTTCGGCGGCGTCAAGAATTGAGCACCCCGAGCGCTCCATTCGGCGTACACGGCCTCGATGTCTTTGACCCGGATATTGAGGAAACTGCTGACCCGGTCGGGCTCGCGTGGCGTCTCCAGTGTCACCGCCGGCTTGTCGTCGGTCGGGCCCCCGCCCTGATTGATGACGATCCAGCTGTTGGACAGTGCGACATAGGTTGGCTCCCCGGAGAAGACCACCCTGCCGCCGAGCACTTCCGCGTAGAAGCGGCGGGAGCGCTCTACATCGTCTGAAACGATGAAATGAGCCAAGACCAGCTCGTCATCGATGGTGCTCATGCTTACCTCCGTCTCTGGAATTTGCCGCTACGGTCACGCGTTGCACCGCGCATCGCGCCTGTGCGTGCCCTGGTCCGATCCTCGGTCGCTGCTCGGGCGCCGGCGATGTCCCCCTCGACGGTCACGACGCCGGGTCCTCCGAAGTCCCGATCGATCGAGCGGCAGTGATCACCGCATACCCGCGCTCACGGTATGCCCTCGCGAGACCTGCGCCGATGCCCTGCGAGGCGCCGGTGATGATTGCGACCTTCTCTCGTCGTGCTCAGGCGGCGGGATCATTCGACGAGGTAGGTCTCATAGATCACGCCGTCGGCCTGACGGGCGCCGACGCTGATGAACACGCCCTCGTTCAGCCAGTCGAGCTGGGGAGCCGCCGTCTCGATCTGGGTAGAGGTGCGGAATGTGTATTCGCTCGCGTCAACGTCCTCTCCGCGCCCGAGCCGGGCGAGCACCTCGGCGCTACCGTGGCGGACTCCCCGCGACTGGACGTAAAGCAGATCGCCGTCGTTGGTTTGCAGCATGTAGCGGATGTCCGCGAATGAAGTGCCGTCCGGCAAAACGATCTGCCAGTCCGCGCTGGCGCCCGGGAGCAGCTTGCCGCTGATCTCCGGACCGGTGAACGTCCCGCCGGTCTGGGGCACGATCCGCCGGTGGCCCTGCGCGACCTCGCCGAGATCCAGTGGTTCACCGAGGGTCACCTCCAGGCGGTAGACCTTCCTGAGGCGAGGGTCCGGAAGCTGACCGCTCATGGTCATGCTGCTCATGTTGGCACCTGCGGGTCGGGTTCGGTTTATGGCGTCGATCCAGGGTCGTGCGGGTGCCTGGCGACGCGGCCGCCGAGCGGGTTCCTTTCAGAACCGGTGACCCGCGAATCGCCACTAACGGCCGGTTTGGTTGGCGGTTTCGCGTGTTCGGGGGTGCTCGCGGGGATCGGGACCGCAAGAGGACCGCAGCGGTGGGCGAAAGGGACCGCAAAAGGACCGCAAGAGTCTGGGAGTTACGAGGCTCTACAACCGTCATCTCTCGACCTGCCGCAGCCGCCGCGGTGCCCACGCGGGCTCTCCTGTTGCGCCGGGGGAGATACCTGACAGAATGAACCGATGCTGGTTCAGGTGGCCGACGGCGTCTGGGTCCGGCAGAGTGAGTGGGTCTGGACCAATTCCATCGTGGTGCGCGGGGAGGATGGGTTGATCGTGGTCGATCCCGGCATCGATGGTTCCGAGCTGAACCAGCTCGCGGATGACCTGGACCGGCTCGGCATTCCGGTGGTCGCCGGGTTCTCCACCCATCCCCACTGGGACCACCTGCTCTGGCATGCCCGGTTCGGCGATGTGCCGCGCTACGCCACCGCTGCCGGCGCTAACGCTGCCGGTGAAGCCCGAGAGCGGGCGCAGGCGATGGCGGCGCAGAGCGCATCGGGTATCCCTCTCGAGCTGGTCGCGCTCGTCGCCCCGCTGCCCGCGGACGGTGGACCCGTCCCGGGCGAGATCATCGAGCATCAGGCGCACGCCGTCGGCCACGCCGCGGTCCTCCTCGCGGACCGTGGCGTCCTGCTCGCCGGCGACATGCTCTCCGATGTCCTGATCCCTCTCCTCGACGCTCGCCGCCCCGATCAGGTGGGCGCCTACGAGACGGCACTCGACCGGCTGGGAGAGGCCGCCAGGCATGTCGATGTCGTGGTCCCCGGCCACGGCGCCGTCGCTGAGGGTCCCGAGGTGGCGGCCCGCCTAGCCGCCGATCATGCCTACATCGATGCGCTGCGACGAGGAGAGGATCCGGTCGACGCGCGTCTGGGGCCGGATGCGAAGTGGCTCTCCGGCCCCCACCAGTTGAACCTGGAGCAGGCCCGAGGGCGGTAGGGGTCTTCTGACGCCGGGCGCGTGAGGCATCGAAGGGGTCCCCGGCCCGGTCTACCGCTGCTTCGTCGGGAACTCGATCCTCGACCCGTGCTGGGCCAACCGCGAACACGCCCGCGAGTTGCTCTGCATGACGGAACCGTGGTCGCAGACAGCGGTCGAACTTCAGACCCGAGGGCTCCCGGCGTCGACTCAACCAGTGCCGCGGAGCCTTCGCTACCCGTGGGGTGTCAAGCTCGCGAACGGAAAAGAGTGCATTGCCGATCAGGGGACTCACGACGAGTACCGAGGGCGCGTTGTCGACTACTCCTGCGGCCATGCGTTCCATCTTGTGCTCCTGCGCGGGATACACCAATCCCGCGAGCCGTGGACCTACGACAGCGCGATCTGGACCGGCTCGAAGTACATAACCGGACCGACCGAGACGGTTCGCATCGCTTGGTACGGTGGCCCTCAGCCGGCCGTCAACGGCTAGACGTCTCCAGTTCGCCGAAGGCATCGTCGGCAAAGTCGATCCCGGGAACAGCCTTCAGCGTGTCGGCTTGCCCCAGTGCATCGGCGAGCTGCTTGCGCGAGGGCTCGCGGGCCCGCCCAGCCTCGCGGGTTCTGGTCAACGCAGCTACGCCGAATCGAGGCCGACAGCGGCCGGCTCGGCTAGCGCGGGAGGCCGCCTGGAAGCAGCTTCGTGTGCCCGCAGGGCGCCTGGCGTGAGCGTTGTCTCGTGGATCAGCACCGTCGCGCAAACCAGCGCCCAGAGCTGGGCAACGAGCGCCCACAGGCGCTCTTCGAGTCCCTGGTAGCCGACGAACGAGTCGTGCAGAAAGTACGTGACGAGCCACGCGGCCAGGAGCACGAGAGCGCCTCTCAATACGAGTCGCCCCAGCCGACTCGGCGACGCCGAGCGGGCAAGAGCGAAGCCCGTGAGCAGGAGCGTGACGTTGATGCCGAGGCTCAGCCACACGTGCGCGTAGTGATGCCAGGAGAGCGCACCTGCGGCCTCGCGTGACTTGCACACGGCGTTCGTCGTCAGTGAGCAGTCCATGCGCAGCGGTCCGACGAGAATCGCGCAGACGCCAGCGAGCACAAAAAACGATGGCATCGCCAGCGGCCACGGCCGCGTGCGCAGCGACGGCACGAGCGCGACCGCCAGCGCGATGAAGCCCAACCCCCAGACCCCGACGAAGACGGTGAAGATCCAGGGATTCGCGGCCCCGTTCCGACCAAGTTCGCTTATGTACTGGCGAACCGGCGAGTAGTGGGGTTCGAGAGCGCCGGCGAGTATCCACCCGCCAAGGAACACGGCCTGTGCGAGGATCGCGGCCCACGCCAGCCGCCATGTCCGACGGCGCGCCGTGCCGGGCAGAAGCGGCCACCCTGCCGGTCTGAGCCAAAGTGTGAGGTCACGTAGCACGGCGCTTTCCGATGCTAAAGAAAACACCAGCGTTCAGGCGGGCTGGCCCGCATCGCGGGCCGTCCCTTCGTTCGGCGTTCCCGGGGCGACTGGTGGGGAGGAGTCGAGGCGGTGGAGTTGGTCGAGCTTGAGGGCAAGTCGGCGACGAGCACTCGATGTTCGCGGCTGCTCGAGGGCCGATGTTTGGCCCAGCCTCAGTCCGTTTGTCCGATCAGGCTGATTGGGACGGCGAAGTCGCAGCCTGGGGCACTCGTCTCGGTCCGTGGTCCCTCGGCGAGGTAGGTGACCCTGGCCCCCAGGTCACTTGGATCGGCGGCGTTCTCGACGGCCCATGCGTGCAGCGATTCCGTCACCAGCTTCCATTGGGCCGGGCTTGTCTGTCCTCCGGGGCCGAGATTGATGAACGCCTCAGTCAAGGCTCCAGACCGAACTTTTTCCGATCTCATCGCTCGCAGACCATGCCGGCCGGAAGCGGGTCCGCCGCCGGTGAGCTACGCGCAGAGCAGCGAGTAGGCAAGGGCGCGGCTCCGCCGCTACCGTGCGTGGCTGGAGACCCGAGCGTGAGGTCTGGCGGCGTAGCGTCGAAAGCGAGAGGGATGCGCAGATGAAGGCAGCGGTGATCTACGAGAACGGCGGACCGGAGGTGCTTCGCTACGAAGATGTGGCCGACCCGGAATGCCCCGACGGCTGCGTCGTCGTTGACGCCGAGGCGATCAGCATCGAGGGGGGCGATCTGCTCGCCCGGGCAGCGGGGGATCTGCCCACAGCCCCACATATCGTCGGCTATCTGAGCGCCGGCACCATCAGCGAGGTCGCCGCGGGCGTGCAGGGACGCACGGTTGGCGACCGGGTGGTCGCCCTGAATGCAGCGGGTTCGCACGCCGCCAGGCGAGCGGTCCCCGCGGCGATGACTTGGCCGATTCCAGCCGGGCTGGATGCGGACCGCGCCGCGTGCGTGCCGGTTGCGTTCGGAACCGCGCACGAGTGCCTGTTCACCGCCGGCAACCTCGCCGAGGGCCAGGCCGTTCTGATCCACGCGGGAGCGGGGGGCCTCGGAATGGCCGCGATCCAGCTCGCCAAGCGCGCCGGCGCTAGGGTGATCGCGACCGCCTCCAGCGACCTGAAGCTCGAACGGCTGCAGGCGCTCGGGCTCGACGATCCGATCAACTACGCGGCCGACTCCTTCGTCGAGCGCGCCAACGAGCTGACCGACTCGCGTGGCGTGGACATCGTCGTGGACTCGATCGGAGGCCAGAACCTGCTCGACAGCGTGAGTGTGCTCGCGTATCGGGGGCGGCTCGTCAGCGTCGGGGTGGCCGCCCGTGCGGGTTCGGCGATCGAGGCGCGGTCGCTGTGGATGCGCAACAACTCGCTGCACGGCGTCTTCCTCGGTGGCGCGCTCCTGTCGGAGTACGCCCGCGTTCATCCCATGATCGGCGACATGCTGGAGCAGGTGGCAAGCGGCGAGCTGCGGGTGGAGATCGATCGCTCGTTCCCGCTCGCGGATGCCGCCGCGGCGCACGAATACGCTGAGAGCCGCAAGGCGTTCGGCCGCGTCATCATCACGCCCTAGCCGTAGCTCAGGCTCGCGATTGAACCAACGACGGGGCGGGTAGCTGAGCACCATGACAATGGGAACCTCGATATTTCTGATCGCTGCGGGCGCGATCCTGCGTTACGCGGTCACCGCCACCGTCTCCGGCATCTCGCTGACGACCGTCGGCCTGATCCTGATGATCGCCGGGATCCTGGGGCTGGTGCTATCGCTCTTCTACATGCTTGCGTGGGCCCCGCGCCGGAGCCGGGTCGTGCGCGATCGTGTGATCGAGCACGATCCGTACGAGTAGCGCGCGGCAGGGCGGACGGGTGTGCCATGGCACTGGGAACAATCCAGCCACCAGGTGCATAACTCTCGACGATCGGGGTAGAAAGCCATCGATCGCCAACGACAACTCTTTGCCAAGCCACTCCTTGCGGCGTGTGCCGCGAGCGAGCACCGAGGGAGGAGAAGACGATGAGCTCAGTCGCGACATCCCCACCCGCCCAACCCACCGTCCACGGCCGGGAGGGCGAGAACACCGACGAGTTGTTTGCACGCTGGCAGCGACACGCCGACGAGGCCGCGCGCGAGGCGTTGGTGCGGCGCTATCTGCCGCTCGCCAACGGCTTGGCGCGGCGCTACCTGCACTCCTCGGAGCCGTTCGAGGACCTGCAGCAGGTCGCGTCGCTGGGGCTGCTGAATGCTCTCGACCGCTTCGACCCCTCCCGGGGCCGTCCCTTCAAGTCGTTTGCAGTGCCGACGATACTGGGCGAGATTCGCCGCTACTTCCGCGACGCGTGCTGGTCGATGCATGTGCCCCGCGGCGCGCAGGAGCGCGCATTGCAGGTGCGCGATGCCCAGGAGGCATTCGCCAATGAGCACGGCCGCGCGCCCACCGTCAACCAGCTCGCGGTGTACCTGGAGTTCGACGCCGAGGAGGTGATCGACGCGTTGATCGCGATTCAGGGCTACAGGACGCTCTCGCTGGACGCACCCCGCCCTGGGGGGGAGGACGATGCGGCGATGAGCTACGGCGACTCCTTCGGGGACGAGGACGAACGCTACGAGCTCGTCGAGCTGGACGCGACGGTCACCGCGGTGCTCGAGCACATTCCCCCGCGTGAGCGCCGTATCCTGCACATGCGCTTCGTCGAAGACCTCACCCAGACAGAGATCGCGGCCCGCGTGGGCATCTCGCAGATGCAGGTCTCGCGCCTGCTGCGCCGCTCGCTCGAGAAGCTGCGTGTCCTGACCGGCGAGCGGCAGTAGGTTGATCGCGAGGAAGCGATATCTGCCCGCGCGCGGATATCGTCGTCAACTGCATACGATCGAGAGATCCGTCGTGCGCCTGCGCGGTCATGTGGAGCGGTCGATCGATCCGCGATCGATCCGAGCGGGCGCCCAACCACTGATGGCTGAGCGAGCAAACGTCCGTCTGCAACTGGCCAACCGGCCGGAGAACGTGATGCTCGTGAGGGAGGTGCTGACGGGGGTGGCGGAGGCGCTCGCGCTCGAGGGCAGCGATCTGATCGACATCCACACCGCCGTCACCGAGGCGTGCAACAACGTCGTCCAGCACGCCTATGGAGGCGACGAGGGGCCGCTCGAGGTAGGGGTGGAGCTGGCGCCGGGCGCGGTCACGGTGGTGGTTCGCGATTGGGGCGTGGGCCTCCCGGCGCACGGCGGCACGGCACACGAGGCCGGACCCGGGATCGGCCTGATGGCCATTCACGCGCTCACCCACCGCCTCGATCTGCGGCGCCCGGCTGACGGTGGCACCGAGGTCTCGATGGAGTTCGTCACGCTGGGGGCGCGCCCACCGCTGCTGGCCGGTGGGCCGGAACTCGCGCGGCCCTCCACTGCGTCCACCGTGCCCACCCCCTTGATTGCGCTCACTGTCGCGCCCGGCGCGCTGGCGCGCACCGTCCTGCCCCGCGTGATGTGCGGCCTTGCGGCACGTGCCCACTTCTCCACCGACCGGCTCTCCGATGTTCACCTCATCGCCGATGCCCTCGGAGCGAGCGATGATGTCGCGCCTCTGCAGACCGTCGCCGGTATCGAGCCGCGTGCGCTCGAGCTGCGCATCGGGCCGCTGGAGCGGGGGCGGGGACAGCGGCTGGTGGCGGATTCCTCGCTCGACGGGTTAGGCTCGGTGATCGCGAAGCTGGTCGACCGCTGCGAGGTCGAGAGCGCGGGGTCCTACGAGGTGCTTGCGTTGCGGTTGACGGATGAGCGCCGGGGCACGCGCGAGGGAGACACTCGGCGCTGAGCATCGCGCTCCCCCTGCTCGCGCCAAATCCAATCCCTCCGCGCCGAATCCGGCAGGCTCCGAGGAGCACCGAGCACCGCGGCGACCCTGCCGCGCGCGACTGCCACATGCGCTGCCGCTTGCAGGCGTGCGGCGGCGCCGTCGCTGCAATACTTGTCGTCCGCGTTGGGCAGCGGTGTCCAAGCACCGCCCTCGAGCCGGACCAAGCGATGCCGGGAGGATCAGACAAGGGGGAGCCGATCGGCCTCGAGGCCCAGCCACGGAGCGAGGTGGCCAGGGATGTGCTGATCGAGGCCGGGGCGATCCTGGCCAGCTCGCTCGACCCCACGACGACGATGGGACAGGTAGCGCGGCTGACGGTGCCGCGGCTGGCCGATCTCTGCGTGATCGACCTGCACGACGAAGACGGCGCGATCATGGACGTGGCGGTCGTCGCCGCCGAGGAGGCGCTGGCACACGAGCTGGTGCAGCTGCGCGCGCGCTATCCACTGGACCCCGCGGGAGAGCATCCGGTGGCGCGGGTCATCCGCAGCGGCGAGCCGGTGCTGCTGGCGGAGATGACGGACGCGCTGCTGCGCTCGTTCGCGCAGGGGTCCGAGCACGCGCGGTTCATGGTCGAGCACGGCTACCGCTCGGCGGTCGTCGCCCCGATGGTCGCCCGCGGGCGCACGCTCGGGGCGCTGTCGGTCTTGCGACTCGGCGTGAGCGAGCGCTACGGCAGCCAGGAGCTCGACCTGGTCGCCGAGCTCGCTCGTCGGGCGGCGCTGGCGATCGACAACGCCAAGCTGTACTCCGATCTGCGGCGTCTGGAGCGCCGCCAGGAGGCGGTGCTCGCAAATCTAGCGGAGGCGATCACCGTGGTCGACAGTCGCGGGCGGACGGTATTCGCCAACCAGGCGGCCGCCGACCTGCTCGGGTTCGCCACACCCGGCGAGCTGACGCACGCCCTCCCCGGAACCGTCATGCCCCGCTTCATCGTTCAGGACGAGCAGGGCCGCGAGCTCGATCTGGAGAGCATGCCCGCGAGGAGGCTGTTCAGGGGCGAGCAGACCGAGCCGCTGCTGGTGAGGAACATCGTCCGCGCCACGGGCGAGGAGCGCTGGCTGATCGTCCGCGCCTCGCCGATACCGGACCCGGAGACCGGACTCATCGGCTACGCGGTCAACGTTTTCGAGAACATCACCGAGGTCAAGCGCGCGCAGCTCGCAGAGAGCTTCATGGCGGAGGCCAGCCGCGCGCTGGCGTCCTCGATGGACTACGGGGAGACGCTGCAGCGCGTAGCACGGCTGGCCGTGCCGCAGATCGCCGATTGGTGCGCGGTCGATCTTCTCAGCGAGCGCGGGCAGATCGAACGGGTGGCCGTACACCACGCCGATCCAAGCAAGCTCGAGCTGGCTGCCCGCCTCGACCGCGCCCACCGCCCGTCACTCGACGAGCCGGCGGGGGTTCCCGAGGTGATCCGCACGGGGGAGGCCCGGATCTTCACCGACATTCAGCCCGAGGCACTGGCTGCTTACGCGCACGACTCCGAGCACCTGGAGCTGCTGAGCGCGATCGGCGCGACCGCGGTGATCATCGTGCCGATGATCGGCGCCACCGGGGCGCTTGGCGCGATCACGCTGGTCTCCTCGGAGTCGATGCGCAGACTCACCGCAGCCGACCTCGGGGTCGCCGAGCGGCTTGGCCGCCGCGCGGGCACCGCCGTGGAAAACGCGCGGCTGTACACCGAGCGCACCCACATCGCCCACACCCTCCAGCGGGCGCTGCTGCCGGAGGTGCTGCCCGAGGTGCCCCACGCCGAGATCGAGGCCAGGTACTGCGCGGCGGGCGAGCTGAACGAGGTCGGCGGCGACTTCTACGACGTGTTCGAGCACGGCGCCGACAGCTGGATGCTCGTGATCGGCGACGTCTGCGGCAAGGGTTCCCGCGCCGCCGGCGTGACGGCGCTGGCGCGCCACACCCTGCGCGCCGCGTCGATGGGCGGCCAGTCGGCCAAGGAGATGCTCGGCACGCTGCATCGGGCACTGCGCCGCCAGTCCCCCGGCGCGGACCTGTGCACCGCCTGCCTGGTGACCGTGGCGCCGGCGTCTGGCCACATACGGTTGACCGTGACGCTCGCCGGGCACCCCCCGCCGATGCTCATCGACGCCCGCGGAGACGCGCGCCAGATCGGCCAGCTGGGAACCCTCCTCGGCGTGCTCGACCCGATCGACGTCGCCGAATACGAGGATGAGCTGCGCGCCGGCGAGACGCTTCTGCTCTACACCGATGGGATCCCCGAGGCTGGCCGTGGGGGCGAAGTGCTGGGGGAGCGAGGCCTCCTCGATCTGTGTCGCAAGGCGCCGCGACTCACGCTCGCGCAGCTGCTCGAGTACATCGAGCACGTGGCGCTGGAGCGCGCCGAGGACTCGCTGCGCGACGATCTCGCGCTGCTCGCCATGCGTATGCGCCCCAGCCCGGCTGCGATAGCATGAGCAATCGTGATTGTGGGTAAGCAGCTCACCGTCGAGGTCAGGCAGGAGCAGGACAGGACCGTGCTGACGCTCCACGGCGAACTGGATCTCCTCGGCGCACCACGGTTGCAGCGCGCGATCGAAAGCGACACGCTCGATGCTGCCGAGAGCGTTGTGCTCGACCTCGACGACGTCCATTTCATCGACTCCACCGGTCTGCGGGTCGTCCTCGCCGCGCACGAGCGCACGATGGAGCGTGGTCAAAGGCTGGCCCTCACCCCCGGCTCGCCGCAGGTTCAACGGCTGCTGAGCGTCGCCGGCATGAACGGGCATCTGCAGACGATCGCCTCAGCCGACGCGGCGTTCGCTTAGCTCCCGCCGCGACGCTTCCCGGCGTCCGCGCTCGTATGCATCGGCGACATCGACGAAGCGCGCGGCGAGGGGATGCAGGCCCATGAGGGCACCCTACAACCTCCTCGACGCCCCCCGAGAACACGTCATCCTCGTATACGCGCGGGCCAGAGATTGGACTTCATCAGTGGTTGTGCAGCGGGAACGCGCACGTGGCGGCCGCCCGCGTGAATGCCGGCGACTGCTGGTCGATCGTGCTCGGGAATATGAGGATCACTCCTTCGATGTCGCTGATCACGCCGTTGCCGGAGCCGAACGGCTTGGACGGGACCGAGGTCCGAGGGTCGGGGAAGTCGTATACGCCGTGCTCGCGCATGCACTGCGCGAGCCTCAGCATCCGCGCCAGCGTCTGCGGGGAGGGGTTCGTCGAGGAAGGGGGGCCGCCGCCCGGCAGGAGCTCATGGCACTTCGCCTGCGCCGTCTTGAACGCAGGCGATGAGACGATCCCGGCGCTCGCGTGAAAGAGGAAGCCCCCGCCGGCCCTGGGGTCTGGGAAGTTGGGCACGCCGTTCGAGCGCATGCACGTAGCGAACGCGAGTTCATCCGAGCCGAGGGTGCTCGGCGAGGGCGGGCCTGAACTGACCGCACCGCCCCCGCTCGCGGCGGTCGATCCCGAGGTGCTCGTGCCGCCCAGCCGTGCCACGCCGGGGCTGGGAGAGCCTCCCCCGCACCCCGCCAGCACCCCGCTCAGGAGTGCTGCGGCGGCGAGCAGGCGCGTTCGCGGCGGGGTGAGCCTCTTTGTGTGGATGCTGTGCGCCATGTGGTCTCCTTCGGTTTGCGTCCTCGTCCAGAGTCGGTTCTACGCGGTGGGCTGTTTCGTCCTTGCTTCGCTCTCCAGGCCGGCAGCGGTCCTGCTGCTTGCCGGAGCCGGCGAAACAGCGTTGAAACACCGCGGCGCTACCTTCACGAGAAGGAGCTACGGATGAGGGTGCTTGTGATCGAGGACGACGGGGAGCTGGCCGCAACGGTCGCCGCTGGTCTGCGTCACGCGCGGATGGCGGTCGATGTCGCGTTCGATGGCGAGTCTGGATTGGCGCGAGCGCTGCTCAACGATTACGACGTGATCGTGCTCGACCGCGACCTTCCCGTGCTCCACGGCGATGAGGTGTGCGCGAAGCTCCTCGCCGCCGGCGGGCGCAGCCGGGTGCTGATGTTGACCGGTGCGACCGCGAATGACGATCTGGTCGACGGGCTCGGGCTCGGCGCCGACGACTATCTGCCCAAGCCGTTCGACTTCCCCGTGCTGGTGGCGCGCATCGGCGCCCTTGCCCGCCGGGCGCAGCCGAGTATCCCGCCGGTGCTGGAGCACGGCGACGTCGTGCTCGATGCGGCCAAGCGCTGCGCGCAGCGCTCCGGCCTTCGTCTGGAGCTGACGCCCAAGGAGTTCGGGGTGCTGGAGCTGCTGCTCGCCGCCCAGGGCCGGGTCGTCTCGGCTGAGGAGCTGCTCGAACGCGTGTGGGACGAGAACGCCGACCCGTTCACGGGCGCCGTGAGGATCACCATGAGCCGGCTGCGCGCCAAGCTCGGCGAGCCCCCCGTGATCGAGACCGTCGCGAAGGCCGGCTACCGCATCGGAGATCGATGATGGGCCTCGCGCACCCCCGGCTCGCACCCCGCTCCTGGCTGCGACTGCCTCGCCGCACAGCCCGGCTGCGGCTCACCGCTCTCTACGGCGGACTGTTCCTCCTCTCCGGCCTCGCGCTCCTCGCCATCACCTACGGCCTCTTCGAGCGGGCGACCGAATACCGAACGCCGCATTTGCCGAAGGTCCCCCACGCTCCCGCCATCCAGCGTCTCCAGCTTCCCTTTGCGCCGCTGCCCGCGAAGGCTCTGCCTCAGGGCCCATCCGTCCTGCTGCTCCAGCATTCGCATCCGCTGGCACAGGCCGAGTTTGAATTGGGCCAGGCCCAGCAGGAGCTGGCACAGGCTCCCCCCCGGCTGCTGGCGGGTGTGCCGACTCAGCTGGCACGGGTCCAGCAACAGGTGACACAGGCCCAGCATCAGCTGGCACAGGACCAGCGCCAGCTCGCAGGCGCCGTCCATCAGGTCGCCCAGGCGGGGTCCCTCCAGGCCGTGCAGCGCGCCGCCGACTCGCACCAGCTGCTGGTCAACTCAGGGATAGCCCTGGCGATCGTGGCCGTGCTCGCCCTCCTGGCCGGCTGGTTCGTAGCCGGCAGGATGCTGCGGCCGATCCGAACCATCACCCGCAAGGCCCGCAGGATCTCCTCCACCAGCCTGCACGAGCGCCTGGCCCTCGACGGCCCGCAGGACGAGCTCAAGGAGCTCGGGGACACCCTCGATGACCTGTTTGCGCGGCTCGACGCCGCGTTCGAGGCACAGCGCCAGTTCGTCGCCAACGCCTCCCACGAGCTGCGCGCGCCGCTGACACGCCAGCGGGCCCTGATCCAGGTCGCGCTCGCCGACCCGGACGCGAGCTTCTCCTCGTTGCGCGCAGCCCACGAGCGCGTGCTCGCCTCCGAGCAGCACCTGGAGCAGATGATCGATGGGCTGCTGACGCTCACGCGCGGCCAGGCGGGATTGGAGGGCCGTGAGCTCCTCGACCTCGCGGCCCTCGCCTCCAAGGCCCTGCTCGCGCGCGAGTCGGAAGCCGCGGCACGCGAGCTCGATGTCCGCGCGGCTCTGGCCTCGGCGCCGGCCATGGGCGATCCGCGGCTGGTGGAGCGCCTGATCGCCAACCTCCTCGACAACGCCATCTGCCACAACATCCCCCAGGGGCACGTTGAGATCGTGACCGGCACCCGCCAGGAGCGCGCGTTCCTGGCGGTCGCAAACAGCGGTCCCGCGATCCCCGTGGAGGAGGTGCCGCGCCTGCTGCAGCCGTTCCAGCGTCTTCGCGGAACCCGCGCCATCCACGCCAGCGGGAACGGGCTCGGCCTCGCGATCGTCGACGCGATCGCCGCTGCCCATCGCGCCACGCTGAGCGCCCGACCGCGCCCAGACGGTGGGCTGACCGTGGAAGTCTCCTTCCCCTCCACATCGCTCGACGCCCAGCAGATCGACGCGACCACACAGCCACCCGCGCTGGGGGCCACTGGGGGTGCTCAGGCGAAAGCCTGAATAGGGAGCCTGTCGGCACCTCTGCTCGCCCGGGCCGAGGACCGCTTGTGGGGCCGCTCACCTCAGGGTCTCATCGGCGAGCAGCGAGTCGACGCGGCGGGCTATGTCCTCGCGGATCGCGCGGACCTCATCGAGCGATCGTCCCCTGGGGTCGGGCAGGTCCCACTCGATGTAGCGCTTGCCGGGAATGTAGGGGCACTCATCGCCGCAGCCCATCGTCACGACAATGTCCGCCTGCTCTGCAAGCTCGCGCGTGAGCGGCGCGGGACGGCGGCCGGAGAGGTCGATACCGAGCTCCCGCATCACCGCCACGACCTCGGGGTGGATCTGCTCGGCGGGCGTCGTGCCGGCGGACAGCGCGGTGTGCCGCTTGGCGGCGCCGCGCTCGAACAGCGCTTGGCTCATCTGCGAGCGCCCGGCGTTATGCCGACAGACGAACAGGACACGCGCCATCGCGCGGGGTCTCCTCTTTGTGCGGCAGGATGACTTCCGCTGCCTCAGCCGGGGTCACGTCCGGGTAGAGCACCCTGAGTGCGAGGATCGCGCAGGCGCAGCCCACGAGCTGCGCGGTGACGAAGCCGGGCACCGATGTGGGCGCGATGCCGGCGAACGTGTTGGAGAACACGCGCCCCACGCTGATCGCAGGATTGGCGAAGCTGGCCGAGCTCGTGAAGAAGTAGGCGGCGCCGATGTAGGCACCGACGGCTGCCGGCGCGGCGCTTGTGCGTCTCGTGCGTGCCAGCGAGAAGATCACGAGCAGCAGCCCGGCGGTGGCGATCACCTCGGAGAACAGGTGCGCGCTCGTCGCGCGGTGGTGAGTGGAGATGCTGACCGCGGCCAGGGCGAACATGCCGTTGGCTACGATGGCACCGAGAACACAGCCGGCCACCTGCGTGGGAATGTAGGCGAGCGCGTCACGCCAACGAATGCCGCCAAAGCTCGCGTCGGCCAGCGAGACGACCGGGTTGAGGTGTGCGCCGGAGACCGCACCGAACATGAGGATGATCGCGGCCAGTCCGGCCGCGGTCGCGGCGGCGTTCTCGAACAGCTGCAGCCCCGCATCGCCAGGCGAGAGCGTCTGCGCAGCGATCCCCGAGCCGATCACCAGCGCGGCCAAGAAGGCCGAGCCCAGCAGCTCCGCGAACAGTCGGCGTGCGAGCGGTGGCGAGTGGGTCCGGTGCTGCTCGAGGGGCGTCTGCTCGGGCTCCATGCGGCGCATCCTATTGCATTGACATTCGCCACTTCAATGGATATATGTAGATTGATGGCTGTCGATCTGGGGCTGGCGCCCAAGCAGAAGCGCCCCGCCGGGGAGCGCTGCTGCGAGCCGGTTGTCTACCCCGACGTGCAGCGCGAGCAGGCAGCCCGGATGGCCGCGGTCGCAAAGGCCCTCGGCGACCCGATCCGCCTGCAGCTCGTGGATGTTCTGCGCCACCACGCCGGGAAGGTCTGCGTCTGCGAGCTCGTGCCGTGTTCGACATCTCTCAGTCCACGCTCT
Organism: uncultured Solirubrobacterales bacterium; assembly: GCA_963713985.1. Classification (GTDB taxonomy): domain Bacteria; phylum Actinomycetota; class Thermoleophilia; order Solirubrobacterales; family Solirubrobacteraceae; genus Palsa-744. The sequence goes on along the minus strand of OY970219.1, from coordinate 487,915 downwards.
CCCACCATCTGAAGAAGCTCCGCGACGCCGGGATCGTGGACTCGGAGAGGACCGGGCTGTGGGCCTACTACTACGTTCTCCCCGGCGCCCTCGAAGAGCTGTCGGCCTGGCTTTAGCTGACTCTCGGCAAACCGCCGGGAAGGATCGCGCCGGCCGGGAGTCCTGGGTTGTTGGAAGCGTGCCTCGGCCTCATGCACGAGCACGCGGGACCGACGACTGGGTACTCGATTGAGAGGTGGGCTGAGATGGTGAGGCTGCGCAAGCGTTATCTACCCGTGGCAGCCGTGCTCGGAGCTGCCGTCGCGATCGTGCCTGCCCTCGCTGCCGGCCCGTCTGAAGTCAAGCTCGAAGTCAACAAGAACTGCGTCGAGAATGACTGGCCGTGCTGGGCACTCCCTGGCTCGGGGGCGAATCCGGCGCCCGCGAGCAGGGTCACGATTGCCGCCGGCGGCGAAGTCATGTTCACCGACGACACCACCACCAAGGCGAACATCGCATGGATGGGAACCCCGCCGACCTGCGCTCTCAGCGTGCCCGTGAGCCCCACTCCAGCGCAGGCTTCCTGGGAAGGCAAGTGCAAGTTCGAACAGCCGGGGACCTATCGGTTCGAAAGCTCGACCCTCTTCGACGACGGATACGACAACTACACCGAGTACGAAATCGTCGTGGAAGGCGCCGCCACTGGCACGACCTCCACCACGACGACCACGACACCGACGAGCACAACGACGACCCCCACGACGACTACGCCGACCACGACCACGCCGACCACCACGACGCCGACCACAACCACACCGACGACCACAACACAGACTGCCACGACCTCCACCCAGCCCTCCGGCGGCGGGGCCTACACCTCCACGGCCACGACGCCCGGCTCGCTGGAAGCGCCTGCGTCGCCGGCCAGAGCGACGCTCGCGCTGGCGAACGCGCAGCACGGTGACGCTGTGCACGGCACGCTCCAGATCCCCACCGCCGACGGGGGCGCACGCCTGGAAATCGAGCTGCTCGCTCCGAGCGCCTCGCTGGCCAGGGTCAAGCGAGCAGGCGGCGCCCGCGTCGGGCGGCTGGTCCGCTCCTCGGCGCCTGCCGGCACGGTGTCCTTCACGGTCTCGCTCGACGCGGCGGCCAAGCGCGTGCTGCGCCATCGCCACAAGTTGGCGCTCACTGTGAAGATCGTGCTCACGCCCGTGTACGGCGCGGCGGTGACGGTCACCCGCGGCGTCGTGGTACACGCCTGAGCTGAGAGGACGCGCCCTGGGGGAGCTACCCGGCGCTGAGCGTCAGCGTCCCCACGGTGATGTGCGGCCACAGGACTTTGTTGAAGATCAGGATCACCTCCTGCGAGTACTGCAGCTGGAGGTAGTTGGGCTTGTCCGGGAACGGCTCGATCGCCCGGTGGGCGGCGTCCGCGACCGGCACGGCCGGCACCGCCGGGGCGGCGTGCTGCGCCCTGGGGTGCGGGGGGTCGATGGCGACCCACTCGATCCAGAAGGTCGCGTTCGCGGAGTACACGAAGGCGTTGGCGTTGATGGGATCGGTGGCCTGGGCCGCGTTGGGGACGCCCAGGAACGGGATGTTCCCGATCGAGCTCTCGACGTTTTCCGTCGAGACCGTGAAGGTGATGAAGCCAAGGATGTTCTGGCTGGCGATCGCATTGCGCAGCACCGAGTTGGGGTCGTTGACGAATTCCTGGAAGTCCGCGGGGAAGGGGCCGTTGCTCTGCGAGCCCGCGCCATCGGCGGCGGTGTCGATGTTCTCGGGAACGTTGTGCTCGAGGCCGTCGCTCGCGGGCGGGGGGATGTCCACCGGCTGCACCCCGTGCCCTTCCGGGGAGACCGGGACGAATTTCGGGAGGTTCCCGAGCGGGAAGATGGCCGGTATTTTCGGCGCGCCCCCGGTCGGAGTCGTGCCGGGGTTCCTGCCCTGCATCAGCAGCGATACCCCGTGCGGGATGCTTGCGAGCCGCACCAGCGTTTCTTCTGTGACCTGTTCGCTTGCGGGCACGTTCATGAACAGGCCGGGCTCGATGTGCAGCGCTTCGCCGGCGGTCTTGAACGGAGGGAGGTCGGCGTCGCTGGTCCGCTGGAGGTAGTGCAGCCCATATAGGTGCAGATCCTGCTGGGGACCCAACCCGCGGTTGGGCACCACCCCCGGTATCGTGCGAAAGTCGAACGAGTCGTGCGTGAGGTTGAGCTCGAGGTAGCGTTTGATGTCGGTGAAGGGTTCCGACTGCGGGTTGTCGGGCCGCCAGATCGCGTTGAATCCATGCCCCCGCCAGGCGCCCGCCAAGAACGCGAGCGGACCGAGGTTCAACGCGGTCGTGAGCGGTCCCCTGCCGAACCGGGGGGGTGTGGACGTGCCGTTGCTCTCACCGGGGCTCATGGCCCACCTCCTATTCATGCGGTGTTGTCAGGGTCGAGAGCCTGCTCATCCGACAGACGCCGTCGTCCGGGGCGCGTGAGCCTCTCAGTGCAGCAGTTCGATTAGTATAGATATCTGTACCAAAGTCAATGTGAAAGACCTGTATCTATAGTCGCAATGTTTCTGACCAACGGGCAAGTGCGGGATCGGCCCAAAGCGCAGTCGCCACGACCATCCCTTGATGTACGACTTGTCCGCTGTGGATGAGTCCTCGTGCGAGCGGTCCTTCCGGAGCCTCGCGGACGCACCCTCAGGGGCGGTTCCCCGGGATGCAGCACAACTGCGCGGACCCCGTCGCGAGGAGCCTCCCCGCGGTATCCCACACCCTCCCGTTGACGCCCATCAGGCCGCGGTCGGCCACACCGCATTCGCAATCGATCAGCAGCCACTCGCACTCTGGGTTGAAATGGTGAAACCAGGCGCTCGTGTCGAGGTTGGGCGCCAGGTACTCCCAGCTGCGGTAGCGCCTGTAGGCGGCGGGGAAGCCGTAGGTGTCCAGCAGGATCAGGGCGCGCGCGGCGTCGAGGAACGGGTCCTCGAAGCACGCCCGCGGTCGGTAGCGCGTCCACTCGCGGAGCACCGGCTCCGGGGGCTCATCCGTGGGCCCATCGGCCGCGCCCTGGCTCACCGGCCAATCGCTGCTGCCCTGATCCACCGGCCTGCGCTCGATGTTCTTCCAGAAGCTGAAGCGTGGAGGTCGTTGCGTGGGCCGCAGATCCTCGTAGCTCTTCAGGGTCTCGGGAGCTGGTACCTCGGGGGCCTCGGGGTGCTGGTGGCTGTACCCGGGCGCGTCGGCGGCGGTCTTCACGAGGGCGTGGAGGATCGGCTTGCCCTGCTGTGACATCTCCACGGCGAAGGACTCCGCGCGGCGGCCCCGCTTGAGGACCTTGACGTTGAGCTGAACCGCGTCGAAGGCGGGCGAGCTGAGGAAGTGGCAGTAGAAGCTCGCCGGCTGGCGGATATCGGCGGCCGTGCCGGCGGCGCGCAGCGCGATGGCCGCGAGGTAGCCGCCGTTGGGGCCCCAAATCTCCCACTGATCCGAGAGCTGCGCGACATGCTCGTCGCCATCCCCCTCCTCCACGCGCGTCGCCCGCTCGAGATCCGAGCCGTCCTCTGTCATCGGCCAGGTCTCCCCGATCGTGCCTGCCCGTCATGGAAGATCCGGCTCATGCACCGGCCATACTGCCAGCGATGCTCGCCGAGCGCCTCACAGCGCAACTGCTCGCGGGTGAGCCGGCTCGCGATCCGGTCGCCGTCGCGGAGCGGCTGCTGGCGGTCCAGGGGCAGGATCCGCGCGGCGCGCGCCTCGCGATCCGCTCCCGCACCACGGGCCTGTCGGCCGCCGATGTGGATCGTGCCCTGAGCGAGCAGCGCACGCTCGTGATCACCTGGCTGAACCGCGGCACGCTGCACCTCGTGCGCAGTGAGGATTACCCGTGGCTGCAGGCGCTCACCGCACCGCGAACGCTCACGGCCAATGCGCGAAGACTTGCCCAGGAGGGCGTCTCGCCCGAGGACGCCGAGCGTGCTGTGAGGGCGATCGAGCGTGCGCTGGCCGAGGAGGGCCCGCTCACACGCCAACAACTGCGCGAGGCGATCGCCGCCGCGGGCGTGCGCACGGAGGGCCAGGCGATGGTCCACCTGCTGATGCTCGCCTCCCTGCGTGGTCTCGTCGTGCGGGGGCCGCTCCTCGCCGGCCAGCACGCCTTTGTGCTCGTGCGCGACTGGCTTGGAGAGGCTGGTCCAGTCGATCGCGAGCGCGCCCTCGCGGAGCTCGCCCGTCGATACCTACTTGGCCACGCCCCGGCCGACGAGCGCGACCTCGCGAAGTGGTCGGGCCTCCCGCTGCGCGACGTCCGTGCGGGACTGAGTGCGATCGCTCCCCGACTGATACAGCGCCGAGACGGGCTGCTCGATCTCGCCGGACGGGGAACGCCGGCGGCATTGCCGCCGCCACGCCTGCTCGGCGCCTTCGATCCAGTTCTGCTCGGTTGGTGCTCACGCGAGGCGATCCTCGGTGCGCACCGGGAGGTGATCACCGTCAACGGCCTCTTCCGTCCCTTCGCGCTCGTCCATGGCCGCGCCACCGCCACGTGGAGCATGCCCGCGGGGAAGGTCCTACTGGGGCCCCTCGATCGCCTGAGTCGCAAGGACACCGCCGCCTTGGCCGCCGACGCTGAGGACGTTGTGCGCTTCCTCGCCATCCGATGAGTAGATCGAAGACACCGCCGCCCTGGCCGCCGACGCTGAGGACGTTGTGCGCTTCTTCGCCACTGGGTGAGTGGATCGAAGACGCGGCGCGTGACACCCGGCGGGTTGGGCTCACGTCCCACCTACGGTCGCGGCCAGATCCAGCAGGCGCGTCTCGAAGGCGTCGGCCGCGGTCTGGGCTCCGCCGGTGGCCGTGAACGCGGCGGCGATGCGGCGTGCGCCCTCGATGCACGCCATCGCCTCTGTGACCTTGGCGCGGAGGCGGTCGGGGCGCAGGCGTCTGGCGGGCAGTCGTGTTCCGGCCCCCGCGACCTCCACGCGTCGGGCGACCTCGAGCTGGTCGCGTCCGAACGGCACCGCGCACACCGGGACGCCGTGCGCGAGTGCCTTCTGCGTCGAGCCCATCCCGCCGTGGGTGATCGCGCAGGCGGCGCGTTCGAGCAGGGGCCCGTGGGAGATGAAGCGCTCGACGTGCGCGTTGGGCGGGATCCGCAGGGCGGAGGGGTCGCCCGCGGGCAGCGTCGCCACGACGGTGAGTGGCTCCTCGGCGAGGGCTTCCAGGGCGACCTGCACGAGCCGGCCGTCGTTCTGGAACTCCGTGGAGGTGTTCACGAGCACGATCGGCTGCGTCGTCTGCGCCAGCCACTGCGGCGGCTCCGAGGGTGGGTCCCAGGCGCAGGGGCCGATCATGACCAGGTTCTCGGGCCAGTCCCGCCGCGGGTACTCGAACGGCTCGGCGGTCAGGTAGAGCAGCAGCGAGGGATGGCCGAACCACTCGTCCACGCTCGCGACGGGCGCGAGGCGCAGGTCCTTGCGGATGCCGTTCAGCTCCGGACGGACCTGTCTCGCGACCGCCCCGCGCAGGAGCGGGCGGACCAGCCGATCCCGCGCCCGGCCGAGCGGCCCGCGGGCGGGGGCGAACCCCGGGCCGAACGGCGGCGCGTCCTGTGAGTGCAGCGCGAGCGGGTAGGGGCAGAACACCGCCCACGGCCCGCCCCACGCCTCGGCGGCCATGAGGCCGCCCCAGCTGTTGATGTCGACGAGCAGCGCGTCGGGCTCGGTGTCGGCGATCGCCTGGGCGAGGTCGGGCGCGTCGTGCTTGGCGCGGGCGCAGAAGACCTGTGCGTTCTGGTGCACCGACTGAAGCGGGTTTCGGGCACGCCAATCGACGTGCTCGATCGCCTCGATCGGTGCGCTGATGGGCCCGGCCTCGAAGCCGCGCGCCTGCATCAGGGGCACCTGCGAGGAGAGGGTGCGCAGCACGATCTGGTGCCCACGGCGGTGGAGCTCATCGAGGATCGGGGTGAGCGGGAACAGGTGGCTGCGCCCGGGTGATGTGTAGGCGAGGATGCGGGCCATCAGGAGGCCCGAGGCGACCAACCCGGGGGCTCGGTGCGGGGGTGCTCGCCGCGAGCGCGGAGGGTGGCGGCGTCGTTCGGCGGGAGGAAGATGGTTCGGAGCACCTGCATGGTAATATTTGATCTTAGTCGATATCAAATGAACTTGTCAAGCTCATCGCAGAAGCGCCCGCAGAAGCGCCCGTACCGGATGGCGGCTCGGGCCGAGGCCGCGGTGGCGACCGGCGAGCGCCTCCTCACCGCAGCGTGGCGTCACTTCGCCACGCGCCCCTACGAGGAGGTCCGTCTGCGCGAAGTCGCCGCCGAGGCCGGGGTCACCGCGCAGACTCTGCACGATCGCTTCGGATCCAAGGAGGAGCTGTTCATCGCGGCGTATGCGTGGTTCGGCCAGCAGGAGATGTCGGGCCGCCCGCCCGCGCCCGCGAGCGACGTGCCGGAGGCGATCGCGGTGCTGTTCGATCGCTACGAGGAGCACGGGCGGGCGATCCTGCGGATGCTCTCCCAGGAGGAGCGGATCCCCACCATCCACCAGATGACCGAGGCCGGGCGTGCCTACCACCGCTACTGGGCGGAGACGACCTTCGCCCCGCTCCTGGGTGGCCTGCGAGGGGACCGGCGCGAGCGGCGCCTGACGGCGATCGTGGTCGCGACAGACCTGCTCGTCTGGAAGCTCCTGCGCCTCGACATGAAGCTCCCCCGCGAGGAGGCCGAGCGGATCGTGGCGGAGATGGTCCACGGCTCACCCCAGGCCGGAAGGCGAGGAGCGCCCGCGGTATCCGGACGGTGAGGGGTGCCCGCCGGTATCCGGACGGTGAGGGGCCGCCCGCGGTAAGTGGGTGCCTCGGTGGCGCGTCCTACACGACGGGTGGTGGCGTGCCCTCGGCGCTGGCGAGGAGCGCGGGATCCCACTCGCACACCATGCAGGCATGGTGAAACGCCGAGCGGGCGAACTCGACGGCGGCGGCGTGGGGGTCTGGGCTGGCGCTGACGTCCTCCCAGTCGAGGACGTACTCGCCGAGCGCTCCCTCCCAGCGGGCCGCCGCGGGGGAGAGCGTGGCGGCCGCGAACCCCTCCGGGGCGGGGTGGGCGTAGGCGTAGAACGCGGCCTTTCCGTAGCGCGTGTCGCCGGGCCACCACCCGATGGCGACCTCCTGGGAGTCCATGGCGTTGCGCATGATGAAGTCATCCGAGGGGGGGTCCGCGGGGAGGCCCGAGAACAGGTTGACCGCGAGGTCGAAGGAGCCCCACCACGCGTTGACCGGAGTGGAGCGTCCCCGGTAGGGCGCGCGGAACTCCGCGAGGACGAGCGCCGCGCGGGTCGCGGCGGCGAAGTAGCGTGCCACGTGCTCGCGGTCGTAGCTCGCGTGCTCCTCGTCCTCATCGAGCGGCACGCTCCAGGGCACCTCCTGGGGCGTCGGATCGATCCGCACCTCACCGGCGAGCTCGCCGAGCGCCTCCAGGACCTCGCGCGTGACCGCCCCGACGGCTCGATCGGGAGTCAGGGCGATGCGCCGCACACGGCCGTCGCTGTGTTCGGCGAGGGCCTCGTGGGTGCGCAGATCGAGTGCGACGACGAGCGCCCCCGAGCCGTCGGGTGCGGGCAGCGGGGCGGTCTCCCACCCCCGTGCGCTCAGGCGCAGCGCGGCGTGCTGGAGCTGCGGCTCGGGTGGGGCGAGCGCCACAGCCAGCTTGCCGAGGACCTGGGTGTGAGCGTGCAGCGTGTCGCAGGTTGCACGCCACTGCTCGTAGGGAAGCGCGGGCCATGCCGAGCTCATGGCCACACGCTACCGGAACACCCACCGCCTGCTCGGAACCTCGCCAAACGACCCTGCGGATTGCGGCGCGCCACTAGGCGGCCACCAGCTCGCCCGCCATCTCCTCCCGCTCGTACTCCTCGACCTCCTGCACGACGGGAGCGGCGGGGGGGCGCAGCACGAGGACGGCGGCGAGGATGCCCAGGGTGACGCACGCCGCGGCCACGATGTAGGCGAGGTGGTAGCCGCCGGTGAGCGCGCCGATCAGCGGCTGCCCCTCGGCGCTCAGCGCTTTGGTGTGGTCGGTCGCGATCGTGCCGAGCGTGGCCAGGCCGATGGCCCCGAACAGCTGGACGGAGACGTTGATGATTCCCGAGGCGAGGCCCGCGTCGCGCGGGGGCGCGTCGGCCATCCCGATCGTCAGCAGCGGCAGGAAGGATGCGCCTGCGCCGAGCCCGAGCGCTAGGAACGCGAAGAACAGGCCTGGGAAGTAGCTTGCGTGGACGCCCTGGACGGCGAGCAGCACCAGGCCCGTGATGATCCCCAACAGTCCCGCCACAAGGGTCGGGACCGAGCCGAAGCGCCCCACGGCCCGCGCGGAGACGCCCACCGACATGATCGCGATGGCGATCGTCAGCGGCATGAAGGCGAGGCCGGTGTCGATCGCGTCGTAGCCGAGCACCCGCTCCAGATAGAGGGCGCCGAGGAAGAACGCGGAGAACATGCCCGTAATGAGCAGGCCCCGGACGAGGCTCGATCCCATCAGCGTGCGCAGCCGCAGGATGCGCAGCGGCATGATCGGGTTGGACACGCGCGCCTCCAGCGCGAGGAAGGCGCCGAGCAGGGCCAGCGAGGCGCCGCCCGCGCCGAGCGTGCGCACCGAGGTGAGGCCGTATTCGCTGGACTTGACGATCGCGAATGCGCCCAGCATGGTCGCCAGCGTGATCAGGATCGAGCCGAGCACGTCCACGCCACCGGCGAGGCCGATGCCCTTGTTCTCCTCGATCAGCGCCCAGCCGAGGACCAGGGCGACCGCGCCGATGGGCACGTTGACGAAGAAGATCCAGTGCCAGCTCAGCGACTGCGTCAGCGCGCCGCCCGCGAGCAGGCCGATCGAGCCGCCGCCGGCGGAGACGAATGCGTACATCCCCATCGCCTTCGCCTGCTCGACCCTCTCGGGGAACTCGGTGACGATGATCGCGAGGATCACGCTCGAGGCCACCGCACCCCCGATTCCCTGGATCAGGCGGGCGCCGATCAGCATCGCCTGGCTGTCCGCCACTCCGCACAGGATCGATGCCGCCACGAACAGGACGAGGCCGCTGAGGAACACCTTCTTGCGGCCGACCAGGTCGCCGAACCTGCCCGCCAGCAGCAGGAAGCCGCCGAAGGTGACCAGGTAGCCGTCGATCACCCATGTGAGGTTGGCCTGTGTGAAGTGCAGCTCGCGCTGGATCGAGGGCAGCGCGACGTTGACGATGGTCGCGTCCAGGACCATCATCAGCTGGCCGAGGCAGAGCACCGCGAGCGCGATCCAGCGCCGGCGCTCCGAGGAGGCGGTCCGTGGGGTGGCGTTCGATGGGCTGAGCAGAGTCTTCATGGGTGTCCTCCGGGGTTGCGTAGAGCACACCATAGCAACTATCATCCATCTAGCAAGGATGATCTACGAAAAATTAACGATCGCTGGTAATGTGATGATTGGTGCTTGGATGATGTATAGACTTCAGGACATGGGCGAAGCGAGGGACTATGCCCCCGGTACGGCGGTGCTGTTGAGCCGCCTGGCCAAGCAGGTGTACCGCCGCAGCGACGAGCAGCGGCTGGGCATGCACCTGCGCCATCTCGTCGCCCTCAGCTACGTCTCAGACCACGACGGCTGCCCCCAGCAGGATCTCGCCGACGCCTTCTGCATGGACGCCAACAACGTCGTGCTGCTGCTGAACGAGCTGGAGCAGCTCGGGTATGTCACGCGCTTGCGCGACCCCAGCGACCGTCGCCGGCACCTGGTGCAGATCACCGGGGCCGGCCGTGCGGCCCTCGGCGACGCCGAACGCGCACAGGCTGCGATCGAGGACGAGGTGCTGGGTGCTCTCGATGCGAGCGAGCGCGCGGTCCTGTGGGGCCTTCTCACCCGCGCGCTGCAGGGCGCCGAGCCGGACACGCCAGAGGCCGTGGCGAGCGCCTCGGTTCCGGCGTAGGGCTCGAAAGCTTCCGGGGTAGGGCTCGAACGCTCGCTCGACCCCGGGGTGGACTGAACGCCACCCGGCGACGGCCCGGCTGTGGGTCGCCGCTCGACGGGTTGGTCACAACTCTGGGCCCACCTCCAATATGAGGTGGTGAGTCCAAACGAGCTTTCGAGGTGCTCTGATGAGGAACTGCTGGTACATGGGGTCCGAGACGCGGAGGCGTTCGGTGTGCTCTACGACCGCTACGAGGATCCCCTGCTCGCCTTCTTCCGGCGGGCCACGGGCCACGCAGATCTCGCGGCGGACCTCACGGCGGAGGTGTTCGCCGTCGCCCTCGCCTCGCTGGAGTCCTTCCGGCCGGAGCTCGGGAGCGCGCGCGGCTGGCTGTTCGGGATCGCCCGCCACGAACTGGCACAGAGCTGGCGGCGGGGGCGCGTGGAGGCGCAGGCGCGCCGCCGGCTGGGGATGGAGCCGATCGTGTTGAGCGACGAGAACCTCGACCGGATCGACCGCCTGGGCGAGGCCGGAGCGATCGACTCGCTCACCTTGCTCGAGGGCCTGCCCACCGAGCAGCGCGAGGCCGTCCGGGCCCGCGTGATCGAGGGCCTCGACTACGAGGAGATGGCTCGCGAGCTGGGTTGCTCGGAGCTCGTCGTGCGCCAGCGCGTGAGCCGGGGACTGCGTGTGCTTCGATCGCTTGTGGGGCCGCGATGAGCACGCTGCCGCAGCTGCGCCGCTCGGTGCTCGCCGCCGCGGAACGACAGGCAAGCTCCGCGGAGGCCCTGGCGAAGGCAAGCCGCCGCCGAGGACGACTGGGATGGCGAGGAGGCTGGCGTCGCGCCCCGCTGATCTCGTTCGCGGTTGCGCTCGGGCTCGCCGGTGTGGCCCTGGCAAGCGGCGTGGTCCAGTTCGGCGCCCCCGCGCCGAGGTCGCCGGTCCAGCTCTTCACGGCTCCGCGGACCGGTGACGGCGCACTGAGGCCCGGCACGGTCCGCATGCTGCCGATCTCCGTTTCGGACCCCGGGGGCGGAGCGCCCTGGGGCATGCGCGAGTTCGCCACCAGCCGCGGCCTCGGCTGTATCGAGGTCGCCCGCCTCGTTCACGGCAAGCTCGTGGCGATCGGACAGGACTACGCGTTCGGCGACGACGGGCGCTACCACGAATTGAGCGTCACGAGCGGGGGGGCGGGCCCCGCCGACTGGTGCAGCTCACTCGACCGCTACGACAGGCTCTACATCAACCAGATGTGGGGCGATCAGCCGGCCAGCGCCTGGCATAGCCGCTGCTACGCGCCGGGCTCCACTCCGGCCGAACACACGATCGATGAGCTCACCCCCCAGACGATCAGGGAGCTGAAGCTCGCCCGCGCCTCCCACGTGAGGCCGGGCAGGATCAAGCTGCACCTGCGGCGGATCGCGCTGCCGCCGTGCCCCCCCGGCGATGAGCGCAACCTCTACTTCGGGCTGCTCGGCCCCGATGCCGAAAGCGTCACCTACGTTCTCGAAGGACAGCGCCACACGCTCGCCACGAGCGGACCAGAGGGCGCCTATCTGATCGTCACGCGCTCCAAGCCCCATCAGCTGCTTTCCGGCGTCGGCACGGGCGGCGTCGTTCCAGTCGACGGCCCGATCACCGAAATCCACTACCGCGACGGGGCGACCTGCCACATCACCTCACGCAGCTGGATCGGAGGCGCATACGCCTGCACGCCCAGCATGCAGGTGCCGGTCGGCTACGTCGCCCCGCAGGACCTCTCCTACACCCACGCGCAGGTGAAGACTCCCCTAAAAGTCGAGCTGATCCGCACGCGCGCTGGCCGCTATGAGCTGAGGTTCTCCTTCACCTCCCGTGTTGCGCTCACCAACGAGGGAAGCAGCTACCAGTTCATCTGGTACGCACCGGGAGAACTCCACGAAAACCACGGGGGCCACGGCACCGAATCGGACATTGCGGCGGGCCAGACGGTGAGCACGACCACCGGCCCCCTCCCGCCCGGCCTCATCCACGGGACCGTGAGCCTCAAGGAGCCCGACGAAGTCTACAAGCACAAGAGCGAAGTCGTCTACGCGTTCAAATATGAAAAAGTGGGTGTCCTCGTGGCAAGCTTCGCGATCCGCGTCCCATAGGACGCCGGGGTCTGGGCCAGGGCCTGGGCAGCCCGGCCCCGCCCCTCACGCCGTGACGGGACCGGGGCGCAGGATGTCAGGGTCGTGGCCGGGGATGACGGTGAGGCCGGAGTCGCGCAGCGCCCGCAGGCGGTCCGCGGAGCGTCCCTGCTGCTCGTGATCGTCGGCGAAGACCGGGAACCTGTGGTCGTCCAGGCCCGCGGCGAAGTGGGTGACGTCGGCGCCGAGGACGAGGTCGCCGATGCGGAGCGACTGGTGCCCGGGGGTGTGACCGGGGGTGAGCAGGAGTTCGATGCTGCCGTCGCCGAGGAGGTCGTGGTCGCCGTCGATCAGGATCACCTCGCGGCCATCCTCGGCGTAGTCGCGTGGAAAGAAGAGGTTGCGCTGCACCGCAGCGTCATCCTGGCCCGCCTGCCATTCGGTGCGCTGAATCACGAGGGGTACGGACCTCGGAAGGAGCGACAGTCCGCCCACGTGGTCCCAGTGCAGGTGCGTCAGCACGACCCTGGTGACGGTCTGCAGGTCGATCTGCTCGGCGACGCTCTGCTCCTGCTCGAGCGTGAACATCGCCAGCAGCTCCGGTCGTCCGTAGTACGCGCCGGGATCGGCGATCGCGGCGGGGTTCAGTCCCGTGTCGATCAGGATGCGCTCGGTCTCTGTCTCCGCCACGTAGGCGGGCACGGGATAGCGGATCGTTCGATCCATGTCATCACCTGCGCGGAAGACCCCAGCCGGCGCTGTGAACCACCCGACGTTGAGCCTCTCGATCTTCACGGGTCCCCTCCCTCTTGCTATTGCTGTACCGCGCGGACTGACAAGACCGCCGGGCCGGTCTGGGAGCACGCCTGAAACGGGAACGGGACCAACCTCGAGGAGGTCTGCCCGGGCGGGTAGACGCGCAGCCCCGCCGCGGTCACCTCGCTGCAGAGGGGGGCCGGGTAGTTGCCGGCCTCGGTGATGCGCAGCACCGCGGTGGCACTCGCTCCGGTTGAGAGTGTCACCGTGCGGGGTGTCTGGAAGGATTCGCGGCGGGCCGCCCTGCCAACCGGGCGGCCGCTGAGATCCACGGCGGAGACACCCGGGTAGCCGGAGAGGGCGCAGGCGTGCCCAGAGAGGTTGGTGAACTCCAGCTTGTAGTAGATGCTGCCCGCCGTGCCGCCGCCGCCTTCGTTGTTGAACCAGATGTCGAGCCCCGAGGTCTCACACCTCCGTGTGGCAGTCGTCCCCGCGGCCGAGGAGGCGGGCGTCGCCAAGGCGGAGACGAGGGCAAGGGCGGCTATGGAGGCAGACAGCGCAAGGCAGGCAGACGCAGCTGAGGCGATCGCGAGGGATCTGAAGCGGGTGGGTGCGGACATGTGGGCAATCGGGAGAGTATCGGGCCGGCGCTTTGGGTCGAGGAGGGATCGAAGAGTAGAATCCCCCCGATGGATGCGGCGGTCGCCTGAGCCGTGGAGGGATCGAGCGTGGCCTGGGACCTGGGCGCCGCGAGCGAGCGCCCGGTTCTGCGCCTGGAGTCGGTCAGCCGCGTCTATGGCAGCGGTACCACCGTGGTGCACGCGTTGAGGGAGGTCTCCTTCACGCTCGCCAGGTCGGAGATCGTGATGCTCGTGGGGCCGAGCGGCTCGGGCAAGACGACGCTCCTGCAGATGGCGGGGGCGATCGACCGCCCGACGAGCGGCCGCGTTCTGCACGACGGGCAGGACCTGGGGGAGCTCAGGGCGGCCGAGCTCACGATCCTGCGCCGGCGCCACATCGGGTTCATCTTTCAGTTCTTCAACTTGGTTCCCGGCCTGAGCGCCGAGGAGAACGTCGCGCTCGTGGCCCGCCTGGATGGGACTCCGCGCGTGCGGGCGCGCGCACGCGCCCGGGAGCTGCTCGGGCTGATGGGCTTGGAGCGCCGTCGCGAGCACCTGCCGAGCCAGCTCTCCGGCGGCGAGCAGCAGCGGGTCGCGATCGCGCGCGCCCTGATGAACCGGCCCCGTCTGATCCTCGCCGACGAGCCGACCGGCAATCTCGATCGGGCCGTGGGCGAGAGCATCGTCGAGCTGCTGACCGAGACCGCGAGTAGGCACGGGGCGGGCCTGCTGATCGTCACCCACGACAGCCGCCTCATCCCGCGGGCCCATCACACCCTCACGATGACCGACGGCAACCTGCGGGTGGAGGCGGGCGAGCGAGTGAGCGCCCCCGCGATCGGATGAGCGTCCCCGTGTCCCTCGGGAGACGGATGAGCATCCCCATGGCCCCCGGGAGACGGGTGGGGGCATGAGTGTCTTCACGGGCCTCGGTGGAGCGAGCTCGGTCTGGTTCAGCGGATTGAGCCGCCGTCCCCTGCGAGTCCTGCTCACGGTCCTCGGGATCGCGGCGGGCGTGATGCTGTCGTTCTCGGTGGCCGCGCAGAACGCGAGCCTCACCTCGGGCGCCGCGGAGGTCGACCGCGAGCTCGCGGGACGCTCCACGCTCGAGTTGGTAGCCCTCGGCCCCGAGGGGATGAGGCTGGCGGTCGCCGAGCGGGTGCGACGGCTGCCCGGGGTGGTGGCGGCGGCGCCGGTGAGCGAAGAATGGGTCACCCTGCGCCGCGGCGAGCGCTCGGTGAACCTGCGCCTCTTCGGGGTGGATGGCCACATCGCCGCGCTGGGCGGCGCACTCACACGCGATGCGCGGCGCATCGGGCGCAGCGGAGCGGCCGGGCTCTACCTGCCGGCTCACGTGGTGGGCGAGCTGGGCCCTGCGCGCGGGGCTCGGGTGGAGGTCCTCTCGCGCATCGGGGCGACTGCGGTCGAGGTCGCGGGGGTCCTGCCGGCGCGCCGGTTGGGAGCGCTGGCCGACGCGCAGACGGCGTTCGCCGCGCTCCCGCTCGCGGAGCGCCTGACCGGGGGCGGCGGGCGCATCCAGCGGATCCTGGTGGTGCCCCGTGGCCGATCGGGGGGGCTCGCGCGCTCCCTCCAGGCGGCGGGGGGGCCGGGCACCGTGGTGTGGTCGACAGGAACTGAGATCCGGGCGGTCGACCAGGCCTCCGCCCTGGATCGGAGCTCCTCCTCCCTCTTCGCGGCGCTGGGTCTGGTGGTGGGGGGACTGCTCGCCTACAGCGCGATGGTGCTCACGATGGCCGAGCGCCGGCGCGAGGTCGCGACGATGCGCGCGCTGGGGTGTGGCCTGGGAGCGCTCCTGCTCGCGGTGCTCATCGACGCGCTGGCGCTGGGAGTTCTCGGTACCGCGCTCGGCCTGCTCGGCGGGCGCCTGGCGCTGGGCTGGCTGCTCCCGAGCGATAACAGCTTTCTCTCATCGGCGTTCCTGCTCGGCAGCAGGACGGTGGTGCCGCTGGGGGTCCTCGCGCTGAGCTGCGCGGCGGGGGTCCTCACCACGCTCCTCGCCGCCGCCCTGCCCGCGCGCGCGCTCGCCCGGGTGGCGCCCGCGGAGGCGCTGCACACCGCGCCGGACGCCGCGGTGATCGGAGCCCGGGTGCCCGCCCCGCTGCTGCTCGCGCCGGCAGCCGCGCTCGGGATCGCGGGGGTGCTGAGCACGATCTGGGGGGCGGGGGAGCTGGGCCTGCTGCTGTGGGTGCTCGCGGGGTTGCTCACGGTTCCCGCCGCGGTGCCCTGGGCCGCGCGCACCATCCACCGACTGCTCCCCGGCCCGGGTGGAGCGGCGCGCGTGGGGGTCGCCGAGGTCGCGGGCTTCCCCGCGCGGGCGATCGCGACCGCGGCGGTGGTCACGCTGTCGGTGAGCGGTCTGGTGATCGTCAACGGCGCGGTCTCCAACCTGGAGAGCGGCACGGCGCGGCTGGCGGCCTCGAGCTATCCCACGAACAACCTGTTCGTCACGGCGTCCGCCCGCGAAGAGGTGTTCTTCACGCAGCCCCTCGCCGCGAGCTTCCGCTTGCGCCTGACGCGGCTCCCGGTCGTCGCCTACGCGCGACCGTGGCGTTCGGCGTTCCTGGACTGGGGTGAACGCCGGGTGCTGGCCTACGCGTTCACCGACGGGGCGCCGCGGGGCTTCCGCACGGGGGAACTGATCGAAGGCGACTCGCGGCGGGCCGCGACCGCGCTCGCCTCCGATCGGAGCGCGGTCGCGATCAGCAGCGATCTCGCCGCGGCGCACGGTCTGCGCATCGGGTCGCACTTCCTCCTGCCCACGCCCGCGGGCCCGCGCCGGGTGCGGGTGGTCGCGCTCATCACCAACTACGGATGGGTGCCCGGTGCGCTCGCCCTGAACGCGGCCGCATTCGCCTCCTGGTGGGGAGCGGGGGACGTGACCGCCTACCAGATCGGATTTGCGCCGGGGGCCGATCGGCTCGCGGCGGTGCGGCGAGTGCGAGCGGCGCTGGCGGGAACGGGGCTCACCATCGTGACCTCGGCGCAGATGCGCGCACGGGCGGGCGCCTCCGCGCGATCCCAGCTCGCGAACCTCCAGCGGATCGGGCAGCTGATCGCCCTCGCGGGCCTGCTCGCCGTGACCGCGGCGACGCTGGCCGGGGTGCTCGGGCGGATCCGCCGGATGAGCGCCCTGCGCACGATCGGCATGTCGCTGGGCCAGGTCGCGCTCGCGCTGGTGAGCGAGATCGGCTGCATCGTGGGGATCGGAGCGCTGCTGGGTGCGCTCGTCGGGCTCGTGGGCCACGCCCTCGTGATCCACTACCTGTCGAGCAGGTTCGCGATGGCCGTCGCCTTCGGCCCCTCGCTCTCGCAGCTCACCGCCACGATCCTGCTGAGTGGCGCGATCGTGCTCGCGGCAACGCTCGTGGCCCTGCGCTGGGTGACGCGCGCCCCGCTGGCGGCGAGCCTGTTCGACGTCTGAAGGCCCGGGTCTCTGCGCCGGGTCTCGCAGGCGCCTCGCGCGGCGAGTCCCTCGATCCCTGGGAGGCCCGGGGTTGGTGAGTAGAAGGAATCCGCCGAAGTAGTGGTGCTCTGCCCACGGCTGAATCTGCACACCAGCTATTAGTTATAGTAGAATCGATTGAAGCTACAGTCATGAAGGTGCCAGGCCCTCGTTCCCCTCGACAGCGCCAATGAGCGTCTAAACGCTCGTGAGTTTCCTCGCCCATGGCCGTTGAGCTTCTGGGCGAACGGATCCTGGACGCGGGGGCGCTCACAGACCCGTGTCTCTATGCGGTCTCCCAGACTGGCAAGCGGCTGCGCTCACGGCTTGTGCTCGAGGCCAGCTGTGCCGGCGCGGACGGGGATCCCAACCTCGATGCCGCCGCCTGGGTCAGCGGTCCCTGCTGCGAGGAGGCCACGGCCCGCATCCACGCGGCCGCGCGGGCGGTGGAGCTGCTGCACGTCGCGACGCTCGCTCACGACGACGTGATCGACGACGGGGAGCTGCGCCGCGGACAGGCATCGCTCGATCGCAGGCACGGAGGTTTCGCCGCCGCCCACGGCGGGGCGTGGCTGTTCGGCACCGCGGTCGAACTCGCGGCGGAGTGCGGTGAGGAGGCGGTTACGCTGCTCGCCGGCGCGGCCTGTGAGCTGTGCGACGGAGAGATGCTCGAGACGCAGGACCTCTACAACACGGGACGCTCGGAGGAGCGCTGCCTCGCGGCGATCGCCGGCAAGACGGCGAGCCTCTTCTCGCTGTCGGCTCGCCTGGGGGGAATGGTGGGTGGCGCGCCGGCGGGCATCTGCTCGGAACTCGGTCGCTACGGCCAGCTCCTCGGGATGGCCTTCCAGCTCGCCGACGACCTGCTGGACATGATCGCCGACGGCGACACCGGCAAGGGCCACGGGGAGGATCTGCGTCACGGTGTCTACACCCTCCCGGTGATCTACGCGATCGAGGCGGACCGGAGGCTGCACGGGGCGCTTGCCGGGGAGCTCGAGGAGGAGGAGGTCGAACTGCTCATCGAGCGGGTGCACGAGACAGGAGGTTTCGAGCGCGCGCGGGCGGTCTGCGCCGACTACAGAGAGGCCGCCAGGACGGTCGCCAGCGAACTGGGGATCGCCCCGCTGGAGTCATTCGTGGATCACGCCCTCGAGGGGCTGGTCAGGGTACAGGCGCCATGAGCGGACCTTGGACTGTGGGCGAGGCCGAGGCGGAGGCACTGAGCGGGGGCCTCCGGGCAGTGGGCGAGGCTGAGGCAGGGGCGCCATGAGCGGCGGAGCGCGAACGGCGGAGGAAGCTGAGGTGATCGTCGTGGGCGCCGGTCCGGCGGGGGCCTCCTGCGCGGCGCTCCTGGCTGAGCAGGGCCACGAGGTTCTGCTCGTGGACCAGTCGCGCTTCCCCCGCGAGAAGCCCTGCGGCGACGGGCTGACACGCTCGGCGGTCACCTTCCTGGATCGCATCGGGCTCGACGGGCTGATCGACGAGAGTCAGCCGATCGAGGGTCTGCGGATGGTCATCGAGCACCGCACGATCGAGTACCGGGCGTACGCTCCGAGCGCCCACAGCCCCCATCGCGCGCGCTGTATCCGCCGTGGAGTCCTCGACGAGGCGCTCGTCCAGCTCGCGCAGAGTCGCGGGGCGCGCTTCCTCCAGGCCCGCGTGCTCGACCGCGCGAACGTCTGCGAGGCGCTCGGGGTGCGGGCGCTCGTGGGCTCCGAGGAGTGCGTTCTGCGCTCGCGCTTCGTGGTCGCCGCCGACGGCGCCACGTCACGGCTGCGGCGGATGAGCGGTCATGGACGCCTGGCGGAGGAGCTGAGCGCGTATGCGGTGCGCGCCTACTACCGCTGCGAGCGCCCCCTGGAGCCGGTGTTCGACACCTACATGCCGCTCGAGTTCGAGGGCGCCGCGATCGCGGGGTACGGCTGGGTGTTCCCGATCGACACGCACACGGCGAACATCGGCGTGGGCTACTGGCGGGGGCTCGGTATCACCTCGCCCAAGCGGATCCGGGACGTTCTGGGGTCCTTCGTCGAGCAGCTCGACTCGCGGGCGCGCTCGCGCTTCGGGGAGATCGAGCAGATCTCGAAGTTGTCGGGGTCCCCGCTCGGCGTCCAGTTCCGCCGCGATCGTTGTGAGGCGAACGGGATGGTGTTCGTGGGGGACGCCGCCAGGATGACGGATCCCTGGAGCGGCGAGGGGATCGCCTACGCGCTGCACGGGGCCGAGCAGATCGCGGGACTCGTTCATGCGCGTGCGCGGGGCCGGCAGCGGAGCCTGCACGCGGGAACGGTGCTCGGGCGGCGGTTCGCCCGGCTCGGCCAGGAGCTCTCCTTCCCGCTGAGGATCGCCGAGCGACGGCTCAACCACGCGGAGCGCTACGCGACGGGAAAGGCCCCCCACCCCTTCCTGCGCACTGTGCAGAACATCATCACCGCACCCGAGGACGAGCCGAGCCTGATCGACACGCCCGCCGGTGCCATCCTCGCGCGCGACCCGCGCAGCGCGGCGCGCCTGGAGCGGGTCAACGAGATCCTCCTGGACGAGCTCCAGACCGGCTTTCCGTTCGCCGCGGAGCTCCTGCATCGCGAGGTCCGCGCCGGGGTCGGTCCGATCCTCGCCGCGACGACCATCCTGGCTCTGCCGGAGGACCCCGAGCCCGCTGGCGCGTTTGCGCGGGAGGAGGGGGAGGAGGACGAGGGGAGGGAGGGTGAGGTGGAGGAGCGGCTGCTCGCCGCCGCGAGCGCGCTCGAGCTGGTCGGCGCGAGCGCATTCGCGGTGCGCGAGACCGTCGATCGACCCCGCGGGCGCAGCGCCCGGCTGAACAACGCGTTCTGCGTTCTGGTCACCGACTTCGCGTTGAGTCGCGGCGCGCGGCAGGCGGCCCGCGCGGGCGCATGGCTGACGCGGGAGCTGAGCGCGGTGATGAAGGGGATCTACGAGTCGCAGTTCACCGAGAGCCAGCAGCTCTTCGACCCGGGCCGCAGCGTGCAGGACTACCTCGCGGTGGCGCGCGCGCGGACGTCGGCCCCGCTGGCGCTCGCGGCGCGCTTCGCCGCGCGCACCGCCCGCCAGCCCCCGGCGGTGGTGGAGGCGCTCGACGCGTTCGGCCGGGAGCTGGGTCCGGCGGTCCAGATCTGCGAGGACCTCGAGGATCTCATCTACGGAGATCGGGCCACGGGCCGCGCGGCGGGGATGGATCTGCGGCTGGGCGCCTATCCGCTGCCGGTGCTGTGTGTCGCGGAGGACGACCGCGAGTTCCGCCGGCTGCTGCGGGGGGCGAGCGAGGAGGGGGAGGTGGCGGAGCTCGTCGATCGCATGATCTCGGTGGGCGCGATGGGGCGGACGGTGCGCATCGCGAGCGCCTCGGTCGAAAGCGCGCGGGCGGCACTCGGCGCGCTGCGCGGCTGCGAGGGTCTCCAGGAGCTCGCCACGCGCGTCCAGGAGCGCACGCTGGCGCTGGCGGAGGGCGGCTGATCCGCATGGACGGGCAGGTGGGTCCTCGCGAGTCGGCGCTCGTGGCCGGCCAAGGGGTGCGGACGCGGACCCACCCCTCCACCTCCCCTTCCTCACCCTCCCCTCCTTCTTCCCCCGCCCCTTCCCCATCCTCCCTTCCTTCCTCTTCGTCCCCCTCCCCTTCGTCGTCCTCTCCCTCTCCCTCTCCCTCCTCCTCCTCCTCCTCCTCGGCGTCTCGCCTCCTCGGCCTGCTGACGCTGACGCGGCCCTACAGCGTGCTGTGGACCGCCTCCTCGATTGTGGTGATCGTCCTGCTGCTGCGCGGGCGCAGCGTGGACGGGGTCGCACTTGCCGAGGGCATCGTCGCGATGAGTGCGATCGGCGCGGCGATGCGGACCCTCAACGACGTGGCGGACCGGGAGAACGATCGCCTCAGCAGCGAGCCCAGCCGCCACGGCCGGCCGATCGTGACGGGCGCGGTGCCGAGCGGCTGGGCGCTCGCCCAGGTGGCCGTGCTCTCACTGGGGGGGATCGCGGTGGCGTTCGCCGCCTCGCTCGGCTTCGGAGTGCTGATGGCGCTGGGGACGCTCGGGCTCGTCCTCTACTCGGTCGGCCCCGCGCCGGTCGCCGCGCTGCCGCTCTCGCAGATCTACTGGATCGCGTTCTGGAGCACGGTCTACTTCTCTCTGTACCTCGCGATCGGGGGGCGCCTCACCCGCGGCCTCGCCTACCTGGCGGCGACCTGCGTGTTCATGGGGGTGGGGGAGACCCTGGCCAAGGATCTGCGCGACCTCGACAACGACACCCGGGCCGGCCGGCGCACGACGCCTGTGTGGCTGGGATGGCGGCGGGCGGCCAGGGTGTGCGTCGGCGCCTACCTGCTCGGCGGGCTGGGGTTCCTCGCGGCCGCGCTCACCCTCCAGCCGGCCAACGTGCGCCTGGCGATCGCGGTGGGGATCGTGGTGGCGCTGTGGGGGGTGCGCTGCGTGCAGGCGCTGGCGGCGATGCGGGAGGGCTACTCCAAGGCCCAGGCGCGCGTCCTGCACGTGGGGTCGGTGCGAGTCTTCCTGATCGTCAACCTGCTGTTTCTGGCGGGGATCCCGCTCACACGCGCCGGCTGAGGGAGGGTGGGCCGATGAGCGAGACGATCTCAACAACAACCGAGCCGCAGGCGTCGGTGCTGCCCTCGGTGGAGCTGCTGGAGAGCGCCCGGGTGGGGGTCGCCCTGAGGGAGCTCCTGGTCGAGGTCGGGGAGGGGGGCCTGCCCAAGTCCGCGGCACAGTCGCTGGGCGCCCTGGGGTGCGCGCGCCAGCTCGCCGAGGCGGGCCTGCTGGACGGGGGCGGGCGGCCCCGCTTTCGCATCAACCTCATCGGCCGGCGGGTCTTCCTAACCGACGTCCCCGAGCACACCCGGCACGGTGGCGTGTTCCCCTACGAGGACGAGGCGGTGCGCCTGCTCGGCTACCTGCAAGAGCACCCGCTGCAGCCCGCCGACGCGGTGATCGACGTGGGCGTGGGTTGCGGCCACGCACTCCTCTCGACGAGCGCGGCCACGCGCGTGGGGATCGACGTGTCCGCGCGCGCGGGAGCGTTCATGCGGCTGAACGCCGAGCTCAACGGTGTCCGCGCGCGCTGGGCGGGAGCCGACGCGGTCCTCGGCCTCCCGGGCGTCCCCGAGGTCTCCGGCCGCTCCGGGCGCACGCTGATCCTCGGCAACCTCCCCCACGCCCCGGTCCCCCGGGGCACTCCCCTGGCCAGTTTCGCCGACGGCGGCCCCACCGGGGCGCGGGTGATCGGGGGGGTGCTGGAGACGCTCGTGCGCCGTGTGGGCATCGATGTGCGCATTGTCCTGCTCTGCTACAGCCTCTCCTCGCGCGCCGGGGAGTCGCTGGTGGAGTCCACGGCGCGGCGCCTCTTCGCGGGGAGGACGGTCAGCTGGAGCCCGCTAACCGGAGCCCCGATGTGGCGGATCGCCGGATCGATGAGCGCGGTCTCCCCGATGAGCCTCCGCACCGGCCTCCCCCGCAAGGCGGACTGTCCCTACTACACGGGCGAGGTGCGCCGGGAGAGTGTGCGCGCGAGCTACGAGGCGCTCGCGGCGCGGCTCGCGAGCGAGGGCTGGGAGGATCTGAGCTACGGGGTGCTCGACATCAATAGCTGCGCGCCGCGGGAGGCAGGTCGCCGATGACGACCGGGCGTCGCGAGAGGATCGGTCCGCCGCTGAGGGGGTCGCGGCGGACGACGCTGTGGACGAGCCACCGCTCGTCGTCGCGCTCGGGATAATCCTCGCGAAAGTGAGCCCCGCGGCTCTCGGTGCGAGCGAGCGCGCACGAGAGCACCGTCTCGGCGAGTTCGACCTGCCGGCTCTGCGGCAACTGCTCACGTAGCCGTGCCAGTTCGGAGAGCCCCGTCGCGATCGAGGTGTGGTCTCGGAGCAGACCCGCGTGGCGGTGCATCAGCCGGGGGAGGTCGTGGAGCGCGGTGTGCTCGAACTCGTCGGCCCCCATTGGCGCAGGTCCGGGTGTCGGTGTCGCCGGCGCCTTGGGCGATCGCTCGCGCGCTGCCCTCGCTGCGCTCGCGCCCGCGCGCAGGCCGAACACGATCGCCTCGAGCAGGGAGTTGCCGCCGAGTCGATTCGCGCCGTGCACCGACACGCACGCCACCTCCCCGGCGGCCCATAGGCCCGGAAGGCTCGTTCGTCCGTCGGTGTCGGTGCGCACGCCTCCCATCGTGTAGTGGACGGCGGGGGCCACGAGAACGCTCTGCTGGCGCACATCGATCTTCGTGGCCTCCCACACCGCCTCGCTCACGAACGCGAGCTGCTCCCAGCGCTCGGGGGGGACGTCGCGGAAGTCGAGCCGAACTCCGCCGCCCGCAAGGGCGCGTCCGGCTGCGACCTCGGCCTGGATCGCGCGCGAGACGATGTCGCGCGGGGCCAGCTCGAGGGCGGCGGGGGCGTAGCGCTCCATGAAGCGCTCCCCAGGGGCGTTGTAGAGGCGGGCGCCCGTGCCCCGCGCGCGCTCGGAGACGAGCGTGCTCGTACCGAGGAGCACAGTGGGGTGGTACTGGACGAACTCCATGTCCATCAGCTCCGCGCCCGCGCGATACGCGAGGCTCACGCCGTCGCCGACGGCCTCGGGGGAGGCGACGGTGGGCGAGTACAGGTACGCATAGCCCCCGCTCGCCAGCAGGACCGAGTGGGCTCGAAGGTCGGTGCTGGGGCCGGCGGCTGCCCACGTGCACCGTATGCCCACGGCGCGGCCCTCCTCGATGAGCAGCTCGAACGCTCGGCCTCCCGAGCTAACCAGCGCGCCGCGGTCCTCGCGCAGGGAGCGGGCAAGCGTCTGCACGATCGAGCGGCCGGTGATGTCGGGGAGGGTGTAGGGCCAGTGGCCGGTGCGGCCGAGCAGCTCGCGGCGCATCGGCAGGCCCTCGGCGAGGAGCACTCCGATCGCATCGGTCGCGGTGGCGCACATGAGCTCCACCGCGTCCTGGTCGGCGAGGTAGTCGCTCGCCAGGATGGTGTCGCGGGCGTGCCCCCGCCAGTCGGCCTCCTCGCCCCACACGCCGTTCATGCCGCCGAGCGCCCGCGTGGAGTGCGATGCCTCCGGGGGGCTCCGCGAGAGGACCATCACGGAGGCCCCGGCCCGCCGGGCCGCGAGCGCGCCCGCCAGCCCCGCGGCGCCGGCCCCGATCACGAGGACGTCGATGGATTGGCCGGCGCGCGCCAACGCGGGCGCTACTCGGGCTTGCGCGCGGCGAAGCAGAGCAGGGAGCCGGTGCGGTACTCGCGCCACTCCTCGGTGCCCGCCTCTGTGATGAAGGCGCGCAGCTCCCGCGCGGTTATCGGCGAGCCCATCAGCTTCGCGCGGTGACAGGCGCGCAGGCTCCAGGTGCCCCGGCGGTTCTCTCCGGCGACGAGCCCGTACCCCGCGATGCGCCCGCCGGGTCGCAGCACCCGCACCAGCTCTCTGACGGCGGCGGCGCGATCGGGGAAGTGGTGGAAGCCGCCCTCGGTGAGGATGTTGTCGACGCTCGCGTCCCCCAGCGGCAGCGAGGCGACGTCGGCGGCGATGAACTCGGTCTCTCCGGCAAAGCCGGAGCGCTGGGCCGAGCGCCGGGCGCGCTGCACCATCCCCTCGGCGAGGTCCACCGCGATCACCCGGGTGGGGCGCAGGCGGTCAGCGTAGTAGGGGAACATCCTCCCCATCCCCACGGGAAGATCGAGCACGGTTCCCCGCTCCCACTCCCCAGTGAACGCCTCCACCGCCCGCTCGCCCGCTCGCAGGTCGCTGCCCCAGGGGATGAACCCGTACAGGGCCCACACCGCGGAGAGGCGATGGTTGAGGGTCCAGAGGCCGCCGGCCCACCCGTCATAGGCCTTCTGCGTCCTCGTGACTATCTCCGAAGGTTGGGACATTTCCAAGCAGTACGTGCGGGGGAGCGTATGCGAACTATAGGGAGCCGTCCAAACAAAGTCCATCCCGGCGGATGGACTCTTCGGAGTCGCGCGGCGATGTCACCTTTGTGCAAAGTCCATCCCTTCGTGGTGCTAGAACTTCCGGAGTCGTGGTGGAGCCCCTGGACATGGATTTCGTGCGCGCCTGGGGAGGGCGCTGTCTGGACGCATGGAACGCCCACGACGCGGTGGCCGTGGCGGGGATGTGCAGCGAGGACATCCTCTTCAGCGATCCCGCGCTCCCGGAGCCCGTGCGGGGGCGCGAGCGGGTGCGCGAGTATGTGGCCTCCGCTGCGCGTGCCTTCCCGGACTACCACCTCGAGCTCGTGGGGGAGCCCTTGATCGCGGCGAGCGAACCGCTGGTGCTCTGTCGATTTCGCATGACGGGAACGATGCTCGGCGACTGGGAGGGCGCCAACATCGCCGCGACCGGCGCCCGGATCGATCTGGGTGGCGTCGACGAGTGGCTCTTCCGGGGCGAGGAGCTGTGCCGCTACGCCACCTACTACGACTCGCTCGCGATGACCCGCCAGCTCGGGGTGCTGCCTCCGGCGAACAGCCGCCGCGAGCGCATGATGGCCCAGCTCCAGCACGTGCAGGCCCGCCTCCAGCGCGCTCAGGCGCGTCGCCGTGAGCGTAGATAGGCCTCCCTCCAGCGCGCTCAGGCGCGTCGCAGAAGCCGCAGACAGCTGCGCACGGCGCGGGGCCACGTCCTCGGTTGGGTTGCGAGCAGCCTCAGCAGCGGCGTCAGGTCCGCAAACACGTGGCGCTCGATCGCGACTCCACCACGCAGGACGATCCGGTCGCAGGTGCGCAGCCGCAGGTGCCTGCGCCCGACCATCCCGGTGAGCTCGAACTCCACGTAGAGCACCTCACCGCTCGCCGCCCAGTGGACCACCCGGCCGCGGAGGTCCGAGACGAGCACCGAGAGGCCGGCGAACCCGCGTTCGAACCCTTGCAGGCCGGTGGTGCTCGGCAGCAGCGGCTGAGTGAGGCGGACGGTGGGGGCGAAGAGGGGGCGGACGCCCTCCATGAGGCCCGCGGGCGATGGGCTCCGCCAGGCCTCGCTGAGCGAGCGGACGAACCGCTGCGCATCGGAGGAGTCGCTCATCGCTATCTGCCCTCCAGGTACGCCTCGATCCGCCCCGCCGCCGCGACCCCCGACAGGGCGGCTCCCTCCAGCAGCGGGCCGTAGAGGTAGTCGCCGGCGAGCTGGATCGGACCGGGTCGCATCGAGCTGCGCAGGGCGGCGAGCTCGCGCGCGCGGCCGCGGGGGAAGAGCGGGACCTTCTCGTGCCACCTGATCGTGCGGCGCTCCCCCACCTGCCCGCGCAGCTCGGGGTGCAGCAGCTCCGCCTCCGCCTGCAGGCGTTCCGCCAACTCCCCGTCCTCGCGGTGCGCTCGGGCGGCGTGGGAGTGCGCGGCGAGGAACACCAGGCCGCCACCCCCCGGGGCGCCTCCGCCCACGCGGGGGAAGGAGAGGTGGGAGAGGACGCCATCGCGCTCGTGGCTCGGAAGGATCTCCATGTGCAGCGAGCGCCCCCCCGGGGCCGGCGGCTTGAAGCGGGGGCTCGTGCACAGGTAGGCGTGGAAGTGCTGGGTGTAGCGGGCGGATGCGAGGAACTCGCGCTCGGCGGGGGGCAGGCTGGGCCAGAGGCGCAGGGCGGCGCTCGGGGTCGTCGCGATCGCCGCCGCCCGCGCCCTGAAGCGGAGGGCCCGTCGATCGGCCCCACGCGCGTAGACGCAGACCGACCCACGGGCGTCGAGGGAGAGCTGCTCGGCGTACGTGTCGTAATGCACCCTGAGGCGGCGGGCCAGGGCGGGACCGAGCTGGCCGAGGCCGCCCTCGAGGGTGAGCGGCGAGCGCAATGGAAACCGGGCGCCGAGGAGGAGCAGGGGCAGCGAGATGTCCCCCGGCCGATAGCCGCAGTAGGCCTGTGAGGCCGGCGCGAAGACGCGCAGCAGCGCGAGCTCGCCGAAGAGGCGCGCGGGCGAGAGCCCATCCGCTGCGGCGGCGCTCGCGAGGTCGAAGAAGCGCAGCTCCCCCCTGGAGCGCACGAGGGGGATCGCGATCCGCGCCAGCCTCAGCTTCTGCGCGAGCGGGAGGGCGGAGTAGCCGATCACGCCGAGGGGGCGCCCGTAGTCGAGGTAGTGCCAGCGTCCCCCGTGCCAGATCCCGGTGCGGTAGCTGTCGGCGAGCGGCCGCAGCCGATGCTCGAGCCCGGCCTCGCGGACGAGTCGCAGGACGGTCGCGTAGCGGGGGGAGAGGAAGTGGGCGCCGAGGTCGATCGTCGTCCCGTCGAGCTCGCCCGTGCACAGGCGACCGCCGGCGCACGGGCCGCGCTCGAGCAGCAGCACCGAGCGCCCGGCGCGTTGCAGCTCGATCGCGCAGGCCATCCCGGCGAGTCCTGCGCCCACGACGATCACGTCGGCCATGGGCGGCCCCGGCTCCTCCGGGGTCTTTCCCTCCTCGCCAGCTGGATCTGGCTTCCAGGGTGCCTCCTCCTCCCCCCCTCCCCCTCCTCGCCGTCCATCAGACCGTGGTGCTCAATCTGTGTGCGCGCGACGGGCGCGGCGAGCGTGCGCGGGCCGCGAGCGCGCGGGGCAGCGCCGAGCCGGTCACGACCCTCGTGGGGCCCAGGTTGCGCGTGACGAACGCATTCAGGCGCGTCGCGAGCAGACTGTCGTGGACGGCCCCCGCGAACAGCAGTCGTTCGCCCGAGCGCAGCGGCCGGCCGGTGGCGTAGTCCTCGGCCATCAGCGCGTGAGCCAGCAGCGCGCTGCGGTGGCGCCGCCGGTAGCGCGCGAGGCCCCGGGCAAGCGGCTCCTCATCGCGCAGTGCGCGCTCGAGGGAGCTCGCGAGCCATTCGGCGCTCTGAAACGCCCACCCGCAGCCGACGCCCCACAGCGGGTCGGCCGCGAGCGCGGCATCGCCGATGAGGGCGAGCCCGGGCGCGACGGGCACGCGACGGACGTTCGTCATGTCGAGCTTCCAGAGGATCGGGGAGACCCTGCGCGAGTGCAGGATCGGCGGGGGGTCCGGACGGGAGGCCAGGAACTGCACAAGCGCCTGCGCTGGTTCCGCCCGGAACGGCGATCGCCGGGCGTGGAGATCCATGCAGGAGTAGAGCGTGAGGCCGCTGTCGGTGGGGAACGCGGCTCCCCAGTCGCTGTCCCCGAACCAGACGGTCGCATCGGGGCTGCCGGCGGGTGGGGGCCCCTCGAAGTAGGCGCTGTAGGCGAAGCGGCCGTGGCGCCGGCGCCGGGTGCGCACGCCCGCGAGACGGGCGATCGCGGAGTTGCGCCCGTCGGCCCCGATCGTGAGGGGCGCGCGCAGAGTGCGCTCCGTGCCGTCGCGGCCACGGGCGCGGACCCCGCCCACGGCTCCATCACGCTCGAGGAGCCGCTGGGCGGCGTGGCCGAGGAGCAGCTCGACGCCCGGGGTGTCGGCGGCGACCCCTCTCAGCAGCGGGTCGAGCCGCTCCCGGCGCAGGTTCACCCCGGCCGGCACGAGCTCCTCGCTCGGGGGGTGGATCCAACCCCAGGGGTTGCGGACCCGGAAGCGCGAGCGCCTCGCCCCCTGCGCGAGCATCTCCTCGAGGAGGCCGAGACGTTCGAGCGTGGGGACTGCGGAGGAGAGGATCATGTGACCGCACAGCCGCTTGAAGGACGCGGGGTCGGCCTTGCGCTCGAGGAGGGCCACGCGGGCGCCCTGGCGGGCGAGGAGGATGGCGGCCGAAGATCCCGCGAGGCTCGCTCCGACGACGATCGCGTCGAAATCCCCGCCGCCCGTGGTTGCCGCTCGCGCACGCATCTGGCCTGCGATCAAGCTATAGCAAGAATCACCGTGCTTCAATCAGTTGGACCGGTCTGCGTGAGCGGACCCGGCCGATGGCGGCGTCACAATGCGACGGGTCTGCGCATGGGGGCCCTGGTGGACAGCGGTGTGCCGGTGAGAGGGGCCGCTTGCGCGGACTCCTGCGGCAATCAGACGGGTCTGCGCACGCGGACCTGGTAGATGGCGGTGTAGCCGGTGTCGAAGCCGAGTCGTGCGGCCCGCAGGTACAGCCGCCAGACACGGGTGCGCTCGGGACCGGCGAGCCGCTCGGCCTGCGGCAGATGCTCATCCAGCCGCTCCGTCCAGTGGCGCAGCGTGCGCGAGTAGTCCTCTCTGAAGCCCTCGACGTGCGCGGTATGGAAGCCCGCGCGCTCGAGCGCCAGCTGCACCCGGGAGAGCGGTAGGGGCTCGCCGTCGGGGAACACGTAGCGGGTGGAGAAGATGTCCTCGAGCGGTTTGTAGTCGGGGTCGAGCGCGGCGATCGCATGGTTGAGCAGCAGGCCGCCGGGACGCAGCAGCGCGTAGAGCGAGCGGGCGTAGAGGTCGATCTGGCGCTCCCCCACGTGCTCGGCCATGCCGATGCTCGCGATCGCGTCGAAGGACCCCCGCGGGAGCTCCCGGTAGTCGGCGACGCGGATCTCGACCCGCTCGGCGACCCCCGCCTCGGCCACCCTGCGGCGCGCGAGCTCGGCCTGGGGCTCGGAGAGCGTGACGCCGAGGACCGTCGCCCCGTGGTTGCGAGCGGCGTGGATCGCGAAGCTGCCCCAACCGCACCCCACGTCCAGCACGCGCATCCCGGGCTCGAGCTCGAGCTTGCTCGCCACGAGCTCCAGCTTGGCGGCCTGGGCGTCCGCGAGCGTCTGCGCTCCCTTCGAGAAGATCGCGCAGCTGTAGGTCATGGACTCGTCCAGGAACAGCGCGAAGAACTCGTTGCCGACGTCGTAGTGGTAGCGGACCGCCGCCGCGTCGCGCTCGACGCTGTGCAGGGCGCCGCGAAGCACGAGCTCCAGGCCTGGCCGGCGGGGGATGCCGCCGGTTGCGCCGGCCGCCGCAACGGCCAACCCGAGACGCACCCGGTCCCCAGCAGGTATGTGCGGCGGCTCCCAGCTGTCGACCACGACAAACGCCGCGTCGAGGTCGTCGACGTCCAGCGAGCCGTCCACGTAGGCGCGCCCCAGGCCGAGCGTCCCGGGGGCACGCAGGAAGTGCGAGAGGGCCGAGGGGTCGCGCAGGAAGAACGTGGGGGCCTGCGGCTCGGTCGCCGGGACTGCCCCGCCGTCCCAGAAGCGCACGTGGAAGGGGCGTGACGGGAAAGCGCGCGGCAGCGCGCGCCTGAGTGGCTCGCTGTTCATGGGGGCAGACTGCCACTATCTTCGTTGCGGTGTCGTTTCGAGCGGGGCCGCCCGGGTGTGCGTGCGGCGAGCCGGCCACGAATCCAGCAATCGACCAGCAGGAGGACCGAGATGACCAGCACAGGAACCGGGACCAGCATCGCTCAAGTGGGGACGGTGATCGTCCCCGTCAGCGATCAGAACCGAGCGCTCGAGTTCTTCGTCGAGAAGCTCGGATTCGAGAAGCGCGCGGACATCCCCATGGGCGAGTCGATGCGCTGGTTGGAAGTCGCCCCGCCGGGCGCGGCGACGACGATCGCGATCGTCCCCCCGCGCGAGGGGGAACCCACGGGGATCGCGACCCGTGTGGCCTTCGCCACCGACGACGTCGACGGCGATCACGCGAGCCTGAAGACCCAGGGAGTCGACGTGGACGAGGCGGTGGCGCGCATGGGTGGCCCCGTGCCGCCGATGTTCTTCTTCCGCGACCCCGACAGCAACCAGTTCATGATCGTCGAGCGCAGCTGACCGCAGCCGCGGGGGTGTCACAGCGAGGAGTCAGGGCACCAGCACAAAACACTACGACGCTGATGTTGGAGGGCCCTCAGGAACGTCGCACGGCACGCCTGACGATCCCCGGATGGCGCGCCACCTTGGCGCCGAACGCGAGGGCGAACCAAGTGCTGGCAAGCCAAGGCCGCAAGTGCGGCCGCAGCCGCCGGATCCGCCCGTCAGGATCGAGCTCGAACATCAATGCGTTATCGATCCTGAACGGTCCCACGCGCGCTTCCGCGAGCATGAAGCCCCGGTCGCCGTCCATGATCTCCTCGGTCCAGCGCAGCTGGGACATGCTGCCGAAGATCGCCGCGAACAGCAGCCGCAGATCCTGCTTGCCGCGGACCACGCCGCGTGCCAGCAGCGGCGAGACAAGCTCGGCGTCTGGCGCCAGTGTGTCCAGGAACCTATCGAGATCGTTCGCTTCCCATGCGGCCCGGAACTCCACGATCGCGTCCACCAGTGCAGCATAGGCGACCCGGTGGGCCGAGCGCCTCCGGCGCAGGAGGCCGGGCGAGTCAGGAGACCGCGCTCGGTTCTTCGATGTGCGCCGGCACCCCGGCCGCCGCGTAGGCGTCGGGCGCGTCGAGCGTCTCGGCCTTCAGCAGCGCCTGCGCGAGGCTCTCCAGCTGCTCGCGGTGCTCGACCAGCAGGCGCGTCACCTCCTCGTGGGCGGCGTCGACGAGCCTGCGCACCTCCTCGTCGACGAGTCGCTGCGTGGACTCCGAGGTCGCGTTGACCCCCGGCAGGAACGGTCCTTCGCCGTCGGCGGGGAGCACCGCGATCGGGCCGACCGCCTCGCTCATCCCCCAGCGCCCGATCATCTCGCGCGCGATCAGGGTGAGCTGCTGGATGTCGGACTCCGCACCCGAGGTGATCGTCGCGTAGACGACCTCCTCGGCCACGCGCCCCCCGAGCGCCACGCGGATCTTCGCTTCCAGCTCCTCGCGCGAGTAGGAGACCCGGTCGGAGTCGGGCGTGGAGAGCGTCACGCCGAGCGCCATTCCCCGGGGGATGATCGAGACCTTGCGCACGGGATCCGCCTCGGGGGTGAGCATGCCCACGAGCGCGTGCCCGGACTCGTGGTAGGCCGTTCGCTCGCGGTCGGCCGGGGCGAGCAGGATGCCGCGCGGGGAGCCGAGCATGATCTTCTCCAGGGAGTCCGTGAAGTCGCCCATCTCCACCTTCTCGTGGCCGCGGCGCGCGGCGAGCAGCGCGGCCTCGTTGGCGAGGTTCGCGAGGTCCGCGCCGACCATGCCCGGCGTGGAGGCGGCGAGCCCGTCCAGATCGACGCTCTCGGCCAGCGGGATCGAGCGCGTGTGGACCGCCAGAATCTGACTGCGTCCCTTGCGGTCCGGGGCCTGCACCGCCACTCGCCTGTCGAAACGCCCCGCGCGCAGCAGCGCGGGGTCGAGCACGTCGGGACGGTTGGTGGCGGCCAGCACCACGACCGCTTCGGAGGATTCGAAGCCGTCGATCTCGGTGAGTATCTGGTCGAGCGTCTGCTCGCGCTCGTCGTTGGAGCCGGTGACCGAGACCGAGCCCTGGCGCGAGCGCCCGATCGCGTCGAGCTCGTCGATGAAGATGATCGCGGGGGCGGCCTCCTTGGCCTTGGCGAACAGGTCCCGCACACGGGAGGCGCCGACGCCGACGATCGCCTCGATGAACTCCGAGGCGGAGATCGAGAAGAACGCCGCGTGCGCCTCTCCGGCGACGGCTCGCGCGAGCAGCGTCTTGCCGGTGCCCGGGGCGCCGGAGAGCAGGACGCCGTGAGGCATCCGTCCCCCGAGGCGCCCGTAGCGCTCGGGGGTGCGCAGGAAGTCGACGATCTCCGTCAGCTCCGCCTTGGCCTCGTCGATCCCGGCGACGTCGGCGAAGGTCACGCGGATCTTCTCGGGGTCCACCCGCCGCGCCTGGGAGCGCCCGAAGTTGCCGAGCGCGCCCATGCCCCCGGCGCCTTTCGCGGCGCGGCGGAAGATCAGGATGAACAGGCCGACGATCAGCAGGGTCGGACCGAAGCCGAGCAGCAGCTCCTCGAGCAGCGACTCGCTCGTGGTGGTCGATTCGGCATTGATCCTCACCCCCTCTTCCTGCAGCAGCGCGGAGAGCTGGCTGCCGTTCCAGAAGCTCGGCACCTGTGTGGCGAACAGCTTCGTGGGCGTCGCCTTCTTGTCGCTGGCGGGGTAGCGCAGCTTGGTCTTGAACTTCCCCTGAATCGTGTTCCCCTTGGAGGCGATCGAGCTGACCGTGCCCCCCTTGACCTGTTCCAGGAAGAACGGGCTGAAGGGCACCGTCACCCGCTGTTCGCCGCTCGCGGGCTGGAAGATGAAGTAGGAGGCCCAGTTGAGCACGAGCAGCAGCAGCACGAACCACAGGAACCCCGGCCGGCGGTGCGCCGGGGGGCCGCTGGGCGCCTGCTCGGGCATGCCCCGCCCATCGGGTGCGGGCGCGACGTGCCAGCCCCGCTTGTCGCGCGGCATCGGCGGGTGCGCATCGCGCCGGCCGACGCCGGGACCGGCAGATTTCAAATCGGTGGGCTCGTGGGAGGGTTCGCCGGGCATGGGTTCAGATCAGGATCCTTGTCGGGCATTCGCTGAGGTCGCCGATTCCTCACCCTCTCAATGCTACGCGCCCCGGCGGGGAGCGCTGTGCTCGGCTACCCCGCCGTGCTCACACTGGACCGTGCGCGCGCGGCGAGCGCGTCGGCGAGGCGGTCGATCAGAGCGCCCGCGCGGGGGATCGCGCGGTCGACGAGAAGGAAGCCGTGCATCTGGTCCTCGGCGTGTACATGCTCCACCGGGACCCCGGCGGCGGCGAGACGCTCCGCGTAGGCGATGCCCTCGTCGCGTAGGGGGTCGAACTCGGCGGTCATCACCAGCGCTGCGGGCAGCCCGCCGAGGTCGGGGGCGCCGAGAGGGAAGAGGTAGGGGTCCTGGTAGGGATCCGCGGGGTCGTAGGAGGCGGGCAGATACTGCTCCAGAAACCACCGCACCTGCGGAGCGTCGAGCGTGTAGCCGCTGCCACGCTCGTTGTGGGAGGGCCAGCGCCCTGGAACGTCGGCGGAGGGGTAGGCGAGGATCTGAAACATGGGTGGTGGAGCGCCCGTGTCACGTAGCATCAGGGTGAGGGCGGCCGCGGTGGTGGCGCCGGAGCTTTCCCCCACGAGCGCCATCAGCGAGGAGTCGCACTCAACGTCGGCGGCGTTCTCGAGCAGCCAGCCATAGGCGAAGCGCGCGTCCTCGAGCGGGGCGGGGTGCCTGTGCTCGGGGGCCCTGCGGTACTCGAGCGAGGCCAGCAGCCAGCCCGAGCGCTGGGCGATACGGCGGCAGAGACGGTCGTGGGTGTCGAGGTCGTTGAGCATCCACCCTCCCCCGTGGAGGAAGAGGGCGACCGGCAGGACGCCGGGGCGGGGACGGTAGAGGCGCATCGGCAGCACGCCCTGTGGCGCGGGCAGGTTGAGGTCCTCGACATGGTGCAGCGGCAGCGGCTCGCCTCTTGTCAGCAGCGCCGTCCGTGCCTGCGCTCTGGCCTGCTCCACCGTCAGCGTGTGGATCGGGGGCGCGCCCACCGCGCTCATCACTTCGAGCAGGGTCTGGGCATGGGGGTCGAGCTGCTTGCTCACGGCGGGCCAAGGCTAGCCGATGAGCAGCCGGGACGGGAGCTCTGCGCTCACCTGGCCCCGAGGAGCGGCGCTGGGGATGCGAGCTCCGCGCCGACCTAGCCGAGGACCGAAGCCGGGAGACGCTCGCCCGGGGAGAGCATCCCCGTGTCGGGCAGCGCGGGAGATGCCAGCTCTTTGCCCAGTACCGCCTCGACGTCTGCCGCCACGGCGAGGACCGCGGGCGCGGGCGCGGCGATGACGCGGTTGCGCCCGGCGCGCTTTGCTTCGTAGAGCGCCCGATCGGCGGCCTTGAAGAGGCTCTCGTAGACGACCTCCTCCCCGCTGGCGGCGCTCAGGCCGAAGGAGACCGTGATTGGGATGTCCGTGGGCCGGGTCTCCTCGATCGCCGCGCGCAGGCGCTCGGCGATCTCCTGGCCTTCGCCGTGGGAGACCCCGGGCAGCACGATCAGGAACTCCTCGCCGCCGAGCCGGTAGGCGAGCTCGAAGGAGCGCAGCCGCTTGCGCAGCTCGTAGGCCACGTCGCGCAGCACCGCGTCGCCGCGGTCGTGGCCGTAGCGGTCGTTGACCTCCTTGAAGGTGTCCACGTCGCACAGCAGCAGGCAGACGGGCTGGTGGGTGAGGCGGGCCTGGTGGGATATCTCTGTGAAGCGGGGGATCAGGGCGTGGCGGTTGAGCAGGCCGGTGAGCGGGTCGAGGATCGCCTCGTCGCGGTGGTGCAGCTCGGCTGCCTGCAGGGCGAGCACGATCGAGATCACCACGGCGAGCAGGGCCAGTGTGGCGATCACCGACACCGGGTCCCCGATTGTCGCCGCGGGATCGACCGCGAGGGTGCTGGCGAGAATCAGGAGAACGGTCAGCACGATCGCGAGGGCCACGACCTGGGGACGAAAGCGCGCGGCGACCATCGCGCTCGGGAGCACCATCCACGGCAGCGCCGGGCTGTGCGGCCCGCCGCTGAGGGAGACCCCCGCCGCGATCAGCAACAGGGTGATGACGATCGCGGTGAAGCTCACCCGCTCGGGGTGTGGGCTCGAACGCAGGCGCCGCTCGACGTTCAAGAAGTTGAGCGCGCAGAGGGCGAGCAGGATCAGCGTCCACCAGCCGATCCAGGGCGCCGTGACCAGCAGCGCGACGCCGATCGCGCTTGTGCCGACCAGGCGGATCGTGCGCACGCGATCGTTGGCGTCCACGATGCGTGTGCGATCGAGCTCCGTGGGGCACAACCATGGGGATCCCTCGCTCATATCGCCAACTTCGACCGGGGTGGGCACGGCCTTGAGGCGCGGGGGACGGTGGGCAACGCCTATTTCATGCGGACAGTCGTATGCGATAATGGGCCGAT
This sequence comes from uncultured Solirubrobacterales bacterium, assembly GCA_963713985.1. Taxonomy (GTDB): domain Bacteria; phylum Actinomycetota; class Thermoleophilia; order Solirubrobacterales; family Solirubrobacteraceae; genus Palsa-744. The sequence continues at coordinate 452,435 of OY970219.1, read as the reverse complement.
GCGGACGATTACAAGAAGTCCTAAGTTTAGGACGAGCTATATGTATCGGGTCGCGCGGGCGGCGCGGGTAATCCCTAAGCTTGGGATGGGCGGTATAAGTCGGGGAGACGCGCGCGTCTCCCCGAACGATCCGCAAGCGCAGGACGGGCGGCATATGTGGGCAGGTCCGCGGACCGCGCCGGCGGGCTTCTGCGTGGCGATGAGGGGGGCGGAGGTAAGGTGACGTTCCTCGTGACGTTCCTCAACGGAACGAGCTAACGTCCCGGGAAATGCGCTCCCCCTCTCCCTCGGGCTCCGATCGCGATCCGGCGCCCGACTCCGACCAAGGCGCGGCGGGTACGGAGTCGGATTCCGAGTGGGTGCCGCAGACGGCCGTCGAGCTCGACCTCGCGCTCGGAGGGGAGCTCGGCTTCTCCGTGGACCCGCTGGCTGAAGGGCGGCGGCTGGCGGCCTTCGACGTGCTCCGCTTACGAGCCGAGAACCCGGGGCCGCTCACGCTGTCGGGTACCAACACGTGGATCGTGGACCGCGACCCTGCATACGTGATCGACCCGGGACCAGCTTTGAGGCAGCACGTCGAGCGGGTGGTGGCGGCGGTGGACGCGCGGGGGGGGTTGGGGGGCATTGCCCTCACCCACGACCACTCCGACCACGTGGAGTCCGTCAACACCCTGCGCAACCTTCGCCCCGCGCCGCTGGCGGCATCGCGGGGGAGCGGAATCGACGTGATGCTGACCGACGGCGTGCGCTTTGGCCCTCTGACGGCGGTTCCGACACCGGGCCACTCCCCGGACCACTACGCGCTGGTGGCGGAGCGCGTGTGCTTCACGGGGGACGCGGTCCTGGGGGAGGGCAGTGCCCTCGTCCTTCCCTACCCGGGCGCGTTGAACGCCTACCTGAACGGCCTGATCCACCTGTGCACGTTCGACCTGGACGTGCTGTGCCCCGGTCACGGCCCCGCGGTGTGGGAACCGGTGGCGAAGCTCGAGGAGTGCATCGGCCACCGCTATGACCGCGAGCACCGGCTGCTGGCGGCGCTCGCCGAAGGCGCCCGCAGCGTCAAGGAAATGCTGGACAGAGCGTGGTCGGACGTGCCCGCGGAGATGCGCCCGGCGGCGGCGATCACGCTGGCCGCCCACTTGGACAAGCTCGAGGAGGAGGGCTCGCTGCCCGCGGGAGTGGAGCGTCCGAACTGGGGCGAGGCGGTGTGGGAGGGCATCTCCCGAGATCTCGAGGCGGAGGCATGACTACGCCGGACTCGCCCTTCCCCCCGATCGCGGACTACGGCTTCCTCTCGGACTGCCATACGGGCGCGCTGGTGGCCTCCGACGGCTCCGTGGAGTGGATGTGCCTGCCCTATTTCGACTCCCCCAGCGTGTTCGCGGCGATGCTCGACCGCGGCGCCGGGCGCTTCCGGGTGGGGCCCTATGGGCTGTACGTGCCCGCGGGCAGGCGCTACCTGCCGGGGACGAACGTGATCGAGACGACCTGGATGACCCCGCAGGGGTGGGTGCGCGTGGTGGATGCGCTGACGATTGGGGAGTGGCACGACAACGAGGAGGGCTCGGACCACACGCGCCCGCCGACGGACTACGACGCCGACCACCTGCTGGTGCGGGTGATCGAGTGCATGCAGGGCCAGGTGCAGATGGAGATGCTGTGCGAGCCGATGCTCGACTACGGCGCCAAGACGGCGAGCTGGAGCGTGGTGCAGGAGGACGGAGTCGACCGCGCCCACAACGCCCTCGACGCCACGGACGGCGAGACTGTGTTCCGCCTGTTCTCCGACATGCGGGTGGGGATCGAGGGCAACCGAGTGCACGCGCGCCACACCCTCAGCGAAGGCGAGAAGCGCTTCTGCGCGATCTCCTGGACGGAGGGGCTGGGCGGCCCGCGCACGGTGGAGCAGGCGGGGGCGCACCTGAAGCGCACCACCCACTTCTGGCGCAGCTGGCTGGCCGAAGGCACCTACCCCGACCACCCCTGGCGCCTGCACCTGCAGCGCTCGGCGCTGGCGCTGAAGGGACTCACGTTCATGCCCACCGGCGCGCTGGTGGCCGCGGCGACCACCTCGCTGCCGGAGACCCCGCGGGGGTCGCGCAACTGGGACTACCGCTACTGCTGGATGCGCGACGCGACGTTCACGCTGTGGGGCCTGCACGCCCTGGGGCTCGACTGGGAGGCGGATGACTTCGTGCAGTACCTCGCGGACCTGGAGCGCAACGAGGACGGGTCGCTGCAGATCATGTACGGGATCAGGGGTAACAAGGACCTGGAGGAGTCCACCCTGGAGCACCTCAAGGGTTACGAGAACGCGCACCCGGTGAGGGTCGGCAACGGCGCCTACAACCAGCGCCAGAACGACGTCTACGGCGCGGTGCTGGACTCGGTGTACCTGCACTCCAAGGAACGCGACCACATCCCCGAGCGGCTGTGGCCCGTGCTGATCGACCAGGTGCGCTGCGTCGAACGGGTGTGGCGGGAACCCGACCAGGGTATCTGGGAGGCGCGGGGGGAGCCGCGCCACTACGTCTCCTCGAAGCTGATGTGCTGGGTGGCGATGGACAGGGGGGCGCGTCTGGCCGAACGGCGTGGGGAGGACGAGCGAGCGCGCGGCTGTCAGGAGCTGGCGGATGAGATCAAGGCGGAGATCCTCGAGAAGGGCGTCGACAAGCGGGGGGTGTTCCGCCAGCACTACGAAACCGATGCGCTGGACGCCTCGAACCTGCTGATTCCCCTGGTGCGCTTCCTGCCCCCCAAAGACGAGCGGGTGTGCGCCACGGTGAGGGCGATCCAGGAGGAGCTGACCGAGAACGGGCTGGTGTTGCGCTACCGCACCGATGAGACCGACGACGGGCAGAGCGGGAAGGAGGGGACGTTCCTGATCTGCTCCTTCTGGCTGGTCTCGGCGCTGGCGGAGACCGGCGACTGCCAGGGGGCCGAACACCTGTGCGAGCGCCTGCTCACCTACGCATCCCCGCTGCAGCTCTACGCGGAGGAGCTCGAGGCCTCCTCGGGGCGGCTCCTTGGCAACTACCCGCAGGCGTTCACGCACCTGGGGCTGATCAACGCGGTCACCCACGTGATCGCCGCGCAGCGCCAGCAGCAGGAATAGCTGCCCCGCCCTCCTCGCTGCTCTCCTCAGCGGGCGAGGTCAGCGGCCCCGGCTGGCGGGAGGGGGGTCGGGGCGCCCGCCGGGCGGGGAGGCGAGATCAGTACCCGGGCTCGCCGGGGAGCAACACGCGAGCTACCTCCCCGTCCACGACGACGCGGGGCTGGACCGCCTCGACGGTGCGCCCGCGGGCGTGCTCCAAGAGCTCGGCGGCGGTGGTGAAGGGGGAGAGCTGCTCGAGGTGCTTGATGGTGGGGAACACGAGCTGGATCTCCCCGGCACGGTGGGCCTCGAGCGCTCCGGCGGGAGTGAACCAGCCGAGCTCCACGCACTCCTCGCCGTCGACCCGGGGCTCCTGCCCGGGGGGCAGGGGGGCGAGAAAGAAGTGGGTGTCGAAGCGGGTCCTCACCGCCGCGGGGGTGATCCAGCGGGAGAACTTGACGAGTTCCTCGGTGCGCGCCAGCTCCACGCCGGCCTCCTCGTGCAGCTCGCGCACCGCGGCGGCGCGGTGGGCGCGGTCGTCCTCCCCCTCGGCCCGCTCCACGGCGCCGCCTGGAAACACCCACACACCGCCCATGAAGCGTGCCTGGGGGTTGCGCTTGACGAGCAGCAGCTCGAGGCCCTCCTCCCCGCCGCGCAGCAGGATCACGGTGGCGGCCTGCCGCGGGGTCGTGGGGGGGCCGGGGTTGTACTCCTCGCCGGGGCCCGGCCGCTCGTCCTCGCCGGGCTCGGGGTGCTCGTCGGAGAGGTCCACCCGGCGACCCTACCGGGTGGGCTGGGGATCGGTACTCTTAGGCCCGATGACGACCCAGACACTACAGCGCTGGATCTGCGAGTCCTGCGGCTACATCTACGAACCCGAGGAGGGGGACCCCGACGGGGGGATCCCGGCGGGGACGGCCTTCGAGGACATCCCCGACACTTGGTTCTGCCCGGTGTGCGGCGCCCGCAAGCGCGACTTCACCCTGTACGAGGATTAAGCCCCAGCCCCCGCCCACCCGATCGCGGACCGACTGGGAGGCCCTGCTCGCGAAGGACGGCGAGCACGTGTGGCACCCCTACGGGGCGCTGCCCGCGGCGTGGCCCGCCCTGCCGGTGGTCTCCGCGGAGGGGGTGCGCCTGCGGCTGGCGGACGGGAGGGAGCTGATCGACGGGATGTCTTCGTGGTGGTGCGCGGTGCACGGCTACCGTCACCCTGTGCTGGACCGGGCGGTCGAGGAGCAGCTCGGGCGGATGGCCCACGTGATGTTCGGGGGGCTCACGCACGAGCCGGCGGTGCGCCTCGCGGAGCGCCTCGTGGCGATGACCCCCGCGGGCCTCGAGCGGGTGTTCTTCGCGGACTCCGGCTCGGTGGCGGTGGAGGTGGCGATCAAGATGTGCCTCCAGTACCAGCGCGCCGTGGGCCGCCCAGGGCGCACTCGCTTGTTGACGGTGAGGGGGGGCTACCACGGGGACACCTTCGGGGCGATGGGGGTGTGCGATCCGGTGGGGGGGATGCACAGCCTGTTCACGGGGATCCTGCCCGAGCACCTCTTCGCGGAGCGCCCCCCCGATGGCTTCGAGGCTCCCCGGGAGGAGCGCTGGGAGCGGTGGGCGGCGCAGGTGAGGGAGCTGGCGGCGCGCCACTCGGGCGAGCTGGCGGCGGTGATCGCGGAGCCGGTGGTGCAGGGCGCGGGAGGGATGCGCTTTCACTCTCCCGCCTGCGTGGCGCTGCTGCGGGAGGTGTGCGACGAGCACGGCCTCCTGCTGGTAGCGGACGAGATCGCGACCGGCTTCGGGCGCACGGGCGCGATGTTCGCGTGCGAGCACGCCGGCGTGGCCCCGGATGTGATGTGTGTGGGCAAGGCGCTCACGGGGGGGTACATGACGCTGGCGGCGACGCTCTGCACGGCGGAGGTGGCGAGCGCGATCTCGGCGGGCGAGGGGGGTGGTCTGATGCACGGCCCCACCTACATGGCCAACCCCCTGGCGTGTGCGGTGGCGCTGGCCTCGCTGCAGCTGCTCGCCACGGGGCAGTGGCGGGCGCAGGTGGCGCGCATCGAGCGGGGCCTGCGCGAGGGTCTCGAGCCGGCGCGTGGGGAGCCTGGCGTGAAGGACGTGCGCGTGTTGGGCGCGATCGGAGTCGTGCAGCTCGACCACGAGGTCGACATCCGGGAGGCCACCGCGGCGGCGCTCGAGCGCGGCGTGTGGCTGCGGCCGTTCCGCGATCTCGTCTACACCATGCCTCCCTACGTGATCTCTGACGAGGACCTGGCAGCGGTCGCCGAAGCGGTCGTGGATGCCGCGCTCGCCGGCGGCGAAGCGTCGCAATCCTAAGCTCGGCTTGGGATGGGACGCTCGCGCGAGAGCCATTGTCGCCAGGGCAGCCGTTTTCCGGCGTCGGCGAGTGCGGTCAGATCAGGGCTTGGCACAGGGGGGAGAGTTGCGACTTCGACATCGCCGAGCCCGGCGATCGTGGCGCGATTGGAGTCTTCCATCATTGAGGGTTGCACCGACCACGGTGTGAGCACGACGGCGCTCACCTCCATCCCGGCGGCGCGGGCGGCGTGGATGGTCAGCAGGGTGTGGTTGATCGTGCCGAGGCCGGGCGGCGCGGCGATCAGCAGCCGCAGCCGCAGCCGCGCCGCGAGGTCGCGCACGGTCAAGTTCTCGGCAAGCGGTACGAGCAGCCCCCCCACACCCTCGACAATCAGCACGGATCCTCGAGCGTCCGCGGCATGCAGAGCAGAATCGGCAGCCGTCACGATCCGATCGGGGTCGATGCGCTCCCCGGCAAGCTGGGCGGCGAGGTGCGGTGACACAGCAGGTCCGTAGCGCAACGGCGCCACGTCCGCGGGGGCCATGCCGGCGGCGCGCGCGAGCAGCTCGTGGTCGGGGGGCCACTCCCCGGGGGGCTCGTCGAGGCCGGTCACCACGGGCTTGTGCGCCCGCACCGATTCCCCCGCGGCGACCATAGCGGCGAGCAGGGCCGCACTGAGGATGGTCTTCCCGACGCCGGTGCCGGTGCCGGTGACGAACAGCCCGCGCACGGCGAGCGCTAGGCGGCGCGTGTGAGGGAGTCTTCGCGCTCGATGTCGAACGGGGCGCCCTCCGCGGGCGTGCGCTGCCCGTGGTGCGGGGCGGGCCCCCCGATCGAGGAGGGATCCAACCCCGCCGCGCGGGCGGCCTCCCCGAGCGCGTGCGCCGCGCGGCGCAGCTCGGCGGGGGTGTGGGAGGCCATCGCGGTGAGACGCAGGCGGGCGGTGCCCGTGGGCACGGAGGGGGGGCGGATCGCCTGGGCGAAGACTCCACGCTCCAGGGCCCCCTGGCAGAGCGCCATCGCCTCGCGCTCCTCGCCGGCGAGGAGGGGGACGATGTGCATGTCGTCCTGCGCTACCTGGAAGCCCTCCGCGCCTAGCGCCATGCGCAGGGTGCGGGCGCGGGAGCGCAGGCGGCCCACGCGGTGGGGGCGCTCCTCGATGAGATCGAGCGCGGCGAGCGCGCCGGCGACCGCCGGGGGGGCGGGGGCGGTGGAGAAGATCAGGGGGCGCGCGGTGTTGATGAGGTAGCGCACCATCTCCTCGCTGGCGCAGACGTAGGCTCCGTAGGACCCCAGGGCCTTGCCGAGGGTTCCGACGAGCACGTCGACCTCCCCCTCCAGCCCGGCCTCTGCAACAGCGCCGCGCCCGCCGGGGCCGAGTGCGCCGGTGGCGTGGGCCTCGTCGACGAGCGTCCGCGCGCGGTGATGGCGGGCGAGCTCGACGATCTCCTGCAATGGCGCGAGGTCACCGTCCATCGAGAAGACGGAGTCGGTGGCGATCAGCCGCCGGCCCTCGCCGCCGTGGCGGCGCAGGCTCCAGTCGAGGTGCTCGGTGTCGAGGTGGCGGTAGACGTGTACGTGCGCGCGCGAGGCGCGGCAGCCGTCCACGATCGAGGCGTGGTTGAGCTCGTCGGAGAAGACCGCGTCGCCGGGGCCCGCGAGCGCGCCGATCGCGCCGAGGTTGGCGAGGTAGCCGGAGCCGAACAGCACAGAGCTCTCGGTGCCCTTGAACGCGGCGAGGCGCTCCTCCAGGCGGCGGTGGATCGTCATGGTCCCCGACACCAGCCGTGAGGCGCCCGCGCCCACGCCCCAGCGCATCGCCGCCTCGGCGGCGGCCTCGCGCACGCGGGGGTGGTCGGCGAGGCCGAGGTAGTTGTTGGAGCACAGCAGCAGCACGGGCCGGCCGTCGAGCAGCACGCGCGGGCCCTGGGGCCCGGAGATGAGGCGCAGCCGGCGGCTCAGACCGAGCCGCTCGATCTCCGCCAACCGATCCTCGATCTCGCTCATCCGCTCCCCGGCCGATTACCCGACAGGGACCCTGTTGGGCGCGCCGTCCGGCCGCGGCGGGCTTGCGCGCTTGGCGCGGTAGCGAAGCTGGGTGGAGGGGTCCCAGAGCCGCACTTTGAGATCGATCTCCTCGGCGCCGATGGCATGCTGTTCGGCCGCTCCCGGATCGCGGCCCTCGTCCGCGCGTCCCCCCTCGCTCACCGCGGCGAGCGCTCCGAGGTGATCCTCCACCACATCCGGCGTCTGTCCCTCCAGCCATCCCGCGCGGTTGTCCGGTCGGGGGTTGGCGCCGTTGTCGGGCTGGCGTGCGACGTTGAGGCCGAGCTCCTCGAACATCGCGCGGTCCTGCTCGGGCTCGGCGCCGAGGGTGGTGAGGAAGTTGCCCATCATCACCCCGTTCAGGCCGGCCTTCACCGCGAGCGGCTGGAGCTCTCCGAAGTTCTCCACGCGCCCCCCGCACACGCGGAAGAGCGCTTCGGGGAGGATCAGGCGGAAGATCGCGATCCACTTGACGGCCTCCCATGGGTCCATCAGCTCGCGGTCTCCGAACTTCGTTCCGGGCCGGGGGTTGAGCAGGTTGATGGGGACGCTCGTGGGGTCGATCGCGGCGAGCTCGAAGGCCATCTCCACGCGCTGGGCGCGGCTCTCGCCGAGGTTGAGGATGCCTCCCACGCACGTCTCCAGGCCCGCCTCGCGCACGGCGCGGATCGTGCGCAGGCGCCCCTCGTAGCGTACGGTGGTGGAGACTTCGTCGTAGTAGCTGGAGGCGGTCTCCACGTTGTGGTGCACCCGCTGGATGCCCGCCTCGCGCAGTGCGCGTGCGCGCTCGCTCGACATGTGCCCGACGGAGGCGCAGCGCTTGAGATTGGTGTGCTCGGCCACCAGGCGCGCCCCCTCGAGGATCTTGGCGAAGTCGCGCTTGGAGAGGCCCTGACCCTGGGTGACCATGCAGAAGCGGTGTGCCCCCGCGGCCTCCGCCGCGCGGGCGTGTTCGAGGATCTGCTCGGGGTCCATCATCGGGTGCATCGGGGTCTCGGCCTCGGCGAAGCGCGACTGGGCGCAGAAGCCGCAGTCCTCCGCGCACCCCCCGGACTTGGCGTTGACCAGCGAGCACATGTCGGTGGAGTCGCCGAAGCGCTCCACGCGGGCCTCCCAAGCGCGCTGCACGAGCGCTTCGATCTCGGCGTGCCCCTCGATCTCGCCCAAGCGGAGGGCTTCCTCTGGGGTTATGAGCGGCGGCATCTGCGGTGCGACCTCCGTTCGTGATGGACCACGAATACTAGAGAGCGCCGCGGACGGGGTACGGCTCCGCGCAATCTCGCGTCGTCCATGGCGGGCCAAGCCGCGGCGGTCTGCGCACGCCTTGGAGCCCACCTGCGGTGCCGCCTCTTGTCATCCTTCATCTGATGCTTTAGAAGAAAATGCCGACTCTTAGGAATCTTTATCTGTGAATTGACAGGGTGGAGAATACAAGCCACAATAGAGCACAGGCGTCATCCAATTTGATTGGAATGGACGGACGGGGGAGGTGGGCCAGTACGGGAGGTGGGTCGGTGGGCAGCGGGGTCCAGAGCGCAGTCTCGCCGAGGATTGGGGCGACCAAGGAGAGTGGCGAGGCCGTGGCGCTCGAGCAGGCACGCGTCGATCTGATCAGCCGGCTGCGAGCTCGCGAACGGGAGATCGAAGATGAGATCTTCGCCCGCGTCAGCAGTATGTTCATGTCGGCGCAGGGCGAGGACGCCGACTACGAAACCGGGCTGCGCAGCGCGGTCGCCGCGGCTCTGAACCACACCCTGACCGAGATGGAAGCTCCGGCCGAGCTGCCGGGCCCGGTTCCCTCGGCGGCGATCGCGCAGGCCCATCGCGCGGCGCGCCGGAACATCAGCGTGGATACGATGCTGCTGCGCTACATCGCTGGTCACAGGGTGCTCGGGGCATTCGTGATGGACGAGGCCCACCGCAGCGGCCTCACAGCCAATGAGCCCATTCTGCGCTACCTGCGTACGACGCAGGAGGCTGCGCTCGAGCGCCTGGTGACCACGATCGCCTACGAGCACAGGCAGGAGCGCGAGCGGATCGAACGCTCGCGCGAGGAGTGCCACGCGGAGCTGGTGCAGAAGCTGCTCGCCGGTGAGCGGCCCGATACCTCGGACCTCGACTACGACCTCGACGACGCTTGGCACCTCGGCATCATCGCCAACGGACCGAGGGGCGAGAGGGTCGTGCGCGGCTTGGCCGATGACCTGCGACGTCAGCTGTTGTGCGTGTCGATCGGCGAGAGCTCCGTCTGGGCGTGGGTCGGTGGGCGTCAGGAGCTCGAGATGGCGCGCGTGGAGCGGGCCCTCGCAACCGTGAGGACCAGCGGCGTGTCGCTTGTGCTGGGCGAGCCGAGGAAGGGGGTGTCGGGCTGGCGCCTGACCCATCAGGAGGCCCAGGCGGCCCTGCTCGTCGCTCTACGCAGGCCCGAGCCCACGGTGCGGTTTGCCGACCACGCGCTCCTTGCGCTCGTGCTTCAAAACGAGTCGCTCGTGAGATCGTTGATGAGCATCTATCTGCCATCGCTCGGCAACCCGGTGGCCCGCGAAACGCTGCGGGCCTACTTTTCCGCGGGCTGCAACGCGGCCACAGCGGCGGCCAAGCTCGAGATCGACCGCCACACCGTCGAACGCCGACTGCGGACGGTCGAGGCCAGACTGGGCCGCCAGCTGAGGTCGTGCCACGCCGAGCTCGAGGTCATCCTCCGCCTGGAGGAACTGGGGATGGCCATCAAGCTGGAGTGACGCTCTGGGCCTTCATGGCGAATCTCGAGCAGCCCTGTGCACCACGTCGGCCCACCACTCCGGGCCTGCCGGGTGGTAGAGATTTAAACCCTAAGATGTCTGCTATCTCTCCACCGCTTCCGGCGCGCAACCCACCCGAGATCATCGACGGCGGCGAGCGGACGGACGGCAAGTCGCTCAAGATCTTCTGGGAGCCGCATGATGAGCTCGACCACCCCGGCTGGGTGGAGGCGGGGCGCAAACTCGGTGCCTTCGGGCGCGGTGGGCAGTGGTGGGTGGGCGACTGGCTGGTATATGGGACGTTCCGCTGGGGTCAGAAGTACGCCGAGGCTGCTCGTATCACCGGATATGACGCTGGCAGCCTGCGCAACATGGCGTGGATGGCATCGCAGTTCCCTCCGGCTCGCCGCCGCGTTGCGCTGACATGGTGTCATCACGCGGCGGTCGCGGCGCTCAGCGCAACTGAGCAGGAGCAGTGGCTCGACCTGGTGTCTGCTCAGCGGCTGACAGTGGCCGACCTGCGCTTGGCGCTGCGCGCAGCGCGCACGCTCGGCGAGGAGTCCGAGTCGGCGGCTGCGACGACCGCGGCTCCCCCCGCCCCTGTGGCGCAGGTGATCTGCCCCCACTGCGGCGGCGAGGTGCCGCTGCCCGAGAGCGCCGCACGCCCTCCGGTGGAAGGCGCTTGAGCGGTGGAGGGGCTTGAAGTCATGCATGGCCTCCAGTCTCCGGCGCGCGCTGGCAGTCGGTTCACTTCGCGAAGACGGCCCGCGTGGCGCAGGGAGATCTTCTCGGCGCTGGCACTGGCGCTGGCACTGGCGGGGCTGCCGCTGGGAAATGCGCAGGCTGCACAGACGGCAACGCTCGGAGTCGCACTTTCACCCTACCGGCTCAAAGTCAACACGGCGCTTACATTTACGATCCACATCGGCTCGACCACCGGCTCCACACCCTCGCCGGTGACCAGCGTCGGCTTACGGTTCCCGGCCGGCTTGGGGCTGACGACGAGCCAACTCGGCTTGGCCGTCTGCGAACTCCAGGTCCTGCGTGTGATGGGGGTCGCGGGCTGCTCGCAGGAAGCTGTGATGGGACTCGGCAGCGCGGTGATGAGAACGGCCGTGGGCTCGGAAAGTCTGGAAGTGCCGATCGATCTCACCCTCTTCATGGCGCCGGCGCGGGAAGAACACACGGCGGTGCTGTTCTACGCCGAAGGCCAATCGAGCGTGATCGCCGAACTGGCGTTCCCAGGCCTCATGCTGGGTGATTCCGGGCTGTTCGGCTCGCGGATCGACCTCACGATCCCCACGATTACGACTGTCCCGGGGGATCCCGCTGCCTCTCTGGTCAGCATGCGTGTCACCATCGACCCAAAGCAACTGCTGTATCCCGAGCGGGTCCATGGGAGGAGAGTGCTCTACCACCCCCGGGGCATGGCCATTCCGGCGGTGTGTCCCGCTGGTGGCTTCCCGTTCGCTGCGAACCTCCATTTCGAGGACGACACCTCCGTCACCGCCACCACAACTGTCGCCTGCCCGCCCAAGGCGCGTCCGCCTGGGCCGAGCAGCGGGCGCCATCCGAAAGACGGGCATGGCAGATGACGCTCAGGATGCGCTGGGATCTACTGCTGGGCGTGGGCGCCATGTGCGCGGCGTCGCTGGCGTTCGGCGTGGTGGCGGCGCGCGCCGAACTTCCGGACAACCGCGTTTACGAGCTCGTGTCCCCACTCGACAAGAACGGCGGCGACGTCGGCGGGGATGCGCTCAACGGGGGCTTGGCCTCTGGGGCGGGCGAGAGCTCGGTCGGCGGCTCCGCGATCACATACCTCTCGTTCACCAGCTTCGGCGATGCGCAGAGCGCAAAGCTCGTGACGCAGTATCTCTCGACACGCGGTCCTTCTGGCTGGTCGACGCATGGCATTTCACCGCCCGCGATTCCAGCGTCGAACGCGGATCTCAGTCTGTCGCCGCCCTACCACTTCTTCACGCCCGAACTGACGGCGGGGGTGCTGGATTGGACCACTCCGGCTCTGGTGGCCGGAGCGCCACTGGAATTCGACAATCTGTACGTGCATGAAACCGAAGCCGCCACATACCAACTCCTCACAACCGTCGCGCCGCCCAACCGGACTCCGGAAAACTACGAAGTAAAGTTCGCGGGGGCCTCCCCAGATCTCAGCCATGTGGTGTTCGAGGCGAACGACGACCTGAAGGTGGGCGCGCCGCCGAGCGCGCGGAGCGTCTACGAATGGACGGACGGCGGTCTGCGACTGGTCAGCGTGTTGCCAGGCCCTGGTGAAGTCGCCGCCGAAAGCGCGGGAGCCGGTGACGGCGAGGACGACATGTTCGCCAACGACATTTCCGCGGATGGCTCGCGCATCTTCTGGACGGACAACCACGGACAGCTCTATGTGCGCGAAGACGGCACGACGACCGTGCAGCTCAACGCCTCGCAGCGCACCCCCTCGCTCGGGGACGGAAGCGCGGTGTTCAGGGCTGCCACGTCTGATGGTTCGAAGGTGTTCTTCACCGATGAAACGCCGCTCACGGACAGCCCGGAAGACAACGGCGGTCTCTACGAGTACGACTTCGCAAGCGGCAGGCTTACGGACCTGAGCCCCGACGCCGGCGGCTCACCGGGCATCGAGGGCGTGGTCGGAGCCGGCGAAGAAGGTCTGAGCGTGTACTTCGTGGCAAGCGGCGGTCTTGCAACCCGGGCCAGCCCGGGTGCCAACAACCTGTATCTGTCACACGAAGGCACCATCACGTTCATCACCGCTCTCAGTAATGAAGATGCTGGCGATTGGGCGCAGAGCCTCGAAAAGCGAACGGCTCGCGTGACTTCCGATGGCGAACACCTGGCGTTTATGTCGCATGCATCGCTGATGGGCTACGACAACCTCGACGCCAACACCGGAGTGGCCGACACGGAGGTGTTCGTTTATGACGCGCGCACCGAAAGTTTGAGCTGCGCCTCGTGCAACCCCAGCGGGGCACGGCCGATCGGGCCCTCGGAGGTGCCCACCGGTCTGAACCCCGACTACATCCCGCGCTACATCTCCGAAGATGGGCAGCGTGTCTTCTTCGACAGCAGTGACGCGCTCTCGTCGGGGGCCAGCAACGGCAGGCAGAACGTCTACGAGTATGAGAACGGCTCCGTCTACCTGATCTCCTCCGGTACCAGCGACGACAACTCCACCTTCACCGACGCCAGTGCGGACGGCGACAATGTGTTTTTCACCACGCGCGCGCAGCTGGTGCCTGCAGACCAAGACGAAAGCTCGAACATGTACGATGCGCGGGTGGACGGGGGCTTCCCCGCCGCGCTGCCGCCACCGGCGCCGTGCGCGGGCGAAGGCTGCCGAGGTCCGCTGAGCGCACCGCCGGCGCCAGTCGGCTTCGGCACCGAAGTGTCCAGCGCCGTCTCGGAAGAAGCCGCCTCGCAGCTCGAGGCCAAGCCGAAGCCCAAGCCGAAGCCCAAGCGGCGCTCGGGCAAATCCAAGGCCAAGCGATCGGGCCCTAAGTCCAAGGCCCGCAAAGTCAAAGCCAAGCGACCGAGCGTCAAATCCGGGGCCGGGAGGACCGCACGGAAGTCCAGGGCCGGGAGGTCGGATCATGAGGGGGCCGATATGTCAGGCCTGCAAGCTCGCCGTGGAGGGTCTGCGACATGACCCCCCGGCGTTCCTCATGGCTGCTGGGCGCGTGCATCGTAGTCGCCAGCTGCGCGACGATGACCTCGCCGGCCTACGCGTCGTTCGGCCTCAAATCGTTCGCTGCGTCGTTCAACGAAGCGCCCCCCGCCGGGGCCGCGCCGGGCACCGTTGGCCCCCCCGACCTGCGGGCGGGCTCGCACCCATATCAATTCACCGCCAGCTTCGCGTTCAACACGACCACGAACTCGCACGGCGAAACTGTTACCGCTGAATCTGCCAAGGACGTTCAGGTCGAACTTCCAAGTGGGCTTGTCGGAAACCCCAACGCGGTGCCACAGTGTCCCATGGTGGAATTCGTGAGTGGCGGCCTTCTGGGCAACGGAGGCTGTCCCGCAGGCACTCAGGTGGGCGTGATCACGCTCTTTACACCCACTCTCGAAGAGAGTGTCCCCATCTTCAATCTCGTGCCACCGGCCGGCGTTGCCGCGCAGTTCGGGGTGGATGCGTACACCCCTCTTGTCTTGAAACTCGAGATCCGCGGTACCAGCGACTACAGCTTGGTGGTGGAAATGCACAACCTCTCGCAGGCGCTGCCGCTCACCGCCGCTTCCATGACGCTGTGGGGTGTCCCCGCAGAACCGAGCCACAACCCGTTCCGGGGGACTTGCCTGAAGTCAAACGGTACGAGTGAAGGCAGCTGCCCCAGCGGCGTTCCGATGGAGCCCCTCCTGACGATGCCGACGTCGTGCGGGGGGCCGCTCACCACGGCGATCGCGGTGGACTCGTGGGAAAACCCGGGCGTATACGTGAAGAGCTCGACGACGACAGACGGGGCCGGCGGCCCTCCCAGTGGCCTCTCGGAATGCGACAGGCTTCACTTCAGTCCCACCATCGCGGTCCAGCCGGAATCGTCTGCGGCCGACACTCCCACCGGTCTCTCCTTCGATGTGAGCATTCCCTACCAGGGCGAAGCGGGGGGATTGGCCGAGGCGAATCTGCGGGATGTCGCCATTGCGCTTCCGGTCGGCCTGTCGATCAACCCGGCGACAGCCAGCGACCTAACCGGCTGCGCTCCCGCCCAGATTGGGCTCGGTGAAGCCTCGGAACCCACCTGCCCTGACGCATCCAAGCTCGGCACCGTTGAAGTTGAATCACCGGTACTGGCAAAGGCCGTGCAGGGCTCCATCTACCTCGCGGAACCTGCCACCAGCCCATTCGACGGCGTCCTGACCGTCTACTTCGCGGGGGCGGGAGATGGGCTCGAGTTCAAGCTGCCCGCTGAGCTCATCACCGAACCTGACGGGCAACTGACGTTCACGGTGGACAATCTGCCCGAGCTCCCGCTCAGCGGCCTGAAGTTCGATCTATTCGGGGGTCCTCGTGCGGCGGTCGCCACCCCCCACGCGTGCGGAACCTTCACCACCACGGCCGAGCTGACGCCGTATTCCGCTCCGGAATCCGCTCCGCCGTACGAGCAGTCGAGCAGCTTTGCGATCGACGAAGGCTGTGGCGGCGGGTTCACGCCGTCCTTCGAGGCGGGAGCGACCAGCTCCGCTGCCGGTCAGGGCACCGCCTTCACACTCCAACTGGCTCGCGCGGACGGCCAGCAGTACATCCAAAACCTGACCGCAAGCCTGCCGCCCGGACTGCTGGCCAACCTCAATGCCGTCTCCCAGTGCGGCAATGCCGAAGCCGCGGCGGGTACCTGTCCGGCGCAGAGCGAAGTGGGGACCGTCACGGTCGGCGCGGGAGCGGGCGGCGATCCCGCCTACCTCGGTGGCCGGGCCTATCTCACCGGCCCCTACGACGGCGCGCCGTACGGCATGGCGATAGTGCTCTCTGCGTCGGCCGGCCCATTCGACCTGGGAACGGTTGTCGTGCGCGGCGAGATCGCGCTGGACTTCACCACCGCGCGCCTGACGATCACCGCGGGCCCCTTCCCCACCACTCTGCAGGGCATCCCGCTGCGCATCAAAAACTTCGCCCTCACCGTCGACCGGCCTGGTTTCATGGTCGATCCGACCGAGTGCGCCCAGCAGACGATCGCTGGGATCGTGGACTCCACAGAAGGCGCCCGTGCCGCCGTCTCCGCGCCGTTTCGGGTCGTTGGCTGCTCGCGGCTGCCGTTCGCACCCACGGTCCTCGCCAACGCGGAAGCGCCCGCGTCACGCGCTAACGGCGTGGGCTTGGATCTGAAGATCACATATCCGAAGGGCGTGCAGGCCGGCACGCAAGCGGTGACGATGGAACTGCCCAGGCAGGTGCGGGCACGTCTGACGACGATCCAACAGACGTGTCGTGGCGAGAAGTTCACGATCAACCCGGCGCTGTGTCCCCCGGGTGCGAATGTTGGGAGCGGCACAGTGCGCAGCACGATCCTCCCCGCCCCATTGACGGGACCGATCTACATGGTCAAGGGCGCGGGGCT
This sequence comes from uncultured Solirubrobacterales bacterium, assembly GCA_963713985.1. GTDB lineage: Bacteria > Actinomycetota > Thermoleophilia > Solirubrobacterales > Solirubrobacteraceae > Palsa-744. The sequence continues at coordinate 436,163 of OY970219.1, read as the reverse complement.
GCTGCCGCATCTGGTGATGAGGTTGCAGGGCGATGGCCTGACGGTCCAGCTGGATGGCACCATTCAGATCTCAAAGAAGGGCATCACGAGCGCCGTGTTCCAGGGGATCCCCGATGTGCCGCTCTCGGTGCTGAACATCGCTCTCCCTCGTGGACCCCACTCGGCGCTCGGCTCGAACAGCAACATCTGCGCGCGCAAGCCGACCATCGACTACGTCTTCACCAGCTACAGCGGCGTTCAATTCAAGCGCGCCACCAAGCTCGCGGTGCTCAGCGGCTGCGGCCGCGCGCATCAGGCGGACCGGCGCGGGGGGAGCGACGGGCATGGGAAGCGGTAGGGGAGAACGTCACGACGTCGTGACATCCGCGCTGGCGCCGGACTCCGGCAGCCCGCGGACGTTGGGTGTTCGTAGGGGCCAGACCCTGAGGGCGGGCGTGTGGAATGAAAGCCGGCGGTAATCACAACTCGAGCCTGATGGTGGACAGGCACGTCGAGGCGGGCCGTGGTGGCGCGCTCGCGTATGTGGCGGCGGACGCGACGCTCACCTATGAGGAGCTGCGCAAGCAGGTCAACCGCATGGGCCGCCTGCTGCGCGAGCTCGGGGTGCGCCGCGAGCAACGCGTGCTGCTGGCGCTGGACGACACCACCACATTCCCCATCGCATTTCTCGGCGCGATGCGGATCGGCGCCGTGCCGGTGCCCGTGAGCATGCTCGACAAGGGCGAGGGCTTCCGGCACTACATCGAGGACTCCTATGCCGAGGTCGTCGTGTGCGAGGCCGCCTGCCTGCCGGTCATTCAGAGCGCTGTGGCCGACCTCGAGGTTCGGTATCTCGTGCGTGGTGGAGAAGGTGCGGGCGGCATCGAGCTCGCGGGCGGCATGGAGCTCGCGGATGGCATCGAGCTCGCGGGCGCGCTGGCGGCGCAGGACGACGAGCTCGAGGCGGTCGCGGCCCACCCGGATGACGTGGCGTTCTGGCTCTACAGCTCAGGCTCGACCGGCAGGCCCAAGGGCGTCGTCCACCTCCATCGCGGCATCGAGTTCATATGCGAGGCGTTTGCGCGGGGCGTGCTCGGGATCGGAGCAGAGGACACGATCCTCTCCACGTCGAAGCTCCACCACGCCTACGGGCTGGGCAACAGCCTCTCCTACCCGCTGTATCTCGGGGCCACGGCGATCCTGCTCGAGGGCCCTCCGAGCCCAGAGCTGATGCTGGGCACGCTGCGCGAGCAGCAACCGACCGTCTTCTTCTCCGTGCCTGCGCTGTATTCGCTGCTGGCCGAAGATCGCGACTGCGAGAACGCGTTCGACTCGGTGCGCGTGTGCTGCTCGGCCTCCGCACCGCTTCCGGTGAAGACCTTGGATCTGTGGCGAGAGCGTCTGGGAATCGAGATCATCGACAGCGTCGGCTCGACGGAGACGTTCACGTTCTGCTCAAACCGGCCCGGCGAGGTCGCTCGTGGCACGGCGGGCCGTCCGGTGCCGGGGTATGAGTTGCGCCTGGTTGACGAGGCGGAGACGGTGCTGGAGGGCCCTGCGGTGGGTTCGATGGAGGTGCGGGGCGACTCGTGCGCCGCGGCCTACTGGCACCAACGCGAGAGGACGAAGCTGTCCATGCGCGGGGAGTGGCTCAGGAGCGGCGATCGCTTTGAACGGCGGGTGGACGGGACCTACGCGTATGTCGGGCGCGACGATGACATGATCAAGGTCAGCGGTCTGTGGGTCTCGCCGGAGAACATCGAGGAGACGCTGGCGGCGCACCCGGCGGTGGCCGAGGCCGGCGTCGTCGGTGTGGGCATCGACGATTACGTCCGCATCGCGGCGGTCGTCGTCTGCGCGGAGGGGATCTGCGGCGACGAGGAGCTCGCGCATGAGCTGCGGGAGTGGTGCAGGGAGCGCATGCGCGACTATGAGTACCCGCACACCGTGCGGTTCGCCGACGCGCTGCCGCGCACGCCCGGCGGCAAGCCCCAGCGCTTCCAGCTACGGGAGTTGATTGCACGGGAAGCCGGCCGCGCCGCCGCCGGCGAGCTGGGTGAGGGCTCTGCGGATCGGGAGGACGGGGGGGGAGCGCGAGCCGGGGAGCCCTCCCACCGGGAGGAGGACACCGGCGGCGAGACGTTCGCGATCCGCTTGGCGGAGGTGCCCACGGGAGAGCGCGATAGCGCGATGCTCGAGCTCGTGTGTACCGAGGTGGCGGCGGTCTTGGGGCACGTCTCGCCGCAGGCGATCGACAAGCGGCGAGCTTTCAAGGAGCTCGGCTTCGACTCGGTTGCGGCCGTCAGACTGCGCAACCGGCTGAGTCTCGCCACGGGGCTGCGGCTGCCCTCGGCGCTTGTCTTCGAACACCCCACGCCGATGGCGCTTGCCACGCACCTGCGCCTGCGCGCCGAAGGGGTGGAGCACGACCCGGCGGGGGTGGCGCGAGCGGCGGCACGTCCCCGGGCACATCCCAACGACCCCATTGCGATCGTGGGGATGAGCTGCCGCTATCCAGGCGGGGTGCGCTCGCCGGAGGACCTGTGGGAGCTGCTGTCCGCGGGCCGCGACGCGATCGGGGAGCTCCCGAGCGACCGGGGTTGGGATCTGGAGGCGCTCTACGACGCGGACCCTGACCATCTCGGCACCTCGTATGTGCGGGGGGGGGGCTTCCTCCACGACGTCGCGGACTTCGATGCGGACTTCTTCGGGATCAGCCCGCGTGAGGCGCTGGCGATCGACCCGCAACAGCGGCTGCTGCTGGAAACCTCGTGGGAGGCTTTCGAGCACGCCGGTATCGACCCGGAGTCCCTGCGCGGAACGGACACCGGCGTCTTCGTGGGCGTGATGTACCAGGACTATGGCTTTGCCGCCAGCGCCGGCTCGCGGGGCACGGAGGTGGAGGGTCACGCCCTGGTCGGCTCCTCAGGCAGTGTGGCATCCGGCCGTGTGGCCTATGTCTTTGGGTTGGAGGGGCCGGCGGTGTCGGTGGATACGGCGTGTTCGTCATCGCTGGTGGCGTTGCACATGGCATGCGGGGCGCTGCGCGCGGGGGAATGCTCGCTGGCGCTGGTGGGTGGCGTGACGGCGATGGCCACACCCGGCCCGTTCGTCGAGTTCAGTCGTCAACGTGGCTTGGCGCCGGACGGGCGATGCAAGGCGTTTGGGGCGCGCGCCGACGGGGTCGGCTGGGCGGAGGGAGCCGGGCTGCTGCTGGTGGAGCGCTTCTCCGAGGCGCGCCGGCTCGGTCATCGCGTGTTGGCGGTGGTGCGTGGCGGCGCCGTGAATCAGGATGGTGCGAGCAACGGGTTGACGGCGCCCAACGGTCTTTCGCAGCGACGGTTGATCAGCCAGGCTCTGGTGAACGCCGGCGTGGCCGCGATCGACGTGGACGCGGTCGAGGCGCATGGGACGGGCACCCCGCTCGGCGATCCGATCGAGGCGCAGGCGCTGATCGCCGCCTACGGGCAGGGTCGGGAGCGCCCGCTGTGGCTGGGCTCGGTGAAGTCGAACATCGGTCATGCGCAGGCCGCGGCGGGTGTCGCCGGGGTCATCAAGATGGTGCAGGCGTTGCGCCACGGCGTGCTGCCCAAGAGCCTGCACGTCGATGAGCCCTCCACCGAGGTGGACTGGTCGGCTGGCGCGGTCTCTCTGCTGCGGGAGGCGGTTCCCTGGGAGAGCGAGGAAGGCCGCCCGCGCCGTGTGGGAGTCTCCTCGTTCGGCGTGTCGGGCACCAACGCCCACGTGATCCTCGAGGAGGCGCCTCAGGAGCTCCCGCGTGGCATCGCCGAGGTGCGCGGGAGCTCTGGAGGAGAGGTTGAGTGCAAGCCGTCGGCGGTGTCTGGGTCTCCGGTCTTGCCGTTCGTGGTCTCGGCGAAGAGCCCCGCGGCTCTGGTGGCACAGGCCGAGCGTCTGGGCGCGCATTTGGAGGGGCATCCGGAGCTCGAGTTGAGGGAGGTCGCGGGGACGCTGGCTCTGCATCGTGCGCGCTTCTCCGAGCGTGGAGTCGTGTTCGCGGGGGATCGCGAGCGGTTGCTCGCGGGCCTGGGGGCGCTCGCTGCCGGCGAGCCGGCGGGGAACGTCGCTCGGGGGGTCGCCGCGGGGGAGGCCAAGGTCGCGTTCGTGTTTCCGGGGCAGGGTTCGCAGTGGGTGGGTATGGCGGTGGAGTTGTTGGATGCCTCCCCGGTGTTCGCCGAGCAGATGGGTCGCTGCAGCGAGGTGCTCGGGGGACTTGTGGGTTGGTCGTTGGAGGGTGTCTTGCGTGGTGGGGAGGGTGAGCCGGGATTGGATCGGATCGAGGTGGTGCAACCGGTGTTGTTCGCGGTGATGGTGTCGTTGGCGGGGTTGTGGGAGGCGTGTGGGGTGCGTCCGGCAGCGGTGGTCGGTCATTCGCAGGGGGAGATCGCGGCGGCGTATGTGGCTGGTGGTCTCTCGCTGGAGGACGCGGCGCGGGTGGTCGTGTTACGCAGCCGGGCGTTGGCCGGGTTGGCCGGGCTGGGTGGGATCGTGTCGTTGGCGTTGTCGGCGGATGAGTTGAGGGGGCGCCTGGAGGGCTGGGGAGTTTCGCTGGCGGCGGTGAATGGGCCGTCGTCGGTGACGGTGGCCGGTGAGCGGGATGCGTTGGAGGCGGTGTTGGAGGAGTGCGCGGCCGAGGGTGTGCGGGCGCGCGCGATCCCGGAGACGGTCGCCTCCCACTCCGCGCACGTGGAGTCGCTGCGTGAGGAGGTCTTGGATGCCCTCGTGGATCTCCGCCCCCGCTCGGGAGAGGTGTCCTTCTATTCAACGGTGACGGGCGGCCCCTTCGACATGGCTGGCCTGGACGCGGAGTACTGGTATCGCAACATGCGCCACCCGGTGCAGTTCGAGCCGGCCACGCGCGCGTTGCTGGCCGCCGGTATGGGCGCGTTCGTGGAGATCAGTCCGCACCCGGTGTTGACGATCGGGGTGCAGGAAACCGTCGAGGAGGCCGTCGGCTTGGATGGCGGTGGCGCTGAGGGCCCCGCTGTCGCCGGGGGCCTCGGCGGCGAGCGCTCGGGGGGCGTGGTGGTCGTGGGTTCGTTGCGCAGGGGGGAGGGTGGTTTGGACCGTTTCTCGAGGTCGGTGGGCGAGGCGTGGGCAGGTGGTGTGGGGGTGAATTTCGAGGCCGTACTCGGTGTGGGGACGCGTCCGGTGGAGCTCCCGACCTATCCCTTCCAGCGCAAGCTCTACTGGCTCTCGGGCTCGGCCGGTCGAGATCACGCGTGGGGTCCCGGTGAGAGCTCTGTCGAGCATCCGCTGCTGAGCGCAAAGCTCGAGCTGCCGGATGATCGGGGGTGGATATTCACTGGGAGCATCTCACTGGAGCGCCTGCCATGGCTGAGGGATCACGCGATGATGGATGTGGTGCTCCTCCCGGGCACCTGTTTTGTCGAGCTGGCGCTTGCCGCGGGGGCCGAGGTCGGCGTGGGAGCGGTCGAGGAGCTGACGCTGCGAGCGCCGCTTGTGCTCGGGGACCGGGGGGCGGCGCGGATCCAACTCTCGGTGGGTCAAGCCGACGATCGCGGGCGCCGCGAGATCGAGATCCACTCGCACTCCGAGCGAGGTGCAATCGCCGAGGCGGATGGAGCACCCGGGTGGGTCGCTCACGCGAGCGGCCTGCTCGCCCCGGGCGCGCCAGCTGGCGCCTGGAGCTTGGCTGGCGCGCAGTGGCCTCCCGAGGGGGCCGAGCCGGTGGAGCTCGTGGACCTCTACCAGCGCCTGGCGGACAGGGGACTCGCTTTCGGTCCCGCCTTCCAGGGGCTGCAGGCCGCATGGCGGCGGGGTGAGGAGCTCTTCGGCGAGGTCGAGTTGGACGCCGCTCAGCAGGAGCAGGCCAGGGGTTACGGTGTGCATCCGGCGCTGTTCGATGCGGCGCTGCATCTGGGCCAGGTCGGCGATTCGGAAAGTGAGCGTCCGCTCGAGTTGGCTTTCAACCTCTCGGGTGTGCAGCTGCATCGGGGCGGCTTGGCGGCTTGGCGGGTGCGGCTGACACGCGATCGGGACGTGATCTCCATGCAGGCGGCCGATGAGTCTGGGGCGCCGGCACTGGCCCTCGATTCGCTGCGCACGCGCCCGCTCGACCCCTCCACGCTGCGGGCGGGGACCGACAACGGAGCTCCACTGTCACGGCCTTCGACTGCACTGGCACGCCGGAGCGATCAGGGCGGCGCGTCTCTGTCACTGAAACGACGCCTCGCGGCCGCCACCGACGCCGAGCGTATGCAGGTTCTGAGAGACCTGGCACAAGCTCACGCAGCCGCTGTGCTCAGACATGACTCGCCAGAGGCGGTCGATCCTCAGCGGGCCTTCCGGGATCTCGGCCTCGACTCGCTCGGTGCGATCGAGTTGCGCAACCGCCTGAGTCGGGCAACGGGGCTGCGTCTACCCGCCACGCTCGCCTTCGACTATCCCAGCTGTGCGGCGGTGGCCGGCTATCTGCTGAGCGAGGCTACGGGCACGCAGCAGGCGAATGACCTCGCGCCCGCGATTGCACCGGTGGCCGAGGGCGAGCTGGTGGCGATCGTGGGCATGAGCTGCCGTTACCCGGGGGGTGTGTGCTCGCCGGAGGAATTGTGGGACCTCGTGGCGGCCGGCGGCGATGCGATCGGAGGGTTCCCGGCCGATCGTGGGTGGGATCTGAATGCGCTCTTCGACCCCGACCCCGATCGCCGCGGGACGAGCTATGGGCTCGAGGGAGGGTTCTTGCGCGATGCCGCGGAGTTCGATCCGGAGTTCTTCGGAATCAGTCCACGCGAGGCGTTGGCCATGGATCCCCAGCAACGGTTGTTGTTGGAGGCCTCGTGGGAGGCGTTCGAGGACGCGGGTGTCGCCGCGGACTCGTTGCGGGGCAGCCGCACGGGTGTGTTTGCGGGATTGTCCTATTACGACTACGGGGTTGGGCTCGGTCGGGTGCCCGCGGATTTGGAGAGATTTTTGGGGCTTGGCGTGTCGGGGAGTGTGGCGTCGGGTCGGGTGGCTTACACGTTCGGGCTGGAGGGACCGGCGGTGACGGTGAACACGGCATGTTCGTCCTCGCTGGTGGCGATGCATCTGGCGTGTGGGGCGCTGCGTGCAGGCGAGTGCTCGCTGGCGCTGGCGGGCGGAGTGACGGTGCTGGCGACGCCGGAGTTGTTCCTTGACATCTCGCGGCAGCAGGGGCTGTCGCGAGATGGTCGTTGCAAGTCATTTGCGGACTCCGCTGACGGGACTGGCCTCTCCGAGGGCGTGGGTGTGGTGGTGTTGGAGCGCCTCTCCGACGCGCTGCGCAACGGCCGCCGGGTGCTGGCCATCGTGCGGGGCAGCGCGGTGAACCAGGATGGTGCGAGCAACGGGTTGACGGCGCCGAATGGTCCTTCTCAGCAGCGGGTGATTCGTCAGGCGTTGGCGAACGCGGGGCTCTCGGTGGCTGATGTGGATGCCGTGGAGGCGCATGGGACGGGCACGGTGTTGGGCGATCCGATCGAGGCGCAGGCGCTGCTGGCGACGTACGGGCAGGGCCGCCCGGAGGGCCGCCCGCTGTGGCTGGGGTCGATCAAGTCGAACCTGGGTCATCCCCAGTCCGCGGCGGGTGTGGCGGGTGTGATCAAGATGGTCAAGGCGCTGGAGCACGGGGTGTTGCCCAGGACGTTGCATGTGGATGAGCCCTCGAGCAAGGTGGATTGGGAGAGCGGCCGGGTGTCGCTGTTGGCGCAGGAGGTGCCATGGGAGCGTGACGGGCGGCCGCGGCGTGCGGGGGTGTCCTCCTTCGGGATCAGTGGCACGAATGCGCACGTGATCATCGAGGAGCCTCCCGTGGCTGAGGGTGTTGAGCTGGCCGGGGACGGTGCGGTGGCAGTCGATGGGGATGTTTCTACAGCTGGTGGCGAGGGCGCGAAGTCTGTGGTGGGTGTGGCTGGTGCTGCTGTGGTTGGTGTGGGTGTGGGTGGTGTGGTGCCGTGGGTGTTGTCGGGTCGGGGTGAGGGTGCTTTGCGTGGTCAGGCGGGGCGTTTGGGGGGGTTTGTGGAGGGTGGTGTGGGGTTGGGTGTGGTGGATGTGGGGTGTTCGTTGGTGGGGCGTTCGGTGTTTGGGGATCGGGCGGTGGTGTTGGGGGATGGTCGTGAGGGGTTGTTGGGGGGGTTGGGTGCTTTGGCGGGTGGGGAGTCTTCGGTGGGTGTGGTGCGGGGTGTTGCTGGTGGTGGTGAGCGTGGTGTGGTGTTTGTGTTTCCGGGGCAGGGTGCGCAGTGGGTGGGGATGGCGGTGGAGTTGTTGGATTCCTCGCCGGTGTTTGGGGAGTGGTTGGGTCGGTGTGGGGAGTTGTTGGGGGGGTTGGTGGATTGGTCGTTGGAGGGTGTGTTGCGTGGTGGGGTGGGGGAGCCGGGGTTGGATCGGTTGGATGTGGTGCAGCCGGTGTTGTGGGGGGTGATGGTGTCGTTGGCGGGGTTGTGGGGTGCGTGTGGGGTTCGGCCGGTGGCGGTGGTGGGGCATTCGCAGGGGGAGATCGCGGCGGCGTGTGTGGCGGGTGGTTTGTCGTTGGAGGATGGGGCGCGGCTGGTGGTGGCGCGTAGTCGGGTGTTGGCTGGGTTGGTTGGGCAGGGTGGGATTGTGTCGTTGGCGTTGGGGGTGGATGAGTTGGTGGGGCGGTTGGATGGTTGGGGTGTGTCGTTGGCGGCGGTGAATGGGCCGGGGTCGGTGACGGTGGCTGGTGAGGTGGGTGCGTTGGGGGTGGTGTTGGAGGAGTGTGCGGCGGAGGGTGTGCGGGCGCGGCTGGTGGCGGATACGGTTGCTTCGCATTCTGTGTTTGTGGAGTCGTTGCGTGAGGAGTTGTTGGAGGTTTGTGCGGGCGTTGAGCCGTGTTCGGGGGAGGTGCCGTTTTATTCGACGGTGACGGGTGGGTTGTTGGATATGGCGGGGTTGGATGGGGAGTATTGGTATCGGAATGTGCGTGAGGTGGTGCAGTTCGAGGGTGCGGTGCGGGCGTTGTTGGGGGCTGGTGTGGGTGGGTTTGTGGAGGTCAGTCCGCATCCGGTGTTGACGGTCGGGGTGCAGGAGACTGTCGAGGCCGTCGCGGCTGAGCGCGCGGCGGGCGCGGGGGGCGCGCCGGGCGATGGTGGTGGTGTGGTGGTTGTTGGTTCGTTGCGTCGGGGTGAGGGTGGTTTGGCGCGGTTCTTGCGCTCGGCGGCGGAGTTGTGGGTGGCTGGTGGGGGTGTTGATTGGGGTGGTGTGTTCAGGGGGTCGGGTGGTGTGCGTGTGGGGTTGCCCTCGTATGCGTTCCAGCGCGAGCGGTATTGGCTTTCCGGGGGAGCGGGCGCAGGCGATGTGTCAGCGGCTGGGCTGGGGGGTGTGGAGCATCCGCTGCTGGGCGCGATGGTCGGGCTCGCTGGGGTTGGGGGGTGTCTGTTCACGGGCCGGTTGTCGCTCGAGAGCGATCCGTGGCTCGCGGATCACGCGGTGTCGGGTGTGGTGTTGTTGGCGGGCGCGGCGTTCTTGGAGCTGGCGCTTCATGCCGGTGGGGCGATGGGGTGTCCGGTGGTGCGGGAGTTGACGCTGGAGGTCCCGTTGGTGCTGGGCGAGGGGGCTGCTGTGCAGATCCAGGTTGTTGTGGGGGAGCCCGGCGAGGACGGTGAGCGCCCGGTGGGCGTGTATTCCCGTGTGGAGGGCGCGGGCGGCGGATCGGGGGACGAGTCGGACGGCGGCGTGAGCGGCGAGGGGGGGTGGACGCGGCACGCGAGCGGCGCGCTGGCCCTGGAGGATCTGGATGGGGCGGAGTCTGGTGTGGGTGAGGAGTGGGGATCGTTGGATGCGTGGGCGGTGGAGCTGGCGGGCTCTTGGCCGCCGCCGGGCGCCGAGGAGATCGTGGTCGACGACGCGTATGAGCGCCTGGCCGATATGGGGGTGGAGTACGGCCCCGCCTTCCAAGGTTTGAGGGCGGCGTGGCGGCGGGGGGAGCAGGTCTTCGCGGAGGTCGCTCTGGATGAGCGGCAGGCGGGGGAGGCCGGGTCTTACGGTGTTCACCCGGCGCTGCTCGACAGCGCGCTGCACGCCTCGGTACTGGCGCTGCTGGGGGAGGGGGTCTCCGGCGTGAAGGATGGCACCGGCGTCAGGCTGCCGTTTGTGTGGAGTGGGGTGCGGTTGGGTGCTGGGGGCCCCTCGTCGTTGCGGGTCTGTGTCTCGCCGGTGGGTGAGGGTGGCGGGCCTTCGGCCGATGGTGCGTTGTCGTTGGTGGCTGTGGATGAGAGTGGTGGGCTGGTGGTGTCGGTGGGGTCGGTGGTGGCGCGCGAGGTTGCTCCCGAGCAGCTTCGGAGCGCTGGTGGTGGGGGTGGGGGCTCGTTGTTTGGGATGGATTGGGTACCGGTCGAGATGGGCGGCGAGGACGCAGTGGGCGCGGCGGGTGTGTTCATGGATGTCGAGTCGTTGGGTGGGGCGTTGGCGGAGGGTGGGGAGCTGCCGGGGGTCGTGGTCTTGGACGTGACCCGCGAGGGGGCGGATGCCGAGGGCGTGAGCGTGCCTTCGATGGTGCGGAGTGTGCTTGGTGGGGTGTTGGGCGTGCTGCAGGGGTGGCTTGCCGAGGAGCGGCTGGCGGGTTCGCGGCTGGTCGTCCTCACTGAAGACGCTGTGGCTGTGGGGCCCAGCGACAGCGTGGACGCTCTGGCAGACGCCGGGGTGTGGGGGCTGGTGCGCTCAGCGCAATCGGAGAGCCCGGGGAGGGTGTGGCTCATCGACACCGATGGAGAAGAGATCTCACGCGCGATGCTTCCCGGCGCGTTGGCGTGTGAGGTGGAGCCGCAGTTGGCGGTTCGGGCTGGCCGGGTCTTGGCGCCGCGGTTGGTGCGTGCTGGGGGTGGGTTGGAGGGTGTGTTGGGTGTTCCGGAGGGGGTTGGGGAGTGGCGTTTGGCGGCTGCTGGCAGTGGCGGTTCGCTCGAGGATCTTGGGTTGGTCGCGGCGTCTGAGGTGTCGAGGCCGCTCGGGGTTGGCGAGGTGCGTGTGGGGGTTCGTGCGGCGGGGTTGAATTTCCGTGATGTGTTGTTGGCATTGGGGATGTATCCGGGCGTGGGGATGATGGGTAGCGAGGGTGCGGGTGTGGTGTTGGAGGTTGGGGAGGGTGTGGAGGGGTTGTGTGTCGGCGATCGGGTGATGGGTGTGTTGCCTGGTGGGTTTGGGCCGGTGGTGGTGGCCGATCACCGGTTGGTGGTGGGGGTGCCGGAGGGTTGGTCGTTCGTCGAGGCGGCGTCGGTACCGACCGCGTTCTTGACGGCGTATTACGGGCTTGTGGATCTCGCTGGGTTGCGGGGTGGGGAGCGGGTGTTGGTGCATGCCGCGACCGGTGGAGTGGGTATGGCGGCTGTACAGCTGGCGGGGATGTTGGGCGCGGAGGTGTTCGGAACGGCGAGTGAGGGGAAGCGGGGGGCGTTGCGGGGGTTGGGGTTGGACGATGCGCATATCGCCTCCTCGCGTTCGCTGGAGTTCGGGGAGCGGTTCTTGGAGGGGACCGGTGGTGAGGGTGTGGATGTTGTGTTGAACTCGCTCGCGGGTGAGTTCGTGGACGCCTCGCTTGGGTTGCTGCCCGGGGGTGGGCGGTTCATCGAGATGGGTAAGACCGATGTCCGTGATCCGGGTGAGGTCGCCGTCGCGCACCCGGGGGTGGCGTATCGGGCGTTCGAGTTGGGCGAGGCGGGCCCGGAGCGTATCCAGGGGATGCTGCGGGAGCTGGTGGGGCTCTTCGAGAGGGGTGCGCTCGAGTTGTTGCCGGTGCGGGTGTGGGACGTGCGTCGTGCGCGTGAGGCGTTTCGGTTCATGAGCCAGGCACGTCATGTCGGGAAGATCGTGTTGACGGTTCCGTGTACGTTGGATCCCGGGCGGTCGGTGCTGGTTACGGGCGGGACGGGTGCGTTGGGCGGGTTGGTCGCGCGGCATCTGGTGGCTGCGCATGGGGTGCGGAGTGTGGTTTTGGCGAGTCGCCGGGGCCCCGAGGCGCCGGGCGCCGCGGGGTTGCAGAGCGAGTTGGAGGGGCTGGGTGCGCGAGTGAGCGTGGTCGCGTGCGATGTGAGCGACCGCGAGCAGCTGGAGGGGTTGCTCGGGGGGGTGCCGGAAGAGTTTCCGTTGGGCGCGGTCGTGCACGCGGCGGGCGCGCTCGACGATGGCGTGATCGGCTCGCTCTCACCGGCCCGGTTGGATCGTGTGCTGGGCGCGAAGGCGGACGCGGCGTGGTATCTGCACGAGCTGACCAGCCACATGGATCTGCAGGCGTTCGTGTCGTACTCCTCGGCTGCGGGGACGCTCGGATCGCCGGGGCAGGGCAACTACGCGGCGGCGAACGCGTTTCTGGATGCGCTCGCGGCGTATCGGTGTGCGCAGGGGTTGGCGGGCACCTCGATCGCGTGGGGGATGTGGGAGCAGGAGAGCGAGCTGACCGCGAGCGTGGGGGAGGCCGAGGTGGCGCGCCTCGGGCGGGCTGGTGTGCTCCCGCTCTCCGATGAGGAAGGGCTGACGCTGTTCGATCGGGCATGCGCCTTGGGGGAGGCTCTGTGTGTGGGGGTGCGGCTCGATACAGCCGTGATCGGTGGGCAGGCCAGGGCCGGTCTGCTGCCAGCGTTGATGCGCGGTCTCGTGCGTTCCTCCCCGGTACGCGTGCGGGGGGGCGGCGGTGCGCTCGCTCGACGTCTGGCGGGGGTGGGCGAGGCTGAGCGCCGGGGCATCGCGCTCGAGCTCGTGCGTGCGGAGGCGGCGGTCGTGCTCGGCCACGCGGCCGGCGAGGCGGTCGCGCCCGAGCGCGCGTTCAAGGATCTCGGGTTCGACTCGCTGACCGCCGTCGAGCTGCGCAACCGCCTGAGTACCGCGACCGGGCTGCGCCTGCCCGCGACCCTCGTATTCGATCACCCCACCCCCACCGCAGTCGCCGACTTCTTGGTGGGGGAGGCGATGGGCGCTCGGCGTGAGCTCGCGGCCGTTGTGGCGGCGGGCCGGCCGTTGGATGAGCCGGTCGCGATCGTGGGGATGAGCTGCCGCTACCCGGGCGAGGCGAGCTCGCCGGAGGCGTTGTGGCAGCTCCTGGCGCGGGGCGGGGACGCGATCTCGGCGTTCCCGGCCGACCGCGGGTGGGATCTGAACGGTCTATATGACCCCGACCCCGATCATCCAGGGACCAGCTATGGGCGCGAGGGCGGGTTCCTACGCGACGTGGCCGAGTTCGACGCCGGTTTCTTCGGGATCAGCCCGCGGGAGGCACTCGCGATGGACCCCCAGCAGCGGCTGCTGCTGGAAGCCTGCTGGGAAGCCCTCGAAGACGCACACATCGCCCCGACGGCGCTGGGTGGGACTCCGACAGGGGTGTTCGCAGGGGTGGCACGCGGCGATTATGGAGCGGTGCCGTGGTCGGCGCCCGGGGGCCCGGAAGGGTTTGGTCTGACGAGTCTCTCCGGGAGCGTTGCTTCGGGTCGGGTGGCGTACGCGTTGGGTTTGGAGGGTCCAGCGGTGTCAGTGGATACGGCATGTTCGTCCTCGCTGGTGGCGATGCATTTGGCGTGTGGGTCGCTGCGCGCGGGTGAGTGTTCGCTGGCACTGGCCGGTGGTGTGACGGTGATCGCCTCTCCCGAGGTGTTCGTCCTGATGTCCAGGCAGCGTGGCCTGGCGGTGGATGGGCGGTGCAAGTCCTTCGCGGACGCGGCCGATGGGGCTGGGTTCAGCGAGGGTGTGGGTGTGATGGTGTTGGAGCGTCTCTCCGACGCGCGGCGCAACGGGCATCGGGTGTTGGCGGTGGTGCGGGGCAGCGCGGTGAACCAGGATGGTGCGAGCAACGGGTTGACGGCTCCGAACGGTCCTTCTCAGCAGCGGGTGATTCGTCAGGCGTTGGCGAACGCGGGGCTCTCGGCGGCTGATGTGGATGTCGTGGAGGCGCATGGGACGGGCACGGTGTTGGGCGATCCGATCGAGGCGCAGGCGTTGCTGGCGACCTATGGGCAGGGCCGTCCGGAGGATCGCCCGTTGTGGTTGGGGTCGGTCAAGTCGAACCTGGGTCATGCGCAGGCGGCGGCGGGGGCGGCGGGTGTGATCAAGATGGTCAAGGCGCTCGAGCACGGTCTGCTTCCCAGGACGTTGCACGTGGGCGAGCCTTCGAGCAAGGTGAGCTGGGAGAACGGCCGGGTGTCGCTGCTGGCGGAGGAGGTGCCGTGGGGGGCGGACGGTGGTAGGCCGCGGCGTGCGGGGGTGTCCTCGTTCGGGATCAGCGGCACGAATGCGCATGTGATTCTCGAGGAGGCTCCGGCGGTTGAAGTCTCCCCGTCGGCTGCCGCGCCGGCTGGGAGCGTGTCGGGTGGCGGGGGCGTGGGGGGCGTTGCGGACGTGGGTGGTGTGGGTGTTGGTGGTGTGGTGCCGTGGGTGTTGTCGGGTCGGGGTGTGGCGGGTTTGCGGGGTCAGGCTTTGCGGCTTGGGGGGTTTGTCGAGGGCGATGAGGGGTTGGGTGTGGTGGATGTGGGGTGTTCGTTGGCGGGGCGTGCTGTGTTTGGGGATCGGGCGGTGGTGTTGGGGGATGGTCGTGAGGAGTTGCTTGGGGGGTTGGGTGCTTTGGCGGGTGGGGAGTCTTCGGCGGGTGTGGTGCGGGGTGTGGCCAGTGGTGAGCGTGGTGTGGTGTTTGTGTTTCCGGGGCAGGGTGCGCAGTGGGTGGGGATGGCGGTGGAGTTGTTGGATTCCTCGCCGGCGTTCGCGGAGTGGTTGGGTCGGTGTGGGGAGGTGTTGGGGGGCCTGGTGGATTGGTCGCTCGAGGGTGTGTTGCGTGGTGGGGTGGGTGAGCCGGGGTTGGATCGGGTGGATGTGGTGCAGCCGGTGTTGTGGGGGGTGATGGTGTCGTTGGCGGGGTTGTGGCGGGCGTGTGGTGTTGAGCCGGTGGCGGTGGTGGGGCATTCGCAGGGGGAGATCGCGGCGGCGTGTGTGGCGGGTGGTTTGTCGTTGGAGGATGGGGCGCGGGTGGTGGTGGGGCGCAGTCGGGCGTTGGTTGGGTTGTGTGGGCGGGGTGGAATGGTGTCGGTGGCGTTGGGTTTTGGTGAGGTTGGGGGGTGGCTCGAGGGTTGGGGTGGCCGGGTGGGGGTGGCGGCGGTGAATGGGCCGGGTTCGGTTGTGGTGTCGGGTGATGTGGAGGCGTTGGAGGGGTTGCTTTCGGAGTTCGAGGCTGGGGGTGTGCGGGCGCGGTGGATCCCGGTTGATTATGCGGCGCACTCGGCGCACGTGGAGGACGTGCGGGAGGAGTTGTTGGCGGGGTGTGTGGGGATCGAGCCGTGTTCGGGGAGCATCCCGTTTTATTCGGCGGTGACGGGTGGGCTGCTGGATATGGGGGAGTTGGATGGGGAGTATTGGTATCGGAATTTGCGTGAGGCGGTGCAGTTCGAGGGGGCGACGCGCGCGGTGTTGGGGGCTGGTGTGGGGGCGCTCGTGGAGGTCAGTCCGCATCCGGTGCTGACGGTCGGGGTGCAGGAAACCATCGAGTCTGCGACCACGCACTCAGAGAGCACGGCGAGCATTGAGGGTGCGGGGGCTGCGCCGGGCGTGGAGGGCGTGAGTGGTACGTCGGGCGCACCGGGCGTGGGCGGTGCGGTGGTGGTTGGCTCATTGCGTCGGGGTGAGGGTGGTTTGGGGCGGTTTTTGCGCTCGGTGGCGGAGTTGTGGGTTGTTGGTGGGGGTGTGGATTGGGGTGGTGTGTTCAGGGGGTCGGGTGGTGTGCGTGTGGGGTTGCCGTCGTATGCGTTTCAGCGTGAGCGGTTTTGGCTTTCTGTTGGGGCGGGCGCAGGAGATGTTTCAGCGTTGGGCCAAGTGTCGGGTGGGCATCCGTTGTTGGGTGCGGTGGTGGGGTTGGCCGGAGGTGGGTGTGTGTTCACGGGCCGGTTGTCGCTCGAGAGCGATCCGTGGCTCGCGGATCACGCGGTGTCGGGCGTGGTGTTGTTGCCGGGCACCGGGTTTTTGGAGCTGGTGTTGCATGCTGGTGCGCGGGTGGGGTGTCCTGTGGTGCGGGAGTTGACGCTGGAGGTCCCGTTGGTGTTGGGCGAGCGGGATGGGGTGCAGCTCCAGGTCGTTGTGGGGGAGCCCGGGGAGGGCGGTGAGCGGACGGTGGAGGTGCATTCGCGCCTGGAGCACGCCGGTGATGGCCTGGATGGTGATATGGGTGGTGAGGGGGGTTGGACGCGGCACGCAAGCGGCGCGCTGACTGTCGAGGGGTTGGCTGGTGTGGGATTTGGTGGTGTTGGCGAGTGGGGGGTGGTGGATACGCGGGCGGTGGAGCTGGCGGGCTCCTGGCCGCCGCCCGGCGTGGAGATGGTCGCGGTCGATGACGCCTACGAACGCCTGGCTGATGTGGGGTTGGAGTACGGCCCCGCCTTCCAGGGTTTGAGGGCGGCGTGGCGGCGGGGGGAGGAGGTCTTCGCGGAGGTCGCTCTGGATGAGCGACAGGCGGGGGAGGCCGGGTCTTATGGCCTGCACCCGGCGCTGCTCGACAGTTCCCTGCACGCCTCCGCGCTGCTGAACGGCGGTGCCCCCGGCGAGGCGAGCGATGGCGCTCCCATCAGGCTGCCGTTTGCGTTGGGTGGGGTACGGCTGGGCGCCGTGGGCGCCTCGTCGTTGCGAGTCTGCGTCTCGCCCGCGACCGAGGATTCCATGTCGCTGGTAGCGGTCGATGAGGGTGGTGAGTTCGTGGTTTCGGTGGCGTCGCTGGTGGCGCGCGAGGTCTCTCCCGGACAGCTCCAGGCCACCGGCGGTGGCACGGATTCGCTGTTCGCCTTGGACTGGACGCCGGTCGTGGTGGACAGCAGTGAGGACGCGGGCGCGACGGGTGCATTCATGGATGCCGAATCCCTCCTCAGAGCGCTGCGGCAGGGTGGTGAGCTGCCGAGCGTCGTGGTCCTCGATGTGACCCGTGGGAGGAGAGATGCCGAGGGCGAGAGTGTGCCTTCGAGAGTGCGGGATGTGCTCGGTGGGGTGTTGGAGGTGTTGCAGCGGTGGCTGGCCGAGGAGCGGCTGGGTTCGCGACTGGTCGTCCTCACTGAAGACGCTGTGGCTGCGGGAGCCGGCGATGGCGTGGACGCTCTGGCCGACGCGGGCGTATGGGGATTGGTGCGCTCCGCGCAGTCAGAGAGCCCGGGGAGGGTGTGGCTCATCGACAGCGATGGCGTGGACACCTCACGCGCGGCGCTTCCCGGAGCGTTGGCATGTGAGCAGGAGCCACAACTGGCGATCCGGGAGGGGGAGGTCCTCGCACCAAGGCTGGCACGGATGCCCGTGGGGAGGCCGCGGGACGTGGAGGGGCCGTTTGACCCTGGCCGGTCGGTGTTGGTTACGGGTGGTACGGGTGTGTTGGGCGGGTTGGTCGCGCGGCATCTGGTGGCTGCGCATGGGGTGCGGAGTGTGGTGTTGGCGAGTCGCCGGGGCCCCGAGGCGCCGGGTGCTGGGGAGCTGCGGAGTGAGTTGGAGGGGCTGGGTGCGCGGGTGAGTGTGGTGGCGTGCGACGTGAGCGACCGCGAGCAGCTGGAGGGGTTGCTCGGGGGGGTGCCGGGGGAGTTCCCGTTGGGTGCGGTCGTGCACACGGCGGGCGCGCTCGACGATGGGATGATCGGCTCGCTGTCCCCGGAGCGTTTTGACGGTGTGCTGGGCGCGAAGGCGGACGCGGCGTGGTATCTGCACGAGTTGACCGCGGAGATGGATCTGGGGGCGTTCGTGTTGTTCTCCTCGGCGGCGGCGACGGTGGGTTCTCCGGGGCAGGGCAATTACACCGCGGCGAACGCGTTCCTGGATGCGCTCGCGGCTCACCGGCGTGCACGGGGGTTGGCGGGTTGCTCGCTCTCGTGGGGCTGGTGGGAGCAGGTGAGCGGGCTGACGAGTGGGTTGGGCGAGGTCGACCTGTCGAGGTTCAGGCGTCAGGGTGCGCTTCCGTTCTCGAGCAGTGAAGGTCTCGAGTTGTTCGATCTCGCTGTGAGTGCGGATCGAGCGCAGCTGGTCCCGATTCGTCTGGACGTGGCGGCGTTGCGTGCTCTGGCCCGAGCCGGGGAGCTGCCGGTGGTGTTCGGTGGCGTGGTGCCGGTTCCCGCGCGTCGGAGTGGCGGGAGATCGTTGGCGCAGCGCTTGACCGGTGTGCCGGAGGACGAGCGTGAGGGCGTCGTGTTGGAGTTGGTGCGGGCCGAGGTCGCCAGTGTGTTGGGACATGCCTCCGGGCAGGCGGTGGACGCTCAGCGCGCGTTCAAGGATCTCGGGTTCGACTCGCTGACCGCGGTCGAGTTGCGCAACCGCCTGAACGCGCTCACCGGGCTGCGGCTGCCGGCCACCCTCGTGTTCGACCATCCGACCCCCGCTGCCGTTACTCGCCGCTTGTTGGACGAGGTCGTGGGGGCCGCTCAACGCCGGGGTTTGACCACCGCCTCGGCTGGTGGGCCGGTCGATGAGCCGGTCGCGGTCGTGGGCATGAGTTGCCGGTTCCCTGGTGGTGTGGGCTCGCCGGAGGGGTTGTGGGAGTTGGTGGCGAGTGGTGGCGATGCGATCGGTGGGTTCCCGGCCGACCGGGGGTGGGATCTGGAGGGTCTGTATGACCCCGATCCCGATCATTTCGGGACGAGCTATACACGTGAGGGCGGGTTCCTCTACGACGTCGCTGAGTTCGACGCCGGGTTCTTCGGGATCAGCCCGCGGGAGGCGCTGGCGATGGATCCTCAGCACCGGCTGCTGCTGGAAGCGTGCTGGGAGGCGTTGGAGGACGCGGGGGTGGTTCCTGCTGTGATGCGTGGCAGCGATACCGGGGTGTTCGCGGGGGTGATGCGCAGCGACTATGGCGCAGCCGGGTCTGTGCCCGAGGATTTGGAGGGGTATATGGGCACGGGTATGTCGGGGAGCGTGGCGTCGGGTCGGGTGGCGTATGCGTTGGGTTTGGAGGGCCCGGCGGTGTCGGTCGATACGGCGTGCTCGTCCTCGCTCGTGGCGATGCATTTGGCGTGTGGGTCGCTGCGCGCGGGCGAGTGTTCGCTGGCGTTGGCGGGTGGTGTGACGGTGCTCTCGATTCCGCGATTGTTCGTGGAGTTGTCGCGGCAGCGTGGGTTGGCGGTGGATGGTCGGTGCAAGTCGTTTGCGGATGGGGCGGACGGGGCGGGGTTCAGCGAGGGTGTGGGCGTGGTGGTGTTGGAGCGTCTGTCGGACGCGCAGCGCAATGGCCATCGGGTGTTGGCGGTGGTGCGGGGCAGCGCGGTGAACCAGGATGGCGCGAGCAACGGCTTGACGGCGCCGAACGGTCCTTCCCAGCAGCGGGTTATCCGTCAGGCGCTTGCGAATGCGAGGTTGTCGGCCGCGGATGTGGACGTGGTCGAGGGGCATGGAACGGGCACGGTGTTGGGCGATCCGATCGAGGCGCAGGCGCTGCTGGCGACTTATGGGCAGGAGCGTGCGGAGGAGCACCCGTTGTGGCTGGGGTCGATCAAGTCGAACCTGGGTCATGCGCAGGCGGCTGCGGGTGTGGCGGGTGTGATCAAGATGGTCAAGGCGCTGGAGCACGGGGTGTTGCCCAGGACGTTGCATGTGGATGAGCCCTCGAGCAAGGTGGATTGGGAGAGCGGCCGGGTGTCGCTGTTGGCGCAGGAGGTGCCATGGGAGCGTGACGGGCGGCCGCGGCGTGCGGGGGTGTCCTCGTTCGGGATGAGCGGCACGAACGCGCATGTGATTCTCGAGGAGCCCCCGGTGGCCGAGGGCTCTGAGCTGACTGGGAGCGGTGTGGTGGCAGTCGATGGGGGTGTTTCTACGGCTGGTGGTAAGGGAGCAATGTCGGTGGGTGGTGCGGTGTCTGCGGTTGGCGTTGGTGTGGCTGGTGGTGTGGGTGCTGTGGGTGCTCCGGCTGTGGTTGGTGTGGGTGTGGGTGGTGTGGTGCCGTGGGTGTTGTCGGGTCGGGGTGAGGGTGCTTTGCGTGGTCAGGCGGGGCGTTTGGGGGGGTTTGTGGAGGGTGGTGTGGGGTTGGGTGTGGTGGATGTGGGGTGTTCGTTGGTGGGGCGTTCGGTGTTTGGGGATCGGGCGGTGGTGTTGGGGGATGGTCGTGAGGGGTTGTTGGGGGGGTTGGGTGCTTTGGCGGGTGGGGAGTCTTCGGTGGGTGTGGTGCGGGGTGTTGCTGGTGGTGGTGAGCGTGGTGTGGTGTTTGTGTTTCCGGGGCAGGGTGCGCAGTGGGTGGGGATGGCGGTGGAGTTGTTGGATTCCTCGCCGGTGTTTGGGGAGTGGTTGGGTCGGTGTGGGGAGTTGTTGGGGGGGTTGGTGGATTGGTCGTTGGAGGGTGTGTTGCGTGGTGGGGTGGGGGAGCCGGGGTTGGATCGGTTGGATGTGGTGCAGCCGGTGTTGTGGGGGGTGATGGTGTCGTTGGCGGGGTTGTGGGGTGCGTGTGGGGTTCGGCCGGTGGCGGTGGTGGGGCATTCGCAGGGGGAGATCGCGGCGGCGTGTGTGGCGGGTGGTTTGTCGTTGGAGGATGGGGCGCGGCTGGTGGTGGCGCGTAGTCGGGTGTTGGCTGGGTTGGTTGGGCAGGGTGGGATTGTGTCGTTGGCGTTGGGGGTGGATGAGTTGGTGGGGCGGTTGGATGGTTGGGGTGTGTCGTTGGCGGCGGTGAATGGGCCGGGGTCGGTGACGGTGGCTGGTGAGGTGGGTGCGTTGGGGGTGGTGTTGGAGGAGTGTGCGGCGGAGGGTGTGCGGGCGCGGCTGGTGGCGGATACGGTTGCTTCGCATTCTGTGTTTGTGGAGTCGTTGCGTGAGGAGTTGTTGGAGGTTTGTGCGGGCGTTGAGCCGTGTTCGGGGGAGGTGCCGTTTTATTCGACGGTGACGGGTGGGTTGTTGGATATGGCGGGGTTGGATGGGGAGTATTGGTATCGGAATGTGCGTGAGGTGGTGCAGTTCGAGGGTGCGGTGCGGGCGTTGTTGGGGGCTGGTGTGGGTGGGTTTGTGGAGGTCAGTCCGCATCCGGTGTTGACGGTCGGGGTGCAGGAGACTGTCGAGGCCGTCGGTGGTGGGGTTGCAGCTGCTGCTGCTGCGGGTGAGGGTGCTGCTGGTGAGGCCGCTGCTGGTGATGATGGTTCTGCTGGGGGTGGCGCGGGCGCGGGTGTGGTGGTTGTTGGTTCGTTGCGTCGAGGTGAGGGTGGTTTGGCGCGGTTCTTGCGCTCGGCGGCGGAGTTGTGGGTGGCTGGTGGGGGTGTCGATTGGGGCCGGGTGTTCAGGGGGTCGGGTGGTGTGCGTGTGGGGTTGCCCTCGTATGCGTTCCAGCGCGAGCGGTATTGGCTTTCGGGGGGAGCGGGCGCGGGAGACATCTCCTCGATTGGCCAAGTATCGGCTGGGCACCCACTGCTGGGTGCGGTGGTCGGGCTGGCTGGGGGTGGAGGGTGTGTGTTCACGGGCCGGTTGTCGCTCGAGAGCGATCCGTGGCTCGCGGATCACGCGGTGTCGGGTGTGGTGTTGTTGGCGGGCACGGCGTTCTTGGAGCTCGCGCTTCATGCCGGCGGGGCGATGGGGTGTCCGGTGGTGCGGGAGTTGACGCTGGAGGTCCCGTTGGTGCTGGGCGAGGGAGCTGCTGTGCAGATCCAGGTTGTTGTGGGGGAGCCCGGCGAGGACGGTGAGCGCCCGGTGGGCGTGTATTCCCGTGTGGAGGGCGAGGATGAGGGGCTGGATGGCGCGCTGGTGGGTGGTGAGGGGAGTTGGACGCGGCACGCGAGCGGTGCGCTGGCTCTGGAGGAGCCGGATGGGGTGGGGTCTGATGGTGTGGGCGAGGAGTTGGGGGCGTTGAGCGCGCGGGCGGTGGAGCTGGCGGGCTCCTGGCCGCCTCAGGGCGCCGAGATGATCGGAGTCGATGACGCGTATGAGCGCCTGGCCGATATGGGGGTGGAATATGGCCCCGTCTTCCAGGGCCTGAGAGCGGCGTGGCGGCGCGGGGAGGAGGTCTTCGCAGAGGTCGCTCTGGATGCGCGGCAGGCGGGGGAGGCGGGGTCTTATGGTGTGCATCCGGCGCTGCTCGACAGCGCGGTGCACGCCTCGGCGCTGGCGCCGGCGGGCGAACGTGGTCTCGGCGACGCGAGCGATCGTGCCGGCATCAGGCTGCCGTTTGCGTGGGGTGGGGTGCGGTTGGGTGCTGGGGGCGCCTCGTCGTTGCGCGTCTGCATCGCGCCGGTGGGTGAGGGGAGTGGGCCCTCGGCCGACGGCGCATTGTCGCTGGTGGCGGTGGACGAGGGTGGTGGGCTGGTGGTGTCGGTGGGGTCGCTGGTGGCGCGCGAGGTTGCTCCCGAGCAACTCCGGGGCGCCGGTGCTGGTGGGGGCGGCGATTCGTTGTTCGCCGTGGATTGGGTGCCGGTTGGGGTGGGCGGCGAGGGGACGGTGGGCGCGGCGGGTGTGTTCATGGATGTCGAGTCGTTGGGTGGGGCGTTGGCGGAGGGTGGGGAGCTGCCGGGGGTCGTGGTCTTGGACGTGACCCGCGAGGGGGCGGATGCCGAGGGCGTGAGCGTGCCTTCGATGGTGCGGAGTGTGCTTGGTGGGGTGTTGGGCGTGCTGCAGGGGTGGCTGGCCGAGGAGCGGCTGGCGGGTTCGCGGCTGGTCGTCCTCACTGAAGACGCTGTGGCTGCGGGGGCCAGCGACAGCGTGGACGCTCTGGTCGACGCCGGGGTGTGGGGGTTGGTGCGCACAACGCAATCGGAGAGCCCGGGGAAGGTGTGGTTGGTCGACATCGATGGAGAGGAAGCATCACGCGCGATGCTTCCCAGAGCGTTGGCGTGTGAGCAAGAGCCGCAGTTGGCGATCCGGGGCGGTGAGGTTCTGACGCCGCGGCTGGCGCGGGCGCCTGTGGCGGAGATGCTCAGTGTGAACGGGATGGCAGGGCTCTTTGATCGTGGGCGGTCGGTGTTGGTGACGGGCGGGACGGGTGTGTTGGGTGGCGTGGTCGCGCGGCATCTGGTGGCTGCGCATGGGGTGCGGAGTGTGGTGTTGGCGAGTCGGCGGGGGCCCGAGGCGCCGGGTGCTGGGGAGCTGCGAAGTGAGTTGGAGGGGCTGGGTGCGCGGGTGAGTGTGGTGGCGTGCGATGTGAGCGACCGTGAGCAGCTGGAGGGGTTGCTCGGGGGGGTGCCGGGGGAGTTTCCGTTGGGCGCGGTTGTGCACGCGGCCGGGACGCTTGATGACGGTGTGATCGGCTCGCTCTCCCCGGAGCGCCTGGATCGTGTGCTGGCGGGGAAGGCTGACGCGGCGTGGTACTTGCACGAGCTGACCAGCCACATGGATCTGCAGGCGTTCGTCTTGTTCTCCTCGGCGGCCGGGACGCTTGGCTCGCCGGGCCAGGGTAATTATGCGGCGGCGAATGCGTTCTTGGATGCGCTGGCGGGGTATCGGCGTGCGCGGGGCTTGGCGGGTACCTCGATCGCGTGGGGGTGGTGGGAGCAGGAGAGCGAGCTGACGGCGAGCTTGGGGGAGGTTGGGGGAGCGCGTATGGCGCGCAATGGCGTGCTCGCGCTCTCCGACGCGGAGGGGTTGGCGCTGTTCGATCGGGCATGTGCCCTGGGTGAGGCTCTGCTGTTGGGGATGCGGCTTGATATGGCGGTGATCCGTGGGCAGGCCCGAGCTGGTCTGCTGGGGCCGCTGTTGCGCGGCTTGGTGCGCTCGTCCGTGGTGCGGCGCGCGGGGGGCCAGGGTTTGCTCGCTCGTCGTCTGGTGGGGGTGAGCGAGGCCGAGCGCGGGGGCATCGTGCTGGAGCTCGTGCGCGCGGAGGCGGCGATCGTGCTCGGGCACGCGGGCAGTCAGTCGGTAGCGCCCGAGCATGCGTTCAAGGACCTCGGGTTCGACTCGCTGACTGCGGTTGAGTTGCGCAACCGCCTGAGCGCCGCGACCGGGTTGCAGCTGCCCGCGACACTCGTATTCGATCACCCCACCCCGGCCCACATCGCCAACCACATACAGGGGCAGCTCGTCGGCGCCAGCGGGTCCGCCAGCCTCGAGTCCGGAGAGGCGAAGGTCAGATCGGCGCTGAGCACCATTCCTCTCGCGCGCCTGCGAGAGACCGGCCTGCTGGACATCCTGTTGCGGCTCGCCGATTCCGAGGATGCGGTCATGCCATCGGTCTCAGCGGCAGACGGGTCGGATGCGGTTGACGCGATGGACGTCGAGAGCCTCATCCACAGCGTGCTGGATCGTGAAGTGGAGAGTGCGCAATGAGCACGGCTGACGACCAGGTGGTCGAAGCGCTGCGAGCGTCCGTCAAGGAGAGCAGGCAGCTCCGTCAGGAAAATCAATTGCTGCGCACGGCGACGAAAGAGCCGATTGCGATCGTGGGGATGAGCTGCAGATATCCGGGGCCCGCTCGTTCGCCCGAGGGCCTGTGGGAGCTGGTGGCTCGGGGCGGGGACGCGATTTCGATGTTTCCAGCCGACCGGGGGTGGGACCTGGAGGGCCTGTTCGACCCAGATCCCGATCGTCCCGGCACCAGCTACACGCGTGAGGGCGGCTTCCTCGACGATGCGACCGGGTTCGACGCCAGTTTCTTCGGGATCAGCCCGCGGGAGGCGCTGGCGATGGACCCCCAGCAGCGGTTGCTGCTGGAAGCGTGCTGGGAGGCGTTCGAAGACGCCCGGATCGACCCGGCG
The DNA here is from genome assembly GCA_963713985.1 of uncultured Solirubrobacterales bacterium. Taxonomy (GTDB): domain Bacteria; phylum Actinomycetota; class Thermoleophilia; order Solirubrobacterales; family Solirubrobacteraceae; genus Palsa-744. Next base: position 411,594 of record OY970219.1, on the reverse strand, counting down.
GCGCTCGGCGAGAGTCAGACGGGGGTGTTCGCCGGGGTCATGCGCAGCGACTATGAAGGGCTCGTGAGCTCGATGCCCGCGGAGCTCGAGGGATATCTCGGGACCGGCATGTCGGGGAGCGTCGCCTCGGGTCGGGTGGCATATGAGTTGGGCCTGGAGGGTCCGGCGGTGTCGGTGGACACGGCGTGCTCCTCCTCGCTGGTGGCGATGCACCTGGCGTGTGGGGCGCTGCGCTCGGGCGAGTGCTCGCTGGCGCTGGCGGGCGGCGTGACGGTGCTCTCCTCGCCGGGGATATTCCTCGAGTTCGCGCGTCAGCGTGGCCTCTCGGTGGACGGACGCTGCAAGTCGTTCGCCGACGCGGCGGACGGGGCCGGGTTTGGCGAGGGTGTGGGTGTGGTGGTTTTGGAGCGTCTTTCAGACGCGCGGCGCAACGGGCACCGGGTGCTTGCGGTGGTGCGGGGCAGCGCGGTGAACCAGGACGGCGCGAGCAACGGCTTGACGGCACCGAACGGGCCCTCCCAGCAGCGGGTGATCCGCCAGGCGCTCGCGAACGCGGGCTTGGCGGCGGGCGACGTCGATGTGGTGGAGGGCCACGGCACCGGGACGGTGCTGGGCGATCCGATCGAGGCGCAGGCGCTGTTGGCGACGTACGGGCGGGAGCGTGTGGGGGAGCGCCCATTGTGGCTGGGGTCGGTGAAGTCGAACATCGGTCACACCTCGGCGGCTGCGGGTGTGGCGGGTGTGATCAAGATGGTGAAGGCGCTCGAGCATGGGGTGCTGCCGCGGACGCTGCATGTGGATGCGCCCTCGAGCAAGGTGGATTGGGGGAGTGGCCGGGTGTCGCTGCTGGTGGAGGAGGTGCCGTGGGAGGCCGACGGCCGCCCGCGCCGTGCGGGGGTCTCCTCGTTCGGGATGAGCGGCACGAACGCGCACGTGATCCTCGAGGAGGCCCCGGCGGTTGGTGGCGCTGCTGGCGCGGGCGCACCCGCGGCGGGGTCTGGTGTGGAGGGTGGTGTGGGTGTCGGTATCGACCCGGACGGCGTGGTGCCGTGGGTGATCTCGGGCAGAGGCGAGGACGCCCTGCGGGGCCAGGCGACGCGCCTTGGCAAGTTCCTGCGGGGTGCGCCCGAGCTGGGAGCGCTCGACGTGGGGTTCTCGCTGGCGGGGCGTTCGGCGTTCGAGGATCGGGCGGTGGTGTTGGGCTGCGGGCGCGAGGATCTGCTCGGAGGATTGGGTGCGCTGGCTGCCGGAGAGTCGGCGGCTGGTGTGGTGCGGGGCTCGGTTGTGGGCGGGAGCACCGTGTTCATGTTCGGCGGGCAGGGCTCCCAGCGCGCTGGGATGGGCGCGGGGCTGTACGAGGCGTTTGGAGTGTTTCGAGATGCGTTTGACGAGGCGTGCGACGAGTTGGATCGGCACTTGGGATGTGCGCTGCGTGAGGTGGTGTTCGGGGATGGGGGGTCCTCCGACGCTGGGAGTGGGGCTGGGTCGCTCGACGATACGGCGTTTGCGCAGCCTGGTCTGTTCGCGCTCGAGGTCGCGCTGTTCAGGCTGATCGAGAGCTGGGGTGTGCGGCCTGACTACGTGTTGGGCCACTCGATCGGCGAGGTGGCGGCGGCGCACGTTGCGGGTGTGTTCTCGCTCGAGGACGCATGCGTGCTGGTGGCGGCTCGCGGACGGTTGATGGGCGGTGTTCCGGGGGCCGGCGCGATGGTGTCGGTGGGCGTGCCGGAGGAGGAGGTGTTGGAGTCGCTGAGCGGCCTCGAGGATCGGGTGGCGGTGGCGGGCGTGAACGGGCCCGCCTCGGTGGTGCTTTCCGGTGATGAGGATGCGGTGCTGGGATTGGCGAAACTGTGGGGGGAGCGTGGGTTCAAGACGAAGCGGCTGCGGGTCAGCGACGCGTTTCACTCCCCGCGGATGGATGGGGTGTTGGACGAGTTCGCCGAGGTGGTTGGCGGCTTGTCGCCTGCACCACCCGCGATACCGATCGTGTCGAACCTCACGGGCGAGCCCGTATCGGCCGAGGATGTGTGCTCGGTGGCGTACTGGGTGCGTCATGTGCGTGAGCCGGTGCGGTTCATGGCGGGGGTGCGCTGGCTGAGGGCTCATGGCGCGCTGACCTTCCTCGAGCTCGGTCCGGGCGGCGTGTTGAGCGGGATGGGCGGCGAGTGCCTGGAGGGCTGGGAGCAGCAGCTGGGCGGGGAGGAGGCCGGGACCGGCGTGGCGGCCGCGTTCGTGCCGGTGTCGAGGGCCGAGCGTTCGGAGCCGGAGACGCTGCTGGCGGCGTTGGGTGCGTTGTGGGCGCGCGGCGTGGAGGTCGCGTGGGAGCGGGTGTTTGGTGGGTCGGGTGGTGTGCGTGTGGGGTTGCCGTCGTATGCGTTTCAGCGCGAGCGGTATTGGCTTTCCGGGGGGGCGGGCGCGGGAGACATCTCCTCGATTGGCCAGGTGTCTGCTGGGCACCCGTTGTTGGGCGCGGTGGTTGGGTTGGCGGGTGGTGAGGGGTGTGTGTTCACGGGTCGGTTGTCGCTCGAGAGTCATCCGTGGCTTGCGGATCATGCGGCGTCGGGTGTGGTGTTGTTGCCGGGCACCGGGTTCGTGGAGATGGTGGTGCATGCTGGTGTGTGGGTGGGGTGTCCGGTGGTGCGGGAGTTGACGCTGGAGGTCCCGTTGGTGCTGGGCGAGGGGGCTGCTGTGCAGGTCCAGGTTGTTGTGGGGGAGCCCGGAGAGGGCGGCGAGCTTGGTGGGGAGGGTGAGCGTCCGGTGGCGGTCTATTCACGCTTGGAGGCTGCTGGTGGGGGGTCGGATGGCGTAGTGGAGAGGGACGGGGGTGGTTGGACGCGGCACGCGAGTGGTGTGCTGGTGGGTGAGGAGCAGGCTGGTGTGGGGTCGGTGGGTGAGTGGGGTGCGGTCGATGAGCGCGCGGTGGAGCTCGCGGGTGTGTGGCCGCCGCGGGGTGCGGTGGGGGTGGAGCTTGATGGGTGTTATGAGCGGCTGGCTGATGTGGGGTTGGAATACGGCCCCGCCTTCCAGGGTGTGAGGGCGCTGTGGCGGCGTGGGGATGAGGTGTTCGCGGAGGTCGCTCTCGGCGAGGGCGAGGTGGGGGACGCGGGGTCTTATGGTGTGCATCCGGCGCTGTTGGACAGCGCACTGCACGCCTCCGCGCTGGCGCTGCTCGGTGAGAGCGAGACCCCCAGCGCCGATGCTGCTGTGAGGTTGCCGTTTGCGTGGGGTGGGGTGCGGTTGGGTGCTGGGGGCGCTTCGTCGTTGCGGGTCTGCATCTCGCCCGTGGGTGAGGGGGGTGGGTCCTCGGCCGACGGCGCGTTGTCGTTGGTGGGGGTGGATGAGGGTGGTGGGTTGGTGGTGTCGGTGGGGTCGTTGGTGGTGCGTGAGGTTGCTCCCGAGCAGCTCCGGGGCGCCGGTGTTGGTGGGGGCCGGGATTCGTTGTTTGCGGTGGGGTGGGTGCCGGTTGAGGTTGATGGGGGTGCTGGTTCGGTGGGTGAGGTTGGTGTGGTGATGGATGTGGGGTCGTTGGCGGGGGTGTTGGCGGAGGGTGGGGAGTTGCCGGGTGTGGTGGTTTTGGATGTGTCGGGTGGTGGGCTGGGTCTTGGCGATGGGGTTGTGGATGGCGGGGATGGGGTTGGGGTTGTGGATGGTGGGGATGGGGTTGTGGATGGTGGGGGTGTGTTGTTGTTGGCGCGGGGTGTGTTGGGTGGGGTGTTGGGTGTGTTGCAGGGGTGGTTGGGGGATGAGCGGCTGGTGGGTTCGCGGCTGGTGGTTTTGACGCGTGGTGCGGTGGCTGTGGGTGCGGGGGATGGTGTGGAGGGTTTGGCTGGTGCGGGTGTGTGGGGGTTGGTGCGTTCGGCGCAGTCGGAGAGCCCGGGGCGGGTGTGGCTGGTCGATGTCGATGGGGAGGAGTCTTCGCGTGGGGTGTTGGCGGGTGTGTTTGGGTGTGAGGGTGAGTCCCAGCTCGTTGTTCGCGATGGTCGGGTGCTCGCTCCGCGGCTGGCGCGGGTGTCCGGGGAGGCTGGGGGCGGGCTGGTAGGAGGGCTGGGTGCGCAGGAGGAGGAGGGGGGGTCGGGTGGGTCGTTGGGTGTGGGTGTGTTCGATGCTGGCCGGTCGGTGTTGGTGACGGGTGGTACGGGTGTGTTGGGTGGTGTGGTGGCGCGGCATCTGGTGGTTGGGCGTGGTGTGCGGTGTGTGGTGTTGGCGAGTCGTCGGGGGCTGCAGGCGCCGGGTGCGGTGCAGTTGCGCGCGGAGCTCGAGGGTTTGGGTGCGCGGGTCGAGGTCGTGGCGTGCGATGTGAGTGACCGGGGGCAGCTGGAGGGGCTGTTGGGGAGCGTGCCGGGGGAGTTTCCGTTGGGTGCGGTGGTGCATGCGGCTGGCGTGCTTGACGATGGTGTGATCGGGTCGCTCTCTGCGGGGCGGTTGGAGGGGGTGTTGGCGGCGAAGCTCGATGCGGCGTGGTATTTGCACGAGCTGACCAGCGACATGGATTTGGGTGCGTTTGTGTTGTTCTCTTCGGCGGCGGGGACGATGGGGGCGCCGGGGCAGGGGAGTTACGCGGCGGCGAATGCGTTCTTGGATGCGCTTGCGGGTTATCGGCGTGCGCGGGGTTTGGCGGGTGTGTCGATCGCGTGGGGGTTGTGGGAGCGGGAGAGCGAGTTGACGGCGACTTTGGGGGAGGCGGGCGCGGCGCGGCTTGCGCGTTCGGGTGTGCTTGGGCTCTCCGACGAGGAAGGGGTCGCGTTGTTCGACCGGGCGTGCGCTTCGGGGGAGTCCTTGCTCGTGGGGGTGCGCCTGGATATGGCGGTGGTTCGTAGGCAGGCGCGGTCCGGGGGGCTGCCGGGGTTGCTGCGTGGCCTGGTGCGTTCGGTCTCGGTGCGCCGCGGGGGGGATGGTGGTCTGCTCGCGGGTCGTCTGGCGGGGGTGGGCGAGGCTGAGCGCCGGGGCATTGTGCTGGAGTTGGTGCGTGGGGAGGCGGCGGCTGTGCTGGGGCATGCGGGTGCGCGTGCGATTGCGTCTGAGCGGGCGTTCAAGGAGCTTGGGTTCGATTCGTTGACGGCGGTGGAGTTGCGTAACCGGTTGAACGCGGCGACGGGGTTGCAGCTCCCGGCGACGCTGGTGTTCGATCACCCGACGCCGGCGGCGGTCGCCGAGTTTGTGCTGGGTGAGATCGTGGGTGCTCGGCGTGAGCGTGGGGCGGTGGTGGCGAGTGGGCGGGCGTTGGATGAGCCGGTCGCGATCGTGGGGATGAGCTGCCGGTATCCGGGTGGGGTGAGCTCACCGGAGGGGTTGTGGGAGTTCCTCGCGCGGGGCGGGGACGCGGTCTCGGTGTTCCCGGCTGACCGGGGGTGGGACCTGGAGGGCCTGTTCGACCCCGACCCCGATCATTCCGGTACCAGCTACACGCGCGAGGGCGGCTTCCTCGACGACGCGGCCGGGTTCGACGCGGAGTTCTTCGGGATCAGCCCGCGCGAGGCGCTGGCGATGGACCCCCAGCAGCGGCTCCTACTAGAAGCGTGCTGGGAAGCCTTCGAGAACGCGGGCATGGATCCCGCGACACTCACCGGCACCCAAACAGGCGTATACGCCGGAATCATCTCGGGCGATTACGGGATTGGCGGCGTCAACGAGGGGTCCCACGCCGGGGACATGGAAGGCTTTGGCTTGACCGGTCTCTCGGCGAGCGTCGCGTCGGGTCGGGTGTCGTATGCGTTGGGCCTGGAGGGTCCGGCGGTGTCGGTGGATACGGCGTGCTCGTCCTCGCTGGTGGCGTTGCATCTGGCGTGCGGGGCGCTGCGCTCGGGCGAGTGCTCGCTGGCGCTGGCGGGTGGCGTGACGGTGCTCTCCTCGCCGGGGATATTCCTCGGGATGGCGCGTCAGCGTGGCCTCTCGGTGGACGGGCGCTGCAAGTCGTTCGCGGAGGCGGCGGACGGGGCGGGGTTCAGTGAGGGTGTGGGTGTGCTGGTGCTGGAGCGTCTCTCAGACGCGCAGCGCAACGGGCATCCGGTACTGGCGGTGGTGCGGGGCAGCGCGGTGAACCAGGACGGCGCGAGCAACGGGCTGGCGGCACCGAACGGTCCTTCCCAGCAGCGAGTGATCCGCCAGGCACTCGCCAACGCGAGGTTGTCGGCCGCGGATGTGGACGTGGTCGAGGGGCATGGAACGGGCACGGTGTTGGGCGATCCGATCGAGGCGCAGGCGCTGCTGGCGACCTACGGGCAAGAGCGTATGGGGGAGCGCCCGCTCTGGCTGGGGTCGGTGAAGTCGAACATCGGTCACACCTCGGCGGCTGCGGGTGTGGCGGGTGTGATCAAGATGGTGAAGGCGCTGGAGCACGGGATGCTGCCGCGGACGCTGCACGTGGATGCGCCCTCGAGCAAGGTGGACTGGGGAAGCGGCCGGGTGTCGCTGCTGGTGGAGGAGGTGCCGTGGGAGACCGACGGCCACCCACGCCGCGCCGGTGTCTCCTCATTCGGGATGAGCGGCACAAACGCCCACGTGATCATCGAGCAGCCCCCGGCGCTCGAAAGCGCCGCGCCGGCCGACGGGGACATGGCAGCGAACGGTGCGGCGGCGGCGAACGGTGCCGCGGCGGCGAACGGTGCGGTGGCGCTCGATGGTGTTGTGTCTGAGGCCGGCGTTCCTGTGTTGGGTATGGCTGGGGCTGATGGGGGTGTGGGTGGCGTCGTGGTGGGGGATGTCGCGCCTGCTGCTCGCGGTGGTGTGGGTGTTGCTGGTGCTGTGGATGCTCCGGCTGTGGTTGGTGTGGGTGTGGGTGGTGTGGTGCCGTGGGTGTTGTCGGGTCGGGGTGAGGGTGCTTTGCGTGGTCAGGCGGGGCGTTTGGGGGGGTTTGTGGAGGGTGGTGTGGGGTTGGGTGTGGTGGATGTGGGGTGTTCGTTGGTGGGGCGTTCGGTGTTTGGGGATCGGGCGGTGGTGTTGGGGGATGGTCGTGAGGGGTTGTTGGGGGGGTTGGGTGCTTTGGCGGGTGGGGAGTCTTCGGTGGGTGTGGTGCGGGGTGTTGCTGGTGGTGGTGAGCGTGGTGTGGTGTTTGTGTTTCCGGGGCAGGGTGCGCAGTGGGTGGGGATGGCGGTGGAGTTGTTGGATTCCTCGCCGGTGTTTGGGGAGTGGTTGGGTCGGTGTGGGGAGTTGTTGGGGGGGTTGGTGGATTGGTCGTTGGAGGGTGTGTTGCGTGGTGGGGTGGGGGAGCCGGGGTTGGATCGGTTGGATGTGGTGCAGCCGGTGTTGTGGGGGGTGATGGTGTCGTTGGCGGGGTTGTGGGGTGCGTGTGGGGTTCGGCCGGTGGCGGTGGTGGGGCATTCGCAGGGGGAGATCGCGGCGGCGTGTGTGGCGGGTGGTTTGTCGTTGGAGGATGGGGCGCGGCTGGTGGTGGCGCGTAGTCGGGTGTTGGCTGGGTTGGTTGGGCAGGGTGGGATTGTGTCGTTGGCGTTGGGGGTGGATGAGTTGGTGGGGCGGTTGGATGGTTGGGGTGTGTCGTTGGCGGCGGTGAATGGGCCGGGGTCGGTGACGGTGGCTGGTGAGGTGGGTGCGTTGGGGGTGGTGTTGGAGGAGTGTGCGGCGGAGGGTGTGCGGGCGCGGCTGGTGGCGGATACGGTTGCTTCGCATTCTGTGTTTGTGGAGTCGTTGCGTGAGGAGTTGTTGGAGGTTTGTGCGGGCGTTGAGCCGTGTTCGGGGGAGGTGCCGTTTTATTCGACGGTGACGGGTGGGTTGTTGGATATGGCGGGGTTGGATGGGGAGTATTGGTATCGGAATGTGCGTGAGGTGGTGCAGTTCGAGGGTGCGGTGCGGGCGTTGTTGGGGGCTGGTGTGGGTGGGTTTGTGGAGGTCAGTCCGCATCCGGTGTTGACGGTCGGGGTGCAGGAGACTGTCGAGGCCGTCGCGGCTGAGCGCGCGGCGGGCGCGGGGGGCGCGCCGGGCGATGGTGGTGGTGTGGTGGTTGTTGGTTCGTTGCGTCGGGGTGAGGGTGGTTTGGCGCGGTTCTTGCGCTCGGCGGCGGAGTTGTGGGTGGCTGGTGGGGGTGTTGATTGGGGTGGTGTGTTCAGGGGGTCGGGTGGTGTGCGTGTGGGGTTGCCGTCGTATGCGTTTCAGCGCGAGCGGTATTGGCTTTCCGGGGGGGCGGGCGCGGGAGACATCTCCTCGATTGGCCAGGTGTCTGCTGGGCACCCGTTGTTGGGCGCGGTGGTTGGGTTGGCGGGTGGTGAGGGGTGTGTGTTCACGGGTCGGTTGTCGCTCGAGAGTCATCCGTGGCTTGCGGATCATGCGGCGTCGGGTGTGGTGTTGTTGCCGGGCACCGGGTTCGTGGAGATGGTGGTGCATGCTGGTGTGTGGGTGGGGTGTCCGGTGGTGCGGGAGTTGACGCTGGAGGTCCCGTTGGTGCTGGGCGAGGGGGCTGCTGTGCAGGTCCAGGTTGTTGTGGGGGAGCCCGGAGAGGGCGGCGAGCTTGGTGGGGAGGGTGAGCGTCCGGTGGCGGTCTATTCACGCTTGGAGGCTGCTGGTGGGGGGTCGGATGGCGTAGTGGAGAGGGACGGGGGTGGTTGGACGCGGCACGCGAGTGGTGTGCTGGTGGGTGAGGAGCAGGCTGGTGTGGGGTCGGTGGGTGAGTGGGGTGCGGTCGATGAGCGCGCGGTGGAGCTCGCGGGTGTGTGGCCGCCGCGGGGTGCGGTGGGGGTGGAGCTTGATGGGTGTTATGAGCGGCTGGCTGATGTGGGGTTGGAATACGGCCCCGCCTTCCAGGGTGTGAGGGCGCTGTGGCGGCGTGGGGATGAGGTGTTCGCGGAGGTCGCTCTCGGCGAGGGCGAGGTGGGGGACGCGGGGTCTTATGGTGTGCATCCGGCGCTGTTGGACAGCGCACTGCACGCCTCCGCGCTGGCGCTGCTCGGTGAGAGCGAGACCCCCAGCGCCGATGCTGCTGTGAGGTTGCCGTTTGCGTGGGGTGGGGTGCGGTTGGGTGCTGGGGGCGCTTCGTCGTTGCGGGTCTGCATCTCGCCCGTGGGTGAGGGGGGTGGGTCCTCGGCCGACGGCGCGTTGTCGTTGGTGGGGGTGGATGAGGGTGGTGGGTTGGTGGTGTCGGTGGGGTCGTTGGTGGTGCGTGAGGTTGCTCCCGAGCAGCTCCGGGGCGCTGGTGTTGGTGGGGGCCGGGATTCGTTGTTTGCGGTGGGGTGGGTGCCGGTTGAGGTTGATGGGGGTGCTGGTTCGGTGGGTGAGGTTGGTGTGGTGATGGATGTGGGGTCGTTGGCGGGGGTGTTGGCGGAGGGTGGGGAGTTGCCGGGTGTGGTGGTTTTGGATGTGTCGGGTGGTGGGCTGGGTCTTGGCGATGGGGTTGTGGATGGCGGGGATGGGGTTGGGGTTGTGGATGGTGGGGATGGGGTTGTGGATGGTGGGGGTGTGTTGTTGTTGGCGCGGGGTGTGTTGGGTGGGGTGTTGGGTGTGTTGCAGGGGTGGTTGGGGGATGAGCGGCTGGTGGGTTCGCGGCTGGTGGTTTTGACGCGTGGTGCGGTGGCTGTGGGTGCGGGGGATGGTGTGGAGGGTTTGGCTGGTGCGGGTGTGTGGGGGTTGGTGCGTTCGGCGCAGTCGGAGAGCCCGGGGCGGGTGTGGCTGGTCGATGTCGATGGGGAGGAGTCTTCGCGTGGGGTGTTGGCGGGTGTGTTTGGGTGTGAGGGTGAGTCCCAGCTCGTTGTTCGCGATGGTCAGGTGCTCGCTCCGAGGCTGGCGCGGGTGTCCGGGGAGGCTGGGAGCGGGCTGGTAGGTGCGCTGGCTGTGCCTGAGGGGGTTTCGGAGTGGCGGCTGGCGGCCGGTGGTGGGGGCTCGCTGGATGATCTGGCTCTGGTGGCGGCGCCCGACTCGGCAAGGCCGCTCGGGGTCGGCGAGGTGCGAGTGGGAGTGCGCGCTGCGGGCTTGAACTTCCGCGATGTGTTGATCGCGTTGGGGATGTATCCGGGTGAGGGGAGAGTTGGCGGCGAGGGCGCTGGCGTGGTGCTGGAGGTGGGTCCGGGTGTCGAGGGGTTGTGCGTTGGAGACCGGGTGATGGGCTTGCTGCCCGGCGGGTTCGCGCCGGTGTCGGTGGCCGATCGCCGTCTGCTCGTGCGGATGCCGGAGGGTTGGTCCTTCGTTGCGGCGGCGTCGGTGCCGATCGTGTTCCTGACGGCGTATTACGGGCTGGTCGATCTAGCCGGCTTGGAGCAGGGGGAGCGGGTGCTGGTGCATGCCGCGGCCGGTGGCGTGGGGATGGCGGCCGTTCAGCTCGCACGGGTGCTGGGCGCGGAGGTGTTCGGGACCGCGAGCGCGGGCAAGTGGCCGGTGGTGCGGGAACTGGGGCTGGACGACGCGCACATCGCGAGCTCGCGTTCGCTCGAGTTCGCGGAGCGGTTCCTCGAGCGGACCGGGGGCCGCGGCGTGGACGTCGTGCTGAACTCGCTTGCCGGCGAGTTCGTCGACGCCTCGCTCACGTTGCTGCCCGAGGGCGGGCGGTTCCTCGAGATGGGCAAGACGGACATTCGCGACCCGGATGAGGTCGCCGGGGCGTGGTCGGGGGTTGCGTATCGCGCGTTCGATCTGAACGAGGCCGGCCCGGACCGCATCCAGGAGATGCTCGGAGAGCTGGTGGGGTTGTTCGAGCGGGGCGCGCTCGAGTTGCTGCCCATGCGGGCATGGGACGTGCGTCGTGCGCCCGACGCGTTTCGGTTCATGAGTCTGGCGCGTCACGTCGGGAAGATTGTGCTGACGTTTCCTCGTGGCTTCGATCCTGGTCGATCGGTGTTGGTGACAGGTGGCACGGGTGTGCTGGGTGGTGTGGTGGCGCGGCATCTGGTTGCCGAGCATGGTGTGCGGAGCCTGGTGTTGACGAGCCGGCGGGGCCCCGAGGCACCGGGCGCGGTGGAGTTGCGCGCGGAGCTCGAGGGTTTGGGTGCGCGGGTGGAGCTGGTGGCGTGCGATGTGAGCGATCGCGAGCAACTGGTCGGGTTGCTCGAGAGCGTGCCGGAGGAGTTCCCGCTGGGGGCGGTGGTGCACTCGGCGGGCGCGCTTGATGACGGGATGATCGAGTCGCTCTCGCCGGAGCGTCTGGAGGGTGTGCTCGCGCCGAAGCTCGACGCGGCGTGGCATCTGCACGAGCTGACCAGCCACATGGACTTGGAGGCGTTCGTGTTGTTCTCCTCCGCGGCGGCGACGATGGGGGCGCCGGGTCAGGGGAATTACGCCGCGGCGAACGCGTTCCTGGATGCGCTGGCTGCCCACCGGCGTGCGCGGGGGTTGTCGGGCCTGTCGATCGCCTGGGGGCTGTGGGAGCGGGAGAGCGAGTTGACGGCGGGGTTGGGTGAGGCGGGGGTGGCGCGTCTGGCGCGTTCTGGTGTGCATGGGCTCTCCGACGCGGAGGGGGTCGCGCTGTTCGACCGGGCGTGCGGCCTGGGCGAGGCGCTGCTCGTCGGGGTGCGGCTCGATATGGCGGTGGTTCGTAGGCAGGCGCGGGCCGGGGGGCTGCCGGGGTTGCTGCGTGGCCTGGTGCGCTCGCCTGCGGTGCGCGCGGGAGGCGGCGGGTCGCTCGCGGGTCGTCTGGCGGGGGTGGGCGAGGCTGAGCGCCGGGGCATTGTGCTGGAGTTGGTGCGTGGGGAGGCGGCGGCTGTGCTGGGGCATGCGGGTGCGCGTGCGATTGCGTCTGAGCGGGCGTTCAAGGAGCTTGGGTTCGATTCGTTGACGGCGGTGGAGTTGCGTAACCGGTTGAACGCGGCGACGGGGTTGCAGCTCCCGGCGACGCTGGTGTTCGATCACCCGACGCCGGCGGCGGTCGCCGAGTTTGTGCTGGGTGAGATCGTGGGTGCTCGGCGTGAGCGTGGGGCGGTGGTGGCGAGTGGGCGGGCGTTGGATGAGCCGGTCGCGATCGTGGGGATGAGCTGCCGGTATCCGGGGCCCGTGCGCTCACCGGAGGGGTTGTGGGAGTTGGTCGCGCGGGGCGGGGACGCGGTCTCGGCGTTCCCAGCTGACCGGGGGTGGAATTTGGAGGATCTGTTCGACCCCGACCCCGACCATCCGGGGACCACCTATACGCGCGAGGGTGGTTTTCTTGGCGACGCGACCGGGTTCGACGCGGGGTTCTTCGGGATCAGCCCGCGCGAGGCGCTGGCGATGGACCCCCAGCAGCGGCTGCTGCTGGAAGCGTGCTGGGAGGCCTTCGAGGACGCGGGCATGGATCCCGCGGCACTCGCTGGCAGCCAGACGGGCGTATTTGCCGGGATCATGCGTGGCGACTACGAAGCTCCGTCGGGGTCGGTGCCGGCGGATTTGGAGGCGTATCTGGGAACGGGTGTGCTCGGCAGCGTTGCTTCGGGTCGGGTGTCGTATGCGTTGGGCTTGGAGGGTCCGGCGGTGTCGGTGGATACGGCGTGCTCGTCCTCGCTGGTGGCGTTGCATCTGGCGTGCGGGGCGCTGCGCTCGGGCGAGTGCTCGCTGGCGCTGGCGGGTGGCGTGACGGTGCTCTCCTCGCCGGGGCTGTTCGTGACCATGTCGCGTCAGCGCGTGTTGGCTGACGACGGGCGCTGCAAGTCGTTCGCCGACGCGGCGGACGGGGCGGGGTTCAGTGAGGGTGTGGGTGTGCTGGTGCTGGAGCGTCTTTCAGACGCGCAGCGCAACGGGCATCGGGTGCTGGCGGTGGTGCGGGGCAGCGCGGTGAATCAGGACGGCGCGAGCAACGGCTTGACGGCGCCGAACGGTCCTTCCCAGCAGCGGGTGATCGGGCAGGCGCTCGCGAACGCGGGGCTGTCGGTGGGCGACGTGGATGTGGTCGAGGCGCATGGGACGGGCACGGTGTTGGGCGATCCGATCGAGGCGCAGGCGCTGCTGGCGACGTATGGGCAGGGGCGCGCGGAGGAGCGCCCGCTGTGGCTGGGGTCGATCAAGTCGAACATTGGTCATGCGCAGGCGGCTGCGGGTGTGGCGGGTGTGATCAAGATGGTGAAGGCGCTGGAGCATGGGGTGCTGCCGCGGACGCTGCACGTGGATGCGCCGTCGAGCAAAGTGGATTGGGAGAGTGGCCGGGTGTCGCTGCTGGTGGAGGAGGTGCCGTGGGAGACCGACGGCCACCCGCGCCGTGCGGGGGTCTCCTCGTTCGGGATCAGCGGCACGAACGCGCACGTGATCATCGAAGAGGCTCCGGCGGTCGAGGGCGCCGCGTCGGCCGATGGGGATATGGCGGCGAACGGTGTGGCAGCGAACGGTGCGGCGGCGGTGAACGGTGCGGCGGCACTCGATGGTGTTGTGTCTGAGGCCGGCGTTCCTGTGTTGGGTGTAGGTGGTGTGGGTGTGGGTGTGGGTGGTGTGGTGCCGTGGGTGTTGTCGGGTCGGGGTGAGGGTGCTTTGCGTGGTCAGGCGGGGCGTTTGGGGGGGTTTGTGGAGGGTGATGTGGGGTTGGGTGTGGTGGATGTGGGGTGTTCGTTGGTGGGGCGTTCGGTGTTTGGGGATCGGGCGGTGGTGTTGGGGGATGGTCGTGAGGAGTTGCTTGGTGGGTTGGGGGTGTTGGCTGCTGGTGGGTCGGGTGTTGGTGTGGTGCGGGGTGTTGCTGCTCCTGGTGGGTGTGGTGTGGTGTTTGTGTTTCCGGGGCAGGGTGCGCAGTGGGTGGGGATGGCGGTGGAGTTGTTGGATAGCTCGCCGGTGTTTGGGGAGTGGTTGGGTCGGTGTGGGGAGGTGTTGGGGGGCCTGGTGGATTGGTCGTTGGAGGGTGTGTTGCGTGGTGGGGTGGGTGAGCCGGGGTTGGATCGGGTGGATGTGGTGCAGCCGGTGTTGTGGGGGGTGATGGTGTCGTTGGCGGGGTTGTGGCGGGCGTGTGGTGTTGAGCCGGTGGCGGTGGTGGGGCATTCGCAGGGGGAGATCGCGGCGGCGTGTGTGGCGGGTGGTTTGTCGTTGGAGGATGGGGCGCGGGTGGTTGTGTCTCGGAGTCGTGCGCTTGTGGGGTTGTCTGGGTTGGGTGGGATGGTGTCTGTCGCGGCGGGGGTGGATGAGGTTGGGGGGTGGCTCGAGGGTTGGGGTGGCCGGGTGGGTGTGGCGGCGGTGAATGGGCCGCGTTCGGTTGTGGTGTCGGGTGATGTGGAGGCGTTGGAGGGGTTGTTGGGGGAGTTGGAGGCTGGGGGTGTGAGGGCGCGGCGTATTGCGGTGGATTATGCGGCGCATTCGGTGGGTGTGGAGCGGATTCGGGGGGAGTTGTTGGAGGGGTGTGTGGGGATTGAGCCGTGTTCGGGGAGCATCCCGTTTTATTCGGCGGTGACGGGTGGGTTGGTGGATATGGCGGGGTTGGATGGGGAGTATTGGTATCGGAATTTGCGTGAGCCGGTGTTGTTTGAGCGGGCGACGCGTGCGGTGTTGGGGGCCGGTGTTGGTGGGTTCGTGGAGGTGAGTCCGCATCCGGTGTTGACGGTGGGGGTGCTGGAGACGGTCGAGGATGCTGGGGTTGGTGGGTCTGGTGTTGGTGGTGCTGGTGTGGGCGTTGAGGGTTCTGGTGGTGGCGGTGGCGTGGTGGTGGTTGGTTCGTTGCGTCGGGGTGAGGGTGGTTTGGCGCGGTTCTTGCGCTCGGCGGCGGAGTTGTGGGTGGCTGGTGGGGGTGTTGATTGGGGCCGGGTGTTTGGTGGGTCGGGTGGTGTGCGTGTGGGGTTGCCGTCGTATGCGTTTCAGCGTGAGCGGTTTTGGCTTGGGTCTGGTGGTGGTGGTGTGGGGGATGTGTCGGGGGCTGGGTTGGTGTCTGCTGGGCATCCGTTGTTGGGGGCGGTTGTTGGGTTGGCGGGTGGTGAGGGGTGTGTGTTTACGGGCCGGTTGTCGTTGGAGAGTCATGCGTGGCTTGGGGATCATGCGGTGTCTGGTGTGGTGTTGTTGGCGGGTGCGGCGTTTGTGGAGTTGGTGGTGCGTGCTGGTGGTGGGGTGGGGTGTCCGGTGGTGCGGGAGTTGATGTTGGAGGCTCCGTTGGTGTTGGGTGAGGGGGGTGGGGTGCAGGTTCAGGTTGTTGTGGGGGAGCCTGGGGTGGGTGGTGAGCTGGGTGGGGTGGGTGAGCGTTCGGTGGCGGTGTATTCGCGTTTGGAGGGTGTTGGTGGGGATGGTGTGGTGGATGGGGATGGGGGTGGTTGGACGCGGCACGCGAGTGGTGTGTTGGTGGGGGAGGAGCAGGTTGGTGTGGGTGAGTGGGGTGGGGTTGATGAGCGTGTTGGGGAGCTTGGGGGTGTGTGGCCGCCGCGGGGTGCGGTGGGGGTGGAGCTTGATGGGTGTTATGAGCGGCTGGCTGATGTGGGGTTGGAGTATGGCCCTGCTTTTCAGGGTGTGAGGGCGGTGTGGCGGCGTGGGGATGAGGTGTTCGCGGAGGTCGCTCTTGGTGAGGGTGAGGTGGGGGAGGCGGGGTCTTATGGTTTGCATCCGGCGTTGTTGGATAGCGCGTTGCAGGCTTCTGCGTTGGCGTTGCTTGGTGAGAGCGAGACCCGGGGTGCGGATGCTGCTGTGAGGTTGCCGTTTGCGTGGAGCGGGGTTCGTTTGGGTGCGGGGGGCGCGTCTCGTTTGAGGGTTTGTGTGTCGCGGGTGGATGGTGGTGGGTTGTCGTTGGTGGGGGTGGATGAGGGTGGTGGGTTGGTGGTGTCGGTGGGGTCGTTGGTGGTGCGTGAGGTTGCTCCCGAGCAGCTCCGGGGCGCTGGTGTTGGTGGGGGCCGGGATTCGTTGTTTGCGGTGGGGTGGGTGCCGGTTGAGGTTGATGGGGGTGCTGGTTCGGTGGGTGAGGTTGGTGTGGTGATGGATGTGGGGTCGTTGGCGGGGGTGTTGGCGGAGGGTGGGGAGTTGCCGGGTGTGGTGGTTTTGGATGTGTCGGGTGGTGGGCTGGGTCTTGGCGATGGGGTTGTGGATGGCGGGGATGGGGATGGGGTTGGGGTTGTTGATGGCGGGGATGGGGATGGGGTTGGGGTTGTTGATGATGGGGTTGGGGTTGGGGTTGTGGATGGTGGGGGTGTGTTGTTGTTGGCGCGGGGTGTGTTGGGTGGGGTGTTGGGTGTGTTGCAGGGGTGGTTGGGGGATGAGCGGCTGGTGGGTTCGCGGCTGGTGGTTTTGACGCGTGGTGCGGTGGCTGTGGGTGCGGGGGATGGTGTGGAGGGTTTGGCTGGTGCGGGTGTGTGGGGGTTGGTGCGTTCGGCGCAGTCGGAGAGCCCGGGGCGGGTGTGGCTGGTCGATGTCGATGGGGAGGAGTCTTCGCGTGGGGTGTTGGCGGGTGTGTTTGGGTGTGAGGGTGAGTCCCAGCTCGTTGTTCGCGATGGTCGGGTGCTCGCTCCGCGGCTGGCGCGGGTGTCCGGGGAGGCTGGGGGCGGGCTGGTAGGAGGGCTGGGTGCGCAGGAGGAGGAGGGGGGGTCGGGTGGGTCGTTGGGTGTGGGTGTGTTCGATGCTGGCCGGTCGGTGTTGGTGACGGGTGGTACGGGTGTGTTGGGTGGTGTGGTGGCGCGGCATCTGGTGGTTGGGCGTGGTGTGCGGTGTGTGGTGTTGGCGAGTCGTCGGGGGCTGCAGGCGCCGGGTGCGGTGCAGTTGCGCGCGGAGCTCGAGGGTTTGGGTGCGCGGGTCGAGGTCGTGGCGTGCGATGTGAGTGACCGGGGGCAGCTGGAGGGGCTGTTGGGGAGCGTGCCGGGGGAGTTTCCGTTGGGTGCGGTGGTGCATGCGGCTGGCGTGCTTGACGATGGTGTGATCGGGTCGCTCTCTGCGGGGCGGTTGGAGGGGGTGTTGGCGGCGAAGCTCGATGCGGCGTGGTATTTGCACGAGCTGACCAGCGACATGGATTTGGGTGCGTTTGTGTTGTTCTCTTCGGCGGCGGGGACGATGGGGGCGCCGGGGCAGGGGAGTTACGCGGCGGCGAATGCGTTCTTGGATGCGCTTGCGGGTTATCGGCGTGCGCGGGGTTTGGCGGGTGTGTCGATCGCGTGGGGGTTGTGGGAGCGGGAGAGCGAGTTGACGGCGACTTTGGGGGAGGCGGGCGCGGCGCGGCTTGCGCGTTCGGGTGTGCTTGGGCTCTCCGACGAGGAAGGGGTCGCGTTGTTCGACCGGGCGTGCGCTTCGGGGGAGTCCTTGCTCGTGGGGGTGCGCCTGGATATGGCGGTGGTTCGTAGGCAGGCGCGGTCCGGGGGGCTGCCGGGGTTGCTGCGTGGCCTGGTGCGTTCGGTCTCGGTGCGCCGCGGGGGGGATGGTGGTCTGCTCGCGGGTCGTCTGGCGGGGGTGGGCGAGGCTGAGCGCCGGGGCATTGTGCTGGAGTTGGTGCGTGGGGAGGCGGCGGCTGTGCTGGGGCATGCGGGTGCGCGTGCGATTGCGTCTGAGCGGGCGTTCAAGGAGCTTGGGTTCGATTCGTTGACGGCGGTGGAGTTGCGTAACCGGTTGAACGCGGCGACGGGGTTGCAGCTCCCGGCGACGCTGGTGTTCGATCACCCGACGCCGGCGGCGGTCGCCGAGTTTGTGCTGGGTGAGATCGTGGGTGCTCGGCGTGAGCGTGGGGCGGTGGTGGCGAGTGGGCGGGCGTTGGATGAGCCGGTCGCGATCGTGGGGATGAGCTGCCGGTATCCGGGTGGGGTGAGCTCACCGGAGGGGTTGTGGGAGTTCCTCGCGCGGGGCGGGGACGCGGTCTCGGTGTTCCCGGCTGACCGGGGGTGGGACCTGGAGGGCCTGTTCGACCCCGACCCCGATCATTCCGGTACCAGCTACACGCGCGAGGGCGGCTTCCTCGACGACGCGGCCGGGTTCGACGCGGAGTTCTTCGGGATCAGCCCGCGCGAGGCGCTGGCGATGGACCCCCAGCAGCGGCTCCTACTAGAAGCGTGCTGGGAAGCCTTCGAGAACGCGGGCATGGATCCCGCGACACTCACCGGCACCCAAACAGGCGTATACGCCGGAATCATGCGCAGCGACTACGAAGCGGAGTTGCAATCGGTGCCGGGGGACTTGGAGGGATACCTGGGGCCTGGCATGGCCGGCAGCATCGCGTCGGGTCGGGTGTCGTATGCGTTGGGCTTGGAGGGTCCGGCGGTGTCGGTGGACACGGCGTGCTCGTCCTCGCTGGTGGCGTTGCATCTGGCGTGCGGGGCGCTGCGCTCGGGCGAGTGCTCGCTGGCAGTGGCGGGTGGCGTGACGGTGCTCTCCTCGCCGGGGCTGTTCGTCGGGATGGCGCGTCAGCGTGGCCTCTCGGTGGACGGGCGCTGCAAGTCGTTCGCGGAGGCGGCGGACGGGGCGGGGTTCAGTGAGGGTGTGGGTGTGCTGGTGCTGGAGCGTCTCTCAGACGCGCAGCGCAACGGGCATCCGGTACTGGCGGTGGTGCGGGGCAGCGCGGTGAACCAGGACGGCGCGAGCAACGGGCTGGCGGCACCGAACGGGCCCTCCCAGCAGCGAGTGATCCGCCAGGCACTCGCCAACGCGGGCTTGGCGGCGGGCGACGTCGACGTGGTCGAGGGCCACGGCACCGGCACGATGCTGGGCGACCCAATCGAGGCGCAGGCGCTACTGGCGACCTACGGGCAAGAGCGTATGGGGGAGCGCCCGCTCTGGCTGGGGTCGATCAAGTCGAACCTGGGCCATGCGCAGGCGGCTGCGGGTGTGGCGGGTGTGATCAAGATGGTGAAGGCGCTCGAGCACGGGATGCTGCCCCGGACGCTGCACGTGGATGCGCCCTCCAGCAAGGTGGACTGGGGAAGCGGCCGGGTGTCGCTGCTGGTGGAGGAGGTGCCGTGGGAGACCGACGGCCACCCACGCCGCGCCGGTGTCTCCTCATTCGGGATGAGCGGCACAAACGCCCACGTGATCATCGAGCAGCCCCCAGCGCTCGAAAGCGCCGCGCCGGCCGACGGGGACATGGCAGCGAACGGTGCGGCGGCGAACGGTGCGGCGGCGGTGGGGGATGTGGCGCCTGCTGCCGATGCTCCGGGTGGTGTGGGTCTGGGGGTTGGTGGTGTGGTGCCGTGGGTGTTGTCGGGTCGGGGTGAGGGTGCTTTGCGTGGTCAGGCGGGGCGTTTGGGGGGGTTTGTGGAGGGTGATGTGGGGTTGGGTGTGGTGGATGTGGGGTGTTCGTTGGTGGGGCGTTCGGTGTTTGGGGATCGGGCGGTGGTGTTGGGGGATGGTCGTGAGGAGTTGCTTGGTGGGTTGGGGGTGTTGGCTGCTGGTGGGTCGGGTGTTGGTGTGGTGCGGGGTGTTGCTGCTCCTGGTGGGTGTGGTGTGGTGTTTGTGTTTCCGGGGCAGGGTGCGCAGTGGGTGGGGATGGCGGTGGAGTTGTTGGATAGCTCGCCGGTGTTTGGGGAGTGGTTGGGTCGGTGTGGGGAGGTGTTGGGGGGCCTGGTGGATTGGTCGTTGGAGGGTGTGTTGCGTGGTGGGGTGGGTGAGCCGGGGTTGGATCGGGTGGATGTGGTGCAGCCGGTGTTGTGGGGGGTGATGGTGTCGTTGGCGGGGTTGTGGCGGGCGTGTGGTGTTGAGCCGGTGGCGGTGGTGGGGCATTCGCAGGGGGAGATCGCGGCGGCGTGTGTGGCGGGTGGTTTGTCGTTGGAGGATGGGGCGCGGGTGGTTGTGTCTCGGAGTCGTGCGCTTGTGGGGTTGTCTGGGTTGGGTGGGATGGTGTCTGTCGCGGCGGGGGTGGATGAGGTTGGGGGGTGGCTCGAGGGTTGGGGTGGCCGGGTGGGTGTGGCGGCGGTGAATGGGCCGCGTTCGGTTGTGGTGTCGGGTGATGTGGAGGCGTTGGAGGGGTTGTTGGGGGAGTTGGAGGCTGGGGGTGTGAGGGCGCGGCGTATTGCGGTGGATTATGCGGCGCATTCGGTGGGTGTGGAGCGGATTCGGGGGGAGTTGTTGGAGGGGTGTGTGGGGATTGAGCCGTGTTCGGGGAGCATCCCGTTTTATTCGGCGGTGACGGGTGGGTTGGTGGATATGGCGGGGTTGGATGGGGAGTATTGGTATCGGAATTTGCGTGAGCCGGTGTTGTTTGAGCGGGCGACGCGTGCGGTGTTGGGGGCCGGTGTTGGTGGGTTCGTGGAGGTGAGTCCGCATCCGGTGTTGACGGTGGGGGTGCTGGAGACGGTCGAGGATGCTGGTGTTGGTGGGTCTGGTGTTGGTGGTGCTGGTGTGGGCGTTGAGGGTTCTGGTGGTGGCGGTGGCGTGGTGGTGGTTGGTTCGTTGCGTCGGGGTGAGGGTGGTTTGGCGCGGTTCTTGCGCTCGGCGGCGGAGTTGTGGGTGGCTGGTGGGGGTGTTGATTGGGGCCGGGTGTTTGGTGGGTCGGGTGGTGTGCGTGTGGGGTTGCCGTCGTATGCGTTTCAGCGTGAGCGGTTTTGGCTTGGGTCTGGTGGTGGTGGTGTGGGGGATGTGTCGGGGGCTGGGTTGGTGTCTGCTGGGCATCCGTTGTTGGGGGCGGTTGTTGGGTTGGCGGGTGGTGAGGGGTGTGTGTTTACGGGCCGGTTGTCGTTGGAGAGTCATGCGTGGCTTGGGGATCATGCGGTGTCTGGTGTGGTGTTGTTGGCGGGTGCGGCGTTTGTGGAGTTGGTGGTGCGTGCTGGTGGTGGGGTGGGGTGTCCGGTGGTGCGGGAGTTGATGTTGGAGGCTCCGTTGGTGTTGGGTGAGGGGGGTGGGGTGCAGGTTCAGGTTGTTGTGGGGGAGCCTGGGGTGGGTGGTGAGCTGGGTGGGGTGGGTGAGCGTTCGGTGGCGGTGTATTCGCGTTTGGAGGGTGTTGGTGGGGATGGTGTGGTGGATGGGGATGGGGGTGGTTGGACGCGGCACGCGAGTGGTGTGTTGGTGGGGGAGGAGCAGGTTGGTGTGGGTGAGTGGGGTGGGGTTGATGAGCGTGTTGGGGAGCTTGGGGGTGTGTGGCCGCCGCGGGGTGCGGTGGGGGTGGAGCTTGATGGGTGTTATGAGCGGCTGGCTGATGTGGGGTTGGAGTATGGCCCTGCTTTTCAGGGTGTGAGGGCGGTGTGGCGGCGTGGGGATGAGGTGTTCGCGGAGGTCGCTCTTGGTGAGGGTGAGGTGGGGGAGGCGGGGTCTTATGGTTTGCATCCGGCGTTGTTGGATAGCGCGTTGCAGGCTTCTGCGTTGGCGTTGCTTGGTGAGAGCGAGACCCGGGGTGCGGATGCTGCTGTGAGGTTGCCGTTTGCGTGGAGCGGGGTTCGTTTGGGTGCGGGGGGCGCTTCTCGTTTGAGGGTCCATCTCCGTGTGACGGAGGGCGCGAGCGGGTCCGAGAGCGTCATCTCGCTGGTCGCGGTCGACGACGCGGGCGGACTCATCGTGTCGGTCGACTCGCTGAGGGCGCGCGAGCTCTCGCCAGGGCAGCTCGTGGATGGGCGCGATCCGAACGGGTCGTTGTTCAGCATGGAGTGGGTGCCCTTCCTGAGCGACGTCGGCGCGGAACCCGACACCGGGGCGTGGGCCGTGCTGAGCGGTGGCGATTGCGAGGTCGTGGGTGTGAGTCCGGACGCCGAGGGAGCGCCTGAGGTGTTCGAGGATCTGAGCGCACTGCGCCGGGCGCTGGACGCCGGCGGCCGGCCGCCTGAGGCGGTGTTCCTGGATCTGTGTCGCGATGGCCCGGCAGACGGCCACCGGGATGCAAATGGCGTGCCGGCCGGCGAGGAGCCCGCGGGCGAGGACGAGGACATGGCGCTGCCAGGGCGTGTGTTGGATGCGGTGTGTGGCGCCCTGGGCGTGGTGCAGGAGTGGCTCTCCGACGAGCGGCTCGGCGAGTCGCGGCTCGTCGTGGTCACCCGCGGCGCCGTCGAAGCGCGTCCCGGCGAGGGCGTGGAGAACCTGGCCGGCGCCAGCGTGTGGGGCCTGCTGCGCTCGGCACAGATGGAGCGTCCGGGGACGATCCTGCTGGTGGACGTGGACGGCCGGGAGGAGTCTCGGGGCGTGCTCGGCCGCGTGGTCGCGGGCGATGAGCCACGGGTGGCCGTGCGTGCTGGCGAGACGCTCGCGGCGAGGCTCGCGCGCGCGCCTCTGCCGGCCGCCGCCGATATCGCCGCCGCCGGGGCAGCCGGGCCTGGTGCGGAGGTCCCCCCCGCTTCTCTATGGCCGGAGCGCTCCGTCCTGATCACGGGCGGCACGGGTGGTCTGGGCGGGCTCCTGGCGCGGCATCTGGTCGCCGAGCACGGCGTGCGCAGTGTGCTGCTGGCGAGCCGGCAGGGCCCCCGGGCGCCGGGTGCGTCGGAGTTGCGCAGCGACCTGGAGGCGCTGGGCGCTCGCGTGTCGGTCGTGGCCTGCGATGTGAGCGACCGGCACGCCGTTGAGGCGCTCCTGGGAGAGGTGCCACTGCAGGCGCCGCTGGGCGCGGTGGTGCACGCCGCGGGCGTGCTCGACGACGGCTTGATCGAGTCGTTGACGGCGGAGCGCGTCCAGCGGGTGCTCGCTGCGAAGCTCAACGGGGCGTGGCATCTGCACGAGCTGACCCGCCACATGGACCTGCAGGCGTTCGTGCTGTTCTCCTCGGCCGCCGGGGTGCTCGGCTCCCCCGGGCAGGGCAGCTACGCAGCGGCAAACTCGTTCCTCGACGCGCTCGCGGCACATCGACGCGCGCAGGGATTGGCGGGCATTTCGATGGCGTGGGGACTCTGGGATCAGACCACCGCACTCACCGGTGCAGTGGACGAGGCCCAGCTCTCCCGCATGGAGCGCTCCGGGCTGAGTGCGCTCTCCTCCAAACGGGGCCTCGAGCTCTACGATGCCGCCTGCGCGCTGGACGAGGCGCTGCTGCTGCCGATGGGCCTCGACTTCGGCACGCTGCGCAGATGGTCGAAGGTGGGGGTGCTCCCCGCGCTGCTGCGCGGTCTGGTGAAGGCCCCGCCGCGGGCGGTCGGCGGCAGGTCTCTGGCGCGTCGTCTGGCGGATGCGCCCGAGGCCGAGCATGAGAACATCGTTCTGGAGCTGGTGCGCGCCGAGACGGCCACGGTCCTGCGGCATCCCAGCGCGCGGTCGATCGACCCTCAACGCACGTTCCAGGACCTTGGGTTCGACTCACTCACCGCCGTCGAGCTGCGCAACCGCCTGAATGAGGTCACCGGGTTGCGTTTGGACGCCACGCTCATATTCGACTACCCCCGACCCGCGCAGGTGGCGGATCGCATCCTGGAGCAGGTCCGTAGCAAGCAGGCGATGCCCGGCGCTCTGGTGGATGCCGACATCGACAACCTCGAAGTGAGATTGTCGATGCTGGCTCAGGACGATCTGGAGCGCAGCAGGGCCACCGCTCGTCTGCAGGCACTCCTCGACGAGCTCCGCGGAGCGCCGATGCCCCTGGACGGCATCGCGGTCGCCCAGAGGATCGAGTCGGCGTCCGCCGAGGAGGTGCTCGACTTCATCGACCGCGAGCTGGAGTCGTATTAATTTGCCTGGGGCACTGACACACAGTAGACTCACCGGAAATGAGCGAGGACCATTTTGACTACTGAGGAAGAGAAGCTTCTCGATTATCTGAAGCGGGTCACAGTTGACCTGCATGACGCTCGTACGCGCCTGCGCGAGGTGGAGAGCCGGTCGCGCGAGCCGGTCGCGATCGTGGGCATGGGCTGTCATTATCCGGGTGGTGTGAATTCACCGCAGGGCTTGTGGGAGCTGGTTGCCGGCGGTCGTGATGCGATTAGTGAGTTTCCGGACGATCGTGGATGGAATTTGGATGATCTCTATGATTCCGATCCTGACAATCCACGGGCTTCGCATGTTCGCGGTGGAGGGTTTCTCGACAACGCCGCCGAGTTCGACGCCGGATTCTTCGAGATCAGCCCACGCGAGGCGCTGGCGATGGATCCGCAGCAGCGGCTGCTGCTGGAAGTCTCATGGGAGGCATTTGAAGAGGCGGGCATCGATCCGGGTACGTTGCGCGGTAGTCGTACGGGTGTGTTCACGGGCTTGATGTCACAGGATTATGGGATGTTCCTGGGATCGAGGATCGAGAGTGTGGAGGATCAGATCACAGGTGTAACCGGGGGCGTCGCGTCCGGTCGGGTGGCATATGTGTTCGGCCTGGAGGGCCCGGCGGTGACGGTTGACACGACCTGCTCATCTTCACTGGTGGCATTGCATCTGGCATGCGCCGCGGTGCGTTCAGGTGAATGCTCGCTGGCGCTCGCCGGCGGGGTGACGGTGCTTGCGTTGCCTGGCGTGTTCATGGGCTCCTCCCGTCAGCATGGCCTGGCCGGGGATGGCAGGTGCAAGTCGTATGGGAATGCGGCGGATGGAGCCGGATTCAGCGAGGGCGTGGGCGTGGTGGTGCTGGAGCGTCTCTCCGACGCGCAGCGCAACGGCCATCGCGTGCTGGCGGTGGTGCGTGGGAGCGCTGTGAATCAAGACGGTGCGAGCAACGGGTTGATGGCGCCGAACGGCCCCGCTCAGCAGCGGGTGATCAACCAGGCGCTCGCCGCCGCCGGACTATCGGCGAGCCAGGTCGACGCCGTGGAGGGTCACGGGACCGGAACGGTGCTCGGCGATCCACTGGAGGCGCAGGCGCTGCTGGCGACCTATGGGCAGGCTCGCCCGGAGGGACGCCCGCTGTGGCTGGGATCGATCAAGTCGAATATGGGCCATGCGCAGGCGGCGGCGGGTGTGGCCGGTGTGATCAAGATGGTGAAGGCGCTGGAGCACGGTGTGCTGCCACCGACCCTGCATGTGGACGAGCCCTCACGCCAGGTGGACTGGTCGACCGGTCGGGTGTCGCTGCTGACCGAGGCGAGGGAGTGGCCGATCAACGGCGGTCCGCGCCGCGCGGGGGTGTCGTCGTTTGGGGTGAGCGGCACGAACGCGCACGTGATCATCGAGGAAGCCCCTGCGGTCGAGGCGGGGGCCGCGGCGACCGATGGTGTGTCTGCCGGGGGCGCCCCGGCGGACGGCCTGGCGGTGGAGAATCAGGGGGGCTCCAGCCCCGCCGAGCCTGAGCCCCAGGCGGCCGAGGCTCACGCGGCGCGCGACGTCGGCTTTGCCGCCGCCGGCGTGGTGCCGTGGGTACTTTCGGGAAAGGGCGAGCGGGGCTTGCGCGGACAGGCCGGGCGGTTGCAAGAGTTCGCGGCGGGCAGCTCGCGACTCGATCCGACCGAAGTGGGCGTGTCGCTGGGCGCTCGCGCTGCGTTGAGCCACCGGGCGGCGGTGGTGGGCGAGAGCCGCGAGCAACTGCTCGAGGGGCTTCAGGCGCTCGCCGCGGGTCGAGCGGCAGCCGGCGTGGTGACGGGCGTCGCGGCAGCACGCGGGGGCGTCGCGTTCGTGTTTCCCGGCCACGGTTCGCAATGGGTCGGCATGGGCGCCGAGCTGCTCGACACCGCGCCAGTGTTCGCCGAGTGGATCGGCAGGTGCGGCGAGGCATTCGGCGGTCTGGTCGACTGGTCGCTGGAGGGGGTGTTGCGCGGCGAGGAGGGGCAACCGGGGCTGGAACGCCCCGAGGTCGTGCAATCGGTGTTGTTCGCGGTGATGGTGTCGTTGGCCGAGTTGTGGCGTGGGTGTGGAGTGCGCCCGGCCGCGGTCGTGGGCCATTCGATGGGGGAGATCGCCGCGGCCTGCGTGGCGGGCGGTCTGTCGCTGGAGGATGCGGCGCGGTTGGTGGTGCTGCGCAACAAGGCGCTGCTCACGCTGATCGGACGGGGTGGGATGGCGTCGATCGGGGCGGGGGTCCAGCAGGTGACGGGATGGCTCGAGCCGTGGGGTGAGCGCCTGTCGGTGGCGGCGGTGAATGGGCCGAGCGCGGTTGTCGTATCCGGTGAGGTGGATGCTCTGGAGGCCTTGGTGGCGCACTGCAAGGCAGAGGGCGTGCGAGCGCGCGCGATCCCGGAGGCCGCCGCCGCCTCCCACTCACCGCAGGTGGAGTCGTTGCGGGGGGAGCTGCTGGACGCACTCGCGGATCTGCATCCACGCTCGGGGGAGGTGCCGTTCTATTCGACGGTGACCGGCGGCCTGTTCGACATGGCCGGCCTGGATGCGGAGTATTGGTATCGCAACACCCGTCAGACGGTGCGGTTCGCATCGACCGCGCGCGCGATGGTGGAGGCCGGCGTCGGTGCGTTCGTGGAGGTCAGCTCGCATCCAGTGCTGGCTGCGCCGCTGCATGAGACGATCGACGATTTGCCAAGTCGGGGAGGCGAGGCGATCGTGGTGGGGTCGCTGCGCCGCGACGAGGGCGGGCTGCGCACCTTCTGCCTCTCGCTGGCCGAGCTTTGGGTCTCGGGGGTCGAGGTGGATTGGAGCGCCGTGCTCGGGCAGGCAGGCGGGCAGGTGGTGCGGCTGCCCACCTACGCCTTCCAGCGTGAGCGCTACTGGCTTGGAGATCTGCCTGCGGCCGGCGGCGATCTCGCGGCCGCCGGCCAAGTGGCGGCCGGGCATCCCCTGCTGGCCTCGCTCGTGCCGCTCGCCAGCGGCGACGGGCTGGTGCTCACCGGCCGCCTGTCGCTGCGCACGCATCCCTGGCTCACCGGTCACGCCCTGCTCGGCACGGTGCTGCTGTCGGCGGCGGGGTTGATCGATCTGGCTCTGTACACCGGCATCGAGATGGGATGCGAGCACGTGGAGGAGCTGATGCTCCAGGAGCCCCTGGTGATCCCGCAGACGGGTGGGGTGCAGTTGCAGGTGGTGGTGGGGGGGCCCGGCGAGGACGGTCGGCGCACGATCGGCGTGTACACCTTCGCCGATGGCGAGGAGTCCCTCACGGGCCCGTGGCGTTGTCACGCCAGCGGGGTGCTCGTCCCCGCCGCGGCGCATGCGGCTTCGGGCGATCAGGCGCCGGCACCCGCCGATGTGAGCTGGCCGCCGAGCGGCGCCGAGCCGGTGGATGTGGAGGAGCTGTACGACAGGTTCCTCGACGCGAACATCGCTCACAGCGCGGCCTTCGCAGGATTGCGGGCGGCGTGGAGGCGTGGAGATGAGCTGTTCGCCGAGGTCGGCCTCTCCGAGGAGCAGGCGCACGAGGCCGGTCGTTTCAGGCTGCATCCGGTGCTGCTGGAAGCCGCTTTGGATGCCCTGGCGGCCGTGGCGCTGGCGGATGCCGGCGGCGGCATCCCGCGGATAGCGTTCGCCTGGAGCGAGGTCTCCCTGCATGCGACCGGAGCGACGTCGCTGCGTGTCTCGATGGTGCCGGAGAGCGCCGACGTGGTGTCGTTCGCGGCCCGCGACGAGCACGACGCGCCTGTCTTCGACGGGAGGCTGACGCTGCACGACGTCCCCGCCGAGCAGGTGGCGGCCGCGCGTGCCGGGAGCGCGCACAGGCTGCTCTTCTCGCTCGACTGGTGCGCGGTGGAGTGGCAGGCGAGCGGGGAGCTCCCGCGGTTGACGGTCCTCGGCGCCGAGGACGCCCCCCTGGTGGGCGCCCTGCGCAAGGCCGGCGTCGAGGTCGCGGCACACCTGGATCTGTCCGCGCTGGCCGAGGCGCGCGCCATTGCCGCGGGCGGCAATGGCGGCGCACCCGTAGCCGGCGGTGAAGCGGTGCTGCTCGACGTCGGAATCGAGGATCGATCGGCGGATGTCGTCGCGGACGCCCACGAGGTGGCGCGGCGGGTGTTCGGGGCGGTGCAGTCGTGGTTGGCCGACGATCGCTTCGCCGGCGACCGTCTGACGATCTTGACCCACGGCGCTGTCGCGGCGCGGGCAGCGGACGGCCCCGACGACCTGGCCGGCGCGGTGGCCTGGGGCCTCGTGCGCTCGGGGCAGCTCGAGAGCGTGGGCCGGCTGATGCTCGTCGACATCGACGACAGCGACGCATCTCGCCAGAGGCTGGCGGCGGTTCTGGCCGGCGATGAGCCGCAGATCGTGCTGCGCGAAGGTGAGGTGCTGGCGCCCCGCATCCATTCGGCCAAGCCGCCGGCCGAGCCGGCGGCCGCGTTCGACCCCGACCGCACGGCGCTGATCGTTGGCGGGACCGCCGGGCTGGGTGCGCTGGCGGCGCGCCACCTTGTCGCCAAGCACGGGGTGCGCAGCATCGTGCTGGCGAGCCGCCGCGGCTCCGAGACGGAGGGGGTGGCGGAGCTGCGCGCCGAGCTGGAGCAACTCGGCGCGCGCGTTGCGATCGCGACGAGCGACATAGCCGACCGCGCCGGCGCGCGCGCGGCACTGGATGCGGTGCCGCCCGAGTTCCCGCTCGGTGCGGTGATCCACACCGCGGTGGTGACCGACGACGGCGTGATCGGGTCGCTGACCCCCGCGAGCTTCGACACAGTGCTCCAACCGAAGGTGGACGGGGCCTGGCACCTGCACGAGCTCACGGCCGATCTCGACCTCTCCGCGTTCGTGCTGTACTCCTCCGCCGCCAGCGTGCTCGGCAGCCCGGGGGCCGCCAACTACGGGGCGGCGAACGCGTTCCTCGACGCGCTCGCCGCGCATCGCCGGGCTCGAGGGCTGAGCGGCACCTCGATCGCCTGGGGACTGTGGGAGGAGCCAACCCACCTGCGCAGCACCGCAAGCGCCGCTCACGCAGTCAGGATGGATCTGATGGGGGTCAGGGAGTTCTCCTCGGAGGAAGGCCTCGAGCTGCTCGACCTCGCCTGCGTGCTCGCCGACCCGTTCGTGATCGCGCTGCGCATGGACTTCGGCGTGATGCGCGAGCACGCTCGCGAGGGCATGCTCCTGCCGATCATGCGCGATCTGATCCAGAGCCCCGCGCGCCGCCTGTCGGACGGCTCGGGCGGGGCGCTCGTGGCGCGGCTCGCCGAGGCCCCGGAGCACGAGCGCGGGGGGATCGTGCTTGCGTTCCTGCGCGAGCAGATCGCGGCGCTGCTCGGGCACGCCTCGCCCGATGGCGTGGACATCGATCTCACGTTCAAGGAGCTGGGATTCGACTCGCTCGGAGTCGTGCAGCTGCGCAATCGGCTCAACCACTTCACCGGCTTGAAGCTGTCCGCGACGCTGGTGTTCAACTACCCGACCCCGGTCGCGCTGGCCGCCCACCTGTACGACGAGCTCGCCGCCGCCGTGGGTGGATCTGGACCTCGCGGGGACGCCGTGGAGCGGCTGAAAGAGGCGCTGATCTCGAGTAATCCCGATTCCGAGGAGCGCGCGCGGATCGCTTCGCGCCTGCGCGCGATGGCGGGCGAGCTGGAGGGTGGCGAGCGCCAGGAGAGCGGGCACGAGGTGCTCGAGCGGATCGAATCGGCCAGCACCGCGGAGCTGTTCGAGCTGGTTGAGAGCGAGTGGGGGGTCGACCAATGAACAGAAAGGCCATAGATGTCTGACGGGCGGATAGCAGCGGAGGAGGAGCAGCGGGCCGTCGCCTACCTGCGGCGAGCGCTCCTGGACCTCAACGAGACCCGCCGCAGGTTGCAGGAGGTCGAGGGCCGTCTCACCGAGCCGATCGCGATCGTCGGCATGGGCTGCCGCTATCCCGGGGGCGTCAACTCGCCCGAGGACCTTTGGAGGCTGCTTGCGGCGGGAGGGGATGCGGTCTCCGACCTCCCTGAGGATCGCGGCTGGGACCTCACGGGGATGCCCGGCCCCGATCTCGACGATCCGGCGGTGGGCTACAAAGGCGGCTTCATCGATGCGGGCCACTTCGACGCCGAGTTCTTCGGGATCGACGAGGAGGAGGCGCGGGTGATGGATCCACAGCAGCGACTGGTGCTGGAGACCGGGTGGGAGGCCTGCGAATATGCGGGGATCGACCCGGTTGGGCTCAGGGGCAGCCAGACCGGCGTGTTCATGGGTCTTGGCGGCCAGGATTACGTGATGTGGCTCGTGGGGGCCGTGTCCACGGGCGTCGAGAGCGTCTCGATAGGCAACTCGCCTTGCATGAACTCCGGTCGGCTGGCCCAGGCGCTGAGGCTGGAGGGACCCGCGGTGACGGTCGACACGGCCTGCTCCTCCTCGTCCGTCGCGTTGCACCTCGCGTGCCAGGCGCTGCGCCGGGGCGAGATCTCGCTGGCGTTCGCGGGGGCTTCGGCGATCATCGGGGCACCGTGGCCCTACGTGGGATTCCACCAGCAGCGCAACATCGGGCTCTCCCCGGATGGCCGGTGCAGATCGTTTGCCGACTCCGCTGACGGGATGGGCTTCTCCGAGGGCGCCGGCGTGGTGCTGCTCGAGCGCCTCTCCGACGCACAGCGCCTGGGGCACGAGGTGCTGGCGGTGGTGCGCGGCAGCGCGTTCAATCAGGACGGCGTGAGCAACGGCCTGGCGGCGCCCAACGGTCTCGCCCAGGAGAAGGTAGTTCGCCAGGCGTTGAGCAATGCGGGGCTGTCGGGCGGCCAGATCGACGTGGTTGACGCGCACGGCACGGGCACGGTGCTGGGCGATCCGATCGAGGCGCAGGCGATGATTGCCTGCTATGGGCGGGATCGGGCCGCGGATCGGCCGCTGTGGTTGGGGTCGATGAAGTCCAACATGGGTCACACCCAGGCGGCGGGCGGCGTGGGCGCGGTGATCAAGATGGTCATGGCGATGCGACACGGGCTGCTGCCGCAGACGCTGCACGTCGACGCGCCCTCGCGGCACGTTGACTGGTCGGGTGGGGGCGTGTCGCTGCTGCTCGAGCCCGTGCCGTGGATCGGGGAGGGCGAGCCGCGCCGCGCGGCGATCAACTCTTACGGCCTGAGCGGCACCAACGTGCACATCATCCTGGAGGAGCCCCCGTCGCTCCCCAAGCCGACGCGTTCGCCGGCCGCGGCGGATGAACGGCGGGTCGCCGGCGAGGCGGGCGATGGCGCACCGACGCCGGTGCTGTGGCCGATCTCGGGCCGTGGCGATGCGGGCCTGCGGCGGCAGGCGCGGCGACTCGCCCGGTTCCTCGCCGAGCGGCCCGAGCTCGAGGTCGCCGACATCGGCCGCTCGCTCGCGGGGTCGCGAGCGAGCCTGAGCCATCGCGCCTTCGTCCTCGGCGCTGATCGGGAGCAGCTGCTGGGGGCGCTGGAGAGCGTGGCCGAGGGCCGATGGGCGCCGCCGGACAGCGAGGCGCTCACTGAGCGCGGGCTCGCCTCGCTCGGGCGCACGTGGGTCGCTGGGGACACGGTCGACTGGGACACGGCGTTCGCGGGGCTCGACGCCCACTCGGTGCGCCTGCCGACCTACGCCTTCGAGCGCCGCCACCACTGGGTCGAGCAATCCCCGCTCTGGACACCCGATGGTCGACTGGCGCAGCAGATGCGCGGCGACGGCGCCCCGGACGCGGCCTCCCCGAGTCCGGCCGCGATGCACCACGGAGAGGCGGATTAGAGATGTCCTCGCTGGCACAGGCCGGGTGCGTATCAGTCAACGGGCAGGTCTTCGCGCCCGAGCAGGCCACCGTCTCCGCGCTCGACGCCGGGTTCCTCCTGGGAGACGGACTGTTCGAGTCCTTACGCGCCACCGGCGGCGTGCCCCATCTGCTGGAGAGGCATCTGCTGCGGCTGTTCTCGGCGGCGGCGGAGCTCGAGTTCGCGAACATGCCCTCCGTGGAGTCGGTGCGCCAGCAGGTGCACCAGACGCTGGACTGTGCCGCGCTCCCCGACGCCTACGTGCGCGTGACCGTCAGCCGCGGTGCGGGAGCGGTGGGCCTCGCCCCGCCGCCGGGCCCGCCCACGGTGGTCGTCGCTGTCCTGCCCACGCGGCCCCTCGCCGGCGCCGAGAGCGGCATCGAGGCCACGCTGCTGTGGCAGCAGCGGGATCGGCGACCGAAGCCGGGAGACACTCGCCTTTGGCTCGCGTCCCCGTTTCGGCCAGCGGTGAAGAGCACGAGCTGGCAGCCGGCGGTCCTGGCCAAGCGCCGGGTGGAAGGCTGCGGGGCCGACGAGGGCATCTACGTGTCGGCGAGCGCGCATGTGCTCGAGGGTGTCGCGTCGAACGTGTTCGCCGTTGCGGGCGAGCGCCTGCTGACGCCGCCCGCCGAGGAGTGCCTGCCAGGCATCACCCGCGCCAGGGTCATCGAGCTGGCGCGAGAGCGTGGCGTGCCGGTGCTCGAGGCGCCGCTCGAGCTCGACACGCTCGTGCGAGCGAGCGAGGTCTTCGTCACCAACGCCGTCCAGGGTCTGCGTGCGCTCGCCACGATCGACGGTGCCGCGATCGCCCGGCAGGGCCCGGGCGGGGTCTTCGACACGCTGCACCGCCTCTACGAGCTCGATCGCGCGGCGGCTCTGCAGGAGGTGGGTTGATGGGACCCGTAGCCCACGACGACCGTCACGCCGCGCCCGCCGCCGACACGCGATCGGAGCGACTCGGATGATGGGATCGGTTGCACACCGGCACACGATCTGCGAGGAGCTGTCCGCTCGCATGGACTGCTGGAGCATGGCGAGGAGTCTCGGGGACGAGCCCTATCTCTTCCTGCTCGACAGCGCCGGCGGCAATCCCGAGCTGGGGCGCTATTCGATGCTCGCCTGGCGCCCGCGGTGGGAGTTCCTCGCCAAGGACGGCGTGGCGAGCGCGGGACCGCCCGGCGCCGCCGAGCCGTTGGAGGGTCCGGTGCTCGCCGAGCTCGAGCGCACGCTCGCGGTCTTCGCCGCGGCCGTCACCGACGAGGGCGGGCCGAGCGACATGCCACCCGTCTTCAAAGGCGGTGCGGTCGGCTTCTTCGCCTACGAGCTCCTGCACGAGATCGAGGCCGTCACTCCCAGCGCGGCGCCCGGCCTCGGCGTTGCGGACTGCCATCTGCTCTTCTGCGATCTGGCCCTGATCACCGACGAGGCTGCCGGCCGCAGCTGGCTGGTCGGCAACGGCTGGGGGGACAGCGACACGGAGGCCCGCGCGGAGTGCCTGGCGATGCTCGAGGCGGCGCGGGCCGCATGTGTGAGCGCCGAAGCGAGGGAGCGCGGCGAGGAGCCCGTCCACCCGGTGACGGGAGGCCGCTTGCGAGGCGAGGACCTCGAGCGCCACGGCGTCAGGGCGCTCACCGAGCCCGAGCACTACCTCGATCTGGTTCAGCGCGCGCGCGAGCACATCTTCGCCGGCGACGTGTTCGAGCTGTGCCTCACACAGCGCTTCGACACCGAGTTCGACGGGGCCGGCATCGACCTCTACGAGGCGATGCGCACGATCAATCCGGCGCCGATGGCGGCCTACCTGCGCTATCCAGAGCTCGAGGTGCTGTCGTGCTCGCCCGAGCGCTTTCTGCGGGTCGACGCCGAGCGTTGGGTGGAGACGCGGCCGATCAAGGGTACCCGGCCGCGCGGGCGGGACACGCTCGAGGACGAGGCGCTGGCGGTCGACCTCGCCACCGCGCTCAAGGACGGCGCCGAGAACGTGATGATCGTCGATCTCGCCCGCAACGACCTGGGGCGGGTGTGCGAGTTCGGCACTGTGAGCGTTCCGGCGCTGCGCGTGGTCGAGCGGTACCAGTCGGTCTTTCAGCTGGTGTCGGTCGTGCGCGGGCGCCTGCGCCGCGATGCGACGCCGGTGCAGTTGCTGAAGGCCACCTTTCCGGGCGGCTCGATGACGGGTGCGCCGAAGGTGGAGGCGATGCGGCTGATCAGCGCGATGGAGGATTCGCGGCGCGGCATCTTCTCGGGCGCGATCGGTTACATCAACTACTCCGGCGAGCTCGATCTCAACATCGTCATTCGGACGATCGTCAAGCGCGGCGAAGCGCTCTCATTTCACACGGGCGGGGCCGTCACCTCCGACTCGACGCCCGCCGAGGAGTACCAGGAGACGCTCGACAAGGCCTGGGCGCTCGTGTGGGCGATCGAGACGGCGAGAGCCGCGGCGGGGAGCGGAGTGGGGGCGCGGTGAGGGACATGTGTGTGGTGATCCTCGACAACTACGACTCGTTCGCGTTCAACCTCTATCAGGCGGTGGGCGAGATCACCGACTCCGCCCCGATCCTGCTGCGCAACGACGCGGTGCTCGCCTCCGATGTGGCCGCGCTCGGCCCTACGCATGTGATCGTCTCGCCGGGCCCGGGCGATCCGCGGCGCCCGGAGTACTTCGGCGTGTGCGGCGATGTCATCGCGCAGCTCGGAGCGACGGTGCCGGTGCTCGGCGTGTGTCTCGGCCACCAGGGGATCGCAACGACGTTTGGCGGTGAGATCGTGCGCAGCCCCACTCCCACGCACGGCAAGACCAGCAAGATCGTTCACGACGGGCAGGGGGTGTTCGAGGGGATCGACTCGCCACTGGAGGCCATGCGCTATCACTCCCTGGCGGTCTGCAAGGATCGACTCCCCGCGGAGCTGATCGTGACTGCGCTGACTCCCGATGGCGTTGTGATGGGCTTACGGCATCTCGTCCATCCGATTCACGGGGTGCAGTTTCACCCCGAGTCGATCGGTACGCCGACGGGGAGGCAGATCATCACGAACTTTCTCTCGATGGGGGCAGCCGATGGAACCGCAGCCAACGCACGAACAGCTAGGAGCGTGAAATGTCTGATACCCAGCTGAAGGCCGACCCGGTGGCTTGCGCGCGGGCGATCGCGGCCGAGGTGCTGGCGCCGCGAGCCACCCATCACGACACGACCGGTGAATTTCCAACACAGGCCGTGGAGGCGCTCGGCAGCGCCGGACTGCTGGGTCTGCTGGTGCCGCGCGAGTACGGAGGCGCGGAAGCGTCGTATGAGACGTTCATCGAAGTCGT
The DNA here is from genome assembly GCA_963713985.1 of uncultured Solirubrobacterales bacterium. GTDB lineage: Bacteria > Actinomycetota > Thermoleophilia > Solirubrobacterales > Solirubrobacteraceae > Palsa-744. The sequence goes on along the minus strand of OY970219.1, from coordinate 377,142 downwards.
CGGGGTCCTCGCGCAGGCATGCGCCTCCACGGCGATGATCTTCGTCATGCACCACTGCCAGTACGCGATGGTGGTCGACCATGGCACAGCCCAGCAGAAGGAGGCCTTCCTGCCCCCGATCGCCCGGGGCGAGCAGCTCGTGGCTTCCGCCACCACCGAGCCCGAGACCGGCGGCAACGCAGCCTTCTGCGTGAGCGCCAAGGAGAGCGACGGGGAGGCGATCCGGCTGACGGCGACCAAGCCGGTGGTGACAAGCGCCAATTACGCCGACTGGGTCTACTGCACGACGCGCTCTTCGCCCGCCGCTGCCGGCGATGAGCTCAGCATGGTGATCATGCCGGGCCCCGGGCGCAGCGACCGCGTCGAGCCGTTCGGCGCGTGGGACTGCGTCGGCATGCGCGCGACGGCGAGCACCGGCCTGCGCTTCAAGGAGTGCGAGGTGCCCAACTGGCACCAGATCGGTCCCGAGGACTCCGCGCACGTGCGAGCGAGCTCGATGACCGTGGTCTCCCGCGCCGGCTTCGCGGCGGTGTGGCACGGAATCGCCACGGCGGCCTTCGAGGGGACGCTGGCGCACGTGCAGCGCAAGTACCACGACTTCATCCGCCGCGACGACGGCGCTACCGGCACGCGCACCGAGCGGCGCGTGGTCGCCGGCTCGGAGAGCACCCAGCGGCAGCTGGCGGAGATGAGGGTGCGGCTGCTGGGCGCGCGCGAGCTGCTCCACGGCGCCGGGCGCATGATCGACCTGCGCCGGGAGGAGATCCTGCGGGGCGACTCGGCCGAGGAGGTGCAGGATCTCCTGTGGTCGGCGCGCATCGCCTGCGGCGAGGCCGCCATCGAGGTGACACGTCAGGGCCTGCGGCTGTGTGGTGTGACGGGACTGCGCGCGCAGGGGCCGCTGGCGCTCGAGCGCCACATGCGCGATGCGCTGACCTCGCAGGTGATGGCTCCGAGCGAGGACGCGACGAAGCTCATGCTCGGCAGGCAGCTCGCCGGCGTGGTGTAAGGGCCTTGATCCCAATCAATCCAGCAAGGAGGTTGCTGTGAATCACAGCTACATATCTCGTATAGGGCGTTCGCGCCTTCGGGGCGCCATCGGCCTACTCGTGTGCAGCGGCGCCCTGGGCGTCGCATCGAGCGTGGCACATGGCTCGGTCCTCGGCGGCGCCCCCAAGGCCAGAGCGGCAACGGTCGAGACGGTGAACACGACCATGTCGATGGACGTCTCGAAGATCACGGCGAATACAATCAGCGCCGAAGGTCAAGCCCTCAGCACGAAAAGCGGAGGGATCGACGGTACCGTCTCGATGAGCACGACACTTCTGAATGGGGCGAAGTCGAGGTCGACTTTCACCGTCGTCAACAATCCCCGCTCCGGTGGAGCTGGGACGTTGCGGGGCACGGGGACTGGGAACTACCACGTCTCGGGTGCGACCTCATATTTCACCGGGGGCATCACGAGCCTCTCGGGAACGGGAACGTTCGCCCACGTGAAGGACCTGGGCATCAGCCTCGTCGGGGTGTTGAACCGCAGAACATACAGGTTCACGTCGACCATCAAGGGCAAATTCATCAAATAGGCTGTTGCGACCGGGCCGTTCCCCCGGCCTGGTCCTGAAGCGGAAGGGCTCCATGGGCCGTTCCCTCGTGGGCCGTTCCCTCGGTCTGGCCGTGAAGCGGAGGCGCTCCATGGGCCGGTGTTTCCACGGGGCGTATCCTGCGATGGAGACGGCGCAGGGGGGCGGGTGCCCACCAATTCGCCTCACCCAGGAGGCGCATCAGCGCGGGGACGAGCAGCGCCCGTACGATGGTCGCGTCGATCAGGACCGCGACGGCGACGCCGAGTCCCAACTCGCGGGCGTTGACCAGGCGCGAGCCCGCAAGCGAGCCGATCGCGACGCAGAGCAGCAGCGCCGCGGTGGTGGTGATGCGCCCGGTCCGCTCCAGGCCGAGCGCGATCGCCCGCTCGTTCTCGACGCCGCTGTCGTGGATCTCCCGGATGCGGTCGATCAGGAACACGCCGTAGTCGGTTGAGAGTCCGAAGATGATTGCGAAGAGCAGCACCGGCGGGGTGACTTCGATCGCTCCCGGGCTCGAGTATCCCAGCAGTCCGTGGAAGTAGCCGTGCTGGAAGACGAGGACCAGGATCCCGAGCGCAGCGCTCGCGGTGAGGGCGTTCATGAGCAGCGTCTTGGGCGGCAGCACCACCGACCCGGTGAGCAGGAAGATCGAGAGGCTCGTCGTGACTGCGACCAGGAGCACGACGAGGAGGAGGTGTCCGCTGAGACTCGCCTCGAGGTCGATGAAGGCGGCCGTGGGTCCGCCTACCTTGCGCTCGAAGGGTACGGGCAGAGCGCGGATGCGCCTCACCAGTTGCTGCGCCTGTGCGCTCGCGGCGCCCTCCGCGGAGGTCATGTACATCACCGCGGTGTGTCGCCCCAGGTGTTGGAAGCCGGTGGTGGATACCGTGCCGGGGAGACGTGCGAGCGTGCGGTGGTAGTGGACGAGCTGGCCTTCCGTCGCGTGGGCAGCGACGACCTCGATCGTGCGCTCCGGATTCAGTGTGAAGTCGGAGGCGAGGGTGTTGCTGACCTGGCGCACGCTGGTCGAGATTGGCAGGACCGAGGAGCTGGGTGCGGTGAACCTGATGCCCAGCGCGGGGGCGGCGAGGGCCAGCAGCACCATGCAGGCGCATACCGCGACGGTGACGGGCCGGCGCATGACCGCGGAGGCGAGTCGGTACCAGCGGCCGCTCAACATGGGTCGAGCGGTGGCCTGGGCCGAGCGTTGCAGCCACGGCGGCGCGAGAGCGTTGACACGTGGGCCGAGCAGTGCGAGGATGGCGGGAAGCACGGTCAGTGCGGCGATGCAGACGAGCAGTGTCACCAGCGCGCCGCCGAGCCCCATCGAATAGAAGAACTGCTGCGGCAGCACGAGCAGCGAGCCGAGCGCCACTATGACGGTCGACGCACTGAAGAGCACCGTGCGCCCGGCGGTGGCCATTGTGCGCCCGAGCGCATCCGGCACGCTGGTGGTGAGCGCGAGCTCCTCGCGAAAGCGCGAGACGATCAGGAGGCTGTAGTCGATCGCCAACCCGATCCCGAGCGCCGTGACGAAACCGAGGACGAGAGACGAGATCGGCAGCAGGTTCGTCGCCAGGCGCAGGCTGGCGCGCGTCAGCACGATCGCGGATGCCCCGAGGGCCACCGGCAGCATGGCGGCGACCAGGCCGCGGAAGAACCAGATCGAGAGCAGCAGGAGAATCGGGAAGGCGATCAGCTCCGCGCGCTGCGCGTCCTGTTCGAGGACATCGGTGGCCTGCGTCGCTCCGAGGTCGAGGCCGCCGAGCTTCACGCCCGGCCGATGACGGAGCTGGCGCGCCAGTTGGCGTGCCGCTTCGACGTGGGCCCGTTCGGAGCCCGCACGGAACCGCACGGTCAGGTAGGCGAGCGATCCATTGCGCGAAACGAACCTCGCGCCGACGTCGAGCGCGCTCGTGACTTCCCCCACCGCACGATCGGATTCGATGGCCTGCTTGAGCAGATGGATCTGGAACCCCTTGCTGAGTCCTTCCATGATTGCGGCCACCGATCCCTTGGGGTGGTGGCCGGAGGGGCCGAGCGAGAGCATCACGATGACACCGGGCGGGGATTCGTAACCGATCGCATGCCCGATCAGCGCGTCGGCCTGACTGCTTTCAGAGCTCGGGTTCGTCAGGCCGACGGGGCTGAGACGGTTGGCGATCCCGGCGCCGAACAGGGCCGCGAGCGCCGCGACCACGACCGCCACTGCCAGGATCGTCCCCGCGCGCCGGGGGGTGAGGGCGACTGTGAGTCCAAGCACCGAGCCGATCGTACAGCCGGGAGTGTGAGGGCGGCAAAAAGCCGGCGAGCGCGGGAGGTAGTTCCCCGTGGCAAGCACGGGGTCGTTCCCAAAAGGCCCGCGAGCGCGGGAGATCGTTCCGTATGATCCCTCGCATGAGCCCACGGGGGGAGCCGGGTGCCAGCCTGCTCGCGATCGGCGATCTGCACCTCACCCACCCCGAGAACCGCCGCATCCTGGAGGGCCTGCGGGGGAGCTCGCGGGAGGACTGGCTGATCGTGTGTGGCGACGTCAGCGAGCTGAGCACGGACTTGGAGTGGGCGCTCGGCCTGCTGCGTGAGCGGTTCGCCACCGTGATCTGGGTGCCGGGCAACCACGACCTGTGGAGCATCCCCGACGATCCCGTGAAGTTGCGTGGGGAGGCGCGCTACCGGCACCTGGTGGAGGTCTGCCGGCGTCTGGGCGTGCTCACTCCGGAGGATCCATACGCGGTCTGGGACGGCCCCGGGGGGCCGGCGATGGTGGTGCCCCTGTTCCTGCTCTACGACTACTCCTTCGGCAGCAACGTCGCTCCCACCAAGGAGCAGGCGCTGGCGCGCGCCTACGCCGCGGGGGTGGTGTGCAGCGACGAGCTCGTGCTGCACCCCGACCCCTATCCGAGCCGCGAGGCGTGGTGCGAGGCTCGGGTGCGCGAGAGCGAAGTGCGCCTTGACGCGCGCGATCCCGAGCTGCCCACGGTCCTGGTCAACCACTTCCCGCTGACCCGCGACCCCACACTGGTCCTGCGTCACCCCGAGTTCGCGCAGTGGTGCGGAACGGTGCGGACCGCGGACTGGCACGTGCGCTTCGGAGCGAGGGCGGTGGTGTATGGGCACCTGCACATCCCGCGCGTCACCTGGCAGGACGGGGTGAGGTTCACGGAGGTCTCGCTGGGCTACCCCCGCGAGTGGCGCCGCTGGGGCGGCGCCTCCCGCGCCGCCCCGCGCCCGGTCCTCGCCGCCGACGAGCACGCGCCGTGATCGAGGAGATCCTCCCCCCCGAGGTCGTCGCGGTGGACACGCGCGAGGAGTGGCTCGACATCGAGCTGTTCCCCGAGGAGCGGGCCGCGTTGGGGCAGGCGGTGGAGAAGCGCCGCCGCGAGTTCATCACCGCGCGCGCATGTGCGCGGCGGGCACTCGCTCGGCTCGGCCTGCCGCCCTCTGCGATCGCCACCGGCGAGCGGGGGCAGCCGCTGTGGCCGGAGGGGGTGCTGGGCAGCATCACGCACTGCGCGGGCTACCGCGCGTGTGCGCTGGCGCGCTCCCCTCAACTCGCGGGCGTGGGCATCGACGCGGAGCCGCATGCGCCGCTGCCCGGGGGGGTTCTCGACCAGGTCGCCCGCGCGGAGGAGCGCCCGCGGCTCGAGCAACTGGCGCGCGCCGAGCCGGCGGTCCACTGGGATCGCCTGTTGTTCAGCGCCAAGGAGGCGGTCTACAAGGTGTGGTTCCCGCTTGCCGCATGTTGGCTTGGTTTCGAGGACGCGGCGCTCACGTTCGACCTCGCCGGGGGGACATTCAGGGCGACTCTGCTGAAGCCCTGGCCGGATGGGTGCCAGATCCTCCCCGGGGTCCTCGAGGGGCGGTGGCTCGTGCGCGAGGACCTCGTGCTCAGCGCGATCGCGCTCCCGCATCCGCAGTGACCCGTCCGCCGGGGTGACTGCTCACCGGCGGCGGGTGGAGGCGGCCGGCGGGAGGCAGTCGGCGGGAGATGGGAGGCAGTTGGCGGGAGGCGGTCGGCGGGAGGCGGCCGCCGGCGGGAGCGGTCCGCTATTCGCCCCGCCAGCGGGGCGGGCGTTTCTCGGCGAACGCGCTCATCCCCTCGCGCAGGTCATGCGAGGCGAAGGAGGCCAGCCGCAGCGCCATCAACTCGGCCTCCACCTCCTCGGGAAGCACCCCCTGTGCGCGCAGCAGGGCGGCGATCACGCGCTTGTTGCCCCGCTGGGAGAGGGGCGCGTTGCCCGCCAGCTCGCCCGCCAGCGCGAGCGCTGCGGACTCGAGCTCGCTCGGCCTCACCACGCGGTTGACCAGGCCCCAGTGCAGGGCGGTGTCCGCGTCGATGTAGCTGCCGAGCAGGAACAGCTCGCGGGTGCGCGTGGCGCCGATCGCGTCGATGAAGCGGCGCAGGCCGGTGTGGGAGTAGACGAGGCCGAGCTTCGCGGGGGGCATCCCGAGCCGGATCTCCGCAGCCGCCATGCGCAGGTCGCACGCCAACGCCAGCTCCAAGCCGCCGCCGATCGTGTGCCCGGGGAGCACGGCGAGCGTGGGATAGGGGTGGTTCTCCACCGCTTCGATCGCCTCGGTGAACGGGTGGGCCACCAGCCGCTCCGCCTCTTCCTGGAATCTCCCGTCGCTGATCTCCCCGATCTCATACCCCGCGGAGAACATCCCGTGGGAGCCGGTCAGGATCACGCAGCGCGCCCGCTCCTCCGAGGCGAGCTCAGTGAGCGCCATGGCGATCGCATCCAGGATCGCCCGGTCCAGGGCGTTGCGCTTGGAGGGATTGGCGATCGTCAGGCGTGCGAGATGCTCCGCTGGGCGATCGATCAGCAGCTTGCCGTCGGCGAGCTCCCGTGGGAGGGGCGCCACCTCTACTCCAGCACGACCAGCGTGTCGCCCTCGTTGACCGCCTGGCCCTCCTGGCATAGGATCTCCACGACGGTGCCGGAGTCCTCGGCCTCGACCGGCATCTCCATCTTCATCGACTCGAGGATCGCGACCGTGTCGCCTTCCGCGACCTCGTCGCCCACGGCGCACTCGATCTTCCACACGGTACCGGTGATGTGGGCCTCCACCTCAGCCACTCGGAGATCTCCTCTTGGGGCAGTTTGCCATGAGGCGCCGAAGAATAGCCGCACAGCCGGCCGAGATCGCCGCGGGCAGCACGACTTGACCGGGTAGGCTTCCCCGCGAGGATGATCCTCGCGATCGACCAGGGCACGACGAGCAGCACGTGCATCGTCTTCGACGAGCGCGCCGAGCCGGTGGGGCGTGCCCGTCGCGAGCTGCGCCAGCACTTCCCCCGGCCCGGCTGGGTGGAGCACGACGCGAGGGAGATCTGGGAGCTCACCCATGCGCTCGCGGGCGAGGCGCTGGCGGACGCGGGGGTGCGCGTGGGGGAGCTCGCGGCGGTGGGGATCACCAACCAGCGCGAGACCGTGTGCGTGTGGGATCCGGCGACCGGAGAGCCGCTGCACCGCGCGATCGTCTGGCAGGACCGCCGCACGGCAGAGCGCTGCGCGCAGCTGCGCGAGGCGGGGCACGAGGAGCTGATCCGCGAGCGCACGGGTCTCGTGCTCGACCCCTACTTCTCGGCCACCAAGATCGAGTGGCTGCTGGAGAACGTGGAGGGCCTGCGCGAGCGCGCATGGGGGGGCCGCGCGGTGTTCGGCACGGTCGATGCGTGGCTGATGTTCAAGCTCACCGGCGAGCACGCGACCGACCCCTCGAACGCGTCGCGCACGATGCTCTACGACATCGCGGCGGGGCGGTGGGACCCGGAGCTGCTGGAGCTCTTCGGGGTGCCCGAGCGGGCGCTGCCCGAGGTGCGCGCGAGCGCAGGAGATTTCGGCCGCACGCGCCCGGAGGTGCTGCACGGCCTGGCGGTGTCCGTCGCGGGCGTCGCGGGGGACCAGCAGGCGGCGCTGTTCGGCGAGGCGTGCACGGACCCGGGGATGGGCAAGAACACCTACGGCACCGGCTCCTTCGTGCTGCTCAATACGGGCTTCACCGCCCCCGCGCCTGCGCCGGGGCTGTTGAGCACGGTTGCGTGGGGGATCGGCGACGCCCGCTCCTACGCTCTGGAGGCGTCGATCTTCGTGACGGGCGCGGCGGTGCAGTGGCTGCGCGACGGCCTGGGGATCATTGCGCACGCCGCCGAGACGGAGGCGCTCGCGGCGTCGCTGCAGGCCAACGAGCAGGTCTACTTCGTACCCGCCCTCACGGGTCTCGGCTCCCCCCACTGGGACCCCCAGGCGCGCGGGACGATCGTGGGCCTCACGCGCGGCAGCACGCGCGCGCATCTGGCTCGCGCCGCGCTCGAGGCGATCGCCTACCAGACCGTCGACGCGGTGCGCGCGATGGAGGCCGGCGCGGGCATCGAGCCGCTGCGCGAGCTGCGCGCCGACGGGGGGGCGACCGCGAACCGCTGGCTGATGCAGTTCCAGGCGGACGTGCTCGGCGTGCCCGTGCTGCTGCCCGAGGTGACCGAGACGACCGCCCTCGGCGCGGCCTACCTCGCGGGAGTGGGTGTGGGCCTGTGGACCGTCGGGGACGTGCGCGCGGGCTGGCGTGAGCGGACGCGCTTTGAGCCGCGCATGGGCGAGGGCGAGCGCGCTCGCCTGCTCGCGGGCTGGCACGGCGCGGTGGAGCGCACGCGCAGCGGAGGTCTGGCGCAGCCCCCAACAGCTGGCGGCGCGGGGCGCCCCGCCAAGGGCGGCAAGGCCGACTTCGTCGCTGGCCCCCGACGCGGCTGAGAACGGGCACCGTAACCTTGGCGCCCCGCCAAGGTAGAACAGGATGGTGATGAGGCGGTGAGCGACAGCGGAGCCCGATCGGGCAGGGGAGAGCGGATGAGCGAGCTGGCGTCGATGCGCGAGCAGGTGTACACCGACCCGCGGCCGAAGGAGCACTTCGATCGCTTCCACGAGCGCGCGCGCACGCGCGAACCGGACTGGGCGTACGAGCTGACGCGGCTGGTGACCTCGCTGTACGCCTACACCCTGCTGCGCACGCGTGCGATCGCCACCGACAACGTGCCTGGCCGCGGCGCGGTGATCCTCGCGCCCAACCACTTCTCCTTCATGGACCACTTCCTGATGGGCTGCTACATCCGCCGCAAGGTGCGCTTCATGGCCAAGTCGCAGCTGTTCAAAGGGCCGATGCAGTTCATCTACACCCACGGCGGCGTTTTCCCCGTGCGCCGCGGGGCGCGCGACGAGGAGGTGTTCACCACCGCGCAGACGATTCTCGAGCGGGGGGGCGCGATCACGATGTACTGCGAGGGGGGGCGCTCGCGCAGCGGCAAATTGGCCGAGCAGGCCAAGCGCGGGATCGGCCGCCTGGCGCTGGAGAGCGGCGCGCCGGTGGTGCCGATCGCGATCCACGGCTCCTCGAAGATCCGCAACTGGAAGCGCCTGCGGCTGCCGCAGGTCACCGTGCAGTACGGCGAGCCGCTGCGCTGGGAGCGCGTGGCCGAGCCCACCCGCGAGCAGCAGCAGGCGGTCGCCGATGAGGTTCTCGCCGAGATCAAGCGGCTGTACGCGGGCCTCGAGGAGCACGGGCGCAGGGGCGCGCTCAGGCGGGTGCGCGAGCAGCGCCGCGCCGCCAACGCAGCGGGGGCTTCGCGAACGGTCGGCCAGGCCGGCTGAGGCGGGCTATTTTTCACCTCTGAATTGCGCGTTGTACTGACCTGGCCTACAATCGTCTGGAAACACTGGATGATCGTATTGCCAGAAATGTCGGCGGGGGACTGAGAGGCTGGGGAGGCGGGGATGTTGGAGGCGGTCACCACCACGTCAGGCGTCGAGTGCCTGCTCGGCGACGAGCTGCCCTCGAGCTATCTGGCGGCACATCTCTCCCGTGAGGACGAGGAGATCTTCAAGGATGTGCCCGACAAGGACGTGCGCAGGTCGATCAGGGTCGGGGAGGTCCCGATGCCCGAGCTCGCCCCCGACGAGGTGCTGCTCGCGGTGATGGCGAGCGCGATCAACTACAACACCGTGTGGTCGGCCACCTTCGAGCCGATCTCGACCTTCCGGTTCCTGGAGCACTACGCGAGCCTGGGGGGCTGGGACGCCCGCCACGACCTGCCTCACCACGTCGTGGGATCGGATGCCTCGGGTGTGATCGTCCGGATGGGCGCTGCGGTGCGCCACTGGTCGATCGGCGATCGTGTAGTGGTCTATACAAATGTCATCGACCACCAGGACCCGATCTCTCAGGTGGACGGGATGCTCGCCGCCGATCAGCGGGCGTGGGGCTTTGAGACGAACTTCGGCGGACTCGCCCACTACGCGGTCGTGAAGGCCACCCAGCTGCTCCCAAAGGCCCGCCATCTGACGTGGGAGGAGGCGGCGTGCAGCACGCTTTGCGCGATGACCGCCTACCGCATGCTCGTCAGCTCGCGGGGGGCCCAGTTCAAGCAGGGCGACATCGTGCTCGTGTGGGGCGCCACCGGTGGGCTCGGCTCCTACGCGATCCAGTTCATCCGCAACGGCGGGGGTATCGCGATCGGGGTCGTGGGCTCGGAGGCGAAGGCGCGGCTGCTGGAGCGGCTCGGCTGCGACCTGGTGCTGCGTCGCGACGAGCTGGAGCTTGACGGACTCGGGGAAGTGGAGATGGGCAAGCGGGTCGGGGGAGAGATCCGCCGCCACTTCGGGGAGGACCCCCATATCGTCTTCGAGCACGTCGGGCGGGAGACGTTCGGGGCCTCGGTGTACCTCGTGCGGCGCGGTGGGACGGTGATCACGTGCGGCTCGAGCACCGGCTACCGCCACGAGTACGACAACCGTCGCCTGTGGATGCGCCTGAAGCGCGTGATCGGCAGTCACGGCGCCAATTGGCAGGAGGCGTGGGAGACCAACCGGCTGATCGAACGGGGCGCGATCGTGCCGGTGCTCTCGAAGGTGTTCCCGCTCGAGCAGGTGGGCGAGGCCGCGCGCGAAGTGCAGCTCAACCGCCACGTGGGCAAGATCGGAGTGCTGTGCCTGGCCGAGCGCGAGGGCCTCGGCATCGAAGACCCCGAGCTGCGCGCCTCGATCGGCGAGGAGCGGCTCGGGCTCCTGCGCGAGGCATAGCGCGCCCATTGTTCGCCGCGCCGCGTCCGTCGGTGCTCCATGGCGCCGGGGAGGTGGGGTGTTGGGGTTTGCCGCGAGCATCGCCAGCGTCGGGAGCGTCGCGTACAGTTGGCCGGGCCGCCGAAGGTCTCCAGAGGACCCGGCAGCGGACCAGGCCATCGAGGGAGTGGAGGACAGCTTGAACGGCTCGATAGACGTGGGCGCGATCATCCGCCGCACGTTCCAGATCTACGTTGACCAGGCTTCCGTGCTGATGCCGGCGGCGGCCGTGGTGTTCGTGATCAGCGGGATCTTCGGCGTGCTGCTGATCGCGGCCTCGCCCGGGCTGGCGCTGGTCGCGCTGATCGTGAGCCTCGTGGCCACCACGCTGTTCACCGGCATGGTGGTGGAGCTGGTCGCCGACGTGCAGGACGGCAGGCGCGACGCGAGCGCGGGTCAGCTGCTGCGCACGGTCACGCCGGTGCTCGGCAAATTGATCCTGGTGGGGATCGTGGCGGGCATCGGCATCGCGATCGGCTTCGTCCTGATCGTTGTCCCCGGCCTGATCCTCGCCACGCTGTGGTCGGTGGCGGCCCCGGTGGTGGTGCTCGAGCGCCCCGCCGGCCTGGGCGCGCTGGGACGCAGCCGCGAGCTGGTGCGCGGCAACGGCTGGAACGTGTTCGCGGTGATCCTGCTGCTCGTGATCCTCGTCGGCATCGTCGGCGTCGGGATCGAGGCGGGCGCCGACGCCGCGGGGACCGCGGTGGGCCTCGTGGTGCGGGTGATCGTCGGCATCCTCTCCGCGCCGATCTCCGCGCTCGCGGCCGCGGTGCTCTACTTCGACCTGCGCAAGGTCCACGGGGGCAGCGCCGCGATCCCGGAGCCGGATCTCCCCTCCTTCCAGTCCGGCCCGTTCCCGCCCGCGGAGCCCTGAGCGCGATCGACGCATCCAAGCTGCTGCGCCCAGACGTCCTGGAGGGCGTCTCGGTGCTGCTTGCCCTCCCGCCGGGGGCGACCTCGGAGGGAACGCTGGGGGCAGCTGCCTCCGATGCGTGCGCGGCGCTCGGCGCGCGAGTGTCCACCTGTCGGCCCGAGGCCGCCGCGGAAGCCGCGCTCGACGCGGCCGTGGGGGCTGTGGTGGGGGAGGCGGGGGGAATCGACCTCCTCGCGGTCGATGGGGCCGGCCTGTTCGCGCACGCCCTTGCGCTGGGCGGGGGCGGGCACGCCGCACTGCGCGCCTGCATGGACGCCGCCTGGAATGCCACGCGCGCGGTCGTCAACGGAGCCTTCCTGCCCGCCGATCCGGGCCGGCCCGCCCGGAGGGTCGTCTACCTCGCTCCCGCGCCGGACGCGGGGGAGTACGCGCCGGCGGCGTGCGCAGGTCTCGAGAACCTCGCGCGCACGCTCTCGATCGAGTGGGCGCGCCATGGGATCGCGACGGTGACGATCGCCCCCGGCGTCGCGACCCCCGCGGGCGAGGTGGCGGCGCTCACCGCCTACCTGGCCTCCCCCGCGGGGGCGTACTTCTCGGGGTGCCTGCTGGACCTGCGGGGTCCGTAAGCCGCTCACCGGGCGGGGGTCTGCAGGCTGCCCATCGGCGGCTTTGCCGCGTCTGGGTTCTTCGCTAGCCGGTCATCCCCCCGAACAGCCCCCCGGTGATGTGCAGCGTCTGCCCGTGCACGTAGTTGGACCAGGGGGTGCAGAGGAAGAAGATGCCGCCCGCGGCCTCCTCGGGTGTGGCGGGGCGCCCCAGGGGGATCAGCATGGAGGCCATCTGGCGCAGCTGCTCGGGGATGCCGAGCTGGATCTTCTCGCCGTCCTTCTCCATCGTGTTGTCATCCGCCTTGGCCTGGGTGAGGCGGGTGTCGATGAAGCCGAAGGCGACCGCGTTGACGTTCACCTTGAACTGGCCCCACTCCTTGGCGAGCGTTTTCGTGAGCCCCACCACGCCCGCCTTGGCGGCGGAGTAGTTGGCCTGCCCGGGGTTGCCGAAGGTGCCGGAGGTGGAGGAGACGTTGACGATCTTGCGGAACACCTCCTGGCCCTCCTCGCGCTCCTTCTTGGCGGGCTCGCGCAGGTGCGGAGCGGCGGCGCGGATCACGCGGAAGGGCACGATGGTGTGGATGTCGAGCATCGCCTGGAAGTGCTCGTCGGTCATCTTGTGGATCGGCGCGTCCAGGGTGTAGCCGGCGTTGTTGACGACGATGTCGATCCTGCCGAAGGCGTCGATCGCGCTCTGCACGAGTTGGTCGGGCACCCCGGGCTTGGTGAGGTCGCCCGCGAACACCGCATGCTCGCCGGCGATCTCCTCAGCGGCCTGCTTTGCGATGTCTGTGTCGAGATCGTTGATGAGCACCTGCGCGCCGTGCGCGGCGAGCAGTTCTGCCGTGGCGCGCCCGATGCCGCGCGCCGAGCCTGTGACGATCGCGGCTTTGCCGTCGAGAACTCCCATGTACGTCGCTCCTTTTTTCGCCTTGTTTGCTGGTGCCGGAGGTTATCCGTCCGGGGCGGTGGGAGCGGCGCGAGGAGCGGCGGGTGACGCGGCCGGCGGTCCGCGAGGAGCGGCGGGTGGCGCGCGAGGAGCGGCGGGTGGCGCGCGAGGTGTCGTCGGTGGCGCGCAGAGAGCGGCGGGTGGCGCGCGAGGAGCGCCCGGTGGGGACGAGCGCGCCGAAGTCCTGGGTGTAGAGCGCGCCGGCCTGTCCTTCGGCGAGCGAGGCCGGAGGCCGCGGTTCGACCCCGACGCCGGTTTCGCGGAAGGAGCCGTCGAGGATGTTGGCGCGGTGCCCGGGCGAGGCCATCCATGCGTTTACGATCGACTGCGGGGTGGCCAGCCAGAGCGTGCCCCAGGCGATGTTCTCGCCGACGACATACCCCTCCAGGGGGTTGGAGATGTAGCCGTTGGAGCGCATCCGGTCGAGCGGCGTCTGGCCGTCGGGGGCGACGTGCGAGAAGTAATCTTCGTCGGCCATTTCCCGGCTGTGCTGCTGGGCGGCGCGCGCGAGCTTCACGTTGGCCCGCAGGGCGCCCTCGCCGTGGCGTTCGCGTTCCTGATCGATCAGGCAGAGCACCGCCGCACGGACCTGTTCGACATTGTCCGGCCTGGGGGTGATGTCAGCGCCAGGGCAGGCTTCCGCGGCGGCGGCGGCGGGGAACGCCGTAAGCGCCGCGAGTGCACCCAGGCAACTGGCGAGGGCAAGCAGCGTCCTAGGACGGGCACGTGCCACACCCCCGCATCGGCCCACCCGCCGGCAAACCTGAGCCAGTGGGGGCAGTTTTGGACACCCTCCCTACAGCCCCAGAACGCGCCCCAGGATCTCCCTCATGATCTCGTCGCTGCCCCCGCCGATCGGGCCGAGGCGGGCGTCGCGGGCGGCGCGCTCGACCCAGTACTCGCGCATGTAGCCCGCACCGCCGTGGATCTGCAGGCAGGCGTCCATCAGCTCATAGGAGGCGCGCTGGGTGAGGAGCTTGGCCATCGTGACCTCCTTGAGCGGCTCATCGCCGCCCACGAAGCGGCGCAGCGCGTCGTAGGTGACGCAGCGGGCGGTGTACACGGAGGTGGCGAGGTCGGCGAGCTTGTGGCGGGTGACCTGGTGCTTGGAGAGGGGCCGCCCGAAGACGTTGCGCTCGCGCGCGAACTCCGCGGTGCGCTCCCACGCGAGGGCCATCGCGGCGGAGGCCCCGAGTGCCATCGCGAGGCGCTCCCACTGGAAGTTGGCCATGATCAACTTGAAGCCCTCGTGCTCGGGGCCGAGGAGGTTCTCGGCGGGCACGAAGACGTCCTCGAAGGCGATCGTGGCGGTGTCGGAGGCGGCCCAGCCGAGCTTCTTGAGCTTCGAGGAGCGCACGCCCTCGCCGCGCTCGACGATCAGGAAGGAGATCCCGTGGTGCCGGGCGGGCGGGGTCGTTTCCTTGGTCCTCACAGCGGTCACGAGGAAGTGGGCGCGCACCCCATTGGTGATGTAGGTCTTCTCGCCGTTCACCACCCACCCGCCGTCCACGGGCACGGCGCGGGTGCTCAGCGCGGAGACGTCCGAGCCGGCGCCGGGCTCGGTGATCGCCAGCGCCCCGATCTTCTCCCCGCGGATCGCGGGCACCAGATAGCGCTGCTTGTGCTCCTCGGTGCCGAACTTCCAGATGGGGGGCGTGGCGATGTTGACGTGCGCCCCGATCCCCGCCGCGGTCCCACCGGAGCCGGTGCGGGTGAGCTCCTCGATGAGGATCGCATCGTGCAGGTAGTCCCCGCCCTGCCCGCCGTACTCCTCGGGGTACTTGAGGCCCAGGAAACCGTGGGAGGCGAGCTTTCCGAAGACCTCGTCGGGGAACCATTCCTCCTCCTCCCACTGCTGGGCGTGGGGCGCGAGCTCGCGCTCGACGAAGCGGCGGATGGAGGAGCGCAACTCCTCGTGCTCGTCCGTGAAGGGGGGGTTGGGATTACTCATGGCGGTGTCAGGGTGTAGTTCCTGTCGGCACATGTGCCGACAGGCGGGGCCGCACATGTGCGGCCCCGGGCAACGCCACATGTGGCGTTGCCGACCGGGCCACATGTGGCCCGGTCAACAGCATCAAAGCCCGTAAGACCGCCCGATGACCTCCAACATGATCTCGTCGGTGCCCGCGCCGATGCGGTTGAGGCGCAGGTCGCGCCACGCGCGCTCGACGCCGTACTCGCGCATGTAGCCGGCCCCGCCGTGGATCTGGATGCACTCGTCGGCGACCTCGCAGGCGATGCGGGAGGCGTAGAGCTTGGCCATCGAGATCTCGCGCACCGGGTAGTCGCCGTTCTGCTGGCGCCACGCGGTCATGTACACCATCTGGCGGGCGGTCTCGATCTTGGTGGCCATCTCGGCGAACTTGTGGCGGGTCACCTGGAAGTTGCCGATCGCCCGGCCGAAGGCGGTGCGCTCTTTGGCGTACTCCAATGTGCGCTCGAACACGCGCTGGGCGCCCGCCACGCTGCCCGCGGCGCCGATCAGGCGCTCCCCCTGGAGCTCCCACATGATGTGGTAGAAGCCGCGCCCCACCTGCCCCAGCACCGCTGACTCGGGGACGCGCACGTCCTGGAAGGCCAGCAGCGCGGTGTCCGAGGCGTGCATCCCCAACTTCTCCAGCCGCTTCTCGCGGATCACCCCGGGGGCGTCCATCGGCACGAGGAACAGCGTGAAGCCGTCGTACCCCGCATCGGCGTCGGTCTTGGTCACCAGCACGATCACATGCGCGCGGTGGCCGTTGGTGATGTAGGTCTTCGAGCCGTTGATCACATATTCGTCGCCGTCCTTGACCGCGCGCGTCTTGATCCCTTTGACGTCGCTGCCCGCGTCGGGCTCGGTGATCCCGAGGCAGAGGATCTTCTGCCCCTTGATCGCCGGTTCGGCCCACTGGCGCTTCTGCTCCTCGGTGCCGAACGCGAGGATCGGGGGCATCGCCATGTCGGTCTGCACCGCCACCCCCATCGCCAGGCCCCCGCTGTTGGCGTGCCCGATCTCCTCCGCGAGCACCAGCGCGCTGTAGTAGTCCCCCCCCTGACCCCCGTACTCCTCGGGCTTGTCCAAGCCCAGGAAGCCGAGCTCCCCCATGCGCGTGAACACGGAGTCCGGGAATGTGGTCTCCTCCCATTCCTCGGCATGCGGCGCGAGCTCTTTCTGGGCGAAGCCGCGGATCGACTCGCGCAGCTGTTCGTGCTCGTCGGTGAACAGGAAGTGTTTGCGCTTCGCTGCGAAGTCGGGCTTCAGGACGCTCTCGGTGGTGGCGGCCATTCGATAGGGCTCCTTGTCGTGCTCGGGTCTCGGGGGTCGTGCTCGCTTGTGCTTGCAGAAACTAGCGCTTTGGCCAGGAAAAGGAAAGCGGGTAGCGGGGGGCGAGCGTTCCGTCCCAAGGCGCGCGTAGCCTGAAGACAATGAGCTGCGCCAGCCACCCCCGCAGTGGCGCGAGGACGCGCTATTCACGGGCGCTACACTCGCCCCATGCCGACCGTGATTCTCGATCCACTCCCGGTGGAGATCGATGAGTTGCTGGATCGTCGCCGGCGACTCGGCCTCGACAACGCCGACGAGATGTGGGACGGGGTGCTGCACGTGAATCCCACCCCGCACGGTCGCCATGGTCGCATACTGCAGCAGCTCACTGTGCTGCTCGATGGTCCCTCGCGGGCGGCGGGGCTGCTGCCCTTGGCGGACTTCAATCTCGGCACCAAAGGCAACTATCGCGTGCCAGATGGTGGCATTCATCACCCTGGGCCCGATCGGCTCTACTACCCCACTGCGGCGCTGGTCGTTGAGGTTGTCTCTCCAGACGACGAGACGTGGGCCAAGCTCCCCTTCTACGCCGCCCACGACGTCGAGGAGGTTTTGATCGTCGATCCGAAGAAGCGCGAGATCCACTGGCTGGGGCTGCGCGGCGACCGCTACGAGCCGATCGAGCACAGTGGGCTGATCGAGCTCGGACCAACGGAGTTGGCCGAGCGGATCGAGTGGGAATAGCGCCCGGCGGCTGCCCGCGCGCCCTGGCTGAGCAGCCAACCAAGCACGCGGGAACCACGTCGGGAGGTTAGGATGCCGAACGTGTCCGAGCAGCCCGTGCTCTACGACGTGGCCGACGGCGTCGCCACGATCACGCTGAACGAGCCCGACACCCGCAATGCGCTCTCGGCGGGGCTGCTCGGCGGGCTGATCGCGGCACTGGAGCGGGCGCGCTCGGAGGAGGAGGTGCGCTGCGTGGTGCTGGCCTCCTCGCACGAGAAAGTGTTCTCCTCGGGCGCCAACCTGGGGGGGTTCGCGGGGGAGATACCGCTCGTCTACAAGCACTTCGGCTCGGAAGCCTTCGTCGGGCTGTTCAAGCTGATCGGCTCGCTCGGCAAGCCCACGATCTGCGCGGCGCGCGGGCACGTGCTCGCGGGGGCGCTCGGAATCGCGCTGGCGTGCGATCTGATCGTGGCCTCCGAGCAGGCCACCTTCGGCACGCCGGAGATCAACGTGGGGGCGTTCCCGTTCATGATCATGGCGCTGATCTACCGCAACGTGCCCCGCAGGAAGGCCAACGAGCTGCTGCTGCTCGGTGAGCGCTGGAGTGCCCAGGAGGCGCTCGCCGTGGGGATCGTCAACAAGGTGGTGCCCGCGGAGGAGTTCGACGCGGCGGTCGCGGAGTGGGCGGGGAAGCTCGCCGCGAAGTCCCCGCTGATCATGCGTCTCGGCAAGGAGGCCATGCGCCGGCAGCTGGACATGCCGCTGGACGATGCGCTGGACTACCTGCGCGCCCAGCTCACCCTCGCGCTCTCCACCGAGGACATCGTGGAGGGCGTCAGCGCGTTCTTTGAAAAGCGCGACCCCGTGTGGAAAGGCCGCTGATGAGCGAGAGCACGCCAACCAACTCCCAGAGCACGCCCACCGTCTTCCCCAGCACCCCAGCCGACGCCCCCACCTCCCTGCTGCGGCCGCTGGTCGAGGACCTCGAAGCTCGCCGCGCGAAGATCGTGCTCGGCGGGGGGGAGGAGAAGATCGCCAAGCAGCACCAGCGGGAAAAGCTCACCGCGCGCGAGCGGATCGCGCTGCTGATCGACGCGGGGACGTTCGTGGAGATGGGCATCCACGGGCGCCCCCACTTCGCGCAGCGCGCGATGGACGGCGTGGAGGCCCCCGCGGACGGGGTGATCACGGGCTACGGCAAGATCGACGGGCGCCTCGCCGCGGTGTGCGCATATGACTTCACCGTGATGGCGGGCTCGATGGGGATGACCGGCGAGATCAAGGTCACCCGCCTGCGCGAGCTCGCGCTCACCAAGCGCATCCCCTTCGTGTGGCTCCTGGACTCCGCCGGCGCCCGTGTGCAGGAGGCTGCCGGCGCGATGTTCGCCGGCTCCGGGCACCTCTTCCGCGAGGAGGTGGTGATGAGCGGCGTGATCCCCCAGGTCGCCGCGCTGATGGGGCCCTGCGCTGCGGGCACCGCCTACATCCCGGGTCTCGCGGACTTCGTGCCGATGGTCAAGGGCCGCGGCTCGATGGCGCTCGCGGGACCCCACCTCGTGCGCGCCGCGGTGGGGGAGGACGTCACCCAGGAGGAACTGGGGGGCTCGCGCGTGCACTGCCGCAAGTCCGGTGTGGGAGACATGGAGGTGGCCGACGACGAGGAGTGCATCGCCCGGATCAAGGAGTACCTCTCCTACATGCCCCAAAACTGCGAAGAGCGCCCCCCCGTGCGGGTGGGTGGGGTGGGCGGGGCCGCCCCCGACCCGATCGACCGCGCCGAGGAGGGCCTGCTCGACATCCTCCCCGAGTCCAACCGCAAGCCCTACGACATGTACGAGGTCATCGAGCTGATCGTGGACGACGGCGAGTACCTCGACATCAAGCGCCAGTGGGCCAAGACGATCATCACCTGCTTCGCCCGCTTCGGGGGTCGGCCGGTGGGGATCGTCGCCAACCAGCCCAAGCAGCTCGGGGGGATCCTCGACAACGACTCCGCCGACAAGGCCGCGCGCTTCGTGAACCTCTGCAACGCCTTCGCGATCCCCCTCCTCTTCATCCAGGACGTGCCCGGCTTCATGGTGGGCACCAAGGTGGAGGCCGAAGGGATCATCCGCCACGGCGCCAAGATGCTCTACGCGGTCGCCAACGCCACCGTCCCCAAGCTCACCGTGATCACCCGCAAGGCCTACGGGGCGGGCTACTACGTGATGAACGGGCGCGCCTACGAACCCGACCTGATCGTCGCCTGGCCGAGCGCCGAGATCTCCGTGATGGGCGCCGAGGGCGTCGTGGAGATCGCCTTCCGCAAGGTCGTCGAGGAGGCCGAGGATCCCGCCGCCAAGCGCGCGGAGCTGATCGAGGCCTTCCGCAAGCAGTTCGACGTCTACATCGCCGCCGGCAACGACCTCATCGACGACGTGATCGACCCCCGCGAGACCCGCCAGACGATCTGCCGTGCCCTGGAGATGGCGCAGGGCAAGAAGGTCGAGCGCCCCTGGAAGCGCCACGGAGTGGTGCCGGTATGAGAGGCGCCGAAGAGGTGGCCCGGAGCGGGGCGCAGTGAGCATGTTCGCCGACCGGATGATCGCGGCGATCCAAGCCAAGGGCAACCCCTGCGTGGTCGGTCTCGACCCGCGACTCGAGCTGATGCCCGATTTCCTCACACGCCCGCTGCGCGTGAGCGACGATCCCCACGAGATCGGCAGGGTCATCGCCTCCTTTCACGAGCGCGTCATCGATCTGGTCGCGCCGAGCGTGCCCGCGGTCAAGCTGCAGATTGCCTTCTACGAGCAGTACGGGCTCCCCGGAATGCAGGCCCTTGTCGATACCATCGCGGCCGCGCGCAGCGCCGGTCTGGTGGTGGTCGTGGACGCCAAGCGCAACGACATCGACTCCACGGCGGCGGCCTACGCAAACGCCTTCCTGGGTCAGGTGTCGGTGTACGGGCGTCGCGTGCCGGCGTTCGAGGCCGACTGCATCACCGTTTCACCCTTTCTCGGAGGTGACAGCATCGAACCGTTCGTGAGGGTGTGCGCACAGTACGGCAAGGGCATTTTTGTGCTCGTCAAGACTTCGAATCCCGGGTCCAGCGAAATTCAGGACTGCCCCGCGGCGGACGGCGGCACGATCTCGATGCACATCGCAAAGTTGGTCGACCGGCTGGGGCAGGAGCTCGTCGGAGAGTGTGGGTACAGCTCGATCGGGGCGGTCGTCGGCGCGACATATCCGGAGGAGGCCGAGTCCCTGCGTACCCTGATGCCGAAAGCGATCGTCCTCGTTCCGGGCTACGGCGCGCAGGGGGGAACCGCGCGGGACGCGGCCGCTAGCTTCAACCCCGACGGGCTCGGCGCCGTCGTCAACGCCTCGCGCAGCATCACCTACAACTTCGAGGACCTCGGCTTGGGGGAATCCGCATTCGACGAGGGTGTGCGTCGGAACGTATCGGCGATGGTGGCGGACGTGAATACGGCGCTCGCGCTGCGGCACGCGCAAATTGTGGACGCACGGCCATCTGCGTAGAGATCGCCAAGCGCGAGGCGAGGGTGGCCGAGCCCGCCATCCCGCGGCCCCCCAAATGGGATACTGCCCGCCGTGAGCCTCGAGGACCCGGTCGTGATCACCTGCGCGATCTCCGGCGTGCTCGCCAACCGCGAGCAGTGTCCGGCGATCCCCTACACCCCCGCGGAGTACGCGGCGGAGGCGCGGCGGATCGTGGATGAGGGGGGGACGATGATCCACATCCATGCGCGCACCCCCGAGGGGGGGCCGAGCTTCGAGGTGGAGGACTACAAAGCGATCTCCGAGGCGATCCGCGCGGAGGTGGGGGACGCGGCGATCGTCAATTTCTCGACCGGCGCCGCGGGGGTGAGCGTGGAGAAGCGCGTGGCCTACCTGCGCGAGTGCCGCCCGGAGGTGGCGGCGCTGAACATGGGTTCCATGAACTACGCCAAGTACTCGCGCTCGCGCAAGGACTTCGTGTTCAAGATGGTCTTCGCCAATCCCTTCGAGGAGATCCTCGAGCTGCTGCGGGCGATGAACGAGCTGGGCATCAAACCAGAGCACGAGTGCTTCGACCTGGGCCACGTGGGCAGCCTGGAGCCGCTGATCGACATGGGCGTGCTCGAGCCCCCGCTGCACGTGGACTGCATCATGGGGGTGGTCGGCGGCGTGCCCCCGGGCGCGCGCAACCTCGCGGCGATGGTCGCCAACATCCCTGGCGTCGACGCCTCCGCGGCCCCCTCCGGCGGCGGCGCGACGGCGGGGGCCGCCGCTCAGCCGGGTGCGGGCGCCAAATCGCACTGGGCGGTTATCGGCATCTCCCGCCGGCAGTGGGAGCTGTGCGCCGCCGCGCTCACGCTGGGCGGCTCGATCAGGGTGGGCCTGGAGGACAACCTCTACCTGCCCAACGGCGAGATGGCGCGCTCCAACGGCGAGCTGGTCGCGAAGGCGCGGCAGATGACCGAAGACGTGGGCCGCCGTCCGGCGACGGTGCGGGAGGCCCGCAGCCTCCTGAACATCCCCCAGCGCGATGGCTGACACCCGAAGGGGCGCGTGGTGAGCCTCCCCCTCGAGGGCATCCGCGTGCTCGACCTCTCCCGCCTCCTGCCCGGGGGCTTCTGCTCGCTGCTGCTCGCGGACTTCGGGGCGGAGGTGCTGAAGGTGGAGGACACCGGCATGGGCGACTACATCCGCTGGTCTCCGCCCTACGTGGAGGGCGCCGAGGACAGCGCCAAGTCTGCGCTCTTCCTCGCGCTGAACCGCAACAAGCGCTCGATCCGCATCGACCTCAAGCGCGAGGAGGGACGCGAGGTGCTGCTGCGCCTGGTGCGCGAGCACGACGTGGTGCTCGAGTCCTTCCGCCCCGGTGTCCTCGACCGCCTCGGCGTGGGCTACGAGCGGATGCGCGAGGTGAACCCCGAGGTCGTGTACTGCGCGATCTCCGGCTACGGCCAGAGCGGCCCCAAGCGGGAGGCCTCGGGCCACGACATGAACTACCTCGGCCTCGTCGGCCTGCTCGGCCTCTCGGGTGAGGGCGGGGGTCCCCCCGTGCAGGCGGCCGGCCAGATCGCCGATCTCGGCGGGGGCGCGCTGATGGCGGCGTTCGGCATCCTCGCCGCGCTGCGCGAGCGGGATGGCAGCGCCTCCCATCCGGGCTCCGGGGAGGGCCAGATGGTGGACGTCTCGATGGCCGACGGCGCGCTCTCCTGGCTTGCGATGGTGGCCGGCGCGTACTTCGCCGACGGCAACCCCCCCCGCCGTGGCGGACTGCTGCTCGCGGGCTCGGTGATCTGCTATCGCCCCTACGAGTGCGAGGACGGCTGGGTCACGCTCGGTGCGCTGGAGCCGAAGTTCTGGCAGGCGTGGTGCCGGGGCGTCGAGCGCGAGGACCTCATCGAGCGTCAGTTCGAGGTGCCTGGCTCCGAGGCGCATGCGCAGGTGGTGGA
This sequence comes from uncultured Solirubrobacterales bacterium, assembly GCA_963713985.1. Lineage (GTDB taxonomy): Bacteria > Actinomycetota > Thermoleophilia > Solirubrobacterales > Solirubrobacteraceae > Palsa-744. Next base: position 354,601 of record OY970219.1, on the reverse strand, counting down.
GCTTTTCAAGGCCCGCACCCGCGCCCAGTGGCAGCAGTTCGCGGTCGAGCACGACTGCTGCCTGGAGCCCGTGCTGGAGCTCGAGGAGGCCCTGGAATCCGAGCTCGTGCACGCCCGCGAGATGGTGGTCACGCTCGAGCAGCCCGGCGTCGCCGGGGGGGTGCGCCAGCTCGGCATCCCCGTCAAGCTCGCCCGCACCCCCGGTGCCCACGACCGCCTCCCCGGCCCCGCCCTGGGGGAGCACACCGAGCCGGTGCTCGCCGCCGCCGGCTACACCCCGGGCGAGATCGAGGCTCTGATCGCCTCCGGCGCCGTCGCGAAGCCCGCCGCCGGGGCTCCGCCGGGCGCGACGTTCCGAGCGTAGCCTCACATCGAGGGCTACCAGCGCGCGCGGTGGTGCTCCACCACGCCGAGGCCGTGCGCGAGCTCGATCCCACCGGGGAGGGTGCCGGCGAAGGTCCCGAACGGCGCGCGGTACTCGCTGCGCACCACCAGCAGGTTCTCCGTGCGACTGCGCTCGGCCTCCGGGGTGAAGCGCAGCTGCGAGCCGTCGGCGGCCGCGATCCGGGTGAGGTCGGGCGCGAAGCTCACCGCCGCCACCTCATGCGGCTCTCCCGCCACCCACACCGCGCGCTCGCTGCCGGTGGGGGGATCGTTGACACCCTCCACGAGGTTGAACGCCAGGGGTGCCCCCGTGGGATCCACCCCCACGCCCGCCGCCCAGCGCCACTCGGTCACGCGTGCATGATGGCCCGCGGTGTCGTCGACCACCGCCAGCGCCTCGATCGTGCGCCGGGGGCCGCCGTCGAGGGCGAGGGTGCCATGAGCCCGGATGCCAGCCTGCTTGCGCGTCCACACGTGGGCACGCCCGTGTGGGCAGAGCGCCTGCACGCCCGCGCCCTCGGCCAGCGCGAAGTCGAGCTCGACCTCGCCGCCGCCCACCGCCCGGTCGCGCACCCGCAGCCGCCCTCTCTCCAACTGGACCGCGCCCCGGCGGGGGAGCAGACGGGTGCGCTCCCGCATGCGCATGTCCTCGCGGGAGAGGATCGCCCAGAAGCTCTGTCGCGCCGGCCCCACGTGCACGATTGCCGCGCACGCCATCAGCTCCTCGCAGAAGACCGCGACGTAGCGCCAGCGCTTGAGCGGGCGCGTGCCGCGCCACATCGGCATCCCGGCCGGCGCCAGAGCCTCGCCGGCCGTGGCGCCGGCCGGCGCCAGAGCCCCACCGCCCGCGATCCCGGCCGGCGCCAGAGGCCTACCAGCCGTAGTCCCGGACGGGTCGGCCGCTATGCTTGAGACTGTTGACTGACTAGTCAATCTATTCCGCGGGAGGTGTACCTGTGGGAGGAGTGCGTTTTTGAGAGTCTCCGCGGTCCAGCTCAACTCCACAGCCGAGAAGGCCGCGAACATGGAGGCCGCCGATCGCCTGACGCGCGCCGCTGCGGCAGATGGAGCACGTCTGATCGTACTCCCCGAGAAGTGGACGGCGCTCGGCTCCGACGACGACATGCGCGCGGGCGCCGAGACCCTCCAGGGGCCCGCGATCTCCTGGGCGCGGGCGCTCGCGCGGGAGCTGGGGATCGATCTGATCGCCGGCTCGATCCTCGAGCGCCCCCAGGGTGAGGCGGGAGTGGCCGCCGAGAAGCTCGCCAACACCTCCGTGCACATCGACCCCCAGGGGGAGGTGCGGGCGGTTTACCGCAAGCTGCACATGTTCGACGTCGAGGTCGAGGGGCGCGCCTACAACGAGTCCGCCATCACCGAGGCGGGGGAGGAGATCGTGCTGAGCTCCACCCCCGATGGAGTGGAGCTGGGGCTTTCGATCTGCTACGACCTGCGCTTCCCCGAGCTCTACCGGATCCTCGCCCTGCGCGGCGCCCGCGTGTTCGCGCTGCCCGCCGCCTTCACGCTGCCCACCACCCGCGACCACTGGGAGACCCTGGTGCGCGCGCGGGCGATCGAGAACCAGGCGTTCGTGATCGCCGCGAACCAGGTGGGAGCGCACCCCGGCGGGCACCGCTCGGGGGGGCACTCGATGATCGTCGACCCCTGGGGCACGGTGCTCGCGCAGGCGCCCGACGGCGAGGGCCACATCATCGCCGAGCTGGATCTGGAGCGCCAGGAGGAGATCCGCGGGCAGTTCCCCGCGCTGGCCAACCGTCGCCCCCAGACCTACCGCTGGCCACAGGAGGCACTGCGATGAGCGCCGCGCGCGCCGCCACCGGGCCGGACAAGCGGCGCATGATCCTCGACGCCGCCGTGCGGGTGTTCGCCCGCCAGGGCTTCCACGCCTGCCGCGTCTCTGACATCGCCGACGAGGCGGGGGTCGCCTACGGCCTCGTGTACCACTACTTCGCCTCCAAGGACGAGATCCTCGACACGCTCTTCCTGGAGCGCTGGAACGTGATGCTCGAGACGATCCGCGAGGTCGACGCGCAGACGGATCTCGGCCCGCGCGAGAAGCTGTACGAGATCGCCTCCTTCATCGTCGACAGCTACCGCCACGACCCCGACCTGATGAAGGTGATCATCGTCGAGGTCACCCGCGCCGCCAACTCCTTCGGGCAGACCCACCTCGCCCAGATCCGCCAGGCCTACGAGCTGATCGCCGAGATCGTCACCTCCGCTCAGGCAACGGGGGCCTTCAAGGCCGAGATCGACGCCCCCTTCGCAGCGATGTCCTTCTACGGCGCGATCGAGCAGATGCTCACCGGCTGGATCTTCGGGCTGCTGCCCGGCGGGGAGGATCAGTACGAGCGCGCCAAGTGGCTGGTGGTGGAGACGGTGTGCGGAGGATTGGAGGCGACCACCGTGGGCAATACACTCCCCGGATGATGGAGAACGAGATGGTCAAGCGGCTGATGTGGTCCGGCATGCTCACCGCCTTCGGCGCCCTCGCGAGCGTCCTCGTGCAGCGCGCCGCGGGCGCGGTGTGGCGGAGGGTGTTCGACGAGGAGCCCCCCGAGTGAGCGCGGCGCCGGGCGGCGGGCCTGGAGCGAGTCGGCCTGGAGCAGGCGGGCCTCGGGCGGACGGGCCTCAGAACATCGCCACCGCGATCACCGACGTGTCCGAGCGCGTGGCGGTGCTGGTCCGCGAGGAGGTCGAGCTCGCCAAGGCGGAGGTCACCGAGAAGGTCGCCAAGCTCGCCCGCGGCGCGATCGTGGCGGCCGCCGCCGGCATCTTCGTGGTGACCGCGCTCTTCCTCGCGCTGATCGGCTGCGCCTGGCTGCTCTATTACGAGCTGCCGATCGGCAGCGACTTCACGTACTTCTGGGGCTTCTTCGCGATGGCCCTGATCCTGCTGGTGCTCGGCGCGCTCGCTGGTCTGCTTGCCGCCAAAGTCGTCAAAAAAAGCGCTCCGCCGGTGCCGACGATGGCGATCGAAGAGGCCCACCTGATCCGCCAGACGATGGGCACGGGATCTGAGGGTGGCGGGGGTAGCTCGCGTGACATGCACGCTTCTGCGAGCCCCGGTTCGGCTGGCGCCGCGAGTGCGACCTCCAACCGTGGCCCCGGCGCGGCGGGGGCGGCCTGATGGCGCAGCGCTCCCCCGCGGAGATCCGCAACTCGATGGAGGCCAACCGTGCGGAGCTGGCGGTCTCGATGGAGCGCCTGCACGGCGAGGTGGCCAAGCTGACCGACTGGCGCGGCCACGTCGAGCGCCACAAACGCGAGCTTTTGATCGGTGCCGCCGTGGTCGGCCTCGCACTCGGGATGCGCAGTCGTCGGCGCCGACGTCGACGCTAGGCCAGCAGCGCGCGGGGGATCCCGCCGACGCCGACCAGCCCCGGGCCCACGTAGGTGCCGATCACGGGCCCCACCTCGGAGACGAACAGCGGCTCGGAGCCATAGATCTCGCGTCCGTGTTCGATCAGCCGCTGGGCCTGCTCGGTGGCCTGGATGTGCTGCACCACCCACGCGTCCGAGCCCGCCTCGCGCAGTTCGTGCATGTACTGCACCATCCGCTCGAACGCCCGCCCCGCCGTGCGCACGCGCTCCACCGGCGTGATTTCGTAACCCAGCGTGAGGATCGGCTTGATCCGCAGCGTCCCCCCGAGCCACGCCTGCGCCTTACCCACGCGCCCCCCGCGGCGCAGATACTCCAGGGTGTCGATGCAGAACCAGATTTTCAGCGCCGCGCGCGTCTCGCGCACGCGGGCGATCACCCCGTCTTTGTCCGCCCCCCCACGGGCCGCGGCCGCGGCCGCGAGCGCGAGCAGACCGAGCCCTCCGCAGGCGGTCTCCCCGTCGAGCACCTCCACGCGCTCCCCCAGGCCGCGCTCGGCGAGCAGGCCCCGGGCCTGGCGGGCGGCCTCGCAGGTCCCGGAGATCCCCCCCGAGAGGTGCACCGAGACGATGTCCCGCCCCTCCTCCAGCAGCGGCTCCCATACAGCGAGGAAGTCCCCGATCGAGGGCTGGGAGGTGGTGGGCAGAGCGGGGTCCGAGCGCAGGCGCTCGTAGAAGGCGTCGAAGCTCTCCAGCTCGATCTCTCGCTGCCGGCCGACCCAGCCCTCCTCGCCGTCCCCCGATCCCTCGCCCCCCCAACCGACGTACAGGCTGACCTGATGGATGCCCTCGTTGCCCGCCAGTGTTCGCGGGAGGTAGCTGGTGGTGTCGGTGACGATCGCTACGGGGGGCATCGGGCGAGCACCCTATAGCAACGGGGTGGGGCGCCGCGATGGCGCTTCGACGCCAGCTCGGCCGGCTGGGTTGGTCGGTCGTGATGGCGCTTGGACGCCAGCTCGGCCGGCGGGGCTGGTCGTCGCGATGGTGTCCCGGCCCCGGCTCAGCCGAGCCGGTTCTCGATCTGCAGACCGCTCGCTGCGCTCTCCTCGGGCGGCTGCAGGCCCGGCTCCGGCACGGCTGCGCCCTCGACCCCGAGGACCTCCGCGAGCTCGCCGGACTCGTACATCTCGCTGACGATGTCGCATCCCCCGATCAGCTCGCCGTCGACGAACAGCTGCGGGATCGTCGGCCAGTTGGAGAGCGCGGCGAGCTCCTGGCGGATGCGGGGGTCCGGTAGCACGTCCACCGCGGCGAAGCCCGCGTCGAGCGCCTGCAGGATGGCGACGGTGCGGCGCGAGAAGCCACAGGAGGGAGCGTCCGGGTTGCCCTTCATGAAGAGGATCACGGGGTTCTCCGCGATCGCCTGCTCGATCGCGACGCGGATCGGGTTTGACTGGGTGGAGGGGGCGGTGATGGGATCGATGCTCTTCATGGGTGACTCCTTTGGGGCGCTCGTGTGGGTGGGGGGGCTTGGGCTCTCAGGCGACTGCGGTCTTCAGCGACAGGGCATGGATCGGCCCGCCGATCTCGGCGCCGAACACGTCGTATACGAGGCGGTGCTGGTCGATGCGACTGCGCCCCGCGAACGCCTCCGCGGTGACGGTCGCGCGAAAGTGGTCGCCCCCGCCTGTGTAGTCCTCGACCTCGACGCGGGCGCCCGGGATGGCGGCCTCGATGCGCTGCTTGATCTCCTCGGGGGTGGGCATCTCGGGTCCAAGGATAGCCGGGGCGGTGGGGCTCGCTACACTTTGGATAGCAATGGTTGAGTTCACCGACAAGGGAGCCGAGAAGGTGCGCGAGTTCCTCGACGCCCAGGGTGCCGACGTGGCCCTTGCGGGACTGCGCGTCGGGGTCCGTGGGGGCGGTTGCTCGGGCTTCCAGTACCAGCTGGCCTTCGACGAGCAGCGCGAGAGCGATGCTGTCTTCGAGAGCCACGGGCTGAGGCTGCTGGTCGACCGCTCGAGCCTCCAGTACGTGCACGGCTCGGAGATCGACTACGAGGAGAGCCTCCAGGGGGCCGGCTTCAAGGTCAACAACCCCAACGTCGTCGCCGCCTGCGGCTGCGGCTCATCCTTCCGGGTGGCCGAGGAGGAGCAGGTCTCAGCCGTCTAGTTGGGCTCGTTGTCCAACGAGCGCCACAGGTAGCGGCAGGCGAGCGTGCGGTGCGGGCGCCAGGGCTCAGCGATCCGCTCCATCTCGGGGGCGTCGGGGAGCCCGTCGAGCCCATAGGCGCGCTCGATCGCGCGGCGGATGCCGAGGTCGCCGACCGGCAGCACATCGGGGCGCTCCAGGTGGAACATCAGGAACATGTGCGCCGTCCACATGCCCAAGCCCTTGACCGCGACGAGCTCGGCGATCACCGTGTCGTCGTCCAGATCGTCCAGGCGCTCGAGCTCCAACTCGCCGGCGAGCACGTGTTCGGCCAGCGAGCGCAGGTAGCCGACCTTCGCGCGCGAGAGCCCCGCAGCCGCGCGCAGCTCTTCGGGCTCGTCCGCGAGGATCTGCTCGGGCGTCGGTGTGCGGCCGTCGAAGCGCTCGGTGAGGCGCAGGTAGATCGAGCGCGCCGCCTTCGTCGAGAGCTGCTGGCCGACGATCGCGCGCACCAGCGCGCCGTAGTGGTCGGCGGGGCGCCCGTCGCGAGCGTCGCCCAGCTTCGGTCCGACCGCCGCGATCACGCCGGCCAGCACGGGGTCGGCCCGGCGCAGGTGTGCCAGCCCCTTAGGCAGAGTGCAACGCCGCCGTCTCGAGCGCCACCGGCTCGCCGTCGAGCGCGTTCAGCGCGCGCGGCAGCGAGGCGGCGAGGCAGGTGAAGCTCGGGGTGTCCCGCACGGTGTAGCGCGAGGCCTCCGTCGTGCGCAGGCGCTGGACCAGATCCAGGAACGTACCCACGTCGTCGGTGTCGAACGCCACCACGAACTCCTGGTCGTCCAGGCCGAAGGAGTAGGTCGTGTGGTTGTCCACCCCCGGGTACTCGCGCCCCACCGCGATGTGCCCCTGCATGATCCGCCAGCGCTCCTCCGCGGGCAGGGCGTACCACTCGCGCGACTTCACGAAGGGGTAGACGAACACGTACTTGCCGCGGAAGCCCCGCGGCGTGCTGCGGTGCTCTTCGGAGTACTCCGAGCTCTTGCGCATCCCCAGGAACGAATAGGGGGTGTCCGCCCACTTCATCAGGCCGCTCTGCGCCAGCACCACGTGGAACTCGTGGATGCGCTCGAGGTTCTCCGCCTCGGAGATCAGCAGCAGCTCCGCGTCCCCGCGGGTGCCCACCAGCGAGAGGGACTGCAGCAGGTGCCCGTCCGCGAAGTCCTCGCAGGCCGCTGCGAACTCGCGCTTGTCCTGCGCGCGGTGCTCGGAGTCCAGACGACGCCACTCGGGGTCGACCTTGAGGAAGGTGTACTTCACGAAGTGGCGCTCGCTCATCGCACACAGGCTACAAGCAGGGAGAAGGGCGGGGCCTCGAGAAGGGCGGGGGCTTCAGTGGCTAGAGTTCAGGTGTGCGGATCGCGCTCGTATCGCCCTACTCGTGGACGTATCCGGGAGGCGTCACCAACCACATCGGAGCGCTCGCCGAGGAGCTCCGGGCGGCTGGCCACGAGGCGCGGATCCTCGCGCCCTTCGACCCCGACGACACCCTGGCGCGCGTGATGCACCGCGGGGCACGCCCGCAACCCATGCCGCTGCCCGAGGGGGTCCTCGCGCTTGGGCGCAGCACAGGGTTCTCCGCCAACGGGGCCGTCTCCAACCTCGCCGCCACGCCGGACGCGCTGGTGGCCCTGACACGGGAGCTGCGCGGCGGGGACTACGACCTCGTGCACGTCCACGAGCCCGTGGTGCCGCTGGTGGGCTGGTATGCGCCCGACTGCGCCGGGGGCCTCCCGCTCGTGGGCACCTTCCACAGCTTCTCCGAGAACGCGCTCACGAATGGGGTCGGGGTGGCGCTCGGGGCGCGCCGGCACATGAACCGCCTGCACGCCCGCATCGCGGTCTCCGAGGCCGCCGCTTGGACCGCGCGGCGTTTCTTCGGCGGGCGCTACCGGATCGTGCCCAACGGCGTGCACCTCGAGACGACCGGCGTCGGCATGCCGGCAGAGTCCCATCTGGCTCCGCTGGCTATGGGGGGTGGGGATCGCAGTGGGGGCGATGGCCCATCCGCGCCGCTGCGCATTCTGTTCATCGGCCAGGCCGTCGAGCGCAAGGGCCTGCCCGTGCTGCTGCGCGCGTTCGAGGCGCTGCGCGAGCACGTGCCCGCCACGCTCACCCTGATCGGGCCCACCTCCGAGGACGTCGCGCCGCTGCTGCTCGACGATCGCGGGGTGCGGGCGCTGGGGAAGGTCTCCGAGGACGAGAAGGCCACCCAGCTCGCACGCGCCGACGTCCTCTGTGCGCCGTCCCTCGGCGGGGAGAGCTTTGGGATGGTCCTCACCGAGGCGTTCGCCGCGGGCACGCCCGTGGTGGCGTCGGACATCGCCGGCTACCGCGACGTGGTGCGCGAGGGCCTCGACGGCCTGCTCGCTCCCCGCGGCGACGCGCGCGCGCTCGCGGAGGCGCTGCGCGCGCTGGCGCTGGACCCCGCCCGGCGCGCGCGGATGGCGGTGGCGGCGCGCGAGCGCGCGGGGCGCTTCGCGTGGCCCCACGTCGCCGCCGAGGTGCTTGACGTGTACGAGCAGGCGCTCGCGGTCGGGCGCGCCCGCACCGGCCCCGCCCGCTTCGCGGTGCGCCACGGACTCGCGCCCGCCGATCTGCTCCCCCACGTGCCCGCGCGGCGGCTGCCCAGCCTCGAGCCGCAGCTCGCGCAGCCCGCCCCGCGCCGCGCGCTGCGCTTCGCCCGCCGCGGGGCGCTGGCGGCGGTCTCGCTCGCCGGCCTCGCGCTGGCGCTCCTCGCGCTCGCGCGGATTGGTGTCGGGCGGGTGCTCGCGAGTCTCGTCGCCTCCAGCCCCGGGCTGTTGGCGGCTGGTCTCGCGGTGATGTGCATCTCGATGGTCGCCCGCGGCCTCGCCTGGCACGCGATTCTCAGCGCCGCTCCCACCTGGCGGCGCGCCCGGCGCCGCGACGCGCTGCAGGGGACCTTCATCGGCGTGCTGATGTCCGCCACGCTGCCCGCCCGCCTGGGCGAGCCCTCGCGCGCGCTGATCGTCGCGCGCCGCCTCGGGCGCCCGCGCGAGACGCTGCCGGTGGTGCTCGGCACGATGGTCTCCCAGACGCTTTTGAACCTGCTCGCCCTGACCCTCCTCGGAGTGGCGATGCTCTCCGGGGCGCCCCTCCTGCACGGCCACGAGGGGGCGCTGCTCGCCGCGGCGCTGGTGCCGCTCGCGGCGCTGCTCATCGTGCTGCTCGCCCCCGTGCTGCTGCCCCGCTCGGCGATCTCGCGCTACGCGCGGCTGCACTCGCTGGTGCTCGGGCTGCGCCGCTCGCTGCTGCGCGTGCAGGAGGGCCTGCGCGTCTTTCGCCAACCCCGCCGTGCGGCGCTGGCCACGACGGTGCAGCTCTCCGCGTGGGCGCTCCAGTGCGCCTCCTGCTGGCTGCTGCTGATGGCGCTCGGCCTCGACCACCGCGTCGGGATCGCCGGCGCCGCGGGGGTGCTGTTCGCGGTCAACGTCACCGCCGTCGTGCCCGCCACTCCCGCCAATGTCGGCGTCTTCCAGGCCGCCTGCGTAGTCGTGCTCGCGGGTGCCTACCACGTCTCCACCCCCGACGCCGTCGCCTACGGGATCATCCTCCAGGCCGTCGAGGTCGCCGCCGCGGTGATCATGGGCACGCCCGCCCTCGTCAAGGAGGGCCTCTCCTGGAAGGAGGTCCGTCTGCGCACGATGCACGCCACCCCGGTCCGCCTGCCGCCGCTGCCGGAAAACGCCGGCGCCACCTCGCGGGCGTAGCGCTCTCAGGCGGCCATCGGCGGCTCGTCCTCTTCCTCCTCCTCCACGGCACCCTCCGGCGGGTCCTCGTCGCCCAGCTCGGGCGAGCTCGCGTCCGAGCCGAACAGCGAGGGGTCGCGCGAGGAGCCCTTGATCAGGTCATCCGGGGAGCCGTTCTCCAGCAGGCGGCCCTGGCGGGTGCCGAAGTAGATTGCCTGGGGGTGGTGGGCGATCAGCGCGAGCGTTGACTGCTCGGGTTCGGGGGCATAGCCCTCGGTGATGCGCATCCCGATGTCCCCAAGGCCCAGCAGCTTCTCGACCTTCAGGTGCTCGGACTGCTCGGGCACCGCGGGGTAGCCCCAGGAGTAGCGCCGGCCCTGGGCGGCGGGGATGCCGAGCATCGCGCGGGCCTCGTGGTGCAGCCACTCAGCGAGTCCCTCCGCGGTCTGCACGCCGAGGCCGTGGACGAACAGCTGCTCGGCGAACTCCCCGTCGGACTCGAGCTTGGCCATCAGCTCGGTGACCTCCGAGCCCACCGTCACCGCCTGCACCGCGATCACGTCCAGCTCCGATGGTGGGGAGCCGTCCTCGTCGGCGGGGCGGAAGAAGTCCGCCAGGCAGATGCGGGCGCCCTTGGGCTGGCGCGGGCACACGAAGCGTGTCAGCTCCGTCGTGCGGTCCGCGGGGTCGAGCACGATGATGTCGTTGCCGAGGGAGTAGCACGGGAAGAAGCCGAGCAGCGCGCGCGGGTGCAGATAGTCCTGCTCTTTCCACATGCGCTCCAGGCGCGGGCGGAAGTCGTCGCGCAGCAGCGTCTGCCAGGCCTCGCCTTTCACGCCTCGCCCGCCCCAGTGGAGCTTGAACAGCACGTGGGTGTCGAGATGGCTGTAGACCTCGTCGAGGTTCACCGGGATCTCCCGCACCCCCCAGTAGGGAGGCGTGGGCACGGGGGCGTCGGTGCGCGCGGCCGAGCGCACGGAGTCGTCGGTGAGATCGCCCGTCTCCCGGGGCTCCTCGCCCTTGGCCCGGAACTCCGCGGCGCCCGCGCGCAGCTTGGAGAGCAGCGCCTCGTGCGCCTGCGCGTCGATCAGCTGATCCATCACCGCGAGGCCCTCGAAGGCGTCCTTGCAGTAGAAGACCCCCGGCTCGTAGATCTCCTCGGACTCCTTCCCGCCCGGGAACAGCGCGCGGTAGCTGAACGCCCGGTTGATCGCCGCCCCCCCGATCAGCACTGGGTACTCCAGGCCCTTGGCGTGCAGCTCCTGGATGCAGGCGGGCATCTGCTTGGAGGTGGAGACCAGCAGCGCGGAGAGGCCGATCGCGGTCGCCTGGTGCTCCTGCGCGGCCTCCAGGATCGTCTGGATCGGGACCTGCTTGCCGAGGTCCACCACGGTGTAGCCGTTGTTGGTGAGGATCGTGTTGACCAGCGACTTGCCGATGTCGTGCACGTCGCCGAACACCGTCGCCAGCACCACCGTCCCCTTGGTGTAGCCCTCGATCTTGTCCAGGTATTTCTCCAGCTGCGCCACCGCGCGCTTCATCACTTCCGCGGACTGCAGCACGAACGGGAGGATCAGCTCGCCCGCGCCGAATTTGTCGCCGACCTCTTTCATCGCCGGCAGCAGCACCCCGTTGAGCGTGGGGACCGCCCCGATCTTCTCCACGCTGCGGTCGATCCAATCCTCGACGCCCTCCTTGCGCCGGCGCAGGATGTGGAAGTGCAGCGCCTCCTCGGGCTCCATCCTCTCGGTGGGGTCCGCGGCGCTCTGGATCTCCACCTCCCCCTTGGACTCGAAGTGCTCGATGAAGCGCTCCAGCGCGTCCTCGCGGCGGTTGTAGACGAGGTCGTCGGCCAGCTCGCGCTCGGTGTCGGGGATCTCCCCGTAGGGGGTGATGTGGTTGGGGTTGACCATCGCCAGGTCGAGGCCCGCCTGCACGCAGTGGTGCAGGAAGACCGAGTTGAGCACCGCGCGCGCGCCGGGGGAGACGCCGAAGGAGACGTTGGAGACCCCCAGCGAGGTCTTCACGTGCGGGATCTCCGCCTTGATGCGCCGGATGCCCTCGATCGTCTCCACCGCCGAGGGCCGCCACTCCTCATCGCCGGTGGTGAGCGTGAAGGTGAGGCAGTCGAAGATCAGGAGCTCCGGGTCGAGGCCGTGCTCGGTGCAGCAGAGGTCGCGGATGCGCTTGGCCACCTCGACCTTGCGCTGCGCCGTTTTGGCCATCCCCACCTCGTCGATCGTCAGCGCGATCAGCGCGGCGCCGTGGGCGAGCGCGAGCGGCACCACGCGGTCGAGCTTGGCGCGTCCCGCCTCGAGGTTCACCGAGTTGACGATCGCGCGCCCCGGGATCTGCTCCAGGGCGGTCTCGATCACCTCGGGCTCGGTCGAGTCGACCTGGATGGGGGAGGGCTGGGTGAGGGAGATCCGCTTGACCACCCTGCGCATCTGCTCGTCCTCATCGGCGCGCTCGGTCAGCGCCACGCACACGTCGAGCACGTGCGCGCCCCCGGTCACCTGATCCTCCGCGATCTGCACGAGGCCGTCGTAGTCGTCGGCCAGCAGCAGCCTCTTGGCCTTGCGCGAGCCCTGCGAGTTCACGCGCTCCCCCACCATCGTGGGACGCGGCTCCTGGACCAGTGTGGTCGCCGCGATCATCGAGGAGAGGTGGGGAGGACGGGGGGCGGGACGGGGTGAGACCGAGCGCCCGCCCACCCGCTCCACGATCGCGCGGATGTGCTCGGGGGTGGTCCCGCAGCAGCCCCCCACGATGCCCACGCTGTAGCGCTCCACGAACTCCCTCAGCGCCTCCGCCAGCGGCTCGGGCTGCTCGGGGAAGATCGTCTCGCCGTCGGGACCCTGCAGGGGGAGGCCCGCGTTGGGGATGCACGCCACCGGCACCGGGCAGAGCTCGCCGAGGAAGCGGATCGCGTCGCGCATGTCCTCGGGCCCGGTCGAGCAGTTCAGCCCGATCACGTCCACCCTCAGCGCCTCCAGCGTGCAGAGCACCGCGGAGATGTCGGTGCCCAGGAGCATCTTGCCGCCGTTGGGCAGCAGCGACACCGAGGTGTGCAGCGGCAGCGTGCGCCCCGTGCTCCTGAAGGCCTCGCGCGCCCCGAAGACGGCGGCCTTGACCTCGAGGATGTCCTGGGCGGTCTCGATGATGATGAGGTCCGCGCCGCCGTCGATCAGGCCAGCGGCCTGCTCGGCGAAGACCTCCACGAGCTCGCGGAAGCGGATCTGCCCGAGCGTGGGGTCCTCCGAGGCCGGGAGGTGGCCGGTGGGGCCGATCGAGCCGGCCACGAAGCGGTGCTCGCCGGCAGCCCGGCGGGCGATTTCGGCCGCCTTGGTGTTGATCTCCACGGTGTAGTCCGCGAGGCCCCACTCTTCGAGCTTGATCCGCGATGCCTGGAAGGTGTCGGTCTCCACGACCTCCGCGCCGGCCTCGAGCATCGAGGCGTGGACGCCCTCGATCACGTCGGGGCGGTTGAGCACGAGCGCCTCGTGGCACTTGCCCTGAAGGCCCCCGTAATCCTCGCTGGTCAGCTCGAACTGCTCGAGCGTGGCGCCCATGCCGCCGTCGTAGACGACGACGCGGCTGGAGATCGCCTGTAGGAAATCGCGCATCCCGAGGATGCTACTAGCGGCCCCTTGGGCTCCGGCTCGCCTCTCCGCGGGCCCTCGGAGAGATCCGGTGGGTCTTCACACCTTTTTACACGCCCGCACCCCCGGTGCTACGCGAGCTGCCCCTTTGGGGCCGGCCTGTCGGCCGCTTGGAACGACACGACGGTCTCACTCTTTGGGATGACCGTCAACCACTTGTCCAGGGGTCGTGAAACTCCCGCTGCAAGGGGCCATTCTGCACAGCCAACCGCCCGCCCTCTAGCCAGGAGAGGACCTCCATGCCACAGCCCGTCGCTGCACCAGCTCCCCGACAAGGTACCCGCCGCCGCCCTGCGCTAAACCGCTCCAAGCGCGCCGGACACACCGTGGTCGCGGTGGTCGGGCTCGGCTACGTGGGACTGCCGACGGCGATCGCGCTGCGCAACGCCGGCTGCCGGATCGTGGGGATCGACGTCAGCGGCCCGCGGTTGAGCGCCATCCGCGAGGGGGAGGCGGAGCTGCTGGAGTCCGAGCAGCGAGACCTCAGCCGCCACCTGGCGAGCGACGGGTTCGTGCTCACCAATCGCATCAAGGCGCTGGACGCCGCCGATCTGGTGCTGATCTGCGTGCCCACCCCCGTCGACGGGCACCTGCGGCCGGACCTCGAGATCCTCCGGGACGCCTGCGCGTCGGTCGTGCGCCACGCGCGCCCCGGCCAGACGCTGGTGCTGACCTCCACCACCTACGTGGGCACCACCCGCGAGCTGCTCGCCGAGCCGCTCTCCGAGCGCGGCCTGCGCGTCGGGGAGGACGTGTTCGTGGCGTTCGCCCCCGAGCGCATCGACCCCGGGGTGGGGGAGCACGAGCAGCTGAAGACCCCCCGGGTCCTGGGGGGCGTGACGCCGGAGTGCACCGAGCGCGCCGCCACGGTGCTGCGCCACACCTGCAAGCACCTGCACCGCGTCTCCTCCCCGGAGGCCGCGGAGCTGGTGAAGCTCTATGAGAACACCTTCCGCGCCGTCAACATCGCGCTCGCCTTCGAGCTCGCCGAAGCGTGCGGGACGCACGGCCTGGACCCGATCGAGGTGACCGAGGGGGCCGCCACCAAGCCCTACGGCTTCCTGCCCCACTACCCCTCCGCGGGTGTGGGGGGGCACTGCATCGCCGTGGACCCCTACTACCTGCTGCACGACCTGCGCGAACGCGGCCGCCCCGCGACGATGGCCGAGGAGGCGCTGCGCAAGGTCTCCGGCCGGCCCCGCCACGTGGCGTGGCGCGCGCACGAAGTGCTGGTGGGGCTCGGGCGGCCCCTGCCGCAGGCGCGGGTGCTGCTCGTCGGCGCCTCCTACAAGCCCGGCGTCGCCGACACCCGCGAGGCGCCCGCCCTGGAGATCATCGCCCGCCTGCGCTCCGAGGGCGCCCACGTCGACTACCACGACCCGCTCGTCCCGGCCCTCGTGGTTGACGGCGTACGCTCGCGTGGGGTGGAGGCGGATCCCGAGAGCTACGACCTCGCGATCCTCACCACCCTGCACCCTGACCACGACTACGGCTGGCTCGAGTGCTGCCCGGCGGTGCTCGACTGCACATACCGCCAATATGCAGCTGGGCGCAAGCGCTTCACGCCTTAGATGCGGATCCGCAATATCACGACCCACCGCATCCTCAAGGGGCTCGCCGGCCTCTACCTGATGCTGCTGCTCACCGCCGTGATGGCCTACAAGGCGGCGTTTGCGGGCCTGCTGTTCTCCAACGTGTTCTTCGGCGTCTACAGCATCTCGGTTGCCTGCTACATCGTCTCGCGCTTCGTGTTCAGCCTCTTCTACCGCCCCCGGGGCGGGCGGGCCGGCGACGTCGTGATGGAGCCCCACATCGCGATCGTGATGCCGGGCTTCAACGAGGAGGAGGCGATCGCCCAGTCGCTGCGCTCGCTGCTGGAGCTCGACTACCCCCCGGAGAAGCTCGAGCTGGTGGCCGTCAACGACGGCTCCACCGACGGCACCCTGCGGGAGATGCAGCGGGTCTCGGGCGAATGCGAGGGGCGGGTGAGCGTGATCGACTTCCCGCAGAACCGCGGCAAGCGCGCCGCGATGGCCGCCGGCATCCGTGCCACCTCGGCGGAGGTGATCGTGTTCGTGGACTCCGACTCCTCGGTGGAGCCCGACGCGCTCAAACGCCTCGTGCAGCCGCTCGCGGACTCCCGCGTGGGGGCGGTCTGCGGGCACGCCAACGTGCTCAACGTGCGCGACACCTGGATCACCCGCATGCAGGCGGTGCGCTATTTCGTGGCCTTCCGCGTGGTGAAGGCCGCCGAATCGGTCTTCGGGGCGGTCACCTGCTGCTCGGGCTGCTTCTCCGCGTACCGCCGCGAGGCGATCATGCCGCGTCTGGAGTGGTGGGAGAACCAGACCTTCCTCGGCATCGAGTCCACCTTCGGCGATGACCGCTCGCTGACCAACTGCGTGCTGCGCGACTGGCGCATCCTCTATGAAAGGCGCGCGATCTCGCACACGATCGTGCCCACCACCTTCCGCGCGTTCATCAAGCAGCAGACTCGCTGGAAGCGCTCCTGGACGCGGGAGTCGCTGCTGGTGGCCAAATTCATCTGGCGCAAGCACCCCGTTGCAGCGTGCTTCACGTACATGAGCATCATCCTGCCGCTGCTCGCGCCGATCGCCGCGCTGCACTCGCTGGTGTGGGGGCCCCTCACCCACCACGGGGTGCTGCCGCTGACCTACCTCGCGGGGATCTACGCGCTCGCGCTCGTCTACTCCTTCTACTTCCTGCTCTTCCAGGACCGCTACAACGTCCTCTGGCTGTACGGGATCCTGTTCGTCTTCTTCTACCTCGGGATCATGCTGTGGCAGACCTACTACGCGATTGCCACCTGCCGCACCGCCTCGTGGGGCACCCGGCCCGCCACCGCCGGTCTCGGCGGCGGTGGGAAGGGGGCATAGAGGGTGGCGCAGACGGCCAAAGGCCGGCGAGCCGGGCCCCTCTTCGATCAGGAGAAGTGGGGGATGGTGGTGAGACTCCCCGTCAGGCGCGTCCTCGCCGCGCTGCTGCTACCGGCCTCGCTGCTCCCCGTGCTGCTGCTGGCTCCTTCGCTCGCGCGCGCCCCCGAGACACTCGTGCTGCGCCTGGAGCGCGTGGTCGTGCCCGTGCACGCCCGGGTCTACCCTGCGCCCTACGAACCCCCGCGCTATCCGATCGGCGCGGCGCGCCTGGAGGTCGACGTCTTTGAAACCGCAGCGGGGGTCCTGACGCCCCAGGTGGGGGTCTCGCCGCTGGCCGAACATGAGAGCGCCTTCGAAAGGGCCCACCGGCCGATCGTCCTGATCGCGCGCGGAGGGGAAGCCGGGGTCTCGCCGTGAGCGGGCTGCTGCTTGCCGGCGTCGCCGCCATCTCGCTCGCCGCGCCCGGCCCGATCGCACACCGCTCAGCTCCAACATCGCTCGCCGCCCCCGGGCCGATCGCACACAGCTCCGCTGCCACCTGCGCCGGACGGGCTCCCCGTGAGGTGCGCCTCACGCGCCTCGCGGGTCCCCATGTGCGTCTCACATGGCGTGCGCCCGCCGGGGTCTCCGGTGCAGGCGGGGCTTCGGTTGCCTACCGGGTGCTCCGCGCGGGGCGCACCGTCGGGCAGACCACGCGCACCGCGATGGTCCTCGCAGTGGTGCCCGGACACCCCACCACCTTCACCGTCGAGGCCCGCTACGCCAGCGGGCGTCCGCAGGCCTGCGCTGCGCACCTGCGCAGCGCGCTCACACTGCGGCCTCCCGGACGCGTGGGGGGTCTGCGCGTGCTCGCCCACACCGCCGCCGGCGTGCGCATCGGCTGGCGCCCCGCCTCCCCGGGCGACGCGCCCGTCGCCGGCTACAGGATCACGCGCGATGGCGTCGTCGTGGGGCAGACCCGCGGGCGGGTCTACGTCGTCAAGCTGAGCGCCGCCCGCGCTCACCGCATCACCGTCGCCGCGGTCGACACCCGCGGGCACCTCGGACCGCCGAGCAGGGCGCTCAGGGTCGCCGCCCACTCCACCGCCGCCGCGCCGCGCCACGCGGTCGCCGCCGGGAACGAACCACCCGGCGTGCCCGGCCAGCTCAGCGTCTCCGAAGTCAGCGAAGCCGGCGCCACACTCTGGTGGGTGCCCAGCCACCCCGGCTCCGCGCGGATCATCGGCTACCGCGTCTACCGCGACGGGGCGCTGCTCGGGCAGAGCACCGGGGATTCCATGCGCCTCACTCACCTCTCCGCGCTGCGCACCTACCAGATCGTGGTGGGCGCCGTGGACGCCAAGCACCGCGAAGGCCCCCGCACCCCCGCGTTCGCCCTCACCACCTCCCACACCCCGCCCGAGGGCCCCGCGCTGATCTCTGCGCTGCGCGTCACCGACACCTCCGCCACCCTCGCCTGGCAGGCCGGCGTCGCCTCCAGCGGCCGTCTCGTCGGCTACCTCCTGTTCCAGGACGGCGTCCCCGAGCGCGTCGTCAACGGCCAGACCGCCACGGTGACGCTCGCATCGGATCGCCACTACTCCTTCACGGTGCGCGCGCTGGACTCCTACGGCTACCTCAGCGACCCCGCCCCCGAAGTCGCGGTGTTCACCACCCATACCCCGCCCTCCACACCCGCCGATCTACACGCAACCGAAGTCACCTCCCAGTCGGTCACGCTCGCCTGGTCGCCCTCCACCCCCGTCAGCGGCGAGATCGTCGGCTACCGCCTCTTTCGCGACGAAGTCCCCATCGGCCAGACCTCCACGACCGGCATGACCCTCGCCGATCTCGCCCCCTCCACCAGCTATCGGATCACAGTCGAGGCGGTTGACTCGCTCGGGGCGATCAGTGCTCCCACCGCGCCCCTGACGGTCGAAACCTCCGACCCCCCGCCCACCCATGGCAACGTGCAGGCCTTCCTGCTCGCCTCCACCGACCAGAGCTTCTTCGATCTCGAGGCCCACTATCAGCAGATCGGGGTGGTCTACCCCACCTACTTCGAATGTGGACCCGGGGGAGCGGTGTACGGCAACAACGTCCCGCTCATCACCAACTGGGCCGCGGCCCGCGAGATCGCGGTGATGCCGCGCCTGAACTGCCAGAACCCCGTCGACGAGGACCAGATCCTCAACGAACCCGCGGTGGGGCAGAAGCTGATCGAAGAGCTCGCTGCGCTCTGTGGGAGCGACGGCTTCCAGGGGATCCAAATCGACTTCGAGGGTGCCCAGCCGGCCGAGCGCGAACCCTTCACCGCCTGGATCACCGCGCTCGCCGCGCGCCTGCACTCCCAGGGGGACAAACTCTCCACGGTGGTCACCGCCAAGTCCTACAACATCATGAGCGGGCGCGCCGCGATGTACAACGACGCCGCCCTCTCCGTCCCCTCCGACTACATCTTCGTGCTCGACTGGGGCCTGCACTGGAGCACCTCCACGCCCGGGGGGCTGGCCGAACTGCCGTGGTTCACCAAGATCGCCGACTACACCGCCACGATGCCCAACAAGGGCAAGTTCGTCCTCGGCCAGCCGATGTATGGGATCGACTGGCCCAACGGCGGCGGCGCCTCCAACCCTGGCACCGCGCTCGAGTACGACAACGTGATGGCGCTGGAGAGCGAGGTCGGGGCCCCCTCCGAATGGGAACCGCTCGCCGCCGAACCCCACTTCTCCTACCTCGACGCCAGCGGCGTGCAGCACTCCGTGTGGTACACCGACCAGCAGTCGATTGCCGCACGCGCCCAGCTCGCCGAATCGCTGGGTCTGGGTATCGGCCTGTGGCATCTCGGCAGCGAGGACCAGAGCGTCTGGGAACTGCCCCAGCTGGGCGGCTGAGCCGCGGTGGCTTTCACTGTGGTGGCTGCGGTCAGGCTCCGCGCGGTCCTGGTGTACGTCGCGATCGTGTTGCTGGCTCCGACTGCGGCTTCGGCCCAGCGATTGCAGGCGTTCCTGCTCAGCGGCGCGCCCGACTCGCTCGCCGATCTGCAGGCCCACGTCGGCGCGATCGGCGTGCTCTATCCCACCTACTTCGAATGCTCACTACCCGGTGGGGCAGTGCTGGGCTCCCCCAACCCCGCGGTGGAAGCCTACGTCGCCGCCCAGGGCCTCGTCGAGATGCCCCGCTACACCTGCCAAGACGGCGCTGTGGTGCATCGAATCCTCACCCAGCCCTCCCTCCGCGCGCGCACGCTCGAGCAACTCGCTGCGCTCGCCGCCGACCCCGCCTATGCGGGTCTCGACCTCGACCTCGAGAACGACGGCGCCCGCGACCGCGGGGCGCTCACCCGGTTCGTAGCCGCGCTCGCCCTGCGCTTGCACGCCGAGCGCCGCAGGCTCGCCGTCGACGTGGTCGGCGTCGTGCGCGAAGACCGCCATCGCGCGAGCGGCCTCTATGACGATCGCGCCCTTTCCGCGTTCGCGGACACCGTCTTCGTGATGGCCTGGGGCGTCCACTGGGAAGGTTCCGCGCCGGGCCCCATCGCGCCGCTCGCGTTCGTGCGGGGCGTCGCCCGCTACGTGGCCTCGCTGCCCCATGCGCGGCGCTTCGTGCTCGGGGTGCCGATGTACGGCCTGGACTGGTCCCTCTCCGGCGCCCCGCCCCGCCGTGCTACTGCGCTGCAATACGCCGGCATCACCGCGCTCGCCCAGTCCTCGGGCGCCATCCCGGCGCGCGACCCCGCCTCGGGGGAGATGACCTTCTCCTACGTCCGCGCCGGCGTTCCCCACCGCGTCTGGTACATGGATGCCCACGCGATTCTCGAACGCATCCGCATCGCCGGTGGCTACGGACTCGCCGCTGGGGTGTGGCGGCTGGGGGAGGAGGACCAGGCGCTGTGGTCCTCCCCGGGTGCGTAGGTCCCGTGGATCGGTGTCCGAGATCCCCTGGACGGCTATTCGATCATCGGTCGCCTGTATCAAGAGGGTTCGGCTGGGCTCCGATGACCACTACGCACGCGCAGGCGTGCCCCCGCGCGGGTGGCGGAATCCCGCGGATCCAACAACGGGTGCGTGAAGTCAGACCCACAATGCTCAGTCGAATCGAGACATCCGTCCGTTCGCAGCCAGGCCCGGCGGCATTTGCAATCTGCCGGCAGGAGCTCGACGGGCACACGAGCCTGGTCGCGGTGGAGGGAGAGCTCGACCTCTCGACCGCACCGCGTCTGAAGTGGATGTTGATCGATTCGCTGCAAGCGGGACTCAGCCGGCTCCTCGTCGACCTCTCGCGGACCACCTTCATGGACTCGACTGCGTTGGGCGTGCTCGTCGGTGTCAAGCGGAAGCTCGACGTGGACGAGCGGCTGGCGATCATCTGCCCGCGGAGGGATCTTCTGAAGATCTTCGAGTTCGCGGGGATGGATGGGGCATTCGCGATCTTTCCCACGCTCGAGGAGGCGCTCGCAGATGTACGGGAAGATGTCGCGCCTCCCGGCTGATCGGTGCGGGACCTGTTGACGGGACGGGACACGCACCGGCGTCTCTTCTCCACACGGCCACGCCCGCGTGCGGCCGTGGCCGCCGTGCTCGGCTGCTGCTTGCTCCTGCTGACGTGCCTGTCCGTCGCTGCGGCCGGACCAGACCATCGACCCACCTCCCAGAACGCGCAGCCCGAACGTCCCGCGGCCGGGGAATCCTCGGATGGCTCCCAGGGTCCACCTCCCGGCAGGTCGCGGCCGGGCGCCGAAGGCCACGGGCAGCAGGGCACGGGGAGTCCCGAAGAGCAGGGCCAGGGGGAGGGGGAACCGCCCAGCAGCGAAGCCCCCTCCGGGCGGCGTGCGAATGGACACGAATCGCGTGATCCGGATGGTCGTGAACCGGGGGGCACCGAACCTCGGGCGCAGCAGGGCGCGGGGGCTCCCCAGGCCACCGGCCAGAACGAGCCGCAGGCTCAGCAGGGCGCCGGAGGCACGCGAGCGACGGGTCAGGACGAACCGCGGCGCGCGCACACCCAGGCCCAGGAAGACTCCGGGGCACGGGAACGGCAGGGTTCGGGGAGCCGCGACCACCGGGGTCGTGGGGGCCATGAAGGACAGAACGAGGAAGCTGGGGCGCGGCGGGGGGCGTCGAGTCAGGACCGCCAGCACGCGGGCGGGCAGTCCCAGGTCGCTCCGGCGAGCGCCGCTCAGGGTGCGTCGACGGCTGGTTCTGCGCCACTCTCCAGCTCCACGTCCCTCGCCAGCTCCACGCCACGCGCCGGGGCTGCGCCACTCGCCAGCTCGACGCCCCTCGCCAGCTCCGCCCCCCTCGCTGGTTCCGCCGCGCCGGTCTTGCCAAGTACGACGGCGTCGGCGCCAACGCGAGGCAAAGGGCTATCGCGACGGGCCTCCTCGGTTCGCTCACGCCGCCGCTCGCGGCTCGCTCCTCACACGCACCGTGGTGCAATGCGGGGGCTCCACGGGGGTGTTGGGACCTTCTCGCAGCGAGTTCCAGCTTCCGTGGCGGCGGTCCGGATCGCGTCCCGGCGCCCGGCAAGGACCGCGCACGGGGGGGAAGTGGCGCGGCGCTCCCCGAGGCACGGTCGCACCTCGCCACTCGTCAGCACGATCACGAGGGTCGTCGACGTGGTCCCCGGGCAGGTGCGGATCCTGATCGGAGTGCTGTTCGCGCTTGCGCTCGCGCTCGCCCTCCGCTCGCGCGTCGCGGCGCTGCGCAACCAGCGCCTGGAGCGCCAGCGCGGGGAACTGCTCGAGGACGTCGGCCTGCTGCAGGCGGCGTTGCTCCCCGTCGCACCCGCGCGGCTCGGTCCGGTTGGCACCTCGGCGGCCTACCGGCCCGCGGATGGGCCGGGGGCGGGGGGAGATTTCTATGACGTGTTCGCGCTCGATGATGGACGGGTCGCAATCATCGTCGGGGACATCTCCGGGCACGGTCGCCAAGCTTTGCCCCACACCGCGCTCGTGCGCTTCACGCTGCGCGCATACCTCGAGGCCGGCCTCTCGCCGCGGGTGGCGGTGCAGACGGCGGGAGCCGTGCTCGAGCGCCAACTCGGAGAGTCCTTCGCGACGGTCGTGGCCGCCACGTACAACCCCCGCGAGCGCACCCTGGTCCATGCATGCGCCGGTCATCCCCCACCGCTCGTGATCGGCTCCGGCGAGGGGGCCGGTGGGTCGCGGGCCGGCGAGCAGGGCTCCACCTCGCCGGCCAGGGCGATCGCGCCGATCACGCTCAGTGCCTCGCCGCCGATCGGGGTTGGCATGCGCACCGGAGCTCGCCAAACCACGGTCTCCGTGCCGGGCCAGTCGCTGATCTGCTTCTACACCGACGGCGTCACCGACGCGAGGGTCGGGTCGGAGCTGTTCGGCGCCGAGCGCCTCGAGCGCGTGCTCGCCGAGCTCCCGCGGGGAGCCACTGCGCTGGCGCTGCTCGACCGAGTGGCCGCGGCGACCGATGCGCGCCCCGACGACATGGCCGCATGTCTGCTCGAGGTTTCCGGTCCCGCCCAGGTGGGAGGATCTCCAGCTCGGGGTGGTGCGCCGGCGGTGCTCGTCGAGGAGCTCGAGGTCGACCACCAGGGGGCAACGAGCGCTAGGACCGAGCAGTTTCTCCTCGCCTGCGGCGTCGAGCAACACGAGATCCCCGAGCTGATCTCCGCGGCGCTCGCCGCTGCGGGGCAGGCGGGCACCGCGATCCTCGAGCTGCGCCTCGCCGACGGGCCACCGCGGGTCACGCTGCGACGCGAGAGCGTTGCGCGTCTTCGCGTCTCGCCCGCAAGACCGCTAGCGGTGCTGGGAGCCTCGCGGTGAGCTCCGGATCTGCACTCGCCCCCGACGCCGTGATGGCGCTGGGGATCGCCTCGGCTGCGATGCCCTTCGCGCGCACGCCCGAAGACGAGGCCGAGCGCTGGCTGCGAGTACTGCGCACGCATGGCGAGGCGGGGATCGCGCTGCAGGCACTCGGGGTGAGCGAGGGATCGCTCGAGACCTCCCGCGGGGGCCCGCCAGATCGCCAGAGGGTCGCTCCTGCAAGCAGCGGCGCCGTCGGCGATAGCGACCCGGTCGCACATGTGACCGAGCACGCCCTCGAGGTAGCCCGCCAGCGGGGTGTCGGCGGCGTTGGCACAGTGGACCTCCTGATCGCTGTAATGGACATCTACGGCGAGGAGTTCGAGCACGTGCTCCGCGCGCATGGCACCGACCGTGGCGAGGTGCTCGAGCGCCTCGCCACGGGTCACCTGCCGGGGGACTACGACAAGAATCGAGAACCCGGCCGACGGTGACCGCCGCGTGCTGCCAGAGGCAACGCCATCATCGGAAACACGGCAGGCGAGGTCAGGGGGAGTCGGGAGCCACCCGGTAGATCGTCCCCGTGGCCCAGTCGCCGACGAGCAGCGACCGATCGGGCGCGAACGCGAGCGCGAGCGGGTTGCGGATACCGGTGAGAAACGGCGTCACCGTGCCCCGATAGCTGGAGCCGGTCTTCGTGAGGGCGACCCGCTGGACCTTCGCCACGTTCCACTCGGCGACGATCGCCGAGGTTCCCACGCTCGGCCCGAGCTGGCCAGTGGCGATCACGACGCCGCCGATGGCCGCGTGCTTGTCGAGCACGGCGAGCGGTTCGGGGACCCCGACGCAGGCTGGACCGCCCTGCCCGTAGCAGTCCGGGAAGCCCCACTCCTGGCCTTCCCGGACGATCCCGAGCGTATCCCCGGGCGTCAGGGCGCCGAGGTTGTCCTGCTGGTTCATGGTGACGAACAGGTCGCTGCTGCCTGGGAAGTAGGCGAGGCCGAACGGCGCCCGAATGCGGCTGGCGTAGATGCGCAGATCGCTGCCGTTGGGGCGAAACGAGACGATCGCGCCATCCCACTTGGATGTCGGGTCGCAGTGGTCGCATGTCGCGGTGACTCCCATCAGGAAGTGGCCGTCGGGGGCCATGACGAGGAGGTTGTTCTCGCCGTCCGCCAGCGGGCCGTTGAGAACCCTCCTGTGCTCGGTGAAGTGCTTGCCGTCGAATCCCCAGTAGGCGTCCACTCGCCCGACCGATGCGACGTAGAGCCTGCCCCCATACCAGTCCAGGCCAAGCGGATCGTCCAGTCCCGCGATGACTCTCCTCGCGGGAGCGCCGGCCTCGGCGACCAGATATACGCCGTCCCGTGTGTGGGCTTCCAAGCCGGCGGCCGTCAACCACAGGCGTCCATCCGGATCGAAGGCGAAGGCGGCCACCGTGGGCGGCCCCTTCGCGTAGATCGTGGCCTTCACGCCGGGCGGCCCCTTCAGGCCGGCGCCGACCGCGACAAGCACCTGTGCCGCGGGGCGCTTGCCCGCCGAGCCGCAACCTGGGAGCGCCAGCAGCGAGAGAGTCAATATGAGCGGGCCGAGCCGGTAGCGCAGATGTCCCCCGCCGGCTACTTGATGAACAGCATCTCCGAGTACTTCGGCAGCGGCCAGAGGTCGTCGGGCACGATGCCCTCCAGGCGGTCGGCCACCTCGCGGGTGTCTTCCATCGCGGGGACCACCGTGTCGCGCATGTAGGCCGCCCACTTCGCCGGCGAGGAGTCGGGCTGGTTGTCCGCGAGGTTGGCGTCCTCGAGCTTCACCAGCGCGTAGTGCAGCTCCTTCACCACGGGCTCCATCTCGCCGATCAGCTCCTCCAGGCCGGTCGCCTTCAGTTCGTTCAGGTAGCGCACCGCGGCCGGCAGGATCATCGTGCGCCCGATCGACGCCGCGGTCTCCGCCTCGATGTTGAGCTTCACCGCGTACTGCTCGGTGAACACCTCCAGGCGCGACTCCAGCTCCCGCTTGGAGAGCACCTTGTACTTCTTGAACAGCGCCACCGTGCCCTTCTCGGTCAGCCACGGCAGCGCCTCCGGCGTCGAGCGCAGGTTGTAGAGGCCCCGTTTCTCGGCCTCCTCGTGCCACGCCTCGGAGTAGTTGTCCCCGCCGAACACCACCTGCTTGTTGGCGGCGTAGCTCTCCTTGACGACCTTCGTGAGCGCTTTCTCGAGGTTCGCCCCTGAACCTTTCAGAGCTGCCTGGAGCTTCTCCGCGAGGTCGTCGATGGCCTCCGCGACGATCGTGTTGAGCACCGTGTTGGGCAGCGCCAGCGACATGCTCGAGCCCAGCGCGCGGAACTCGAACTTGTTGCCCGTGAACGCGAAGGGGCTCGTGCGGTTGCGGTCCCCGCCGTGCAGCGGCAGCGGCGGCAGCACCGGGGTGCCAAGGCCGAGGAAGGAGCCGGGCTTGGAGGTCTGCGCCTTGCCCGCCTCGATCGCCGTGAACACCTTTTCGAGCTCTGAGCCCAGGAAGATCGAGATGATCGCCGGCGGGGCCTCGTTGGCGCCGAGACGGTGGTCCTGGCCGGGGCTCGCGATCGACGCGCGCAGCAGCGCCTGGTGGGTGTTCACCGCCTGGATCACCGCCGTGCAGAAGAACAGGAACTGGAGGTTTTCGTGCGGGGTGTCCCCCGGCTCCAGCAGGTTCACGCCGGTGTCGGTCCCCATCGACCAGTTGTTGTGCTTGCCCGACCCGTTGACTCCCGCGAAGGGCTTCTCGTGCAGCAGGCACACCAGGCCGTAGCGGCGTGCCACGTTCTGCATCACCTGCATCGTGAGCTGCTGGTGGTCGGAGCCGACATTGGAGTTCTCGAAGATCGGCGCGAGCTCGTACTGGTTGGGCGCCACCTCGTTGTGGCGCGTCTTGACCGGCACGCCCAGCTTCGCGAGCTCCAGCTCGGTCTCCAGCATGTACGCGAGGATCCGCTCGGGGATCGAGCCGAAGTAGTGGTCGTCGAGCTCGTGGCCCTTGGGGGGCTTGGCCCCGAACAGCGTGCGCCCCGTGGTCAGCAGGTCGGGGCGCTCGAAGTAGTACTGCTCGTCGATCAGGAAGTACTCCTGCTCCGGGCCCACCGTCGTGAACACCCGTCGTGCGTCCTCCACGCCGAGCAGCTTCAGCGCCCCCATCGCCGCTCCGGAGAGCGCGTCCATCGAGCGCAGCAGCGGGATCTTGTGGTCGAGCGCCTCGCCCGTCCACGAGGTGAACGCCGTGGGTATGCACAGCAGCGCCCCGTTGGGGTTCTCCAGAATGAACGCGGGGGAGGTGGGGTCCCACGCGGTGTAGCCGCGCGCCTCGAACGTCGCGCGGATGCCACCCGTGGGGAACGAGGAGGCGTCGGGCTCCCCCTGGATCAGCTCCTTGCCGGAGAACTCCGCGATCGCCGTTCCGTCTCCCACCGGGCCGTAGAAGGAGTCGTGCTTCTCCGCCGTGGAGCCCGTCAGCGGCTGAAACCAGTGCGTGTAGTGCGTCGCGCCCCGCTCCATCGCCCACTCCCTCATCGCCTGCGCCACCGCGTCCGCCAGCGAGGTGTCCAGGGCCTCGCCCCGCTCCAGCGTCTTCTTCAGCGCCTTGTACACATCCTTCGGCAGGCGCTGGCGCTGGACCACCGGGCTGAACACGTTGGACGCGAACACCTGGTTGCCGGGGAGGGTCAGGTCGGGCGAACCGAGCGCCGTGCCGTTCGCGCTCCACTGTGCTGCTGTGACGTTCTGCTGGCGTGTCCTGGGCATGGGGGAGCTCTGTGCCTCCTCGTCGCGATCTCTCTGGGTGGGTATCGGGCCGGCCCGGCGCAGACCCATACCGCGCGGACACGGGCCGGGACCGGCCACGCATCGTAGCCCCAACCGCGCTCCCCGGTGTCGCCCAGTTGGCGAAATCCCCCGTGCGATCTTTCGACAGGGGGCCAAACGCGGAGCACCGCGATCGGGTGGACCTTCGCGGGCGGTGGATCGGGTGGACCCTCGCGGGCGGTGGATCGGGGTGGGCGTCCCCGGGCTCGGGCCACCCCTGCGGGCGCCAGCGGGCGTGGGCCCCTCCGAACTACCCTTCGGACGGCATGTAGGGACCCGCGACCACCTTGCCCGTCGCCGGGTTCACATGTGTCTGTGGGGGGCGGCCCGCGATGTCCACGGTGAAGCTCCCCGCCGGGGGCGCTCCATCCGCCAACCGCGCCTGGGCCCTGCCGTTCAGGCCCGCGTACACCCGGTAGGAGATCCTGTGCACCCCCGGCTTCACCGGGGAGACCTGCCATACGAAGCTGCGCGTCGCCCCTGGTGCCAGCGGGCCGAGCGCCCACACGTTGTAGTTCGCGGTCGTCCCGCTCCCCGGCGGGTTCACCTGCACCGATTCCACCGGCGGGTTGGGGATCGTCCCCGGTCCCTGGTCGATCACCCAGATGGGCCGCCGGCGGCTCGCGAGGTTCGGGTAGTCGCTGAGGTAGGAGAACGACGTGACCGCCACCGTCACGTTCGGCAGCGTGTGCGTCCCGGTGTTACGGACCGCCAGCACCAGCCGCTCGGGCCGCGCCACGGCCTGGCTCGTCGGAAAGCTCGCGTGCGTGACCTGCACCGTGAAGGTGCCCTTCGGTTCGCCGGCATTCGCCTGGCGCGATGTCCCGCAGCCGGCTGCGAGCGCACTCGTCAGCGCTCCGCAGACACCGAGCAGAACCACCCTGGGCACACGACCTCCCCTCACAGCGCGGTCACGATACCAGTGATGGAGGTCCCACCCGCCCCACCCGCCCCCTGCCGGTCCGCCCGCGTGCCCATGCGCACGTCAGCCGGTCCACCGAGCTCGCCCGCTCTCCTCGCCCGCCTGTCGTCTACTCCCACGTCTGTCTGCTGTCGTCCATCCAGCGGCGTGCGGTCTCCTGTCCCTCCACCCGAGGTCAATTGGCCCGAAAGGGGTGGCGCTCCGCCAGCACATCGCGTAGAGTTAGGGACCGGCGCTCCGGCGCCGTTGTGTGTATCCACCCGAGGAGGGGTAGGCAGCAGTGGTCCGTAGTGCAGCCGAGAGGGCGTTCCTCCCAACGAGGAACTTCATCGAGGAAGTGGGCGACATGATGGTCCTGACCGCCAGGACGATCAGGTCTGCGCTGCTCCCGCCCTACCCATACGGGGGGGAGTTCGTCTCCCAGTTCCTCTTCGCGCTGCGCCTGTGCTGGCTGCCACTGCTGATCTCCACCGTCTGCATCTGCTACGCCGCCCCCGGCCTGCAGGCCGCGAACTTCCTCACGCTCTTCGGCGCCCTGGACCGCCTCGGCGGGATCTTCACGCTCGCCGCGATCCGCGAGATCGGCCCCGCGGTGACCGCAATCGTGCTCGCCGGGGTGGCCGGCACCGCGATCACCGCCGACCTCGGGGCGCGCAAGATCCGCGAGGAGCTCGACGCGCTGCAGGTGCTGGGCGTGGATCCCGTCAAGAACCTCGTCGTCCCCCGCTTCCTCGCGCTGATGCTGGTGACCGGCCTCTTCAACATCTACGCGATCCTGTTCGGCATCTTCGGGGGGATCCTCGCGGAGCTCGTCAACGGCCAGCCGCTGGGGCCCTTCTGGGACACGCTGTTCGCGAACGCCGACACGACCGACCTGTGGGGCTCCGCGTTGAAGGCCACGCTCTACGGGGCTATCATCGCGATCGTCTGCTGCTACAAGGGCATGACCGCCTCCGGCGGCGCGGAGGGAGTTGGGCGCGCGGTCAACCAGGCGGTGGTGGTCTCCTTCCTGGCGATCTTCTCCTTCGACTACGTCTTCACCCAGACGCTGCTCGCCACGCATCCCCAGATCCTCGTCATCAAATGAACGAACTGCTTGCCCTACCCCGCGAATGGCTCGGCGCCGCGGGGGAGATCGCCGGCTTCACGGGCAACATCGTGGGCCGGGTCTACGGCCTGCGCGTGTTCCGCTTCTTCGGCGAGGTCCTGCGCCAGTCGGGGATCATGATCATCTCCTCGACGCTGATCATCTGGTCGCTGATGTTCGTGCTCGGACTGCAGTGCGGCATCGAG
The DNA here is from genome assembly GCA_963713985.1 of uncultured Solirubrobacterales bacterium. Lineage (GTDB taxonomy): Bacteria > Actinomycetota > Thermoleophilia > Solirubrobacterales > Solirubrobacteraceae > Palsa-744. Next base: position 325,593 of record OY970219.1, on the reverse strand, counting down.
GGTGCCTACTTCCTGGAGGCCCAGGGCGCGCCCGCCTACTCCGGGGTGTTCACCGCGTGGTGCGATCTGCGCGAGATCATCCCCTACGCCTTCGGCTACATGATGGCCGCCAAGGTCGGCACCGGGATCGTGGCGGAGCTCGGCGCGATGCGCATCTCCGATGAGATCGACGCCCTGGAGGTGATGGGGATCGACTCCATCACCTTCCTCTGTGCCACCCGCCTGCTCGCCGCCTGGATGGTGCTGCCGTTCATGTACCTCGCCGGCATCGGCGGCGCCTTCCTCGCCTCCTACATCGCGGTGGTGCAGCAGGTGGGGGTGGTCTCCTCCGGTGGGTACCTCCTGATCTTCTGGCAGTTCCAGAACCCACCCGACTTCGTCTACAGCCTGATCAAGGCGATGGTGATGGCCACCGCGATCGTGCTCGTGGGCTGCTACTACGGCTACAACGCCTCCGGGGGGCCCGTCGGGGTGGGCACCGCCACGGCCAAGTCGATGGTGCTCAACATCGTGCTCGTCCACCTGATCGGGATGGTCGGGACCCAGGTCTTCTGGGGAGCCAACCCGCGCGCCCCGATCGGGGGATGAGGATCTCCATGCGGCCCCACCGCACACTCCACGTACTCTGCTCCCGCGCTCCGCGGACACCGATTGGAGGGTGAGGATGGCCCGCGAGCCCGAGACGGCCGACCCGGCGGAGGACGAGGACTTCCGCTACCACACCGGCGGACGCCCCACGAACGTTCCCGACGCGATCGAGTTCATCGACGTCCACAAGACGTTCGGTTCCAACCGTGTGCTGCGCGGGCTGAACCTGGGGATCCCCGAGGGGCAGGTCTCGATGATCCTCGGCCCCTCGGGCACCGGCAAGTCGGTCTGCATCAAGCACATCGTCGGCCTCCTCTACCCCGACCAGGGCGACGTGCTCGTGACCGGGGTGTCGATCCCCTCGCTCTCCGACGACGACCTCTTCGAGCTGCGCAAGAAGTTCGGGGTGCTCTTCCAGGATGGCGCGCTCTTCGGCTCGCTCAACCTCTACGACAACGTCGCCTTCCCGCTGCGCCAGCACACCGAGAAGGGGGAGGAGGAGATCGCGGAGATCGTCAACCGCCGTCTGCGCGAGGTGGGCCTGGGCAACGCCAACGAGAAGATGCCCAACGAGCTCTCCGGCGGGATGCGCAAGCGCGCCGGGTTCGCGCGGGCGCTCGTGCTCGATCCCGAGATCGTGCTCTTCGACGAGCCCGACTCGGGTCTGGACCCCGTGCGCACCGCGCTGCTGTGCGAGCTGATCAAGGAAGTCCACGCCGAGAACGGCGGCACCTACGTGGTGATCACCCACGACATCCTGAGCGCCCGTCGCGTCGCCGAGCACATCTCGATCCTCTGGCGCGGGCGCATCGTGGAATCGGGGCCCGCCGCCGAGCTGTTCGCCTCCGAGAACCCCTTCGTCCGCCAGTTCCTCGCGGGCGACTCGGCCGGGCCACTCGGGATGGAGTGAGCCGGCGCCGGTTGCTCGCGGGCGACTCGGGTGAGCCGCTCGAGGCGCAGCGAGCCTCGCCTCCCCCGCCGGGAGCGAGGATCCACCCGCAGAAGCGGCTTGGCCGACAGGGCGATCGTTTAGCCTCGTGACTGTGTCTGTCGCACGGATGCTCTCCGCGATCGCGGGCGCCGCCGCCGGTCGATCCTCCAGGCGCCGGCCGCTGCTCGTGCTCGTGCTCGCCGCGGCGCTCGGCCTGGGCGGCGCAGCGCTCGCGCTGCACCTGCACCCCAACGCCGCCGAGGACACCTTCGTGGGACGCTCCAGCACGAGCTACAGGGCCACGCAGCGCTTCTATCGCGCCTTCGGCGAAGAGCCCGTGGACATCGTGGTCAAGGGCAATCTCGAGCAGCTCCTGCTCAGCTCCGACATCGAGCGCCTCCTCGGCCTGGAGGGCTGCATCGCGGGCAAGGTCCCCGCAGCCGGACTTCCCCGCGAGGGCGGCCCGCGGGGCCCCTGCGGGCAGCTCGCGCGGCTGGGGAGCGTGAAGGTCGCGATCGGCCCCGGCACCTTCGTCAACGAAGCGGCCAGCGTGATCGACCAGCAGCTCTCCGCGCAGGGCAGCCGTGCCGAGCGGCAGGCGGCGGAAGCCGAACGAGCCGTCCGCAGCGCCGCGCTGGCCCGGGGCCACAGCGCCGCGGAAGCGCACAAGCTCGGAAGGGAAGCCGGCATGGTGACACGCGAACGCTTCGCCCAGGAGATTGCGCTCCTGGGTGCCGAGTATGGCCTCAGCACGCCCCCCAGCCTCAACGACCCGAGCTTCGTGTACACGCTCGTGTTCGACAACACCGCCAAGCTCCCCGGCACCCCCAAGCAGCGCTTGGCCTACCTCTTCCCCAGCCGCGAATCCGCGCTTGTCTCGGTGCACATGAGGGCGGGGCTGAGCGAAGCGGAGCGATCGCGCACGATTGCGCTGATTCGCCGCGCGCTCGCGATGCCCCAGTGGCGTCTGCAGCACGGCGAGCGCTACCTGCTCACCGGCGAGCCCGTGATCGTCTCCGATCTCACCGGCTCGATCACCCACTCGATCGAGCTGCTGCTCGTGGCGGTGCTGCTGGCGATGGCCCTCGCGCTCAGCCTCGTGTTCCGTGGGCGCCCCCGCCTACTGCCGCTGGGGATCGCGGTGCTCGCCCTCGCGCTCACCTTCGGCGCGCTCGCCGCCGTGGGTGCCTCCCTGACGGTCGCCCAGGTCGCCGTCCTGCCGGTGCTCGTGGGGCTCGCCGTGGATTACGCCATCCAGTTCCACTCCCGCGTGCAGGAGGCCCGCGCCGAGGGGCCCCGGGATGCTCCGGCGCAGGACGCGATCCGGCGCGCCGCCGCCTCGGGGGGGCCGACGCTCGCCGCCGCCGCCGCGGCGGGCGCGGGGGCGTTGCTCGTGCTGAGCCTCTCGCCCGTGCCCACGGTGCGGGGCTTCGGGCTGCTGCTGGTCGTGGGCATCGTCATCGCCCTGCTCTGCGCCCTCGTCGTGGGCTCCGCCGCGCTCGCGCTCGGCGGTGCGGGTGGTGATGGGGGAGGAGCAGGGGGAGGGGGAGGAGTAGGGGGCCGCGCGTTCGCTCCCGCTCGACGTCTCGGTGCAATCGTGGCGCCCTCCTGGCGGGGCGCGCAGGAGTTGCTGCGCGAGAACTTCCTGACACGCTTCATCGCGGGGGCCGCGCTCGGGTACGCCGTGCGCAATCCGGGTCGCGTGATCGGCATCGGCCTGGCGCTCGCCGCGCTCGGTTGGGGGCTCGACACGCAGACCAACGTCGATACCAACTTGGAAAAGCTCGTCCCCCAGAACCTCTCCTCGCTGCGCAACCTCGATGCGCTCGAGCGTGCCTCCGGGGTGGGTGGGGCAATCGACCTGATGGTCTCCGGTGCGAACATCGCCACGCCCGCGACGATCGAATGGATGACCTCCTATCAGAACGCCATCCTCAAGCGCTACGGCTATACCGCGACTCGTGGCTGCGGCAAAGCGCTGCTGTGCCCGGCCTTCTCCCTGCCCACGCTCTTTCAGGGGGGCGGTTTGACGGGGGAGGCCGCGGCGAGCGGGGCTGCGCAGCCCAAACTGACCAAGACCGGAGTGAACGCCCTGCTGGGGACGATCCCCGCGTACTTCTCCCAGAACGTGATCACCCCCAACCGGCGGGTGGCGACGCTGGCGTTCGGCATCCGCCTGATGTCTCTCACCGAGCAGCAGCACGTGATCGAAACGATGCGCGCGCGCCTGCACCCCCCACCCGGGGTGAGCGCGCAGCTGGTGGGGCTGCCGGTGCTCGCCGCGCAGTCGGGTGCGCTCGTGGCCTCGCCGTGGCGGCGCGTTCTGACCCTGCTCGCGGGGATCGCCGCGGCGGCGCTGGTGCTGCTCATCGCCTTCCGCGGGGACCGCCGGCGGGCACTGACGCCGCTGCTGCCGGTGCTGCTCGCCACGGGGTGGTCGGCGCTCGTGGTGTTCGTCATTCGGGTGCCCCTGAACCCGATGTCCGTCACGCTGAGCGCGCTGGTGATCGCGATCTCCACGGAGTTCAGCGTGCTTCTCTCCGAGCGCCTGCGCCAGGAGCGGATCGCCGGCCGGCCGCTGCTGGAGGCTCTGCGCCTGACATACAGCCGCACCGGCGCCGCCGTCGCGGCCTCGGGCGTCACCGCTATCGCCGGTTTCGGGGTGCTGGTCCTCTCCGACATCGACATGCTCCGCGACTTCGGAATCGTCACCCTCGTGGACCTCAGTGTCTCCCTCGTGGGCGTGCTGGTGGCGCTGCCCGCGGCGTTGCTGCTCGCCGAGCCCGGCGGGCTCGCAAGGCGGGGAATCGGTCCCCGCTTGCCCGCGAGGCTCAGGTTCGCGGCGCTTCGCGCGCGCCGGCGCCCGCGCCATGAGCCCGTCTGAGCGGCCCGGCCGCTCCGAGCGGCTGGGCCGCCGGGGCCGGTTGGGGGCTACCGCGGTCAGGGGTGCAGGCGATGGGGAGTCCCCGTTCAGGGCTCCGCACTACGGGCGGTGGGTGGGTGCCCTGGCGCTCGTGATCCTCGCGCTGATCACCCTCAACACCATCCTCACCCCCTCCAACGGGCTCGCGGGGCTCGCCCCCGGCGAACACATGCCGCCGTTCGCGGTGCCGCTCGCCAGGGGCGACCTGCCGGGCGACGCCGACATCGCCACCCACCCCAACGACGGCTCCGCCGGGCGGCGCCCGGCGTGCGCGGAGCGGGGCCCGCAGATCCTCAACATCTGCCAGCTCTACGAACAGGGCCCCGTGGTGCTCGCCCTGTTCGTCGACGGGGGTGGCTGCACGGGGATCCTCGACGAGATGCAGGCGCTCGCCCCGAGCTTTCCCGGGGTGCGCTTCGCGGGGGTCTCGATCAAAGGCGAACGCGCGCAGCTGCGCGCGCTGGTGCGCACCCACGGCCTGAGCTTCCCGATCGGCATCGACAGCGACGGGGCGCTGCCGGGGCTCTACAAGCAGGCGAGCTGCCCCCAGGTGACCTTCGCCTACCCTGGGGGGGTGGTACAGAGCAAGGCGCTGCTCGCGCAGCCCACCCTCGCTGTGCTGCGCACCCGCGTGAGCGAGCTCGTGGCGGGGGCTGACGCCCGCGGGTGGAGGTCCCCGCGTTGAGGTCCGATCCCACCCCCGGGTGGTGCGAGCGGGAGGTCCAGGAGGAGCTGCCGGGTCTGCGTCTGATACATGTCCAGGCCCCGGTCGAACGAGTCCACCGAGCGTCCCCGCCGGCGCTCAGGGGGCGATTGGCGGCGCTCTCGAACCGCTGGGCGGGTCCGCACGCGGTCAACCTCCGCCAGCGGCCGATCCCCGCGGCCTACCGCGTGTTCTTCCGCCACATCGGCCTCGACCCCGATGTGGTGCGGACCCCGATCGAGGAGGCGATGTTCGCGCGGATGATGCAGGGGGGCTTTCACTCCAACCACCTGCTCGCCGACGCTCTGCTGATCGCGCTGGTCGACACCGGCGTGCCCGTGTGGGCGCTCGACGCGGCCGCGGTCGAGGGCCCGCTCGGGATCCGCTCCAGCCGAGAGGGCGAGAGGTTTGGACGCCCGTCCACCCGCTCCGCCGGCGTCCCCTTCCTGTCCGCGGGGCGGTTGGTGGTGGCCGACGCCGGGGCCGCGGTGGCGGTGCTGTTCGGCGAGATCGCCCCCGGCCACGCCGCCGGTCCCAAGGCGGGCGAGGTGCTGCTCTTCACCCTGCAGGTTCCGGGAGTGCCCTCCCTGCACGTCGAGGAGGCGCTGTGGATGTGCATCTCGATGCTCGACGGGCCCTGGTAAGGGCGAGCCCTTGGGATTTGGGCGATGCTCGAAGGGCCTGGTAGGGGTGAGCCCTTGGGATTTAGGCGATGCTCTACGGGCCTGGTAGGGGTGAGCCCTAGGGATTTGGGCGATGCTCGAAGGGCCTGGTAGGGGTGAGCCCTTGGATCTGGGCTTGACAGTGGGCGCGCCCATGGGTATCTGGCGGACGGGTGGGCGAGAGTAGGCGGGCCCTGAGAAGGGTGGGCGCTGGTAGAATCGTGCAAGCGCGCAAGAGCCGAGGAGGAGGTGGGCAGTGGTCCGAACCGAGCAGCCCGTCGTCGATCGTGAGGAACCGCTCCGCCACCTGGAGACGGAGGCCGATCGGGCGGCGGCCGAGCGCGCGGCGCGCGAGTCGCTGAGGGCGCAGGTGGCCAAGCTCGAGCGAGAGCTCTCGGGGATCGTCGCCCGCGGCTTCCCCCACATCACACCGGCGCCCGCCGCGATCGGCGCCCGCTCTCCCCGCCTGCTCTCGCTCGCGGAGCTCGAGCGGCTGCGCGATCGGCTTGCCCTGCGCCTGCGCCAGGCGCAGGGCCAGGCTCTGCGGCGCTCGGAGCTCGAGTGGCGCTCCCGCGATCTGCTCGAGCGGATGAGGCTGGAACCGGGCCGCTACAAGTTCATGCGTCTGCCCGTCGCCGATCTCGGGGAACGCGGGTGCGGCGTGTGGGAGGTTCGTCCCCGCCTCGGCCTGATCGGGATGCTCGCGGGCTGGTGGCAGGTCAAGCTCTCCTCCGGGTGTCCGTTACCGGGGGCCGTGCGCTCTTGGCGCGCGGCCTTTCCCGGAGCGAGGCAGCACGGTCCCACGCGCGTTGAACGGCCGCGCGGCCCCGGATCGCGACATAACTGCTCGCCGCGCAGCCGCGGCGCGGGGCGCCGGTCTGCAGCCCAACCGCTCACCGGCTGAGCGCCATCGGCGCCTGCTCGCGGCACGCCGCGGCGAGTGTGCGGCGTTGTCGGTCGGTTAACGAGCCCACCGTCTTGGTCTCCGGCATCTGCAGCTGGACGAGCAGTTTGCGGCAGCGGCTCTCCCCCCATCTGCGTTGGCTGGTCAGCAGGTCCGCCACCATCATGCTGTGCGCCTCCCAGGGGCACTCGAGGATCACCTCCGCGGCCTGCAGCTCCCCCGTTGCGACTCTCCGCTTGAGCTCGGCGCGGGCGAGACGCACCTTGTTGGCGCGTTCCAGGGCGCGCATGTATTGAGGACCGGCAGGGGCCAGCGTCGCTGTCGCGCTCATGTTGTCTCACTCCCCGCTGCACCCCCGCGGGGGTCATCCGTGGGGCGCAGCTTGCTTTTAATTTTGACGAGTAGCGCGCCGCAGCGATTGCTCGTTGCCCGCCGGCCGGACGTCCATCCGGCCTCGGCACCCCTCTACCGGCGACTAGAGCGAGTTCCGAGCTTTCATGCAGAGCGCCCCTTCAAGCTACGCCAGGATGGGGGTCCCGGTCAACACCGCGGCACGCAGATCGTGCGCTAGAAGCGACCTTTTTCTTTTCCCACTCGAGGAGTGAGAAAAGGGAGGGCGCTAGCGCGGGGGCTCGGGACCGGGCAGCGGTCCGTGCTCGGTCTCGAAGGCGCGCTTGACCTGCGCGAAGACCTCCAGGGCGCGGTCGATGACAGCCTCGTCGTGGGTCGCCATCACGCTGGTGCGAAGCAGCGCGCCGCCGGGCGGCACCGCGGGGTGCAGGGCGGTGTTGACAAAGACCCCCGCGTCGTAAAGGGCACGCCACAGGAGCGCGGCCTTCCAGTCGTCGCCCACGAGCACGGGCACGATCGGGGTCACGATCGTGGGGGCGCCGTGTGCATCCAGCCGCACCCCGGGCGCGGCGCCCGGCGGATGGGGCTCCCCACCGGCGCCCGGATGGGGCTCCCCGCTGGCGCCCGGCGGATGGGGTACGCCCTGCGCGCCCATCACGCTGGGGCGTGCGGGCAGCGGCTGGGGGGAGACCACCGCGAAGCCCAGCTGCTCGAGGCCGTCGCGCAGGCGCCAGGCGTTCTCGAGCACCCGCGCCAGCAGCGCCGCGCCATCGGGTGAGCGCAGCACGCGCAGCGCGGCGAGTGCCGCGCCGAGCGCGGCGGGGACCCCGGAGGCGGTGAAGATGAAGGCGCGCGAGTAGTAGCGCAGGTACTCGATCACGTCGGCGGGGCCCGCCACGAAGCCCCCGCAGGAGGCCAGCGACTTGGAGAAGGTGCCCACGCGCAGGTCCACACGGTCCTCCAGGCCCAGCAGCTCGGCGGTGCCCGCGCCGCGTGTTCCCAGCACCCCGGCGGCGTGGGCCTCGTCGACCATCAGCCGTGCGCCGTGGTGCTCGCACAGCTCGCAGATCTCCACCAGCGGAGCGATGTCGCCCTCCATCGAGAAGACGCCATCCACGACCACCAGCACGCCCCCGCCGTCGCCCTCCGCGCGCCCGAGCATCTTCTCGAGCTTCTCCAACCGGTTGTGGCGGAAGGGGCGCAGCTTCGCACGCGAGAGCAGGCAGCCGTCGAGGATCGAGGCGTGGTCTCCGGAGTCCGCGATCACGGTGTCGCCGACGCCGAGGATCGTGCCGAGCGTACCGAGGTTGGCTTGGTGGCCGGTGGTGAACACGAGCGCGTCCTCGCTGCCCATCCACTCCGCGATCTCCGCCTCCAGTTCGAGGTGCAGGGGGGTGGTGCCGTTCAGCGGGCGCGAGCCGGTGAGGCCGGTTCCGTAGCGGTGCAGGGCGTCCTGCGCGCCGGCCAGCACGCGCTCGTCGCCGGTGAGGCCGAGGTAGTTGTTGGAGCCCAGCATGATCCGCTGCGCGCCCTCCATCTCCACCACCGGCATCGCTGGGGAGGTGAGCACGTGGAAGTAGGGGAGGATGCCCGCCTCGCGGCCGGCGGCGAGGATCTCGGCGCGCTCGTGGTGGCGGGCCTTGGCGAAGACGTCTGTCGAGGCGGGCATATATTGTGGGCGCCGATGGCAGTGGAGATCCGGCCCGTAACGTCCAAGGGCGAGCTGAACGCATTCATCAAGCTGCCGTGGCGGCTCTATCGTAACGAGCCCAACTGGGTGGCGCCGCTGCTGATGGATCTGAAGAACCGGCTCAACCAGCAGAAGAACCCCTTCTTCAAGCACGCCGAGGCCCAGTACTTCCTGGCGTGGCGCGACGGGCGCGCGGTGGGGCGCATCAGCGCCCACGTGGATCGCACCTTCAACGAGTTCCAGGGCAATTCCTGGGGGCTGTTCGGGTGGTTCGAGTGCGAGGAGGACCCCGAGGCCGCCCGGGCGCTGCTGGGCGCCGCCGAGGCGTGGCTGCGCGAGCGCGGGCGCGACCGGATGGTGGGCCCGATGGACTTCACCACCAACGACGAGATCGGGGTGCTGGTGGAGGGCCACGAGTATCCGCCGATCATCCTCTGCCCCTGGCACCACCCCTACTACCAGGGTCTCTTCGAGCAGGAGATCGGCCTGGCGAAGGCGATGGACCTCTACATGTGGAGCCTGTACGTCACCGGCCGCGAGAACGTGCACCCCGCGATCTGGGAGGCCGCCGACAAGCTCGAGTCCGAGCACGGGATCGTGTGCCGCAGCTTCCGCAAGAAGGACCTGCACGCGGAGGTGACGAGGTTCCTGGAGGTCTACAACGCCGCCTGGGAGAACAACTGGGCCTCGGTGCCGCTCAACGAGGAGGAGGTCCGCCACTACGCCAAAGACCTCAAACCGGTCCTCGACGAGAACTGGGCGATGGTCGCCGAAAAACGGGACACCGGAGAGGTGGTGGGCGCCGCGCTGACGCTGCCCGACTTCAACCAGGTGCTCGCGAAGCTCAACGGGCGCCTCCTGCCCTTCGGCTGGATCACCGCGCTGCGCGAGAAACGCAAGATCGACGCGGTGCGGGTGTTCGCGCTGGGCGTGAAGCCCGAGTACCAGCACACCGGCGTGGCGGCGCGCTTCTACCAGATGCACTTCGACGCCGCCGAACGCACCCCCCAGAAGGGCGGGGAGATGGGGTGGATCCTCGAGGTCAACAAGTCGATGAACCGCGCGATGGAGGGCATGGGCGGCAAGATCAAGCGCCGCTACCGGGTTTACGAGCGGGTCTTCGACTGAGAGGGTGGCGCAGCCGGCCGTGGGCCGGTGAGCCGGGCCTCTCTTTTTCGGTCGAGCGGTCCGGGGCGCTCCCTACACTTCGCGGTGTGAGCGACTTGCCCCAACCCGACACGCCGCGGCCGGCGAGTGGCGACACCGAGGAAGTGGACGCCCTTGTGGTGACGCCTGCTCCGCGCGCGCTCGCCGAGCGCCGCGACACCCGCGCGGTCGTGCCGGCCATTCAGGCCGCAGCGGTGGCCGCCGGCAGCTTCGTAGCGGGTGCGGCGATGGTGGGGGTCGCCCACCGCCGCCGACGGCGCCGCGAGCTGGTGCGTGCGGGCGCACGGCGAGGGCTCGGCCGGAGCGGGGGTCGTCGTGCGGCGAGCGGAGGGCGCGGCTCACGCGGGATGGGCGAGCTCGTGCAGATCGTGGGCAGCCGCTCGCTGCTCGTTGACGTGCACCTGCTCGGTGGCCGCGACTAGAGGGTGGCGCAGCCGGCCGCAGGCCGGTGAGCCGGGTCCCCCTTTTTCAGTGGCCAGCACCGCCGAGGTGCGGCCCCTGTGGCCGTTCCGGCTACCCGCGCACGGCGGCGTGGACGGGGTGCTGTGCTGCCGCGGAGGCGTGCTCGAACGGCTGCTGCACCACGAGGAGCAGCCGGTGGTGGTGCGTGTTGCGCAGCAGACCACCGACCGGGTCCTGTTCGAGGCGCACGCACCCAACAGGGAGGCGGCCGAGTATGGGATCGAGCGGATGCGCTTCGCCCTGGGAGTGGACGAGGATCTGCGCCCGTTCCACACCCGCTTCGCGCGCGACCCGCTGATCGGGCCCTCCGTGCGGCGTCGCCCGTGGCTGCGGGTGAGGCGGCGTCCAGAGCCGTGGGAGGCGTTGGCGTGGGCGGTGTGCGAGCAGCTGATCGAGTTCGAGCGCGCGGCGGCAATCGAGCGGCGGATCGTACGGCGGTTGGGACGCACCTGGCCCGACGGGCAGCCGGTCGAGCGAGCGGGCGACACGCGCGCAGGGGTACGACGGTCGCGGGCGGGGGAGGGGGGCAGCGGCGCACTGCGCGACGTGCCGACTCCGGCGGCGCTTGCGGCGGTGGCACCGGCGCTGCTGCAATCGCTCGACCTTGGCGGCGCGCGGGCCCGCACATTGGTGCGCGTGGCCCGCGAGGTGGCGCGGGGACGGATCGATCTGCACAGCCCCGATCACGAGCGGACCTGGCGGCGGCTGCGAGCGATCCCGGGCATCGGCTCGTGGACGGTGGAGATGCTCGCGCTCCACGGCCAGGGCCGCCACGACCAGGTGCCGGCGGGCGACGTCGGCCTGCTGAAGCTGGTGGGCCGCGCCCTCAGCGGCGGCAACCCTCACGCGCGTGCGCAGGAGCAGGAGGTGCGCGCCTTCTTCGCCCCATACGGGGAGTGGGCGGGGTTGGCGGCGGCGCACATGATGAGCGTCTGAGCGTCTGAGCGGCAGGGCGGCAGGGCGCTGTGGCCATCGTGGCATATGTGTGGCATGATATTGGCATGGCGAGGGTCAGGGTGAGCACGACGGTCGACGAGCAGCTCCTGGAGAGCGCCCGCCAGGCACTCGCGCCGTTGACAGATGCCGCGGTCCTCGACCAGGCGCTGGCGGCACTCTTGGACCGCCATCGTGCAGCCGAGATAGACGCTGCATACGCGGCCTACGACGAGCACCCGCTCGAGGAGCCCGACGCATGGGGCGATCTGGCGTCGTTCCGAGAGGCGGCCGCGGCGTCGTGAGCGGTGGCCCTCTTCCCGCGCGGGGGGAGGTGTGGTGGTGTGAACTGCCGGACATCGGCCGGCGCCCTGTCGTGGTGCTCTCCCGCGATGCGGCCATCCCGCGGTTGAGACGCGCGCTTGTCGCACCGTGCACGACCACCCTCCGCGGCTTGGCCAGCGAGGTAGCCCTGGAGCCCGGCGACGATCCGGTCCCCCGCCGATCGTCGATCAACCTCGACTCTGTCGAGAGCGTATCCGTCGCAGTCCTCGTGGAGCGCCTCGGACGGCTCAGCGACGACCGCATGCGAGAGGTCTGCGCGGCTCTCGATGTGGCCGTCGAATGCCATGGCTAGGCGTGGGCGATCGCCAAACTGATCCACCGGCACCGCCATCAGCGCATCGTTGCGCACAGAGCAGTTTCGCCCAGGCAGCCGGACTCGAACCGCGACCCCTACGGCGTCAGTACCGCCGCCCCCGTAAACCGCCCCGCCCGCAGATCCCCCAGCGCGCCGTCCGCGTCCTCCAGGGGGTAGACGGTGACCTGGGTCTTGATGGGCACGCGGGGGGCGAGCGCGAGGAACTCCTCCGCGTCGCGGCGGGTGAGGTTGGCGACCGAGCGGATGGTGCGCTCTCCCCAGAGGATCGAGTAGGGGAAGGAGGGGATGTCGCTCATGTGGATGCCCCCGCATACCACCACCCCGCCGGGGGCGGTGGCGCGCAGCGCAGTGGGGACGAGCGCGCCGTCGGGGGCGAACACGATCGCGGCCTCCAGGGGCTCCGGTGGAGACTCGTCTGAGCCGCCGGCCCACGTGGCGCCCAGCTCGAGCGCGAAGGTCTGCGCGGGGATGTCGCCGGGGCGGGTGAAGGCGAAGACTCTTCGCCCCTGCCAGATGGCGACCTGGGCGAGGATGTGGGCGGCGGCGCCGAACCCGTACAGGCCGAGGCGCCGCGCGCGGCCCGCCATGCGCAGGGCGCGGTAGCCGATCAGCCCGGCACACAGCAGCGGTGCCGCCTGTGTGTCGGGGTAGCCCGGTGGGATCTCGAAGCAGAAGCGCTCGTCCGCGAGCGTGTACTCGGCCATCCCCCCGTCGATGTCGCGCCCCGTGAAGCGCGCGCACGGGCAGAGGTTCTCCCGGCCCGAGCGGCAGTAGGTGCACTCACCGCACGTCCACCCCAACCACGGCACGCCCACCCGGCGCCCGTCGTCCTGCACGGTGGCCACGATCTGATGGCCGAGGATCCGCGGGGGCGAGGGGATCTCGACCTCGCCGTCGAGCAGGTGCAGGTCGGTGCGGCACACCCCGCAGGCGTGGACTCTCAGCAGCAGCTGGCCGGGGGCGGGCTCAGGGATTGGCCGCTCCACCGCGCGCAGCGGCCGTCCCACCTCCTCGAAGACCATCGCGCGCATGAGCAGCAATTAAAGATAGAGCGGCCCGGTCCGCCTGCGGCCGGCTGCGCCACCACCCTGCTTTGAAGGAAGAGGGGCCGGCTCGTCGGCCTGCGGCCGGCTGCGCCACCACCCTGCTTTGAAGGAAGAGGGGCCGGGCTCGTCGGCCTGCGGCCGGCTGCGCCACCACCCTGCTTTGAAGGAAGAGGGGCCGGGCTCGTCGGCCTGCGGCCGGCTGCGCCACCACCCTGCTCTGAAGGAAGAGGGTCCTGGCTCGCCGGCCTGCGGCCGACTGCGCCACCATCTCAGCCGAAGAACAACTCCGCCGTCGCGTACAGCTCGGGGTCGAGCAGCTTGGGGGCGGAGAGCGCCTGCGCGAGGTCCACCTCGGCGATCCTCGCACCCTGCAGCGCCACCATCTTGCCGAAGTGCCCGCTCGCCACCGCATACATCGCGGCGACCCCGAAGCGGGTTGCGAGCACGCGATCGAACGCCGTCGGGGTGCCCCCCCGCTGGACGTGGCCGAGGATCGTCACCCGCGTCTGGAAGCCCGTGCGCTGCTCGATCTCATGTTCGAGCGTCACACCGATCCCGCCCAGGCGCGGATGCCCGAAGGCGTCGGTGGCGGTGCCCTGCAAGGTCTGCATCGTGCCCTCCCGCGGCGTGGCCCCCTCGGCGACCACCACGATCGAGAAACTCCGCCCGCGCTCGTGGCGGCGGCGCAAATGCGCGCACACCTCCTCGATGTCGAAGGGGCGCTCGGGCACGAGGATCGCGTCGGCACCGCCCGCGATCCCCGCGTGCGTGGCGATCCACCCGGCGTGGCGGCCCATCACCTCCACGACCATCACGCGGTTGTGAGACTCCGCAGTGGTGTGCAGGCGGTCGATCGCGTCCGTCACGATCTGCACAGCGGTCTGGAAGCCGAATGTGACGTCGGTGCCGCCGAGGTCGTTGTCAATGGTCTTCGGCACCCCCACGATCGGGATGCCCTCTTCGTGCAGCACCAGCGCGACCCCCAGAGTGTCCTCGCCGCCGATCGGGATCAGCGCGTCGACGCCGCGGCGCTCGAGCGTTGCGCGAATCGCCTCCAGGCCGCCCTCCCCCTCCGCGAAGGGGTTGGTGCGCGAGGTGCCGAGGATCGTGCCTCCCCGCGGCAGGATCCCGACGGTGCTCTGAATATCCAGCTCGACCGCCTGGTCCTCCAGTACCCCCGCCCAGCCGTGGCGGAACCCGAGGAAGCTGTGCTCGCCCCGCGCGAGGCCGCTGCGCACCGCGGCGCGGATCACCGCGTTCAGGCCAGGGCAGTCTCCGCCGCCGGTGAGCAGACCCACGCGCGCCATCGCCACAGACTAGTTCTCCGGCCCCCCGCGCGGGAAATCGGCATCATGGGTGCGCGATGCCGAGCACCGATGAGCAGGGGGCCAGCTCCCCACCCGCGATCCGGCTGGTGCTCTCCGACGTCGACGGCACGCTCGTCACTCCCGACAAGGAGCTCACCGGCGCCTCGATCGAGGCCGTCCGCCGGCTGGGGGAGGCCGGCATCATGTTCGCGCTCACCAGCGGTCGCCCCCCGCGCGGGATGGCGATGTACGTTGAGCCCCTGCGCCTGAGCACGCCGATCGCGGCTTTCAACGGCGGCATGCTGGTCGACCACGAGATGCAGGTGATCGAGCAGCACGCGATCCCCGGCGAGCTGGTTGCGGAGACGATCGCGCTGCTGGAGTCCTTCGCGCTCGACGTGTGGGTCTACCGCGGAGCCGACTGGCTCGTGCGCGACCCCCGGGGGCCCCACGTGGAGCGCGAGACCTTCACCGTGCAGTTCGCGCCGACCCCGGTCGAGAGCTACGACGGGCTCGTCGAGGGGGTCGCCAAGATCGTCGGCGTGAGCGACGACCACGACGCCGTCGCGCGCGCGGCCGCTGCGGCCTCCGAGCGCTTCGGCGACAGCGTCTCCGCCTCGCGCTCCCAGCCCTACTACGTCGACGTCACCCACCCCCTCGCCAATAAGGGCAGCGTCGTGCGCTGGCTGGCGGCCCACTATGGGATCTCGAGCGAGGCGATCGCCACGATCGGCGACATGCCCAACGACGTGCTCATGTTCGCCCACTCCGGCCTCTCCATCGCGATGGGCAACGCCGACCGCGAGGTGCAGCGGGCCGCACGGCGCGTCGCCGGCACCAACGACCGCGAGGGCTTCGCCGGGGCGATCGAGCGCTTCGTCCTCGCCGGCCGCGAAATCCGGCAGTGATCGGGTGGCGTACGCAACGGAGTAGGCTTCCCGTCTTGGGATGAGCCGCCTGTCGAACGCGAGGCCGGGAGATGTCGGTGATCGGCGTGGGGGCGCGTTCTACGACGAGTCGGAGTTGTTCGAGCGGTACCGGCAGCACCGCGCGTGGTCGCTGAATCCGAACGTCGTCATGGAGAGCCCGGCCCTCCTCGATGAGCTCGGCGCTGTGTCGGGATTGCGAGTGCTTGACCTCGGGTGCGGCGATGCCGAGATCGGACGCGAGTTGTTGAAGGCGGGTGCCGCGGGCTATCGGGGAATCGATGGGTCCACGCTGATGGTCGGGGCTGCCCGACGCATGCTTGAAGACACGGGAGGAGAAGCCGTCCTCGGCGACATCGAGGATCTGGACGAGCCGGCCGAGTCGTTCGACGTGGTTCTCTCGCGGATGGCTCTGCACTACGTCGCGGACCTCGGACAGGTGCTGCGCGCATGTCGCGCGTGCCTCGTGCCCGGGGGTCGCATGGTATTCACTGTCGTACACCCTCTCATCACGTCGCACGACGCTCGGGCGAGCTCGTCGGAACCGCGTCAGAACTGGGTCGTGGACGAATACTTCAATGCCGGTCCGAGGAGCCAGCAATGGCTTGGCGCCCAAACGGTCTGGTACCACCGGACCATCGAGGACTACGTGACCGAGCTGCGCAATGCCGGCCTCGCGCTGGTCAACCTGAGCGAGTGCGCACCACGCCGTGAACGTTTTGACGACGACGCGGAGTTCGAGCGTCGTCGTCGCATCCCTCTGGTGCTGCTTCTCGCCGCTCAGCGCAGCGCCCGGTAGCGGCGGATCAACGCGTTGGTCGAGCTGTCGTGATCGAGCTGCGGCTCCGCCTCGCTCTGCAGCTCCGGGATGATCCGCCTCGCGAGCGCCTTCCCCAGCTCCACCCCCCACTGGTCGAAGGAGTCGATGCCCCAGATCGTCCCCTGCGTGAAGACGCTGTGCTCGTACAGCGCCACCAGCGCCCCCAGCGTGTGGGGGGTCAGCTGCTCGGCGAGGATCGTGTTGGTGGGGCGGTTGCCCGGCATCACCCTGTGGGGGATCAGCGCCTCCGGCGTTCCCTCCGCGCGCACCTCCTCCGCGGTCATGCCGAACGCGAGTGCTTCCGCCTGCGCAAAGACGTTGGACATCAATATGTCGTGGTGCTCGCCGAGTGGATTGAGGCTCCTGGCGAAGCCGATCAGGTCCACGGGGATCAGCTTCGTGCCCTGGTGGATCAGCTGGTAGAAGCTGTGCTGCCCGTTGGTCCCCGGCTCGCCCCAGTAGACCCCGCCCGTCTGGTACTCCACCTCGGCGCCCCCCAGCGTCACGCGCTTGCCATTGGACTCCATCGTGAGCTGCTGCAGGTAGGCGGGGAAGCGCTTGAGGTACTGCTCATACGGCATCACGCCGTGGGTCTCCGCGCCGAAGAAGTTGCCGTACCACACCGCCAGCAGACCCATCAGCGCCGGCAGGTTGCCCTCCAGGGGGGTGTGGCGGAAGTGCTCGTCCATCGCGTGCATGCCCCCCAGCAGCTCCCCGAAGCGCTCCGGGCCGATCGCGAGCATCGTCGAGAGGCCGATCGCGGAATCCATCGAGTAGCGCCCCCCTACCCAGTCCCAGAAACCGAACATGTTCTCGGTGTCGATCCCGAACTTCGCCACCTCCTCCGCGTTGGTGGAGACCGCCACGAAGTGCCTCGCGATCGCCGCCTCCTCGCCGAGTGCCGCAAGCGTCCACTCCCGCGCCGAGCGCGCGTTGGTCATCGTCTCCAGCGTCGTGAAGGTCTTCGAGGAGACCACGAACAGCGTCTCCTCGGGGTTCAGGTCGCGGGTCGCCTCCACGAAGTCGCTCGCGTCCACGTTGGAGACGAAGCGGAACGTCAGCTCCCGGCGGGAGTAGTGGCGCAGCGCCTCGTAGGCCATCACCGGTCCCAGGTCCGAGCCGCCGATGCCGATGTTCACCACGTTGCGGATCGGCCTCCCCGTGTGGCCCCTCCACTCGCCCCCGCGCACGCGCTCGGCGAAGGACTCCATCCGTCCCAGCACCCCGTGCACCTGTGCCACCACATCCACGCCCTCTACGATCAGCGAGGCGCTCCTCGGCATCCGCAGCGCCACGTGCAGCACCGCGCGGTTCTCCGAGACGTTGATCCGCTCCCCCGCGAACATCGCCTCGGTCCGCTCGGCGAGACCCGACTGCTCCGCGAGCGCTCTCAGCAGGCCGAGGGTCTCATCGGTCACCCGGTTCTTGGAGTAGTCCAGGTACAGGCCCCCGCCCTCCGCCACCAGGCGCTCCCCGCGCTCCGGGTCCTGCGCGAACAGCTCCCGTAGATGCACCCCCCCGATCGCCTCGTGGTGGGCGCCGAGCGCTGCCCATGCGGGGCGCTCGCGCAGCGGCGTCGAGGGGGTCGTGGCGGCGGCGTCCATCGCGGTGCTCAGACGGTCGTGGTGGAGGTGGTGAGGGCGCTGTGCACTGTTGCGGTCAGAGGGTGGCGGTGGAGACGGTGGCGACGGGCACCGCCATAGTCAATCACCCCGCGGGGATGACGCCCGATCACCTGAGGGTTCACTAGACCCCCCGGGTGTTCGAGAACGTCGCCCTGCTGGGGCTCAGCTGTGCCTTCAACCCCGTGCTGCTTGCGATCGTGCTGCTCACGCTCGCCTCCGAGCGGCCCAAACGGATGCTCGGCGCCTACGTCGCCGGGGCCTTCACCTGGAGCGTGGGGTTGGGCATCGGGGTGGTCGCGATCGCCACCAACGCCGACGTCTTCGGCGCCAAATCCTCGCCCTCGCGGCCGGGCGCCGACCTCGCGTTCGGCGTGGCGCTGCTCGCGGGGGCAGTCTGGTACGCGACCGGGAGGGCCGAACAGCGCAAAGCGAGGAGGGCGGCGGTTGCGCAAGCGGAGGCGGCCAAGGACGGCAGGCCCCAGAAGCCCCCGCTCGCCGAGCGGCTGCTCGCGGGACCGGCCCCGCTCGCGTTCGTCGCCGGCGTGGTGCTGAACTTCCCGAGCGTGCGCTACATCGCGGCGATGAAGGAAATCATCGTCGCCGATGTCTCCCAGCGCCAGCAGATCCTGGCGATCCTGCTCTTCAACCTGCTGATGCTCTCGCCCGCGATCGTGCCCCTCGCCCTGCTCTCCTTCCGCCCCGAGGGGACCAAGGCCGCGATTGCGCGGCTCGACGCATGGATGCGCAGGAACGCGCGCACCCTGATCACCGTCGTGCTCGGCGCGCTGGGGCTCTACCTGAGCGTCAAAGGCATCGTGGGCTTGTCCTAAGCGGCCGGCGGCGTGTTCGGCGTGGGCCTTCTCCCGTGGCCGGCCACTGGCCTCCACGGGCCTGCCCGAGCGGCGCCGTGACACCTCTCCCAGGCTCACCCCGGGGGGGTGATGAAGCCTCACCCGCGGGCGGGAGATGCTGCACGGCGATGGCTGGCTCTGCCGGCCGTCCACGCGCTTCAGTCATGCCGTCCGAGCGGGGCGGCGCAACCAATGCAGCGAGGAGGACCGCTATGTCCAGCACCATCTCCGAGCCGGGCGCCGCCGACGATCGCTACCAGTCTGGCGGGCCGATCAACGGATGGATCGTCTTCGCCGGTGTGATCATGCTGATCGAGGGCATCCTCGACGCTATGTGGGGTCTCGCGGCGGTCATCAACAACGAAGTGATCACCGTGGGCGGCCACGGGGTGGTCGTGTGGGACATCACCGCCTGGGGCTGGGGGCACCTGATCCTGGGAACGCTCGTCGCCCTCACCGGCCTCGGCCTGCTCGCGGGGCAGAGCTGGGCGCGGGTCTTCGGCGTCATCTTCGTGTCGCTCGACCTGCTCGTGCAGTTCGGCACCTTCACGCTCTTCCCCCTGTGGGCAATGATGATCATCGCCCTCGACATCGTGATCCTCTACCAGCTCTGCGCCCACTGGGAGCCGGAGGTTCGGTGAGCCTCTCGGTGGGCCCCCTGGCAGTCCGCCGCGCATAGGCGGGCGCGGGTGCTGGCCGGGGTGCGAGAGTGCGCTGCGCGCGGCGGCTGTGGTGGCATCGTGTCGAGTAAGCTCGTTCAGGCGTACTCGAAGGAGATGGGACGATGCGGCACAGCGAACGGGTGTTGATTATCGGTGCGGGGCCGAGCGGGCTTGCGTCTGCCATCGCGCTTCGGCGAGTTGGTATTCGGGCTGAGGTGTTTGAGCAGTCTCCGCGGCATTTGGCGTTTGGCGGGGGGTTCACGATTCGCAGCAACACGGTGAAGTTGTTGCTGCGGCTTGGGGTGGGTCAGCGACTGCTGGAGAAGGGTGTCGAGTATCGTTCGTTCGAGTACTACTCCGCGAGTGGCCGGCGGTTGAACGCTCTGCCCGAGGGTGCGGTTGCGGATGCTTGGGGGGCTCCGAGTATCGGCGCGTTGCGCGCCGACTTGTACGCGTCTTTGATGGCGGAGATCGATCAGGATGTGGTGCACCTCGATGCGCGGTTTGTCGGCGCTGAGCAGGACGAGGATGGTGTGACCGCGCGCTTCGCGGACGGGCGCGAGGAGCGCGGCGGGCTGCTGCTGGGATGCGATGGGATGCACTCGGTCGTCCGTGAGCTGGTGCTCGAGGGTGCCGAGCCGTCCTATGCGGGCTTTGTCACGTGGCGCAACTCAATTATCCAGGAGCCTGTGATCGTGCCGAGAGGCGAGGTGCGCCTGTACCTTGGCGTTGGCAGGGCGATCGTGATGTTTCCGTGCAGCGAGCGGCAGTTGTCGATGGACTGTTTCGTGCGGGGCCCCGCGGGTGGCTCGGATTCTCCCGGGCGGGTCAAGGAGACGCTGCTCGGTACGTTCGCCGGGTTCAGCGACACGGTGCAGCGTGCGTTGGGGGCCACGGAGGAGTCGAGTTTCAGCCGTGGCGACATGTACGAGCGCGATCCCGGTCCTAAATGGTTCAAGGGGCGGATCGTGTTGCTTGGTGACTCGATCCACCCGACGACGCCGTTCGTCGGGCAGGGTGCCGGTGCCGCGATGGAGGACGGCATCGCGCTTGCCAAGGAGCTCGCGCTGACGCGCGATCTTGGACATGCTGAGGATGTTCGGGCTGCGTTGAGCGCGTATGAGTGGCGACGGCGGGATCGCGCGGCGTGGATCGTCGGCTCGGCGGGGCGTAGGGCCAAGATGGTCGGTTTGACCAATCCCGTCGCGGCGTCGGGGCGCGACTTCGTGTTGAGCAAGCTGCCGGCGAGAGTCCTGCGGAGGGAGATGGAGCGGGCCGTTTTCTACGAGTAAGGGTTCACGACTCAGCAGTTGAAGGAGTGATGGTGTAGGTAGGGTCGGTTGTCGAGCTGGGCGGAGTGGTCGCCTCAGATCCCTTCCCCCGGCAGGAACTCGTTCGTGAACGGCGGCAGTCCCGTGGCGTTGGGGTTGTTCTTCAACAGGCCCCTCTCGTACATCCACTGTCCGAACGCCGCCCACTGCGTGGGGTCCTGATAGCCGTAGGGCCGGGTCGCTTCGGTGGGCTGGGCGGCCGGCAACGTCTGCTCGATCGACTGCACCTGGAGCCTCTCTTCGGCGCTCGGGTTGGCCGCCACGATCAGCTTCGCCGCCGCTGCGGGGTTGGCACGCACCTCGTGCTCGCCGCGCGTCAGCGCCTGCATGAACGCGCGCAGGTCCGCGCCGTCGTGGTGCGCCTGTTCGCTGCGCACCACCAACACCAGTTCGTCGTAGTTGGGCACCCCCGCCTCGTTGATCGGGATCACCGTGGGGTGCTTGTGCAGCAGCTGCAGCTGGATCGCCTCGTAGTTCCAGAAGCCCCCCAGCGTTGCCGCCACCTCGTGGGAGAGCATCGCGGGCACCAGGTTGAAGCCCACGTTCACTTCCCGCACCTTTTCCGGAGGGACGCCCACGCTCTGCAGGGCCGTCCTCAGCTCCGCGGCCTGGTAGGGGATGCCCGCGGTGCCCACCTTCCGGCCGGCGAGATCCCTCAGGCTCGAGATGTGCTCGCTGCCTGGGGCGATGATCGACGTCAGCGGGCGCTGCACCAGCGCCCCGATCGAGACCACCTTCAGGCCCTCGTCGCGCGCCAGCAGCAGCTCGGGCTCGTAGGAGATCGCCATGTCCACCCTGCCCGCCGCAAGCAGCTTCAGCGGTTCCGCCGATTCGGAGGGGGTCACCGGTTCCACGTCCAGGCCCACCGCGCGGAAGTCCCCGTGGGCGATCGCCGCGTACAGCGGCGCGTGGTCGGCGTTGGGGAACCAGTCGAGCATCACCGTGAAGTGCTTCGCCGGGGGCGTGCCCGTCACATTCTGCGCGGTCCCGCACGCGCTCATGGCGAGAACGCAGAGCGCCGCCACGCTCCCCAGGAGCAGCACGTGGGCACGCCGGGATCGGCGCGGAGCCGCGGAGGAGGGGTGGGGGAGGGGGAGTGGGCGGAGGGGCTTCCGGACGCGCTTCTTCAACGTGGCTCTCCAGTCGGTCGGGTGGTCCAGGGGGCGAGCTTTCGCTCGGCGAGCGTCAGCGTGTGAAAGCAGGCGATCGCGAACAGGAACAGCACCGCCGTCGCGGCGTACTCGCGCGCGGTCTGCAGGTTGTTGAGGTCGCTCATGATCTCCCGCCCCAGACCCGCGTAGGGCCCGGAGGTCGCGGTCGAGGTCTCCGCGATGAACGCCCCGATCACCCCCACCGCCAGCGCGATCCGCGCGCCGCTCAGCGCCGCCGGCAGCGCCGCCGGCAGCTCCGCGAAGCGGAACGCCTGCCAGCGTGAGGCGTCGAGCGTGCGCAGCAGCTTCAGCTGGTCGGGGTCCACCGCGGCCAGCCCGTCGACCGTGGTGACCACCACCGGGAAGAAGCAGATCAGCGCGATCACCACCAGCTTCGGGAAGATGCCGAAGCCCCACCAGAAGACCAGGGGCACCGCGATCACCGCGATCGGCACCGCCTGCGAGCCCACCGCGAGCGGATACGCAGCTCGGCGCAGCAGCGGGGAGAAGTGGATCGCCACCGCGAGCGCGAAGCCCGCGAGCAGCGCCAGTCCCAACCCCAGCACCACCTCCTCCGCGGTGATCTTGAAGTTCTGCCACAGGAGGTCCGCGTTGTTCCAGGTCGCCGCCGCCACTTCGTGCGGGGCGGGGAGCACCGCAGGGTCCACCCCGCCCAGATCGACGTAGAGCTCCCATGCGCCCAGCGCCGCCGCCGCGAGGAGGACCGCGGGCAGGATGTTGCCGGCGCGGCGGATCACCGCGACCGCACCTGCTCGCCGATCCCCTCGACCCGGGGGGTCTCGAGCCCGGGCGCCAGGTCCCCGCTACGCCCGACAACTCGGGGGGTCTCGAGCCCCAGCGCGATCAGCGCCCGCTCGCGCAGCGCGCTCACCGCCGGGTCGGTGCGCGTCCGCGGGCGCGGCAGCCCGATCTCGAGCTCCGCCACCGTGCGCCCCGGGCGCGGGCTCAGCACCGCCACACGGTCGGCCAGCAGCACCGCCTCCTCCACGTCGTGGGTCACCAGCACCACCGTGCGCGGCTCGCGCCGCAGCGCTCGCTCAAGCCACCCCTGCATCTCCGCCCTGGTGATCGCGTCCAGCGCGCCGAAGGGCTCGTCCAGGCAGAGCACCGGCTTGCCCGACAGGAGCGTCCGCACGAACGCCACCCGCTGGCGCATCCCCCCCGAGAGCTCGTGCGGGCGCGCCCCCTCGAAGCCGTCCAGCCCCAGCTCGGCGAACAGCGCCGCCGCCCGCGCCCGCGCCTGGGCACGGGGCGTCCGCGCGATCCGCAGCGCCAGCGCCGCGTTGTCCACTGCGCTCAGCCACGCCAGCAGCAGGTCGCGCTGGGGCATCAGCGCCGCCGGTGCGCTCCTCGCGCTGCCGGCGTCCGGCTGCTGCAACCCGCAGATCAACTCCAGCAGCGTGGTCTTGCCGCAGCCACTCGGGCCGACGACGGCCACCACCTCGCCTGGCGCGGCGCGCAGCGAGACGTCCACGAGCGCGGGTGTGGGGGCGGCTGCGCCTGTGTGGCTCCCGCCCCGGCTGCCACGACCGCCGTTGCTCGCGGGGTAGATGCGGCTTACGCCGCTGACCGCCACCGCGTCGTCCCTGGGAGCATCCTCCGCAAGTCTTTGCGCTTCAAGCGATTGCGGCTGCGCTGTGGCTCTCAGCTTCGTGGACACTCACGCCACTCCCTCCGCGGGCATTACCCCACAGGTTCGAAGGGTCGGCGCCGGGGTGCTCGTGTGGGGCGCCATCTCAGCCGGCCTTGCCCGCCAGCTCCCCTGTGTTCTCTTGACCATGTGAAGCCTAGCGCGGCAGAACGTCCTGAGCACTGGCTAGGTTGGGACGATGACCGAGAACGCCCTCTACTACGGCGACAACCTCGACGTGCTGCGACGCCATGTCCTCTCCGAGTCGGTCGATCTCGTCTATCTGGACCCGCCGTTCAACAGCAACGCCAACTACAACATCCTGTTCGGCCACGCCGACGAGAGGGCCGCCGCGCAGATCAAGGCGTTCGACGACACCTGGCATTGGGACCAGGCGGCCTCGGCCGCGTTCCATGAGGTTGTGACCGCCAGCGGCCCGGTCGCGGAAACTCTCGATGCGTTCCAGACGATGCTCGGCCCGAGCACCATGCTCGCCTACCTGTCGATGATGGCTCCACGACTCATCGAGCTGCGGCGCGTCCTGAAGAGGACCGGCTCGCTGTACCTGCATTGCGATCCCACCGCCTGCCACTACCTGAAGCTGCTGCTCGATGCGATCTTCGGTCCCAACGGGTTCCGCAACGAGCTGATATGGCATTACGGAGGTCGCGGCGCGAAGGCGATCTCGGGGCAGTACCCGAAAAACCATGACGTGCTGCTCTGGTACTCGAAGGACGAGCGGTGGGTCTACGAGAAACAGTACATCGAGTCCCACCTGACCACCGCGCAGGCGAAGGAGGCTGGCTACCGGCAGGAGCCCGACGGTCGATGGTTCCGAACCGCCCCCCGCGGCGACTACACCGACGCCAGCGTAGAACGACTGCGGGCCGAAGGGCGCATACACGACACCAGGACGGGGGGTATCCGCGTCAAGTACCACCTCGACACGCGCAACGGCCATGTGATCGAGCGGAAGCTCGTCGGCGACGTGTGGAACGACATTCCCGACGCGATGCACATGCCGAAGGCCGAGCGCCTTGGCTACCCGACACAGAAGCCCGTGATGCTGCTGCGGCGGATACTGGCCACGAGCTGTCCCCCCCAGGGGTTGGTGCTCGACCCCTTCTGTGGCGGCGGTACCACCATCGCCGCCGCAGATGAGCTCGGGTGCCGGTGGGTGGGGATCGACATAACCTCCCTGGCGATCTCGCTGGTCAAGAGCAGGCTGGCCGCCAAGGGCATCGAGGACTACCGGGTGCTCGGGGAGCCCACGGCGGCCGAGGACGCCGCGCAGCTGGCCGCCGACGATCCCTACCAGTTCCAGTGGTGGGCGCTGGGGCTGATTGGAGCCCGTCCGGCCGAGGGCAAGAAGGGGGCAGACAAGGGAATCGACGGGCGGCTCTACTTCTTTGACGACGCGAGCGACAAGCCCAAGCAGCTCATCGCCTCCATCAAGGCTGGCGCCGTCCACGCCAGCCACGTCCGTGACCTGGTCGGCGTCATGCAGCGCGAGGGGGCCGAGATGGGGACGTTGATTTCGCTCAAGGAGCCCACGGGGCCGATGCGCGAGGAGGCCGCGAGCGCCGGTTTCTACACCAGCCCGTGGGGGCTGCACCCCCGCGTCCAGCTCCTGACGGTCGCCGAGCTGCTCGCGGGCAAGAGGATGGACATGCCGGCGGGCGGCGCACACGTGACCAGGGTGGCCCTACCGCCGGCGCCTGAGCCGCCGGTCAACCCCGACCAGATGACGCTGGGCGGCTAACCCGCGCCGGCCGCCAGCTCGGGCCGCGTGAGGGCGCGCACGAAGTCCTCGAGCTGGGCGGTGGTCCAGCACTCGAACGCGGTGCAGTGGCGCTCGTAGGCCGCGATCACGGAGTCCCCGTAGTTCCAGTACAGGCGCGGCTCGGGGTTCAGCCAGAAGGTGCGCCCCGCGCGCGCTGCGATCGCCGCGAAGGAGTCCGCGCGGGGGTCGCGGCCGTTGGTGCGCGCGTCGCCCAGCACGATCACCGTGGCCCGCGGGCCCAGGTCTTCGCCGATCTGCTCCAGGAACTCCGACCAGACGCGGCCGTAGTCGGTGTAGCCGGAGATGTCCGCCACCCCCGCGTCAGAGGCGATCCGTTCGTTGACCGCCTTGAAGTCGCGCTCCCGTTCGAAGATGTCGGTGACCTCGGAGATCCGCTCGATGAACACGAAGGAGCGCATCTTCCGGAAGGAGTCGTGCAGCGCGTGCAGCACGGAGAGGAAGAAGACCGAGGCGGAGGTGACGCTGGTGGAGACGTCGCACAGCACGTACACCTCTGGGCGGCGGGGGCGGCGGGGGCGGTACTTGAGCACCACCGGCACCCCGCCCGTCTGCAGCGAGGCGCGCATCGTGCGGCGCACGTCCACGTGCGCGTGATGGCGGTGCCCGCGGGTCTGGTGGCCCTGGGTGGCCAGGCGCCGGCGCAGCTGCGCCACCACCCGGTGCACCGCCGCAAGGTCCTGCAGCGGGCCCGAGGGCAGGGCTCGGTCGAGATCGCCAAGCGGGCGCGCGGGGGGCAGCGTCCCGGTGCGCTGCACCTGTGCGCGCTCGAGCTCCCGGCGCAGCAGCGCCTCGAAGCGCCGCAGCGCCTCGCGCGGGAGGCCCTCGCGGCGGGGGTCCCCCTCCGGCAGCTCCGGCTGGGGCTCGGTGCGCAGCCCGAGCGCGCGGCGGATGCGCTGCACGTCCACCCCGATCACCCCCGAGCCCCCGTCGCGGCGGGCGAGCGCCGCGATCGCCATCCGCGCGAGGTCGCGC
This sequence comes from uncultured Solirubrobacterales bacterium, assembly GCA_963713985.1. Lineage (GTDB taxonomy): Bacteria > Actinomycetota > Thermoleophilia > Solirubrobacterales > Solirubrobacteraceae > Palsa-744. Next base: position 299,472 of record OY970219.1, on the reverse strand, counting down.
ATCGCGCCGTCCGACCCATCGCGCAGGGCGGCCGCGATCTGGCGGCGCAGCGCGTCGAGCTGCTCCTCGGAGAGCTCCTCGAGATCGAGCTCCCCGGCGTCGGGGTCCTGCGGGCGGTCCTCGCCTCCCTCGCGCACCCCCTCCCGCACCGCCGCCAGCTCCACGGCGCGGAAGAAGAAGCGCTCGAACACCAGCTCGAAGACCCGCCGGTCCTCCTGGCTCTTGGCGAGCGTCGCCGCGAGTGCCTCGCGGAAGTCCTCCTGGGAGGTCCACTCGATCTCGCGCAGCACCGCGAAGGCATCCAGCAGCTCGGAGGTGCCGACCGCCACGCCCTCGGAGCGCAGCTCCTCCCCGAGCTCCAGCAGACGTGCCGCGATGCCCTCGGGTCTCACGGGTGGACCGGAGGGCGCGGGAGAGCCGGTGGGGTCCAGGGGCGTCGGGGGGCCGGCCACGGACGGGTCCCGCTCAGGCCGCGCCGGCGACGGTCCCGGACTCGTTCCGTCCCAGCTTCAGCCCCACCCGCTCGGCGACGACGTCCATGTCGGTGCGGTGCTTGACGATCACCGACATCGTCTCCATGAAGGTAGCCGAGTCGATGTCCTGCGCTCCCAGCAGCAGCAGTGCGCGCGCCCAGTCGATCGACTCCGCGATCGAGGGGGGCTTCTTGAGGTCGAGCTCGCGCACCATCCCCACCACCTCCACCAGCCGGCGGGCAATCGTCTCGGGGAGCTCGGGCGCGTGCAGGCGCACGATCGCGAGCTCGTGCTCGAGGCAGGGGTAGTCCAGCCACAGGTAGAGGCAGCGGCGCTTGAGCGCCTCGGTGAGCTCGCGCGAGTTGTTCGAGGTGAGCAGCACCACGGGGTGTGTGCGCGACTCCACCCGGCCCAGCTCGGGGATCGAGATCTGGAAGTCCGAGAGCACCTCCAGCAGCATCGCCTCGAACTCCTGGTCGGTCTTGTCGATCTCGTCGATCAGCAGCACCACGGGCTCCTCGGAGGCGATCGCGGTCATCAGGGGGCGCGCCAGCAGGAAGTCCTCGCCGAAGATGTCCTCCTGCACCTCCCCCCAGCCCGCCTCGCCGCCCTGGGCCTGGATGCGCAGGAGCTGCTTGCGGTAGTTCCACTCGTACAGCGCCTTCGCCTCGTCGAGGCCCTCGTAGCACTGCAATCGCACGAGTTGACGCCCCAGGTAGCGCGCGAGCGCCTTTGCCAGCTCCGTCTTGCCCACCCCCGCGGGGCCCTCCACCAGGACCGGCTTGCCCAGCCGTGTCGCCAGGTAGGCCACCAGCGCGGTGGACTCCCCCGGGAGGTAGCCCGCCGCGCGCAGGCCCTCCGCCACCTCGGCGGTCGAGGCCGGGGAGGGGGAGGGGAAGGGGGAGGGGGGGGAGGAGGAGGGCATTGTCAACGCAATGGTAGGTCCGTGGGGTCCTCGAAGGAGAGCTGCTCCTCCCCGGGCGCCGGAGGGTAGCGGCTGCGCGGCTTCGCGGGGACCGCTGTCCTCAGGGGCACGATGGCCGTCGCCTCCTGCTCGGGTGGGCGGTGCGGGGTTGGGACGCGAGGGGGTCGGCGTTCCGGCGGCCGATCGTCGATGGAGCGATCGTCGATCGGCCAGCGGGGCAGAGGGTCGCGCATGGGGCGCGGCGGGTCGAGGTCCCACTGCTCGGCGCGCGGCGACTCGGGGTTGGGCGATCGGGGTGGGGTGCGCGGTGGCGGGTCGCTGCGCAGCAGTGGCGGCTCGGGCCGTTGCCCGGCGCGCATCCGCGAGCCGCAGTAGGCGAGCAGGCCGGCGGCGGCGAGCGCGAAGAAGATCCCCCACTGGATGCCGACGTTGGCGGCGACGCCGTGCTGGGTGATCCCGGGCTTGTCGAAGAGGCGCAGGATCAGCAGCAGCGCGCTCCACAGTCCGGCGGCGAGAACGACCGCGCCGTCGCCGCCCGGCAGCCGGAACTTGCCTCCCTCGGCACGCCTGTAGAGCAGGAACAGCACCGCGACCGCCACCAGCAGCACGGCGGCCTCGACGAAGGAGAAGACCTGGAAGGCGTTCAGGTTGCGGCTCACCAGCGGCGCGGTCTTCGCCGCGCTGACGACCGCGTTCTGCTGGTACCACGGCAGGAACATCGTCGCGAACAGGGCGATCGCGGCGAACGCGGCGAGGCGCCGGTCGCGATCGAGGGTGCCCCAGGCGTGCGCGATTCCCGAGCCCGCGTGGCGGCTCGGATTGGCGGGGTCCGGATCTCTCGCGCCGCCACGGACGCGCGCTTCGCTGGGCACACATCGATTGTACGGAGGCTCTCAGCGGCGCTTGGCGGGCGTGCCGAGCGCGATCGTGCCGCTCGTGCTCGCGGTGTTGCCGGCGAGATCCACCGCGGTGATGCTCACCGAGTAGGTGCCGGGCTTGTTGGGCGTGACCCACAGCAGCCGCGGGTCGCCGTGTTCGACCAATGCCCTGTTGCTCCACACCACCCGCCCGCCTTGGCGGATCGTGAGACTGACGGTGGCGACCTTGGAGAGCGACAGCGCCACGCCGCCGCGCACGCCCTCGGGCAGCTTCCGTGTCAGCAGCGCGATCGCCGGTGGGGTGTGCAGGTCGGCGGTGAAGCGCTGCGCGGTGGTGCAGTAGATCGCGTCCCCCGGGATCGGTGTGGGGGGCACAGTGGGGGTGGTCGCCGCGACTGCGGCGACTGCGAGCGTCGTGGGCCTACCGCCGTCGCTCGCCACGGCCGCGCGGCTGGTGGTGGCGGTGCCTCCGGCGGTGGTGGTGCCCGTGCCGCTGGTCGAGGTGCTCGTGCCACTCGGGCTGGGGGAGCCGCCGGTCGCCGCCGGGGTGGGGGAGCTGCCGGTGGGCGCCGGGGTGGTGGATGCCGGCGGTGTGGTGGAGGGGGGCGCAATCGGCTCGCCCTGCGATGTGCGCTGGCAGAGGCTCTGCAGGAATTCGGTGAGCAGCTCGTGGTAGTTGAGGTTGGATTCGGTGTACTGGTCGTACTTCGACCAGGCGCCGGTGTCGTAGGAGGGCACGATCGCGCGCGCCTCGGCGTCCCCCGCTTCGAAGAGCTGGAGACCGAGGGGGTCGCCGGTCAGCTTGGCGTATTCGTAGAGCCCGTTGAGGGCCTGGATGAAGCCGTTGAGGATCCTGTCGGTGGGGGCGTAGGTGTACTCCGCGTAAAGCGTGCCGGCGGGTCTTTTCACGCGCACCCCCACGGGAGGCGCGGTCTGGAAGATGCCGAGCGCCTGCTTGGCGGCGGTGAGGAACACCGCTTCGTGCAGGCGCGAGTACGCGCGGGAGAGCGCCTGCAGCGCGGTGCCCTGTGAGAGCCCGCTCGTCCAGGGGGGGGAGCCGCCGTCGAAGTGGAAGAAGTACTCCCAGGCGATGCCCCCTGCGCGCTGGGTGGCGAGCGGGATCGCTTCTTCGAGCAGTTCGCGCAGCTGCGTGTTCTCGTGCCCCTCGTCGTAGTAGCCGTTGGCCTCGCCGAAGGTCGCCAGCCACTGGATCTCGATGCCCTGCCCGGGGTAGTACTCCCACACCAGGTGGCTGCCCGGCACGCTCACGTGCTGGTCGGCGGCTGGCAGCGGTTCGTGGCTCCACCACTGGATGTTGCTTTCGAGCGTGAGCATCAGGGCGGGCAGTCGTGAGGAGATGAACTCACCGGCGGCAGCGATCTGCTGCACGTTTGCGACCACGCTCGCGAGTTCCGCGCGGCGCGTGGCGGTCAGCTTCTTCAGGGCGCTCAGCGCTGCGGCGTACGTGGCGGAGTCGGTTTCGTACGCTTCCGCGGTCAGCCCCCCGCTGTCGTGCAGGCTCTGCAGCGCGCCGTACACCGTCGGCCCCCGACCGATCGAAGATCGGCCAGCGGAGGCAATGGCGAGCCCGCCCAGCCCGGGGCTGGTGAGCCCGCCCAGCCCAAGGGCGAGTCCGCACAGCAGCAGTCCGCGGAGGGGCGCGCGGGGCATCAGCGAGCGCATCGCTGAGATGCTACGCAAGAGCCGCGGGGGCCGTCACAGGTTCAGTTCGGCGAGGCTGCGCCGCATCTCGATGTCCACATCGAGTGGGTGCAGGCCCTGGCGCTGCCGACGTTCGTTGCTGGCGATGACAAGCTGGCGCACCTCTTCCTGGAGAGCAGCGTCATGGGCTTCTGGTTCAACGCTCGCGCTTTCAAGCGTTGCCAGCTTGGCGTCGATGTCGAGCGGCGGGTGGCCCTGACGCACGAGGCGGTCGCTGCGGGCTTGCAGCATCTGGCGGATCTCGCGCTCGCGCTCGGCCCGCGCGGTGGGCGGCTCCAGTGGCTCACGCAGATCGCTGCCTCGAAGTCGCCGGTCTTCGTTAACAACGGTCAGCCCGCCCTGGCCGATCTGGTCGTAGAGGTTGTGGCGGCTGAACATCGAGAGCAGGCCCGCCACGACGTACACGGCAGTTGCCCCATATACGACGAGGGGGAGGACGGTCTGCATACCCGAATTTCTATCACCTCGCGCGTCCTCGCCACGAGGGACTGTTCAGTCGATCTGGTCGTGGAGGTTGTTGCGGCTCATCGCGATACCGGGCCACGCGCGATATGCCGCCTGGATGGCATCCGAGGTTTACCTGTGAAACGATTGCGGCGACGTACCGTTGCGGCGACTACCGGCACCCAGTGTTCATGAAGGTGGAGTAATCCGATGATCATCGACGCGCACTGCCACCTGGCACCGCCTGAGTCGCCGGGTGCCCCTTCGCTGAAGGATGTCGAGGGCTTCCTCGAGCGCAAGGCACAGGACGGGATCGATCGTGCTGTCATCGTCCACGGGATCGTCCGCCTGCCCGGTCTCGGAGGTCTGCTCGACCGGCTCAAGCGGTGGAATGAGTTCAATCTCGGGGTCCGTGAGCAGTACCCGGACCGGGTTTCGGTGATGGTGGGGGTCGACGCGTTCGAGGGCGACGAGATGCTCGAGGAGGCGCGCCGCGCCGTAGCGGCAGGGAGCTGTGGGTTCTCGGTCAGCTCCAGCGTTGACGGCCACCGCCTGGACGATCCGCGGGCCGAGGATTTTTGGAGCCTCGCCGAGGAGCTCGACGTACCGGTCCTGATTCACCCGCCGGTCAGGCCGGGTGGAGTGGGTGACCCGCGGTTGGACGAGTTCGGCAACCGGGCAGTCGACGTGGGGCTGAGCCTCGCGGCCGCGATCTTCGCCGGCGTACTGGACCGCCACCCGTCGTTGCGGCTGATCGCCGGAGCCGGAGGTGGCGGGATCGCCGCCTTGGCGGGCCGGCTGGATGCGGGCTACCGGATTCCGGCGCTGGCCGGCGCGGCGCTGGCTGGACCGCCCCCGAGTGCGGCGGGCGCGGCGCCGGCTGGGCCGCCCGCCGGTGCGCCGCCTCAGGGTGTGCGCGTGCCAGACGGGGCGGGACCGGTCCCCGCGGATGCCCCGAGTGCGTACCTGCGCCGAGTCTACGTCGACACCTTGATGTTCAGCGAGCCGGCGCTGCGGTGTGCGCTCGAGGTGTTCGGCCCCGATCGGCTGTTGTTCGGTACCGATTGGCCGCCTGTGGAGATCCCCGCGGCGGTCTCGCGGATGCTGATCGACCGGCTCGAGGTCTCCGAGGACGAGCGCGCCGGCATCCTCGGGGGGAACGCGGCGGCGCTGCTCAAGCTCCAGTAGGTCCCGGACCGCCGGGCGCGCCAGGCGGTCCCGGCATCTGCGGCAGCGGTGGCAGCGCACCGAGCTGCCGCAGGATCGTTGCCATGTCGAGATAGACCCTCTCACACAGCAGCTTGTCGCCGTCGAACTCGAAGATGCACGCCGACCGCGATTGGATCTTCTTGCCGGTCGGCTCAATGCCCGCGAAGAAGCCGTTGTGCGTGCCGGTGGTGATGCACTCGACGAAGACCGCGTCCTCCAGGTGCCGCAGCTTGCCGGGCTCGGCGTGGATGTCGGGCAGACCTCGGTAGAGGCCGGAGATCAGGGCGCGGACCTCCTCCTCGCCGTCGTGTGTACGGCCCAGATGCATCATTTCGTAGTGGGGCTCGTGAAAGGTGGCGATCAGGGCATCGAGGTCATGTGCGTTCTCGGCGCGGAAGTGCTCGAGCACCGCCGCCTCGCGCTTTGCCTTCAGGTCGTCGTCGATCATGGGGCGGCTGCCGTTGGGGGTCCGCCGGGAGGGCCGGGAGGACCGCCACCGGGGGGACCACCGGGGCCGCCGCCGGGAGGGCCGCCGCCGGGAGGACCACCGGGGCCGCCGCCGGGAGGGCCGCCGCCCTGCGGTCGGAGCCCGTACTGCTGCATGATCCGCGGAATCGAGGACGGGTCGATCGTCAGGCCGTACTTCGCCCATACCGCCGGCATCGCGGCCCGATTGCCGGACACGATCAGAGGGGTCACCTCCTTGAGGTACTCGTCGTAGCCACCGGGGGTGACCATCACCAGGAGCCGCGCCGGTCGAGCGGTGGGGTTCCAGATTGCCATTGGAACCCCACGCTCCTGGATGATCATGTCTCCCTCGCGAGCATGGATGACCTCGCCGTCGAGCTCGAAGGCGACCTCCCCCTCGAGGATCAGCTGATACTCGTCCTCGCGCGTGTGCGTATGCACGGGTGCCACCACCGAGTTGGGCTCGCACGGGATCTCGAGGAGCGTCATGCTGCCTCCAGTCTGCGCGCCCGTCAGGAGGTATCTGATGCCAACCGCGTCTACGAATACAGAGTCTGTGTCACCGCACGGAACGTGCACCGGCACTCCGCTTGACGTGAGTCGTTCCGACATCGCTGGGCCCCCAGTGGTCGCCTTCGGGGGCATAATATTGCACCATCAGGTCGCGAAGCTCGTTGCGGGTGGACCGACAACACCGTGATCTATGATGCTTCAGGTCCTGGCCGGGCGAGGCGGGCCTGCGTGCCAGGGTCGAGGGGCGTAAACCGAGTCGGCGAGGAAGGGCGATCGTTGTGAACGAGCGGGGCTTGTCGGTGGTTGAGATCGGGGCGCTGCGGCCGCCCGGCGAGGACTACGATGTCGTGGTGCTCGGCGGCGGTCTTGCCGGGCTGACGGTCGCGATCCAGATCAAGCAGCGACGGCCCGAGACCAGCGTGCTGGTGCTCGAGAAGCGCGAGGGTCCCGCGCCGCTGGCGGCGTTCAAGGTTGGCGAGTCGACGGTGCCGGCCGGAGCTAGCTACTTCGCAAATGTGATCGGTATGGCGGATCACCTCCGTATGGAGCAGAACGTCAAGTGCGGTCTGCGGTTCTTCCCGCCGGCCGCCGGTAACACGGATATCACCAAGCGCGTCGAGCTCGGTCCGACGATGTACCCGCCGTTTGAGACGTATCAGGTCGATCGAGGCCTGTTCGAGAACAAGCTCGCGGCGCGTGCCCGGGAGTGCGGCGTCGACCTGACCGGGGGGGCTCGTGTGCAGGAGATCGAGCTTGGCGATCGGCACACGATCGCGTTCGATCTGTTCGGCGAGCACTCGACGACGACCGCACGGTGGGTCGTCGACGCGGCTGGGCGAGCTTCGCTGATCAAGCGCAAGCTGGGGCTCGCAGCCGATTCCGGGCATCACATCAACGCCGCCTGGTTCCGGCTGGCGGGCGGGCTCGACCTCGAGCAGTGGGGCGCGTCGGACTCCGAGTGGATGGGATTGATGTCGAAGCCGGGGATCCGTCAGTTCAGCACCAACCACTTGCTGGGCGAGGGTTACTGGGTGTGGCTGATCCCGTTGGCGACGGGGCCGATCAGCATCGGCGTGTGCGCGGACCCGCGCTTGCACTCCTTTGAGGAGATCGACTCGTTCGATGCGATGCTGAACTGGCTGCGCAAGCACGAGCCGCAGCTCGCCGCGTCGGTCGAGGGCCGGCTGAACGACATCGAGGACTTTCTGCGCGTCGAGGACTTCTCCTACGACGTTACGCAGATGTGCTCGAACGACCGCTGGACGCTGGTTGGCGAGGCCGCGGCGTTTGCCGATCCGTTCTACTCCCCGGGCTCGGACTTCATCTGCTTGAGCAACACGCTCACGACCGAGCTGGTCGTCCGTGATCTGGACGGCGAGGACGTTGCCGAGCGCGTCGAGTACTACAACGGCCTCTACAAGCAGACGTTCGAGAGCGTCATGTGTCGCTATCGAGACATGTACTCGGTGTTTGGGGATTCGTGGGTGCTTCCAGCTGCCCTGACGTGGACCCTCATGGCAAGTCACGGCGGCCCCGCTTTCGTGATGATCAGGGAGAAGATCGCCGACATCGAGTTCATGAAGACGTCGAACCATCTGCTCGAGCGCCTCGCCGAGCTCAACACGAGCGCCCAAAAGCTGTTCCGTGAGTGGCACGAGCTGAACGTCGGCGACACGCCGGTGCTGCATCCGCCGATCATCAAACCGGCGATCGAAGCGATGATCGGCGTGGTCAAGCCGCTGCCAGACGACGACGCGCTGCGCGGCGAGCTGCAATTGCAGATCCGCAATCAAGAGGCGTTCCTGATCGCGGTGTTCGCCCAGGCGCTCAAGGCGGTGCCGGATGCACCGGCGATCGATGGGCCGGTCAACCCGCTCGCAGTCGGGCTGGACCCGTCCAAGTGGGAGGCCGACGGCCTCCTCGACGGGTCCGGGCTGACGATCGAGGACGCGCGTGGGCTATGTCCCGGGATCGACGCCTTTTGGGACCCGACCGCGCCGGCTCCGCGGTTCGGCCCCCCGCCGGGCGTGGGCGGACCGCCCGTGACCGGCGGGCCGCCGCCGGAGGCCGTGACCGGGCCGGCCGCCGGGTAAGGGTTCACGACGAAATAACTGACGGTCCGGCGCGGGCCCTGAGCGCCGGGTAGCGGGCTGGTCCTCCGCTGGGCTCAGGGGCTCAACTCGGAGAGCGTGCGCTGCACCTCGGCCTCGACGTCGAGCGTGTCGAGTCCCTGGCGCTGGCGCCGTTCGTTGCGGGCGCGCACGAGCTGGCGCACCTCCTCGGCGAGCGCGGCGTCGCCGGAGCCCTCGGCCGCGCCGGACCCCGCCCGGGGGTCGACCCAGTCCAGCCGGGCGAGCTCGGCCTCGATGTCCAGCGGCGCGTGGCCCTGGCGCACGAGGCGGTCGCTGCGGGCGGTGAGCATCTGGCGGATTTCGAGCTCGCGCTCGCCCTGGGAGTCGAACTCGGGGCCCCGCGCCGCGCCCGCCTGCGGCTCCTCGCCCCATCCTTCCGCTCCTCCCATGGCGTCGTATCCGCCGGCCCCGGAGTAGTCCTCGCCCACGAAGAGGCCGCCCTGGCCGATCTGGTCGTGGAGGTTCTTGCGGGTCGCCATCGAGAGCACACCCACCAGGACGAAGAGGCCGATCGAGCTGAAGAGCACCACCGGGAAGATGCTCTGCAGGCTCGCCAGGGGGAGGACCGTCCGGAGGGCTGCGAGGGGGAGGACGGCCTCGAGAGATGCGAGGTGGAGGGCCTGCATCGATGGATTGTTGCTCAACCGGCCGCGCTTCGCTACCCTCTGATGTCGGCCAGCGTTGACTGACCAGTCAATCTATTTCCCGCGCGGCGAGGGTTCGGCCCCCCAATCGGGGCCGGCACCGCACCGCGCCAGCCCGAGGAGCCCACTGACAGACATGGTTGATTTCACGCTCACAGACGAGCAGAAGAGCCTGCGCGAGCTGGCGCACGACTTCGCCGAGAAGGAGATTCGCCCCGTGGCCTGGGAGTACGACAGGGAGGGCACGTGGCCAAAGGAGATCCTGCAGAAGGCGTGGGAGGTGGGGTTGATGAACACCCACATCCCCGAGGAGTACGGCGGCCCCGGCCTCGGCTACCTCGACGGGTGCCTGATCGAGGAGGAACTCTCCTGGGGGTGCTCCGGCATCCAGACCTCGCTCGGCTGCAACGGCCTCGCCACCGCGCCGATCGTTCTCGGGGGCTCGGAGGAGACCAAGAAGAAGTACCTCGGCGCGGTCACCGAGGAGTTGAAGCTGGTCTCCTTCTGCCTGACCGAGCCCGACGCCGGCTCGGACGTCTCGGGGATGCGCACCACTGCGGTGAAGCGGGGCGACAAGTACGTGCTGAACGGCTCCAAGTGCTTCATCACCAACGGGGGCTACGCCGACTACTACACGGTGTACGCGAAGACCGACAAGGAGGCCGGCCACCGGGGCATCTCGGCGTTCGTGGTGGAGCGCGACTGGGGGGTGGTGGTGGACAAGAAGGAGGACAAGCTCGGCCAGCGCGCCTCCAACACGGCGACGATCAGCTTCAACGACGTGGAGGTCCCCGCGGAGAACCTGCTGGGGGAGGAGAACCACGGCTTCAAGCTCGCGATGATGACGCTCGACCGCACCCGCCCCGGCGTGGCGGCGATGGCGACTGGGATCGCCCGCGCGGCGCTTGAGTTCGCCATCGAGTACTCCAAGGAACGCATCCAGTTCGGCGTGCCGATCGCGATGCACCAGGGGGTGCAGTTCATGATCGCGGACATGGCCACCGACGTCGAGGCGGCGCGCCTCTTGACATGGAAGTCGGCGAGCATGCTCGACAACGGCGAACGCAACACGCTGATCTCCTCGCACGCCAAGCGCTTCGCGGCCGACGCCGCGATGAAGGTCGCCACCGACGCGGTGCAGATCTACGGGGGCTACGGCTTCATCAAGGACTACCCCGTGGAGAAGCTCTTCCGCGACGCGAAGATCATGCAGCTCTACGAGGGCACCTCACAGATCCAGCGCTTGGTGATCGCCCGCGAGACACTGCTGCCGCGGCGCGTGGAGGTCGCGGAGACGGTCGCCGCCTAGTAGTGCTTTGTTAGGTCGCTACTCGTGTTGTGGTGCTCTGTGGAGGGGTATGTCGGCGTGGTTGATCGTTTGGTGACAGGTGGCGCAGCGGCCGGTCCAGCATTTGAAGAGGGGCTGGAACAGGAGGACTGCCTGAGGGAGGGTCAGGCCGGCCGCGGGCGATTTGGGTTCTGCCGCTCCAGGGTGAGGAAGCCGTGTGCAGCGGTCACGAGCGCGGTGTGGTGGTACCAGCCGAGCCAGGAGCGGCCCTCGTAGTGATCGAGGCCGAGTTCGCCCTTGAGCTGTTTGTAGTCGAGCTCGATCTTCCAGCGCATCCGTGCCAGGCGCGCCAGATGTTCGGGCGAGGTGGAGGGTGGCATGTTGCTGATCCAGTAGTCCAGTGGCTCCTTGTGGCCTTCGGGCCACTCGCAGATCAGCCACTCCTCGCAGGGCTCTTGCTCAGCCCCGTTTTGCCAGCGCGCCAGTGCGCGGACACGTAGGAACGCGAACTGTGAGGTAACCGGCGTCCCATCGGGGCCGTCCCTGAAGGTGACGGTCTGCATGTTCTCAGGGGCGAGTCGGGCGATGAGCTTACGGGCGGGCTCGGGCTTGCGGTCGGGGCGCAGCCGCGTGCGCCGCCTGCCGGTCTCCCCGGCGCGCTCGGGTAGCGAGAACACGGTGTCCGGCGCGAATACGCTCGCGATCTTGTCGATCGAGAACACGTACTGGAAACCAGCATCATCCAGATCCCGACGCAGCCTGGTGTTCTCGCCATACGCCTCATCCCCCAAGATCGGCGCCCTGCCGATATCCCACCCGCCGGCGCGCTCGATCAGGTCCTTCCCGAGCTGTGGCTTCTTCTTGAACTCGATCTCCTCGGGGATCCTCGCTCTCGCTCTGCGCTCGGCGTCCTCGCACCACTCCTCGGGCAGATACAGCGCCCACCCCAACGGGACCGTGCCCTTGCTGCCCACGGCGTGCACCGAGACACCGATCTGGCAGTTACCGATCTTGCCGAGCGTCCCCGAGTACTGACGCTTGACCCCAGGCGAATGCTTGCCGTCCTTCGGAAAACCAGTGTCGTCGAGAACCCACGCCTGCACACCGATCTGTGGCGCCACGCGCTCAGCCGTGGCCTTGACGACCAACCCTGGATCCCACGTACTCACCGCCAAGAACTGCTGCAAGCTCTCATAGTCAGCCTCACCACCCAGCCGCGCGACCATCGGCTCAAGCGACTTACGCGGACCCTCCTCAACCAGCCCCCGCAGATACAACCGGCCGTTGACCAGCTGCACAGGCCGGTTCACCGCCTCCTCAAACACCTCCTCGGCGAACGCCTCCAAACGCTCCCGCACCACCACAGGCCCATCCACCACCATCTCCATCGTCGTCACCACGAGCCTCCCCACGCCGAGAACCAGACGCAAGAAGAGTTCGCCGAACCAGCAACGAATCCTACAAAGAAACTAACAAAGCACTACTAGGCGACGAACCACCTCCGGCCGCACCCCCCGCTCCCGCGGGGAGTGCGGCCCTCCCCGGAGGCTCAGCGGATGAAGAGCGGCAGGCTGTAGTTGGAGGTCTGGGCGCCGTTGGTGACCTTCACGAACACCCGGTAGACCGCGCCGCGCTTGACGCGGATCACGCGGCTGAAGCTTGAGCTGACCGAGTTGCGGTGGCGCAGGATGGTGCCCGCCACGAGCACGTTGCGCCCGCCGATCACGCGCATGATCGCGACTTCCATACCGTTCACGGCCGGAGTCACGGTGCCGTAGATGCGCACATGATGGCGGCGGCGGGTGCGCCCGACGTGAGCCTGCACGCCCACCGCGACGAGCTCGGGCGCGATCGTGCTCGCCACGGGCACCTTGGTGGCGGTCACCACACGGAACTGCGTCGCCTCGGTGAGGCCCACGTAGGGGAACGAGAAGCTGCCCGTCGCGGTGGTCAGCTCGGGGTTGCCCACGGTTGCAAAGCCCTGGGTGTAGGGGAAGGGGTTGGCCTGCAGCAGCACCTCGGCGTTGCCGTTGCCGGTGCCCGAGAGAGTCCCCTGGATCGTGGCGATGCCCCCGTAGGGCACCGGGTTGGGCGCCGTGAGGATCGCAAGCGAGAGCGGCACCTTGGCGGTCGCGAAGGCCCTGCCGGCGCCCGCGGTGGCGCCGGTGGCGTTGACCGCGATCAGGCGGTAGTGGTAGGTGGTGATCGGCTGCAGGCCACCGACGGGCACGGCCACGCTCACCGTGCTCGTGCCCGCTCCAGCGGACGCGACTGGGGTCTGCGCGCCGTAGGCGCTGGTGGGGCCGTACTGGAAGTAGTAGGAGGTGGCGCTCCCGTGCGGGTCGATCGACCCGGTGAGGGTGGCCGATCCATAGCTCACGCTCTGCGCGGCCCCCGTGGAGACGCCAGGCGGCGCGAGCGCCGCCTGCGCTGCCAAGGGCAGCGCGAGCAGCAAGAGCGAGGTGAGGGCCAGCGCCAATGCCGCCGCGGGCGCTGCGAGAGTCGGTCCGATTGGTCTGCGTGTGTTGTTCGTCATCGTGCACACCTGCCTTTCCCAGCGCTTGATACCCCCCTCGCGAGGATGTAACCCCGTCGGGGGTGAGACGATGCGCTCGCGCCCGGGGGCGGCCCAGAGTTCGGTTAGGCTGCGGCGTCCAAGCGAGAAGCGAGCGATCCCGAACGAGAGGACGAGGAGCCGGCATGTTCGTATTCAAGGCAGCGGTGGTGGGCGCGGGGACGATGGGGGGACAGATCGCCCAGACGATCGCCGCCGCGGGGATCCCGGTGGTGCTGAAGGACATCGACGAGCAGCTGGTGCAGGCGGGCCTCGAGGAGGCGCGCAATGTGACCTCGGGGCAGGTGGGCAAGCTGGTGGAGCGGGGCAAGCTCACCGCGGAGCAGGGCGAGGCGCAGATCGCGGAGATCGTGGGTCGCATCGAGGGGACGACCTCCTACGCGGCCTTCGGCAGGGTGGACTTCGTGATCGAGGCGGTGCCCGAGCGGATGGAGATCAAGCAGGCGGTCTTCGCGGAGCTCGACGCGGCCACCCCGGGGCATGCGATCCTCGCCTCGAACACCTCCTCGCTGTCGATCACCGAGATCGGCGAAGCGACGCTGCGCCCGGACAAGGTGGTGGGCTTCCACTACTTCTACCCCGCCTCCGTGATGCCGCTGATCGAGGTGGTGGAAGGCGAGGAGACCTCGCTCCAGACCCTCACCGCGGCGGTGACGTTCGCGCAGTCGATCCGCAAGCAGCCGATCACCTGCGCGGAGGTGCCGGGCTTCGTGGTCAACCGCATCCTCAACTCGGGGATCTCGGAGATCTGGCGCGCGCAGGAGCAGCAGGGCCTCTCGATCAAGCTGATCGACGAGGGGGTGGGCGCGGCGAACGTGGTGCCGATGGGTCCCTACTTCCTGGTGAACCTGCTGGGACTCGACACGGTGCTGCATGTCGCGGAGCACCTCGTGGACGCCTATGGCCCCGAGCGCTTCTACGTGCCAAAGGGCATGCAGAAGCTGGTCTCCCAGGGCAAGCTGGGGGCGAAGACCGGAGGCGACGGCTTCTACGGCCCCGAGGGCGAGCCCAACCTCGAGGGCGAGGGGGAGCCGGACGTGGCGGAGCTCGTGGAGCTGCTCACGCTGAAGACGTTCGTGGAGGCCTGCCTGGTGCTTGAGGAGGGCGTGGCGGTGCACCGCGACATCGACTTCGGCCTGATGGCCGGCGCGGGCCTGGACCCGCGGCGGGGCCTGATGCCGCCGTTCATGAAGGCCGACGTGGAGGGCCTCGATACGATCCTGGAGCGCCTGGAGAACGCCCAGGAGCGCCACGGGGAGCGCTTCGCGCCGCCGCGGATCCTGCGGCGCCTGGTCGCGCAGGGCCGCCTGGGGCAGAAGAGCGGCCAGGGCTTCTACGCCTACCCCCAGCCCGACGCCGATGACTCGGCCCCACCCACCCAGGTGGTGAAGCTGGAGACGGTCCGCGGTGACGCGAGGGGGGGCGCCGGCGGCTCCACCGACGCCGGGGCGGTGGCGATCGCATGGTTGGCGAACGGCCAGATGAACTCGGTCGCCCCCCAGGTGATCGAGGACCTCGGCAAGGTGTGGGAGTGGGCGAAGGCCTCCGGCGTGCGCGCCCTGGTGATCGCCTCCTCGAACCCCTTCCTCTACAGCGCGGGCGCGGACATCAAGGCGTTCACGACGATGGACGAGGCGGCCGGGGAGGCCCTGATCCACGAGGCCCATGCGCTCTTCCGCGAGCTGGGCCGCGAGGGGATCGCGACGATCGCCGCGGTCAACGGCCTGGCCTTCGGCGGGGGCTGCGAGCTGGCGATGGCATGCGACGTGCGGATCGCCGCGCGCTCAGCTCTCTTCGGTCAGCCGGAGATCAAGCTGGGGATCATCCCCGGCTTCGGCGGCACCCAGCGCCTGCCGCGTCTCGTGGGCCAGAGCAAGGCGCTGGAGATGAACCTCGTGGGCGACCCCATGGGGGCGGAGGAGGCCTACGAGTACGGTCTCGCGAGCGCCGTGGTGGACGACCACGAACTGCTCGACACCGCGCTCGCGTGGGCGCGCAAGCTCGCCGGCCAGGCGCCGCTGGCGGTGGCGCAGATCAAGCAGGCCTCCGCGAAGGGCGACCTCGACGAGGGCATCGAGGCGGAGAAGCGCGCCTTCGCCACGGTCTTCCAGAGCGCCGACGCGAAGGAGGGGATCGCGGCGTTCCTGGGCAAACGCGCGCCGCGGTTCGAGGGGAGGTAGCGGTTGCCACGCTGCCCAGTGGCTGGGTCGGCTTCGGATGGCCAGACGCTAGCGGCCTGAGGAGGGCGGCTATTTGAGGTAGCCAGCTTTGCGAAGGTCGCTGCGCGCGCTTCGGACCTCTGCGCCCGATCTCGTCAGAGTGCGGGCATATTTGTCCGCCTTCTGCCGCGATGTCTGTAGAGCAACGTGATTACGCTCGAGCGTCCGCTCGATTTTCTGCCGATCACTTTGGAGTTTCGCTCTGTCCTTTGGCGGCATCAATGGCTCTCCTTCTTGGCTTCTATCGTATCGACAAGCGCAACCAGAGCATCAATATCTGCTTGTGCCTTGGAGAGGCTCTCGTCGCTCTCGACAAGGCACTGTTCGAGTTCCTGGATCGTATCGACGGCTTCTTGAAGGTCGCTTTCCAATAATTGGGCGTTGCTGTCGAGTCGAGCAATTGGATCCGAGGCCTTGAAGGGTCCAAGCTGAGAAAGCCATCGGCGCGCAATGATCAGTCCCACGACGGAGATCACGATGTAGCCGGCCGCAAAGATGAGGGCCACACGCACGCCCAAAATGACGATCCGACTATCGAAGATGTTGTCTATGAAGCTTGGGTTCGCGGTGGCCGGGAGCTTGTGCGGATAGATCTGGATGACCGCCAGCACCGCCGCCGCGACAAGGGCAGCCACCATCACTACCCCGATGGCGGTCTGCCAGGCCGGGGTTCTCTGCTCCTCTACGGGCGGCGTCTCGGAATCCTTGGACACAAAGACACTTTTAGTCAAAGCCACGGACGACTCGACGCAGACGTTGGTCTGTCTGCCAGCCTGACCGCTACGTGCCCGACGGCAGAGGTTTACGACAAGTAGCTGAGGTCGCGCGTCGGCTCGATCCGCCAGCGCTCGGCCAGCTCGGCGAGCTCGCCGGTGAGAGGCCAGCGGTCAGGGAGCTGCTCTCCCTCGTAGTCTGGGTTGGCCCCCTTGAGGGCCATGCAGCCGGCGTTGTCGCCCCGCGCCCGCAGCGCGGCGACCTCCTCGGTGCTCAGCTGCGCCTCGGGCAGCGATCGCAGACCGGCGAGGGCGGCGAGCTCCGCGCGCTTGGCCTCGATCGGGCGGGCGTCGGCGCCGCCCTCCTGGATCAGCGTGGGCGCCACGCAGCGCACGGGGTCATGTGCGAGCGTCCACTGGCAGGCGAGCTGGAGCATCGTGAGGCCGTGGCGGGCGGCGTAGGGGCGCATCCATTCGAGCTTCTCGCGGCCCGCCCCCACCCAGCCCTCGGGGCGGAAGCGGCGGTGGTCGTAGGGCGGGAAGGGGTGGCCAGGGAGCACGTCGTCGTGGAACAGCCCCCCGTAGTCCACGACGCGGGCGATCAGGCTCACCTCGTGCGCGGCGGCGGCGTCCAGCACGAGCTTCCCCGGCCAGGGCTCCAGCGGGCCGAAGATGATCATCGCCCAGTCGATCAGCTCCCCGTGGCGCTCGATGCAGTCGATCACATCGAGCGTGAACCCGTTTGCGGGCCCCGGCGCCACGCCCAGCAGCCGCGTGAGGCCGCCATCGCGGACGGCTCGCATCCCCTCCCACACCGCCGCGCTGGAATACCCGATGCGATCGGGGTTGTGCAGCAGCAGCAGGTCGAAGCGCTCCACCCCGATCCGCTCGAGGCTGCGCTCGGTGGCCATCCTGATGTAGTCGGCGTACTCCGCCTCGCCGCGCAGCCGCGGGTCGGTGAAGCGCGGAAAGCCTTTCGCCCCTTCGCGCTCCCCGGTGTAGAAGTCGTGCCCAATCGCCCCCACCAGGCAGAAGCTCTCGCGCTCGCAGCCGCGCAGCGCCTCGCCGAGCAGCACATCGGCCGCCCCCTCCCCGTAGACGTCCGCACTGATGACCGTATCGATGCCCCCGCCGGGTCGCAGCAGCGTTCGCAGCCGCTCCTGCGCCAGCGGCTCGCCGAAGTGCATGAAGCGCCCGCCGCTCCAGGTGCCGAGGGCTGTGGTGGTCGGATCCATCCCGCTCTGAACTCTACGTACTCGGCGGTGCCTACTCGGCCGTGCCCATCCCCGCGTGAGGTCGAGCGGGTCGTGGACGCCACCATCCGTTCGCTCTAGTGCGCGGGCTGGGCAGCAGGGCTTCCCTACAGCGGGCCGAGCCCTGCCGCCGTGCGGGCGCGCAGCAGCGCTTCCAGGCGGGTGAGCGCGTGGCGGAGGGTCTCCTCCTCGGGCTCGACCGGGATGGCCCGGGCGGCTTCGATCACGCCGGGGCGCAGCTGCTCCAGCTCGGCGATGCGCTCGGCGAGGTCGGGACGCTCGAGCGCCGACAGCTCGCTCAGCGCGAAACCGTATGCCTGATCGAGCTCCAGCGCCGCGTGCGCGAGACGGCCGTTGTCGAGATCGAGGCAGGCGCGCAGCGCGAGCTCCTCGCAGAGGAGCGCCTGTTCGCGCGCGCCGATCAATGCTGCGAAGCGCTCCTGGGGACGCAGCACCGCTGCGCGCCGCTGCGCGCGGCGCTCGCTCCAGGCGAGCTCGCGCGCGTGCAGCCAGTGGCCGAAGGCGACCTGTTCGCCCTCGCCCCAGCCGGCCCGCACGACGAGCGCCTGCGCGGGGGAGAGCTCGCGCACGTGGGGGTCCGCGGTGGCGATGCGGTGGGCGAACAGCAGGCGGTTGAGGGTCGCCGCGGCGACCCTCGCCTCGCGCTCGGCGTCCAGCTGCGCAAGCCACGCCTGCGCCTGGCGCTCGGCCGACACGGACACGGGGTCGATCACCGTCGCCCGCGCGGTCGGAACGGATGCGGGGTCCGGCGTGGCCTGCGGGTGACGGGTGCCGAGGCGCCCGCGGCGCCGCGCGGCGCCGACGGTGTCCAGCACCACGACCCGCTCAGGCTCCTCCTCCACGCTCTCCTGCAGCCGCAGAAGGTAGCGGCCGTCCGCCGGCCCCAGCGCCCAGGGGAACTCCATCTGCACGAAGAGAAACAGTCGCTCGGGCACCCCGGCACCGTACCTCTCCTGCGAGCGGTGTCTCGACGCGGCTGCGTCGGTGCGCGGCAGGGGAGTGTAGGATCGGCTGGTTGTTGCGACCCACACAAGGAGTACTGGATGTCTGATGACGGTGCGCCCAGGGGCCTACGCGAGCGCTTGGCCGGCGGCACGGAGGACCGCCTGGGCAAGGCGTTGACCGATCTGTTCGAGAACCCGCTGCTGCACGGGGCGCTAGGACGGGCATCCGACGCACGCGAGAAGGCCGCCCAGGCGCAGGAGCTGGCGATGGGGGCGCTGAATCTCCCCTCGGCCGCCGATATCGAACGCCTCACGCGCCGCCTGCGCTCCGTGTCCCAGCGGCTCGAGGGGATCGAGGATGGGGTGCACCGCCTCGGGCGCACCCTCTCCAGCCCATCGATCGATGGGCGGCTCGCTGCGATCGAGCAGCAGCTGCAGACGCTCGCCACCAAGCTCGAGGACCGCGGCAAGGCCGCAGGCGCCACTGCCGCCGAGGCCGGCGCCAAGTTGAACCGGACGGCCTCCGCCACTTCGAAACGGACCGCCGCCAAACCGCGGCAAGCGAGCGCGGATCGGCCAGCCGCCAAACGGGCCACCGCGGAGGGCCCCAAAGCCGCCAGTGGTGGGCGCGGGCGCACCGCCTCCAAGGGCGGAGCGCAATCAAACTCGTGAGCGACGCGGGAGCCGAGCACGGGGCCGGGTCCTCCGGGGAGCAGATGGCGAGTGGCGTGCCCCTGCAGATGGAGCTCCCCGAGTGGCGCGAGGCGCTGGCTCCCTACGCACGGCCCCACCTCGGGCGCAGTCTGTTCGACCTCGCGACCTCGGTGCTGCCCTACCTGGCGCTGTCGGTGGCGATGTATCTGGCCACTCGGGTCTCCTACGTGCTCGCGCTGGCGCTCGCGGTGCCCACCGCGGGGTTCCTGGTTCGCACGTTCATCGTCTTCCACGACTGCTCGCACGGCTCCTTCCTGCCCTCCAGGCGCGCCAACGCGTGGCTCGGCATCGTCCTGGGGCTGCTCGTCTACTCGCCGTTCGTGCGCTGGCGCCATGACCACGCGGTCCACCACGCCACCTCCGGCGATCTGGATCGCCGTGGGGGCGGGGATGTGCGGACGTTGACCGTCGCCGAGTACCACGCGCTGCCCTGGCGGGGGCGCCTGGGGTATCGCCTGTTTCGCAACCCCCTCCTGATGTTCGGGGTGGGGCCGATCGTGGCTCTGCTCGTCGGTCCGCGCCTGGTGGCGCGCGGGGCGCGCCCCCGTATGCGCCGCAGCGTGATCGCCACCAACATCGCGCTTGCGGTGGCGGTCGGCGTGCTCTGCTGGGCGATCGGTTGGCTCGACTTCCTGGTGGTGCAGGGGCCGACGATCATGCTCGCGGGCGCCGTGGGCATCTGGCTGTTCTACGTCCAGCACCAGTTCGAGGGGGCCTACTGGGAGGCGACCGGCGCCTGGAGCTACGCCGACGCCGCGCTGCGGGGCAGCTCCTATCTGAAGCTGCCGAAGGTGCTCCAGTTCTTCTCGGGCAACATCGGCCTGCACCACGTTCACCACCTGAACGCCCGCATTCCCAACTACAACCTGCAGCGCGCACACGACGAGAACGCGATTTTCCACGGGGTGCCGACGCTGACGTTTCGGGACGGCCTGCACGCTGTGCGACTCAAGCTGTGGGACCCCGAGCGCGGGCAGATGGTGGGCTTCCGGCAGACGCGCCCGCGGTAGGGTGGGGGCTGTGGTTCTCTACACCTGCGCCAACGGCACGGCCTTCGGTGGCCTGCCCGGGCCAATCGCTCACCCGTGCGGGAGGGCCGCGAAGGCGCTCGAGGACGCCGGGTACGCATACGAGTGCAAGCAGGTCAATGGGGGCAGTCTGATGTTCTGGACCTGGCCCACCCGTGCACGCGACCGAGCCGAGATCGAGAGTCTCAGCGGACAGCGCGCCGTTCCGATCCTCGTGCTCGACGACGGAGAGGTCATCAAGGGATCCGGGGCCATCGTGCGTTGGGCGCAGGACAACGCGCCGCGGGTCCACGCCGAGTCCCGCTGAAGCGCAATGAGGCCGGCGCTCCCCGGTCGATCTGCGAAGATCGGCCGGTGCGCCGAGCGAACGTCCTCAGCGTGGATTGTGCCTATGACAAGGCCGATCCCGATGGCTACCGCTCTGCTGAGGCGAACGTAGGCAAGGCCGTCGGGGGCGAGGCGCTGGCGGTCAAGGTCTACGAGCTTCCGGCGGGCGAGAGCGTGTGTCCGTATCACTATGAGTACGAGGAGGAGTGGCTGCTCGTACTCGATGGCGCTGTGGTCGTGCGCACGCCCGAGGGCGAGGCGGTGCTCGCTCGGGGTGAGATGGTCTGCTTCCCACCAGGGCCCGCCGGCGCTCACAAGGCGACCAATCGCGATTCGGCGTTGGCAAGGATCGTGATGTTCTCGAGTGCGCGTGAGCCGGCTGTCGCGGTCTATCCCGACAGCGACAAGATCGGGGTCTGGCCGGGTAACCCCGACGACGAGGTGATGCTCCGGCGTGCCGATGGAAACGTCCACTACTGGGACGGCGAGCGCTAACTGGAGAGCGGCCGCCTGCCGTGAACGTCGTAGTCTCCAGGGGCCGATGAGGCGCTCCCATGAGACATCTGGGTCGTGGCGCGGGTCTGGAGGTCGGGTTGGGGCTGCGCTGCTGGCGCTCATCGTCACAGGGCTGGTGGTCATGCTCTGCGTCGGCTGCGCTGGGTCGCGGAGGAAGGGCGAGGCGGCGGGAGAGGCGACGGCGGGCTCGAGCTGTAACGGCGCCGCGGCGCTGTGCGGGCGGCGCTTGGACGAAGTCGTCTTTCCCGGCACCCACAACTCGTTCGCGGCCTCCGCGGAGCCGGGCTGGTACTTCGCCAACCAGCGCTACGGCATCCCGCGCCAGCTCGAGGACGGAATCCGGGCGCTGCTGCTCGACGTTCACTTCGGGGTCTACGACCCGGCGACGGACCGGGTGCGAACCGACCTGCGCGCCGAGGGTTCTGACCGCAACAAGGTCGCCCAGCAGGTTCCCGCACGCGCCCTGCGCGTCGCCGACCGGGTCGCCGGCGGCGTGGGCGTGGGGACGCTGAGCGGCACACCCGAGCCCTTCCTCTGCCACACCCTCTGCGAGCTGGGAGCCGAGCCGCTGAATCGGGAACTGGAGGCGATCGGGGATTTCCTGAAGCGCCATCCCGACCAGGTGCTGATCGTGATCGTCGAGGATTACGTTCCCCCCGCGACCATCGAGCGGGCGTTCGAGCAGGTGGGGCTCACGCGCTACGTTGCCACGCTCGACCGCCAAGCGCCGCTCCCAACCCTGGGGGAGTTGATTGCGCGCGGGCAGCGTCTGGTGGTGTTCACGGAGGAGAAGGGAGGGTCGCCGGCGTGGTACATGCCCGCGTTCTCGTTCATCCAGGACACCCCGCTCGGAGCCACGCGCCCGGATCAGCTGAGGTGCGCGCGCTACCGGGGGAAAGCGGACAGCCCGCTGCTGCTGATCAACCACTGGATCCCCCCGTTCCCGCCGAGCACCTCCCTGAATGCGGCCATCGGCCGGGCGCCGTTCCTGCGCAGACGCATCGAGCGCTGCCTGCAGAAGCGTGGGTTCAGGGGCGCGATCGTCGCAGTCGACTTCTACCAGCGCACCTCCGTCGTGGAGGTCGCGAAGGAGCTCAACAGCGATATCCGCTGAGCCTTCCCCCGCACGTCCGGCGAGCCTGCTCTCCTACGCGCCCAACGCGGCGAGCGCCGCGCGCCCCATCGCCTCGGCCGAGGCGAGCAGCGCGTCATCGTCGATGCGCTCGCGCTGCCCCTCAGCGGGGCCGATCGCGTCCGAGACGGCGAGCACGCAAGCGACCGCCACCCCGGCGCGCTCGCCGATCGCGAACAGCGCCGCGGCCTCCATCTCCACGGCGACCGCCCCGGCCGCACGCCAGCCGTGCTCGCGCTCGGAGGTGGGCTCGTAGAAGAGGTCGGTGCTCACGATCGTTGCTCCCGGGCGGGCCGCGGTGCGCTCCAGCGCGGCCGTCAGCTCCCGGTCCGCGGCGATCCGCTCGCCGGCTCCCAGGATGCGGCTGGTCCCGTCCGCGGCGAGTGCCTCCCGCGCCACCACCAGCTCGCCGAGTCTGAGGTCTCCGTTGAGCGCGCCGCACGTTCCAACGCGGATCGCTCGGCGCGCGCCGAGCGCGATCAGCTCCTGCAGCACGATCGCCGCCGAGGGACCCCCCATGCCGGTGCTCTGGATGCTCAGCGGCTCCCCATCGGCGATCGCGGGGCCGGTGTAACCCCACAGGCCTCGGTGGTGGTTGAACATCAGCGGCCCCTCGATCAGCAGCTGCGCCAGCGCGAGTGCCCGCCCGGGATCCCCGGGCAGCAGCACGCGCTCGGCCAGCGCGGCCGTGGGGCGCAGGTGGATCGGCTCGTGCGGGGCCATCTGCGAGAACTCTACGGCCACGCATGACCGCCGGGAGGGGCCCCTAGACTCCCGACCATGGGAACCTCGGAGGCAAGCGGCATCACCCTGGCGCAGGTCGCAGTCCGCGCGGGCGTCTCGTCGGGGACGGTGAGGCGCTGGGTGAAGGAGGGGCTGGTCCCCCAGTACAACGGGGGGGGCTGGACCGCGCCCGCCGCCAGGCAGGTGGGGATCGTGGCGCGCTTGCGGGAGCGCGGGTACACGCTCGAGCAGATCCGCGAGGCCTCAGACAGCGGGCGCCTGGCATTGGGGGACGTGGAAAGCTTCCTCTCGATCCCCGAGGGGCGTTACACGCTGCGGCAGACCGCCCGCGCGACGGGTCTCACCCCTGAGCTGATCGAACGCATCGTCGCGGCCATGGGTCTGAGCGCGATGTCGGTCGAGGCGCTCGCCGACGAGGACCTGGAGATGCTGAAGTACGTGGCGGCCATGCTGGAGGCCGGCCTGCCCGAAGCCGCCTTCATCCAGATCGCGCGTGTGTACGGTCAGGCGCTCGCCCAGATCGCCGAAACGGAGGTGCGCCTGTTCCACATGTACATCCACGAGCCCCTGATGCGCTCCGGCGTCTCGGGCCTCGAGATCGCCGAGCAGATGGACGGCATCGCGCGCGAGCTGCTGCCCTTCGCGGCGCCGCTGATGCACTGGCTGCACGGGCGCTTCCTGGCGTACTTCGTCGAGCAGGACGTGATCGGGCACATGGAGGCCGACATGGGCGAGCAGGCGCCCCGGCCGGGGCGCCTGCGGATCGCGATCGCTTTTGCCGACCTCGCCGGCTACACCCGCCTCACCGAGGAGGAGGGCGACGAGCGCGCGGTGAGCGCGGTGGAGCGCTTCGTGGAGGAGGTCGAGCGCACCCTGCCGATCGACGCGCGTGTGCTCAAGACGCTCGGCGACGAGGTGATGGTCGTCGGGCCCGAACCCGTCGGGCTGACGCGCTGGGCCGTCGGCTTCCAGGCGCAGGCCCCCGCGGGGGTGCCCCCGCCGCGGATCGGCATCCACTACGGGGAGGCGATCTATCGCGACGGGGACTACTACGGCCGCGAGGTCAACCAGGCCGCGCGCGTGGTCGCCCGCGCCGCCGGGGGGGAGGTGCTGGTGACCCGCACCGTCGTGGACCTCTCCGAGGGGATCGACGGCCTCTCCTTCAAGCTGATCGGCGAGGTCGGCCTCAAGGGCTTCTCCGAGCCCACTGAGCTGTTCCTGGCCTCCGCGCGAGGATGACCCCCGCGGGGATGACCCCCGAGGAGGCTCGTGAGCGGGTGCAGGCCGGCGGCCTGCTGCCGGCGGACGCTCGGATCGTGGCGATGCTCTCCGGCGGACGCGACTCCGTCTGCCTGCTAGACCTCACCGTGAGCATCTGTGGCGCGGAGAACGTACACGCGCTGCACCTCAACTACGGTCTGCGAGCGGAGGCTGACGGGGACGAGCGCCACTGCCGCGAGCTCTGCGAGCGGCTGGGGGTCGCGCTGGAGGTCGTGCGTGCCCCGCGTCCCCCTGGGGTCGGCAACCTGCAGGCGTGGGCGCGCGAGCTGCGCTATCGGGAGGCGGCGCGACTCGCGCGGGAGCTCGACGTGGGCGGGCGGACGAGCGCGGGGCATCGGCAGTCGGACGCGGGTCCACGGAAGACGGACGCTCTGATCGCCGCCGGCCACACCGCCACCGACCAGGTGGAGACGATCCTCTACCGTCTCGCCGCCTCCCCCGGCCGGCGGGCGCTGCTCGGGATGGCCCCGCGGGAGGGTCGCCTCGTGCGCCCGCTGCTCTCCCTCACCCGCGAGCAGACCGCCGACTACTGCCGCGCGCGCGGCCTCGCATGGCGGGAGGACGCGAGCAACGACAACGAGCAGTACGCGCGCGCGCGCGTGCGCAACGGGCTCGTGGTGGCGCTTGACGCGGTGCACCCCGCCGCGCAGCAGAACGTTCTGCGCACTGCGGAGCTGCTGCGCGAGGAGGCCGAGGTCCTGGACGGTCTGCTCGATGCCGAGCTGCTGGGTGCATCGAGCATCGCCCTGGAGCGTCTGGCGGAGCTGCCAGCCGCGCTCGCTCGGCTGGTGGTGGTGCGCCTCGCCGAGCAGGCTGCCGGCACGTATGTGCCCCAGGCTGGGGCCCGCGTACAGGAGCTCCTGGCGCTCGGCGCTCGCGGCGGGCGCGCCGAGCTGCACGTCGGCGGGCTCGTGGGTGCAGTGATCGAGGGCGGGCGCCTGTGCATGGTCAAGCTTCCGTCGCGCCACTAGACTGCTGATCGTGCCTGTAGATGCTCCCGCGTCCGAGATCGGCGAGGTGCTCGTCGGCGAGGAGGATCTGCGCCTGCGCGTGGCGGAGCTCGCGGGGGAGATTTCGCGCGACTACGCCGACGCGGAGCGCCCGCTGCTGCTGGTCGGGGTGCTGAAGGGTGCGATGTTCTTCCTCTCGGACCTCATGCGCCTGATCGAGGGCCCCGTGGAGGTGGACTTCATGGCGGTCGCCTCCTACGGCTCCGCCACCGACTCCTCCGGGGTGGTGCGCATCCTCAAGGACCTCGACGTCGCGATCGATGGTCGCGATGTGCTGATCGTCGAGGACATCGTGGACTCCGGGTTGACGCTGCAGTACCTGCTGCGCAACCTCGGCTCCCGCGATCCCGGGACGCTGGAGGTGTGTGCGCTGCTGACCAAGCCAGAGCGACGCAAGGTCGATCACCCGATCCGCTACGTCGGCTTCGAGATCCCCGACCGCTTCGTGATCGGCTACGGCCTCGACTACGCCGAGCGCCACCGCAACCTTCCCTTCGTGGCCGCGTTGGAGAGGCCGTGAGGCCCCGCCCGAACCTCGGAGAATCCGAACGCCCGTGGTACGCTAGACGGCTGGTGGGCGCCTGTAGAGGGTGGGGCGATCGGCCGCAGGCCGACGCACCGGGTCCCTCTTCAAACGATCCAGGACGCCGCCCCGACCCCACAATCTTGCCATGAGCCGTTTCTTCAAGAGCGCCGCGTTCCCGATCCTACTGGTGGTGGTGCTGGCGTTCTTCGCCGCGAAACTGCTCCAGGGCAGCTCCTCCCACGGTCCGGCGCGCAACGAATACACGCTGGTCACCGAAGAAATCCCGCGGCACGAAATCAAATCGGTCACCTTCAAGACGAAGGGCAACGTCCTCGAAGTGACCCGCAAGGACAAGAGCAAATACGAAATCGGCTACATCGACCAGACGACCCCCGAATTGAAGAAGGAGCTCAGGGAAGCCGGGATCTCCTACAACACCGAACCCGACAAGAGCAGCATCCTGCTCTCGCTGCTCTCCTTCGCGCTGCCGCTGGTGATCTTCATCTTCATCTGGATCTTCCTGCTCAACCAGGTCCAGGGCGGGGGCTCGAAGGTGATGTCCTTCGGCAAGTCCCGCGCCAAGCGCCTCTCCGCGGACTCCCCCAAGATCACCTTCCGCGACGTCGCCGGGGTCGACGAGGCCGTGGAGGAGCTGCACGAGATCAAGGAGTTCCTCGAGAACCCCAAGAAGTTCCAGGCGCTCGGGGCGCGCATCCCCACGGGCGTGCTGCTGTACGGGCCGCCGGGCACCGGCAAGACGCTGCTCGCCCGCGCCGTCGCCGGCGAGGCGGGCGTGCCGTTCTTCTCGATCTCGGGCTCGGACTTCGTGGAGATGTTCGTCGGCGTGGGCGCCTCCCGTGTGCGTGACCTTTTCGAGCAGGCCAAGCAGAACTCCCCCTGCATCATCTTCATGGACGAGATCGACGCCGTCGGCCGGCACCGTGGCGCGGGCCTCGGCGGGGGCCACGACGAGCGCGAGCAGACCCTCAACCAGCTGCTCGTCGAGATGGACGGCTTCGAGGCGAAGGACAACATCATCATGATCGCCGCCACCAACCGGCCCGACATCCTCGACCCCGCGCTGCTGCGCCCCGGGCGCTTTGACCGCCAGATCGCCGTGGACCGCCCCGACCGCAAGGGCCGCGCCAAAATCCTCGAAGTCCACACCCGCGGCAAGCCGCTGGCGAAGGTGATCGACATCGACGCGCTCGCCGGGCAGACCCCCGGCTTCACTGGCGCCGATTTGTCAAACCTGATCAACGAGGCCGCGCTGCTCTCGGCCCGCACCGGCAAGCGCGAAATCGGCCAGGAAGAGCTCGAGGAGGGGATCATGCGCGTGATCGCGGGCCCCGAGAAGAAGACGCGCGTGATGAGCGAGAAAGAGCGGCTGATCACCGCCTACCACGAGATGGGCCACGCGATCGTCGGGCACTATCTCGAGCACTCCGATCCGGTACACAAGATCTCCGTGATCTCCCGCGGTCAGGCGCTCGGCTACACGATCTCGATGCCCCAGGAGGACCGCTTCCTGACAACGCGCGCGGAGCTCAACGACACGATGGCGATGACCCTCGGGGGGCGCGCCGCGGAGGAGATCGTCTTCGGCGAGATCACCACCGGCGCCTCCAACGACCTCGAGAAGGTCACCGCCACCGCCAAGCAGATGGTGATGCGCTTCGGCATGTCCGAAAAGCTCGGGCCGCGCGTGTTCGGCCACGACCACGGCCAGCCGTTCCTCGGCCGCGAGTTCTCCACCGAGCCCGACTACTCCGACGAGATCGCCCGCGAGATCGACGACGAGGTGCGGCGGATCATCGAGGCCGCCCATCGGCGCGCGCGTGACATCCTCACCGAGCACCGCCAGCACCTCGGCTCGCTCTCCGAAACTCTCGTCAAGCGCGAGACGCTCGAGAAGGAGGAGTTCAACGCGCTGCTCGAGGGTAAGAGCGAGCTGGAAGTCTTCGGCTCCGAAGACGAGCACGCGGTCCCCGAGCTGCCCGCGCCGCCGCACGCGCCCGCGGAGCGCGCCGGTCGCGAAGCCCCGCGCCCGCTGCCGCGCCCCGGACTGGCGGGGGGCACGGCCGACATTCGCGGAACAGACCCCGAGCGCCCGGAGCTGGCCTGACTGACGGCGTCTGGACGCGCCTGGCGGCGTCCTCGATCGCTCGTGTGCACAGCACACTTCGCTCACTGCGTCCTTGCCAGGCACGCCCAGCCACTCGTCAGTGGTCCGGATGAACTTGCCATTTCGCCTGATGGGTGTCGTGAACGTAACGCCCGACTCGTTCTCCGACGGGGGACTGTTCCTCGATCCCGCAGCCGCGATCGCACATGGGCTCGAGCTGCTGGAAGAGGGGGCCGAGATCCTCGACGTTGGCGGGGAATCGACCCGGCCGGGGGCCGAGCCGGTGGGGGCCGTGGAGGAGCTGCGGCGGGTGCTGCCCGTCGTGGAGGGACTCGCCGGGAGTGGAGCCCAAATCTCGATCGACACCTCCAAGGCCTCCGTGGCGCGCAGGGCGCTGGAGGCGGGGGCCACGCTCGTCAACGACATCACCGCCCTGCGCGGCGATTCCGAGATGGCGGCGGTGGTGGCGCAGAGCGGCGCGGAGTGCTGCCTGATGCACATGCTCGGGGAGCCCCGCACGATGCAGCGGGCGGGCGGGGCGGGCGGGCCTCAATACAAGGACGTGGTCGCCGAGGTCAAGGCCTTCCTCGAGGAGCGTCTCGCGTTCGCCGTGAAGGAGGGGATCGCTGAGGAGCGCGTGCTGCTCGACCCCGGGATCGGGTTCGGCAAGACGCTCGAGCACAACCTCCAGCTCCTGCGCCGCCTGCACGAGCTCGCCGCGCTCGGGCGACCCCTGGTCGTGGGGACCTCCCGTAAGAGCTTCCTCGGGCGGATCCTCGCCGGCGCGGCTCCAGGGGAGAGGCTCCCCGGCACGATCGCCACCTGCGTGCTCGCCTACGAGCGGGGGGCGAGGGTGCTGCGCGTGCACGACGTCGCCCCCGTGCGCGCCGCCCTCGCCGTGGCCGCTGCTACGTTGGGCGCGCGATGAACGGGGACGAGGACCCGCGTGCCGGGAACGATGAGGAGGAGCCAACGGGGGAGGGGCCCTCGACCGAGGGCCCCGGCGAGCAGGATCCCACCGCCGAGCCCTGGGGAGAGGGTTGGAGGGGGGAACTGGAGGGGGAGGGTGGCGAGGAGGAGTCCGAGCGCTACGACGAGGGCGAGGACGAGGGAGAAGATGAGGAGGAGCGCGAGGAGGGCGCCGAGTCGGTCACGATCGAGATCACCGGCCTCTCGCTCTACACCCACCACGGGGTAAGCGCTGCCGAGCGGGAGATCGGCCAGCGGCTGATGCTCGACCTGCGCCTGGAGGTCGGCGAGAGCGACGCCACCCTGACCGACCGCATCGAGGACACCATCGACTACGGCGAGGTCTGCCAGCTCGTGGCCCTCGTCGCCCAGCAGCGCTCCCACCGCACGCTGGAGCGCCTGTGCAGCACGATCGCCGATCGCCTGCTCGCGGACTACGAGCTCGAAGGCGTGTGGGTCAAGGCCACCAAGCCCGAGCCCCCCATCCCGCTCTCCGTCGCCGAAGTCTCTGTCGAGGTTTGGCGTGAGGCGGAGGAGTGACCGATTGCGACCACGCTCGACAGCACAATTGCGAACCCCCCTCCTCCTCCTTTCCCTTTTTCCTTGACAGTTAGTTAGCAGTCACTTATAATCTCCAAGAATGGCTCGATTCGAGGTCTTGCGGCGGCGATGATCGAGATCGGCGGACACGCGCCGCGAGGACCCTTCCTTCGCTGCTCGACTCGGGATCCAGCGGCGAGGACGATTGGGGGGCGGCGATGATGGACCGCCTGGCGCGGCTCGCCGCTGCTCACACGCGGCGCATCCTGATCCTCGCCGGCGTCCTGTTCCTGCTCGCCGCCGCCCTCGGCGCCCCCGTGGTCTCCCTCCTGAAGAGCGAATCCTCCGAATTTCAGGACCCAGCATCCCAGAACCAGCAGGTGCTGCGCGTGATCGAACACGCCACCGGACAGTCCGCCGCCTACGGCGTGGCCGCGATCGTTCCCACCGCCGGCGACGTGCGCGTCGACCCCGCGGCGGCGCGCGGGGCGGAGAGGGTGGCCGCGCTGCTCGCCGCCGAGCCCGGCTTCCAGCGTCTGATCGACTACCCCGCCACCCACCTGCCCGAGCTCGTCTCCCGCAACGGCCGCCTCACCGTGGTGCTCGCCGCCTACGCCAACCGCGACCTCTCCGCCGCTGCGGTGGAACACGTGAGCCCCAAGCTGGCCGGCAGCGGCGTGCTCCTCGGCGGCAGCGAAGTCGCCTTCCACGATGTCACCGAACAGGTCTCCTCGGACCTCAAACGCGCCGAGACCTTCGCGATACCGATTCTCCTGCTGCTCTCCTTCTGGGTCTTCCGCGGGCTCATCGCAGCAGCGCTGCCGCTGCTCGTGGGCGGCTTCGCGATCGTGATCACCTTCCTGCTGCTGCGCCTCATCGACCAGTTCCTCGGCCTCTCGATCTTCGCCGTCAACCTCGTCACCGGCGTGGGGCTCGGCCTCGGCATCGACTACAGCCTGATCGTGCTCTCCCGCTACCGCGAGGAACTCGCCCGGGGCCTCGACACCCAGGAGGCGATCGCGCGCACCCTGCGGACTGCCGGGAGGACCGTGCTCTACAGCTCGCTCACCGTCGCCGGGGCGCTCGCCTCGATGCTCGTCTTCCCCCTGCGCTTCCTCTACTCGATGGGCGTCGGCGGGGCGATCGTGACGCTCAGCGCGGGCGCCGTCTCGCTGCTGGTGCTCCCCGCCGTGCTCGTCGCGCTCGGGCCCCGCATCAACTCGCTCGCCCCCGCCTGGCTGCAGCGCAGTTCCGCGCGCGCCGCCCGCGCCGACCAGGAGGGCGGGTGGGGGCGGCTGGCCCGCGGGGTGATGCGTCGCCCCGGCGCCGTCGCGCTCACCACCTCCGCCGTGCTGCTCATCATCGCGCTGCCCGCCCTGCGCCTCCAGCTGATCCCCGCCGACGCCCACGTACTTCCCACCTCCGCCCCGCCCCGCGAGGTCGCCGAAACGCTGACCAAGAAGTTCGCCATCGATGGCTCCCAGGCGATCGCGATCGTCATGCGGGGCCCCGCGGGGGAAGGCCGCGCCGTCGCGGGGCTGGCGCAGCGCGCGCAGGCCACCGCGGGGAGCCAGGCCACCATCACGGCTCCCCCGCGCTATCTCGGCAAGGACACCTGGGAGATCGAAATGCAGCCCCGCGGCGTCGAGGGCGCGCCCGCCAACCAGGCACTCGTGGGCAGGCTGCGCGCGCTCCCCAGTGGCGCGGCTGGCCTTTCAAAACCGCTCGTCGGGGGTGCCACCGCGTGGTTTGTCGACCAGAAGGCCGCGATCGCCGCCCACACCCCGCTGGCGCTCCTGATCCTGGCGCTCGTCACGGGCGGCTTCCTGTTCCTGATGACCGGCTCGCTCGTGCTGCCCCTGGTGGCGCTCACGATGAACGTCCTCACCGTCGCCGTGGGGGCCGGCCTGCTCGTGCTGGTCTTCCAGGACGGCCACCTCTCCAGCCTGTTCGGCTTCAGCCCGATCGGCGGGCTGGAGGAGTCCGACCTCGTGCTGCTCTTCATCGTCGCCTTCGCCCTCTCCACCGACTACGGCGTGATCCTCTTCGCCCGCATCAAGGAGTTCCACGACACCGGGTTGCCTGCGCGTGAGGCGATCGCCCACGGCCTCGAGCGCACCGGACGCCTCGTGACCGCCGCTGCGCTGCTCTTCTGCGTGGCGATCGGCGCCTTCGTCACCTCCGAGATCTTCTTCATCAAGGAGCTCGGCTTCGGTGCCGCGCTCGCCGTCGCGATCGACGCCACCGTCGTGCGCGCCCTGCTCGTTCCCGCGCTGATGGGCCTGCTCGGCGAGCGCGCCTGGTGGGCCCCCCGTCCCCTGCGTCGCCTGCACGCCCGCATCGGCCTGCGCGAGAGCGCGCCGGTGGGAGACGCCGCCGGCGCGTAGGGTTCCCGGGGTGCCACCCCGGATCGGCCTGCTCGGCCTCGGCTCCAACCTCGGCGACCGCCGCGCCCAGTTGCAGGGGGCGGTCGATGCGCTGCCCGCCGTGGGCGTGGAGGTGCTGGGGTCCTCATCGGTGTACGACACCGACCCCGTGGGCGAGTTGCTCGACCAGCCCAGCTTCCTCAATGCCTGCCTGCGCGTGCGTACTGCGCTGGAGCCGCTGGAGCTGCTCAACGCCGTGAAGGGCCTGGAGCGCGAGCTCGGCCGCGTCGCCGGCGGCCCCCGCCACGGGCCGCGTGCGATCGACATCGACATCCTCCTGCTGGGCGAGGTCGAGCTGCGCCACGAGCACATGGTCCTGCCCCATGAGCAGCTCCTCAGCCGCCGCTTCGTGCTGACCCCCGCGCTGGAGCTCGACTTCGAGCTGTGCGCGCCCAATGGGACTCGTCTCGCCGACGCGCTCGCGTCACTCCCGCTCACCGAGGGCGTCCGCTGGGGTGGGCCCCCGCTTCATATTGGGTAGGGCGCTCGCGGTCTGCCGAGCCGGACGGCGGTTGTGCTCTCTAGGCCACCGCGGCGCGCGCCGGCAGCCACTCCGCCGGCAGGGTCCCCACCGGCACGCTTCCCGCCATCGCCGGGAAGTAGCGCGTGAGGGCCGCCGCGGGGTGGGCGGGTGGGCCTTCGATCAGCGGGCGAACGTCTGCGAGTGTCTCCAACAGGCGAATCGTGGAGCCGATCTGCAGGTCGGCCGCGTTGGGCTCCTCGCCCCCGAGCAGCCCCTCCTCGATCCACGCGTCGATCTTCTCGAGATGGCCCGGGATCCCCGCGAGGTCCGCGCGCACGAGGTCGTCCTCGGCGTGGTTGCGCCGCGCCATCAGCTTCGCGGTGAGCGGCAGGGCGGGGCGCAGCATCGCGGGGGGCAGCGGCAGCTTGGCGTCGCCCACGTAGCTCTCCATCGCCGCGGGGTTGCGTAGGAATGCGGCGTCGAGGATCCGCCGGGGAACGCTCTGGAAGACTTCGTCGCCCCACCGCTCCGCCTCCAGCACGCGCTCCCGCGCGTCGGGGTCCGCGGGCAGCAGTGGGGGGTCCGGTGCGAGCTCGTCGAGGCGGCGCATGATCGTGCGGGAGCCCACCAGGCGCTTGCCGTCGAGACGCATCCCGGGAACCGTGCCGCCCCCATAGAGCAGTGGGCCCAGCGCGACCTGCGCCATCGGCAACAGGTTCACCTGCTGAAAGGGGAGCCCCTTGCGCCGCAGCGCCACTTCCACCGCCGCGCACGGGTGCGAGCCCGGGATCACGAAAAGCCTGATCTTGCTCACTTGAAACCTCCAGCGCTCACCCCGTGAGCATATAGGAGTCCCTCGGGATACCCTTCTGCGCTCGATGCTGCTCGCCGTGGACGTAGGAAATACCCAGACCCACTTCGGGACCTTCTGCGAGGGGAGGCTCACCGAGCACTGGCGCTTCGCGACGGTGCGCCAGTCCACCTCCGACCAGCTCGGCGCCGCGCTGCGCAACCTGCTGGAGCTGCGCCAGGTGTCGATGAGCGAGATCGACGCCTCGATCGTCTCCTCCACCGTCCCCGTCCTGGGGCCCGAATGGTCGGAGATGGCCCAGCGCTACCTCGGGCACACGATGCTCGCCGTGGGGCCCGGGGTCAAGACCGGGATGGCGATCCGCTACGATAATCCCCGCGAGATCGGCCCCGACCGGCTCGTCAACGCGGTCGCCGCCCACGAGCGCCTCGGGGGGCCCTGCGTGGTGGTGGACTTCGGCACCGCCATCACCTACGACCCCGTCTCTGCGGATGGGGAGTACCTCGGGGGGATCATCTCCCCCGGCGTGGAGATCTCCCTGGAGGCCCTCACCGAGCGCGCCGCGGCGCTGCCCAGGGTCGACGTGACCCCGCCGCGCTCACTGATCGGCAAGACCACGATCGACGCGATCCGCTCGGGGATCGTGTACGGGACGGCGGGCCAGGTCGACGCGATCGTGAGCCGCCTGCGCGGCGAGCTGGGTCCCCAGACCAAGACGATCGCCACCGGGGGCCTCGCGCACGCGATCGTCCCCTACACCACCACCATCGAAGGGGTCGACGACCTGCTCACGCTGACGGGGCTGCGGCTGATCTACGAGCGCAACCGCGTGTAGGGCCGCGCGCCGAGCCCGCTGAGAGCCGGGCGCCTCGTCAGTCCAGCTGCGACCGGAAGGACCCCGCCGGCCGCACCGTTGCTCCCGCGGCGCGCACCCGCTCCGCGAGCTCCCCGTCGGAGGTGACCACGCCGATTGCGCCAGGTGCGGGGTCGGCGAGGACGCGACGGACAATCTCGTCGTCCGCTGAGTCGCGCTGCGGACGGGGCGCGCACGCCACCTCGATGATTTCGGAGCGGATCGGTGGGGAGGGGGGGCGCTCGAATACGACCGTCACCTGCTCTCCACGCCCGGCGGCCCAACGCTCGAGCTGGCCCACGAGCTGAACCATCGCGCCATGCCGGTCTCTCCACCACCCGTCGGGCCGCGCGCCGATCACGTTCATCCCGTCCACGACCCACCGCATCGTCGGCAGGATAGGTCCTTGTGGTGTGCCGGGCGGTGTGCGACCCCCGCCGGCGCCGGCCCCCCGGCGATCCCACCCCACGGCGCCGGCACACGACATCCGCCCAGCCATAATGCGCCCATGTCCGTCCCCCAGCTGACAGACCCCTGGGAGCTCGGCCCCCTGCGGGTCCCCAACCGTGTGCTGCTCGCCCCGCTGGCGGGGATCGGTAACTGGTTCGTGCGCCTGCAGGCCAAGCGCCACGGGGCGGGGATGGCGGTCTCGGAGATGGTCTCCAGCCACGCGATCCACTACCGCAACGAGCGCACCCTCCGCGAGCTGCTGCGCATCCATCCCGAGGAGCGCACCCGCTCCACCTCGATCCAGCTCTTCGGGCAGGACCCCGAGATCATGCGCTCCGCCGCCGCGACCGTTGTCGCCTCGGGGGCCGACGCGATCGATCTGAACATGGGCTGCCCCGTGCCCAAGGTCTGCAAGACCGGCGCCGGTGCGGCCCTGCTCGCCGATCCCCACCGCGCCGTGGCGGTGGCGCGCGCTGCCGTCGAGGGTGGGGGGGACTGCCGGTGACCGTGAAGCTCCGCTCCGGACAGCGCCCGGGAGACACCTCGGGCTTCGAGCTCGCCCACCGGCTCGTGGCCGACGCGGGGGTCGCAGCGATCGCCTTCCACCCCCGCTCCGCCGCGGTGCACCATCGGGGCGTTCCCGACTACGAGCTCGCCGCGCGCCTCGCGGACTCCCTGCCCGTCCCCGTGATCCTCACCGGCGGCATGAACGATGCGCGCGGCATCCGGGAGACGTTCGCGCGCACAGGCGTCGCCGCGGTGATGCTTGCGCGGGGGTGCCTCGGTAACCCCTGGCTGTTCGAGGAGCTGGTGGGCGGGCGGGAGTCGGCGCCCACCCCCGCGGAGGTGCTGGCGGAGCTCGACTGGGTGACCGAGCGTGCCGTCGAGCACCTCGGGGCCGCGCGCGCCGCGCGCTACCTGCGCAAGTTCTACCCCTGGTACCTCCCCCGTCTCGGCCTCGACCGGGCGAGGCTTGCGGATCTGCAAGCCTCGTTGCAGGCGAGCGACACGATCGCCGAGGTGCGGGAACTGCTGGTTCTGGGGGCGCCCTGGGCCTTGATTTCACCTGCCCCCGCCCGGTCTTCGCACCCGCCGTTGGGCCCCCCGTCACGCCCCGCGGCGGCGCTCCTGGCGTGAGCCAGCCGGTTCGACCTGCGAGATTTTGCCCACGGTGTGTGGGGCCCCTGAGGCCTCGCTATACTGCTGCGCTCGCTGCGGCCCGCCGGCCCAGGATGGGCTTCCCGACCGCCCGGTCGGGGCCCCGTCGATCCGGCGGGTTTCGTTCGTAAATCGACTCATCACCCCGCGGAATCGAGTCCCGCCCGCCCACATGCCGAAGGACGTCATCCTCACCCCCGAAGGTCTGGAGAAGCTCAAGGACGAGCTCGAGCTGCTCTCCACTGCGCGCCGCCGCGAGGTGGCCGAACGCATCAAGGAGGCCCGCGAGTTCGGAGACATCTCTGAGAACTCCGAGTACGACGACGCCAAGAACGAGCAGGCGATGCTCGAGAGCAAGATCGCCCAGCTCCAGGAGAAGCTCCGGATGGCCACGGTGATCGACTCCAAGGAACTCTCCACCGACGTCGTGCAGGTGGGCTCGGTGGTGCACGTCAAAGACGAGAAGACCGGCAAGTCCGTGAAATACACGATCGTGGGCTCCGCCGAGGCCAACCCCGAAGAGAGCAAGCTCTCCAACGAGTCCCCCGTGGGGCGTGCCCTGCTGGGTCACAAGCGGGGCGACACCGTCGCCGTCCAGGTCCCCCGGGGACCCGCGCGCAAGCTCAAGATCACCAAGATCGACGTAGGCCTCAAGTAGCCTCCCCGCAATGGGCGCGAGCGAGGAGCCCGAGGAGGGCCGCCGGCACGGCCTGGCCGAGCTGATCGCCGAGCGACGCGCCAAGGCGCAGCGCCTGCGCGAGCAGGATCCGAGCGCGTTCCCCCACTCCTTCGCGGGCGCCGAGCCGGTCGCCGAGATAGTCCCTAGGTATGAGGGCCTGGCGCCCGGCGAGGAAACCGAGGAGCGCCATCGCGTCGCGGGTCGTATCGCCGCACGGCGCGGTGCGGGCAGGGCCGCGTTCCTGGATCTCGTGGATCGCACGGGCAAGATTCAGCTGCACGCGCGCCTGGACGTGCTCGGCGCCGAGCGCTTCGAGCTGTTGACGAGCCTCGACCTGGGCGATCTGATCGGCCTCGACGGTGCCGCCATCCGCAGCCGCCACGGCGAGGTCTCGCTGCGCGTGGAGAGCTTTCAGATCCTCGCCAAGGCGCTGCGCCCGCCACCCGACAAGCACCACGGCCTCGCCGACGTGGAGACGCGCTACCGCCACCGCGAGCTCGACCTGATCGCGAGCGCCGATGCCCGCCGGCTGTTCGTCGACCGTGCGCGCATCGTCTCCGCGGTCCGCGCCCAGCTCGATGCGGCCGGCTTCATCGAGGTGGAGACTCCGGTGCTCCAGCCCCTCTACGGCGGCGCCCTTGCGCGCCCCTTCACCACCCACCACAACGCGCTCGACCGCGACCTCTATCTGCGGATCGCCACCGAGCTCTACCTCAAGCGCCTGATCGTCGGCGGTCTGGAGCGCGTGTACGAGCTCGGCAAGGACTTCCGCAACGAGGGCATCTCGCACAAGCACAACCCCGAGTTCACGATGGTCGAGTGGTATGAGGCCTACGCCGACTACGAGGGCGCGATGACGCGCACCGAAGCGATCGTGCGCGCGGCCGCCGAGGCCGTTGGATACGAAGGGCCGCTCGACTTCTCGGCGCCGTGGCCGCGCGTCGGCTTCGTCGATGCGATCGAGCAGGCCACCGCCATCGACGTGATGGCCCACCCCGCCGCCGAGGAGCTGGCGGGCGCGATCCGCGCGCGGGATCTCGACGTCAAGACCAGCGGGCGGTGGTTCGAGATGGCCGACGACCTGCTCTCCAAGTACGTCGAGCCCAGTCTGCTCAGGCCCTCGTTCGTGATCGACTACCCGACGGAGATCTCGCCCCTCGCCCGCGAGCACGCCTGCGAGTCCAAGTCCGGGCTCGTGGAGCGCTTCGAGGCCTTCGCCGGCGGCATGGAGATCGCCAACGGCTTCAGCGAGCTGATCGACCCCGACACGCAGCGTGCGCGCTTCGCCGCACAGCAGCGGGTGGAGCTGCCAGACGGCGGCGATGACAGTGGCGATGGGGAGACGATGCCCTACGACGAGGAGTACGTGCAGGCGCTCGAGCAGGGCATGCCCCCGACCGCGGGCGTCGGCCTGGGCATCGACCGGCTCGTGATGCTCCTCACGGGCAGCGACTCGATCCGCGAGGTGGTGCTGTTCCCGGCGATGCGCTCGTAGCGGCCGATCCACACCCCGCACGCCGTGGCGGGTGGCGATCCGCTCATGGCGCCCGATCCGCCCCGCACGCAGTGGCAGCGCATCCGTAGAGACTCCGGAGCCGCCGATCGGCACTCACTCGTGAAGGTTCGCGGCCGGTTCCCGGTGGATGCCCGGGGGGCCCGTTGGTAGACTGTCCTATGGCGGCGATGGGATCCGGAGGCTCATCTTTCTCGCGGATTGCGACGAAGAGGGGGATGGAGGGTCCGCCCACCCGGGACCCACCACCTCAGGGATCACCGTCCCCGCTGACCAGCACCTAGACCGGAGGGTCGTACACGATGTTCGAGCGATTCACAGAACGAGCCCGCCAGGTCGTCGTTCTCGCCCAGGAAGAGGCGCGGACGCTCAAGCACAACTACATCGGCACCGAGCACATCCTGCTCGGGCTGCTGCGCGAGGAGGAGGGCCTCGCGGCCCGCGTCCTCGAGAGCCTCGACATCACCGTGGAGCGCGTACGCGCCCAGGTCGTGCGCATCGTGGGCTCCGGCGAGGAGGTCACCTCCGGGCAGATCCCCTTCACCCCGCGCGCCAAGAAGGTGCTGGAGCTCGCTCTGCGCGAGGCGCTCTCCCTCGGCCACAACTACATCGGCACCGAGCACATCCTGCTCGGGCTGGTGCGCGAGAACGAGGGCGTCGCCGCCCGCATCCTGCTCGACTTCGACGCCGACTCCGAGAAGATCCGCAACGAGGTCATCCGGATGCTCTCCGGCCCCTCCGGCCGCCGCCAGGGGCAGGGCGCGGGAGCGCCCGGCGCCGGCCCCGGCACGGGCGGCCCCGCGGAAGGCAAGAAGTCCTCCAAGCTGCTCGACCAGTTCGGGCGCAACCTGACCAAGCTCGCCGCCGAAGGCAAGCTCGACCCCTGCGTGGGGCGCGAGACGGAGATCGAGCGGATCATGCAGATCCTCTCCCGGCGCACCAAGAACAACCCCGTGCTGATCGGCGAGCCCGGCGTCGGCAAGACCGCCGTGGTGGAGGGTCTCGCCCAGCGGATCACCAACGCCGACGTGCCCGAGCTGCTCAAGAACAAGCAGATCTACACCCTGGACCTCGCCGCGCTGGTCGCCGGCTCCAAGTACCGGGGGGAGTTCGAGGAGCGCCTGAAGAAGGTGATGAAGGAGATCACCCAGCGCGGGGACATCATCCTGTTCATCGACGAGCTCCACAACCTCGTCGGCGCCGGCGCCGCGGAGGGCGCGATCGACGCCGCCTCGATCCTCAAGCCCGCCCTGGCCCGTGGGGAGCTGCAGACGATCGGCGCGACCACTCTGGACGAGTACCGCAAGTACCTCGAGCGCGACTCCGCCCTGGAGCGCCGCTTCCAGCAGATCCGCGTGGAGGAGCCCTCGATCGACCAGACCGTCGAGATCCTGAGGGGTCTGCGCGACCGCTACGAGGCCCACCACAAGGTGCAGATCACCGACGACGCCCTGCGCGGCGCCGCCGAACTGGCGGACCGCTACATCTCCGACCGCTTCCTCCCCGACAAGGCGATCGACCTGATCGACGAGGCGGCCTCACGGATGCGCATCAAGTCGATGACCTCCCCCCCCGCCAACCGCGAGCTCGAGGAGCAGATCGAGACCACGCGGCGCGAGAAGGAGGCCGCGATCGAGGCCCAGGAGTTCGAGAAGGCTGCGGCGCTGCGCGACCAGGAGCGCAAGCTCACCCACCGCAAGCGCGAGCTCGAGGAAGAGTGGGAAGCCGGGGAGTCCGGCGAGCGCCCCGCGATCGGCGAGGAGGAGATCGCCGAAATCGTCTCCATGTGGACCGGCATCCCCGTGTTCAAGCTGACCGAGGCCGAGACCCAGAAGCTGATGCGCATGGAGGAGGAACTGCACAAGCGCGTGATCGGCCAGCACCCCGCGATCGAGGTGATCTCCAAGGCGATCCGCCGCTCGCGCGCGGGCCTCAAGGACCCCAAGCGCCCCACCGGCTCCTTCATCTTCCTGGGCCCCTCCGGCGTGGGCAAGACCGAGCTGGCGCGCACCCTGGCGGAGTTCCTCTTCGGCGACGAGGACGCGATGGTGAGAATCGACATGTCCGAGTACATGGAGAAGCACGCCGTCTCGCGCCTGGTGGGCTCGCCCCCCGGCTACATCGGCTATGACGAGGGCGGCCAGCTCACCGAGGCGGTGCGCCGCAAGCCCTACTGCGTGCTGCTGCTCGACGAGATCGAGAAGGCCCACCCCGACGTCTTCAACATCCTGCTGCAGATCCTCGAGGACGGCCGTCTCACCGACGCCCAGGGGCGCACAGTGGACTTCCGCCACGCGATCGTGATCATGACCTCCAACATCGGCGCCGCGGAGATCGCGCGCAACACGCCGCTGGGCTTCGCGGTCTCCGACGACGAGACCGGGATCACCTACGACGACATGAAGAACCGCATCATGGGCGAGCTCAAGAAGGTGTTCCGCCCCGAGTTCCTCAACCGCATCGACGACGTGATCGTCTTCCACAAGCTCGGCAAGGACGAAATCAAGCAGATCGTCGAGCTGCTGCTGCTGCGGATCCGCGAGTCGATGGCCGAACGCGAGCTGCAGCTGGAGCTCACCGACCCCGCCAAGGATCTGCTCGTCGAGAAGGGCTGGGATCCCGCGATGGGCGCCCGCCCGCTGCGCCGCGCGATCCAGCGCTACATCGAGGACCCCCTCGCGGACTTCGTGCTGCGCGAGCAGGTCACCCCCGGGGCCACCGTCGTGGTCAACGCCGCCGAGGAGGGCGAGGAGGGCGAGGTGCGCCTCACGATCGTCCAGCCCAAGAAGCAGAAGACCCCCGTCGCCGTCGGCGCCGAAGGCGCCGCCGGGGAGCTGCCCGCCGGCGAGGATGGCCTACCCGATGGGGACGACGACGGCGAGGCGCCACACGTGGATGGGCCGGAGGAGCCGTCCCCGTAGACCCGTAGTCTCCGGGAGTGCCTCGCGCCTCCTCGGTTCACGTCTGCTCTGACTGTGGCTTCTCCTCGGCGAAGTGGCACGGGCAGTGCCCCGGCTGCGGGGCGTGGAACACGCTCGTTGAGGAGCTTCCCCGGGGCGGTGGCGATCGCTCCCGGCAGCCCGCAGATCGGCCAGCGCCGCGTCCGCTCGCGGAGGTCGGCGCCGCGCCCGTGGCGCGCCTGCCCACGGGTATCGCGGAGCTCGACCGAGTGCTCGGCGGGGGCCTCGTGCCCGGCTCACTGGTGCTGCTCGGCGGGGCGCCGGGGATCGGCAAGTCCACGCTCACCAACATGGTGCTCGGGCACCTCGCGGAGTTGGGCCGGCCCACGCTGTACGTCAGCGCCGAGGAGTCCCCCGAGCAGGTACGGCTGCGCGCCGAGCGTCTGGGCCCCGGAGCGCTGGCGGTTCCGATCGTGGCGGAGACCGACCTCGACACGGTGCTCGACGTGCTGGGCTCGCACGCTCCGGAGGCCTGCGTGATCGACTCCGTGCAGACCCTCCGCGCTGCAGAGCTCTCCGGCGCGCCCGGCTCGGTGGGCCAGGTGCGCGAGGTGGCGATGCGCGTGATGGAGCTCGCCAAGGCGCGCGGCATCGCGACGATCCTCGTGGGGCACGTCACCAAGGACGGCGCGCTCGCAGGTCCGCGGGTGCTCGAGCACCTGGTGGATTGCGTGCTCCAGTTTGAAGGGGAGCGCGAGCGCCCCTACCGCGAGCTGCGCGCATTGAAGAACCGCTTCGGCTCCACCAACGAGGCGGGGCTGTTCGAGATGCGCCAGGGGGGCCTCGTGGAGGTCCTGGACGCCTCGGCGCGCTTCGTCGCGCAGGCCACGCGCGCTCCGGGGAGCGTGATGCTGGCCGCGATGGAGGGGTCGCGGCCGCTGCTCGTGGAGGTCCAGGCGCTGGTCGCGCCCTCGGAGCTCGAGCAGCCCCGGCGGGTGGCCTCGGGCCTCGACCGCAACCGCCTAGCGCTCGTGCTCGCGATCCTCGCCCGCCACGGCCGCGTGGGGACCGGGGGGGCGGACGTGTTCGTAAACGTGGTCGGCGGGGTGCGCGTGGACGAGCCCGGGGTCGACCTCGCGGTCGCCCTCGCGGTCGCCGGTGCCAGTCGGGGGGTGGCGCTGCTGGGCACCCCCCGGGCCTGCTTCGGCGAGCTCGGCCTGACGGGGGAGCTGCGCTGGGTGGGGCACCCCGAGCGCCGCCTGCAGGAGGCCGCCAGGCACGGGCTGAGCGAGGTCGTGGCGCCCGCCGGAAGCGGGCCGGGGGCACGCGAGGTCCACACCCTCGCGGAGGCCCTGGCCGCAGTGCTGCCGCGCCAGCAGCGCAGACCCGCCAGGGTCGCGGCATAGCCTCAAAAAATGGCCCAAAATAGCGCCTCGAGCGCCGGGAATCGCATGGGGAAGCGCTAAAAGGAGCCTAAATGCCGTAAAATGCCCACTCGTGGCTCCACGATCCGGCGAAGATTTCGATACCGAAGCTCGCCCGGAGCCCGGATTGATGAAGGCGCTGGAGATGGTCGCTCCGGGGACAGCGCTGCGGGAGGGGATGGAGAACATCCTGCACGCCCGCACCGGGGGGCTGATCGTGATCGGCGACCCCGAGGAGCTGAGCTTCCTCTTCTCCGGGGGGATCAAGCTCGACATCGACTACTCCCCCGCCCTCCTCTACCAGGTGGCGAAGATGGACGGCGCGATCATCCTCAACGCCAACGCCACCAAGATCGCGCTGGCCAATGTCCAGCTGATGCCCGATCCCACGATCCTCACCTTGGAGACCGGCACCCGCCACCGCACCGCGGAGCGCATCTCCAAGCAGACCGAGGCGCTCGTGATCGCGATCTCCCAGCGCCGCGAGGTGGTCTCGCTGTACGTGGGCGGCACCAAGTGCATCCTCCAGGACATCCCCGTGGTGCTCGCCAAGGCCAACCAGGCGCTCGCGACCCTCGAGAAGTACCGCACCCGCCTCGACCAGGTGTCCACACGACTGACCGCGCTGGAGTTCGAGGGGGGAGTCACGCTGCACGACGTGCTCACCGTGCTGCAGCGCTCGGAGCTCGTGACGCGGATGGCGGTGGAGATCGAGCGCTACATCGTCGAGCTCGGCACCGAGGGGCGCCTGATCGAGATGCAGCTCGAGGAGACGATGGTGGGCACCGCCTCCGAAAAGGCGGCGCTCGCGCAGGACTACCTGGCGGCCTACTCCGACGAGGCGTTCGCCTCGGCGCTCGAGGAGATGGGGCGGCTCGGCCACCAGGATCTGCTCGACTTCGGCCGCCTCGCCGAGCTGCTCGGGTACGACCGCAAGCTCAACACGCTCGACTACGCGGTCTCTCCGCGCGGCTACCGCATCCTGGGGCGCATCCCCAGGCTGCCGCGGCTGGTGGTGGCGGAGATCATCAAAGAGTTCGGTGGCCTGGACGAGCTGCTGGCGGCCACCGACGCGGAGCTCGAGGCGATCGAGGGAGTTGGGGAGATACGTGCGAAGGACATCCGCGAGGGTCTTCGCCGCCTGCAGGAGATCAATCTCGTGGACCGCTATCTGCAGCTCTGAGAACTTGCAGCCCGAAGCGAGAGCCGAGGTCATCCGGCCGGCTCCATCACAAAGGAGGACAACCATTCCCATTCCCCAGGCAATCGAAGCAGAGTTGATCGAGGACCTCGAGGTCGTCACCGAAGTCGAGTGCATCGAGTTCGAGTTGGGGGACCACGTGGTCTATCCCCATCACGGTGCAGGCAAGGTCCTCAAGAAGGAGGATCTGGAGGTGCTGGGCGAATGTCGCGAGTACCTCACGATCAAGATCCTCCACAACGACATGACCGTCAAGGTTCCCACCGAGAACGCAGGGATCGCCGGTCTGCGCAGGGTGATCGACGAGGAGACCGTCAAGAAGGTCCTCGACGTGCTCCAAGACGAAGTCTCGGACATGCCCAAGAACTGGAACCGCCGGTTCAAGCACAACCGCGACAAGATCAAGACGGGCGACATCTACGAGCTCGCCGAGGTGGTGCGCAACCTCGCGCTGCGCGAGAGCGAAAAGGGCCTCTCCACGGGGGAGAAGCAGATGTTCACCCGCGCCAAGAAGATCCTCGCCTCGGAGTTGATGTACGCGCTGGACAAGGACGAGGACGAGGCCGAAGGCTACCTCGACGAGCTGCTCGCGAACTCTGCCTCCAGCAAGCTGGCGATGGCCAAGTAGCGGGACTCTCGCGCACGCGGCAGTTGACCCCTGCCGCGTGCGCGACAGTGTTCCCCATCGCCCCCTCGCCGTGACCGTCGCCCTGATCCTCGCCGCGGGCCGGGGCGAGCGCCTGGGCGGGGACGGCCCCAAGGCGCTCGTATCGCTGGCGGGTCGCCCGCTGTTGACGTGGAGTTTGGACACTCTGCGTCAGGTGGAGGGCATCGAACGGATCGTGCTCGCGCTCCCGCCCGATGACTCCAGCGGGACCCACGTCTGGACCGCCGGCGCGCTGGCGCCCACCGAGACGATTGCCGTTGCGGGCGGTGCCACCCGGTCGGAGTCGGTACGCCTTGCGCTTGCCGCCGCGGGGCCCGGCGATCCGGTGCTCGTGCACGACGCCGCGCGCCCGCTGCTCACGCGCGAGCTGGCGGAGCGCGTCCTGGCGGCTGCGCTCGTGGAGGGTGTCGACGCTGCGATCGCCGCGGCCCCCGTGACCGACACCGTCAAGCGAGCGGGGGATGGCAATACCGTGCTCGAGACGCTCGAGCGCTCCGGGCTGTGGGCGGTGCAGACCCCGCAGGTCTTCCGCCGCGCCGCGTTGGAGCGCGCGCTGGACGTGCCCGACGAGGTGCTGGCTCAGGCGACCGACGACGCTTGGTTGGTGGAGCGCACGGGGGGCCGAGTCGTTGTGGTGCAGGCGCCTCGGGAGAACCTCAAGGTCACCACGCCGCTCGATCTCGCGCTCGCCGAACTGCTGATCGGCCGTGGGCCTGCTTGAATCGCCCACGAGGGTGGCGCAGCCGGCCGCAGGCCAGCCGTCGAGCCGGGTCCCTCGATCTTCGATCATATGCTCACCGACTACCACCTCCACCTGCGCCCGGACCGGCTCGACGCGACCGCGGCCGCTTACTTCACGCCCGCCAACGTGGAGCGCTACCGCGAGGTCGCCGACGAGCGCGGGATCGCTGAGCTGGGCGTCTCCGAG
The DNA here is from genome assembly GCA_963713985.1 of uncultured Solirubrobacterales bacterium. Taxonomy (GTDB): domain Bacteria; phylum Actinomycetota; class Thermoleophilia; order Solirubrobacterales; family Solirubrobacteraceae; genus Palsa-744. Next base: position 254,666 of record OY970219.1, on the reverse strand, counting down.
CACATCCATCGCTTCCGCCAGGCGCTCGAGGTGTGGCAGCACCCCCTCTGGCAGGAGAACGCGCTCGACGAGCTCGAGGAGTACTGCGGCTTCGTGCGTGAGCAGACCGACCTGAAGCTGGGGATCGAGGCCGATTTCATCCCTGGGAGCGAGGACCGCATGGCCAATCTGTTGGAGGCGCACGACTTCGACTACGTGGTCGGCTCGGTGCACTTCCTGCGCGATGAGGCGCTCGACATGGAGGAGTACGACGTGTGGGGTGGCACGCGCAGCGCGGAGGAGATCTGGCGGCGCTACTTCCAGACCCTGGGGGAGGCGGCGCGCAGCGGGCTGTTCGACATCCTCGCCCACCCGGATCTCGTGAAGGTGTGGGGCCCGGATCGCCCGCGGCCGGAGGGGGATCTGCGTCGCTACTACGAGCTCGCGATCGAGGGCATCGCGGAGTCGGGGATCGCGGTGGAGGTCTCCACCGCGGGCCTGCGCAAGCGCGCGAGGGAGATCTACCCCACGCCGGCGCTACTGGAGATGTGCCTGGAGGCCGGCGCCCCGGTGGCGCTCTCCAGCGACGCCCACCGTCCGCAGGACGTGGGCGCGGACTACGAGCAGGCGCTCGAGCTGCTGGAGGGCCTTGGCGTGGGCGAGCTGTGCGTGTTCGAGCGCCGCGCCCGGCGCCTGGAGCCGATCGGAGCGGGTGTGCGATGAGCCTCAGCGGGATCGGCTACGACTGCCATCGCCTCGCCGCCGGCCGGCGATTGATCCTCGGGGGCGTTGAGATCCCCCACGAGCGCGGCCTGGAGGGACACTCCGACGCGGACGTGCTGACCCATGCGGTGATCGACGCGTTGCTCGGGGCCGCCGGCTTGGGGGACATCGGCGAGCACTTCCCCGACACCGATGAGCGCTACCGCGACGCGGACTCGCTGGTGCTCCTGGAGGGAGTTCTCACGAGCGTGATCGCGGCGGGCCTCGAAGTGGTGAACGTCGACTGCACCGTGGTGCTGGAGACGCCCAAGCTCGCTCCCCACCGGCAGGCGATCCGCGAGGGCCTGGCCCGGGCGCTGGGCCTGCCGGCCACGCGCGTCAACGTGAAGGCCACCACGGGCGAGGGCATGGGCTTCGTCGGACGGGGCGAGGGCGTCGCGGCGCTGGCGGTTGCGAGCCTGCGCAGTCGCTGAGGCTGCCAGGCAGCCGCAAAGGCCGACAACCCAGCTGCGCCAGTCGTGAGGCCAGTAGGCAGCCGCAAAGGCCGGCAGACACTGCAGGCTCAGCTAGGGTTGGCGCGTCATGCGCCCGATCCGCCTCCACGACACCCGCACAGGCGAGGTGCTGCCGCTGCAACCGCGCGACCCCGGCCGTGTTGGCATCTACGCGTGTGGGCCCACGGTGTACAGCCGCATCCACATCGGCAACGCCCGGCCGTTCGTGATCTTCAGCCTGATGAAGCGCTTTCTGGAGCACGAGGGCTACGGCGTGAAGCTGGTCGTCAACATCACCGACGTCAACGACAAGATCTACGACGCTGCGCGTGCACAGGGCCGTCCGAGCGCCGAGCTGGCCACGGAGATGACCGCGCTCTACCGCGCCGACACCGACGCTCTGGGGTTGGGCCGCCCGGATGAGGAGCCCCTGGCCTCTGAGACGATGGGTCCGATCGTCGAGTACATCGAGGCCCTGATTGAACGGGGCCACGCCTATGAGAGCGGCGGCGACGTGTTCTTCGGCGTGCGCTCCGACGCCGACTACGGCACACTCTCCCACCGCGATCTGGAGGAGATGGACCAGGGTGAGCCCGTGGAGGGGTCGGATCGCAAGCGCGACCCCCTGGACTTCGCGCTGTGGAAGGCCCACAAGGAGGGCGAGGACACCCGCTGGGAGTCGCCCTGGGGCCCGGGCCGGCCGGGCTGGCACATCGAGTGCTCGGCGATGGCGGAGAGCAGCCTCGGCGTCGGCTTCGACATCCACGGCGGGGGCTCGGATCTGCTGTTCCCCCACCACGAGAACGAGGCCGCTCAGACCCGCGCGGCGCGGGGGGCGGAGCTGGCGCGGATGTGGGTGCACAACGGCATGATCCAGTCCACCGGCGAGAAGATGGCCAAGTCGGTGGGTAACATCGCGTCGCTGCACGAGGTGCTCGGGGAGTGGGGGCGCGACGCGGTCGTGATGTACCTGATTGGCGGGCACTACCGCCAGCCGCTGGCGTTCTCCGAAGCGGCGCTGGAGCAGGCGCGGGCAAATGTGAATCGCATCCGCGAGGTTGGACGGCGCCTCGCGCAGCTGCCCGCCCAGGCAGAGCGGCGCAGGCAACGCGACAGCGACCTGAAGCCGCTGTTCGATGGCTTCTTCGAGGCTCTCGCCGGCGACTTCAACACGCCCAAGGCGATGGCTGCGCTCAACGAATGGCTGCGTGAGGCGACGAGCCCGACGTGGGGAGTGGGGGGGGACTCTCAGCTGCGCGAGATGCTCGGGGTACTGGGGCTCGGGGAGCTGCTCGCGGGATCGGCTGAGGCGCCCGCCGCTGTACGGGAGCTGGCCAGCCGGCGCGAGCAGGCGCGGGAGGGACGCGACTTCGCAGCCGCCGACCGCCTGCGCGATGAGATCGCCGCCGCCGGCTGGGAGGTCCGCGACGGGCCAGCCGGCTACGAGCTGCTGCCGCGGTGATCCTCTACGGCCGCAACCCCGTGCGGGAGGCGCTGCGAGGGCGCCGAGCACACACGGTTGGTGAGGTGTGGGTTTCGGGGGGCGCGGCCCGTGAACCGTGGCTGGAGGGGGCGGCGGTCCGCAAGGTCACGGTGGAGGAGATCGAGAGGCGCTGCGGCTCGAGCACCCATCAGGGCATCTGCGCGGAGGCCGGCGGCTACCCCTACGTCTCGGCCGATGACCTTCTCGCCGAACCAGACCCGCTGATCGTGGCGCTCGACCAGGTGCAGGACCCGCAGAACCTGGGCTCGATCTGCCGCACCGCGGAGTGCGGGGGGGTGACGGGGGTCGTGATCCCCGAACGGCGTGCCGCCGAGGTCACGCCGGCGGTCTGCAAGGCCTCCGCGGGCGCGGTCGAGCACCTGCGGATCGCGCGGGTGCGCAACCTCGCCGACTTCCTCGGCGCGGCGCAGAAGGCGGGGTGTTGGAGCTACGGGGCGAGTGCGGAGGCCACCGTGCCCTACGACCGCCCCGACTACCGCGGCGGGGTCGTGCTGGTGCTGGGCAGCGAGGGCCGCGGCCTGCGCCCGCGGGTGGCGGGAGCGTGCGACGAGCTGATCGCGCTGCCGCTGCTGGGGCGGATCGAGTCGCTCGGGGTGGGTGCGGCGGCGGCGGCGGTCCTGTACGAGATCTTGCAGAGTCGTAGCCGAGCCCTTGACAACGCTCCATAACTGTGCGAACCTCCTCGCGTTCTAACGCTGAACCTAAGCTTGACCCATAGTTAGTAGTCACCCATAGCTGTTGGCGCCGGGGGAGGAGTGCGCCACTGAGCGATCCGGGCCGTCTCGGCCCGAGAAAGGACCTGCTCGTGGCACGTATCTTCAGTAACCCTCAATCTGAGGTCAAGGTCGATGATGGCTTCTTGATCGCCCTGGCAAAGCAGGGGGATCGCACGGCATACGACCGCCTCGTGCGTCGCTACCACGGCTTCGTGCGCCTGAAGGCCTCCTCCTACTTCCTCGCCGGGGGGGACTCCGAAGACCTCATCCAAGAGGGCCTGGTGGGCCTCTACAAGGCGATCCGCGACTTCCGCACCGACCGCGAGTCGAGCTTCCGCAACTTCGCGGAGCTCTGCATCACCCGTCAGATCATCACCGCGGTGAAGACCGCGACGCGCAACAAGCACACGCCGCTGAATCAATACGTCTCCTTCTCCTCCGCCCCCACAGCGGGTGGGGAGGACGTTCCCACACTCGACCAGGTGCTCCCCGGCCCCTCGGTGCACGACCCCGCCAACCAGGTGATCTCCTCCGAGGAGCTGCGCTCGCTGGTGGGCTGCCTCTCCACGGCTCTCTCGGAGCTGGAGAGCCGCGTGCTCTCGCTCTACTTGGACGGCTGCTCCTACGAGCAGGTGGGCGAGCGCCTCTCCTGCGATACCAAGACCGTGGACAACGCCCTGCAGCGGGTCAAGCGCAAGGTGGGCGCACACCTGCAGGCTCGGGCGGTAATGGCGTAACGGCGGAGGCCGCCCCCGCGGGGACGGCCTCGGTCGTGACCAAGCTGTGCCGGTGCGCCTACCCGGCGGTCCACCGGCGGCGCGGCCCCCTACCCACGCGCGCGACCGATGGGGGATCGCCTCGTGAAGTTTGCGCGTGAAGTTCTCGCCGCAACCGTGTCTTAGAGACATCCGCAGGGATTTGGACCAAGCGGAGGCGCGAGCAAATCCGCTCCGGACTGTCGATGGCGCTCCATTCTTCCGTCGGCAGGGCCGGGTCTCGCGCAAAAGCGCCCCTCCCCACGGGGCGGGACGAGTTCTCGGGGCGACCCATCCTGGCGGGTCGCCCCGAGCCGTCCCTGGGTATTTTTGTCCACCCGCGTGAGCTCCGATTGCGGTTCGTGTCTAGAGTGTCGTAGGGATAATTGGGCGCTGCCCGCCACTGGGGTCGCTCGGGCCTTGGGAGCTGCCAAGGCGCCCATGTTCTGCCATGAGTCCAGGAATCCCAACCCGCCTGCTGGCGACCCTCACGGATGAGCGGCTGCTCGCTCTGGTCGGACAGGGCCACGAGCGCGCGTTCGAGGCTCTGGTGCACCGCTATCGCAAACCGCTGCTGGGCTACTGCCGGCGTCTCTCGCTACCGGAGGCCCGCGCCGAGGATGTCGTCCAACTCGCTCTGCTCAAGACCTGGATCGCGGTGGGGGAGGGGGTCGAGGTCCGCGACCTCAAAGCGTGGTTGTACCGGGTGGTGCACAACACCGCGGTCAACGCCCTGCGCGACGCCGCCCACGATGGTGAGCCACTCACGGATATCGCGCTGGGAACGGCATCCCATCCGCCTCTCAAGGAGCCGCAACTCGATCAGGGGCTGGCGGTGCGCGAGGCGCTCGCCGAGGTCGCCGCGCTGCCCGAGATGCAGCGGGAGGTCATCGTTCGCACCGCCGTGGCGGGACACAGCCACGAGCAGGTCGCGAGCGACCTGGGCATCAGCGATGGCGCCGTGCGGGGTCTGCTCTACAGAGCGCGCGCGACACTGCGCACCGCGATCACCGCGCTCATCCCGCCCCCGCTGTTTGCTTGGCTGGCCGGGCGCTCCGACCAGGGCGCTCCCGCGCCCGAACGGCTCACCGAACTCGCCGGCGGCGGTGGAGCCGCGGGACTCGGCGGGCTGCTGCTCAAGGGAGGTGGTGTGGTGGCGCTCACCGCCGGCACCGTGATCACCGGCGCCGCGGTGGTCCACATCGGAGGATCCCACCACCATCGCCCCCAGTCCAAGCTCATCGCCGTGAGGGCCTCCCCGTCAACGGGCGGCGGGAGCCCCCTCGCTGCGCAGGCCGGCTCGGGGGGTCGCTATCCCAGGATCACAGCGAACGGATCGCGCTCGCACCGTGGCGCTCGCCCGGGTGGTGGCGCTCGCGGTGGGGCCCCCGGCGCTGGGATCCATGCCTCCGCGGGGGGCGGCTCCGCCAACGGCCTTGTCCTCGCCCCCGGCGGTAGACGCGCCCCGGGCTCCCCGACGCAGACACCGGACGGGGCGCAGGGTGGTGCGACGGTGCGGATCGTTCAGAGCGCTCCGCCGCCCAGCGGCTCGGCCCCGGAATCGAGCCAGACTGCGGGATCGCCTCAGGGCGGCGAATCGGCCGCCGGTTCGGGCGCTCCCGTGGACTCGGCCCCCGAGAGTGGCACCGGGTCGGGCGGCTCCCCTGGGCAGGGCTCTGCCGAAGGGTCCGGCGGGGCCTCCTCCGGTGAGGACTCCTCCGGTGGGGGGTCCGGCTCGAACGGCGAGGAAGACTCTCCCAGCCAGGGCTCCCCGGGTGGGTCTTCCGGGTCGAGCGGATCCGATGAATCGAGCGGGTCGAGTGGATCGAGCGGGTCGAGTGGATCGGAATCCTCGGGTGCCTCCAACAGCGAACAGTCCGGTTCGCTGGTTGGGACCGTGGTGCACGAAGTCGGAGGCATCCTCGAACACCTGCTGCACTGAGGCAGAGCCGACGGCCGGGATCGAACCGGCGACCCCCGGTTTACAAAACCGGTGCTCTGCCAGCTGAGCTACGTCGGCCTGGCGGCCGTATCGTACCGCCCCCGCAACCGACAACGGTGAAAAGAGGCAGTCACTCCCTCCTCTCCACCTCCGATTTATACCACACACGGGGCCTTCATGAAGCCCCAAGTCGTGCTGTATAACCGCCGACCGAGACCACAAACCTGCGGAGATGGGAGTCGTGAAATGTGTGTGTTGTTCTCGACGTATCGGACGGGAGTGTGGCTATGAGCGAGCATGCGGTGGCGATCGCCGGAGGCGGTCCGACGGGGATGATGCTGGCGGCGGAGTTGGCGTTGGCGAAGGTCGACGTCGCGGTGCTCGAGCGGCGTCCCGATCACGTGCTCGTCGGCTCGCGGGCCGGCGGTTTTCACTCGCGCACGATCGAGGTGCTCGATCAGCGTGGGGTCGCCGATCGGTTCCTCGCGGAGGGCCAGGTGGCTCAGGTGGCGACGTTCGCCACGACCACGTTGGACATGAGCGACTTCCCGACGCGCCATCCCTACTCGCTCGGGATCTGGCAGAACCAGATCGAGCGGATCATGGCCGCCTGGATCGCCGAGCTGCCGGTGCAGGTCTATTACGGATGCGAGGTGACGGGCTTTGCGCAGGACGATACAGGCGTCGACGTCGAGCGCTCCGACGGCCGGTCGCTGCGGGCGCAGTATCTCGTCGGGTGCGACGGAGGACGCAGCCTCATCCGTAAAGCAGCCGGCATCGAGTTCCCCGGGTGTGATGCGACGATCAGCAGCCTGATCGCCGAGGTCGAGATGGCCGAGGAGCCGGAGCTGGGTATCCGCCGCGATGACAAGGGCATCCATGGCATCGGCAGATTGGAGTACGAGGTCCGCGACGGCGAGGTGGTCTACATGGATGGGGGGCCGGTGCGGGTCGTCGTGACCGAGCAGCAGCTCGGGCCGGGCAGCGAGCCCACCCTGCGCGATCTGAGCGAGGCTCTGATCGCCGTGTACGGAACCGATTTCGGGATCCACAATCCCACGTGGATCTCCAGGTTCACCGACATGACACGTCAGGCAGCGGCTTACCGCGCGGGACGAGTCCTACTCGCCGGCGACTCCGCGCACGTGCATTACCCGGCGGGCGGGCAGGGCCTCAGCCTCGGTGTGCAGGATGCCGTGAACCTGGGATGGAAGCTGGCTCAGGTGGTCAATGGGACCTCCCCGGAGAGCCTCCTGGATACCTATCGGGACGAGCGCCACCCGGTCGGTGCCCGCGCGCTCCAGCACACCCTGGCTCAGATCGCGCTCCGACGGCCGGACGAGCGCATCGAGGCCCTGGCCGATGTCGTGTCGGAGCTGGCGAGCATGGACGAGCCTCGCAAGCGGCTTGCCGGGATCATCTCCGGGCTGGACATCCGTTACGACTTCGGCGAGGGCCATCCCCTGCTCGGACGCCGTATGCCCGATCTGGACCTCATGACCGCCGACGGCCCGCTCCGAGTCTTCGAGCTGCTGCACGGCGCCAAGCCGGTGCTGCTCAACCTCGGTGAGCCCAGCGGTTTTGACATCACTCCATGGGCTGGCCGGGTCCAGCTGATCGACGCGACATACGACGGCGTGTGGGAGCTTCCGGTACTTGGTGTGGTCACCGCTCCCACTGCCGCGCTGGTCCGGCCCGACGGATATGTCGCCTGGGCGGGAGACCGAACCCACCTCGGCCTCCCCGAGGCGCTGAGCACCTGGTTCGGACCGCCTACTGCGGCGTAGCGCACGGGGGGCGGATCATGAGTCGCAGCGGCGGGCTGCCACCCACGCGCAGCTCCTCGGTGAGCTCGAATCCGAGGCGTGCGTACAGCGCCGCGCTGCGCTCGTTCGACGCCTCGATATAGGCCGGCAGACCCTCCCGATCGCAGCGGTCGAGTGTGGGGCGCATCAGCGCGCTGCCAAGTCCTCGTCCCTGTATCTCCGGGTGCACGCCGATATCGCGAACGTAGTAGTGGGGCTCGCGCATGTGGCGCATGTGACGCCACTCCATCGCGGCTCCAAATCTCGCCGCCTTGGCCACCTGGACCCCGAATGCGGTGCCGTGCAACAAGGTGGTGCCCAGCGGCACGCGCCACTTGCCGGGCGGCAGGCTGAGCATGGCGCCGGCGAGATCGTCTGTCGTCCACACGCGCCCGTGCGGCAATGCGAACTGACGCAGCTCGATTCCAAAGTAGCGACGCAGTCGCGCTCGTCGCCTGTTGTCATTCGGGATCAACCAGCCGAACACAGGGTCGTCGACGAACGCCTCCGCCAGCACCGTCTGTAGGCGTTGAGTGTCCTCCACGGTTGCGTGGCGCAGCCCGGGCTCGACGGATAGGGAGCTGGAACTGGCAGGTGGGGGCGTGGAACCGGCGGGTGGGCCTGATGGTGGTGCGTCCCGGCGGGCGGTTGGTGTCTCACCCATGTTCGGCGCCTCTCTTGTTGGTGGTTGCCGGCTCTTGCGGGCGCCCCACGGCGCCCGGGTCGGTCATGCTGGGGTTCTCGCGTGCGAGCGCGCCCAGTGCTGTGAAGATGAGCACGAGCATGTCTCCGAAGATCCCGTCGGGAATGGCCTCGGGATCGACCAGCTTCTCCAACGCCAGGCCATTGGCAAGGGCGTTGATGAGCAGGCCCGTCAGTTCGCCGGCCTCGACGCTGAGCGAGTAGCCCTGGCGCTCCGCTCCCTCCAGGGCCAGGCGGGTGCTGGCCGAGCGCAGGGCCGCGAACCGCCCCGCCAGGCGCTCGCGGAGCTTTGGTTCGCGGATCGCGTAGGCCCAGAACTCGATCAGCAGGGGGAAGTAGTCGGGGCGCTCGCGCAGTATCTGCATCCAGCGGTCGGCCGCTCCCCGGGCCTGCTCCTCGATCGTTGCTCCCGCGGCGACGATCTGCGAGTAGTCGCCCACGTCGGCGGCGATCCGCTCCTCGAAGAGGGCGAGGAACAGGTCCTCCTTGCTGGCGAAGTTCGAGTACAGCGCTCCCGTCGTCGCCCCGGCCTCACGCGCGATCCCGTCGACCGAGGCGCCGTGAAAGCCGCCGCGGGCAAACACGGCTTCGGCGCCGTCGAGGAGGCGCCGGCGAGTGAGCGCCCTCTGCTCGTCGCGAAGGGACCGGCGGCTTGGAGGGCTTGCCATACAAGTCACTATTTCAGATAGTGGATGCTATGTCAAGCCGGGATCGGCCCGGTTCACGGGATCGCCCGGTTCAGCTGGCCGCGGCGAAGTGCTCGGGGCGTGCGTGGCCGTTGCTGGAGACCAGGTGGGAGTAATCCGGTGGATCCACGCGGTCGTCCGCGTTCAGGCGCCGCTCCAGCTCCCCCAGGAGCACTCCGAACAGCAGGTGGCGCCAAGTGGCCTGCGCCAGCGCCCTCGGGTTGGCGAATGACGCGGGCAGCTCCCCGCGCGCCGGGTGCAGACGCTCGGTGAGCGCCACCAGCGGCCACGTGGCGAAGTTCTCGGCGATCCCCGCAGCCGGGCCGCGCGCCCACGAGGGCAGGGGCAGGCGGGGGGCCGCGTTGGCGTACACCGCCCCGAACAGCGCCCCGTTCTGCACGTGTGCGACCCACCCCGCCACCGGCCACCACCGCCCACGGGTGATCGCCTTGCCGAGCAGCTCCACGTCGTCGAGGTCCGCGCCGAACGCGCGCTTGTCCAGCGGCATCTGCGCCGCCCACACGCCCGCCGCCAGCGCGCCCGCGAGTGCTCCGCGTATTGTCTTGGCACGGTCGATCGACATCGTGGTCCAACTGTAACGGCCTCCGCGCTGGCGGGTATCCAGGATGTGAGCAGCAACAGCCAGCGCGATCGTCTCCCCCGCCTCGTCCGTCCCACGGGATTGGGGGATCTGGCGAGGCTGGGGCGCGAGCCCGGCTGCCCCCGGCAAGCGCTCTCTGGGGAGCCCGAGGGCCTCGCACCTCACCGCCCGGAGCCTCTGGAGCGCTTTCGCAGGCGGACCCTCGTGCGCGGCGTCAACCCCGTCCTCTACTGGGCCGTGCGGATCGTCCTGCTGCCCAGCTTCCTCATCTACCTCCGCATGGTGCGCATCGGCTGCGAGCACCTTCCGCGCTCCGGGCCCCTGCTGCTGGCCGCCAACCACCGCAGCTTCCTGGACCCCTTCGTGATCGGGACGCTCACGCGCCGCCCCGTGTACTACGTGGCCAAGCGGGAGCTCTTCCGCACACCCTGGCAGGCCTGGCTGCTGAACTCGCTGGGGGCCTTTCCGATCGACCGCGGGCACGGCGACGAGGACGCGATCGCCACCGCTCGCGAGATCCTCGCGCGGGGGGACTGCGTGGTGATCTTCCCCGAGGGCACCCGCGTGCGTTCGGGCCCCCTCGGCGCTCCCCGACGGGGCCTCGGGCGCCTGGCTCTGGAAACCGGTGCGCCCGTGGTGCCGGTGGCGGTGATCGGCACCGACGAGGTGCGCCGTGGCTGGCGCTTGCGCCCCCGCCGGGTGCGCATTCGCTGCGGGGCCCCGCTGCGCTTCGCGAGCGACGGGCGCCCCACTCCCGAGCTCAGCGCCGCCGTGACCGAGCGCGTCTGGGCGCGGGTCAGCCTTCAGTGGGAGTGGCTGGGGGGTACGCCCGCGATCCGCCACGAGCCCAAGCAGGCCAGCTACCGCGGGGCCCCTCCCGGTCGGCTGGGAGGCACGCCTCCAATCTGCCACGAGCCCGAGCAGGCAAGCCACCGCGAGGCTCGTCCCGCATGAGCACATCCGGCCGGGAGGCCGGGGTCTTGGGGGTAGGGTGCAATGAGTGGCCGAGCACACAGCAGATGGATTGGGACCCACCCACCCCGCCCATCCGGACACCCATCCCCCCACCCAATCCCGCTCGTCGGCCCTCGGCCCGCCGGGGGGTCTTCGGGGCGCGAAGCCCAAGGCGCAGCTGGACGAGGAGTTCTCGGATCTCTACCGCACCCACCTGCGCGACGTGTACAGCTACGCCTACTATCGCGTGGGCAACCACCACGACGCGGAGGACCTCACGGAGCAGACCTTTCTGCAGGCCTACCGTCACTTCGAGCGCGCCCAGCGCGAGTCCGAGGGACGCCCACTGCGGCCGTGGCTGATCCGTATCGCCCACAACCTCGCCGCCAACCTCTACCGCGACCGCTCCCGCAGGCCGGTCTCGCCGATCGAGGACACCGATATGCTGAGCGCCCCCCACACGACGGAGGATCTGGTCGAGAATCGCAACGAGCTGAGCCGCGTGCTCGCGGGGGTGCGCCGGCTCCCCGACGACCGCCGCGAGGCGTTGATCATGCGCTTCGCCCTGGACATGGACAACCGCGAGATCGCTCGCGCCCTCGGGCGCTCGGACGGCGCCACCAAGGTGCTCATCCACCGCGCCATCAAGCAGCTGGAGAAGCTCGTCGCGGATACCCCCGACGGGGACGATGAGATGCGAGAGGGATGATGAGATGAGAAAGGTCTCATGAGCGAAGCGGCCCCCAATTTGGAGAGCCTGCTGCGACGGGCGCTTGCTCCCGTCGAGCCCCCCGAGGACCTGACGGGCAGGCTGGAGGAGACCCTCACCAACCTCACCGAGCTCGCCGCCGGGGAGCTGGAGGGATGGGAGCTCTCGACCATGCGCGATCCCCGCAACTGGGCCAGGCCCGCGGCTGCGCTGGTAGTTGGCGGCAGCGCCGGCCTCGCGCTCGTGGTGCTGCGCGCCCGCCGCCGCGGGCGGCCCGCGGAGAGCGATCCCGGCCAGGCTTCTGGTCGCGACCACGGCTGAAGCCGGCGACGACGAGAGCACCCCCACGGAGCCCACGGTCGGGGCGGTCGTGCGTCCTCGCGCGGGCGTTTGAACCCTATTTGAACTATTCTGGCCTTCGGCTGAATCCATCCGATGGAAGTGGTTGACTTCGGATCTCCGGCCGCGGACTCCCTGATCCGCGTTCGGAGCCGGGATATGTCAATGTCGAATATGGCCCGCTACAAGCGCTCCGCCGAGGCCGCCTCGGCCATCCTCCGTATGCTCGCCGACGAGGAGCTCATGCAGCTCGTGGGGGAGGACGACTCGGCGGCCTTTGCGATCGTCTACGAGCGCCACGCCGAGGCGGCGTGCGCGCTCGCCTTCCGGATGTGCGGCAGGCGGGCGGCCGCCGAGGACGTGGTTCAGGAGGCGTTCCTTTCGCTGTGGCGCAGCGCCTCGACCTACGACCCACTGCGCGGGAGCGTGCGCACGTGGGTGCTCGGCATCGTCCACTACCGCGCCATCGACGCGCTGCGCCGGGGGGTGGCCCAGGACCGGGGCAGGGTCAGCGACGAGGGCCTGGAGGAGCACCTGGAGGCGGCTGAGCGCACCGACCAGGAGGTCGGTCGTCGCGATGAAGCGCGCGAGGTTCGAGCAGCCCTGGAGGGGCTGCCGCCCGAGCAGAGCCGGGTGATCGAGCTCGCCTACTACGGCGGTCTGACCCACTCCGAGATCGCAGCGATGCTCGACACCCCGGTGGGAACAATCAAGGGCCGCATGCGTCTTGGGTTACAGAAGATGCGCTCGCAACTGCGCTCCGAAGGGGTCCTCTCGTGAGTGCGTCCACGCACGGCCTGGGCTGCGGGCGGCTCGAGGACTGCGCCGCGTATGTGCTGCGGGCGCTCGGGGAGCAGGAGCTCCACGACTACCACGCACATCTCCCCGAGTGCCCGGTCTGCCGCGCGGAGGTCGCGCAACTGCAGCCCGTGTCCGACCTGCTCCCCCTCGGTGTGCCGCCCGCCGGTGCTCCGGAGGGCCTGCGCGCTCGGATCGTGGGCACCGCGCATGCCGAGGCAGAACTGCGGGGCAGCGCGCGCGCCAAGGCCGAGCTGCGCGGCGCCGCTGGCCGTGAGTCCAGCGGGACGGCTTCGGGGCGGGCGGGCTGGCCTTCGATCTTGCGCCGAGTTGCGCCGGCTCGGCGCCTTACACCGGCCCTGGTAGGCGTGCTCGCCCTGGCTGTGGGTGTGGTGATCGGGGGGCTCCTCTTCAGCTCCGGATCCAGTGGGCGGACCGAGGTCATCCGCGCGGTGGTGGTCTCCCCTGACCATCGCGCCACCGCGGAGCTGCGCAAAGTGGGCTCCCACCTGGAGCTGGTGGTGGTGGGGATGCCCGCCCCGCCCCCGGGACGCATCTATGAGGTTTGGCTCGAGCATGGCGCCGCGGCGCCGCAGCCCACCGACGCGCTGTTCTCGGTGACCAAGACCGGCAACGGCTCCGTCGGAGTGCCCGGCGACCTCAGTGGGGTGAGCAAAGTGCTCGTCACCGACGAGCCCCTGGGAGGCAGCCTCAAACCGACGCGCACGCCGGTGATCGTCGGTTCCATCTGAACCTGCCCGGGCAGGTAGGCTTGCCCGCCCATGGCCACCTGCTACCGCCACCCCTCCCGCGAGACCGCGGTCTCCTGCTCCAACTGCGGGCGGCCGATCTGCCCGGACTGCATGACCCCCACCCAGGTGGGGATGCGCTGCCCCGAGTGCGCCAACCAGCGCACCAAGGTGGTGCGGATGCGGGAGATGGCCGCCGTGCCGCGCGTCACCTACGGGCTGATCGGGATCAACGTGGCGGCCTTCCTGACCGAGAAAGGCCAGTTCACCGTAAGCGCCTCGAACATCTACGGCACCGTCGTCAACGACGGCTTTCTCTCGCGCGCCGCGATCTCCGAAGGCCACCAGTACTACCGGCTCCTGACGAGCGCCTTCCTGCACGTGGACCTGCTGCACATCGGCTTCAACATGTACCTGCTCTACCTGCTCGGGATGATGCTCGAGCCCACGCTCGGCTCGGTGCGGTTCGCCGCCATCTACTTCACCTCGCTGCTCGCCGGCTCCTGCGGCGCGCTGGTGGCCACCGGCGCACCCAGCCTCGGGGCCTCGGGGGCGATCTTCGGGCTGATGGGGGCCGCCGCCGTGGAGCTGCGCGCGCGGGGGCTCAGCGTGATGCGCTCGGGCATCGGGTTCCTGATCGTGTTCAACCTGATCTTCAGCTTCACCGTCCCCAACATCTCTGTCGGCGCCCACATCGGCGGGCTGATCGGCGGCGCGCTGGCGGGCCTCTCCTTCCGCCTCACCGAAGGTCGCCGCTCGCTCGCCCTCGGGCTCGCCGCCTGCCTCGCGCTGTCTGTGGTGGCCGTCATCGGGGCGCTCGCCGCCGCGCAGTCCACCGCCATGGGTATCGTCTGAGGGAGTGGCATTGCTTGCGGAGCAGGAGATCGAGCAGCGCCTCGCCGGCAGCGGGTGGGCCCGCGAGGGCAGCGCGATCGTGCGCGAGTGGAAGCTCGCCGATTTCCCTGCCGCGATCGCCTTCGTCAACCGCGTGGCCGAGCTCGCCGAGTCGGCCAACCACCACCCCGACATCCTCGTGCACGGCTGGAACAGGGTGCGCCTGGAGCTTTCCACCCACTCCCAGGGTGGTCTCACCGACGCCGACTTCGCGCTCGCCGGGGAGATCGACGGGCTTGACTGAGTGCCCGCGAAGCTGATCCTCGCGGCCTTCCTGGTCGCCATCAACGCGTTCTTCGTGATTGCCGAGTACGCCCTCGTGCGCTCCCGCCGCGCACGCCTGGAAGTGATGCGCGAGCAGGGCCTGCGCGGTGCCGCCCTCGCCCTCATCCAGCACGAGCGCATCAACGAGTACATATCCGCGGTGCAGATCGGCGTCACGATGACCTCGATCGCGATCGGCGCCCTCGCCACCCCCGCGCTGGCCCACGCGCTCCAGGACGCCTTCGGCGGGGGGCTCTCCCACGACGTCGCGGTGGTGCTCGCGGTGGTGCTCGCCTACGCGGTGGTGATCTTCGTGCAGCTGATCTTCGGGGAGATGGTCCCCAAGTTCTACGCAATCGACCGGGCGGAGAGCGTCGCGCGGCGCGTGGCGCGCCCCCTGCAGGGCTTCTCCGTCCTCTTTCGCCCCCTGATCCGCGCGATCACCGCGATCTCCGCGCGCCTGTTGAAGCTCTTCGGGGTCGACATGGGACGCGACTCGGGGGGCGGCTCCCCCGACGAGCTCAAGCGCCTGATCGCAGAGTCCCACGCCGGCGGGCACCTCGACCCCGGGGAGGCGGGGATGCTCACGGGCGTCTTTCATCTCCACGAGCAGGAGGCCCGCCAGGTGATGACCCCCAGCCCCGCGGTCATCACGATCGACGTCTCCCGGGACGTGGAGACCGCGCTGAGGCTCTGCATCTCCTCGGGGCACACCCGCCTGGTGGTGACCGAAGGCGAGGACCGTGACCGCGTGCGGGGGCTCGTGCACGCCAGCGACCTCGCCCGCCGGCTGATGGACGACGGGCCGGACGCCTCGCTCCAGGAGGTGGTGCACGACGCGCCGATCGTGCCCGAGACCAAGCCGTTGGACGACCTCCTCGCGGACCTGCAGCGCCAGCGCACCTCCCTGGCGGTGGTGGTGGACGAGTACGGTCGCGTCGCGGGGATCGTGACGGTGGAGGACATCATCGAGGAGGTGGTGGGGGAGATCGCCGACGAGACCGATCCGGCCGCGGGCGAGGTGCGCCGACTGCCCGACGGGGACCTCTTCGTGCGCGGCCACGTCGCCGTCGCGGACCTCGCAGACCACGGCGTGGATCTGCCGGTGGACAGCGACGCCTACAACTCCGTGGGGGGCTTCGTGTTCGCCGAGCTCGGGCGCCTGCCCCGCCGCGGGGACACCGTCTCGGCGGGCCCCTTCTCGATCCGCGTGGAGTCGGTGCGCGAGAACCGCATCGAGTCCGTGCGCATCCGCGAGCGCCGCTCCGTGCCCGCCCGCGGGGCCCCTCCGGGGGAGTAGGTCGTCCGCCCGGGAAAGAAAAAAACCTCCCAGGCACACGTCCGGCCCGCAGGGGGAGCGGGCCGGAGCGTGTGCACTGGGAGGAGGCGGGTGTGCGTTGCGAACTGTGTCGCGCTTACAAGTATCCCGATTTTGATGAAGCCAACCTAAAAGATTGGGCGCGCCTAAGAGGATTCTTGCGGAAACTCCGATACTCCGCCTCGGCACCCCCCGCAGGGGGGCATCACAACTCAGTAGCTGTAGAAGCCCCGTCCACTCTTGCGTCCCAGGGCGCCCTGCGCGATCAGCTGCTCGATGCGCTCCGGCACCGGCTCCCCGAGGGTCTCGCCGATCGCCTTGGACACGTCGAGGCCCACGAGGTCCAGCAGCGCGAGCGGCCCCATGGGGTGGCCGGCCCCGAGCTTCATGCAGGTGTCGATGTCCTCCGCCTCCATCCCCGTCTCCTCCAGCAGCCGCACCGCGCTGAAGAGGAAGGGGAAGAGCAGGCGGTTCACCACGAACCCCGGCACGTCGGGGACCACCACGGGGGTCTTCTCGAGCGTCTCGCACAACTCCAGCGCCCGGCTGCGGGTCCGCTCGCTGGCGCGCTCGGGGAAGACCAGCTCCACGAGCTTCATCCGCGCCACGGGGTTGAACACGTGCAGGCCCACGAAGCGCTCCGCGACGCCGCTGTCCTGCGCGAGGCGCTCGATCGAGAGCGAGGAGGTGGTGCTGGCGAGCACCGCGTCCGCCCCCAGCACCCCGAGCAGCTCCGCGTGCACGCGCTCCTTCACCGCGTAGTCCTCCACCACGGCCTCCACCACGAAGGTCGCCCCGCTCAGTTCCCGTGGCTCGGTCACGACCTGCACGTGCTCGGGGTCGATCTCCGCTGCCAGGCGCGCCAGGGTCTGATCCACCCTGGTCTGGGCCCGCTCGGCGGAGCTCTGGGAGCGGGCCAGCAGCAGCACGGGGCCGTGATGGGCCGCCGTTGCGGCCAGGCCGCACGCGATGGCCCCCGAGCCCACGATTGCCAGATGCTCGTTCATGCGTTTGTCCTCGTGTTCAGGACTGCCAGATGCTCCTTCATGCGCGCTTCTCCACGGTGGCCCGGCTCCTTCTTTGGCGAGATGGATCGACCCCCGGGTCGGTGGGAGTCAAAAGAACTGGTTGACTGACCAGTCAATCTAGGGTCCTCACGCGGTAGAGTATGGGTTGGAGGCGCTGCGCGGCACGAGCCGATCAACCGCTACACACGGAGGACTTCAAAATGAGGAAACCAGAGGGCCGTGAGGTCGTGATCGTAGAGGCGGTGCGCACCCCCATCGGGCGCGGGCACAAGGAGAAGGGCTACTACAAGGACACCCACCCCAACGCGCTGCTGGGCAAGTGCTACAGCGAGGTGATCGCTCGTGCGGGGATCGACGCCGCGGAGGTCGAAGACGTGGTGGCGGGCTGCGTGCAGCAGTTCGGCGAGCAGGCCTTCAACATCGCCCGCAACGCCTGGCTGCAGGAGGGCCTCCCGATCGAGACTCCCGCGACCACGGTGGACCGCCAGTGCGGCTCCGCCCAGCAGGCCGTGAACTTCTCCTCGGCGCTGATCGCCGCGGGCGTGCACGACACCATGATCGGGGGCGGCGTCGAGCACATGGGCCACCTCCCCTTCGCCGCGGGGATGCAGACCCAGCAGGAGTTCGGCTTCGCCTTCACCCCGGAGCTGATGGCCAAGCACGACATCGTCGGCCAGGGCCTCGGCGCGGAGATGATCGCCGACCAGTGGGAGATCCCCCGCTCGGAGCTCGACGAGCTCGCGGTGCGCTCGCACCGGCTCGCCCACCAGGCCACCGAGGAGGGCCGCTTCGAGCGCGAGATCGTGCCCTTCCAGGTCAACGGCGACACGTTCGTCACCGACCAGGGGATCCGCCCCGACACCAACCTCGAGTCGCTCGCGCAGCTCAAGCCGGCGTTCAAGCCCGACGGCAAGATCACCGCGGGCAACGCCTCCCAGATATCAGACGGCGCCTCCGCGGTGCTGCTGATGTCCGCGGAGAAGGCCAAGGCGCTCGGTCTGCGCGCCCGCGCGCGGATCGTCGATCAGACCACCGTGGGCTGCGACCCCGTGAAAATGCTCGAGGGCCCGATCCCCGCCACCACGAGGATCCTCGAGCGCAACGGCATGAAGATCGAGGACATCGACCTGATCGAGATCAACGAGGCCTTCGCCCCCGTGATCGCCGCGTGGCGGCGCGAGCACAACCCGGACATGGATCGCGTCAACGTCAACGGCGGCGCGATGGCCCTCGGGCATCCGCTGGGCTCGACCGGAGCGCGGCTGATCACCACGCTGCTGCACGAGCTCGAGCGCTCCGACAAGGAGATCGGCTTCGTCACCATGTGCTGCGGCGGGGGGCTCGGGACGGGGACCCTCATTCAGCGGGTCTGACGCGCGGCGGCCGAGGTAAAGCGATGACGAACGGCAACGATCGACCTGTAAAGCGACGCCTCGAGATTCTCTTCGGACGCTATTCGGTCAATCCGATGATGCGCGGCCTGTTCAGGGTTGGGATCACTCCACCAGGAATGGCGCTGGTGGAGACGAAGGGCAGGCGAACGGGTGCTTTGCGGCACACGCCGATCTTCTGTACGGCCGACGGCGACACACTCTGGCTGATAGCTCAGCACGGTCGTCACGCGGGCTGGGTGCTCAACTTCGAGGCCAGCCCACAAGTTCGCGTCCGCCGCGGGCGCCATTGGCGAGCGGGCACGGCAGAGCTGTTGCCCGACGACGACGTCAAGGCGCGAATCGCGACCTTCTCGAGCAGCCCGGTCGGGCGGTTGGCGACCGGTGCGATGTTCCGCGCACTCGAGAGCCAACCGGTCACGGTGCGCATCCAACTCAGGTCTTCATAGCGGCGCGCTCAGGTGTGCGGGCCCCCGGCGGTCCAGTTCACTTCGACCAGCGGCAGTGCCAGGATGAACCCCCAGGTGGCCGCGTCCGTTTCTCCGGTGGCGGGGAGGCCGTGCTCGGTTTGGGTCTGCTTCACGTCGGCCGCGGTCTGGGATTCGAAGATGCCCGTGGTCGGCTGGCTTGGGATCGTCCCGGCGAGGTGCTCCTGCAGCCACAGCACCTGATCGCTCTTGGCGCCTTCCTTCAGCAGCGGCGAGGTGAGCTCCGGCTGGGGCACTGTGAGGCTCGTGTTCAGGGGGGTCGCCAGCGAGGTCCAGCCCGCGGAGGAGGTTTCCTGCCAGTCCCAGAAGGAGTCCCCCGCCGCGCCGTAGGCGCTCGCGAGCGAGCGGAAGCTCACGATTTCGGTGGCGCTCACCCCGCCGTAGGTCTGTCCCAGCGGGAGGATCGGCCGGCCGTAGACGAGGTTCTGTTCGTAGGTGTTCACGAACACGCTCGCCACGCTCGTCCCGATGTCGTGCCAGTACATCTGGGGCGCGTTGAACTGCGCGCCGCCCGGTCCGAGGAAGACCGAGTACGGGAAGGAGGGGTGGTAGTTCACGTAGGGGAACGACGCCAACCCCAGTGGGTATGTGGGGCCGATCTTGGCGCGCAGGGTGTCGATGTAGGTCTGCGCCGCCCCATACAGCCCTTCGTATTGGGACTCCGCGTCGATCACCAGGCAGTCCGCCCCGTTGGCCACCGCTTTGGCTCCCATTTCCGCCTCGCCCACGGGGTTGGTGCCGTACACGTACTGCCACGCGCACACCTTCAGGCCCTGCGCGTGGAGTTCTTCGACCAGCTGTTTGCTGAATTGGCTCCAGTAGTTGGTGGACCCGTCGGAGCTCTTGATGAACAGGGTGGTCACCCCCGCGGCCTTCGCCTGCGCGACGACCGAGGCCACGCTGCCCCCATCCGATGCGCTCATGTACCAGATCCACATCCCCTGTCCCGCGAACGCCGTCCCGGCGACTGCGCTCGCCACTCCGCTCGGCGCCGGGACCGGCGCCGGGGGCGGCGTCGGCGCGGGGGGGTGCAGGGCGTGCGTCACCACCTTGATGGGCCCGTACAGGTTCGACTTGCGGCCCCCGCCCAGCATCACCGCGATCTGTCCCGAGTGCGCGCTCGCGGGCACAGTCACGACCAGGCCCAGCGTCGAGGAGGAGTGCAGGTGAGCGCTCGGCGAGTTGCTCGCGATTCGCGCCTCCCACGAGTGCGGAAACGCCACCGCCTGGCCACTTCTCAATCCCTTCCCCTGCAACAGCAGCGTGCCGTGGGTCGAGACTTCGTGGGGTTTGGTGCCGCAGGCGCTCGCCGGCACGCACTGCGCGCCCGTGATCGTCACCGCGGGTTGCGGAGGGGTCTTCGTCTTCCTGGGCGCGGGCTTCCTGGGCGCGGGTGTCTTGGACTTGCCCTTCGCGGTCCCGGGGGATTTACCACCGCTCTGTGTGCCCGTCCCCGAGGTTCCCGGCGACGCCGTTCCCCCGGAGATCTGGTTGGCAACCGCCCCCGCGGGGGCCACGAGTAACAGGGCAATCGCCGCTGCTACCGCCGTGCACCTGGATCGCTTGTTGGCAGGGGCGCTTTCCATGCGAATGGTCGAGACGGACGCCGGACGTTACCGGCTTTGGGGTTCGCAACCGAGGCACGGGACGGAAGTTGCGCCCCAAGGGCAGTTACGCCCAGCGAAAGCCCAAGGGTGCAGGCGTAGGCGCAAGCGGGCTACTCGGCAGACCCGCGGGGGGCTCCGGGAGGTTGAAGCCGCTGGGCGCCACGTCGTTGGGGGCGTCGGCGTGGAAGAGCGAGGCCAGGTATTGGATCTGGCCCCGTCCCACCCCCAGCTCGAACTGGCCGCCGCCGTAGTTGCCGATCCCCCGCTCCGCGCAGTAGTCGAAGGCGTCCAGGAGGCTGCGCAGGCCTCCCAGGCGGGAGGGCTTGATGTTGACCATCCGCGGCGCGTATCGCAGCGCCTCGATGTCCGCCACCGAGTGGATCGGGGCGTCCCACGAGAAGCGCTCCCTGTGGTTCGCCAGCACCACATCGGTCTCCGGGGTCAGCGCGGGATCCTCGATCCACGCCTGCGGCAGCGCCTCCACCACCCGCTGGTAGAGCTCCGGGTCGGCGGGCTGGTCCACGATGGAGCCTGAGTAGTACGCCTTGAAGTCCACCGACTCCACCGCCCCCATCTCCGCCAGGCGCGCGATCAGCTCCTCATCCCAGGAGCTCGTGGGGTCCAGCTTGAAGCGCAGCCCCGGGTAGAGCTCCAGGCGCCTGCGCAGCGGCTCCAGGGTGGGGGGCTCCCCGAGGCGCAGCGACACCACGAAGCGCACCGGCGCGGGTTCCCTGTCCAGCAGCGCGTGCAGCGTGGTCCCCGCCTGGCGCAGCCCCAGGTCGAGCGCTGCCGACTCGTACGCCCACAGCCGGTAGCGCTGGGAGACCTCCCGCTGGGGGGGTTGCGGAAAGAGCTCCAGCGCCCGCAGGTGCTCGGCGAAGGAGGCCACCGTGAAGCTTCCCGCCAGCGCCAGCGTCGGCCCGGCAGCCTGCAGGATCGCGTGGTCGATCGCGTCGTAGGTGACATCCTCGCCCTGTCCCTCCTCGTCGGCGCCGCGCAGCCGGATCACCGTGGAGGCGCGCTCGAACTCGCTCGACACCTTCGCGCTGAGGGGCTCCAGCGCGTAATCGTCGATCCTCACCGGCAGCCCCGCGAGGAGCTCCCAGGAACTCATCCCGGGCTCCCCCCGCCATGAGTGCCCTCCTCCAGGCGCGCGACAAGGTCCTCCAGACGCAGCTCCTCCAGGGCGCCCCCCACCGCCTCCAACTCCACTGCGCAGCGCTCGATCAGCTCCTTGCCCTCCCGCACGAGCTGGAGCGTATCGGTGAGGCTCGCCTCGCCCCCATCCAGCCGGCGGATGATCTCCTCCACCCGCGCCACGTTCGCCTCGTAGCTCGGCTCGCCTGGGGGCTGCTCGGTCGAGGGCTCCCCGCTCACGATCCCTCGATCCTCGCTCCGAGCGTGCCATCCGCGAAGCGCAGCCGCACGCTCTCCTGCGCGCCCGCACGCGCCGCGCTCGGGAGCGGCTCGCCCGTGGGGCTCTGCACCAGGGCATACCCCCGCTCCAGGGTCCGCTGGGGGTCGTGCGCCGCCAGCGCCATCGCCAGGCGCTCGAGCTCCCGCGGGCGCCTGCGCCGGCAGTCGCCGACCGCCGCCTGGGCCTTGCGCGCCAGCACCACCCCCCGCCGCTGTGTGAGCTGCTGCTCGCTCGCCAAGCGCCTGCGGGTCCCCGCGCGGATCTCGCGCAGCTGTTGGTGCAGGCGCACGCGCTGGCGCTCCAGCTGCTCCGAGGGAGCCCGCGAGAGCGCCGCGAGCGAGCGTGCGCGTCCCAGCACCGCGCGGCGGCCGTGGTCGTGCAGGCGCGCCGCCGCCCGCCCCAGCTGGGCGTGTGCCTGCACGCAGTCCACGCCCACCGCCTCCTGCGCGGCGTGCGTCGGGGTGGAGCAGCTCACCGCCGCCACATCGTCCAGCAGCGTGCGGTCGGTGTGGTGGCCCACCGAGGCGATCACCGGCACCCCCAGCAGCGCCACCGTGCGACACAGGGTCTCGTCGCAGAAGCACAGCAGGTCCGCCAGCGAGCCCCCGCCGCGGGCGACGATCGCCACGTCCACTCCCCCCACCGCCGCGAGGTCCTGCAGCGCGCGCGTGATCGCCGGGGCCGCGTGGCGATCCTGGACGGGGGCGAAGCCCCACACCACCCGGCCCGCCCAGCCCCGCCGCTGCAGGCCCGCCAGGATGTCGTCGCGCGCCTTGCCCCCCTCGCCGGTGACCACCCCGATCGTGCCCGGCAGCAGCGCTCGCGGCAGGTTGCGCTGGCGCTCCAGCAGCCCCTCCGCCGCGAGCACCCGGCGCAGCCGGTCGATCTGCGCGAGCAGGTCACCCTCGCCCGCCACCCGCAGATCGCTCACCGTGAAACTGAAACTGGGGGAGGCGCTCGCGCTGCCGGGGTAGTAGTCGCAGCCGCCCGCAACCACCACCTGCATCCCCTCCCGCACGGGGCCCGCGCGGCGCACCATCGCCTCCCAGTCTCCCCGCCACGCCGCGCACGCGATCGCACCGTGGGGGTCACGCAGCTCGAAGTACACCCGCGCTCGCGAGGGGCGCAGGTCGGCCAGCTCCCCCACGATCTGCACCCGCGCGAACGCTCGCAGCCTCGCGCGCAGCGCCGCCGCGTACTCCCCCACCCCGAACGGACCCGCCAGCGCGCTGCCGGAGATACCCTCGGGGCGAGGGGTGGGCCGCGCGAGTGTGTCCTCGCCGGCCATCAGCTCCCCGCGGACATGCTCGCGGACGGAGCGGCGGGCGAAAGTGTGTGGCCGCTGGACACAAACCCAGCATAGGGAGGCGCTAGGATCGATTTTCCTATGGCGCGTGCCCGCTCCCGCAAGCGTCGCCCCACCGGGGCGAAACGGGCGCCGGCGAGCGCCGCCGGCAAGCCGGCTGCACCCGCCAAGCCACGGCGCGGCGCAGCCGCCTCCCGCACCTCCACCCCCTTCGCGGCGCCCACCTATGGGGAGCGTCCACCGGCTCCCTGGCACCCCCTGCCGCTCTCCGAGCTCCTGATCCTCGTCGGCGCGATCGGCGCCGCGATCGGGCTCAGCAAAGTGGGGCACGGGCTCTCCAGTGGGGGGCCGGCGCTGATCGCCGGACTCGGCGCCGTGGCGATCGGGACGATCGAGGTCACCCTGCGCGAGCACCGCAGTGGCTACCGCTCGCATACCGTGATGCTCGCCGCCCTAATGGTGCTCGTCTTCGACTCCGTCGTGGTGTTCGGGCTCACCTCGTTCACCACCCTGCCGCGGCTGTTCAGCGTCGGCCTGATCGCCGTCGACCTCGCCCTGTTCGCGTTCCTCTTCAAACTGCTCCGCATTCGCTTCCTCGACGCCCGCCACGCGCGGAGGATCAGCGAAGGGTGAGCGCCGGGAGGGAGCCCTCCGGCTCAGGCTCCGGCTCCCGCCAGGAGCGCTCCCTGGGAGGCGGCGTACCGGGGACGTCGGGGTCGATGCGCTTGTCCGTGCCCATGATCACGACCGGATCGCCGCAGATCTCCAGCAGCCGTGAGAAGGTGCGCCTCCCGATGTGCTCCTCCAGCTCCTTCGGGATCGGCTCTAGTGGTCCGTCCTCGTCGGAGTCGATGTCGGAGGTGAACACGATCGAGCGCCGCTCCTCGTAGCGCATGTTCACGATCAGGTAGAGCTGCTCCAGCACCCACTCCGTGGGGCGCACCACCCGCAGATCCTCGATGTGCAGCAGCTCCACTTCCGCGAGCGTCCTGATCACGTCGTCGCGGCGCTCACGGCTGTCGGCGTCGAACGTGTCCCTGATCCTGTTCAGGAGGGACACCGCGTTGAAGCTCAGCACGGAGTGCCGTGTCTGGGTCGCGGTGGCCGCGATCATGTAGCCCAGGGTCGTCTTGCCCGTGCCCGTGTGCCCCATCAGCCACAGGCCCCTGCCCTCGGCGAGGTTCGTGTGGATGTCGGTGCAGAACCGCCTCACATCGCGCACCGAGTCCGCGTTCAGGGGGTCCCGCGCGAGCTGCGTGAGTGGATGGCGGTCCCAGGAGAGGTTCGTGTAGCGGCGCGGCACCCGGTCGCGCAGCCGGTGTGCCCGCGCGTTGGCCACGCGCTGCGCGCGACAGGCGCAGTCCTGCGCGGTGTTGGTCTCCTCATCGATCCGGAAGCCGCTGCCGTCGCAGATGCCGAGCGGGCATCGCGGTGTGGTCTCGGGGGGGCGGTTGCGGGAGTCGAGCATCAAGCCCTAGTCAAGCAAGCGCTCCGGCGTCACGGAGGCCAGAACGTGCATCTTCCAGTCTTTTTCGCCCGTCTCCCCGCGCGTCTCGCCATCGAGTCCCAGGTGCTCCAGGCGGGCGATCTCGCGCTCGCCTTCCACCCGCGCGGGATGCTCGGGCGGAAGGCCCGCGATCAGCTTCCCGATCCGTTCGCGCAGCTGCAGGGCGAAGTGGGGGGTGGAGGCTCCCATCAGCTGGCGCACGTCGTCCACGCTCACCTCGCGCTCCTGCGCGCGTTCCAGGCGGCGGGGATCCTCGGCGGCTTGGCTCATGGCGCGGGGGAGGTGGTGGAGGGGGAGGGGGAGGGGGAGGGGGAGGGGGAGGGGGAGGCTGTCCTCATGGCGTGGGGGTAGCGGGAGAGGGGGTTGGAGATGGAGGCTCTCTTCATGGCGTGGGGGTCGCGGGGGAGGTGGTGGAGGGGGAGGCGGCTGAGGGCGCGGTGCCGACGGGGGAGAGTTCGGTGTTCGAGGGTTCGGTGGGTGAAGGTGTGGAGGATTGGGCCGAGCCGGCGGCGGAGCTCGAGGAGCTCTGGGGGGCGATCTCGAGCATCGTGTCCAGTTCGGCCTGCACGATGGGCGCGATCGCTGCCCCGTCCCCGATCAGCCAGCCGTGATTGTACGCACCCCGCACCGCAGGATATTCCGATTCCGGCGCGCTGTCGTACGCGGGCTTGATGTCGCTCAGGTATTCGCTCAGCTCAGCGGGGACCTCGTCTGGGCGTTCCAGGAGCAGCAGCGGCGCGTAGTCGCCGCTCGCCGACAGCGGCGCCGCGGCGGGTGCGTCGAGCGGGCGGGAGGCGCTTGCGAACACCAGGCCGTGGCCCGGTTGGTTGACGTCCCAGCCGAACGTGCCGTCGGAGAAGCGGGCCACCGCGATCGCGTTCTCGGCTGGGTCCGTACCAGCGGAGCCCGGCCCGGAGGAGCCGACCACGCCCGGCGAGGGGTAGATCCGGTGCACCGCGCCGAAGCGGGCCAGCTCGGAGAGCACGGCGTGGCTCACCGCCGCGGGGGGGCCCACCGCATAGATGGAGGGGTGGCGCAGGCGCACGAGCACCCGCCGGGTCGCGAGCGGGATGCCCGCGGCGTCCACCGGCAGGATCGGAGCCCCCGACTCCGCCGCGAGGCCCGCGGCGGGCATCGCCAGTGCGGGGGGGCCGTCCGCGCCGACCACGATCACCCGGCGGGGTCGCCCCCCGTGGATGACCGCGCCCAGGCGCTCGACCTGCGCCGCCACCGCGGCCGGGGAGCCCGTCCGTTCACCGCCAGTTGAGCTCCCGCCCGTTCGTTCGCCGCTCCGCGATTCCCCGCCGGTTCGTTCGCCCGCGGGCGCCGATCGGCCCGTGGCCGGTTCGCCTCCCGCGAGTCCCCGGCTCCCTCCACCATCCAGCGAGGTGGTGCGGTACCCGGCGGGGGCGGCCGAGGTCCCCACCTCGATCACCTGGGCCCCCCCGAGCAGCGCCGCGCCGGTGGGCTTCAGCGCCGCCAGCGCCTGCGCGGAGAGCGCCGGCAGGGAGTTGGCTTCGCTGTACAGCAGCGGGGCGTTCAGGGGGGAGCTCGCGAGCGCCGCCGCCGCCAGGGCCGCAGTCCAGTCGCCGTCGTTGACGAGCACCACCGCCTGCGGGCGCGTCGCCGGTGTCAGTCCGGGGTTCGTCGCCAGCGCCACCGCCGCGGCATCCGCGACCGGGTTGGAGCCGCCGAGCCGCGTCGTGTTCTTCGTGGCCAGCCCACTTGCCGCCAGCTGGCCCGTGCCGGCCACCGTCGCGACAGCCGCCTCGCTGCTCGCGCCCGTCTGCCCTGGCAGCGACTTGCCGCACCCCGCCAGCGCCGCGCCGAGCAGAAGCAGGGCGGCGAGCGAGCACGGGCGGGCACGGCGATCGAGCGTGAGCACGGCCACGGACATTAAGGCCTGCCCCGGCGATGTCGCACGGGTGCCCGTGGGCAGCTCCTGGCCTTCCAGCGGCTCTACCCGCGCCAAGCGGCACCAAAACTCGCGAAATACCCCGTATTTGCGGGAAAAAGGTGGGAAACACCGTGCATGTCGTGCAAGCGTCATTGCGCTTTGCTAGGGTTCCGCCGCGAACGCCGAATCCATGGTCAGACGCCATGGAACGGGGGACCCAAGTTGTTGGGGCGAATCCCACGGTTGAACCGTAGGAAGCGCAGGCTCTTTTAGCGCTAGCCCGTCAGCTAACCCCGCAGGCCTACGAAAGAGGACGTGTTTTGCGGGTACGAGCCCTTGGCTCAACGCTATGCAGCTTGGCGGTTCTGCTCACCGTGGCGCCCGCGGCGGCCTTGGCCCACGGGTCGGGCAAAGTCTCCGGGGGCACCTCCGTCGCCTCTTCGAGCCCCTCCTCATCGAGCCCCTCCTCCACTGCTTCCACCACCACTCCGGCGCCGACGTCAACCAGCCCCGCCGTTTCCGGGGGCGCCCCCACCACGGCGGGCGGGGCGGGCGGGCTCCCCGCCAAACCGCTCCACACCGCCCCGATCACGGCGCGCTCCTCGAACCTCCTCTACAAGGGTCCCGTCTACGAAAGGACCCTCACCGGCGAAATCGTCCCCTACACGCCCCCGCCCCCGACCGGCAAGACCAACGGCTCCACCGGTGGCAGCGCCGCGGATCTCGTGGGGAGCACCAAGCCCGAGCTGCTCGTGCCCGGCGTCACCGCGCGCTATGTGGACG
The DNA here is from genome assembly GCA_963713985.1 of uncultured Solirubrobacterales bacterium. Classification (GTDB taxonomy): domain Bacteria; phylum Actinomycetota; class Thermoleophilia; order Solirubrobacterales; family Solirubrobacteraceae; genus Palsa-744. The sequence continues at coordinate 227,310 of OY970219.1, read as the reverse complement.
GCCTCGCCGCGGCGCCCATGTCCGCGCCCGCGGCGGTACAGGAAATCGTCTGGGCGGGCAACCAGATCATCGGCCTGCCCTACATCTACGGCGGCGGCCACGCCTCCTTCGACTCCCCCGGATACGACTGCTCCGGCACCGTCTCCTTCGCGCTGCACGGCGCGAGCTTACTCCCCACTCCGATGGACTCCTCGGAATTCATGTCCTGGGGCGAACGGGGCGTCGGGCAGTGGGTCACGATCTTCGCGAACCCCGAACACGCCTACATGACGGTCGCCGGCCTGCGCCTGGACACGAGCCCGGTGGACGACCCCTCCAACGAGGAGGGTCCCCGCTGGCGCCCCCTGCGCCCCGAAAACCACGGCTTCGTCAAGCGCCACCCGGTTGGGCTGTAGTAGCTCCCGCGTAGGCTACGCTTGAGCCTGCCCCGTACTGCTCAGAAGATCTCAGGAGGAACGCAATGGCCGGCTTGACCGGGCGCATGTCAACCGTGGTGAAGGCGAAGGTGTCCAAGCTCCTGGACAAAGCCGAAGACCCCGCGGAGACCCTCGACTACAGCTACCAGAAGCAGGTCGAACAGCTGCAGAACGTCAAGAAGGGGATCGCCGACGTGGTGACCGCCAAGAAGCGCCTGCAGATGCAGGAGACCACCCTCCAGCAGCAGGTCGTCAAGCTCGACACCCAGGCCCGCCAGGCGCTCTCCGGCGGCCAGGAGGACCTCGCCCGCCAGGCGCTCGAGCGCAAGAACGTCGTGCAGACCGAGCTGCAGTCGCTCGACACCCAGGTCGCCGAACTCGAGGACCAGCAGACGAAACTGGTGGACTCCGAGCAGAAGCTGCGCGCCAAGATCGAAGCCTTCCGCACCAAGAAGGAGGTCATCAAGGCCCAGTACTCCGCCGCCGACGCCCAGGTGCGGATCTCCGAAGCTGCCACCGGGGTGGGGGAGCAGATGGCCGACGTGGGCCTCGCGATGCAGCGTGCGGTGGACAAGACTGAAAACATGAAGGCCCGCGCCAACGCCGTCACCGAGCTGGAAGCCGCGGGGACCTTCGACGACATCACCGCGCTGGGCTCCGGGGAAGACGACATCGATCGCCAGCTCAAGCAGCTCTCCTCCTCCTCCGCGGTGGACGACGACCTCGCCAAGCTCAAGGCCGAAGTGGGGGCGAGCCCCGCCGCGGCGGGCGAGATCCCCGCAGCGGGCGGTTCGTCCGCCGGGGAGGCGCCGCAGGCTCCGAGTGAGGGTGGCCAGGGATGATCGTGCGCATCTCCGGGGAGGATCAGTACCGCCTCGATGGCGAGAATGGGCATCTCCACGAGCTCGACAATGCCGTCGTCGCCGCGGTCGAGGCCGGCGACGAGCCGCGTTTCCACAGGACCTATGAGGAGCTGCTCGCCTTCGTGCGCACCCACGGCGAGCCCCTCGCCGAGGACGAGCTGGAGGGCTCCGACCTGATCCTTCCGCCGACCGACATCTCGCTCGCCGAGGCCCAGGGCGAGTTCACGGGCGCGGGGCTTATACCGGACTGAGGACCTCGATCCGGACTCCCGATCAGTGCAGTGGGCGTGGGGGAGGCTGGCCGTGCATTCGCAGGTGGGCGAGTTGGTATACGGTGGGGCGCCCCGAGCCTCGAGGATGGTGGCGGACACCGAATGCTAGGAATGCGAGGACGGGGCGCCCATTGGACTCGAACTTGAGCATGAAGATCATGCCGAAGCGCCCGATGGGCGGGGGGAGATAGACCTTCGCGCAGTCGGGTAGGTTCGTGTGGTCCTCACCATGCTCGGCCACGCGGCGTAGCTGCTCGATCGGGACGCCCTTCTGCTTGTAGTCCCCACGAGCCGCCTCTGCGGCTTCGCGTCCCGCCGGGGTGGTGCGGGCGAGGTCTTCCTCCCACGCATCGGGATCGAAGTGGGTCCTGGCGCGCGGCTTGCCTTTGGGTGCCAATCTACGGCTCGTCATCGGGGGGGAGCATGTGCGGTTCGTGCTCGCGCCAGAACGCCTTGGACTGCTCAGGCGTCGGATCGAGCAGCCCGGCCCGCTCCCGAATCGCCTCTGCGGAGGTGTCCGGCACGAGCGTCAGCTCCCCGGTGGGCCGGCGGTCCGTGATGACGTAGCGGCCGACGACCGCCCCGCTCAGCACCACATGCGCCTGCTCACCCATGGCCCCATGATGGCAGGTGATAGGTCCTTTACGGCGAGGTTGGTGCCCTCAACAGGGCGTAAAGGCTCAACCAGTGTTCCCCCACGCACTTGCCACCACGTGGGGGGCAGGCCAACTCAAATCGGTATCCCCCACAGCGGGAACCACCGCTCCAGTTCGGGCTCCATCGGCAGTTCGCCGCCCATCTGCGCCTTCAGCTGAAGCTCCCGCTCGGTCGAGCGTTCCTGTGACCCCCCGGCCGGCACGAACGGGTACCAGAAGCCGCGCTTGTAGTTGTAGATGAAGTACAGCTTTCGCTTCTGCGCGTCGCGGAAGGCGAACACCGCGCACAGCAGCCGCTCCCCATGGCCGCCCATCTCGATCGAGCTGGAGACCGCGTTGATGCCCACCGCGAGGTCTTCGATGCTGGGGGCGCTGTCGGGGTTGCGCAGCACCATCCAGCGGTAGCCGTACTCGTCGTCTTTGCTTTTCACCTGCGTGCCGCTCTCGCCGCCGGTCGCGGTGACGACTTCTTCCATTTCGCGCATCGTCGCCTCGAACTCGCTGTTCTCCAGTTTCTGGAAGACGATCGCCGCCGCGCCCGCGGGGTCGATCTGGTGCTCGCTCTGGAGGGTGATGTAGGCGGTCGCGATCGCAAACAGCCGGTCCGGGGCCGGACCCTTCACCTGGTGGCGGCCCGTGAGGGCGTCGAGCAAGCCCACGGCCCTAGCGGTCCCTCGTGCGAGTCGGGGCCTTTGCAGGACGGGTCACTACGCGGTGCCCTGCAGCTGGGACTCCAGCCGCTCCAGCGCCGCCAGGCGCTGCTCCAGCGGGGGGTGGTCGGCGAAGATGTTCATCAGCGACTTCTTCGCGCGCGCGGGCACGATGAAGAACGCGCTCATCCCTTCGGCGGTGCGCAGGTCGCGGCTCGGTATCCGTTCCATCGTGCCGCTGATCTTCAACAGCGCCGACGCCAGCGCGGAGGGGCGCCCGGTCAGCACCGCGCTGCCGCGGTCCGCGGCGAACTCGCGGTAGCGCGATAGCGCGCGCAGCAGTATGAACGAGATCGCGTACACCGCCATCGCGACCATGATCACGATGATCACGTCCTCCTCGCCTTCGTTGCGCCCACGGCCGTACCCGCCGCCGAAGCCGCCGCCGAAGAAGAAGCCGAACTGCACGATGATCGAGGCCACCGTCGCGAAGAAGCTCGCCAGCGTCATCACCATCACGTCGCGGTTGATCACGTGGGTCAGCTCATGCGCCATCACCCCTTCGAGCTCTGCCGGGGAGAGCAGCTGCAGGATGCCCCGCGTGGCACACACCGTCGCGGACTTCTGCGAGCGACCCATCGCGAACGCGTTCGGCATCTGGTGCTCCATAACGCACACCCGAGGCTTGGGCAGGTCCGCCTGAACGCAGAGCCGCTCGATGATCCCGTGCAGCTCGGGCTCCTCCTGGGGCGAGACCTCCTTGACGCCCATCATTCCCATCGCGATCCTGTCCGAGGTGAACAGCTGCAGGCCCAGCAGCGCCAGCGCGATCACGAGGATCGTCACGCCGCCGGCCCCGACCGCGATCAGCACTCCCACCAGTACCGCGTAGACAAGACCCAGCAGGAACAGCGTCATCAGCATCCTGGCCTGCAAGCCGGTGTCTTTGCCGAACGCCTTGCGTCCTTGCCTGTGGGTGGTGGTGGCCATCTGCAGGGATTGTCGCAGAAGGAGATTGGGATTCCCTAAAGTGCGCCCCTGCATGATCGCCCCGCGCAAAGCCCCCACCTCGGCTGCGTTCGAGCCCCGTGCCGGGCGCTCGGAAGCGAGCCCGGAAGCGGGCTGCGCGCTGACGCCCGCAGAGGGGGCCCGGTGAAACCGACCTTCGACGTGCTCGGCCTCTCGATCAAGAGCTTCGGGGTGGTGTTCGCGCTCGGCTTCCTCGCCTGCGGGCTGCTCGTGGCGCGGCGGCTGCGCGAGCTCGACCGGCCGGTGGATTGGGCGTACGAGATCGTTTTCGCCGCGCTCGTCGGGGGGCTGATCGGGGCGCGCGGGTACTTCGTGATCCAGAACTACGGCGAAGTCAAGCACCACCTCGCCAGCTCCATCTTCTCCGGCTCCGGCCTCGTCTGGTACGGGGGCGCGATCGGGGGCGCGATCGGGGTGCTCGGATGGATGCGCTGGCGCGATCAGCTGCAGCTGATCATGCTCGACATGTGCGCCACCGCGCTCGCCCTGGGGTACGCGATCGGGCGCATCGGCTGCCAGGTCTCCGGCGATGGGGACTACGGGATCCGCTCCTCCCTGCCCTGGGCGATGGGCTACCCCCACGGCACCGTCCCCACCCCTCCGGGGGTCACCGTGCAGCCCACGCCGATCTACGAGACCGTCACGATGGGCCTCGTGGCCTTCCTGCTGTGGAACCTGCGCGACCGCGTGCGCCCCGGGGTGGTGTTCGCGCTCTACTGCCTGCTCAGCGGCCTGGAGCGCTTCCTCGTGGAGTTCGTCCGCCGCAACAAGGAGGTCCTCTTCGGCCTCACCGCGCCCCAACTGGAGAGCGCCCTGTTGATGATCGCCGGCGCAGTGTGGCTCGCGCTGATGATGCGCGGACGCGGCCTCGCCGGGCTGCGCCCCGGGGGGTCGGGGACCGCCCGGCCCGCGACCGCCTGAGACGCGATCGAGCGGGATCGCGGTGCCGCACGCGATAATCCCTGGGGATATGGCGACGCAGACGACAACCGGCATCGCGGAGAGCCTCGAACGGGTCTTTCCCCTGGGCAGCCGCCTGAACGAGCGCGGGCGTCTGGAGGTCGGGGGCTGCGACACCATCGAGCTGGCGCGCGAGTTCGGCACCCCTGCGTATGTGGTCGGCGAGGATGACCTGCGGGCTCGTGCACGGGCGTTCGTCGAGGCGGGGCGCAACGCCCGCCATGGGGCGGAGCTGCACGTGCTGTTCGCCTCCAAGGCCTTCCCCTGCACCGCGGTGCTGAGCACGCTCGCGCAGGAGGGCCTGTGGTGCGACGTGGCCTCCGGCGGGGAGCTGCACCTCGCGCTTCGCGCCGGCTTCGCATCCGAGCGGCTGGTGCTGCACGGCAACGCCAAGTCCGAGGCGGAGCTGCGCATGGCGCTGCGCCACCAGGTGGGTCTGATCGTGATCGACAACCTCGACGAGATCGACTGCCTGGAGCGCCTGCTGGCGGAGGGCGAGCTGGTCGGCCTGCCCCCCCAGCCGGTGTTGGTGCGCGCCACCCCCAACGTCAGGGGCGACACGCACGAGAAGATCTCCACTGGCCAGGCCGACTCGAAGTTCGGCTTCGCAATGGACCAGGTGGCGGGGGCCGTCGAGCGCATCCGCGCCGTTGCGGGGCTCTCCCTGGAGGGAGTGCACGCCCACATCGGTTCGCAGCTGCTCGAGCTGGAGCCCTTCCGTCGCGAGGTCGCCCAGCTCGCCGGCCTGCGCGAGCTCGCGGGGGGCGGGGGCGTCGATGGCTCTGGGGCGGGTTCCGGTGTCGATGGCTCCGGGGCTGGCGGCGCCGAGGCCGACGACTCCGAGCCCGGGGGCTTTCCCACCTGGGATCTCGGCGGGGGCCTGGGCGTGGCCTACACCGCCGAGCAGTCCCCTCCCGCGATCGAGGAGTACGTGGGCGCGCTTGTGGAGGCATCGCGCACGTGGCTGGGGGGCTACCGGCGCCTGCTGATCGAGCCCGGCCGCGCGCTCACGGCGAACGCCGCGGTGACGCTGTACACGGTGCAGAGCGTCAAGCGCAACGTCTCCACCTGGGTGGCGGTGGATGGTGGCATGTCCGACAACCTGCGCCCGATGCTCTACGGGGCGGTGTACGAAGCGCACGTCGCCGACCGCCCCGGCGGGGGCACTCCGTGCGTGCTCGCCGGCAAGCACTGCGAGTCCGGCGACGTGATCGTGCGCGAGGCGCTGCTCGAGGACCCCCGCCCGGGCGACGTGATCGTGACGCCCGCCACGGGGGCCTACGGGTACGCGATGGCCAACAACTACAACGGCGTCCCCCGCCCGCCGGTGATCTTCTGCAAAGACGGCGACGCGCGCGTGGTGGTGCGGCGGGAGTCCCACGACGATCTGCTTGCCCGCGATGTCGCATGAGACCACCTCCGCAGAGGTGCGTGCCTGATGTCGACTGAGCCCTTCCGCATCGGCCTGCTCGGCCACGGCACGGTGGGCGGCGCGTTTGCCACGCTGCTGGACGAGCGCGCCGATGAGATCGAGCGCTTCAACGGCCGCCGCCCCGTCATCACCGGCGTGCTGACGCGCTCGCGCGGGGACTTCGCCCAGATCCTCCCCGAGGCGGACATCCTCGTGGAGGTGATGGGCGGGATCGAGCCCGCGCGCGAGCACCTGCTGGCGGCGATGCGCGCCGGCATCGACGTGGTGAGCGCCAACAAGCAGCTGCTCTCCCAGCATGGCGAGGAGCTGTTCGAGACCGCCCGCGAGCACGGCGTGCGGCTGCGCTTCGAGGCGGCCGTCGCGGGCGCGGTGCCGGTGGTGCGCGTGCTCGAGGAGTCGCTCTCGGCGACCCCAATCGAGCGCATCCACGGGATCGTCAACGGCACCACCAACTTCATCCTCGGTGAGATGGACCGCGGTGGCACCTACCCCGAAGCGCTGGCCGAGGCCCAGCGCCGCGGCTACGCCGAGGCCGACCCTTCCGACGACGTCAGCGGCCGCGACGCGGCGGCGAAGATGGCGATCCTCGCGCGCCTGGCCTTCGGCGCGCCGGTGCACCTCGACGACGTGCGCTACGAGGGCATCGAGCACCTGCAGCCCGAAGACCTCCGCTCCGCGCGCGAAATGGGCCTCGGGCTGAAGCTGATCGGCACCGCCGAGCGCCGCGCGGGCGGGCTCTCGGTGCGGGTGCACCCCGTGTTCCTCTACCCCGGCCACCCGCTCTCCTCGGTCTCGGGCCCCTTCAACGCGGTCACCGTCGAATCGGAGACGGTCACCGAGATCACGCTCTCCGGCCCCGGCGCCGGCGGCCGGCAGACCGCGAGCGCAGTGCTGGGGGACGTGGTGAGCGTGATGACCGGCGGCGCCCAGCCGCCCGCCCCGCCGCTTCAGCTGACCCTGCTGCAGGATGTCGAGAGCGCCTTCTACCTGCACTTCGACGTCGCCGACCGCCCCGGCGTGCTGGGTGCGATCGCGCAGGTGCTCGGCGAGCACGGCGCCTCGATCAAGTCGGTGATGCAGCGCCGCGCGGGCGGGGAGGTGGTGCCGCTGACGATGGTGCTCCACCCGCTGCTGGAGTCGCGCCTGCGCGAGGCGCTCGAGCGGATCGGCGAGCTCGACCTCGTGCGCTCGGCCCCCCGAGCGATCAGGGTGATAGAAGAGGAGTTCGGATGAGACCCGATGAGCGAGTGGACGGGAACGAATAGATGGTGGGATTGGGGGAGATGACGTGAGGCCCGGCCTGATCGAGCGCTGGCGCGAGCACCTCCCCTTCGCGCCCGAGGACCCCGTGGTGAGCCTCTGCGAGGGCGCCACGCCACTTCTGCATTCCCCCGTGCTATCGGAGATGGTGGGGGCCGAGGTGCACCTGAAGCTCGAGGGGGGCAACCCCACGGGCTCCTTCAAGGATCGCGGCATGACCTGCGCGGTCTCCGCGGCGGTGCGCGAGGGCTCCAAGGCGGTGATCTGCGCCTCCACCGGCAACACCGCGGCGAGTGCCGCGGCGTATGCCGCGAGGGCGGGTCTGACGTGCGCGGTGATCGTGCCCGACGGGAAGATCGCGGTGGGGAAGCTCGCGCAGACGCTGATCCACGGCGCGCGGGTGATCGCGCTGTCGGGCAACTTCGACCGGGGCCTGGAGCTCGTGCGCGAGCTCGTTGAGCGCCACCCCATCACGCTCGTGAACTCCGTCAACGAATACCGCATCGAAGGCCAGAAGACCGCGGCCTTCGAGCTGGTGGAGGAGCTCGACGGCGGCCCCGACCTGCTGTGCATCCCCGTGGGCAACGCCGGCAACGTCACCTCCTACTGGCGGGGCTTCAGAGAGATGGGGGCCTCTCCGCGACTGTTCGGCTTCCAGGCGGAGGGCGCGGCGCCGCTGGTGCTGGGTCACCCCGTGGAGCACCCCGAGACGGTGGCGAGCGCAATCCGCATCGGCAACCCCGTGCGCTGGGAGGACGCGATGGCGGCGATGACCGACTCCCGCGGCGCGATCCGCGCGGTGGCGGACGGGGAGATCCTGGCGGCCTATCGGCTGATGGCGGCCAAGGAGGGCATCTTCTGCGAGCCCGCCTCGGCGGCGTCGGTGGCGGGTCTGCTCAAGTACGGGTCCGACGGGGCCTCCCGCGTGGTGTGCGTGATGACCGGCCGCGGCCTCAAGGACCAGCAGACGGCGATCGACAACAGCAACGGCCGCGTGATCCCCTGCGCCGCGGAAACGGTGGCGCTGGAAGAGGCGGTCCTGGGTGATCCGTAGGCCGGCCGGCCGGTGCCCGGGGAAGGCTGAGGATGGCCGGTGGGCGGCGGACGGTGCGGGGTCGCGGGGATGATCCGCAGGCGTGTGGTGCGCGCGCCGGCATCCTCCGCGAATCTGGGGCCTGGATTCGACTGCATGGCGGCGGCGCTGGCGCTGCACGTGGAGCTGGAGGTCGAGGAGACGGGGACGTTCGCCGTCGAGACCGAGCTGTCGCTTCCGCGCGGGCGGGAGAACCTCTGCGTGCGCGCCTTCGAGCGCCTGCACCCCGCGGAGGGGTTCACGTTCCGCATCGGCTCGGACATCCCGCTCGCGGGCGGCCTGGGGTCGAGCGCGGCGGCGATCGTGGCGGGGCTGATGGCGGCGGACCACATCTTCGAGCTGGACGCCGACCTGCTCGGGCTGGCGAGCGAGCTGGAGGGCCATCCCGACAACGTCGCGGCGGCGCTGCACGGCGGCTTCGTGGTGTGCGCCGACGGGGAGGTCGCGCGCTTCGACCCCCCCACCGGCCTGGAGGCGCTGGCGGTGGTGCCGCACAAGGCGGTCCGCACGCACGCCGCGCGCGCCGCGCTGCCGGCGGAGGTGCCGCTCACGGATGCGGTCTTCAACGTGGCCCACGGCGCGCTGCTCACGCTGGGCCTAGCGAGGGGCGACTGGGACCTTGTGGCGCGCGGCCTTCAGGACCGTCTGCACCAGCACCAGCGCGCCCACCTCTTCCCGCGCTCCTTCGAGCTGGCGGGCCGTGCGCGGGATCTGGGTGCTCTGGGAGCCACCATCTCCGGGGCCGGCCCCGCGGTGCTGGTGTGGTGCTTCTACGAGCAGACCGGCGCCGTGGTCGAGGTGCTGCGCGGGGAGATTGAGGGTTGGGCGGATCTGCTGCGCGTCCCATTCGAGCCGCAGGGGGCATACGTAGGAGGGCTGTAGGCCGCTTCGTCGGCCTGATGCCGACGCGTGTCTCGCCGATCGTGTGCGCTACCCGAGCCCCGCCAGTCGCCCCCGCGCCTCCTCGAGCCCGGGCAACCGTGCGAGCACCTCGCCGGCGACCGCGAGGTAGTCGGCGCCGAGGTCGGGGCGGTGGTCGAGGATCGAGACGGCGCGCTCGGCCGATTCGGCGTAGGCGATAGAGGAGCGCACCACGGTGTCGAGCACCTTCTCGCCGAGTTGCTCGCGCAGCGAGGCGAGTGCCTCGCGGGAGTGCACGGTGCGCATGTCGGCGAGGTTGAGCAGCACCCCCAGGAGCTCGAGCTCGGGGTTGAGGGTGTCGCGGGCGAGCTCGATCACCTCGAGCGCCTGCTCGACTCCCTGGAGGGCGAAGTACTGGGCCTCGGCGGTGATCAGCGCGAAGTCGGCGGCGACCAGTGCGTTGACGGTGAGCAGGCCGAGCGAGGGGGGGCAGTCGATCAGGATCAGCTCGTAGGCGTCGCCTGGGAGCTTCGCCAGCGCGCGCCGCAGCGTCAGCTCGCGCCCCAGCCGTCCCCCGAGCGAGAGCTCGCTCTCGGCGAGGTTGAGGTTGGAGGGAATCACATCCCCGTGGATCGCCTCCGCCGCCGCCGCTCGTCCGCTCAGCACGTCCCCGATCGTGGGCTGCGCCTCGGGGGGCACGTCGAAGTAGTCCGAGAGGTTGCCCTGCGGGTCGAGATCCACCGCCAGCGTGCGCACCTGCGCGCGCCGCAGCGCGTCCGCGAGCGTGCGCACCGTGGTGGTCTTGCCGGTGCCCCCCTTCTGGGAGAGGACGGCGATCGTCTGGGTCATGGCGCGATACTATCCCGGGCATGGAGGAGGAGCAGGAGCCGCAGGGTGCGGATATGCCAGTCGCCCAGGGCGCGCAGGTTCCCGCGGCCGCGAGCGCCAGCCCGCAGGAAAGCGCGACGCTCGACGCCGCCGCCCACTTCGAGTACCACACGGAGTTCGACTGGGACGCCGAGCACGGCGAGGGGGAGTGGTCGATCCGCTGCTACGACGTGCACAAGCGCCTCGGCGGCCTCCCCGTCCTGGACGGGCTCAACGTGGCGATTCCCGACAACACGATCACGACCGTGCTGGGCCCCTCCGGCACGGGCAAGAGCGTGCTCATCAAACACCTGATCGGCCTGATGTTCCCCGACTCCGGGGATGTCATCGTGAAGGGACTGTCGGTGCCCAGCCTCGCGATGAACGACCTGCTGGCCCTGCGCCGCAGAATCGGGGTGCTCTTCCAGGACGGCGCTCTGTTCGGGTCGATGTCGATGTTCGACAACGTCGCCTTTCCCCTGCGCCAGCACACCGACATGTCGGAGGCGCAGATCCACAAGCTGGTCCGCGAACGTATCAACGACGTGGGGCTGACGGAGGCGATCGACTACTTCCCCAACCAGCTCTCGGGGGGGATGCGCAAGCGTGCGGGGTTCGCGCGGGCGCTGGTGATGGAACCGGACATCGTGATCTTCGACGAGCCCGACTCGGGTCTGGATCCCGTGCGCACCGCGCTGCTGTGCGAGCTGATCCAGGAGATGCACGCCCTGCACGGGGGCACCTACATCGTCGTCACCCACGACATCGCCTCGGCTCGGCGCATCGGCGAATACATCGCGCTGCTGTGGCGCGGGCGGATCGTGGAGGCGGGCGACGCCGCCAAAATGTTCTCCTCGGAGAACCCCTTCGTGCGCCAGTTCCTCAGCGGCTCCGCCGAGGGCCCGCTGGGGATGGACTGAGGGCCTCTGATCCCGGCGAGGTCCGGGAGCGTTCCACGGGCGACTGGGCCCCGGGGCTGGCAGGCAGCGTGGGGCCGATCTGCCGGTGTGCGATCTGCCGGTGGTGAGCACCACGGGAGAACGCATCTGTCTGTTGCGGGCGGCTGACCTTATGCGAACATACGTTCGCCCATGGTCGTGTGCGTCCATCTTCCCCGCTTCGAGCTGATCGTCGCCGCCGGCGGCGCGGAGGCGCTGGCGGGGCGCGCACTGGCGATCGCCCCGGCGCCCGGGCACGAGGCGCGGGTGGGGGAGGTGTCGGGCGCCGCGGAGGCGTTCGGGATCGCCTCCGGGATGGCCTTGGGGGAGGCATTGGCGCGCTGCCCGGAGCTGCGCCTGGTAGCGGGCGACCCACTCGGCGTGGCCCGGGAATGGGAGGCGGCGGCGCGAGCGCTGGAAGGAATCGGCGCCGCCCTGGAGCTCGCGCGGGCGGGCCTCGCGTACTTCGAGACCGACGGGCTGCGCGGGCTGCACGGGGGAGATGAGGGAGTGATCTACGCCGCATGTCGCGCGCTTGGACGCCCCGCGCGGGTGGGCGCCGGCCTGACGCGCTTCTGCGCTCTGGCCGCCGCGCTGGAGGTCCGCTCGCGCCGCGCGGCGCTGGTCCGCGAAAGCACCCAGGCCCGCCGCTACCTCGCCTCCCGGCCGGTGGCGCTGTTGGGCTACCGCACGCAGACCGCTGCGCTGGTCGAGCCCCTCACCCGCCTGGGGGTGAGCACGCTGGGGGAGCTCGCGGCACTCGGGCGCGACGAGGTGGCCGATCGCTTCGGTGCGCCCGGCACGCTCGCCCGGCGTCTTGCCCGCGGCGAGGACGACCCCCTGAGCACGCGCTCACCCGAGGAGCATCTGGAGGAGACGCTGGAGCTCGGCGAGGCGAGCTCCGGGCCGGCGCTGGAGCGTGTCCTCGGCGTGCTCGTGGACCGCCTGCTCGCGCGGGTGGAGCGGCGCGGGCGGACGCTACGCTCGCTGACGCTCTCTGCACGGCTGGTCGAGGGGGGGACGTGGCGCGAGCGGGTCGTGCTCCGCGAAGCGCTCTCCGACCCGCGGCGGATGCGCCTCGCGCTCGCCCCCCGCCTGGCGCTGCTGCCCGCGCCCGCCGCGGCGCTGCGCCTGGAGGCTGAGCGCTTCGGCCCCCCGGAGGGGGAGCAGGGCGCCCTGTTCGAGAGGGACCCCTCCCGCCCGGCCGTCGCCCGCGCGCGACTGCGGGAGGCCGTGGCCCAGATGCGCGTCGCGGCCGGTCCTGAAGCGGCGCTGCGCGCCCTGTGTGTCGACCCCGACTCGCGCGTGCCCGAGCGGCGAGTCCTCCTCACCCCCTTCCCGGGATGAGCGGTGGTCGTGTACTCAACCTGCCGCGACCGGTGCGCGTGAAGATGGGCGCTGGCGGGGCGCCCCGCGAGGTGGATGGCCGGCGGATCGAGCAGGTTCGGGAGTCCTGGCTGGTGGAAGATCGCTGGTGGACCGGCCGCCCCCTGCGTCGCCGCTACTGGGAGGTGGTTGGCGTGCGGGGTCGCAATCTCGTCGTCTTCCACGATCTCTGCTCCGGCGCGTGGTTCGCCCAGACGGGTTGAGATGGGGGGCGCCCCTCTTGAACAGCCGGGCGGCTCTGCCGAGATGGCCGGTAGGTCACCCGAGATGGCGGGCACCTCTGCCAAGCAGGCGGGCACCCCTCCATACGCCGAGCTGCACTGCCACTCCGCCTACTCCTTCCTGGACGGGACCTCGCTCCCCGACGAGCTCGCGCGGCGGGCCGGGGAGCTCGGCTATGCGGCGCTGGCGCTCACCGACCACAACTCCGTGTCCGGCTCGATGGAGCTCGCCCAGTCCGCCGCGGCATACGGGGTGCGCGCGATCCATGGCGCGGAGGTCGATGTCCTCGTAGCCGGTGGCGGAGGCGTTCATCGTGGGAACGACGCTCCTCGGAGTGAGGACCGCCGCCACCTCACGCTGCTCGTGCGCGATGCGCGCGGCTGGCGCAACCTCTGCCGGCTGCTCACCCACGCCCACGCCCACACCCGCGAGGAGCCCAGCCGCGAGCGCGGCGAGCCCTTGGTGGGCCTGGAGGCGGTGATCGACCACAGCGAGGGGCTCGTCTGCCTCACCGGCTGCCCCAGCCGATCCGTGATCGGTCGGGGCGTGCACGACGAGCCCACTGCGCGGCGGCTGCTCGACGCATTCGGCCCGCACGACCTGCGCGTGGAGCTCCAGCGCCCCTATGCCCGTCACGATCGCGCGCGCAACCGGGCGCTGGAGGCGCTCGCGGGGCGCCTCGGCGTGGCGTGCGTGGCGAGCGGCAACGTGCACGCCCACGCGCGCTCCCGCGCAGAGCTGCAGGACGCCTTCACGGCCCTGCGCCACCGCACCACGCTCGACGCCTCCGAGCCCCTGCGGCGAGGCAACCACAGCCACGTCCTGAGCGCCCCCGCGGCGATGGCCGCCCGGTTCTCCGAGTACCCCCACGCGGTGCGGGAGACCGTGCGCCTCGCCGAGGAGCTGCGCTTCGATCTGACGCGGGACCTCGGTTACCGCTATCCCGGGGCCGAGGATCCCGGCGCGATGCGGCGTCTCGCGGAGCTGTGCCGCGCGCGGCTGGATGAGCGCTACGGGTCCCTCCACGAGGCCGCGGTGCGCCTGGAGGAGGAGCTGCGGATCATCGAGGCGCTGGGGCTCGCCGGCTTCTTCCTGCTCCACCACGAGCTGCTCGAGCTCGCCCGCGAGGTCGCCCTGGAGGTGCGCGGGCCGGACTCCGCTCGGGCGCTGCTCGCGCCCGGTCGCGGGCGGGGATCCTCGGTGTCCTCGATCGTCTGCTACCTCACCGGCCTCTCGCACATCGACCCGATCGCCAACCGCCTGTTACTCGGGCGCTTCCTGCACACCGGCCTCGAATCCCTGCCCGACATCGACCTCGACTTCCCACGCGACATCCGCGAGGTGCTGATCCCCCGCGTGCACGAGCACTACGGCAGCGAGCGCGCTGCGCTGGTCGCCGCCTTCCCGACCTTCCGTGCGCGCGGCGCGATCCGCGAGCTCGGCAAGGTGCTCGGCCTACCCCCCGGGGAGATCGAGCGCGTAGCCCGTGCGGCGGACAACCATTGCGGTGCCGCCGAGCACGACATCGACACCGCGCTTGGCCGGGGGGCGGGGCGCTCCGGGGCGAGCTCCCGCGGGGAGGATGACTCTGGAGTGAGCCCCCGGGGGGAAGGGCGCGCCGGCGGAGTGGATGCTCCGGGTGCCTCCCCCCGCTGGGCGTGGCTCGCGCGCCTCGCCGCCGAGGCTCACGGGCTGCCCCGCCACCTCTCCCAGCACCCCGGTGGGATGGTCATCGCCACACGTCCCCTGATCGACTGCTGTCCCGTGGTTCCCGCCGCGATGGAGGGCCGCCGGATGGTGCAGTGGGACAAGGACTCCTGCGCCGATGCGGGCTTCCTGAAGATCGACCTGCTCGGGCTCGGGATGCTCTCCGCCGTGGAAGGCTGCGTCGAGCTGATCGCCCGCACTCGGGGCGAGCGCATCGACCTCTCCCGCATCCCCTTCGACGACCCCGAGACCTTCCGCGCGATCCGCCGCGCCGACACCGTCGGGGTCTTTCAGATCGAGAGCCGCGCCCAGATGCAGTCGCTGCGGCGCACCCTCCCCGAAGACCTCGAGGACCTCACCGTGCAGGTGGCGATCGTGCGCCCCGGCCCCATCCAGGGGGGCGCGATCAACCCCTATATCGCCCGGCGCCGGCGCCTGCGCGAGGACCCCTCCTACGAGATCCCCTACCCCCACCCCTCCCTGCGCCCCGTGCTCGAGAGCACCCTCGGGACGGTGATCTTCCAGGACCAGGTGATGGAGGTCGCCCAGGCCTTCGCCGGCTTCTCCCCCCGCGAGGCCGACGGGCTGCGCCGCGCGATGAGCCGCAAGCGCTCCCACGAGGCGCTGCGCAGCCATCGCGAGTGCTTCATCGAGGGCGCCCGCGCGCACGTGGGGGCGGACCTCGCCACGGCGCAGCGCGTGTGGGAGATGGTGGAGGGCTTCGCCGGCTTCGGCTTCCCCAAGGCCCACGGCGCCGCCTTCGGCCTGCTCGCCTACCAGTCCACCTGGCTGCGCGTCCACCACGGCCCCGAGTTCCTCTGTGCGTTGCTGAACGAGCAGCCGATGGGCTTCTACGCCCCCGACACCCTCCTGCACGAGGCCGAAGGCCGCGGCATTCCCGTGCTCGGGCTCGACATCAACGCCTCCGGGGTGCAGTGCACGGTCGAGGCGGTGGGAGCGGTGGAGACGGGCGGCATTGGTGGGGAGGCCGGCGTGGGGGAGACGCGCCTGGGCGTGCGCCTCGGCCTCGGCTACATCAAGGACGTCCGCGCGGAGCATGTGCGCGAGCTCGTCACCGAGCGCGAGCGCGGCGGGCCCTTCGGCAGCCTGGGGGAGTTGGCCGCGCGCTGCGGCGCCGGGCGGCCCACGCTGGAGCAGCTCGCCTGGTCCGGGGCCTGCGACGGCCTCGTGGAGACCGCAGAGGCGCCCGTGGCGGTCGGCTCCGCGGATGCGCGCCGCCGTCTCGCCCTGTGGCAGCTCGGGATCGCCGGCCCCGGGCGTGCGGCCGCAGGCGAGGGCACACAGCTCGCGCTGCCCCTGGAGCTTCCCGACGCGCCTCGCCTGCGCCCCCTGAGCCGCTGGCAGCGCCTGATCGCCGACTACGCCACCGCCGGCGTCACCGTCGGCGACCACGTGATGGCCGCCCTGCGCCCGCGGCTCACCGCACACCTGCTCGCCACCAGCCCCCAGCTGCACCGCCTGCCCCAGGGCTCCGCGGTGAGCGTCGCGGGGCTCGTGATCGCCCGCCAGCGGCCCGGGACCGCGAAGGGCACGATGTTCCTGCTGTTCGAGGACGAGTGGGGCCACATCAACCTGATTGTCCCCCGCGCCGTGTACGAGCGCCACCGCCCCCTCGCCCGCGCTGAGCCGCTGCTGCTCGCCCGCGGCCGGTTGGAGCGCACCGCTGTGGAGCGCATCGCGGGCATGGAGGAGGTGCCCCCGGTCGTCAACGTGGTCGTACGCGAGCTCGCCGCGCTGGAGCGCCACTTGGCCCCTGCCGCCGGGGAGGAGGCTCCCGTGCAGGCGCAGATCCACCGCCTCCCCGGCGCCGTCGCGGATGGCGCTGCGCAGACGGACCGCGAGGCGGAGGAGGACGGCGTCGAGGTGGGCGCCGGCATGCGCGCCGTGGCCCCGCCCGTGCAGAGCTTCGCCGCGGGGCGGCGGCGGTAGAAGCGCCGCGGGACCGGCCGGCCCTCCCGCGCCGGAGCGCTAGCCGGCCCTCCCGCGCCGGAGCGCCAGCCGGCCCTCCGCACCGGAGCGCTAGGCTTCTCACCGAGATGAACTACCGCAAGCTCGGCACCAGCGACCTGGAGGTCTCGGAGATCAGCCTCGGCTCGTGGCTGACCTACTCCGGCGGGGTGGAGCGCGCCCAGTCGGAGGCCTGCGTGAAGGCGGCGTTCGAGGCGGGGATCAACTTCTTCGACACCGCCAACGTCTACGGGCGCGGCGCCGCGGAGACGCTGCTGGGGGAGGTGCTCTCGGGTTACGAGCGCTCCTCCTACGTGCTCGCCACGAAGGTGTTCTTCTCGATGTCCGACACCGACCGCGGGCTCTCCGCGGCGCAGATCCACAAGCAGATCGACGCCTCCCTGGCGCGCCTGCGCACCGACCACGTGGATCTCTACCAGTGCCACCGCTACGACGATTGACAATTATACAAGGCCAATCCAGGCTGAGTTAGCGCACAGCCACGGCACCCAAGGCCTCGTCAATCGCCGCGAGCGTGTCCTCGCTCAGCGTCACGCCCGAAGCGGAGGCGTTGGCGTGAACCTGCTCGGGGCGTGAGGCGCCGACAATCGCGGAGGCGACGTTCGGCTGGCGCAGCACCCACGCCAGCGCCATCTGCGCCATTGTCAGTCCGGCGCCCTCGGCGACGGGCACGAGGCGCTGTACGGCCTCCAGCACGCGGTCGTCCAGTAGACGGTCCATGAACGTGTTCATCTCGTCGTTCGCTGCGCGCGAATCCTCCGGCGGCGGCGAGCCGGGCGGGTACTTGCCGGTCAGCACCCCCTGCCCGAGCGGCGACCACACGATCTGCGAGATCCCCTCGCGCTCGCACAGCGGGATCACCTCGGCCTCGGGGACACGCCACAGCATCGAATACTGCGGCTGGCTGGACACCCACCGCTCCATTCCCGGCAGCGCCAATGAAGCGTCGATCTGCCCGGCGGTCCACTCGCTGAAGCCGATGTGCCGCGCCTTGCCGGCCGCGACGACTTCCGTGAGCGCTGCCATTGTCTCCTCCAGCGGCGCACGCTCATCGAAGCGGTGGCACTGATAGAGGTCCACGTAGTCGGTGCGCAGCCGCGCCAGCGAGGCGTCGATCTGCTTGTGGATCTGCGCCGCCGACAGTCCGCGGTCGGTGTCGGACATGGGGAAGTAGACCTTCGTGGCGAGCACGTAAGAGGAGCGCTCGTACCCCGCGAGCACCTCTCCCAGCAGCGTCTCCGAGGCCCCGCGCCCGTACACGTTGGCGGTGTCGAAGAAGTTGATCCCCGCCTCGAACGCCGCCTTCACGCACGCCTCCGACTGCGCGCGCTCCACCCCGCCCGAGTACGTCAACCACGAGCCAAGGCTGACCTCCGAGACCTCCAGGTCGCTGGTGCCGAGCTTGCGGTAGTTCACAGGCGCCAGCCTAGCGGCTTGGCTTCCTCTGCGATTCCCGAGACGGGAAGTAGACGGCGAAGCGGGGAGCTTGCTCACGGTTGGCCCTTCCAGTGGGTCGCGGGCTTGCGCTCGCGTGGCACGGGCAGGCCAACGAGCAGGTTGTCCGCGTCAAGCGCGTCCGCGAGGATCAGCAGCATGGTCAGGTGCGGCTCACGCCGTCCCGACTCCATCGCGCCGATGTGAGTCCTGTGGACCCTGGCGACCCTGGCGAGCGTTTCCTGCGAGACGTTCCGTAGCTCGCGTGCGGCGCGCAGCTTCTCCCCGAACGCTTGCAGCAGCCTGTCACGCTCGGCGGTGTAGGCGCACTCCGTCATGTGCGCTCCCTTTCGCGGAGGTAGGCGGCGCGCTTGGCGCAGCCGTCCGTGCAGAACCGCGCCTTCACATCGCGCTCGGGCGGTATCTCCCCGTCGCATAGCTCGCACGGCCGTTCGGGTAGCGGCTTCCCGCCGGGCATCACTAGCGCATCCAGCGCCCGCTCCGGTCCTGTGGATGGCCGGCGCTCCCATCCCGCACGCCACACCTTGACCGTGTTCGAGAGCGCCTCCAGCCACTCCGCGCGTTCCCACTGGACGGCCTCCACCGTGGCCGCAAGCGCACCCGGCCACGCCTGATCGAAACTCGCACCGGCGCGGCGGGCGGCGGCGAGATGTTCCCTCAGCTTGACGGGAGGAAGCATCACACGGCCCTCCTTCCGGGGTCGGGGTAGAACGCGGCCCCGAACTCCTCGGCTTCGGCCACCTGCGCGAGCGCGGAGATCGTGATGTCGAGGGCTTCCGCAAGGTTGCACAGCTTCGTCCACGTCGGATTTCGTAGACCTCGCTCGATTGCGGAGAGGTAGGTCGGGTGCATGTGGGCAAGCCCGGCGAGCCCTTCGATCGACATGCGGCGTGCTTGGCGCAGCCGTCGCGTCCCGCGTCCAAGCTGAGCGTTCGTAGGTGTCATACCGAGATCAGCTCCAGCTTGTCGAGGCGCCGGGCAGCGAGGGACGCGCTCACACGATCGCCGTCCGCTTCGACAACACGCATGGCCGCGAGGTCATCGATCGCGCCGTTTACCTCATCGGGTCGGAAGTCGGATATCTCCCGCTTCAGTTCATCGCGCGTCCACAGTTCTGCGTGGTCGTTACGGAGCAGTTGCAGCACGATCCCCCGTTCGACCATCCACTGCCGCCGAACCGGGTCAGGCTCCCTGTTCCTACTGGCTTTCTCTTTCCCTTTCCCGACGCCGAAGTAGATGTCCAGCAGCTCCGACACGCGCCCGCCAGTCATCCCCACGCGCCCATCTTCGCGCACCGCGCGCCGGCCGACCTCCTTGAAAGTCAACCCGTCCAAGACGTGCAGCCGCAGCATTTCCAGGTGCCGCGTTTCCGCGAGTCTGCCCTGCGCCTCACCCGGCCATCTTGTGATCCCCTCACCCTCATGCTGCAACACCTCGGCAACCTCTACCAACGCCTCCGGCCCAACGAGCTCCAGCAGTTCACTTCCAGTCAGGATCGTCAGCTCATCTTCACTGACTTTCGCCTCGCGCAGCTTCTCCGCCGTCTGATGTGAAAACCGCATGGCATTCTCCTTGTGTGTTTCCATATCCTCACCGGCTATGTGAAGAACTGTAACCAACCTTCCGCGGGCGCGCGAGAGCCGCATCTAACGGACTTCCGATCCGCGCCGCTGGCTACCACGCGGCGCGGATCGGAAGTCGATCTGCGCTGCCCTCCGCGTGCTCAGATGCGAAGGGCGCCGGCCAGCCGACGCCCTGGATCGCGCTATGTCGTGCATGGCTACTTCTTGACGTGCGTGACCTCGGCCGCGACGGCGTTCTTGCGGTTGCCCGTTCCTCCGCCGGAGACAACGCGGCCGGTGACCATAGGGATGAGCTGGTCGCCCTTGCGCTTCGTCCACCGTCCGATGATTGTGATGGTCACGCCGTCCGGGGTCCTCACCTGATCTTTCACCTGCGCGTCGCGTCCGGTCTTCGACGGCCACTCGTGCGTGAGCCGCGCGACGGGTCCGCTGCCGTTCCCTGCGCCGCGCGCCTTCTCCGCTTTCGTCAGCTTCCCGGCCTTGATCGCGGCGGTCCTCGCTTTGCCCTCCTGCGCCATCTTGTCGGCGGTGTCCTGAAGGATGTTCCTCGGCTTGCGCTTGCCGGTGCCCTTGCGGATCGGGGAGGATTTCGCGGCCGGGAGGGTGATCCGCTTGGCGTTCGGGACGGCTGCGAGGGCTGCCTCGTAGGCTGTGGGTGCGGCTGCTGTTGCGGGCATGTCGATTCCTTTCTCGGGTTCCGCACCGGATTGGTGCTATTTCGATAATCGACAGCGGCATCACACTTGTCAACCGAGTCGGGAGGATTCGTCACCAATCTCGACGGATGGGGGGTTTGGTGAATAGGTGAAAGGCGAGAGCGCCCTCTACGATCCGGGCCTGGTCGATAGCCACGCTCGCGCTCGATGGCCGCGAGATGCGGCTCTCGATGCTCTCACCGTGAAATCCGGGCACGCCGACGGAGCGGCTTCCCGGTGAAGCTCGGCTCAACGTCAGCGCCTGTCAGCGGTCTTAGGAGCCCGCTGCCCTCATGCCGTCACGGCCACCAGGACACGTGACAGTGGCGCCAGCTTAGCGCCGAGGGAAGTAGTAGGCGGCACGGACCCAGGAGAAGGACGCCGTGCCGCCGTGGCGCGTGCGCTGGCAGGGACGCCACGCCGTTGCCCGGCACAACCCGATGAAGGCCGGGCAAGCTCATACCGTTACCTGCCTTCGGCCCGTCGCTTTGCCTTGTCGGCCAGGCGGCGGGCTTCGCGCGCCTCATCCTCGGCGTCCATTAAGGTGATGTCGTCGTGGTGTCCGGCCTTCGTCAAGACTCGGCGCAGAGTCTCGCGGCGTTTGCCCGCCATGTCACCGCGCAGGGCCTCGTTCATCGGACTGCCAGGGTTGCCGCGTGGCGCGGGCTCGCGCTCGTTCTCACGCTCGCCTCGCGCCTCTTGTTTCCTGCGGAGGTTGTCCCGGAGGATTTCATTCTCATGTGCCATGTCAGCGCCTCGGCTCCACGTAGCCATAGTCCTCAAGCAGCCCCTCGTCTTCGAGGAACTTCTTGCGGTCGAACGGGATGGGCCACCCAGGCGGCAGGTTCGTGAACGGGTGCGCCTCCACCCACTCGCCCACGCGCTGGAGCTCTTTCCGGTCGTGTTCGCCCTGCGCCTTCTGCACGCGGCCGTACGCTGCTTTTTTGCGGCGGTCCGTCTCGGCTTTCGCCTCCTGCTCGGCGATGAAGCGCTCCAGCTTTGCGATGCCGTCTACGACCCACTGCACGATGTCGTCTGGACGAGGTGCAAGGTGCCGTTCGGGCACGGGCGCCGAAAGGTCGTGCGTGTCGGGCGGCTGCCAGCGGCGCAGTTCGGTGTCCAGCTTCCGGTGCGTGGACGGGTCGAGGTCGGGACGGATCGCCTCGCGCACCTGTCGAGCCAGCATCCAAAGCGCCTCGTCAATGCCCGGTATGACACGGACCTCGAGGTCACGGATCGTCTCGCGCAACTTCACGGCACGGGGCTTCGGCAGGGTGTCCCCCGCAAGGATCGCCTCAGCGAAGGCGTTCCTGTCATCGCCGCGAACGTTCTCCAGCTCGCGCCTCTCCGTGCGTAGCGAGGCGTGCGCCCCGTTGTCGGCGGCACGGAGACGAACCTCCGTCTCCTTCAGGTCCTCGATCGTTGCCATGTTGCTTCCTCCTTCGTGTAGGCCGGGTGGCCTCTACCTCGGGCTCGTGGCCCGGTCGATGGCGTCGGTGATGACGCCGGGAACGCCAAGCGCGTTTCCACCACCAACTCACTTGGTGAACTGCCCGGTCTTTGGATGGCGTGTCTGCCCGCGAAGGTCCGGCTTGGCGAGGTCCGTCGCCTTGGGTCCGCGCTTTGCGCCGGGCTGATCTTTGACGCCGCCGTGGCCGGTTCCCGCTACGGGCTGTCCACCGTTCGCCCCGTGCTCGGGGTAGGCGTTGACGCCCGGTGTGGGGGTGGGGTTGCTGAGTGGGTTCCCCATTTCATCTGCCTCCTTCGTGCGCTCTCGTGCGAGCGCACGGGCGAGCTGTTGTGTGAGTGTCAGTTTCTCGTCCTCGGGCGAGGGTATCCCGGTGTGTGCATCGCATTTCACTCGGGCCACATGCCATCCCCTTCGGCCCGCGCCTGGCGCTCGTCTTCGAGTGCCGTGTCGGGGTAGGTGCCCCACTCATCCGTGATGAGGGCGTCGCGCAGATCGTGCAGGTTGCCCTCGCGGTCACGGAAGCACCGGTACACGTCGCCGACCTCCACGCCCAGTCGGATCGCGTGCTGCTGCTCGCGGACCCTGCATTCTTCCTTCCGGGTCTGGGCTGCCGCCGCGATGTCATCCTTGCTCGGTCCTTCGTCCTCTTCCTTCTTCGTCAGCCCGAGCACGCGAAGCGCCTGGCGGACGGGCTGGTCGAGCTTCACACGTTCGTCCGCTGTGGCTGCACGGTTCAGGTCGTCAATGAGGACGATGGTCCTGGTGGCGTGGGCCACCTGCGACGGGTTCCACGACTCCCACGGCCACGACTCCCACTCCGCGACCGTCTGCTTGAGGAAGGACCGGCGACCGACCGGCCTGGGCAGAGGTGGTGCCATCAGGACCGCCTCTTTTTGCTCGCTTCGCGCCTATGACCCGCACAGGCGGCACCTGGGAAGTCACCATCCTGTGTGTCGAGAAAGATTTTGTGACGAACGGTTTTTGTCCTGCATACGCGCTCGCGAACGGACGATCTTGGGGTATATAGCCCCCCTGCTGCACGAGTCATCGCTATGTGCTCGCGCTCACTCGCGCGCCGAGTCGTACTCCGTACTCGCGCGCAACGTCAGGCACGCAGTCGGAGCACACTCCCACGATGCGGATGCGCCCGACCGCCACAGGCGGGTCGAGCCAGGTGACGCGGACGGGCGTGTACCTCTCCCGGCGTTTGCGACGATTCCGCTCCCGCTCCCGCTGCTGCGCCTCCCACTTCTCCCGGTTCACTGTGACACCGCCGTGTAGACGAGCGGCCGTTTCCCGCGCTCCGACCGGCGCGCGTACCCGGCTTCGAGGAGGGCTCGCAGATGCAGCTTCGCGGACTGCTCGCTGCACTGCACGAAGAACGCGAACTCCGGGATCGTCACGCTTCCGAGCGAGGCGAGTATGGCCCGGTCGCGGTTGAGGTTCTTCACACTACATTATATCGTTATGCCCTTCACACATAAGAAAAGCCCGCTGGATGAGGCGGGCTTCTCTTACGACTGGAGGAAGTCCGGAGCTACTTCACGGGCGGAGGCGAGTACCCTCGCCCGAGTGCGTCATCGCTTCGGCGGGGCCACCTTCGCGTAGCCAGTCAGCGGACGGGGACGAAACACGGCGGCGATCTTTAGTTTCAACTCGGGGGTCATGGGTCTCCTTCGCGGTAGGACGGTCGAGCAATTTGTATCCTCGGCAGCGCATCTGTCGATCAACCTGCGATCCTGCGATCGGCCGTTGATTGACAGATGTTCCTACCTGACAGTCCTGACGGTCGATCGTTGGAGGGCCATGTTTGTTGGCCTCATCTGTCAATCAACCACCAAACCCCGTAGGGGTTGGTTGTTGACAGAAGGGCTAACTGGCTGAAAGTTTCCAGAGCTGTTCGCGCGATCCCGGTGCCTTCTCGGCCTGCTCGATGTGGCCGTCTTCGGCGAGGACTTTCAGGTCTTCGGAGACGCTGCCCGTCGATGCGCCGGTCAGCGCCATCAGCTCCTTTTTGCCGTATGCCGTCTCCGGGTTGTCCGTGAAGCGCGCGCGAAGCAGGTTCCTCCGCGCGTCACGGTCGCTGTCCCGCTTGTTGGGCGCGTCGCCCTCCTGCGCGGTCAGCCGCTCCCACTCGCCGCCGCCTGACCCGGCCAGCACGTAGTCCGCGAGCTTGCCCGACCGCGAGCGGTCCAGCATCAGCCGGAGCGTGCCGTGCCTGCCGATGTCCGCAGGGTCCTCGGGGTTCGGTGGCTTGATGTCCTTGCCGCCGGTGACGTTGTAGACCGACTCCATCAGCGCCCGCTTGTTGACCGCGCCGCGCGCTTCCTCGCCCTTCTTGCCCATGTTGTCGAGAATCAGAACGGCGACCCCGTGCGCCGCGAGCGGGTCCACGATGGCCCGGACGAACTTCGCGATGTCGCTGTTCTGGTTCTCCTCGAAGTCGAACTGCGACAGGATGCGCGTCCACGAGTCGAAGATGATGAGGTCGCAGACCGCGAGGGCGCCCACGAAGCTGTGCGCCAGCTCGTCATCTTCCAGTATGGCCTTGATGTTCGGATCGTAGAGGTACACGAGGTTTTCGGCCACCGTGTCCCGGATGCCCCAGGCGTCCACGATCGGCAGCAGCCGTTCGCCCATCTCCTGCCGATCGTTCTCCACGTCCACGTACATGACGCGGCCCCCGGCCTCGCAGACCTGCGCAGCCATGTGCATCGCCGCGTGCGTCTTCCCTTCACCCTCGCGTGCGACCCACGACTGCTTTTCACCCCGCTTGATGATGCGCGTCGCGCCCGGAACCCAGCTCACGGCACCGGGCTTGACGGCGAGCAGGTCGAAGCCCTGGTCCCGCCACTCCCGGAAGTACGCCGTCCGAAGTTCCTCGTCCAGCTTGACCTGCTCGGCGAAGGCTGCATCGTCCTCGTCCTGTATGTCCTGGTCGGTCTGCGCCATCGCGCCTCCTGTCAAATTGTCAAGCTGTGGTGTCAACTTGTATCCCCGCGACTACATCGCGCTCGTCTGTCAACGTCGCCGTGCGAGCGTGAAAGTGTGGGCGGCCGAGCCGCAGCCCGACCGCCCTGTGAACTTTCAGCCTCGCGGCCACGCCCGCTCGATGGTCACGCCAATCTCCCCGAGTTCGCGCAGCTCACGCGCGGCCCGAGCCGCTGTCTCGAAGTCGGTGCGGACGAGCACCTGGGCCTCGCCTCCGCTCATGCGCGGGAATCCGGCCTGCATCCCGAAGTCGAACTCGATGAGGCTGCCCTCGCCGAATAGGTCTTCGGCGTACCCGACCATCAACTCATACGACTCGTTCCACGGGAACCGCACCGCGTAGACGTGTATCGGCGAAAGCGGGTGATCGTGGACGATCTCCGCGCGGCGGTCCAGCCTGCGGACGACACGCAGGAGTTCGTCGGGACCGATGGCACCGACAATCCTCTTGACCGCACAGCCGAGCGCGGGAACGTCGCGCAGCGCTTCGAGGACGTCCTGACCTTCTGCCCTCGTGGACAGGTAGTAGGCGTGCGGTTGAAGCTGTGCAGGGGAAGCAGCCATGCTTCCCTCCTTTCGATCACAACAGCGCGGACAGTGACCGCCGACACCGCCGCGCTGCTTTGCGGTCGTCGTGGTCGCCTGCGGTCCGCTTGACTCCCGGTCCCCGTGGCGGTTGGGGCTGTGGTGGGCTCGCTGCGATCGCTTACGCCCATTGTGGCACGCCTTTGAATGATCTGCCAACCGTCGCCGACCGGCAGGCCGTTGGCGATCGCCAGGGCGTGCTCTCGCCGCCCGAGCGACGATCCGGCAGCCGGACGAGGGAGCCGACGGCCCAGCTAAAGTCAGATCTAAAATCCAGACTCAGATTTTAGTTGTGCTATGTTCAGGTCCTACATAGCATCAACGAGGGGATTTAGATGGCGGAAGAAGATGAGTTCAGCACCCTGCAAGAGCTGCGTGAAGTCGTAGAACGGAACGAGAACATCCTGACCGTGCCCATGTGGAAGGTCCGCGACGCCTACGGCAAGGAGCGCCTAAAGGTCCATGTCAGGAAAGGCATCCACGACGAGTTGGACGGGCTCGGGCTGACGCATATGCCGTACGAAATCCCCGCTGACCAGAACGATCTGCTCCGCGTGATCAAGAAAGGGACGCCCGTAGCGAAACTGATCGATGCGGCGCGGCGTGTTGGTAAGCCAGAGGACGACCAGTTGCTAAGAGAGGCTGTCGCCGGAGACGCCAAGACAACGCTTCAGGAAATCCGAGAGATCGTCTGCGCCTAAGTTGGTGCTCCCGAGTTCCTGCCCACACCATCAGATGGCGGCGGCGCTTCGGCCTACTTGCTGGCGCGTTCAGCTTTGCGGCGTTCAGCCGCGACGCAGCTTCCCGCCCGGTGCCCACAGGCTCGACGCCTGTGATCCCCTGCCGTTCCCCGTGCTGTGGCGCTTGACGCGCTCCGCTTCCACGTAGCGCTGCGCGCGATGCTGTGGTAACTCGCACCCCCGCGTCGTCGGCCAGCTCCAGCGCTTCGCGGACCGCAGCCCTGACATCGCTCGGGTCGGATGGGTCGAACCTGACCACTCGCCGTCTCTGCGCAATCGGCAGCCGACGCATCCCGCTTTAGCCGTGCCAGGCCGTGCTCTCGTGCATCGACGCACACACGGATAGCTGACCAAGCTCGAAGGCTAGTCTCTACGAGGCGTAGCGTTGTACCACTCTTTGTCCTCTGAGTTCCAGATGAGGTAGCCGCCACGGAGACGATCCCAATCGAGGTCGCTGAGTGCGTCGATCGCCTCGTCAGGAAGCGATGCCGGCAAGATCATCCAGCTTGACTCGGAGTCGTAGAGTTCGACCGTGCCTTCGTCCTCAGAGTTCGCGCCCTTGCGTGCCTTCTTGATGCTGTCGTACAGAGCCTTGAAGCCGACCCCGCCCAACGTGATGAAGAACCCTTTGATCGTTTCGTCGAGGGTTATCCGCACGATCCACGGAAGCACGCCTGCGCTCCTGCGGCCGTAATCAGCGACGACCTCCACCTCGAACCCTGCTTCGCGGAACGCCTCGACCACGGCATCCTTGTGACCCGGCGGCGCGGTGTCCTCAATCGAGATCGGCTCGGAGAGCATGGGGCGGACGATAGCCGGCTCTCGCCGCCCGAGCGACGATCCGACCTGCTGGCCGTGGTATCAAGGCAGCGACGGCCAGCCGCAGGCTTGTCGGGCTTCTAGGATCGGTGACGTGAGCGAACGACCACCGCCAATCCGAGGAGGCTTCGTTGACTGGATGCACGAGGTCGAGGAAGGCAAGCGTCCGCTCCCCACCTCCGACTCCAGCCGACACCACTACGTCGCGCAGTTCCAGCTCGCGAAGTTCAAGGGCAAAGGTCGCCTGTTTCAGCTCGACAAGGAGGACGGCACGTGCGAGGTCGTCACGCCGAAGAGGGCCGCGTGGAGCTCAAACCTGTACACGGTCGAGAGCACGACGGGCGAACACGACGGTGTCATCGAGGGCTTCTACGCGGTCGGCGAGGGCTTCGCCGCACCCGCGCTCAAACGGTTCCTGGCCGACCCGGCGAACCTGTCGGACCGGGACCGCGGCGACCTCGCGTTCCTCGTCGCAATCCAGGAGCAGCGCACGCCCGGGTTCCTCGCCGAGCAGAAGGAGACGATCACGCACGCCGGGATCACCTTCCTAGCCACCCAGCTCGCGAGCATGAAGGGATCGAAGGGCAAGCGGAGGAAAGCGCAGGAAGCCTACGAGGCCCTGACCGGGGGAGGCGTGAGGATCATCCCGCCGGACCAGGAGGTGCTGCGGCTGTCGTTCACGATGCTCGCCGAGTCGTCGCAGATCGTCAACTTCCTGCCGTGGACTCTGCTGACGGCGACCGAGGGCGCGTTCATCTGCTCGGATCGGCCGTTGACGATGTACGACCAGATTCCTCCATACCCCTTCTCCGCGCCCGCGTGGATGTCGTCCCCGGTGGTCGAAGCGACGCTTCCGCTCAGCCGGAACGCTTGCCTGCGGATCAGCCCGCGCCAGCGCGAGCGCATCGCCATCAAGCCCACCGCGAAGCAGGTCGAGCGCATCAACCGGCGGACCTACGGCTCCGCGACGCGCTTCGTGTACGGGCCGTCAGCCGAGGTGCTTGACGACCTCTACGCACTCGCGCAGGCCGAACCCGACGCCATCCCGGTGCCGGTCAGGAAATCGATGGTGCTGTTTGAGGACATCGAGACGGCGGACCCGAAGGTAGGCGACGAACACGTCGCGCGGGGCTGGCCCCGCTACGTCGGGGACCCCGGAGGCTCCGGGCGGATGCTCTCCTACGAGGTGCTGGACTCCGAAGAGGCGGCCAGGAGGTCGGTCGCCCCGAGGCCCAACGTCACCCTTCAAGCGTTCAAGGCTGGCGACATGCGCGTGCGCAGACGCGAGGGAGCAGGGCGCTAGATCAGCCCGACGGGATACTGCAAGAGGTTCGGGCGCGCCCGAAGCGCCTGCGCGATCCAGCCGCCGATGGTGCCGCCTCCGATCGCGCCCTCGGTCGTGCTCATGCCGTACTCGTCGCGCAGCGAGTGAGCGACCTCGAGGTCGCCCCGTAGTTCCTCATTGGAGAAGGTGTTGATAAGCGGCCACGGTCCACAGCCCGGAACCTCCTGCTGGTACTTCCCATACAAGTAGAGGTAGCGCTGATCAGCCATCAGCCGAGTATAGGACGGCCTACCGGCGGTTCCGGCGACTCCTCAACGCCTGCCGACCGGCAGGCCGTTGGCGATCGCCAGGGCGTGCGAGAACGTCATCTCGCGGCGATACGTCGCGCCTGCGGCTATTTGGCCAGTACCGACGCTGAACGAACCGGAGCGCCTGCAATACTCAGTTCAATGCAGACGACCACGATCACCCGCGCGTTCGGCGACACGAACTTCCACCTCGGCGACGCCTACAGCTTCGCCGTAGGGGATGAGCACTTCGACGGCGTAATCTGCGACCTGGGCGCGGCCGACGACACGCACTGGTCGGTCACGCTTGAGATGACTGACGACGAGCACCGTCGAATGCTCGCCAGCCTAAGTTAGCCGCGCGGGCGGCACTACCAGACACCGGCATTGCGCAAGGCCGCCGCACCGATGATGCCCACCACGACGAAAGCGAACAGGTAGGCCACCGCCCGCTTCTCGGTCTGGAAAGCCTTGGGTATGTACTCGCTCAGGGGCGCACCGGCTACGAGGCTCCCGAGCAGGACCAGGCTGTAGAGGATGACGCTGTTGGCTTTCTCGGTAGGGTTTCGAGTCGCGAGCACGTGCAGCGACGCAGTCTCGCCCGTGATGGCCGCGAGCACATAGGTGAGCGCGTAGGTGGCCGCAGCGTGCGGTGATGTCTTCAAGTGGCCTTGCAAGTTCTTCGTCTGGTAGATCAGCGCGAGAAACAGGACGGGGATAATCGTTGCCGTCACGCTGTAATAGGCCAGCGGATCGCCCTGCTTGTGGGCTGTGGCGAGCACCTGCATGGCGGAACCATCGCCGGTTGTTCGGACGGCAGACGCCCTACAACGACGGAACCCCGGTCACCACCGACGCGGCCTCCGGGGTCCTGATCAGTTCGTCGGCGATGGCCTTCGTCATGACTTCCGTTTCACATGCTGTACCCGCCATCGCTTGGGCCTTGGCATCCGGTCGGCGTGCGGTCGCTCCCGCTCAGCGGGGCAACATCCGACCTTACGCAGTATAGGCATCCTCGTTCGCAGCTTCGCCAAGGCGGCGCAGGTCATCGGCGGCCTCCATGCGCTTCCGGACGGGCTCGGGCTGATCCGAGTCGCGTGGAGCAACCTCGATGATGAGGTCGCGTTCGTTGCCGGTCAGGTACGCCTGCCGGATCACGCCCGGCGTCCCGCGCGGGATGGTGATCTTCAGCCGGCCGTTGTCGTACCACGCCAGATCGACCTCAGCGAACGGATGCGCTTCCCCGTGTCCGAGCGGGAAGTCGATCTCCTGATCGTCAGCCGTAACCTTCTCTTTGGCGACCCACGTCGCGTTGGCGGGCTTGCCCTTCGTGCTTGCGGACATTTGCGTCCTCCATTTCCTTGCCCTTGCCTGGCGTACAGGGCGGAACACAGAACTTCGCGGACCAGGCACCGCACGCCCAGCGTAGCAGCGGAAAACCATCTGGCTAAGGCCCGCCGACCGCTTCTACACGCTCGATACCGCGGACGATCCGAGTGCGCTCAAAACTGGCTAGCTGTTCGCGGAATTCCTGTTTATCTGGTTCCGGTATGTCCGGATTTGCTATGGCCCTTTGAAGCGTGAGTCGGGCGCGAGCCGCCTCGCGGTCCTCAAACCAGCGGTTGATTGAGACGTGCAGGTAGTAGAGAGCGCTCGTCATGACCGCCGTCATGGCGGGCGAAGCAAGCAACAGCACCTTACCGAGCGTCGTCTCAGGGCCGACGATCAACCCGCCGCCCGCTGTGGCCGTTCCTGTCCCGGCGCCCCCAACGCCGGCCACGACCCGGTCTGGCCCATTGTGCTTGCTAGTCATAAGTGCGGCTCGGAGTCTCGTCCACCGCCGGAGCCTCAGCCCACACCTCACGCTCGCGGATCGTCCGATGCCCGGCCTCTTCGAGCTCCGCCTCAGCCTTCTCCGCCAGTTCGTCATACATGCGACTCGCTTGGAGCGCCTTCAAGTATGTAGCTGCGTCCCGGGCTTGCACTAGTTCGAGTTCGCTTCGCTCCAACTCCATCCGTAGCTGTAGGAAGGAGTGCCGTGTCTTGAACTCGATTTGCATCGACGAGACCCGGCGAAGCTGCCACCAGGCCAGGGCAGCCGAAAAGAGCGTTGCAACAAGGCCCACAACCAGAGCAACCGAGCCCACGAACGACGATGCCAAAATTGTCACAGCCGGAACCATACCGTCCACGAGTTCGACTGATCTGGTATCTACGCTCGGGCTATGCTCGCCACGTTCAATGACACCTGGGACTGGACCGCGATCGGCACCCTGACGCTGGCAGCCGTGACGCTGCTACTCGCCGGGGCGACCTTCTGGATGGTCGTGCTCGCGCGCCGGTCCCTCGCGCAGACCAAGGACGAGATCGCCCTGTCACGCCGCGAGGTCGAAGAGGCGCACCGGCCCGTGCTGGTGCCGCTCGCTGACTCCCGAAGTCTGCACAGCACCGAAGGTCCTGCCGCGGCCCGGCCTACCGTGCCCGGCGCGGGCCAACTGAGAGTTCCGATCGAAAACATCGGCACCGGTCCGGCGCTGCGTGTCGAGGCCAGCGTACAGATGCTCAATCCCGACGGCGGACCTACAGGTGTGGGAACCGGCGGCATGGAGCCGGGAGTCGTGGCTGGCATCAGAGCGTCCAGCAGCCTTCCGGTGATCGTCAAGATCGGTGGGCTTGCCGACGTGCCCGGCTTCTGGCTGACCCTGACGTATGAAGACGTAGCGGGCAAGGGCTGGATCACAAAGGCGCGCTACATCCCGACGGGCGCCCGCTACGAGGACGTGACCATCAACACGCTGGAGGAAGGAGCCTACGGGCTCCGCAGGGACAGCGAGCTAGTCAAATCCGCGTCTTAGAACCCGGCGATTTCGCATCGCGTGATTCGGATGCCGGGCGCGTGATATCAGGCAGCGGCGCCGCGCACGAAGGCCGGCAGGGCGAGCGTCCCGTCGTGCAGGGACGGCAGCACGGCGTCGTCGGGTAGGCCCTCCTCGCGCAGCACGCGGGCCGTGGCTTCCGCCGCCAGTGTCGGCACGACCACGAAGCCGCCGTGGTTGCCGTGCAGCGTGAACCTGTCGAAGCTCTCCCGCAGCGCGGCATTGAGCACCTTCACGTCCGCGCCCGCTTCCGCGATCTTCCCACTGAGGCGGTTCCACAGCGCGGCGGCTGCTGATGCCGGGTCCGGGGTTGCTTCGTCGGTCAGTGCATCCAGCGCTGCATCGGCGCGCTTGCGGGCGGAGGCTGCCTCATCCCGCTTCAGCTTCGCGGCATCTTTGAGCAGGGCGCGCTCGTCGGCGTCCTCGGCGCTGGCGAATTCCGCCGTCGCCCGCTCGGCCGCGCGCTCGGCTGCCTTCGCATCCTCAGCGGCGGCTGCCGCCTCGCGCTTGAGGTGGTCGCGTTCGGCGCGCTGCCCCGATTCAAGCTGCTCCAGAAGGGAGGCGGCGTCACCGAGAAGTCGCTCGATCCCACCGACCACGGCCTCGTCTATCGCGTTCGCGTCGAGGATCGGGGCGGCGCAGTGATGCTCGTGCGCCGGGTCGTATTCGCGCCGGTTGCGGCAGACGTAGTGCCGCACGCGGGAGGCGTCCTTGACCCCCTGCATGGTGTCGCCGCAGGCTGCGCAGCGCGCCAACCCGCTGAGCAGATAGCCCTCCGGCGGTCGGCCGCGCCCGCGCTTTGTGCCGCCACCGGAGCGCTTGTCGCGCTCGGACTTCAGCCGCTCGAAGGTGCCGATGTCAACGTAGGTCGGCCAGTCGCCTTCGTAGCGCTCGCCCCGGTAGGCCTGCTGCCCGGCGTAGAAGGGGTTGTTGAGCACCTGCTGAACGCGGTTGGTCGTGAAGGGGCGCGGCTGGTACTCGACCTCGCGACCGCCGCGCTCGATCCGCGTGCGCACCGGCCGCGTCAGCGCGCCGGCTCGCCCAAGCTCCAAGCTGATCCGCTGCATCGAGACTCCCTGTTCGGCCAGCCGCCAGATGAGGTCGTAGTGGGGCTCGTCCTCGGCGTGCTTCGTGATCCAGCGCTTGACCTTGCCGCGCCCGTCAACCTCGTGGTGGACTTCGTAGCCGCCGGGCAGGATGCCGCCGCGCCATTCGCCGCGCTCGACCGTGCGCCGGTAGCCATCCTTGATGCTGCTGCTCTTACGCGCGCTGTCTTCGTTGTTGCGCATCCCCATCAGCGCGGCGTCGAGGATCGACTCGCAGGCGCGCGGGTCCTGCACCGACTTGATCGTGACGTTCGCCTTGATCGCCCACAGCGCATACTCCACGAGGTGCGCGCCTTGGACCGCATCACCGCGGGCCAGCCTGTCGGAGTGCTGGACGATCAGGATGCAGGGCGCGATCCGTTCAGCGTGCGCGCGAGCCCGCGCGAGCCCGTCGCCTCGGCTGCCGTGGTAGGCCGACTTCGCTTCGTCCTGGTACTCGGCCACCACCGGGTAGTCCTCGCCCTCCGCGAGCTTGCGGCAGTCCGCAAGCTGCGTGGGGATCGAGCCCTTCGGGTCCTTGGTGCTCTTGGCTGCGTAGATGATGGAGTCCATTCCCATTGGCCTCATTGTATTTGTGGGTCCGCGTAAAATTGACAATCGCTACGACGAGCAGACGCCCCTGGAGGAGACGATGGGGGCGCTGGCCGAAGTGGTGAAGGCGGGCAAGGCGCGCTACATCGGCTTCAGCGAGTGGCCCGCGCGGCGGATCGCCGAGTCCCTGGAGCTGCCCGACGTGGAGCGGTGGGTCTCCAGCCAGCCGCAGTACTCGATGCTCTGGCGCGCCCCCGAGGCGGAGGTGATCCCGCTGTGCGAACGCGAGGGGATCTCCCAGATCGTGTGGTCCCCGCTGGCCCAGGGAGTGCTGACGGGGAAGTACCCCCCGGGGCAGCCGCCGCCATCGGACTCGCGCGCGGCGAGCGAGAGCATGAGCGTCTTCATGGACCGCCTGCTCGACGATCGCGTGCTCGAGGCCGCGCAGCGCCTCGCGCCGGTCGCCGAGAGCGCGGGGCTCTCGATGGCCCAGCTCGCACTGGCCTGGGTGCTGCGCCAGCCCAACGTCGCCTCTGCGATCGTTGGCGCCAGCCGGCCCGAGCAGGTCCACGCCAACGCCGCCGCCTCCGGCGTCACGCTCGACGCCCAGACCCTCGCCGCGGTGGACGAGGCCCTGGGCGACGCCGTCGTGCGCTGAACCTCAGTCGGCCTTCACCGCCGACACCTCGACAAGGATCTTCACCTTGTCGCTGACCACCACGTTGCCTGAGCCGAGTGCCGCGTTGAAGCGCATCTCGAAGTCCGAGCGGTTGATCTGGGTGCTCGCGGAGATGCCTACGCGCGTCTTGCCCTGGTGGTCCTCCGGCTCGTAGCCCTCGAGCGTCGCCTGCAGCGTGACCGAGCGTGTGACCCCATGAATCGAGAGGTCGGCGACGATCTCGAACTCGTCCTCCCCGGTGGGTCGGATCGCGGTGGAGCGGAAGCCGATCTCGGGGTACTTCTCGGCCTCGAAGAAGTCGGCCGAGCGCAGGTGCTCGTCGCGCTGGGGCTCGCGGGTGTCGACGCTCGCGGTCTTCACCGTCCCGTAGGCGACGGCGCCCTCGGGGCCGACCTCGAGCGTGCCCTCGAACTCCTTGAACTGGCCCTTGACGGTCGCGATGCCGAGGTGTTTGACATGGAACTCGACGCTCGAGTGGACGGGATCGACCTTCCACGTGCCGGCGGGGACCGCAAGCGTGGCGGCGGCTGGTGTGGCTGACTCTGTGGACATCGGGACCTCCTGGGGTAGGTAGTTGTGTGCGCAACTATAGCAAGAGGCGTTCTCAACGCGGCTGCACGACCAGCGCCTGCGTCGCGAGCCCCAGGGGCCCGCGCTCGTCGTGCAGGATGCTCTCCGCCCACGCGATCCCGCCGGGGTGCAGCAGGGTGCGGGCGTCCAGGCCGATCCACTCCCCCTCGGGCGGGCGGTTCAGCGTGACGGAGAGGTCGGCGTTGATGAACAGGTACTCCTCGAAGGGCAGAGCCGCGGCTACGCCGTTGCCGAAGTCCGCCGCCGCCATCGTCCGCACGAGCGGGCTGGGGGCCTCGCCCGGGAGCACGGGGCGGCACAGGCGCATCCACACGCCGGCCGCGCCGACGGGGGAGTGGGCGCTGGAGACCCCCACCTCGGGGAGCTGGCCCTTGAGGGGGCGGCCATGCAGGAAACGCATTTCCAGGGCTGTCGCCGCGAAGCTCCTGAGCTCCGTGTCATCCAGCGCGAAGCGCACCGGGTATCCCTCCGTGGGGCCGGGGAGCGGGGGGCTCGAGTGCTCCGCCACGACCCGCCTCGCCAGCTCGGGCAGCTGCAGGGGCGCCGGGAGGATGCGCAGCCCGTGCGCGCGGCAGACGAGCTCCTCCCCCGCGTACAGTTCGGCTTCGAGCTCCTGCACGCGCCGGCCGGGGCGCACCATGCGTGTGCGCAGCTCCAGGGGCGCCATGGGGACCGGCCGCAGGAACGAGAAGGAGAGGCGCGCGAACGGCAGCTCCGCGCCGGGCTCCATGCGTTCGAACGCCCCCGCGATCAGCGTCGCGGGCGCTCCCCCGTGCAGCGCCCGCGGGTCCCACGGCCCGCGCGCGTGCTCGGTCGGCGTGTAGCGCCCCTCACCATCGGAGAGGAAGACGCTCTCTGGATCCTCGCTCACTGCGGCAGCCGCGCCACGAACTCGGAGAGCTTGCGGGGGTCGCGCAGGGGGGCGCCGTGGCCGAAGCACGCGAGCGCGGGTTCCAGCGCGGCGAGGCGCCGCGCGGAGTCGCGGTTGCGCGCGGGGTCGGGGTTGAAGAGGTCCGGAGGCGTGTTGAGGCCGGGGATGCAGGTGATGAAGTTCATGTTGCCGAGCACATCCCCCACGATCAGCACGCGATCGGACTCGCGCCAGAAGGACACGTGTCCCGCGGAGTGCCCCGGGGTCTCCAGCACCGTGAAGCCCGCGACCTCGTCCCCCTCGCTCAGCGCGCGCGCCACAGGATGGGGCGGTCCGGTCCACATGCGTTCCTGCAGCCGGTTCAGCCAGCCGGGGGCCTTGGGATTTTTGATCGCCCCCGGAGTCTCCATCGCGGGTACGTCCCCCTGACCGCACCACAGCGGGATGCCGAGGCGCTCGCAGATCGCGTGGCTGGAGCCCTGGTGGTCGGGGTGGGCGTGGGTGAGCGCGTGCGCACTCAACGTGCGCCCCTCGATCTGGCGCGTGATGCGCCGCTCGGCCTGGCGGGTGGCGGCGTCGATCAGCACATCCCCCGCGATGTACACGTTGATCGTGTTCGGCGGGAGCCCCTTCAGCTGGTAGAGGTCCTTGGCGAGCTCCTTCATCGTGTCCCCCTGTCGTGTCTCACGTGCGCTGCTCCCAGGAGAAGCCGCGCACGGCGAAGTACAGCCCGAACACGCCCCACAGCGCGATCACCGCGAGCGCGTCGAGATTATCGCCCAGGTTCCCACCCACGACCATAGCGCCGGAGAGCCCGTCGATCAGCGGCTTCAGCGGCAGCGCTTCGGCGATCGTGCGCACGAAGCCCGGGGCGCTCGTGGAGTCGAACGCATAGAAGGAGATCGCCACCACCGGCAGGAACACCGCGTTGACGTAAGCCGCGGTGGACTCGAAGTTGGGGATCGCGTGCGCGAAGGCCACGCCGAGCGCGGCGAAGCAGACGACGCCGACGAGCACGAACACGATCAGCGAGCCCCAGTCCTGCGGCCAGCCGACCCCGAAGAAGACGCGCCCCGCGAGCACCACGATCGCGATCTGCATGGCGGTGTTGGTCACCGCGTTGGCGGCGACCCCGCCGAAGTAGGAGATCGTGGGCAGCGGGGTGCCGCGGATGCGCTTGAGCACCCCGCGCTCGCGCAGGAACACGATGTTGTAGGCCAGCGCGGTGAAGGTGGTTGACATGACGCTCATCCCCGCGATCATCGGCACGAGCCGGTCGAGCTGGTGCTGGTTGCCGCTGAGCGCCGCCCCGGCGCCGGCAAGGATCACCAGCGGCAGCACGAAGTTGAAGAACGCCGCGCTCGGGTTGCGCCAGAACATGCGCCGCTCCATGCGGTACTGGCGCCAGGAAAGAGTCAGCTCAGACATCCGCGGTCAGCTCCAGATAGACGTCCTCCAGGGAGGGCCGCCCCACGGTGAGCTCCTCCAGACGCTCTCCCCGCGCGAGGGCCTCCGCGGTGAGCGTGTGCAACAACCCGGTGGGATCCTCGGTCTCGCGCTCGACCAGCTCCCCGCCGGAGTTGCGGTAGGCCACGCGGTAGTGCGAGGCTCCCACTCCGAGCTCACGCGGGGGCCCGATCGCGAGCACGCGGCCCTCCTTGACGATCGCCACGCGATCGGCGAGCGCCTGGGCCTCGTCGAGGTAGTGGGTGGTGAGCAGGATCGTCTTGCCCAGCGCCCGCAGCGAGCGGATCGTCTCCCAGGCCGCGCGGCGCGCCTCGGGGTCGAAGCCGGTGGTGGGCTCGTCGAGGAAGATCAGCTCGGGGTCCCCCACGAGCGCGAGCGCGAAGTCCAGGCGCCGCAGCTGCCCCCCGGAGAGCTTGCGGCTGCGCACGTCGGCCCGCTCGGAGAGGCCCACCAGCTCCAGCACCTCCCCGACCTCGCGCGGATGCGGGTAGAAGCTGGCCCAGTGGCGCAGCGCCTCGCGGGGGGTGATGTGGCTGTAGATCCCCCCCGACTGCAGCACGATCCCGATCCGCCGGCGCAGCTCGATCGAGCGGCTGGCGGGGTCGTGGCCGAGCACCGAGACCTCCCCGCTCGTGCGCGCGCGGTAGCCCTCGAGGATCTCCACCGTGGTGGTCTTGCCCGCCCCGTTGGGCCCCAGCAGCCCGAACACCTCGCCGCGGCGCACCTCGACGTCGATCCCGCGCACCGCCTCGTACTCGCCGTAACGCTTGTGCAGGTCGCGCACCTCGATCGCGGGGCTCTCGTTCACGATCGAATCATCGCAGGGGCGCTTGCTACCAGTGCACCCCGCGCGTGAGCGTCGCCATCGCGATCTGCTCGAAGGAGGCGCGCTCCTCGAGGTCCTGCTGGCCGCGGGAGGCGGCGGAGTCGGGGAACACGCGGTAGGCGAGGTGCAGGATGCGGTCCACCGCCTTGGGGGAGAGCGCGTAGAGAACCTCCCCCACGGTCCCCAGGCGGGTGCCCATGTGCTTGGGGTGGGTGCGCAGCGCCTCGCAGATCATGTCTGCGGCCTGCTCGGGGGTGATCGCGGGGAAGGCGTCGTACATCTTCGTGGGCGCGATCATCGGGGTGCGCACGAGGGGCATGTGGATCGTGGTGAAGGTCACCCCGTCCCCGATCGTCTCCGAGGCCACCACCCGCGTGAAGGCGTCCAGGGCGGCCTTCGAGGCGACGTAGGCGGAGAACCGCGGGGGGTTGGTCTGCACGCCGATCGAGGAGATGTTCACGATGTGCCCCACCCCGCGCTCGCGCATGTCGGGGAGCAGCCCGATGATCAGGCGGATCGCCCCGAAGTAGTTGAGCTGCATCGTGCGCTCGAAGTCGTGGAAGCGGTCGTAGGAGAGCGCGATCGAGCGGCGGATCGAGCGCCCCGCGTTGTTGACCACCATCTCCACGTGGCGGTGGTCGGCGAGCACCCGCTCCACGAGGTCGTCCACCGAGTCCATCTCGGACATGTCCGCCGCGTACACGTAGGCGGCGCCCCCCGCGGCCACGATCTCCGCGCGCACCTCCTCCAGGCGCTCCACGTTGCGCGCCACCAGCAGCGGGATCCCCCCCGCGGCGGCGACCTTCAGCGCGGTGGCCCTCCCGATCCCCGAGGAGGCCCCGGTGATCAGCACGCGCCGGCCCTCCACGGCCTCCTGCAGCGTGCGGTCGCGGCTCAGGTCGGGGTCCATCTCGCGCTCCCAGTAGTCCCACAGGCGCGCCGCGTAGGTGTGCAGCTGCGGCGGCTCCTCCAGGCCCGAGCCCGCGAGCGCGAGCTGGGTGGCGGTCGAGTCGAAGCGCGGCACCAGCTCCATGTGCGCCAGCACCTCCTCGGGGATCCCCAGCTCCCGCAGCGCGAGGCCGCGCAACTGGCGCCAGGGGGGGATCGCCAGCGCGAGCGACAGCGGCCAGGTGGGCAGCGCGCGCGTGAGGCGCCGGTCGAGGCTGACCGCGAAGCGGGGGGCGTG
This sequence comes from uncultured Solirubrobacterales bacterium, assembly GCA_963713985.1. Classification (GTDB taxonomy): domain Bacteria; phylum Actinomycetota; class Thermoleophilia; order Solirubrobacterales; family Solirubrobacteraceae; genus Palsa-744. Next base: position 188,665 of record OY970219.1, on the reverse strand, counting down.
GGCGGCGGCAGCGAGCTCGTTGACCAGCTCGTCCACGGGCTGCCCGCGGGGGTCGGTGAGGTGGAAGGCGCGGCCGTCGAGGTCGGGCTGGTGGATCAGATGGTCCATCGCGCCCGCCACCCAGTCGACCGGCACGATGTTGGTGCGCCCGAGGTCGACCCCCACGAGCGGCAGCCATTCGGGCAGCAGCTGGCGCGCGCGCTGGATCGCCTTGAAGAAGTAGTAGGGACCGTCGACCTTGTCCATCTCCCCGGTGCGCGAGTCCCCCACGACGACGGCGGGCCGGTATATGCGCCACGGCACGAAGGGCTGCTCGCGCACGATCCGCTCCGCCTCGAACTTCGTGCGGTGGTAGGGCGAGGGCAGCTTCTGGCCCACGTCGAACATCTCCTCGATGAACGTCCCGTGATAGGCGCCCGCGACGGCGATCGAGGAGACGTGGTGCAGGCAGCGCGCCTCCAGCGAGCGCGCGAGCTCCACCGCGTGCGTCGTCCCGCCCACGTTCGCGGCGGTGTTGCGCTCCGCGGGCGCCGTCATGTCATAGACGGCCGCCAGGTGGACGAAGTGCTCGATCTGCCCCCGCAGCTCCCCCAACTGCTCCTCCTCGACCCCCAGGAGCGGCCGGCGCAGATCGCCGATCACCGGCACGATCCGCTTCGTTGCGCCAGCCCCCGCCGCGGAGGCCCAGCGGTCGATCAGCTCCTCCAGGCGTCCCGTGGAGCTCTCGCGCACGAGCACGTACACCTTGCCCTCCCGGCCCGCGAGCAGACGCTCGAGGAGATGTCGCCCGAGGAAGCCGGTGGCGCCGGTGACGAAGTAGGCCATGTGAAGCGAGGATAGAGCGTCGTGTCAGCGGCCGGCTTCGACGAGCAGCGTGCGCACGGGGTACCGCGCGATGGCGGGGTCGGCCGTGAGGATCGGCACGTCGAGCAGGCCGGCCTGCGCGACCAGCAGGCGGTCGAAGGGGTCGCTGTGCAGAGGCTCCAGCGCGGCGACGGCGAGCGTGTGGCTGTGCTCGATCGGCACTGCGACGGCATCAATCGCGCGCATCCGGCTGGGGACGTAGCGCTGGGGCGGTTCCGGCAGCGGCAGCCGCCCCAGCGCGTACTTGATTGCGATCTCCCACGAGCTCACCGCTGAGAGGAGCCGCTCGGTGTGAGGGTCTTCGAGCAACGCGAGGTGCTTGCCGAGGCGTTTGCGCGCGGTGTGCAGCCACAGGAAGACGTGGGTGTCCAGGAGCAGCTTCACCGTCCGAACGCGTCCAGCAGCTCGTCCGGGAGCGGCGCGTCGAAGTCGTCGGGCACGACGAAGCGCCCTTCGTCCATCCCGAACTGCCGGGGCGCCAGGCGCGGCGGGGGGCCAAGGGTGGCGACCGCCTCGCCGCGGCGCGTGATCACGACCTCCTCGCCGGCGGCCACGTCCTCTAGCAGCCGCGAGAGATGTGTCTTGGCCTCGTGCACACCAACAGACTTAGTCATAGGACTTAGTCTAGCATTAGGGCGCCTCAGCAATTGGCGCGGTTCATCTTGGATCGCTGGGGCCACTCCTCTCTATACGACTCGCGCGTAGAAAGTGGGACAGACTCGCGCGTAGAAAGTGGGACAGCCACCGTGCGACACTCACGCCCCGGCGCCCGCACCTCCGCGGCCCTCGCCTCCCGCGAAGCGGGCGGCCCCGCGGATCGCGTCCTCGAAGACCTCCGGGCCGGCCAGGGCCTCCAGGGCGAGGCCGTCGGGGAGGGGGGTGCCGAGCCCGTGGATCGCGGCGCTGCGGTCCGCGAGCATCGTGCGCTGGGGGAAGCGCGCGAGACCCTCCGCGAGCTCCAGGGCGCGCTCGAGATGGCGCCCGGGCGCGACGAGCTCGTTGACGAGGCCGATCGCGTGGGCCTCCGAGGCCTCCATGATGCGCCCCGTGAGGATCATGTCGAGCGCGCGTCCGAGCCCCACGACGCGGGGCAGGCGCTGGGTGCCGCCGTCGATCAGGGGCACCCCCCAGCGGCGCTCGGGGAAGCCGAGGCGGGAGTCCTCGGTGGCGATCCGCAGGTCGCACCACAGCGCGAGCTCCAAGCCGCCCGCGAGCGCGAAGCCGGAGATCGCGGCGATCGTGGGCTTGGAGGGGGTCAGGCGGGTGAAGCCCATCGGGCCCTCCGGCGCGGTGAGGCGCCCGGCGAAGCTCTCCAGCGCCTTCAGGTCCGCGCCCGCGCAGAAGGCGACCCCGCCGGCCCCGGTGAGCACCAGCACACGGGCCTCCTCGTCGGCCTCGAAGCGCAGATAGGCCTCGTGCAGCGCCGCCGCGGTGGGACCGTCCACGGCATTGCGCCGCTCGGGGCGGTCGATCGTGAGCAGCGCCGCGGCGCCCCGGCGCTCGTAGCGGACCGGGGCGGACACCCAGCGGCTACCAGCCGCCGCGCCAGCGCGCGTCTGTGAGACGCGAGCGCTGGGCGGCTTTGCGGGCGTCCTTGCGCTTTTCAAGACGCCGCTGCAGGAGGCTCATCAGCAGCACGAAGGTCGGGAAGAACACCACCAGGATCAACCCCGCCTCCGTCACGACCTTGTCGTCGGTCGCGCCGTAGAAGCCTCGTCCATCGTTCTCCGCCAGGGCAGCGGGGGCGAATACGAGCAAAAACACGACACCACTTGCAAGGCTTGCGAGTAGACGGCGCATTGCGGCGCATGCTACCGCACGGTACGGAGAGCCGCGCGGCCCCCGAGGCCCCCGGGTGCGGCCCCGGAACGGCCCCCTACCATGGGCTTCGCCGATGGCTGTGCTGATCGCATCCGACCTCCACAAGGACATCGCCGGGCGTCCCCTGCTGCGCGGTGTCTCCTTCAAGCTCGAGCCCCGCGAGCGCATGACGATCGCGGGGCGCAACGGCGCGGGCAAGACCACGCTGCTGCGGATGCTCTCCGGGGAGGAGACGATCGATCGGGGGGAGCTGAGCCTTGCGAGGGGCGCTCGCGTGGCCCTCCACGACCAGCGCCCCCCGCGGGAGCGGGGGACCGCGCTGCGGGAGTACGTGCTCTCGGGCTGCACCCAGGAGCTCGCCGCCGAGCGGGAGCTCGCGGAGCTGGAGCGGCGCATGGGGGAGGGGTTCGAGGACGGCCACGCGGGGCGCGGCGAGGCCGATGGGCGAGGGCGGGCGCAGGAGTACCAGGTCACGCTCGACCGCTACGCCCGCGCGCAGGCGCGCCTGGAGGCGCTGGGGGGCTACCTGTGGCGCGACCGTGCGACCGTGATGACCCGCGGGTTGGGCTTTGCGGAGGAGGACCTGGGGCGGGCGCTGGACACCTTCTCCGGCGGGCAGCTCACGCGCGCCTCGCTCGCCCGCGCGCTGGCCACCAACGCGGAGGTGCTGCTGCTGGACGAGCCCACCAACCACCTCGACATCGAGTCCCTGGAGTGGCTGGAGCAGACGCTGATCGGCCTCGACGCCGCCGTGGTGCTGGTCGCGCACGACCGCTGGTTCCTGGAGGCCGTGGGCACCTCGGTGCTCGAGCTCGAGGCCGGCCGGGCGCGCTTCTTCGCGGGCACCTGGCACAACTGGCGCCGCGAGCAGGCCGCCCGGGAGATCGCGCAGGGCAAGGCGATCGACAAGCAGCAGGCCGAGATCGAGCGGATGGAGCGCTTCATCGAGCGCTTCCGCTACAAGGCGACGAAGGCCAAACAGGCCCAGTCGCGGGTGAAGAAGCTGGCGAAGATCGAGCGCATCGAGCGCGATCCTCGCGACGCGCAGGGCCTGGAGTTCGCGTTCAAGGCGCCCGAGCGCTCCGGGAGGGTGATCTTCGAGCTGACCGACGCCCGCGTGGAGGTCGGGGGAGGGGATGGTCGCTCCGCGGCCGGGGGCCGCTCCGCTGGGCGGGGTACGCAGGGGGGAGACGGCGCCGTTGGGGCTGGCGCCACGGATGGGCCGCCCGCCTCGGATGTGGCGCCCGCCCGCCCGATCGTGCTGCTGGAGCAGGCCGAGCTGTGGTTGGAGCGCGGCGAGCACGTTTCGCTGGTGGGCCCCAACGGGAGCGGCAAGACGACGCTGATCGAGACGCTCGCCGAGCGCCGCCCGCTGGCGGCGGGGCGCCTCAGCCGGGGGCACAACGTGCAGGTGGGCTACCTCTCCCAGCATGCCGACGAGCTCGGGGCGGGGGGAGCGCCAGGCCAGAGCGTGCTGGAGGCCGCGCAGCGCGCCACGGGCCTCACTCCCAACAAGGCGCGCGCCCTGCTGGGGCGCTTCCTGTTCTCCGGCGAGGAGGCCGAGAAACCGCTGGCGGGCCTCTCGGGGGGAGAGCGCCGCAGACTCTCGCTGGCGGTGCTCGTCAACTCCGGCGCCAACGTGCTGATCCTCGACGAGCCCACCAACCACCTCGACATCGAGAGCCGCGAGGCGCTCGAGGACGCGCTGCGGGGCTTCCAGGGCGCAGTGCTGCTCGTCTCCCACGACCGCGCGCTGCTCGACGCGGTGGGCACCCGCACGGTCGCGGTGGAGGGCCGCGCGCTGCGCAGCTATACCGGCGGGTGGCCGGAGTACGTGCGCGTGCGCGAAGAACGCCGTTCAACTGGGGGCCCCCCGCCCACGGCTCTGGACGGGAGCGACGCGGTCGGTGGGAGTGCGGCAGGCGTTTCGGGCGGCAATGGTGCAAGCGCGCCCGCCGCCGAGCCGGCCGCTCCGAAGGAGTCCAAGGCAAAGCCCAAGGCCAAGCCCAAGGGTCCCTCCAAGAACCGGCTGACCGATCAGCAGCGGGCCGAGCGCACGATCGAAGAGGCCGAGGCCGCCCAGCGCGCCCTGGAGGACGAGCTCGCCGACCCCGCCGCGTGGGCCACCAAGTACGAGTCCGCCAAGTCCGAGGCCCGCCACACCGCCGCCCGCCGCGCGGTGGAGGACGCCTACGCGCGCCTGGAAGCGTTGGTTGAGTGAGGTGCCCCGCTCGGTGGGGGTGAGGTGCCCGCTCGGTGGGGGTGAGGCGCTCCGCGGTGGGGTGAGGTGCCCCGCAACTAGACTGGGTGCGTGATGGACGATCGCCTGAAGACTGCGCGCAACGTGGGGATTCTGCTGGTGCTCGCGGCCGCGGTGGCGTTCCTGCCGGGCGGCGGACGGGCGGCGAGTACGTTCGGAACGATATTGGGCGTTGCGTTCGGTGGGGCCTTCGCGTTCGCCGGTATATCTCTCTATCGCGGGCGCCGCACCGACATCTACAGCCTGGGGGACAGCCGCCGCGCGCTGCTCTACGGGGCGATCGGCGTAGGCGTGGTGACGTTCGCCGCCAAAGCGCGCATGTGGGAAACGGGCTTCGGGACGCTGGTGTGGTTCGTGCTGCTCGGCCTGGTGGTGTACACGCTGTTCGCGCTCTACCGCTACTCGCGCACCTATTGACCGCGACCCCGCGCCCGCACGCGAGCACCGCGATGGTCCCGCCGATCCTCCTTCTGGCCTCGCCGGCCCTTCTGCTGGCCCCGTTGCGCTCATGACCGCGACCCTCGCTGAGCAACGCCGCGGTCTGCCCGACCAGCCCGGCGTGTACCTCTTCCGCGACGCGAAGGGCCGCGTGATCTACGTGGGCAAGGCCAAGTCGATCCGCAAGCGCGTCGCCTCGCATTTCTCCAAGGCCGAGGTCCCCTCCAGTCCCGGGCACGCGGAGATGGTGGGCGGGGTGGAGAACATCGAGTTCGTGGTGGTGGCCTCCGAGGCGGAGGCGCTGCTGGCGGAGCAGAGCTTCATCAAGCAGTACCGCCCCCGCTTCAACATCCGCCTGCGCGACGACAAGTCCTACCCGTTCATCGCGATCTCTCTCGACGAGGACTTCCCGCGGGTGTACTTCACGCGCGAGCGCCACCGCTCGGGGCGCGCCTACTTCGGCCCCTACTCCAACGCCAAGCGCGTGCGCGGCACGCTGGATCTGCTCACGAAGATCTTCATGTTCCGCTCCTGCACCGGCCCCGAGCCGGGCCGGCGCAGCGGCAGCCCGTGCCTGGACTACTACATCAAGCGCTGCGAGGCCCCCTGCGTGGGGTACGTCTCCAGGGAGGACTACCGCCGCAACATCGACCGCGTGATCGATTTCCTCTCCGGGCGCTACCGCGTGATCGAGCGCGATCTCGAGCAGCGCATGCGGGCGGCGGCGGCGGCGCAGGAATACGAGCAGGCCACCCTGGAGCGCAACCGCCTGCGCGCGGTGCACTCGCTGCTGGAGCGCCAGCGCGTGGCGAACGAGTCGGTGGGCACCCTCGACGCGGTCGCGGTGGCGCTCGACGGGACCGAGGCCAACGCCCAGGTCTTCCAGGTGCGTGACGGGGTGCTCTCGGATCGCCAGTCCTTCTACCTCTCCAACGAGGCCGAGCGCGGCCTGGCGGAGGTGGCGGAGGAGTTCATGCTCCAGTTCTACGCCGGGCACAGCTCGATCCCCGCGCAGATCGTGGTGCAGCGCGAGCTCGTCCAGGCCGACCGCGAGGCGCTCGCGGAGGCGCTGGCGAGCCGCCGTGGCGGCCCCGTGGAGCTGCGCGCGGCTGAGCGCGGCGACAAGCGCCGGATCCTCGAGCTCGCCGAGCGCAACGCGCGCCTGGCGCTCGACCAGGAGCACCTGCGCGCGGAGCGCCGCCGTCAGAGCCGTGTGGAGGCGCTGGAGGGCCTGCAGCGCGCGCTCGGCCTCGACGTGCCGCCGGTGCGGATCGAGTGCTTCGACATCTCCAACCTCGGGGGCACCCACACGGTCGCCTCGATGGTGGTGCTGGAGGGCGGGGCGCCGAAGAAGTCCGACTACCGCCGCTTCAAGATCCGCACCGTGGAGGGCTCCGACGACTACGCCGCGATGGCCGAGGTGCTCTCCCGCCGGTTCGCGCGCTGGGAGCGCCAGCTCGATCTCTCCCCCCACGACCCCGAGTACGACGCGAGCTTCGCGGCGCTCCCCAACGTGGTGGTGATCGACGGCGGCCGCGGCCAGCTCGCCGCGGGAGTGCAGGCGCTGCGGGGCTTCCGCGAGCGCGGCGTGGCGGTGATCTCCCTCGCCAAGCGCATCGAGGAGGTCTTCATCCCCGGCCGCCGCGCCCCGCTGGTGCTCGACCACTCAACCCCCGAGCTGCAGCTCCTGCAGCGCGCGCGCGACGAGGCGCACCGCTTCGCGATCACCCACCACCGCAGCCGCCGCGACCGCGCGCTCACGAGCTCGCTGCTGGATGAGATCCCCGGCGTCGGACCCGCTCGCAAGCGCGCGCTGCTCGCCCACTTCGGCTCCCCCGAGGCGGTGCTCGCCGCCTCCCGCGAGGAGCTCCAGGCCGTCCCGGGGCTGCCCGCGAAGACCGCACGGGAGTTGCACGCGCACCTGAACCGCACCGGCTGAGCCGCGGCGGTACGGAAACAGCGAGGGGATGCTGCCGTCGGTGTCCGCCAAACGCGGCACAATCAACTCATGTCCGTCTTCAGGCCCCCGCTCAGTCCATCGCGCTCCTCCACCGAGAAGCCGGCGGTGGAGTCGAGCCTCAGGGAGCTCGTGGTGATCACCGGCTTCTCCGGCGCGGGCAAGTCGACCGCGATGAACGTCTTCGAGGACGCCGGCTACTTCTGCGTGGACAACCTCCCCCCCGAGATGATCCGCTCGCTGGTGGACCTGTTCGTGCACGAGGGCTCCAAGGTGGAGCGCGCCGCGGTCGTCTCCGACGTGCGCGGGGGGGTCTACTTCGAGGCTCTGCAGGCCGTTGTCGACGACCTCAAACCGCTCGGCCTGGACCACCACGTGCTCTTCCTGGAGGCCGCCGAGCAGACGCTCGTGAACCGTTACAAGGAGACCCGCCGCCGCCACCCCCTCGCGCCCGACGGCTCAGTGGCCGCCGGGGTCGCCGCCGAGCGCGCGCTGCTGGAGCCGCTGCGCAACCGCGCCGACGTGGTGATCGACACCACCGGCATGTCCGCGGCGATGCTGCGCGGCAAGATCGCCGACGAGCTGCTCCCGCGCCGTGCCATGGGCCGCCTCGCGCTGACGTTCATGAGCTTCGGCTTCAAGCATGGCCCCCCACGCGAGGAGGACCTGGCCTTCGACGTGCGCTTCCTGCCGAACCCCTTCTACGTGCCCGAGCTGCGCGAGCTGACCGGCGAGGACCCCCGCGTGGTCGAGTACGTCGCGCGCGACGGTCGCCTGGAGGAGCTCTACGAGCGGCTGTTCGCGCTGCTGGACTTCCTCCTGCCCCAGTACGCCGCCGAGGGCCGCGCCCACCTCGTGGTGGCCGTCGGCTGCACCGGGGGGCGCCACCGCTCCGTGGCGGTCGCCGAGCGGCTGGGGGCGCGCTACGGAGATCGCGAGGACCTCACGGTGGCGGTCACCCACCGCGACGTCGACAAGCGCTCGCGCGACGCCTGATCCGTCAGACTGCTGGCGATGATCGACCACCTTGGAGTCGAGGTCGCCGACCTCGCACGCTCCGCGGCCTTCTACGACGCGGTCTTCTTCGCGATCGGCGTGCGCCGGATGCACGAGGGGGAGCACGCCATCGCCTATGGCGTGACCGCTCCGGCCTTCTGGATCGTCACCCGCGGACGGCCCCCCGCGCCCGGCTACGGCCACGTCGCCTTCCGCGCCGCGGGACGCGTGGCGGTCGACCACGCCTACGCCGCCGGTCTCGCCGCCGGGGGGCGCGGCGACGGCGAGCCGGGCCTCAGACTCCGCTATGGCCCCCTCTACTACGCGGCCTATCTGCTCGACCCCGACGGCCTGCGGGTGGAGGTCGTCGCCAACTCCCGCTGAGTGTCCCGCCGGCACGCGCCGGGGGGCTCCCGGCACCCTCCCGTGGAGATTTTTGGGACGGTTGAGTACGGTGAGGATGGCCACTTTCTGCTGAGCCGCTCGGCCAATGAAGACGCGGTCCGCTAGCCTTTGGGCGTCAGCCGGGTCGTCGGGGTCAAGCTCCAACGGTCCGGCCTCGTTCGTTTTGGCCCCCGTCGCACGTTTGTCTCTATGCGTATGCGCCCGAGGAGGATTTGAGGAATGCCGGTACGTGTGGGAATCAACGGATTTGGCCGGATCGGCCGCAACGTGTTCCGCGCCGCCACGGCGCGCGCGGATGCCCGGGACATCGAGTGGGTCGCCGTCAACGACCTCACCGACGCACGCACGCTTGCGCACCTGCTCAAGTACGACTCGATCAAAGGCCCCTTCCCCGGTGGTGAGGTGCGGGCGCTCGATGGAGCGATCGAAGTGGACGGCCACGAGCTGAGGGTGCTCGCCGAGACCGACCCCGCCAAGCTGCCCTGGGGGGATCTCGGGGTCGACGTGGTGATCGAGTCCACCGGGCGCTTCACCGACCGCGCTCACGCCGCGATCCACCTGGAGCGGGGGGCGAAGAAGGTCATCATCTCCGCCCCCGCGGGCGACCCCGACGTGACCGTGGTGCCGGGGGTCAACTTCGAGACCGACTACGACCCCGCCGTGCACCACGTGATCTCGGCTGCCTCCTGCACCACCAACTGCCTGGCGCCCGTGGCGAGGGTGGTCAACGACACGGTCGGCATCAAACACGGCCTGATGACCACGATCCACGCCTACACCGCCGATCAGCGCCTGCAGGACCTCCCCCACACGGACCTGCGCCGCGCGCGCGCCGCCGCGATCAACCTGATCCCCGCCTCCACCGGCGCCGCCAAGGCGATCGGCGTGGTGATCCCCGAGCTGCAGGGGCGCATGCACGGCTTCGCGGTGCGCGCCCCCGTCCCCACCGGCTCGGTGGTGGACCTGACCGTCGAGTGCGAGCGCCCCACCTCCGTCGAGGAGGTCAACGCCGCGCTGAGGGCCGCGAGCGAGAGCGCACCGCTGCAGGGGATCATGGCCTACACCGAGGACCCGATCGTCTCCAGCGACATCGTCGGCTCCCCCTTCTCCTCGATCGTGGACTCACAGCTCACCGCGGTCGTGGACGCTACGATGCTCAAGGTCGTGGCCTGGTATGACAACGAGTGGGGCTACTCCAACCGGCTCGTGGACCTCGCGCAGAGGGTCCTGTAGGCGGAGCTGGTCCGGGGGGATCGTGTGAGAGGCCTAGACGACCTCGACGTGCGCGGCCGGCGCGTGCTGATGCGCGTGGACTTCAACGCCCCCCTCGCCACCGGCCCCGGCGGGGAGGTCGAGCTCGCCGACGACACCCGCATCCGCGGGTCGCTGCCGAGCATCGAAGAGCTGCGCGCCAGGGGCGCCCGCCTGGTGCTGATCTCGCATCTCGGCCGCCCGCAGGGCCACGTCGAGGAGTCGCTTTCGATGGCGCCGGTGGCCGCACGTCTGAGCGAGCTGACCGGCGCCGAGGTCGCGCTGGCGCCGGCGGTTGTCGGCGAGGAGGTGAGAGCGCTCACCGAGCGGCTCCACGATGGGGAGATGCTGCTGTTGGAGAACGTGCGCTTCGAGGCGGGCGAGACCGGCAACGATCCGGCTTTCGCGCGGGCGCTGGCGGAGCTCGCCGACGTGTACGCCAACGACGCCTTCGGCGTCGCCCACCGCGCCCATGCCTCCACCGAGGGCGTCGCCCACCTCCTCCCCAGCGCCGCGGGGCGGCTGCTCGAAGGCGAGGTCAGAACGCTCACCGGGATCCTCGACCATCCGGCGCGCCCGCTCGTGGCGATCGTGGGCGGCTCCAAGGTGGCGGACAAGATCGCCGTGATCGACCGCTTCCTCCAGGTCGCCGACGTGGTGATGATCGGCGGTGCGATGTGCTTCCCGTTCCTGTGCGCCCAGGGACACACGGTGGGGGAGTCCCTGTGCGGCGAGGAGGACGTCGAGCACGCGCGCCACCTGCTGGAGCGGGCGAGCGACACGCACGCCCCCCAACCCGGCCGCGCGCGCCTGCTCGTGCCGAGCGACCTCGTGATCGGCGATCGCCTCGCCGAGGACGCCGAGCACCGGGTGCTCGATGGCGTCGAGGTGCCCGCGGGGTGGATGGGACTGGACATCGGCCCCGACACGGCGAAGCGCTACGGGCGCGAGATCCAGAACGCGGGCACCGTCTTCTGGAACGGCCCGATGGGCGCCTTCGAGTACGCGCCGTTCGCCGCCGGCACGCGGGCGGTCGCCCAGGCGATGGCGAAGGCGCCCGGCCTGACGGTCGTGGGCGGCGGGGACTCGGCCTCCGCGCTCGCCCACTTCGGTCTGGAGGACTCCGTCGATCACCTCTCCACCGGGGGCGGTGCGACACTCGAGCTGGTCGAGGGCCGCGCGCTGCCCGGCGTCCAAGCGCTGGAAGGCGCCCGCGTGTGGTGAGCGCGCGCACTCCCCTGATCGCGGGCAACTGGAAGATGTACAAGACCGAGGCTCAGGCGGAGCAGTACGTCCAGGCGCTGCTCCCCCTGCTCGCCGCCGTCAGCGGCGTGGACGTGGGCATCTGCGTGCCCTTCACCGACCTGCGCGCGATGGTCGACTCCGCGCGGGGCTCCCGCGTGGAGGTGTACGCGCAGAACGTCCACCACGAGCCCGAGGGCGCCTTCACGGGCGAGATATCCCCACCGATGCTCGCCGAGATCGGCACCCGCGGCGTCGTGCTCGGCCACTCCGAGCGCCGCGCGCTCTTCGGCGAGACCGACCGCGCGCTTGCGCTGAAGCTGCCCGCCGCCCTGCACGCCGGCCTGCACCCGATCCTCTGCGTGGGGGAGACCGAGGAGGAGCGCCTCGCGGGGGACACCGAGCGCAAGCTGCGCCAGCAGATCCGCGAGGACCTCGCCGGCCTGGAGGACGAGCAGCTCCCCGAGATCGCGATCGCCTACGAGCCGATCTGGGCGATCGGCACCGGCAAGACCGCCACTCCCGAGCAGGCCCAGGACGCGATCGCTTTCATCCGCGCGCTCGTCGCCGACCGCGCCGGCGCCGAGGTGGGGGAGCGCGTGCGGATCCTCTACGGGGGCTCGGTGAACCCCGAGAGCGCCCCCCAGCTGCTCGCCCTCCCCGACGTCGACGGCGCGCTCGTCGGGGGCGCCTCGCTGGAGGCCGCCTCGTTCGCGCGGATCGTGCAGGCGGCCGTTTGATGGAGCACCCACCCCCCCTCCCCCTCCCCTGTGTCTGTCTGGTGGTGCTGGATGGCTGGGGCATCGCCGAGCCCGGCCCCGGCAACGCCGTCTCCCTCGCCCGCACCCCCGTGTTCGAGGAGCTCTGGCGCTCCTACCCCCACACCACCCTCACCGCCAGCGGCCGCGCCGTGGGGCTCCCGGAGGGGCAGATGGGCAACTCCGAGGTGGGGCACCTCAACCTCGGTGCGGGCTCCGTGGTGCGCCAGGACCTCACCCGCATCAACGACGCCGTGCTCGACGGCGTTCTGAGTGAGAACCCCGCCATCGTGCACGCCCTCACCTGCTCGGAGCGCGTGCACCTGATCGGGCTCGTCTCCGACGGGGGCGTGCACTCGAGCCTCGGGCATCTCCAGGCGCTGCTGGAGCTCGCGGGGCGCCTCGCGGTGCGCGAACTGGTCGTCCACTGCTTCACCGACGGTCGAGACACCCTCCCCGAATCCGGGGTCGAGCACGTGGGCCTGCTCGAAACCTGGTGTCTGGAGCTCTGGCCCGCCGGGGCCCGCGGCTCCGCGCGCGTGGGCTCCGTGATCGGACGCTGGTACGCCATGGACCGCGATCGTCGCTGGGAGCGAATCCAGGCCGCCTACGACCTGCTCGTCCACGGGCACGCCTCCCATCACGAGGAGAGTGGGGTGGAGGCCGTGCGCCGCGCCTACGAGCGGGGGGAGACCGACGAGTTCATCGCCCCCACCACGGTCGGCGAGGAGGGCCACATCCGCCCCTGGGACAGCGTGCTCTGCTTCAACTTCCGGCCCGACCGCGTCCGCGAGATCACCCGTGCCCTGGCCGAGCCGGGATTTGGAGACGCATCCACCCAGGGAGGCTCTACCACTCGGGGGGATCTACCCGCCGAGGGAGGCCCGCCGGCCGAGGGGAGCTCATCCGTCGAGGGCGGCTTGGGCGCCGAGGAGCTCCCCGGCTGGGAGGGTCGCCGCGGCATCGAGCCCGTCGAGCAGTACACCACCCTCACCGAGTACGAGGAAGGGTGGCCCTACCCCATCGCCTTTCCGCCTCAGCGCCCCGTCGCCACGCTCGCCGGCGTGCTTGCCGCCGCCGGCGCCCCCCAGCTGCACGTCGCGGAGACCGAGAAGTACGCCCACGTCACCTACTTCTTCAACGGCGGCGAGGAGCTCCCCCACGGGGGCGAAAGGCGTCTGCTGGCCCCCTCGCCCCGCGATGTTCCCACCTATGATCTGGAGCCCGAGATGAGCGCCCGCAAGGTGACCGACCTGTTCCTCGATGCCTGGAGGGAGCACCGGGAGGGGGGGTTCCGCTTCGCGGTCCTCAACTTCGCCAACCCCGACATGGTCGGCCACACCGGCGTGATCCCCGCGGCGGTGAGCGCCATCGAGACCGTCGACGGGTGCCTGCGGGAGGTCGTTCGCGCGGTGCTCGACGTCGGCGGCGTCTGCCTGGTCACAGCGGATCACGGCAACGCCGAGCACATGCTCGAGCCCGACGGCTCCCCCAACACCGCCCACACCTCCAACCCCGTGCCCCTGATCCTCACCCTCCCCGGCCTGCGGCTTCTGCAGGGCGAGGGCATCCTCGCGGACGTTGCCCCCACCGTCCTCGCGCTGCTCGGCATCCCCCAGCCCGAGGAGATGTCCGGGCGCTCCCTGCTGCTCGGGCTGCAGGCGCGATGACCCGCAAGCGCAGAAGGTCGCACGGTGTGCTTGGAGTGATCTTCATCGGAGCGGGCGTCAACCACTTCGTGATGCCCGGCCCCTACCGCCGGATCGTGCCCCCGTGGATGGGGGACCAGTCCACCCGCGCCGCCATCGTGACGGTCAGCGGCGTGGCGGAGGTCGCGGGCGGGCTGGGGGTGCTCCTGCCCCGCACCCGCCGCCTGTCGGGGTTCGGCCTGATCGCACTGCTCGCGGCCGTGTTCCCCGCCAACCTCCACATGGCCCTCAACCCCGGCGAGTTTGCTCGCATCCCCCGGTGGGCGCTGTACGCGCGCCTGCCCCTCCAGCCGCTGCTGGCGTGGTGGGTGTGGCGCGTCACGCGGGTGAGCGGCCCTCGATCCTAGTGCTGCGCGCTGCTATGTTCGATTGAGTAGAGAGGGTTGGGCTTCATGTCCGCACCGAGCGTCATGGCAACAGCGACAGCGATCAAGACAGACTCCTCGCTTCCGAGTGTTGCGGCCGCGGGGGAGCAGACGCTCAGCGAGGGGGAGCTCCGAGCCTGGCGCGGCCTCAAGCGCGCCCACGCCTCCCTCGCCAAACGCGTCGACGCCGAGCTCGAGCGCACCCACGGGCTGCCCCTCACCTCCTATGAGGTTCTCCACCACCTGCTCGAATCCCCCGGGGGGCGAGTGCGCATGTGCGATCTCGCCGAGCAGGCCCAGCTTTCGCGCAGCGGCCTCACCCGTCTGGCCGACCGGCTCGAAAAGGAGGGGCTCCTGGAGCGCTGCTCCTGCGAACACGACGCCCGCGGCGCCTACGCCTGCCTCACCGAGCTCGGGCACGAACGGCTGTGCGCCGCCCGTGGGACCCATCTCGCGGTCGTCCGCGAGGAGTTCCTCTCGCGCTTCTCCGAGGTCGAGCTCGGCGCGCTCGCCGAGCTGTGGGACCGGATCGCCCCCTGTGGGGGCAGCTGCCACTCGGTCTAGCGCTCCTTGGCAGTCGGATCGCCTCCCGCGGGGGCGGGTTGCCACCCAGTCTGGCCCTCCTTGGCCGTCTCCAGCGCCCGCTCCGAGCGCTTGCCTTCGTCTGGGTCGGCCGCTTGGCGGGTACGCTGGCGGCGCTTTGCCGCCGCCTCCTCCTCCCCCTCCTCCGTTTTGATCTGGTGTCGGCGGTGGCGAAGATGCAGCCCGAGCGCCCCGCCGATCGCTATGAGGACCGCCACGAGACCGTAGATCCCGAACGCCTCGATCGTGTGGCTCGCCGTCTGACCCACGAAGTAGGCGATCAGCCCCACGCCCGTCGCCCAGCAGATCCCCCCAAGGGCGTTCCATAGGAAGAACGTGCGCCAGCGCATGTGGTTGGCTCCCGCCAGCCAGGAGGCCCAGGTGCGCAGACCCAGGATGAAGCGCCCGAAGAACACCGCCTTCGATCCGTGGCGCCGGAAGAAGGGCTCCCCCGTCTCCAGCACCATCAGGCGTTGGCGGCGGAAGGGGCCGGGCCGCTGAAGCAGCCAGTGCCCCCCTCGGCGCCCGATCTGGTAGCCGATGTTGTCCCCCACGATTGCCGCCAGCGCGGCGATCGCGATCACCGCCTCGATCTGAAGCTTGCCTCTGCTGGCCAGGACTCCGCCCACGATCACGGACGTCTCCCCCGGCAGAGGCACCCCGCTCGACTCCGCCATCACCAGCAGGAAGAGGATCGGGTAGCCCCCAACTTCGACCAGGTGGCCCACGTCGATGAGCGAGGCGAGCATGAGTGTCCACTGTAGGCTCTCCGCAGTCCCCCTCGCGGCCGCGGGCTCTCCCGGGATGACGGCCTTCTCGCCTGCGGCTCTCCCCAGACGACGGCCTCTCGCATGCGGCGTTCCCGAGATGGCGCGGCGGCCCTCTAGGATGCCGCGGTGCCCGCGCTGAGCATCGAAGCCCGCGATCCCTCCTCGCGGGCCCGCGCCGGGACGCTCCACGCCGCCCGTGGCGGCGTGCGCACCCCCGCCTTCGTCCCGCTCGCCACGAAGGCCACCGTCAAAGGCCTGCTGGCGGATGAGGTCGCCGCGCTGGGGTACGAGATGGTGCTCGGCAACACCTTCCACCTGCTGCTCAACCCCGGGCCCGAGCTGATCGAGCGCCTCGGCGGCCTCGGCCCCTTCATGGGCTGGGAGCGGCCCACGATCACCGACTCGGGCGGCTTTCAGGTCTTCTCGATGGGCCACGGCACCGTCGCCGACGAGATCAAGGCCCGCCCCTCCGGGTCCGGCTCCCGCCACCCCGGCGGCGAGGCCGGTGCGATCCTCGCGATCGAGGAGGAGGGGGTGCGCTTCCGCTCCTACGTGGACGGGCGCGAGCGCTTCCTCTCACCGGAGGGCTCGATGGCGGTGCAGGCCGCGCTGCGCTCGGACATCGCGCTGGTCTTCGACGAGTGCACGCCCTTCCACGTGGACCGCTCCTACACCGAGCGCTCCACCGAGCGCACCCATCGCTGGCTCGAGCGCTGCCTGCGCTGGCACGCGGAGCATGGGCCCGCTCTGGCGAGCGCGCCCGGTCCCGCGGGTGGGGTGCTCCGGGGTGGTAGTGGCGTGGGCGTGGGCGAGGGTGGTGATGGTGCGGGTGGGGTGCTCGAGGGTGGTCGTGGTGCGGGTGGGGTGCTCGAGGGTGGTCGTGGTGCGGGTGGCGTGGTCGCGGATGGTCCCACGGGCCAGCTCGTGTACGGGATCGTGCAGGGGGGCGTCTACGAGGACCTCCGCCGCGCCTCCGCGCGCGCGGTCGCCGCCTCCGGCTGCGACGGGATCGCGATCGGGGGCTCGCTGGGGGCGGAGAAGGCGCAGATGTACGAGGTTGTGGGCTACGCGACCCGCGAGCTCGGGGGGGAGTACGAGGCGCTGCCCCGCCACCTGCTGGGGATCGGCGAGGTGGACGACCTGATCGCCGGGGTGGAGCTCGGGATCGACACCTTCGACTGCGCCATGCCCACCCGCCTGGGCCGCCACGGGACCGCGCTTGTCCCGGACCCCGCCAACCGCTGGCGCCTGGATCTCGTCAAGAGCCGCTGGCGCGACTCGGGGGAGCCGCTGCTCGAGGGCTGCCCCTGCCCCGCCTGTGCGGGGGGTCTCTCGCGCGCCTACCTCAGCTACCTCGCGCGCGCCGGGGAGCTCACGGGGATGCGGCTGCTCACCCTCCACAACCTCGCCTTCCTGGCTCGCTTGATGGCCGAGCTGCGCGGTGGGATCCTCGCCGGGCGCCTCCCCGAGGTGGCCGCCGCGCTGCGCGCGGGGGCGGCGCCGGGGGAGACCGAGCGAGCGTTCCATCCCAAGTGAGCCCTACCCTGCCTGCCGGCTTTCCGGTGTGGTGTAAGGGCAGCACGGATACCTGTCACGTATCAGGTGCCGGTTCGAGTCCGGCCACCGGAGCCGTGTTGAGGCAACGGTTGAGGCTGCTAGCCTGCTGGGTAAGTGACAGGTATCCGGCCCGCAAGGGCAGTTGTCTTACCGAAAGGCCCCGCGTGAGCGGGGCCTTTCGCCTGCTATTTGGTGTTTTCGTGGACGAGTTCCTGTAGCGCGAGGGAAGTCTGTTCGACGTCGGAGTAGACGACGTTGCGCAGCGAGATCCTTGTGGGTGGGGGGGCGGTGGCGACCGTGACCGCGACGATCGCGACCACGATCAGCAGCAGGATGAAGAGTGTCGCGAAGAGGCGCCGGCCGCGTGAGGGCCCGCTCCGCGGTGATGACGCCGGGGTCGCGGCGCGGGGGGGAGGGGAGACGGGAGGCTCACCCATCCGGGGACGTCGGGGCGTCACCGCTCCCCCGCGGGCCGGCGCGCGAGTCGCCGCGGCTGTCCTTGCGGCGGGCGGGCGGGCCTGTGAGCGCCCGGCGGCGAGCAGGCTGGTGGCGGCGGTGGGCTGGCCGGAGCGTGCGCCGCCCCCGGGCTCCACGGGTTGGATGCCGCGCTCCGCGTCGTGCACCGCGCGGCCCATCTCGCGCGCCGTGCGGTAGCGCTCGCGGGGGTCGAGCGCGAGCGCGATCGCCACGGCGTCGGCCAGCTCGGGGTTGACGGCGGCGACGAGGGTGTCGAGCATCGGGGGCTCCTCGCGCTGCTGCTTGAGGGCCAGCTCGGTGAGCGAGGTGGCCTCGTAGGGGAGGCGCCCGGAGAGCAGCTGGTAGGCCACGACGCCCAGCGCGTAGAGATCCGCGGGGGGGCCCGCTTCCTCGCCGCGCGCCTGCTCGGGGGCGAGGTAGGCGGCGGTGCCGAGCACGGAGCCCACCTGGGTGATGCTCGACTGCTCGGTGGCCTTGGCGATCCCGAAGTCCGCGAGCTTGATCTCTCCCTCGAGCGAGCGCAGCAGGTTGCCGGGCTTCACGTCGCGGTGCACCACTCCGTTGCGGTGGGCATAGTGGAGGCCCTCGCACGCCTGCTCGACGATCGAGGCGGCCTCCTGCACGTCGACCCACCCCTGGTCGCGCAGGATCTCCGCGCAGGACTGGCCCTCGATGTACTCCATCACGATGAAGTGCTGACCCGTGCGCTCGTCCAGGCCCGAGTCGAAGACCTGCACGATGTTGGGATGCACGAGGCGCGCCGCCGCCTGCGCCTCGCGGCGGAAACGGGAGACGAACGTGGGTTCCTCGGCGAGGTGCTCCGCGAGCAGCTTCACCGCGACTCTGCGCTCTAGGCGCAGGTCGAAAGCGAGGTGCACCGTGGACATCCCCCCGTAGCCCAGCCGGCTCTCCAGGCGGTAGCGGTCCGCGATCTCCACCGCGCTCATCGGCTCGCGCTCCGGCCAGTCGGGTGGCCTGCCCGGGGGTGGATGGCGCCGGCGATCTCCACGGCGCTCACTGCCCGCTGCTCCCGCTGTCGGTGCCTCCGCTGGGGCTGGAGCCTCCCTGGGCGTTGCCCGCGGCGCCTTCTTCGGCTTTGCCTTCGCTGCCGGAGCCCACTCCCGGCGCGGTGCCGCCTTCGGCGCCGGAGGTCTGCGTGACGCCGGGCGCGGTGCCGGTGCTGGTGGTGGAGGAGGTCGTCGGGGTGGTGCTCGGGGGTGTCGTCTGGGTTTCGGTGGTGGAGGAGGACGGGGGGGAGGCGGTTTTGGTGGGTGAGAGGGAGGAGGGGGGGGAGGTGGAGGTCGATTCGCCGGTCGTGGTGTTCTGGGCGAGGGGCTGGGTGCACATTTCAAGGGCGCGTTTGCGCAGGTTGGAGATGCCTTCCTGCAGCCTCCCGTGCAGGCCGGCATCGACGCTCGCGGGCAACGCCTGGAAGTCGCGTTCGGTCGCGCTGAGCGCCGTTTCGGTCTGGGCGCAGTCGCCGTCGCCCTTGAGGGCGGCCCGTTCGACCGCTTGGAAGTCGCTCAGCAGGGGACCTGCGTTCTGCGCGGGGATCAGGCCCGCGCCGGAGCTTCCGCAGGAGACGAGCACGGCGGCGCCCACCCCCAGCAGGGCGGCGGGGAGGAGCGCGGTGAGGCGTCTCATCGTCATTGACCGTACTCCAGCCGCTCCGCGAGCGAGTCCGGTAGACGCGCCGCGCGAATCGCCGCGGCGGCGCCGGGAATGTCGTAGGGGGTGCGCCGATAGCGGGCCCTCCACCCGGTGAGGTCGAGCTCGAGCCACGCCGCGCGGGGGTCCCCGTCGCGAGGCTGGCCCACGCTGCCGGGGTTCAGCAGCCACTCTCCCTCCGCGAGGTCGAGCTCGGCTCCGTCGCGGCATGGTCCCCCGCTCGCGAGCTGACCCTCGGCGCGCATGAAGGAGAGCGCGACGTGGGAGTGGCCGATCAGCCCGATCCGCTCAGGCTGGTGGTCCAGGCAGAGCTCGGCGAGCAGCGTGGAGAGCACGTACTCCCACACGGGGTCCCGGGGGCTCGCGTGGTAGAGCCCCACCGATCCCTCCTGTCCCTGGGGGCTGAGGCCGGCGAGGAAGGAGAGGCTGGCGGGGCTCATCGCCTCTTGCGTCCACTGCAGCGAGAGGCTGGCCCCGCGGGAGAAGTCCTTCAGGGGCAGCGTCCCCACCGCGGCGAGGTCGTGGTTGCCGGCGAGGCACACCGCGGCGTGCTCGCGGGCCAGCGCGACGCAGGCGTCGGGCTCACCCCCGTAGCCCACCAGGTCGCCCAGGCACCACAGCTCGGCGGCGTCGCTCGCGGCGACGGCCTCGAGCACGGCCTCGAGGGCGTGGCGGTTGCCGTGGATGTCGGAGACGATCGCGACCTTCATCGTTGCAGGGTAGGAGCACCGCGCATCCGAGGTGGTTCCTGGTTGCCCACCTGCAAAGGGTCAGGTCTCTTCGTCGCCACCCGCTTCGCCGCCGCCGTACTCGGGCAGGTTCTTGATGCCCTCGCGGGTGCGCCACTTGGAGTAGTTGTCCTCCATCGCGTCGATCAGCTCGCGCATGAAGCGCGGGGAGAGGTTGACGCGGGTGACGACCACACCGGGGACCTCTTCGGCCTCGACCTCGTGGTCGACGCGGGCGAAGGTCACCGTGAACTCGTAGTCGGAGTGGCTGACGTTGGCGAAGTTGGCGTATACGCCCCCCATGATCTCGGGGGAGAGGTGGATGTTTATGTGGCGCTCGGCGCCCTGGTCGTCGTCGTTCACGAGGCTAGTATCGCAACCCGTGACCCTGACCGTAGTCGGCGAGGCGCGGGTGCGCCCTCCGTTCGAGGACGATGTGGCCCACTACCGCAGGTTGCTCTCCCGTTATGTGAAGCTGGAGCTGGTCCAGGTTCGCGCCGCGGAGGCGGTCGCGCGCCGAATCCCGCGGGGGGCGTTCGTCTCGCTGCTGGCGGCGGAGGGGAGGACCTACGACAGCCTCGCCTTCAGCGCGTTCCTGGAGGAGCGCCGCCGGGCGGGGGCGGACGTGGCGTTCGTGATCGGCGGCCCCTTCGGCGCGCCGCCCCTGGAGCGGGTGGACCACCGCCTGTCGCTGGGCGCGATGACGCTGCCCCATCAGCTCGCGTGGGTGGTTCTGCTCGAGCAGCTCTACCGGGCGCATAAGATCCTCGCGGGGGAGCCCTACCACTACTGAGATGACCGACTTCTGCACAGACCCATCGTGAATGGCCAACGGACGCCGCTGGACGGTCTGCGGGAGGCGGTGCTCGCGGCGGCGGAGCGCATATCGGGCTCGGGGGGTGCTCTGGAGGGCGTGATCCTGGAGCGCCCCCCCGCGTGGACTTCGGCGATTACTCGACCAACGCGGCGCTGCTGCTGACCCAAGCGGTGGGCGCCCCCCCGCGCGAGGTTGCGCAGCGCCTGGGGGCGGAGCTGCAGCGACGGCTGGGGGATGACCTGGAGCGCTTCGAGGTGGCGGGGCCGGGCTTCGTGAACCTGTTCCTCGGCGACGGCTGGCACCGGCGGGCGCTGGCGGCGGTGCTGGAGGCGGGAGAGAACTTCGGAGGGGGCGGCGCGGAGCGGGGCGAGCGGATGCTGGTGGAGTTCGTGAGCGCCAACCCAACGGGCCCGATGCACGTGGGCCACGCGCGCAACGCGGCTTACGGCGACGCCCTCGCGCGACTGCTGGCGCTGCACGGGCACGAGGTGACGCGCGAGTTCTACGTCAACGACGCGGGCTCCCAGGTGCGCAAGCTGGGCGACTCGATCCTCGCCCTCGCGCGGGGGGAGGAGGTCCCCGAGGACGGCTACAGGGGGGAGTACGTGGGGGAGCTCGCGGAGCGTCTGAGTGCCGGCGGCGGTGCGCAGCCCTCGGCGATCGAGGACCCGGCGCAGCTGGGGCGGGCGGCGGTGGGTCTGATGGTGGAGCGGATGCGCTCCTCGCTGGAGGCGTTTGGGGTGAGGGACTTCGACCACTGGCAATACGAGAGCGAGCTCCACGAAGGCGATCCCAGCCGAGTGGAGCACGCACTGGCGATCCTGGGGGAGCAGGGGCACACCTACCGCAGCGAGGGGGCGCTGTGGCTGCGCACCACGGCCTACGGCGACGACAAGGACCGCGTGCTGGTGCGCTCCACGGGGGAGCACACGTACTTCGCCTCGGACATCGCCTACCACCTGGACAAGCGCGAGCGGGGCTTCGAGCGCCAGATCGACATCTGGGGCGCGGACCACCACGGGTACGTGGCGCGCATGCAGGCCGCCTACGTGGCGCTGGGCGGCGAGGGGGAGCACCTGGAGATGCTGATCATGCAGCTCGTGCACCTCGTGCGCAGGGGGGAGCGCGCGCAGATGTCCAAGCGGGCCGGGGAGTTCGTGACCCTGGAGGACCTCCTCGGCGAGATCGGGGTGGATGCGGCGCGGTGGTATCTGCTCTCGCGCTCGCACGACACCACCATCGACCTCGACCTCGACCTCGCACGCGAGGAATCGAGCGAGAACCCGGTGTACTATGTGCAGTACGCGCACGCCCGCATCGCCTCCGTGCTGGCGAAGGCGGGCATCGTGCGGGTCGCCGCGGCGCTGGAGGAGGCTCCGATCGGGGATCGCCCGGCCGGGGGCGAGTCGCTGCACCCCTCCGAGCGGGCGCTGATCAAACGGCTGCTGGCGTTCCCCGAGGAGGTGGGGGAGGCGGCGCTGCGGCGGGCGCCGCATCGGATCGCGGCCTATGCCCTCCAGGTGGCGCAGGACTTCACGGCCTTCTATCGCGACTGCCGCGTGGTGGGGGCCGAGCAGCCCGCGGTGGAGTCCCAGCGCATAGCGCTGTGCGTCGCGGCGAGGGGCACGATCGCGTGCTGTCTGGAGGACCTTCTGGGGGTGGGGGCGCCGCGGGAGATGTAGTGGTGTGGCCCGGGCGGGCCGGGCCCCTCGGGGACCTGGGCGAGCCGGGGTTCGCCGGGCGAGCCGGGTGCGTGCTCCCAGCTGCGATGGGCGGTCAGTCGAAGCGCGCGATGTCGGCGTCCAGCCGGGCGGCGTCGGCGGGGCTGAGCACGGGTGCGTGCCGCTGCGCGTCCCCGAGGGCGAGCGCGGCGCGCGCGCGGCGGCGCCAGCGGGGGAGGAGCAGCGCGAGGAAGGCGAGCACGGCGAGCAGCACGAGGGGGGGAACGAGATAGGCGGCGAGGCCGAACCCGTGGCTGCTGGGCAGGGAGAGCACGGCGGGGCCATATTCGTGGACGAGTTCGCGCTTGATCTGAGTCTCGGTGAATCCCCGGTCGATGAGGCGCTGGATGAAGGCGCGCTCGCGGGTGGCCTGCAGGGAGTCGGCGATGGGGAGCGGGATTTTGCAGGTGACGCACATCGCCTGGCTTTCGACGGCGGGGAGCGTGGTGCGGATCTTGATTCCCTCCGACCCAGAGCCGAACGCGGCGGGGGGCGCCACGGCGTGGAGCGCCACGGCGAGCAGGGCCGCCGCCAGCGCGAGGGCGGCTGGGGGGGAGGCTTTCACGTGCTCTCCGCGAGCCGCAGGGCGCGTTCGACGAACGGCTTTTCGATCTCCCCGCGGGAGTCGGCGGTGATGTGCCCGGAGGGGTCGATGAGGAAGCTCTCGGGCAGCTGGGCGGTGCCAAAGGCGGAGCGGCCGAATTCGCCGCTGCCGTCCATGAGGTTCGGGAAGGTGAGGTGGTAGCGGCGCACGAATTCGAGCGATTCTGAGGCGATGTCCTCGTAGGTGACCCCGAGCACGGTGCCGTTGTGGCGCCGCAGCTCGCGCTGGAGGCGCTCCACTTCGGGAGCCTCCGCCTGGCAGCCTGGGCACCAGGAGGCCCAGAAGTTGAGGACCACGACGTGGCCGCGGTAGGAGGCCAGCGAACCGCGGCCCCCCCCGGTGAGCGCCGGCAGAGCGTAGGTGGCCTCGGGCGCGAGCGGCTGCTGGCCGTCGGCGAGGGCCTGATCGATGCTGCGACTGGGGCCCTGGTGGGTGACCCCATAGATGAGCAGCCCCAGCAGGGCGGCGCCCAGAATGGTGGCGAGGGTAGGTCCGAGCAGCCGTTTCACGAGCACAGGAAGGGTAGAGGGCCGCGCGCTGACAGGGCGCCGGACCGATGCGCGGCGGGCGGAGGGCGTAGAATCAAAGGCCGCGCGGTGGTAGCTCAGTTGGTAGAGCGCAAGCTTCCCAAGCTTGAGGTCGCGAGTTCGAACCTCGTCCGCCGCTTTCGCTTCGTGGAGTCGAATGTGGCTCTACGGCAGGGGAACCGCAGGGATGGCGCATGCCTGGCGAGGTGGCCACAAGCGGTTCGCTTTCAGCGTCGCCAGACTCGCCACGCGCCGCGCGGGACAGCCTTGACTTTTGCTCGGATGAGAGGAAAGTATGGGCAACCCGACGGGATCGTGGAGGCAGTATGAGCAGTGTCCAGGCCGGTGGGTTCAAGCTCGAGGTCGTGGTCGTGCCGGTTTCGGACGTCGACCGGGCGAAGAAGTTCTATGGAGGCCTCGGCTGGAGGCTCGACGCCGACGTTGCCCGCGGCGAGGATTTCCGTTTGGTTCAGTTCACACCTCCGGGCTCCGGGTGCTCGATCCAGTTCGGCACGAACATCGCGTCGGCCGCGCCCGGCTCGTCCCAGAGCCTGTATCTGGCTGTCCCCGACATCGAAGCTGCGCGTGGTGAGCTGCTCGCCCACGGCGTGGAGGTGGGCGAGGTGTTCCACGAGGGTGCTCCGGGCGCTCGCTTCCACGACCCCGGCCGTGCGTCTGGGCCGGCGCCCGACCGCGACACCTACGGCTCGTTCGCCGCATTCAGCGATCCGGACGGCAA
Organism: uncultured Solirubrobacterales bacterium; assembly: GCA_963713985.1. Taxonomy (GTDB): domain Bacteria; phylum Actinomycetota; class Thermoleophilia; order Solirubrobacterales; family Solirubrobacteraceae; genus Palsa-744. The sequence continues at coordinate 164,409 of OY970219.1, read as the reverse complement.
CGGCTGGTTGCTCCAGGAGATCACGACGCGGCTGCCGGGTCGCTGAGAGGAGAAGCAGATGGCCACGACATGCAAGTCCGCCGAAGATCTGGCGGACTCGCTCAGGCGGGCCTCAGAGGCGCACGGCAAGCACGGCCTACAAGCGCGAGACGAGCTCGGCCACGATCTCTGCTGCTGGTTGCGTCTGGTCGGCGAGCGCAACGCTCTGTCCGGCCCATAGCGATAGCGCCTCGATCTCGCCGGTTGTGCCGAGGAGCGGGGGCGCGGGGGAGTATCGAAGGATCGGTTCGCCCGAAGCGAAGTGCGCTATCACTTCGCCCTCTCCCGGGCGACTGCCCGGTCCCGGCCGGCCTGCGGCCTCCCACATCTCGGCGGTTGAGTTGTGGATGGCGCGGTGCGGAGCGTCCGGCCATCCCACCTCATAGAGGTTGGCGTACCACTCGGCATCGGTTTCGGTGGCGGCTATCAGGAGGCGCCGGTATTCCTCGTGGATGGGCATCTCGTTGGCCAAGAGGAACCGAGTGCCGAGCCAAGCGGCTTGTGCGCCGAGGGCGAGCACGGCCGCGACTCCTCGAGCGTCGCCAATCCCACCGGCCGCAATGACCGGTATGGGTGCCACCGCGTCGACTACCGCTGGCACCAACGGGAGCGTCGCCACTCCTCCCAATACGTGCCCGCCAGCCTCCCAGCCCTGCGCAACGATGATGTCCACTCCACATCCGACTGCTCGCCGGGCTTCCTCGGCGCTGCCGACCGTGTGCATGACAAGCCCTCCGGCGTCATGCACCAAGTCGACGTAGCTCTGCGGATCGCCGAAGATGAACGACACGATCCGCAGGCCAGCAGAAAGTGCCTGATCGACTCGACGGTGCTGGTCCGAGGTGAGAGCGAAGTTGCCACCAAACGGACGATCGGTCAGCGCGGCCGTTTCACGGACGAGATCCCCGGCGTCGTGGACCCACCATAGCCCCATGGTGCCGAGGGCGCCGGCATTTGAGACCGCGGCGGGCAGCCGGGGATCCGCGGCCATCGGCGCTGAAACGATCGGGTGGTCAATCCCCAGCAACTCGCATACCGGCGTATGGGCACTCATTTGCGATGGCCCCTTTCTGGCGCCCACGGCGCCAGCTGACTAGGCTCAATGTAGACCCGAAAGGCTCCCCTTGCGCCCGGGACCTCACCAGTCCACCCCAATGCCGTAGACCGGGGGTCCGGACCCCGACCCCGAGCCCGACCCGATGATCCCGCACACGCTCGTGCTGAAGCTTGGGCTTGTCATGCTCGCCTCGCTCTGCCTGGCCGTAGCGCCTAGGATGTCGATCTCTGCGCGTGTAAGACGACTACTTCTGAGGAGACTCCATGCCTGGACCGGTGTTGTTCTGCTATGACGGGTCGGAGGGGTCGCGGGCGGCGATGGCCGCGGCGGTGGAGCTCGTCGCCCACCCGGCGCCTGCGGTCGTGCTGACGATCTGGCAGCCCGCGGCGGTGCTGCTGGTGCGGGCCGGGGGCTTCGGCGGCGGCTACTTGAGCGACGAGGAGCGCGTCGATGGGGAGCAGGCCCAGTTGGCCGCTGACGCTGCCGAGGAGGGTGCGGAGCGCGCACGCGCCCATGGCTATGACGCCAGCTCTCGCGTGGAGGAGGCCACAGAAGGCGCAGGACGCAGGATCATCGAGATCGCCGACGAGCTCGACGCGCGGCTGATCGTGTGCGGTCGGCGTGGGCTCGGCGCGGTCGCCTCGGCGCTGCTCGGCAGCGTCTCGCACGTGGTACTCGCCCACACCGGGCGCCCTGTCCTGATCGCGCCAGAGCGCAAGCAACACTCCCGCTGATCCGAGACGCGGACCGTCTCAAGCGTCGTCCAGCACGGCGCACCGATCGCCGGCGGCGTTGGTTAGCATCGCCGGTTGCTCGCGGGGAGCGGGGTGTCACAGCTGAGGCGGTCGTCTTGTCTCATGGGTTGCAGGCAAGATCGCGAAGCGGATGATGAGACTGGAGCACACCCGAGATGACCGTTGAAGAACACGAGCTCGAGCAGGTGCGGAGTGTGTCGTTCGCGATCGCCTACCGGATGCTCGGCAGCGTCTCCGAAGCCGAGGACGTCGTCCAGGAGGCGCTCTTGCGCGTCCATCGAGCGATCGAGGGCGGCGAGCAGATCGCCTCCCTGCGGGCCTATGTCGCCACCGTCACGAACACTCGGGGTGATCACCAGATCACAGAGTGTTCGCGGCAAGTTCGCTACCCCCGCTGCGGCAGCTCCTGCAGCGACCAGCGGTTGCCGTCGGGGTCGCTGAGGAACACGAACCGCCCCCAGGGGAACACCTGGACCTCGCTCGCCTGCGCGCCTTTCGCGAGCATCTCCGCGCGCGCCTCATCGGCATTGGCGACCACCATCCCGAGGCCGGCGACCGAGCCCGGCTCGGTGTCGACGATCCCCCTGCCGATTGCGATCGAGCACGCGGAGCCGGGAGGGGTGAGCTGCACGAAGCGGATGTCCCCCATGTCGTGGTCGTGTTCGGCGATGAACCCGAACTGCTCCACGTAGAACGCCTTCGCGCGGTCCACGTCGGAGACGGGGAGGGCGATCAGCTCGAGCTTCATGTCCATGCGCTGCTCCTCAGGGTTGGGACTCTCAGAGCTTGCGGGCGCGCACGGCGGTGCCGTAGGCGCAGATCTCTGTCCAGATGGAGCCGAGCTCGGAGGTGTCGAAGCGGAACGCGAGGATCGCGTTGGCGCCCTTGGACTCCGCCTCCTCCACCAGCCGTTCGGTGGCGTGCTCGCGGCCGGAGGCGAGCATCTTCGTCATGCCCTTCAGCTCGCCCCCCACCAGCGACTTCAGGCTCGCGCCGATCTGCGAGCCGAGGTTGCGCGAGCGCACCGTCAGCCCGAACACCTCGCCCAGCACCTCCTCGATCTCGTAGCCCGGGAGGTCGTTCATCGTGGAGATGAGCACGCCCGACAAGCTATCAACGTCGCCGACGTATGCTCACGGCGGCGTCATCCTGCGTCGAGGTCGGGCAGACGCGCTTTCGACATCATCACCCGCGCGCCGCTGAACGGCACGCCCTCGGCCTCCAGCAGGCGGCGCTGGCGATCGCCCTTTGCGAGCGAGCCATCCGCGCGCACCACGCGGTGCCACGGCACCTCGCGCGCGTCGGTATGACTCAACACCAGGCCCGCCACGCGCGGCGCGCCGGGTGAGATGTCGCCGTAGGTGCGCACCCAGCCGCACGGGATCGCGCTTACGCGCGCGAGGATGGCTTGCTCGCGTGTGTCCTTGCCGCGCTGTTGTGCCACAGCGGGCATGGTGGCGCATGGTCTGTCCGCACAGCGGCTCGAGCGGGCGTGGCGACTCGAGGACCTCGGGCTCAGATCTTCTTCTCGAGCTGCCGCCTCGCCTCGGCGACGACCTTGGGTCCTTCCAACAGTGGCTTCTGGGGTAGGCCGCCGATGCTGAGCGTCATTGGGTCGCAGTTCCCGGTACCGGTCGCCGTGGCCAGCTCGCTTGCCACGGCGAGCACCGAGCCGCCGGGCGATGCACGGAACGTGAACGTGATTTTCGGCCTGACCAGGCCCACCGGGACCGCCGTGTTGCAGCCGTCGAACTCTCCAGGCTGGATGGTCGGCAGGCTGTTGGTCACCGCGACGATCGCCCTGACCTTGGCCGCATCGGTCACAGTGAGGGACTGCGAGGGCGCATGTCCAGGCAGGCCCCGCGTGATGTCGATCGCCTGGACGCCGCCGGGTATCCGCTCGGAAGCGGATCTGCGCAGCAGCCATATGACATCGGCGTCGACGCGCAGGTAGGTCGCCCCGCCTGGCGTCGCCGCCACCAACACACTCAGCTGCCGTGTGCGGCTCCCCGCGGTCATCGGCCAGCCGAACACCACAAATGCGCTCGTCTCCCGTCCGTATGTGCTGCTCGATCCCGCCGTGAAGTTGCGGGACCCCGGAGGCGGATGGGTACTCACAAACGCCAGCACGGACCGCCAGGGTCCCGGGACGCGCCACCACGCGTGGCGGTCCACGAGGTCCACATAAGCTTCGTGCGGACCGCCGCTCTCGAGCACTCCGGCATCCCCGCGGGGCTCGCGGCTCAGGGGCTGCGCACCCACGGGCAGCACCACGCTGCGAAGCACGAAGGCAGCGTCGCGTGCGGCGCCCTGGCGGGTGTGTGGTGGCGTGAACGTCGCCTTGCTGGCGACCTGGTCTGCCACGGCGAGGCCACCTGCGACGGCGATACCGACAGGTATCGCGACGAGAAGGCATCGGATGCGGACGGCACGATTCATCCCTGTTCAAGCTAGCGCACCGTCAACGCTCCCGGTGACCACGATCTCGACCCCGCCGAACGCGCTGGCATAATGCGCCGGCGGTGCGCCCAATGATCGTCATTCTCGTTTTTCTCGCGACAGGTGGGTTGCTCGTCGCCCGCGCAGGTAGCAGCGATGAGCCCACCACAGCGGTCCTCCGTGCTGCCGCCATGATGAGCGCGAGCGGCGCAACTGCGACCGAGAGCGCAACGGCCGGCAGGCTGACGACCAAGGCCCAGGCGGTCGCATTTGCTCGTGCCGTCAACCTGACCGCCGCGGATGTGCCGGGATTCAAGATCTCCTCGGCACACGAACGCGAAACGGCGGCGGAAAAGAGACTCGAACACGAAATGCTTCGCTGCGTTGGAGCCTTGGGCTCCAACCATGGGATCGTCGAAATGAGCTCAGGGGAATTCGGACGTGAAACCAGCGCTGTGGAGGAGAGCGTGCAGTCCGAAGTCAGCGTTGCGCGAACGCCGACGTTGGCCGCCAGGGAACTCGCCGCAATCCGTGGGTCGGCATCGCATGTCAGAGCGTGTCTCTCTCACTACCTCAGTCTCCTCTTCAAGAGTCACAGGTACGACGGCGCAACCGTCGGCCCGGTGTCGATCGCGCAGGGAACCCCTCCAGCCCCCGGCGCTGCGGGGAGCTTTGGATGGCACATCGCCACGACGATCACCCTGCGCCGCGTCGCGGTTCCCATCCACATCGACATCCTCGGCTTCGTAGACGGCCCCGCCGAGGTCTCCCTCTTCACCACCGGCGTGCCACAGCCGTTCCCGCCCGCCACCGAGGAGAGGCTGTTCTCGTTGCTGCTCACACGAGCCAAGCTGCACGGCGCATGAGCGACGTCATGGGCACGCCCATCTGAGCTCACCCGGGGCCCTGGGGAACGCGTGCGTGGACCGTGAAGAGGGTGAGGGCGGCGACCGTGCGACCCGCGCGCGTATCGTCCCCCGCGGCGGCGAGCAGATCCTCGACGCCCTCATGCCCCTGTGCACGTAGATCGGCCGCCAGGAGCGGCAGATCGATGATGGCGTCGGGATAGAAGTCGCGGACCAGCAGCACCTCGGCCAGGACCGTGACGTCGGTGAGACCGGCGTCCACGAACAGGCCCGCCAGCTCGCGCCCGATCCACGGGTTGCGGATCTGCGCCTCGGCGGCAGCCAACATCGCACGCACGAGCTCACGCGGGCGGCCCGTGCTCGCGAGCGTGCCCCAGTCCGGCTCGTTGGCGAGCACCACACCGCCCGCCCGCGTGACTCGCGCCAGCTCGCTCACTGCGCGCGCGGGGTTCTCCAGATGCTGGAGCGTGCGCTCGATGCGCGCGGCATCAAAGGCGCCGGCGTCGAAGGGCAGGTCGTGGGCGTCGCCGGCGAGGAACGCGATCGGGCCGTCCTCGGTTTGGCGGCGTGCCCGTGCGCGCTCCAGGAGCGCGGTGCTCGAGTCCAGGCCGATGACCTCTCCGTGGGGGCCCACGAGGCGGGACAGGGCGCGGGCGTCGTCGCCCAGACCGCAGCCGACTTCGATCGCCCGCGCGCCAGGGCGCAAACCGAGCAGTCGTGAGCGCTCCCGCTTGCCCTCGGCGACCGACTCGAGACCGTTCACGTGGCCCAGGTAGTCCACATAGGACTCCGCATCGCCGGCTCCATCCACATCCCTGAAGCCGGTTTCCAGCCTGCTCATCGCCGATCTTCCCTCACGTCTCGCGACACCGCATCAAGATATCGGCAGCCGAGCTCCTCGGCGCCCGACGCTAGCGCTCGCGTGGGTCACCACCTTCGAGCGGCCAGTGGCGAACGACGCCGGGGCGCCAGTGGCCGTCCTCCTCGCGCGTCAGGATGAAGCGGCTGATCGTCCGCTGGCCGCCCTCGTGATCCCCGTAGAGCAGATCGACGGTGAGGACCCCACCCGCCAGGAACGCCTCGTGCAGACCCTCCCGGAAGGGGTCGTCGGGATCGCGTATGGCTCCCTGCCAGAAGCCCGTGTCGCCAGCGGGCACGTACAGGTCGCGCGTCTGGCGGCGGTGCTCGGCCGGCTCGTAGTGCGGGCTGTCGATCTCCGGGCGCCGCGCCGCGAAGCGCCAGGCGTGAAGGACCGCGAGGCCGTTGCCGACGTTGCGCAGGGGGATCACGAAGTAGTAGTTCTCGCCCTCCCGCTCGACCGCGGCCATGCCGCCGTCAACGCTCACCATCCGCCCCTCGCCGAAACGGACCATCTCGGGTGGGTCGGTAACGCGCGAGGGGGCGAGCACCGGCCGCAGGCCGAGCAGCAGCGCCCGCTCGGCGATCGCCGTCGAGCGTTCCGCAAGGCGTGTCGAGCGCTGCCCGAAGCGCACTGAGGAGAAGGTCGCCACGGCGAGCACGAGCGTGCCGCCCGCCGTTGCCAGCGAGGCGATCGTTGGCCAGTCCACCGCGAGGGGCAGCAGCATCTACTAGATGTTCTCCTTCGCAGCGGACGGTGGTGAGCTCCGCCACGGAAGCTCGGCGGCGCGAGGCGCGGCCTGGGCGCTCAGGAGGGCAACTGGTGCAGGCCGAAGCTCGAGCCCTGGTTGTCGCGGCAGAACGCGAAGGTCCCCGAGGGTCCGGGGCCGGAGTGCTCGTTGAACTCGGCCTCGCCCCCGAGCTCGCGCACGCGCTCGGCCGCCGCCTCGATGTCCTCGACCTCGAAGAACAGATACGGACCCGATCCCTCATCGCCGCCATGCAGGCCGCCCCTGATGTTCCCGGTCTCAATCTGAAAACCGTGCTCCTCGCCGGAGGGACCAGGCTTCATCCGCCACCCGAACAGCTCGCTGTAGAACTTGCGCGCCGGGGCCGGATCCTTCACCCCGAGCTCGAAGAACGAGACCTCACCGGCCATCCGCCACCTCCCGATCATCGTCTGCATGTTCGGCCGCTCGCAGCATCAACACAACCTCGATGCCCCTATCCGGCACGCGCGTGCTCGCTCACCTGCGGCGGGCCGCCGCGTCCAGCGCGGGGTTCGTCCACCCGGCGTCCGTAGGGTTGATGGTCCTCCCGGGAGCCACGATCTCGTCGATGCGGTCCAGGAGCGCGGGGTCGAGTCCCAGCTCCGCGGCGCCGAGCTGGGACTCGAGCTGCTCCATCGTGCGCGGGCCGATGATCGCCGCCGTCACCGCGGGGTGGTGGATGGCGAACGCGAGGGCCATGTGGATCAGGGAGATGCCCGCCTCCTGCGCCAGCTGCGCGAGCGCGTCGGCGGCCTCGAGCTTGTCCTGGTTGGCGGGGATCGAGAGGTCATAGCGCTGGGGGATCAGCGCCGCGCGCCGTGAGGTGAGGTCCTCGGCTCCCTTGCGCCAGCGTCCCGACAGCCAGCCCCCCGCGAGCGGGCTCCAGACGATGGCGCCCATGCCGTGCTCCTGGCAGGTGGGCAGCACGTCGGCCTCGATCCCGCGTGCCAGGATCGAGTAGGGGGGCTGCTCGCAGACGAAGCGCCGGTGGCCCCCCTCGCGGGCGACCCACTGGGCCTTGACGATCTGCGCCGCGGGATAGGTGGAGGAGCCGATGTAGCGCACCTTGCCCTGGGCCACCAGGTCCGAGAGCGCCCCCAGCGTCTCCTCGTGATCGGTCCAGGGGTCCCAGCGGTGCACCTGGTAGAGGTCGATCCAATCGGTCCGCAGACGCCTGAGCGACGCCTCCACCTCCTGGAAGATCCAGCGCCGCGAGTTGCCCGCCTGATTGGGGTCCTCGCCCATCGTGCCGTGGAACTTGGTCGCGAGCACCACCTTCTCCCGCCGCCCCCCGCTGAGCGCCTTGCCGACGATCTCCTCGGACTCCCCACGCGAGTAGACGTCGGCGGTGTCGATGAAGTTGATCCCCCCGTCCAGCGCCCGGTGGACGATGCGGATCGCCGCATCGTGGTCGGTCTCCCCCCAGGCGCCGAACATCATCGCGCCGAGGCAGAGGGGAGTCACATGGACGCCCGTGCGTCCCAGTGTGCGCTGGTCCATGCCCACACGTTATAGCCGCCCGTGTCCCGATCGATACCCAGCCTCATTGCCGCCGCGCCCCCTCGATGACCACGATGGCTTGGCCGCCTGCGCGTCGCGCCCGTCGATGCTCGCCGCTGTCGCGGCGGTCAGGTGGGACTCGCGGCGCTCTGCGAGCGGGCCGCGGCTAGTGCACGGGCCCACCAGACCAGGTCGCTCGCCGCGTGCTCGAGCCGTCCGTCGAGCGACGCGAGGAGATCCGGGGTGAAGGGGTCGGCGTTCCTCGCGGGCACCATCAGCTCCGGCAGGATGTGGATCGCGTGCCGCAGGGGCGCCATCTCGAACTCGACGGCCACGAGACGCAGCTGCTCGATCGCGCGGGCCCCGCCGACGTTGCCGTAGCCGACGAACGCCACCGGCTTGCGATTCAGCTCGGGGAAGACGTAGTCGAGCGCGTTCTTCAGCGAAGCCGGGTAGCCGTGGTTGTACTCGGGCGTGAGGAGGATGAACCCGTCCGCCGCGTCGAGCGTGCGCCCCCAGCGGGCGATCTCCTCGTTGGGATAGTCGCGCAGCGTGCGCGCCGGCGGCGCGGGCTGGTCGAAGATCGGGAGGGGGTGATCGCGCAGATCGACGAGCTCCGCCACCAGGTCGGTGCGCGTGGAGAGACGCTCCATGAGCCAGGCAGCGGGCCTCTCGCCAAAGCGTCCGGGGCGGGTGCTGGCGAGGAGCACCTGGATGCGGGGAGCGGCGAGCGGCACGACCGGTACCGTAGCGGAGCGGCGTTCCGTAGCGGGGCGGCGTTCTGCGTGCCTTACATTGGGTTGGCATGCGCTCGTTGTCCGCTGCCCAAGTCAAGCGCCTGACGCTGGCGGCGTGCATCATCGGCTCGGGGATCGCGCTGCTCGACGGCACGGTGGTGAACGTGGCGCTGCCCACCATCCAGCGCGGACTCGGGGGTGGCCTCGCGGGCCAGCAGTGGATCACCAACGCCTACCTGCTGACGCTCAGTTCGCTGATCCTGGTGGGGGGTTCGCTGGGTGACCTGTTCGGCGAGCGGCGGGTGTTCGCGCTGGGTGTGGGGGGCTTCGGCGTGGCCTCGCTGCTGTGCGCGCTCTCGCCCACGATCGACTTTCTGATCGCCTGCCGCGCGCTGCAGGGCGTCGCGGGCGCGCTGCTGATTCCGAGCTCCCTCGCGGTGATCGTCGCGACGTTCTCGGAGTCCGAGCGCGGCGCGGCGATCGGCACGTGGACGGCGTTCGGGGCGATCGCCGCCGCGATCGGCCCCCTTGGCGGGGGGATCCTGCTGGGGATCGCCTCGTGGCGCTGGATCTTCCTCATCAACCTGCCCTTCGTGGGGCTCTGCATCGCGCTGATCCTTGTGGCGATCCCCCGCGCCGCGCCGAGGGAGGGCGGCCGGGTGATCGATTTCACGGGGGCGCTGCTCTGCGCTCTGGGTCTCGGGGGGCCGGTGTTCGCCCTGATCGAGCAGCCCCGCCTGGGCTGGTCGAGCGACGCGGTCGTGGGGCCGCTGCTCGCCGGGGTGCTCCTGTTCGCGGGGTTCCTGGTGTACGAGGCGCGCGCCCGCCACCCCATGCTCCCGCTGGGCCTCTTCGCGCGGCGCAACTTCGCGGTGGGGAACGTGGAGACGTTCGCGATGTACGGGGGGCTGTCCGTGCTGTTCTTCTTCCTCGTCCTCTTCCTCCAGCAGGTCGCTGGTTACACGCCGCTGCAGAGCGGCCTGGCGATGCTGCCCACAACGATTGTGATGCTCGGGCTCTCGCGTCGTTTCGGGGCGTTGGCGGACCGCATGGGGCCGCGGCTGTTCATGGGCCTGGGGCCGGTGATCGCCGGGCTGGGGCTGCTGGCGCTGCTGCGTGTGGGGGTGCGCGTGGACTACCTCAGCGAGGTTCTGCCGGCGCTTCTGATGTTCTCGCTCGGACTTTCGATGACCGTCGCGCCGCTCACCGCGGCGGTACTGGCGGGCGTGGAGGAGCGCGAGGCGGGGATCGCTTCGGGCGTCAACAACGCGGTGGCGCGGGTTGCCGGCCTGCTCGGGATCGCGGCGCTCGGCGCGGTGGTGGCGGTGCAGTTCAGTGCCACCCTCGATCAGCGGCTGGGGGGGGTTTCGCTGTCCGTACCGGCCCGGGAGGCGGTGGAGCAGGCGAAGCGCCTGACGCTCGGGCGCCCCTCCGTGGCGGGCTTGGCGCCGGGCCAGGCGAAGGCGATCACCGCCGCGGCCGACGACGCCTCGCTCGAGAGCTTCCGGGTGGGCATCGGCATGGCGGGGTGCCTTGTGCTGCTCGGAGGCCTGATTGGTGCGGTCGGTATCCAGAACCCACGGCGCGAGGTGCGCGCGCAGGAGTGCGCCGGCGGCCCGCTCGTGGGCGCGAGCCCCGACGCGGCGGGCTGCCACGAGGAACCGGCCACGGGCGCGGTGGCCTGAGGAGTCGGTCAGTTCTCTGGAAGGTTCTCGCGCCGACGGGGTCTATGCGAGTAGTGACCAACCGCGAAGGGAGAGACATGCTTCATTTGCAGGAGCAGCGGAGTGAGCCGAGCAGGCGGGGTGAGCGCCCCGCGGGTCTGGCGCTGGTAGCCGCGGCGGCGGTGCTCGTGATTGCGGCCTCGTTTGCCGCGATGGCCCTGGCGGCGAGCACCCCGACGGTCAGCTCGGCATCGAGCTCGAAGCTCGGCGAGCAGATCGCCGTCAACGCCCAGGGTCGCACGCTCTACGCTCTGAGTCCCGAGACCATCCACCACCTCCTGTGCAAGGGAGAATGCTTCGAGTCCTGGCCGCCGCTGACCGTCAGCTCGCACGGGGTCAAGCTCCACGCCGGGCCCGGTGTGCACGGCAGCCTGGGGATCCTGCGGCGCAGCAACGGGCTGCTCCAGGTGACGCTCCGCGGGCTGCCCCTATATCGCTTTGCAGGGGATCACGCGAAGGGCGAAGTCAACGGCCAGGGGCTCAAGAGCTTCGGCGGCACGTGGCACGTGGTGAACGGCGGCTGACCCGCGCAGAGCGCCGGCCTCTTCGTACCCGCCCAGAAAGAAAAACCTACTCCAAAGAAGAACCGAAAGAAAAGCCAAAAAAGAAAAATGGTATTGAGCCGTGGTATTCAAGTCCACCCTCGACGCCGCGGCGCGGCGAAGCCGGGCGGGAGCACGAGACCAGTGCGAGGTGGGGGTCCCGCGCGGCGCTGCTGCAACGCCGCCTCGGCAACACGGCTTTGGAACACGCCACCAGCACATCAGCGCCCGATGTATCGGACGTGGCCGTCGTCATCGATCTCGGTCACTTCGAATGGGTACCGACGACCGTTGAGCGCCGCCGTGCAGGTGAAAATGGTTCCGGTTTTTTGGATGACCTCGGCTGGGCACACCACCGTCGCATCAAGGTGCCTCTGGCCATGGATCGACTGCTTGATCGCCTGCTCGACGCTCGCGATGTCGAGAGCGACCAGCGGAGCGTTGTTCTGATAGCGGACGTGGCCGCTGTCGTTGGTCTCAGTCACCAAAATTGGATACGTTCCAACATTTAGACTGGCTGTGCATGTGAAGGCTACCCCAGCCTTCCGCGTGACGTCCAGCGGACAGCGCACGGTGGTATACAGGTGGTGCTGGGTCAGGATAGATGCAGCGACGGCGCGCTCGACAGTAACGGTGTTCAACTTTGGAGCACTCTTCCCGCATCCCGAACAGGCCGGAGCGATAAGCGCCACTGTGGCCAAACCATACAGACGAGCTACGCGCAAGTCGCAACTGTATCGGATTTGGGGGTTGGTGGCGTTTCGCGGCCCCATAGGTGCGTGTTTATGCGGATCTGCGCCTGAAAGTCTCAATTCGTGTCTAAAGGTCTCACGTGGTTCGGGTCGAAATGGGCACTGGGGTCCCTCGCTCTGGTCGGTAGGGGCTGGCTGTCAGGGACTCAGCCGGTCGCCTCCAAAGTTGGCTGTGGCAGGTACGACATGTTGAAGGCAATCGTCCATCGCTCACTTCCAGCTGCACTCCTGTTCGCGATCTTCGCTGGGGGCGGAGCGTTGGCCGCGACTAATTATCTGAGTGATTCGCACAAACGAGATGAACCCCCGGTGCACATCGTGCTTGCGGGTGGCACGAATCCGGATAGCCGTGTGCCCATCCTGGGTCCGAGGGGTCCGGCGGGAATGGGTAGGAGAGGTCCCGCTGGTGTAGCGGGACCTCGAGGCCCAAGGGGACCCCAGGGTCCGCCGGGATGCCAAGGACTGCAGGGGCTCGAAGGCCCCGCGGGAGCGCCCCCTGGGGCGGGAGGCGTTGCTGGCCCTATGGGACTTCAGATATTTGAAGGATTTCCGACAATTTTCACCACAATGTCCGGTCCCCAGGGCCCTCCCGGTTGCGTAGGCCCGGAAGGCAAAGAAGGACCGAGGGGCGAGCGGGGTGTGGAAGGCAGGGAAGGACCGGGGGGTGCAACGGGCGCCACCGGTGAAGTGGGCCGGGAAGGCAAGGAGGGGCCGGCGGGCGACGCCGATGGGGAAGGCAGAGAAGGACCCAAGGGCGAAACGGGTCCAGCGGGGCCCAAGGGTGGAGCGGGTCTCGCGGGTATCAAGGGCGAACCGGGCGCGAAGGGCGAAACGGGCGCGGAAGGCAAGCTTGGGCCCGAGGGCGAAGTGGGCGCCAAAGGCGAAGCCGGCGCGGAAGGCACGGGGGGGCCAAGGGGCGAAGCGGGCGCGAGGGGCGAAACGGGCGGGCCGGGGCCAGAAGGCAAGGAAGGATCTGCAGGTGCGGCAGGCCCGGAAGGCAGGGAAGGATCTGCCGGTGCGGCAGGCCGGGAAGGCAGGGCAGGACCCAAGGGGGCAGTTGGCGCGGAAGGCAAAGAAGGGAAGGAAGGCAAGGAAGGACCGAAAGGCGCGACGGGGGCGGAAGGCAAAGCAGGGCCTAAAGGCGAAGCGGGTCCGCAAGGCGAAGCTGGTGCGGTGGGTGTCAAAGGCGAAACGGGCGCAGAGGGTCAGGAAGGCAGGGAAGGCAGAGAAGGACCTATGGGCGCGACGGGGGCCAGGGGCGAAATTGGAGTCCAGGGTGCGACTGGCGCGCAAGGCCAACCTGGTGTCAAAGGCGAAACGGGCCCGGAAGGCAAGGAAGGCAGCGAAGGGCCGCAAGGGCCGGCAGGCACCGTGGGGCCAGTGGGTCCCCAAGGTGTGATGGGTCTCAAAGGCGAAACGGGTGCGCGGGGTCCTGAAGGCAAAGAAGGCATGGAAGGGCCGCAGGGGTCGGAAGGTGCAGTGGGCGCAGTGGGGCCCGTAGGTCCTCAGGGCGCAATGGGTGTCGTAGGCGAAACGGGTGCGCAGGGCGAACAGGGCGGAACAGGGCCGCAAGGTGAACCTGGTGTCAAAGGCGAAGCGGGACCGGAAGGCAAAGAAGGCCCGGAAGGCAAAGTGGGTGCGGCGGGCGCGAAAGGTGAAGCGGGTGCGAAAGGCGCGGAAGGCAAAGAAGGCAAAGAAGGGAAAGAAGGCAAAGAAGGCAAAGTAGGTGCGGCGGGCGCGAAAGGTGAAGCGGGCGCGAAAGGCGAAAAAGGCGAAGCGGGCGCGAAAGGCGCGGAAGGCAAAGAAGGCAAAGAAGGCAAAGTGGGTGCGGCGGGCGCGAAAGGTGAAGCGGGCGCGAAAGGCGAAAAAGGCGAAGCGGGCGCGAAAGGCGCGGAAGGCAAAGAAGGCAAAGAAGGGAAAGAAGGCAAAGTGGGTGCGGCGGGCGCGAAAGGTGAAGCGGGCGCGAAAGGCGAAAAAGGCGAAGCGGGCGCGAAAGGCGCGGAAGGCAAAGAAGGCAAAGAAGGGAAAGAAGGGAAAGTGGGTGCGGCGGGCGCGAAAGGTGAAGCGGGCGCGAAAGGCGAAAAAGGCACGAGCTTTGTCGCCGGGGAATACGGTACGTTGACCGAACGTGCGCAGAACACAGAATTTGAACCGTCCGCAGCCGAACCCGTGCAGGTCATGCTGACCGTATCCTGCAAAACGGCGGCGGAAACCACCGTCCAGGTTGTGGTTGGCGGCACCGTTGTAGCCGAAGACGTGAATAGCCCGGCGGCTACAGGGACCACCAAGGTGGTCATCACTTTCATCGTCCCCTCCGGGAAAAAGTGGAAGGTGGCGACCAGCGCGGGCATCACCCAGATCAGGTCGGGCTACCTGACCCTCTAGTGGTCCTTGGCGCACAGTCGTGGCTCCGCCGGAAGGTCCTCGCCTCCCGCGGGCGCGTGGGGCCACGGGTCTCTCGTAGGCGCTCCTCCACGGCACGAGCGTCCCCATCCAGGAGATGGCCCTGGGGTGGCGTGGGACCGCCGATGCGCCCCGCGCTGGTTCCCGCGAGGCGCGCCGGCGCGTTTTAGTAGAGAATCCTTGGAATGCGCGTGACCGCGAAGGCAGACTACGCCGTGCGGGCCGTCGTGGAGCTGGCGGCCGGTGACTCCGACTCGCCCCGCAAGGTCGACGAGGTCGCTCAGGCCCAGGGCATCCCGCTGTCGTTCCTGGAGAACATCCTCACCCAGCTGCGCAGCGCGGGGATCGTGCGCAGCCAGCGCGGGCCTGAGGGGGGCTACTGGCTGGCCCAACCCGCCCACGAGCTGACGCTCGCGGACGTGATCCGCGCCGTCGAAGGGCCGCTCGTCGGGGTGCGCGGCCAGCGCCCCGAGGAGGTGGCCTACAACGGCTCCGCGGAGTCCCTCCAGCAGGTGTGGGTGGCGCTGCGCGCCAACCTGCGCAAGGTGCTCGAGCGCGTCACCGTGGCCGACGTGGCGGCCGGGAAACTGCCCAAGGAGGTGGTTGCCCTGACCCGCGAGGAGGACGCCTGGCAGACTCGCTAGGGCGAGTCCGGCAGACCCGCGAGGGCGAGCCCGGGCGCCGGGTCTGGCAACGGTGGCGTCCTTTCGGTAGGATTCGAATGTCTCCACGGGGCCTCAGGCCCCATCGCGCACGTCCTGAACAGCGCGCTGAGACCGCTCCTCGCCGAACCGTCCATCGTCTCAGGAAAGAAAAAGGAGTCCCCTTCAATGTCAGCCACCTCCGTCGCCGACAACACCGAGGCCGCCGAGGCCGCTGTCGAGGCGATCGCCAATGCGGCCAGCAAGGAGGTCGCCTTCTCCATGGCCCTCAGCCAGGACCAGAAGGACGTGCGCGACTGGGTCCATGGGTTCGCCGCCGACGTGATCCGCCCCGCGGCCCACGAGTGGGACGAAAAGGAGCAGACCCCGTGGCCGATCATCCAGGAGGCCGCCAAGATCGGCCTCTACGGCTTCGAAGGGCTCGCCCAGTTCTTCGCCGACCCCACCGGCCTCACGCTGCCAATCGTCAACGAAGAGCTCTTCTGGGGCGACGCCGGCATCGGCATGGCGATCATGGGCACCGCGCTCGCCGTCGCCGCGATCTTCGGTCAGGGCTCCGGGGAGCAGATCGGGGAGTGGATCCCCCGCTGCTTCGGTACCGAGGACGACCTCAAGGTCGCCTCGTTCTGTGCCTCCGAGCCCAATGCCGGCTCGGATGTCTCCGGGGTGCGCACCCGCGCCAAGTTCGACGAGGCCACCGGCGAGTGGATCATCAACGGCCAGAAGGCCTGGGCCACCAACGGCGGGATCGCCGACGTGCACGTGGTGATCGCCACCGTCGACCCCGAGCTCGGCTCCAAAGGCCACGCCGCGTTCGTCGTGCCGATGAGCGAGGCCAAGGGCATCTCCCAGGGCACCAAGGTCTCCAAGCACGGCCTGCGCGCCTCCCACACCGCCGACGTCTTCCTCGACGACTGCCGTGTCCCCGCCGGCTACGTGCTCGGCGGCAAGGAGAAGCTCGACGAGCGCATCGCCCGCGTGCGCGAGGGCAAGAAGAGCAAGTCCCAGGCCGCGATGCAGACCTTCGAGTCCTCCCGCCCCACCGTCGGCTCCCAGGCGCTCGGGATCGCCCGCGCCGCCTACGAGTACGCGCTCGACTACGCCAAGGAGCGCGAGCAGTTCGGCAGGAAGATCATCGAGAACCAGGCCATCGCCTTCACGCTCGCCCGCATGAAGCTCGAGATCGACGCCGCCCGCCTGCTCGTGTGGCGCGCCTCCTGGATGGGCCGCAACCTCGTCCCCTTCGAGAACGCCGAGGGCTCGATGAGCAAGTGGAAGGCTGGCGAGGTCGCCGTGTGGGTCACCGAGCGCGCCATGCAGATCCTTGGCGGCAACGGCTACACCCGCGAGTTCCCTGTCGAGCGCTGGCACCGCGACGCCAAGATCTACGACATCTTCGAGGGCACCGCCGAGATCCAGCAGCTCGTGATCTCGCGCGCGATCTCGGGGATGCAGATCCGGTAAGCGGGGTAGATCACGACGGCCGGCCGGCCTGGGTGGCCCTTTGCGGGCCAGGCAGACCGAGGCCGAGCCGCTCATTCATGCCGGCCCTGGCCAGGCTTGTGGGAGGCGAGGGTCGAGGATCACGATCGGGATCTTTCGGCCCTTCGCGTTGCTCTGGTAGAACTCGTATCCGGGGTAGAACGCCACGAACTCCGGCCAAAGCCGATCACGCTCCGCGTCGGTCGCTACGCGGGCGCGGACCGCGCGAACCTCGGAGCCGATCTGAATCGTGGTGTCCGGGTTCGCCTCGAGGTTGTGGAACCACGCGGGATGCGTTGGCTGGCCGGCCTTCGAGGCCACCACCGCGATGGCGTCGCCGTCCTCGTGGTACATCAGCGGAGATGTCCGCCTCCTGCCGCTCCTGGCGCCCCTGTGGTCGATCAGGGCTATCCGGGCCCCGGGCCAACCGGGGAGATGTCCGCCGATTCGGCCGCCGGTTCGCCGGTACAGGGCGACGTGGAGCTTCGCGCCGCGCCGCCCGATGTAGAGGCCGCGTTTGTTGGCGAACTGTGAGCTCCAGGCGGTGAGCTGTCCGAGTGAGGGCATTGCGCTCCGTGGAGGCCGGGATGCGGATTCGTCGGCTACCAGGCCTGGGTGGTGCCGCAGTTTGGGCAGCCCACGGAGGTGCTCACCGCGGCCGTGAACACGTAGCCGCATTGGCACGAGTAGTAGGCGAGGTCCGTCGGGCCTCCCGCCGCCCGAACCCGCTGTGCGGCGAGGTCGGGTCCCTGTGTGGCGATGTCGGTCCGCCGCGCGGCGATGTCAGCTCCCTGCGTGGCGATGTCATGCGCGGCGTTCGCCGCCCGCTGCGTGGCGGTACTGGTTCTCTGCGCGGGGAAGTCGGTCCGTTGTGCCTCGACATCGGTCCGCCCTGCGTCCACGCCGGGCTCGTGCACCGGGCTGGGCCGATGTCCGCCGCGGGAGCGGTGCGCCCGGCGTCGCCGGGAGATCGGGTATGGGAGGCTCGCCCTCATTGCGCTCTACCTCTCAAGACCCGCCACATGCCTGAAGGTTTCGCTGTCCACCGGCGATTCCCTGGCGCTCATTTGAGATACTGGCCGCGATGAACCCCGCTCGCAAGCGAACGGTGCGACTCGTGGTGGCGCTCGGCGCCGCCGTGGTGCTGGCGAGCGCGCTGATCTATACGAGCTTCAACGCGGCCAGCCCGGCGCTCACTCCGAGCCAGCTCCTGCGCGAGGCCCAGCCCGGTCGCAGCTACCAGCTCACCGGGACCGTCATGACGGGCTCCGTGCGCCACGAAGGCTCCGTGCTTCGCTTCAACGTGGGCGATCGCGCGACCGGGGCCGACGCCGTCCCCGTCGCCTACACGGGCATCGTCCCCGACCCATTCAAAGAAGGGCGCGAGATCATCGTCACCGTGCAGAAGCAGGGCGCGGGGTACACGGGCGAAGCGAACTCCCTGATCACCAAGTGCCCCTCCAAGTACACGGTAGCGCCGCCCTCCGAGAAGCAGAACGCCTGAGCGGGCCTGATGGCGCTGCTCGGACATGTCTGCCTGGTGCTCGCGCTGATCGTCTGCGTCTACGGCATCGCCGTCTCCGTCCACGGGGCGCGCAGCGGCCGGGCGGAGTTCTCGCTCGCGGGCCGGCGCTCGGTGTACGCACTCGCGGGCCTGCTCACGCTGGGGATGATCGTGCTCGAGATCGCCTTCCTGGGCAACGACTTCGCCTTCAACACCGTCGCCGACACCTCCAGCCGCACCACCCCCCTGCTCTACCGCGCCGCCGCGGTGTGGTCCTCCCAGGAAGGCTCCCTGCTGCTGTGGGCCTGGCTGCTCTCGCTGTGGTCGAGCCTCGTGCTGTTCCTCACGCGGGGGCGCATCCGCGAGGTCGCCTCCTACGCGACCGCGATCCTCCTGGGCTTCGGGGGGTTCTTCGTCTCGCTGATGGTCTTCTACGCCAACCCCTTCACCACCACCAGCCCCGCGCCCCCCGAAGGGGAGGGCCTGGACCCGCTGCTGCGCTTCCCCACGATGATGATCCACCCCCCGATCCTCTACTCGGGGTACACCCTCTGCACGGTGCCCTTCGCCTTCGCGATGGGTGCCCTGATCGCTCGCAGGGTGGACGGGGAGTGGATCGCCGTGATCCGTCGCTTCGCGCTGGCCGCCTGGCTTTTCCTCGGCATCGGCATCCTGTTGGGCGCCTCCTGGTCCTTCTCGGAGCTCGGCTGGGGGGGTTACTGGGGCTGGGACGCCGTCGAGAACGCCTCGCTGCTGCCCTGGCTGACGGGTACCGCGTTCCTGCACTCCCTGATGATCCAGGAGCGCCGAGGGATGCTCAAGGTGTGGAACGTCTCGCTCCCGCTCGCCACCGGGACGCTCGCGATCATGGGCACTTTCATGGTGCGCAGCGGGATCCTCGACTCGATCCACGCCTTCGGCGGCGCCACCCTCGGCGTCCCCTTTCTCGTGCTGATCGCCGCGATGCTCGTGGGCTCGATCTACCTCGTGATCTCGCGCCGCGGGGGGCTGAGCAGCACCCACCACCTGGACTCGCTGCTCTCGCGTGAGGCGATCTTCCTGTTCAACAACCTCGTGCTCGTCGGCCTCGCCTTCGTGATCTTCTGGGGGACCTGGTTCCCCAAGATCTCCGAAGCCGTCACCGGCCAGGCCGCCTCCGTGGGGGGGCCCTGGTTCGACCGCTATACGGTCCCGCTGGCGCTGATCCTCGTGCTGCTCTCGGGCATCGGGCCAGTGATCGCCTGGCGGCGTGCCACCCCTCGGGGGGTGCTCCGCAGCCTCGCCGTGCCCCTCGCCGCGGCGCTCCTCACGCTGGCGGCGCTCCTCGCGGCCGGGATCACGCAGAAGCCCACGGCCATTGCGATGTTCTGCTGCGCGGCCTTCGTGCTCGGGTCGGTCGCGCAGGAGCTCTGGCGGGGCACGCGCGTGCGCCGCGGCGCCTCGGGCGAGGCGCCCCCGGCGGCGCTGCTGGCGCTGATCCGCCGCAACCGCCGGCGCTACGGCGGCTACATCGTGCACGTCGGGATGGCCGTGCTGTTCGTCGGGGTCGCCGCCTCCTCCTCCTTCCAGCACATCTCCGGGCCCACCAGCCTCTCCCCGGGGCAGTCCAAGCGCGTGGGCTCCTACACCTTCCACTACGTGCGCCCCACCGCGGCCATCACCCCCCGCTACGACCCCACCCACACGGGATCCACGCTCAACCTCGGCGCCGTGCTGCGGGTCACCAAGGACGGGCACTACGTGACCACGCTGCGCCCCAGCGAGGACTTCTACGAATCCGATGAAGAATCCCAGGGCTCGGTGGGGCACCTGATCGAGGGTCAGTCCGTCAGCAGCGTGGGCATCAGCGCAAGCCTCACGCGCGACGTCTGGAGCGCGATCGCCCCCGAAATCGAAGGTCCGCGGCTGAAGCGCATCATCGAAGTGGGCAACAAGACGATTCCCTTCTCGCGACCCGACGAGGGCCTGTTCGTGATCGACTTCCTCGCCCACGAATACCTCGCGCACACGCCTCCCGCGCAGTTCAACCTGCTCGTCTCCCCGCTGATCATGTGGATCTGGCTCGGCGGCCTGATCGTCTTCGGCGGGGGCCTGCTCGCGCTCTCGCCCTCCCCGGGGTCTCTGCGCCGCCGTGTCGCCCGCGGCGTTCGCGCCCGTCGCTCCGCTCTGCCCGCATACGCAGGGGCTCCCGCGGGGCTCGACGGTGTGCCGGTGCCCGCGGGGGCGGCGTCCGGCTCGCTTGCCGCGAGGCTCGACCCCGGCGAGCTCGCCGTCCTGGAGCGGGCCCGCGAGGTCAAGTACCGCGAGCTGCGCGACCTGGAGCTCGACTACGGCACCGGCAAGCTTTCCCGCGAGGACTACGAGGCTACCGAGAGCGCCCTGCGGGCCGAGGCGCTGGAGATCCTCGACCGGCTCGAACCTCGGCTCGAGCCCGAGTCGTCGACCAATGAATCAGATCCCACCCACAACGGGCGGGAGGGTTCTCTACCAGGGCTTGGTGAGCAGCAGGATCGTGTTTCCGACGAACAGGATCGCGAAGAAAACGGTCCAGCGGTTGAGGTTGCGCTCCACCAGTGAGCCCCCGCCCAGGGGGCCCTGGCCGGTGCCGACCCCGAAGGCGCCGGAGAGCCCGGAGTCCTTCCCCGAGTGCATCAGCACCAGGAAGATCAGGGCCACCGCGATGATCACCTGCAGGAATCCGAGGATCGCTTCCATGCTCCCGAGGATACAGAACCCGTCGCCGCGCAGCTCCCCATTCGCCTACCTGGGGCAGGGAGCCGCGATGGTGGCGCTGCTGGTGGAGCCGTCGGCGTAGGTGAATTCGGCGGCCCACGGGAACCCCCCGGCCGGGCAGCGCTTGGGCACGAAGACCCCTATCTCCCCAGCCCGCGAGCGCCCCGTGCTGCCGATCGTGACGGAGAAGTCGACCGGGGAGACGGCCGGCTCCAGCGGGATCGAGGGGATCGAGGGGATCAGCGCCACCAGCTTTCCCCAATAGCGGCCGTGGCCCGGTTCCAGCTTCACGTTGAACGCCACCCTGCGTTCGATCGGCGTATAGCCCTGGCCGAGGATCTCGAGCGCCGGCTGGCCATTTTCCAGAGGGCCGAGGAAGGCCCACAGGGCGGCGTCCTCGTATTCGGTCGTTGCGCCCGTGCGGACGTCCACCACCGCGTGCCCCCGGCCGACCTGGGATCGGGGCGGGCAGCCGCCCGCCCCATCCGCTCGCAGATGCCCCAGCGTGCAGCCGCGGGTGTTCGGCAGTTCCAGCCCGAGGCCGGCGGGGATCTCCACGACCGCCTTGCGCACCGGCGAGGGCACGCCGAATGCGCCACCGCTGAATCTGATCGAGAAGGTGACGTCGGTCCTCGCGCCCAGCCGATTGGGGGAGAACGATGCCCTGATGGCGGCCGTAGTTTCCGCCTGCGCCGGGCTTGCCAGGACGACCGCCACGGTGGATACGAGCACTGCCGATCCGCTTGCCACAGCGGCGAGGGATGCGCGGATCCGCAGGCCGGCGAGCGTCGCGCGTGGAGCGGCGAGCAGTGTGTGGAGGCGACGTCGTTTGGTGTGAAGCACGGATGATCCTCTCTCTATGGGCAGGGAACCGTCGCAGTGCTGTTGCTCGTGGAGCCGTCTTCGTAGGTGAACTCGGCATCGAATGGGAAGCCGCCCGCCGGGCAGCTGGAGGGCAGTAGGGCGGTGTTGGGGTCCTGCTTCCTGAAAGCCGCCCCGCCGACCGTCAGCGAGAAGGAGACCGTCGAGGCGTTCGGCTCCAGGGGGATCGAGGGAATCGCGGGGACCGCCATCACGAGCTTTTCGCCGTAGGGTGGGTTGTCGGGCAGAGCCGTTGCGGTGATAACCACCCGCTCGTCGAGTGGGGAGTAGCCCTGGCCGAGGATCTCGATCGTCGGATCGGTCCCCTGCGGCGGGCCGACGTAGGCCGATATGTAGGCCTCCTCGCTTTCGACCTCCACGCCCGCGCGCACATCGCCGAGTGCGCGTCCTCTGCCGATCTCCGATTGTGCCGGGCAGCCGCTCGCGCCGCGCGCCTGCAGCCGCGCCCGGGTGCAGAACCGGAGCTTCGGGATGTCCAGCGTCAGCCCCGGAGGGAGCTGCACAACCGCCCTACGCACGGGCGAGGGCACGCCGGCCTCCCCGCCTGTGAAGTGGACCGCGAAGGTGAAGGCCGCCTTGGCGCCGAGCCGGTCGGGGGAGAAGGATGGCCTGATCGTGGCGCTCGTGGCCACGATCGGCGCGACTTGCGTGACTCCTGCGATTTCTGAGGCCCCCGCGGCTCCCAAGGTTGCCGCGGCCACCGAGGTTCCCGAGGCCCCCAAGGTTGCCGCGGCTCCCGAGGTTCCCGAGGTTTCCGCGGCTCCCGCGGGTCCGACGAGGGCGCCCGCCGTGAGAGCCGCGGTCACAGCGAGCGCCAGCAGGCCCAGGCGAGCGCTCGGAGAGCGGCTGGCACGCCCATCCGCGGTGGGCACAGTGCTCGCGCCGGGCGCCGGGACCCTCACGCGGCCGTCCTAGCCGCGCGGGCAGGGGATCGTGCCCGTGTGCATGACCGACGTACCGTCAGCGAAGGCGAACTGGGTCTCGTAGGGGAAGCCTCCGTGGGGGCACTTCTTGGGGATGACGATCCCCTTCACGTGGACCAGCTTGCGCTTGCCGTGGACCTTCTCGATGTAGGCCGCATTGGGTGCGCCGAGCGTGATGTAGATGCTCTTCGCCGATGCGGGCGAGGCTCCGGGGAGGGTTTCGATGATCGGCACCTTGAACGAGAAGCCGAGCCCGTAGGGCTTGGGCTCCTGGACCACCTGGGCCCTGAGCACGAGCTGCACAGAGACCGGCGAGGTCGCGTCGAGGAAGGCCAGCAGCACGATGTGGCCGTCTTCGTTGGGCCCCCTGAAGAAGTTGAGCGTGAACGCCTCTTCGCGCCGTTCTCCGGCCAGTTCGTACTCGCCGACGCCGCCCCCGAAGCCGGCTTTGGAGTCCTTCGGGCAGATGCTCGGTTCCAGGGTGTGTTCAAGCACGGCTGGATTGCATGTGCCCACGCCGTTGACGTCCACCGTGAGACCGGGCGGTCCCATCACGGTGGCTTCCACGACGGGGGACGGCATGGCTGTTGTGGTTGACCCGATTGCAGCGGTTCCATGGACATTGGTGGGCGCGCCCAGCTTGTCCGGGGAGAAGGCCGCCGTGACTTCCAGGGTCTCCGCCGCCCATGCGGCTGCGGCGAGGATCAGGCACGCGCACGCGACTGCGAATGCTATGAAAGCTCTGGCTCTTGACATACGACTCCTCCCTGAAACCCTTGGACCCGCTGATCGGAGTGCTCCTCGCACGGCAGCCTCCCCAGGCTCAGATACCATACAGTATCCGACTGGATCCCGCAAGTTGCAGGCGGGGCACCCGCCCGAATCGCCGAGGTGGCGCCAATGTCTGAGGAACGCCTTACGCGCAAGCAGCGCCAAGCGCGCACCCGAATCAGTCTGCTGCGCTCCGCGGCCCGGGTGTTCGCCCGGCGCGGCCTGCAGGGAGGCACGATCGACGAGGTCGCCGCGGACGCCGGGTTCACCAAGGGCGCGTTCTACGCCAACTTCTCCTCCAAGGACGAGCTCTTCCTGGCGATGCTCGACCAGGGGTTCGCCGTACGTCTGGGAGAGGTGGTGCGGGAGCTATCCGGGCTCGACTCCGAGATCGACCGCTCGGAGATCGTCCAACAGGCGCGTGCGGCGAGCGAGGACTATGCTCGCCACCTGGCCAGTGAGCCGGACTGGCAGAGGCTGTTCTTCGAGTTCGTCATCCACGCCACCCGCGACGAGTCGTTCCGGCGTGAGCTTGTGCGCCGCTACAGTGGCCTGCGTGCTGGGGTCGCCGAGGTCTTCGCGCGCCGCGCCGCCGAGCTCGGGGTGAGCTCGCCGGTGGAGGTGGAGCAGTTGGCGAGGATGGTCTTTGCGATGGCCAACGGCTTCTCGCTCGAGCGCATGCTCGAACCCGAGGCCGCCACCGATGAGTCCTACGGCGCGATGGTCGCAATCTTCTTCGCCGGCCTCGGCGTGTTCGGGCGGGAAGGGGGCGCCCCAGCCTAAACGGAGACCGGGGCGCGCGCCACCTGAGATCCCACGTCGAGCGCACCGGTCAAAGGCGCGCTCCGCCTGAGGCAAACCCCGGTCCTGCAAGGGATCCTGCGCGAAACCTCCGCAATTCGGCCAACTGGCGCGCTCCGCCTGGGGGGTCTGTACAGTCCAGCCGCTCCAGCCGCTATGGGGGGATCTGGCGCTGCTACTAGCCGCTTCCTGTGGGTCCATGTGCAAGCGACATTACAAATCCTTTACCGCAAGGTGCTTGGCTGCCGATATGAACCTCAGCCGGTGCGGCGGGCCCCATCAGGGTGGCCCGTCGTTCGGTCTGCTTATGCAACGTGACAGCCATCCACCAGCACCGCGGGGAGGCCGCGGATGAGCGCTCCACGCCGTTGGGCGCGCCGCGCTGTGCTCGCGCTGGCCGGCAGTGGACTGACCGCCGCCGGTCTGGGCGGAACCTTCCCCGGCGGGGCGCTCGGCGCCGAAGCGCCAGCGAGCACCGCCGGCGCGAGTGAAAACCCCACCCCTCCGGTCACCGAAACCAGCCCCCAGGCGCCCGCCCCGGCCCAGGGAGGTGTCGACACCTCCACGACGACCTCCACGACCCCCGAACCCTCCGGCGCATCCACGGCGCCCTCCAGCAGCTCCACGGTGCCCGCTGCGCCCGCACCCGCCGCAGATGCTCAGCAGGCCCCCACCGTGGTCGTGCAGCGCAGCCAGAAGACCACCCCCGGCAAGCGCCGCGGCGCGAGCGTCACGGGCTCCGGCAAGGGCGCCACCACGGGCGGCGGGCAGGGTGCCAGTGGCTCCACAGGCAAGGGCGAAGGCACCACGCAGAACGCTCCCGCTGCGGTCCCCGCCGGCACTCCCAACGGCGTCGCGCCCGCGCCCCAGGCGGCCGGCGGCGAAGCGGGTGCGCTCGCGACGCTCCTCTCCGGCTCGGCCGTGTCGGCGCAGGCGCTCGACTTCTACCGCATACCCCTCTTCCTGCTCCCCGTCTACCAGGCCGCCGCCTTCCAATACGACGTCCCCTGGCAGGTCCTCGCGGCGATCAACGAAGTCGAGACCGACTACGGCACCGACCTCTCCGTCTCCACCGCGGGAGCCGTGGGGTGGATGCAGTTCATGCCCGCCACCTGGCTGCGGTACGGGGTGGATGCCACCAGCGCTGGTTACGCCGACCCCTACAACCCCGTGGACGCGATCTTCGCCGCCGCGCGCTACCTGCATGCGGCCGGTGCCTCCCACGACCTGCGCGGCGCGATCCTCGCCTACAACCACTCCCAGGAATATGTCGAATCGGTGCTGCTGCGCGCACGCCTGATCGCCAGCTACCCCCGTCCGGTGATCGCCACGCTGACCGGTCTCGTCGACGGTCGCTCCCCCACTGCCGGAGGTCGCCTGGCTCCGGGGATTGGCGCCGGCCTGGCCGCGGAAGCGCCGCCGGCGGCGCCCAACGGCTCCCCCTCTCCCTCCTCCTCCTCCCCCTCCTCCCCCTCCTCTCTCCCGGCGGGGAGCTCCGCGGCCGGCCCCTCGAGCGCCACCGCGGGCGCGGTGCCCACGGGGACTCCACCGGCGCCCCTCGCCGCCGGAGCGCAGGCGGTAGGGAGTGCCTCAGGAGCCCACGGCAACGGCGCCGAGAGCGGAGCCCCTCGCGCCGGGGTGGGCGGGGGGGTGGATGGGGTGCCCGGCTCCAAGCCCCCGCCGCCGCCGGGGGTTGCGGCCGCCCGCGCACAGGCGGCCGCGAACGCGCCCGCCAAGAGATCCCAGCTGAGCGAGATCCTCGGTGCTCCCAATGCCCCGGTGGTGGCGGTGGAGGACGGGCGGATCGTGCACCTCGGGCGCTCCCACGCGCTGGGTCGCTATCTCGTGCTGCGGGACATCTACGGGGACGTGTTCACCTACGCCGGACTGGGCAGCATCGCTCCCCGCTACCGCCCCACGGTTCCGCGTGAGGACCGGCTGGGGTTGGCCGACGTGTCTGCGGGCGCGTCCGCGTCCACCGCCTCCACGAGCGGTGCCGGCGCGATCCCGGGCGGCCCGGCTCAGGCGGGCTCCCAGCGGGTGGCGGACGTGGCCGGCGAACCCGTGCAGGATCCCGCCCCCACGCTGCCGGCCAGCGCGGGCCACCAGTCGCCGCTGACTCTGAAGGTCAAGAGGCACCTCCAGCGCACCCCCGCGCCAGTGAGCGCCCCCGTGGAACCGGAAGGCGAAAACGCGCCCGCCGGGATGGGCAGAGTGCGTCTCTTCGCACACCCCTCCAACCCGATCGCGCGCGCGGTCGCCGCACGCTCCACGCGCTCCTCGGGCGCCGGCAGGGGCGGCTGGCGAGCGCTTCGAACCGGCTCGATCGTCTCCGAGGGCACAGTGCTCGGACACCTCGACACCCCTGCGGGGGCGAGCGCTGGGACGCTGCGCTTCGCGGTCCGTCCGGCCGGTGACAACGGGACCATCGAGCTCCAGCCTCTGCTGGCGAACTGGCGGCAGCTCGCCACGGCGCTGCACCCGAAGGGCTCGAGGGCCACCCCCACGCTGCTCGGTGCGACCGCACAGGACGCACTCGAGATGTCCAAGGGCGAACTGCAGAGCGCGGTGCTCTCGGACCCCGGCATCCAGCTCGACGCGTGCGGTCGCCGGGACGTCGCGTCGGGAGCGGTGGACAGGCGGGTGCTCGCGGTGCTCGAGTTTCTCTCCCGCAGTGGCCTGCAGCCGACGGTCGCTGCGCTGCGCTGCCCCCCCGGCGGCGATTCGCCGGCAGGCCTGAGCATCGCCTCCAGCGCCGACACAGCCTCCACCCTGCGTTCGGTCTCCTCCCTGCGGGCGGAGGCGCACAGGGACGGCTACGCGGTGGACATCTCCGCGATCAACGGCATCCCAATCGCCGGCCACCAGGGCCCGGGTACGGTCACCGATGCGGCGATCCGCACGCTGCTCGCGCTTCGCGGACGGTTTTCCCCGCACCGGATCGTGAGCCTGATGAGCTATCCCGAAGACCCCTCCACCCGGGCTCTCCCCACCGCGTGGGACCACATCCACATCGGCTTCCTGCCCCCGCACCCCGCCGAGGCTCGTGCGGCCGCGCACGCCCCGAGCGCGGGCGCGCCGCTGGCGGTGACGGGCGATCTGAGCGAGGCCCAGTGGAGCCAGCTGATCGCGCGCATCGCCGCGCTGCCGAAGCCCACGGTCGCGGCTGCGCCGAACCCGGCGGCGATCCGTGATCCGCAGGCTGCCCCCAGCAACCGCGGACTCGGCGCTCGCGGGCTCGCGGCGGGCGGCTGATCCTCGCCTCACCACCGGTCGCCGCTTCGCCAACCCTCGCTCTCCCGCGGGTTCTCGCTCTCCCGCCGGTTCTGGCTCAGCCGGCGGTCTGGCTCAGCCGCCGGTTCTCCTCGGCCCTCGGGTTCTCGCTCAGCCGGCGGGAGTCCCGCCGGCTGAGCGACCCAGATCATCCGGTTGCGTTGCCGGCGGCGCCGGGGCTTGCTCTGTGTGGCACGGATTTGAAGAACGCGCTCCTGCACTTGAGCGAAGCGGCTCGAAACTGAGGGCTGCCCGTATTGATCCCCTTGGTGTCGAACACCGGGCCTTTGCCGGACGTGTTGGGTTCGCCGACGTTGATCCCGTTCTGGCGCATGCAGGTCGCGAAGCTCGCGAGCACCTCGTGGAAGCGGGGGCTGTCGAAGACGTGGCGGCCCCCGCTGGGAGCGTTGTGAAAGCGCTCGAGGGCCCCGCAGCTCTTCAGCGCTTCTGCGAACTGCGAACGGGTTGTGCCCTTACGTAGCTGCGGGGCTTCGCCGCCGGGCAGGCCCCCGCGAGCGCCGGGGGTGCGGTGGGGGAGGGTGACGCCCTTTTTCGCCAAGCATTCGCGCACCCCGGCGAAGCGCGCCTGGTTCGGGCGTCCCGCGGGGGGGACCGCGGGGCTGCCCGTGGACGAGGGCCCGGCGGGTGTCGTGCCGGTTGCAGGTTTAGTGCCAGTTGCGGGTGTCGTGCCGGTCGTGGGAGTGCCGGTCGCCGCCGCCGCGTTGGCGCTTGTCTGAGTAGTGGTGCTCGTAGAGCCGCCGCACGCCGCCAGCCCCAGCGTGGCGGCCACGAGAGTGGCGGCTAGGGCGATCAGTGGCGCGGTGGTCGCCGGCCTGCGGCGAGGGGTCCTGAAGTGTGGCATGGAGCTCCTTTTTGTCAATGGGTCAAGATAGGGTAATCAGCTGCCGAAGAGCGCCGGTCCGCCGCCGCCGGCCGAGCCGCCGCCACCGCCGCGAGCCCCGCCCCCGCCGCCAAACAGCGAGGAGAGGCCGCCGGCCTCGGCGCCGACGCTGATGGATTCGGCGCTGACCGCGCCGCCCGAGCCCTTGGGGCCGCGGACCACCACGGTTTCGCCGGGGTGGATGCCATGGAGATCGGCTTTGACGGTCTTGGTGATCGCGGAGGCGGGGGAGGTGGTGACCTTCACGGTGTTGCCTTCCGCGTCGACCACGTAGAGAGTGTTCCCGCTGACATAGGAGACTTCGCCGATCGTGGCGCCGCCTGCGAGGCCGCCGAAGCGCCCCGCGAATCCCCCGCCCGCCGCGGAGCCCCCGCCCGTCCCAGCGGCGCCTGTGGAGCTGCTGCTCGCCCCGCCGGTCGCGGTGGACCCGGCGCCGCCGGCGCCGCGCAGGGCCGCGAGCCTGGACGCGAGGCCGGCGGCGGCTCCGCCGGAGGGGGATGAGGTCTGCCCCTTCTCGACGAGCACCCCGCCGATGAAGCCGCAGGCGATCAGGAGCACTCCGAGCAACGCCAGGGGGACGGGACTACTGCCCGTCCCGAGCAGACGCCGGCGCGGGCGGGGGGGCAGCTCGTCCATGGGCTCCTGCGCCCACTGGTCCTCTTCCTCTTGGATGACGGTCTGTGTATCGGGCATGACGGACTCCTCTTCGGGGTCGGGGGGCGCGACGCTGTGCTTCTCGCTGGGGATGGGCGCGATTGGGTGCTCCTCGCCGGGGGCGGGCGCGATTGGGTGCTCCTCGCTGGGAGTGGGTGCCTCACTCAAAGCGCAATGCCTCGATCGGCCGCAGGCGCGCGGCGCGCCCCGCGGGGTAGGTGCCGAAGAAGAGGCCGGTGAGGACGGCGGCTCCGAAGGCGAGGAAGATCGAGTAGGTGGCGATCGCGGGGTGCACCCCGGCGATTTCGAATTGGGAGCCCAGCACGCCGAGCAGCACGCCGGTGAGCCCGCCGATCAGCGAGACGAGCACGGCCTCGGTGAGGAACTGGGTGAGGATGTCCGAGCGGCGCGCTCCCACCGCCTTGCGGATGCCGATCTCGCGGGTGCGCTCGGTGACGGAGACGAGCATGATGTTCATCACGCCGATCCCCCCGACCAGAAGCGAGATCGCGGCGACCTCCCCGAGCAGCGTGGTGAAGACGGAGGTGGTGGAGGAGGTCGTTTCGAGCAGCGAGCCCTGGTTGATGACCTGGAAGCCGGGTTCGGCGGTGTCCTTGACCTTGTGGCGCTGCTCGAGGATCTGCGTGACCTCGGCTTCGGCGTCGGAGAGCGCGGACTCGGAGGTCGCCTCCACGGTGATCGAGTCGATCGGGCCGTAGCCCGAGAGGGAGTCCTGCACGGTGGAGATCGGGGCGAGGACGATTTCATCGAGGTTGGAGGTGCCGTTGGAGCCCTTCGCGGCGAGCACGCCGATCACCTCGAAGTTGACGCCGTTGGCGCGCATCGTCTGCCCGACGGGGGCCTGTCCGGGGAAGAGCTCTTCGGCGACGGTCTGCCCGATCACCGCCACGCGCGCGTGGCGGGCCACGTCGGTTTCGGTAAAGGCCGCCCCTTCCTGGATGTGGTAGCCGTGGGCGGTGAGATAGGAGGGGGTGGAGCCCACGAAGGTGCCGGGCTCGTAAGAGGTGCCGTTGAAGACGAGCGTCACGCCGGTGGCGTTGACGACGGGGGAGGCGCTCCTGACGTCGGGCGCTTCGCTGTGGTTCTGCAGCGCGGCCGCGTCCTGCTTGGTCAGCGAGACGGCACTCGAGGAGGAGCCCCCGAAGCGCGCCCCCCCGCGGATCGCGCCGGACTCGACCAGCAGCACGTTGGTGCCGAGGCTCTCGATGCGTTCCTCGACGGCTTTGGAGGATCCGTTGCCGACGGCGATGAGGATGATCACCGAGGCGACGCCGATCGTCATGCCGAGGATCGTGAGGCCGGAGCGGAGCTTGTTGGCGAGGATCCCGCCCCAGGCGATGCGCAGCGTCTCGACGCCGATCATGGCTGCGCCTCGATGGTGGCGGGGCGCCTGCGAAGGAGCGGCCGCGGGCGACGCGGGACGGGCGCGATCATGGCCGCGCCTCGACGGGAGCCGCAAGGTGCGCTGACTTCAGTTGGTGGGAGGCGGGCGGGGGGTCGTGGACTCCGAGCAGGCGGCGGTCCTCGACGATCTGCCCGTCGCTCAGGCGCACCACGCGCTTGGCCTGGGCGGCCACGTCGGGCTCGTGGGTGATCAGCACCACCGTGCGCCCCTCGCGGTTGAGGCGGGCGAAGATCGCGAGCACGTCCTCGGTGGAGTGGGAGTCGAGGTTGCCGGTGGGCTCGTCGGCGAGGATCAGGGAGGGGTTGGTGACGATCGCGCGGGCGACCGCGACGCGCTGCTGCTGGCCGCCGGAGAGCTCGGAGGGGAGGTGGTGCATGCGGTCGGCCATGCCGACCGAGCGCAGCGCGCGCTCGGCGCGGCGGCGGCGCTCGGCGCGGTGCAGACCGGCGTAGGCGAGCGGCAGTTCGACGTTGGCGAGGGCGGGGGTGCGCGCCACGAGGTTGAAGGACTGGAAGACGAAGCCGAGCTTGCGGTTGCGCAGGTCCGAGAGCTCGTCCTCGTCGAGGTCGTGGGCGTCGGTGCCGTCGATCAGGTAGCGCCCCTCGGTGGGGATGTCCAGACAGCCGAGGATGTTCATCAGGGTGCTCTTGCCGCTGCCCGAGGAGCCCATGATCGCGACGAAGTCCCCGCGCTCGATGCGCAGGGAGACACTGCGCAGCGCGGGCACCCGGATCGGACCGATGGCGTAGGTCTTGGAGACGTCGTGAACCTCGATGACGGGGTGGGGCGAGCGGGGGTGGACGACGCTTCTCCCGCCCCGGGGGGCGAGTGGGGTGCGTACAACCAGCGGTCGCTCGCGGGGTACCCGCCCGTGCGTGTCGCGCGCAGGCAGCGAGGACCGGAGACGCAGGGGACGTCGCATCAGCCGCCCCTGAAGCCGCCTCCGCCGCCACCGAAGAACGCCGCGCCGCCCCCTCCGCCACCCAGGCCGCCGCCGGCGCCGCCGCCGAGGGCACCGGCGCGGCTGCCCAACCGCGAGAGGAGGCTCGAGGTGGTGCTGGAGGCGCGCGCGACGGGCAGGACGATCTGTTCGCCGGCGGAGAGGCCCGAGAGGATGATCGTGGAGCTGTCGCCGGCGAGTCCCGTGACGACGCGGCGGCGGGTATCGGTGCCGTCGTGCACGACGGTCACGGTGTCGGCGGAGATCGCGGTGGTGGGGACGTTCACGCCTTCGGCCTGCTTGACGACCACTTCGGCGGTGGCGCTCATACCCGGTTTCAGCCCGGCGGCGAGCTGCTCGAGCTGGAAGGTGACGTCGTAGCTGACGACACCGGAGGAGGAGGTGGGGAGGGTGGCGACGGAGAGGACCTGTGCGGCGAGCTTCGCGCCTTCGAGCGCTTCGATCGTGACCGTCGCGGGCTGGCCGTTGCGGACGTTGACGACTTCGGACTCCGAGAGGGGCACCACGAGCTGCATCGAGGAGAGATCGCTGAGCACCGCGAAGGAGGAGCTGGAGGAACCTGAACCCGAGCTCGAGGAACCGGTACCCGAGGCAGCGGAGGCGGCTCCGAAGGCGGACGCCGCGGAGGAGGACCCCGTGCCCGAGGAGTCAGAGCCGGATCCGGTGGAGCCCTTGGTGGTGCCGCTGGCGGAGACGGCTTCCCCGACCTCGCCGGAAAGCGAGACGATGGTGCCGGTGGCGGGGGCGAGGAGCTTCGTGTCGGACAGCGCCTCCTCAGCGCTCTGCACGGCGAGGCGGTCGCTCTTGACGGCGGCGCGGGCGGAGGCGATGTTGGCTTCACGGGCCGCGGCGCTGAGCGTGGCTTTGACGGCCGTGGAGCCCGAGCCGGATTCACGGCTTGTGGAGGAGCTGCCGGCGCTCGCTGCGCCGGATTTCGAGGACGCTTCGCGGGAGCGCGTTTTGGCGTGCTCGGTATGAGATGGGGTGGTGGTGGAGGGGGTGCTCGGGGCGACGTGGGAGGGAGCCGTGGTTGTGGTGATGGGCGCGGTGGTGGTCGTCGTCGGCGTGGTGCTCGGCGTGGAGGTGGGGGTCGCGGGTGTGGCCGGGGTCGTGGTCGTGGTGGGTGCGGGAGCGATGGTCGTCGGGGTGGGGGGGGTGTATGAGACGTCCTCAACCGAGGCCGCCGATGCGGTTGCGTGACTGGAGCCCGTGCCGGAGGAGCCTGTACCCGAGGTGCCTTCGCCGTCGGTTTCTTCCTCCTGCACGAGGCTCGCTTCGGCGGCCTGCAGCGCGGCCCGGGCCTGTTCGAGGGTGACTTCGGCGCCGTCGGGGTTCAGTTCGGCGAGCAGCTGGCCCTCGGTGACGTGGGCTCCCTGGGAGACGTCGATCTGGGTCACCACACCGGAGGTCTTGAAGCCGAGGTCGAGCTGGGTGGCGGACTGGATGTTGCCCGAGCCGGAGACCGTGGACTGGACGACGCCCTCCCCGACGGTGATGGTGCGCCCGGTGGTGGCGGTGCTGCCCGAGGCGGGCCCGACGACGAGCACGGCGGCGAGGATCGCGCCGACGCAGAGCGCGCCGAGGAGGTAGGTGGGCCACGGTCGGGTGGAGCGTGCGGGCACGTGACGATCATGGGACGGGGCCATAAAGTGAGCGTAAGAAGGTTCGGGGCGCCCCGCGCGTGCCCTGCCGGCGGATGCCCTAACGTATCGAGGGCGTTGCCCGAGCAAGTGCTGCACCTATCGATGCTTCTGCGGAGCCCCCTGCTGGATCGCACGGGGGAGCGGCTGGGAAGGGTGGAGGACGTGATCGTGCGCCTCGCCGACGGGGGATACCCACCGGTGACTGGCCTGAAGGCGCGGATCGGCGGCCGCGAGCTGTTCGTGCCGGTGGACAAGGTGGCCACGCTCGAGGCCGGGGCGGCGAAGCTGGCGGGCCAGAAACTGAACCTGGGGAAATTCGAGCGGCGCGTGGGGGAGGTGCTGCTGCGTCAGGACGTGCTGGGGCGCAAGCTGGTCAACGTCGAGGCCGACCCGCCCCGCCTGGTGAGCGCCCACGAGATCGAGCTGGCCTGCATCGAGGGCTGGTGGCGGGTGGTGGGAGTCGATCCGAGCTTCCGCGCCCAGCTGCGCCGCGCGCTGCCGCGGGCACTGCGGAGGATGGTGGCGGACAGGCCGTTCCTGGACTGGACCGACATGGAGCCGTTCGTCGGCCACGTGCCCACCGCGCGCCTGCGCTTCTCCCACCGCAAGCTCGCCAACCTGCACCCGGCCGAGATCGCCGACCTGGTCGAGGCCGCCTCGCACGAGGAGGGGGAGGAGCTGATCGAGGCGGTCGGCCAGGACCGGGAGCTCGAGGCCGACGTCTTCGAGGAGCTCGACGAGCACCACCAGCTCGAGTTCATCGCCGAGCGCCCCGACGCGCAGGCGGCGGCGGTGGTGGCGCGGATGGCGCCCGACGACGCCGCCGACTTGATCGGCGAGATCGACCAGGAGCGCCGCGGGCGGATCCTGGAGCTGCTGCCGCTGGCGGGGCGCCGGCGGATCGAAACGCTGCTGGGCTACAACCCCTCCACGGCGGGGGGGATGATGAGCCCGGACTTCATCGCCCTCTCCGAGCTGGACGCGGTGGGGGACGCGCTCGACGCGGTGCGCAGGAGCACGATCGCGCCCGGGATGCTGAGCACCGTCTATCTGCACGACGACGCGGGCGCGCTGAGCGGCTCCGTGGCGATCGTCACGCTGCTGCGCGCCGACCCCGCCACCCCTCTCGGGGAGGTCGCCGAGCGCGAGCCCGAGTCTGTGCACACCGACGCCGACCTGCCGGAGGTGGCCAGGACGATGACCGACTACAACCTCGCGATGCTCCCGGTCGTGGACGAGCAGCAGCGGGTGGTGGGGGTCGTCACGGTGGACGACGTGCTCGAGCAGACGCTGCCCGCGGGCTGGCGGCGGCGCTTCGGGCTGGTCAGCGACTGAAAACCCTGCGGTGCTACCCTGAGGCCCGAACGGGCCTGACCATCACGCGCGGAAAGGAGGCTGGGATGGATCGAGAACAGCCGCGAAGTACCCAGCCGCTCGCGCGTACGTCGAGCCCGTCCCTGTCGGTCTGAGCCTCCATTCCAGGGTCGGGATCCGTGCCTACGCGCGTCGCTTCGACGTGTCCCCGAAGGCCCGAGAAAGGAGGTGAGAGAGATGGCCGACAATCCGACGCTGGACGAGCAGCAGCTGCCCGCGCAGCCCCAGCCGCCCGTGCTCGAGGGCGTGCCCCCGGTCCTCGACGAGGCCCACATCGGCGACATCCGCGGAGCGCTCGGCACGATCCGCATGGACGACACCGGCGCACGCCACGGTTGGCGTTCGCGGTCGATGGCGCTGCTGGCGATCATGGGCCCGGGGCTGATCGTGATGGTGGGGGACAACGACGCGGGCGGCGTCTCCACCTACGCGCAGGCGGGGCAGAACTTCGGCACCAGCCTGCTGTGGGTGCTGATCCTGCTGATCCCCGTGCTGATCGTCAACCAGGAGATGGTGATCCGCCTCGGCGCCGTCACCGGGGTGGGCCACGCGCGGCTGATCAACGAGCGCTTCGGGCGCTTCTGGGGCTGGTTCTCGGTGGGGGACCTGTTCATCCTCAACTTCCTCACGATCGTCACCGAGTTCATCGGCGTCAGCCTCGCGCTGGGGTACTTCGGCGTGAGCAAGTTCGTCGCGGTGCCCGCCGCGGCTGCGGCACTGGTGGCGATCACCGCGACGGGGAGCTTCCGCAGTTGGGAGCGCTTCATGTACGTGTTCGTGGTCGCCAACTTCCTGGTGATCCCGCTGCTGGTGCTCGTGCACCCAGACTTCGCCACGATCGCGCACGACACCGTGACGCCCTCGATCGCCGGGGGGGCCAGCTCGACGGCGGTGCTGCTGATCATCGCGATCGTCGGCACCACGGTGGCCCCGTGGCAGCTCTTCTTCCAGCAGTCCAACATCATCGACAAGCGGATCACGCCGCGCTGGATCAACTACGAGCGCGCCGACACCGTGATCGGGGCGTTCGTGGTGGTGATCGGCGCCGGCGCGATCATCGCGGTGGCCTCGTTCGCGTTCGCGGGTACGCCGGCGGCCGGGCACTTCGGCAACGCCGGCACGGTCGCCTCCGCGCTGCGCACCTACGTCGGCCCGGCGGCGGGAGCGTGCTTTGCGATCGTGCTGCTCAACGCCTCGCTGATCGGCGCGGCGGCGGTGACGCTCGCGACCTCCTACGCCTTCGGGGACGTGTTCGGCGCCAGCCACTCGCTGCACCGGGGGATCAGGGACGCGAAGATGTTCTACGCCACGTTCGCCCTGATGGTGTGCGCGGCGGCGGGGATCGTGCTGCTGCCGGGCGCCCCGCTGGGGCTGATCACGACCTCGGTGCAGGCGCTCGCGGGGGTGCTACTGCCAAGCGCAACGGTGTTCCTGCTGTTGCTCTGCAACGACCGCGCGGTGCTGGGCCCCTGGGTGAATGCCCCGTGGCTGAACGCGCTGGCGGCGGTGATCATTGGAGTACTGGTCGAGCTCTCCCTGGTGCTGGTCGCCAGCACCGTCTTCCCGCACGTGAACGTCACTGATCTCTTCATCGACCTCTCGATCGCGCTGGCGGTGGCGCTTGCGGCGATGGGGGCTTATGTGCTGCTGGGCCGGCGGGTGCCCGCGGGCTCCGCGGCGGGGGCGAAGGGCGCGGAGGCGGTGCCGCTGTCCGAGGAGCGCCGCCACGCCTGGACGATGCCCCCGCTGGCGCTGCTGGAGCGGCCCGTGTGGTCGCCGGGCCGCCGCGCGGCGATGCTGCTGCTGCGCGGGTATCTCGTCGTGGCGGTGGCGCTGCTGGTTGTGAAGACCGTGCAGCTGGGTCACTGAAGACCGTGCAGCTGGGTCACTAGTCTCCCGCGAGGCTGGTCGGGACCGGCAGGCCGCGCGGCGGAGGATCGTCGAGCATCAGACGGGGGATCGTCACCGGTTC
This sequence comes from uncultured Solirubrobacterales bacterium, assembly GCA_963713985.1. Lineage (GTDB taxonomy): Bacteria > Actinomycetota > Thermoleophilia > Solirubrobacterales > Solirubrobacteraceae > Palsa-744. The sequence continues at coordinate 128,005 of OY970219.1, read as the reverse complement.
CAGGCCGCGCCTGCGCAGGCCGCGCACGATCGCGGGCAGCGCGGCGATCGTCTCGGCGCGGTCGCCGCCGGCGTCGTGCATGAGGATGATCGCGCCCGGGTGGGCACCGGCGAGCGCGCGGTGCACGATCGTCGCGCTGCCCGGCAGGGTGTAGTCGGAGGTGTCGTCGGACCACAGCACCATCAGCATGTGGAAGGCGTGTAGCTGCGCGAACGTGGTGGCATCGAAGGAGCCGTATGGAGGGCGGAAGAGGCGCGGGATGGGACCGCCGAGCAGCTGAACGTGGACCATCTGTTCGTCGATCTCTTCGCGCTGCTGGTGCGCGGAGAGCGACGCCAACATCGGGTGGGTCTCGGTGTGGTCTCCCACCACGTCCCCCGACCGCAGCTCGGCGAGGGTGCCGGCGGAGAACCAGCGCTCCTCCTCGCCAATCGCGAAGAAGGTGGCGCGGACGTGCAGGGAGTCGAGCACGTGCACCAGCTGAGCCGTGTAGGGCCCGGGGCCGTCGTCGAAGGTGAGCGCGAGCTCGCGCCCCCGGCGGCCTCCTTCGACGATGGCGGGGGTATAGGAGAGGACACGGTCGATCGCGGCTTCTTCGGCGCTGTGCCGCCGGGCGGCGAGCTGGAGCGGGGTGAGTCGCGCGCTGCCCGCGCGGCGCGGATCGCGAGGGGCCTCGCGGCGGGGCGCGCCGGCGTGGGAGCGGGATGTGGCGGCGATGCTCAGCACAAGGATCGCCAGCAGCAGGAGGACTGCGCCGCTGCGACGGCGGCGATACCGTGCGCGGGCAGCGCCTGGTCGCGGGGGAGGGGAGGGCATCGCGGCAGGTTGTAGCGCAACGCGCGGTCTATGTTGAGTCGCGATGCTGCCCTTCTGGCTCTCGATCGGGGTGCTCTCCCTCTCCCAGGGCGCGCTCGTGGCACTGCCGGGTACGCTCGCGATTCCGTGGCTGCAGCGGCGGCGCAGCCGGCTGTGGGCGGCGATCCCGCCGCTGTCGGTGATCTCCTTCGTGTTCGTCGCACGCGCGGCGGAGCAGGCGAGCGCGCAGAGTCTCACCTACCTTGCGCTGGTCGCGGTGCCCGTGCTCGCCGCACTCGCGCTGGGCTGGCTGGGGCGCGGGGCGCGGCCGGCGCTCGCGCTGGCGACGCCCGCGCTGTTCGCGCTCGCCTGGGCGGACCGCACGGGGCTCGCAGGGCAGGCGGCGGCGCTCGTGCTCTCGGCGCTCAGCTGCGTCTCGCTGGGAGTGCTGCTCGCGGCGGTTACGCCGCCGCGGTGGCTGGCGGCGGGGATCGTGCTGATGGCGTGCGCGGACGCCGCGCTGGTGGTCTCCGAACTGCTCCAGCACCCCAACGAAGTGCTCAACTCCGCGCACCCAGCGGCGGGTCTGCCGAAACTGCAGGCGGAGGTGTTCGGCTCGGCGGCGATGGGTTATGGCGACCTGTTCGTGGCGGGCCTGCTCGGCGGCCTGCTCGCTCGCGGTTGGCCGCCAATGCGCGAGGGGCGCTTGGCGGGCACTGGCCAGATCCGTGCCGCGGCGCTCGTCGCGGGTCTCGCGCTGGCCTTCGATCTGCTGTTCTTCGCCGTCGATGAGCTCCCCGCCACCGTGCCGGTGGCTGTGGGCCTGATCGTCGTGGTGCTGACGCGGCGGCGAACGATCGCACCGGGACAGCGTGCGGGCCCACCCGGAGGGAGTGCCGGGGCTGTCAGGGGACGAGCTGAACCCGCGTGAGGGTTTGCCGGCCGCACCGAGGCTGTCGGAGGGCGTGCCGACCCTGCCGACGGGCCCGCCGACCCTACTTCACCTCGGCCTCGGCGCTCCGCGCTGCTCGGCTGACGAGCAGGCCGGCGAGCGAGGAGTCGGGGGTGAGTTTGCGCGCCACCGTCAGGCCCATGAGGGCCGCGAGCAGGCAGGTGATCGCACCCAGGCCGAGGCCCGCGCGGGCGCCCGCCTGGGCCATCACGAGGCCCACGATCGGTCCCCCGATCGGAGTGGAGCCCTGGAAGGCCACGAACCACAGCGACATCACCCGCCCCCGCATGGTGGGCTCCGCGCTGAGCTGCAGCGTGGAGTTGCCGGTCGCCATGAAGGAGATGCTCGCCCATCCCACCAGCGCCAGCGCGAGCAGCTCCAGGGGGAGGCTGGGGGCCAGCGCCGCGAGACCCAGCACCACCCCGAAACCCGTCGCCGCGAGGATCAGCGTGGGCAGCCCCGTGCGTCCACGGGCCGCCACCACCAGGCCCCCCGCCACCGCCCCCACGCCCATCGCGGCGGTCATGAAGCCGTAGCCCGTCGCCCCCACGTGCAGCGCCCCGCGGGCCATCACGGGCAGCGAGACCTGGAACTCGTAGGCCAGGCAGCCCACCAGCGCCATCATCATCAGCGGCGCGCTGAGCGCCGGTGTCCGCCTGACGTAGCGCAGCCCCTCCCGCAGCTGCCCCGGAGCGCGGGCGGTGGGCGGACTGGGACGCAGCGCCGCGCGGTCGAGGGTCATCAGCGAGAGCACCACCGGCGCGAAGCTCGCCGCGTTGAAGAGGAAGCACACCCCGGTGCCTACCGTTGCGATCAGCACGCCCCCCACCGCGGGGCCGATCGTGCGCGCCACGTTGACCAGCACCGAGTTGAGGCTCACCGCGTTGCGCAGGTGCTCCTCGCCGACCATCTCCAACATGAACGACTGTCGCGCGGGGTTCTCGAAGGCGTTGTTCAACCCCAGCATCAACGCGAGCACGCCGATCTGCCACAGCGCCACCGCGCCGGTGACCGTCAGCACGCCGAGCACCAGGGCCTGTGCGCCCATCAGGCTCTGCAGCGCCACCATCAGCCGGCGCTTGTCCACCCGGTCGGCCACCACCCCGCCATAGGGGCCGAGCAGCAGCACCGGCAGCGTCTGGAGCGCCACGATCAACCCGAGCTTTGTGGCGGAGCCCGTGATCGTGAGCACCAGCCACGACTGCGCCGCCATCTGCATCCATGTCCCCACCAGCGAGATCGCCTGGCCGGAGATGTAGCGGCGGTAGTTGGGGACCGCGAGCGCCGCGAACGTCGTCCGCCCCATGCTCCTCATCTGGCCCGGGGGGCTCCCCGGGGAGGGTGCCCGCTCAGCATCTGCCGGTTCCCGGATGGCGGCACCCTCCTGTGGTTGTGGTCGGCCTCAGATGGTCTCCCAGCCACGATATCGCGCTCGCCGCGCCTTAACAAAGCGTTCATCGAGCTCTCATCGCCGCCAACGAAGCGTCTCTTACTGTGTGCGCATATCGCAACCAAGCTCCGGCGCCGCCGCCAATCTCGGGCCGATCGCCGTGGTCGTGCTCGCCGCGCCGGAGCACAGCTTCTCCGCGGGCGTCCTGATCTCGCTCCTGCTGCTCGCCGAGCGCGCCTTCCAGGGCGCGGACTCGCTGATCGACCTCGGGCTCGACGTGGAGCTCGTGCGGGGCGCTGTCGGACGCTGTTCGAGCTCGTGGACGCCCGGGAGCACGCCACCTTCGAGCTGGAGGGGACGGGATAGTGCGGGCGGAGGGATTCGAACCCCCAAGGGCCTGAGCCCACTGGCTCCTAAGGCCAGCGTGTCTGCCAGTTCCACCACGCCCGCGTGGCGCCCCGCGCCGTGCCGGAGGGCCGTACCGCACACGGGGACCGCAGAAGATTGTATGGTCATATCTACGATGTCCACTTCAGCGGCCCGGCAGCCCGAGGCGAGCGTCCTGATCACCCACCCAAATCGCGACAAGCCGGTCGTGCAGGCCACCCGTGCCGCCGTGATCGCGCTGCTGCTCGCCACTGCCGTGCTCATGCTCGTGATCACGATCGGCGGCTTCGAAGCTCTCGAGGGCATCGGACCGATCGTGGGGCAGTTCGTCTTCGTCTTCATCTACCTCCTGCTCGCCTTCTACGCCGCCCGCTGGAACCGCGGCGTGCTTCCGGTCGCCTCCGCGCTCGGCGTGCTGCTCGGCACCTTCGCGCTCGTCGCGGCCCCGGGCTGGTTCGAGCGTGAGGGCTCGACCTTCACCCAGCCCGCGCTCGACTCCAGCCTGCTCGGGGTGCTGACTCTGCTCGTGATCCCCCTGCAGGTGCTCGTGGTCGCCTTCGCCATGCGCGGCTTCTCCCAGGGGTGGAACGTCGAGCTGGAGGTTCGCAACCCCCACGCTCGCCCCGGGGATTACGGGAACGCCACTCCCAGCCCCGCCTGAGCCCTATATTGGGGGCGTGCGCGCGGCGGTGGCGGAACGGTAGACGCGGGGCCCTCAAAAGGCCCTGTCCGCAAGGGCGTGTGGGTTCGAATCCCACCCGCCGCACCACTTCCCGAGGCTTGACTGCCCCCAGCGCCTGGGGTGTTGTCCAAGCGGTCGCGTGACCATCGGCGCCCGTCCCCGGCGAGCGCCGGATCTACCCGGCCGGGTAGATCCCGATGGCACCTGAACCCCGGGGGTTCCCGCGCTTGTCCTGACCATCGGCGCGCTTGGCGTTTCTCGTGTTTGAGCAGTGGTCTTTCTGTGTGCAACTCAAGAGTATGGGCGCATGCGAAGTACCGGAGATCACGAGCTGGACGAACAGTTGGCGCGATTTGGCGAGAACATGCGAGAGGCCCGCAAGCGTGCGGGCCTCTCGCAGATCGATCTCAGCCTCAGAGCACAGCTCGATCGCGCCGCTGTCAGCTTCCTGGAGCGGGCCGAGCGTGCGCCGGACCTCTCGACGATCGTGCGAGTCGCGCGGGCCATCGGTGTCAAGCCCGGCGCCCTGCTGGCAGGGATCGGCCCCGTCGCCTCCACCGTGAGGGGCCCGCGAGGCTCAGGGGAGGATCTCCCTCCCGCGGCGCGCTTCGGCATCAACCTGCGGTGGGCGCGCGAGCGCGCGGGCCTCTCTCAAGAAACGCTCGCCATCGACGCCCGCGTGGACCGCGCTGCGATCAGCGTTTTCGAGCGCGGCAAGCGCAACCCCAACCTCCGCACCCTCCTGCGGCTCGCGCGGGCGCTGGAGCTCCCCCCCGCGGTCCTGCTGCGTGGCGTCGACGCCAGCGTCCGCGTGCGGTAGAGCGGCGGGGCCGCCGTCGCGCTCTACTCGGGCTGCGTCTACCCGGGCTTCGGCGCTGTCTCGCGCGCGACTTTCCAGCCGGCGTTGATCGGGTTCAGGAAGTAGGGGGGCTCGTCCACCGCGAGCCGTTCGTCGTATTTGTAGTCCTTGATGTAGCCCGTGCCGCCGGTCGTGCCCACGATCCCGCGGAAGCGCTGCCCGATCGCCCCGTAGACGTTGAGGTTGCCGAGGCTTTCGCCGCATTCGAAGTTGTCCACCGCGAAGGAGTGGTTGGTCGAGAGGATCGCGGCGTAGATCCATGGGTTTTCCAGCGATTCTTTGCCGTTTTTGGCAGAGCCGCAGTTCGAACTGGTGAGGGGGTGGTAGATGCGCACATAGTGGCCCGCGATCAGACCGAGGGTGTCGGTGCCGGTCGGTTCGCTGCCCAGTTTGCCGGCGACGCTGGTCGGGTAGATGTTGCCGTTGATGATCAGGTCTTCTTCAGCGGCGATCGTGATCGACTTGCTGTAGGTGCCACTGACGTACACGTTGCCGCAGTAGGTTTCTTTCGACACCTGGGTGGAGTCGTCGGTTTCGCTCGTGACGTCCTTGTAGGCGTATGAGCACGGGGTTTCCGGGTTTTCGCTCGCACGGACGTAGACGAGGCCGTTGCTCGGCCATTCGTACGTTTTGGTTTCGTTTTTCGCGTTGGTCACCGACATCGTGTTGGCCGAGCCGTTGAGCACGATATGCGTGGAGCCGGTGAATTCCTCGCCACCTTCTTTGACGTAGGTCCCGAGGGTCGTGTCCCCTTCGGGGGTGAGCAGTTCTTCCCCTTTTTCGTATTTGCCCGTGGCGGTGTAGTACGTCGCTTCCGAGCCCCCGCAGGTGGAGTAGACGGGGAAGTTGATCTGCACCGTGTCGACGGGGTTGTGGCCTTTGCGCCCGAAGTAGGCCTTGCCGCAGATGTCGCTCGCGTCATCGGTGTGCATCGGGCCTTCGACGGTGTCCCCGTCCGCGAACACGATCGTCGTGCATTTGTTGTTGATTTTCAGTTCTTCGCGCACGGGGTAGTAGTTTTCGCATTCTTTGGGCCCGCCGTACAGAGAGGGGTCGCCGTCTTCGTATTGAGTGAAGTAGATGAAGTTGAGGAAGCCGATCACGTGGAAGGTGGCCACGACCGAACGGGTCGCGTAGCTCGTGGCCACCGCTTTGTTGCCTGCCGTGCCGACCGATTCGATACGGAACGTGTTCGCGTTCGTGCCCGAGGACTGGATCATCGTCGCGAACGGGTTCGCCGTGCTGCATTCTTTGGTTTCTTTCGGAGCTGTGCTTGCGACGAGCAGTTTTATTTCATAGTGCTCGTTGACTTCCTGCTGGGGGACCGTGTTGGACGGCGCGGCGCAGCTCTCCCAGTAGTCGGGGTTGGCCTGTAGGTGGTACTCGTACTCCTGGATACCCGCGAGCGCTGCGTAGTAGGCCTCTTTCTGGACGGTGTTCCGGTGGGAGAGCTGGATATCGCCCCTGGCCGCCGCGAACGCCGCGACCACCAGCAGCGAGGTCACGACCAGTACGCCGAGCGCCACCAGCAACGTGAAGCCGTCCTGGGAGGCGAACTGGGCTCGGGCGCCACGTCGTCGGACGATGTTTGCAAGCTTCATTGGCATGGCGTATCCGCGCTTTCTGCTTCGGAGATGGGAACCGAGAAGGAGAGCGTCACCTGGCTCTGCTGGCCCTCGGTCACGTCTTTCGCGAGGCCTTTGCCCAGGACGTTGGTCACGCTGGTCGAGCTCGCTCCGGAGCCGGTGTTGAAGCTGACTAGCACGGACGCGGCGGTCGCAGCTTCCGCTGTGGTAAGTGGAGTTTTGAGCCGTGTCGTATTGAGGGTGCTGAGCCCAGCGGTGGTGCTTTCACTGGGTTCGAGGTTGTAGCTGTAGTATTGAAAGATCGGTATTTTTTCCCCGCCCGATTCGATCTCGGTGACGTGGCTGGCGAGGAGCACAGTCTTTTTTTCTTCCGGTGTTTCGGAATATTTGAATTTGGGCCAGGTTTCTTCTTTGGTCGCCGGGTACGTGTAGTCCGTCAGGGTTTCGGCTTTTTCGTTCCAGACAATCCTGTGTTCGTTGATTTCAGTTTTTGAGATCGCGGCCGCTTCGCTGTAGGCGTTGATGAACCTTAGTTCGTTTCCACCGCTTTTTTCCTGGATGGGAGTAAAGCCTGGGGCGATGCAGGCGGAGTGCAGTTCGTTGACGACCTTGTCCATCGCAAACCGACCGAGCTGGGTCGCTTGTGCCACGTCGTTCAGGTGCGTCTCCTGGCGTGTGGAGAATATGATGACCGCGAACAGCGCGAGGCAGACCACGATGCCGGTGCTGGCCGCAACGAGCGTTTCGATCAACGTAAAGCCGCCCTCGCCTGCTAGGGAGGGGCTTTGCCTGGGTGCAGCAGGAGCGATGGGGTGGGGGGGGTGGCTCAACATGTGTTGCTCAATGCCGATTCCACTTTGATGGAGTGGCCGTTGCTTTCGGTGCTCGTCCCCGTTGATTCGGCCAGGTAGAGATTGATCGTCGTCCCGGCGACTTTTTCGTTTGCGTAGGTCGTCGTGTAGGTCTTGTGTTCTTTTTCGTCGTAGAGACACAGCTTGAATGATTTGCCGAACGGCTGGAAGGGGACTTCCAATTTCCCAGTCGTGGTCGTATCCTGGGTGTGGACCACGCTGAACGCCGAGGCGTTGTTGGGGGTGTATGTCTTTTTGTCTGTTGCTTCTTCTTTTTCTTTCAGTTCCTGGCATGAGGTGTTCGTGATCTTGACGGGTCGCACCGTACTTTCGGCGCTGCCGCTGGAGCTTTTGGTGCCTTTGTAGGCTGTCAGTTTTACTTCTGAGGTGGGGACTTTGACAGTGGGGTCCTGTCCGGGTTCCAGGGCGACCGAGATCGAGCTTTCGCTGATTTCGCCTTTACTCACTTCCGCTGGGTTGTTCGCGGGGCAGTCCCCGGCGTAAACGAGCCAGGGGCCTTTTTCGAAGGGGAAGAGGTCGCCGGTGGGGTAGTAGGCCGAGCTGATGGCGGTTTTCGCCGTGCCTTTGTACGGTTCGGGTTCTTCTTTGGTCGGAACCGTGCCGGGCAGGGCGTCGTATTCGCCCGTGGTTTCGGTGAAGGGACCGAATCGCGTGCTCCCGACCTCGAAGTTGGGCGCGAGGTTCATTTTGGGGTTGTATGCGACGAACGTGTCCCCTGTGTTGGCTTTGCCTTCGTGGGTGAATTCGGCTGTGATGTAGGAGCCCGTGTTGAGCACCGGTTCGATACGGGTGGTGATGTTCGGCGTGATCGAGAATTCGGGGTAGATCTTCCTGACGGCTCCCGCTTCCGTGACGTCGCCGAGCTTGAAGACTTCGATGTTGATTCTGGTCGCGGGGATCCCGCCGAAGATCACGCAGCCCGCTTCGCCAGTTGTCGCTTCTGCTTCGCCGGCGATCGCGGTGACACCGGCCACCGGCCCGTCGGGGGTGCGGCCGTTGAGCACGTCGACTTCCAGGCCCGAGCCGTCCGGGGGGGTGATGATGCTGGCCTCTTCGAGGGCTGGCCGTTTCGCGTCGGCTGCAAGCTGCGGCCAGGTGACGGTCGAGACGATCCGCAGGTAGTCGCCGGCCTGGTTGGAGTGTTCTTTGCCCGATGCGCTGCAGCTCGCGCTCTGGTTGTTGTCGGGGATCCACTTGTCGGTCTGGGTGATCGTGTATTTCTCTCCGCCGATGGTCTGCGTGTAGACGTGGGAGGCGGGGTACTCGATCGTGTCGAGAGTGTCGGCGGAGTCGCTGCGCAGCTCCTCCTGGGACTGTGCGGCCAGCAGCGCCGCCTGGTCGTGGCTGCGCTGTTCGACGGTCGAGCGGCTGGCGGCGTTGAAGCCCGTGAACACCGCGATCACGATGAACCCCAACATCAGTGTGCTGATCATCACTTCGATCAGCGAGACCCCCTCCTCGGCCGCGAGCCCCCCGCGGCGAGAGCGGTTTCGCTGGATCGCCGTGGCCGGGCCTCGGTGGCGGGAAAAGTTTGTGTTGATCATCACAATTGTCGAACGCTCGTCTCTGCCTCCCATCTCGACAGGGACCGACGCGAGCTTTAGCCGCCCGTGGACCTCTCGGCGCCGGTCGTAGGGCCCCTACGAGGACGTGCAGACGCGTCTGGGCCGCTCGAGCGGCGCGGCGTGTGTGGCTGCGACGACTTTCGTGAGCGGCGACGGTCGCCCAGCGCCTACAATCTCTGGTCCCCCGGGGGACTGGTGTAACGGTAACATGGGGGTCTCCAAAACCCTTGCTCGAGGTTCGATTCCTCGGTCCCCCGCTTCAGCAAACGCAGGCTGATACTGGCCAAACGCCTTATTTTGCGGGCCTTTTCAGGGATGCGATCTACCCCACCGAGGCACGCCAAAACCCGCCGAGTCGTGCAAAAAGTGCAACCAAAAGTGCAACCAGAGGAAGCGGCGGACACTGGGCATCCGGGGGGATGCTCGTCGGCGCATGGACGGACGTAGGAATCTCGGCGGCTAAGCTCCCAGGCTGTGGTGCGGGCATCTGGCCTGCCGCTCGTACGAGGGATCGCCCCCGGTGATCCCGCTCGCCGTACGGCGAGCACCGCGGCAGGAGTGCGATCACGTCTGGGCCGCCGCCGTGAGCGTGGGGCTGACGGCTAGTAGCCTATGGAGATCTTCAAACTGATCTTCAAGCGCCCTTACAGGCCGGTGGCCCAGACCATCTACTACGCGGTCATGGCGATACTCGGCGTCGTTCTTCTGATCGTCGGGCAGTCTTGGGCGGGCGGCATCGCGGTTGTCGGTGGCGGTGGCCTTCTTCTCATGGGCGCGGGGGCTGCCTGGCGGCACAACCGCGCAGCCTGAGACGCCACCGCGCCCCGAGATGGTGGTGCTGGCCGGGAGCTGTGCCCAGCTTTGCTGTGCGCCAGAAACTGTTGCTTTTGGCTCACGGGAGCGCGAACGATCGTGACTTGGGCGGTCTCGCTGACTATCTCGGGCCCGATCGGGACCTCGGCGAGCGCGCTGCCCTGCCCCATGCGGGAGTCGGCGGGGCAGCCATCGGGGCCGAGGGCTTCAAGCTTGGCCCGGGAGCAGGTAGCCAGACCGAGGCCGCTGACTCGACTCCAAGGTTGCCGGGGTAGCTCACGTTGAGTGCTGTCAGTGGCGGGGGGACCCTGTGAGCGGGTGCCGCGATCTGGATGGCGAGCTCCACTGTTGTGGCGCGGCCCAGCCGCTCGGGCGTGAAGGCGACGTGGAGTCGTGCCGACTGCGCGGCGTGTGCAGTGGCGGGCAGGCACGCACACGCGAAGAGCGAAGCCAGGATGCGGCGGCCCGGGCGCGCGGCGCGTCTTTCGCGGCGCACGATCAGTACGAGAACCTGCCCGTTGTCTGGATGACGAGGGCGTAGGTTCGGCGGTCGAAGGTGCCGTATAGCCCGGCGCGGCCGTGTGCGTGGCTGTAGCGGCCGGTGCCGCCGGTGAGCGTGATGGTGCCGCTGAAGCTCTGGTAGCGCCCCAAGCCGTGCGGGGTCGCTCTCCCGCTGCCCTCGATGGCGCCTCCGTGGGTACGGATCGTAAAGCTGCCGGTGAAGACGTTGCCGGTGTTGAGGACGGCGTGCATCGAGCCCGTGAGGGCTCCGGTTACGGGGCCTTCCTCCAGTAGCTGCGTGCCGTTCGGTTTGACAAGGTGCAGGTGCGCGGTGGCGGTGCCGTTCAGCGACCGCGTGGCATGCGCTGTCGCCTGGCGTCGGGCAGCAGACGATTGGGATGCGCTCAACAACGCGACGCCTCCTGCAATGAGGGTCGCCAGTGCCGCGACGGCCGCTGTGCGGTCGCGATGGTTGCGGTTGCGCCTCATGTCGATTCTAGATGACCTGATGATGGCAGCAGGGCCTCTCCCTTGGGCTGGCGCTGTCCCAAGACAATACCTGCATGTCGAATAGGGTCATTCGTAGACAGGGCCGAGATGAGCCAGGCGAAGTCACGATCCCGTCTCTTCTGTGGCGAGCTGCCTTGGCGATGCTAAGCCGATTCTCCGTGCCGTTTGATTCGGTGCTTGGCAGTCAGTAGGCGTTTGCGCCAGGCCGGTACGGTGACGCGGCCGGGGGTGCGTCCGTAGCCGTCTCGTTCGATCTGGTGCAGGATCTCGCGGTACAGCGCTGCGGAGAGCGCCATTCCCCGTCGTCCGCGGGAGAGGAGCGGTATCGCGCCGAGCCCTTCGTCGTAGAGGTGCTCGGCACGGGCGATCTGGTCGCACAGGAGCTCCTCGCGAGCGCCGGGGGAGGGGAACCCGAAGCGCTCGATGGTGGTGCGGGCCACATAGAGCCGCCCGTGAGCGTGGTCCTCGTCGATGTCGCGCAGGATGTTCGTCCGCTGGAAGGCTCGGCCGAGGATCGCCATCTTGCTCTCGCCGTCCGGGTGGGAGGTCCCGAAGATCCTGGCGAGCATGACTCCGACAGCGCCGCCGACGTACTGGCAGTACTGTTCGAGGTCGTCTTCGGTTTCGATCACGGTGCGCGTGAGGTCGTTGCGCATACCCTGGCAGAGCTCGATCAGGGCCTCGGATGGTAGGGGGTATCGCGTTGAGAGGTCCGCGAGTATGTGCGTCTCGGGGGTGTCGGCCTGTTGTCCGCGTGCCCAGCGCTCGATTGCCTCGACTCGGTGCTCGGCGTGGGGGTCTTCGTCGTCTACGAGGTCATCGATTGTGCGTAGTACCCGGTAGAGGTTGCGGGCGTCTGCCTGGAGGTCGTTGGGCAGCAGGCGGATACCTGCGCTGAACGTGCTTGTGTCCAGGGCGGTCGTCGCCTCGGGCTGCGGCTCTGCTTGATTTAGCGTGGTTCCTCGATGAGGCATAGGGCATGATCCCACCGTGGGGTGTGACGATGGCGTCGTTGCCTGTCCTCAACAGGGTTGGGAGAGAGTGTTGGCGAAGATGCGGTTACTCGGTCGAGAAGGCTGTCCGGGGGTTGAATCGGCTGGTCTGTATGACCGAGATCATCGACGCGATGATCGAGATGCCGGCGACGATCGCGATGGTACGGAGCCCGAGTTGCCACGCAGGAGTGAACTGGACCGCCGAGCCGGTGGTTTGGTGAAGCCAGCCATCGATTAGGTCCTGGCCGACGAGGCCGGTGGCCATGCCGATGATGCAGCCCGAGAGCAGTACCGAGCCGGTCTCGTAGAAGATCAGCCTGGTGAACTGGGAAAAGCTCATGCCGATCGACATCAATGATTCGAGTCTTCCTCGCCGCTGCCAGATTGCCGCGATCATCAGGGCGATGACCGACGCGATGGTGGCGATTAGCACGACGATTGTGGTGTCGCTCAACCGTGAGAGGGTGCTGCCGAGGACCGCGCTGACTTCCGAGCGCCGTTCATCGACCGTCTCGACGTTGAGCGCGCCACCAGCGGGGAGCGCTGTTTCTATCTCGCCCTTGCCCTGTTGGATTGAGGTGCCTGGCCTAAGCGTGACAGCGAGCTGCGAAGCGACGGGGCTGCCCCACAGCCGGGCGTGGTCCTCGCCGTTCATGACGATGGCCCCGGATAGCCAGCCGTAGTTCGCGATCGTCGCGGCGAGCCGCAGATTAGCGTTGCCGGTGGGGGTCGGGATGGTGAAGCGTTCGCCGAGACGAACGTGATCTTCGCGTGCGATCGTCTGGCTGACCGCGGCCCAGCCGCCTTCGCGCAGGTGCCTGTCGGCTGTGGCGAGTGACCCTTCGATGAGCTGGCTCGGGGCGATCTGCGCCGGGACTTGGGGTGGGACACCGAGGACCCATACGCGCCGTCCGGGTAGGTCGAGGAACGAGTCGCGCCAGGGCAGTACTGAGTCCACGACGCCGAGGCGCTGTAGGCGACGCTGGGTTTCGGTGTATGCGAAGGGCTGCGTGGTGTAGACGTTCTCCGGCCCGCCGGGCTTGATCCAGATGTTGGCGCTTGAGAGTAGGTCCGTTGCGCCCCTGCGCGCAGCGTGCTGTACGTCTGCTACCGAGCCGCCGATCAGGACCATGAGGAACGCCGCGACCATCCCCGTGGCCAGAAGGGCGACCGACCGGGTGGGGGAGCCACGCAACTCGGCGACCGCGAGTCGAGCGGCGGGGTCGCCCGAGCGCCGTGACGCTGCGCGCGCCAAGTTGAGTAGCTGGCGCAGGATCATCGGCAGGCAGATCACGAGGCCGGCTGCGAGCCCCACGAGCGCTATCACGGTCGTCGCTGGCTTCAGCGCGGAAGCGGCTACCGAGAGGCATACGAGCAGCGCTCCGCAAGCGAAGACAATCGTGTCTGAGAAGCGGAGTTTGCGTGCGAATGAGAGTGTGCGACCGACCGCGTCGGGCTCGGCGGCGGCGCCCGCGCGTAGAGCCACGATCGCCGGCAGGGATGCCGCGGCGAAGGCTGCGAGCATGCCGCCGGCTAGCGCGATCAAGACCGTCGGCAGCCCGATGATCCGCTGGCCGCCGACCGCGAACGCGGCTGCGATATAGCCGGGCACCGTCCGGTAGGCGATGAGCGAGATGGCGTCCCCGGCGAGTAGGCCGAGTATCGAGCCGGCGAGACCGAGGATGAAGGCGTCGAAGGCGAGCGAGGCGACGATCATGGAGTCCGGCGTGCCGCTCTCGATCAGGTAGACGATGAAGCGTCGGCGCTCATCGCTTGCCAGCAGCAGAGCGTTGTAGGCGAGGATGATGCCCGCGACGAGGCTGATCGCACTGAACAAAAGCGTGATCTCCTTTTCAGGGCCAGCGGCGTTCCCCAGGAGACTCGCTTCGGCCGACACCGGCCGGGCATTCAAGGTCGCCCCGAAGCGATTGGTGAGCAGGTGGCGCAGCGCGGCTGCGTGTCCGCCCGTCGGCTCGATCAGGACCCGCGTCACGCGACCCCGTAGTCCAGCGATGCTCTGCACAATCGGCAGGGCGGCGGCGGCGATCGGGCTTTCGGCGATGGCGCCGATCTTGCTGCTCGGTACGGTCGCGTCGAGCGCGAGGTGTTCGGTGCGCTCTCCGACCAGGACGGCGAGGACACTGCCGGGTCTGGCGCCGATCGCGTGCGCGGTTGGTTCGGTCAAGACCATCGTTCCTCGATGGGAGGCTTCGCCTGCCCGCTGAAACTCCAGGGAGAGCCTGCCCCCGAGGAACGTGATCTGTTCGGTGGCGCCCACCAGGGTGAGCGCCCTGCGTCCCTTCGGTCCTACGACGATGATTGGCTGCTCGAAGATCGGGGCTGCGGCCTTCACGCCAGGCATACGTTCGACTTCTTCAGAGATGCGCGCGGGGAAGCCTTCGGGTCCTCGAGAGGCCAGTTCGAGCGTCGCCCTGCCGGCGACCCCATGCGCGATTTCTTCGAAGGAGCCAGTGATGCTCCGATGAGCGACCTGGACGGCGAACAGGAGCGCCACGCCAGCGGCCACGCCCACGACTGCCATTAGCTCGCGCAGCGGCTGCACACGCAGATTGCGCCTGTAGAAGATCAGCAGAGTGCGCAGGTAGCCGATCATCCACCGATCGCCGTCTGCGCCTCCAGGTCGGGTTCGGTCAGCCTGCCGTCGCGCATCCCGAGCACGCGGTCGGCGTAGCGCGCTACGCGCGTGTCGTGCGTGACCAGGACCGTGGCTGCGCCGCGCTCGCGGGGTAGGGCGCTCAACAGGTCGAGCACGGAGTCTCCTGTCTCGGTGTCGAGGTTACCCGTCGGCTCGTCCGCGAGGATGAGCTTTGGCTTGCCGACGAGCGCCCGCGCGATCGCCACGCGCTGCTGCTCGCCGCCGGAGAGCTTCGCCGGGGTATGGCCCGACCGACCCCCGAGCGCCACCTCATCGAGAGTGGCGAGCGCCCGCGCACGCGCCTCGCGATGATCCATCCCGCGCAACAGGAGGGGCATCGCGACGTTCTCCTCGGCGGTGAGGCCTGCGACCAGGTTGAAGCCCTGGAAGATGAAACCCAGGTTGGTGCGCCGGTAGGAGAGCAGCTCGCGCCTGGGCAGCTTGGCGAGGTCGCTGCCCTCGAAGCACACGCTGCCGGCGTCCGCTTGCAGAAGCCCCGCCGCGAGCAGCAGCAACGTGGTCTTGCCCGAGCCGCTCGGCCCGAAGATCGCCACGAGCTCGCCCCCGCTGACGCTCATGCTCACGTCGTCGACGGCATGGATCGCGCCGCCGGGACTCGCGTAGTACTTGCGCGCGCCCTGTAGCTCAAGCATCGGCCGCGGCGTGGCGTGACCCAGCCGACGGGAAGCGATAGACCTTGCCGCGCTCGCTCATGGGCTCTGGATCGATGAGCTTGCCATCGCGCAGGTAAAGGATTGGTTCCGCGCGCAGCAGGGTCTGGGCGTCGCTGGCAGTGATGAGCACGGCCACCCGTGCCTCCCGCGCAAGAGCTGAGAGCAGCATCATGATCCCCTCCTGCTCGACCAGCGAGAGGTTCGACGCCGGGCCATCGGCAAGCAGCAGCCTGGGTTCTGTGACGAGCGCGCGAGCGATCGCGACACGCTGGCGCTCGCCGTCGGAGAGCTCGTGCAGTTCCATGTCTATGCACTGCTCGGCCTCGCAGGCGAGCAGCGCCTCGCGTACCCGCCGCTCGCCGCTGCGATGACCGCAGCGATCGACAAGCAGGGGCAGCGCCACGTGGTCGAGCACGCAGAGGCGCTCCTGCCAGCTCTGTGCGGCCCATACGCAGGCGATCTCGCGTCGGCGAAAGCGCCTCCGCTCCGCCGCCGACATCTCATCAAGGCGCTCCCCGTTGTAGGAGACCGTGCCGCTGTCCGGTCTACGCAGGCCCGCGGCGATCCGCAGGAGCGTCGTCTTGCCCGCGCCGCTCGGCCCGAATATCCCCATGATCTGGCCGCGATCAAGCTCAATCGAGATGTCCTCCAGGCCAACAGTGCTCCCATCGGGCCTGCGGTAGCGCTTGGATATCCGCTCAAGACGAAGCATCACCTCAGCGTACCCCCTGAACTTCGCCCGGATTTGTGGCTTGGCTCTGCGCAAATGCGAGCCCGTCAACCATCGTCATCGCTGCGGGTCGGGCGCCGTCGTCGTGAAGCGATCCTCCCGAACAGTTCTTCACGGGCGCTCTGGCGATCGCGCGCCTTCTTGGCTGGCTCTGGGCGCTCATCTGTCGAGGGCCAGATCGCATCCTGGTTTTTCAGCCGCGAAACCATCTCATAGGCGTGCCTGGCCCAGCCCAGATCCCCTTCGACATGAGTGATGTCGCCGCTCAACGCGAGTCTGAGCAGCACATGGTCGGCCCGTACTCGCGATCCCCCGATCGGAATATCGTCTTGTTCGCGCGCGAGCTCCTTCAAACGGGCCGCACAATCGCGCTCGTATGCGTCGATCTGCTTCAGCGCGCTCTCCAGGCGATCAGGGCCCGCGAGCGTGATCTTGACCAGCAGCGGACGGCGTAGCAGCCGAGCCCCGCTCCTGCCCTCCTCAAACCAGCGCTCGAACTCCTCCGCCCCAGCCACCGTTATCGCGAAGAGATGCCGGTCGTCCTGGTCATCCGCAGCCCTGTCGATACGCTCGATCAGCCCGTCCAGCTGCATCTTTTTGATCGTCTGATATAGCTGGCCAGAGTTGATCTTCCAAGCCGGACCGAGACGCTGCTGCAGACGGTCACCAAGCTGATAGCGATAGGCCGGCTTATGGAGCAGCAACCCCAGCAATGCATGCTTGGCGGACACTCAGCCTCCTCTGACCGACGGACTCGACTCGCATGTCCCCACGGATGGGAGCATTCCGACGGGTAAACCTACACTAGGCACCCGATCGGCGTCAGTCCGTTCGAACAACACCTAATGCCCGTTCGAGAAAAGCCTACTTAAAGGTACCTCGACGCCTAACCAGTTGACCCCCTTCGGCCCAGGCGAGATGGCCCCTTGATCCAGCCCAAAACCGCGCAGAAGCAGGGGAAAAGCCAGAAATTAGGACCGGCGCTCCCCCTTGAAGTCCGGGCAGATGAGGCGCAGATCGGGCATAAGAAATGCCTACTTAAAGGTATTGACCCTCTCCCAAGCGTTCTGCACGATCTAACGCATGGTTGCGCAAGACGCCAGACCTAGACAAGACGGAAGGCTATGCATTCGGCGGATGAGGACCGAGCCGATCTTGGGTAGATCCTGCGGCTACCACGCAGGGTCCCGAGCGGTGGAGGGCCGGCCCCTGCTCTCGCCGGCGACCGCACAGCTCACGGCAGCCACCTTCGATGGAGACGCGAGCAATGTCTCCAACCGGCCCAAAGCGCGGGCCACGCGAGGCGGATGAATTGAGGACCGCTGAGCCAGGCTGGTTTTGACGGAGGCTCTGATCTGCGGTTTCGTCCGCAGGGAAGGAGAGCCTTCTGGTATGGCACGAGCGAGGAAGTATCCCGAGGAGTTGCTGGAGCGCGGTACGCGTCTTGTTTTTGAGTCTGGACGTCCGGTCGCGCATGTCGCGCGCGATCTGGGCATCGATTCTGAGACGCTGCGCAAATACGTTCGGCGCACCGAAGCCGATGAGGGCAAGCGCAAGGACCTGTTGAGCGGCCAGGAGCGCGAGGAGATCAAGCAGCTGCGCCGCGAGGTGGCGCACCTGCGTCGAGCAAACGAGATCCTGAAGGCCGCATCGGTGTTTTTCGCCGGCGAGCTCGACCCACACCGGCCGAAGTGAGCGCGTTCATCGAGGAGCACCGCGAGCGCTTCGGGGTCGAGCCGATCTGCAGCACCCTGGGCGTGTCGGTGTCCGCCTACTACGAGCGCGCCTCGGGCCGCCAGTCTGAGCGCCGGGTCGAGGACGAGCGGCTGCTCGCGAAGATCGTCGAGCTGCACGAGGCCAACTACTGCGCCTACGGCTACCGACGCACCTGGAAGGCGCTGCTCAGGGCCGGCGAGAACGTCGGTCGTGACCGTGCGCGGCGGCTGATGCGCGAGAACGCCATCCAGGGAGCCAAGCGGCGCGGCAAGCCCTGGCGCACCACGAAGCCCGATCCAAGGGCTGAGCGGCCAGAGGATCTCGTTCGACGAGACTTCTGCGCCGAGCGACCGGACCAGCTGTGGTTCGCGGACTTCACCTACCTGCGCTGCTGGGATGGGGTGGTGTTCTTCGCCTTCGTGATCGATGCTTACAGCCGGAAGATCGTGGGCTGGCAGTTCGCGTCGCACATGCGCACCACGCTCGTCCTCGACGCGCTCAGAATGGCTCTACACCAACGTCAGCCGGGAGCTGATGTCGCGCTCATTCAACACACCGACGCCGGCTCGCAATACACCTCCTACGACTACACCCAGACGCTAGCCGATCACGGCGTGCTGGCATCGATCGGTACCGTCGGCGACGCCTACGACAACGCGGCCGCCGAGAGCTTCGTCGATAGCTTCAAGACCGAGCTCATCGCCGAACGCACCTGGGCGACCCGCGGCCAGCTCGAGCTCGCTGTCGTCGAGTACGTCGCCTGGTTCAACAACGAGCGGCTGCACGAAGCGCTCGACGACCGGCCACCACGAGAAGCCGAGGAACTCTACGCTGCGAAAAGCAGGGCAACCACCCCCATCAAATCAAGATAGGGAACCTACAAAAATGGTCTCCGTCGATCCCAGCTCGGCTCACCGCATCGCTAATCGCCTCGCGCTCGCCTTCGGCGCCACATAGCCCTCTGTCGAGAGGTCCGTTTCCAACGGGAATCCAGCTACCGGTCTCCGACTACACACTCATCTGGGCACGGCAGGGCTGCCCGAAGAGTTCGGCATCGCCTTGGGGGGCCTCTCGGCCCCGGTCCGCACGGCCGCCCGGCGTCGATGAGACGGCGGGCCGCCCGCGCGATCGATGCACTCTCGCCCACGCCCGGGCTGGCTACCCCACTATCGGAGCGCGATCCGCCCGACGCCGCCGCCCACAACCCCAACCCCGCTGGCACCGGGCCTGACATCGCAGATCAGCCTTCGCGTGATGTCCAAGCCACTGGATCCGGAGCACCCTGGCAGGTTGTCCTCATCGCTGATTGCTGGCCTGGCGGTGCTCACATGCTTCACCGCTGAACATCCCGTGCGCGGGATCGCCGACATGGCCGACGAACTCGACATGAGCCGCTCCACCACCCACCGCTACGCAACCACGCTCGTCACGCTCGGCTATCTCGAGCAGGGATCCTCACGCAAATACAGCCTCTCCTCGCGCGTATGGGGTATCGGGCTCTCACTGCTCGACTCGATGGTCGTCCGCCGGGTCGCCCGCGAACACCTGCGCGACCTGCGGTCGCGGACCGGACGCACTGCAAGCCTAGGGGTTCTCGGGGGGACCGAAGTCGCCTACATCGATCGCTGGCACGGGTCGCGCCGAGGACAGTACGCGGTCGATGTGGGCATCGGACCGGGTACGCACCTACCCGCCCATTGCTCAGCCGCAGGTAAAGCGCTATTGGCGCATCTACCCGACGCCGCGCGGCGAGAGCTGATCACCAAGCTGCACTTGTCCAAGCGCGGCCCCAATACGATCATGACCAAGACAGCCCTACGCGTGGACCTCGAACGGACCGCCTCGGAAGAGGTCGCAGTGGAGGACGAAGAGTTGCTCGCCGGCCGGCTAGCGATCGCCGCCGTAGTCGTGGACACCGAGGGTGCCCCAGTTGGGGCCGTGGAGCTAGCGGTTCCCACGAGCGCTTACGCCCGCGAGCAATTGCAGAAGGAGCTCGGCCCCGAGGTGACCGCCACCGCGCGGAGCATCACCGAAGCGCTGGGGAAAGTCGTCCGAGAAACGTCAACAACAGGCAAGGAGCGGGAATGAACGTTATGCGGAGGGCGATGACAAAGGCAGCGCTGAGATCCCTGGCCGTGCACATGGGGTTCTGCCTGAGGAGGCTTGCGATTGAGTTGTTTGTCCCATCCTTCCCAGTTCGTCGTCTCCGTAGCACTCATCTACGCTCGGTGCGGACTGAGCCTCTGGGAACGGGCAAGGAGGATTTCGTGAAAGGCGAACTGGTGGGAGTGAGCACCGGTGCCTGAGAGGCTGAGGCAGCCACACGGCACTGTTCTGTGTTATCGAGACGTGTCCTACTACCTTGTTGAACTATCGGAAGGTATCGTCTAATGAGAAACATCCCCTTTGCTTCGCGTTCTGAGATGGATAGTGCTTGCCCGATCTCGGTAGCGGGGTGTTTCGCGGCCGCGCCGAGGGTGTCGCGGCGGGGGTCTATACAAGCAACGGAGGGAGCGGGGATGCGCGTTGTGTGCGGTGCGGTGCTGCAGTTTCTGGTGTGTGTCTTGACGGCATTCGCGTTATGCTCTGCGTCGGCGACCGCGGAGGGTGTTCCGGCGTTGGGCGGGATAGGCGGATCGCCACTTGAAAGTCCGTTGGTGGTGCCGGAAGCATTGTCGTTGACGGGTAGCCAAAGCGTTGAGGATGTCGAAGAAACGCGGCGTGCGAGTCCGGAAGCGACTGTTGCGCGTGAGGAATCGCAGACCAAGTACGAGAACTTAAATACTAAAGAAGCCGCAAAGCTTGCGGCAGAGGTGTTTCCTGGGAAGGTGGAGGAACCGGCGGGTGGGCCGCCGAAGTTGCCGACGGGGGAGAGCATCACGGGCTTTCCGACGGTCGATGCGGCGCAGATCGATCTTGGTGGTGGGGAGCATGGGGTGATCGACTCGACTGTGCCGATTGCGGTGGAAGCATCACCTGGTCAGCGTGCTCCGGTCGATTTGAGCTTGCGTGACGTTGGCGAGGCGTTTGAACCACAGACGCCGGTCTCAGGGGTGCGGATTCCAAAGAAATTGAGCAACGGGGTGGTGCTGTCGGAAAGTGGGCTGTCGCTTACTCCCGCGAGTGCGCAAGGTGCGCCGTTGGGGGGCTCAGAAGGCGTGGTGGATGGCGCAAGCGTGCTGTTTGCAAATACCGAGACGGATACGGATACGGTCGTCAGGCCGACGACGTTGGGGTTCGAGGCGTCCACGGTGCTGCGTTCGGTGGACAGTCCTCAGCAGTTGTTCTATCGGGTAGGGTTGCCAACGGGCGCGAGCCTTGTACAGGGCAGCGGTGCGCAGGGTGCAGTTCGGGTCGTTGAAGATGGGGCGGTGGTTGCGACTGTACAGTCGCCCGTCGCCGTAGATGCCACGGGCAAGGCGGTCCCGGTCTCTATGACGGTTTCGGGCGACACGCTGGCTCTTTCTGTCGATCTTGCAGCGGGAGAATATCAGTATCCACTCTACGTCGACCCGACGATGACGGTAACTGACAAAGAACTGCTGTTCAACCCAGGCAGCTGGGCATTCTTTACCGATAATAATAAAGTATTTGAGGGGTTTAAGGTCAGTAAAGGTCTTGAGGATACTGACTACGAAGAGAAATCTGACGAAAAATACTATGAAGGCCAGTATGGGTTCTTCTCCTATACAACTCAAGGTGCTTCTCGAATATATGCCTTTGTTGCATCGGCGAAGGAAGAAGCCATTGAAGAGGAATACGCTGCTATGGCGGACGAGTTCGAGTTGCGTACCAAAGGTGGCGAAATCGAAAGTGGCAACGGTGAAAGCGGGAAAGCAGAGATAAAAGAGGCGGAACGGGGCATTTACGAACGTTCTGGGCTCACGGTATGTGCAGAATCAGCGTGCGGGCCGGTTAGTGTCTCTGGCTCGGAACAAAATGCCGCCTATTTCGAGCAGAAAGCATTAACCGAAGAAAAAGGGGAATTTTGGTTTACGCTGACAAGCGCCTCGGTCGAGATCGAGCAGGAAAAAGCTCCGGCGGCAAGTTTTAACACGTCGGAATCGACGATTGAAGGATTGCCAAACGCTCTTTACCCGGGCAAGTGGTATAAATCGACGTCGAACGCAATGTTCGGCCTTGACGCTGCTGACCCGGGTATTGGTGTGTATAAGCAGGGTTTGAGCTCACCGAGTAGATCGGGCTGGGGTTATGCGGTGAAAAATGAAGCGCGGAACGAATGTGAGGGCGTCCAGTGTAATGAGTGTTATGAACCTTCTTGTTTTGGGCTGAAAAGCGGTAAAGGGAAACCTTTCACCTTCTCTCTGGCGTCTGCTGGCGGCGGCGAACTGCCAGAAGGCGAAGACACAATTGAAGGCAAGGTCGAAGACGCGGCTGGACTCAAAGCCACCGCGACCGCAAAAATCAAAGTAGATAATAAACCGCCCAGTCTTGCGTCCCTTGAAGGATTCCCTAGTAATCACGAACTGGTCGATGGTCAGCATATGACCTTGGAAACTAGCGCCAAAAGCGGACCGGCTGGTATCGCGTCAATAGTTCTCGATGTTGACAGGCAGCAGGTGGGTAACGGGCAAGGCAGTTGTTCTGGGTCATGCACTGGTGACGCCGTATGGACATTGAGCGCCGCAAATTATGCCGCTGGCGAACATACCCTCACGGTAATCGCAGAAGACAACGCCGGCAACGTGGAAACCGCCACATACCATGCTATGATTCACCACGCGGAAGGCATGGTTGTTGGCCCTGGCTCAGTGAATCCTGTGACTGGTGAGCTCAGCATGGCGGCTACTGATGTGTCGATTGGTGTTCCGGGTGGCGCGTTGACGGTGAGCCGCAGTTACCGCTCGCGTCACCTTGCGGAGGGCAAAGAAGGCCCTCTGGGGCCGCAGTGGAATCTGAGCTTGGGTGCTCAGCAAAGCCTTGAACGTGTGTCGGGCGGGATGATCTTGACGAGCGGAAGCGGCGAACAGGTCGTGTTTGAGAGCAAGGGCAAAGGTAGCGTTGAATTCACCTCGCCAGCGGGTGATGCTGACTTGACGCTGCTCGAAAAACCAGGGGAAGGCAAAACAGTGTTCACGCTGAGCAACAACGGGTCAGTGACCATATTTGAACTTCCCGCGGGAAGTAGTGGCAGTGTGTGGTTGCCGTCGAGCGCTGAAGGACCGAACGGCACCAGCATGACGTTCTACAAATTCAAGTTGGAAAGCGGAGTGATCGAGCCTACTGAGGAGCTCGCGCCCATCCCAGCAAATGTGTCGTGTGGGAAAGCGATCAGCGAACTAAAAGAAGGCTGTCGAGCCCTAAAGTTTGAATACGATGAAGGCGCAACGACGGCGAAAGGCGAAAAAGCCACCGAATGGGGCGGATTCACTAAACACCTGTCGAAGGTCAGGTACATTGCGTGGAACTCGAGCAAAACAAAAGAGGAACCTGTCGTCGCCGAATACGCTTATGATGTGCAAGGCCGGTTGCGTGCTGTTTGGAACCCTCAGATCAAACCAGAACTGAAGACGACCTACGGGTACGACGCCGAAGGACACGTCACGGCGGTCAGTACCGCAGGCCACGAGCCAGAGCTGCTGGAGCAGGGAACCATCCCAGGTGAAACCAACCTGGGCCGCCTGCTGGCGGTAGCTGTACCGTCGGCAGGAACGGCACTCGGGAGCGGCGAAGCACCGGGCATCAAAGAAGTCCCTACGCTGTCGAGCACCAAACCGGTCGTCGGAACGAAGATCAATGTCAACCTGGTCGGCGAAAAAGAAAAAACACCGGGGACGTGGACCGCAAACCCGCTGGCATTCATCTACCAGTGGGAGGACTGCAACACCAAAGGCGAAGAATGCTCACCGATTGCGGGGGCGGTCAACCAAGCCTACTATCCCACCGCCAGCGATGAAGGCCACGAGCTTGTCGCACAAGTACGTGCACTGAATGCGACCGGGGCGACCACGGCGTCCACCGCCGCAACGGCGACTGTGGCGAAAGGTACGCCCAATACGCCGCTGCCGGAACCCCCGTCGGTAGGCTCGGATGCCGTCACGACGCTTGAGTATCAGGTGCCAGTGTCAGGCAGCGGCGCGCCCTACGAAATGACCTCCAAAGAACTAGCGACATGGGGCCAGACCGATGATCCAAGCGAACAAGCAATGGGGATATTCCCACCAGAGAAAGTGATGGGCTGGCCCGCCAAGGAATACAAGGGCGAGACGGTCTACTACCTGGACGGCAAGGACCGTGCCGTGAACACCGCGCTACCGACAGGCGGGATCTCAGCGACCGAATACAACCTCTACAACGACGTCACACGCACTCTTACACCTAACGACCGCCTGAAGGCCATAACTGAAGGGTGTAAAGCCGGCGAAGAATGCAAGTCCGCGACCGAAAACGTCTATGAAGAAAAAGGCTCTGAACCCGGTACTGAGCTACTGAGTACCCGTGGCCCACAGCACACTGTCGAGCTTGCGTCCGGTAAAGAAGGCAAAGTCAACGAAGAAGTGCTAGCGCGCGAGCGCACAAGCTACTACTACAACGAAGGCGCCCCGACGAAAGGCGGCCCCTATCACCTCGTGACAAGGACGATTGACTCTGCGGAAACCGCGAGCAAAGAAGAATATGATAAGCGTACCACCGAAACGTCCTATAGTGGGCAGAGCGGCTTAGGGTGGGAACTACGGAAACCGACGTCTGTAAGAACTGACCCGAGCGGGCTCGATCTCGTACATACCACGGAATATAACTCGAGTACGGGAGATGTAATCGAGACGAAGATGCCCGAAGGCAGTCCCGGGTCGGTGGTGCCACCAGCGTTCTCTTCGTCCTTTGGCGCGAAAGGCAAAGAAAATGGGCAATTTGAATTCCCGACCCTTGCGGCGTTGACCTCGACCGGAGATATCTGGGTTGCTGACAGCACCGAGAACCGCGTGCAGGAGTTCAACGAAAAAGGAGAATACCAGACGCAGTTCGGGTCGGCAGGAACGGGTGATGGCCAATTCAAATTTCCGTTTGGCATCGCGGTCGAGCCGAGTACCGGTGATATCGTCGTGGCCGACCGAGAACAGGCCCGGATACAAGAGTTTGCATCAACTGGCACCTTCATCAGGGCTTTCGGCTACGGTGTCGGCAACGGCGAATCAAAATTCGAGATATGCACCAGCGAATGCCGCGCAGGCGTTGGTGGTACCAGCGAAGGGCAGCTCTACCGTCCCGACGGCATCACGCTGGACTCAAGCGGCAATATATGGACAGTCGACGAAGACGATAACCGGGTCGAGGAGTACAATGAAAAAGGAGAATATCTTAAACAGTTCGGTGTCAAAGGTAGCGAACCAGGTCAGATCGCACAGCCCGTGGATATCGCCTACGACAACGGCAATCTATACATAACGGAAGCCAAAAACCAGCGGGTGCAGGAGTTCTCCACCAGCGGCTCCTATATCACCAGTTTCGGCTCCGAAGGCACAGGCAACGGTCAGTTCAACATACCCTACGCGATCACCGCGGGCCCAAAAACAGGCAACCTATATGTGACTGACCGCGAAAATAATAGGGTCGAGGAGTTCACGTCCACAGGTAGATTCGCCACGACCTTTGGCATCAAGGGCAAAGGCAATGGGCAGATTGAAGCCCCAACAGGAATCGCGGCTACCGAAAATGAAACGGTATACGTCACCGACCACTACAACGAGCGTGTACAAAAGTGGGCGCCGGCGACACAGGCCGCGCACGACACCAAGACCATCTATTACACCGCCGCTGCGAACTCCGAATACGAAACATGCGGAAAACAATTTGCGATGGCAAACCTTCCATGCGAGACCGTACCGGCTGCACAGCCCGGAACCAGCGAACTACCAGAACTACCAACGACAAAATACACATACAACATGTGGAACGGGCCCGAAACCACAGTCGAAACCGTGGGCTCCACCACCCGCACGAAGACCAACACATACGACGAAGCAGGACGACTAAAAACCGCCGCGATAAGCTCAACCGTCGGAGAACCATTTCCGACGGTCACCGACGAATACAACAAAGAAACAGGGGCGCTCGAAAAACAGTGCACAAATAGTGGCAAACCTTGCACGGAAGGAAAACCCAAAACAATCAAAAGCGTCTACAACAAGGTCGGCCAGCTGGAAAGCTACACCGACGCCGACGAAAACGCGACAACTTATGAATACGAAAAAGAAAAGGGCGCCCGCCTAAAGACAATCAACGACCAAGGGGGTACAGAAGCCTTTGAATACAACGAAACTTCTGGTCTGCTCGACGAACTTATCTACACAAATGGCACCAGCACCAAAATGACCTTCGGCGCGACATACGACGCCGAAGGGAACATGCTCACCGAAAGCTACCCCAACGGCATGACCGCCACCTACACCTACAACCAGGTCGGCAAGCCCACCAGCCTCGTATACAAAAAGACCACCAACTGCACAGAAGAAGAAAAAGAAAAATGCAAGTGGTTCAAAGACACAGTCATCCCATCGATCCACGGGCAGTGGCTTGAACAAACAAGCAGCCTCTCCCACCAAGCCTACACCTACGACAACGCCGGGCGCCTGACCCAGGTCCAGAACACCCCAGCCGGCGGCAAATGCACCACACGAATCTACGCCTACGACGAAGACACCAACCGCACAAGCCTCACCACTCGCGAACCAACGGCCGAAGGCAAATGCGCCACCACCGGCGGCAAAGTCCAAGCACACGCCTACGACACCGCCGATCGCCTCACCGATCCCGGCATCGCCTACAACGCATTTGGCGACATCACCACCCTACCCGCCAGCGACGCTGAAGAAGCCGGCGCACACGTGCTCACCAACACCTACTACACCGACAACCAAGTCGCCAGCCAGACACAAAGCGAACAAACCGTCGGCTACAAGGTCGATCCTGCCGGACGTACCCTCGAAACCATCTCCACTGGCAAACCGAACAACTCGACAATCGTCTCCCACTACGCCGGCCCCAGCAACGCCCCCGCATGGACCATCAACCCGGTCTCAAACGAATGGAGGCGCAATATCACTGGCATCAGTGGTAGCCTTGTCGCTATCCAGAACAACGGCGAAACCCCGGAACTCCAGCTCACCAACCTCCACGGCGACATCATCGCCAAAGCCTACCTGTCCGAAACCGCGACCGAACTCGCTGCGAAGGCCGACACCAGCGAGTACGGCGTACCCACCGTTACCGCCCCAGCCAAATACAGTTGGCTCGGTGCCATCGAGCTCCCTACCGAACTCCCCTCCGGCGTCGTCACGATGGGGGCTCGCTCCTACGTGCCCCAGGTCGGACGCTTCCTCCAACCCGACCCCATCCCCGGCGGCTCCGCCAACGCCTACAGCTACACTTACGGCGACCCCGTCAACAGCAGCGACCCCACCGGCGCATACTCCAACACCGCATCTGCCGCAACCTTGATAGCGATGGAGCTCCAAGGCGAAGAACTAGCCGCTCGCGGCAAAGCGGAACGTCAACGAGAGGAAGAAGAAGAGCGCGAGGCCGCTGAAAGATACGCCGCAGAACTGGCTCGTCGCGCCGCAGAGGAAGCCGCTGCTGAGGCGGCCGCCTCAGCAGGCCCCCAATACGCCGAAGAAGAAGAATGGGAAGAATGGTACGAAGAAGAATACGAATACGAAGACATCGCCAGCCGTGGCGGCAGGTCGGGCAGCGAAGAACACCACGTCGAACCCGCGATCCTCATACAGTCGCTGAGCGGCGACGAAACAGGTGGTAGCGAAGGTCTTGGCGTTGTGCCGCTCTGCAAAGCAGGTTCGGAAGGGCAATGCAGTGGGGATGTGATTGCGGGTTCTCCGTGTATTCCTAGCGGATGCACGCGGAGTAAAAGGCGTGAGCGGACTGGTGGTGGAAACCCGGGAAGAGACGTTGCAGAAACGGAGGTTTGCCTTGGCTCATGGTTTGCTGGCCCGGAGGCGGGCGTCTTGACATGTCTCGGTATATTGGCTACCCACGTTCCTTAGTCCCATGTATCACTGGACTATTACACGTAGAGCGCGCATATTCGTGGGTTGTGTATGGCTTGTGGCTATAACAGTCGCAGGCACACTCTGCGGACTGTCCTGGCGGGAGGCACTTCTGACCGCAGCCGTGACAGTTACTTTGATACTTATCATATATGACCGTTATCGACAGCGTCTGCACTGATGTCACTGCGGCAATCAGGAATAAGGCGGACACGATGGGCCAGCGACAAGCGAGCTGTTGTTACGAGCCGACGGGAACAGAGCTCGGATTCATACAGAGGTCGTGCCTCATTGATCGTAGCCGCTTTGGTCTTGACTGCGATGAGTACGATGGGGTTGTGCGCGCGAGCGCACGCATATTCCAACGAAGGTTCTCGGGAAATAGAGTGTGCTCTGGCTAGAGAAGGAGCGATCAATGAGCTACGAACAACACTGGAGCCCGAAGAAGGAACGACAGTTCCGGAGGGCCCCCCGGTGACTTTGTCCGTTCATTTTGGATCCCTGGTGAGTTTTGCAATAGCGTCATCGCCGACGTTGTTGTCGAGTTCCTACATCGACAGTGGTATGGGAATAGCAGGGCCGACTGGTACCTACACGTTTACATCAGATAAGGCGACTGCAGAGGCGGGCTCGGTCTATTGGGATGCGTCGATATCGAACGCCAATTTCCCTGAATGCGCCGGATCGCCGCCCTTTGGCTATACAACTACCCCACGCAAGCTGACGGTCTCGGTGCCCACGCCCACGCCGCCTCTGGCGCCACGATCCCCTGCGCCACCGGCGCCTGTTCATGCGCCTGTGACGGTCAGCATCGTTAGACCAAGTGGCTTTACAATTGCTCACCCTACTGTCGTATATGACGTTCGCTGTACCGCTAGCTGCTCGGGCGATACCTCCTACCAACTTGTTTTGTCTCGCCGCTATCGAGAGACTGACCGTATGATGCGGCTCGACTTCGAGTTAAGACAGGTATCTCTTGCCGCTGTTTCAGGGGGCACTGAGCAATTCGTATATCAATATACGGGTGGGGCCCTACAAACTCTAAAGCGCCTCGTTCGGAGAGGCGATGTCCTGGAAATCCGTATTGGTGTCGAAGTGGCCGGCACCACGGGGGAAATCGCACAGGCGCGAAGCACCGTTCGAACGCCGGTGAGGATGGGGTCTCGACGGCACCGCCGTCATAGGAAGAAGGCGAATATGAATAGATCTCCACCACGACGCACGCCAAGCGAGGAAGAAACCATCTGGAGTCCGCGATCCTTGACCGACCACAGGGCGGAGCCGTCAACGCGGGTGCTTTCACGGCTCACGAATACGAGACTGGCGGCGTGTGCCGTCTGGTCCTTCAAGCCCCTAGCTTGCTAGCTATTTCTTCGACCATCGGGAGGGTGCGGGACATGCGCGACTTCGGATTGCCGGGCTGTTTTGGCGCTGTAGTTTCGAAGACCCAGAGTGGGACTGCTCGAAGTCGATGTCCTCCAAGCGCAACGCTGGAAGTTCGGCGCGGCGTAGGCCGCTGAGCGCGGCTGTCAAGTAGTCCGAAGCGTCCTGGCGAGATCCTCTGTGGCCCTGCAGTGCGCGCTTCGCGTGGCTGACCGCCGGACGGTTGCTGTCACGGTGGGCTTCGCGGGTGGCAACTGCCACGAGGGTGTAGATTCCTTCGGGGGAGGAGAAGTCAAAACGCGCGGCGTCTTAGTAGTGCTTCGTTAGGTTGGTGGAGGGTTCTGGAGGTCGCGGGCGAACTCCTGTGACGGCTACTGTCGTCGAGGAGGTCCATGATGGGGTTGGTGTCTGGTTTGTCAGAGCGGGAGTTGTCGCGTGTGCGCGGCAGGCTGGTCGAGTTCGCGGCTGAGATGTTCGAGTCGATGGCGCGCAAGGATCAGCGGCGTTGGGGTGAGGTGTATTTGCGGGGGTTGATGTTGGATGGGAAGCGCAAGAGCATCGAGCCGATGGCGGCTCGGTTGGCGGACGGGGATGAGCAGTGTTTGCAGCAGTTCGTGAACCAGTCGCCGTGGGATCCGGTGCCGGTCCGACGGGCACTGGCCAGGCGGATGGCGGCGGAGATCGGGGCTGAGGGCTGGGTGATTGATGACACGGGGTTCCCGAAGTTCGGGAAGATGTCGGTTGGGGTTGCTCGTCAGTACTCCGGGTCGTTGGGGAAGGTCGGGAACTGTCAGGTCGCGGTCAGCGTGAACGCTGCGACAGACTCGGCTTCTTGTCCGTTGGACTGGCGGTTGTTCCTACCTGAATCCTGGGATGAGGACTCAGAGTTCAATCAGGATCGGCGTGTGAGGGCTGGGCTCCCTGGCGACGTTCACCACGTTGAGAAGTGGCGGCTGGCGTTGGAGATGATCGACGAGCTGATCGGCTGGGGCGTCGGACCGCCGGTGATCCTGGCCGATGGCGCCTATGGCGATAACACCGAGTTCCGGCAAGAGCTTGCCCAGCGCGAGCTTGGTTATGTGCTGGATGTGAAGTCCACAACTTCGGCTTACCCGGAGGGCGTGAAGCCTGAGCGTCCCGAGTATCAAGGCCGCGGCCAGCCCCCGAAGTCCCGCTATCGCCAGGCCCCGTCCTCACTGGCGGAACTCGCTCTGGCAGCCGGAGAGACCCAAGCGGTCACGGTCTGCTGGCGTGAGGGAACCCGCGGAGAGATGACATCCCGGTTCCTCGCTCTCAGAGTCAGGCCAGCGAACATCGCCCTGCGCCGCGCCGCCCATGACAACGGCGAGGAGCTCCCGCTCCAGTGGCTGATATGTGAGTGGCCCGAGCACAAGCCCGAGCCAGTCAAGTACTGGCTCTCGAACCTACCAGCCGATACCAGCATCGAGGATCTCGTCCGGTTGGGGAAGCTGCGATGGCGAATCGAGCATGACTACCGCGAGCTCAAGGACGCGCTCGGGCTCGACCACTTCGAGGGTCGCACCTACCGCGGGTTTAACCACCACGTCACGCTGGTATCGGTCGCGCACGCGTTCCTCACCCTGGAGAGAAGACGCCACCGTCCTCGACTCAGGGCGGCAGCCTGACCCTCTACCAGGTCGTCCGGGAGCTCCAAGCGCTCCTGGCCTGCTGGCACGGAACCTGCCCGGTCTGCCGCAGAGAGCTGCCGCCCGAACACCCACTACGAGGACCACCAACCTAACGGAGCACTATTAGGACTCGCGCAGCTTACGGACCCTGCGGCCGGGTTCTCGTGCAGGCAGTGGTGCTCCGGGCGCCTGCTCGAGGATGGCGTGCAAGCGTGAATCTGTGGCGTCGCTCCGGGAGACGCCACCTTCTAGCTGGC
Organism: uncultured Solirubrobacterales bacterium; assembly: GCA_963713985.1. Classification (GTDB taxonomy): domain Bacteria; phylum Actinomycetota; class Thermoleophilia; order Solirubrobacterales; family Solirubrobacteraceae; genus Palsa-744. Next base: position 97,011 of record OY970219.1, on the reverse strand, counting down.
GAGCTCGAAGCGCCAGATCTCGATCCGCAGCGCCAAAACGCCGGTCGCGGATGGCATTGCAACACGAGCGGTGGTCAACCTGGGTGTTGTGCGACTAGCTGCGTTCCAAGGCGCCGGCAGCGAGCCACTCTTCGTCCAGGCGCTCGAAGGTGAGGCCGACGCGGGTCTGTTCGGTCGCGCTCCGGCGGGCGTCGGCCAGGATGACGGCAAGCGCGGCGCTGACGGGGTCCCCGTGAAGTGATCCAGGCTGGACGCGTGGTCGTGTTTCCCGTGATGGGATGGAAGGATGAACACGATCATGAAGCGACACGGGCATACGCCGGAGCAGGCGGTCAGGAAGATCAGGGAGGGCGAACGGCTTTTGAACGAGGGCGGCGAGCTCGTGGAGGTGCTGCGGCTATTGGAGGTCAGCGAGGCGACGTGGAATCGTTGGCGTGCGCAGTACGGCGGGATGAAGGCCGATGAAGCCAAGCGCTTGAAGCAGCTGGAGGGCGAGAACCAGCGGTTGAAGAAGCTTGTTGCTGAGCAGGCGCTGGATATCGACATGCTCAAGGAGCTGGCGGAGGGAAACTTTTGACCCCGGGGCGCCGGCGTAGGGCCGTCGGCACCCTGCAGGAGCGCTTCGGGGTCTCAGAGCGCCGTGCGTGCCGGGTCGCGGGCCAGCACCGCTCCACGCAACGCAAGCAGCCACGACCACCGTGTGACGCGGAGCAGCGTCTGGCGCGCAGGCTGCGGGAGATTGCCAAAGAGCATCCGAGGTGGGGTTGGAAGACAGCGCACGAGATCCTGCTGCGGGAAGGCTGGACGATCAACCGCAAGCGCACCAGAAGGGTCTGGCGCCAGGAGGGCCTCAGACGGCCTGTGAGGGCCCGCAAGCGCCGCCGTCTAGCGACCCGGGCAGGCAGCGCGTTTGAGAGCGACCAAGCCGAACGAGGTGTGGGCTGTGGACTTCCAGTTCGATGAGACGTCCGACCGCCGCCGCATCAAGCTCTGCAACATCGTCGATGAGTACACCCGCGAGGCACTCGCGATCAGGGTCGAGCGGACCTGCACCGCCGAGAACGTCATCACCATCATCGAGCAGCTCGTCACCCAGCGAGGTACCCCAAAGTATCTCCGGGCTGATAATGGCCCGGAGATGATCGCGTGGACGCTGCGGGACTACTGCCGCCTGGCGGGCACTCAGACCGCGTACATCGAGCCCGGCAGCCCGTGGGAGAACCCATTCGTGGAGTCCTTCAACGGCAGACTCCGCGACGAGCTGCTCAACATCGAAGAGTTCGCCTGCCTCACCGAGGCGAGAGTCATCATCGAGGACTGGCGCATCCAGTACAACACCTACCGGCCACATTCAGCGCTCGGTGGGCTCACACCCACCGAGTACGCAACGAAAGAGAACAACCAACACCAACCAGACCACGCATAAGCCCTGGCTCACCTACAGGGACCCCTTCAGTGCAGGGGATGCTCGAGCGAAAGGGGCTCACGTACCGCTACGTCGAGCTGCTCGGCGGCGCCCACCCGATGGCGCTTTTCGCGCTCCGGTTCGCTCGGGCCACGGTGCCCGCGATGAGGCTTCCGGATGGCCGTCGGGTGCAAGGCTCGCTCGCGATAGCCAAGGCGCTCGAGGAGCTCGTCCCGACACCATCCCTTTACCCGAGCGAGCCCGCGGCTCGCGCTGCTGCCCAGGAGGCCGAGCGATGGGGCGAGGCGGTCCTGCAACCGGTGCCACGTCGCCTGATCCGGTGGGGTCTTCGACACCACCTGAGTCAGCGCCGCTGGTTCGCCGATGTCGCCAGCCCGCTACCTGCACCGGCGCTGATGGGCATCCTGCTCACACCGGTGGTGCCGGTCTTCGTTCGCCAGGCTGGGGCGAGCGACGAGCGGGTGCAGCGTGATCTCGCCGAGCTGCCCGGACTGCTCGACAAGGTTGACAGCCTGCTCGAGAGCGGCGTCATCGGCCGCGAGGAGCTCGGGGCAGCTGACTTTCAGATCGGTTCCTCGGTGCGAGTGCTGAGCGCGATGCAAGACGTAGGCCGTCTCGTGGCTGGACGTCCGGCGGAGTCCTTCGCACACGGGGTCGTGCCCGACTATCCCGAGGTGCCCGCCGCGATGCCGGCGGACTGGCTGCCTGCGGTGGGCTGATACTCACGCGTCCCGGCAGACGCAGTGGGCTCAGGGCCAAGTCCCTATTCGCCTTGAGACCCGCGGGCGCTGGGGGGAGCTGTGGCGCCACCCGAGTCCTCGCGAGGGCGGCGTGAGTTCCTACGGGAGCATGTCGTAGTCGCTCGGTTCCCAGGCGAGTGCCGCGTAGAGCTCAAGCAGGGCGCCTTGGTCGAGCAGGCGGTAGGAGGAGCCGGGCGACGACGGCAGGTGGAAGAGGTTCTGGCCGTTGCGGTAGTTGTTCCAGGCGTCGTCGGCGTAGGTCTGGGCGGCCTGAAGGATCTTCTCCTGCAGGGTGCGCTCGCCAGTCGCCGCGTAGAGGACCAGCAGGCCGCGGAAGTAGATTGCGACGAACGCTGCCGGCTGGGTGTCGAGGTAGTCCGTCTCGGTGAAGTAGTCGAGGGATGCGTTCGCGAGCGCTTCCGCATTCATCAAGTAGTCGGTTTCGCCCGTGTCCTGGTAGGCAGTCACGTTGGCGGCGATCATCGCCCCCTGGTTGTAGGTCCACAGCGTCTTTCCGACTCGCCCTTCGGTCACTTTGTCGAAGACGAGAGCAGGCTTGCTCGGTTCGTAGTTGGGGTTCGGCGCGTTGGGGTCGGTGGGATTGCTGTCGACGTTGTACAGGTAATGGTTGACCCAGCCGTACATCATCATCGACCCGGTTTTGTAAGTGGCCTGGTCGCTGGGGTCGAGTTGCTCGAGACGGAACCCGAGCTCGGCGTTGGGCACGTTCGACGTGGTCGTGCGTTCGTGGTTGGTCAAACCCAAACCCGCTCCCTGCTGGACCCAGAATGTGCCGCCCGGGTCGAATTCGCCGGAGTTGCCGTCCCAGCCGCCCGGGTACACGAACGAGAAGACGTTCTCCGCGTCGCTCAGGGCGCTGGCGTTCTGGGTGAGGCGGTAGTCCTGGGCCAGCGCCAGCCCGACCCACGCCTGGTCGTCGTAGTACTTGTCGCCGCCGCCGCCGAACGGCGCCGTCGCATAGGAGTCGTATCCCGGCGGATTAGCCGCGCCGTCCCAATAGTGGGAGAGCCCGCTCAGGCGATCGTTGACGCCGGCCTGATAGTCGAGGCCGCCGTCAACGCTTGGGGGGATCTCGGCCAGGGTGATGGTGCCAGCCAGCGCCCGCGAGAACGGCCACAGGTAGGAGTAGCGGTTTCCACCTTCGCTCTGGGGGTAGTCTTCGGCGTACAGGCTGCTGGTGTCACCCGGGTAGACGTTCGGGGCGTAGAAGTACTGCTGCATCGCCGCGTAGGCGGCGATGGCGTGGTCGGCGTCTTCCTGTTGGGTGCTCGTCGGTGTCTGCGTCGTGAACGTCTGGTCGGCGCCGTAGGAGGTGCCGAGGCTGTTGGTGGCCACCAGACGGTAGTGGTAAGTTTGGGCGTCTGCCAGGCCCGTCAGCGACGCGGACACGTTGGTCGTACCGACGGCGCCCGACTGCGGTGGCGTTTCAGAGACGTAGGCGCTCGTCGGCCCGTATTCGAAGTGCCACGTCGTGGGAAGCCCGTTGGCCACAACCGTGCCGGTAACCGTCGCCGAGATCTGGGTGATCGCGATCGCCGGGCCGGTGCCTCCACCGGGAGCCGCCGTGAGCGGCGGCAGCGGCGGGGGCAGGGGCGGCGGGGGCCGCGGTGCGGCAGTGGTGAACGCGTGGTCCGCGCCGTAGGTGGTGCCCGTGCGGCAGCCCCCGCAGTTGGTCGCGATGATCCGGAAGTGGTACCTCGTGTACGGTCGCAGGCCGGCGAGCGTCACCGACGTCGCGAATACCTTCGGCCGCCTGCCCGCGTGCCTGGAGGCGCTACGGGAGCCGTAGCGAGCGGTGGTCCCGTAGCTGAAGAAGTAGGACGTGTTCGCGTTCGGCTTGACCCGCCCGGCGACGATCGCGGACGCGGTCGTGACCGAGCTGGCCGCACCGGTCCGAGCGTCAGGGGGGCACGGCGACCGGGACTCGCGCCGCCCGCGGCGGCCTCGGCCGCGCGAGTCGTGCGCGCACAGACGCGGGGAGCGCTGCTGATGGGCATGCAAGCTGTGGACATGCGGGCGCGGCGAGGAACGCGCACTCGTGACGGGAACGAGGACCGCCAAGCACGCGGCGGCGACTTGGACGGCGATCAGCCAGATCGTCGCTCGCCGTGAGCCGGCTACGGCGCGGATCCTCATATCCGCGTGAAACCCTCCGACGGGCCGAGGTTGCGTACGGCTAACCTCACGTCATGTCCGGGGGTCGTGCGCTGCAGGCCGGCGACTGGATCGCCTCATATCGGATCGAGGCGATCTCCGGTCGGGCCGGGCTGGGGCGCCCCGAGCTGATCCAGGCGCTCGAGGCCGTCTTGGCCCAGCCCAAGGTCAAGGCCGTGCTCCTTCGCCGCCCGGCGCATGTCGCTGTCGTCGGCCAGCCCACGCCGACCAAATGCCCTGCCCACGTACAACTCACGCCACGGCACATTGACTGAGGGCTGCGGGCCGGGTGGCTTGCCTCGCCTGCGATGGGGGTGGTGCGGATTAGCGACGTAGCTCTGCCTGTAGCCGGGTTGCGAGGCGGATTGAGGCGTCGATCTCGACTTGGCGGATTGAGACGCTCTCGATGCTGACCCCGAATGGGACGCCGACGCGCCGGCAGAATGCGATCAGCTCGACGGCCGTAGCGAGGGCTTGGTCGTAGGACGCTTCTAGGGTGTCCTGCGCGTGGCGCAGCTCGTTCTCGATCCAGCGCGGCACATCGACGCCGAGCCACTGAACGAACTTCAGTGTCTTCATCGACCCGCAGACCGAGAACGTAAAGACGATCGGCGCCGGCTCGAGGCCACGAGCGGCGCACTCGTAGTGATAGTCGGAGACCAGGTCCTTCGCGGCGTTGACGTCATAGATGATCTGGGTGACAAAGAACGAGCAGCCTGCAGCCTGCTTCGCTAGCAGACGGAGGTGCTCCGTGCCTCCGCGCGCGTGGCGCTCTGGGATCGCCACACCTCCGAGCAGGAGATCCGGGCGCACCTCGCTCCGTAGTTCGTAGGCCCGCGGCAGAGAGGTCGCGACTGGCTTGTCACGGGACGACGCACCGACGAACACCGACAGCGCCTGGGTTGGGGCCTGTTCGCTGAGCCACGACTGAAGCTGTTGCTCTGGGTACTTGCTGACAGCGCGGTACACGATTGCGGGTACCTCCAAGCCGACGAGATCGCGAGCGAGGTAGTCGGCGGGGTCCATCGTGGGCAGGAACGGAAAGGGCCGTTCCTCGGGATTGCGGTCGCTCTCGTCATCAATGTCGTAGAGCACGAGGCCATCGATGCCCACGGGGCGCAGGCGCTCGAGCGTCTTCGCGGCGATCTGACGGGCGTGCTCCGGTTCGGTCCTCAGGCGCGGTGGCGTCAGCGCGAAGAGCAAGAACTCACCCGTTCCCTCCGCAATGCGCCGCTGCAGCTCCACGCGCCGAAGCGTAGCCAAGCGCCTGTGCACTATGACTTGGCGCCAGCGGTTGTGGCCTCCGCTGGCAGCCACGCAACGCGCTGTCCCGCCTGCACAAGAGTCGCGTCGAATGCTGCTCGGACGCGCCATCCGGCGTGAGTCGCCGCGCCTCACGCGAATCAGGACGACCGTGCCGTAGCCGATCGCGCCCGGTCCAACACGCAGCACTGCCCGGGAGTGGGCTTCACGGCGAGTTCTCGCCGCTCCCGACCCCCGCCTGTCGCTGACCCCGAACGCCCGCGCTCAGACCGGACGGACGGACCCGCCTCGCTACGTCGGCAGGGCACCGTGCGGCAGATTCGGTCGCGCCGCTGCTTTGGACGAAAGCGCAGCAGCGGGCGGCTGTCGTCACAATGCCCGTGATGCCCGAGCTGCGCTACACGACGCCGTCCGGTGAGCTGGGCGGCTATCTGGCGACGCCGAGCGATGCCGGGCCGCACCCGGGCGTGGTCGTGATCCAGGACGCGCTCGGGCTCTCCGACGACATCCGCGCACAGGCCGACCGGCTGGCGGGCGCCGGCTATGTCGCGTTCGCGCCCGACCTGTACTCGGGCCGCGGGATCCGCTGCGTGGTGGCGACGCTGAGCGCCTCGCGCTCGGGCAGCGGGCCCGCCTACGAAGAGATCGAGGCGGCGAGGAAGCTGCTCGCCGAGCGCGAGGACTGCAGCGGGCGCATTGGCATCATCGGCTTCTGCATGGGCGGAGGCTTCGCGCTGTTGTGCGCGCCACGCGGCTTTCAGGCCGCGTCGGTCAACTACGGCGAGGTGCCCAAGGACGCGCAGCGGCTCGCCGGAGCATGCCCGGTAGTCGGCAGCTACGGCGCTAAGGACCGCACCCTGCGCGGTCGCGCGCAGCGGCTGGAGCAGGCGCTCGACTCACTCGGCGTCACGCACGACATCAAGGAGTACCCGCAGGCCGGCCACAGCTTCATCAACCATCTGAAAGTCGGGCCGCTGACGCCGCTGCTGCATGTGACCGGCTTCGGCTACAACGGAGAAGCGGCCGAGGACGCCTGGCGGCGGATCCTGGCGTTCTTCGGCGAGCACTTGAGCTAGGCAGATACAGGCCAAACGCCCTATTTTGCGAGCCCTCGCTCGATGCGAGCTGTGCCGCTCGCGACCTGGGCCACGGGGAGCAGGGCGACAGCAAGCAGTATGAACAGCGGCCCCGCGTTGACGTCGGTGGCTTCGGCGACCCAGAATGGGCCCCCGATGTCCTGCCCCAGCACCCAGTAGGCGAGCGAGAGCACGATCCCGATCGCAAGTGCCGGCCAGCGCAGCGGCGTCCACACGCCGATCGCCACCGCCAGCGAGAGGATCGCGAGGACAAGGGCGATCGTGGTGCCGTGACCCTGGGTGTGGCTCCCGGCCGAGTTCTGGATCCTGGCGAGCCAGTGCGGCGAGGCCGCCGCCATCGCCTTGATCATTTCGTGGGTCGCGCCCTGCGCCCGGTTGACGTTGACCAGCCACAGGCCCGCGGAGAGGACCCACAGCGCAGACCACGCGTACAAGCCGCCGCGGTCACCGAGTGGCCCCTTGTCTGCCGGTGAGCGCCCGTTCTGCCTGCTCGTGGGCCAGACGAGCAGGCCGACGATCGCGTACAGGATCACCCCTCCGGGCGCACCCATCAAAGGCGAGGGCAGCGTGTTCGAGGTCAGGCCACCGAATCCCTCGCCGAACCACCACACGATCAGCGCCCAGCCGAAGGAGACCAGCAGTGCGGGCTTCACCGTCTTGCGGCTGAGGATCAGCCCAAGCCCGATCGCGACCTGGATCTCGCCGGCGAGCGTGTTCCACAGTGTCAGGTCGTGCCCATAGAAGTTGTCGAGCGTTTTCATCGGGCCCCCCACAATCGACCACTGTTTTTCTGCTGCCGGGGCGAATACCTCGGTGACGATGCCGTGCGTGTACATAAAGCTCTTGAACTGCAACAGCCCGTCGAGCAGCCAGAGCACGCCGAGGGCGATCTGAACGCCGCGTGCCGTCACGAGCGGGGATCGACGGGATCCCCGCTCATCCAGCGGTCGGCTGAACTGGCCACTCGGGGACGATGGCGCGTGTGCTTGCGCAGGCACGGGCGTGAGACCGTTGGACATGACGGCGACTCCTTTGTCGCATGTGGACCGGCCGGGGAAGCGCCGGCCGGTGCCGTTGACTTGCCCCGCGTTTGCGGAGCCTCGCGGTGCAGACGCAGACCGCCGAGTGCCTCAGCGGCAGACCGCCGAATGCCTCAGCGGCAGCCCGCGAGCGCCGAGGGCGGGGCGCGGCCCGCCAATGCCACTGCGATCAGACGCCCGCCGCGCGCCACCCGTATGCGCGGGCACGGGGGCATGGCCACACGCGCTGCCACGCTTGGTCGTCCCGCCCGACGGGCACGCAGCCTCGCGATGGCGCCCGCTCCCAGATATGGACGGACGAGCATCACGACAGCCAGCGCGAGAGCCGGAAGCATCATCATCGCCCCGCCTTGCAGCGACTCGACCACACCGCTGAGAGCGAGCGCGGTGAGGGCGATCAGCGCGACGATCAGTGCCAGGCGCCAGAGCAAGCGCACACGTAGCCGCCACAGAGAGCCAAGGCCGCTCATCGCACGGCAATGGTAGCCCACCGGGGAGGAGATGGGCGCCTGGGGCGGGGCGGTTCGCGGGCGATTTGCCGCGTGGGTGCAGGCGATTTTGCCTGTGGTAGATTCCGTCGTCGTGGGCAGCATGAACATGAGCATGGGCCACGTTGGGGGGCATTCGACGTCCCTCGGGGGAACGTCGATGAGCGTCTCGCCAGGCGCCACCAACATCCTCCCCGAGTGGCTGGCGATCGCCTGGACGCTCGTTTTCCTCGCGCTCATCGTCGTCCAGGTTCGCCACCTGCTCGACAGCACCGGCCAGCGTCGCCTCTGGCACGCCGCGCTCGTCCTCCTCGCGTTCGGCATGGCATTCATGTTCGCGCCGCCCTCGATCGATCACTTCAACATCCCGAGCGGCTTCTGGCAGCTCGCTTTCGCCAATGGCGCCCTCGGGATCCTTGCCTGGATGCTCGCTCAGGCACTCGCTCCTCGCGCGATAAACGTGCTGTGGCTCCTGGCGGCGGTCGATCTCGCCGCGCTGGCCTACATGTGGTCGCCCGGCGGCCTCCAGGGCCCGATCACCTGGCTGCTCGTCGTCTACTTCGCCGCGCAGTCGCTGCTGTGGGCGGGCGGCCGGATGTGCCGCATCGATCACAAGGCGCTGCTTGCCGGCAGCGTCTCGCTCACGCCCGACGGCGCGCTCGTAGGGACCGCCGCCGAGTCGCTGATCGGCTCCAGCGATCTGCGGCTCCCGATGTGCGTGTTGACCCTCGGCATCGCGTACATGTTCGCCGCGATGCAGCTGTTGATGTAGCCGGGAGCAACGGGTCGCCCGGGATCGGCGGGAGGGCGAGCGTGCTGGTAACGGCAGGCAGTTCGGGCGTGGTGGGAAACCCCGGGCAGTTCGGGCGTGCTTGTAACGGCGGGGTTTGGGCGTGGTGGGAAACGCCTGGTCCGCGGCGCCTGGATCAGGCCAGGAAGCAGATCCGCCGACGACGTCTACGCGAGTAGATGCAGGCTCGTGTACCGCGTTGGATCATCGCGGCAAACGGCTCATATTTCGGTTCCGGCGGGCACGCGAGGGTGGGCACCGGTTGGGTGCCGTCCACGAGCGGCTGCCATGAGGGCGGATCATCGAGCGGCTGCCAGAGGATCTCACCATTTTCCGGCATGGGCCCGGGGCACGACGACTCGCCGGGCAGTGTCCTTGCACCGAGGGTGACGAGTGCGGTGAGTCCCTGGCCGTCGGGTGCCCAGACGGCTGGAGCGCACGACAGATGGAAGACAACCGACGGCAACAGCGGCGGGTCGCCTGGGACGCGCTGCGGTATGCCCGTACCCGTGAAGGATTCACCTTCCTGACCCGCGCAAAGGGCCGCCGTGAGTGCTCTGCCGTTGGGAGACCAGTCCGGCCACATGTTCGTGTCGAGGCTGTAGGTCACGACCTGGCGCACCCTCGGGCTGGGCGGGGTGAGGGTGTCGAGCTCATTGCGAGCATCGAGTTCGCCGTCCGCTCGATCGTTGCCCTGATGATCTTGCGCTCGCCAGATGTCGGTCCTCTCGAAGGCGATCGATCCGCTCGAGCCCCACCGCGGGTCGCGGTCGCCGGGATGGTTCGTGATCCGCCTCACACGCGAGCCGGGCGTGAGTCCAGTCACGTAAAGGCCCCTGGGGCGCACAAAGACGATTTCGCGGCCGTCCGGGGAGAAGGCCGGTTCGCTTCCCCAAGCGATCGGCCTGGCCTGCGCACCATCGGCCTGCGCAAGGTAAATCGTGACGACTCCGGCTTCGCGGCCCTGGAACGCGAGCATGTTGCCCGACGGAGAGAAGCTCGGATCGGAGTCGTGATGCCCCGAGGTGAGCTGCACCTGCCCGCCCGTGCCGGGATCCATGGCGAAGATATCGCTTTCACCTGTGCTTTCGATGCTCGCCGCGTTTTCAGCCAACCGCTTGGTCACCACCTCGGTCACGCGGTAGATCTCGGGTTCAGCCGTGTACGCGATCACTCCGTTATGGCCGGGGAAGGATCCAAGCGCGCCAGCCGGGGCGAGCAGTGCCACGCCTGCGGCGATCGACAGCGTTCGCCTGAGGCTGAGCCATGTTCTAGAGGGTACGCCCATCGCGATCAATAGAATACTATTTGGACGTGTGCTCGACCGTGACGTCTCTGTCCAGCGGTGCCCTCCAGGCGGCGTCTGGGGCGCAGGATGGCTGACTCCGCACCACCGTCATCGCTCCCGCCCCCGCCCCCGACGGAGCACGGCGGAGGTGGATCGTCGGGACGGCTCATCAGGGCGGGGCAGGTGGCTACTGCCCTCACCGCGCTCGTCACGGCTGCCCTCTTGCTCTGGAACGACCTCCTGAAGCCCGCGCCTGCGCCCGCCGTGCTCACCGCGACCGTCAAGGCCGTCGAAGCGAGTCCCAACATCACGCTTCGCAACTACATGAACAGCCGCCCGGGGCAGCTTGCCACCTATCTATCCAACGCCAAGGCCCATGGCCTCGGCGAGGAAGAAATCAACCACGCCCTCCGGACCCCCGGCGTCCTGGTGGAATACACACTCGGCGTCGACGGGCCCGCGGGACAGGCGCTGAACGTGACCCGCACGCTTTATGCAGCTCACACGGTGGCGAGGGTCTCCGAAGGTGCGGTCAGCATCCTCCCGCCAGAACGCTACGTGACCCCCGCGGCCATCTCTCAGAGCGTGCAGAGCACGTGGATCGACCCACCGGCGGGGAAGGGAGCGTACTTCGCCGAAATCGATTTGGTTAACAAGGATGGGGAAACGATCGGAAAAGGCCGTTCGGCGGTGTTCACCGCCCGTGGGTCCCCTTGAGTGCGGCTCGAGGGTGGCGCGCGGGGCTTTTGCGGCCCGTGGCTTCCCGCGAGCGCTAGGGTGCTGAGATCGTGGGGAGGCCAGGCGAGGAACGGGGTGTCACGCAGAGCCTGAGGGGTGGTCCTCCAGCTGCGTTCTCCGACCTCGCGCTCAGCGGCGTCTTCAGCGGTGTCCACGAGGCGATTGGTCAGCGCGCGCGGATCGGCCGCGATTCGGAGAATGACATTGTCGTCGACGACCTGCTCGTCTCGCGTTTTCACGCGGAGCTGCGCGCGCGCCCCGACGGCCTGCACGAACTGGTCGACCTCAACAGCCGCAACGGCACCTTCGTCAACGGGCGTGCGGTGGACCGCGCGATCGTCGAGGAGCTCGACATAGTGAGCGTCGGGCACCACACGTTCCGTCTCGTGGGCCTCGGTCTCGAGGAGTACGTCGACACCGGCTCGATCACCTTCCAGGCAGTGGGGCTCGAGGTCCGCGCCGCGAATGGGCGCTCGTTGCTCAGCGGCGTGACGTTCAGCCTCGAGGAGCGCTCCTTCCTCGCCGTCGTCGGACCCTCCGGCGCGGGCAAGTCGACGCTGCTGAACGCGCTCACCGGCTTTCGCCCAGCGACCGAGGGACAGGTGCTCTACGACGGACGCGACCTCTACAAGGACTATGACGAGCTGCGCCTGCGCCTCGGCTACGTGCCCCAGGAGGATGTCCTGCACGGGGGGCTCACCGTCGGCCGGGCGCTCGACTACGGGGCGCAGCTGCGCTTTCCCCGGGACGTCCCCGCCGCCGAGCGCCGTCTGCGGATCGCGGAGGTGCTCGATCGGCTCGGCATCGGCACGAGCGCCGATCGCCTCGTCAGCCGTCTCTCGGGCGGTGAGCGCCGGCGGGTCGCCGTTGCGATGGAGCTCGTCACCAAGCCCTCGCTGCTGTTCCTGGACGAGCCCACGTCGGGACTCGATCCCGGCAACGAGCGCGGAGTGATGGAGCTCCTGCGCTCGCTCTCCGACGGCGGGCGCACGATCGTCGTCGTCACCCACAGCATGCAGAGCATCCGGCTGTGCGATCGCCTGCTCGTGCTCGCTGCCCGGGGGCGCCCCGCCTACTTCGGCCCACCTCAGCTCGCCCCCGCGTTCTTCAAATGCGAGGACCTCCAGGACGTCTTCCAGCTGCTCAACAGCGACCCCGACCGCGACTGGAGCGCCGCGTTGCGTGCCGATCCGGTCTTCGCACGACAGGTCGAGGCGGCCCCCGTCGAGCAGGTGGGGGGCCTCATTGAGCAGGTGGGGGGCCTCATTGAGCAGGTGGGGGGCCTCAACGAGCGAGTGGCAGGCCTCAACGAGCGAGTGGCAGGCCTCAACGAGCGGGCGGGGGGCCTCTACGAGCGGGCAGAGGGCCTCAACCAGCAGACGGAGGTGTCCGATGCCGGCGATCGGCTGCGCACGCTGGCTGCGGGACCACGGGTGCTCATCGGCGGGGCGCAGCGCTGGGGCTCCCAGTTCAGCGTCCTCGTGCGCCGCTACGCGCGCGTGGTCTGCGCCGACCGGCGCAACGCGATCCTACTCGTCCTCCAGCCGCTGATCCTCGGCCTGCTGATGCTGGCGGCGCTACCCGCGCACGAGCTCGCCGCACCCGCCGCGGGACAGGTCCACGCCGTCTCGCGCGCCGGCCTCGTCCTGCTCGTCGTCCTGCTCGGCGCCACCTGGATCGGCGCGTCCAACGCGGTGCGCGAGATCGTCCGCGAGCTGCCGATCGTCCAACGCGAGCGCGCCGCTGGCCTGCGGGTCGCCCCCTACATCGCCTCGAAGGTCGCGGTCCTCGGGGTGCTGACCGTGGTGCAGTGTGCGGTCATGGCCCTGCTCGCGCTCGCCCGCGAGGGCTCCCACGATCAGGGCAGCCTGCTCGCGAGCGCGCTGCCCGAGCTCGTCGTGGCCGCGATCCTCGCCGGCATCTGCGGGATGGCGCTCGGTCTGCTGATCTCGGCGCTGGCCTCGACCGCCGACCAGGCGATGACGGTGCTGCCCGTCGTCCTGTTGCTGGAGATGCTGCTTGCGATGGGGGGCCTGTTCCCCGACGTCGTCGACAAGCCCGTGCTCAAGCAGTTGAGCTACGCCGCCAGCACCCAGTGGGCGTTCGCGGCCGCGGCCTCCTCGGTCGAGCTCGGGCGCATGCAGGGGCTCAACACGATCGGCAGCGACGCGCCCACGATCCAGCTCCAGGACCCGATCGCCAGGTTCGAGCCGCTCGCGAGCAGCCTGCGGGAACCGCCGAGCTGGCAGCACACGCCCTCCGCCTGGTTCGAGGATCTCGGCGCCCTGCTCCTGATCGCGGGCCTCGCGATCCTCGCGTCGGGTCTCGCGCTGCGTCGCCGGCACCCCGAGGCATAGTGTCCGCCGAGAACCCCGCCAGACCGCTTCCCAGGCCCGCCGACGGGACGATCCAGGAGCTCTCGGACGGCTTCCCGGCGATGCGCCTCAGCCTGCGCCCCCTGCTCGCTCTCGCTGCCCTGCTTGCCCTTGCGCTCGCCGGTTGCGGGCCGGCTGTTGTGCGCCCGCCATCGCTCACAGGCGCGGGCGGGGTCTGGCAGCCGCTGATTGGCACGATGCCCGCGGTCGCGAGCCCGGCCTCGGCGAACGTCTGCGGCGTCGGTTCGCCCGCATGCATCGCCGACGTGGTCGCCGAGATGACGCGGCGCCTGGAGGTGCTGGAAGCGCACTGCAGCCACGAGGCGCCGTTTGCGCTGCTGTACCTCGATGTGACCCGGGGCGTCGCTGTGCAGGGCGCCCAGCGCTTTCGCAACCGCGAGTTCCTCAACCATCTCGATGCGATCTTCGCCAACCTCTACTTCACCGCCTATGACAACTGGCAAGCCGGACAGACCAGCCGGGTTCCCGACGCCTGGCGGATCGCCTTCGAAGCCGCCGATCGGGGAACCGCCACCGTGCTCGGGGACATGCTCCTGGGGATGAACGCCCACATCAGTCGCGACCTCCCCTTCGCGCTTGCGCGGACCGGCCTGCGTGAGCCCGACGGGCAGAGCGGCCAAGACGACTTCAATCGCGTCAACGGCCTGCTCGGGAGCGTCACCCCCGAAGTGCTTCGGGAAGAGTCCGAACGCTTCGATCCGACGTTGACGAGCACCGTGCTGCCGCTGATTCAGCTGGACCCCTCGAGCCTGCAGCAGCTGCTCGGCGCATGGCGCGGCGAATCGTGGCACAACGCCGAACGCCTGCTCACGGCGCACACACCGGCGCAGCGCGCCCGCGTCGCTCGGACGATCGAACTTGGCGCCGCCGGGCGGGCGCGGCTGATCTCCTCGCTGACCTCCGACCTCGTGATCGGACCCGACGCCGCGCAGCGCAACGCGTACTGCGAGCGACGCCGGCTGCGTCATACCGGGCTCTCTGCGGCCAGCAGCGGCCGGCTGCCCGAGGCCGCGGCCTCTTCGAGGATCCGCAGCATCGCGGAGGCCGCGGGGATCATGCGGGCCTTGGCGCCCACCCGCCCCGGCAGCGCCGCGATCACGCTCCGCGCCGGCGGGGTGGGGGAGAGGGCACGCACCACGATGTCCTCGCGCACGACCGCGAGCGCGAGCTCCGGGATCAACGCCACCCCGACCCCGGCGGCCACGAGCCCCTGGACGGTCTGGTAGTCGTCGCTCTCGAACGCCACGTTCGGCTCGAACCCCGCCGCGTGGCAGCTGCGCACCACGTGACGCGCACACGGGCTCGACGCGGAGGTCTGCACCCAGGCCTCCCCCCTCAGATCTCCGAGGCGCAGCGTGCGCTTACCGGCCAGCCGGTGTCCGCGGGGCAGCGCGAGGTGCATTGGGTCCTCGAGCAGCTCCACCCGCTTCAGGTCCTCCTCGGCCCTGCCGAACTCGAACAGCAGCGCAAGGTCGAACTCGCCCGCGCGCAGGCGCGGTGCGATCTCCTGCGGCTCCCCCTCCGCGAGCGTCAGCTCCACCTCCGGGTAGGAGTCCCGGAACGCGGCGATCGCCACCGGCATCAGCGCGGCGCCCGCGGTGGGGAACGAGGCCATCCGCAGCTGCCCCCCGCGCAGGCCCGCGAGCGCCGCGAGCTCCTCCTCGGCCGCCTCCAGCTGCGCGAGGATCCCCTCGGCGTGCTCCACCAGCGTGCGCCCCGCCCCCGTCAGGCGAACCCCTCGGGGGAGGCGTTCCAGCAGCGCCATGCCCGTCTGCGCCTCCAGCGCCGCGATCTGTTGAGAGACCGCCGACTGGGTGTAGGAGAGGGCCTCCGCCGCCGCGGAGAAGGAGCCCTGCTCGGCCACCTCTCTGAGGACTCGCAGACGGCCGACGTTCAACATAAGCACAGCTTATCCCATCTATAAAGAGAATCATTGGCGCTGATGGCAGGATCGTGCCACGCTGTTGTGGAACAGGCTTTCGGGATCCACCCAAAGCCAAGGGCATCACAGCCACGAACCCCTCCCTCCCTCAAAAAAAACTTCCCGCAGCAACGCCCCACACATCGCAACCACAGAGGAGATACACCATGTCCGCCACCAAGGTCATCGTTTCCTACGACGGCACCAACAACGAGGACGACGCCATCGCCCTCGGGCGCATCCTTGCCCGCGCCGGCGCAGAGATCGCGCTCGCCTATGTCCGCCACACCCAGGAGCCCGAGCCCGAGCGCGAGCTGCTCGCCGAGCGCGAGGCGCAGGAGCTCCTGCAGCGCGGCGCCGAGCTGCTCGGGACACCCGAGGCCTCGCGCCACGTGGTCGCCGACCGCTCCACCCCCGAGGGGCTGCGCGCCCTGGCCGAGCGCGAGGGCGCGGACGCGATCGTGTTCTGCTCGGACTCCCACACCGCCCCCCGGCACGTCACCGTCGGCAACTCCGCCCAGCGGCTGCTCGACGGGGGCCGCTTCGCGGTCGCGATCGCCTCCGCCGGCCTCTCCGAGCAGGCCGACGGCGTGCAGCGGATCGCCGTCACCGAGGACCCCACCGACCCCAGCGCCCAGAGCACCGCGCAGGCGCTCGCAGAGGCGCTCGGAGCGGACGTCGGCCCCGCCGTGAGAGGTCACGGCGCCGATCTGCTCGTCGTCGGCTCCCGCCCCGAGGCCGGGCAGGGTCAGGTCGCCCTCAGCGCCGCCACGCTCAACCTGATCGAGGACGACGCTGGCGCCGTGCTCGTCGTGCCCCGCGGCGTCTCCCTCGCCTTCGGGGGCGTCCCCGCGACACTCAGCGCGTAGCAGTCCCTCACGGCCGGCGGGCTCGACGAACGCGCAGGTAGTGTCCCCACGCCACCGCGAAGTCGAGCCCGCCGCCCACGAGGTGGCCCAGTGGGCCAGTCCACCACCATCGCTCCAGGCGCCGCAGCGTTCGCATCGGACGGCACGGTATCGTGGCGGGCGCGATCCCCCGCGGCGCACCCCCGGGCGGTCGTCCCAGCCATGCCCAGCACCCTCACGACGACTGTCACCGAGCTGCCCGAGTCACGGGTGCGCGTCCAGGTGCAGGTGCCCGCCAGCGAGCTCGAGCAGCGCATCGAGGGCAAGGCACGCGAGCTCGGACGCGAACTGAAGCTCCCCGGCTTCCGCCGTGGGAAGGTGCCCGCGCCGCTCGTGATCCAGCGGATCGGCCGCGAGGCCGTCATGGAGGAGGCCGTTCGCGACACGCTCGGAAGCTGGTACGTGGACGCCCTCCAGGACACCGGGATCGTCCCCGTCGGCGACCCCAGCGTGGATCTCGGCGAGCTGCCCCCCCACGGGGAGAGCCTCGAGTTCTCCTTCGAGATCGGTGTGCTCCCCAAGGCGACCCTCGGGGAGTACCGCGGCCTCGAGGTCGGCCGCCCCGAGCCGCAGGTGGAGGATGAGCAGGTGCAGCGCGAGATCGACGGTCTGCGCGAGCGCCTCGCCCGCTCGCAGACCGTGGAGCGCCCCGCCGCAGCAGGCGACTTCGTGGTGATCGACTACCTCGGCTCGCTCCTCGGGGAGTCCGGCGAGCAGGAGCCCCTCGCGGGCGGCGAGCGCCGCGATCAGCTTGTCGAGCTCGGAGCGGGCGAACTGCCCGAGGACTTCGATCAGGCCCTCCAGGGGGCCTCCGCCGGGGAGAGCCGCACCGTCCAGCTCACCCTCCCCGCCGACCACGAACGCGAGGAGCTGGCCGGCCGGGAGGCCTCCTTCGAGGTGACCGTCAAGGAGGTCAAGCGCAAGGAGCTCCCCGAGCTGAACGACGACCTCGCGATCGACACCGGTTTCGACACCCTCGAGGACCTCCGCGAGGACATCCGCCGGCGCCTGCGCGAGGCCGAGGAGCAGCGCATCGCGGGCGAGTTCCGCACCGCCGCGCTCGACGCCGCCGTGGAGGTCGCACAGGTGCAGGTCCCCGCGGCCCTGGTCGAGGGCCGCGCCCGGGAGATGTGGGAGCGCGTCCTGCACACCCTCTCCCACCGGGGGATCACGCGCGAGGCCTACCTGCAGCTCTCCGGCCGCACCGAGGAGGAGATCCTCGCCGACACCGCCCCCGAAGCCGAGCGCGCGCTGCGCCGCGAGGCGGTGCTCACCGCGATCGTCGAGGCCGAGGGCATCGAACCCGGCGAGGAGGAGCTCCTCGAGGTGCTCCGCCCCGCCGCCGAGCGCGAGCAGCTCTCCCCCGGGGAGCTCCTCCAGCGGCTCGCAGACGCCGGGCGCCTGGAGGAGGTGCGCGAGGATCTCGCCGCACGACGCGCGATGGACCTGATTGCCGCCGAGGCTCGGCCGATCCCGATCGAGCAGGCGCGCGCCCGCGAGCAGCTCTGGACGCCCGAGAAGGAGCGCGCCGAGCGTGAGCAGGCACACGAGCATGAGCCTGGAAGCCCGCCCGCCCCCGGTGCTCTGTGGACGCCCGATCGATAGCCCGCTCCCGTGCACGCGGGTACTGGCCGATCGGAGATCGGCCCTCGCGTGGGCCCCGGCCAATCGGAGATCGGCCAGCTAGCCTCTATGGTGAGTGCCCGGCGTGTTGTCGCCGGCGCCGTGACAGGTCTCGACGGGGACCGTGGAGGAATCCGGTCGGGGAAGCGAAACTGAAGCGAGGACGATGAGCCCACTTGTACCGATGGTCGTCGAGCAGACCTCCCGCGGGGAGCGCGCGTTCGACATCTACAGCCGCCTGCTCAACGAGCGCATCATCTTCCTCGGTACCCCCGTGGACGACCAGATCGCCAACCTCGTGGTCGCCCAGCTCCTGCACCTGGAGTCCGAGGACCCCGAGAAGGACGTCTCGATATACGTCAACTCGCCCGGCGGCTCCGTGTACGCGGGACTTGCGATCTACGACACCATGCAGTTCATCAAGCCCGACGTGCAGACGATCTGCGTGGGGATCGCGATGTCGATGGGCGCGCTGCTGCTCGCCGGCGGCGCCAAGGGCAAGCGCATGGCGCTCCCCAACGCCAAGATCCTGATCCACCAGGTCTCCTCGAGCTTCCAGGGCCAGGCCACCGACATCGAGATCCACGCCAAAGAGATCATCGACGTGCGCCACCGCCTCGACGAGATCATCGCCAAGCACACCGGCAAAGAGCTCGAGCAGGTGCGCAACGACACCGAGCGCGACTACTTCATGAGCTCCGATGAGGCGCGCGAGTACGGCATCATCGATCGCGTTATCTCGGAGCACTAGCTCCGAATCGCGCGCCTGGAGCAGCGCAGGAGGAGAGACACCATATGGCCCGGCCCACCGATTCCAACGAGCAGCTTCTCTGCAGCTTCTGCGGCAAGTCCCAGCGGCAGGTCAAGAAGCTGATCGCCGGGCCCGGGGTCTACATCTGCGACGAGTGCATCGACCTCTGCAACGAGATCATCGACGAGGAGCTCGCCCCCACGCCGATGTTCGACCTCGAGAAACTCCCCACCCCGCGGGAGATCTACGAGGTGCTCGACGAGTACGTGATCGGCCAGGAGACCTCCAAGCGCACGCTCTCCGTCGCGGTCTACAACCACTACAAGCGCGTGCAGATGATGCAGTCCGGGGATTCCGACGTCGAGCTGCAGAAGTCCAACATCCTGCTGCTCGGCCCCACCGGCTGTGGCAAGACGCTGCTCGCGCAGACGCTCGCGCGGATCCTCAACGTGCCCTTCGCGATCGCCGACGCCACCGCGCTCACCGAGGCCGGCTACGTCGGGGAGGACGTCGAGAACATCCTCCTCAAGCTGATCCAGGCCGCCGACTACGACGTCAAGAAGGCCGAGACCGGGATCATCTACATCGACGAGGTCGACAAGATCGCGCGCAAGGCCGACAACCCCTCGATCACCCGCGACGTCTCCGGCGAGGGCGTCCAGCAGGCGCTCCTGAAGATCCTCGAGGGCACCCAGGCCTCCGTCCCCCCCAGGGCGGGCGCAAGCACCCCCACCAGGAGTTCCTCACGATCGACACCACCAACGTCCTCTTCGTCTGCGGCGGGGCCTTCGCCAACCTCGACAAGGTGATCGAGCGGCGCATCGGCCACAAAGGCATCGGCTTTGGCGCCGCGATCGAGGCCTCCGCCGACCGCGACACCGGCGAGGTGTTCGAGAAGTGTCTTCCCGAGGACCTCATCGAGTACGGGCTGATACCAGAGTTCATCGGTCGCCTGCCCGTGATGAGCGCCGTGCACCAGCTCTCCCGCGAGGACCTCGTCTCGATTCTTGTCGAGCCCCGCAACGCCCTGGTCAAGCAGTTCCAGCGCTTCTTCTCCTTCGATGACATCGAGCTCGTCTTCGCCGAGGAGTCCCTCACCGCGATCGCCGAGCGCGCCCTGGAGCGCAACACCGGTGCGCGCGGGCTGCGCTCGATCATCGAGGAGATCCTGCTCGAGGTTCAGTTCGAGCTTCCCTCCCGCCGCGACGTCACGAAGTGCGTCGTCACCCGCGAGACCGTCGAGCAGGGCCGCACCCCCACGCTCGTAACCGAGGCCGCTCCCGAGGCCGAGGCCAAGCCCCACCCGCGGCGTCTGCGCGAGGAGTCGGCGTAGCGTCCCCCGCCGCCCGCCCGGCGCGCCGCGGCGCGCCGGTTCGCGCGGCTCGGCGGGCGCCGCTACCATCCACGGCCGTGTCCGAGCCGAGGGGTCGCTAGCGCCATGCACGACGAGTTTCGCGTACAGGTGCAGACGCACTCGCCCGGCGCCGTGATCCACGCGTTGAAGGACCTGGGGTCCGACGCGCAAGACGGGCGTTCCTCGCCACGGCTGGCCGTCACGCACGAGGGGGAGCACGTGTTCCTCTACGCCGACTCCCTGCAGGCCGCCGAACAGGCGCGCGAGGTCGTGCGCCACGCGTTGCAGGAGGGTGGCATCGCAGGGGAGGTCCTCCTGTCGCACTGGCACCCGGCGGAGGAGCGCTGGGAGGACGCCTCGGTGCCGCTGCCCGCCACCGAGGCCGAGCGTGCGGCAGAGCACGCCCGGTTGGAGCAGACGGAGACCGAGGAGTCGCTGCGCCAGCGCGAACCAGAGTGGGAGGTCTACGTCACCGTTCCCACCCACCACGACGCCCGTGCCTTCGCGGAGCGCCTGCGCGGGGAGGGCATCCCGGTCAACCAGCGCTGGCGTCATCTGCTGGTGGGCGCCAACGACGAGGACGACGCCCAAGCCCTCGCCGGGCGCATCCGTGTCGAGGCGCCGCAGGGCAGTGAGATCCACGCTCAGGGCAACGGCCTCGAGTACTGGCGCATGCTTCACCCCTACGCCTACCTCGGCGGTCTCGGCAACTGAGGCGGCGATTCCCCCGCCAAGTGGGCGGGCGGGCAGGCCATTTACACTCACGCTCCAATGAGTGAGCGTTCAGAGGATCTGGAGAGCGTGACCCGCTTCGAGCCCGCGGAGGTGGAGCCGCGGATCGCTGCGCGCTGGCTCTCCAGCGGTCTATTTCACCCCGAGCCCGAGGGCGAGGCCGGGGAGAACTACTCGATCGCGATCCCCCCGCCGAACGTCACGGGCTCGCTGCACATGGGCCACGCCCTGAACGGTTCGATCCAGGATGTGCTGATCCGCTACCACCGGATGCGCTCCCAGGCGCAGACCCCGCCGGCCCGCACGAAGTGGATCCTCGGCACCGACCACGCGGGCATCGCCACGCAGGCCCAGGTGGAGAAGGCGCTGCGCGCAGAGGGCACCAGCCGTCAGGAGCTCGGGCGCGAGGAGTTCGTGCGCCGCGTGTGGGAGTGGCGCGAGCACTACGGCCACACGATCGTGGAGCAGCTCAAGCGCCTCGGCGCCTCCTGTGACTACTCCGAAGAGCGCTTCACGCTCGACGAGGGCTACCACCGCGCGGTGGTGGAGGTGTTCGTCGCGCTCTACGAGCAGGGCCTCGTCTACCGCGACCGCTACATCGTCAACTGGGACCCCGGCTCGCGCTCGGCGATCTCCGACCTGGAGGTCGAGGAGCGCCGCGAGACGGACACCCTGTACTCGATCCGCTACGACGTGGTGGGCGGAGGCTCGGCGACGATCGCGACGGTGCGCCCCGAGACGATGCTGGGGGACACCGCGGTGGCGGTCCACCCAGAGGACGAGCGCTACCGCGAGCTGGTGGGACGCAGCGCGATCCTGCCGCTGGTGGGGCGCCACCTGCCGATCGTCGCGGACGAGTACGTGAAGATGGACTTCGGGACCGGCCAGCTCAAGGTCACCCCGGCGCACGACCCCAACGACTTCGAGATCGGCCAGCGCCATGAGCTCGACCAGGTCTCGGTGATCGGGGAGGACGGGCACATGACCTCAGAGGCCGGGGAGCACTTCGCGGGGCTCACGGTGATGCAGGCGCGGGCCGCGGTGGTCGAGGCTCTGCGCGCCGAGGGTCGCATCGTGGGCGAGGAGCCCTACGAGCACGAGGTCCCCTACTCCCACCGCTCCGGAGAGCGGATCGAGCCGCTGATCTCGCTGCAGTGGTTCATGCGCATGGATGAGCTGGCCGCTCCCGCGATCGAGGCCGTTCGCGATGGCCGCGTGCGGATCGTCCCCGAGAACAACCGCAAGGTCTACCTGGATTGGATGGAGAACATCCGCCCCTGGTGCATCTCCCGCCAGCTGTGGTGGGGGCACCGGCTGCCGGTCTACTACTGCGAGATCTGCGCTCACCTCCACGTCGCCGCGAGCCCCCCGGAGCACTGCGGCGCGTGCGGAGGGGCGCTGCGCCAGGAGGAGGACGTGCTGGACACCTGGTTCTCCTCCGCGCTGTGGCCGTTCGCCACGCTGGGGTGGCCAGAGGACACTCCGCAGCTGCGCGCCTTCTACCCCACCGCCGTGCTCTCCACCGCGCGCGACATCCTCTTCCTGTGGGTCGCGCGCATGATCATGATGGGCCTGCGCTTCACCGGGGAGGTGCCCTTCCGCGACGTCTACATCCACTCCGTGATCCAGGCCCCCGACGGGCGGCGCATGTCGAAGTCGCTCGGCACCGGCATCGACCCGCTCGATGAGATCCAGCGCCACGGCGCCGACGCGGTGCGCTTCGGCCTGCTGGCCATGTCCTCCTCCCAGGACGTGCGCTACTCCGCGGAGAAGGTGCGCCAGGGGCAGGCGCTCGCCAACAAGCTCTTCAACGCCGCGCGCTTCGCGCTCACCAAGGTCTCCGACCTCGCCGACGGACCGATCGAAGATTGGCCAGCGGGCATGGATCGGGACTCCGCCCACCCATTCGAGCTCCAGGAGATCGAGCCGGCAGGGCGGGCGGGCACCAAGCCGATCGCGATCGAGGATCGCTGGATCCTCTCCCGCCTGCAGCAGATCGAGGCCGACACCGCCGCGCGGATCGAGGACTACGACTTCTCCCACGCCGCCCTCGGGCTCTACGACTTCGTCTACGCAGAGCTCTGCGACTGGTACCTGGAGATCGTCAAGCCCCGCCTGGCCGGCGGCGAGGACGATCGGCGCGCGCTCGCCGCCACCCTGCTGTACGTGCTGCGCGAGACGGTGGCCCTGGCCCATCCGGTGATCCCATTCGTGACCGAGGAGCTGTGGTCCCACCTCGATGGCTCCGGCGAGCTGCTCGCGGGCGCCCGCTATCCGCAGGCGGACCCGGCGCTGATCGATCGCGACGCCGAGATCGAGCTGGAGCGCGCGATCGAGGCGGTCACGCTGGTGCGCGGCTGGCGGGACAGCGTGAACGCCGCGCCCGGCGCGATCCTCCCGGCGCGCATCGATGCCGACGGGTACGAGTCGACGGCGGCCATACTCGCCAAGCTTGCGCGCCTGGATCTCTCCGACTCCGACTCCCGGTCGGTGGCGTCGATCGCGGTGCCCTGCGGCACAATCGAGGTGCTCTCCGACGAGGGTCTGGACTTCGCGGCGGCCGAGCGGCGCGGTGCGGCCGTGCGGGAGAAGCTGGGCGTCGAGATCGCCCGTGTACAGGTCAAGCTGGCCAACACGAGCTTCGTGCAGCGGGCCCCCGCGGAGGTCGTCGAGGGCGAGCGGGCCAAGCTCGCTCGCCTGCAGGCCGAACTGGAGGCGGTTTGAGCTCGCGGCACCACGGCGACGGCCACGACGGCGGCAGGCGCGCCGCCACGAGTCTCTCCACCGGCGGGCCACCCCGCGGGCAGCCCTGGAGCGGTGAGCGCGCCGAGCGCCACCTGCGCTCGCTCGAGCTGTTCGGGATGCGCTTCGGCCTGGACCGGATGCGGCGCATGATGACCGCGCTCGGATCCCCCCAGCGGCGCTTTCGCGCGGTGCACGTGGTGGGCACCAACGGGAAGACCTCGACGACACGGATGACCGCCGCGATCCTCGAGCGCCACGGGCTGCGCACCGGCGCCTACCTCTCGCCCCACCTGGTCTCCTACTCCGAACGGGTGCAGGTCGGCGAGCGGGATCTCTCGGGCTCCGCCTTCGCGGCGGCCGTCGCGCGCGCCGCATGGGCCGCCGAGCGCGTCAACCGCACGCTCTCCGAGGACGACCACGTCACCCAGTTCGAGCTGCTCACCGCCGCCGCCTTCTGGGCGCTGGCGCAGCAGGACGTGGAGGTGGCCGTCGTGGAGGCCGGCCTCGGGGGCCGCTTCGACGCGACCGCGGTGGTGGAGTCCCAGGTGACGGTGCTCAGCAACGTCGGCCTCGAGCACACCCGCTGGCTCGGTCCCACGGTGCCGGACATCGCCGCCGAGAAGCTCGCCGTGCTGCGTCCCGGGAGCACGCTCGCGCTTGGCCTCGACCTCGACCCCGAAGCGCTCGCCCTCGCGCGTACCGTGACCGCCGAGCACCACGCGCGCATCGTGCAGGTCACGCCCGAGCTGCTCGCCGCCTCGCCGCCGGCCCCCCTCTTCCAACGGCGCAACTTCGCCCTCGCGCGGCTGGCGGCGCAGGCGTACCTCGCGGACGCGGGGATCGAGCTCCGCGAGGCGGCGGTGCGCGAGGCGGCGGCAGCGATCGACGTTCCCGGGCGCCTGCAGGTCGTGGCCGCAGACCCCCCAACGGTGCTCGACGGGGCACACAACCCCGACGCCGTGCGAGCCCTCGTGGAGTCGCTGCCGGACGTTCTCGAGGGCGCGGGTTCGCTCGGGCTGGTCATGGGGGTCCTCGAGGACAAGGACGCCGCGAAGATGCTCGCCACGCTGCTGCCGCTGTGCGCGCGGGTCTGGTTCACCACCCCGCCCAGCGCCCGCGCGCTCTCGCCGGCAGCGCTGCAGTCGCTCGCGCGCCAGCTCGGCTTCCAGGAGACCGCCTGCGAGCCCCACCCGCGACGGGCGCTCGCGCTCGCGCGGGAGTGGGCACGCGCACAGCCGCGTGCGGGCACCGTCCTGGCGACCGGCTCGATCTACCTGGTGGGCGACCTGCTGGCCGAAACGGGGATGCGCGCCGCAGGCGCGTGTCTCCCGGCTTCGGTCGAAACGGGGATGCACGCCGCAGGCGCGTGTCTCCCGGCTTCGGTCACCGGTGGCCAGATCGACACGGTCGCTGCGGCGGCCGGCGCGGTCGAGGGCGATGCGGCCGGGGGACGCGGATGAACGACGACGGCCCCTCGGTGCTCGCGATGGTCGGCGCGGTGGCTCTGATCGTGGCGCTCGTGATCCTGCTGTTCTTCGCCGCGGGCTACGGATTCGGCCGGCTGTTCCTGTAGGGGCGCGATGGCGTTTGCCGTGCAAATTGCGGCAACTTCGGCGCAAGTGTCTAAACTCGGCACCCCCATGACCCGGCCGGAACCCCCCGAGGCGATCGATGCCGCCCCTCGCATACTTCGGAATTGAAAGCAACGCATTCAACACGGTGATCGACCTGCTGATCGTTTTCGGGGGCGTGCTGTACCTCTCGCTGCTCTACTGGACCTACGCGGACGCACGGCGGCGGATCGTGGACCCGATGCTGATCGGCTGTGCCACCGCGGCGTCGCTGTTCCCGTTCGTGGGCACGCTCGTCTACATCATCCTGCGACCGCCCGAGTACCTCGAGGACGTGCGCGAGCGCGAACTGGAGACGCAGGCGGCCGAAGCGCGGCTGTACGGGGGCGAGCACGGACTGTGCCCGCACTGCGACTACCCGATCGAGCGCGAGTTCATCCGCTGCCCTAGCTGCCTGCGCAAGCTCAAGGAGCGGTGCGTCAGCTGCTCCAAGCCGCTGGACCGAGCTTGGACGATCTGTCCCTACTGCGAGACCGACGTCCCCCCCGAGACGGCTCCCCGCCGTCGCGCCGGGCGATCTCGCCGCGGATCCGCCGCGGACTCGCCGGTGGAGGTGGAGGGCGAGGAGCTCACGGTGGCCGCCTCCGAGGAGCGTCGTGCGACGGCCGCTCCCGAACCGGCGGCCAGTCGCTCGGAGCTCGGCTCCTCGGGCGGCGCCGCCCGCGCTCCGCTCGGCCGCTCCCGCCCCGGTGGCGGTCGCGGCGAAGACCTCATCTAGAGATCGATTCCTCCCTACAGCAAAGGAAGCCATGGACCGTACGTTGATCCTTGTCAAGCCGGACGCCTTCGCCCGCTCGCTCACCGGCGAGATCGTTGCTCGCTTCGAGCGCAAGGGGCTTCGCATCGTGGCGCTGCGCCACATGACGCTGGCTCGGGAGCTGGCCGAACGGCACTATGCCGAGCATTCCGAGCGGCCTTTCTTTGGGGAGCTCGTCGAGTTCATCACCTCCGGGCCGCTGGTGGCGATGGTGCTCGAGGGGGTAGATGCGGTGCGGGCGGCCCGGCAGGCGATTGGGGCCACCAATCCGCTGGAGGCTGCTCCCGGCTCCATTCGGGGGGACTTTGCGATTGAGACCGGGCAGAACATGGTGCACGGGTCGGACTCGCCGGAGTCCGCGGCTCGCGAGGCGGGGTTGTTCTTTCCGGAGCTCACCTGAGCGCACCGCGCCTGATCTTGGCCTCGACCTCGCCGCAGCGCCGGGCGATCCTCGAGCGGCTGGGTGTTCGCTTCGCCGTTCGTCCAGCGGGGGTGGCGGAGATCGAGGAGGGAGACCCGGCGCAGGTGGCGGTCCACAACGCACTGGCCAAGGCTCGCGCGGTATGCGACGCCGCGACCCCGACGCCGGTGTTGGGTGTGGACACGATCGTTGCGTTGGAGGGGAGAGTCTTTGGCAAGCCGGCCGATGAGGGGCATGCGCGGGAGACGCTGCGGGCGCTGAGTGGTGTGAGGCATACGGTGCTCAGCGGGGTGGCACTGTTGGGGGGTGGGGAGGAGCGCACCGCGCTGGCGAGCACCGAGGTCGTCTTCCGCGCATTCGGCGAGGAGATGCTGGAGTGGTATCTCGCCACTGGGGAGTGGCGGGGGCGTGCTGGCGGCTATGCGATCCAGGGCGCTGGGGCGGCGCTGGTGCGGGAGGTTAGGGGAGACTATGAGAATGTGGTGGGGTTGCCGGTGGCCACTCTGCTAGACCTCTATCCACAGATACTCGGTCGCTGAATGGCCTGCAAGTACGCTGGCAGACGTGTTGGACGCAGGGGGTCGTTCGCTAGACTCCGCCGCGGGCACGCGCCGGCCGCCGGGTGCCACGCTCCCTCAATGCATACATGGGCATCTTCAGCTACCTGACCGGGTTCGGCGGCCGCGACATGGCGGTCGATTTGGGTACGGCGAACACGCTCGTCTACGTCAGAGGGCGGGGGATCGTGCTCTCCGAGCCGAGCGTTGTGGCGATCGACTCGCGCACCGGGGAGGTCCATGCGGTGGGGATCGAGGCGAAGCGCATGCTGGGGCGCACGCCGGGGACGATCCAGGCGATCAGGCCGTTGAAGGATGGGGTGATCGCGGATTTCGACGTCACCGAGGAGATGCTCAGGCACTTCATCCAGAAGGTGCACCAGAGCCGCTTCGCGCACCCGCGCGTGGTGGTGTGCGTGCCCTCCGGAGTCACCGGCGTGGAGAAGCGCGCGGTGGAGGAGGCCTGTCTGTCGGCGGGAGCGCGGACCGCTTACTTGATCGAGGAGCCCATGGCGGCCGCGATCGGGGCTGGCCTGCCCGTGGGGGAGCCCACGGGCTCGATGGTGGTGGACATCGGCGGGGGGACCTCCGAGGTCGCGGTGATCTCGCTCGGGGGGATCGTGGTCTCGCAGTCGATCCGTGTGGGGGGCGATGAGATGGACGAGGCGATCATCAACTACGCCAAGAAGGAGTACAAGCTCCTGATCGGCCAGCAGACCGCGGAGGAGCTGAAGCTCGAGATCGGCTCGGCGTGCCCGATGCCCGAGGAGCTCCAGGCGGAGATCCGCGGCCGGGACATGGTCTCCGGGTTGCCCAAGACGGTGGTGCTGACCAGCGAGGAGATCCGCCAGGCGCTCGAGGAACCGGTGGTGCAGATCGTGGACGCCGTCAAGGAGACGCTCGACCGCACCCCCCCGGAGCTGGCCTCGGACATCATGGACCGCGGGATCATGCTCGCCGGAGGGGGCTCGCTGCTGCAGGGCCTCGACGAGCGCCTGCGGGAGGAGACGCAGATGCCGGCGCACCTCGCGGAGTCCCCGCTGACTTGCGTGGCGGTGGGCTCGGGGCGCTCGCTGGAGGAGTTCGAGGCAATCCACCGCTCCAACCGCAACCACTCCCGCAGCCGGCGGCGGCGGTGACCCTACTCGAGGCGTGGAACGTGACGCGGGCGGTGTGCGTACCCTTTGACAACGCTTTGGAAGGTTTCCGCTCGTGTACGACAAGACTGCCCGGCGACGGCGAGCGGTGCTCGTCGTCCTCGTTGCGCTTTCCCTGATACTGCTGACCGCCTACTTCGGCGAGTCCCCCAACGGGCGCCTGCACTCCGTGCAGCGCGACTTCCTGACGGTCGTCTCGCCGATCCAGGAGGGCGCCAACGCGGCGCTCAAGCCCGTGCGCAACCTGGTCGGGTGGTTCGGGAACGCGCTGCACGCCAAACGCCAGCTCGCCGAAGTGCGCAAACAGAACGATCGACTGCGCGCGCAGCTGCTCGCGCGAGTGGACGACGAACGCGGCTACAAGCAGCTGCTGCGCCTCTACCACCTCGACAGCGGCCTGCACCTCTTCGACTACCGCCCCGTGACCGCGACGGTCGAGGCGCAGCCCGCGAACCTGTGGTACGCGACGGTCAACATCGACAAGGGGAGCTCCGCCGGAGTGCAGGTCAATGACCCCGTGATCGACGGGGAAGGCCTGATCGGGAAGGTCACCGCCGCTGCCTCCGACGGGGCGCAGGTGAGCCTCATCACCGACAGCGCGGTCGCGGTCTCGGCGATGATCAACGAAACCGGCGCCCCCGGGATGGTGTATCCGAAGGTCGGCGATCCCAACACCCTGGTGATTCGCTACCTGCCCGCGAACACGCCGGTGAGCGTCGGCAACTACGTGGTCACCTCCGGCACGATCTCGAGCAAAGGCGCCTCGCTGTTCCCGCGCGGGATCGCGATCGGGCAGGTGAGCTCCGTTACCGAAGAAGCGCCCGACAAGACGGTGGAAATCCACCCGCTCGCCGACCTGCACGGCCTCGAAGCGGTGCAGGTCCTGACCTACACACCCGGCTCGGCGCCGGCGCGGGCGGCCAGCGTCGCCGCGGAGCTGCCCGCCGAACAGTCCTCCGAACAGAGCTCCGAAGCCGGCGGCGCAAACAGCGGACAGGTGGCCTCGACGGGGAGCGGGGGCTGATGGCCAACCAGTCCCTCGGCCCCGTGGTGGCCCGCGTGACGGCGCTGGCGGTGGTGATCGTGTTCCTGCAGACCGGGGTCGTCTCCGAGGTGCCCGTGTTCGGCGTCGCGATCGACCTCACCCCGCTGGTGGTCGCCTTCGTGGGCCTGCAGTGCGGCTCGATCGCGGGCGCCGCGGCCGGTTTCGCGATCGGGCTGCTGGTGGACCTCACGCTGGTGCAGACGCTCGGGCTGACCTCCCTGATCTTCACCGTGATCGGCTACGCCGCGGGGCGCCTGCGCGAGCTGCGCGATCCGCGCGCGGCGCTGACGCCGCTGCTGGTCGGAGCGGGCGCCGCCGCGGCGTCGATGGTGGGCTACTCGGTGATGGAGATCGCGCTCGGGGTGGACGCGCCGGTGAGCCTCGAGCTGCTGCGCCAGATCGTCCTGGGGGTGGTGCTCGACACGGTCGTGGCGCTGCCCGTCTGGGTGCTGGTGCGCCGCTGGCTCGCGCCCGCCATCCCCGACGATCCCCGCCGCCGGCGGCGACGTGCGTACACCACGGGCGGTCTGAGCCCCCTCAGTCGCGCATGAGCCCCGTGGGCCCACAGTGCGGCGCCGGACCTGCGGGTCCCGGAGGCATCGTGCGATGAGCTCCAGGAGCTCGCTCGAACGTGTCCGCACTCCCGACCGAAGCCGGGAGACACGCGCCTCCGGCGCGAATCCCCGTTTCGGCCAGCGCGTGCCGCCGGTCTCCTCGCAGCTGGGCCTGCGCGTGGCCGTGCTGGGGGGAGTGGCGCTGGTGATGTTCGGGATCGTCTTCTTTCGCCTCTGGTACCTGCAGATCCTGACCGGCGAACAGTACGTCCAGCAGGCCGCCAAGAACACGCTGCGCGAACTGCCGATCGCCGCGCCGCGCGGGCAGATCGTCGACCGCGACGGCAACGTGCTGGTCACCAGCAAACCCACCAACGCGGTGCAGATCGTCCCCTGGGAGCTGCCCCCGGCAGGACCGCGCCGCCGGGCGCTCTACAGGCACCTGGCCAAGCTGCTCGAAATGAGCCCCCGAACGATCAGGGAAATCCAGCGGAAGGGCGAGAGGGAACTGCCCTATGCGCCCGTGACGATCAAGACCAACGCGGGCCGCGGCGTGCTGACGGTGCTCGGGGAGCGCCAGAACGAATACCCGGGTGTCACCCAGGAACAGGTCTCCGTCCGCGAATACCCCTACCAGGACATGGCCGCGCAGGTGTTCGGCTACGTCAGCCAGATAACCAAGGAAGAGGAGGAACCGCGCAACCCTCAGCACGCCAACTTCCGGGGCGTCAAGCCGGCGACGATCGTCGGCCAGCAGGGTCTCGAGTACCAGTACGACCGCTATCTGCGGGGCAGCTCGGGGGCGCAGCAGGTGGAGATCGATTCAGAGAACCAGGTGCAGCCGACCAAACTGCCCGAAATCAAGCCGCGCCCGGGCTACACGCTGCGCACGACGATCGACCTGCCGCTGCAGCGGGAGGGCGAAATCGCGCTGCGCAAGGGCATGGAACTCGCGCACGGCCTCGGCAACCCGGGCAACGGCGGCGCATTTGTGGCAATGGTGCCGGGCACCGGGGAAATCCTCGCGATGGGCTCCTACCCGAGCTTCGACCCCAACGCCTTCACCAAACCGCTCACCGAACAGGAACTGAAGGCATTGGATGAGGAAGGGCAGGGGGCCAAGGTCGGCCAGCCCGAACCGGTACCGCTCCTCGACCGGGCCACCGAAGGCGCCTACCCGACCGGCTCCACGTTCAAGCCGATCACTGCGATCGGCAGCCTCGAAGCCGGGATCCTGAACCCCGAAGAGGGTCTCGGAGCCGGCAGCTGCATCTACGTCAGCACCACGAAGTTCTGCAACTCCGGCCAAAACGACTACGGTGCGGTGGGGTTGGTGCGGGCGCTGACAGTGTCCTCCGACACCTACTTCTTCGAAGTCGGCAAGATGGACAACAGCCACGGCCCGGTGATCCAGCACATGGCGCACGAACTGGGGATCGGGCGCCCGACGGGGATCGACCTGCCCGGCGAACGGGAAGGCACGCTGCCGAGCCCGAAGTGGCTGGCAGGCCAGGACGCGCTCGAAGCCAAATGCACGCGCGAGCACCACGGCCACCCCTGCGGCATCGTCGCCGAACCCGACGAGCAGTGGACCGTCGGCCACAACATGGACCTCGCCGTCGGCCAGGGCGACCTGCAGACCGACCCGCTGCAGATGGCGGTCGCCTACTCGACGCTCGCCAACGCATTCATGCACGACGGCGAAGGATGGGTGCCCACGCCCCACCTGGGGATGGCGATCGAAAGCCCGCGCGGCGGGATCGTGCAGACGCTCAACTTCCCGCCGCGCCGCAAGGTCAAGCTCAACCCCGCCAACGTCGACCTCGTGATGGAAGGGATCCACGACGCCACCTTTGCGTCGGGTGGCACCTCGGCGGACGTGTGGTTGGGCTGGAACCAGGACAAGCTCCCCGTGTACGGCAAGACTGGCACCGCCGAACGCCCCCCCTACAAAGAACAGGCGTGGTACATGTGCATCCTGCCTGATGCAGGCCGGCCGATCGTGATCGCCGTCACGGTGGAACAGGGTGGCTTCGGTGACCAGGCCGCGTCGCCGGTGGCGCGACTGATCGCCTCCAAGTGGTTCAACCAGCCGCTGAAGCTCGTCAGCGGATCGAGCGCCGACAAATAGCCATGAGCCCGCTGAGCCCGATCACCGCCCCCGAAGCCGAACGCCGCGCGCAGGGTGCCTCCCAGGAGCCCCGCCAGGGCCCGCGGCTGACGCTCGACCCGCTGCTGACGCTGACGGTGCTCGCCCTCGGGATCTGCTCGGTGGTCGTGCTGGGCTGGGTCACCTCCGAAGTGGTGCCCGGCCAGCCGCACTACTACGCCGAGCGCCAGGCGATCTACCTCGCAATCGGCCTGGCTGGGATGGTGGCGCTGGCCCGGATCGACTACGCGCGCCTGCGCCACCACAAAGTCGCGATCTACGTGGCGCTGATCCTGAGCATCCTCGCGGTGCTCGCCGCCGGAAGCTCGGCTCAGGGCTCCGTGCGGGCGATCAGCTTCCCGCTGTTCTCCTTCCAGGGCTCGGAGATCGGCAAGGTGCTCCTGATCCTCGCGCTCTCGGCGCTGGTGGTGGACCGCTCGCGGCAGCTGGCCGAGCGGGAGACGACCGCTCTCGTGATGCTGGCGGCGCTGCTGCCCGCGATGCTCGTGATCGCCCAGCCCGACCTTGGCTCGGGCCTCGTGTACATGACGATCGCGCTGACGCTGCTGTTCGTGGCGGGCGTCCCCTGGCGTCATCTCGGGGGGCTGCTGGCGTTGGGTGCGACCGCGATCGCGCTGGTGCTGGTTGTGGCCCCCGCGGCGGGTGTGCAGGTGCTGCACGGCTACCAGCTCGAACGCCTGACCGCCTTCCTGCACCCCACCGACAACCCGCAGGAAAAAGCCCGCTACCAGGCGAGCTACCAGCAGCTCGAGTCGACGATCGCGATCGGCGCGGGCCAGAAGACCGGCAGCGGGGCCGACAGCACCCAGATCAAGGGGAACTACGTGCCCGAGGACAGCACCGACTTCGTCTTCGCGGCGGTCGGCGAGCGCTACGGCTTCGTGGGTGCGGCGCTCGTGCTCTCGCTGTACGCGCTGCTGATCTGGCGCACCCTGCGGATCCTGACGCTGGCCAAGGATCTGTTCGGTGCGCTGGTGGCGGGGGGGGTAGTGGCTATGCTTATGTTTCAGGTGTTCGTCAACGTGGGCGTGGCTGTAGACATCATGCCCGTCACCGGCGTCACGCTGCCGCTCATGAGCTACGGCGGTTCGTCGGTGATCGCGACTCTGCTGGCCGTGGGCCTGCTGCAGTCGATCTACGTTCAGGCGCGCGCCACCGAGGCTTTGAAGGGCCGCGTGTTGCGGCCCTAGCTGTGAACGAACAGACAATGCTCACCGAGAACCCCAGACCGCCCGCCCGCACGAAGCACGTGCCGCGAGGCGTCTGCGCAGGCACCGCGAAGGCCGAGGGGCCGCCGCTCGATCGACGCACGATCCGGCGCTCAGCGGGCAGCCATCGGCTGTCCGTCCGCCACGCAGAGGACGCTTCACCGTACGCATGGCCCAAGGGGCTGGCCGGGAAGCGGGTCGTCCGGGGCTCGGACCAAACCGATACCGAAAGACCGATCTACATTGAAAAAGCAAGTGCTTGTCAGCGTCGACCGCGCGGAGACGCGCGTGGCGCTCATGGAGGCGACCGGTACGCCGGCCGCCGCAGGGACATCCTCCGGCAGCCAGCGCAGGCGCGGGAGCGCCCCCGCGCCCGGTGCCGGCTACCGGATCGCTGAGCTCTACCTCGAGCGCCGCGGGGCGCGCTCGATCGTGGGCAACATCTACAAGGGCAAGGTCGACAACGTGCTGCCTGGCCTGGAGGCGGCGTTCGTGGACATCGGCCTCGAGAAGAACGGCTTCCTGCACGTCGATGAGATCGTGCTCCCCGGCGTGGAGGCGCCGCGGCGCGGACGCGGCGGGGGACGCAAGATCTCCGAGCTCCTGAAACCGGGCCAGGAGGTCGTGGTGCAGGTCATCAAGGACCCCCTGAAGACGAAGGGCGCGCGCCTCTCGATGGAGCTCGCGATTGCGGGCCGCTACATGGTCTACCAGCCCACCGGCGAGGGCGTGGGCGTCTCGCGGCGCCTGGAAGACAGGGAGCGCGAGCGCCTGCGCAAGCAGACCACGAAACTCGACCTCGGCGGCGGTGGGGCGATCGTGCGCACCGCCGCGCACGGCGCCAAGCGCGAGGACTTCGAACGGGAGCTGCTCTACCTGCACAAGCTCCACGAGGTGCTGGTCAAGCGCGTGCAGGAGACCGTGGCGCCGGAGATGGTCTTCCAGGAGGCCGACCTCTCGGTGCGTGTCGTGCGGGACATCTTCTCCGAACACTTCGAGCGCGCGATCGTCGACGACGAGCAGCAATACCACCGGCTGGTCTCGTTCTTCACGCGCACCGCCCCCGAGCTCGTGGAGCGCGTCGAGCTGTGGCAGGGGCAGGAGCGCCCGCTGTTCGAGGTCTACGGGGTGGAGCGGGCGATCGAGGGGGTGATGTCCCGCCGCGTGGACCTGCCCAGCGGGGGCTACCTGATGATCGACTACGCCGAGGCGCTCACCGTGATCGACGTGAACTCCGGGAGCTTCACCGGCCGCGGGCGCAGCGCGGGCCTGGAGGAGACGATCACGCGCACGAACCTCGAGGCCGCGGAGGCGGTGGTCGACCAGCTGCGTCTGCGCGACATCGGGGGGATCATCGTGATCGACTTCATCGACATGGCGCGCGCGCGCAACCGCGACGCGGTGATGAAGACGCTGCGCAAGTCCCTCGACGAGGACCGAACGAAGACCTTCACAGCGGAGATTTCCAAGCTCGGCCTGGTGGAGATGACCCGTCAGAACGTCACCGAGGGGGTGCGCGAGATCATGAGCCGCCCCTGCCCCACCTGCGACGGGGACGGGGTGATCCGCTCGGAGGAGACGATCGCGATCGACTTCGAGCGCCGCCTGCGGGAGATCGCCGCGGAGAACCCCGACGCGGAGGCGTTCCTGGTGCAAATCAACCCCCGCGTGACCGCCCAGTTCACGGGGCAGCACTCACGGGTGCTGCACGCGCTGGAGCACGACACCGGTCGCTCCTTCCACTTCGAGGGCTCCGAAGGGCTCGCGCTGGACCACTTCGCGATCACCTTCCAGGGGACCCGCGAGGAGGTGGAGGAGCGCGCGCTGCCCTTCCACGCCGGCGACGAGGTGCTGGTGGAGATCGTGGAGCCCCACATGTACGACGTGGACGACGCGGTGGCGAAGATCGACGGCTACATAATCTCGATCGCGGGCGCCTCCCCGCACGTGGGAGAGAAGCGGATGGTGCGCATCGAGCAGGTGGGCCGCACCGCGGCGAGCGCGCTGCTGCTGGACGAGAACGGCGAGGTGGTGCGCCCGGCGCCCCGGCCGGTTGCGCCTCCCCGTCGCCGCGCCCCACGCAAACCGCGTGCCGCGGCAAAACCAAAACCAGAGCCGGTGCTGGTCGAGTTGGTCGCGGAGGAGGAGCCCTCGAGCAATGGAGCCTCCGAGCACCCCGAGCCGCCGTCCGAGCCGTCTGAGCTGGCGGCCGACGAGGTTGGGCAGGAGGATGCCGTACAATCCAAGCCCCGGCGCCGCGGCCGCAGAGGCGGACGGCGCCGTTCGGCTGCCAAGGCAGAGGCGAGCACGGAGTAAGACATGTACGCAATCGTGAAGACAGGCGGCAAGCAGTACCGCGTCGAGCGCGGCCAGCGGCTGCTGGTCGAGCGCCTCCCAGCCGAGGAGGGCGCGAGCGTGGCGCTGCAGCCGCTGATGTACCGCTCCGATGAGGCGGTCTTCGACAGCAAGGGCCTCGAGCAGGTCAAGGTCACCGCGAAGATCCTCGCCCACGAGCGTGGAGAGAAGCTGCGCGTCGTGAAGTTCAAGCCCAAGCGCGGCTACAAACGGCGCACCGGCCATCGCCAGGAGCTGACGCGGATCGAGATCACGGAGATCGCGATGGGGGCGGGCAGGGCGGCCGCGCACAAACCCGCCGAACCGGCTGGCGCTGCCCCGGCGGGCGAGCCGGCCGGGACTCCCAAGGAGGCGAACGAGCATGGCGCATAAGAAGGGCCTCGGTTCGAGCCGCAACGGCCGCGATTCCAACGCCAAACGCCTCGGGGTGAAGACCTTCGCCGGCCAGAGCGTCACCGGCGGGGAGATCATCGTGCGCCAGCGCGGCACCCGCTTCAAGCCGGGCGAGGGCGTTGGGATCGGCAAGGACGACACCCTCTACGCCCGCGCGGCCGGCACCGTGCAGTTCACGGTGGGGCGCCGTGGGCGCGTGGTGAACGTCGTGGCCGGCGAGGAGTCCTAGCGCCGATCCGCCCGCCCGTGGGCCCGCCCGTAGAGCTGCGCGACCGGGAGGCGTCGCTCGAGGCGACGTTCCTTCCCGGCGCCGGGATGCTCTGCTGCTCGCTGCGCCACCGCGGCGAGGAGCTGCTGGCGCAGAACGCCGGCGTGTCCGCCTACGCAGAGCGCGGCAAGACGATGGGCATACCGCTGCTCTACCCCTGGGCCAACCGCCTGGCGGGCTTCGAGTACACCGCCGCCGGACGCACCGTGACGATTCCGCATGACACCGCGCGGGTGGCGCTCGAGAACCACGGCCTGCCGATCCACGGGGTGATCGGCGGACGGCTCGGATGGGAGCTCGCCGAGAACCCCGGCCCCGCAGCGCGGTCCTCGCTCACGGCACGCCTGGACTGGAGCGAGTCGTGGCCCGAGCTGTTCGAGGTGTTTCCCTTCCGCCACGAGCTCCACTTCCAAGCGCGCCTCAGTGGCGGGCGGCTCGAGATCGAGGTGGAGGTGCAGGCATGCGGCGAGGACCCCGTCCCGGTGGCCTTCGGCTTCCATCCCTACCTCACGCTCCCCGATACCCCACGTGAGGGTTGGCTGGTGGAGCTGCCCGCAATGCGCCACCTGGCGCTCGACGAGCACCAGATCCCGATCGGCCCCGATCGCGCGCTCCCCGGCCAGAACTTCGAGCTGGCCGCGCGGGAGTTCGACGACGGGTTCGATGCGGTGGCCGAGCCTGCCCGTTTCACCGCCACCGCGGCCGGTCGCCGGATCGCGCTCGAGCTCATCGAGGGCTATCCCTGTGCACAGGTGTTCGCCCCGCCCGCCTCGCAGTTCATCTGCTTCGAGCCGATGACCGCCCCCGCCAATGCGCTGCGCAGCGGCGAGGGCCTGCGAGTTCTCGCCCCCGGCGAGTCCCATCGCGCTACGTTTGCTGTGTCGATCGATGACACCTGAGGTGCCCATGTCCGCCGTCGAGACCCTCCCAACCGCCCCGCTCGCTGCGCCTCTCCCGGGCGAGACGCTGCTCGGGGAAGCGCCGCCCTCTCCCGCTGGCCCTGCGCCCGCCGGTGGCGGCCCCGAGCGGCTGCCGCCCGGCAGCGCTCTTCCGCGTTTTCTACAGACGCTGCGCTTCAGCGTGCGTCAGATCGAGTTCGTGTTCCGCGCCCGCCGCGAGCTCGGGGAGGTTTTCCGCTTCAAGGGGGCGATCGAAGACGAGGTGATCGTCATCACGAGCCACCCCGACCACGTCAAATCCCTCTTCACCGCCACCCCCGAGCAGGCCCCGTCGCTGACGGGGGAGTCTCCGCTGCGGCCGGTCGTGGGGCCGAACTCGGTGCTCACACTCGTGGGTCCCCAGCACATGCGCCAGCGCAAGCTCCTGCTGCCGCCGTTCCACGGCGAGGCGGTGGAGCGCTACACCGCGATGATCGCGCAGGCCGCCGAGCGCGAGATCGAGCGCTGGCCACTGCACGAGCAGTTCGCACTGGCGCCTGCGATGCAGGCGATCACGCTCGACGTGATCATGGCCGGGATCTTCGGCGTCGATGGCCGTCCGCGGAAGGGCACCCCCGAGCGCAGCCTCCGCGACGCGATCCGCTGGATCGTGAACCTCTCCACGCAGCCGTTCGCGCAGGTCGCCGAACTGCTGACCATCCGCCGCACCGAACCCGCTGGCCCCGCCAAACAGCTGATCGGCCGACTCGACCGCCATCTCTACGCGGTGATCGCCGCGCGCCGCGGCGCGAGCGACGTCGAGGGCCGCACCGACATCCTCTCGCTGCTGCTGGCGGCGCGCGACGAGGACGGCGAGCCGATGACCGACGCGGAGCTCCGCGACGAGCTGCTGACACTCGTGCTCGCGGGTCACGAGACCACCGCCAACTCGCTCGCGTGGACATTCGAGCGGCTGCTGCGCACACCGCACGCCTACGAGCGTCTGCGCGAGGAGGTCCGCGAGGGCGGCGTCGAGGACTCCGGCGCGGCATACATCGAGGCGACGATCCACGAGACGATGCGCTCGCGGCCCGTGATCCCGGTGATCGGTCGGCGCGTGACGGAGCCCTGGCAGCTCGGCGAGTGGCGCCTGCCGGCGGGCTCCGCGGTGCTCGTGAGCATCCTGCTCGTCCACCACCGCGAGGACGTGTACCCCGATCCGTTCGCGTTCCGGCCCGAGCGCTTCCTCGATGTGAAGCCCGGCACCTATACCTGGATCCCGTTCGGCGGCGGCATCCGGCGCTGCCTCGGAGCCACGCTCGCGATGGCCGAGCAGCGCGTGGTGCTGCGCGCGATCGCGCGGCGCACCGACATGGTCGCGGCCGACCCCACGCCCGAACGCGCGCGCCATCGCAACGTGACGATGATCCCCGCGCGCGGCACGCAGGTCGTGCTCGCCGAGCGAAGGCGCGACTGACCGCTCACCCGAGCGCGCTCCGCAGCCACCATGGCGTACGGTCCAAACCTCCACAGCGCCGGCTGACCAGCCCGCGATGCTCCACGATCGCGCGCGCATCCACGTCCAGGCGGGCGCGGGAGGAGACGGGAGCGCGAGCTTCCGCCGCGAAGCGCACGTCCCCCGCGGGGGCCCCGACGGGGGGGACGGTGGGCGCGGGGGAGACGTGGTCCTGCTCTGCGAGGACTCCCTGCGCGACCTGCAGGGCTTCACCCGGCGCGCACACCACCGCGCCGCCAGGGGGGGAGGCGGTGGGGGATCGCTGCGCCATGGGGCGGACGGGGAGAACCTGGTCGTGCGGGTCCCCCCGGGAACCCAGGCGATCGGCGAGGAGGGCGACCTGGAGGGTCAGCGCTGGGAGCTGCTGCGCCACGGCCAGCGCGCCCTGATCGCGCGCGGCGGCGCCGGGGCGCGAGGCAACAAGCGCTTCGCGACACCCACCCGTCAGGCGCCACGCTTCGCCGAGCGGGGCCTGCCGGGCGAGGAGGGCTGGCTGCAGCTGCAGCTGAAGCTGCTCGCGGACGTGGGTCTGGTGGGCCTGCCGAACGCGGGCAAGTCCTCGCTGCTCGCGCGCCTCACGCGCGCGGCGCCGAAGGTGGCCTCCTACCCGTTCACCACCCTGGAGCCGGTGCTGGGCGTGCTCGAAACCGACGAGCGCCAGCTCGTGGTGGCGGACATCCCCGGGCTGATCGAGGGCGCCAGCAAGGGCGCGGGTCTCGGACACGAGTTTCTCGCGCACGTGGAGCGCACGCGCCTGCTCGTGCACGTGCTGGACCTCGCGCCGGAGTTTTCGGACCCCGCCCACCCCCTGGACCCGGACCACCCTGCCGGCGCGGTGGCCAATCATGCGACGATCGAGCAGGAGCTCGCCGCGCACGACCCGCGCTTGGCGGCCCTGCCGCGCGTGCTCGCGCTCTCCAAGGCTGACCTCGTTCCGCATGAGCGCGCACAGGCGGCGGTTGCGGAATGGTCCCAGCGCCTCGGCGGCGAGGTCCCCGTGATCGCGACCTCCGCCGCCACCGGCGCTGGCCTTACCGAGCTGGGGGCCATGCTGCTGCGGCTCGTGCCGGCCGGGGATCGGGCCGCTGCTGACCAGCCCGCAGAGGGAAGGGCCAGCTCCCAGGCCGCCGCGGCGCCCGGGGATCTCGCCGAGCACATGGTCTTCCGCCCCGCCGGGCGCACCGGTTTCAGCGTGGAGCGCGTCGGCGAGAACGCCTTCGCTGTGCGCGGCCCCACGGTCGAGCGCCTACTCGCGCGCTTCGACGTCGAGAACGACGATGCGATGGGCTACGTCGAGGGCCGCCTGCGCCGCCTCGGCGTGCTCCGCGCCCTCCAGGACGAGGGCTTTCAGCCCGGCGACGAGCTGCAGATCGCAGGGATCGTGCTGGAGTTCGACTCCGCGGGGTAGGGGAATTACTGTCAGCCCTCGTCGTCGGTGGGCAGGTCCCCGAAGTGAAGCTCGAACTCCTCCGCGCTCATCGGCTCTGTGCCGAGGCGCTTGCGAATCGCCTCAATATCGGTGTCTGGCACCAGCCCGATCACCCCTGCTGCGCCGTGGGGCGGATCAGGACCTCGTTGACGTTGACGTGCGGGGGCTGGGACACCGCGTAGAGGACGCCGCGGGCGATGTCCTGCGCCTCCAGCGGGTCGGTGGGGCGGTTCTCGAAGAAGGGGGTGTCGGTCATACCTGGCTCGATCACGGTGACGCGGACGCCGCTGCCGTGCAGATCCTGGCGCGCGGCCTCGCCCATCGCAGTGACGGCGTGCTTGGTGCACGAGTACAGCGACCCCGCGATCACGCGCCGCCCGGCGACGCTCGATGTGAGCAGCAGGTGGCCCCGGCTCTCCTTCAGTGCGGGGATCGTCGCGCGCAGGGTCAACGCCGCGCCGTACACGTTCGTGAGAACCATCTCCCGCCAGTGCTCCGGAGTGTCGTTGAGAAAGCCCCGGGCTCCGCCGAAGCCGGCGTTGGCGAGCGCCACGTCGATGCGCCCGAACGCCTCCAGCGCGTCCGCCACCATGCGCTGCTGGTCCTCCCACTCGGTCACGTCGCACACCACCGCGAGCGCGCGCTCGGGGCCGCCAAGCTCCGTGCCCAGCTCCTCCAGACGCTCGCGTGAGCGCGCCGCGAGCACCAGGCGGTAGCCCGCTGCGGCGGCAAGGCGGGCGGTGGCGGCGCCGATCCCGGTCGAGGCGCCGGTGATCAGGAAGACGGGAGCGTCGGGGGAGGGTGGGGGATTCTCGCTGCTCATCGTCGGCTGGCTCCTTCGACTCGGGGGTGGAGGACCTGCCTATAGATAGCCGATGCCGCTTCGAGGCCGGCCGCACAGCGACCCGCCCCCGGGCCATCTACGCTCCCAGGCCTCACATGCGAACGATCGTGATCAAGCTCGGCTCCTCCATCGTGGCGCGCGATGACGGGGAGCTGCGCGAGGAGGTGCTCGGGCGCATCTGCGACACCGCCGCCGCGCTGCACGCCGCCGGAGATGAGCTCGTACTCGTCTCCTCCGGCGCGATTGCCCGCGGGGTGAGGGTCATGGGGCTCCCCGCGCGCCCGAGCACGATCCCCGAGCTGCAGGCCGCCTCCGCGGTGGGGCAGGGCAAGCTCTACCGTGCCTACGACGAGCTGCTGCGTGCGCGCTCGCTCACGAGCGCCCAGGTGCTGCTCGCCGCGGGGGACCTCGGGGGGCGCGCGCAGTACCTCAACGCGCGCCACACCCTGCGCACGCTGCTCGACTGGCGGGTGGTGGCGGTGGTCAACGAGAACGACACCACCGCCACCGACGAGATTTCCTTCGGGGACAACGACTTCCTCGCCGCCCAGGTCGCGATCCTCGTCTCCGCGGAGCTGCTCGTGTTGCTCACCGACATCGACGGCCTGCACAGTGCCGACCCCCGCCGCGATCCCGGCGCGGAGCTGATCGGGGACGTGCACGACCTGAGGGAGCTGCAGGGCCTGGAGATCGGGGACTCCACCTCGCCGCTGGGCTCCGGGGGGATGCGCTCGAAGGTGCTCGCCGCCGAGATCGCCGGCGCGGCGGGGATCCCCGCGACGATCTGCAGCGGAGTGCGCCCCGGCGCGCTGGAGGCCGCGCTCGCGGGGGAGCCCGAGGGCACCCGCTTTCACCCCGGGCCCGCGCGCCACAACTCGTTCAAGCTGTGGCTGCGCTACGCCAAGCCCGCCCACGGCACCCTCGTCGTGGACTCGGGGGCTGCGCGCGCGCTGCGCGAGCAGGGCACGAGCCTGCTGCCCGTCGGCGTCGTGGAGGTCCGCGGGGAGTTCGACGCCGGGGACGCCGTCGAGATCGCCGAGCCCGGCGGGGCGATCGTCGCGAAGGGCCTCTGCAACTACTCCGCCCCCGAGCTGCGCCGCGCGCGGGGCCTGAAGTCAGAGGCCGTGCGCGCGATCCTCCCGCACGCCACCGAGGAGGCGGTGCACCGCGACCAGCTGGTGCTGGCGTAGGACATACCGGCCCGCCGACCCGCCGCCGCGGGCGTGGCCTGTCGTACCCTGTTGGGAGCCATGGCCACCGTCGCCGCCGTATCGATCCCCGAGCTCTGCGCGGCCGCCAAGCGCGCCGCACGGCAGCTCGCCACGGTGCGGAGCACGGTGAAGGACGCCGCGCTGCTCGCGATCGCGGACGCGCTGATCGAGCGCACGCCGGAGATCCTGGCGGCGAACGAGCTCGACGTGCTCGCCGGGCGGGAGGCCGGGATCGGCGACGCGCTGCTGGACCGCCTCGCGCTCGACCCCGCGCGCATCGGCGCGATCGCCTCCGCGGTGAGGCAGATCGCCGCGCTGCCCGACCCCGTCGGCGAGGTGATCGACGGTCGGCGCCTGCCCAACGGGTTGGACGTGCGCAAGGTCCGTGTCCCCCTCGGGGTGATCGCGGTCGTCTACGAGGCCCGCCCCAACGTCACGATCGATGCCGCCGCCCTGTGCCTGAAGGCCGGCGACGCGATCGTGCTGCGGGGCTCCTCGACGGCGGCGCACTCCAACGCCGTGCTCGCGGCGATCGCCTCCGAGGCCGCCGTCGCCGCGGGGCTGCCACCGGGGTGCGTGAGCCTCGTGGCGGGCGGGGGGCGCGAGGAGCTCGCGGAGCTCGCGACCCAGACGGAGACCGTCGACCTCATCATCCCGCGTGGGGGGGAGGGGTTGAAGGCGGCGCTCAAAGAGGTGGCCACCGTGCCCGTGATCTACGCCGCCTCCGGCAACTGCCACGTCTACGTGGACGCCACGGCGGACCTCGACGCGGCGGAGCGGATCGTGCTCAACGCCAAGGTCCAGCGCCCCGGGGTGTGCAACGCCGCGGAGACGCTACTGGTGCATCGCGACGCCGCGGGCGCGTTCGTCCCCCGCGTGGTGCGCGCGCTCCGCGACGCCGGCGTGCTCGTGCGCGGGGACGAGCGCACCCTCGCGCTCGCGGCAACCGGCGGCGCCGCAGACGCGCCGGGCAATGGCACCGTCGGCAAAGACGTGGATGCTGCCGGGGGGGCACCCGCCGGCACTGCAGCGCTGCTGGAGCACGCCACCGAGGAGGACTGGGCCACCGAGTACCTCGCCCTGACCCTCGCCGTCCGCGTGGTGGACTCCATCGGGGAGGCGATCGAGCACATCGGCCGCTACGGCTCGGGGCACTCCGAGGCGATCCTCACCCGCGATGCCGCCGCCGCGCGCGCCTTTCAGCTCGGCGTCGACGCCGCCTGCGTGTACGTCAACGCCTCCACCCGCTTCACCGACGGGGGGGAGTTCGGGATGGGCGCCGAGATTGGCAACTCCACTCAGAAGCTCCACGCCCGCGGCCCGATCGGGTTGCGGGAGCTCTGCACCTTCAAGTACCTCATCGAGGGCGACGGGCACGTCCGCGTCTGAGACGCCTGTGGAGCGCCTGGGCGTTCTCGGCGGGACCTTCAACCCGCCGCACCTCGGACACCGCGAGCTCGCGCTCCACGCGCTGCGCGAGCTCGAGCTCGATCGAGTCCTGCTGATGCCCGCGTTCCGCTCCCCCTTCAAGTCCGCCGAGGAGGACCCCGGCCCCGAGCACCGCCTGCGGATGTGCCGACTCGCGGTTGCGGACGCCGGAAGGCTGGAGGTGTCCGCCCTCGAGATGGAACGTGGCGGTCCCTCCTACACGGTGGACACCCTGAGGGCTCTCCATGCAGCGCATCCGGACACGCAGCTAACGCTCATCGTGGGGGCCGATGTGGCGGGCACGTTGACCACGTGGCGTGAGGCCCCGGAGCTGCTCGCGCTCGCGGAGCTCGCCGTCGCTCTGCGCGCCGAGTGCGAGCCCGGGGAGCCGCAGGAGATCCGCAGCGCCCTGGATCCCCTACTGTCTGGGAGTGCGCCGTACTTCGGACTACGCTTCCTCAGGATGCCCGTGATCGACATCTCCTCCTCCTCGGTGCGCGAGCGTGTGCGTCGCGGCGTCGCCATCGAGGAGCTGGTCGGCCCCGCCGTCGCCACCTACATCGCCGCGCACGGTCTCTACCGTGATGCGACGGCTGAGGCGCGAGTCGTATCGTGAGCCCCACCGCCCAAGTCCTCCCCTCCACCGAGCTGGCGCGCGAGATCGCGGGCTACGCTCTGGAGAAGAAGGCCCGCGAGGTCCTCGAGCTCGACATGCGCGGGCTCGTGGGCTACACCGACTACTTCCTGATCTGCACCGGGAACACCGATCGGCAGGTGAAGGCCATCCACGACGCGATCCACGAGGGCGCCAAGCGCGAGCACGGCGTCCTGCCCCGGCGCGTGGAAGGCGTGAGCCGGGCGCAGTGGATCCTGATGGACTACCTCGACGTCGTGGTCCACATCTTCACTCCCGCCACGCGCGAGTTCTACCGCCTGGAACAGCTCTGGGGCGAGGCCCCCGCGCGGATCGTGGAGTAGCCGCGCAGACCCGCTCGACGTTCGATTCTCGGGCCGGCCGGCACAGTTTTCGCAGAGCCGACTCAGGCGGCGATTGGCTCGGGCTTGGGCGTCGATACCGACAGAGAGGACGTGTGGGCAACGCGCTCGCGCAGTACCACCCGGCAGCCGCCGGCGGGGCTGACGGTGATGTGCCTTCTGCGGGTGCGCTCGGCGTGCTCGCCGGCCGGGTGCAGCGCGTAGCGCTCGAGCGCCGCGCGCAGCACGAGCTTCATCTCCAACAGCGCGAAGCTCGCGCCCAGGCAGCGCCGCCGGCCGCCCCCGAACGGGATCCACGTGTAGGTGCCCGGCGCCTTCCCTCCCTCGCTCTCGACGAACCGTTCGGGTCGGAACGCGTGGGGCTCGGGGTAGAGCACCGGGTCGTGGTGGAGGAGGTGGATGAACGCGACCAGCATCACCCCGGGCGGGTAGGTGACGCCGCCGATCGTCACGGGCTGCTTGACCATGCGGGGCTCGGCCTGGGGCAGCACCG
Source organism: uncultured Solirubrobacterales bacterium (assembly GCA_963713985.1). Lineage (GTDB taxonomy): Bacteria > Actinomycetota > Thermoleophilia > Solirubrobacterales > Solirubrobacteraceae > Palsa-744. The sequence continues at coordinate 52,225 of OY970219.1, read as the reverse complement.
GCCGGTGGCGCAGGATCTCCTGGATGGTGGCGGTCAGGTAGGTCTCATCCGAATCGCCGTCCAGCTCCTCGTAGAGGCGCTCCAGCACCGCCGGCTCGCGCGCGAGCCGCTCGAATCCCCAGGCCAGCTCGGAGGCTGTGGTCTCGTGGCCGGCCACCAGCGCGGTCATCAGCTCGTCGCGCAGCTCCTGCGGGCTCATCGGCGAGCCGTCCTCGTGTTCGGCGTCGAGCAGCATCGCGAGCACGTCAACGCTCTCTCTTTCCCCCTCCTTCTCCTTCCCATTGCCCTTCCTCTCCTCCTCGCCCGCGCTCTCGCCCGCGCGCCTGCGCTCGTCGATCAGCTCGAGGATCAGCTCGTCGGTTCGCTCGAGCATCCGGTCCTGGCGGGCGATCGGTCCGCGAACGGTCAGCGGTCGCGGGGGACGGGGCTGCATCGAGAGGGGGTTCTCGGCGAACGCGAGGATCTTCGTGAGCAGCTCCCGCAGCTCATCGAGCTGTGAGCCTCGCTCCAGGCCGAAGACCGTGCGCAGGATGATCTCGAGCGTCAGCCCCTGCAGGCGGGGGTGCAGGGCGACCGGCTCCCCGCACGGCCACGAGGCCACCTCGGCCTCGGCGAGCTCCGTCATCAACCCCGACAGGCGCTGCATCCGCTCGCCGTGGAAGGCGGGCAGGAGCAGCTTGCGCTGCTCCAGGTGGGGCTCCTCGTCGAGCAGGATCACCGAGTGGCGCCCCAGCAGCGGTTCGAGGATCCGCGCCCCCTCGCCGGGGTGCAGGACGTCGGGGGGCGCCTGGAACACCTCCCTGATCTCCTCGGGGTCCGAGAGCACCACGAAGGGGGGCTGGGAGAGCAGGCGGAGCGTGAAGCGGCGTCCGTAGCGCGCACCGCAGCGCTCGATGAAGGCGTTGGGGCGGCTCCAGAAGCCGAGCGTCTGCAAGGCTGCCGGCATACGTGGACCTGGGGGCAACTGGTTCCTCACGGCTACCGCTCCTTTGCACTAGGATCTTGATACCGATGAGTATATCTACTAATAAGTATATGTCAAGGGGATTGTGATGCCGCGCGGCCAATTCGACCGCAGCGCGCGCAAGGCGCACACGCGGGCGCGGCTGCTGGAGGCTGCGGCGTCCCTCTACGCGCGCCGCGGCTTTGCCGGGGCCACCCTCGACGAGGTGGCCTCCGAGGCGGGCTTCACCAAGGGCGCCCTCTATGCGCACTTCGGCAGCAAGGAGAACCTGCTGGTGGCGCTCGTGGAGGAGCACCTCGCCGTCCTGGTGGCCGAGCAGATCGAGCTGTTCGACCGCAACCGCGCCACCTGGGAGCGCCCGCTGGCCGGCAGCGAGCGGTGGATGGACGGCCTGCAGAAGCACCCCGACCGCTTCCGCCTGTTCGTCGAGCTGTGGGCGCACGCCCAGCGCGAGGAGTCCCTGCGGCTGCGTCTCGCAGAGGCGATGCGGGAGCTGCGCGCCACCTTCGCGCGCTTCGCCGCCGAGAGCGCCGCGGACGCGGGCCGGCAGGCGCCCGAGCAGGCCGCCGAGCGGTTCGCCACCGTGATGCTCGGGCTCGGGGTGGGCTTCGCGATGCTCGAGCTCACCGATCCCCAGACTGTGCCCGCCCCACTGCTGGGCGGCGTTCTCTCCGTGCTGGTCCGCGCCGTCGAAACCAGTCCCGAGGTCCGCGAGCTCCTCGGGGACGAGCCCGACACTCCCGAGGTCCGCAACGGGCACGAGGACGGATCGCGGTAGGGCCGTGGCCGGCCTGCTCGGTCGCTATCTTGGCGGGGCGATGACCCAGGCGATCGAGGCGGCCGATCTGGTCAAGACCTACCCCGGCGAGGTGCGCGCGCTCGACGGCCTCGACCTCGAGGTACAGGCGGGGACGATCTTTGCGCTGCTGGGCCCCAACGGCGCGGGCAAGTCAACCACCGTCAAGATCCTCACCACGCTCACCCGGCCCGACTCGGGCTCCGCGCGGGTCGCGGGCGCCGACGTGCTGCGCGAGCCCGATCGCGTGCGCCGCTCGATCGGAGTGGTCGCCCAGCGCTCCGGCGTCGACCCCGAGGCCACCGGCCGCGAGAACCTCACGCTCGCCGGTCAGCTCTACGGGCTCGGCGGGCGGCCGCTGGCCGAGCAGGTGAATGGACTGCTCGAGCGCTTCGGCCTCGCCGACGCCGGGGGGCGTCTCGCGCGCACCTACTCCGGGGGGATGCAGCGCAAGCTCGACGTCGCCATGGGACTCGTGCAGCGCCCCCAGGTGCTGTTCCTCGACGAGCCCACCACCGGCCTGGACCCGGAGGCCCGCGCCGAGATCTGGCAGGAGATCTCCCACCTCGCCGCCGGGGAGGGCCTCACCATCCTGCTCACCACCCACTACCTCGAGGAGGCCGACCGGCTCGCCCAGCGCCTGGCGATCGTGGATCGCGGGCAGGTCGTCGCGGGCGGCACCCCCGAGGAGCTCAAGGGCCAGTTGCGGGGCGACGCCGTCCAGATCGAGCTCGCCGATCCCGCCTCGAACGGCCTTCCGCCCGACCTGCTCGCCGGCGTGCAGGGCCTGCGGGAGGTCGTCCTCGACGGTCGCTCCCTGCGCGCCCGCGCGGACTCCGGGGCGATCGCGCTGCCAGCGGCGCTCGCGGCGCTGGAGAGCTCGGGCATCGCGGTCGCCTCCGCCACCGTGGCGCGTCCCTCGCTCGACGACGTCTACCTGCGCCACACCGGACGCGCCTTCAACGACGCCGAGGAGGAGAAGTGAGCGCGCTCGCATCCCCCTGGCACATGACCCAGCGCAAGCTGAGGACCCTGATGCGCCAGCCCTGGTACCTGGCGATCACGCTCGCCCAGCCGATCATCTGGCTGCTGCTGTTCGGCGCGCTGTTCCGGAAGATCGTCGAAATCCCCGGCTTCCACGGGGGCTCCTACATCGACTTCCTCACCCCCGGGATCGTCGTGATGACCGCGCTGTTCTCCGCCGGCTGGAGCGGGATGGCGATGCTCAACGACCTCGAACACGGGGTGCTCGACCGCTTCCTCGTTTCGCCCGTCAGCCGCTGGCCGCTGATCGCCGGACCGCTGATCCAGGCCGCGATCGTGATCGTGATCCAGTCGCTGATCATCGTCGCCCTCGGCCTGCTCATCGGCGCCAGCTTCCCCGGCGGCGTCCTCGGGGTGCTGGTGCTGATCGTCGTCTCCGTGCTGCTGGGGGCCTGCATCGGCGGGGTCTCCAACGGCCTCGCGCTGTTGGCCCGCCGCGAGGAGACGCTGATCGCCGCCGTCAACTTCATCGTGCTCCCCCTCACCTTCCTCTCGGCCACCTTCATGCAGGAAAACCTGATCCCCGTGTGGATCCAGGAAGTCGCCCGCTTCAACCCCGTCAACTGGGCCGTCCAGGCCGGGCGCTCCGCGCTCTCCGCCAACCCCGATGGGGGCCTCATCCTCTCGCGCGGCTGCTACCTGCTCGCGCTGGCGCTGCTCTGCGGGCTGTTCGCCACGCGCGCCTTCCGCTCCTACCAGCGCTCGATCTGAGCGGCCGAGGCTGCCATCACCGGCGTCTCGCCGCCGAGCACGAACGGTTCGAGCACACGATTGGCGAGGAGTCCCAGGCAGCCCAGGTTCGCGAACCCGGGGCCCTGGGCGAGCGCGCCCAATCCCGGTATGTGCAGCCGCGGGCGGATGCCCTCCAGCTCGAGGAACCGCCCGATCGGGATCTCCGCCTCGGGGGGCCTGTTCCAGAGCGGCCCCGCCCGGCCCTCGATCTCGGCGCGCAGAGCGGGCGGGAAGAGGCCGCGCAGCTGCTCCAGGAGGTCGAAGCCCGTGCAGTTGACGAGGTAGTCGTGCCGCTCGCTGCCGCTCTGCACCCCAAGGGAGTGCTCGACGCGCACTCTCTCGCCGCCGTCCACCGCCGTGACATTGTCCACGCGAGCGGTGACGAAGCGGCACTGCTCGTCGTAGGCGCGCTCCGCCAGGGACCCCGGGTCGAAGACCCCCCGGTCGCAGTGCTTGACGAAGTCCCGGCGCGTCTGCAGATCCAGGGAGCTCCAGGCGACGTCGTCGGGGTTGGAGAAGACGCGGTTCTCCAGGAAGCTCTCCCCGCGGCTCAACGGCAGGGTGGGGGTGTAGATCGTGAGTCGAGCCTCCGGTCGGAAGGCGCGCAGGAAGGCGACGCAGCTGAGCGCGCTCTCGCCGCCGCCGACGATCGCGATCTCCGAGCTCCCCCCGGGGGGGATGCACGCGAGCTCGGTGCGTTTGCTGTCGCAGTGAAAGACCCTCGCGGCGGCGCCGGGGTCGTGCGGGAGGTGGCGGTGGACCCCCGGGCCGGTGAGCACCAACGCACGGCAGCCGTAGCGCCGAGGGCCGGCCGGCCCCGCGACGTCGACCTTCCACAGCTCGTCCTGCGCCGCGAGCGAGACCTGTGTGACGCGGCCGCTCACGAGCGTCACCCCCTCGGTGGCGTGCGAGAGGACCCACGCGAGGTACTGGCCGTACTCGCGGTGCTGCACGGCGGGCGAGCCGGCGTTCACCCAGCGGGCATAGCCCCGCTCGCCGATGAGGTAGCGCTGCCAGGAGAAGGGCATCACGGTGCGGTCGATCTCGTCCCCGGCCTCGCCGAAAGCCTCGTAGCTCTGGTAGGGGAACCCCACGTCCTTGATCGGGCTGATCGCCAGGGGCTCCTCGCCGGAGGTCATCCCGTTGCGCCCCGACCACGACGCGGCCAGTTCGGTCGCCTCGACGATCCTCAGCGTCAGCGGCCCCAGGCCGAGCGTGTTGAGCGCGTGGACCTTCGCCGCGAGCGCGGCGGCCTTGGCGCCCGCGCCCACGACCAGCAGATCGGTCTCGGCGCCCCGGTCACGAGCATCGGTGTTCACGCCGCGGCGAGCGTCGGCGCGGTGGCCATTCCGGATGTCCGGCGCTTGACGATGACGGGCGCCTGGTCTCCGGGAGCGAAGGCCACGGAGCTCCTAGTCGCCCTCTGCGAGCCGCCGGAGGGCGCCGCGCCGAGCTCGACCTCCTGGAGAACCGTCTGCATCACCCGCTTCATCTCCAACTGAGCGAAGGCCGCCGCCACGCAGCGGCGCACGCCGCTGCCGAAGGGGATCCACGTGTAGTTCTCCGGAGGTGCCCCCAGGAAGCGCTCGGGCTCGAAGCGGAAGGGGCGGGGGTAGAGGTCCTCGCGGTGGTGGACCAGGTAGATACAGGGAGCGACCGTGGTGCCCGCAGGGATCTCGTAGCCGCCGAGGCGCATCGGCGCGACCAGGCCGCGCATGACCAGCGGGACGGCGGGGCAGAGGCGCAGGATCTCTTTGACGACCGCGTCCGCGTAGGTCTCCTCGGCCCCAGCGAGCACCTCCTCGCGCAGCCGGGTGAGCTTCTCGGGGTGGCGCAGCAGGCGCTCGAAGGCCCACGAGAGCGAGGTCGCGGTGGGCCCGTCGGAGAGCAGCGTGATCAGTTCGTCGCGCAACTCCTGCTCGGTCATCGGCGTGCCGTTCTCGTCGTAGGCCTGCTCGAGCAGCGAGAGGATGCCCTCGTCCTGGGGGCGGCCGGGGTTGCGCCGGCGCCGGCGCACCTCATCCAGCAGCGCCGCTTCCACGGGCGCGAGCACCTCCTGAAAGCGCGTGTTGCGCGAGAGCCAGCGCGAGCCGAAGGTGGCGAGCAGGGTCAGGCGGGAGGAGTCGTTGAGCCAGTCGGTGAGGCGCTTCAGCAGCACGCGCAGGTGCTCCATCTGCTGGCTCTCAGTGCTGCCGAAGGTCGCGCGCATCACCACCTCGTTGCTGATCGCCTGCATGCGCGGCCACAGCGCGAAGGGCTCGCCCACCGGCCAGCTGGCGATCTCCGCGCGCGCCACCTCGACCATCATCTCCCCGTAGCCGCGCATCCGCTCGCCGTGAAAGGAGGGCAGGATGAAGCGCCGGTGGGTCATGTGCTCGGGCTCGTCGAGGAGCATCACCGAGCGCGGTCCGAGCAGCGGTCCGAGCAGGGGGTTGGCCTCGCCCGCACCGGCCCGCACCAGCTCGGGGCTGATCGTGAGCACCTTCCCCACGTCCTCGGGGTGACTCAGAAACACCCACGGGCGACCGTGGCGGATGCGCATGGTGAAGATGTCTCCGTAGCGACGGTGGGCGCTTTCCATGAAGGGCAGTGGGCGCAGCGCCCAGCCGACCGCCTGCACCGTGCTGGGCATGCGGGGCCCGGGGGGCAGCCCCTCGGGTTCATCGCTGCGTGTGAGCAGGCTTGGGGTGAAGCTCATACTTCTTCTCACCTTAGGGGTGCGCGCAAGTGTGAGCCGCTGGTTCGCGGCTCATGTCTCTCACTGGTAGTTGGTTTGCAATGTCTCTCACTTCTGGTTTTCTGGGAATGTCTCTCACTTAATCCATTCGGGCCGCCCAGGCGATATCTTGGACTCTGCGGAGTGTCCAGTATGCACTCTTTTGGGTCCGCAAGGCAAGTAGCTGAAGTCATGCTATCTGGTAAGCTCCAGATAGCGGACTCGACTGGGAGCGCACTCTGGGGAGTCGGCGGTGAAAGTGGCCGGGCGGTCGGCTTGCCGCGGGCACCAGTACCTTAATCGGTTAAGGGGCGGCCTTAAACGCCGCTGATCCGGGTTCGAGCCCCGGCTGGTGCATGGAACAAAGCTTGATCCTGTGGTGCTCATGACTGCCAATCTCTTTGATTACTTCGAGGAAGTCCCGATGGCGAATGGGGCGCCCGCCCGCTGGGCGGCCCGGGCGCCGAGGCGCCCCCAGCACTGTTACGACCTGAAGCTCGTGCCGCGCCTGCCGGCGTGGCGGGAGGATCGCGCATCGCTCGAGGAGCTCGAGCGGATCGAGGGGGAGCCCTGGACGGAGTCTGTGAGCTATGACGGCGCCGGCGTGCGGCTGCGCCTGCGGGACAGTTGGATAGAAACAGCCGGGGCCGCCCTGGAGGCGGGCGGAAGCGCGGAGGCGGGCCTCGGCGACCTCGCACACGGACAGCGCTTCTCGGTGCAGTTCTGGGACGCCAACGCGACGAAGGCGCTGCACATCGGCCACCTGCGCAATCTCGCGATCGGCAACGCGGTCGCCGCGGCGCTCGCACAGGCGGGGGCGCAGGTGGAGCGGCGCAGCCTGATCTCCGACGCGGGCCGCAGCATGGGGGAGGCGATGGCGGGGGTGATGAACAGCGGCCGCCACGCGCACTCCTGGCCAGACGGCGATGAGAAGAGCGATCACTTCGTGGGCCTCTGCTACGCGGACTACGTGGCCGCGAGCGGCTCGTTCACCGGCGCGGAGATCGAGTACCCCGAAGACTCCCTGACGCGGGAGCTGGCGCTGCGCGACGACGCCGCTGATGAGCTCCTGCGGCGGGTGATGGGAGGTGAACTGGAGGCGCTGGAACTCTGGTACAAGACGCGCGCCTGGGTGATCGCGGGCCAGCGCAAGACGCTTGCGCGGCTGGGGATCGCCTTCGACAGGGTCTTCTTCGAGTCCGACTTCCTCGGGGACGCCGCCGAGTTGACGGCGGCGGGTCTGCGCGAGGGCCGCCTGCGCCGGCGCGAGGACGGCGTGGTCATCTACGCGACCGGCCTGGAGGACTTCGAGGAGTTCCCACTCGTGCGCGCCGACGGACTGCCCACCCAGCACATGCGCTCGCTCGCCTACTGGATGGCGGCGCCCGAACTCGAGGGCATGACCTCGATGCAGGTGTGCGGAATGGAGTGGGTCTCCCACGTCACCTGCAGGCGCAAGCTCATGGATGAGCTGATGCCGAGGGGGAACGGCAGCTCGGGTGGGACCGCTGTGGCGGCCCTGGTGGGGCAGCCTCAGATGCATCCCACGCACGACATCTTCAACGGGATGGTCTCCAGGCAGAAGCGCGCGCTGGCCTCCAGCGAGGGCGCACTGCTGATCGACGAGCTGATCGAGTGGATCGACGCGCAGTTCGACGCCTCCCCGAGGCTGCGCGCGGTCCGTCAGGGGCATCCCTCCGCGGAACGGGTCGCCGCGCAGATCGCGCTGGGGTACTTCGTGTTCTACCCGGTGGCCCCGCCGATCGACTTCGAGCCCGCGCAGCTGCTCGAGGATGGCGAGAGCCTGGGCTGGGACCTCGTGCGTGCGCGCGCACGCCACAGTGGCGGCGCGGAAAGCGGGGGCAGGCCGGCGGCGGACCCCGACTACCGCTTCGCGGTCGTCCAGGCGGAGCTCTACCGGCGCCACCTGAGGCTCGCGGTGAAGGACTTCGAGGTCAGCCGGCTCGCGCTCTACCTCAAGCACCTGGTGCGCTGGTACGAGGAGCGGGAGCGCAGCGAACCGGTGGAGCGCGTGGTGCAGACGCTGCTGGACCGCAGCGCGCGTGGACTGGGATTGGAGGCGGCGCGGTGAGCACGCTGCTGGTCGACAACTACGACTCCTACACCTACAACGTCTTCCACCTGCTGGCGGCCGTGAGCGGGGAGGAGCCGATCGTGATCCACAACGACATGGTCTCCTGGAGGGCGCTCTCGCGCTGGGACTTCGACGCGATCGTGCTCTCCCCGGGCCCCGGCCGTCCCGAGCGCTGGCACGACTTCGGCGTCTGCTCGGACATCCTGCGCTCCAGCGAGATCCCGGTGCTCGGGGTGTGCCTGGGGCACCAGGGCCTCGGGCACGTGCTCAGCGGGCTGGTGGGGACGGCACCGAGGGCGATGCACGGGCGCCTGAGCGAGGTCCAGCACGTGGGCAGCGGCCTCTTCCAGGACATCCCCCAGGACTTCTCCGTGGTGCGCTACCACTCGCTCGCGGTCACCGGCCCGATCGGGCCCGAAGGCCGGGTGACCGCGTGGACGGAGGACGGGGTGGTGATGGGGATCGAGCACCGCCGCCGGCCCCTGTGGGGTGTGCAGTTTCACCCCGAGTCGGTGGCCACCGAGCACGGACGGGCGATCATCGAGAACTTCTACGCCCTCGCCCGCCGCCACCGCGCTCCGCGGGTATCAAGGGCGGGCAGGCCGGCGCTGGCGCCGCGGCCCTCGCGACGCCAGCGGGCTCCCACTGGCGGGGACTCCCGTGTGAAGCTGAGCGTGCGCACGCTCGCGGGGGAGCCCTCGACGGAGCTGCTCTTCCAGCGGCTCTTCGGCGCCGCCGAGCACGCGTTCTGGCTCGACAGCGCCGACGCGCCGAGCGCGCTCGCGCAATGCTCCTATCTGGGCACGAGCGCGGGCGCGGATCGCTGCGTGCTCGAGTACGAGGTGGGGGAGGGAAGGGTGACCAGGCACGGGGCCGAGGGGAGTACGGTGGAGCACCGCTCGATCTTCGACGTGCTCGAGCGCGAGCTCGGCGAGCGCACGATCGAGGCGCCCGCGGAGATCGCGCGCGGCCTGCTGGGGGGCTTCGTGGGCTACCTCGGCTACGAGTGCAAGGCGGACTGCGGCTCGCCGGCGGTGCACAGCTCCGATGTTCCCGACGCGGTCCTCATGCTCGCCAACCGCGTCGTCGCGGTAGACCACACCCGCGGATGCACCCATCTGCTCGCCCTCGGCGGGGAGGAGGAGGCCGAGCGGGAGGGAGGGGGGAGGGGAGGGGAGGAGTACGCGTGGGATGCCGAGCGCTGGCTGCAGGAGGCCGAGGCGGTGGTGCGGGAGACGCTCGCCGCGCCGGCGCAAGCCTCGCCCGCGGCGCCCGGCGACCCGAGCGCCGAGCCTGTGAGCACACCCGAGGCGCCCGGGGGCCCACGTGCCGATCCCGTGAGCACACCTACGGCGTCCGGGGGCCCACGTGCCGATCCTGCGAGCACACCTGCAGCGTCAGACGACCCGAGCGCCGATCCCGTGACGTTCCGCTGTGGGAGAGGACGTGAGCAGTACCTCGCCGACATCCGCCGCTGCCAGGCGGCGCTCACCGCGGGGGAGTCCTATGAGGTCTGCCTCACCGACCAGATCTCGACCGCGGCGAACCCGGAGCCGTTCGAGTGCTACCGCATGCTGCGACGCCGCAATCCCGCGCCGTTCGCCGCCTACCTGAAGCTTGGCGAGGTGGCGGTGCTGAGCTCCTCGCCGGAGCGCTTCCTTGCTGTGGACCGTGATCGGCGCGTCCAGGCGCGACCGATCAAGGGGACGGCGCCGCGCTCGGCGGAGGGCGCCCGTGACGGGGAGCTGCGCGCGGAGCTCCTGCACGACGAGAAGACGTTCGCGGAGCACCTCATGATCGTCGACCTCCTGCGCAACGACCTCGGACGGGTCTGCGAGCTGGACAGCGTGCGCGTGCCGGAGTTCATGGTCGTGGAGTCCTACCCCACGGTGCACCAGCTCATCTCGACGGTCACCGGGGTGCTCGAGAGCGAGCGTACGCCGGTGGACTGCGTGCGCGCCTGCTTCCCCGGCGGCTCGATGACGGGCGCGCCGAAGCTGCGCACGATGGGCATCATCGACGACATCGAGCGGGTCGCCCGGGGCGTCTACTCGGGCGCGCTCGGCTACTTCGGGCTCGACGGCTGCGTCGACCTCAGCATCGTGATCAGGACGATCGTGCTGCGCCCGGGCGCCACCACGATCGGGGCGGGTGGGGCGATCGTGATGCAGTCCGATCCCGAGGAGGAGTTCGACGAGCTGCTGCTCAAGGCGCGCGCGCCGATGGCCGCGATCGCGCAGGCCGTGAATGGCCGCGAGGGGTCCGACGCGTTCACGGTCGAGCTCGAGCCCCCCGCTTCGATGGCCGAGGCGGCATGAGCGGCCCGGCTGCGGAGCCCTCCGCTGTGGATGCTGAGCCCTCCGCTGTCGGTGACGATCGCACCGACCGGGGGAATCGTGCTGCCCACCGCGATGGCCCCGGCCCGGCGAGCGCTCCGAGCCCGCCGGGGCTGTGCTTGAGCGTGCGCCGCGCAAGCCCCGAGGATGTCCCGACAGTGGTCGAGGCGGTGCGGGGACTGTTGCTCGAGCTCGGCGGCACGCCGCCTCCCACGTCCGCGATGCAGGCCGCCGCGCGAGCGCTGCTGGGCAGCCCCCAGGCCGGGGAGCTGCTTGTGATGGAGGCCGACGGCAGGATGCCCGACGCGGAGTACAACCACGCGATCGTCGGCGTGCTCGGGGTGAGCTGGCAGAGCGCGATTCACATACCGGGCCGCTATGCGCTGATCCAGAACCTCTGGGTGCACCCCTCCTGGCGCCGCAGGACGGTCGGCCAGGAGCTGTTGAAGAGGCTCGTGGCGCTCGCGCACGACCTGGAGATCACGCGTATCGAGGTCGGGCTCCCGCCAGAGGGCTACAGGGACCTCGAGGCGACGCGGGCGTTCTACGGGGCGAGCGGCTTCGAGTCGCTCGGACCGCGGATGCGACTGAGGCTGGGGTGAGCGAGCTCCTGCTGATCGAGCAGCGCCCTGGCCGCAACGACGAGGCGCCGTGGGTCCTCGAAGGCGGGCGCCGGCTGCCCGGCCACGACGACAGTCGCCGGTTGGTGGAGCTGCGGCGCGGGCTGCTGCGCCACGCGGGCGTGCGCACGCTCGGCGCGCAGGCCACGGACGAGGAGGTGGAGCTGACCCTGAGCAGCCTGCACGAGCCCGGTTACCTGGAGGCGCTGCGGCGGGTCCGCTCGGAGGAGCCGGTGGTGCTCCCCGAGCTCGCGCCGCCCGGCCTGCCGCCCGACATCCCGGTGCGGGCGGGCCTCGTCGCCGCGGCGCACGAGGCCGTGCGCACGGGGATCACCGCGGCCCAGCACCTCGCGGGCGGCGCGCGCTTCACCTACGCGCTCTGCCGCCCGCCGGGCCACCACGCCGGCCCGGGATGGCTCGCGGGCTACTGCTACCTCAACACCGCCGCGGCAGCCGTGTGGACGCTGCGCGCGAGCGGCGTGCGGCCGGTGGGGCTGCTCGACCTCGATCTGCACTACCCGAACGGCACCTCCGCGATCCTCGCGCCGATGGCGGACGCGAGCCTGCACTCGCTGCACGCGTGGCCGGTGACGAACGTCCCTGCGCTGACGGTGCACCCGCGCAGCGAGCGCGAACGGGTGGTCGAGTTCACGGGCAGCCCGGATGCCGAGGAGTACCTCGAGGCGGTCGCCGCCTCGATCGACGCGCTCGCGCGGAGCACCGCCGCGCTCGTCCTGTCGCTCGGCTTCGACACGGTCGCGGGCGACCCCCACGGAACGTGGCGCTTCCCGCCGACGATCTTCGCCCGCATCGGCCGCCTGCTGGCGGCATCGGGGCTGCCGGTGTGCGTGATCCAGGAGGGCGGCTACGCGCTCGACACGCTCGCGGCGTGCAGCGACGCCTTCGCGGTCGGACTGCTCGAGGAGCGCGCCGATGCAGGCGCGCTCGTGGGGGTCGCGTCGGAGGGGCGGTCTCCGTGAACGGACTCGACCCCCTCCGCGGCCGCCTCGACGAGCTCGACGACCAGATCGCGCGGGCGCTCGGCGAGCGCTTTGCGATCTGCCGGGAGATCGCGCTCTACAAGCGCGCGCACGAGATCCCAATGATGCAGCCGCACCGTGTCGAGGCGGTGCGCACGCGCTATCTCGCCCGCGGCGCGGAGGTCGAGCTGCCCTCCGACTTCACAGCCGACCTCTTCGAGCTGCTGATCGGCGCCACCTGCAAGATGGAGGACGAGCTGATCGGCAGTTCGATCTCCAGAGCGCGGGAGGGGCGCTGAGCATGAGGCGCCCGACCTTCATCACACTTGGACCGTCGGGCACCTGCCACGAGAATGCGCTGCTGCACTACCTGGAGTTCCAGGGGCTCACCTCCGTGGAGATCGTGCTGGTGGAAGACCTCCTCGATGCGATCGGCCAGGTCCGCGAGCAGCCCAGCACGTTCCTCGTGCAGTGCAGCGCACACGTGCAGGTCCACCTTGTCACCGAGCGCTTTCACGAGGAGGTCTTCGTGGTCGACACCTTCATCTACCCGACCAAGGCGCTTGCGCTGCTCGTCCGCCACGACGTCGATGATCCCAGGAGCCTCGGGATCGTCTCGGCGACCCGCGGGTACACCGATCTGACGCGGTGGGAGACGGTCGTGGACGAGCCCTCCAAGCCCGTCGTCGCCCGCCACCTGCTGGCGGGCGAGTATGACGCGGGCCTCACCCATGTCCACCACGCCGACGAACACCCCGACGTCCTGAGCGTCGAGGAGTACTACGGCCCGGTCGACACGACGTGGGTCGTGTACGGACCCCGCAAGCGCTTCCGGGGCGCCGTCATCGGGCAGCGCGTCCCGTGGCTGTTCAGGGATGAATCCGAACCCGTTTCAGCGCGAGATCTCGAGCGAGCGAAGAACTGACTCACGCTCGACCGAGACGCTCGGCCCTGAGCGCCTTTTGCCATATCCATAATCAGACAACTCGTATCAATAAACACCCATAAACCTCGATTGGACACAGACAAAATGGAATTCTCTCATCACAGGCATGACGGCCCCCTGCACACCCTCGACCTCGATGCTCCATGCGCACTTCACTCATGAACAGGACAGGTCGTGATTCAAAGTACCGCGGCGGGGTGGCGACGGTCGTGGCCATCGCGCTCCTGCTGACAGCAGGCGGCATCCTCTCGTCATGCGGGTCCTCGGCGCCCACATATTCGCTCAACGGTTCGGGCTACCCCAACGTAAACGCGTCGAATACCCGCTACGAGGGCGGGCCGATCGACCGAGCCACGGTCTCAAAACTCAGTGTCGCGTGGACTCTGCCGATCACCGCCAAAAGCCTGTTCGGCAGCTACTCGTCCGCCCCGATCGTCACCAATGGCGTGATCTACTCCCAGGACCTGGCATCCAACGTACAGGCGATCGACCTCCAGACGGGGAAGATACTGTGGACGAAAATCTTCGAATCGCCCGACCAGGGGCCGAACGGCCTCATCGTCCAGGGTGGGCGCGTGTACGGAGCGACCGCGACCACGGCGTTCGCGCTGGAAGAGAAGACGGGCAAGCTGATCTGGTCGGTGCTGCTCGTGCGCAACTCCAAGGAGGGCATCGACATGGCTCCGGGCTATCACGACGGCATCGTCTACGTGTCGACGGTGCCCGGCAACAACACGGAATTCTATGGGGGCAGCGGAGTCGGAATCCTCTGGGCCTTGGAAGGGGCGACGGGGAGGAAGCTGTGGCACTTCAACACCGTGCCAGAAAACCTGTGGTCGGCTGCACATGTCAACATCAACTCCGGAGGCGGTGTGTGGTACACCCCGGCCTTCGATGAACAGGGGTTCATGTACTTCGGTACCGGCAATCCGGGTCCATTTCCCGGCAACAAGCAGTACCCGTGGGGATCGAGCAGGCCCGGTCCGGACCTGTACACCGACTCGCTCGTCAAGCTCAACGCCACGACGGGCAAGATGCAGTGGTACTACCAGGAGACCCCCCACGACCTCTACGATCGCGACCTGGAGGACCCTCCGATCCTGATGAACATCGATGGCAAGCAGGCGGTGGTCACCGCGGGCAAGGCCGGATTCGTGGTGGCGGTCGAACGCCAGACCGGGAAACTGCTGTGGAAGCGCTCGGTCGGCAAGCACAACGGCCATGACAACGACGACATCTATGCGATGAAACACGAATACAGCAAGCTGCACATGCCCGAGACGGTCTATCCGGGGCTGCTGGGCGGCGTGATCGCCCCGATGGCCACGAATGGCTCGACCATCTTCGTGCCCATCGTCAACTTCCCGGTGTCCTACACCTCGCAGACCGAAGACACCGAAGGTCCGACCGGCAACGGCGAACTGGTCGCCCTGGACGCGGCTACGGGAGCCGTGAAGTGGACGCATCCGTTTCCCTTCGCCGCCTTCGGGGCTCCAACGGCCGTCAACGACCTCGTCTTCACGGCCACCTTCGACGGGACGCTGTACGCCTTCGCCGCGGAAACCGGCGAAGTCGTGTGGCAGGTCAAACTGCCCGCCGGCACCAACACGGGAGTGGTGGTCAACGGCGACACCCTGATCGCCCCCGCCGGTGTTGCGGCGGCACCCGGTCAGAACCCGGCGATGATCGCCTATCGACTGGGCGCGGGGAAATAGCGGGTCACGCTGAGAGCGCTGCGGGCACATGTGGTGTGGGGCTGAGTGCACGCCCGCATGTGCCACGCAGCGCTCCCCTCTAGGACTTCGCTGACCGACGTGGCCCTCCCTACATGGCAGGCAGTTGCAGCGACCCTCCCATAGAGCTGAGTGACCGTTCGTGTGGCAAACTCAGCGCACGGGAACGAAACGCTCGCGCGCCAGCGCCTGCAGCCGTTCGATGTCCTCGCGTCGGGAGACCGAGAGCGGAACCGTCGCCGCGACCTCGTCGAGTAGGAGCTGCGTGTCGAGCGGCCGGTGCTCCTGGAGCGCCCGCAGCAGGGCGACGATCACGACCTGCTCGAGCTCCGCGCCGCTGAAGCCCTCAGCCGCCGCCACGATCCGGGTGAGGTCCAGACGCTCCGGATCCTGCTTGCGCAGCGACAGGTGGATGCGCAGGATCGCCTCCCGCTCCGCCGTATCCGGCAGGTCGACGAAGAAGATCTCATCGAAGCGACCCTTGCGCAACAGCTCCGGGGGCAGCGCCGAGAGGTCGTTGGCGGTCGCCACCACGAACACGTCCGCACGCTTCTCCTGCAGCCAGGTGAGAAATGAGCCGAACAGGCGCCGGCTGAGCCCGCCATCGGCGTCGCCATCGCCGCTCGGCGCCATCCCCTTCTCGATCTCATCGATCCACAGAACCACCGGAGCCATCGACTCCGTGCTCGCCAGCGCGCGACGCAGGTGCTTCTCGGACTCGCCGACGTACTTGTCGTAGAGGCGGCCCGCGTCCAGCTTCAACAACGGCAGTTGCCACTCACGCGCGATGACCTTCGCCGCGAGCGACTTGCCGCAGCCCTGCACCCCCACCAGCATCACGCCCTTCGGAGCCGGCAGGTTGAGCGCCGCCGCCTCCGCGCCGAAGGCCACGTGGGCGCGCTCGAGCCAGTGCCGCAGGTTGGCGAAGCCGCCGAGCTCGAACGTGTTCTCGAGTGCCGGGAAGTATTCGAGCGGGCCCCCGTCGCGGATCGCCCGCGCCTTGAGATCGACCACGCGCCCGAGGTCCTCCACGGTCAGCTTGCCATCGTCGATCGCCACCTGCGCGACCGCCTGGCGCGCCTGCTCGAGGGTCAAGCCGCTCAACGCGGCCGCGAACGCGTCGTAGTCCGCCGCCGCGATCGAGACCTCCGCGCTGCCGTTCAGGCGCAGCGATTCGACCACGCCTTCGATCGCCGCGCGGTACTCCTCGCGGCCGGGAAGCCTCATCTCATAGCGCACCACCTGCGCCTCCACCTCGGCCGGAAGATCCACCGTGGCGGATACCAGCGCGATCGTCGAGCGCTGCGCGGGCGCCGCGAAGCGCTCGAGCAGTTCGCGGAACGCGCGCGAGGCCACGGGGTCCGTGACGTGCGCGTCGAAGTCCTTGAGCACGTACAACCCATCGACCCTGAGCTCGCCAATCGCGCTCAGCATGCGCAGCGGGTCGGTGGTGCCGTACACCGCTTGCGCGCCCGGCTGGCGCACCAGGCCCTGCGTGATCGTCCAATCGAAGATCGTCAGCCGCGTCTCGGCCGCGACCGCCGCGAGCAGCGTGTCGAGGCGCTCCTCCTCGGTCGTCTCGATCGCGATCGCGGGATGGCGCGAGAGGATCAGCGTTCTCAGCTCATGCGCGCCGCCGGGCTCAATCGAACCCACGACGGCCGGTGCCGACTGTGCTCCGAAGGCGGGCGTGCTCATCTGCGCAAAACTTCGGCGTCGCGGGCGCAGGGCTTGAATCGCAGGGTCGGGATGAAGACTTCGGCGTCGCGCGCGCTGGGCTTGAGTCGCAGGTACGGGATGAAGACTTCGGCGTCGTGGGCACAGGGCTTGAGTCGCAGGGTCGGGATGAAGACTTCGGCGTCGCGCGCGCTGGGCTTGAGTCGCAGGTACGGGATGAAGACTTCGGCGTCGTGGGCACAGGGCTTGAATCGCAGGTACGGGATCGGTCGATCACGCCCCGCCGCGCTGGGGCAGGGCCGCAGCGGCCTTGCCGCCCTGCCGGCGCGCGCCTTCCATCTGCGCCCGCAGCGTCAGGCGCAGGCTCCTCACCCCGTACCAACTGCGCGCCACGAAGCCCGCGAACAGCGCCACGTACAGGCCGCCCCAGTACACGAACGGCAGCAGCACGACCGGCCGCGGCAGCGTGCCGTGACGCAGCGCGTAGACCAGCGTGCAGAGCACCAGCATCAGCACCGCGGTCTGCGGCAGCGTCTGGTTCCAGTGCCACCGCGGGTCGGTGTACTTGCGCGTCACCTTGTAGACCGGCTTGCGGTTCGGTCCCCCGAGGATCGCCTGGATCGAGGCCTTGATGAACACCGGCGCCAGGCCGCTCCAGATGATCCGCACCCGCCACAGTTCGCGGATCGGGTGACGCTGGCGGCGCCGGCGGTCGTTGTACGGGCGGTTGATCGCCATCAGCCACGCCTCCGTCGCCAGCACCAGTGGGACCACGTGCGCCACGAAGCCTGCTCCCGTCGCCCGGAAGGGCACGTAGCCCAGCAGCGCGAACACGATGCACGGGATGTACACCAGAACCGTGAAGGCGTGCAGGTAGTAGCACAGCAGCTCCGCGAACTGCACCCGCTGGCGCAGCTTCAACCCCCGCAGATCCCCCCAGATCATCAGCCGCACCGTGTCGATCGCCCAGGTTCCCCGCTGCTTGTACACGTTCGGCACGTCCTCCGGCGAGTGCTGCCCGACCGCCCCCACGATCGGCAGGTAGCAGCTGTCCCAGCCCCGCCTCAGCGCCTCGATGCCCGACTGCAGATCCTCCACCAGATTCCACGTCGGGAACAGCCCAATGTCCTCCAACGCCTCGCGCCGCCACACCAGCCCCGACCCACACGGGAACGTCGCGTTCGCCGCGTTGCGCGAGAGCATCTGCCCGCGATAGAACATCGCCTCACGGTTGTTGAACGGGTCCCCCGCGCTCACCTGCGCTTCCTTGATCGTCTGCACATACGCCAGGCGCCCGTTGTGCTCGAGCTGTCCCACCGCCTGGCGCAGGAAGCCGTTGGAGCCCAGCTCGTCGTCACAGTCGCGCGTCTCGATGTAGCGAACCTCTGGGTGGCGCGCGAGGAGCATCGCAAACGCCGAGTTCAGGTTCCCCGACTTCGCCGCCCCATCGCGCCCCGGCGAAAAGCGCGGCGGGGGGGAGTGGTAGAGCGCCGGCCAGCTCTGCAGCGCGAGCGCCAGCGCCGCATCGTGGCCATCGTCGCTCACCACGATCACCATCCGCTCCCGCGGCCAGTCCTGCCTGATGATCGAGGAGATCGTCCGCAGGATCATCCCCACCGGCTCCCCGCAGCACGGCACGATGATCCCCACCGTCGGCTCCCCGCCCCGCCGCAGCGGATGCGGCTCCGGCACCGCTCGCCACCAGTGGTTCGCCACGCTCAGGTAAGTCGTCAGCAGCGTGAACAGGTTCGCCGCGAAGAACGGCCACGACAGCCACGGGAGCTCGTGGTTGAGAGCCCCCAGGAGCCACGGGAGGTACGCGAGCGACGCCAGCAGATATGCCAGCCCCGCACCCCGCACCAGCCAGTGCCGGCGGATCGGCGGGTACTCATCGCCGAACGCCCGCGCCGCCTTCGCCATCTGGCCCGGCGGCGCGATCGCCACGTGCGCCGGCTCGGGATGGGGGAGGTCCGCTCCTGGGTTCGCCGGCGCTTGCTGCGGGTCCTCGCGACGACGCAGGGGATGTGAGGTAGAAGACACCACCTCGATATCGACTCCGGGCCGCCGAGTACTTGAGTGCGCACGCCCGCCACCTCGCGCCGCGGGCCGGCGGATCCGTCGACAGCCGGGTCGTGCGCACGCCCCGCCACCTCGTGCCGCTGGCCGGCGGATCCGTCGACAGCCGGGTCGTGCGCACGCCCCGCCACCTCGTGCCGCTGGCCGGCGGATCCATCGACAGCGGGTCGTGCACGTCGCCTCCAGCTCGACGTCCGGCGGGACCGGTTGGTGCTAGCCTCCGCTCTCATCGATAGGACCTCAAACGCATCCATACCTATGCTCGGGGGGATGGCGCGGTGAGAACGAGCAAGTACCTGGTGCTCGCGGCGATGGTGTTCGCGGTGGCGATGACGTTCATCGACCAGACAATCGTCGCGATCGCGATCCCCAAAATTCAGCAGGCGCTGTCGCTGTCGCCGACGGGCTCGCAGTGGGTGATCAATGGCTATCTGCTTGCGCTGTCCGCGCTGTTTGCGCTTGGGGGCAGGCTCGGCGATCTGTTCGGCCGGCGCAGGATGGTCGTGCTCGGAGTGATCGGGTTCGCGCTCTCCTCGGCCCTGTGCGGCTTCACGCCAACGGGCGGTTTCGCGCAGGCATGGTTGATCACCTTCAGGGTCGCCCAGGGAGCGACCGCCGCGCTGCTGTTCCCCGCCGCCGTGGGGATCGCAGTAGCGGCGTTCCCGCTGCGCGAGCGTGGACGGGCGATGGCGATCTTCTTCGGGATCTCAGGCGGCCTGACCGCGATCGGCCCGATCGCCGGCGGCTACCTGACGCAGTGGACCTGGCGGTCGATCTTTTGGATCAACGTGCCGGTCGCGCTCATCGCGCTGCTGTTGATCTGGCGCTCGCGTGTCGATGAGGAGACCCAGCAGGGCAAGCTCGACTACCGGGGCGCCGTCCTGATCTCGGGTGCGATGGGATTGATCGTGTTCGCGTTGCAGCAGTCGAGCACATGGGGGTGGGGGGGCTACCGGACGATCGCATGTCTCGTGGTGGGCGCGCTGTCGATGATCGCGTTCGTCGTCTGGGAGCTGCGTGCGCCGGAACCCCTGCTGCGTCTGCAGATATTCCGCGATCGCGCGTTCTCGGTCGAGACGGCCGTGCTCGGCCTGATCTCGATCGTGTTCGTGCCGTTCTTCTTCTTCGCGAGCGTCTACGCCCAGGCGTCACTTGGTGAGAGCGCATCGTCGGCGGGGATCTACATCATGTACTTCTTCCTCGGCTTCGTGGTGATGGCGCAGGTTGGCGGCCGCATCCTCGACCGCAGAGGTGCCCGGCCCGCCGTCGTGTTGGGCAGTGCGCTTGGTGCGGTGGGCTTCTATCTGCTCGCCGGCAGGCTCACCGACCTCTCGCTGGGGGCGCAGGCCGTGGATGTGATCCTCGCCGGCGGCGGTCTGGGGCTGATGTTGGGCACCGCGAGCACGGACGCCGTGAACCGGGCGCCGAGCGCGAGCTACAGCGAGGTGACCGGCATCACGCAGACGGCGCGCAACTTCGGCGCCAGTCTCGGGCTGGCGGTGCTGGGGGCGATCCTGATCCGTGAGAACGACAAGAACATCACGGGTGCCCTGACGAGAGCGGGGGTGCCACGCGCGATCGCCCACCGCGTCGCGTCGTCGCTCGCGTCGAGCGCTCCGAGCCAGAGCTCGACCTCGAGTCAGCGACATGCCCTCGTGCACGACGTGCAACTCTCGTTCGCGCAGTCGAGTCAGACCGTGTTCTACGTGATGGCGGGCGTGCTGGCATTCACGTTCATCGTCGCCTTCCTCTGGCTTCCGGGAGGACGTGTCGCACAGTCCGCGGAGGAGGGAAGCCCGTCAGCCGCCCCGTTGGCCCGTGAGCAGGGCGCGAGCGTCGAGGCCCTGCCGTGAGCCGCGACATCGTCCCAGGAGCCACAGGAGAGGAGCGCGCAATTTCCGCCACCCAACAGCAGACCGCAACGTCGCTTCGGCCCGGCGGGGGGGTCGTCACCAAGTTGAGCCCCAGGTCGGTCGCCGACACGGTTGCCCGCCTGTCGGCTCTGGCGACAGAGAGGGGACTGAAGCTGTTCGCGCTGATCGACCACAGCGGCGAGGCCGAGGCGATCGGACTCCACTTGCGCGACACCAAAGTCGTCATCTTCGGCAGTCCGCAGGCGGGCACGCCGGTGATGGAGGCCTCGCCGTTGGCGGCGCTCGATCTGCCGCTCAAGGTCCTGATCTGGGCGGATGGGGAGCAGACCAAGCTGTGCTACACGGCACCGGCCGAGCTCGCTGCACGCTACGGGCTGAGCGACGAGCTGGCGGCGCGACTCGCGGGCATCGATGCCATCACAGACGCGGCGATCGAGAGCTGACGGGGACCACGGGGACACCGGCCGCTGCGCATCCCTGAACCTCGCCGGGAAGGAATCCCGAGACGGTGGGGTCATACGGAAGGCACGCGAAAGGCGGGCCGTGCGTCAATCGCTGCCGCAGAGCCGACGAAGGATCGCGAGATTCAGGTCCGGCCGGAGCGGGGCTGCGAGCAGGGAGCCGTTCTCGCCCGATCCCGAACCACAGGAGACACCCCAGTGCCTAGAACTTCGATCCTTGCTCTAGTTGGTGTTGCGCTTGCCCTCGCCGGCTGCGGCAGCTCCAGCAACTCGTCCAGCACTTCGGCCGCTGCGAGTACTGCGAGCACGACCTCGAGCGCAAGCTCCCCTCCCTTTCTGGCAAATCTGAGGAGTGTCAGCAAGGTCGCCTCGACGGTCCCGGCCAACGGCGACGTGAATCCCTATGGCATCGTGTTCGTTCCCACCAGCGTAGGCAAGCTCCAGGCGGGCCAGATGCTGATCAGCAACTTCAACGCCAAGGAAAGCGCAACGGAGAACGGTCAGGGCACCGGCACTACGATCGTGCAGGTCTCGACCGCCGGGAAGGTCTCGCCGTTTGCGACGATCGATGCCAAGACGCTCCCCGGTTCATGTCCAGGTGGCGTCGGGCTGACGACGGCGCTGAACATCCTGCCGGGCGGCTACGTCGTCGTGGGCAGCCTGCCGACGAGGAACGGCAAGTCGGCGACCGCCAAGTACGGCTGCCTGATCGTGCTCGACAGCGAAGGCAGGGCGGTCAAGACGATTGCCAGCAAGAACATCCAGGGTCCCTGGGACTCGACCGCCAAGAGCGAAGGCTCCAAGACCACGCTGTTCATCAGCAACGCGCTCAATGGCGGTGCCGCGAAGGGCACCCACACGATCGACAACTCGACCGTGCTGCGGATCGAGCTGGAATCCGGCGAAGGACAGACGCCGAAGGTGCTGAGCGAAACGGTGATCGCCGATGGCATCCCCTGGGTTGATTCAGCGGAAGCCCTCGTGCTCGGCCCAACCGGACTCGCGCTCGCCTCCAACGGGACGCTGTACGTGGCCTCGACCGAGGACAACAAGATCCTCGCGATCTCCGAAGCAATGACGCGCACGACGCCCGCCGCGAAAGGCGGCGCCGTCCTCACCGAAGGCGGCCGCCTCGAGGAACCGCTCGGCATGGCGCTCGCACCGAACGGCAACATCGTCACGAGCAACGGTGGTGACGGCAACATGGTCGAAACCACACCCGCCGGCCAGCAGGCAGCCGTGCAGACTGCCGATGAGAAGACCGGGGCCGGATCGCTGTTCGGCCTGGTGGTGGCACCAGAAGGCAGGGGCATCTACTTCGTGGACGATGGCGAAAACACGCTCAACCTGCTGACACAATGAGACCGCGTCCTGCCGGAAGGGGTATATTTGCTCTCTAGCTCGAGGGGAGTCGGGAGTTCTATGCCATTCGCGGAAGTCAACGGTCAGCGCATCAGGTTTGACGACAGTGGTGGGGAGGGCCCTCCGGTGGTTCTCTCGCATGGATTTCTGATGGACCGCGAAATGTTCGCGCCTCAGGTAGATGTCCTGTCCGGCGAGTTTCGAGTCATAACCTGGGACGAGCGAGGGTTCGGGGAGACCGAGTACGACCGTGAACCATTCACCTACTGGGACTCGGCTAGGGATTGTCTGGGTCTCCTCGACCATCTGGGTATCGAGAAGGCGGTGCTGGGCGGCATGTCCCAGGGCGGGTTTCTGTCGTTGCGGGCCGCGCTCCTGGCGCCCGGGCGGGTACGGGCGCTCGTTCTGATCGACACGCAGGCGGGTGCCGAGGACCCCGCGCGTCTGCCGGCCTATCGCCAGATGCAGGAGACCTGGCTGCAGGCCGGGCCGGTCGATGACCTGGCCAACGCCATCGCCAGTTTGATCATCGGCGATCCGGTGCTGAGTGAGAGCTGGATCGCGAAGTGGAGGAAGCTGGATCGCGAGGCCCTCGGGGTGTCGGGTGACTGCCTGATGGAGCGAGAGGACATCACCGATCGCCTAGGCGATATCTCATGTCCCGCGATCGTCTTCCACGGCACCGCCGACGCGTCGATCGAGATGGATCGGGCGCAGGAGCTTTGCAGTGGGCTCTCCGAGTGTCAGGGCGTCGTGCGCATCGAGGGCGCTTCCCACGCATCCAATCTCACCCATCCCGACGAGGTCAACGGGCCGCTGCTGGACTTCCTGCGGTCCCTCTGACGCTCGCCGGCGTCAAGCGCGAAACGGCTGGGACAGCGTGCCTTGGCAGAGTGAGCGTGGTGCCGCTCACTCCTGGGCGGGCAGGTCCCTCTTCTCGCGCGCCTCCAGCCAGTCGTCGAAGTCGCGGGCGACGATCCGCTCGTCGTGGACTCCGGCGGCATCCGGAGAAGCCAGCCAGACGATTGGCGGTCCCATGATCGCCGGATCCAGCAGGTTGGCGCGCAGCTCATCTGGCATTTCGTCAGGAATCATCCCAGTGGCGGTCGCCCCGCCGGGCAGCAGGATGTTGGCGGTGACCGGCGTGTCGGTGAGGTCGGCGGCCATCACCCGGGCCAGGGCCTCCACGGCGGCACCGGAGGGGCCGTAGGGGATGAAACCGCGTCGGGTCATCGTCTGCTCGTTCATCGAGATCGTGACCATCCGTCCGCCGCCCGCGCTCAGCATGCGCGGCACCACTGCCCGGGCGACGAGGAACGTCCCCGTCGCCTTGGTCCCCAGTACGTTGCGAAAGCCGGCGGGCGGCACCTCCCAAAATGGCTGCGGCTCGGTCATGAACCGCGGGTTGACGGTTCGCATCCCGATCCCGGCGTTGTTGACCAGCATGTCCAGGCCGTCGAGCGTCCCGTAGGCAATGTCGATCGCCGCCGATACCGAGCTTGCGTCGCGGACGTCGAGTTCGACCCCCAGTGCCCCGGCGCCCAGCTCCGCGGCGGTGGCCTCCGCCCTTTCCCGGTGGCGGCTGGTCACTGCCACCCGGGCGCCCGCCTGCGCGAGCGCTTGCGCCATCGCCCGCCCCAGGCCACTCGTCCCGCCGGTCACAAGGACGCGGGTGCCGCTCAGCTGCGTCATCGTAGTTCAGCCTAGCCATCGCGTGCCCGCGGGGCGACGGACTCATGCTGCAGTTACCACCGCGTCCTGCCGATTAGGATTCGACTGGCAGGCAGATGAAGGCCATGGACAGCACGCAATCCAAAGAGCGCTTCTACACGGGGCCAGCCCACTGGAGGATGGCGCCTGCGCGAGAGGATCTGGAGGCAGAAGACTTCACGGTCGTTGAGTGGCCGCAGTTGCGTAAACGCTGGGTCACGCCGGCTCGCAAGATGGACATGCATCGACCGTCGCTGCTGAGCGTCGCGCATGAGTGGCTTACTTGGCTGACCGAGGTGGACAAGCTGGCAGTCGTAGATGTGGGCCTCGATGACACCGATGCTGTGGGCGACTTGCTGGGCTTCGTGGTGGAGCCGGCGGCCCGGCTGGGCATCGAGCTCGTGATCGGCAGCGAAACCAAGCTCGAGCAGCTCGACCCGGCGCAGTTCCTCGAGCCCTACTTTGGTTATCCCTACGCGTTTGAGCGGCTGCGATGGTGTCTCGCCGGAGGAAGGCCGGCGGCAGCGACCCCACGCCTGCTGAAGGAGACGGGCTTCACCCCCGATATGACGCAGGAGCGTGCTGTGCGGGCTGGAGAGGGCGTGGTGCAGATCATCGCGCCGGCGGGGAGCGGCAAGACGGCGGTGTTGGTCGAGCGGGTGCGCGAGCTGTTGCGACGCGGCGCTCGAGCCGAGGCGATCGTGTGTCTGACGTTCAACACGGCAGCCGCCAACGAGCTTCAGGAGCGCCTCACCGGAGCCGGAGTGGGTGAGGTCAAGGCGAGGACCTTTCACAGCCTCGGGTTTCAAATCCTGCGCGCTGCCAACTCCCTCCCCAGGGACACCAAGCCGTGGAGCCCTTCGCTCGGAGAGTGGCGAAGACTGGCATTCTTGGCCAAGAGTGCGGTTGGCGAGGACGGGCACTGGCTCGATCCGCCGGAGGCCCAGAGCGCGGTGAGCAACATCAAGCTCGGCGGGCTGATGACCGCGCAGCAGTACGCGCAGACGCTTGACGAGCGCAGCGACGCCCGGGAGCGCACGGTGGCTGCGCTCTACAGCGCCTACGAGGAGTTGCAGCGCGAGAAAGGCCGGCGGATCGACTTCGACGACATGATCCTGCGCGCGGTGCAGCGTTTGCGTGAGGACTCGAGCGTGCGGGGCCGCTGGCAAAGTGCCTACCAGTACGTGCTGGTCGATGAGTACCAGGACATCGAGCCCGCACAGGAGCTGCTGGTGCGTCTGGTGGCGGCGCCACAGGACCAGCTGTTCTGCGTTGGTGATGAGGATCAGACGCTGTATGCGTTCCGTCGAGCGAGCGTGGAGCGCATCGTCCTCCTCGACAAGCTCTACCCGGCCCTCGAGCGAGTGGCGCTGGGCGTCAACTATCGCTGCCCGCCAGCGGTGGTGGAGGCATCACGTACGCTGATCGAGCACAACAAGGTCCGCTTCTCCAAGCAGATCACGGCTGGGCAGCCAGACGGTCATGGCAGTCCGATCCTCGCACGGGGCTTTGCGAGCAAGCCCGAGTCGGCAGTCGTTGCCGCACAAACGCTGAAGGACAGGGTTCGCGGCGAGATCGTCGTGCTCGCGCGCACGACTGACGCGCTGCGCCCAGTGGCACTTGCCTGCGCGGACGTGGGCGTCAAGATCGACGGGCCGCAGAAGCTGTTCGAACCCAAGGGTGCACGCAAGGCACTCAAAGATCACCTTCGCCTCGCGCTCACACCTCGCGAAGCCGATGAGAAGCTCCTGCGCAGCGTATGCCAGACGCCTGGACGCTCGGTCTCACTCGAGGGTCGGGTGTCAATTGTGGGTCGGCTGCAGGCCGGAGAGTCCTTCGACGCGGCGTTCACGAGCATCGACGCACCCAAACGCGCCCGAGGGAAGCTGCTGGCACCCGGCGAGCTGTTCACGGAATTGGCGCAGTGCCAGGATGCGGGGAAGGCAGTCGCGCTGCTGCGCGGCCCCGGCGGCCTGGATGAATGGTTCGAGAACGAGGACGGAATGGGCGGCCTCGACCAGTTCGAGTGCGAAGCGCTTGAACAGGCCGAACAGAACGCGAAGGGCATGAGCCCACGCGACTATCTGCGGGAGCTCGAAGACCAGGCTCGGCAACTCCGCGCATGCCGCGACAGCAAGGAGGGCATTGAGCTGTCGACGATCCACGGTGCGAAGGGGCGGCAGTGGCCGCACGTGATCGTGGTGGCCTGCGAGGAGAGGATGCTCCCGCACAAGCGCTCGCTGGAGGGCGTGAGCGATGAGGATCGCGCCCGTGGCGAGGGCCTCGAGGCCGAGCGCCGCCTCGGCTATGTGGCGTTCACCCGTGCGCAGGAACGCCTCGAGATCCACTACGACGCAGAGCATCCCAGCCCCTTTCTCTACGAGGCAGGCATCCTCGCGCCGCCGGCCAAACCCTCGCGCGCGCCGCGCAAGCCACCCCCTGTTCCCGGCCTCTCTCCGAAACCGGGCACCTCGCTGCGCGCGATGATCAAGCAGCTTGTTCGCGGCGACCCGCCCACACAGGGCCAGCGTCACTAGCGCTGGTCAGCTTGCTTGCAGTAGGCGGGCCCTGATCCTTCGCCAACGCATTGATCGGTTCCTCGCCACTTGGACGCCACTGTGCTGGAGGGTCAGGACGCGCCCGCGGGTGCGAGCGAGGCCTTCTCTCGCCGGGCGGCCTCGGAGTGCTCGCGGCTGTCTCGCGAGGAGATCAGCACCGCGGCGAGGATCGCCCCGGCGATCGCGAAGCCCGCGCCGACAAGGAACGCGCGGTCGAAGCCTTTCGTCAGAGCGATCGCGGTGCTGTGTACTCCCGAGTTGGACAGGCTTTGGGTGCGGCTGTTGGCGACGGTGGCGAGGATCGCGAGGCCGAGTGCGCCCCCGACCTGCTGGGTGGTGTTGATCAGCCCCGAGGCGAGACCGGCCTCGTGCGGCTTGGTTCCCGTCACGGCCGCGATCGTCACGGACACGAATGCCAGGCCCAGTCCGATCGCGGCGAGCAGCGACGGGCCGAGGACGTCCGCCGCGAAGGAGCCCCCCGGAGCGGGCACGCGCGAGAACCACAGCAGCGCACCCGCGATGAAGAGCAGCCCCGCGATCAGCGTCGGCTTGAACCCGACCCGCGTGGTGAGCTGCGAGGCGGCGCCCGCGGCGAGGACGATCCCGCCCGCGAGCGGGAGGTAGGAGACACCGGTCTTGATCGGCGAGAAGCCGAGCACGTCCTGCAGGTAGAGGGAGATGAAGAAGAACATCGAGAACAGCGACATGCCGATCAGCAGGCCGACGATGTTCGCTCCCCTGAGCGTCCGCAGGCGGAAGATCGAGAATGGCATCAGCGGGTGGCGCTGGCGGCTCTCGATGACGACGAACGCGACGAGCAGCACGGCGGACCCCGCGAGGCGCAGCAGCGTCCCGGTCGAGCCCCAGCCGACGTTCACGGCGTCGACGACCGTGTAGACGAGCAGCGCAAGGCCGGCGGTGACCGTCACCGCCCCGGGGATGTCGAAGCCTTCGGTGCCGTTCTCGGCGTGGCTCTCCCGCAGCAGTCGTGGGGCGAGTGCGGCGGCGAGCAGGCCGATCGGGACGTTGACGAACAGCACCCAGCGCCAGCTCAGACCGCTCGTCAGGATGCCGCCGAGCAGCACGCCCGCGCCGCCGCCGAGGCCCGCGACGGCGCCCCAGATGCCGAGCGCGCGGTTGCGTTCGGCTCCTTCGGCGAACGTGGTCGTGATGATCGACAGCGCCGCGGGGGAGACGATCGCCGCGCCCAAGCCCTGGATCGCACGCGCGGTGATCAGCCAAGCCTCCGACTGCGCCAGGCCGCCGGCGAGCGAAGCCAACGAGAACACGAGCAGGCCGAGCATGAACATGCGCCTGCGCCCGAGCAGGTCGGCGAGACGCCCGCCGAGCAGCAGGAACCCGCCGAAGGTGAGGGTGTAGGCGTTCACGACCCACGAGAGGTCGTCGCGGGAGAAGTGCAGGGCCGCGCCGATCGAGGGCAGCGCGACGTTGACGATCGACGCGTCGATCACGATCACGAACTGCGTCATCGCCAGCAGCATCAGGGCGAGGTCCTTCGCGCGGGGCGTGTCGAGCGACGGCCCGTGGGCCTTGGCTTGGGTGAGCGAGCTCATTGGGAAGCTGACCTCCGGTTCCGGTTGCGTTGGCGACTATAGTGAACTAGGATTCCGCTTTCAAGGGGAGGGCGAGAAAATGCCGACCAAGACCTCCACAGACACCGAGCTGGAGAACGAGCGCCCGTTGCGTGCGGACGCGCGCCGAAACCGCGAACGCATCATCGAGGCGGCGCGCGAGTTGTTCGCGGGCGAGCGGCCAAATGTCCAGATGGATGAGGTCGCGCACTGCGCCGGTGTCGGCGTCGGCACGGTCTACCGGCACTTCTCCGACAAGGAGGCGCTGATGGGCGAGCTCGTCCGCCAGCGCTTCGAGCTCTTCAACGAGAACCTGCGCCTGGCGCTCGCAGACGAGCACTCCGGCGCGTTCGCTGCGCTCGCCGCGGCGCTGCGCGCGAACGTGGTATCGGTGGCCGAGGACGCCGCGACACGCTTTGCGTTGATGAGCGGCGGCGAGCGCGTCTTCGCCCATGTCGCCTCGGAGATGGAGGAGTTCATGCTCCTCGCCACCGAGCTCGTCCGGCGCGCCCATCTCGCCGGCGAGCTGCGCGATGACTTCCAGGCGAGCGACATCCCGATGGTCATGTGCGGTATGTGTGCGACGATCGACGTGGGCAAGCCCGGCTGGGACTGGCAACGACATCTCACCCTGATCCTGCACGGCATGCGGGCGTAGGGCACAAAGCCCGCGACACCACTTGCTCGAACCTCTACGTGCGTGCGCCGCCGCGGCGCTCGGCGAGCGTTCTCGATACCTTGAGCCTGTGGATACTTCGGATATCGCAGTGGGCCACGAGGTCGTCGTGATTGGTGCCGGCTTCTCGGGCATCGGGGCGGCGATCAAGCTCGACCAGGCCGGCTTCCGCGACTTCGTCGTGCTCGAGGCCGGGGACGGTGTCGGGGGCGCCTGGCATTGGAACACCTACCCGGGGATAGCGGTCGACATCCCGTCCTTCAGCTACCAGTTCTCCTTTGAGAAGCGCAGCGACTGGTCGCGCGTGTACGCGCCGGGGACGGAGCTCAAGGCCTACGCGGAGCACTGCGTGGACAAGTACGGGGTGCGTGATCGCATCCGGCTGAACACCAGGGTGGTTGGGGCGAGGTTCGACGAGGACGCCCACGCGTGGCAGATCCAGACCGCGAACGGCGAGCAGATCACCGCGCGATACGTGGTCGGCGCGACAGGCGTGTTCAGCCAGCCCAAACCGCCCGAGATCGAGGGCCTCGACTCCTTCGCCGGCACGACCATGCACACGGCGCGCTGGGATCACTCGGTCGACCTGCGCGGCAAGCGCGTCGGGGTGATCGGCACGGGTGCCTCGGCGATCCAGCTCATTCCCGCGATCGCCCCTGAAGTCGAGCAGGTCACCGTCTTCCAGCGCACTCCTATTTGGTGCCTACCCAAGCTCGATGCCCCGATGAGCCCGCGCGTGCGCCGGGCACTGCGCTCGGTGCCCGGCGCCGAGCTCGCCACACGCTGGGCCAGTCAGGCCTTCGTGGAGGTCACCTTCGTGCTCGCCGCCCACTTCGCCGGCCAGTTCCCGAGCCTCGCCGCCCGCGGCGAAGCCACCGCTCGCAAAATGCTCCGCGAGGTCAAGGATCCCGTCGTGCGCGAGAAGCTCACGCCTGAGTACTCCCTCGGGTGCAAGCGCCCGAGCTTCTCCAATGAGTACATCCCCGTCTTCAACCGGGAGAACGTGCTGCTCGAAACCACCTCCATTGAGGCGATCGCCGAGACGGGCGTTCGCACGAGCGACGGGGTCGAGCATCCTCTCGACGTGCTCGTCCTTGCAACCGGGTTCAAGGTGTTCGACTCCGGGAACCTGCCGGCATTCGAGATGCTGGGCGCGGGTGGTGTTGACCTCGAGGAGTGGTGGGATGCCAACCGGATGCAGGCCTATGAGGGCGTGAGCGTCCCCGGCTTTCCGAACTCCTTCTCGATCCTCGGTCCCTACGGGTTCAACGGCCAGTCCTACTTCGGTCTGATCGAGACCCAGATGCGCCACATCGTGCGCTGCCTGAAGCGGGCGCACAGCGAAGGCGCCACGCGCGTGGAGATCACGCCCGAGGCCAACCGTCGCTACTTCGAGTCGATGCTCGGGCGCCGCCACAACCAGGTCTTCTTCCGGGGCGCCTGCTCGAACGCCAACAGCTACTACTTCGACAAGCACGGCGACGCGCCGTTCCGGCCCAGCCTCTCGCTCGAGGCGGCCTGGCGCAGCGCCCGCTTCGACCTCGATGACTACGCGTTCTCACGATGACCCGTCTAACGCGTGCAGAGTCCCAGGCGCGAACCCGAGCGCTGATCCTCGACGCGGCCACCCGCCTGTTTCTGCGCGACGGCTTCCAGGTCACCTCCCTCGAGCAGATCGGCGAGGACGCAGGGTTCACCCGCGGCGCGGTCTACTCCAACTTCCCCAGCAAGACCGCGATGGGGATCGCCGTGATCGATGAGCTGTACGAGCGCATGGCGCGCGATCTCAGACATTCACTCGAGGAGACAGACAGCCTCGATGAGTGGTTTGACGTGCTCGCCGCGTGGGCGCAGGACACCATCGGCGAACCGCGGTGGACGCGCTTTGAGATAGAGCTCGCGGCATTCAGCGCTCACGACGACACCTACAAGGCCGCCACCGCCGCTCGCCTCGCGCGCCTTCGCGCGGGCTGGGCCGAAGTGATCGCTGCGCGGCTCGGCGAGGACTTCCCGATCGACCCCGAGGCGCTGAGCACCATCATCCTCGCGCTCGGACTCGGCACCGGGGTGCAGCGTGCCGTCGAGCCCGACCTTCCCGGGTCGGGCTGGGTCGAGCTCTTGCGCGTGCTCGCCGGATCGATCGTCGCGGGTACCCGATGAAGGCCGTGAACTGTAAAGAAGGCCAGTTGACGGTCGTCGATCTGCCGACGCCGTCCCCCGAAAGGGGGCAGGTATTGATCGATGTCCTTCGCTGTGGCATCTGCGGATCAGACCTTCATGCTCGCCATCACTGCAACGAGATGGCAGACGTGGCTCTGGAGAGCGGCTATGCGGGCTTCATGCGCTCCAACCAGGACGTCGTCATGGGGCACGAGTTCTGCGGTGAGATCGTCGAACATGGCCCCTCCTGTCGGCGGTCGGTGCCGACGGGGACGACGGTGGTCTCGTTGCCTCTGCTGCGTGTCGGCAAGGACATCCACGCCACCGGCCTGTCGGTGGCGGCTCCCGGTGCCTATGCAGAGCGGATGCTCGTGCAGGAGTCTCTCACCGTTCCCGTACCCAATGGCCTCGCGCCCGAAGTCGCCGTGCTGACCGAGCCGATGGCTGTCGGCTGGCACGCTGTGCGCCGAGGCGAGGCCAAGAAGCGCACCGTCGCGGTCGTCATCGGCTGCGGGCCGATCGGCCTATCGGTGATCTGCATGCTCAAGGCACACGGCGTGCGCACCGTCATCGCGAGCGACTTCTCCGCGGGGCGTCGCGCGTTGGCGAGGGCAAGCGGCGCTGACGTCGTCGTCGACCCAGCACACGAATCGCCCCACGCCTCAGCCGAGAAGCACGGGCACCTCACCACGGTTCCCGCCGCCCTCGACCTCGCAGTTGACGGTATGGGCAAAATGCAGCGGCTGCCGATTCCCTGGCATCACACCTGGCGCGCGGCCGAAGCGCTCGGCTTGGCCAAGCCCAAGAGCCCCGTGATCTTCGAATGCGTGGGCGTGCCCGGGGTACTCGCCCAGGTGATCGCGAGTGCGCCTCTGTTCTCCCGCGTGGTCGTCGTCGGCGTGTGTATGGGTACGGACAAGATCAGGCCGGCGATGGCGATCAACAAGGAAATCGACCTGCGCTTCGTCCTCGGTTACACCCCCGTCGAGTTCCGCGACACGCTTCACATGCTCGCCGAGGGAAAGGTGAACCCCGGTCCTCTTGTCACCGCCACCGTGGGACTCGACGGCGTCGACGGAGCCTTCGAGGCGCTCGGAGACCCCGAGACCCACGCGAAGATCCTGGTCGACCCGAAGAGCACTCGCCGCCTGCCCGCGATTCCCAAGCTTTAGGGTCGTCGGAGGTGAATCGTGACCTGCGCATGCTCAAGTATTTCGATCGGCATAGCCGGATCGCCGGAGGCTTCTGCTGTGGTGGCAACCACCCACGCGCGGCGGATGTGCCGCGCGACCACCGAACCCCTTGAGCTTGATGCCTCGAAGATCCCAGGGTGCTCGGCAAGCGGCTTCATGGCTGGCAGGGGCGGTGGCGGGGCGCCTGGGTGCGATGCGTCGAGTAACACCGCCGCGGAGACGTACTCTCCCGCCCTGTGGATGTAGAGGGTGTCGGCGCACGACACCAACGCTCGACCGAGCAGCCCACGGACGGGCCTGATCGCGGTTGCCACGGCGCCTTCCCATGCCACGGTCCCCAGCCGCAGTTGGGTCGCGTGGAGTCCGCATATGCCCTGTGGCTGCCGCTGAGGGTGCGCCCATGTCTTGCGGGGCAGTGGAGACGCAAGTGAAATGCCGCGCTTGGATTGTGAGGGGATCGCCTCGCCGCGGGCGTCAAACGACGTCACTTCCGGGCAGTGCCTAAAGAAACCCAGCTTGGGTTCGTATTCGGGCGCCTGCATGGAGGCCGCGCGAAGACCGTCTGGAAGCGTAGCGAGGTCAATGAGCCGTTGGCGGCCCAGCACGGGGTCACGTTCGAGCTGTGTGTGGGCATCAACACGGGCGAGGTGCTCGCGGGTCACGTCGGGGACAGCTACACGGTGATCGGCGACACCGTGAACGTGGCAGCGAGGCTTCAGGCGGCTGCGCATCCTGGGAGCGTGACCGTCGGTGAGGCGACCTACCAGGCAGCCCGCGAGACGATCAACTACAGCGCTCTGGCGGAGCCGCTGGTGCTCAAGGGCAAGACCGAGCCGGTCCCTGCTTGGGAGGCGATTGGCGGGCACGGGGCCCGCCGAGGTGGCGCCCGCCGGCTGCCCATCGCCTGATGCGTGGCGCCGGCCCCAGCGACGGCGTGGTCGCTGCGGTGGCTGCCCGTGCGGAGGGAAACCCTTTGTTCGCTGAGGAGATGGTGCGCCGCCTTTCCGAGGAGGAGGGTGCGAGGGCCGCCGAGCTTCCAGCCACGGTGCAGGCTCTGCTCGCGGCCCGCCTGGACTCGCTGGAGCCCTTTCAGCGGCGCCTGCTCGCGCACGCGGCGGTGATCGGGCGGACATTCTGGGAGGGCGGTCTGACCTCTGTCGCGGAAGCTGAGGGGGGCGATCTGGCTGAGGCTCTCAGGGCACTGCGAGACAAGGACATCATCGTCGCCGGCGAGGGCACAGCGCTTGCCGGCGAGCCCGAGCTCGCGTTCAAGCACGCGCTGATCCGCGATGCGGCGTACGAGATGCTCCCGAAGGCCGTGCGAGCGCAGAAGCATTTCGAGGTGGCCTGTTTTATCGAGGACGGCGCCGGGGAGCGTGGCGAGGAGGTCGTTGCGCTGCTCGCCGAGCATTACGGCAAAGCGGCGGAGCTTGGGGGTGAGCTCGGCCTGGCAGCCGCCGAGATGGCGCCCTACCGCGCAAAGGCGCTCTCCTACCTGGAGGCCGCTGGCGACGCGGCAACCGCCTTCTACTCCAACGCGGACGCCTTCTCCAACTACGAGGCTGCGCTCGAGCAGGCCGGCGAGGATGCCGACGCGGTCGCTCGCCTCCTGGAGAAGCAGGGCGATGTCGCCCTGCGGCTCGGTCGGGTGGATGCTGCGATCGAGGTCTGGGGACGGGCGCTCGACCACCACGGCGCGCGAGAGGATCTCGAGCACGTCGCCGAGCTACACCGAAAGATCGGCGCTGGGCTGGCCCACAAGGGAGAGCGTAAGAGGGCGATCGAGCACCACCAGCGAGGCATCAATCTGATCAAGGACGGCGAGCCGTCGCTCGCGCTCGTGCGCCTGTATGAGGAGGCCGCGTGGCTGTATATGCAGACGGGCGACAACATGCTGGCGATCTACGCTTCAGAGAAGGCGCTGCGGCTCGCCGAGCGCTCCTACAGACGCGCCCACGAGCTGGCGGAGCAGATCGGCTGGTCGGAGGTGTGCTTCGACGCGCTGTACGGGCTCTCGAACACACTCCGCGACCAGGGCGAGCTCGTGGGCGCGGAGACCGCGCTCTCGCAGGCGCTTGACGTCTGCGAGCGCGCCGGGCTGATCGCGCAATCGATCCAGGCCAACGCCGCACAGGCCCTCCTACACACGCTCGCCGGTCGGCACGAGAAGGCGAGCGAGGCCGCACAGGAGGCGATTGAGCTCTCCGACCGCGTCCGCTACCCCGCTGGCGAGGCGGCCGCGATCGAAGCCGCGGGCATCGTTGGGCCCCTGCCGGGTGCGCTGAGAGAACTCGAGCGCGCCCACAAAGCCTGGCAGAACCTCGGCCGCCCGCTGGAGGCCGCCCGCTGCGACCTGCTGCTCGGCCAGCGACTACTCGAGGATGACCGCGAAGCAGCCCTTGTGTCGCTCGAGCGGGCAGCGAACGAGTACGACGAGCTGGGAGTCATCCACCTGGCAGCGCGCGCCCGCGAGTTGGCGGGCTCAGACGCTGCCCGACGCTAACGGCCGGCGCTCGCGCCTGGGGCGCGCAACCAAACACGAGCTGCCGCTCACCTCCACTCGAGAGAACGTCAGAGTAAGCCCTCTTCCACCGCCGCCGATGCTCTCGGGGATCGTCCAACTCGGGCGTCTGCTCGGGTCCAGCGTCGACGCTCGCTCAGCCTCACAAGGCGGTAGCCACAGGGCCTGCGTGATACTTCGTTGCCTGATGTCTGAGGAGTCCACGATCCCCGATCCGGTTGAGCTCATGGGCAGGGCGTTTGAGGCTGCAAATCGTCGTGATCTCGACGCGGCGGCCAGCAGCTTCGCCGAAGATGCGACCTTCGACGGGAGGGCGTTGGGGGACCACTTCCAGGGGCGGGCGGCCATTCGCAGCTTCCTCGAGGACTGGTTTGGCATGTACGAGGAGTTGGAGTTCGGGCTCGAGGAAGTCCGCGACCTCGGCAATGGGGTTGTGTTTGCCGTGGTCGTTCAGAACGGTCGTCCGGCTGGCAGCGCCGGTCACCTTCGACAACGCGAGGGATGGGTATTCGTCTGGGTACGAGGCTTGATCGCACGCCTTACGATCTCCGAGGTCGACGAGGCCCGTGCTGCCGCCGAACGCCTGGCGCAGGAGCGGGGGGTAGGCGATGCCGCAGGAGAACGTGAGATTGGTTGAGCGCGCGATCGCGGCGATCAACGCGAGGGACATCGAGAGCTATCGCGCCTGCTGCACTGAGGACGTCAAGTTGGAGACGCGACTGCTGAGTTGGACGAATCTCGATAGCCCGACCCGGCGGTCGGTCGCCACCGCATCCTCTGCGAAGCGGGAGTGCCGACGCTCGCGATTCAGCCTCCGCGGCTGCCTCGGGGTGTGCGCTCCGGTCGATCTCAACTCTCCTGACCCCTCCAGGCAGGGTTTGAGTCCGGCACCTCTGTTCTTGAGCCAATGCGCCCGAGTGGACTCGAACCACCACGGAGAACAATCTCCACAAGGCCCTCAACCTCATTCGTCCGTGAAATATGGGTCCGCTAGCGTCCAGATCGTCCGTTTTGTGCGGGATCGCGGACGCATCGGACACATCGGACGAAATGACTTGTGCCAAAGATGTGCCACGCTCGAGATGTGCCAAATCTCGCTGAGGCCGTTTCGCGCGTCCCAATGCCGCACAAGGGTCCGCACCGAACACTTGTTCCGCACCGTCTTCGCTCGGCCAAGCTCGCTGAGGGTTGAAGCTGAGCATGGTCAGTTGCCAGCTTGTCACAACGATCGGCGCGAAATGAGCGACGAGCTAGCTAACGGTGTTGCCGCCGTTGTCCTCCTTAGCCCCTGGCAGCGCCAGCCACCAGTTGCGAAGTGTCTCGCCGACGATGTAGACGAACGTGTGCAAGAACATCGGCAGCTGCTTGGCGGGCCAGCTGGCTCCGCCACTCGAGGCGCCGAGAGCTGGGAAGACCTCGATCGGGATGCCGCCGTTGTCGGACACGGGCGTGCCACAAAGGGGCTGCGGGAACGGCACGCCCCCGTGCAAGTCGCGCGAGCGATGGTCGTATAGGACGCGGAGCACGGGCTCCAAGTCGTCAAAATCGAGCCGGCCGATCTCCGGTCGTCTTGCCGGTGGCCTGGGCGCGTGAGCGAGTACGAAGTCGATCATCTTGCTTTCGGCACCCAACACGCGGGACAACGACTTCGCGACGATCGGTATCGCTTCCGGCGCCTTTCGCGAGAGCTGCTCGTACATCCCTGGATGGCGCCGTTTCAGCTGCGCTTCAACGCTCTGCTGCGTCTCGTAGTCCCAGTGGTCGGCGGCGGCCTCTAGTGCGCCAAAGAGCTTGATCCAGCTAGTCCGGGGGTCGGCATCGCACAGCCAGAGAGCGTCCGCATACTGATGCGCGGCGCGCATCACAGCGACGGCGTCTGACCCCGACAGTCGACTGAACGCTTCGAGGAACGATGCGGCGTCGCTTATGTTCGAGGCGTCGGCTACGCCTGGGAGCGCCGAGCGATGACGGGGCGCGATGAGGCTGGGCGGCTCGTAGTCGCCGAAGAACGGCTTGCCCTCCGGTTCTCCCTCATGGCCGTGGCGCATGACGCCAGCCGAGCGCAACCGACGTGCCAGAGCCAGCGCCAGCAGGGAAGCCATCTGATCGCCCAGATCCCCACCTGCGTATGCCTGGACGTCCTGCTCCTCAAGGTCGATCGGATCGTAGCTAGGGTCCAACAAGTGATCGCGCGAGCGCAAGACAAACGCGAGCTGCGCCCTGCCGAGCGCCGGCCGCTCCAACGGGAGGGCATGCAACAGCCGATACGGGCCAACAACCAGCTCATCTACGAGTGGTGAGTCGGAGTGCAATCCAAACTCCTGCCAAAGCGGCAGGATCTGCGACGCGTCTGTACGCGAGCTCGTGCGAGGCGGAAGGCCGGCCTGAAACGCCTGCCAGTTCAGCCAGAGGCTCGGCCCGCGACTCTCCGGCTCGTCGGCTTGCGCCGAGCTGCTCGCCGACGGCTGAGAGCACGCCTCACCGTCCTGCGCCGACGTGCTCTGCTCGTCGGCGCCAGCCTTTGTCGCGGCTGGTTCTGGCTGCTCCACGGCGGCCACGTTAGCGCCAGGTCTGAGACGACGATGGACACGCGGCCCGGCGCCACATCAACCGAGTGGGCAGACGAGTAGAGCCGCGGCCCCGAGCCATCGACCGCATCAAGCTTAGTCAACAGCAGACAATCAAAGTCCACCATCACAAACCGGGGCTGCTTTCGGAACACACCGGCTGCCGGCCGCCGGCAGCTCGCGGCAGGTAGTTTGATCGCCGTGGCCGACTACGCCGATCTCAACTACGCCCTCGAGGAGCAACTCGACCGTACCGCCAGGTTCGTTCGAGCCGCCTTCCACGTCCACTCGATCGACAGTCACGATTGGGGCAAGGAGGCCGACCCAACCACCAACAGCCGCGACCAATACACCGGCCGCGACGGTCAAGAACGCTACCTCGATGCACTCGCCAACGCGGGCCTGCAACTCGTCTGCGTAACTGACCACATGAAGTCCAACTACGCGTTCGAGCTGGCAGCCCTCGCCGCCGCCCGCGACGACATCACCGTGTTCCCCGGGATGGAGATCTCCTGCCTCGTCCCGCCTGGACACAGCGAGGCGATCCACATCCTCGTGATCTACCCACCCGACGCCAGCGCCGACGTCATCGAGAGACTCTTCGCCGGCCAGAACCACCTGCCCGGCGTACACCAGCGCACCGGCACAGAGCAAGCAAAGTTCGCCTCCCTGACCGACATCCGCGAGCTCGTGGACGGCGCCGGCGGCCTGTTCATGCTCGCGCACATCGACCAGCTCCCACGCGGGCACCGGTGCTTCGTACGCAGCGCCCGCAGCGACAGCCTCGGCATGTTCGCGATCGACCCCGACGGGGCGGAGGAGAAGCGAGCGGTCTCCAACGAGTACGCCGAGTACCTGATCGAGCTCGCCCCCAACGCCGTCGAGGTCCGCGGCCACGACGACCGCAGGCACTACTGGACCGTCACCGGCGCCGACGGCAGCACCCACACCTTCGCCTGTATCGCGAAATCAGATCACCACTCGATCGAGGCGATGAGCGACCCCAACGCCGTCACGCACGTCAAGCTCTCCCGCCGCGACATCACATGCGTACGCGACGCCATGCTGTTCCACTCCACGCGAGTCCGCTTCGCCGAGGATCTACCAGCCAGCCCATCGCCCAGGCTGATCGGGATGCGCCTGCGTGGCAGCGGCCTGTTCCGCGACGCGACGATCGCCTTCAACGAGAACCTCAACTGCCTCATCGGCCCACGCGGATGCGGAAAGAGCACCATCGTCGAGGCACTCCGCTACGTGCTCGGACAGCGGCCGCTACTAGAGGACCCAGGCGCCAGCGGCGGCGATGACCGCAGCTACGCGAGCCTCGCGATCGCCACCCAAGACGCGAACCTCAACAACAGCGAGATCGAGCTGATCTACGAACACCACAGCGAACGGCACGTTCTGACCGCGACCTATGACCCGTCCCAGCCGGTCACCACACGCGTGTTCACCCTCGACGGCAACGACTGCCGGGTCGCGCATGAGCAGGTAGCCGCCGCCTACCCGGTACGCATCTTCAGCTGGAGCGAGCTTGAGACCCTCGGACGCCAGCCGCGGCTTCAACGGCTCGTCGTCGACCGACTCGCCGAGCAGCTACCCACCCTGCTGGAGCAGGAACGCACGCTGCGCGCCGAGCTCGTCGCCAACCGCGCACAGATACAGGCCACCCTCAACAGCCTGACCGGCATTCTCAGCGAGAACCACGGCGCCCTACGCCGCTGGGCAGAGCACTCGGGCGCCTACGAGCGCCTGAACACCACCGAGATCAGGAACCTGTTCGGTGACCTCGACCACGCACGGGCACAGATCACCGTGCTGCAGGCCGTCGATGTTCGCCTCGCCGAGATCGAAACGACCACGGAGCGCATCGACGGGTCCGAGGCCGACCTGTTGGCCACCGGCGGCCTGGACGAGGCTGACCAGCAGATCAAGGAATGGTGGGAGAAGAACGTCGCCTCCGATCTCGATCTGGCCGATCTCGAGCAGTCGATCACCTCACACGCCACGCAGATCGCGGCCGAGGTGAAACGACGCCGCGAGCTCATCGCCGAACGCGTTGGCAGCGCGCAGGAGGAGGCCGACTCCCACGAGAGCGAGATCCGCGAGCAAACCAACGCCACGCCCGACAGCGCCGTGCGGCGAGACCAACGCGAGCAGGCCCGCGCCCAGCTCGAGGTCTCCAGCGCGCTGCGCGAACGCTACGAGACGGAGTTCGGCTCGCTGCAGACCCTCCTCAGAGAACGCGGCCAGACTCTGAAAGGCCTCGACACCGTCATCGAAGCGGTGGGCGAGGCGCGCGTGCAGATCGCCGATGAGCTCGCCAGCCGTCTGGACGCGATCGACCAGCAGGGCCCCAAGATCACGATCGACGTCGAAAAGAGCGCGGACCGCAGCGTCTACGAGCGTTACCTCGACGACCGCTTCCTCAACCAGGAACGCGGAGGGCAGTTCCACTCCAGAGGCGTTGCGGCAAGGCTCGCTCAGCTCACGCCGACAGCCCTTGCCTGGGCGATCAGCACCGCGGACACCAACAGTCTCGTGGGGGAGGAGCTGCTCGACACCGAGCAGGCCACCAGACTCCTCAATGCCTTCACCGTCTTCGAGGAGGACCCCGACGCCGGCGTCACCGTTGTCGCCAAAGAGCTGCTCGATCTGCTCGAGCTGCAGGAGCAGCCTCTGGAGGATCTTGTCACGATCCTCTCAGACAATCGGCCCGTACACGAGCTCTCTCCCGGCGGGCGCAGCAGCGCGATGCTGCCACTGATCGCCCTCTCCGACGAGGTGCCGCTGATCATCGACCAGCCCGAGGACAACCTCGACAACCGGATGGTCGGACAGACACTCTCCTCGATCCTCGCGCGCCTGAAGGAGCACCGCCAGATCATCGTCACCACCCACAACCCCAACATCGTCGTCGGCGGTGACGCCGAGCAAGTCGTCGTGCTCGACGCCCCGACAAGCCGCAGCGCACAAGTCGAGACGACCGGGAACATCGACCGCCCCGAGGTCATCGATGCGGTCATCAAGATCATGGAGGGCGGCCGCGAGGCATTCCAAGAGCGAAGCCGCCGC
Source organism: uncultured Solirubrobacterales bacterium (assembly GCA_963713985.1). Taxonomy (GTDB): domain Bacteria; phylum Actinomycetota; class Thermoleophilia; order Solirubrobacterales; family Solirubrobacteraceae; genus Palsa-744. The sequence goes on along the minus strand of OY970219.1, from coordinate 11,761 downwards.
TACGGGGAGCGCGTAGCGCCCTAGCAGCACGGAAGGGCCGGCAACGACGCCCGCACCGACTACAACCGGTAACCCGGCGCCACACACCAACCGAGTGGGTAGAGAGAAGACTGTCTGGCTGTGTCGTCTGCTCATGCGGTTGTGTCGCGGCACAACCGAGGATCACATGTAATAACCGTAGCCTGGCTCGACAGGATCGCCGGGGGCGAGGTGCTTGATGATGTCGGCAACTTGGCGAGCCGTCCGCAACGTGACCGGCAGGCGGCCGTCGAACCGCGTCGAGTTCCAGTTCATCTTTGAGAGGGCCAATACCTCGCTGGCGATGTCTCGCATGCTCCGTTCGATATGCGCCGAGCGCAAAGCAATTGGACGGGGCACGTACATGCCGGCGTAGGTTTCGTACCACTCAACGCTACCCCGCGTGTAGAGGACGCCGTGGTCGGCGGCGAGCTCCAGGTATGTGCCGCGTCGCGGCGGATGGTAGCCATCGCGATACAGGCGAGTCGTCGGGTTCGTGATCCACACCAGCTCGCACGAGTCCAAGCCAAGCTCGTCTGCTGATCGGAGCATGCCCTCGGTCTCGGAGGCATCGAACGGCGAGGTCTTCTGGACGATGATGCGTGCCGGAAGGTGGCGGTGCTCGCTGCGGTAGGCGACCATCGCATCGCGCGCGACCGCCTCGGCATCCTCGCGAGAGAGGTGCAGCTGCCGATCCTCATTCGAGCGGTACGCCGGGCCGCCCCGGACGACGACTCCGTCGCCGCGCTGGTTATAGACCTGCGCGACGCTTGTCGCAGTGTCGCCGCCGTCAGCCGTCCGGAAGAACGTCACTCCGATGTAGCAAGTGTCGATATCGGTCGAGGCACGCACCATCCGCCACGGCGTTCCACCCGCCTTGTAGTAGAGCGCGGTGAAGAAGTTCCATGCGATCGACGCCGGGTCCTGTCGTTGCTTGGTCTTCCATGTCTTTCGCTTTTGACGCCCGGCGCGAGTCGGATCGTACGTGCTCGCTCGAATCAGCTGGAGGGGCACACGAAGCGACATCGCACGCGCCTTCAACAGATCATGGAACGCATGCGGTCGTGTCGTCTCCGCAGTCTCTGTGTCGATCACGTCCGGGGCGTCCACCCCCATAACGCGAGGAGGAGCGTCAAGGTCGATGAGGCAGTCGGGGATGCAGCAGATGACGACGTGTGGTCGGCCCTCTTGGACGAGCGTCTGCAACTCGTCACGGAACAGCTCGACCGCTGCGTCAATCCGCTGTCGCGGATCAAGCGCCTCGAGTTTGGCGAGTGCTCGCCCTTTGATCGGTCGCTGAAGGCGATCCTCCAATGTGAGCTCGGAGCAGTACCCGACCTCTGAGGTGAAGCCCGGCCACGCCGGCCACAATCCTGGCCGCGTTTGATTCTTGCCATCGATCGGCAGCCGGCAGCTTTCCATCCAGAGGCGTGTCGCGTCGATGTCAGCCTGCGAGCCGATCAGGCCGACGTTGATGCTGCGCGGCGCTCCTGGAGCAGTGAGATCAGCCGGGCCGTACTCGACTACTCCAAATCGTGGGTCGAGGTGCCGCGCACCGCCAGCGAACTCAAGGGAGGGCTCAGCGAGTAGATCTGCCCTCAAGCCGCAAGTTCCTCCTGGCCTGGGAGGGTCCGATCGCCACCCTTTCCTCGCCACAGCGCGTCGTCAAGACCGACTGGCACTTCAACCGTCAGCAGAGGGCCGAAAAGCAGCAGCGGCGGCTCATCGCTCAAGAGCGATGGAGGGCGTGTGAGGATGTGCTCCCACATCCTCAGGTGTCCCAACACGGCGAGGTTCTTCTCTCGCTTCTTGATGCCGGCCAGTTTCTCGTCTGCGAATCGAGTCTCGCGCTCGCCGTCGAACGTGAACAGGTAGTCCGGCACGATCTCAAGGTGCCACCGGCCGTCGACGTACTCGAAGCCCGGTCGAAATGCCTGGTGGCGAACGTAGGCGACGCGTCGCTCTCCGTCACGTTTGTCGATGTAGTGCTCGACCTTCACGCCGAGTCGCTTGCCATTCGGACCCTCAAGTGATTGCTCAGCGAGGGGCTCGGGCGCCCGAACGTAGAACAGGCTGCGATCGCGGTGCCAGCCGAACTGGTGCTTGAGCTGATGCAGGAGATTGCGCCGAAGGAGCTCAACCCAATATCGCTGCAGCCGCGGGTCCTGTGACTCCGACCAGTTTGTGGACGGTTCGCTCTTGGCGTTGGGTGCATCGCAGGCGTGGCGGAGCGCGCATGTCCGCGGATCACGCAGCGAGTAAAGGCGGCCGTCTCGAAGCAGATAGTCGCTTGCTCGCGGTCCACCGGCCTCGTCGTAGCGTGCTCGGACGTGCCGGTGGTCAAAAGCATCGGTCGGCGCGCTCCACAGCCGCGACCCGTGCTCGAGGATCGGCATCAGATTCGTCAACAGTCGTTCTGGTGGCGCGGGCAAACGCCGGTGGACCACGGGTTCGCTGCGGGTGCCCAGCCTGAGCAACTCCACAGCTCGCTCCACGCTGAAGCGATCGCGAGCCTTGTCGAATACGACGCGGCGGTTGGCGCGGCGCTCGGCGTCAGCGAACCAGTCGGTCACGCACACGAACCACGCCTCTCGGGTGGCCGGATGCGAACAGACGAGCAGGACCGGCTCCTCAGCGCGGATCCAGTAGTCGATGTCGGCCTCCTCGCACAAGAACTCGAAGCCGTCGGTGGTCTCTGCCGTGAATTTGGCCCTTGCCTTGCTCTGCACGCCGAGGTAGCGGTTCAGCGGTTGCTTGGCTCGCGTGTCCCGGAGCTCGATGCGACCGTCGATGCCGTGATCGAAGACGCCAGGGGGGTGCCATAGGAAACCCATGCCCAGCGCGATCTCCTCGATGAGATTGACCGCCTTCTGAGCTGTCAGCTCGCTATCTGGACTGACCTTCGTTTTCCGCGCCAAATCATCTCCACGTGTCGAACAAAACATCGTCGCAGCCGGTCCAGACGACTCCTCAACGCCGCGCAGCTAATGGACGTCCCGCCCGTATCAGTCTGAGGGACATCGCTCGCCCCAAGTCGAGCTGCCCCGTCAGCGACCCCAGACCGGGTCGGTCGGACCGGGGAAGATGATCTCGCCCGGCGGATCATCTGGATCGTCCAGTCTCAGGCGGCGCTGCATCTCAGCAACTCGCGCGAGTCGATCTCCGAAGTGCCCGGCGATCGTTTTGCCTGCGAGCTTGGCGTCGAGGCTCGTGATGAGAGCCTCGCTCGCGAGATGCTCGGCGAACAGGACGACCTGGTCCACGGTCGCGGGCGCGAGCGGACCGCCGTCCACAGGACACCAGCCGACCAGGCTCCTACGTGCGCGGGTCGGGTTGTCGAGAGCTTCACCCAACCGCAAGACTGGCGTCCAAACTTCCCGCGGGCGAGCCGCCCGCCGGTCGGCTCTCGAGCAGTGGGGAAGATCAGACCGCAGACAGTGATCTGCAAGATCGCAAAGACGCTCAAGGGCTCGGCCGCGCTGCACGCGCACTACTCGCAGCCCGCAGCACACCAGTTCGCCGCGCCGGCGACCGCCGACGGCGCGGCCCCAATACCCCAACGGCGAGATACCGGACGCCGGCTGCGCCGGCTGTAACCGAGCCTCCCGAGGTCGGCTCTCCACCGACCCCGGCGGCGTGACACGCCGGCCTTGCAGCCCTGCGGGCTGCCCGCTCGCCGCTCGCTGACGCTCGCGAGCTCACGCGGCCGACGGCACACCACCAAGCCCGGACAGACTAGATGCACTGTGAGTGTGTGCACAGCAATTGCTGTGTCGTGAGGGTGCGTTCAGCGACTGCGTTGTAGTCGACGTTTCCCCATTTGGGGGAACGTCGGGTCTGGTGTTCAGGCTGGCCCCGGTGGCGATGGACGTGACCCTCATATGCACTGGCCCTGCGCTTGGCGTGGGTGCTTTTGGCCTGATCTGTCCGTCTGTTGCTGCCGGTCCCGGCCTGGCCTCCGCTTGTGGCCTGATCAGAAGCCTGTCCGCCCCTGATGTGTGGGGCGTGACTCATCACAGTCTTGCCCTTTGCGGTTCCTATTGCCCAGGCCGAGTACCGACAGACAAACCCCCCAGAACAGGAGGTCGTATTTCATGCTGGCAGACCAAGCCGATCACGTGCTCGGCATCGACACGCACCGCGACTCGCATAGCGCGGCGATCCTCGCCGCAGACACGGCGGTCGTGCAAGGACAGATCACCGTAGCCGCGAACGAGCGTGGCTACCGGCGACTCTTGCGCTTCGCGCGCGAGAACGCACCCGGGCGCCGTGCGTGGGCAGTCGAGGGAACGGGCAGCTACGGCGCGGGACTGACCGTCTTTCTTCAGCGAGAAGACGAGCTGGTGCTCGAGGTCGATCGTCCTCGCCGACCCGCGCGCCGCGACCGCGCCAAGTCCGACGAGCTCGACGCGATCCGTGCAGCCCGCGAAGCGCTCACTCGCGAGCATCTCGCGCGGCCCCGCCAGCGCGGCGAGCGCGAGGCACTACGCGTTCTGCTGGCCACCCGCGACAGCGCGGTGCGCTCCAAGCGCGCCGCGATCACATTGATGAAGGGTCTGCTCGTCTCGGCCTCACCGACCCTCCGCGAAGGACTACGTGCCCTACCGACACGCGATCAGCTCGCGCGCTGTGCCCGACTGCGCATCAGTCCCACGCAAGACGCAGAACAGCGCGCCACGACGATCGCGATACGCGCGAGCGCCCGTCGAGCACTCGCATTGCAAGACGAAGCACTCGAGCTCGAAGCAGAGATCAAGCCGATCGTCACCGACCTGGCGCCGTGGCTACTGGCCGAGATGGGCGTCGGCGCGATCGTCGCCGCGCAGATCCTCTGCGCCTACTCCCACCACGGACGTATCCGCTCGGAGGCCGCGTTTGCGTCGCTCGCCGGCGTAGCCCCGATCCCGGCGTCCTCCGGGCAAACCGTGCGTCACCGCCTGAACCGTTCAGGCGACCGCCAGCTCAACCGCGCACTACACACGATCGTGCTCTGCCGCATGCGCGACGACCCCCGCACACGCGCCTACACCGCCCGCCGACAAGCCGAAGGACGCAGCACCCGCGAGATCAAGCGATGCCTCAAGCGCTACACCGCACGCCACCTCTACCGGCTACTCCAAACCTCACCACCGAATCCCGCAAATAGCGTGACTTGACAAACATAGAAGCATCAGCCGTGCCGGCGCTGTGTCCGCGCCATGTAATTCGTTGGCCGGTCTGAGGGCCTCGGGGTCAGTACCCGTTGTGATGACCGCAGCCAGCATCGGCGCCTCCAAAGGTGGCGGGTACGCCCGCTACCTGGAGTCAAAGACCATCGAGCCCGAGCGCGGCGACTACTACCTCTCCCCCGAGGGGGAGCCCACCCAGGCTCCTGGCCAGTGGCTCGCCAAGGCGGACACGCTCGCGCGGCTCGGGATTGAGGGCGCCGGCGTCGAGAGCCGCGACTTCATCTCGTTGATGGAAGGCAAGCATCCCCGCAGTGGTCGGTGGCTGCGTCGGGCGGGAGCCGACGGCAGTCGCGCTGGCGGCATCGACCTGACGTTCTCGGCGCCCAAGTCGGTCTCTGCAGTGTGGGCGCTCGCCGGTGAGGCACAGCGCCGGGAGATCGAGGCCGCGCACGCCGCCGCCGTCAGCGAGACGATCGGACATCTCACAGAGACGGTGCCGACGGTTCGCCGTCGTCACGATGGCCAGGTGATCGAGGAGCACGCCCGCGACCTCATGGCTGCCGAGTACCGGCACACGACCTCCCGCGGCGTGCTCGAGGGCGACGCGCCCGACCCGCAGCTGCATAGCCACGTGGTCATCACCAGCGCGATCCGCGAGGACGGCAGGATCGTCGCCGTCGCCTCGCGGCCCGTCTTTCGCTCCGCCCGCGAGCTCGGCGCCTACTACCGCTCGGCGCTCGCGCACCAACTCCAGCAGCGCGGCTATGCGATCGAGCGGGGCACCGGCAAACATGGCCGCTACTTTGAGATCGCCGATGTGCCGCGTGGCCTGCTGGACGCCTTCAGCGCCCGCAGCCGCGAGGTCGCCGGAGCCGCCGAGCGCTTCCGCGCACAGTACGGGCGGGCGCCCGAGCGCGGCGAGCTACGAGCACTCAAGCTGGAGAACCGCCGCGCCAAGGTGCTCGTCACGCGCACCGACCTGCAGCAGGCATGGAACGACACCGCCGCCCGCTTCGACTTCACCGCCCAGCAGCCCGGACAGCGCTCCGTCGCGGACACGCCGCCGGTGGTGCAGGCGCCGCTCGAGGATCGCGTCGAGCAGCGCCTGACCGAGCGCGCGGCCACCTTCGAGCCCGGCGAGCTGCGCGCCGTCATGCTGGAGCAGTCCGTCGGCGAGCTCTCCCCACGGCAAGCCCTCGACCGCACGCGAGCGATGATCGCCGAACGCCGCGTGCTGCCCCTACAGGGCGGCCTGATGACCACGCTCACGGTCAGGGCGCGCGAGCAAGCGATCGAGCGCCGCTTCACCGCGCTGGCCACGCACGCCGACAGGGACGTAGGAGCCCAGGCCCGCGTGCTCGCCGGCGATCAAATTGCCGAGCGCATCGGCGGACGCCTCAGCACAGAGCAGGCCCACGCGCTGCAGGTCATCACCGGCCCCGAGCGCGCCGCGATCCTCGTCGGCCCCGCCGGCACCGGCAAGGGCGTCGTCATCGACGCCGCCACCCGCGCCGAGCAGCACACCGGCCACCAAACCCTCGGCATCGCCGTCTCCGGCTCAACCGCCCAGCGCCTCGGCCAAGACAGCCCCGCCCTCGCCGGGCAGACGCTCACGCTCGACGCGCTCGTCTCGCGCGTCGAGCGCGGCCAGCTTGCCGTCAGCCAGGACACCACGATCTACTTCGATGAGGCGGGCATGGCCGACACCGACCGGCTCGATCGCCTCACCGAAGTCGTGGAGCACACCGGAGCGAAGCTCGTGGCGATCGGCGACGCCGCGCAGCTCCCCTCGATCGGTGCCGGCGGCATGTTCGAGCGGCTCTCCAGCATCGCGCCCGCAGCGGAGCTGTCGAACATCCGCCGCACCCTTGACCCCGACGAACAGCGCGCGTGGGCGGACCTGCGCGCCGGCCGCTCAGACCGAGCGATGGCCCACTACTACAACCGCGGCCAGCTGCACATGGCAGACACCCGCGATGAGGCAGTCGAGCACGCCGCCCAGGCGTGGGCGAGCCTCACCGAGACGCATGATCCCAGCGAGGTCGCCTTGATCTCCGATGCGTCAAACCAGGAGATCGCCAGGCTGAACGCCCGCGCCCAACACTTCCGCTCCGAGCGCGGCGAACTCGGCGACCTCGAAGTCCCCGTGCCCGGCGTCCACTACGGCGTCCGCCAAGGCGACCGCATCGCGCTCATCGAGCAGCACCGCGAGCCGGGCATCGAGCGGATCGAGAACGGCAGCCGCGGCGAGATCCTCGACATCACCGCCGCCGGAGAGGTGCTGGTCGAGTTCGACGTGACCGGCCGCCAGCAACGACTCTCCGGTGAGGACTTGGGCAAGCTGCGGCTCGGCTACGCCCAGCACATCCACCGCGCCCAGGGCGCCACCGTCACACGCACGCTCGTCGTGACCGGCGGCTGGCAGACCAGCAAGGAGCCCGCCTACGTCGAGGCGTCCCGCGCCCGCCAAGGCACCGACTGGTACGTCTCCCGCCAAGACCTCGGCGTGGAGGGCCACGACACTGACCGCATCCAGAGGCTCGCGCAGAGCATGAGCCGAAGCCACGCGCAGACACCATCGCTCGCGCACCCCGAGCTGCCCGACCCAAGCTACGGCCCCGGCCTTCACCTTCCGATCGCACCCAGCCGCACCAGCCCCATACCGGGGATCGTCCGCGAGGCGATCAACCGGATCATCAACCCACCAGCACCCGAGAGGACACGATGAGCCAACGACGACAGATCGTTCTGCCCGACCCCGTAGACCAGCAGCTACGCGAGCTGGCCGCCGCCGCTGACACGCCGCCATCGACGCTCGCCGCGCAGATGGTGCAGGCCGGTGTCGCCCAGGCAGCCAAGGACGGCAAGGTTCGCCCGCTGCGCTCCACGCCAGCGCTCACCGGCGCGCGTGGCGGCGAGCGCGCACCCTGGCTTGAGCCCTACGGCGGCGACAGCGACTGGCGCCGGCAGATGTGGGGCGCGATCGTCGCCCTGCACGGCCGCTACCCCGACCAGCTGCAAGCGCTCAAGGACAAATGGTGGAGCAGCGACGCGACCACCGAGACGCTGTGCGCGCTGGCGGTGTGGCGAGCCGAACTGGACGACGGCGGGCAGGACCCCCGCGAGGAGCTCGCCTTCCAGCACCAGCTCGCCGACTACTCCCAGCTACTGCGCCAGCAGGGCGGCGGTGCCACGAAGGAGTGGAAGCCTGGCGCCACACCGCCCGAGTGGGCCGGCGAGTAGGGGCGCGACCCAGCTCTCCCGGCTGAGCTTCTGCGACTAGGGGACGAGCCTGAACGCCTCGATATGGCGTGGCCGCACGACATTGAAATGCCGCTGGTCGAGCGTGGCGATCACGTCCACCTCACGCCGCTCGGCCAGGGCGATCACCGAAGCGTCGACCATCCCCAGCGGCAGGTCGAGATACTGCTCCATCAGCTCGTAGATGCGAGACCAGTCCGCGTCGGCCACCGGCTCGACCACCAGCTCGCCGTCCGCGAGCGCACGGCCAAACGCAAGCTCGGCGTGAGCGCCGATCCGGTCGGCGAGCAGATAGGAAACCTCTGTCACCACGAGCGCGGGGACAAGCAGGGGCCGCGGGCTGCTGGAGAGCAACGCGACGGCGCGCTCGTGATGCTTGTCCTTCCTCGCCGCCGCCGCGTACAGCGGCCCGGCGTCCACGATCAGCACTACCGGCGCCCAGCCCGACGTTTGCGCACGCTCTTGGCGACCAGCTCATCGACCCGCTCAGAGGCATCCCGAGGCGAGCCGTCGCCGACGGCGAAGAAGCTCAAGGTCCCATCGGTCTGCTCGGGCAGCTGCTGCTCGATCGCCTCCCTGGCAACCTGAGCGACCGACGTGCCGCGCCGACGCGCCTCCAGCCGCAACCGCACATCGACATCCTCGGGCAGCATGATCGTCGTGCGCCTCATACATACATCCTAACGCATCACGAGGACCGCATCGCTGCTTGCGTTACATCTTCGGTTCGCTCTGTGTCAACTTCGCGTCACCGGCTCACAGGCGGACACAGACCTTCTACGGTTCCAGCACAACTGAAAATGTTGGCGCCGGCGGACAGCTGTAACTGCCCCCGACGCCGTGGCACAAGGAGCAATACCTCCCCATGCACAAACACCGTACCCCAGAGGGGTTGAAGGAGCACGCGCTCCTCGACCGCGCCGTACTCAACCTCATGCTGGACCCCGAGCGCCAGCGACCGTGGGCCGAAGACGAGCTTGACCGCACGCTCAGCGTCCCCGGTGATGTCCGCGAAAGCCTGCGCCGTCTGCGCGCGTGCAAGCTCATCCACCGCTGGAACGACCTCGCCGTCGCCGCGCACGCCGCGGTGCGCTTCCACGAGATCAGCCAGGCCATCGAGAACCTGACCCCCGGCGATCGCGCGGAGCGCCATTGGGAGCACGCAGTCCTTGAGGGTCTGATCGTGCGCAGCGCCGAGGGCGAAGGGCCACGCTCCCTGCAGCAGACCTACGAAGCGTTCGGTGCGACCAAGCGCAAGAAGCAGCTCAAGGTCGCCGACGCGGTGGACCGCCTGGAGGGCGCCGGGCTGATCGAACGCCGCGGCGGGCGCTCGATCGCCTCGGAGGTCGCGCTGCGCCTCGACGAACTGATGACCGTCTGACGCGCGAGCTCATTCCCCCACATGCGCGTCAACGAGCTGGCCTTGAGCCAGGCTTTCCTCCCGAGCCTGGCCAAGGTCGGCATCCACACGGTAGAGCAGCTCGCCGAGCAGAACCTCGGCGGGCTGCTCCGCCAGCCCGAGTTCAGAAGCGGCGTCGAGCTCTACGAGCTGATCCGCGAGCTACACCGCCACGGCCTGACACCGTTCGCAGCCCACGGCGCACACTTCCACACCGAGCGTGAGCAAGAGATGCTCCGCCTGCGCGCCGTCGAGGGATTGACGCTCGCACAGATCGGCGACCAATTCGACATCACGACCGGGCATGTGCGCGAACTGCTCAACCGGCACTTCGGGCTCAGCGGCATACCGCCCGCCGCCAAGAGGCGACCTCCGGCACAGCCGCGAGAACTGACCCTCAGCGAGCGGCGCCGCATGTATCGGCTTGCGCGTCTGATGGTCATGCGCAACTACCACCGGCCGCTCACGCTGGAGCAAGTCGCCAGGAGCCTCGCCAGCTCCCCGCGGCAGCTACAGCGCGCCTACGCCGAGTGCGGCCAGCTGACCTTCCGCGATGACCTCGCTGGCCGGCGCCTGCACGCAGCCGTGCGGCTGCTGCAACGGCCGTCGATCCCGATAGCCGCCGTGGCGCAGACGGTCGGCTACAGCCAGGGCTCTCACTTCGCCCGCTCGTTCCGGCGCCGTTACGGGCTCTCACCCTCCGCGTACCGCACCCGATCTCAGGAGGCCCGGCGCCAGGAGGCAATCGCCGCATGATCGCCTCGCTGCTCAGCGTGAACCACGGCATCGACGCTCTGCTGGCTGTGAGCGTCTGTCTGCGGGGTGCGCTCGCGCTCATCCGCATACGCAAACGCCGCCTCGAAAAGGTCCTAGAGCGCCTCGAACGACAGGACGGCGAATGAGCACGCTAGCCACCCACGCGAGGCCCACGAACGCCGTGGCGCCCGACACGCCGCCAGCGGCGAACGGACGGCGTGAGGCGATCCTCGTGATCGAGACCGACCCCGATCTCGGCAGGGTGCTGGTCGACCAGCTCGCCGCCGACGGTTATCCAGCCCAGCTTGCCCGCAGCGAAGAACACGCCCGCCTGCTCGCCGCTGACCGGCAGCCACGCCTGCTGGTGCTCGGCGACCTCGGCCCGCCACGCGGCACCATCGACCTGCTCGAAAGCATCCGCAGCCCCCAGCACAGCAGCACAGACGGGCAGGAGTCCTCGCCGTGGCCGTCCACCGTGCCGGTGATCGTCCTCAGCTCGCGCACCACCCAGCCCGACCTGCTCAGAGCCTTCGAGGCAGGAGCCGACGACTTCCTCACGCGCCCCGTCCTCTACCTGGAGCTACGAGCACGGCTGCGAGCCCTACTGCGCCGCTCCCAGCACGCGCCCGACGACGCGCCGCTGGAGATCGGCCCACTGACGATCGACCGGGCCGGCTACGCCGCAAGCCTCCACGGCAACCCCCTCCAGCTGCGCCGCATGGAGTACGAGCTGCTGGTGCATCTAGCCCGCGATCCACGACGGGTGTTCAACAAGCACGAGCTACTGAAAGCAGTGTGGGGATTCCGCTCGCAAGGGACGACACGCACGCTCGACAGCCACGCCAGCCGCCTACGCCGGAAGCTCGGCTCTGCCGGTGAACACTGGATCGTCAACGTGCGCGGCGTCGGCTACCGCCTGGTCTGAACAACGGCGCTCTCGACCGCTCGGGAGATACGGCGAACAGGCGCACCTTCACCTCTCGTTGTCGCGCTCCCGCACCAGGTGCGAGCGTCAGCCATCGCGGGGCGAAACCGACTCAGGAGTAACCATTTGAGAGATACAGACCAAGCCACACAATCGCCAGCGACAACAGAAAGATGACCGCCTCAAGGATGTGCAGGTCCGAGCGGCGAATATGCCACACCAGCAGTACCCCGA